>CAVPDT010000001.1:0-481663 GCA_963702725.1 uncultured Solirubrobacterales bacterium
TGGTTCTCCCACTGCAGGAACAGCCACACGACCAGCCCGCCACCCAAGCATCAGCCAGAGCGTCGGAGACAGGCCGACCCATTCCGGAGCTCCGGGCTTCGGTTGCACGAATCCCCACGCGCCCGCGCGCAGAAATCCCGAACACGATCAGCCCGAGCCCGAGCGCCGACAGCCCCGTCCCGACCAGGTCCAGTCGCACCCCCGTCTCGGCCGGCGTGTCCTCCATGCGGCGCGTCAGAGCGAGAATCACGAGCACGATCAGCACCTCGCCCGCGAACACCCAGCGCCAGGACAGATAAGTGGTGAACAGCCCACCGATCAGGGGACCGGCGGCCACCGCGATCGCGCCGGCCGAGGCGATGAGGCCGTATGCGCGCGGGCGCTGGAGCGCTCGAAGTTGGACGCGACGAGCGCGACGATCGCGGGCAGGATCAGCGCCGCCCCGGCGCCCTCCAGGAACGACCACCCGAACATCAGCACGCCGAGGCTCGGGGAGATCGCGGTGATGAACGAGCCGCAGCCGTAGATCGCGCAGCCGATCGCAAACGCCCGCTTGCGGCCGAGGATCTGACCGAGCTTGCCGCCGGTGATCATCAGCGAGGCCATCACCAGCGTGTACAGCGTGATCGCCGTCTGGATCCCCGTCACGGTCGTGCCCACGTCGTTGGCGACCGTCGCGATCGACACGTTCATGACGGAGCTGTCGAGGACCATCAGGAACTGGCCCGCGGCCAGGGTCACCAGGACGATTCCCGCCGCCCCCGCCGGCGATCCCCCGTGTCCGCCACGGCGCCAAGCTAACACGGTGACCGCGAACAGCGCGCCGCAGGCCCCGCTCTCCGTGAAGCGTCCCGCGCCGCGCGGTTTCGCCCCGCCGCTCCGAGCGGCGAGTACCGTATAGTAGAAAGCCGCAATTCCTGAGGGTACTGAGCCCTGATGGCGCGTCCCGCGGCGGCGCGTAGGCTCGCTGAACGGCCGATCTGGTAACGGCTCGGGTTCGCGGTGATCAGTTGTCACAGGAAGGGCAACACCGTCCGAGCCAGAACTAAATCGAGCACACAACGCTGAAAGGAGCGAGGCATGGCAACGAGCTACGTACGACAGGCCCGGTGGGGGAGAACAAGCCGGCGCCGGCTGGGTGATGTTCGCAGGGATCATGCTGTTGATCGTCGGTGTCTTGAACGTGATCTACGGGATCGCCGCGGTCGACAACTCGAAGTTCTTCGTCCACGAAACCCAGTACATCCTCAGCGGGCTGAACACCTGGGGGTGGGTGACGATCATTCTCGGGGCGCTCGAGATCATCGCCGCCTTCTCGATCTGGGCCGGCGGTGGGTTCGGCCGCTGGTTCGGCATCCTCGTCGCGGGTCTCAGCGCGATCGGGGCGCTTCTGTCGATGCCCGCCTACCCGTTCTGGTCGCTCGCGGTTTTTGCGATCGACATCCTGATCATCTACGGACTGGCCGCGTACGGAGGCCGGCCGATCGAAGCGTAGAGGAGGAAACTGCTTCTGCATACCGTGTTGGAGAGGGGCGCTCAGAGCGGCGTCCCCGCCGCCGCGCTTCGCGCGGGCAGACCGCCAGCTATGCTCGCGACTCCTCGGCCGGACACGACGGGCTACAGGTGAGCCAGAGGGGACAATCGAATGTTGACTACGACGATGGCGCCATGACGATCCCACTCGCGGTCTCCTCCGGCGGCTACATCGGCTTCGGGATCCTCTATATCGTCCTGCTGATCGTCCTCGGCCTGACCGCGATCAAAAAGGGCCACTGGATCATGTTCCTGATCGGAATCTTCATACCCATCTTCTGGCTGATCGGCGCCCTGATGCCGCCGACCGAGCCCTCCGAGTAAAACGGCATAGCGATGAGTGACGAGACCTCCCAGGGTCCCTCCGACTCCGCGGCGCGTCCCTCGACCGAGCCCCCGACGATCCCGATGCCCGCCGCCGCCGCCGCCGCGAGGGCAACGTCCTCGACGCCGCCCGGCGGCTCTTCTCCCGAGGGCCCGTCGATGTCGGCGCCGCTCAGCTCCCACAGATGGCTGGTCAGGAGCATGCTCGGACTTGCGGCCGTGCTCAGCGTGATCGGCATATTCGCCGTCTGGGCCAACCGCCAGCTGCTCGACACCTCCTACTGGACCGAAACCAACACCGCCCTGTTGGAGAACCACGCGATCCAGGAACAGCTCTCCTCCTATCTCACCGACCAGCTCTACGCCAACGTCAACGTCGCCGGCGAAATCCGCTCGGGCCTGCCCTCCGAACTGAAGCCGCTCGCCGGCCCGGCCGCCGGTGGGCTGCGCAGCCTCGTCGAAAAAGGCATCGTCATCGCTCTGCAGCGCCCGCGCGTGCAGGAGCTGTGGAAGACCGCCAACGAGGTCACCCACCAGCAGTTCGTCAACCTGATCGAGAACAAGGGCAAGGCGATCCGCACGCCCGGCGGCGGCGCGGTGATCCTCGATCTCAGGCCGATCGTCTCAGACCTCGCCACCCGTCTGGGCGCGCCCGCGTCGACCGCCGAAAAAATCCCGGCCAACGTCGCCGAAATCAAAATCGTCAGCTCCAAATCTCTGGAAACCGCCCAGGCAGGCGTGCGCGTGCTCAGAGGGCTCGCGATCCTCTTGCCGCTGCTCGTGCTGCTCCTCTTCGCCGGAGCGATCGGCCTGGCGCGGGGCCGGCGCAGCCGCACCCTGTTGAACGTCGGGCTCGTCTGCGTCGGCGCGGGACTGGTCGCGCTCGTCGCCCGCACGCTGATCGGCAACCAGGTCGTGGACACGCTCGCCACCACCGAAGCCATACGGCCGGCCGCCAGCGCTGCGTGGTCGATCTCCACGAGCGTGCTCGTCGACGTCGCCGACGCGCTGATCTTCGTCGGCGTAATCGTCGTGCTCGCCGGCCTGCTCGGCGGGCGCTCGCGCTGGGCGACATCCACGCGTCGCGCCATGGCCCCGTACCTGCGCGACCGCCCCGACATCACCTTCGGCGCCGTCGCCGTCGCGCTCCTGATCCTCTTCGCCTGGGGTCCGATCAACGCGACCCAGAAACTGCTCGGCATCCTGCTGATCACCGTGCTCTCGATGTTCGGCGCGCAGATGCTGCGCCGCCAGACCGCGGGCGAATTTCCCGACGCCGCGCCCGCGGGCGGAATGGACGCGATCCGCAAGGGCATGGCCGACGTGCGCGGCTCGCTCGCCCGGGGAGGGGCCAGCCTGCGCTCGGGCATCGCCGGGCGCGGTGGGGATGGCGCGCGGCACGGCGCCGGCGCCCCGGATGCCGTCGGAGGGCTGGAGCGCCTGGCCTCGCTGCACGCGAGCGGCGCCTTGACCGACGAGGAGTTTGCCACGGCCAAGCGGGAACTGCTCTCGCGTCAATGACGCTCGACACGGGAGCCTTCAGCTGAGTTCGACCGCCTCACCCGCCGGCAGTGCCACCGAGACCGAGGCCTCGAGTTCGCCGGCGCGTCAGGGTCTCGTCCTCGCGGCGCTGATCCTGGTCGCGGCCGTCGCCAACCTCAATCTCGCGGTCGCCAACGTCGCGCTGCCCTCGATCGGGCGCGCCTTCGACGCCTCCCAGACCGGCCTCGATCTGGTCGCCGTGTCCTACTCCCTCGGTCTGGCCGCCTCGGTGCTCTACCTCGGCGCGCTCGGAGATCGCTACGGGCGCAAGCTGATGCTGATCCTCGGCATGGCCCTGTCGATCCCCGCCTGCCTGCTCGCGGCCTTCGCCGGCTCGATCGGCGTGCTCGTCGCCGGACGCCTGCTGGGCGGATTCTCCGCCGGTATGGCCTTCCCCACGACCCTCGCCCTGATCACGGCGTTGTGGTCGGGACCTGCGCGCACCCGCTCGATCGCGCTGTGGTCCGGCCTCGGTGGCGCGATCTCCTCGCTCGGGCCGCTCATCTCCGGCGCCCTGCTCGAGCATTTCGAATGGGGCTCGGTCTTCCTGATAACTCTGCCGCTGGCGCTCGTCGCGCTCGTGATGGCCCTGCGCTACGTTCCCGCTCACGTCAACGAGACCGACAGCCCCGTCGACAACCTCGGCGGCATCCTCTCGGTCGTGTTCGTCTCCGCGCTGATCCTCGCGATCAACTTCGCGCCGGTCCCAGACAAGACGAGCCTTGTGATCGGGCTCGTGCTGATCGCGCTCGCGGCCGTGATCGCCTTCGCCGTGCGCCAGCTGCGCGTGCGCAACCCGCTGTATGACCTGCACATCGCCGGCCGGCGCATCTTCTGGGTCGCCGCCTGCGCCGGGATCATCGTCTTCGGCTCGCTCATGGGCGCGATGTTCGTCGGCCAGCAGTTCCTGCAGAACGTCCTCGGCTACTCCACCCTCGACGCCGGTCTCGCGATCCTGCCCGGCGCCGTGGGCATGGTCATCGCCGCGCCGCGCTCGGCCAAACTGGTGGAGGCGCGCGGCTCGCGCTTCACCCTGCTCACCGGCTACGTCTTCTGCCTGCTCGGCTTCCTGACGATGCTGATCCTGTGGGAAGACCACATCTCCTACTGGCCCGTCGGCCTCGGCTACGCGCTCGTCGGGCTCGGGGTCGGCTTTGCCGGCACGCCCGCCTCGCACTCGCTCACGGGCTCCGTTCCCGTCCGTCGCGCCGGTATGGCCTCGGGCACGGCCGACCTGCAGCGCGACCTCGGTGGCGCGATCATGCAGTCGATCCTCGGCGCCCTGCTCACCGCCGGCTACGCCTCCGCCGTGGCCGCCTCGATCGCCGCCTCCCCGAACAAGGCCAAGATCAGCACGAACGTCGAAAACGAGCTCGAGAAGTCATTCTCCAGCGCCACCGCCACCGCCCAGCACTACCCCCACTATGCCTCGCAGATCATCGCCGGCGCCAAGACCTCGTTCCTGTCCGGCGCCGACTGGGCTTACACCGCCGGCATCATCGCCGTGCTGATCGGCGCCGCGATCGTGTTCTTCCTGTTCCCCAAGCGCGAGGAGGAGCTGAGCATGCTCGCCGACTACCAGGCCGCGGACGCTCCCGTGGCGACGGCCACCGCCGGCTGATCCTCGCGCCGCCCGACCGCGATCGTCGCTAGCGAGCGATCACGTGCGAGGTCGCGAGCGTCTGTCCCGCTGCTCCCAGCGCCTGCACCGCGAAGTCCGGCTCGGAGCTGCGCACCGGAATCGCAGTCTCAAATGACGCCCGCGGGACACTCGCGATCACCGCCAGGTGCGCCGGATCCGCTCCCGCCAGCACTCGCCAGCCGCGCACGTCGGTGGCGCCGTTCCAGCTCGCATACACCGTGCTCGCTTCAGCTCCCGTAAAGGTCACGGCCAGTGCCGGCGGATTCGCGGGCGTCGCCGTCCACGGGTAGGTATACGCGCGGTAAGACCCGCCGGGGTAAGGAATGTTCGCTTCAAACACCGTCTCACCCGACGCATCGAATTCGGTGAAATAAGGCCGTTCGCCCCAGCCCACGAACGAGCCGCCCCGCGGCAACGCCTGGTCGTTGCCCTGACTACCCGTCAACAGCGCCTGCGCGCGCACCTGCCGAGCCGCGAGGTGGACCGTGCGATGCGCCCAGTCGATCCGCTCGCGGATCGCGCGCGACTGCGCGTGCACGTCCGGCGCCGCGCCGTCGTCGAACAGCGTGATCGTACGATCGGGCTGCCAGCGGATGTCGTGCTGCCACGCCATCCCCGTGCCCGCACCCATGTGAAAGCTCGGATGCTTCCCGCCCAGGCGCCACAGGATCCGCCCCGTGTGCCCGTCGATCTCATAGCCCGCCCACGTATTGCGTGAAGAGATCAAAAAATCACCGTCGTTCGACGGGCCGAGTGAGATCGAGTTGATGTGGAAATAGTCCCACGGCACGCCCGGCGAGATCGGGCCCCGCGAGAAGGAATCGTCGAGCGCCACATGACCGTCGGCGTGCCATTCGAACATCACCAGTCCAGTCCTCACATCGACCTCCTGCACGACCGAGTCCAGCAGCGAGCCCGTGTGCGAGCCTCCGACCGAGGACAGGTCCGCCTGCACCAGCGAATAAGCGGTAATAAACGCCGAGCCCCCGGATGTGATCTGGATGTCGTGCAGATCCGCCCAGTAGCCGTTCCCCGCTTTCACCGACGCCACCGGCCTATACGCCGAGCTGTAGATCTCATCCGTCCCAAACCCCACCCCGAGGCTCGGGATGTAACCCTGCCACCACACCAGTACCGGCTTTCCCTGATAGCTCTGCACCTGCAGATCCATAGCCGTTTCGCCCTTCGCGACCGGCTTGAACCACACCAGCGAGCCGGCGCGGTCGAAGATCATCGGGCCCCACTGCCCGTAACCATGGTTGGCCGCGATGAACACGTCGTCGTCGGAGGATCCCGGCGAGCGATTCGTCACGCGCACGCTCGGCGGAGTCAGAGCCGGCTGGGAGGCGAACCTCTGCACCGTCCCCGGCCGCGCCGTCGGTGCGGCGCCCATCGGGGTGAATGCATAGTGCGCAAGGCGGGCGATTGTGAAGACGCTGCCGACACGATGCCCGTGACGGGCGCTGCCGACGAGCGCGCTCACACTCACCCGCTCGCCTTCGCTGAAGCCGAGCGCAGGCACAAAGCTCGCGCCCGGCGAACTCGCATAGGGCTTCAAGCGACCGCCATGGGACCCGCTGCGCGAGCCCACGACCTCGACGTCGTGGATCTCGCCGGCGTCGATCCCCATGAAGCTGATCTGAGTGCGCGGCGAGGCGTCCGGCGTGCCGTCCAGCGGCGAGATCGTCAGCGCGCGCGCTGAGGAGGCGCCTAACAACATCGCCGAGGCGCTCACCAGCGCCGCGATCGCATAGCGTTCCAGGAAGGCGCGAGCCCACCAATCAACCCCCACCGAGTCCACGAGCGAGCGGCTCCCGTCGCTACGCCACGGCCGGCGTCGAGGCGAGAACGTCTGCCGGGCCGACCCTTTCGCGAATCAGATCCGCCGCGCGCTCGGCGATCGCGATCGTCGGCGCGTTCGTGTTCCCGCGCGGCACCGTCGGCATCACCGAGGCGTCGACCACGCGTAGTCCCTGGACCCCGCGCACGCGCAGTTGCTCATCCACGACCGCCTCCTCGTCTGCGCCCATCCGGCAGGTGCCCACCGGGTGATAAACCGCGAACGTGGTCCTCGCCACGTGCGCGCGCAGCGCCTCATCGCTCTCGTCCACGGGCGCGTTCGTAGGTTCCACGCAGTAAGGCTTCAGCGCCGGCCGACCGCAGATATCGAGCGCCAGCCTCACAGCCGCGATCATCCGCGCCATATCGTCTCCCTGGGCGTAGAAGGCGTTGTGCACGATCACCTTCGCCGTGGGATCGTTGGATGCGAGTCGCACTGAACCCCGGCTGTGCGGGGTCAGCAGGCACGGCGAGACCCACACGCCATGGCTTTCCGGATCGCTCAGGCCCTCGTCCACGACGTGCAGCGGCGCGACGTGAAACTGCACGTCCGGCGCCTGGGCATCGGCGCCCACCCGCGCAAACCCTCCCGCCTCGGCCAGGTTGGAGGCAAACGGCCCGGTCTGCGTCGCTTCGTACTCTTCCAGCGCCGCCGGCTCCAGCGCCAGCAACAGGCTCTGTGGCTCCTGCGTTCTCCACACCAGCTGCGTGGCCGCATGGTCCGACAGATTTTCGCCCACCGCCGGCCGGTCCAGCAGCACCTCGATCTCGCGCAGCGCAAGGTGCTCGGCCGGGCCGATCCCCGACAGCATCAGCAACTGCGGCGAGTTGTACGCGCCCCCGCACACCAGCACCTCGCGCTCGGCCCTGTACTCCCGTGACTCACCCAGCTGTGCCGCCGCCACCCCGACGGCGCGACCGTTCTCGATCAGGATCTTGTGGACCTGCATGTACGGCATCACCGTCAAGTTCGCGCGCTCCATCGCCGGGTGCAGATAAGCCACCGCCGCACTCGCGCGCAGCCCGCCGCGCTGGGTCACCTGATACAGGCCGACGCCATCCTGCTCTGCCCCGTTGAAGTCCTTGTTGCGCGCCAACCCGGCCTGCACACCCGCCTCGACCCACGCGCGCGAGATCAAATTCCCCGAGCGCTGCTCGCTCACCGGCAGCGGTCCGCCCGCGCCGTGCCACTCGGACGCTCCGCGCTCGTTGTCCTCGGCCTTCAAGTGATACGGCAACATCTCCCGCCACGACCACCCGCTCACGCCCCACTCGTCGTAATCGCGCGGATTGCCACGGATGTAGACCATCGCATTGATCGACGAGCTCCCGCCCAGCACTCTGCCGCGCGGCAGCGGTATCCGCCTGAAGTCGCACTCGGGCTCAGGCGCAGAGCTGTAGTCCCAATCGAGCTCCGTCCGTGGCAGGCGCAGGTACCCCAGCGGCACGTGCACGTTCTGGCTCACATCCGGCGGTCCCGCCTCCAGCAGCAGCACCTTCACGTCCGGATCCTCGCTCAGCCTGCTCGCCAGCGCACACCCCGCCGATCCCGCGCCCACGATCACGTAGTCATACATCCCACATCCCCGCTTCCTCAGCTCACGCGAACTCGACCGGCCCGCTCGATCAGTGCGAACTTGCACCAACGTACATCACTTGGCGCGCCCCTGCGTGACCTGCCCGGTAGCGACTCGCGCTCAAGCCCCGCACGACGCGCCGGCCGCGAGCGAGGGCACACACCGTGGCGGGTCCTCCCACGCGCGGCCCCTCACCGCGTGCCGGCGTCGGCGTGCCCGCCGGCACGCGGTGAGTAGTATCGCCACCTCCCGCCCGCGCGGGCGCGCAATCTGGGCTGGGGCGCACCGGCGCGAGACGACCTCAATGACCGCCCCCATAAACAGCTTGACCCGTCAAGGATGGCTTGCGGTCGCGAGTGCGGCGCTGCTGCTCGCCTGCGTCGCGCCCTCCGCCGGCGCAGCGAGCCCGGTGTGGACGATCGAGTGCCAGCACCCGATCGTCACCGGAGTCGAAATCCATGGCCTGCGCCACATCTCGGTCGCGCGCGCCTGCACCGTCGCGCTTGCGTTCTTTCGCTGGGAGATCGACGGCAAGCACCGACTCGTCCTCTACCGCTGCCACGAGCTCGGCCAGCGCCATCCCCATCCCCACCTGCGCCTGCGCCACTTCCGCGGTTGGCGGTTGACGCTCACGCCCGACTTCCTCATGTCGCGCCACGGCGCCTCGTTCTCGCTCTCCGGCAAAGGCTTTCCGTTTGAGTGCCCCCGAGGCGCTCCGGGAGCCACTGCTCGGCCGTGAAACGCGCCGCCGACCGCGGTTGAGTATTTCGTTGCAGTCTCGAGGGCAGGCGTCTTCTGAGAGCCGACGGCCGGGATCGAACCGGCGACATCCGCTTTACAAGAGTCTCCAGCCCGGGGCGCTCGATTGTCGGACAGAGCGCCATATTTGAGTCCTAGACTTGGGTTTCGCGGTGTCCGCCTGATGGCCAAACGCGGCCATCTACGGTCAAGAAGTGTATCGGAGTGCTGCAACGCCACGGCAAGGACTGCCGCCAGAGCCGACGTCCGGGATCGAACCGGAAACCCCCGGTTTACAAAACCGGCGCTCTACCAATTGAGCTACGTCGGCGGGGCTTGGATGGTATCGCTGGGCGGGCTTGGCGAGACGGAGATCTCCGCGGGTGGTTGGGAGTCTGCTCAGCTTGGTCTCTCGGGCGCCGCGGACTCTGCGCGCGATTTGTCCGCCGCCCGCGGGCCTACTTGTCGCCTTCGGGTAGTCCGAAGCCGATCGGGCGCTTGGGTCGCGGGGGTGGGGTGATCAGCTGTCGTAGTGCCTCGAAGATTTCGTCCAGCTGCTGGTCGTGCTCGCCGAGCTTCGATCCGGTCTCTCTCGCGAGGTCTTCGAGGCGCCTCTCGATTGCGGCGTACGAGGTGGCTGCGCGTCGCAGCTCGACGAACGCCCGCATGATCGCGATGTTGACGGCGGCCGCCGTCTTGCTCCGGAGAACGCCGGACAGCATCGCCACGCCTTGCTCTGTAAAAACGTAGGGCGCGTAGCGACGTCCACCGTGTCCCTCACTTGAGATCGCAGATTGCGATCTCAAGACAGCAGCCTCCTGTCTCGTCAGCTGGAACATGAAGTCGGACGGGAACCGGTCTAGGTTCCGCTTGACCTGCTCGATCAGACGGCGTGTCTCCACTCCGTAGAGCCTTGCCAGATCCTCATCGAGCATCACATGGCGCTCGCGAACGACCAGGATCCGCTGCTGGATTGCAGGGAGTGGGATCAGGTCGAGCGAGCTGTCTGTCTCGGTTCGGTTTGCCATGCGCGCAGAGTGCCACATGCTGCGGACCCCCCATCGCTGGTTTGAGGTCGCAATCTGTGATCTCAAGGCCCGGCTGTGCGTTAGCCGAGGCCGGCCTTATCGAGCATCGCGATGAGTGTGGGACGGCGGCGGTGGTGCTCGCGAAGATCCGCGATTCGGGGTCGCGAACCACTCGCACTGGCCGGCCGCGTCGTCGGCGCGGCGGGCGTGCTTGAGTACCGGGATGGCACTCCCTCCGTTGCACCCGTGGAGCCCGATCGTGGCGGCGTCGACTTCGCCCAGGCCGCTACTTCACGATCGTGAAGGTGAGTTGCTTCGCGTTTGAGGCTCCCGCAGCGTTGGTGGCTCGGATGATGAGCTTGTAGTGGCCCGGCTTGAGTCGCTTTGAGTGCGAGATGCGTCCGTCGAAGGCGACCTTGTTGGTTCCGGTATGTGCGCTGAAGGAGAGCACGCCTGCGGTCGCCATGCGCTCACAGCCGGCTCTATGGCGGTTCTTGCTGGTCTGCGCCGCGCATTTGCCGCGGACCTTGCGGCCGGCGACCCGTCTGGTGAAGCTGAAGCTCACCGTAGCCGGCTCGTTCAGCGAGAGGGAGAACGTGGTCCCGACCGGAGTGCTTCCTTTCCGACTGATCTTCGCGAGTCGTCTGCCCTCGCGCCATCGCTTCGCCGACTCGCCGGTTTTCAGCACGGACGGTGCGATCGCCTTGATCGATGGGACGTTGGGCGGGATCGTCGGCTCATCGAGGAAGATGTGCAGTTCGGACTGCAGGCTGAGAAGGAGGTCGGGACGGCCGTCGCCGTTGACGTCCGCGACGAACAGACTGCCGAAGCTCGCGGCCAACGGCGCCGTCAACATGTCGGAGAAGACCCCAGCGCCGTTGTTCGCAAAGAGAGTTAGCTGCGAGCTCGCGGCCTGCGCGCCAATTGCCGCGATGTCGACGTGACCGTCGCCCGCAAACGCGCCCAACGCCACATTGAAGTTGTACGTGCCGGGCTGTTCCAATGGATAGGAGCCAGCCTCGGTGAACCCACCGGCACCGTTGCCGTGCAAGACCACCACCTGATCAGCCGATTGCTTGATGGCGCGGAGGACCAGATCGAGCTTGCCGTCTCCGTCCAGATCGCCCACGCGCCCCACGAAAGCCGAGTAAGATGCGAGCTGCGGCGTCGGCGTGACGATCGGAGGCCCGAAGTTGCCACTGGATTCGCCCGGGAGCACGACGATCGCTTCTTCTTCCCCGGGGCTCATTGGCTGCGTGAGGATGTCGTCTCGCCCGTCTCCGGTGAAATCGCCGACGAAGGAGCCGCAACCTCCGACTCGGGGAGACGTATACACCGGGCCTGGCGCGAGGTCTCCGTGGCCGTCCCCGAGGAGCATGTAGTACTTGTTCGAGTCATTCCCACCCCAGCAGCCGTCCGGCGCGACAACGACATCCTCGGCCCCGCCTGCGCCCGTGAAGTTCCCGACGTAGACCGGCCCGATTTCGGGCAGGGAGATGGGCTGTCCCACGGTTAGGTTGCCCTGGCCGTCTCCGAAGAGGATCTGGACCTTGTTCGGGATCGCGCCCTCGAGAGGTGTCGGCGGAGGAGCGGTTTCGACCGGTACGAGTAGGTCCGGGTGTCCGTCGTTGTTGAAGTCCGCGACGCTGATGAAAGCCGGGTGCCCCGCGACGGGATACCAAGTGGGCGCGCCAAAGCCGCCGGCTCCGTTCCCGAGCATCACCCCGACTCTGTCGTTCGCGCCATCGGTGAGCACTAGGTCGGGGACGCCGCTTCCCGTGAGGTCGGCAACAGTTGCGACGGTGCTGCCAGGCGTAAGCGATGGCTGCGCCTGATCCGGCACGAACGTGAAGCCGGCACTGGCGTGGGCAGAGCCCGGCAACGCCACAGCCATCACCAGCGTCAGCCCCGCCAGCCAACTATGCCCTCGCCGAATCCCTCCGCCGCTCACGCCCATGCCGACGAAAGCATAGCCATGATTGCGGAGCCGCCAGCTTCGTGTCCTTGGAATGCCGGCGGGATGTCCATAGCGCGATCTCGCAATCTCGGCGCGGAAACGTTGGGGGGAAGGACCGGTGTTCGAGCGACAGTTAGGTATGGCGTCTCAATCCACGACGCGACGCGGGCGGGCAAGATCCGAGGGTTCGGTCGGAGCTCCTGTACCTTCGGGCCGAGGGTACCCGCATAGGTCGTACCCTCGGCCGATTCGAGGGGTGTTCGCTCGGACCCTGGGATCTCGTACCTCGGTGTCGGCAGAGGCCCTGAAACCCCCGCAAATACGGGCTGCGGCCGTATTTGCGGCCAGCAGGGTTATGTCTTCCCTTTTGTTGGTATAGGGCTGCTCTCGTTCTCCTGGTGGAAGTGGGCGCGTTCGTGATCAACCTGTTTGGGACCGATCTCGAGGATCTCTTCAAGGGCACGCCTGCGATCTGCGTGGGGACCACGTTGTGTGGCGCGATCAGGCGATCCTGTGGTCATTGCATGTCGCCCGAGCGATGAGCACGCTTCAGATCGCTGTCGAGCTGTTTCCCGGTCAGCAGGCGTGCAAGGCGCGCACACGGTTGAACAGGCTGCGCGGGATGGGCCTGGTGGAACGCCACCGAGGTGGTCAGCGCACCGGCAGCGAGCCCGGCCTGCCGATCCTCAACAAGGCGCGCGGCGAGCAGGGGCTCGCGCCCCTGACCGACTGGACCGCGCAGCTGCTCGGCGCGCGGGAGATCTGCATGATGACCGCACCCGAGCTCGACTTTTCCAGTCGCGGCGTGCTACCCGCGAACGTGCGCTACGTCGGTCCTGCGTTCGAGCCCCACCCAGGTGACTGGCGCTCACCGTGGCCCGAGACAAACGACGACCCGCTCGTCGTGATCAGCTTTAGCACGAGCTACATGAATCAGCGCCCGCTCGCCCAGCGTGTGCTCGACGCCATTGCCGGGCTGCCCGTCAGGGCGCTGCTCACGGCGGGGCCGGCCCTCGAGACCGACACGCTGCGCATCCCCGCGAACACCCGCAGCGTGCCTTACGTGCCGCACCGCAGCGTGTTCCCACAGGCGGCGCTCGTCATCACACACGCCGGCTGGCAGACGATCAACGCGGCCCTCGCCGACGGCGTGCCGCTGCTCTGCATCCCAGACGGCCGCGACCAGCCCGACAACGCTCAGCGCGTCGTTCTCACAGGCGCTGGCGCACAGCTCCGCAAGGGCGCATCGATTCGCAGACTCCGGCGGATGATCCTCCACACACTCCAGGATCCGGAGCTCAGACAGTGCGCGCGAGCGATGGCCGAGGCGCTCGCGCGCAGCGACGGCGCTGTCGCGATTACCGAGCGAATCGAGCGCCTCGCGGCGAGGACCACGCTCACGGAGTCACTTCCCGCCCCGGAAGAGAATTAGGCGCCGGTGCAGGCATCGGTGTTTCGCGGCGCGCAGCTTGCATGTAACGGGGCGCAGTGGTGCGGGGTATCGGAATGTATGAGGGTAAGCCACATACAGCCGCGTCGTGCGGTGGCGCTAACCGCCGAGACGGCACACCTGAGCGCCTTCAGGCAGCGCTCCCTGGACAAGGGTGTGAACCCGATCCTGTATTGGAGCGCGCGAGCGGTGCTCGTCCCGTTCTTTCTGGTCTACCTGCGCCTTGAGCGGATCGGGCGCGAGCACCTGCCGCGCAGCGGCCCGCTGCTGCTCGCGGCCAACCATCGCAGTTTCCTCGACCCGTTCGTGATCGGCACGCTCGTGCGCCGCCCCGTCTACTACATGGCCAAGTGCGAGCTGTTCGAGCCCCGTTGGCAGGCCTGGCTGTTGAACGCGCTCGGTGCCTTCCCGGTTGCTCGTGGGGCGAGCGACCACGACGCGATGGCGACCGCCAAGGCGATCCTGGCGCGCGGTGACTGTGTCGTGATCTTCCCCGAGGGCACCCGCACGCGACGGGGACCGCTGGGTGAACCCCATCGGGGAGTCGGACGCCTAGCGCTGGAAACGGGCGCACACGTCGCGCCGATCTCGGTCATCGGCACCGAAAACGTCCGCCGCGGGTGGCGGATCCGCCCGCGCAAGGTCCGCCTGCGGGCCGGGCGGCCCCTGCGCTTCCCCACGGTCGCAGAGCCTTCGCCCAAACTCGCCGCCGCGGTGACCCGGCGGATCTGGGCGTGCGTGAGCTTGCAGTGGCAGTGGCTCGGCGGGCAGAGCGAATGGGCGCATGAGCAAGGGGCCGTCACCCAACGGACCCAAACCCGCGGGCATGCGCCGGCGGAGTCGAGCGCTCCCCGATCGGTCAGGGCCGCGTGAGCGATCGCCAGGCATGGAGGGATAGTGTGCGATGAGTGAACCCCGAGCAGGCTCCCACCAAGCCCAAGGCGCAGCTCGATGCGGAGTTCTCGGACATGTACCGGTCGCACCTGCGCGACGTCTACAGCTATGCCTACTACCGGGTCGGCAACCATCACGACGCGGAGGATCTGACCGAGCAGACGTTCTTGCAGGCATACCGGCACTTCGAGCGCGCCCAGCGCGAATCCGACGGTCGGCCGCTGCGGCCCTGGCTGATCAGGATCGCGCACAACCTCGCCGCGAACCTCTATCGCGACCGTTCGCGCAAGCCGGTTTCGCCGATCGACGACACGACGACGCTGATCGCGCCGCACACCACCGAGCAGTTGGTCGAGGGTCGCGAGCAGGCGCGCCAGGTGCTCGACGGGGTCGGCCGCCTGCCGGAGGACCGGCGCGAGGCGCTGATCATGCGCTTCGCGCTGGGGATGGACAACCGCGAGATCGCGCGCGCCCTCGGCCGCTCCGACGGGGCCACGAAGGTGCTGATCCATCGCGCGATCAAACAGCTGCAGGGGCTCGTCAACGAGGCGGATGGGGAGGACGTCGACGCCGATGAGTGAGGCCGCGCCCAACTTCGAGAGCCTGCTGCGCGAGGCGCTTTCGCCGGTGGATCCGCCGGAGGATCTCGCCTTGCGTCTGGAGGATGCGCTGTACAGCATCACCGAGCTGGCCGCTGAGGAGCTGGAGGCGTGGGAGCTCTCCACCATGCGCGATCCGCGCAACTGGGCGCGTCCCGCGGCCGCCGCGGTGGCGGGCGGCGCGGCCGGCACGGCGCTGGTGCTGTTGCGCTCGCGGCGGCGCGCGCAACTGGACGTCTCCCGCGGCGGTGTCCTCGCCGGCACGCGCAAGACGGCCGAGCGCACGCTGAAGGATTTTCGTCGCGAGACCCGCAGGCTTCTCGGCGGGCGCTGAGCCCGGTCTCGGCAGGACCGTGCGTCGGCGCCGGGGCAGGTGAGCGGCGCTCAAAACGGGCGCTCTGCGCCCGCTATTCACCCCGGTCATGACTGCAAGATCGTTTGGACACTCGGGATCGCGTCCGGCCCTGTTGATGCAATGTGCCTTGCCGGCGCGTGATCCGGCGCGCAAGCCCGCCGCGTATCAATGTCCGACATGGCCCTATACAGACGCTCCGCGGAGTCCCTCTCCGCCTCGCTGCGCCGGCTCGCCGACGAGGATCTGATGCGGCTCGTGGCCGAGAGCGACGCGCGCGCCTTTGCGGTGCTCTACGAGCGCCACACGAACGTCGCGTTCTCGCTGGCCTTTCGCATGTGCGGCAAGCGGGCGATCGCCGAAGAGGTCGTGCAGGACGCGTTCCTGTCGCTGTGGCGCGGTGGCTCGCGCTATGACCGCACGCGCGGAAGCGTGCGCACGTGGGTGCTCGGGATCGTGCACAACCGCGCGATCGACGCGCTGCGCCGCGGCACCGTGCACGATCGCGGCAGGGTCAGCGACGAGGGCATCGAGGATCGATTGGAGGCACCCGAGCGCACCGACCAGGAGGTCGGCCGACGCGACGAGGCGCGCGAGATCAGAGCCGCCGTGGAAGGTTTGCCGGCTGAGCAGAGTCATGTAATAGAGCTGGCCTACTACGGCGGCTTCACCCACTCAGAGATTGCCACGATGCTCGACACCCCGATCGGGACGGTCAAGGGACGCATGCGGCTGGGACTGCAGAAGCTGCGCTCCCAACTCGGCCCTGCGGAGGCGACACGATGAACCCCGTCGATCCCCGCGAATGCGAGCGGCGCGCGCAGGACGCGGCCGCCTACGTGCTGGGCGCCCTACCCGAGCAGGAATTGGCGTCCTTCCACGAACATCTCGGCGGCTGCGATCGATGCGCCGCGGAAGTAGCCACGCTGCAACCGGCCGCCGACTCGCTGGCCCTCGGCGTCGCGCGGGTGCAGGCTCCGCCGGACTTGCGCACCCGGCTGATGGCCGTCGTCGGCGGCGAGGCCGAGTTGCTGCACGCCGCCGGTCACGAGGCCGACCTGCCCTCGCGCGGGCGAGTGCGCCGGCGCGCGCGGCTGGCGCCCGCGCTGGGCGCGGTGGCGGCGCTTGGCGCGGGCCTGGCGATCGGGGCGCTCGCGATCGGCGGGAGCACCAGCACGGTCACCAAGACGCAGACGATCGAGGCGGCCGTCGCGACGCCCGGATACCACGCGACCGCCGCGTTGCGCAAGTCGGGCTCGCACGTCGTGCTGGTCGTCACGGGCATGCCCGCGCCGCCGCCCGGGCACATCTATGAGATCTGGCTTCAGCAGGGCACGCAGGCGCCGCAGCCGACCGACGTGCTGTTCTCGGTCACCCACTCCGGTGGCGGCTCGGTCGGCGTGCCCGACGTGCTTAAGGGAGCGAGCAAAGTGCTCGTCACCGCCGAGCCCCTGGGCGGAAGCCTCAAACCGACCCGCGAACCCGTGATCGTCGCTTCGATCTGAAGACTTCCGGCGCCTCGCGGAGAGCGATGCGACCGGGATGCGCGCACGTGTGGCGTTCTACGCGGGCGCGGCGCCCCGATGGGTCGGGTCGCGACACAGATAGGCTCTGCCCGAAGATGGCAACCTGCTACCGCCACCCATCGCGAGAGACCGGTGTCTCGTGCTCGTCCTGCGGGCGCCCGATCTGCCCGGACTGCATGACCACCACGCCGGTCGGCATGCGCTGTCCCGAGTGCGCCAAACAGCGCACGAAAGTCGTGCGTATGCGGGAGCTGCCGAGTGGACCCCAGGTGACGTATGCGTTGATCGCGATCAACGTGATCGCGTTTCTCGCCGAGGGCCGGCTGATCGGTGGCAGCGGCGGCGGCGCGGGCAATCTGTTCAACCGTGGCGCGCTGATCGGCAGCGGCATCGAAGCAGGGCCGGCCGGACACGGCCTCAGCTACATCGGCGTCGCCTACGGACAGTGGTGGCGGATCGTGACCGGAGGGTTTCTGCACGTGAACCTGATCCACATCGGTTTCAACATGTACCTGCTCTACCTCCTCGGTCAGATCCTCGAGCCCGCCCTGGGGAGCCTCAGATTCGCCGTTCTCTATTTCGTATCGCTGCTCGCGGGATCGTTGGGGGCGCTGCTGGTCTCACCCCACGAGTTGACCGTGGGCGCCTCGGGCGCCGTGTTCGGGTTGATGGCGGCCGTGCTGCTCGAGGCGCGCGCTCGGCAGATACCCGAGCTGCAACGGTGGGTCGGCGGGCTGATCGTGTTCAACCTCGCGTTCACCTTCCTGTACCCGGGCATCTCCTGGGGTGGCCACGTCGGCGGTCTGATCGGCGGCGCCCTCACCACGCTCGTGCTGCAATACGGCGTTCGCCACCGTCAGCAGGCACTCGCGCTCGCCGGTTGCGCGGCGATCGGCGCCGGCGCGTTTGCGGGCGCGATCGCCGTGTCGAAGTCAAGCGAACTCCAGCAGCTGCCTGCGGGTGGCGGCGAAACCTCGCTGACGTTGCCCGGCCAGTGACACCGTGAGAGGGTCCCAACCGCCCGATAACCTCTGAAGCGAGTTGATCTCATGTCATTGCTGAGCCAAGAGGAGGTAGACAGGCGCCTTGCCGGCGGCGACTGGAGTCGCGAGGGAGAGGCGATTGTGTACGAGCGCAAGCTCGCCGACTTTGCCGCGGCGATCGCTTTCGTCAACGCCGTCGCGGACCTCGCCGAGCGCGCCAACCACCATCCGGACATCTTCGTCCACGGCTGGAACCGTGTGCGTCTGACGCTCTCGACGCATTCGCAGGGGGGCCTCACTGAGGCCGACTTCGAGCTCGCGGCTCGCATCGACCGACTCGCGTGAACGGTCTGAAGCTCACATTCGCGGCCGTGCTGATCGCGGTGAACGCGTTCTTCGTGATCGCCGAGTACGCGCTCGTGCGTTCGCGTCGAGCGCGGCTGGAGCTGATGCGCGAGGAAGGCGCGAAAGGCGCCGCGCTGGCCCTGGAGCAGCTCGGAAACATCAACGAGTACATCTCGGCCGTTCAGATCGGGGTCACGATGACCTCGATCGGCATCGGCGCGCTCGGCGAGCCGGCACTGGCGAGCCTGTTGAAAGGAGCGCTTGGGGACACGCTGAGTCACGGAGTGGCGGTCGCCCTGTCCGCGGTCGTGGCGTTCTTTCTGATCGCCTCGGCTCAGCTGATCGTGGGGGAGATGGTCCCCAAGTTCTACGCCATCGATCGCGCCGAGTCGGTCGCCCGGCGCGTGGCTCGACCGCTGCAGGCGTTCAGCGTCCTGTTCCGCCCGTTCATCCTCGGCCTGACCGCGATCGCCGACCGGATTCTGCGCCTGCTCGGGGTCGACATGAGCCTCGAGCGCCGCGGCGGCTCACCGGACGAGCTCAAGCGCCTGATCGCCGAGTCTCACGCCGGCGGGCACATCGATTTGGGGGAGGCGGGGATGCTCACGGGCGTCTTTCATTTGCATGAGCAGGAGGCCCGGCAGGTGATGACCCCGATCCCGGCCGTAGTCACGATCGACCTCTCCCAAGACGTGGAGCAGGCGCTGCAGCTGTGCGTCGCAAGCGGCCACACCCGGCTGCTGGTGATCGAGGAGGAAGACCGCGATCGCGTGCGCGGGATCGTCCATGCCAGCACGCTCATCCGCCAGCTCATGCAGGAGGGTCCGCACGCGCCGATGCAACCGCTCGTGCATGACGCCCCGATCGTGCCCGAGACCAAGCCGCTGGACGACCTCCTGGCCGAACTGCAGCGTCAGCGCACCTCGATGGCGGTGGTGGTGGACGAGTACGGCCGCGTCGCGGGAATCGTGACGGTGGAGGACATCATCGAGGAGATCGTCGGCGAGATCGCCGACGAGACCGATGCGGCCGCGGGGGAGATTCGCAAACTCGCCGACGGCGATTGGTTCGTGCGCGGACACGTGGCCGTCACCGACCTGGCCGACTACGGTCTGAATCTGCCGGTCGACAGCGACGCCTACAACTCCATCGGAGGCTACGTGTTCGCAGAGCTCGGACGCCTGCCCCAGCGCGGGGACACGGTGTCCGCCAACGGCTTCTCGATCCGGGTCGAGTCGGTGCGCGACAACCGCATCGAGGCCGTGCGCATCCGTCGGCGCCGTGCGGTGCGTCCGGGCGAGGGACGCGAGCCGCAAGAGGACTGAGCCGAGGGTCCGCAAAGCGTCGATCGCGCCGCGCGACTCGGGCCGATCTCTCTTCGCGCTCGGCGACCGTCGCCCGGCGTCGCCCAGAAACACGTCCGGCCCGCGGGGGGAGCGGGCCGGAGCGTGTGCACTGGGAGGAGGCGGGTGTGCATTGCGACTGTGGCGTCGCATGACCAAGTATCTACACCACGATCAACGCCAGCTAAAAGTCACATCAGGCTAAATAAATTCTCACGTGCGGAATGTCACACGCCCTTCGGGCTCGCTCAGTAGGTGAGCAAACCGCGCCCGCTCTTGCGACCGAGGGCGCCCTCGGCGAGGAGCCCAGAGATACGCTCGGGCACGGGCTCGCCGATCGTCTCGCCGATCGCCGCCGACACGTCCAGGCCGACCAGATCGAGCAGCGCGAGCGGACCCATCGGATGGCCGGCGCCCAGGCGCATGCAGGTGTCGATCGCCTCGGCGTCCATGCCGGTCTCTTCTTGCAGGCGCACGGCGCTGAACAGGTAGGGGAACAGCAGCCTGTTGACGACGAACCCGGGCACGTCCGGGACCTCCACGGGGGTCTTCTCGAACGCCTTGCACAGCGCCAGCGCACGAGCGCGCGTCTGCGCACCGGCCGCCGCCGGGAAGATCAGCTCGACCAGCTGCATGCGGGTGACGGGGTTGAACACGTGCAGCCCGACAAATCGATCCGCGCGACCGCTCTCGGCGGCCAGGCGCTCGATCGACAGCGAGGAGGTGGTGCTCGCGAGGATCGCCTCGGCCACGAGCAGGCCGTCGAGCTCGGACAGCAATCCGGCCTTCACGCCGTGGTCCTCGACGATCGCCTCGACCACGAACTCGGCCTGCGCCAGAGCGTCGCGGTCGGTCACGATCTGCACGTGCTCGGGGTCGATCTCAGCGCCCAGGCGGGTGAGGGTCTTCTCGACCGTCCGCCTGGCCCGGTCGGCGGAGTCCTCAGAGCGTGCGAGCAGCAGCACGGGGCCGTGGTGTGCGGCCGTGGCGGCGAGGCCGCAGGCGATCGCGCCGCTGCCGACGATCGCCAGGCGCTCTTCCAATGGTTCCGGTGGTTGGGTTGACTGACTGGTCAATCTAGTCCTCGTCGTGGCGCGATAGAGTAACGGGCACGGAGCCGGGCATACTCGCACATGTATCGCTCTCTGACTCCATCTCAAACGCCGCGTTAGAGACCTTTAGACAGGAGGCTGTTCAGTCATGAGGCAAGCAGAGGGCCGCGAGGTCGTGATCGTCGAGGCGGTGCGCACGCCGATCGGCCGCGGACACAAGGAAAAGGGCTACTACAAGGACACCCACCCCAACGAGCTGCTCGGCAAGTGCTACAGCGAGGTCATCTCGCGCGCCGGCATCGACGCCGGCGAGGTCGAGGACGTGATCGCGGGCTGCGTCCAGCAGTTCGGCGAGCAGGGCTTTAACATCGCGCGCAACGCCTGGCTGCAGGAGGGCCTGCCGATCGAGACTCCCGGCACGACCGTCGATCGCCAGTGCGGCTCGGCTCAGCAGGCCGTCAACTTCTCCGCGGCGCTGATCGCCGCGGGCGTGCACGACGCGATGATCGGCTCGGGCGTCGAGCACATGGGCCACTTCCCGTTCGCGGCGGGAATGAAGACTCAGGAGGACTTCGGGTTCGCCTTCACGCCCGAGTTGATGGCCAAGCACAACATCGTCGGGCAGGGACTCGGCGCGGAGATGATCGCCGATCAGTGGGAGATCTCCCGCTCAGAGCTCGACGAGCTGGCGGTGCGCTCGCACCGCCTCGCCCATCAGGCCACCGAGGAGGGCCGCTTCGAGCGCGAGATCGTGCCGATGAGCGTGAACGGCGAGGAGCTCGTCGCCGACCAGGGCATTCGCCCCGAAACCAGCCTCGAGACGCTCTCGCAGCTGAAGCCGGCGTTCAAGCCCGACGGCAAGATCACCGCCGGCAACGCCTCGCAGATCTCCGACGGCGCGGCCGCAGTGCTGTTGATGTCCGCAGAGAAGGCGAAAGAGTTGGGGCTCACCCCCCGCGCGCGGATCGTCGATCAGACGACCGTCGGCTGTGACCCCGTGAAAATGCTCGAGGGGCCGATCCCGGCGACGCGCAAGATCCTCGATCGCAACTCGATGTCGATCGACGACATCGACCTGTTCGAGATCAACGAGGCGTTCGCGCCCGTCGTCGCGGCCTGGCGGCGCGAGCACAACCCGGACATGGATCGCGTCAACGTCAACGGCGGCGCGATGGCGCTCGGTCACCCGCTCGGCTCCACCGGCGCCCGGCTGATCACGACGCTGCTGCACGAGCTCGAGCGCTCGGACAAGGAGATCGGCTTCGTGACCATGTGCTGCGGTGGCGGTCTCGGAACCGGCACCCTCATCCAGCGGGTCTGAGTCTGACTATCCCTGCGGTCCCCCGCCGGTCCAGTTCACTGCGACCGGCGGGACGGCCAGCAGCGCCTGCCAGGTCGCCGCTTCGGTCTTGCCGCTCGGCGCGATGCCGTGCGCGGACTGGAACTGCTTGAGGTTCGCCGCGGTGGTGGCGTCGAAGATGCCCGTCGTGGCCTGCCCGGGGACCGCGTCCGCGAGGTGCTCCTGCATCCACAGCACCGGATCGCCGCGGCTGCCCTGCGCCAGTTCGGTGTAGCCGGGGTCCGGTATCACACTCGTCAGCGGGCTGAGCGGGGCTGCCAGGGCGGTCCAGCCCGAGGCCGGGGTCTCCTGCCAGTCCCACCACGAGATGCCGCTCGCGCCGTAATCGATCGCCTCCTCGCGGAAGCGCACCAGTTCCGCGCTCGACGGGTGGTTGTAGGTCTGGCCCAGCGGATATACGGGGCGACCGTAGACGCGGTTGGCGATGTAAGTGTTCGCGTAGACCGTATCCACCGAGGTGCCGATGTCCTTCCAGTACATCTGCGGCGCGTTGAACTGGGCGCCG
Source organism: uncultured Solirubrobacterales bacterium (assembly GCA_963702725.1). GTDB lineage: Bacteria > Actinomycetota > Thermoleophilia > Solirubrobacterales > Solirubrobacteraceae > Palsa-744. Next base: position 22,590 of record CAVPDT010000001.1, read on the forward strand.
TTCGGCCCGAGGAAGACCGAGTAGGGGAAGGAGGTGTGGTAGCCGACGTACGGGAACGAGGCCAGCCCGAGCGGGTAGGACGGTCCGACCTTGGCGCGCAGGTCCGCGATGTAAGTTTGGGCCGAGCCATAGCGCCCTTCATACTCGGCCTCGGCGTCGATCACCAGGCAGTCCGCGCCCGTCGCGACCGCTTTCGCGCCGAGATTCGCCTCGCCGGCCGGGCTCGTGCCGTAGACGTATTGCCACGCGCACACATGCAGGCCGGCGGCGTGCAGCCCCGCTACGAGTTCGGGGCTGAACTGGCTCCAGTAATTGGTCGATCCGTCCGAACTCTTGACGAACACAGTGCTCACGTTCGCGGCGTGAGCCTGTGCGACGATCGCGGCGAGATTCCCTGCGTTTGACTGGTTGACGTACCAGATCCACATGCCCTGACCTTCGAACGCGCTCGGGCCGGCAGCGCCCACGACCGGCGCTGCCGGGACCCGCGTTACGGGCGGGTGCAGGGCGTAGCGCACTATCCCGATCGGTCCGTAAGAGCTCGAATGGCGCCCGTGGCCGAGCAGCACCATGATGTTCCCCGAATGAGCGCTCTTCGGCACGGTCACCTCGAGCCCGCCGGGCGTCTTGCGCAGGCGGGCGCCCGGGGAGACGCTCAAGATGCTCGCTTTGGGCCTACTCGGGAAGGCCACCGTCAGCCCCGCCGCGATCCCTCGTCCGGCGATCAGCAGCGTCCCGTGCAGCGACACCTGATGCGGATTCGTGCCGCAACGGCTCACGGGCACGCAGAGCGCGCTCGTGATGCGCACGGTTTTGACGTGCGCGCTCGCGCTCGGCTTGCTGCCGCCCGTCGCACGCGTGTCGGCGCCGGCGCCGGCGGCGCCCGCGGGCGCCGCTGCGCCGCCCGGATTGGCCGTGGCCGCCGCCGCCGCAGCGGGCGCTAGCACGCACACCAGTACGGCGGCCGTCGATGCGATGGATCTCGTTCGCTTGTGGGCGCCTGCGTAGATCATGCGACTCCAATCGCGCCTGAAAAAAGCGGGTACCGACCGTAGCCGGTCTATCTCCGCAAACCGACCGGCGGGACGGAAGTTGCGTGTCGGCGTGCGTCCGGCGCAAGCTCGCTGCCGCGGCGGAGGCCCGATCGGCGCAATCGCCTGTGCGAGCCGTGCCCGTGCCTCTACGTCGCTATCCCCAGCGAAAGCCCAGCGTCGAGGGGGTGGGGAGTAGGGGGCTTGAGGGCAGGTCCGGCGGCGGCGCCGGCAGGTTGAAGCCCGACGGCGCCACGTCGTTGGGAGAGTCGGGATGAAACAGCGAGGCCAGATACTGGATCTGGCCTCGCCCGACGCTCAGCTCCGACTGTCCGCCGCCGTAACAGCCGATGTCGTGAGCCGCGCAGTAGTCGTACACGTCCAGCAGCGAGCGCAACCCGCCCAGTCGCGAGGGCTTGATGTTGAGCGTGCGCGGCGCGAACGGCAGCGCCTCGATGTCCGCGATGGAGTGGATCGGCGCGTCCCAGGTGATCCGCTCGCGATGGGGGAGCAGGATCGGTTCGGTCGCTGCCGTCAACTTCGGGTCCTCGATCCACGCGTCCGCAAAGGACTCGACCACACGCCGATACAGCACCGGGTCGGCCGGATTGTCGACGATCGTGCCCTCATACTGCCCCTTCAGGTCGACCGACTCGACCGCCCCCAACTCGACCAGTCCCGCGATCAGCTCCTCGTCCCACGAGGGCGTCGGGTCGAGCTTGAACTGCAGCCCGGGCGCGATCGCAAGGCGCGCCAGCATCGGCTCAAGCGAAGGCGGCTCGCCCAAGCGCAGCGAGGCGACGAAGCTCAACGGCCGGCACTCCCGCCCCAGGGCCGCATGCAGCGTAGTCCCGGCCTGGCGCAACGCGAGGTCCAGAGCGGCGGAGTCAAAGGCCCAGTTGCGATACAGCCGAAACTCCGGGCGCTCGGTCGGCTTGGGGAAGAGATCCAGCGAGCGCAAGTGCGCCGCGAAGGAGTCGAGCGTCCATTCGCCCGCCAGCGCCCAACGCCCCACACCTTCGCGCTGGAGTTCCTCCTGATCCTCGGCCGCATACGTGACGTCCTCGCCGAGGCCCGTCTCGCCGGAGCCGTGCAGGCGGATGACTGTCGTCTTGCGCACGAACTCGCTCGAGAAGGCGACCTCGTGGCCTTCGAGCTCATATCCCTCGATCAGCAAAGGCAGCTCGGCGAGCAGCTGATAGGTGCTCACGCTTCGCTCGCCTGGCTTTCCAGCCGCGCCACGAGCTCGTCCAGGCGCAGCTCCTCCAGGGCCCCCGACACCGTTTGCAGCTCGCGCGCGCAGAACTCGATCAGGGCCTTGCCCTCGCCCACGAGCTCCAGCGTCTCGTTCAGGCTGGCCTCGCCGGAGTCCAGGCGACGGATGATCTCCTCCACCCGCGCGGCCGCCGTCTCATAGCTCTGCGCCGACTCGCCGGCGCCGCTCGGGGGCTCGCCGTCGGCGGTACCGGTGGCCGCGGCGCCACCGGCGGGGGAGGGCTCAGGCGCGGACAGGGGCGCGTGGCTCATGGCTCGCGCACCTTCGCTGTGACCGTATCGTCGGCGAACCGCAACTCCAGCTTGCGCGCGGTCCTGGCCTGCGCCGCGGTGGCGATCGGCTCGCCGTCGCGAGAGCGCACGAGTGCATAGCCACGTTCGAGCGTGCGCTGCGGATCGTGCCCGGCGAGGGCCAGCGCCAGCTGCTGCAGCTCCTGGGATCGGCGCGTGCGGCAATCGCGCACGGTAGAACTCGCCTTGCGCTCCAGCACGAGCGCGCGTCGCTGCGTGACCTCCCACTCGGCCTGCACGCGCCGGCGCGAGCCGGCCCTGACCTCGCGCACACGCTGGTGCAATTGTGCGCGCTGGCGCTCGACGTGGGCCGCCGGCGCGCGCGAGAGCGCCGTCAGCTCGCGCGCGCGAGAGAGCACCGCACGGCGACCGTGCTCGCGCATGCGCATCGCCGTCCTGTGAAGCCCGGCGCGCGCGCCGGCGCAGTCCAAACCCACGGCCACCTCGGCGGCGTGTGTGGGCGTGGAGCAACTGACGGCCGCGACATCGTCGAGCACCGTGCGATCGGTGTGATGGCCTACCGAGGCGATCACCGGCACTGCCAGCAGCGCGACCGTGCGGCACAGCCCCTCGTCACAGAAGCACAGCAAATCGGCGAGCGAGCCGCCGCCGCGCGCGACGATCGCCACGTCGACCTCGCCGACCGCCGCCAGGTCGGTCAGGGCGCGCGCGATCAGCGGGGCCGCGTGGCGATCCTGCACGGGAGCGAACCCCCACACGATCCGCCCGGCCCAGCCACGGCGCGCCAGGCCCGCGAGAATGTCCTCGCGCGCCTTCCCGTTCTCCGCCGTCACGACCCCGATCGTGCGCGGCAGCAGTCCTCGCGCCAGCCGCTTTTGTGGCGCCAGCAGCCCCTCTGCGTCCAACTGCTTACGCAACCGCTCGATGCGCGCCAGCAGATCGCCCTCACCCGCGACGCGCAGGTCGGCGACCGCAAAAGAGAAGCCCGGAGAGGACGTGGCGCTGCCCGGATAGAAGTCACAGCCCCCCGCGACCACCACCTGCATGCCCTCGACGGGCGCCACGCCGCCGGCGCGAGCGAGGATCGCCTCCCAGTCGTTCAGCCACACCGCGCATCCGATCGCGCCCGCGGCGTCGCGCAACTCGAAATACACGCGCGCCCGGGAAGGACGCAAATTGACCAGCTCCCCGACGAGTTGCACACGCGCGAAGGAGCGCAGCTTCCCGCGCAGCGCGCCGGCGTACTCGCCGACGCCATAGGGCCCCGGCAACTCGCTGCCGGGGATACCCGTCTGCTTGGGAGCCGGGGTGGGCGTGGACACGACTCTCAGCATAGGGCCCGCCCCCGATAGGGTCTGTGCGATGGCCAACAGCCGCCCCAAAAGTCGCGCGCGCAGAGGCCGCGGACGTTCCCGCAAGCGTCGCCCCGAGCCGGGCCCGGTGAAGGTTGACCAGGACACCGGCGCGACCGAGCAGGACCCGAGCCGGGGGGAGCGCAAACAGGCCGCGCGCCCACGCGCGCGGGAGCGCTCCAAAAACGGCAAGCGCGAATTTCGCGACCCGCTGTCGGTAGGGGAGCGCCCGCAGGCTCCGTGGCACCCGTGGCCGCTGTCGGAGATGCTGATCGCGATCGGCGCGATCGGCACGGTCGTCGGGATGGCGCGGCTGGGGCACGGCGGAATCTCAAGCGGCGGCCCGGTTCTGTTCGCGGGGCTCGCGGCAGTCGTGCTGGGCACCCTTGAGATCACCTGGCGCGAGCACAACGCGGGCTATCGCTCGCACACGCTGATCCTCGCGCTGCTGCCGGTCGTCGTGCTCCATTCGCTCCTCGCGCTGACGCTGGCCGCGTTCACGACCGTGCCGCGCCTGCTCAACGTCGGGCTGCTGTTCCTCGACGCGGCGATCTTCGCGGTCCTCTTCAAAGTGCTGCGCGCCCGCTTCCTCGACGCCCGCGCGCGCGTCGTCAGCCGGCTGTGAGAACCGCGTAGTTCAGACGCCGCCGAGCGAGGCCAGCGGGCGCTCGCCCGTGTCTGCCGCCTCGCCGCGAGTCTCTCCGTGAAAGCCAAGGCGTTCCAGGCGCAAGATCTCACGCTCGCCTTCAGAGCGCGCCGGATGATCGGCCGGAAGGTCTGCGATCAGACGCGCGATGCGGTTGCGCAGCTGCAGGGCAAAGTGGGGCGTGGACGCGCCCATCAGCCGGCGCACGTCCTCCACGCTGACCTCGTGCGAGCGCTCTCTGCTCAGCAGTAGCGGATCCTCGGCCTGGCTCATGCGACCTCCGGAGCGGGAGCGCGGCCGCGGCGAGGATGAGGCTGGACGTGGTGAGGGGTTGAGGTCATTCGACGGGCAGGCTCGAGGATTCTTCGGAGGGGGGAGCGTGTGGCGAGATCTCGAGCGCCGCGTCGAGTTCGGCTTGGGTCCCAGCCGAGATCGCACGTTCGTCGCCGATCAGCCAGCCGTGATTGTAGACGCCCTTCACCGGCTGTGAGCGTGGCGAGGCCGGGCGGATGTCGTTCAGGTAGGCGCTCAACACGCGCGGCACCCCGGTCGGATCGTTGAGCAGCAAGAGCGGCGCGTAGTCCCCGGTGGCGGACAGGATCGCGGCGGCGGGCGCGTCGAACGGGCGCGTGGCGTTGGCGAACGCCAGCCCGTGGCCCGGTTCGCGGATGCCCCACCCGAACGCGCCGTCGGCGAAGCGCGCGACCGCGATCGCGTTGCCGGCGGGCGTGGCGTCTTCGCCCGGGTGCACCTCGGCGCGGGTGACCGGGCCGAAGCGCCCGAGCTCGGCGAGCGTCCTTTCGCTTATCGCCGTCGAGCCGACCGTGTAGATGGAGGGCCTGCCCAGCCTGTCGAGCGCCGCGGCGGTCGCCGCGGGCACGCCCGAGGAATTGACGAACAGGATCGGCGTTGCGCTCTGGGCCGCCAGACCGGCGGCGGGCATCGCCAGCGCCCGGGGACCGTCGGCGGCCACCACGATCGCCTGGCGGGGGGCGGAGCCCTGGACGACGCTCAGCAGCCCGGCGACCGAGGCGGCGAGCGAATAGGGGTCGATGGGGCCCGAGGTTCCGCGCGCGCGATAGCTCGAGGGTGCTTCGATCGAGGCTCCCAGCAACAGCACCTGCGCCCCGCCCAGCGTGCTCGCGCCGGTCGGATGCATCGCGCGCAACGCCAGTTCGCTGGCCCGCGGCACGCTGTGGCCTTCGGCGTAAAGCAGCGGCGCGCCCAGCGGAGCGCCCGCCAGCGCCGAGGCGACGAGCGCCTCAGGCCAGTTGCTCACATCCGCGATCGCCACCGCCTCCGGTCGCGTGTCGGCGCTCAGGCCGGGGTATGCAGCCCGCGCCACCGCGGCCGCGGTGCTCACCGCGTCGGCGCCGCCCAGTCGCGTCGTGTTGCGCGTCGCGGTAGCCGCGGTCCCCGCCGCGCCGGTATGCACCACGATCGTTTCGACCCCCGCGCTCGCCGGTTCGCTTGAGCTCTTGCCGCAGCCCGCGAGGACGACCGCCAGCGCGGCGGCGGCCAGCAGGGGGAAGCGAGGAAGTTCAGACACCGCCCGGACACTAGCGAGCCGGCCGGAGCCCGCAGCCCTGCCGCGCGCTTGTACAACGGTCAGCGGGCGCGTACTCCGCGAAGACCAACCGCGACGGGGGGGCGTGCCGACCCCCGGCAGGTCCACGAGACCCGGATACGCCGCAAAATGCAGGGAAAACCTTCGAAACGGCGTACACCTGGTGCAACCGTCGTTGCACTTTGCTAGGGTGCCGCGATCAACGCCGAATCCCTGAACAGACATCAGGGAACGGGGGACCCAGTTTGTTGGGGCGAATCCCACGGTGGAACCGTGAGAAGCGCAGGCTCTTTCAGCGCTAGCCCGTCAGCTAACCCCGCAGGCCGACGAAAGAGGTCGACGAAGTGCGGTTGCGAACACTCAGTGTGGCGCTTTGCTCAAGCTTGACGGTCGCGCTCTCCGCGACCCCGGCCCTGGCCGGCACGACCAGCGCGGCGGCAATCGCCGGCGGCGCCGCCGCCGGCTCCACCTCCACCTCCGCCAGCGGCGGAGTCAAGCCGACGGCAAAGACCAAGAAGGCGCCGAAGAAGCCGTCCTCCTCGCTGCACCTGTCGCCGATCACCGCCAAGACGCCGAACATCGGCTATAGCGGCCCGGTCTACGAAAAGACCGCAACCGGCCAGGTGATTCCCTATACGCCGCCCGTCACGCCCGGCCAGGCCAGCGGCGCCACCGGCGGCAGCGCCGTCGCGGCCACCGCCTCGGGCAAGCCCGACCTGCTCGTCCCCGGTTCGCTGGCCCGCTATGTGAACGGTCTGGCGGCCGCGCCGATGTCCGCGCCCGCTCCCATCCAGCAGGTCATTTGGGCCGGCAATCAGATCATCGGCCTGCCCTACATCTTCGGCGGTGGACACGCCTCGTTCATCTCGCCGGGCTATGACTGCTCGGGCACCGTCTCCTTCGCCCTGCACGGCGCCAGCCTGCTGCAGAGCCCCGAGGATTCCTCCGAATTCGAAGTCTGGGGCTCGCACGGCGCCGGACGCTGGATCGCGGTGTTCGCGAACGCAGGCCACGCCTACATGACGGTCGCCGGGCTGCGCCTGGACACGAGCGCCGCCGACGACCCCTCTAACCAGCAAGGTCCCCGCTGGCGCCCGCTGCGCCCGGAAAACGCCGGGTTCGTCGTACGCCACCCGCTCGGGCTGTAGCGCGATCTGGAATCGCCCGTCCGCGGGCGCGGTTCGGCTACGCTTGGACGACTCGTACGCGTGAACAGCAATAGGAGGATCAGATGGCCGGTCTGACCGGGCGCATGTCAACCGTCGTTAAGGCGAAGGTCTCGAAACTGCTGGATCGCGCGGAAGATCCCGCCGAGACGCTCGACTACAGCTACCAGAAGCAGGTCGAACAGCTGCAGAACGTCAAGAAGGGGATCGCAGACGTCGTCACCGCCAAGAAGCGCCTGCAAATGCAGGAGACGACGCTCAAGCAGAGCGTCGTCAAGCTCGACACCCAGGCCCGCCAGGCGCTCTCCTCCGGGCAGGAGGATCTCGCCCGCACGGCGCTGGAGCGCAAGAACGTCGCCCAGACCGAGCTCCAGGGGCTCGACACGCAGGTCACAGAACTCGAAGCCCAGCAGCAGAAGCTGACCGACTCCGAGCAGAAACTGCGCGCGAAGATCGAGGCCTTCCGCACCAAGAAGGAGGTCATCAAGGCGCAATACTCCGCCGCCGAGGCGCAGGTGCGCATCTCCGAGGCCGCCACCGGCGTCGGCGAGCAGATGGCCGACGTCGGGCTGGCGATGCAGCGCGCGGTGGACAAGACCGAAAACATGAAAGCCCGCGCCGACGCCGTATCCGAGCTGGAAGCCGCGGGCACGTTCGACGACATCACCGCGCTGGGCTCCGGTGAAGACGACATCGACAAGCAGCTGAAGGAACTCTCCAGCTCCTCGGCCGTGGATGACGATCTCGCCAAGATGCGTGCCGAAATCGGCGCCGGGGACGGCGGCGGCGCCCCCGCGGGAGAGATCGCCGCCCCGCCGAGCGAGGCCGCGCAGGCCCCGCCGGCCGAGGGCCAGTCATGATCGTGCGCATCTCCGGCGAGGACCAGTACCGCCTCGCAGACGACGACGCCGCCCGGCTGAACGAGCTCGAGAAGGAGGTCGTTCAGATCGTCGAGAGCGGTCAGGAGGACGGGTTCGCCGACGTATACCGCGCGCTGCTCGACTACGTCCGTGCTCAGGGCACGCGCGTGGGCGACGAGGAGATCGAGACCTCCGAGGTGATCCTGCCGCCCTCCGACCTGACGTTCGCCGAGGCCGGTCGTGAATTCACCGGCGAGGGTTTGATACCGGACTGATCAGAACCGGCGTAGATGAAACAGCGAGCCACCCGGCTCGCCCTCGGCAATGAAATGCGCTCAAGCAGCAAGCGGATAGCCCACAGGTACATAGGATCGGGCTGCGAGATATAGGCCAAGCCACCGTCAGGGAATGGCGCGTTGAGCGTTTTCTTGCACAACACGACGCTCGTGAATCGCTGCACGGAGCACTTCGTAACCTCCTAGCAGGCCTTGATTTTCTGCGAGTGAGTCAGATTGCGAAAGTGGAGCGTCTCGCTTGGTCTTCGTCCCAGGATCTGCTTCAGGTCGAGTAGCTCCTGGCGAGCGGTTGAGTCGCTCGCATCATCCACGATGAGGGCTGAGACCACGAAGTAACGCGATTGAAGGGGCCCCGTCACAACCGCTCGGTCGGACCAGGCCGCGCGCTCGTGCGCAGGCCTTCGCCGGCGCTTTCTCGAAAGGAGGCGCGCCTACTGGCTGGGCGGGGAAACAGGGACGACGCACGGGCGGAAGTCTAAAGGTTGGACGCTCGGCGGTATCGTGGGCAGGGGACGGTGGTGCGGGCAATTCCTTACATCGTTCGCCTCGCACGGGTCAGGCGATGGCCAACTCACGGGTCCCCGCGGTATCGCGATCAACTCGGCCGGTTACGCCTACGTCGCCGACACCGAAAATAACCGTGTCGAGATATGGGCACCGAACAATCAAGCCGCACATGACACCAAGACGATCTACTACACCGCCAAAGGCGAAGCCGAAATCCCAGCCTGCCGCGAACACCCAGAGTGGGCAGGCCTACGATGCCAGACCACACTAGCCGGACAACCCGAAAACGGACTACCGGCAATCCCAACCACGACATACAACGTATGGGACGAGGTGGAAGCCAGTACCGAAACGTTCGTGTCAACCACCCGCACCAAAACACAAACCTATGACAACGCGGGCCGTGCTCTCACCAGCGAAACGACATCCTCGCCTACGACCGGTGTCTCGCTACCGAAAGTCACCAATACATACAACACCGAATCAGGCGGGCTGGAAACGCAGAGCGCGACCATCGAAGGCGCCACCAAGACGATCACCGCCAAGCACAACACGCTCGGACAATTCACCGAATACACCGACGCGGACGGCAACGTCACTAAATACTCCTACGAAGAAGGCAGTGACGAGCGCCTCGTGGAAGTCAATGAAGGCAAGGGCGAAGAAGCCACAAGCAAACAGACCTACTCCTACGATCCCACGACCGGGCTCATGACCAAACTCATCGACTCCGCTGCCGGTACCTTCAGCGCCACCTACGACATCGAAGGCAAGATACTCACCGAGAACTATCCCAACGGCATGACCGCGAACTATGCACATGACCCGGCAGGATCAACCACGGGGATCGAATACGTCAAGAACACGGGTTGCGCATCGAAATGCCCTGAAACATGGTTCAGCGATACAACCGTCGCATCTATATACGGCGAAACACTCCAACACTACGATCCCTCCGGACGCACCCGTAAGGCCGAAACAACCATCAAAGGAAAACTGGAAACCACCACGATCTCCCACTACGCCGGTCCAGGCGAAGCACTCACATGGACCAGCGAAGGCGCAAGCAAATGGACCCGCAACATCCCCGGCATCGACGGCACACTCAGCGCCATCCAGACCAGCAGCGGAACCACAACCCTACAACTACACGACCTCCAAGGCGATATAGTCGGCACAGCATCCCTGAGCGAAAGCGAAACCAAACTGCTCACCACCTACAACAGCACCGAGTTCGGCGTACCCACCACCAGCACCCCACCCAAGTACTCCTGGCTCGGCGCCGGCGGCATCACAAGCGAACTCACATCCTCAGGCGTCAGCACCCAAGGCGGCTCCTCCTACGTACCCGAGATCGGAAGACCACTACAAACAGGCCCCATCGCAACCCCAGGCGACTTCGCCAACGGCACCGGCGGCGCCGGCATCGTACAAGCCACCTACCTCCAAGCCGCAGCCAGCCAAATGAAAACCATCGCCATAGAACACGAAGCCGCACTCGAAGCAGCAGCCAGACTCGAAGCCGAAGAACGCGCAGCAATGGAAGCATGCCCCGCCAGCATGTGCCACATAGACGGGCCAGGGGAAGGGAACTGCGAAGTTAACTGTGTGACAGAAGAGGAACCATCAGAAGAAGAATGGCGAAGCGCAGAAAAGGCATTTTATGGCCCTGGCGCGCGTGCGGCGAGTGTGCTGGGAGAATTTAAGCACCTCGTCAAGAGCATTGCCCATGAAGCAAGCGTGGGAGCTGAATATCTCTATAATAATTCATTGATTAATGTAGATAAAAAATTGAAAGAAGCAAAAAAGCAGTGGCATTTTATGGTCAAACTTTTTAATTTTGCGGAACTTGGCTTTCACTGCTCGAAAGGAGCTAAGGATTGGGTCGATGAGGCGGATGAAGTGCTCCAAGCATTCCCGCCCTCACCGGCGGGGAAGGTGGTCGTTGGGGTTAGTGCGGTATTGGGCTGTATTGAAGGGGTAGCTGGTGGATGATAAAGGCTGATGCATCTCATACCGATAGTTGTATGATGGCGGAAGACACGTTTTCCCCGTGGTGGAGGCGGGTTGTCGCAGAATTGATCGATCTTGTGATCGTTTATGTGATTTCAAATCTTCTGCTGCTGATTATAGGAGAAAGTCCCGGGCAGGCCGCGCCTGAGGCACGCTATATCACCCTGGACCTTGCTGCGATCGTATATTATCCGATGCTCGTATGGCGAACCGGCGGACAGACAATCGGCAAGATACTGCTGAGAATCCGTGTTGTACGTGAAGATGGATCTCGCATGGGTCTAGCACATGCAGCATGGCGCGAAGCGATGGTTAAGTTCATCCTGCTCCGCCTTCTGTTCGCTATACCGATCCTTGGGTCGACTGTGGGTGGATTTGTCGTGCTAGCGGACGCGCTATGGCCGCTGTGGGACCGAGAAAACCGTGCGCTTCACGATATGCTGGTGCGCACGCGCGTTGTATATGCAATGGAGACAAGAAACTCACAAGCAAATCTGCCGCCGGAGGAAGATAGCGCGGCTGCCGCGTAGGACATGTGAGTCATCCTGGGTTTGACGGAGGCTTTTGGTGTACCCCGGGTTGGGTAGAGACGGGTTTCTGGGATCCTCCGGTGGTCAGTGAGGAGGAAGGGGCAACTAAGGCGACAACCACGCGCATGTCGACGCGGGGTCCTATTCGGAGTACTATTTGGCAGGTGACAATGCTTTGTGTTGCGTTGGATACAGAATGTGGTTCCGCGGCTGTGCGACACTACCCGCAAGCAGTGAGCTTAAGCGGATCGGACAGAACATATGTTTGCTTCACGATTCGCCGCGCCCGACCCCGCGCTCCTCGCGTTAGCGGCGGCGCTCTTCGCGCTTCTGCCGGGTGAGCAGGAATCCCACGCAGAGCACGCCGAGGATCACCATCAGCACGGGTATCCATCCCGCATACACCAGCAGCGCGAGCAGCGCCACGAGGATGATCAGCCAGCCGGGAACGATGCGCCGCCGGCGCGGATCTCCGCCCGCCGGGAGCTCGGGGTAGGGGGACATCAGATCGGGATTCCCCACAGCGGGAACCAACGCTCCAGTTCGGGCTCGATCGGCAGCTCGCCTGACATTTGCGCCTTCAGCTGCAGCTCGCGCTCGGTCGCGCGCTCGGTCGCGCGCTCGTTGGCCTCGCCGGGGGCGGGCACGAACGGGTACCAGTGGCCGCGCTTGTAGTTGTAGATCATGTACACCGAACGGCGCTGAGCGTCGGTGAAGGCGAACACCGCACACAGCAGCCGCTCGCCGTGCCCGGCCGTCTCGATCGAGCTCGAAGACGGCGTTGATGCCGACCGCCAGGTCTTCCACGCTGGGGGCGCCGTCGGGGTTGCGCAGCACCATCCAGCGATAGCCGTAGCTGTCGTCCTGCGTGGCGACCTGCGTGCCCGTGTCGCCGCCGGTCGCGCGGACGACCTCTTCCATGTCGCGCAACGTAGCTTCGAACTCGCTCGTGGCCAGAGCCTGGAAGACGATCGCGGCCACGCCGGTCGAGTCGATCGAATGCTCGGCTTGCAACGCGACATAGGCGGTGGTGATCGCGAACAGCCGGTCGGGCGCCGGCCCGGCGAGGGTGTGGCGGCCCGTGATGATGTCGCGCAGGCCCACCGTCTATGAGGCGAGGGCCGCGCCGGCGGTGCCCTGCAGCTGTGACTCCAACCGCTCCAGCGCCGCCAAGCGCTGCTCCAACGGCGGATGGTCGGCGAAGATGTTCATCAGCGACTTCTTCGTGCGCGCGGGGATGATGAAGAAGGCGCTCATCCCTTCGGCGGTGCGCATGTCCTGGCTGGGAATGCGCTCCATCGTGCCGCTGATCTTCAAAAGGGCCGAAGCCAGCGCGCTGGGACGCCCGGTCAGCACCGCCGAGCCGCGGTCGGCGGCGAACTCGCGGTAGCGCGAGAGCGCGCGCAGCAAAAGGAAGGAGATCGCGTAAACGAGCACCGAGACGAGCACCACGAGCATGATGTCCTCCTCCTCTTCGCGGTTGCCGTAGCCGCCGCCGAAGAACAGCGCGAACTGGGCGATCGTCGATGCGAGCGTGGCGAAGAAGCTCGCGAGCGTCATCACCAGCACGTCGCGGTTGATCACGTGCGTGAGCTCGTGCGCCATCACGCCTTCGAGCTCCGCCGGGTCGAGCAGTTGCAGGATGCCCCGGGTGGCGCACACCGTGGTGGCCTTCTTCGAACGGCCCATCGCGCAGGCGTTCGGCATCGAGGTCTCGATCACGCCCACGCGCGGCTTGGGCAGGTTCGCCTGCACGCACAGACGCTCGACGATCCCGTGCAGCTCGGGCTCCTGCGCGGGGGTCACCTCCTTGACCCCCATCGTCGCCAGCGCGATCTTGTCCGAGGCGAAGAACTGCACCAGCAGGAGTCCGGCCGCGAACACCACGATCACGCCCGCGCCGGCGCCCGCGACGAAGAGGACGGCGATGAACACCACGTAGACGAGCCCGAGCAGGAACATCGTCAGCACCATGCGGGCCTGCAGGCCGGTGTCTCGGCCGAACTTTTCCGGACGCTTCGCCATCCTCGACATTGTCGCAGACGGGGCTCATGGCGCCCTAAATCCAGCCGTGCGCGGCGGCGCGCCGGAAGATCGATTCTCCGTAGAGTGCGACGCACGATGACCCGCGAGCAGGATCACCGGCGATGAAGCCAGAAGTGCACGTGCTCGGCATCTCGATCAAGACGTTCGGGGTGACCTTCGCGCTCGCGTTCCTGGCCTGCGGCCTGGTGATCGCGCGGCGCCTGCGCGAGCTGGACAAGCCCGTGGACTGGGCGTATGAGCTCGTGTTCGCCGCGCTGCTCGGGGGCGTGATCGGCGCGCGGGGGTATTTCCTGATCCAGAACTACTCCTCGGTGCAGCACAACCTGCTCGGCTCGATCTTCTCGGGCTCGGGACTGGTCTGGTACGGCGGCGCGATCGGCGGCGCGATCGGGGTGCTGCTGTGGATGCGCTGGCGCGACGCGATGCAGCTGCGCATGTTCGACATGACCGCCACCGCGCTGGCGCTCGGCTATGGGATCGGACGGATCGGCTGTCAGGTCTCCGGCGACGGGGACTACGGGATCCGCTCGAGCCTGCCCTGGGCGATGGGCTATCCGCACGGCACGGTCCCGACCCCGCCCGGGGTGAGGGTGCAGCCGACTCCCATCTATGAGACGGTCGCGATGTGCCTGCTCGCTTACTTCCTGTGGCAGCTGCGCGACCGCGTGCGCCCGGGGGTTGTGTTCGCTCTGTATCTCGTGCTGAGCGGGCTCGAGCGGCTGCTGGTGGAGTTCATCCGTCGCAACGCCGAGGTGTGGGCGGGGCTGACGGCGCCGCAGCTGGAGAGCGTCGCGCTGATGATCGTCGGCCTTGCGTGGCTGGCGTGGATGGCGCGCGAGGACGGCCTCTCGGGGCTGCGCACGGGGGCCGGTCGCAGCGCCCAGCCGGCCCGAGCCTGACGCGCCAGCGATAATCACCGGATGGCCACCGGAACCACCTCGTCGCAGACCGCCCTCAGTCCGGCCTTCCCGCTCGGCAGCCGCGTGAACGGGCAGGGGCGCCTGGAGGTCGGCGGGTGCGACACGATCGAGCTCGCGCGCGAGTACGGAACGCCCGCGTACATCGTCGCCGAGGACGATCTGCAGGCTCGGGCACGCGCGTTCCTGGACGCCGGCAAGCAGACCGGGCATGCGGACTTCAACGTGGTGTTCGCCTCCAAGTCCTTTCCCTGCACGGCCGTGCTGAGCCTGTTCGCGCGCGAGGGGCTGTGGTGCGACGTGGCATCGGCGGGTGAGCTGCATCTGGCGTTGAACGCCGGCTATGCGCCCGAGCGGATCGTGATGCACGGCAACGCCAAGTCCGAATCCGAGCTGGGCATGGCGCTGGAGACGGGCGTGGGGCTGATCGTGGTGGACAACTTCGACGAGATCGACCGGCTGGCGAGTTTGCTGGAGCAGTTCCACCCGGCGCATGCGCCGGGTGGGGAGGAGCCGCATGCGGCTCCTCCGACCGGGTCGCATGCGACCCGGTCCGGGGCGGCACATGTGCCGCCCCGCCCGTCGGCGCATGCGCCGACGGGACAACAAGACGTCCTCATTCGCGTCACGCCCGACGTGCGCGGGGAGACCCACGATCACATCTCCACCGGGCAGGCCGATTCGAAGTTCGGGTTCGCCATGGCCGACGCTCCCGAGGCGATCGCGCGGATCGAACGCGTCAACGGACTGCGCTTGGTGGGACTGCACGCGCACATCGGCTCGCAGCTGCTCGAGCTCGACCCGTTCCGCCGCGAGGTCGCTGAGCTCGCGCGTCTCGGCGACTTCCCGGTGTGGGATCTCGGCGGGGGGCTCGGCGTTCGATACACCGCCGATCAGCCCGCCCCGCCTGCGGTCGAGTCATATGTCGCCACGCTCGTCGACGGCGCATGCGCGCACGGCATGGGTGAGCCCGGCCGGCGTCTTTTGATCGAGCCCGGGCGCTCGCTCGTGGCGAACGCCTGCGTGACCCTTTACACGGTCGAGTCGGTCAAGCGCAACGTCTCGCGCTGGGTGGGCGTCGACGGCGGCATGTCCGACAATCTGCGCCCGATGCTCTACGGCGCGCGCTATGAAGCCCATGTGGCCGATCGCATCGGCGGCGCCGTCGAGTGCGTGCTCGCGGGCAAGCACTGCGAGTCCGGCGACGTGATCGTGCGGCGCGCGCTGCTCGACGATCCGCGCCCGGGCGACGTGATCGTCACGCCCGCCACCGGCGCCTACGGGCACGCGATGGCCTCCAACTACAACGGCGTTCCGCGCCCGCCCGTGATCTTCTGCTCAGGCGGCGATGCCCGCGTGGTCGTTCGCCGCGAGACCCTTGACGATCTGAGCGCGCGCGATGTCTGAGCCATTGCGCATCGGCCTGCTCGGCCACGGCACCGTCGGCTCCGCGTTCGCGCAGCTGCTCGACGAGCGCGCCGCGGAGATCGAGCGGGTCAACGGCCGCGCGCCGGTGATCACGGGCGTGCTCACGCGCTCGCGGGGGGACTTTGCCGAGATCCTCGCGCAGGCCGACCTGATCGTGGAGCTGATCGGCGGCACCGAGCCGGCACGGGACTATCTGCTGGCGGCGATGCGCGCCGGGCGCGACGTGGTGAGCGCGAACAAGCAGCTGCTCTCCCAGCACGGCGAGGAGCTGTTCGCGCTCGCGCGCGAGCAGGACGTGCGCCTGCGCTTCGAGGCGGCCGTCGCGGGCGCCGTGCCGGTCGTGCGCGTGCTCGAGGAATCGCTCGCCGTGACCCCGATCGAGCGCATCCACGGGATCGTCAACGGCACCACCAACTTCATCCTCTCGGAGATGACCGCCGGGAGCACCTACCCGCAGGCGCTCGCCGAGGCCCAGCGCCTGGGCTACGCCGAGGCCGACCCCTCCGACGACGTCACCGGGCGCGACGCCGCGGCGAAGATGGCGATCCTCGCGCGACTGGCCTTCGGCGCCCCCGTGCGGTTGGAGGACGTTCCGTATGAGGGGATCGAGCACCTCGAGAGCGACGACATGGAGTACGCCCGCGAGCTCGGGCTCGGGCTGAAGCTGATCGGCACCGCCGAGCGCCGCGACGGCGGGATCTCGGTGCGAGTGCATCCCGCGTTCCTCTATGCCGGGCACCCGCTGTCCTCGGTCTCCGGCCCCTTCAACGCGGTCACGGTCGAATCGGAGGCGATCACCGAGATCACCATGTCCGGTCCGGGCGCCGGGGGGCGGCAGACCGCGAGCGCGGTGCTGGGCGACGTCGTCAGCGTGATGACCGGCGGCGCCCGCCCGCCCGCGCCACCGCTGCAGCTGCGCCTGCTCGAGGACGTCCCCAGCGCCTTCTACCTGCACCTGGACGTCGCCGACGAGCCCGGTGTGCTCGCCTCGGTCACGCGCGTGCTCGGCGAGCAAGAGGTCTCGATCCGCTCGGTCGTGCAGCGCGGCATGGGCGAGGGCGCGCGCCTGGTGATGGTCACCCACGCCGTCCCCGAGTCGCGCCTGCGCGCCGCGGTGGCGCTGCTGGAGGAGTTCGACTTCGTGCGCTCCCCGCCAAGGACGATCCGCGTAATCGAAGAGGAGTTCGGATGAGCCCTCCCCCGACACCGCCCGTCGAGGAGCTGCCGCGCGTGCCGCTGCCGAAGGTCGAAGGGGCGGCGTTCTCGGGCACGCACGTGCCGCTGATCGAGCGCTACCACGAGCACCTGCCGTTCGAGGTCGGCGACAAGCTGGTCAGCCTGCAGGAGGGCTCCACGCCGCTGCTGCGCGCGCCCGTGCTCTCGGAGCTGGTGGGCGCCTCGGTGCGCTTGAAGCTCGAGGGCGCCAACCCGACGGGCTCGTTCAAGGATCGCGGCATGACCTGCGCGGTCTCCGCGGCGGTGCGCGACGGGGCCAAGGCCGTGATCTGCGCCTCCACCGGCAACACCGCCGCGAGCGCCGCCGCCTACGCCGCGCGCGCCGGGATCACGTGTGCGGTGATCGTCCCCGAGGGCAAGATCGCGCAGGGCAAGATGGCGCAGACGCTCGTCCACGGCGCGCGCGTGATCTCGCTGGACGGCAACTTCGACCAGGCGCTCACGCTCGTGCGTGAGTTGACCGACGTGCACCCGATCGTGCTCGTGAACTCCGTCAACGAGTACCGCATCGAGGGCCAGAAGACGGCCGCGTTCGAGATCCACGAGGGCCTGGAAGGCGGACTCGAAGCGCTCTGCATCCCCGTCGGCAACGCCGGCAACATCACCTCCTACTGGCGCGGATTTCGGGAAATGGGCGCCGCGCCGCGCATGTTCGGGTTCCAGGCCCAGGGCGCCGCGCCGCTGGTCGAAGGCCGGCCCGTGGAGCATCCCGAAACCGTGGCCTCGGCGATTCGCATCGGCAACCCCGTGCGCTGGGAGGACGCGATGGCCGCCGCGACCGACTCGCGCGGCTCGATCCGCGCCGTATCAGACGCGGAGATCTTGACGGCATACAAGCTGCTGGCCTCCCGCGAAGGCATGTTCTGCGAGCCCGCCTCGGCCGCCTCGGTCGCCGGCCTGCTCAAGTACGGCGCGCAGGGCGCGGAGCAGGTCGTGTGCGTGCTTACCGGCCGCGGACTCAAGGATCCCGAGACCGCGATCGCCCACAACGACGGGCGCATCGTCAGCTGCCCCGTGGAGATATCCGCGATCGAGGAGGCGGTGCTGGGTGATCCGTAGGTCCCCGGGTGGTGTTCGCGGGCGCACGAGCGCGGCAGGCCCGGCCCGAGGCTCGTGCGGCGGTTGCCACCGGGAGGGGCACGCGGGTGGAGCGTAGGCGGCTCGTGCGCGCGCCTGCGTCCTCGGCCAACCTCGGCCCGGGCTTCGACTGCATGGCCGCCGCCGTCGGGCTGCACCTGCAGCTGGAGGTGCGCGAGACGGGCCGGTTCTCGGTCGAGACCGAGCTGCCGGTGGCGCGTGGGCGCGAGAACCTGTGCGTGCGCGCCTTCGAGGCGCTGCACCCCGCGGACGGGTTCACCTTCTCGATCGCCTCGGAGATACCGCTGGCCGGCGGCCTGGGGTCGAGCGCCGCGGCGATCGTCGCAGGGCTGATGGCGGCCGACCACCTGTTCGAGCTGGACGCCGACCTGCTCGCGCTCGCCACCGAGCTGGAGGGCCATCCCGACAACGTCGCCGCGGCGCTGCACGGCGGATTCGTCATCTGCGCCGACGGCGCCGCCACGCGCTTCGATCCGCCCACGGGCCTTGAGGCGATCGCGGTCGTGCCCGAGCAGCCGGTGCGCACCCAGGCCGCGCGCGAAGCGCTGCCCGAAATGGCGCCGCTCGGCGACGCCGTCTACAACGTCGCCCACGCCGCCCTGCTCACACTCGGCCTGGCCCGCGGCGACTGGGACCTCCTGGCGCGCGGCCTGCACGACCGTCTGCACCAATCCCAGCGCGCGCGCCTCTTCCCGCGCTCCTATGAGCTCGCGCTGCGCGCCCCCGAACTCGGCGCGCTCGGAGCGACCATCTCCGGCGCCGGCCCCACCGTGCTCGTCTGGTGCTTCTACGAGCACACCGGCGCCGTCGTGCAGGCCCTGCGCTCAGAGATCGAGGGCTGGGCGAGCCTGCTGCGGGCGCCGTTCGAGGTGCAGGGGGCGTTTGTGGGGGAGATGTAGGCTCAGCCGGAACTCGGCCGAGCCACCCGCCCGCGCGCGTCCTCGAACCCGTCCAGCCGCGCGAGCGTTTCCTGCGCCACCGCCAGATAGTCCGCCCCGAGATCGGGACGGTGATCGAGGATCGAGGTGGCGCGCTCGGCCGACTCGGCGTAGGCGATCGAGGAGCGGATCGGGGTGTCGAACACGCGCTCGCCGAAGCGCTCCTTCAGCGAGACGAACGCCTCGCGCGAGTGCACGGTGCGCATGTCGGCGAGGTTCAGCAGCACGCCTAGCAACTCCAATTTCGGGTTGAGACCGTCCCGGGCGAGCTCGATCACCTCC
This sequence comes from uncultured Solirubrobacterales bacterium, assembly GCA_963702725.1. Lineage (GTDB taxonomy): Bacteria > Actinomycetota > Thermoleophilia > Solirubrobacterales > Solirubrobacteraceae > Palsa-744. The sequence goes on from CAVPDT010000001.1 coordinate 42,030, forward strand.
ATCGCCTGCTCGACGCCCTGCAATGCGAAGTACTGCGCCTCGGCCGTCACCAGCGCGCGATCGGCGGCCACGAGCGCGTTGACCGTCAAGAGCCCGAGCGAGGGCGGACAGTCGATCAGGATCAGCTCGTACCCGTCGCCGACCTGCGCCAACGCGCGGCGCAACGTCAGCTCGCGGCCCATCTTTGCGCCCAGCATCAGCTCGGCCTCGGCGAGGCTCAGGTTGGCGGGGATCAGATCGTCGTGGACCGCCTCGGCCGCGGTCGCCCGGCCGCAGAGCACGTCGGAGATCGTCGGCTCGACCTCGGGCGGCAGGTCGAAGTAGTCCGAGAGGTTGCCCTGCGGATCGAGATCGACGGCGAGCGTGCTGATCCCGGCGCGGCGAAACGCGTCCGCGAGCGTGCGCACGGCGGTCGTCTTGCCTGTCCCGCCCTTCTGCGACAGCACCGCGATCGTTGTCGTCGTCATCGTTCCGGTGGCCGTCATGAGGCGCGATACTACGCGCCGCGCGCCCGCGCCGGGATGCGGTGCTATCCGGCCCGAGCCGAGGTGTTCGAAGGTGTCGGAGCGAGTCGCCGCGCCACGTCGGCGAATGGCCGGTTCAACCGGCGCCGTGCAGGGTCTTCGCGCCCCGGGCGCCATCAAGCTGGGCGGGGATGCTCAGAAACCGCAGCCGGTAGCGGCCGACGAGGATCTCGTCGCCGTCCTGCAGCACCTTCCGCTCGATCCGCGAGCCGTTCACGAACACGCCGTTGAGGCTGCGATCGTCGAGCACCCTGACCCCGTCGGCCTGACGCACGACCAGCGCGTGGCGGCGGGAGACGGTCGGATCGTCAAAGCGCACGTCCGCAGCGAGGCTGCGCCCGATGCGCGTCCACTCGCGCGTCAGCGCGACCGTCTTCAACTCGTCGCCGTCTTCGTAAGCGAGATACTCGCCGGACTCCTCCAGTTGTCCGCGGGCGTGCTCGAGCCACGCCTCGCCGTCGACGGGCTCGGGGCGCGACAGCGAGCCGGCGCGCACGGCGCCGGTCCTGAGCGTGTCCGCGCAGTTCATTCGCCTGCCGGCGCCGGCGGCGCTCGCCTTGCCTGCGCCCATGCGCCCGGCGAGGATCGGATCGTCTGCGCCGGATACGCCCGACCGGGCCGGACCGGTGATGCGGCCACGGGCCAGACCGCCGGCGCTGAACAGCGACGCCCGCACGAAGTCATGGCCGCCGCAGCCGGGACAATCGCTCAGCGTGTCGGCGCCCGCGAGCGTAAGCACGTATCCGCAGTGCCCGCACCGGAACGAGCCGGCGCCTGCCATGGTGCCCGAAGTAAGCGATTCCATCCTGTGTTCACGCCCCTTTCTGCTGTCTGGTTTCCCCAGGGTGCCACGCCAGTCAGGACGAACTCGTGGCGATCATAACAAGCTCGGCAACTTGGTGTAAGCCACGGTCGCGAGTTCTGGCAAGAGAAATTTAGCACTCGGTCTCCGATCATGAATCCGCAGGCGCCCGCCGTACGCCTATAGCTTTTCTACCCATGCTCAAGTCCGTGTAAACCCGGGGCTTCGCAGACCTTCTCGATGCTTTCGAGGGCAGGAGTGTCGCCGGCTCCGGCGAACCCAGCCCCAATGAGCCGCCCCGCCGAGCGTGACATCGAGCAGTTCGAGCGCTTCCTATTGCGTCGCGGGGTCTGCGCGCTGGAGGCCGATCGCGATCGCTGCGCGGACTGCGGTCGCACTCCGCTCGTGGGCGAGCACGTCCACCTGCATTCGAGCGTCCCGGGCATCGTCTGCGAGCTGTGCAGTCCGCTGCGCCGCGAGCATCCGGTCGCGACCGAGCTCGTGCGCCACTCCGAGCACGGTCACACCGTGCGCCTGCGGCGCGCCGCCTAGACGCTTCTTCGTTACGGCAATCGCCGCGCGCGCCGATTAGACTGGCGGCGCATATGGACCCCATGACCGTGTCGATCGTCGTCGACCGCCCGCGCGAGCAGGTGTTCGACTACCTGCAGGACATCGCCAACCATTCGGAGTTCACCGACCACTACCTGGTCGATTGGCGTTTGACCCGCATCGACTCGGTCGGTCGTGGCGCCGGCGCGCGCTTCCGCCTGAAGGCCCCCGGCGCGCGATTCGCATGGGGGGACGTCACGTTCGTGGAGGTCGATCGTCCCCACCGGATCGTCGAGGCCGGTCGCACGGGCAAGAACAACCGCGTGCGCACGCGCGGAGTGTATGAGTTGGCGGCGGGCGCCTCGGGGACGACGCGGGTCCGGTTCACGGTGCAGACCCAGCCCGCGACGCTCGCCGATCGCCTGCTTGAGGGGTTCGGCGCGCGTGGCTGGATGCGCCGTCAGAACAACCGCGCGATGCGTCGCCTGCGCACTATCCTCGAGTCCGGCGAGGGCCGCGGCCAGCGCGTCACGGTCGCCGGTGGATAGACTGCCGCGCGCATGTTCAGCCGCCGCCTGCGCAAGCCGACGCTACCCCTCGCCCTCTTGCTGCTCGCAGCGCTCGCGCTGAGCGCCTGCGGGAACTCGGACACGAAGGTCACGACCGGCACCTATGCCGGTGAGTCGGGCCAGAACGCCCCGTATCTGAACGTCGGCCCGCTCGTCTACGAGGTTCAGCTCTCGCGGGAGCTGAACCCCGCGAACGTCGAAGACTCAGCCTATCTGCAGGGCTTGACACCGCTGCAGCGCAAGCTCGTGCCCGGGCAGGAGTGGTTCGCGGTATTCATCCAGGTCTACAACCACTCCTCCGTGGCCCACCTCGGCGCGAACGCGATCGCGATCAGCGACACGCAGAACAACTTCTACGCCCCGATCGTCCCGAACCAGACCAACCAGTTCGCCTACCGCGGCGGGTTCATCCCTCCCAACAGCCAGATCCCGGCGCCCAGCACGATCGCCGCCAACGGCGGCACCCAGGGCGCGCTGCTGCTGTACAAGATCCGCGTCGTCTCGCTCGACAATCGGCCGTTGACGATCCACATCGTCGATCCAAAAGACGCCACACAGCGGGCTTCAGCCGAGCTCGACGTCTGATCTGACGGGTGTCTCCTCGCCCCTGGCGGCGTCCTTACCGATCGGCGCGGCCGGGGTCAGCCGCTCGCGTGCAGTCCCGCCTCGATGACTTCCCGCGCGACCGGCGCCGCGGTGGCGCCGCCGGCGCCGTCTTTGACCATCAGCACGCAGACCGCGATACGGGGATGCAGCGCGGGCGCGAAGGCCGCGAACCAAGCGTCGGTGTTGCTCGGATCGCTGGCCGCGCCCTGACAGCTCGAGCCGTGTGATTCTTCTGCGCTCGCGCTTTCCTTTGTCCCGCCTTCTTCGCCGCTGCCCGAGCACGAGTTCGCGGTGCCCAGTTCGGCCGTGCCGGTCTTCCCCGCGACCGTAACGCCAGGGATCGCGGCCGCGGTGCCGGTGCCTTCGCGCACGACGCCGATCATCAGCCGCCGGACGGTGTGAGCCACGCTCGCGCTGGTCGCGCTCGTGACCGCATGAGTGTGCGCGTCGAGCGCGAACGTCGCTTGCGGGCGGTGTCCGCCATCGGCGATCGTGGCGGCGACGGTCGCCATCTGCAGGGGACTCGCCTGCACCTCGCCCTGGCCGATCGCGGTCGAACCGACTTCCAGTTCGCCCTGGATTCGCGAAGCTGCCGGCAGCGTGCTTTCGACCGCCCCGGGGACCCCCGGCGGGTGGTTGAAGCCGTACGCTTCGGCCATCGCGACCAGTCGCGGCGCACCGAGCTTGACCCCGAGCGGCGTGAACACCGAGTTGCACGAGACCGCGAACGCCAGCGCCAGCGAGCCGCCGCATTCCTCGCCGTTGGCGTTGCTCAGCTTGACCCCGTCGAGCGTTGCATAGGTGGCGTAGGGGAACGTCGTGCGCGGGTTGGCGACACCGGCCTGCAGAACGCCGCTGAGCGTGATCATCTTGAAGGTCGAGCCCGGCGGCTGCAGGTCGTCGATGCCCAGGCCGGCGACCGCGAGGATCTGGCCGGTGCCGGGCTGCATCGCCACCACCCCGCCGAGCTGACCGCCGAGCGCGGTGACGGCCGCGCGCTGCACCGCCGGGGAGATCGTCGTATGCACCGCCGGCGCCGCTTTCGGCACGGCAATCGCCAGCACGCGGGTCGATCCGCCCGACTGCGATCCGTCGGCGAGCAGTTCCCCTCCGGGCGTGCCGCGCAGGCGCGCGTCCAGGGCAGCCTCGATACCGCTGACTCCGACGAGTGCGTCGGCGGGCACTCCTTCGGCTTCCAGTCGGGGCGCCAGCGCGGCCGGCACCGGCCCGACTTCGCCCAGCACCGCGCCGGCCGCGGCGCCGAGCGGCGACTCGCGCTGCCCGGCTTCGGTCGCGGAGCCTTCGCCCAGCACCGACCCGTCTCGCGCCAAAACGCTCGCGCGGCGCGGCAGGGTCATCTTGCGGGTAAGCACCTCGCCGGCGCGCAGGCCGGGGAACTCCAGCGAGCGCGACCACACGATCCCGCGGGCGCCGGCGCTCCCGCCGGCGATCTTCATGACGAACGCCAGCTGCAGCGTGCCGAACAGGCGGGTGTGCACGCGCACCGGAATCGCCACGAGCCCTCCGGGCGCCGCGTGCGGCTTGCCGGTCGCCAGCAGGCGCGTGGCGGTCGCGGTACGCAGCGCGTGCCGGTAATCGTCCGCCAGCTCCTGCGCAGAGACGGCCCGTTTCGAGCTCGCGTCGATGTCACCGTACATCGTCGCGTAATCCCCACGGGTCCATGCGTCGACGAAGTGGCCCGCGAGCGCCTGCGCGGGGTTGGGGCCGTGGCCGGCGCCGACGATCGCCCCGATCACGAACGCGACCGCCGCGAGCGCGATCACCGGCCGCGCGCGCATCGCGCGCCGGCGGCGATCGTGGTCCCCTGGACGGAGACCGCCGCCCGCGGCGCCCGCACGTTCGCCGGCGGATGTCGCGTTCACGGTCGATCCCGCGGTGGAGTGTTCACGTCGCAGAACGGTAGAACATGACTCGGTGACACATGGCTCCACGAACCTGCTCTCGGGCGGCGGCGACGGTCGCGATCGGCGGGTGGGCGCGTGACGAGGATCGACTGGGCGATCGTCGCCTTCGCGGCGCTGCTGGCGGGATTCGGATTCCGGCGGGGGTTCATCGTGGGCGCGCTCTCGTTTGCGGGTTTTGCACTTGGTGCATTCATCGGAACTCGCCTCGGTCCTCTTCTGTTGGGGCGCGGATCGTCCTCGCCGTATGCGCCTGCATTCGGGCTGATCGGCGCGCTGCTGGCCGGGGCGATCCTGGCGAGCGGCCTGGAGGGGGTCGGCCTCAGGCTGTCGCGCCGCACGCTGATCGTTCCGGGGGCGGGCCTGCTCGACGGTCTGCTCGGGGCGGCGCTCGGCGCCGCGCTGGGCCTGGGCATCGTCTGGATCGTGGCGGCGGTGGCGGCGCAGACACCCGGAGCGGGACGGCTGCGCGCAGACATCCAGCGCTCGGTCGTCCTGGGCGAACTCAACCGGGTGCTGCCACCGTCGGGGCCGATCCTGAACGCGCTTTCGCGCTTGGATCCGTTGCCGCAGCTCGCGGGTCCCTCGCCGGACGTCGCGGCGCCGCTGCCGCGGATCGGACGTGCTCCGGGTGTGCGCGGCGCCTCACGCGGCGTGGTGCGCGTGCTCGGCAGCGCCTGCGGGCTGGCGATCGAGGGCTCGGGCTGGGTCGCGCGCCCGGATGAGGTCGTCACGAACGCGCACGTGGTCGCCGGCGAGCGAGACACGACCGTCGAGGTCGGCGGCCACCCGCCCGCTCTGGCGGCGCAAGCGATCTTGTTCGATCCGACCGATGACATCGCGCTGCTGCGCGTTCCCGGACTCGGCGAGAGCCCGTCGCTGCGCGTGGTGGGCGAACCGGCGTCTGCCAGCGCCGGCGCGATCCTCGGCTATCCCGAGAACGGCCCCTATGACGTGCAGCCTGGGCGTATCGGCCGCACCCAGACGGTGCTCACCGACAATGCCTACGGACAGGGACCCGTGCGTCGGCTGCTGACGCCGCTGCGCGGACGGGTGCGACCGGGCAACTCCGGCGGACCGCTCGTGGACTCAAGCGGTGCGGTGTTGACGACCGTGTTCGCCGGGACCGTCGGCGGCCATCCCGCCGGAGGCTACGGTGTGGCCAACGCGACGGTCGTGCGTCTGTTGGCTCGGGCGGGGTCAGCGGCGGTGAGCACCGGTCCGTGCGCGGCCGGATAACTCAGGTCCCGGCGGCGGCCGGGCGCGCGGTGGAGCGGGATCTCGCCGGCCGTTTAGCGGGGGCTGGTGAGGTGTCCGTGGCGGCGCCCGACTTCCGATCGGCCAACTCGCCCGCGGCCCGCTCGTCGATTGCGCTCTGCACTTGCGCCAACCGGCGCACGAGCCCGGAGCGGACGCTCTCGAGCTCGGGGGCGCTCAGCAGCGTCGGGCCGGGGCCGCGACGGGTGGCGGTCGATCGCGGGGCGACGCCGGGATGTTCGGCTTCCATCTCGGCGATCGCCCGCTCGAGCGTGGCTATCTGCGTGCGCAACGCGCGCCGGCGCGCAGCCGCCTCGTCGGCCTCGGCGCCGACGCTCTGCGCCGGTATCTCGACCGCGCCGCTCGTCGACGCTGCGTCCGCATGGCCGCTCGCAGGTGGGACGCCGGCGCTCGGCTGGTCCGCCGGCATGGCGACGTACAGCGCCGCGGCGACCTCGCGCGGGTCCACGCCGATCGCCTCGGCTTCGCGGGCCGCGTCGGCGGCGATCGTGCCGATCGCCGAGGGGCGGCGCAGCGTCGATGAGACGAACGTGCCGCTGCCCTGGCGGCTTTCGAGCAGGCCCCGCTGTTCCAGGCGCTGATAGACGGCGCGGACGGTGTTGACGTTCAGGCCGCTCGCCTGGGCCATCTCGCGCAGGCCCGGCAGGCGCTGGCCGGGACGGAGCTCACCGTCGTGGATGCGGGCCGAGAGCGCCCACCCGAGTTGCAGTCCGATCGGCACGTCGGCATCGCGGTCGATCGCCGCCGCGAACTCCTCCAGGCGACGCTCGGTCGGCGCTGCGAGATGATTTTCGGACTGAGCGTTCACATCCCAACGGTAGCGCCTCGGTCGCTCAAAAGACCAGTGTGTTGGTCAACTAGTACACTGGCAGAATGAATCGGGCGTTCTTGCCGGCACGAGGCCTGATGGAGGAAGTGGGGGACATGATGATCCTCACCGCCAGGACGGTTTCCTCTGCCCTGTTGCCCCCGTATCCGTACGGTGAGGAGTTCGTGTCGCAGTTTCTGTTCGCGCTGCGGCTGTGCTGGCTGCCGCTGTTGATCTCCAGCGTGGCGATCAACTACGCCGTGCCCGGCATGCAGGCGGTGAACTTCTTTTCGCTCTTTGGCGCGCTGGACCGCGTCGGGGGCATTTTCGTGCTCGCCGCGCTGCGCGAACTCGGGCCGGCCGTGACCGCGATCGTGCTCGCGGGCGTCGCGGGCACGGCGATCACCGCTGACCTCGGGGCGCGCAAGGTGCGCGAGGAGCTCGACGCGCTGCAGGTGCTGGGCGTGGACCCGATCAAGAATCTGGTCGTGCCGCGCTTTCTGGCGCTGATGCTCGCGACCGGTCTGTTCGACATCTACGCGGTCCTGTTCGGCATCTTCGGTGGTCTGCTCGCGGAGCTCGTCAACGGTCAGCCGCTGGGACCGTTTTGGACGACTTTCTTCGCCAACGCGGACGTCACCGATCTGTGGGGGTCTGTACTGAAGACGCTGATCTACGGGGCGATCATCGCGATCGTGTGCTGCTACAAGGGCATGACCGCCTCCGGCGGCGCCGAGGGCGTGGGCAGGGCGGTTAATCAGGCGGTGGTGATCTCTTTTCTGGGCTTGGGCGCCTTCAACTACGCCTTCACGCAGATGCTGCTCGCCACGCATCCCCAGATCCTCGTCATCAAGTGATCGCACCGGCAGGGCGCACCGACGGGATGAAAAGCCCGCGGGCGGAGCCACCCGCTACGCTGACCGCCATGTCGAAGACCCTGCTGATAGCCGAGAAGCCCTCCGTGGGGCAGGACCTGGCGCGCGTGCTGAAGGGACCGTTCCAGAAGAAGGAGGGGTGGCTGGAGGGACCCGAGCACGTCGTTACGTGGGCGGTCGGCCATCTCGTGCAGCTGGCCGAGCCCGACGAGTACGACAAGAAGTTCAAGCGCTGGCGGATGGAGGATCTGCCGATCGTGCCCGAGAAGTTCAAGCTCGTGGTGCGCGACGAACGTTCGCGCAAACAGATGACGGTCGTGACCGCGCAGCTCGGGCGCGAGGACGTCGATCTGGTCGTCAACGCCTGCGATGCCGGGCGCGAGGGCGAGCTGATCTTCGCGTATCTGTATGAGAAGGCGAAAGGCAACAAGCCGATCAAACGGCTGTGGCTCAGCTCGATGACGAACGCGGCGATGAAAGCCGCGCTCGACTCGCTGCGCCCGGCCGAGGAATTGGCGTCGCTTGAGAAGGCGGCCCGCTCGCGTTCGGAGGCGGACTGGATCGTGGGCATGAACGCGACGCGCGCGGCGACGATCCGCCTGCGCAGCTCCTTTGACGGGGCGGTGTCGCTCGGACGGGTGCAGACCCCGACGCTTGCGATCGTCGCGCGCCGCGAGGAGGAAATCAAGGCGTTCAAACCCGAGCCCTACTGGTTGGTCGACGCGACGTTCGCCGCGGATCCGCTTGCCGACGCGGACGTCAACGGCGACGGCGAGGCGGGCGAGCGCGTCTATCGCGGTCGTTTTCACGCGGGCGCCAAGCCCCGGATCGCGAGTGAGGCCGAGGCGGTGGCGATCGTTGAGGCGTGCGAGGGCTCGACGGCGAGCATCACGAAGCTCGAGAAGAAAGAGCAGCGCGAGAAAGCGCCGATGCTGTATGACCTGACGACGCTCCAGCGCGAGGCGAACACGCGCTACGGGTTCTCCGCGAAACGGACGCTGGCTGCGGCGCAGCGCTGCTACGAGGAGCACAAGGCGCTCACTTATCCCCGCACGAACTCGCGTTATCTGACCAAAGACATGGTCGCGGAGATCAAGCCCACGGCCGAGCTGGTGGGCTCGCACCCCGACTATAAAAAGGCCGCGGAGTACGTCACGAGCCTCGATCTGCTGCCGCTGGGACGGGTCGTGAACGACGCGAAGGTGACCGACCACCACGCGATCATCCCGACCAAGTCAGAGCACGACCTGGACCGGATGGGCTCGGATGACAGGCGCATCTACGACATGGTCACGCGGCGCTTTCTGGCGGTGTTCCACCCGGAGGCGGTGTTCGAGAACACGCGCGTGGAGACCACGATCCCCGCGGGCGAGGACGAGCGCGACGGCGGATACGTGTTCCGCACGCGCGGCAAGCTCTTGCTCGTGCCGGGCTGGCGCGGGGTCTACGACGAGGTCTCCGCGGCCGCCGGCGCGGCGAAAACGAGCGGCGGCGCGCGGGCCGAGGGCGAGGAGGACGAGGGCGCCGATCAGCAGCTGCCGAAGCTCGAGCAGGGCGAGAGCGTGCGCACGCGCGAGATCAAGAGCGCGCGCAAGGAAACGAAACCGCCGCGGCGCTACTCCGACGCGTCGCTGCTGGGCGCGATGGAGACCGCGGGCAAGCTCGTCGACGACGAGGAGATGCGCGAGGCGATGAAGGACTCGGGCATCGGCACGCCGGCGACGCGGGCGGCGATCATCGAGCGGCTGATCACGGTCGGCTACATCGAACGCGACGGGCGTTCGCTGGTGGCCAGCGAGAAGGGCGTGAACGTGATCCGCCTCTTGAACGAGCACGCGCTGACCTCGCCCGGGCTGACCGGCGACTGGGAGAACCGCCTGGGCAAGATCGAGCGCGGGGAAGATTCGCGGGAGAAGTTCATGAGCGACATCGCGGGCTTCGCCAAAGAGACGATCGCGGAGCTCGACGAGAAGCTCAAGGACGTGCGCATACCCCGCGCGAACCTCGGTCCGTGCCCGGTGTGCGGGCACGAGATCATGGAAAACCGCAAGGGCTATTCGTGCTGGGCGCGTAACGATCCGGGCTGCGGGTTCGTGATCTGGAAGGGGAAAGCCGGCAAGCAGCTGCCCGCGGAAGTCGCGCGCGAGCTGATCAAGACCGGCTACACCGCGCGGGCGATCACCGGGTTCAAAGGACGCAGCGGGCGCAGCTTCAAAGCGCACCTCGCACTCGAGCAGACCGAGGAGGGCAAATGGCGGGTCGAGTTCGACGAGCCGTGGGCGAAGGCGGGCGCCAAGCCGCCGGACGCCGAGGTCGAGGCCCAGACGCCCGTGACCGCGCGGGCGGAGAGCGACATCGAGGCTCGCACTGCCGCTTAGCAGGTTGACAGTTTGGGGAGGCACGCTTACGGCCGGTCGGTTCGACCACCCGTAGTGGCGCCGGCCACCGCACCTGACGGCGTATCGGGAGCGGCGCTCACAGCGCCGGGAACGGGCCCGGCGCCGTTGCGCGATGCACGCGTCCTCGACGAACTGCGCGCCAGGCCGTGGTCGGCGTCTTCGCTGGAGCTGTGGATCTCGTGCCCGGCGCGGTGGTTCGTCGAGCGGATGCTGCGCCCGGACAGTCCCGAGCCCGATCCCGAGCCCCTGACGCGCGGGGGGCTGGCGCACGCGGCGCTGCGCGACACGCTGGAGGGATTGCGCGAGCGCACCGGCTCGGCGCGGGTGACACAGGCGCGGCTGGGGCCGGCGCGCGAGCTGCTCGGCGAGGCCCTGGAGCGCCATGCGCATGAGTTCCCGCTGTCGGTGCGCGCGGAGCGCGTACCGAGCGCGCGCCGCCGGCTGGAGGCCGACCTGGAGCGCTATCTGGCGCACGCCGCGGCCCAGGACAGTCCGCTCGAGCCCATGTGGCTGGAGGCGGGTTTCGGGTTCGACGGCGAGGAGGGCGCTCTGCCGGCATTCGATCTCGGCGACGGGGTGCTGTTGCGCGGGCGGATCGATCGCATCGACGTCCTGCCGGGGGGAGAGGCGGCGGTCGTCTACGACTACAAGGGCGCGCGCGTCACGCCCGGCGCTCGCTGGATCGAGGACGGCAAGATCCAGCTCGCGCTGTACATGCGCGCCGCCGAACGACTCCTCGGCCTGCGCGTGGTCGGAGGGCTGTATCAGCCGCTGGGCGGCGTCGATCTGCGCGCCCGGGGGGTCCTCGACGCGGCGGCGGGCGTGGGGGTGGAGTGCGTGCGCACGGACCTGCTGGAAGGGACCGAGATCGAGGAGCTCGTGCAGGAGGCCGTCGAAGTGGCGCGCGCGGCCGCGGCGCAGGCGGTGGCGGGAAAGATCGAGGCACGGCCGCTGACTTGCGCGTTCACGGGCGGGTGTTCGCACCCGTCGATCTGCCGTTCAGGGCGCTGAGCGTGGAGCGGTTGACCGGATGGGAGCTCGTCGATCCCGAAGCCGGGAGCGCGAGCGGTCCGGAGCGGGCGGGCGAGCCCGAGCCCGCGACCGCCACGGTGGCGCCGAGCAGGCTGACGGCAGAGCAGGAGCAGGCGGTGGCGCGGCGCGGCGAGCCGCTGCTGCTGGCGGCGGGCGCCGGGAGTGGCAAGACCTCGGTGCTGGTCGAGCGGTTCGTGCGGGGCGTGCGCGAGGACGGGATCGCGCCCGAGCGGATCCTGGCGATCACGTTCACCGAGCGCGCCGCGGGCGAGCTGCGCGAGCGGGTGCGCGCGCGGCTGCTGGGACTCGGTGAGACGGGCGCGGCGCGCGCTCTCGACGGCGCGTTCGTCGGCACCTTCCACGGGTTCTGCGCGCGGATCCTGCGCGCGCACGCGCGCGAGGCCGGCCTGGGGGAGGGGCCTCACGAGATCCTGGACGAGGGGCTCGCGGGACGGCTGCGCCGCCGCGCGTTCGCCGGTGCGCTCGGCGAGTTCGTCGGCGACGGGAATCGCGGCGAGGCGGTCGATCTGATCGCCGCATATACCGCCGATCGGGCGCGCGCGATTGTGTTGGGGGTCTACGCCGAGCTGCGCAGTCATGGGCAGCGCTCACCGCGGCTGCCCGCGCCCCGGCCCGGGCGCGCGCCTGTCGGACAGGCCGAGCTGTCGGCGGCGGCGGAGTTGGACGAAAAGAGCAGGCTGCAAGCACGGGCCGTGGAGGAGACGGGCGCCCGTGCGATCGCGCTGTGGGACGAGCTGCTGAGGCGCTTCGGGGAGCGCTACGAGGCCGCCAAGCGGGCCCGCGAGGGCGTTGACTTCGACGATCTCGAGCTGCTGGCGGGCGAGCTTCTGAAAGGCGACGAGCGGATCCGCGGGAGCTGGTCGGAGCGGTTCGAGCTGCTGATGGTGGACGAGTTGCAGGACGTCAATCCTCGCCAGCTTCAGCTGGTGAGCATGCTGGAGCGCGAGAACCTGTTCACGGTCGGCGACGAGTGGCAGTCGATCTACGGGTTCCGTCACGCCGACGTCGGTCTGTTCAGGGATCGCGACGCGCGCTTGGCGCCGCGCGGGCAGAGCCTGCGGCTGGCGCACAACTTTCGCGGCAGGCCGCAGCTGCTTCAGGCCGTGAACGCGGTGTTCGCACGGCGATTCGGCGAGACCTACATACCTTTGCGCGCAGGACGCGAGCGCGACCGCGAGTCCTCGGCGCGGCGCGAACCGCATCTCGAGCTGCTGCTCACGGATCGCCGTGGCTGGAGCGGCGCGGGGGCTCGGCTCGCGGAGCTCGGCGGGGTGCGAGGCACGGGCGCGGCGGACTGGCGCCAGGCGGAGGCGCTCGCGCTGGCGCGGCGCGTGCGGGAGCTGATCGAGGATGGGCGCACGCGGGCGGGTCAGGTGGCGGTGCTGCTGCGGGGCATGGGCGATATCGACTGCTACGAGCAGGCGCTGCGCGCGCAGGGTCTGCGCACGCTCGCGAGCGCCGGGTCGTTCTGGGCGCGCCAGGAGGTGGCCGATTTGCTCGCGTACCTGCGCGCGCTGGCCGATCCCGGCGACGAGTTGGCGCTGTATGGCGCGCTGGCCGCGCCGCCGGTGGGATTGTCCAGCGACACGCTGGCGCTGCTGGCGCGCGCGGCGCGGGAGCGGGAGTGCGGCGTGTGGGAGGTGGTCCGCCGGCCCGAGGTCCGCGCCGCACAGGGGGCCGGCGCCGCAGGCCCCCTGACGGACGCTGAGCGCGAGCGTGCCGGCGCGTATTGCGCATGGCTTGAGGCCGAGCGTGAGCTGGTGGACGAACGCACGCTCGCAGAGCTGCTGGAGCGGGCGATCGAGCATGGCGCTGACACGGCGCGAGTGCGCGCGGACGCGGACGAACCGCGTAGGCTCGCGAACGTGCGCAAGCTGATCGGGCTGGCGGGAGAGTGGGAACGCAGCGAAGGCCACGACCTGCGCGGGTTCCTGGACGAGGCCGCCTTCCAACAGGGCGCGGGCGGCATGGGCTTTCTCGCGAGCGCCGACACGTCCGCCGAGCCCGACGCGCCCGGCGATGACCAGGCGCAAGTCGAGGCTGTGCGGCTGATGAGCGTGCATGGGGCCAAGGGGTTGGAGTTCGACGTGGTGTGCGTGGCCGATCTCGGTCGTGCGCCGAGCGTCGGCGTGCCCGACCTGCTCGTCGAGGGCGATCGCGTGGGGGTGCGACTGCTCGAGCTCGCCGATCCCGAACCGCGCCCGGCGCTTGACTATGCGCAGCTGGCCGAGGAGCGTCGCGAAGCTCAGGCCTCCGAGGAGGATCGGATCGTGTACGTCGCGATGACTCGCGCGCGCGAGCGGCTGCTGCTGAGTGGGGCGGTGGACTTCGCCGCGTGGCCGCGCGAGCGCCCGGGCGCGCCGCCGATCGCGTGGCTGGGGCCGGCGCTCGCGCCCGAGCTGCCCGCGCTGTGCGCGCAGGCCGTCCGAGGGCACGGCTCCGAGGATGCTCGACCGCCTGTGGACCCGGTCGATCTCCCGGGCCGGGATCGCGCGAGGAGGGATCGACCGGCGCCCGCGCTGAGCGTCGACGGAACCGACGTGCCGATGCGCTGTCGCCTGAACACTCCGATGGCGGCCCCATGAGCCACGCCTCGCCTTCGGACGGCGAGCTGTTCGCCCGGGCGCGTGCGGGCGAGACGCGCGCGCGCGAGGAGCTCATCGAGCGCTACCTGCCGCTGGCGCGGCGGCTGGCGCGTCGCTACCAGCGCAGCGAGGAGCCGCTCGAGGATCTGATGCAGGTCGCCTCGTTGGGGCTTTTGAAGGCGGTGGACCGCTATGACACGAGCCGAGAGACGGCGTTTTCGAGCTTCGCGGTGCCGACGATCCTGGGCGAGCTGCGCCGCCATTTTCGCGATCGCACCTGGTCGGTGCGGGTCCCGCGCGAGCTCCAGGAGTTGGCGCTGGGAGTGGACAAGACCGCGACGGCGCTCTCCACCGAGCACGGCCGCGCCCCGACGGTCGCCGAGATAGCCTCCTCGATGGAAGTCAGCGAAGAGCGGGTGCTGGAGGCGCTGCAGGCCGCCGGCGCCTATCGCGCGGGATCGCTGGACGCCCCGCGCGCGGGGGGCGGGGAGGACTCCTCTTCGGGGGAAAGCGTGGGCGATGCGATCGGCGCGCGGGAGGACGGGTTCGAACGCGCCGAGGAGCGTGCGACGCTGGGACCTATGTTCGCCAAGATCACCGAGCGCGAGCGGTTGGTGCTGACGCTGCGCTTCGCCGAGGATTTGACCCAGGGGGAGATCGGCGAGCGGATCGGCGTCTCGCAGATGCAGGTCTCGCGGCTGATTCGTCAGGCGCTCGCGCGGTTGCGAGAGACCCTGAAACAGGACCCTGCCCGGGAGGATCCGCCCACGGGTTGACATCGGCGGGCCTACGTCCGACACTGTGCCGATGCCCCGATCGATGTGGATGGGCACGCTCAACTTCGGCCTTGTGAGCATGCCCGTGAAGCTGTACAGCGCCGTCACGAACAAGAGCGTGCACTTCAACCAGCTGCACGGCGCCGATCACGCGCGCATCCAGCAGAAGCGCGTTTGCTCGGCCGACGGCGAGGAGGTGCCGTTCGAGGAGATCGTCAAGGGCTACGAACTGGCGCCCGAACGGTACGTGGTGATCGAGGACGCAGAGCTTGCGGCGCTCGCGCCGGAGGCCACGCGCACGATCGAGATCGAGGACTTCGTGCAGATCGAGGAGATCGACCGGATCTACTTCGACCAGCCCTACTACGTGGTCCCCAACCGCGGTGGCTCGCGCTCCTACAGGCTGCTGTTGCAGGCGATGCGCGAAACCGGCAAGGTCGCGATCGCGCGGGTGGTGCTGCGCTCGCGCGAGCGCCTCGTCGCGGTGCACCCGCGCGAGGACGTGCTGATGATGACCACGCTGACCTACGCCGACGAGGTCAACCCGGCGAGCGAGCTGCGCGAGCTGGGCGGCGAGGAGGAGTCGGCCGCCGTGGGCGAGCGCGAGCTCGACGTGGCCAAGCGACTGGTGGAGTCGCTGGCCGAGCCGTTTGACATCGGTCGTTATCGCGACACCTACCGCGAGGCCGTGCTCGACCTGATCGACCGTAAGGCCGGTGGCGAGGAAATCGTCGTGCAGCCGCGCCCTGCGGTGGAGGCGCTGCAGTCCCCGGATCTGATGGGGGCTTTGCAGGCGAGCCTGGAGCGTGCGCGCGAGCGCGACGGTGGCGGCGTGGCGCCCAACGGCAAAGCCGGGGCTCCCAAGAAGTCCTCCGCGAAGAAGGCGCCGGCGAAGAAAGCTCCGGGCAAGCCCGCCACGAAGGCCAAGACCGGCTGAGCGCATCGGCCGCTTGGTCCGCGCTCCCGGCGAGCTGCGCGCCCGCGTCTGCGAAGGCGAGGTGCGGAGCGGGATAGGCCTTAGGGCCTATCCCAAAAGGGCGTGCGGCTGGGGCGTTCGAGGGTCGAGCGGAGCGCGGACGCAAGGGCGAAGGCATGGTGGTGCCATGTCGAGCCCGAGGACAAAGCTCCGCGAAGGCCATCGGGCGCATCCAGACGTGCGGCCCTTGCGGGATAGGCCCTTAGGCGAACGGGATCGTGAGGATGAGCTCCTCGCCGCCACCGTCCGCGGCGGGCTCGACGCGGCGTTGCCGGGAGTAGCGCTCGATCACGTTGCCGATGTCCGGAAGCGCGGCGTCCTCGATCATCCCCGCCGCGCCGCCCGGGCTCAGCTCGGCGACGCGCAGCTCGAGGGCGCGCTCCTGTGCTGTCAGCGTGTAGGCGAGATGGCCATCGCGCACATGAGCGGGGGCGTGCGCGGAGATCGCGTCGCACAGGATCAGCACGTCGTCGAAGCGATCCAACGGGCAGGAGGCGCGCGCCAGGACCATCGAGGCGACGCGGCCCAGCACCGGTCCCGCGAGCGGGCCGCTGGCCACGCGCAGCGATACCGGACCGGGCGGTCCGGGGGTCGACGAGGCGTCCGGCTCGGGCTCGCTCGCGGCGCTCACGTCCGTGCGGTCGGGTCGATCCGGTCGTCCTGGCCACCGGCCCGAGAGCCCTCCTGCGCCGAAGACGTCGAGGACGCTCCGTTGCGAAGGCCATCGGAAAGCGGGAACCTCATGCACACCTCGGTGCGTTCCTGATCGTCGCGCCCGAGCTGCACGGACTCCGCCAACGAAGCGATCAGCGGCAGCCCCAGGCCGAGGCCGGGGCTGTCCGGGTGCGGGGCGATGCCCGATCCCTCGTCGCGTACGACCACGGTGAGGGCGCCGTCGTCCACGGTGGCGAGGACTTCCAGCGGGCCGGGGTCCTCGTCGGGGTAGGCGTGGACGACGACGTTCGAGCAGGCCTCGGTGACCGCCAGGCGCACGTCGGAGAGCAACTCCTCCTCCACGGCCAACGCCTCGCCGAGCGCGCCGAAGGCGTGTCGGATCAGCGCGATGTTCTCTGCTCGCGCCGGGAGCGCCAACTCCATGTCCGGCGTCATACTCGCCGCTGGGGTCATCTGGTTGCCTGCATCATCACTGATGGTGCCCGATCACGGCGATTCTCACACACCGGAGCATACGCGAGCGCTCATCCGAACCCCGCGCGCACTGATACCCTTTCGGGCTCCGCCTCAGGTGTCCGCCCGTGCCCGCGCGATGAGTGTTCGTGTGGACTGCACCGCCCCCAGGGAGCACTTCCATGACTACGCACACCATGCAGCCGCCCAAGGCCGTCGGTCTCTACGACCCCCGCTTCGAGCACGACGCGTGCGGCGTGGGCATGGTCGCGCGCTTGGACAACACGCCCACGCACGAGGTCGTGGAACGGGGGATCGTCGCGCTGAAGAACCTCGAGCACCGGGGCGCATCGGGCGCCGACCCCTGCACGGGCGACGGCGCGGGGATCCTGATGCAGATACCCGACGAGCTGCTGCGCGCGCTCGTCGAGTTCGAGCTTCCGCCGGCCGGGCGCTACGGGGTGCTGATGTGCTTTCTGCCCACCGAGGGGTCCGGCCGCGCGCGACTGCAGGAGCTGCTGGAGCGGATCGTCGTGGCGGAGGGTCAGACGGTGCTCGGCTGGCGCGAGGTGCCGGTGGCGCCGGAGCACACCGGGGAGGTCGCAGGGGCATGCCGGCCGGAGATCCGCCAGCTGTTCGTGGGCGCGGGGCCAGAGCAGGCGGATGACCAGGACGCCTTCGAGCGCAAGCTGTACGTGATCCGGCGCGTATGCGAGCTGAGCCCGGAAGGGCAGGGGCTGTACGTCGCATCGAGCTCTTCGCGCACCCTCAACTACAAGGGCATGCTGATCAGCTTCCAGCTGGCCGAGTTCTATCCCGACCTGCAAGACGAGCGCTGCAAGAGCGCGCTGGCGCTCGTGCACTCGCGCTTCTCGACGAACACGTTTCCGAGTTGGGAGCTCGCCCACCCTTACCGCACGATCTGTCACAACGGCGAGATCAACACGGTGATGGGCAACGTCAACTGGATGCGCGCGCGCGAGTCCGAGCTCTCAAGCGAGCTGTTCGGCTCCGATCTGGCCAAGATCCTGCCGGTCGTGACGCCGGGCAACTCGGACTCGGCGACGTTCGACAACGTGATGGAGCTGCTGCTGCTCGCCGGGCGCTCGCCCGCGCACGCGGCGATGATGATGATCCCCGAGGCCTACCGCGACCGCGAGGACCTGCCTGCGGACCTGGTCGGGTTCTACGCCTACCACGCCTGTCTGATGGAGCCGTGGGACGGGCCGGCGTCGGTCGCGTTCACCGACGGGCGGGTCGTCGGCGCGACGCTCGACCGCAACGGGCTGCGTCCGGGCCGGTGGGTGGAGACCTTCGACGGTCACGTGGTGCTGGGGTCGGAGACGGGCATGCTCGACGCCGCGCCGTCGGAGATCAAGCGTCTGGGGCGGTTGCAGCCCGGCAAGCTTTTCCTCGTCGACCTGCAGCGCGGGCGGATCGTCGAGGACGGCGAGGTCAAGCGCGAGGTTTCCACGGGCAAGCCCTACCGCGAGTGGTTTCAGCGCAGCTCTGTCGCCTTCGAGGAGCTCGAACCCTCCGAGCAGGTGACGATCTCCGATCAGCCCCTGCCCCGGCGCCAGCGCGCGTTCGGCTACAGCCAGGAGGATCTGCGCGTACTGCTGACGCCGATGGCGCGCGACGGGGCCGAGCCGATCGGCTCGATGGGCAACGACATCTCCCTGGCGGTCCTCTCCGACCAGGCGCCGCCGCTGTTCTCCTACTTCAAGCAGCTGTTCGCCCAAGTCACCAACCCGCCGATCGACCCGATCCGCGAGGAAATCGTGATGTCCTTGGAGACGACCCTGGGCAGCGAGCGCAACCTGTTCGAGGAGACGCCAGAGCACGCGCACAAGCTCGTGCTGGAGCGCCCGATCCTGCTCAACCGCGAGCTCGAGACGCTGCGCCACGTCTCGCACGAGCTGTTCAGCGCGACCACGATCGACATCACCTGGCCCGTCGCCGAGGGCGCCGCCGGGATGGTGGCGGCGCTCGATCGCGTGTGCGAGCAGGCGCACGAGGCGATCGCGCAGGGCGTCAACATCATCGTGCTCTCCGACCGTTCGATCGGTCCGCGGCGCGCACCGGTCCCCTCGCTGTTGGCGGTCGCCTCGGTACACCACCACCTGGTGCGCGAGGGCACGCGGTTGCGCGTCGGCATCGTGCTGGAGTCCGGCGAGCCGCGCGAGGTGCACCACTTCGCGACGCTGATCGGCTACGGCGCGAGCGCGATCAACCCGTATCTGATGCTGGAGACGCTCGACCAGCTCGTGATCGACGGACGGATCACACCGGCCGGCGCCGACGGCGCGGTGCCGCCGCGGGGCGAGGAGCTGAACGCCCAGCTGGAGCAGGCGGCGCAGAACACGGTCAAGGCGATCGGCAAAGGGCTCTTGAAGACGATCTCCAAGATGGGCATCTCCACGATCCAGTCCTACCGCGGCGCGCAGATCTTCGAGGCCGTCGGGCTGGAGCGCGAGCTGATCGATCGCCACTTCACCGGCACCGCCTCACGCATCGGCGGGGTCGGTCTGGACGTGCTTGGGACAGAGGCGCTGGAGCGCCACGGGCGCGCGTATCCGGCGCCCGAGGAAGACCTGCTGCCGGTCGGCGGGGTGTACGCGTGGCGGCGAGACGGCGAGCACCACATGTGGAACCCCGAGACGATCGCGCTCGTCCAGCACGCCGTGCGTGCCGGAGGGTTCGGGGATGCCGGCCGAAACGGGGATGCTCGCGTCAGCGAGCGTCACCCGGCTTCGGCAGCGAGTGTCTCCCGGTCCCTCGACGGCAACGTGAGGGCGGCGCTGAGCGGCGAGGCGCAGGCATTGGAGGAGGTGCGCGGTAGCGACGCGTATGGGAAGTATCGGGAGTATGCGCGCCAGGTCAACGAGGACGCGGCGCGCAAGGCGACGCTGCGCGGCCTGCTCGAGTTCGGGCCTCCCGCCGGCGGCGCAGGTGCGCGTGAGCCGATCGCGCTGGAGGAGGTCGAGCCCGCGAGTGAGATCGTGCGGCGCTTCTGCACCGGCGCGATGAGCCTCGGCTCGATCTCGCGCGAGTCCCACGAGACCCTGGCGATCGCGATGAACCGCCTCGGCGGGCGCTCGAACACGGGCGAGGGCGGGGAGGACCCCGCGCGCTTCACACCCGACCCCAACGGCGACCGGAGGCGTTCGGCGATCAAGCAGGTCGCCTCGGGCCGCTTCGGGGTGACGATCAACTATCTCGTCAACGCCGACGAGCTGCAGATCAAGATGGCCCAGGGCGCCAAGCCCGGCGAGGGCGGTCAGCTGCCGGGCGGCAAGGTCGACGCCTACATCGGCTCGATCCGCCACACGACGCCCGGAGTGGGCCTCATATCGCCGCCGCCCCACCACGACATCTACTCGATCGAGGATCTCAAGCAGCTGATCTACGACCTGCGCTGCTCCAACCCGCCCACCGACTCCTCGCCGGGAGCGCAGGTGTCGGTCAAGCTCGTCGCCGAGGTCGGCGTCGGCACGGTCGCCGCGGGCGTCTCCAAGGCCAACGCCGACCGCGTGCTGATCGCCGGCCACGACGGTGGCACGGGCGCCTCGCCGCTGTCATCGATCCAGGCCGCGGGCGTGCCGTGGGAGATCGGTCTGGCC
Source organism: uncultured Solirubrobacterales bacterium (assembly GCA_963702725.1). Taxonomy (GTDB): domain Bacteria; phylum Actinomycetota; class Thermoleophilia; order Solirubrobacterales; family Solirubrobacteraceae; genus Palsa-744. The sequence goes on from CAVPDT010000001.1 coordinate 62,506, forward strand.
GAGACCCAGCAGACGCTCCTGCTCAACGACCTGCGCTCGCGCATCGTCGTGCAGACCGACGGCCAGCTGAAGACCGGACGCGACGTCGTGATCGCGGCGATGCTCGGCGCCGATGAGATGGGCTTCTCCACCGCACCGCTGATCGCGACGGGCTGCATCATGATGCGCGCCTGTCACCTGAACACCTGCCCGGTAGGCATCGCCACACAGGACCCCGAGCTGCGCAAGCGCTTCAAGGGCACCCCCGAGCACGTCGTCAACTTCTTCTTCTTCCTCGCCGAGGAAGTGCGCGAGATCCTCGCCTCGCTGGGCTTGCGCTCGCTGGAGCAGGCGATCGGCCGCGTCGATCTGCTGCACGCCCAGCCCGCGATCGAGCACTGGAAGGCGCGCGGGGTCGACCTGACGCACATCCTCACCCACATCGAGCTCGCCGAGGACGCTCCCAGGCGGCGCGTGCAACCGCCGCCGGCGGTGCTGGCAGACGCGCTCGACTGGGAGCTCGTGCGTCGTTCTGCCGGGGCGATCGAGCGTGGCGAGCAAGTGCGGATCGAGCTTCCGATCCGCAACGTCAACCGCTGCGTCGGCGGCATCCTCTCCAGCCACATCGCCCGCGCCCACGGCGCCGCCGGGCTTCAGGAGGGCTCGATCGAGGTCTTCTTCGAGGGCTCGGCCGGGCAGAGCTTCGGCGGGTGGCTGGCCCCGGGCGTGACGTTCACGCTGCGCGGCGACGCCAACGACTACACCGGCAAGGGTCTCTCCGGCGGCGTGCTCGCGGTGCGCCCGCGCGAGGGTATGGCGGACGAGTTCAAGGCCGAGGAGAACGTGATCGTCGGCAACACGCTGCTGTACGGGGCGACTGCCGGGCGCGCGTTCTTCCGCGGCCTGGCGGGCGAGCGCTTCGCGGTGCGCAACTCCGGCGCGAGCGCGGTCGTAGAGGGCGTCGGCGATCACGGCTGCGAGTACATGACCGGCGGCTGCGTGGTCGTGCTCGGTGAGACCGGGCGCAACTTCGCCGCGGGCATGAGCGGCGGGATCGCCTACGTGCTCGACGAGGACGGCGGCTTTGCCAAGCGCTGCAACATGGGCATGGTCGGGTTCGAAGCGCCCAGCCCCGAGGACGCCGCCCAGTTGCGGGCGCTGATCGAGGAGCATTCCCGGCGCACCGACTCGCCGGTCGCGGCGCGGGCGTTGGCCGAGTTCGAGGATCTGCTCGCGCGCGGGGCGTTCGTGAAGGTGATGCCCCACGACTACAAGCGCGTGCTGGCCGAACGGGCAGCCGAGTCTGAGTCCGAGACCCCGGCGGTGGCGGCCTGATGGGCAAGCTCGGCGGCTTCCTGCAGATCGAGCGCCACGGGATCCCCTACCGGGACCCCGACGAGCGCGCGCGCGACTATCGCGAGTTCCTGCTCACACGCCCGGTGCAGGAGCTGCGCGAGCAGGGCGCGCGCTGCATGGACTGCGGCGTGCCCTTCTGCCACAACGGCTGCCCGCTCGGCAACCTGATCCCCGACTGGAACGACCTCGTCTATCGCGATCGCTGGCAAGACGCGATCGTCCAGCTGCACGCCACCAACAACTTCCCCGAGCTCACCGGCCGTCTTTGCCCCGCCCCGTGTGAGGCCGCCTGCGTGCTCGAGATCCGCGAGAACGACGCGGTCACGATCAAACAGATCGAGCTCGCGATCGTCGACCGCGCCTGGGACGAGGGCTGGATCGTCCCGCGCCCGCCCCGGCATGAGACCGGGCAGTCGGTCGCCGTGGTCGGCTCGGGACCCGCCGGCATGGCCGCCGCCCAGCAGTTGCGCCGCTCGGGCCACCGCGTGACGCTGTTCGAGCGCGACGAGGCCGCCGGCGGCCTCGCGCGGTTCGGGGTTCCCGACTTCAAGATCGAGAAGCGCATCGTGCAGCGGCGTGTCGAGCAGCTCGTCGCCGAGGGTGTGGAGCTGCGCTGCGGCGTGGACGTCGGCGGAACCGATTTTGGCGGCCCGAGCGCGGACGGCGCGGGCCCCGGGCGCGAGGTCCTGGCCGTGCAGGAGCTGCGCGGATCGTTCGACGCGGTCGTCCTGGCCACCGGCTCGCGCGTGCCGCGCGACCTTCCGGTGCCCGGCCGTGAGCTGGACGGGGTGCACTTCGCGATGGACTACCTCTACGGACGCAACCGCTGGGCCGCGCGCGAGTTCGGCCCCGTTCCGGACGCTGGGCAGCCGGCGCAGGACACGCCGATCAGCGCGGCGGGCAAGGACGTGGTCGTGATCGGCGGCGGCGACACCGGAGCGGACTGCGTCGGCAACGCGCTGCGCGAGGGCGCGCGCTCGATCGTCCAACTGGAGCTGCTGCCCGAGCCCCCGACCAAGCGTCCGGACGACCGCACGCCGTGGCCGCAGTGGCCGCTCAAGTACCGCATGAGCTACGCGATGGAGGAGGCGCTGAAGGAGGGCGTGGGCGAGCAGGACTATTCGATCGCCACTACCCACCTCTCCGGCGACGCCGATGGCCGGGTCGCGGCGCTGCACATCGCCCAGGCCGAGCCCGCGCCCCCGTTCGGGCCGGTGCCCGGCACCGAGCGCGAGCTGCCCGCTCAGCTGGTGCTGCTGGCGATGGGTTTCCTGCACCCCGAGCCCGCGCTGCTCGATCAGCTCGGCGTGGAGAAGGACCCGCGCGGGAACGTCAAGGCCGTCAAGCCCTACATCACCTCCGTCGAGGGCGTCTTCGCCGCCGGCGACGCCCGCCGCGGGCAGTCGCTGATCGTGTGGGCCATCAACGAGGGCCGTCAATGCGCCCGCATGGTAGATCGCTATTTGGCGGGCAAGCGCAACGGCGTGCCCGCCGACGGCGCGCCCGCCCTGCCCGAAGACCAGGCGCGGGCCGGTCACGCCGACGCCGACGAGGGCCCCGAGGGCCCCCCCACGCACGTCACGCCCGGTGTCCCCGCCGAGTAGGACGAGCCCGCTCCTCAGTGTGGTAGGAATCTGGCGCTACCATTTTGCGGATGCCTGTTCACAAGGTCTCCATTTCCCTGGATGAGCCCGTGCTTCTGGCTGCTCGTGAGGTCGCCAAGCGCCGTCTCGGATCGCGGTAGGTCATTGACTCGGATTGCGGAAGGAAAAGGTCTCGAATTGCGGAGAGTTTTGCCCTCGGATTGCGGAGAATGCCATATAGTGGGGGGATGTCAGCGGTTCTGAGCGAGATCGTCGAGCGCCGGCTCGGCGAGGTGGTGGACCGGCGGATGCACGACGAGCCCGTGATCGTGCTGCAGGGTCCGCGGGCGGTGGGGAAGTCCACGCTGCTGCGGGAGCTGGCGCGCGTACGAGAACGGGAGGTCATCGACCTCGACGATCTGGGCGCCCGCGAGGCGGTGCGTGCCGACCCGGCGCTGTTTGTGCGTGGTGCGGCCCCCGTGTTGATCGACGAGTTCCAGCACGTGCCCGAGCTGCTCGACGCGATCAAGGCCGAGCTCAACCGCGACGGCGCCCCGGGACGGTTCGTGCTCACCGGCTCGACGCGGTATACGACGCTGCCGGCGGCTGCGCAGGCGCTTACTGGTCGCGCCCATCGTGTCGATGTCCTACCTCTTTCCCAGGGAGAGATCGCGGGAGTGCGTGAGGACTTTGCCGAGATGCTCCTGAGCGAACCATCCTCGCTGGTGGAGTCGAGCCCGCCCGAGACTGCGCGCGAGGAGTACCTGAGCCGGGTCGTCGCGGGTGGCTTCCCGATGGCGTTGTCCCGTGCGCGGCCGGCCGATCGCGCGCGCTGGTTCGACGACTACCTGGAGCTGGTCCTCGAGCGCGACGTTCTGGAGCTCTCGCGCGTGCACCAGCGCCGGCAGCTGCCGCTCCTGTTGCGCCGCCTGGCCGGGCAGACCGCACAGGTGCTCAACATCGCAGACGCGGCGAGGGCGATCGGCATGGAGAAGTCCACCGCCGAGAGCTATACGAAGCTGCTGGAGACCGTTTTCCTCGTCTATCGACTGCCGGCATGGGGCACGACGCTTGGCCCGCGCGTCGGCGCGGCGCCCAAGGTTCATGTCGTGGACAGCGGGCTTGCTGCGCGCCTGTTGCGTTTGACCGAGCCCAAGCTCGGGGCGGCCACCGCGCCCGCGCTCACCGAGTTCGGGCATCTGCTGGAGACGTTCGTCGTGGGGGAGGTATGCAAGCAGCTCGACTGGCTCGACGCCCCCGTCGCACGGGGGCACTGGCGCACCCACGACGGGGATGAGGTCGACCTGGTCATCGAGCGCGAAGACGGCGCGCTCGTCGCGGTGGAGGTCAAGGCCGCTTCGCGCGTTACTGCCCGCGAGCTGCGCTCTCTGTTGAAGTTGCGAGCCAAGCTGGGAAGTCAGTTCGTGGGGGGCGTGGTGCTCTACACCGGCGCGCGCGCATATACACACGAAGGGATTCAGATCCTGCCGATCAGCCGGCTCTGGCGAGTCGGGCGCCGCTGAGCTGCTCGCCGGCTCGCCCGGTTTCGCTCCGCAGAGCGGTGCGCGCAGCGTTCTGTAGTGGCACGCGCCGAGGGCCTTGCGAGCCGCCCCGGCGCATCCTGAGGAGTGAGCGCCGGCGCCGCCGCGCTGTCCACGTCCGGCCCCGAGGCGCCGACGACCCGCATCCGCTCAGCAGGACCCATTTTGCGAGCGCTCTCTTTGGCGCACGCGCACGACCGCGGACACTCCGCGTCAGACTCGCCTCCTCGCCGGGTCTCGACACCCCCGGCACCGGCCGTGTGTTTCTTCTACGCTTGCTTCCATGCCCTCCGCCAACGGATCGCTTCCCCGAGCGTGCGTGATCGGCGCGGGCTCATCCGGCATCGCCGTCGTCAAGGCGCTGCACGAGCGCGGCATTCCCTTCGACTGCTTCGAGAAGTCAGATCAACTCGGCGGCAACTGGGTCTTCGGCAACCGCAACGGCATGTCCGCCGCCTACCGCGACCTCTTCATCAACGTCTCGCGCGAGCGCATGGCCTACTCGGACTTCCCCATGCCCACCTCCTATCCCGACTTCCCCCACCACACCCACATCCGCGAGTACTTCAACGACTACGTCGACCACTTCGGCCTGCGCCCGCACATAACATTCGAAACCGGCGTCCAGCACGCCGTTCCCCGCGAGGACGGAACTTGGGAGATCACCCTCGAGGGCGGCGAGACGCGCACCTACGACGCCCTGCTCGTCGCCAACGGCCACCACTGGGACCCGCGCTGGCCCGAACCGGCCTTCCCCGGCGCCGACGCCTTCGCAGGCGAGCAACTGCACGCCCACTCCTACGTCGACAACTCCCTCTTCGTCGACCGCAACGTCGTCGTCCTCGGCATGGGCAACTCCGCCATGGACATCGCCGTCGAGTCCTCCTACGTCGCCGCCAACACCTATTTGTCCGCCCGCCACGGCGCCTGGATCATCCCCAAGTACGTCTTCGGCAAACCCGTCGACCAGCTCCCCCAAGACCCCCGCGTCCCCTTCGCCATCCGCCAGCGCATGATCCACCAGATCGTCAAGAGCTACACCGGCGACCCCGAGCGCTACGGCCTGCCCAAACCCGACCACAAGTTCGGCGAATCGCACCCCACCGTCTCCGGACGCATCCTCGACCGCATCGCCCACGGCACGATCGCGCCCGTCCCCAACATCGCCGCACTGGAAGGCTCCCACGTGCGCTTCACCGACGGGCGCGCCGTCGACGCCGACGTCGTCGTCTACTGCACCGGCTACCGCATCACCTTCCCGTTCCTCGACCCAGACCTCGTCTCCGCCCCCGACAATCACATCGAGCTCTACCGGCGTGTCTTCCATCCCGACATCCCGGGCCTCTACTTCATCGGCCTGCTCCAACCCCTCGGCGCGATCATGCCTCTGGCCGAGGCCCAGGGCCAATGGGTCGGTGACCATCTGCTCGGCGACTACGTGCTCCCGTCTCCCTCCGAGGTGCGCGCCGATATCGCCGCCGACCAGGCCGCGATGGCCAAGCGCTACGTCGCCTCCAAGCGCCACACCATCCAGGTCGACTTCGACGACTACCTGCGCGACATCGCCATCGAGCGCCGCGCCGGAGCCCAGCGCGCTCGGGCGCGGCTGCTGGCGGCGTAAGCGGTCGGGATCGCGCGGCTCCTTGGGGCTTCAGGTCGATTCATGCCGTCATTATTGACGGCTATCTTTCGAAACAAGCTGCATCTATTGCAAGATAGCTTCCAATATCGCCAGCAGTAATCGGGGATGACTGCTACTCTCCAGACTACCGATGGCACTCTCGGATGAGCAGATCTTCGCTCAGAATCCATGGTGGACGAGCGTTGCCTGGCGAGCGTCAGATCCACACCTGGCGCTGCTCGAGGCACATCCGATGCGCCTCGCCGCGGACTTCGCCTCCGGACTGGACCTGAACGCTCCCGGTGTTCACATCCTGCGCGGACCGCGCCAGGTCGGCAAGAGCACCGATCTGAAGCTGCTCGTCGAGCGCGCGCTCGCCGCCGGCCTGCAGCCGAGGGCCGTCGTATACCTCGCACTCGACCTGCTCGAGGGCCGGCATCTCTCGGAGCTGGCCACGACCGTACGGCGCGCGCTTGATCTCGCCGGGGGTGACCGCGCCGAGGCTCCAGGCCTCCTGCTGCTCGACGAGGTGACCGCCGTAAATGGTTGGCAGACCGCCGTCAAGTCGCTGTGGGACGACGGCACGATACGCGGGGAGGTCGTCGTCTGCACGGGATCTTCGGCGATCGATCTCCAGCACGGGGCCGTCGAGCGGTTGCCGGGGCGGCGGCAGGCGGGCGTCGATCACCTCGCTCTGCCGCAGGGTTTTGCCGGCTTCGCTCGCGCCGTCACCGGCGACATCCCGCCGTCCCCACGACTGACCGTCGCCGACCTGTGTGGACCGGATGGCCAGGCGCTCATCCGCGACATGCGCGCGTATGCGCCGGCGCTCGAAGCGGCGCTCGAGCGATACCTGCGCTTCGGCGGGCTGCCCGCCGCCGTCGCCGAGGCGGCATCCGGAGCCCGCGAGCCCTCGCGGGAGGTCAAGCGGATCCTGTACGACTCGCTCGTAAGAGAGCCGCAGCGCAGAGGCGCGAGTATCCCCGCCGGCCACGCGCTCCTGGAGCGAGTGGTGCGCTCCCTCGGGTCGAAGATCAGCTGGAGCAGCATGGCTCGAGAGATGGACGTTCCGCTCGGACGTGGCACGGGACGGCCGAGTCACCAGACCCTGCGTGACTACATCGAGCTGCTGGCCGGCGGTTACTTCCTGTTCGTGACCTACTTCTGGCGAGCCGGCTCGCACGCCAACGAGCAGTCCCGGGACAAGAAGGTCTTCCTCGCCGACCCGCTGCTGCACACGGTCGCCCTCGACGGGGCGCCCGGACTTCCGTTCGACATGCCCGCGCTCGTCGAGAGCACAGTCGGGATGGCTCTGCTGCGACGCTACGAGCCGGCCGATCGCCTGCTCGAGACGTTCATCCTGCCCGAGCGCCTGCACATCTGGCAGACAGCACGCGGTGGAGAGATCGACTTCGTCTGCGGTCCGCGCCGCGAACTCGACGTCGTGGAGGTCAAGTACCGCGAGAACCCGAGCCTCGCGGCGGCCGCGGCCGCCGCGAGAGCACATCCGGGACGCCCGATCGCGATGATCACCAAAAGCACGTTTCAAGTCGCCGAGCGATACGTCCTCCTGCCTGCGCACACGCTCCTCTGGGCACTCGGCTAAGGGCTATGGAAAGCGCGAATCTCCAGAGACATCGCGCCGGTGCCCGCGTCTCCAGAGACATCGCGCCGGTGCCCGCGTCTCGCCCGGCGGCCTTCTTCTACGCTGTTTCCCACAGCCATGCCCACCTTCTGCCGGCACAACCGCTTCATCGATCGCTGCCCCATCTGCAGCAAGACCCTGCCCGGCGCCGAGCCGGTGACCGGCGTCGGCAAGCGACGGTCCTCGCGCGGCGCAACCAGCGCGTCCTCGCCCTTGCGCGGCGCCTCGGCCGCCGCGCGCCAGCGTCGCCTGCGCGCCGGTGGACGCGAAGTGCGCGTCCACCGCGAGACGCGCGCCCAAGAGGACGGCTACGAGCACCCGCTCATCCCCGGTCTGCGCTCCTCGCAGGACGCCGCACGGCTGGCCGAGGAGATCGCTTTCGCGTCCGGTCGCCTGCTGCGCATGCACGCCGCGCCGCCCGGCTTCCTCAACGAGATTCGCGCCCTCGCGGGCGACGGTCAGCTGGAGCGCGCCACCTGGCTGTGCTTCCTCGCCGTCTACCTCTCGCCGCTGCAAGGCGAGGACCCGTTTGCCGGCGTGCGCCTCGTGCTGGAGCGCGAGGGCGACGGCAGCGGGTCCGAGGACGCCGCGCAGCGCGAAGGCTCCCCGCTCGACGGCGTCCCGCTCGGACCGCGCACCTCCCACGATCCCGCGCGCGGATCGGAGACCGTGCACGCCTACCGTCAATGGGCGTCGCACGCCGGCTCCCAAGTGGAGGGGCTCCTCGGCGAGGCGTCCTGGACACCCCAGCGGCGCTTCGAGCGGGCGTTCGAGCGCCTGGCCCTGCCCGGCTTCCCACGCATGGGCCGCTACGAGCTGCTCGTCACCCTCGGACGGCTCGGCCTGTACGAGATGCAGGCCGACTCGCTGCACCTCGCCGTCGGACGCGCCGGCCTGCAGGACCCGACGACGATCGCCGCCAAGCGCATACTCGCCGTCGGCGACCCCATCTACCTCGAGCGCCGCGCGTCCGCGTTCGCGCAGGCGCTCGCCGTGCCGATCGACGTACTCGACCTCGCCTTCGCCAACTGGGGCACAGGCGAGCGCGCGACCCTCGGCTTCAAGCCCGACGTCACCGACCGCCACGCGCGCCAGCGCGTCCGCGAAGCGTTCGACCTGGGCCCTCCGAGCGCCGACTGACGCGCATTTTGCAGCGCATTTCCGGTGCTCGCGGAGTTTGGCGCCACCGCTGGGGAACGGCACAAAAATGCCGTCCACCCCGCCGCCTACAGTCTGCGCAATGGCGCTGTGCTTCATCGAGCCGCAGGACGCAATCCGCGTGATCGCCGAGTCCGTCGGGCGGGAGGCCCGCCGCCAGCTCGTGGGCGAGGTCGTACGCGCCTGGGTCGACGACATCCCCGACCAGGAGCTCTCAGTCCACTACGCCCGCGCGATCGCCGATCTCGACCAGGACGACCTGCACCTGCTCGCCGCCTGGCACGCCTCGCTCGAGGTCGGCCAGCCGATCCCCAACACCGACTTCCTCGTCGGCGTGTTCGGAAGCCTCGGCGACAACCGCCGCGAGGCCCTGAAGATCGCCGCCGGCTTCCGCGGCGAGGAAGCCTTCCAGGCCGGCGTCTCCGAGGAGCAGGCCCTGGACACCGTGCTCCCCTGCCTCTCCCGCGAGCGGGCGATCGAGCTCGCGCACGAGTGCATCCAGCTGTACGCCTGGGATCGGTTGGGTTCGGATAACTGAGCCTCCGGGAGGGGCGCCTGCGCGCCAGCTAGACTCGGGCCATGTCCGATCTTGCCGCTGCACCCACGGTCGATGACGTGATGGACGCGCTCTCGAACGTGATCGACCCCGAGCTGGGGCTCGACTTCGTCGAGCTGGGGCTCATCTACGGCGTCGAGGTCGACGACGGCCACGTCAACGTCACCTTCACGCTCACCACTCCCGGCTGTCCGATCGGTCCGCAGGTGACCGAACAGATCGACGAGTTCGTCGGCGAACTCGACGGTGTCAAGACGATCGACTCCGAGATGGTCTTCACGCCGCCGTGGTCGCCCGAGAAGATGAGCGAGGACGCGAAGTTCGCCTTGGGGTACTAGAGGGTCGTGAGGAGTCAGGCCGGCGCCGCGATTGACTCGCGCGCCAGCGCCACGAGCGTGGCGAGTTCCGCCGCGATCGTCTCGCCGATCAGGTCGATGTCCGGCAGCGCGTCGAAGTCGCCGAGCAAACCGAAGTTCATCTGGCCGTTGTAAGACATGATCGCGATCGCCAGCGCATGGTTTTCCGGCAGAAACGCGACGGGGTAGGCGGCCAGCATCTCCCGGCCGAGCACATACAACGGGAACTGCGGTCCCGGCACGTTCGTCACGATCAAATTGAACAGGCGCGTAGAGAAGTTCAACCGCGACGCCTGCGCCAGGATCGTCGGCGGCGCGAAGTTCTGTGCGCCCGCGATCACCTCCGCGCCGAGCGCCTGCTTGGACTCCTTCAGCCCGTCCATCGCGTAGGAGACGAACCGCAGCCGCTGCACCGGGTCGGCGATGTAGACCGGCAGCGGACCGCGCATCACCACGATGCGGTTGCCGCCCTGATGGTGCTCGTCCTCGGCGCGCACCGACACCGGCACGAGCGCACGCAACTCCACGCCCTCCGTGCGCAACCCCCGAGAGATCAGGAACTCGCGCAACGCGCCCGCGACGACCGCCAGCACGACATCGTTGACGGTGCCGCCGAACGCGTTCTTGACGAGCTTGAAGTCATCCAGCGGGTTGCCGATCCCCATAAAGCGCCGATGCGGGCCGATATGGACGTTCAGCGGCGTCTCCGGCGCCGGGTTCAGCCCGGCCCACACGATCTCCCCGATCCCCTCCGCCGCCTCGCGCGTGCGCGACAGCGCGCGATCGGGATGGGTGAGCGCGTCCAGGGCGCCCTCGGCCAGCTCGATCCCGGCGCGCACCGCGCCCTTCAAACCGGCCGCCACCAGCTCGGGCGTGCCCGGTTCGGAGTGCGGGCGCCAAGCCCGTCCCGAGTGCTTGATCGGGGGTGGGTCCGGGCTGAGGTCGAACAGCACCGTCGCCAGATCGATCCCCGCGATCCCGTCGATCAACGAATGATGGGTCTTTGAGATCAGCGCGAAGCGATCGTCTTTCAAGCCCTCGATCAGCCACATCTCCCACAGCGGCTTCGAACGGTCCAGCTGCTGGGAGAAGATCCGCGCCGTCAGCCCGCGCAACTGCTCGGGCTCACCAGGCGTCGGCAGCGCCGTATGGCGCACGTGATACTCGAGGCTGAAGTTCGGATCGTCGATCCACACCGGCCGCCCGCTGTCGAGCGCCGTGAACGCGAGCTTGTGGCGGTAGCGGGGCACCAGATGCAAGCGCATGCGGATCTGTTCCAGGAACTCCTCCATCGGCGGCGGCGGACCTTCGACGATTGTCAGCCCGCCGACGTGCATGTGCGAGTTCGCGCCCTCCTGATGCAGGAACGACGCGTCCACCGGGGTCAGCCTGTCGAGGTGCTTTTGCGCCATACACGGTTAGCGTACCCGGCCGCGCCCGTGAACTCTCGCCGATCTTCGCGCCGATCGCTCCCGTCGCGGTCACACCGCGCGCGCGGTCGCCTCACGCTCCCCGCCTACAATGTGCAGGGTGTCAGACCCCGCGACCGCGTCCAACACGATCGAGCGCCTGCTGCTGGCCGCGCCGCGCGGATACTGCGCCGGCGTCGATCGCGCCGTGCAGACCGTCGAACGCACGCTCGACGAGCACGGCCCGCCCGTCTACGTGCGCAAGCAGATCGTCCATAACCGCCACGTCGTCGAGCGGCTCACCGAGCGCGGCGCCGTGTTCGTGGAGGACGTGCGCGAAGTGCCCGAGGGCGCCATCACCGTCTTCTCCGCCCACGGCGTCGCCCCCAGCGTGCGCGAGGCCGCCAAGCAGCGCAACCTGCAGACGATCGACGCCACCTGCCCGCTCGTCACGAAGGTCCATCGCGAGGCCGCGCACTTCGCCCAGGAGGGCTACACGATCGTGCTCGTCGGCCACCAAGGCCACGAGGAGGTCGAAGGCACGATGGGGGAGGCCCCCGCGCGGATCGTGCTCGTACAAGACGAGGCCGATGTTGACGCGCTACAGGTCGAGGACCCCGAGCGGGTGGCCTACGTCACGCAGACGACCCTATCCGTGGACGAAACCGACTCGATCGTCGCGCGCCTGCGCGAGCGCTTCCCGCGGATCACCGGTCCTCGCACCGACGACATCTGCTACGCCACCACCAACCGTCAAGCCGCCGTCAAGCAGCTCGCCGGCGACTGCGACCTGATGCTCGTAATCGGCTCGCGAAACTCCTCCAACTCCGTACGCCTCGTCGAGGTCGCCCAAGACTGCGGCACCGACGCCCACCTGATCGACAACGCCTCCGAAGTCCGCGAGGAGTGGCTGGCCGGCAAGCGCGTCGTCGGCATCTCCTCCGGCGCCAGCGCCCCGGAGAACCTCGTCTCAGAGCTCCTCGACTACTTCCGCGCGCGCGGAGTCTCAGACATCTCAGAGGTCGACGTGATCCGCGAGAACGTCCGCTTCATGCTCCCCAAGCCCGTACGCGAGTTCGCCGCCTCCGGCGCCTCCACCTGAGCCGACACCGCCCTTCGTGACGCGCACCCTGATCGTCTCCGACCTGCACCTGGGCGGGCTCTCCGGGATCGACCTCTTGCGCCGCCCCGAGCTGCGCGCTCCGCTACTGGAGGAGATCGATGGCGTCGATCGCCTCGTGCTGCTCGGCGACGTGCTCGAGCTGCGCCACGGACCGCCCCACCAGGCGCTGCTCGCCGCGCGCCCCTTCTTCGAAGACCTCGGGCGCGCGCTCGGGCGCGAACGCGAGCTGATCGTGACCGCCGGCAACCACGACCACCTGATGGTGTCCGCGTGGCTGGACGCCCGCGCGTTGCGCGAACCGGCGCCCGACGCGCTCGGCGCCGAGCAGCGCTTCGACCCCGCCGAGGCCTCGCCGATGCTCGCCCAGATCGCGCGCTGGGCGGCTCCCGCCCGTGTCAGCACCGCCTACCCCGGCCTATGGGTGCGCCCGGACGTGTATGCCACGCACGGCCACTTCCTCGACGCCCACCTCACCATCCCCACCCTCGAGCGCATCGGCGTCGGGGTGATGGGACGGTTGCTCGAACGGCCCCCCTACGGCGACGCCTTCGACAGCGTCGAGGATTACGAGTCGGTGACCGCCCCCATCTACGCCTGGCGTGACGCGATCACCCGCTACGGCGCCGCCGGGCCGGTGCTCAACGGGCTGGCCACCGCCCGCGCGTGGCGCGCCCTGAGCGCCGGTCGCAACGGGACCGCTCGAGAGGGCACGAGCGGCGGCAGGCATCTGCTGCGCTCGGCGCGCGTCGCGGCGAGCAGGACCGCGATCAAGCGCGCGTTCCCGCTGATGGTCGGAGGACTCAACCGCGCCGGGCTCGGCCCCGTCAACGCCGACATCTCACGCACCGAGCTGCGCCGCTCCGGACTGCGCGCGATAGGGGAGGTCGCCGCGCGCCTGGATCTTGGTGAGGCCTACGTCGTCTTCGGCCACACCCACCGCGCCGGCCCCTTCCCGGAGGATCCCGAGTCGGAGTGGCGCGGGCGCGGCGGAGCGCGCCTCGTCAACTCGGGCTGCTGGACGTATGACTCGATCTTCCTCACGCCCACGCCGGGCGAGTCCCCCTACTGGCCGGGGACATGCGTGCTCGTGGAGGACACCGGGCCTCCGGTCCTCAGGCGGCTGCTGCTCGACCGCACGCACGCCGAATTGAAGCCGGTCGCGGGGTAGGTGGCCGGCCTGAGGATGCCTCGGGTGCTGCTCGCAGTCGCTATGTCACGCCCGGGGTGAAGCACGTCGCGTAGCACTCCACGCCCGCGCCGAGCTCCAGCTCCAGCACGCCCGCGGTGTGGCGCTCGTGCTCGATCAGCGAATACGCGCCCGGGTGGGTCACCTTCAGCTCGCGGCCGTTCACCCGCACGCTCCCCTTCCCGGAGAGCACCGCCCACACCCCGCCCGCCTCATACGGTCCCGAGTACGCGCCGGGCTGATCCTCCGTCTGGGGCGCCAGCAGCACGCCCGGCGCGTCCTCTGGACGCAGCGCTCCCAACGGCTCGCGCTCAACGCCCAGCAGCTCCTGGATCGCCAGCTCCGTTTCGGCATAAGCGCCCTCGCCGTAGTGGTACTCGAACAGGCGCGCATGCCCGTCGAACACATAGCGCGCCGGCCAGCCGAGGTTCTCGTACTCCTGCCATACCGTCAGCTCGCCATCGATCAGCACCGGATACTCGATCCCCAGTCGCGCGACAGCATTCCTGACCGACTGCTCATCGCGAGAGGGGTCGAAGCCGGGGGAGTGCACACCGATGACGCGCAGCCCGTGCTCGGCGTAGCGCTCGTGCCACGCTTTTACATAAGGCAGCGTACGCAGCGAGTTCGGGCGGCAAAAATCCCAGAACTCGACCAGCATCGGCCGCCCTCGCTGGATGATGCTCGCCTGCGCTCCCTTACCGCCAGGGACGTTGACCCACGACGTCTTCGTCGGGAACAGCGGCGCGGCGATCGTGTTTACAGGAGCGCGCAATGAGGATCAGGACGCCCCTGAGACGTGCGAGGGGCAAGCATGGCAAGGACGCAGGGAGCGTGGCGTACTCGGTACGCGAGCGACTGAGGACGCAGCCAGTCGCAGCCCATCGCACGTCTCAGCCGATGGAGCCGACCATCTCCAACTGTATAAGGCGGTTCAGCTCGACCGCGTACTCCATCGGCAGCTCCTTCGTCACCGGCTCGATGAAGCCGTTGACGATCATCGCCGCGGCCTCGTCCTCGGTGAACCCGCGCGAGCCCATGTAGAAGAGCTGATCGTCGGAGATGCGCCCGACGGTGGCCTCGTGGGCGACCGTCACGTGCGGGTTCTGGATCTGGATGTCAGGCCAGGTGTCCGATTTCGATTCGCCGTCCATCATCAGGCCGTCGCACTGCACGCGCGATTTCGAGCCCGCCGAGTGCTGGCCCATCTTGACGAGGCCCCGGTAGCCCATGATGCCGCCGTCCTTGGAGATCGACTTGGCGAGGATGTTTGAGGTCGTGTTCGGCGCGAGGTGCACGACCTTCGCGCCCGTGTCCTTGTGCACTCCCTTGCCGGCGACGCCTACGTTCAGATGGTCGGCGCGCGCGCCCTCGCCCATCAGATAGGAGCCCGGGTAGAGCATCACGTACTTCGCGCCCATCGACCCGCCGACCCACTCGACGGTGCCGTTCGCGTCGACCATCGCGCGCTTGGTGTTGAGGTTGTAGACGTCCTTCGACCAGTTCTGCACGGTCGTGTAACGGGCCTTCGCGCCCTCATGCACGAAGATCTCCACCACGGCGGAGTGCATCGAGTTCACGCTGTACGTCTGCGCGGTGCAACCCTCGATGTAGTTCACCTCGGCGCCCTCGTCGGCGACGATCAGCGTGTGCTCGAACGTGCCCTCGCCCGCCCCCTCCATGCGGAAGTAGGACTGCAGCGGCAGGTCGCACTTGACGCCCTTGGGGATGTAGCAGAACGCTCCGCCCGACCAGACGGCGCCGTGCAGAGCGGAGAACTTGTTGTCCTGCGCCGGCACGCACTTGGTCATGAAGTATTTCTGCACCAGCTCCGGATACTCGGTGATCGCCGTGTCCATCGAGCAGAACAGGATCCCCTGCTTGGCGTACTCCTCCTTCAGCCCCTCATACACCGGCTCCTGGCGCCACACTCCGACCACGCCCGCAAGGTGCTCGCGCTCGGCCTGGGGGATCCCCAGATCCTCATACGTCTGCTTCATCTCCGCCGGCACGTCCTCCCAGCTGTTGAAGCGCCCGGCCGTCGGCGGCGAATACAGCACTAGATCGTCCAGGTTCAACCCGCCGAGGTCCGGACCCCACGTCGGGATCGGCTTGCGTTCGAAGATTTCCAGCGACTTGATCCGTTTCTCCGCCATCCAGTCGGGCTCGTCCTTGATCTTCGACAGCTCGCTCACGACCTCGCGCGAGATGCCCTGGCGGGCGCGCAACTGCCCCTGGTCGTCCTCGACGATCGGGCTGGGCTTGGCGATCCTGACTGTGTCCGTAGCGGCCATGAAGCTCCTTCTCTGGGAATCCCGTGCTCGGAAGTAGGAATTCTATCGCGTGTCGCGGATCGTGCTCGGCCGGAGGCTCCCAACGACACTCACTCGGGCCAGGCACGGTCGCCCGTGACGGCCCCGCGCACGACCTTCAGGTTCAGCAGCGCGCACTTGCGCCGCGTCGCCGACACCGGGATGCCGAGCAGCTCGATCATCCAGTCGGCATTCAGCTCGCCGACCTCGTCAAGCTCCATCCCGATCAACTCCTGCGACGCGATCGACGCCGAGGCCTGCGAGATCGCGCAGCCGTGGCCGTGGAAGCGCAGATCGGCGATGCGCCCGTCCTGCACCTTGATATGCACGCCCAGCTCATCCCCGCACAGCGGGTTGTGCTCGTGGTTCTCCAGGTCGTGCGGCTCCAGCTCGCCGAAGTTGTGCGGGCGCTTGTAATGCTCGAGGATGTAATCGCGGTAGAGGTCGTCCATGGCGATCAGAGTCCGAACACCTCGCGCCCGGCCAGCAGCGCGTCCACGAGCGCATCGACGTCCGCGGGCTCGTTGTAGACGCCGACGCTCGCCCGCGCCGTCGCGCCCACGCCCAGACAGCGCATCAACGGCTGCGCGCAGTGGTGGCCCGCGCGGATGCACACACCGCCGCGATCGGCCAGCTCGGCGACGTCATGCGGGTGGATGCCCTCGATCGTGAACGACGCGAGCCCTCCGCGGCGCTCGGCCTCCGGCGGGCCGACCACGCGCAGCCCCGGCACCTCGCCGAGGCGTTCGAGCATGTACGCGGTCAACGCCCGCTCGTGCGCGCGCGCGCGCTCCATGTCCAGCGCGGACAGGTAGTCCACGGCCGCGCCCAGGCCGACGGCCTCGGCGATCGGGGGCGTCCCGGCCTCGAACTTGTACGGCAGCTCGTTCCACTCGGCCGACTGGAAGTCGACCGAGGAGATCATGTCCCCGCCCGTCATGAACGGCTCCATCGCCTCCATCATCTCCGCGCGGCCGTGCAGCACGCCGATGCCCGTCGGCCCCAGCGCCTTATGTCCCGTCCAGGCGTAGAAGTCCGCGCCGATCGCGTCCACGTCCACGGGCATGTGCGGCACCGCCTGGGCCCCGTCCACCAGCGACACGGCGCCCGCGGCGCGGATGCGCGCGCACATCTCCGCCACCGGCACGATCGTCCCGAGCACGTTCGACACGTGTGCAAACGCCACCATCCGCACGTCGCCCCGCGCGAGCTCCGCGTCCAGCTGCTCCGGCGACAGCTCCCCGCGCTCGTCCACCTCCAGGTAGCGCAGGCTCGCGCCGCGCTCACGGCAGAGCATCTGCCAGGGGACGATGTTCGCGTGGTGCTCCAGCTGGGTGATCAGCACCGCGTCGCCCGGGCCGACGTTCGCCCGCCCATCGGTCTCGCCGCGCCCCCACGCGTAGGCGACGAGGTTGATCGCCTCGGTGACGTTCTTCGTGAACACAGTCGTCCGCGGCGAGGCGCCGACGAACGCGGCGACGCGGCGGCGCGCCCCGTCATACGCGGCGTCGGCCTCCTGCGCCAGCGCATACACGCCCCGGTGAACATTGGCGTTGTGCGAGCGCAGATGCTCCGCCAGCGCGTCGATCACGACCGCGGGCTTTTGCGAGGTGGCGCCCGAATCGAGGTAGATCAGCGGCCGGTCGTCGAAGCGGCGGCCAAAGATCGGGAAGTCGGCTCTGACGTTCAGCGAGGTGGCGCTAGCGACTGGTGGCATACGTCTCGATGTCCTCGCGAGCGGAGGCCAGCTTGGCCGCGAGCTTCGTGCGGATGAGGTCTTCCAAGGGCTCGTCGTTCAGCTGCGCGAGCACCGGCTCGAAGAAGCCCTCCACGAGCAGCCGCACCGCCGCGGGGCGGTCCAGGCCGCGCGACTGCATGTAGAAGATCGCCGCCTCGTCGAGCTCGCCGACGGTCCCCCCGTGCGAGGCGGAGACGTCGTCGGCGGAGACGAGCACCGAGGGGATCGCGTCCAGGCGGGCCTTGGGAGAGAGCATCATCGTGTGGATCTGCAGGTAGGTGTGGGTCTGCTGGGCGCCGGGGTCGATCTGGATGAGGCCCTCGAACGACGCGCGGCTCTCGCCGGTGGCGGCGCCGCGCCAGTGCACGTCCCCGCCGGAGGGGCCGGTCTCGTGCAGGTCCACCGCGAAGGCGTCCAGGTGCTCGTCCGCCTCGGTGAAGAACAGGCCGCGGAAGGCCATGTCGCCGCCGGGCGCGGTCACCGCCAGCTCCAGGTGCTGGCGCACGAGATGCCCACCCAGCAGCGAGGGCAGCCAGTGACAGTACGCATCACGCCCGACGCCAACGTAGCGGGTGGACACGTCGTAGACCTCGCCGGAACCCCAGTCCTGGAACTGTGCCAGGCGACAGCGCGCGCCGTCGCTCAGATACAGCTCGAACGCGCCCGCGTGCAGCGCCTGACCGTCGAAGTCCTCGGCGAGGTCGTACTCGTGCACGCGAAACTCGCTCGTGCGATCGCCCACCACGAGCGTGCGCCCGTACTGCGCCACACCCGCACGGTCGATCGCATAGACGATCTCAAACGGGTCCTCCACGACGACGCCCGGCGGCACATACAGGAACGCCCCGCCCATCCAGAACGCCGCGTTCGCCGCCTCCAGCTTGTGGCGGTCGATCGTCAAGCGCTTGGAGTAGTACGTGGAGGCGAGCTCGCCGTGATCGCGGAAGGCGTCCTCAAGTGAGCACAGGATCACGCCGCGCTCGGTCAGCGCCGGGTCGAGCTCGACGTGCACGACCGCGCCGGCGCACTGCACGATCCGTCCGGCGTGGGGACGGTCGGGGAGGGTGCGCGCCACGACGTCGGGCACGACCGGGTCGATTCCCGCGGGCGCCGTCTCCAGCGCGTCCAGATCGAGCGTCTGCAGGCTCGTCGTCCAGAACCCCGAGCGCCGCCAGACGGGCAGCTCGGAGGTGAAGAAGTGCGCGAGGGCGGCCTCGCGCAGCTGGGAGAGCGTGCGCTCGGGGCCGTGGCCCGCGCCGGCGCCGTGCAGCGCGTGGTAGAGGGTCGCCTCGCGGTGGCGACCGGGCTTAACCGCCACGGGCTGTGCCGTGCCCTCAGGCACCGGCCCCCACCTCCTGGCGGATCTGATCGTAGCCTTCGCGCTCCAGGCGTTCGACCAGCTCGACGCCGCCCTCCAGCACGATGCGCCCGTCCATCAGGATGTGCACGAACTCGGGCTTGACGTAGTGGAGGATGCGCTGATAGTGGGTGATGATCAGCGCGCCAAGGCCTTGCTCGTCGTGCAGGCGCTGGACGCCCTCGGCGACGGTGCGCAGCGCGTCGATGTCAAGGCCCGAGTCGGTCTCGTCGAGGATCGCGATGTCCGGTTTGAGCATCGCCATCTGCAGGATCTCCGCGCGCTTCTTCTCGCCGCCCGAGAACCCGTCATTGAGGTGGCGCGAGGTGAACGAGCGATCGACGTCCAGCAGGTCGATCGCATGTTGCAGTTCGGTACGGAACTCCTTCACCTGGATCGGCTCCTCGCGCTGGGCGTTGATGGCCATGCGCAGGAAGTTCGCGACCGACACGCCCGGGATCGAAACGGGGTACTGGAACGCCAGGAACAGGCCCGCGTGGGCGCGCTCGTGAGGCGCGGCCTCGGTGATGTCCTGCCCCTTGAACACGATCGTGCCCTCGGTGATCTCATAGGAGGGATGGCCGAGCAGGGTGCTGGCGAGCGTGGACTTGCCCGAGCCATTCGGGCCCATCAGCGCGTGGATCTCACCTCGCGAGATGTCCAGGTCCACGCCTCGCAGGATCTCGCGCTCCTCGATGCGCACGTGCAGGTCTCTGATCTCTAGGTCGGCCATATCGCTGGTTCGGGCTCCGGTCGTCGGGGGTTGGATTGATGAAGGCTGTCAGGCCGCCGGCGTGGCGGCGCGAGCGGCGGCGGCGGCGGCGGGCAGCGTGGGCAGGGTGGCAGCGCGCGTCTGGGCGGGAAGTCCACCGGGGAGACCGCCCAGAGACGGTCCGAGCACGAGGTCCGCCAGCGTGGTGTCCTGCAGCGTGCGCACGATCGCGCCGCGCACGCGCGTCCACAAGAGCTTGGTCGGGCACACGTGCCCGGGGTCGGACTCGCGCGAGCACACGATCGAGCCGTCGGAAGCCTGGGAGATGCACTCGATCGGCGCGATCGAGCCCTCCAGTGCCTCGACGACCTCGGCCATCGTGATCTCGGTGGGCGAGCGCGCGAGCAGATAGCCCCCGCGCGATCCCCGCCGCGAATCGACCAGCCCGGCCTTGCGCAGTCGCGCGACCAGATGCTCCAGGTAGGCCAGCGGCATCCCGTCGTGCTCGGCGATCTCCGCCAGCGGAACGGGCTCATCGCCGGCTCGTCGAGCCAACTCGACCATCACGCGCACGCCATACTCCGCCTTGGTTGAAAACATCATCTCTCAAATACCTACCTGAGAGCTAGGGTATCAGCCGGCCGGCCGTGGCTCGTGGACTTCGGATCGGCCGTCGCGCAGCAGGCGCATGTCGTGTGAGAGTCCTTCGGGGGTCAGCTGTTCGAGCCCGAACGCGACGCGCTCGTTGCCGGCTCGGCCGATCAGCAGCACTGTCGTGGCAGCTTCGGAAGCCGCCCTGCCGGCGCTCGGCGGCGAGACCCGGTAGGCGCGCCACACCGCTCGCAGCCGTGTTGAGCTTGCGCTCAGATAGACCACTCGATCGGCGAGCCCCGTCGCGGCTAGGAAGCGCTGCACATGCGCGTGCGTATCCGCGTGAGGGTCGGTGCTCACGAACACGACCTGCATCGCCGGGATGGCCGTTCCCCTGCCATACGTGGGCGTGGCAGCCAGTTCGTCGAGCGCGCCGCGCACCTGTTGAGCGGCGAGGACGCACGTACGGCAGGCGCTCGACACGAACGCCAACACGACCACCCGCCCTCTGAACGCGCTCAGCGACACGCGTCTCCCCAGCTCGTCCGTGAGCGTGAAGTCCGGGGCCCGCACTCCCAGCGGATAGGCCGCGCCGTCGAACCCCGAGGAGCTCTTGGTTGCGGAGTCTGCCCCGGTCGAGGACGCGCCGTCATGCTTGGAGGGCGTGGCCAAGATCGCGACGAGCGCGATCGCCACGGCGAGCGTGGCGGCGAGTCCAAGCAGGAGTAGATGAGGACGCCGGCGCATCGGTCGCCAAGAGTAGAGCGCTTGCAAGGGCTCCGAGCAGCGCTATACTTTGTGAAGTCTCCCCGAATCCCGACCATGATTTAGGAGTATCGCGATGAGCCCGTCAGGCGCGGAGCTGCTCAAACAGATCAAGTCCCAGATCACCGAGATCGATCCCTCGCGCGTTCGCGAGCTGATCGGCGAGGGCGTGGCGATCGTCGACGTGCGCGAGACCGACGAGTTCGCGGCCGGTCATCTGACCGGCGCCAAGCACGTGCCGCGCAGCTATCTCGAGACCCGCATCGAGGGGGTGGTCTCCGATCGCGACGCGCAGATCGTGCTCTACTGCCAGTCGGGCAACCGCTCGGCGTGGGGCGCGCGCACGCTCGAAGATGACCTCGGCTACACGAACGTCGCCTCGATGACCGGCGGCATCACGCTGTGGAAGGATCGCGGCTATGAGGTCACGGTGCCGCGCTCGCTCAGCGCCGAGCAGCGCGAGCGCTACTCGCGCCATCTGCTGATCCCGGAGATCGGCGTGGAGGGGCAGCAGAAGCTGCTCGACGCGAAGGTGCTCCTGCTGGGCGCGGGCGGCCTGGGCTCGCCCACGGCGCTGTATCTCGCGGCGGCCGGTGTCGGCACGCTCGGGATCGTGGACGACGACGAGGTCGACCTGTCCAACCTCCAGCGCCAGGTGATCCACTCCACCCAGCGCGTGGGCATCCCCAAGGTGGACTCCGCCGAGGAGTCGATCCATGCGCTGAACCCGGACGTGGACGTCGTCAAGTACCCCGTGCGGATCGACTCCTCGAACATCATGGAGATCATCTCCGGCTATGACGTGATCGTCGACGGCGTCGATAACTTCCCCACGCGCTACCTGCTCAACGACGCGACCGTGCGCCTGAAGATCCCCGTCGTCTCCGCCTCGATCCTCGGCTTCGACGGTCAGCTGTCGGTGTTCAAGCCCTACGAGGGCCCCTGCTACCGCTGCCTCTTCCGCGAGCCCCCGCCGGCGGAGCTCGCGCCCTCCTGCGGCGCCAACGGCGTGCTCGGCGTGCTGCCCGGCACGATGGGGCTCTTGCAGGCCACCGAGGTCGTCAAGCTGATCCTCGACATCGGCGAGCCCGCGATCGGCCGCCTGTTGCTCTACGACGCGCTGGGGGCGACGTTGACCGAGGTCAAGGTCCACCGCGACCCCGACTGCCCGATCTGCTCGCGCGAGCCCGAGGAGATCTCCGACGAGGAGATGGGCTCCTTCCCCGACTACGAGGCGTTCTGCGCGGCCGCAGGGTAATCTGCCCGACCGGTATGGCGACGATCAAGATTCCTCCAGTGCTGCGCGCGTCAGTGGGCGGCGAGAAGCAGGTGAGCGCCTCCGGCGAGAACGTCGGCGACGTGCTGCGCGACCTCGCCTCCAATCATCCGGCGACCCGCGAGCAGCTGTTCGCGGCCGACGGCGAGCTGAACCGCTACGTAAACGTGTATCTCAACGACGAGGACGTGCGCGTGCTGGGCGGGTTGGACACGGCCGTGGGAGACACGGACACTCTCGTGATCCTGCCGGCGATGGCCGGCGGGGCCTGACTTCTCGCGCGAGCCGCGCTCGCTCTACGTCCTTCAAGATCGGAATTCCGCGCGGGCGTTTTGTTGGGAGGTTTGCGATATACTTTTATATATCATGCAGGCTGGAGATCTGATCCTTCAACAGCGCGACCGGCTCGGTATCAGTCAGCGTGCGCTTGCCCGTCGCGCGGGAACCACGCAGGCCGCCGTCAGCCGGATCGAGCGTGGCCTGACGGCGCCGACCTGGGAGACCGTGCGGGCGCTCCTGCTGGCGATGGGCTGCGAGCCCGAGCTGCACGCACGCCCTCTCTCGGGGCGATGGGATCCACTCCATCTAGCCGCCTCGCGCGAACGTTCACCGACCGAACGACTCGAACTGGCCATCTCCGCGAACCGTATGGCGGGGCGCCTGCGGCGGGCGGGTGCCGAGGCGGTTCATGGAGCCTGAGACGCCGCTCGACGCCGAGCGTATCCTCGAAGCGCTCGCCGAACACGAGGTCGACTATGTCGTTGTCGGCGGGCTCGCGGTGCAGGCTCACGGCCACGTGCGAACGACCGTCGACATCGACGTGTTTCCTCGCCCGGACCCGTCGAACCTGGCGCGACTGGCGGATGCTCTGAACGCACTCGACGCGCGGGTGCTCAATCCCGGAAGTGAGGGACTGGAGATAGACGCCGCGATGTTGCCGCGCGCGACCCCGTGGCAATTTGCCACGCGGCATGGTGCGATCGACGTGCTGCACGATGCGCCCGGCGCTCCGCCCTACGAGGCGCTTCGCGTCGGGGCGCTGGAGATTCGGCTCGGGGATCTGAAGCTCGCCGTCGCCGGCCGCGACGACCTGATCGGCATGAAGCGCGCAAGCGGGCGCCCCGTCGATCTGGAAGACATCGCCGCGCTGACCGAGCTAAGCCGCGGTGACTGACTCTGAGGCCGGCTCGCCGGCCATCCCCGCCACCGGCACGTGGCTCATCGCGTGCTCGGCCAGGGCGGTGATCGTGAGCGAGGGGTTGACGCCGACGTTGGCGGGGATCGCCGAGCCGTCGCAGACGAGCAGGTTCTCGTAGCCGAACACGCGTTGGCGGGCGTCGACCACGCCGCGAGAGGGGTCGGAGGCGATCACCGCTCCGCCGAGGATGTGCGCGGTCGTGGGGATGTTGAACAGGGCCTCGGTGACGGAGCTCTGGGCGACCCCGCCCGTGCGCTGAGCGAGCCATTCGGCGGCCTGGTTGGCGACCGGGATGAACGTCGGGATCGGCTTCTGCGGGTCCTGCTCGGTCTTCAGCCACAGCGAACCGAACGGACCCTGGCGCGGGCGCAGCGCGATCGCGTTGTCGAGCGTCTGCATCACGAGCACGATGATCGTGCGCCGTGACCAGTGTTTGGGGAATAGGACCTGCACGAAGCGCTTGGGGTGGCGCAGGATCTGTGCGAGCAGCTTCAACGGGCGCGTCAGGCGCGTGCCGTCGCCGACCAGCAGCGTGTACAGGCGGTGCATCGAATCGCCATCGTCGCCATAGGTGACGGTCTCGATGTGGGTGTGCGGGTCGGGGTAGATCGAGGAGGTGATCGCCACGCGTTTGATCAGGTTCTCCGGGTAGTCCTCTGGCACGGTCACGGTCAGGATCGACTCGCTGTTGGTGCGCACCAGCTCGCCCAGGCGCTTTGAGAGCTTGCCCAACGAGCCGTTCAGGCGGCAGCGCTGCAGCAACCTGTTGGTGCCCAGCGGGCCGGCCGCGACGACGACGCCGCGCGCGCGCTGTATTTGACGATCCTTGCGCAGCCACGCGCCTGAGCGCACCGATTCGACCTCGTAGCCCTCGGCGCCGTCGGCGCCCCCGAGCGGGCGAACGTCCACGACGGTGCGTTCGGCCATCACCCGCGCGCCGCGCTTCTCGGCCAGGTAGAGGTAGTTCTTGACGAGCGTGTTCTTCGAGCCGTGCGGGCAGCCGACCATGCAGCGCCCGCATTCCCGACAGCCGGTGCGGTCCGGTCCCTCGCCGCCGAAGAAGGGATCCGGGACGGTCACGCCGGGTTCGCCGAAATAGACCCCGACGGGCGTCTTTTTGTACGTCTCGCCCACGCCCAGCTCCTCGCCGAGCTCGCGCAGCAGCTGATCGGCGGGGTCGTCGGTGGGCGTCTGCACGACGCCGAGCATCCGTTGCGCTTCGGCGTAATGCGGAGCGAGAGCCGACTCCCAGTCGTTCATGTCCGCCCACTGAGGGTCCTCGAAGAACTGCTTCGGCGGCACGTACAGCGTGTTGGCGTAGCCGAGGCTGCCGCCGCCGACGCCGCAGCCGGAGACAACGGAGACGTCTTTGAAGGTGGTCAGGCGAAAGATTCCCTTCATGCCCAGCAGCGGATTCCAGAAGTAGCGCTTGAGGTCCGCGGTCGAACTCGGCAGTTCGTCGTCGGCGAAGCGGCGTCCGCACTCCAGCACGCCCACGGAGTGGCCTTTCTCGGACAGTCGCAGCGCCGAGACGCTGCCGCCGAAGCCCGAGCCGATGACCAGCCAGTCGAAGTCGAAATCACGCATCCGACCCCATCCTAATGCCTCGACCGCACCGCCGCCAGACCCTCGCTATATTCTCTGAAGTAATGGCCGTTCCGCCACTGAAGAACCGGCCCTGCGGAGGGCGCTATGGGGATGTCGTGCAGTCGATCGGCAACACGCCGCTGGTCGAACTGCCGCGTCTGTCGCCCAAGCCGTGCGTGCGCATCTGGGCGAAGCTCGAGTCGCGCAATCCGACCGGCTCGGTCAAGGATCGCGTCGCGCGGGCGCTGATCGAAGACGCCGAGGAGAAAGGGGCGCTCTCGCCGGGGCAGACGATCCTCGAACCGACCTCCGGCAATACCGGGATCTCGCTGGCGATGATCGCCAAACGCAAGGGCTATGAGCTGAAGGTGGTGATGCCCGAGAACGTCACGCCCGAGCGCACGCAGCTGTTGGAGATGTATGGCGCTGAGATCGTCTATTCCGACGGCTCGCTCGGGTCCAACGGCGCCGTCGAAAAGGCCCTGGAGATGGCCCAGGCGGACTCCTCGGTGTATATGCCCTACCAGTACGGCAACGAGGCCAACCCGCTCGCCCACTACAACGGCACGGCGCTGGAGATCCTCGACGAGCTCGACGAGGTCTCGGCGTTCGTCGCGGGCCTCGGCACGGGCGGCACGCTGATGGGCAACGGGCGACGCTTGAAGGAGACGTTCGGCGATGCCGTTAAGATCGTCGCGGCGGAGCCGATGCAGGGCGAGCCCGTCCAGGGCCTGCGCTCGCTGGACGACGGGTTCATCCCGCCGATCATCGACATCTCGCTGCTGGACCGCAAGATCTTCGTCACCAACCGCGACGCGATCATCTGGACGCGCAGGCTGCTCGACGAGGAGGGCGTGTTCGCGGGCGTCTCCAGTGGCGCGATCGCATCCATCGCCGTGCGCATAGCCGGCGAGATGGACGAGGGCAACGTCGTGTTCGTCGTGGCCGACGACGGCTGGAAGTATCTGTCGAGCGGCATCTACACGCTGCCGGTCGACGAGGTCGAGAACCTCGACGCCACCGTCTGGTGGTAAGGGTCCCAGTCGGTGCTCATCGAGCAGGTCCTGCTGGATGACGTGATCGCGCACGCCCGCGAGGAGTACGACGCGGAGTGCTGCGGCATGATCGCCTACGCTCCCGCCGGGCCCGACGGCGAGGTGTGCGCGACACGCGTGCATCGCGCCAAGAACGTGTTCACCTCGCGCAAGCGCTTCGAGATCGACGGCAAAGAAGTGCTGCGAACGATCGACGCCTTCGAAGACGAAGGTTCGGATCTCGGCGCGATCTACCACTCTCACACCCACACCGCCCCGTATCCGTCGCAGACCGACATCAACTTCGCGGCCAACTGGCCGGGCCTTGAGTGGGTGATCGTCGGTCTCGCCGAGGACGAGCCGGACGTGCGCTGCTATCTGATCGAGGATGGCGCCGTGCGGGAGGTTCAATTGCGGGTGCGGTGATGGACGGCGTTGCCGACGATCATCTCGTGTGCCCGTCCTGCGGGCGCGAGCACCGCTCCAGCGAGCGCTTTTGCGCCGCCTGCGAGATGCCGCTCGTCCATCCCGAGGGCGCGGCCGGCGCCGACGATGTGGCCGAGCCCGGTGAGCGTCGCGAACACGCTCGCAAGATCAAGCCCCAGTACAGCGAAGGCCGGCTCGTGAAGGTCGCCTATGCCCAGAACCTGCCGGAGGCGCAGCTGATTCAGGGGCTGCTGCTGGAGGAGGGCATTCCCAGCATGGCCCGCCGCGCGCCCGGCTTCGATGTGCCCGACTTCCTGGCGGCCGGTCCGCGCGACATCCTCGTGCCCGAGTCCGGTGTGCAGGCGGCGCGCGAAACGCTGACAGCGCCACTCGCTGATTAGTCGAGGTCGGAGTGGATCGATCGGCTGCCCAGAGGGTCGCTGGGCGAGCGAGACACGGAGGCGCCGCCCAGCGGCCGTTTAGGCCAGGACGGGTTGGCCGGCCTCGCTGGTGGTGATCGCCTCGATCTCCTCGGAGGCGCGCTCGAACTCGGCGTCGGAGAGCACGGGGGTGCCCTCGAAGGGCAGTTCGCGCTGAAGCTCGACCCAGGCCTGCGCGCCGTTGTACTCGTCCTTGACCTTCACGGTGACCGGTCGCGGGATGCGATAGGTGCGCAGCAGCAGCACGTGCAGCGGCTGCTGACGGCGCCAGCCCAGGCGTCGTTCGGCATAGCTCGGCGTCCACACGTAGAAGGGGGAGAGCGCATCGACGCAGCGAGGATCGGTGATCGTGAAGTGCCCCGCGACCTCGGCCCACGCGCGGATGCGTACGCGGTCGGGCTGCTGGATGGGCGCCCCGGAGGTGAACGCGTGCATCGGCGGCTCTCCGTCGCTCCAGACGCCCTCCTCGAGCGCGCGGCGCAACTCGGGCTGGTGGGACTCGCGTACGAGGTCGCCGCTCTGACTGTCGAACGTCGGATATAGGAAGAAACGTTCGTGGGCGAGCCGGAAGGGCTTGCCGGAGTCACGCAGGACGCCCTTACGGAGCGTCAGCAGCTGCTCGCCTTCCGCGAGGGCGCGGACGGTGACAGCCCACTCTTTGAAAGCAATTGGCATGGGGGAAAACCGGTGGATGGTTGAGGGGGGACTTCTTGATGTATGCCCTGTGTGCCGTCCGCGCTAACAAGGACGGTCAGCGCTTTAAAGATACGAAATCCCGGCGGAAATCCCAAATCCCCTGCAAATGAGTTAGTTTTTTGGGCATATCGACGTGCTGGGCAAGCCTCGACGGCGCTCAGGGCGCTCCAAACCCGCCGCCGCCGGGCGTTTCGATGCGCAGCCGCTGACCGGCGCTCAGCGCGCCCGTGCTCTTGCCGGGGATCGTCCGGCCGTCGATCGAGTCGCGTCCGGGCAGGCCCGGCTCGCCGCCGTCGGCGCCGCGCGGCGCGTGCCGGCGGCGCTCGGCGATCAGCGAGAACGTCATCTCGCCCAACGCCTGCAGCTCGCGCACGACCCCGTCCCCGCCGCGATGCGCGCCCGCGCCGCCGGAGTCGCGTCGCAGCGCGTATTCGACCACGCGAACAGGGAATTCGCGCTCCAGCGCCTCGATGGGCGTGTTGAGGGTGTTGCTCATCGCGACGTGCACACCGCTTGGCCCGTCCGCGTCCGGGCATGCGCCCTGGCCGCCGCCGAGCGTCTCGTAGTAGGAGAATCCGTCATCCTCTCCAGCCCGATCAGCGGGCGCCGAGCGCTCGCCCGCGGACGTGCGTAGGGGAGCGCCGAGCGTGAGGTTGTTCATCGTGCCCTGCCCCTGCGCGCGGCCGAACGCGGCGAGCACGAGGTCGGCCACGCGCGAGCTCGTCTCAACGTTGCCCGCCGCCACCGCCGGCGCATGCCCGGCGACGGGGCGAGCGTTGAGGATCGAGCCCTCGGGCACGACGATCTCGATCGGCCGGTAGGCCCCGGCCGAGGGTGGGATGTCGGGATCGGTGAGCACCCGAGCCGCGAACAGACAGGCCGAACGGGTGACCGCGAGCGGGCAGTTGAGATTGCCCGGATGCTGGGGCGCGCTGCGGGTGAAGTCGAGGATCAGTCGCTCGCCGGCGACACTCGCGCGCAGGCGCAGCGGCAGATCGCCCTCGGGGGCCTCGAGCACGTCCTGCGCTTCGAAATCGCCGTCGCCGAGCGCTCCGATGCAGGAGCGCGCGCGGCGCTCGGCGTAGTCGAGCACATCGGCAAACGCCTCCCGCAGCCCGTCCGCTCCGATCGTGCGCGCGAGCTCGCACAGGCGCAGCGCGCCCAGGCGGTTGGCGGCCAGCTGCGCGCGCAGGTCGGCTTCGCGCTCGCCCGGCTGGCGCATCTGCGCCGACAGCGCTCTCAGGGCCGCCTCGTCCAGGCGCGTCGGGCCGATCACGACACCCTCCTCTTCCAGCGTGCGACTGTCAGCGGGCATCGACCCGGGGATGCGACCACCGACGTCGGCGTGGTGCGCGCGGCTCGCGGCGAAACCGAGCAGGGCGCCGTCCACGAGCACGGGGGTGATGACGGTGATGTCCGGCAGATGCGTGCCGCCCGCGAACGGATCGTTCAGGATCCACGACGTTCCCTGCGCGTGATCCTCGTCCAGCACGGCACCCACCGCCGCGGGCATCGAACCCAGGTGCACGGGTATGTGCTCGGCCTGCATCACCATCTCGCCGCGAGCGTCGAACAGCGCGGTCGAAGCGTCGTGGCGCTCCTTGATGTTGGACGAGCGGGCCGAGCGGATCAGCACGGCGCCCATCTCCTCGCAGGCCGCGCGCAGGCCGCCCGTGAGGACCTGGAGTTCGATCGGGCCCAGAACGCTCACGAGGGCCCTCGCCGGAGGTGCACCGTGCCCCACTCGTCCACCCTGCCCGACCAGCCGGCGGGAACGTAGAGCGTGGCCTCGGGCAGCGGACACACCGCCGGTCCCTCGATCGGAGTGCCATCGGCGCCCTCGACGCTTCGCAGGCTCAGCCGCGCAGTCGCGCCCCAGACCGAGAGGCGAATCGTCACCAACTCAACATCGCCCGAGTCGTCGCGATGGCCGTAACGTCGCTCGTGCTCCCGGGCGAACTCCTCGCGCAGGATCGCCGGGTCGATGCAGTCCGACTCGACGGGCAGCTCGTGCGACTGGCCGCGGTAGCGCAGCTCATAGACCGTTCGCTCGCGCCCGCCCTGCGTGAGAGGCGCCTGTGCGCGCAGATCTTGGCGCGCGTTCGCAAGAGCCCGCGTGGTCAGCTGCGATCCGCGCAGCATGACCGTACGCGAAACGTCGCGCCTTGGCGTCGCCGCGGCCAATCCGAGCGCGCACAGCACGCCGGAGGCGCGCGGGCAGAGCACGCGCTCGATGCCAAGCTCAGCCGCGAGCGCGCACGCGTGCAACGGTCCGGCGCCCCCGAAGGGCATGAGCGCGTACTCGCGCGGGTCGATGCCGCGCTCGACGGTCATCACGCGCAGCGCCCGCAACATCTCGGCCTCGGCGACGCGCACGATCCCGGCGGCGCATTCGCGCGTGTCCAGCCCCAGTTCTTCCGCGATCGCGGCCACCGCGCGCTCGGCCGCGGCGACGTCGAGCGCGAGCCCGCCCGCCAGGGGCGTGTCCACCGGCAGGCGTCCGAGCAGCAGGTTGGCGTCGGTGACCGTCGCGCGCTCGCCGCCCTGCCCGTAACAGGCCGGCCCGGGCACGGCGCCGGCCGATTCGGGGCCGACCCGCAGCGCGCCGCCGCCGTCGCGCCAGGCGATCGAGCCTCCGCCGGCCCCGACCGTGTGGATGTCGAGCGCTCCCAGCGCCAGGGGACGACCGGCGACGGTGCGCTGCGCGGTCTCTGAGACCTGCCCGCCCGAGATCAGGCAGACGTCGCAGGAGGTGCCGCCCATGTCGAAGCACAGCACGTTCTCCTCGCACGCCAAGCCCGCGAGCAGCAGCGCGCCGCCGACGCCGCCGGCGGGCCCGGAGAGAATTGTGAGCGCCGCATGAGACGCCGCACGGTCAGCCGAGGCGAGCCCGCCCGAGGACTGCATGATCTCGGGCTCCGGCAGGCCCTGCGCGGAGGACTGCGCGGCCAGCCTGCGCAGATAGGCGCCGACGAGCGGGCTGAGCGCGGCGTCGAGCACGGTCGTGGCCGTGCGCTCGTACTCGCGAAACGTGCCCACGAGCTCGCTCGAGACCGACACGTGCGTCGCAGGCGGCAAGCGCTCGGCGAGCAGGCGCCCGAGCAGGCGCTCATGCTCTGGGTGCGCGTAGGAATGCAGCAGCGCCACCGCCACCGCCTCCGGAGCAGCCGCCGCGACCTCGTCGACCAGCGCACCGGCCGCGGCCGGATCGAGCGCGAGCAGCGGACCGTCCGGCCCGCAGCGCTCGGGTGCGGCGAATCGCAACTGTGCCGGCACCAGCGGCGCGGGCGCGGCGTCACACAGCCTGTAGAGATGCGGGCGCGCCTGGCGTCCCAGCTCGATCACGTCGGTGAACCCGGCCGTGGCGATCAGCGCGGTGCGCGCCGCGCGCCCCTCCAGCAGCGCGTTCGTCGCGACGGTCATTCCGTGCGCGAAGCCGCTCACCTCGCCCGGCACGGCCCCTGCCCGCGCGAGCACCTCGCTCACCGCTTCGAGCACACCTGCGGACTGATCTTGGGGCGTCGTCGGGACCTTCGCGGAGTGCACCGCACCGTCCGCGTTAACGAGCACCGCGTCGGTGAACGTCCCGCCTACGTCTACGCCAAGAAGCATTCACGACAGCGTATGCGGGACCGGACGTCCCGCGCCCCCGGCCGCGGTCCGCGCACAAAACATGCGCGGACGCGACCCACCCCCGACAACCCCCAATCAGGCCGCCGCCAGCTCCCGATCCTCGGTCTCGGCGAGGTGCTGATGGGAGGGGCAGTAGCCGTTGTGCGCCAGCGGCACGCGCTGGCAGGCCGAACCCTTGCGGGTCGTCGCGCGACATCGCGGCGCCTGGCCGCTGACGGCTGTGTATGCCGCGACCGGATTCTCGACGAGAAAGCGCTGGGCGTAACCGATGTAGCGGTTGACGACGCGGTGCACGTGACCCTGCTCGCTCATCGCGAAATAGCTGCGGATGTCGCAATAGAGCGTGCGCGCGGGATAGGCGAAGTAGTGACGGTCGGTCGCCATCCGCTCGACGACCGCCTCGCATGCGTGCAGCACGCGCTCGTGGTTCACGCTCGCGTTCTCGCCGTGCGCGGGCGGGAGGATGTGGGGCGAAAGCTCCCTGTAGATGGCCCGGCTGAATTGATACATGGCGTGGTATGACCCCTCTCCTTGTCGATCTCTGAGCTTGAGCACACCCGCCGTGTCCTTAAGACTCCGATCGTCCCCCGTTCTTCCACCACCTAGAACACCGGCGCTACCAGAAAAGATGCGGTGTCGCGCCGGCAGGTTTATCCGTTTGGGGGGTGACCCATAGCCCGGCGGTCCCGACGGCGCCGCCGGCGCCGGTCACCGCACGGGCGGGCATGGTCGGGAGCGCCTTTTGCGGCGGTCCCGCGGTTGGCTTTGGGCCGGGCCCGAAGGGTGAGGCCCGAGCCTTCCACTACTCCCAGGTCTCCCAGCTGACCTCGTCCTCGCCCGCGACGACCGCGTGACGGTGATCGAGCGCCGGATCGCGCTCGGGATGGTCAAGGCGCAGATGCGCGCCGCGGCTCTCCCTGCGCGCGAGCGCGCAGCGCGCAATCAGCCGAGCCAGCGGGTGGGTGTCCGCGAGCAGCCGGCGCAGGCCATCGCCCGTGCGCTCGATCCCCGCGTCGCGCCAGAGCCCCGCTCGCGTACCGGCCTCGGCGCCGGGGATCGGCGGAGTCTGCGCCAGCCTGCCGATCTCAACCGGGGTCGCGAGTCGCGGGGCGGGCTCTGACAGGGCTGCGCCGACGGCGCGGCGCGCGAACACGAAACACTCGCTGAGCGAGTTCGACGCCAGCCGGTTGGCGCCGTGCAGTCCCGTGCAGGAGACCTCCCCGACGGCATACAACCCGGCGACGCTCGATCGCGCGTGCAGGTCGACGGCGATCCCGCCCATCGCGTAATGGGCGGCCGGCGCGACCGGCACCAGCTCGCGGGTGGGATCCAGGCCGGCGTCGCGCAGGGCGGCGAAGACGTTCGGGAAGTGCGCCGGGTCGATCGCGCGCATGTCCAGCCCGACCGAATTCGCGCCGCTCTCGCGCAATCGCGCCTGGATCGCCCTCGAGACCTCGTCGCGGGGCAGGAGCTCATCGACGAAGCGCTCGCCCGTACCGGAGTCGTGCAGCGTGGCGCCCTCGCCGCGGATCGCCTCGGTAACGAGAAAGCCTTCGCGCCCGGGCACGCCGTTTACGGCGGTGGGGTGGAACTGCAACAACTCCAGGTCGGCCAGTCGCGCCCCGGCGGCGTGCGCCAGCAGCAGGCCGACGCCTTGAGAGCCGGGCGGGTTGGTCGTGCGCGCCCACAGCGCCGCTGCGCCGCCGGTCGCGAGCACGACAGCCCGCGCGGACACGACGCTCGCACGCCCGCTCCCCGGATGGCCGCGATGCCCGTTGCGCCAGTCCTCGCACAGCAGCCCGCGACAGCGAACGGCCGTGCCCGGCTGCGCGTCGAGGTCGGTCCACAGGGCGCGCGCACGGGCGCCCTCCAGCACGGTTATCCGCTCCTCGGCGGCGGCCAGCGCCGACAGCTGCCTGACGACACGTCGCCCGGTAGCGCTGCCGCCGGCGTGCACGATGCGCCTGATCGAGTGCCCGCCCTCCAACCCGAGCGCGAGCCGCCCGAAGCGGTCGGCGTCGAAGCTCACCCCCAGCGACTGCAGGTCCTCGACGCACGCGGGCGCCTCGCGCACGAGGATCTCGGCCGCCGAGCGCCTG
Source organism: uncultured Solirubrobacterales bacterium (assembly GCA_963702725.1). GTDB lineage: Bacteria > Actinomycetota > Thermoleophilia > Solirubrobacterales > Solirubrobacteraceae > Palsa-744. The sequence goes on from CAVPDT010000001.1 coordinate 95,883, forward strand.
ACAAGCTCACGCCCCGCACGCTCGGTGTCGGCGAGATGGAGCCGGGGCGTGTCATCGGCGGCGAGCGCCGCGGCGAGGCCGCCCTGGGCCCAGTAGCTGGCGGTCTGCGCCAGCGGCGTGGCCGACACCAGGACTACGCGAGCGCCGTCTCGGGCGGCGCACAGCGCCGCGTACAGCCCGGCAGCGCCCGCGCCCACAACCGCGAGGTCGGCCTCCGTGGTGGAGGTTTGGGAGATCGTGTTCATCGCGGCGCGCGTGGGTGGAGGCTATTTTTTGGTGCGCGGCAAGAAGCCGGCTTTGCGCAGCGCTTCTTCGGTCGAGGGCGAGGCGCCGGTCCGCGTATTCGTGGGCGTGGTTACGGTCGGCGTGGTCGCGGGAGCGGTCGGGCTGCCGGTCGTGGTGGCCGTGGACGGATTGATCGTCGTCGGCGTGCCCGGCGTGACGGCGCCCGCGGTCGTGGGCGCCACCGCCCCGCCGAGGCCGGTCGCCCCGCTCGCGCCGGTCGTGGTCGTGGGGATCGTGCCCTGGGTCGCTCCCGAGAGCACCGGCGCCGCCGTCGTGATCGTCCGCGTTATCGGGGGTGGTGTGGTTGCGGTCGGCGAGCCGCCGCTCAGTTTGACGAGCGCCGCCGCGAGCACTCCCAGTGAAAGCGCGGCGATCGCGGCGATCGCGACGATCGGGGCCTTCCAGTTGGTCGGCGCCGCCAGGCGCGTGCGCGCGGCGGCGCCGCAGCTCAGGCACCACTCCTGGCGAGGGTCCAACGGGGCGCCGCACAGCGGGCAGGACGCATCGACGGGCGGCGGCGGCGCCGCACTGTGCGAGGGGAGGGCCGGCGGCGGCGGAGTGGCGACGCTCAAGGGTCTTTGACGGGTGGACGGACGATCTCTGTCGGCTCCTCCACGCTCGGGCCGTCCTTGCCCACGGCGGGACCGTCGCTCGCGCTCGGCGTCGGGCCGGCGTCCTTGGCGGGTGTGGCGGTGCGCGGCGCCGGCGCCGCGGGCGCCGGAGTTGCGGTGGCGGGCACCGGGGGCGCGGTCGAGCTGGGCGCGAGCGCCGGGGATGTGGTGGCGCCCGCGGCGGGCTCCGGGGATGGAGGCCCGGCGGATGATGGAGTTCCGGCCGGGGCCGGGGCCGGCGTCGCCGGCCCCGGGGTGTGCACGGCGGTCGGAGACATCGCGGGCGCCGGTCCCGGCGCCGTCGGCGCTGGGGGAGACGTCGGCGTCGGCGCGGGCGCGGCCTGCGCCGCGGTCTGGGGACCGGCCATCGGACGCTCGGCGCGCAGGTCCATCGCCAGGCCGCAGTTGGGGCAGAAGCGGTCGTCGCTGCCATGGATCGCGGCGCAGCGCGGACACGCCGCGACGCCCGCTTCGCGCAGGACGGTCACCGGCCGGCGCTCGGCCAGGGTCGCTTCCAGGGCGCGCAACTCGGTGTCGATGCGCCCGATCGTCTCGAGCTTGGCGAGCACCAGCGCGTCGTTGCGTCGTCCGAAGCGGTGCAGGTCAAACACGAGCCCGCCGAGGTCGCGGTAGGCCAGCTCTCTGGCCTTGCGCAGGAAGCGCATGCGCCGGCGCATGCGCCCGCGCTCGCTGAACCCGGGCGGGCCGCTGGGCGCTTCGGGCCGGCTGTTCGGCGTGTCCTCGACCGTGGGCGCCGGTACGACACCGGTGTCGTCTGTCGCCGGACTGGTGGTCTGCGTGTCGTCCATTGACCGTCCCATGCTACCCGGGCCCTGTGTCAGACGCCGCGTTCGCGCGCCGGCGCCCCACCCCGGCCGGCGTGCTCCAGGGCCGCGCGCCACGCCTCCAGCACGCGTTCTGCCATGCGTGGCGCGGAGAACGGCTCGGCGTGGGAGCGACCGGCGATGCGCGGGTCGGGATCGCTCAGGTGCGGCGCCAGCGCAGCACGCCAGACGGCGAGGTCAAACCGCGCGCACAACGTGCCCGCGACGCCCTGCAGCGCCTGTGGATGTGTGCCCACGGGCGTGGCGAGCACCGGCACGTCACACGCCAGCGCCTCCAGCACGGCCAACCCGAACCCCTCGCGCGCGCTGGGGACGATCACGGCGTTGGCGGCGTTGACCCATTGGGCGACGAGCTCGGGATCGACGTTGTAGAGCGCGCGCACTTCCACGTTCGCGTCGCGCGCCAGCTCGAGCGCCTGGTCGTAGTGCTTCTCCTTGCGGGAGGGCCGGGCGAGAAACAGCACGAACGGCTCGTCGGGGTCGAGCTTCAACTCGGCGCGGGCGCGGGCGCGGGGGATCGGGTGAAAGCGCCTCAGATCGACGCCGCACGGCAGCACCAGCGCGCGCTCGTCTTCGACGGGCAATCGTTGCGCAAGTTCGGTGGATGCCGCGGCGAGGAGGTCCATGCGCGGGATCACCTTCGCGGTAAGACGGCGCGTGCGCGGGTGGCTGAGGTCGGTGCCGTGCACCGTCAGCGCACGCACTCGCGCGCGTACCGCCAATGCGGGCCAGGCGGTGAGCCCGTAGTGGGCGTGCACGATGTCGAAGCGCTCGCGCCCGTAGCGGCGGCGCAGATTCCCGGCGGCGCGCACGAGCTCGCGCTTGCCGGGTGCAAACTCATGCAACTCCACATCCACGCCCTCGAGTTCGCGCAGCGAGTCGACCTGGTCGCGCACGAATCGCCCACGCTGGGGATGGGCCCGATCGGGCTGCATGTTCGAGACGACGAGCGCGCGCACGGATCGCTCAACGTAGCGCTCTGAGATGATGGCGCGCATGGACAGCGCTTCCAGTGGCGGCCGGGACGCGCGCGCGCGGCCGATCGCCGTGTTCGATTCGGGCGTGGGCGGGCTGACGGTGTTGCACGAGCTGCTCGTGCGCTTGCCGCGCGAGGATTTCGTGTATCTGGGGGACACCGCCCGCTTCCCCTACGGCGAACGCTCTCCCGATGAGATCGAGCGCTTCGCCGCGGAGATCGCCGAGGAGTTGCTGCGCCGCCAGGCCAAGCTGCTGGTCGTAGCGTGCAACTCCGCGACTTCGGCGGCCTTGCCGAGCCTCAGCGCGCGTATGCGCCAGACGACGCTCGGCATCGACGTGCTGGGGGTCGTTCGCCCGGAGGCGTTGCGCGCCGTCGCGGTCACTCGCAGTGGCCGTATCGGCCTGCTGGCGACGCCCACGACCGTGAACAGCGGCGCCTATGAGCGGGCTGTCGCGGCGGTCGATCCGCACGTGGCGCTGCATGCGGTCCCGTGCCCGACGCTGGCCTCGATCATCCAGGCTGGAGAGCAGTTCGACGAGCAGGCGGTGGCGAGCGTCCGCGCGGCATGCGAGCCGTTGCGGCGGGCGGGCGTGGACACGGTGATCCTCGGCTGCACGCACTACCCACTGATCAGTCCGCTGCTGCAGCGTACGCTCGGCCCGGAGGTTGAGCTGATCACTTCCGGAGCGGCGCTCGCGCGCCAGGTCGAGCACGCCCTCAGCACGCGCGAGCTGCGCAACCCCCGCGCAGCGGGCGAGGGCGAGTACCGGTTCCTGTGTACCGGCGACGTCGATGCCTTCCGCGAGCTGGGAACGCGCTTTCTGCAGATGCCGTTGGGCGAGGTCGAGCACGTCGAGCTGGCCGGCGTGGAGGCGATCGCGTGAGGCATACGGCGCATGAGGCGGCCGTCGCCATGGTCGCGGGAAGCGGGTGCCCGGCATGAGCAAGCGCAGCCACGACCGCCGACCGGACGGCCTGCGAGCGACCACGATCGAGCCTGGGTTCGTGCGCGCGGCGACCGGCTCGGCGCTGATCTCGATCGGTGGGACGCGCGTCATCTGCACCGCCGCCGCCCAGGAGACGGTGCCCAGGTGGATGGCCGGCAAGGGCAAGGGCTGGGTCACCGCCGAGTACGCGATGCTGCCGGCCTCCACCGGCGATCGCAAGCCGCGCGACATCGCCAAGGGCCGCCCGGACGGGCGCTCGGTCGAGATCCAGCGCCTGATCGGGCGCTCGCTGCGAGGCGTCGTGGACTTCAAGGCCCTGGGAGAACGCACGATCTATCTCGACTGCGACGTGCTCGAAGCCGACGGCGGCACACGCTGCGCGTCGATCACCGGCGCATACGTGGCCCTGGCGCTCGCGTGCGCCAAACTGCGGGAGAAGGGTCGCCTGCAGGAGAGCCCCCTGACCGGCTCGGTCGCGGCGGTCTCGTGCGGGATCGTCGACGGTCAGCCGCGACTGGACCTCGACTATGGCGAGGACTCAAACGCAGAGGTCGACGCGAACGTCGTGATGACCGGCGACGGCGGCCTGGTCGAGGTGCAGGCCACGGCCGAGCGCACACCCCTCTCGCGCGCGCATCTGGACGAGCTGCTGGCGCTCGCCGCGGGCGGCATCGAGACGCTGCGCGAACTGCAGGCATTGGCGATCGCGCAAGCCACGGTCGCAGCGTGAAAACACTGCTGCTGGCTACGCGTAACGAGCACAAGCGCCGTGAGTTCGCGCGATTGCTGCCGGGTTGGCACATCGAGACGCTGCCCGACGAGGTGCGGCTGCCGCCGGAGGACGGGGAGACGTTCGCGCAGAACGCGCTGCCCAAGGCCCGCGCGGCGGCCGCGGCGACCGGCAGGATCAGCATCGCCGACGATTCCGGCATCGAGGCCGCGGCGTTGGAGGGTAGGCCGGGCGTGCGCTCGGCTCGCTACGGCGGCGAGCACGCAAGCGACGAGCAGAACCTCGCCCTGCTCATGCGTGAGGCGCCGGCCGGCAGCGCGCTGCGGTACGTGTGCGCGCTCGCCTACGTGAACCCGCAGACAGGTGAGGAGCGCCTGTTCGAAGGTCACTGCACCGGCACGTTGGCCGCCGTGCCCTGTGGCGAGCGGGGCTTCGGCTATGACCCGGCGTTCGTGCCCGACGATTGGCCCGAGAAGGAAACGCTGGCCGAGCTGAGCGACGAGCAGAAGGATCGGATTAGCCACCGTGGCCGCGCCGCCGAGGCGCTGCTGCAGTGGCTTGGGACTACGACAGGTTGATCGCGGCGGCCGCCCCTACGGCGGTGGACAACCCCGCATAGCCGGTGTAGCCCGCCAACAGCAGCAGCAGCGCCGTGAGCAGGGCTACGAACACCGTCAGGATCCATGCGACGCGTTCGAAGGTCATCGTCCTGATTGTCGCCGATGCGGCGGTCGTGGCGCCAAATCGTCCGCAAACGCTGTTAGCGTCAGGAAAAATCGATCCTTTGAGCAGCCATGAAGGAGGGCGAAGTGACGAAGTCCGAGTTGGTCGATCAGGTGGCCGATCGCGCCGACCTGACCAAAGGCGAGGCGGCGCGCGCGGTCGAGGCGGTGCTGGGCACCGTTCAAGACACGCTGCGGCGCGGCAGCGAGATAACGTTGTCGGGGTTCGGCAAGTTCCACGTCGGCGAGCGCGGCGCGCGCCAGGGCGTCAACCCGCGCACCGGCGAGCGCATCCAGATCGCCGCCGCGCGCGTCCCGCGATTCACGGCCGGAACCGGTCTGAAGAACGCGGTCAAGGGCCGCTGAGCGCCGAGGCCGCGTGCCCGAGGCGCCCGCAGACGCCGAGGCCGCGAAGGCCGGCTCATTCGGCGACGCGCTGGCTGCGCGGGTTGGAGAACGCGAGTCGCAGATAGTGCTCGGGCTCGACCCCGATCCGAGCGCGCTGTGGCCGGGCATGGACGAGGCCGGGCGCGGGATCGGCGATCAGGACGCCGCCGGCGCCAACGGAGCCTCTTCGCCCGCCCAGCGGGCTGCGTGCGCCGTGCAGGCTCACTGCCTGGCGCTGATCGACGCGGCCGGACCGGCGTGTGTCGCGGTCAAGCCCCAACTCGCGTGCTTCGAGCGGCTGGGCGCCGTCGGTCGCCACGCGCTGGAGGGAGTGGTGCGGCACGCCCACGAGGCGGGACTGCTCGTGATCGCCGACGGCAAGCGCGGTGACATCGACGTGAGCGCCCGGGCATACGCGCAGGCGCTGTTCGGCGGCCTGCGGACGCCGTTCGGCGAGGTCGCCGGCCTGGGCGCGGACATGGCGACGGTCAATCCACTGATGGGCAGGGACGCCGTCGAGCCGTTCGTCACGGCCGCGCGCGCGGCCGGAGGCGGCGTGCTGGCGCTCGTGCGCACGTCCAACCCCGGTGCGTCTGACGTCGAGGATCTGGAGTTGGCCGGGACGGGGAACGCGCCGGCAGGCGCCGGCGCCGGAACCGTCTGGGAGCGACTGGCGGAGATCGTGGACGAGTTGGGCCGCCCGGGCGTCGGGGAAAGTGGCCTCGGCGATGTCGGGGCCGTCATCGGCGCCACCGTCCCCGGCCACATCGCGCGAGCGCGCGAACTGATGCCCCACGCCGTGTTCCTGCTGCCCGGCGTCGGCGCGCAGGGCGGTCGCGTGCAGGACCTCGCCCCGGCGTTCGTTCCCTCTCGCGCGGGGGGGCTGGTGTCCGCGTCGCGCGCGATCGCGAACGCCTATCAGAGCGTTGGGGGCGAACCGGCGAGCGCGGCTCGTGCGGAGGCCGAGCGCCTGCGAGACCTCGCCTGGGAGTTGTCGTAGTAGTCTGAACCCGCCATGATCATCACGGTCACGCTCAACGCGGCGATCGACAAGTCCCTCTCGGTGCCGAACTTCCGGCTCGGGCGAAGACACCGCACCGTCGAGCAACGCACGATGGCCGGCGGCAAGGGCGTTAATGTCGCACGCACTCTCAAGGTCCTCGGACAGCCGGTGATCGCGACGGGGTTCGCGGGCGGGGTCACCGGCACGCATATCGTCGAGCAGCTCACCGACGAGGCGGTTCTCAACGATTTCGTGCGCATCCGTGAGGAGTCGCGCACGAACACCTCCGTGCTCGACCCGACGACCGGAGAGCAGACGGAGATCAACGAACGCGGGCCCTCGGTGTCCGAGCGCGAGGTCGAGCTGTTCGCGGACAAGCTGCTGTATCTCGCTCGCGGGGCCGCGATCGTCGTGTTCGCCGGCTCGCTGCCGCGCGGCGTGGAACCAGAGATATACGCCTCCCTGATTCGCGACCTGGCGCGGATGGAGGTCACGACCGTGATCGACACCGACGGCGAGCCGCTGCACCACGCCGTCCGTGCCGAGCCCGACGTGGTCTCGCCGAACATCCTGGAGGCCGAGGAGCTGGTCGGCCACGAGTTCGCGAGCGAGGACGAGCGCTCGCTGGCAGTGCGCGAGATCGCAGCGCTCGGGCCTCGCGAGGCGATCATGACGCTTCCGGACGGGTGTTACGCACAGGTGCTCGTCGACGGCCGGCCCTCGCTGAAGCGCGCACGGGTACAGACGCGAGAGCCCGTCGCCAAGAGCGGTTCGGGCGACGCGTTCCTCGCCGGATATCTCGCCGCGCGCTATGAATCGCGCGCTCCCGACCAGTGCCTGCGCTTTGGCGTGGCCTGTGGGGCGGAGTCCACCGCCCGCCTGGGGGCCGGTCTGATCGACCCGCGCGAGGCGCGGCGACTGATCGGCGAGGTGGAGCTGACGGAGGTGGAGCTGCCTGCGGAGGTCGGCTGAATCGCTCGCCGTTTTGCGATCTCCGGCGAGCCGACCGGCGCGGGCGTATCGCTGGGCTTGTATAGTGCCGACCTTCTGAATATCAGAAGGTCTCTGGCAGGAGGGCGAAATGGGGCGCAGGTTCGATGGGCAGGGCCGGTCAGGCGGCGGTGGCGTGAGGACGCCAGCGATGGCTTTGGCGGCGGTGGCCGCATGTGTGTGCGCGGTCGTCGCGCTCGTCGGTTGCGGCGAAGGCTCCGGTGGAGGGTCGGCGAGCGTGGCCTCGAACACGACCCCTGCGAGTACGTCCACCGGGTCCACCGGGTCCACGGGCTCCACCGGATCCAGCGGGTCGACAACGTCGACGACGCCCGCGACCACCTCCACGGCGGCCAAGCCGGCGCCCTCGAAATCCTCCGGTTCGTCCGCGAGCACGACCAAAACGACGACCACGCCCGCGGCGCCGGCGCCGGCGAAAAGCTCGAACAAACCCGCGACCAAAGAAAAAACGTTCGGCAAGATCAAAGTCACGAGCACCGCGTTCAAAGCGGGTGGTCCGATCGCGGTCAAGTACACCTGCGACGGCGCGGGCATCTCGCCGCCGCTGCAATGGCAGGGTGTGCCGAGTGGCGCCGCGGAAGTGTTCGTGCTCGCGGTCGACCTGAGCGGAGGCTCTCGTGAAGTGGTCCAATGGGCTATCGCGGGCATCCCTCCGAGCGCGACCAGCATCCCGGAAGGGAGTCTCCCCGCCGGTGCGTTCGCGGGTGTCAACAGCGCCGGCAAGGCGGGATGGGGAGGTATGTGCGGCGCCAAGGGCCAACTCCAGCACGTCGGATTTCTGTTCTATGCGCTGCGCCAGAAGCTGAAACTCAAGCCGGGCTTCAACCCGATCGAAGTGCGCGGCGGACTGAAGGGCGTGACGCTCGCGACGGGGTTGACGCTCGCGACGTATCAACGTCATTGACGTGCATCGGGGTGAGCCGGCGATAGTGCTGTCGGCAGAGCCCACGAGACGGCGATAGGCCGCTCTCTGCACTGTAGCCTGCGCGACGATGGCGGACACGAGCACGATCGCCTCGCTGGCCACTGCCGGTGGCACGCTGGTCCTTGCCGTGGCGACGTTCGCGTCGACCCGCTCGGCCAACCGTGCGGCGCGTGTGTCCGAGCAGGCGTTGAAGGTGGGGATGCGTCCCGTGCTGTTCAATGCCCGGCCGCAGGATCCGCCGCAAAAGGTCGGATATGGCGATGACCACTGGCTGGTGTTGCGCGACGGGCTCGCCGCCGTGCAGGAGGTCGACGGGAACATCTACTTCGCGCTGCCGCTGCGCAACGTCGCCTCAGGCATCGCCGTGCTGCACGGCTGGTATCTGTGGCCGCGCCGCGCCGGGATGGACGATCCACACCCGGAGATCGACGAGTTTCGCACGCAGACGCGTGACCTCTACGTCCCGGCCGGCGACGTCAGCTTCTGGCAGGCGGCCCTGCGCGACACAGAAGACGATCTATACGCGCCGGCGCGCGAGGCGATCGCAGCGCGCATGCCACTCAGCGTCGACCTGCTCTACGGCGATCACGAGGGCGGGCAGCGTACGATCACGCGCTTCTACATGGTGCCGCGCACGGGCGATGAGGAGGACCATCGGTGGTTGTGGATCTGCTCGACCTCGCGCCACTGGAACCTCGATCGCGCCGATCCACGCTGATGGGCTTGGACGACCCGCACGGCGTCTCCGAGGCATAGCGTCGCTCGTGAATCTTGCTTAGGGCCTATCCCAAAAGGGCGTGCGGCTGGGGCGTTCGAGGGTCGAGCGGAGCGCGGACGCAAGGGCGAAGGCATGGTGGTGCCATGTCGAGCCCGAGGACAAAGCTCCGCGAAGGCCATCGGGCGCATCCAGACGTGCGGCCCTTGCGGGATAGGCCCTTAGCCCATAATTCGGGGGTGTCCGGATCGCGGCGCCCGAACCGCAGTGTCGCTGCGACCGTCGTCGCACTGGTCCTCCTGGCGACACCGCTGAGCGGCTGTGGCGAATCGGAACCAACTGCGATGATGTCCATGCAGCACAGGCCCACCTCCGTGGCCCCGGCCGGCGCCTCGGCTACGGGGAGTACGCCGACGGCGTCCGGTGCCTCGACGACCGCGCCCAAGGGGCCACGATCGTCCCGTCCGGTCCCCGACGCCCATCCGATCCCGCCGGCGCACCCGGTGCCCGCTGCGTTCAGGCCCGCGCCCGGGGCGCCCTCGGATGCGGAGGTGCAGCGCGAGCTGGCGCAGATGGCCGCCGTCGAACGCCGCCAAGAGAAATTGCGGCTCAGTGCGGCCGCCGCCAACCTCGCGGGCCTGCTGCCGTGGTCGCTGGAGGCCAAGTCGGGGGTGCAGACGAGCGTCGCATCGGTGTTCACCGACTATGGCCTCGGCCTGGCCTGCGGCGGCGTGCTTGCTCGCAACCAGCTCGGGGTCGCCCACAAGACTGCGCCCTGCGGGACCATGATCACCTTCACCTACGCGGGCCGCAGCCTGACGGTTCCGGTGATCGACCGGGGGCCCTATATCGTCGGGCGGGAGTGGGACCTGACCGGCGCTACGGCCGCCGCGCTCGCCTTTCCCGGTCTCGGACGAATCCAGTGGTCGGTCGCGGGCTGAAACGGCGCTGAGCGGATGGCGAAGCGGGAAAGTGGGCTGACACGCAAACGTGAGCCGGCGGGCGTGGCGGTCCGGGCGATCGTGCGCGGTCAGGTGCAGGGCGTCGGGTTTCGCGAAGCCGCGGTCGGCCGGGCGCATGAGTTCGGGGTGCTCGGCTGGGTACGCAACGGCGAGGACGGCGCGGTGCTGGTCCACGTCGAGGGTTCCGAACGGGCAGTCGAGCAGTTCGTGGCGTTTCTACACGACGGTCCTGCGCGGGCTCGCGTCCGCGAGGTCACGGTCGAGAGCGTCGCGGTCGAGGGTCACGAGCAGTTCGCCGTCCGCGGCGTCAGCGCCGGGGTGTTCGTGGTCCAAGAGCACGCGGCCACCGCGCACCATTTCGACTTTCGCCTGGAGGTGGGCAGGCTCATGCGCTCGTGGGCGGTTCCGAAGGGACCCACGCTCGACCCGGCGCTCAAGCGCCTCGCCGTAGAGGTGGCCGATCATGAGATGGATCACAACACCTTCGAGGGCCCGCTCGGAGAGGGCGGGGTGATCGTGTGGGACCGCGGAACCTACGAGCAGGGCGGACGCGTAGCCTGGCCCGAGGCGCTCACCCGCGGTCACGCAGTGTTCGTCCTGCACGGACAGAAGTTGCGCGGGGGCTTTGCCCTGCAGCGCACCCGACCGGGCGCCAAGGCGCAATGGTTGTTGATCAAGCGCCGCGACGACGATGCACAACCGGGCTCGGATGTCGTCGCCGAACAGCCGCGTTCGGTGCTCAGTGGGCGCACGCTCGCCGAGATTGCGACTGAGTAAGTTCGAATCCGCCCTGAATCCGGTCGCGAGACCGTGCCTGAGGAGCCGGCCCGATCGCCGCTCAGCCCCCGGCCACGTCCCGTCGCAGAAATACCAGGTAGGCCGCGAACAGCGCCGGGAGGGCATACAGCGCGCAGACCCAGGCGGAGTGTCCGATCGGGGCCCAGTCGGTGGGAGTGCGTAGGAGGCCGTGCCAGTTCTCGAATTGTTCGGTGAGCAAGTAAGGCTTGATGCCTTCCAGGCCGGGGATGCCCGAGATGATGAACAGGAGGATCACGAAGCCGACGGCGCCGACCACCGAGGCGGTGCTGTTGCGCGTCGCGGTGGACAGCAGCACACCGATGCAGGCCACCGTCAGCAGCGGGATCAGGTAGCAGGCGTTGGCGGCGAACACGAGCAGCAGCCCTTCGGGCGCGGAGACGATGCTGCCTGAGAAGGTCTTGATCGGTTCAAAGCCCCACGAGGCCACCCCGCCGATCGTCGCGACGATGGCCGAAAGGAATACGGCGATGGCGCCGTAGGTGAGCGCCGCGAGCGTCTTGGCCGCAAACACCTGCCCACGGTTGACCGAGCGCGTGAGGATCGTCTTCAGCGTGCCGTTGCCGTCCTCGGCGGCGACGATGTCGCCGGCCACGAGCGAGGCGATCAGCGGCAGAAAGAAGACCGACTCGAACAGCAGCATCAACACCGGCGTGGCGAGGCCGGATTGGGTGATCTGCGCGGCGAAGATGCTGTCACCGCCTCCGTGATCGTGATGTTGATGCACGTTCTGGACGATCACGAAGATCAGCGGCAGGATCACGGCCAGGCCGAGGCCCATGTAGGTGCGCTTCTGGGAGACGAGCTTGCGCAGCTCCCAGCGGTAGGCCGTGAGCGTGGATGGTCGCCGCGCATCGGCGACGCTGGGCGCCCCGGTGGCGGCGGGTGGCAGCAGCGGCGGTGTCGCGGCGGCGCTGCTCATGCGGCGGTTCCCGCGCCGATCGGCGTCTGCGGCTGCCGGGCGCCGTTGGTCTCGGTCAATCTGAAGAACAGGTCCTCGAGCGTCGCCAGCTCCGGGGTCAGCGCGAGGATGCCGATTTCTGCCCGGGCGAGCGCCAACGAAAGCGGACCCACGTCGGACTCCTGCGCCTGAAAGCTGAGCCCATGCTCGCCGCCGCTCGCGTGCTCGACGCCCGGTTGAGCGCGCAGCAGCGCCAGCGCCCGCTCGTCGTCGGTGCTGCGCAACCGATAACCGGCTCCGCCCTGGCGGCGCAGATCGGCGAGCGCGCCCTCATACACGACGCGACCGCGATCGACGATCGCGACGCGGTCACACAGTTCTTGTACCTCAGGGAGCTGGTGACTGGAGAGCAGCACGGTGATGCCTTCATCCGCGAGGCGACGGATCAATTCCCGCATGTCGCGCATGCCGGCCGGGTCCAGGCCCGTCGCGGGCTCGTCGAGGATCAACAGTCGCGGCCGGCGCAGCAGCGCCGCGCCGATCCCGAGCCGTTGGCGCATGCCGTGGGAGTAGCCGCCCACGCGGTGTCCGGCGCGCGGGCTCAGCTCGACGATCTCGAGCACTTCGGGGATGCGCTCCTTGGCGCCGCCGCCGTCCAGTGCCGCCAGCAGCTCGAGGTTCTTGCGGGCGCTCAGGTACGGGTAGAAACGCGGCGCCTCCACGAACCCGGCGACACCCTCCAGAGCGCGCGCGCCCATGCGTATCGGGTCGCGTCCGAACAGCTCGACGGTGCCCTCGCTCGGCATGATCAGACCGAGCGCCATCCGCAGCGTGGTCGTCTTGCCGGCCCCGTTTGGACCCAAGAATCCATACACGTCGCCCGCGCGCACGTTCAGGTCGACGTGATCGACCGCCAGGACCTCCTTGTAGCGCTTGACCAGGCCCCTCGCCTTGACCGGGGCCGCCTCGTCGTCGGTCACGCTCAGAGGCCCTTGGCGATGGCTTCCACCGCCGCCGGGCCGACCGCGCCGAGGAGCATGTAGTTGACGCCGGCGCGCTCGAAGCTCAGCAGCGTGCCAAGCTCGGTCGGCAGCTCGGTGGCTTCTGTCCCTTTGATCTTGATCTTCTGCAGTCCTTCGGGCAGCGGCGAGGGCGTTTCGCCCGTTTTCGCCTTGGTCTTGCTTTCGATCACCGCCACGGAGGTGATGCCGTGGCCCTGTGTGGTCACCTTCGGATGTTCGCCCTGGGCGCCGGAGGGCTTGGTCGTGCCTTCTTCGGGCGCCGTGACTTCTTCGACCTTCGCGTTGGCCGGCGGCTTGAAGTCGAACACCGATGCCGCGACCGGCCCGTAGGAGACTTCGGTGGCCGCCAGTTCGATCGCCGGCGTGGCGCTCGTCGTGGAGTAGATCGCGGCTCGCAACGGGACGCCGTGCACGGCGTCCCAGGAGAACTCGGCGCCCGCGATCAGGCTCACGCCGCGTTCCTTGGGGGTGATGCGCACGGTGTACGCGGCCTGGCCCGCGACGTCGGTCGGGATCGCGCCGGACACGTCCACGTGCTGGAGATGGGAGATCGCTTCTTCGATCTTGACCACGCTCGGGGGTTCGTGGCGTGTGTCCGGCTTGTCGACGATGGCTTCGACCACACCTTCCTTGCTCCCGGTCGTCTTCGCGTCTTCCTTGGGCTTTGGCGTGTAGCGGTAGAGCGTGTTCGAGGAGGCGTCGTACATCGATACGGTGTGCCCGTCGGAGTAGATCTGCGTGTCGCCCTGTTCGGATTGCAATTCCAGGCGTGCGCGCCCGTCCTTGGCGATCCACAGCCTGCCGGACCCGCCGCTCAGCAGTGGATTGGAAGACAGCCCGCTGCTGCTGCTGCTGCTGCTGCTGCTGCCCGACGCCAGGTTGGCGCCTTCGAGCAGATGGTCGGTCAGCTGGATGCGCGCGGTGACCCCCTCCACAGGCGGGGCCGCGAGCGCCTGATGGACCGCGTCGGCGAGCGGCTTGGGCGGCGGTGTGGGCCCTGTGTCGAGCGCCAGCGCGAGCGCGGTCAGCGAAGCGCCGAGGACGAGGACGAGCCCACACACGAGCAGTAGTCGCGAAAGGGGAAGTCTGCGCAGAAAGTAGGTCATAGGACTCCCGCATCCAGAGTAGCGCCGCACCTTGCGCCAAGCTAAAGGCCGGCGCCGCGAGCATGAGACTGTTCTCATCGCGCGGGTCGCGATCGTCCGGCCCCGCCAGACGATATGGTCCCCGCCTGCATGGTCTACGCGTTCATCGCATTGTGGGTGCTGCTTGGCCTCGGCGTGTTCTTCGTCGCGATGCGCGGCGGCCCGCGCGGGGCGCGCGAGTCGCTGCACACCGAGTCAAGAGCCGGCCAGCGCGCGGTCACGGTGGGAATCGTGCTGCTGTTCGCCTTTGGCCTGATCGTGCCGGGGTTCGTGCTCGCCTCCAACGCCGAGCACAAGGCGGGCATCACCGTCGGTGGCGTGCATCTGACCGCCGAACAGCAGAAAGGCCGCGAACTGTTCGCGCACACGTGCGCGGTCTGCCACACGCTGTCGGCCACCAACTCGGTCGGTCAGGTCGGCCCGAACCTCGACCAGCGCGTGGGCGATCAGATCTCCACGCCCGCGGGTCGTAAGGCGCTCGTGGAAAGCGCGATCGCCGAAGGCCGCGCTCGCGGCCTCGGTCAGATGCCGGCGCTGCTCTACCAGGGCAAGGAAGCCGAAGAGGTCGCGTCATTCCTAGCCGCAGTCGCCGGCCACTGAGACGCCCGACGGCCTTCGCTGCTCTGCGTCCTCGGTCGCTCGTGTACCGATCGTCGATCGACGGGATCGCCGATCGGCCAGCACACCACGCTCCCTGCGTCCTCAGCCCTCCGGCACCCGTCACCGTCGAACGTCTCAGGTGCGCAGTTGGGATCCCTCTGGATCCATGTTTGGCCAGGAGTCGATACCCGCCAGCGGGACCATCCACTAAGGTCCGCCGCGATGGCCGAGCAGGGCAAACCGGAGCAGGCGCAGAGCGCCGAGGACGTCAAGGCGCTCGTGGCCGAGCACGACATCCGCTTCATCCGCTTCTGGTTCACCGACATCCTCGGCCAGCTGAAGTCGTTCTCGATCAACGCGGCCGAGCTCGACGACGCGTTCGAGGCCGGGATGGGCTTCGACGGGTCTTCGATCACCGGCTTCAACGCGATCGAGGAGTCGGACATGATCGCGATGCCCGATCCGGCGACGTTCGCCGTGTTGCCGTGGCGCCCGGAGGAGCAGGGCGTGGGGAGGATGTTCTGCGATGTGCTCACCCCCGAGCGCACGCCTTACGAGGGCGATCCTCGCCACGTGCTGCGCCGCGCGCTTCAGCGTGCGCAGGCGATGGGCTTCGACACGTTCAACGTGGGTCCCGAGCTCGAGTACTTCCTGTTCCGCGACTCTCACTCCACGGAGGTGCTCGACGAAGGCGGCTACTTCGACCTGACGACGCTCGACGCCGGCTCGGACGTGCGCCGCGAGACGGTGCTGGCGCTGGAGCAGCTGGGCATCCACGTCGAGTACACCCACCACGAGGTCGGACCTTCCCAGCACGAGATCGACATGCGCTACGCGGGCGCGCTGAAGATGGCCGACGACTGCATGACCTACCGCATCACGGTCAAGGAGTACGCGATGAAGTACGGCTGGCACGCGACGTTCATGCCCAAGCCGCTGTTCGGCGAGAACGGCTCGGGCATGCACACCCACCAGTCGCTGTTCTCCGATGCCCGCAACGCGTTCTATGACCCCGACGACCAGTACTTCCTCTCGGACGTCGGCAAGGCGTTCATCGCCGGGCAGCTCAAGCACGCGCGGGAGATCTGCGCGGTGTTCGCGCAGTGGGTCAACTCCTACAAGCGCCTGGTCCCCGGGTTCGAGGCGCCCGTGTATGTCGCCTGGTCGCGGCGCAACCGCTCGGCGCTCGTGCGCGTGCCGCTGTATCACCCGGGACGGGAGAAGGCGACGCGCATGGAGCTGCGCTGCCCCGACCCCGCCTGCAACCCCTACCTCACCTTCGCGGCGCTCTTGCAGGCCGGGCTTGAGGGGATCGAGAAGGGCTATGAGCTACCCGAGCCGATGGAGAAGAACCTCTACCACCTCTCAAACGAGGAGCGCCGGCGCCTGGGTGTCGAGCAGCTGCCCGAGTCGCTGGGTGAGGCGATCGAGTTGGCGGCCGAGTCCGAGCTGTTGCTGCGCACGCTCGGCGAGCACATGTTCAACCGCTACGTCGAGATCAAGCGCCAGGAGTGGGAGGACTACCGGGTCAACGTGACCCAGTGGGAGCTGGATCGCTACCTGGCGATTCTCTGACGCGCCTTTGGGGAGATCGTTGTCCTGCCAACGTGTGTTGTGAGGGGCGGAAAATGCTTTATTTTTTCCGCCCTTAACCATGGCCCTGCGTGGACGGTACGGTGCAGGCGATCGGGCGTGCGGGCGCGAAGTGCCAATGCAGTGCCTGCAAGAGGTGCCCGAACGAGCTCGGGTGGCGGGGGGCTATGTCAGCGAGCAGGCGCAGGACTGAGAGTGCGTGACGCTCGTACTCGTCCTCGCCTGTGAGCTGGGCCAGGCGTAGTAGGCCCATCGCGGCGCTTGAGGCTCCGGAGGGGATCGGGGAGTCCTCCAGCTCCTTGCGGCGTACGATCAGCTGCTCGCCGTCTGCGGCGGTGGAATAGAAGCCGCCGTTCTCCGGATCGGCGAAGCGCGCGATCAGTGTGTCCGCGAGCGCCACGGCCTCTGTGAACCAGCGCTCCTCACAGGTCGTTTCGAACAGCACGATGAGCGCCTCCAGTAGGAACGCGTGATCCTCCAGGTAGGCGCCGATCCGGGCCTGGCCGTCGTTGTAGGTGCGCAGCAGCGTGCCCTGCTCATCGTGCATTTCGCCAAGCAGGAACTCGGCGCAGGCGATGGCGGCGTCGAGATAGCGGGGCTCCTGCAACGCTGCGCCGGCCTCGGCGAGCGCGGCGATGATGAGCGCGTTCCAGCTGGTCAAGCGCTTGTCGTCGAGTCCGGGGCGCGTGCGTTCGGCGCGTACCTCCAGCAGCCGCGCGCGAATCCGCTCGCGCTGCTCAGTCGGCGGGCGCAAGCCTCGCGCCTGCAGCACGTTCAGGCCCGGCTCGGGGTGATGGGGGTCGGTGAAGTTGCCCTGCTCGCTTGCTCCCAACCAGGTGATCGCGGCCTCGGCGTCCTCGCCCAGCGCGGCGCGCAGCTGGGATAGCGTCCAAACATAAAACCGGCCCTCGATACCCTCGGAGTCGGCGTCCAGCGCGGCGTAGAACGCGCCCTCCGGGCCGCGCATCTCGCGCAGCACCCAGTCGAGCGTCTCGCGGCACACCTCTCTGAGTCGCGGATCTCCGCTTGCCTGCCAGCCGTGCAGGTAGGCGCGGGCGAGCAGCGCATTGTCGTAGAGCATCTTCTCGAAATGGGGCACCGTCCAGCCGGCGTCGACGCTGTAGCGCGCGAAGCCCCCGCCGAGCTGGTCATACATGCCGCCGCTCGCCATCGCGCGCAACGTGTTCAGCGCCATCTCGCTCGCAGCCGCGGGTGCCCCCGGGTCGTTCTCGCCGGAGGCCTGCTCCTCCCCGAAAAAAGCGGATGCTGCGGCCCGGCGCTCGCTGGCGCGCAGCAGCAGAAACTCGATCGCCGAGGCCGGCGGGAACTTGGGTGCGCCACCGAAGCCACCGTTGCGCGCGTCATATGCCGCCGCGAGGCCCGTGACGGCGCGATCGAGCGCCTCCTCGCGCAGCGGCTGATCGGAAGGTGTCAGCTGTGCGCCGCCTGAGAGGCGCTCGCGCAGACGCTCGCCGCCGGCACGGACCTCCTCGCGGCGCTCATTCCACGCCTCGGCGATCGCCTGCAGCACCTGCGTCCACGCGGGCATCCCCGGACGAGGGTCGGGCGGGTAATAGGTGCCGCCGTAGAAGGGCAGTTGCTCGGGCGTCAAAAAGACGTTCAACGGCCAACCCCCATGGCCGGTCATGGTCTGCACCGCCTCCATGTACAGCGCGTCCACGTCCGGACGCTCCTCGCGGTCGACCTTGACGCACACGAACTCTTCGTTCATCAACGCGGCCGTGCGCTCGTCCTCGAAGGACTCTCGCTCCATCACATGGCACCAGTGGCAGGCCGAATACCCGATCGAGACGAGCAGTGGCTTGTCCTGCTCGCGTGCCCGCGTCAGCGCCTCAGGCCCCCATGGCAGCCAGTCGACGGGGTTTTCGGCGTGCTGGCGCAGGTAGGGCGAGGTCTCCTGCGCCAGGGCGTTGGCCACCGGTTCAGGGTAGCCGCGCAAGACCCGGCAGCGGGAACGCGACCGCGCGCGCGGGCCATTCGCGCTCGCCACCGGCCCGCGCCAGCTTGACCCTGGCGATGTTCACGTCAAAGCGCCGGCCGCCCAGGCTGCCGCTGACCGTCTTGCTCGAGCCGATCCTGACCGACCCGGACGCGGCTGTCGTCCCGGAGATGCGGATCGTGGCCGTCTGCAGTTGACCTTCCTTGACCGGGAAGACGCCGCTGAGTCGCACCCCGGTGACGAACGAGAGGTCGTGCAGCACGACTTTGGAGGGCTCCAGGCGCGCATAGCCCCCGTGCAGTCCTCCGAAGCTCGAGCCGATCGGAAGTTCGGTGTTGGCCTGCAACGTCGCGCCGATCACCTGGCGGTTCAGGTCCAGGATCGTGTCGAGCACCGCCGTCAGCGTCTGTCCTGCCTTACCGGGTAGGACAGACGGCGGATGGATGTAGGCGAGCTTGGTCGGGCTGATCGGCGTGGGGCTGAAGATGTTCGGCGTCGATCCACACGGCTGGACCTGCGTGCCGGAGAAAAACGCGCCGACGGCCTGCTCGGCGCAGCCGCTGAAGTCGCTGCCGAGGACCGAGTGGCCCGTGAATGGGACCACGAGCAGATCTGAGCCGGGGATCAGCGCGGCGACGCTGCGGGCGTTCGCGGTGGGTGTGCGCAAATCCTGGGCGCCGGAGAGGATCAACGTCGGCACGCTCGGCAGGGGCGCCTGGGCCGGCGGCGGTGGGGAGGCGTCGGGCCAGTTCGCGCAGACCGATACGAGGCTCGCGCTCAGCGCCGTGCTCGTGTCGAACGGGTAGAACGTCCCGCTGGGCATGCCGCGCAGGGAAGTGAGCGCTTCGGCCTGTCGCGTGGGCGCGGGCGCGGAGCGCTGCCAGGGAAACGGGAGCTCCTCACAGGAGGTGTCCACGAACAGCGTTTCGTCGATCGACTCCGAGCTTTCGACCGGACGTTTGCCGGGCACATTCGGGATCAAGCCCTCCGACAGCAGCTCCAGGCGCAGCAGCGGGTCGGGATCGTGACGCAGCGCCGAGATGACTGCCGCCGGCAGCAGCGCGCGCAGCGCCGGGTTCAAGTCGCCGGCCTGCAGTATCCCCAGCAGTCCGGTCTCGGTCAGCCTGCCGCTGTGGCGATGGCCGGAGCCGTCATAGACCGAGCCGCTGAGGGCGTGCTTGCGCAGGCGTGCGGTCAGGCGCGCGAGGTCCGCGAGGGGGTTGGAGGTGATTCCGGCGCAGGCGCGGTTCGCGCACATCTCGCCGAGCGCCCCGCCGATCGCCTGAAACGTGCCGGCCGCGAACGCTTCCGGGCCGGTGGTGGGGACGACGGAGTCGAGCACCAGGGCTTCCACATGGCGGGGGTAGCGTTCGGCGTACTCGAGCGCGACCTTCGTGCCGTATGAGGTCCCGTACAGGACGAGCTTGTCGTAGCCGCCCGCCTGGCGCAGCGCCTCGATGTCGGCCACCGATTCCTGTGTCGTGAAATCGCCGCGCGCGGGCCCCAACTGCTGAGCGCAGCGACCGACGAGTTCGCCGATCGAGCGCGCGCGTTCGAGTTCGCTCTGACTGCTGAGCGCGGGACAGCTCAGCGGGGCCGATTCGCCGGTCCCGCGCTGATCGAACACCAGCAGGTCGCGCGAGCCCAGCGCCGGCGAGATCGCTTTGGCGATGAATTCACCCAGCCCCAGCGCCGACTGTCCCGGGCCTCCCGCGAGCGCGACCACGGCGTTCCTGCTCGGACTGAACCCGGCCAGCTTGCGCTCCACCTTCAGCGCCACCGTACCCGGTACGAGGCCGCCGCGGTCAAGTGGCACGGTCACGGTCGTGCAGGCGAACGACGCGTCGATCCCGCTCGGGCAGGGACCGAAACTGGGCGCAGAGCCGAACGAGGAGGCGGGCCGGGCCGCGAGCGACAGTGCGGGCAGCAGAGCCGCCAGCAGCATTGGGATGGCGGATCTGCGCATCCATTCGGACAATAGCGCCACTCACGGCAGCCGGGTCGAGGCTCCCGGCGGCGCCGGGGGCCGCGCTAGGGTCTGGCCGTGGCTCGAGATCGCCAGGCCGTCACCGCGCCGGGAGCGCCGCCCGCGATCGGGCCCTACAGCCATGCGGTCGTGGCGGGAGGGTTGCTGTTCTGCTCAGGTCAGATCCCGCTCGACCCCGTCAGCGGTGAGATCGTCGGGCGCAGCGCCGCCGAGCAGGCGCGTCAGTGCCTGGAGAACCTGCGGGCGGTCTGCGAGGAGGCCTCCGCGACGCTGGCCGATGCGCTGCGCATGACGGTGTACATGACCGATCTGAGCGAGTTCGCCGCGGTCAACGAGGTGTACGGGTCGTTCTTCGCGGGCGACGCTACTCCCGCGCGTGTGACCGTGGGAGTAGCCCAGCTGCCGAAGGGGGCGCAGGTCGAGATCGACGCGATCGTGGCGCTGTAGCGACACCGGTGGGCACACGCCCGGGACGGGCCTGACGCTTTGGACCCACGTCGAGGGTCCTAAGCGGACGGGCTACTTGGCGACAGACGCGAGCGGCTGCTCGCGGGCGGTCTCCGCGACGGAACAGTCGCCGTCGGCGGGCTCGACGCCGCGCAGCGCCCGTGTGAGCAGTTGCCACAGCGTCGCGCGCTCCTGATCGTCGAGCGCCTGCAGCACGTCGTCCTCGATCGCTTCCTGGGCGCGCTCGGCGAGGCTCAGCGCGCCGGCGCCCGCGGGCGTGAGCTGCACCAGATGGCGGCGACGGTCGCTGGGGTCGCGCAAGCGGGTCACGTAGCCCAGCTCCTCGAGCTCGTTGAGCAGCAGCACGACGTTGTTGGCGTCCATGCAGAAGGCCTCGGCGAGCTCGTGCTGCGGGCAGGCGTCGTGGTCGCGCACGTAGCTGAGCGCGACCAGGTGGCGCAGCTGCATCCCCAGCAGCTCGTCGCTGCTGCGCCGGTAGACCTGCTTGGCCAGACGGGTCAGCAGGACCATCGAGCCCGGAGCACACGACGATGCCCTCTCAGCACCCATTGCGTGTGATTTTACACCATTTCGCATCTGTTGTCACTATAGCAACGATCATAAATTTTATATAGATCATCCTTGTCACATGGATGATCCATGCTATGGTGTGCCCATCGTTACGACAGAAGGAGCCACATCGCCATGAGCACAACGACAGAGCAACCGAGCCCCACCCCGGAACTGACCGTCGAGCCGCGGCTTGTCGAGGCCAACGACGCAGCGCTCGCGGGCGCCTCGCGGCGTAACGAGCGCCGTCGTTGGATCGCCCTGGCGGTCCTGTGTCTCGGCCAGTTGATGATGGTGCTCGACGCGACGATCGTGAACGTGGCGCTGCCCTCGATTCAGCGCGACCTGCATTTCTCCCAGGGCAACCTGACGTGGGTGATCGATGCCTACCTGATCACTTTCGGCGGCTTCTTGCTGCTTGCCGGCAGGATGGGCGACCTGGTTGGGCGCAAGAAAGTGTTCCTCTCCGGGCTCGTCCTGTTCACCGCCGCCTCGGTGTTCTGCGGCGTAGCGGACAGCCAGACGATGCTGATCGCCGGGCGCTTCGTCCAGGGGATCGGCGGCGCGGTGGCCTCGGCGGTGATCCTCGCGATCATCGTCACGGAGTTCCCCGAGAAGGCCGAGCAGGCGAAGGCGATGGGCATGTACGCGTTCGTGTCCGCCGGGGGCGGCTCGATCGGGCTGCTCGCCGGGGGCGCGCTGACGCAGTCGCTGAGCTGGCACTGGATCTTCTTCGTGAACGTGCCGATCGGCGTGATCACGTTCGTGCTCGGCTCGGCGCTGATCGAGGAGAACCGCGGCATCGGCCTCGCCGGCGGCGTCGACGTCGCAGGGTCGGTTCTGATTACGCTCGCGACGATGCTCGGCGCCTTCGCGATCGTCAAGTCGACCGAATACGGCCTGCTGTCGGCGCGCACGCTCGGCGTCGGGGGCGCCGCGCTGCTGCTGCTCGGCGCTTTCTTCTGGCTGGAGTCACGCATCTCCAACCCGATCATGCCGCTGCGGATTCTGCGCCTGCGGATGCTGATGGGCTCGAGCCTCGTGCGCGGGTTGCTCGTGACGGGGATGTTCTCGGCCTTCTTCCTCGGGGCGCTGTACCTGGAGCGGGTGCTCGGCTATGACGCGATCGACACCGGTCTTGCGTTCATGCCGTTGACGATCTCGATCGCGGCGCTGTCGATGGGGCTCGCGGTCAAGGCGGTCAATCGCTTCGGTTCGCTGAACACGCTGGCCGGCGGTCTCAGCGCGATCGCCGCGGGTCTGCTGCTGCTGGCGACCCAGGGTGTGCACGCGGGCTACTTCCCCGGCCTGTTCTTCGCGTTCTTGCTGATCGGGCTCGGCGCGGGCGCTTCGTTTCTGCCGTTGCTGACGATGGGCATGGCCGACGCGCCGCCGCAGGACGCCGGGCTGGCCTCCGGGATCATCAACGTCTCGGTGCAGTTGTTCGGCGCCATCGGCCTGGCGGCGCTCGGCACGATCGCGACCGATCACACAAACGCGCTGAGCGCGAGCGGGCACTCCCTGGCCAGCGCGCTCACCGGGGGCTACCACCTCGCGTATGTGGTCGCCGCCGTGTGCGTCGGCCTCGGCATCCTCGCTGCGCTGCTGATCCTGCGCCCGCCCGCGCGCACGGTCGCGCAGGAGGTCGAGGAGCTCGAGCGCGACTTCGAGCGCTCGGGCGCTACAGCGCAGGTTGCCGAGCAGCTCGCCTGAGGGTTTGGGGGGTGGGTCGTTTACGACCCACCCCGATCCCGTACATGTACGGGATCGCGACAGGCGCATGCGCCTGTCGTCGGACATGCCGCATGCGGCATGTCCCGGGGACGCGCATGCGCGTCCCCGCCGGCGGCGCATGCGCCGCCGGAACAGCATCGGTACGCGGGTCTCTGGTCTACGCGTTCCGGCGCAGGTCGGCCCGCTTGATCTTGCCGCTTGGCGTCTTTGGCAGCTCGCGCACGAACTCGACGATGCGGGGATACTTGTAGGGCGCGGTCTCGCGCTTGACGTGCTCCTGCAGCTCGCGCGCAAGAGCGGGGGAGGGGGACGGTTGTCCATCGCCCTCGCGCAGCACCACCACCGCGCGCACGACGGCGCCGCGCTCGGGGTCGGGCGCCGCCACGGCCGCGGCCTCGGCAACGGCCGGGTGGGCGATCAGCGCGGACTCGACCTCGAACGGGCCGATGCGATAGCCGGCGGAGACGATCACGTCGTCGTCGCGGCCTTCGAACCACAGATAGCCGTCCGCGTCTTCGCGCACGCGATCGCCCGTGCGCCACGGTCCGCCCCGGCGACGGTCGGACACTCGCCACGCCCCATCCTCCTCGCGCCGCACGTCCTCGCCGAGATAGCCGAGGCAGAACGTCGGCACCGTGCGCGGATCGGCTATCAGCTCGCCGTCGTCGATGTTCAGCGCCACGCCCGGCAGCGGCCTGCCCATCGAGCCCGGGCGCGCGTCCTCGTCGGCTGCCATCCCGGTCAGCTGCCCGGTCTCGGTCTGGCCGTAGCCGTCGCGGATCTCAAGGCCCGTGACCTCACGCCAGGCGCGCTGCACCTCCGGGTTCAGGGCCTCGCCGGCGGCGACCATCGTGCGCAGGTCCGGCATCGGGCGCAGCGTCGCGCGGGCGGCGATCACGCGGTACTCGGTCGGCGCCATGCACAGCACGTTCACGCGCTCGCGCTCGCACAACTCCAAGCGCTCTGAGGGGTCGAACCGAGCGTCGTGCAAGAGCGCGCTCGCGCCGCGCAGCCACGGTGAGATGAAAACGTTCCGCGCCGACTTGCTCCAGCCGGACGAGGCCGTGCACCACACCAACTCGCCCCCGCGCGCGCCCAGCCAGTGCGTCGCCTGCACGCGCTGACCCGGGAGGTAGCGCTGGGCGTGCAGCACGGCCTTCGGCTCGCCGGCCGTGCCGCTGGTGAACGTGATCAGGCAGGGCTCGTCCTCGCCCAGCTCGACCGCCGGGGTGGGCTCGCCTGTGAACAGCGCCTCGTCGGGCACGAGCACGACATCGCACTCCGGTCTTGCATGTTCCAGCTCCGTGCGGTTGCGCTCGTCGGCCACGATCAGCGACGGACGCGCCACCGCGATGCGCAGGCGCAGGTCCTTGGCGCGCAACTGCTCGGTGCACGGCAATACGACCGCGCCGATGCGCATGCACGCGCACATGCTCAGCACCCACTCCGGGCGGTTGCCGATCAGCGTCATCACGACGTCGCCGCGCTCCACCCCGCGCTCCCGCAGCGCGCCCGCCAGCCGGGCGGCGCGATCGGAGATCTCGCCGAACGTCCACTCGCGCCGGGACCCGTCGCGGGCCAGCTCCAGCAGCGCGCGATCTGACGGCGGCAGTCGATCGAGCACGTCGCGGGCGAAGTTCACGCCGGTATTCTCTCTGAGCACGCCCAAAACGACCTTGGAGCCTTGATCAGATGGCCGTAGCCCCAGCCCAGTACACCGAGAAGACCGACGAGCAGCAGGCGATCACCGAGATGGTGCATCAGTTCGTAGACGAGCAGATCCTGCCGCAGGCCGAGCACTACGACCACGAGGACTCCTTCCCCGAGCCGATCGTCGAGCAGATGAAGGAGCTGGGCCTGTTCGGTGTCACGATCCCGGAGGAGTACGGCGGGATGGGCCTGGACCTGACGACCTACTCGATGATCGTCGAAGAGCTCTCGCGCGGCTGGATCTCGATCTCGGGGATCGTCAACACCCACTTCATCGGCTCATACCTGCTGATGCACTTCGGCACCGAGGAGCAGAAGCAGAAGTACCTGCCGCGTCTGGCCACCGGCGAGATCCGGGCGGCGTTCTCGCTGTCCGAGCCCGAGCTCGGCTCGGACGTCCAGGCGATCAAGACGGCGGCCAAGAAGACCGCCGACGGCGATTACGAGATCAACGGCCAGAAGATGTGGGTCACCAACGGCCTGCTCTCGACGCTGGTCTTCACGCTCGTCAAGACCGATCCCGAGGCCGACCCGCGCTACAAGGGTATGACCTGCTTCATCTGCGAGAAGGAGCCGGGCGTCGAACAGAACACGGGCGCTTACGCGGGCTTCAACGTGCCGCCGAAGCTCAAGAAGATGGGCTACAAGGGCGTCGAGTCAACCGAGTTGGTCTTCGACGGCTACCGCTGCCCCGCCGAGAACATCCTCGGCGGCGAGCCCGAGGGCCTGAACAAGGGCTTCGTGCAGATGATGGACGCCCTCGACCTGGGCCGTGTGAACGTCGCCGCCCGCGGCGTCGGGCTCGCTCAACGCGCGCTGGAGCTGGCGCTCAAATACTCACAGGAGCGCAAGACCTTCGGCAAGCCGATCTCCGAGCACCAGGCGATCCAGTTCAAGCTCGCCGACATGGCCACGCAGGTCGATGCCGCCCGGCTGCTGGTGCGTCGCGCCGCGCGCATGAAGGACGCCGGCGAGCGCTCGGATCTGGAGGCCGGGATGGCGAAGCTGTTCGCCTCGGAGGCCGGCCGCTTCTGCGCCGAGGAGTGCCTGCGCATCCACGGTGGCTACGGCTACTCCAAGGAGTATGAGATCGAGCGGATCTACCGCGACGCGCCGCTGCTGTTGATCGGCGAGGGGACCTCGGAGATCCAGCGCATGGTGATCGGGCGGAAGTTGCTGCAACGTCATAAGATCTGATCTGAGCGATCGACTATTCGGGCGACGACGGCCATCTTCCACTCTCTCTGGCGGGGGAGATCGGGCCGGGGGAGAGAGGTAGTGTGAGATGGCAGAAGACGCCAAGGCTCTGATCGAGCTTGCCGTACGCCGCTTCGTCGGCGAAGTACCGGCATTGGAGCCGATAAGACTCGTCGTCGGCGTCGAACTGCGCGGACGTGGCGACGTGCAGCACTTTCGACTGGAGATGCCCGACCTGAAGGTCACCAAGGGCCCGGCGGCCGACGCGCGCGTGCGCGTGGACATGCGCCGCGAGTTCTTCAACGTGATGGCCCGTGAGGCCAAAGTCGCAGACTGGGTGGAGGCGTTCACCTACGGGCAGGCCAAGGCCTCGGGTCCCGAGCAGTTCTTGCGCCTGATCGTCAACGTCGTCGACAAGCATCTAGAGCGCCAGCGCGTGCGCAAGGCACGAGACGCGCACCACTGACTTGGTGCCGCGACAACGCGTCAGTGGTACGACGTCAGCTGCTGCGCGAGAAATGCAAGCGACGCGAGCAGGAACAGGCACATCACGATGAGTGAGAAGTTTTCGTTCATGCTCGACCCTCCTGCCTACAGGATAGGGGACCGGGCGGTCCTCAGGCGAGGACGGCGTCGTTGTCGTAGAGCTTGATCACCTTCACGGCGCCCTCGGGCGCGGCGTCCAGGCACAAGCGGCAGAGCACGCACTCGTCCAGGCTGCCCTCGATCAGCTCCAGGGCGCCGGAGTCGCTCTGGGTGAAGATGTCCACCGGGCAGGCTTCCGTGAGCTTGCGCGCGAGCTCGGCGTCGGCCCCGGCGGCGTCGTCTACTTCGATGGCGATGAACAGGGCGTCCCTTCTCATGCCGCGCTACTCCGCTCTGCGATCTCGGCCTTGACCAGATCGGGGATCTCGTCGATGCGCTGCACGACGGGGATGCCGGCAGCCTCCAGGCGGGCGATCTTCTCGGTCGCCGAGTCCTCCTTGCCCTCGACGATCGTGCCGGCGTGCCCGAAGGACATGCCCTGCATCTCCTCGTCGTCCATGAACTTGCCGGCCATGAAGGCGATGATCGGCAGGCGCGAGTTGTGCTCGGCAACCCACTGGGCCAGCTGGGCCTCCATGCGCCCGCCGGGCTCGGTGTAGATCACGATCGCCTGGGTCTGCTCGTCGGCCTCGAAATAGGGCATCAGCTCGGCGTATGTGGAGCCGATGATCGCGTCGCCGCCGATCGAGACCGCGGTCGAGACGCCGAGCCCCGCCGCCGTCAGCGTCGAGGAGATCTCGGTGGTCATGCCGCCCGAGCGGCTCATCACGCCGACCGCGCCGGGCTGGTAGGCGACTTCGGCGTTGCGCGCGGGGCCGCCGATGCCGCCCATCTTCGCGACGCCCGGGACGATCACGCCGAGGCAGTTCGGGCCGATGATCCGCGCGCCCTTGGCGTCGGCGAGCTCGACCATCATCGCGACGTCGCGCCGCGGGATCCGCTCGGTGACGATCACGATCGTCTTGATGCCGGCGTGCAGCGCCTCGAAGACGGCGTCGCGGGTGCCGGCGGGCGGAACGGTGACGACCGAGCCGTCGGGCACGACGCCGCCGTTATGCTCGACGACCTGCTCGACCGTGTCGAACACCGGCACGCCGTGGACCTCACGGCCCCTGCGGCCGGGAGTCACGCCGCCGACGATCTTCGAGCCATAGTCCAGGCACTCGCGGGTCAAGTTGACAGCCTCGCGCCCGGTGATTCCCTGAATGATGAACGTCGTGTCCTGGTCGATCAAAATGGACATGGCTAGGCCGTCGTTCCTTGAATCTTTGCTACCGCGCGTCCGGCGGCCTCCCACAGCGAGACCGAGCGGTCGCAGTACTCGATCCCGTATTTGTCGAGGATCTTAAAGCCCTCCTCCTCCCACGCGCCCGGGATGCGGAAGATCGCGATCGTCTCGCCGGGATCGCGGTCGAGCTCCAGGCAGGCCTTGATCACGCCGCGCGCGACGATGTCGACACGCGTGTTGGAGACGATCGACATCATCACCGCGATCTTCTCGACGCCGTCTTTCTCAAGCACCTGCTTGGCCAGGCCGCAGGCCTTGGCGACAGACGGGTTGCCGCCGATCTCGGAGTAGTTCGCGGGCCTGCCGCCCTGCTGGCGCACGGCGTCGGTCAGCGTCAGCGAGCCGCCGCCCGCCCCGATCACCAGACCGATATTGCCGTCAAAGCCGGTGTCCTTGCCCTGGATCACGCCGCGATGGTCGGCCGCGTCGATCGCCTTGACGGCCTCTTCGAACGGGCTCGGCTCATGGCCCTCGCGCGTGCCCTCATCCTCGCCGATCCCGAGCGCCCTCAGCAGCGCCTTCTGGCGTGGCATGCCCTCGTTCTCCATCTCCATGTGGGCGTCGAGCGCGACGAACGAGCCGTCCTTCAGCTGCGCCAGCGGGTTGATCTCGGCGAGCGTCATGTCGTTCTCGAGGAACAGCCGGGCGAGGCGGGCGAGCACCGGGGTGGAGCGCTGCAAGGCCTTGCCGGTGACGCCGGCCGCCGCGATCACCTGCTTGGCCTGGAAGTCGGAGAACGGTTCGATCGTCGAGAAGTGGCCGCGGCCGACGTGGTCGGGGTGCTCCTCGGCGACCTGCTCGATGTCGATCCCGCCCATGTCGCTGAAGAGCATCAGCGGCTTCTTCGCGGTGCCGTCCCAGACGACCCCGGCGTAGTACTCCTGGGCGACCTCGGCCTTCGGGTCGACGAGCACGCCGCGAGGCATGTGCCCGCCGATCTCCAGCTGCAAGATGTCGCGCGCGTATGACTCCGCTTCCGCGGGTGTGTCGGCGAACTTAACGCCGCCGGCCTTCATGCGCCCGCCGGAGAGCACCTGGGACTTGATCACGGTCGGACCGGCGATCCGCCGCGCGATCTCGGCCGCCTGCGCGGGGTCGGTCGTGAAGCCATAGTCGGTGACGGGGATGCCGGCGCGCTTGACGATCTCGCGCGCCTCGAACTCGAAAAAGCGCATATGCGGCGCGGAAGCCTATACGGCGGCGGGCTCGGGCGAGGCCAGACCGTAGGCCTCGGCCAGCTCGGGGTCCTTCTTGGCGAGCATTTCCGCGAGGCCGACCATCACCTTGCATTGCTTCCAGGTGGCGTCGTCCTGCATCTTGCCGTCGATCATGTGCACGCCCCGCCCGTCGGGGATCGCCGCGATGACCTTTTTCGCGAACGCCACCTCATCGGGGTCGGGCGAGTAGACCTTCTTGGCGATCGCGATCTGCGCCGGGTGCAGCGACCATGCGCCTACGCAGCCCAGCAGGAAGGAGGCGCGGAACTGCGTTTCGCAGCCCTCGGTGTCCTTGATGTCGCCATAAGGGCCGTAGAAGGGCAGCGCGCCGACGGCGGTGCAGGCGTCGACCATGCGCGCGATCGAGTAGTGCCAGGGGTCCTGCTGGTAGCTCGGGCGCGGCGCGTCCGGGTTATCCGGGTCGGGGTCGGCGATCGTGCGATAGCCGGGATGGCCACCGCCGACGCGCGTGGTCTTCATCCGCCGCGAGGCCGCCAGGTCTGCGGGTCCGAAGGACATACCCTGGATGCGCGGCGAGGCCGCGGCGATCTGCTCGAGGTTGGCCACCCCGAGGTGGGTCTCCAGCACGCAGTGGATCAGCAGCGGGCGCTGCAGGCCGGCTTTGGCCTCCAGCTGCGCGAGCAGGCGATCGGCATAGTGGATGTCCCACGGGCCCTCGACCTTCGGGATCATGATGACCTCCAGCTTGTCTCCGATCTCGGCGACGAGTTGGGTGATGTCGTCCAGGAAATAGGGCGAGGCGAGCTCGTTCACGCGCGTCCACAGGGCGGTGTCGCCGAGCTCCATCTCCTTGCCCACCCGGATCAATCCCTCGCGCGCGGCGACCTTCTTTTCGAGCGGAACCGCGTCCTCGAGGTTGCCGAGCAGGATGTCCACCTGCGGGGCGATGTCGGGAACCTTCGCGACCATCTTCTCGTTTGAGAAATCCAGGAAGTGGATCATCCGGGAGGGCTTGAAGGGGATCTCACGCGCGGGCTCGGGGGCGTCGATCGCGAGGGGCTGGAAGAAGTCGCGGGGGTTGCGCAAGTCTTTGTCGTCTCCTGTGAGGTCGTCTGCGTGGGGTCGTGAGTTTCATCTTGAACCGTACAGCGTGGGCGCTCCTCAATAGAGTTTGGAGCACACGCAGCCATCGACCAGGACGACAGGAGACCCAGAGACCCGCCATGAGCGATACCGCAACCGAGACCGTCGAGACAGAGCAGGCCGCGCGCGAGGCGAGCGGCGCCCACCCGTATGGCCGCTACCTGGAGGAGTTCGAGGTCGGCGACGTCTACAAGCACTGGCCGGCCAAGACCGTGACCGAGTCAGACGACCACCTGTTCTGCCTGATCACGATGAACCACCACCCGCTGCACATCAACGACGTGTATGCGCACAAATCCCAGCAGGGGCGCAACGTGGTCGTGGGTCCGCTCGTGTACTCGCTGGCGCTGGGGATGTCCGTGAGCGACGTCAGCGGCAAGGCGATCGCGAACCTGGCCACCGAGGAGCTCAAGCACCCCGCGCCCGTGTTCCACGGCGACACCCTCTTCTGCGAGTCCGAGGTGCTGGAGAAGCGCGAGTCCCAATCTAAGCCCGATCGCGGCACCGTGCGCGTGCACACGCGCGTGCTCAACCAGGACGGGGTGCTCGTGGCGGAGTTCAAGCGACTCGTGCTCGTTCCCCGTAAAAACCCCGGAGATGTCGAGGCCGAGGGCAACGTGGAGTAGGCGTGCGATAGGCTTTCCGGGTCGCCCCGCCAGGGCGTTTTTCCGTTCCCGGGGCCGATCACGGCCCGGCGGCAGCGCCACATGACGAGCGCGCCGATCACGCCCGCGAGACCGAGGAGCCGCTTGCATCCCATGAACACCACCGCTTCCGCCCCCACCACCAACGAGCGCCTGCTGGCCTGGGTCGGAGAGGTCGCGGCGTTGACCGAACCCGACGACATCCACTGGTGCGACGGCTCGGCGCAGGAGTACGATCAGCTGTGCGCCACGCTGGTGCAGGCGGGGACGTTCGAGAAGCTCTCCGACGCCAAGCGCCCGAACTCCTACCTCGCGCTGTCGGACCCGGGCGACGTGGCGCGCGTGGAAGACCGCACCTTCATCTGCTCGGCCACCGAGGAGCAGGCCGGACCGACGAACAATTGGCGTGACCCCGCCGAGATGCGCGAGACGCTCACGGAGCTGTTCAGCGGCTCGATGAACGGGCGCACGATGTACGTGGTGCCCTTCTCGATGGGCCCCCTGGGCTCGGACAAGAGTCATGTGGGCGTGCAGCTGACCGACTCTGCCTATGTCGCCGTGTCCATGCGGATCATGACGCGCATGGGTCAGGGCGCCCTCGACGCGCTGGGCAGCGAAGGCCAGTTCGTGCCGTGCCTGCATTCCGTAGGCATGCCCCTCGGTGACGGTGTCGAGGACGTGTCGTGGCCGTGCAACGCCGAGAACAAGTACATCGTGCACTTCCCCGACACGCGCGAGATCTGGTCTTACGGCTCGGGCTACGGCGGCAACGCGCTGCTGGGCAAGAAGTGCTTCGCGCTGCGCATCGCCTCGGTGATGGCCCGCGACGAGGGCTGGATGGCCGAGCACATGCTGATCCTCAAGCTGACCTCGCCCGAGGGCGAGGTCAAGTACATCACCGGCGCCTTCCCGAGCGCGTGCGGGAAGACGAATCTGGCGATGCTCATCCCCACGCTCGAGGGCTGGACCGTGGAGACGATCGGCGATGACATCGCCTGGATGAAGTTCGGCTCAGACGGTCGCCTGTATGCGATCAACCCCGAGTACGGCTTCTTCGGCGTCGCCCCGGGAACGGGCGAGGAGACCAATCCGAACGCGATCGCGACGATCGAGCGCAATACGATTTTCACCAACTGCGCGCGCACCGACGACGGCGACGTCTGGTGGGAGGGTCTGACCAAGGACAAGCCCGAGCATCTGACCGATTGGCACGGCAACGACTGGACGCGCGACTCCGACACGCCTTCGGCGCACCCGAACGCACGCTTTACCACCCCGGCCGCGCAGGACCCGGCGATCGCGCCCGAGTGGGAGGACCCGGTCGGAGTGCCGATCGATGCGATGCTCTTCGGTGGGCGCCGCTCGACCGTGGTGCCGCTCGTGACCGAGGCGCTGGATTGGGAGCACGGGGTGTTCCTGGGCGCGACCATGAGCTCTGAGAAGACCGCCGCCGCGACCGGCACGGTCGGCGAACTGCGCTTCGATCCCTTCGCGATGCTCCCGTTCTGCGGCTACAACATGGCCGACTACTTCGCGCATTGGCTGCAGATGGGACGACGTGAGGGCGCGGCACTGCCGAAGATCTTCTACGTGAACTGGTTTCGCAAGGACGCAGACGGGCGCTTCCTGTGGCCGGGTTTCGGCGAGAACTCGCGCGTGCTCTCGTGGGTGTTCGCGCGCTGCGCCGGACACGGCGCGGCGAGCGAGACCCCGATCGGATTCATCCCGCCGGTCGGCCCCGATGGCATCGACACGCGCGGGCTGGACGTCTCCGAGACGGACATGGCCGAGCTGTTGCGCGTCCAGGCCGAGGAGTGGCGCGCCCAGCTGCCGCAGTTCCGCGAGCACCTCGCGCAGTTCGAGCGTCTGCCGGCCGAGCTCGACGCGCAGCTGCGGGCGCTCGAGCAGCGGTTGAGCTAGGTCTCCCCGGCCCGGCGCTTGCCGGCCGCCCTAAAGATGCAGAAAGGGAGGCCCTTGGGCCTCCCTTTCTCATTGCTCTCTCGATGGGCTGTCGCTACTTCGAGCAGATCACGTAGGCAGTGACTGGGCCTTCGTCGTTCTGGTCGCTGTAATACCAACCAGTCGGGGCCGCTGAATACGTACCGCTGCCGGTGGGTGGAATCGTGTTCACTGAGTTGACTGGCCCGGTCGATGTGTAGTGGTCTTCTTTGGTGTTCGCATTGGTCCCGCCACCGCCGAGCGCAACGTCACCGACCGGACAAGACGCCGTGACGCTCTTACCTTTGCCGCTCGCCGTTGCGTATACGACCGTGATGTTCGTCGACTGTTTGTATTCGACGCCCGCCGGACCGGTTGCTCCTGTAGCGCCGGTTTTTCCTTCTTTACCTTCAGGTCCGGTCGCTCCGGATTTGCCTTCTTTTCCGTCTTTGCCTTCTTTGCCTTCAGGTCCGGTGGCGCCTTTCGGTCCGGTCGCGCCGGAAACGCCAGTCAGGCCTTTGGGTCCTTCGGGTCCGGTCGCTCCTGTTGCGCCCTGTGCGCCAGTTGGGCCTTGTTCTCCCTGTGCGCCGGTCGCTCCGGTGGCGCCGGTTTCTCCCTGTGCTCCGGTTGCGCCGGTGGCGCCGGTTTCTCCTTGTGCGCCGGTCGAGCCTGTCACGCCTTGGAGGCCCGTGTCGCCCTTTTCACCACGTTCGCCTTTTTCACCGGTGGCGCCTTTTTCGCCGGTCGCGCCGGTTGCGCCTTCGGCTCCGGTCGTGCCGGTTTCGCCGCGTTCGCCTTGGGGTCCGGTAGCTCCCTGTGCGCCGGTTGCGCCCTGTTCTCCCTGTGCGCCCTGATCACCGGTGGTGCCCTTTTCGCCCTGCGGGCCGGTCGCGCCTTTTTCGCCGCGTTCACCCTGTGCGCCTGTGGTTCCGGTGGTGCCGGTTTCGCCTTGTGCGCCGGTCGCGCCGATTTCTCCCTGCGCGCCGGTGGCTCCGGTTTCTCCCTGTGCTCCGGTTGTGCCGGTGGCGCCGGTTTCTCCTTGTGCGCCGGTCGAGCCTGTCACGCCTTGGAGGCCCGTGTCACCCTTTTCACCACGTTCGCCTTTTTCGCCGGTCGCGCCGGTTGCGCCTTCGGCGCCGGTTGCGCCTTCGGCTCCGGTGGCGCCTTCGGCTCCGGTGGCGCCTTCGGCTCCGGTGGCGCCTTCGGCTCCGGTGGCGCCGGTTTCGCCGCGTTCACCCTGGGGCCCGGTCGCGCCCTGTGCGCCCTGAGCACCTGTATCTCCCTTTTCACCTTGTGGTCCGGTCGCGCCGGTTTCGCCTTTGGCTCCGGTCGTTCCAGCTTGGCCTTCGGCGCCGGTCGCTCCGGCTTTGCCTTCTGCTCCGGCTTCGCCTTTGACGCCTTGCAAACCCTGAGGCCCAGCGGCGCCGGCCGCCCCAGCTGGGCCCGTGGCGCCAGATCCGGACGTGCTCCACTGAATCGCGATCTCGTTGTGCCTACATTTGGCGTTGCCGTTAATGATCCGCAGGATGCCGCTGCTCGCGTTGTAGCAGCCCCGGATCACCGCGGGGGTCGTTGCGCTTTTCACCGCCGCCGGTGATGCCGTGGCGAAGCTCAGCGCGATGAGCGCGATTAGGGTTCCCGTCAGGAGGACCGTGGTCCTACGGCTGCCGGCTGCGGCCATTGCCGTCGTGCCCGCAGTTGAGCCCCGGCGTGCGGAGTCTGGGTGTCGCATGGTGTCGGATCCTTCCGGTTAGGTGCATCCCTCTTCGCCCATGTGGCTCCGCCACGGCAAAGATGGTCCTTGGATGGGCGGCAGAGTACTAAAAAAAGCCGAATATCCGTCCAACTTTGGACTCGAACATTCGTCCAGTGGCTCTCAGCCGCCTCAAGGTCCGAAAGCGCCGTCCCTGGTGCGGACCGACGATATCGGGTGAAAGGCGCATGAATGCTGGGTTATCTGGGCGCGAACTCGGGTTGTGTCGGGCCGTTCGGGATGATCCCTGTAGCTGCAATGCGCCTTGCAGGAGCCGCGCCGGACAGCGTCGAAGCGAGGATGCCGAGCCCTTGACGTGCGCCTTCGTACATCTCGGCGACGATCGGGGAAGGTGATCGGCAAGCGCCCGCGAATCTGAACGACTAGCGTGCCATCCCAGCTGACGACATCTGAGATACCGACCACGATCGGTCGGGGCGGCGGCGTGTGGGGATCAGTGGCGCTCGTCCTCGCGTTTGCGATCTCGACGATGCTCGCGGCCTGCGGTTCCTCGACGTCTTCCAGCAGCAGCACCGCGGCGAAAGTCAATCTGAACACCCCTCACATCGAGCTGGCGATCGAGAAGAGCATCCTCAGTCAGCGTCACGTTCACGCCAGGGTCATCTGCCCCAAGATTGTGCCCCAGGAGAAGGGGCGTAACTTCACGTGCATCGCGACCGTCGGCAAGAACACAACGCCGTTCGCGGTCACCCAGCAGAACAACAAGGGCTACGTCACCTATCAGGCCAAGTAGGCTAAACGGAGCGCTATTCGTGGCCGTGGAACTCGCCGGCCGCCGCCGGCGGGCGTGACTCCTCGGCCAGCGAGGTGATCGTCAGTACCCCGCGGGCGGAGGACTCGAGCACCTCCGTGGCCTCCTCCAGCGAGCGCGCGTACAGCTCTACGAGCAGGTGCACGATGATGCGCGCGTCCTCTTCGTGCTTGTGGAAGCGCACGTGCGTGAAGAACTCGCGCACGCCGTGATCGCCGAAGGCGGCGTAGGAGAGTGCGTCGCCGGCCTCCGGCCCCGAGCAGCTCTCGACGTCGTCGGCGTCCACCGAGACCGTGCACGACGCCACCCAGGGCGTGCCCGCGATCATGCGCTCCCAGCGGTCTTCGATCGGTTCGACGCGGCCGTTGTTGAAACCGAGGTGGGGCTGGTCGTGCATGCAGTCCAGGCACTGCACCACCGCCTCCTGCAACTCGTCTACGACTTCCGAGCGCTCGCCTGAGTCGGGATCGATCTTGTGGATCCCCTCGTAATGGACCTGAACCTCCAGGTCCTGGGACCAGCAGCGGTAGCAACGCAGCCAGCTGCGGGCGCTCGTCTCAGACAATGAGCCCTCCATCGGCTTCATTGTAGGCCGGATGCTCCGCCGGGCTCGTGTGGGGCCTTACCCGAACGTGAACGCGTAACCGGTCACCCCCGGCGCGAAGCGCAACGTCAGGCGGTGTTGTTCGTCGCGCGGGAGCGAGGCGAGCGTATACAGGCGCTGCCCGCGCACCGTGACCACGCCTCCACGCACATCGGCCCCCGCGTCGTCCGCGGGGATCGGACGCCCGTCGAGCAGCACTTGCACTCCCAGCGGGCGGTCTTTGGCCGAGCTGAGCACGAGATAGACGTTCTTCGCCTGGAAGTGGACTTCGATGCCTGCGTTCGACATGGCTACGGCGGGCTGTTCGGCGATGCTCCAGGTACCGGTGTAGGCGAATTCGCTGAGACCGAGATGTGGATACGGTCCGGGGCCGTAGTCGTGCGTGCCGGCGTGGGGCCCGTCGATCCATCCCTGCGCGCGCCCGGTGCCGAGGTAGGTCTCAGGAGTCGCCTGTTCGGAGGGCACGATCACGTCGGTCGGCCGGCTCATGCCGCCGACCTGCGCGCCGGTTTCGGCGAGCAGCGCGCGGATCGCGGTCTCGGTCTTGCCGTAGTCGCCCTCGCCGAACGCGGCATAACGGACGTGCCCGGAGGCGTCGATCAGGTAGTCGGCCGGCCAGTACTCGTTGCCGTAGGCGTTCCAGGTGCCCATTTCGTTGTCCTGCACGACCGGATAGCGGATGCCGAACTGGTCGATCGCATGGGCGACGTTGCCGGCGTCGTGCTCGAAGGCGAACTCGGGCGTCTCCACGCCCACGATCGTCAGGCCGTCACGGCGGTAGGTGGAGTCCCACGCCTTCAGGTAGGGCAGCGTGCGGATGCAGTTGATGCACGTGTAGGTCCAGAAGTCGACCAATACGACGTGTCCGCGCAGCCCCGCGAGCGAGAGCGGTCGGTCGCCGGGGGTGTTGAACCAGTCCTCCGTTTCCGTGAACTCGGGCGCTTGGCCGAGGTCTTTCAGGCCGTGCGCGTCCGCCAGCAGTTTGGCCTGGCTGACGTTGTGCGGCTCCGAAGGGGTGGCCGTGCTCGCCTGGAACTTCGCGCTGTGGCCGCTGAGCTCGTGCAGGCGGCTTTCGACGGCGTGCGATTTCTCCAGCGACGCCGTGAGGTTGACTTCGGGGATGTGCTGGGCGACGTACTGGTCGAAGTTCACGTCCAGTTCGGTCGCGATCGCCAGCGCGGTGATCACCATGATCGCGCCCAGCGCGCGCTGCAGTGTCGGACCGCGGCCGGCACGGCGGATGTGGTCGAACAGGCTGCGCCCGCCGAGCGTGAGCGCAAGCAGCACTACACCGGAGCCGAACGCGTAGGCGATCGCCACCGCCACGGTGCGCCCCGACGCCGCGCTGACTGAGATCACCGCCGCCAGGATCGGCCCGGCGCAGGGCGTGTACACGAACCCGAGCGCTGCGCCCACGAGCAGTCCGGAGGCGAACCCGTCGCCGCCCGTGCGCGGGCCAAAGCGTGCCAGCCGAGACATGCGCGCCTCCAGGCCGTCGGCCAGTCCCGGCACGATCAACGTCAGGCCGGTCACGAGCAGTACCGCGACGGCGAGATCGCGCAGCGGGTCCGAGCCGAGGCCGACCCCACCGACGACCTCGGCTATGCCCACGATCGTGATCGTGAACGTAATCATCAGCCCGAGCACCACTCCCAGCGGCCTGCGCCGACCGCCGACCCCTCCGGCCGAGAGCAGCGCGGGAAGCACTGGCAGCACGCACGGCGACAGCGCGGTGCCGGCGCCGGCGAGGACTGCGAAGCCGATCAGGACGAGCATCTGTTCAGGAGCCTACGCGCTGGCGCCCCGGCGGACGCAGGTTCAGGGCGGGCGGTGCGGGCTTGGCGAGCGCTCAGCGCTTGACGATCACGTAGACCGTCGCCACGGCAAACGCGATCTGCCCGAACGCCAGCGCCGTGCCGAGGTTGACGGCTCCGAGCGCTCCCGCCAGCGCGGCGGCGAGCGCGAACGCGCCGAACATCGTCAGCAGATCGCGCGCCATCTCAGCCGGCCGCTAGGCGCTCCAACGCCGATACGAGGGACGGCACGTCCGCTCCCGGGTCCTGCTCGGCGAGCGCCGCCTGCGCCGCGCGCCGCCCGCCGAGGGCGCTGAGCCCGCGCTCGCCGTGCTCGCGCGCATAGTCGGCCAGGGCGCTCGCCCGTCGAGCATGCAGACGCCGCTCGGCTAGATCCAGCTCCGCGCGATGGGCCGCAAGCGCCGCGAGCAGCTCCTCCACACCCTGCGCCGGGGGCAGCGATGAGACCGCGATCACCCGTGTGGCGCGCGAGCCGAGCGAGCGCAGCGCCGCGCTCAGGTCGCGTCTGGTGCGCACCGCCACCTGTCCGAGATCTGCCTTGGTCACCACGAGGACGTCGGGGATCTCCATGATTCCCGACTTCAAGAACTGCAGCACGTCGCCACTGCCGGGCTGCACGACCACGACGACCGTATCGGCCACGTCGGCGACATCGGTCTCGGCCTGGCCCACGCCGACGGTCTCGATCACGACCACGTCGAACGCTGCCGCGAGCGCCTGCGCGGCGGCGCGGGTGGCCGAGGCGAGACCGCCGAGCTGCTCGCCGGCGGAGGTCGAGCGGATGAACACGCCCGCGTCGGAGGGATCGAAGTCGATGCGCGCACGATCGCCCAGCAACGATCCTCCTGAGCGGCGAGAGCTGGGATCGACGGCGAGCATCGCCACCGTCAGGCCTCGATCGCGCCACGCGCGCAACAACGCCGACAGTAGCGTCGACTTGCCGGCGCCGGGAGGGCCGGTGACGCCGACGATGTGTCCCGGCGCCTCGCTCCCGAGTGCCGCGGGGGAGAGCGCTGCCAGCAATGTCGCCGCCTGCTCGCGGTCCTTCCAGGTGCTGCTCTCCAGCAGGTTGAGCGCGTCCGGCGCCGCGCTCAGATCGCGTGCGCGCAAGCGTGCGCCGATGGCGGCCCCGACCACAGGGGCGCCCAGCCGGGAGGGCTGGGTCGGGCGCGGCGCCACGCTCACGCCACGGTGGCGGGCGCGTCACTGCGCGAGCGCTCCGCGTCCGCTGCGACGAGCTCGACGATGTCGCTGACTATCTCGGTGATGTCGAAGTCCTTCGGCGTATACACAGCCGCGACGCCCGCCTGCTTCAGTGGGGCGACATCCTGGTCGGGGATGATCCCGCCTACGACGACCGGCGCGCTGACTCCCGCGTCACGCAGGGCGTCGATCACCGCCGGGATCAGCTCGCGGTGCGAGCCCGAGAGGATCGACAGGCCGATCACGTGCACGCCCTCCTGGCGTGCCGAGGCGGCGATCTGCGCGGGCGTCAGGCGGATGCCCTCATAAACGACGTCCATGCCGGCGTCGCGCGCGCGCACGGCGATCTGCTCGGCGCCGTTGGAATGTCCGTCCAGGCCCGGCTTGCCCACGAGGATCTTCGGCCGGCGCCCCAAACTCTCGCTCAGCGTGGCGACCCGGTCGCGCAGCTCGCTCAGCTGGAGGTCACCGGATGCGGGCGCAGCCTCACCCACGCCGGTCGGGGCCCGGTAACTGCCG
The DNA here is from genome assembly GCA_963702725.1 of uncultured Solirubrobacterales bacterium. Taxonomy (GTDB): domain Bacteria; phylum Actinomycetota; class Thermoleophilia; order Solirubrobacterales; family Solirubrobacteraceae; genus Palsa-744. Next base: position 135,089 of record CAVPDT010000001.1, read on the forward strand.
AACACCTCGCGCAGCGTGCGCGCCCACTCGCCCGTGGTTGCGCCCGCACGGGCGGCTGCGATCGTCGGAATCATCAGGTTCTCGGTCTCTGAGCCCGCCCCGGTCGCTGCCCCGTCGCCCGCCGGCTCGTCCGCGAGCGTCGCCACTCGAGCGAGCTCGGCCAGCGCGGTGTCCACGGCGGCCTGGTCGCGCTCGGAGCGCCAGCGGCGGACCGCCTGCATCTGCTCGGCTTCCACGGCCGGGTCCACGACCAGGATCCCGCCGTCCCCGCCGGCGGTCAGCGGCGAGTCCTCGGTCTCGGTGAACCGGTTCTGCCCGACCACGGTCTGCTCGCCCGACTCGATCCGCTGGATGCGCTCGCGGTGGGCGTCCACGAGCGCGCCCTTCATGTAAGGGACGGCTTCGACCGCGCCGCCGTGCTCGGCCACGATCGCCATCTCCGCGCGTGCGCCGTCCAGCAGCTCGGCAACGAGCCCGTCCATCACGTGCGAGCCCTCGAAAATGTCCGGGTACTCGAGGATGTCGGTCTCATACGCGAGCACCTGCTGGATGCGCAGCGACCATTGCTGATCCCACGGCCTGGGCAGCCCCAGGGCCTCGTTCCACGCAGGCAACTGCATCGCCCGCGCGCGCGCGCCGCGCCCGAGCGTGACCGCCAGCGCCTCCAGCACGATCCGCTGCACATTGTTCTCCGGCTGGGCCTCGGTCAGCCCGAGCGAGTTGACCTGCACGCCGTAGCGAAAGCGCAGATGCTTGGGATCGCTCACGCCATAACGCTCGCGCCCGAGCTCTTCCCACAGGATCCCCATCGCGCGCAGCTTCGCGTGCTCCTCGACGAAGCGCACGCCCGCGTTCACGAAGAACGAGATGCGACCGAACACCTGACCCATGCGCTCAGCGGGGACGCGCTCGCGCACCGCGTCGAGCACGGCGATCGCGTTGCTCATCGCGTAGGCGATCTCCTGCACGGGCGTCGCGCCGGCCTCCTGCAGGTGGTAAGAGCAGATGTTGATCGGGTTCCACTTCGGTACGTGCTCGACCGTGTAGGCGATCATGTCGGCGATCAGTCGCAGCGACGGCGCCGGTCCGAACGCGTAGGTGCCACGTGCGAGGAACTCCTTGACGATGTCGTTCTGCGTCGTACCCTGCAACAGCTCCTGGCTGACGCCCTGCTCCTCGGCGGCTACGATGTACAGCGCCAGCAGCCACGCCGCGGTCGCGTTGATCGTCATCGAGGTGTTCATCTCCCCGAGCGGGATTCCGTCCATCAGGGCCGCCATGTCGCCGCGGTGAGACACGGGCACCCCGACCTTGCCGACCTCGCCGTGTGCCAGCTCGTCGTCGGGGTCATAGCCGGTCTGGGTGGGCAGGTCGAACGCGACCGACAGGCCGGTCTGGCCCTTTTGCAGGTTGCGCCGGTACAGCTCGTTCGAAGCCTTCGCCGTCGAATGGCCGGCGTAGGTGCGCATCATCCACGGTCGGTCGCGCTCGGGCAGGCGCGGGTTGCGAATCTCGTCCATACAAGCATTGTACGGACGGGTCGCGCCCATTATCCTCCGATCCCATGAGTCAGACGATCGAACTCCCCCGTGTGGGGCCGCCCGGAGGCGGCCTGGGCGAATCCTGGAAGGTGATCGTGCGCAACGACGATCACAACACCTTCGACCACGTCGCGCGCACGCTCGCGCGCTACATCCCCGGTACCACGCTCGAGCGCGGGCACGAGATCGCCAACGTGATCCACAATGCCGGCAAGGCGATCGTCTTCAGCGGCCACCAGGAGCGCGCCGAGCACTACTGGGAGCAGCTGAAGGGCGCGGGTCTGACTATGGCGCCGCTGGCGAGGTGACGCCGCCAGTGTGGCCGTTGGTCTGACCGTTGCCGGTCGAGGTCGGCTCGGCGGACAGGCCGCCGCTGACGGTCAGATCCCACCATCCGTAGAGGATCGGCACCTGAAAGGCCCCGGAGAAGCGCACCCGCAGGTCGATCATCTCCGGGCCTTCCCAGTAGCGTTCCCAGTCGAGATTGCGCTCGAAGGCCGCGAGCTGCTGCAGCTTGTAGCGATCGTCGCGCGCGCGGTAGACGGCGTAGGAACTCGCGCCGTAGCGCAGCGCGAGCGGCGCGACCTCGTTCAGCGCCGCCTCAAGCGCGTTGCCCTGAAAGCCCGTGGCGTACCACGGGACAATCACCGTTCCGGGCCTGTCGATCCCGCCGGCCATCACGCAGCCCTCCTCGTTTGCGAACTCGCACTCCTGATGTTCGAGAGCCAAGTCAGACAAGGACGCAGGGAGCGTGGCGTACTACGTACGCGAGCGACTGAGGACGCCGTATGACGCCGGCTATCGGACATCAGGCTCCGACCTCTGCACGTATCGCGCCCGGGCCCTCGGCGGTCTTGCCCTGACCCTCGGCATCGGCGCCGACGAGGATCGAGATCTTGCCCAGATGCTTGTTTTCGAGCATCAGCTGGTGGGCTTCGGCCACGCCCTCGAAGCCGAGCGTACGCCACAGCACGGGGCGGATCTGGCCCGACTCGATCAGCTCGTTGGCCTTCGTGCACTCATACGCGTTCGCGAAATGCGAGCCGAGGATCTCCTTTTGGCGCATCCACAGATAGGCGACGTTGAAGTCGAGATCGATGCCGGTCGTGCCCGCGCAGATCACGATTTTGCCGAACGTCTTGGCGGTGAACACGGAGGTCGGGAAGGTCGCTTTGCCGACGTGCTCGAAGACGATGTCGGGAGCGTCGCCGAGGATCTCCTTGACGCGCTTGGCGAAGCCCAGGGAGACCCTGAAGCGAGCCCTCTCCTCCTCGGGGCTCTCGCCGCCCTTGCGCATCATGCCCGCGAACTCGCCGCGGTCGATGTAGTCCACGGCGCCCAGGCGCTTGACCAGCTCGCCCTTCTCCGGCGATGAGACGACCCCGACGCAATTCGCGCCCGCGGCGGCGCAGATCTGCGTGGCGAACACCCCCAGGCCGCCGGCTGCGCCCCAGATCAGCACGTTCGCGCCGGCCTGCAGCTGACAGCGCGTGATCAGCATGCGATAGGCGGTGAAGTACACGAGGCCGTAGGAGGCGGCCTCCTCCCAGGTCAGGGAGTGGGGCTTGGGCAGCAGCTGCTGGGCCTGGACCTTCGTGAACTGCGCGAACGAGCCCCACGTCGTCTCATAGCCCCAGATCTTCTGCGAGGGCGCCGCCATCGGGTCGAGGCCGTGCACCTCGGGATCCTCGTAGGAGGCCTGGTTGCAGTGCACGACCACCTCGTCGCCGACCTTCCAGCGGGTCACGCCGGCGCCGACCTTCCACACGATCCCCGACGCGTCCGAGCCGCCGATGTGGTGGCCGAACTCGGGATGGTCGCCGTACTTCATCACCGACACGGGCTTGCCGAGCGCGGCCCACACGTTGTTGTAGTTCACGCCCGCCGCCATCACGCGCACGATCACCTCGAAGGCGCCCGGCTCGGGCACCTCGATCTCCTCCAGCTGAAACGCGTCCTTCGGTTCGCCGAAGCGCTCCTCGCGGATGACCCAGGCGGCCATCGTCTTGGGCAGCTCGCCCGGCTCGGCGCTTACCTCGGATACTCGTTGCAGATCGATCGCGGCCACGTGTTCTTCAACCTCGCGTGTCGGGGACTGTTGTCGAGTACGCATCCTACCCGGGCACGCGCGGCCGTGATGAGCGCGCCGGAGCTCGCGCGCGGTGCGACGCCCGGCTCAGGTCCGGAAGGGCAGCTCGACGACCGTCGCGCTCTGGGCTCCGTCTCCAACCGACACGCTCGCTCCGACCTGCGCCTCGCTACGCACGAGCCCCAGACCGATCGGGCCGAACCTGGGGGAGAGCACTGAGCTGCTCAAGCGTCCCACTGGCTTCTCGCCCAGGCGCAGCTCCGCTCCCGTCGGCAGCGGCTCGCTCAGGCGCAGGCCGCGCAGTAGGCGGTTGGGCTTGCCTCTGTAGAAGAGGCGCGCGACCGTCTCCTGGCCGACGTAGCAGCCCTTGGTGAAGCTCACCGCGCGCTCGTTCAGCCCCGCCTCCTGGGGGATCGTTCCCTCGTCCATGTCCACCCCGTAGCGCGGGCGACCGCGCTCGACGCGCACGATCTCGGCTACCTTCTCACTGATTGGCTGTGCGCCGCTGTCAAGTAGGGCGTTCCATATGGAGTCCCGGTCGGAGGTGTCGAAGATCACGTCGACACCGCGGGCGTTGATGGTGAACACGATATGTACCGTGCACCCTGCGATGTGAGCAACCCGGTGGCTGTGCTCGATTTCCGGGAGGTCGAGCCCCTTTCCCACGACAGGACCTTCCCCGTAATCTGGGTCGAGCGCCATGCTCACCACGGCGCCGCTGGCTGGTCCGACCAATGAGAACATGCCAAGCTCGAGCGTGCGCTTGTGCAGCTCGACCTCGTAGCCGATCTTGAAGCGGCGAATCATGTCGAACAGCGCCTGCAGCGCCACGCGCTCGGTGTCGAGCAGCAGTTCCTCCGGCGGGCTCGTTGGGTGCTCGCCCGCGGCGAGGATGCGCATATCGCCGAGCATCTTGCCCTTATGAGTCAGGAAGGCGGCGTAGCAGCCATCGCCGGGTCGAAGGTGCGCGACGGCGTTTGTGACCTGACCGTCGAGGAACTCCCTCGCTTGGGAACCGGTCAGCGCGAGCTTGCCACGCTCGGAGCGGTCTATTAGGCCGCATCCTTCGACCAGCACCGAGTACTCGGCAGTCGCCTGCATCGCTGCCAGCGCGTGATTGCCATTGTTTGTGGCCATCAAAATCCGAGGATAGCTCGCGCCTCGCTAGGCTTCCCCCAATGGGCCTCGCCACGGACTTCCAGGAGATCGTCGACTCGCTGCCGGACGACTGGACCGATCTCGAGCTCGACCTGCGTCTCACCGACGAGTCGCGCTACGTCGAAGCCGCCGTCTATCTGGTCGCCTGCAACGCGCGTCCCTACTCCCACAACGACTGGCACTGGCGCCTGCTCGTGGCTCATCGCTTCGGCCACGCGGCCTCGGCGCCCACCACGCATGGCACGCTGGCGCTTCTGGACGACGCCGGCATCGCGGGCGAGATGGCCGTGCGCGAGCTGCGTTCGGGTCGCGCGGAGGTCACGCAGATGTGGGGCCGCCCGCAGTCCGCGCGCGAAGAGTTCCAGCGCATACGCGCGCTGTAGCGATGGCGCGAGTGCTCGCGCTCACCGCCGACCTGCTGTTCGGGTCGCGCATCCAGGGTGATCTCAGCGCGGCGGGCAACGAGGTCGAGCTGATCGCAGACGAGGCACGGTTGCGGGCACGGCTCGGGGAGACGGACAAGCCCGTGGCGGACGTACTCGTGGTGGACCTGACCGACGCGGAGTTGGACGGAGCGGGGATCGTGGAAACCCTGGCCGGTGAGGGCGCGCTGAGCTCAGTCGAGACGCTCGGTTTTTACTCGCACGTCGATGTGCGGGCGCGTAAACGGGCGGAGAGCGCCGGGTTCGATCTGGTCGTCCCCCGCTCGCGCATGGCCCGCGAGGGTGGCGAACTCGTCACGCGGTTGGTGGGTTAGTGCGCGACTTATGGCTCGGCGATACGCGCTCGGAATTGCGAGTGGGGATGACGATATGCGGAGCCATTACGCGCAGGACCCCAAGCCCTCCAAGGCAAAGTCCTACCCCGTAGTACCAGCCAATCTCGGCGTGTACGCCTGCGAGGAACACATCGGCGGCAAACGCCAACACGGCCACCGCTACCAGCGAAACCGCAAACAACTTCAGTCGTTCCATGCTCACCATCCTATCCGTTGACGAGCTTGACGGCCAGGTAAGCCACGAAGGCGAGCATGAGCCCGAAAACGCCACCCACGGTCGCACCCAGGGAGAGATTTTCCAACGATCGCCGCCATTTCGTTCTCTCCGAAAACCAGCCGACGACACCTCCGATGACTGTCATACCGGCGCCAAACACAGCGAGCAGGTCGGGTAGCGGTGGAATCGTGAGGATGGCCTCGAACACATCCTCGATGCTGAACAAGCATGTGTGGCACGGGAATCACAAATGTGCCAACTTTGTGACAAGGGAGCGACGATTTCCTGACTTCCGGGCTCTGCCGTCAGATTCAACTCGCCTGCGTCGCGCCTTCGCCGCCGAGATCGGTGCGCGCAAGCTCCTCGGGGTCAAGCGGCACGAGCGCGCCGTTGGGGACGCGCTGGCCGTTCGGCAGCCAATGGCCTGTGCGTCCCGAGAGCGCCGCGCGGATGACCATGCCGTGGCAGACCACCAGCGCCGGCAGGGGTCCCCGTTCGATCTCGTCCAGCGCCGCGCCCACGCGTACCTCCTGCTCGGAAAAGGACTCGCCGCCGGGAAACGCGAACGCGGGGTCGCCGGCGATGAACTTGGCAAACAGCTCGGGGGCCTCGGCTTGGACGTCGGAGAAAGACCGGTCCGTCCAGTCGCCCGCGTCCGTCTCTATCAGCCGCGCGTCCGGCCTCGGCTCCAATCCGATCTCGGCGGCGACGATCGCGGCGGTTTCATGCGCGCGCAACAGCGTGCTCGACCACAGCACCGCGAACCCGTGCGCGGCGGCGCGCTCGGCCAATCCGCGTGCCTGTTCGCGTCCCAACTCGTCCAGCGGCACCGGCAGCTGCCCCTGAAAGCGCCCCTCGAGGTTGTAGGCCGTCCGGCCGTGCCGGGCGAGGTATACGCCCTTGCCCGTCCCCGGCGCATTTTCAGACATGCCGCTGCTAGCTTGACCGGCTGGGCCGGGGCTCGGACGATCCGCCCGGCGCGGGCTCGCGCATAAAGAGGAAGTGATAGAGCAGCGCCGCCACCGCCCCTCCGAGCACGGGCCCGGCGTACCAAACCCAGCCGTTGGCCCAATGGTCGCCCACGAGCTGCGGCCCAAAGGCGCGCGAGGGATTCATCGCGGCGCCGGTGAACGGCCCGCCGAAGAGCACGTCGATCGAGATCGTCAAGCCGATCGCCAGGCCTGCCACTGCGTTGAACGGGCCGCGCGTGTCCACGGCCGCGCCGAAAACGACGAGCACGAGGAAGAACGTGAAGATTGCCTCCAGCAAGAACCCCGAGCCGGCGTCCACGCCGTGGCCGAGCGCAGGCACGCCCAGATTGACGGCTTCGGTGCTGGCCCGGGGAAGCAAATCCCGGACGAGCAGCGCGGCGAGCGCGGCGCCGCCGAACTGCGCGACCCAGTAGACGCCTGCAAGCGCCGGCTTGATCCGCCGGGTGATCAGGAAGCCGAAAGTGATTGCCGGGTTGAAGTGCCCGCCCGAGATGTATCCGAGCGCGCACACCATCACGCCGATCGCCAGCCCGTTGGCGATGGCCACGCCGATCAGCGTCGTGTCGTGAGCGCCGCCGGCGGCCGCGGCCGCCCCGGCCCCGATGAATGTGAGTGTGAACGCGCCGATCATCTCGGCTAGGCCACGGCGAAGTGTGTCTTCGGACATGCCGGGCAACTTACGAATCCGGTCGGACGGACCCGCTGGTCATACACTGCGGAGGGTGCGCCGCAGAGTCACCTTCTCGCGCAATCTGACGCTGTCGCTGTCGCGGACTTGCCAGTGCTACTGCAAGTACTGCGCATTCGCCACGCACCGGGCGCATCTGTACTCGCCCGACGAGGTCGTCGAGATCCTCGACGGCGCCGCCAAGCGTCAGGTCAAGGAGTTGCTCGTGCTCACCGGCGAGAAGCCCGAAGTCAACCTAGAGGTCGGCGCGCGGCTGGCGGAGTACGGGCACGAGGATTTCACGGCCTACGTCGTCTGGACGTGCGAGCGAGCGCTCGAGCGGGGTCTGTTGCCGCACACGAACCTCGGCGTGCTCTCGCGCGAGGACCTGGCGCGACTGCGCGAGGTGACGGCCTCGCAGGGGCTGATGCTGGAGTCGATCTCCGAGCGTCTGATGCAGACGGTGCATGCCGGCTCACCGACCAAGCACCCGCAGCGGCGCCTGCAGACGATCCGCGCCGCCGGTGAGCTGAAGATCCCGTTCACGAGCGGCATCCTCATAGGGATCGGCGAGTCAGAGCAGGAGCGCATCGAATCGCTGGAAGCGCTGGCGGCGGTGCACGCCGAGCACGGGCATCTGCAGGAGGTGATCCTGCAGAACTTCGTCCCGCACCAGCGCTACTACGGGCAGGAGCCGGCCGAGATCGCCGACGCCGCGGCGCGCGCCTACTGGCAGACGGGCGTCGCCGGCGAGGGGGATGATCCCGCGGCGTTCGAGCGGCCGGACCTGCCGCTGCCCGACTGGGCGTGTTCGGTGTCGATCGAGGACATGAAGCGCCTGATCGCCGAGACCAAGCGGCTGATGCCGGACGTCGGCATCCAGATCCCACCAAACCTCGCCGACTGGTGGTCAGAGCTCGTCGCCGCCGGCGCCACCGACCTCGGCGGCCTCTCGGCCAACGGCGATCACATCTCCCCGGAGCACCCCTTTCCCTCGCCCCATCAGGTGCGCAAGGAGCTGCAGCGCGACGGCGTCGCGCTGACCGAGCGCCTGTGCGTCTATCCGCAGTACATCGACCCCGAGTGGGTCGCGCCGGGCGTGCTCGACACGATCAAGGCGAAGTACTGGAGCTTCATCCCGCGCCACGGCTCGGGTCGCACCGACCCGACCGCCAGCGGCGCTCCGCCGATCCGTCCGGACCTCGTCGCGGGTGCGACCGGCAGGGGCCGTGACGGCGTCGCGCTGAGCGCCGAGGAGCTGACCGCGATGTTCGCCGAGACGCGTCCGGAGGCGATCGAGGCGATGCGCGAGGCCGCCGACGAGCTGCGCTCAGAGCTCGCGGGGGAGACGGTCACGTTCGTGGTCAACCGCAACATCAACGTCTCGAACGTCTGCACCGTCGGCTGCGCCTTCTGTGGTTTCGGGCAGGGCAAGCGCTCGCCCGACGCCTACGAGCACGACCGCGAAGAGTTCGCTCGGCGCGTACACGAAGCGATCGACTACGGCGCCACCGAGCTGTGCATCCAGTCGGGCATCCACCCGGACTGGACGCTCGAGGACTACCTCGGGTGGCTGCGCTTCGCCCAGGAGCTCGCGCCGCGACTGCACCTGCACGCGTACAGTCCGATGGAGATCGCGCACATGTGCGACATCTCAGGCCTTGAGCCGAGCGAGGTGTTCGCGCGGCTGCGCGACGCCGGCCTGGGCTCGACGCCGGGCACCGCCGCGGAGGTGCTGCACGATGGCGTGCGCGAGCGGATCTCGCCGAACAAGCTGCCGGTCGCCCGCTGGGTGCAGATCATCGAAGCCTCGCATCGCGCCGGACTGCGCTCCACTTCGACGGTCATGTTCGGCCACATCGAGGAGCCGTGGGAGCTGGCCGAGCACATGCGCGTCGTGCGCGAGCTGCAGGAGCGCACCGGCGGGATCACCGAGTTCGTGCCGCTGTCATTCATCCCCTTCCAGACGCTCCTCGGTCGCACCCACGGCGTGGAGGAGATCTCGCGCGAGGAGAACCTCAAGCACACCGCCGTCTTTCGTCTGGCGCTCGGGCGCACGATCGGAAGCCTGCAGGCCAGCTGGGTGAAGATGGGCCTAGACGCCGCCACCGAGGCGCTGCGCTGGGGCGTCAACGACCTCGGCGGCACGCTCATGGAGGAGTCGATCAGCCGCCTCGCCGGCAGCTATCACGGGACCAAGCTCGACCCCGAGGAGCTCGTCTCGGCGGCGCACCGCGCCGGGCGCCCGGCGGCCGAGCGCACGACGCTGTATGAGACTGTGCGGCGCTACGAGTTGCCGGTCGCCGTCGCGGCCTCCTGATCGTCGATCGATCGGGCGCGATCGATAAGAGGTGGCCTTACCGAGGAGCACCGACAGGCCCCGACAGCGCCGAGGGGCTCGCCCGATTCTCCTAACGAAACATGTCCTCCTCCAGCGGGCGCAGCAGCGCGGCCGCACCCGGACCGTCGTCGGCCGTGACGAACCGCTCGAGGCCCTCGATCAAGACGACGGGCTCGCGGGAGTCCTTCGCGCGCGCCAGGTCGGCGGTCGCCGCGGCGGCGTCGGCGACGGCCAGCCACGTTGCGCGCAGCTCAACGCCGCTCGCATCGGTTCGTCCTCGCCAATCGTCCAGCGGAATCATCCCGGCGCAGCCGAGCGCCACGTCGCACTGTCCGTGACGCCAAGCGCGCCCGAAGCTGTCGGTGATCAGCACGGCGACTTTCACGCCGGTCAGCGCGTGCAGACGGGCGCGCAGCTCTCGTGCGCGGGCATCGGGGTCGCGTGGGAGGAGCACCAGAGTGTCGGCATCCGATGCGTTCGAAGCGTCGACGCCGGCGTTGGCGCACACGAACCCGTGGTGTGTGCGACAGATCAGCACCTCCCGCTCAGCGCGCACGATCTCCGCGGATTGATCGAGCACTACCTGGACCGCGCGCGGGTCCTTGCCCTGCTCCTTGGCCAGCTCGCGGGCGCGCGCGCCGGACTGGACGCCGGCCAGTTGGACGAGCGAACCCTCGGCCTTGGAGACGACCTTGTGCGCCACCGCGACGATCTGGCCGTCTCGCAAGAGCCCGGATGATCGACCCTCGCCGAGCGCCGCGACGATCAATTCCCCGAGGTCATCTCCGGGGCGCACCTCCGGGAGTCCGCCCAGAGCGATCGCACGCAGATGGCGGTGGTGCTCGTCGCCGGTCACGCCGAACGCTCGGTCAGCCCGCTTCGGCGAGGGTGGCGAGGTCTGCTGGTCCCGCCGCCAAGCCGAGCACGGCCCGTGTCCGCAGCGCGCCCGTAAGGGGCCCGGACAGTCGCTCGCGCAACGCGGCGAGGTCCTCGCCGGTGTCGATGTCGAGCAGCAGCGAGGAGGGACGCTCGATTCGGCAGGCCGCGCCTGCCTCGCGCGCGAGCGCGAGGTGACGCTCGCAGCTGTCTGCTCCGAAGCTCGCGAGGATGGTGTCCGGGGGGCAGAGCAGCAGGCCGTTGGTCCCCGTTCCGTGACGGTCGGGCACGATAGTCACCGCGGGCCCGTCGGTTGCGACGCCGGACTCGTCCTCGCAACCGTCGGCAGAGGAGCCCAGCAGCGCGTCGAGCTCGGCGGGATCGAGGGCGGGGCAGTCGCCGGGGACGCAAAGGACGCGCTCGAACCCTTCCGCGAGAGCTCGCTCGACGCCGAGGGCTACCGCCGCACTCTGGCTCTCCTCGGCGCTGTCTTCCACCACCAGGGCCCCAATGTAGCGCGCCGCCCCCGTGACGGAGTCCTCGCGCGTGACGACGATCGTGCGCTCGATCGAAACGGTCTCGCTCAGCGCTGCGAGCACGTCCCCGACCATCGCCCGCACCAGGTCCTCGCGCAGCTCCTCGGCGACGCTTGTGCCGAGGCGTTGCTTGGCGCGGGTGAAGCGCTTGACGGGCAGGATCGCGGCGGTGCGCATGGCGCAGACGATAGTGCGCTGCGAGCGGCTTCACGGGCCGCGACTACTCCGCCAGCGCCAGCGTGAAGTCCAGCGTCCGGCGGGCGACGCGGGCGCGTGCGGAGGCGTCGTCCATGCGCGTGTCGATCTGCAGGGTGGGCAGGCGCGCGACGTTCTCGTCGGCGACGATCCCGTCCAGCAGCTCGCCGTAGAAGTCGGCGATGCCGTCAGCGTTGCACTCCAGCGCCGCGAAGGCCATGAACGCGGCGGTCGGGCCCTTCAGGATCTGCCCTCCCACCACCGGGCTGACCGCGACGACGGGCGCGGGGGCTTCCGCGATTGCCTCGCGGATGCCGGGCACGGCGAGGATCGGCGCGATCGACGCCAGCGGGTTGGAGGGCCCGATCACGATCGCGCGTGCGCCGGCGATCGCCCTCAGCGCCGGATCGCTCGGCTTGGCCTCCTCGGCGCCGCGGAACTCGAGACCCTCGACGATGCCCTGGGCGCGCTCGCGGACCATGAACTCTTGGAAGGAGTGCCGGCCGGAGGGGTTGCGCACCCATGTGCGTACCGGGTCGTCGCTCATCGGCAGCACGCGTGAGCGTACGCCGATCGCCTCGTTCAAACGCGCCAGCGCCTCGGTGGGGGTGAGCTTCTCCTCGTCCAGCATTCGTGCGCGCTCCAAGCACCAGGCGAGGTCGCGGTCGCCGAGGTCGAACCACACGTCGTTCCCGAGTGCGCGCAGGCCGTGCATGACCGCGAAGGTGTCATCGCGCAGGCCCCAACCGCGCTCGTCGATCAGATCGGCGAGCCAGAAGGACACGAGATCAGGGTCGGGCGAGACGTGGGCGCCGTAGATCTCGACGTCATCGCCCGTGTTGGCGATCACCGTCAGGCGCTCGGGCGTCCGGATCGCGTCGGCCATGCCTCGCGCGAGCTTCGCGCCGCCGGTGCCCCCGGCGAGGATGACCACATCTCCGTCTGCCCATCCATCTCCGCTGTCGCTCATCGCATCACATCTCCTGGCCCCTGCCTCACCTGACGTTACTCCCAGGTGGGATCGGGCAGACCCGCCAGGCGAATGCCGGCATGGACTTTGTAGCGGGCGTTCACGCCGATCAACAGCGCGGTCAGCGACTCGGTCGTGCGCGACATCTCCAGGCGTCCGCAGTCCACACAGCGCAGGCCGTCGATCCGCTCGATCAACAGGGCCGCCTCGCGCTTGTCCGCGCGCGCGTCGCCGCAGACGAGCACGTCCTCGTCGAGCGCGCGGTCGAGATCGCTCAGCTTGGCGGCGCTGACGGTGTGCAGGGCCGAGACGACACGAACGCCCTCGGGCGCCATCTCGGCAGCCTGCTCGGCGGCCGAGCCCTGCCACACCCCCAGCATCCGCGTCGCCTTGCCGCTCACCGCGGCAGCCAAGGGGACGGTGGCATCGATCAAGAGCTGACCGGGGCGCAGGGCATCCCGGAGGTTCGTGAGCGTCTCGGATTGGTTGCGAAAGGGGACGCTCAGGATGACCGTGTCCGCCTCACGCACCGCCCCGGCGTTGTCATAGCCGGCAAACGAGCCGTCCGGGATCGCGACGGCTGCGCGCGTCGCGGTTTCGCCGGCGCGCTCGGGGTCGCGCGAGCCGATCGCGATCGGAACGCCCGTACGGGCGAGGCGGAGAGCGAGGCCGAAGCCGAGCGAGCCCGACGCGCCGACCACGGCTACCGCATCGATGGAGGAGGGCGTCGGCGAGGGCACGGCGGCCGAGTATAAGGTCCGTCGGGAACCCGTAGGCTTCGGCGGGTGAGGCTCGAAGGAAAGACCGCGCTGGTCACCGGCGGAGCGTCGGGCATCGGCGCCGCCGCGGCGCGGCGTCTGGCCGCGGAGGGCGCGCGCGTGGCGATCGGCGACCTCGATGTCGCAGGCGCGCGCGCGGTCGCCGGAGAGTTGGATGGGTTCGCGTGCGCGCTCGACGTTACCGACACCCGCTCGGTGCGAAGCGGAGTGGCCGCCGTCGTCGATGCGCTCGGGGATATCGACGTGCTCGTCAACAACGCCGGCACCGACCGCTTTTCATATTTCGTGAACTCCGACGAGGAGCTGTGGGATTTCGTGCTCGGCGTGAACCTCCGCGGAGTGCTCGCGGTCACGCACGCCGTCCTGCCGCGGATGCAGGAGCGTGGCAGCGGCTGTGCGATCGTGAACGTCGCCAGCGAGGCCGGTCGCGTCGGCTCGCAGGGCTCGGTCGTCTACTCCGCGGCGAAGGCCGGGGTGATCGGGTTCACGAAGGCGATCGCTCGCGAGTCCGCGCGCTACCGCGTGCGCTGCAACGCCGTCGCGCCGGGGCCGATCGAGACGCCGTTGCTGAACAGCGCGCCGCAGACGCTGGGCGAGATCGGCGAACGGCTCAAGCAGGGGATGGTCAACGCCACCGTGATGGGCCGTGCGGGCGAGCCCGAGGAGGTCGCTGCCGCGATTGCGTTCCTGGCGAGCGAGGATGCCTCGTATGTGACCGGGCAGACGCTCAATGTCAGCGGTGGGCTGTCGATGTGGTGAGCCTTCCCGGCGCGGTCAAGGTTCGCGAGGTCGGTCCGCGCGACGGCTTTCAGAACGAGCCCGAGGTGATCCCGACCGAGCACAAGGTGGCGCTGATCGACGCGCTCGCACGGACGGGTGTCAAGCGGCTGGAGGTCACGAGCTTTGTGCGGCCCGACGTGATCCCTCAGCTGGCAGACGCCGAGGAGGTGCTGGCGCAGGTCGACATCCCGGCGGAGGTGGCGGTGAGCGTGCTGATCCCCAACGAGCGCGGCCTGGGGCGGGCGCTGGCCGTGCGCGAGCAGGCGAGCGCGCGGGGCGGCAGGGCGGCGTTCGAGGAGATCAACGTGTTCATGTCGGCTTCCGAGACCCACAACCAAAAGAACGTCAACCGCTCGATCGCCCAGTCGCTGGCGGGCTTGGAGGTCGTGCTGGGGCGCGCCCGCAGCGAGGGGTTGCGATGCGAGGGCGTGATCTCGACCGCGTTCGGATGCCCCTACGAGGGTCGCGTGCCGCCCGAGCGCGTGCTCGACATCGCTGCGCGCCTGCGTGACGCGGGCGCCCAGGAGATCGGGTTCGGCGATACGACCGGGATGGCCAACCCGCGCCAGGTGGGGGAGCTGTTTGCGCTGTGGCGCAACGGGCTGCCCGAGGTCGAGCTGACGGCTCACTTTCACAACACGCGCGGGCAGGGCCTCGCCAACGTCCTCGCGGCGCTCCAGGCCGGGATCGACAGCTTTGAGTCGAGCTTTGGCGAGCTGGGTGGTTGCCCGGTGCCGGCGGGAGCGACCGGGAACATCGCCAGCGAGGATCTCGTCTCGATGCTGCACGAGATGGGAATCGAGACGGGCATCGACCTGGATGCGCTTGTGGCCTGCGCACGCCAGGCGCAGGAGGTGCTGGGGCGGGCGCTTGGGAGCCATACGCTGGTGGCGGGCGCAATCGAGTGGCACTGACGTACGTCCTCGTCCTGATACCGAGTGGTCTGTGGTCTGCACGATCACGTCAGGCGGCATCTCTAGCATGAGATTTCAAATGGGGATTCCACAGACAGTGTGGACTGTGGGGCATTCGAACCACGATGTCGATGGGTTGCTTGCCCTGGTGCGCCGCCACCGGATCGCGCATGTCGTGGATGTGCGATCTCATCCGCACTCTCGCTACGCGCCGCACTTCAACCGCGACGAGTTGCGGGCCTCGGTAGAGGCATGCGGCATACGCTACGCGTTCCTGGGCTCCGCGCTCGGCGGGCGCCCTCGGCACGAGGACCAGGTCGATGCCGACGGCCATGCCCTCTACGACATGATGGCTGCCGAGCCCGCTTTCAACCGGGCGATCGAAGGAGTTCTGCGGGGAGCATCAGAGCATCGCATCGTGCTTCTGTGCAGCTGTGGCGCACCGCACGAGTGCCATCGCAGGCTCTTGGTGGGCAAGGTCCTGTGCGATCGAGGCGCGGAACTGCGCCATATCCTGCCGGACGGGGATGTGCTGAGCGAGCGCACCGTGCAGTTGCGAGACGACCACGCACAGGACATGCTGTTCGGGCATGATGAACTGCCGTGGAGATCTATACGATCGGTTTCACCCAGACGACGGCTGAGCGTTTCTTCACACGCCTAACCGACGCCCGTATCGAGCGCCTGCTCGACGTGCGTCTGAACAACACCTCGCAGCTCGCCGGGTTTGCCAAGGCTCAGGACCTTCCCTACTTCGCACGAGAGCTCGTGGGAGCCGTCTACGAGCACGAGCCGCTGCTCGCGCCCACCCAGGAGATCCTTGATGCTTACAAGAAGCGCAAAGGCGACTGGGAAGCATACGAGCGGGAGTTTCGAGCGCTTATGGAGAGCCGCCGCATCCACGAGGCGCTTACGCAGTCGGCCTTCGAGCGGCGCACGGCACTGCTTTGCAGCGAGGCCGGGGCCGAGCACTGTCATCGCCGACTGGTGGGCGAGTTTCTCGCCGGGCGATGGTCCGACGTCGAGATCGTGCACCTCTGACAGGCCGCCCGAGGCACGTCGTGCGGATCGTCGTCAACCATCTGACGCGCATGACCGACAGGCGCATTTGCGTCGCGGGGGTGGACCTCGAAGGCTACAGGCACGTTCGCCCGGTGACAGGGCCCGGGGATCCGCTCACGCGCACGCTGCTGCGCGAGAATGGTGGTCCACTGGGTGTCGGAGCGCTCGTCGATCTGGGCACGGTCAGGGCTCGCCCGACGCGGCCGCAGACCGAGGATCACGAGTTCAGTCCACGCAGAGTCAGACGCGTTCGGGATGTGACGGCCGAGGAGTATCTCGAATTGCTCGATGCCATTGGCCACCACGACGTCGAGACCGCGTTTGGCCCAGACCTGGTGGCGATCCGCCCGCGCAAGCTTGTCGTACCGGTCGACCATGGCAACCGCTCCCCTGCGGTCGTCCCACTGGTCCAGGCAAAGTTGCGGATCAAATACGAAAGGCTCTACCTGGTCCTGAGCTCGCCGATGATCGCGGCCGAGATCAGAATCACGGACATTCGCTTCTACGACAGCGGCCTGAAGATCAGAGAAGAAATCGTCAAAGACGTGAACCGCAGACTGGCAGCGGGTGTGAAGGCGTATGCGATGCTCGGACTGGCACGGGCCATACCCGACGAGGACCGTGACGAGCAGGTGCACTGGCTGATGGCAAACGGGATCTGCCTGGCTGACCGAGCGATGGGGGAGAGGCCGTAGTCCGCAACGTGTGCAACGGCGTCGCACCGAATGCGCACCTCCTACCCGGCGACGATCTCCGTCTCAGTGGCCGACTCGCTCACACGCGCGGCCTCGCGCATCGCCGCCACGCAGTACTCCTGAACCACGACCTCCATCTCAAGGGTCCGTGAGAGCGAGGGCCGTGCCGAGGCGTCCATCACGAGCTTCGCGCGCCCGACGGCGATGTGGGAGTTGGCAAGCAGTTCGCCCACAAGCACCTGCGTGGCCGCCTCAAGTTCCTCGGCGGGGACGACGCGATTGACCAATCCGATGCTGTGAGCCTCGGCCGCGTCGATCGTGCGGGCGGTCATGATCAGCTCCTTCGCCCGTCCCAGCCCGACGACGGCGGGCAGGCGGGAGGAGCCGCCGACGTCGGGAATGATCCCGAAGCGGACCTCGGGCAGGCCGAACTGGGAGCCCTCCGAGGCAATGCGCAGGTCACAGCCGAGCGCGACCTCCAGGGCGCCGCCGACGCAGGTGTGGTGGATCTGACAGACGACGGGCTTGGGCATCGACTCGCAGAGGTTGGCGCAGTCCAGGAACACGCCTCGGAAGGGGCGCAGGACCGCAGGATCGCCCGCGAAGGCCGCCAACTCGTTCAGGTCGACGCCGGCGGAGAACACTCGGCCCTCGCCACGTAGGACGACACAGTGCACAGAAGCATCGGCGGCGGCCGCGCTCAGAGTGTCGCGAAGCTCCACGAGCAACGCCTGACTCATCGCGTTGCGCTTGTCGGGACGGTTGAGGACGACGTGGCGAACGGGGCCGCGGTCGTCGGTGGTGACAAGGGTCATGGGGGCGATCGTACTAGGCTCCCGAGTCCAATCGGAGACCTAATGGAGGGCAGATGGCGCAGCAGTTGAAGCAGGTGGGCGTGCTCGGAGCGGGGTTGATGGGGCACGGGATCGCGCAGGTGGCGGCTCAGAGCGGCTATCAGGTGCTGCTGCGCGAGGTCGACGAGGCGACGCTTGCGAAGGGGATCGCCAAGATCGAGAAGCAGCTCGCGCGTGCCGTCGAGAAGGGCAAGTCCTCGCTCCAGGACGCCGATGCGGTGCGCGGGCGGATCAAGGGCACGACCGACTACAAGGACCTCGCCGACTGCGACCTGGTGATCGAGGCGATCACCGAGAACCTTCAGCTGAAGCTTGAGATGTGGAAGGAGCTGGATCAGATCGTCAAGCCGGAGGCGGTGTTCGCGACCAACACCTCCTCGCTGGCCGTCATCGACCAGGCGGCCGTGACGAGTCGTCCGGGCCGGTTCGTGGGGCTGCACTACTTCAATCCCGCGCAGGTGATGAAGCTCGTGGAGGTCGTGCGCTGCGTGACCACATCCGACGAGGCGTTGGAGACCGCGCGGGAGTTCGCCTCTTCGGAGGGCAAGCTGGCGATACCGACGAAAGACCGCGCGGGGTTTATCGTCAACCGTCTGCTGGTGCCGTATCTGCTCGACGGGATGCGCGCCTACGAAGAGGGCGTGGGCTCGATCGGCGAGATCGACGAGGCGATGAAGGCCGGGGCGGGACACCCGATGGGGCCGCTGACGCTGTCTGATTTCGTCGGGTTGGACACGCTCGGATCGATCTGTGACGTGCTCTTCGACGAGTTCCGGGAGCGGCGCTTCGCGCGCCCGCCGGTGCTGCGCAAGATGCTGAGCGCGGGCTGGTACGGGCGCAAGTCGGGGATGGGGTTCTACGACTACTCGGGCGACTCACCGGTCGAGAACCCGGGGATCTAGAGGGTCTGCGGCCGAGCCGATGAGCGATCTGAGGGCGGCGGTCGGGAAAGCCCTTGAAGGCGGCCCGGAGCGTCACCGCGATAAGGCCGCCGAGCAGGGCAAGCTTCCGGTGCGCGAGCGGATCGCGCTGCTGCTCGACGAGGGCAGCCTTGCCGAGGAGGGGCTGCTGGCGAACTGGAACGAGGACGGGCTGGGCGCCGACGGGGTCGTGACGGGCGTGGGGACGGTCGATGGCAGGACGGTCGCGCTGATGGCCAACGACCCGACCGTGAAGGCGGGGTCGTGGGGGCCGAAGACGGTGGAGAAGATCCTGCGCATCCAGGAACGGGCACTGGAGCTGAGAATTCCGATGGTCTACCTGGTCGACTCGGCCGGCGCGCGGATCACCGAGCAGGTGCAGATGTTCCCGGGTCGCCGCGGGGCGGGGCGGATCTTCTACAACGAGGTGCGCATGTCGGGCGTGGTGCCGCAGGTGTGCGTGCTGTTCGGCCCCAGCGCCGCGGGCGGCGCCTACATCCCGGCGTTCTGCGACATCGTGATCATGCGCGAGCACAACGCGTCGATGTATCTCGGCTCGCCGCGCATGGCGGAGATGGTGATCGGCGAGAAGGTCAGCCTGGAGGAGATGGGCGGAGCGCGGATGCACACGGGCGTGAGCGGGTGCGGCCATCAGCTGGTGAACAGCGATGAGGATGGGATCGCGCTTGCAGGGCGCTATCTCCGCTACATGCCGGGTAACTGGCAACAGAGCCCGCCGCGGGCAGTGGCGGCGGAGCCCGCGTCGAGCACCCCGATCGAGGAGATCGTGCCCGAGGACGAGAACAAGCCGTTCGACATGAAGGCGCTGATCGAGGCGGTTATCGATGCGGGCTCGCTGCTGGAGGTGCATCCGCGCTGGGCGAAGGAGATCGTCGTGGGGTACGCACGCCTGGACGGAAGCGCGATCGGGATCGTGGCCAACCAGCCCAAGCACAAGGGGGGCGTGCTGTTCGGGGACTCGGCCGACAAGGCCGCGCGGTTCGTCTGGACGTGCAATGCCTTCAACGTGCCGCTGCTGTTCCTGGCGGACGTGCCGGGATTCATGATCGGCACGCAGGTCGAGCGCGAAGGCATCATCCGCCACGGCGCGAAGATGATCAGCGCCGTCAGCGAGGCGACCGTGCCGAAGATCTCGGTGATCGTGCGCAAGGCCTACGGCGCGGGGCTGTATGCGATGGCGGGACCGGCCTTCGAGCCCGACGGCTGCATCGCGCTACCCAGTGCCTCGATCGCGGTAATGGGCCCGCAGGCCGCGATCAACGCCGTGTACTACAACCAGCTGCAGGCGATCGAGGACGAGGACGAGCGTGCGCGGCGGACCGAGGAGTTGCGCAGGGAGTACGGCGAGGACATCGACATCCTGCATCTCGCCTCGGAGATGGTCGTGGACGCGGTCGTAGAGCCGCGAGAGCTGCGCGCGGAGCTGGTCAGGCGTTTTGAGCACGCGCAATCAAAGCGGCGCGAATGGCCCGCCAAGCGCAACGGGGTGACGCCGGTCTAGATTCCGGCGGCGCGCGTCTGCTCGTCCTGGAAGGGCGGGTAGGTCTCGGTGAGGAGGAAGAGGTAGGCGTCCGAGCGCGCGGTGTAAGAGTTGGCCAGCACCATCAAATCGAACAGCCCCCGCGGCATCTTGCCCGTGATGAGAATCACGAACCAGCCCGCGACCGCGCCGATCTCCAGCAGCAGAGCCATCACATAGCGCACGATCAGGATCGGGATCGCCAGCAGGACGCGAAAGAACGTCTTCAGACGGCCGTACCGCTCGAGTCGCTCGAAGCGCATTCGCACGGGGTAGGCCGGGTCCTCGGAGCCTCCGAACGAGGGGTAGGGATCGGACAGCAGATAGGTGTAGGCGAGTACCCGCGTGTAGAAGCGCGTGAAGTCGGCGACGAAGTCATACAGACCCTCCGGGTAGCGCCCGGTGATGACTATCGCGAACCACGCCACGAGTACCGCGAGATAGGCGACTATGCCGTACAGGGCGGCCCAGATCGCGAGTGGAATCGCGAGAATCAGGCGGAAGAAGGTCGTCAGACGGTTACGAGATTCGACGTAATCGGCCTCGAAGGTGACGGGATAGGACACGAGCATGTTCCCCCTATGGTCGTTAAGCAGCGGATACTCCTCGCCGATCATCCTAAGGGGCGGGACGGCGGGCATGTCGATTTTTGTGTTCGCGTGGCCAATGGCCGACGAGCGGGCGGATCGACTAGATTCCAAGACGGTGGACGCAAGCGACCTCGCATACGCCGGACTGGCCGGGCAGGCCGAGCTGATCGCCAAGGGCGAGGTCAGCTCACGCGAGCTGGTTGACGTCTGCCTGGAGCGGATCGAGCGTCTGAATCCCAAACTGAACGCCTTCCGGGTCGTGTTCGACGAGCGCGTGCGGATGGAAGCCGACCAGGCCGACGCGCGGCGCGGCGCGGGAGACGGCGCGCGCCCGCTGCTGGGGGTGCCGATCGCGGTCAAGGACGAATTCGACGTCGCCGGCGAGGTGAGCACATTCGGGACGAACGCCTACGGTGAGCCCGCGCGCGAGGACTCCGAGTTCCTGCGCCGTGCCCGCGCCGCGGGGGCGATCGTGATCGGCAAGACGCACATGCCCGAGCTGGGCGCGTTTCCCTGGACCGAGTCGCCCACCTGGGGGGTCACGCGCAATCCGTGGAGCCTGCAGCACAGCCCGGGCGGCTCCAGCGGCGGCAGCGCGGCGGCCGTGGCCGCGGGCCTCGTGGGCGCCGCGCTGGCGGGCGACGGCGGCGGGTCGATCCGCTTCCCCTCGGCCTACTGCGGCCTGTTCGGCCTGAAGACCCAGCGCGGGCGCGTGCCGCTGGCGCCGCACCTGGACGCTTGGCACGGCCTTGTCGTCAACGGCGTGGTGGCGCGCTCGGTGCGCGACAACGCCCTCTTCTACGACGCGATCGCCGAGGGACCCGCCGACCCGGGCGCGCCCGCGATCGCGCCGAGCGCGTTCCTGGCGGTGCTCGAGCGGGCGGGGGGCGCCGCCGGTGGATCGGCCAACGGAGGCGCGGGTGGACGTCCGCTGCGGATCGCCGTCTCCAGCAAGCTGCCACCCTCGCCGCTGACGAAGCTCGCGCCCGAGAATCGCGCCGCGCTGGATCAGACCGTGGCGCTGCTGCGCGCACTCGGCCACGAGGTCGACGAGTGCGAGATCGACCATGGCCCGCTGGCCCCCGCGGCCGAGTTCACGGCCATCTACCTGCGCAGCCTCCACGAGGAGGCCGCCACGTTCGCGCACCCCGAGCGCCTGGAACGGCGAATCCGCTCGCTCGCGCGCCTCGGGGGAATGCTGCCGCCGGGCGCGCTCGACTGGGCGCTCGGGCGCCGCGAGGCCTACGCGGCGCGGCTGAACGCACCGCTGGCCGACCACGACGTGCTGTTGACGCCGCTGACCCCGGCTCCCCCGCCGAAGATCGGCGCGTGCGAGGGCCACGGCTGGCTGTGGACGACCGCCGTCGCGGCCGCGATGGTCTCCCACGCCGCGTGCTGGAACTTCACCGGCCAGCCCGCGTGCTCGGTGCCCGCGGGCTTCGCCGCCGACGGCCTCCCGCGCGCGGTTCAGTTCGTGGGCAGAGCGAACGACGAGGCGACGCTCGTCACGCTCGCCGCCCAGATCGAAGTCGAGCGCCCGTGGGCGCAGGAGCGCCCGCCGGGGTTCGAGTAGGAGTGCGGCGGGTGGGAGTCGAACCCACACGCCCTTGCGGACAGAGGCTTTTGAGGCCTCCGCGTCTACCGTTCCGCCACCGCCGCAACGACCGCCAACTATAAGGCCGAACAGGTCACGCGGGCGCCCGATTGGACCGCGCGCGGCTGGTGGTGGGCGCCGTTGTGCGGCTCAGGCCGGGTGGGGCGGGAGCGCGTCCGGGTAGGGTCGCCCGCCGGACATCGGCGCAGGGCGCTCCAACTCGACGTTCCAGCCCTGCTGAAAGCCGCGTATGGCGAAGGCGATCAGGAGCATCTGCACGGGCACGATCAGCAGCGTGATCGTGCCCAGCAGTCCCGCGTCGATGGCCGGCTGGGAAAAACCGGCTTTGTCGCGGGCAAACCAGAAAGGGCCGGCAACGAGCGCGAACACGAGCAGGATCACGGCAAGCGCCGCGGCGACGGGCAGAACGCCTCTGCTCCAGCGCGCCGCGAAGAATGCCATCAGGAGATAGACGAGGACGTAGCCGACCTGGATGAACCAAGCGCCTTGGAGCACCGACCATCCGCCGGCCGTCACGATCAGCACGAGCCCGGCCGAGATCAGCAGCAGCAGCACAACCGTCGCGCGCGTCGCCTGCACGACCGGCTTGTCGCGGTTGGGATGCGTGATCACGGTCTCGCGCAAGGGCGCTGAGGAGCCTGCCGCTGAAGACATCGTGACGATGACCATACAATCTCAAGCGGTCCCCGTGCGGTACGCACGCACGACGGCCCCAGATGCGCGCGTGGTGGAATTGGTAGACACGCCGGCTTTAGGTGCCGGTGGGCGCTAGCCCTTGGGGGTTCGAGTCCCTCCGCGCGCACTACTGTGAGGAGGGCTGAGGCGCGTATCGGGCTTAGCTGTTGGGGATCGCGTTCACGCGAGTAAGGGTCAGAGTCGTGCTGGTAGGCGTCAAGAAGTCTGGGGGCTGGAGGGTTTCCAGACGGTCGTCGTAGTTGTAGTTCTTGGTGTAGCCGGCTTCGCTCTGGCCCACTGCGCCACGCCAGTCTTGGGCGATTGATCCCCAGACGTTGAGGTTGCCCAGGTGTTCGCCGCATTTGAAGTTGTCGACGATAAATGAATGGGCTGTGCTGAGCATCGCGGCGTCGATCGTAGGTTCGAAGGTTTCGAGGTTTGGTGCACGGCATCCTTCTGAGGTGTTCTGATATTCACAGTGTCCTGAACTGGTGTATTGGTCTTTCGTGCTGTTGCACTTTGCGTAAAGATTTTCCGATTCGTGGTAGGTATAGCCGGATTCTAGTTTTTCTACGCATTTATTGATGCCTGAGTAGTATTCATATCCGGTTGATTTGTAGAAAGTGAGTCTCTCGATCCCTGAAACAGTCGCGTTTTTGCTCAAGGTGATCTTGTTCGTTCCGAGGGTGATCGTCGTCCCCGTCGGAATGCCGGTGCCTGCGACTTCCTCGCCGTTGGCCAGGTTGGTCGTCGAGATGGACGTCACTTCTTTTTTATTGTTCGTCAGTACGCCTGCGCGGTAGAACGTCAGCGACTTGGAGCCGGACGCCGTGGCGTTCTTGGTGAGAACAATCGCATTCGCGGTCTTTGATTCGATGGTGGTTTCGGCAGGGATCCCAGTTCCCACTACTTCTTCTCCGACACCGAGTTCACCGGTGACGATAGATGTTACTTCTTTTTTCCCGCTCGTGAGTGTTCCGGTGTGCGTGGAAGTTGTGTTGACGAGTGTCTCACACTGATTGCCGCTGGGACCGCCGGGAGCTTCTGTTTTGGGCGTGTAGGCGGTTGCCGAGTATTCCTTTGTGACCGGATGATATATGCGCACGAAGTTGGTGGCGATTAGTCCAAGCACGGCGCTTCCTGTCGGCTTACCTGACGATTCATGTGAGGTTATCAGGTTCCCATTAATAATCACATCATTTGCAGCGGCGATCGTGAGCGATTCAGTGTATTCGCCCTTGACGTAGGCATTGCCGCAGTTCGTATCGCCTTCGTAGTTCGAGCCAAACGGTGTATATTTGACCGGACAGCTGCCGTTGTTTTCGACATAGATGACGCCGTTTGCCGGGAAGTTCTTGATTTCCGGCGTGGCGTTGATGTTTTCGTGTCTGATGGCGACGGTGTTGGGAACGCCGGTTTTTAGTTCGAGAAATACCTTGCCTTTGAGCTTTAGTCCTGCGGCTTCGATAAGTTCGCTGTCGGACGTTGGCGGTGTGAGGGTAGCGCCTTTTTCGGTGTATTCACCGTTGATTGTCAGTTGGTTGGAGGATGAGCCACAGCCACCGTAGTGACCACCGTTCATTTCGATTTTGTCGTTGTAACCTTTGCGGCCAAACGTGGGCTTGGAAGTGCTTTCGCCGCAGAGCGCGGCTGCGTCGTTTGTGTGCATCGGCCCGTTGATCTTGTCGTTAGCGGCGAAGACGATCGTTCCGCATGTTGTAGTAAGATGATTTTCTTCTCTATATGCGTAATAGTGTTCGCACACTGTAGGTTCAGGATTCTGCGCCGCCGGATCGAGGATCTCGTAGTTGGTGAAGTAGACGTAGTTGATGAACCCGGGATGATTGAACGTGGCGACGAGCGTGCGCGTTGACTTTTGCGTGCCCGTCCCCGCTGTACCCACGGACTTGACGCGGAACGTTCCGTGGGCGGAGCCGCTCGTCTCGAGGATTGCGGCCTGTTGGCCGGACTTACATTCGCTTTCGCTGTGGCCGGTCGAGGGCATTGTATTCACCGCGTAGCTCTCATCTCCGGTGCCGGGTACGGTCGTGGTACCCGTGCCGCTGGTTGGGAGGCTTGGACATTTTTTCCAGTAGTCGGCTTCGGAGTTGAGGTGGAATTTGTAGGCTGAAAGCCCCGCGAGAGCGGCATAGTAGGCCTTCTTCTGGTTCGTGTCGGTGCGCGTGAGTTTGACGTCTCCGTTGGCGGCAACAAACACAGCGGCGAGGATCAGAGAGGTAACGAACAGCACCCCAAGGGCGATGATCATCGTGAAGCCCTCGTCGCGTTGCAGGAGCTTTCGCACTCGGTTGTAAAGAGCTATTCGCATGGTGACACCGATTCGCTGTTTGTGGGATCGATTCGCAGAACGACCGAGTCGCTGAAGCTGACCGTGCGGTCACTACGCGTATCGGTGCCTTTGAGCGACTGACTTTCGGGGGCTTGGGTGAAGCTGATTGTAACCTTGGCGACGCTTTTGGCCGTCGTTTCAGTGAGGGGTAGTTCGCTGGAGCCGAGTTCGGTCAGCTGGCCGCTGCTTGTGTATTTGTAGTATTGGAAGATCGCGCCCGTTTTCGGCACGATCACGTTCTTTGCCAGAACCTTGACGCTGGTGGCTTCGTTGGGGGATGCGCTCGGAAATTTCCATTCTGTCGCCGTGCTGTTGCCGGTGTTCTTGAAGCTGTAGTCCCTCAAAGTGCCGAGCTGTTCGCCGGTGTTGCTGGTTTCGCTCGCTTCCCAGTTAAGGTCGTGCTGATAGGCTTCGTTAAGTAGGGGTTCGCTGCCGTGCTGAACGCCGTAGGCGCTGACGAACCAGAGGTTCAGGGGGCCGGTGGCCAGTAGCGGTTTGGTAACCGTGCCTTTGGGCGCCTGTATCGGGGTGGCGCCGGTGCAGCTGGAGTGGAGCTCGTCGATCATGTTGCTCATCGAGGTGCGCCCCGCCTGGTCGGCCTGGGCTCGTTCGGTGATGCGCGACTGTTGGCGCAGAGAAACCTCGAGCATCGCCAGCAGCGCACCGGTGACGATCACGCCGGTGACCATCGCTACCAACGTCTCCATCAAGGTGAAGCCTCGATCTGAGCGTAGCGGAAGTGAAATTTGGAGGCGCATCAGCAGGTAAGCGCAGCGGTAGTTTTTTCGACTTTGCCGGACTTGAGATATAGGGTGGTAGCGACCGGCGTCTTTTTCGTGTTTGTAAACGCCATCGTGCCCTTGACGTAGTAGTTTTTGCTTGATTCCACCACGGGATACTCGACGGCGCACAGTTCAAGCTGTTTGGCATAGGGAAGATAAGGCGTTTCGAGTGCACCGCCTACCAATTTGACTTCATGTGTGTAGGGTACGCCCGCTGGATAGTTCTGTGCGTTGATGGTTTTGCATTCAGTGTTGATGATCTTTGCGGATGTGGCAGTGAACGTGTTGCCAGGCGAGCCGCTGCTGGTGCCATCCTTGACCACGAGTTTGACTTCGGGCGCTTCGACTTTGATCGTTTTTGGCGATCCTGGTTCCACTTGCACGGGGGTGTCTTTAACTTCGTTGCTGGTTGCGGTTGCGGGATCGTTTGCGGCGCAGTCGCCGGCGTAAACCGTGTATCCGTTTTCTTTGAAAGTGGGTTTGCCTGGTGTTACAAACGGAAACAGATTCGTAAGGGTGGCGCTGGAGCTCGAGGAGTTCTGGCTGCCACCAACGAAAAAAGATGCGGAGCTGGCGATTTCGCTTTGGAATGCGACGAACGTGAAGCCTTTGGCGGATTGGCCGGAGGTACCGGTGAATTCTGCGGTAATGCCGCCCGATTCGTTGAGTATGAACTTGGCTTCGGCCTGTGAGCCGGTCAACACGTTGACGGTTTCTTCCGGGGTCTGGTCACTTGAATGGTCGATCCAAGGCGGTTTCGAGGCGATGATCTTGACCGTCCCTTCGGTCAGCCCGCCGAAGATCACGCAGCCTGCGGATGAAGTTGTCTGTTCGCTCGTGCGCGTGGTCGCGGTGGAGGGATCGAAGACTTCGATTTTGGCGCCGGAGACCGGTTCTGCGTTGCGATTGGCAACCCTGACGATCAGCGAGGCGGTGCCGGATGCGTTGACCTCGCTCGACTGGCTGACGGCGGGTCGTGAGCCGAGCGCCGTCCAGGTAACCGACGAGGTCGTCTGGATGTAGTCTGCGCTGCCTTTTTCGGTTTCGCACGTCAGACCTTCGCTGGAGCCGGAGACGTATTTGGCCGAGGAGTTGACGGTATAGACAGTGCCGGTGTAGGTACCCGTGTAGACGGAGGATTTTTCGCAGAAGGAGGTGGCCGTGCCGGTGTAGTAGCGCCACGCGCCCGAGGCCTGTTCGACGCAGATCCCGTTTTCGGCCCTGAAGGTTTCCTTGGTGGTGAGCTGGCTCAGTTCGGTTGCCGTAAGCCCCCGCAGTCGCTCCTCGTCCTGCTGAGCTAGCACGGTCGCCTGGCTGTGCGCCCGCTCGTCTGCGGTCACCTTTTGAGTGACGCTGAACCCGTCGAATGTCGCCACGGCGATCAGCGCGACGAGCATCGCGCTGATCATGACCTCGATCAGCATGAAGCCGTCCTGCGCGCCGGCGCGGGGCAGTCTTGATAGGAACGTATCAATCATCACAAGGGCATGGGCAGGGGTCTACCCAAGGCTTCGGCATCGGCCGTGTCTGGCTTTAGGCGGCGGAACGCGGCTCTACTACGCGTCCAGGGCACGAAAGCGCCCTTGGTAGTGAGGGTCGCCGATATGTGGTCGGCAAGCCGGCTCCCTCGGGCGGGCTTTGCGCCCGGCCGGCGAGCCCCTAGAATCTCGGTCCCTCGACGGTTCGCGCCCGGGTTCCGGACAGAGTGCTCCGATGAGAGCGGGAGCGGACGGCCGTGGGGGACTGGTGTAGTGGTAACACGTGGGTCTCCAAAACCCGAGCTCGAGGTTCGATTCCTCGGTCCCCCGCTCGCTGTGCATAGGCGGCGATCGTTCGGCCAGGGGCTATCCTTGGCAGATGGCCACAGTGGTGCTCGATCCCTACGCCTACGAGTTGGACGCGCTCAAGGAGCGTCGGCGGGTCTCGGGATTGGATCGTCTCGACGAGGTGTGGGATGGTGTTCTGCACATGGTCCCGGCCCCGAACGACGCGCATGCGGATCTCGCCCAGCAGCTGGCGATCCTGCTGGATGCCCCGGCCCGCTTAGCGGGTCTTTTTCCGACGATGCACGAGTTCAACCTCGGAGACTCGATCGAGAACTACCGCGTCCCCGACGGTGGTCTGCATCGCGCACGGCGTTGGGGCACGTGGGAGCACACGGCGCCGCTCGTGGTGGAGATCGTCTCCCCGGGCGATGAGACTTGGCTGAAGCTCCCGCATTACGCCGCGCACGAGGTCGACGAGGTTCTGATCCTCGATCCCGAGGAGCGCGAGATCCACTGGCTGGGGCTGACCGATGGCGAGTATCACCCGCTCGAGCGCAGCGGTGTGATCGATCTCGGCCGGGCGGAGCCGGCCGAGCGGATCGACTGGCCCTGACTCACGCGCTGGGCTTGCCGCCCGCCCGGCGCCGCACCCCGTCGGCGCCGGCGATGAAGATCTCGCTGACCAGCTCGGGCGCGAACAGCCCGTGCTCGACGACACCGGGCGTCGCGCTTAGGCGCTCGGCCAGCGCGCGGGGATCCTCCACCGTGCCGAGGTAGTCGGCGATCAGGTTTCCGTCGGGGCTCGCGTCGACGTCCCGCAGTTGCGCGCCGTCCAGCGCGGCGAGCGTTTGGCGCGCGCCGAAGCGGAGCACCTCCACCGGCACGGGCGGGCCGAGCCGCGCGAGGATCTTCTCGGCTGAGACGATCACGATGAACCGCCGCGCGCACGCGGCGACGATCTTCTCGCGCGTGTGAGCGCCGCCGCCGCCCTTGACGAGCCATCCGTCCGGATCGACCTGATCGGCGCCGTCGATGGCGATGTCCAGTTCGCCCACCTCGTCGAGCTCTCCGACGCTCAGCCCGAGCTCTCGCGCGATCGCGGCGGTCGCCGGCGAGGTGGCCACGCAGCGGGCGTCTCGCAGCTCTTCGGCGCGCTCGCCGAGCGCATTCAACAGATGGGCGACCGTCGATCCGGTTCCCAACCCGACGCGCATACCGTCCTGCACGAGTTCGGCGGCGGCGCGCGCGGCGGCGTCCTTGTGGCGCTCGATCGTGGCCTGGTCGAGGTCTGTGCCGCTCAGCGACGGCGGTGCTTCAGGCGCGCGATCGGATGCCATGGCGCGTGCGAGCGTATCGCTCCCGACGGCGCGTCGCCGCGCTTGGTGGGTTCACGGTGCAGGTCCTCGTCGAACAGTTCCAGCCGGTGTCCGCCGGCGCGCTTGGCGCGATACATCGCCACGTCGGCCTCGCGCAGCAGATCCTCGGGGTCTGCGTCGGCGTCGCGCGAGATGCAGACGCCGACACTCGCGAACATGCCGACCTCGATCGAACCGACCTCGAAAGGCTCCTCCAATCCCCGCACGACCCGTTCGGCGACCGCGAGGGCCTCGCGGTCGCTTTCGAGGTCCTCGGCGAGGATCACGAACTCGTCTCCGCCCAGTCGCGCGACGGTGTCCGAGTCGCGCAGCGTCTGCGCCAGGCGTTCGGCGACGGAGACGAGCAAGAGGTCGCCGACGGCGTGTCCGAGACTGTCGTTGATCGCCTTCAGCCCGTCGAGGTCGATGAACAGCAGCGCGATCGGTCCGTTGCTGCGGTGCAGGCGGGCGAGCGCCTGGTGGGCGCGGTCCATCAGCAGCAGGCGGTTGGGCAGCTTCGTAAGCGGATCGTGCAGCGCTTGGCGCTCCAGCCACATGCGGTCGGTGACGTCGCGAGCGGCGGCGTACCAGACCTCGCCGTCGCAGCGAGCGCTCCACAGCAGCCACCGCCACGAGCCGTCCTTGTGGCGGTAGCGGTTGGTGAAGTTCACGAGCTGCGCGCTGCGGTTGCGCCCGGCGAGCGTCAGCGCGAGCGTCTGCTCGAGATCGTCCGGGTGCACGCGCGCCTGCATCGGCTGGGCCATCAGCTCCTCGATGCTCCAGCCGAGCGCGTCCGCCCACGCGGGGTTCAGCAGCGTGAAGCGCCCGTCGAGCGAGATCGCGGCCAGCAGGTCGCTGGTCATCTCGAACAGTCGTTCGATGCCGTTGACTTCGGCGCTTGCGCCGAAGTCCATCCCGAGGGCGCCGGCGACGATCTCGACGCCGGCGTCAGGTCGAATCGCGTCCTGCGAGCTGTCCTGCTCGGCGATCGGGGATCGGTCGGTCGTGTGCGGATGGGTGCGCATCACCCATCAGGTCGGCGCGTATACCCCGTTTCGGGGGTCGGCATTCCCGCGCTGGACGAATGATCTAGGCGCGGCTCTCAGTCGCGGGGGCCGCGACGGTCAGGACGGCGTCGCGCCGAGCGGTGGCGTGACTTGCTCAAGTTCGTCGATCTGTGCGAGCGCTCGTGCCCGCGCGTCGACGTCGCCGCGCAAAAAGCGCCATACCGAGAGGCCCATCATGATCGTCATCAGCACGGCGCTGCCGACGCACCACTCGCAGATTTTGTGCAGCGTAAAGACCTCGCGGTAGGTGAGGTAGGCGCTGAACCCGAGACCGCCGAGCGTCAGCGCCACGGTCGCGAACCGTGCGCGCTCGCTTTCGGGGGCCAGCAGCGAGCCGAGGATGACGATGTAGCCGAGCAGGCCGATAAGCGCGACGGGGACGCCCGCGAACTCGGAGTAGCGCGATTTCTGGACCTGGCTGCAGGGGTTGCCCTTGATCGAGCAGGGGGGCGTGGTGCCGGAGTAATGCAGGTAGGTGAGGTAGCCGGCCAGGGCGATGCCCAGGGCGGCGAGCACGATCAGCGTGGTCCTGAGAGCACGCGCGCTCATCGGACTATTCTTTGAGCAGCTTTTCGATCGCTTCGTTGAACGACTTCGGGTCGGTCAGCGAGGCGTATTCGAGCTTGCTCGGCGTTCCGCCGGTCTTGCCGATCAAGAACGACGGCGTGCCCGTGAATCCGGCGTTGTTCGCCGTCTGCGCGTCGGTCGCGACCTGGGTGACGAGCGCCGGATCGGAGCGGTCGTTGGTCCACGTCGTCAGGTTCAGGCCCGGCACCTGCTGGGCGAGGCCCTGCAGGTAGCTTTCGGTGACATAGCCGCTGCTCTCTTCGCCCTGCTCGTGGTAGAAGGTCTCGAGGTAGTTCCACATCTTCTGCTGCTTGCCGGCGGCCAGCGCGGCGACCTGCTGCGTTTTGAAGACTTCCGGTTCGCGCGTGGCGGTCTCCAGCGAGTGGTATTCGATCTTGACCTTGCCGGTGCGCACCCATTTCTGGATGATCGGCGGCAGCGCGCCCAGCGTGAAGTCCTTGCAGATCGGGCACTCGAGGTCGCCGAAGTACTGCAGCGTCACGGGCGCGTTGGGGTTGCCGAGCGTGTTCCCGTTCTGGGGGATGCCGCCGATGAGCGTGTTGACCGCGGCGGTGGTCTGGGTGGCTTCGGCGCTGTGCGGAGCGACTTTCTTGGTGGCGCCCCCGCCTGTTGCGATCAGGATCACGACGACCACGGCCACGACGACGGCCACGACGATTCCCAGCTGGGTCAAGCGCGCTTTGCGTTTGGCGCCGGCCGCGGCTTCCTCCTCCAGGGCTTTGCGCTGTTCGCGCGCCTGCTCGCGACGCTGCTTGCGCGTCAGGTCGGTCTCGTCGTCCTCCACACCCTGCTGGCTCATGCCCACTTTCTACACGTTTTTGCTCAATCTTGTCTAAGTAGGCCCTCGACGAGCGTCCGTGCGACGATTGGGGGCACTTGCCCCCGTAGCTCAGCTGGATAGAGCAGCGGACTTCTAATCCGCAGGTCGCTGGTTCGAATCCAGCCGGGGGCGTATCCATCTCGGGTGAGGAGGGGGCCTTCTCGCATGCGAGAAGGCCGGCAGGGCCGCATGCGGCCCTGCCTCGAGGCCGCACATGTGCGGCCTCGTCGAGCGGCGCATGCGCCGCTCGACCGGACGCACCGCATGCGGTGCGTCCGGGCTCGCGCATGCGCGAGCCCGCTGGGTGGGCGCATGGGCCCACCCAGGACAGATGCCGATGGTGGTGTTGCTCAATGGCATCTTCAGGCGGGCGCGGCGAGTGTGGAAGCTGCCGGTCAATCCGGTCGCGGAGATCGAGAGGTTGACGACGCCGAAGCGCTCGGGGATCGAGTTCTATTCGCCCGAGGAGGTCCATGCGCTCGTGCGCTGCGCGAGCAGCGCTCAGGACCGTGTCCTGTTTCTGACCGTAGCGCTGACGGGCCTGGGCGGGGTGGGGGCTACCTGGACAGCTCGGCTCTGCGCCGACGCTTCAAGCGCGCCCGCGATGCCGCCGGGCTGCGGCCGTTGCGCTTTCACGACCTGCGCCACACGTTCGGCAGCGTCGCGATCCGCACGGTCGATCCGCGGGAGCTGCAGGAGTGGATGGGCCACTCGGACTTCTCCACCACGCAGATCTACATGCACTACAGGCCTCGCGCGGATGCAGCTCGGCGACTGTCGGCGGCGTTTGGCGCGAACGCGGCCGATCAGGAGGACACGGAGATCGCGTCGGGAATGGAATCGTCGTGACGATCCGCGCGGCAGTTGACGATCCCAACGGGAGAAAGGTCGAGCTGACCGGCGAGCGTTGGGATCACATCGTCGAGGGTCACCCCGATATCCGGGAGCTCGATCAGACGGTGCTGCAAGCCGTTCAGTCTCCCGATCGTCACATGCCGGGGCGGCTCGCGAACGAGGAGTGGTACTACGTCAAGACGGACACGCCGAGCAACTGGCTGAAGGTCGTCGTAGCCTACGCTGAAGGACGTGGGCATATCGTTACTGCCTACGCAAGGAGATCAATGCCATGACGATCACCATCGGATCAGCCACTTTCGACAACGTCTTCTATGACGCCGACGTCGATGTGCTCTACCTGCATGTGGGCGATCCATCCTCGGCCGTGGACTTCGACGAGTCCCCTGAGGGTCACGCCCTGCGCTTCGACACAGACGGTCGCCTGGTCGGTGTGACGATCGTGGGCGCCAAGTCGCTGATCGACCGCGACGGTGAGATCACGATTACGGTTCCGGAGATCGTCCACGTCGACTCCGACACCGTGGCGCCCGCGCTCGTCGGCGCGTAGCTCACTCCGTTCTCAGCGTCCGCGATCGACCTCGAGGGCGGGTGTGCGATCGCGGCTTCGCAGTGAACGGGTGAGCCAAGAAGCCGGATTCAGTGACGGCAGGCGCCTGCGATCGAATCCCGGTCCCCATTCCGGATCCGGCAGCTCGGGGTGGGCGAGGGATGGTGTTTGGGCTCGGCTGCTGCGCATGGCGTCGGCGAGGCGTCTGACGCGTGTGGCGTCCTGTCCGTGGTCGCCGAGCTCGTCGCGGGCGAGGAACCAGTCTGTGCCATAGCGGGCGCGGCTGGCCTCGACGTAGGCGGTCTCCTTGCTGGTCTGCCAGCCGCCGGTGATGATGACGGAGCGCTCGACGGTGGCGCCCTGCTGGCGGTAGACGTGCTGGGCGTAGCCGAGTCGCAGCGTGTCGAGGTCCTCTGGGGCGAGCTGGACCTGGCGAGCGGAGCCGGGAGCACGGCCCATGCTTTTCGCTCGGCCGGGTCGCTGATGCGGTGGATGTCGGCGAGTTTTGCCGCCTGGATGTGGGTGGCGAGCCGGTCGACGCGGGCTGCGTAAATGCGCTCAGCGCCCGCGGTGAGCGACGCGCCTACTCATCCGCCTGGCACTCCACCAACCCCAGGCTCCGACACCGACGACCGGCACGACGTAAAGCATCGAGATGTACCAGTGCGTCAGGCACGCGAGTGGAGTCATGAGGTCGAAACATATCACGGGCTCAGGTCCCCACCGAGGAGAGCAGCCAGAGCCCGAAGCTCGTGAACGCGACCATCACGGCGAGCATCCAATATTGGCTGCGGACGGCCTCTTCCGGGTTTCGATACAAGGTCAGGGCGCGGTCGTGCGCGAGCATCAGGCCCGCGACGTGGCCGGTGAGCAGGGCGACGACCTGGACGTACCAGATGGCGGCGTAGGAGATGACGTGATAATCGATCAGATAGCCGGCGGTGCCGAGAACATTGGCGCCGTTACCGAGTGGATCGGAAGCCAGGAAGATGATCGCTTGACCCTGCCACAGCAGTAGCGAGAAGTAGTGTGCGAGCACGTACGCGAACGCGATTGGAACGAGCGTATGCGCGAATGTCCGCGTGAGCGTGCCGGAGTCGTAGCGCTCGCTGACGCTGCGAACTCCGAGAATGCCCACCCGGTAGACCGCGATGATCAGCAGGATGCAGAACACAAGCCCGAGCGAATAGGTCAACTCCAGCGCGGGGGTCGCGTTGAGACCGAGGTCTGAGAACAGGCTTTCAAGGCTCGGCTCGTTGTTGCGCCAGATGCCTCCGTTGCTGAACCCGTCGAAGGTGGTTGTGCCGATGAGCGCGCAGATAAAGGTGACGGTGCCGGGGCGGATCGTGAGGCTCGTGATCCCGCTGAGCGGCCGTCTCAGATAAACCACGCCGTCCTCGTCACGGCCGATCGGCGAGAGCTTGGAGAGCAGGTTGAAATACACGCCGAAGCCGTCGGCCTGCTCTCCCCACCGATCGACTCCGAATAGGAGCATCCCGGCGAGCATCACGAGGAAATACCCGAGCGAGAGGGCTGCCACCGTCGAGGGTTCATCGCGCAGCTCGAGCGGGTAGACCAGCTCCAGCCAAGCGAAACCGACGATCCCGGCGACAGCCGGCCACATTCCCAGCCACGGCGGGTAGCGAAGGATCGGCGCGGCCGCCTTCTCCCGGCGCATGGCGCGTATGCCGAGGGCAAGGACACGCGCGCAAGCGCGCCAAGGGCTGAGCGCGCGGAACACGTCCCCGAAGAGCACACTCGCGATAGGTAGGCCGATCCAGAAGATGACGTAGACGAACGTCACGGAGAAGTTCGCGCTCCAAACCTGCGTCCCCGCGAATCCGCTGTAGAGGACCAGGGCGAACAGACCGACGCCTGCCAGGCCCGCAAGCCATTCCACTGCCGGCCCCAGCAGCACCAGCTTGCGCGGGTGCTGCTGCTGCAACTGCGGCGTTCTCCAGAGCGAGGAGAGCGCCACGAACGAGACCACCAGCACGATCGCAGCCGCCCAGCTGAACAGCCACACTGGGATCGGCAGGTCGGCCCGACCGACGATGCCGTGCGCTTGGGCGCTCGCGGGTAGCGCAAGCGCGACCACGCAGAGCCCGACCAGCGACCACCGAAGACGACGGGAGGCGACCATTTGCTAGACGGCCGCCTTGCGACGCGAGACCGCGAGCGCCCCGAGGCCCGCGATCAGGCCGAGCGCGCCGAGGATCAGCGCCGTGATGGCGAGGCCCTTGCTCGCCCCGCTGCTCGTGGGCTTTGCGAGGGCCGGTGTTGATGCCGGTGCGGAGGGGCTCCCGGCCGTCTGTCCGGCTTGCGGGCCTGCCTCATCGCCCGCGATGTCTTGGATCACGCCGCCCTTGGCCGTGACGTTGATCCTCGGTGACGGATGTTCCGCGGTCAGCGACGGGGAGATCCAACGGACGACCTGGCCGTTGCTGTAGGTCTGGACCGTCCGGAATTCAAGCGCCTTGCCCGTCGCGTTGTCTGGGATCGCAAGGGACAGCGGGAACCGGATGAACTGGCCGCTGTTGACCTTGCCCAGCGGGCCGGTCCAAGTCCACACGATCTGCGAGACCTCGGTGTCGATCGTTTCGCCGTCTTCCGTGATCGGAGTGGCGAGCTTTGTTTCGATGACCTTCGTGCTCCAACCGGGCACGTTTTCGTAGTCGACCCCCGTGAACCCCTGCGGGAACAGGACATCGACCTTCTTGACGTAGGCCCCTTCCTGCTCGCCGGGCACGCGCACGTCGAGCGTCGCAAACGCCCCCGCCGGGATCGTGTTGGGATGCAGACTGATGTGCGCCCGTGCGCCGGCGGGAACCAGGAGCGCCCCCGCTAGGAGCAGCACGGCCACCGTCTTGGCTTTCATGTTGCGTGTACCTCCTTGAGTAAGCGATTGACGGGAACTCGATCGGCAGGGGGTTCAGGGGCGCCGCGCGAGCAGTGAGCGCGCAGGTGCGCGAGCCACCGAGGAGCAAAGACCGCGACCTCGATGCCTGGCGCGATGTCCAGACGCCTTCGTTGTCCAGGTGTGTTCATCGGATGGGCACCTTCACGGTGCGGCTGAACTGTTCAAATTCAGAGATGCGGTCGATGATTTCGATCTCCCAGGTGCCGCCGGGGCTGAGCACGGCAGAGTTCAGGACGTAGTGGCCCGGTCCTGCGACGGTCGGCTTGAGCATCAGCGGCCCGATTCCCTTGGATGGCAGCTTGGCGGTGGCCGTGAGTTCCTTGGTGGCGGTGAACTGGCTGCCGGTCTTGGCGTCGATGAGGTAGAGATGGATCGTGTTCGGTCCGACCTTCGCCGGTTCGACGGTCATCTCGAGCTCGGCCGGCCCGATCGTGGTGCTTGTCGAGAATGGCCCCGACGCGGCGTCGATCGGCGGCGCGTAGCTGACGAGCGCCGCGGTCACGCCGAACACGCACAGCATCAGCGCGAACTCGCCTCGCATCGTGCGGCGAGCCAGCGCCCCGATCCCGCCGGGCGAGCGCCCGGCGCCTACCAAGCGCTCAAGCGCGGGGACGACCCGTTCGCGGTTACCCCAGCCAAGGCCGATCAGGAAGGCGAACAGCATGATCTTGACGATGATCAGCGCGCCGTAAGTCGTGTGGAGCAGGCCGTGAAAGCCGCGCACGTCGATGTACGCCTGGATCACGCCCGTCACGGCGATCACGACCACCGCCCCCAACGCGATCGGCGAGAACCGCGCCAGGTTCGCCAGCAGCAGCCGGCTGCGCTCGCTGCCCTCGAGCTTGCGAGTCGCGCCGGGCAGTGCGATCA
This sequence comes from uncultured Solirubrobacterales bacterium, assembly GCA_963702725.1. Classification (GTDB taxonomy): domain Bacteria; phylum Actinomycetota; class Thermoleophilia; order Solirubrobacterales; family Solirubrobacteraceae; genus Palsa-744. The sequence continues at coordinate 171,796 of CAVPDT010000001.1, forward strand.
GCAGACACGCGATACCTCCGACCCACACGCTGCCCGCTAATACGTGCAGAGCATCGCAGGGGAAGAACACCGCGACCGGGCTCTCGATGCTCGCGTGGCCCGCCAGCGCCGGGGTGATAGCCAGATACAGAGCACCGATCCCGAGCAGCGCGAGCACCACGCGTGGCGGACGGGGGGTCAACGTCAACGTGTCGGCGTCCGGCGCACCGGCTCGCAACCTCGGGATGACGTCCCTGCCCGTTGCCCTCGCCACCAGCAAGACGGCGCCGAGCAGCACCCAGTCGATCGCGCGCAGACCCCAAACCTTGCCGAAACGACTTTCCAGAGTGTTTTCGACAATCGAGCTTTTCAGCGAGGCCCACAGCGAAACGCCCGCTGCGCTCGCGCCCTGCAACAGCACCCCGAGCAGGCTCACGAGGACACCGAGCACGATCGCGACCGCGAACAGCCTGCCCAGCCGCGAGGCGAACGCGCGTGAGGCGAGCGACCAGTGCGCCTCGCAGCCCGCGACCGCCACCAGGCCCGGTGTCCACGCGAAGAACAGAAAGACCAGCCCACCGATCATCAGCGCAAGCGTCAGATAGTTAAGTCCGCGCACGACACCGAAGGCGATCTCGGTGATCTCTCCGCTCTTGTTCCTGGCGATGAGCCCGGCAACGGTGAACTTCGGCGCTGCCCCGGCGTGGCCGATGCTGAACACCAGCCCGCCGTAGACGATGTGCGTGTCGGCCGAGATCACGCGATAGGTGCCCGTGTAGGTGCCGTCCGGCAGGCCCGGCTTCAGCCCGACGCCCAGCCGGCGCTCGTTGCCGTCGGGGTGCGAGACGTTCAGATCGTCGACCTCGTTGCCCTGCGCGTCATAGACCCGCACCGCGCCCGGCGTTCCCCCGACGTCCTGATCGAACTCGAAAATGACCTCTTTCGGCTGAACCGGGACGGTCGAACCCGACAGCGGCGAGGTGCCGAGCAACTGCGCGTGCGCCTGCGCGGCCGGAGCATTCGCCAGGATGCCGACGACTGCGAGCACGAGCACCGGCGATCCCTTCAAACGCCTGCCCCGGCACGGGTTTGCAGGCGCCGTGTGGTTGCAGTTGGCGATAGAACTCACCACGCTTCCCGTGCCGGCCCGCCGGCCGGCCCGTGATCGGCCGGCTTGTCCGCCTCCGAGTCCGCGCCGGGCGGCCCGCCCGATCGCCTGCGCCTGCGCACGACGAGCACCAACGCGAGTCCCGCGAGCACGATCACACCCATCGCCACGATCGCCGCGGTGGGTGTCTTGGCTCCTTCCTCGGGAACCCAAAACAACTGACCATCGACGCTTCCCGGCGTGGTCCCGACCTTGATCGGCACCTGCCAGTCGAAAATCTTGGTGAGCTTGCCCTTGTTCTTGACCGCGGGAGGCAACACCGGGGACATCCAATGGATGCGATGGTCGTGCCATTCAAGCTCCCCGGTGCGATCGATCACCCTCCAATCGGGTGTCGCGGTCGGCGAAGCCGACGAGGGCACGTTCACGTCGCCGTAGAAGTTCTGGTTGAGGTAGTAGGCGGGCGAATGAGTGTTGACTTGCACCGTGCCGTCGGCCATGACGCGCGCATACGGTTCGCCTTGGTAGCCGTAGACCGTGACCGTCTTGCCCGTGTGGTTGCGCAGCTCGAGTCGGTCCGCGAACTCCAGCACTTCGAGGCTCAGGCCGGGAACGCTCGGTGCGATCTTGGTGATGTTCGAGCGGTAGTTGTAGTTGCTGCCCTGATCGTTGATCGGGCTACCGCTCTCCTGAGCAGGAGTCGGCGTGCTGTTCTGTGCTTGCGCAACGACAGGGAGCCCCAACAGCAGGGCGCCGAGCGTGGCAACGATAAGACGACGGGACATCGAAGGCTCCTCGCATACGTGCCTGTACGGGACCGGACCAAGCGCGGACCCGCCCCAACGGACAGACGCGGCCGTTGGCGGCAGGGATCGCCGGGGACGAGCAGCCGAGGACCCGAGTCGGGCGGGAAGGGTCTGGCTAGCTCGCCGAGACCAGCACAGGCGGCGGGCGCACCGCGAGAGAAGCGCCCATCAGGCGCCCGCCACGCACCGCCGACGGCATCACGCGAGCGCGCGGGGCGACGCTCGAGCGCGGGCGCGGCCACCGAACGGGTTGCGCGCCACGCAGCGCAAGCAGGACACGCTCACCCGGATAACGACGCGCAAGCAGCGGCACCGCGACCACAACCGTCGGCAAGAGACAAAGCAGAGCGTGGAGCACCACGATGCAAACACTACTCCATCACTCGCCTTGACATCCCACCCGGTATATGATTGGATACCGCTCGGTATGCGAGACGCGCCGTCCTCCACACCCGCCCTGCCGTCGGGGCCCCGCCTGCCGCGCTCGGTCCAGTCGGTGATCTGGTATCGCCGCGCGCAGTGGCTGATGGACCAGTGTCAGGCGCGCTTCGGCGACATGTTCACGCTGAAGATCGCCAATGAAGGCGACTGGGTGCTGACCTCCGATCCGGACACCATCAAGCAGGCATTCACCGGCGATCCGCGGCTGCTGCACGCGGGGGAGGCCAACCGCATTCTGCTGCCCGTGCTCGGCCCCGACTCGGTGCTGTTGCTCGACGACGCTCCCCACCTGCGCCAGCGCAAGCTGATGCTGCCCGCCTTCCACGGCGAGCGGATGCAGCGCTACGGCGCGCTGATGGCCGACGTCGCCGCCGCGGAGATCGAGCGCTGGCCGCTGAACGAGCCCTACCCGCTGCGCCCGCGCATGCAGGCGATGACCCTGGAGATCATCCTGCGCGCGGTCTTCGGCGTCTCCGAGGGCCCGCGCATGGTGCAGCTGCGCAGCGAGCTGCGCCGGCTGCTGGACGCCGCCACCGACCCGCTGCGCGGCGTCGCCCTGCTCGCGCTCGGACCGGAGCGCATCACGCGGGTGCCCGCCTTCCGGCGCGAGTTGCAGCGCATCAATGGCCCCATCTATGCGGAGATCGCCTCGCGGCGCGACGCCTCGGATCTGGCCGAGCGCGACGACATCATGTCGCTGCTGCTGCAGGCCACCCACGAGGACGGCTCGCCGATGAGCGACTCCGAGCTGCGCGACGAGCTCCTCACGCTGCTCGTGGCCGGCCACGAGACGACCGCCAACGCGCTCTCCTGGGCGGTCGAGCGGCTGTGCCGGCACCCCGCGCGCATGCATCGCCTGACCGAGGAGGTGCGCGCGGGCGAGGACGCCTACCTGCAGGCCACCATCCAGGAGACCCTGCGCCTGCGCCCGGTGATCTCGATCGTGCTGCGCCGCCTGCAGGAGCCGATGGAGTTCGGCGGACGGCTGCTGCCAGCGGGCGCCTCGATCGTGCCCTCGATCCACCTCGTGCACCATCGCGCCGACGTCTATCCCCAGCCCTACGAGTTCATGCCCGAGCGCTTCCTCGAGGCCGAGGGCGGGCGCGCGCCCGGGACCTACACCTGGATCCCCTTCGGCGGCGGCATCCGCCGCTGCCTGGGCGCGGCCTTCGCCCAGTTCGAGATGGAGGTCGTGCTGCGCGAGCTGGTGCAGCGACGCACGCTCGCGCCATCGCGCCCGGAGTCCGAGCGGGTGTATCGCCGCGCGATCACCGAGACCCCGCGCCACGACGCCGAGGTGCTCATCGGGCGCTGTCCCGGGGCGGCGCCCGCGTCGGCGCCCACGCCCGAGGTCGAGGTTGCCGCCGCTTGAGCGACGCAACCGCACGTCCTCGCACCGTTTCGCCCCGTCGCCCTGCCCGGCAGACGCGCGCGCGGCGCAGCGACGCCACCCGCGCCGCGCTGCTGCACTCGGCCTCGCGCCTGATCCGCGAGTTCGGCATGCACGGCGCCTCGATCGACCGTATCGCCGCCGACGCCGGCTACACCAAGGGCGCCTTCTACGCCCACTTCGCCTCCAAGGAGGACATGTTTCTGGCGGTCCTCGACGAGCACTTCGCCACGGAGGCGGCGCGGCTGGACGCGGTGCTCGTCGGCGCGGGTGACCCCGCCCAAGAGGCCCGGAGCGCGGCCGAGGGGTTTCTGGCGAACGTCGACGCCGATCCCGACTGGCGCGGGCTCTACCAGGAGTTCGCCGTGCACGCCACCCGCGAGGAGCCCTTCCGCGTCGCGTTCGTCGCCCGCCAGCGCGGCCTGCGCGAGCGCATGGCCGCGATCTTCACGCGCTGGGCCGCCGATCTCGGCGTCGCGCCCCCGGTGGCGCCCGAGGAGGTCGCGGCGATGACGTTCTTCATGGCCGACGGTTTCCTGCTCGACCGGCTCGTCGATCCCGAACTCGACGATGCGCTGTATGGGGCGATGATCGAAGTGTTCCTGCACGGCCTCGTCGCGATGAGCGAGGCCTCCGCAGGCACCCCGTCCGCTCCGACGGCCACACCTACTTGACACGCACATGTAATCGTGTAAACTAGACGGACAATTATCGTTTAAACGACTGCGGAGGATACATAAGCGATGTCGGCTGTAACGAGCGCGCGCGACCATCATGATTTCGCCCCAGGGCCCGACGGGCAGGCGCTTGAGGGATCTCGCTGGCGCGATCGCAAGCGCTACGCCTGGCTGCTCGGCCTGATCGTGCCGCTGTTGCCGTTCATCTCCTGGGGCCTGGTCGAACTGACCGGCCTGGGTGTGTTCTGGTTCTACGGGCCGGTGCTGATCTTCGGAGTGTTTCCGCTGCTGGACGTGATCGCTGGGCTGGACGCCTCCAATCCGCCCGACAGCGTCCTCAAGTGGTTGGAGCAGGACCGCTATTACCGCTGGTGCACTTACCTGTTCCTGCCGTTGCAGTACGCCGGCCTCGTGTTCGCCTGCTGGATGTGGTCGCACGGCGGCCTGTCGGTGTTCGAATCGCTCGGCCTGGCGCTGACCGTCGCAATGGTGGCCGGCGTGGCGATCAACACCGCACACGAGCTCGGACACAAGCGCGCGTCCTCCGAGCGCTGGCTCAGCCGCGTCGCCCTCGCCCAGACCGGTTACGGGCATTTCTTCATCGAGCACAACCGCGGCCACCACGTGCGCGTGGCCACCCCCGAGGATCCGGCCAGCGCGCGCATGGGCGAGTCCTTTTACGCCTTCTGGCCGCGCACCGTCTCCGGCAGCCTGCGCTCGGCCTGGGAGCTCGAGCGCGTACGCCTGGAGCGCATGGGCTCCGGGCCGTGGACGATTCGCAACGATGCGCTGAGCGCGTGGGCGATGACCGTGGCGCTGTATGCGGTGCTCGCGCTCGTGTTCGGGCCGGTCGTGCTGCCCTACCTGCTGATCCAGGCCGTCGTCGGCTTCTCGCTGCTGGAGGTCGTCAACTACCTCGAGCATTACGGTCTGCGGCGCGCACGGCGTGAGGACGGCCGTTACGAGCGCACCGCGCCAGAGCACAGCTGGAACTCCAACAACGTCGCCTCCAACGTGCTGCTCTATCACCTGCAGCGCCACTCCGACCACCACGCCAACCCGTTGCGCCGCTACCAGGCGCTGCGCCATTTCGAGCAGGCGCCGCAGCTGCCCACGGGCTATGCGGGCATGATCCTCGCCGCGATCTTCCCGCCGGTCTGGCGGCGGGTGATGGACCCTCGCCTGCTCGAGCACTACGACGGCGACCTCGCCCGCGTCAACGTCCACCCGCGTGCCCACGCCCGCGTGCTCGCGCGCTACGGCCCGCGCTCGTGAGTGTCGCCACGCCGGCGCCCTACGCGGTCGCGGCCCGTGCGCTGCTGCGCGACACGCTGCTCGACGCGGCCCGGCGCGAGCTCGAGCAGCGCGCCTGGAGCGAGGTCACGATGGCCGACATCGCCCGTGCCGCGGGCGTCAGCCGCCAGACTCTCTACAAGGAGTTCGGCTCGCGCGAGTCCTTCGCGCAGGTGTTTGTGCTGCGCGAAGCCGAGCGTTTCATCGCCGCCGTCGAGACGGCGCTCGACGCTCACCTGGACGATCCGATCGCGGCGCTGACCGCCGCGTTCGGGCTGTTCCTGTCGGCTGCCGCCGAGGATCAGCTGATCCGTGCCGCGATCGCCGGCTCGGGGGAGATGCTGCCGTTCGTGACCACGCAGGGTCAGCCGCTCGTGCAGGGCGCCGCCGAACGACTCTCGCTGGCGATCATCGCGCGCTGGCCGCAGGCCGACCCGCGCGACGCGGCGCTGCTGGCCGAGTGCCTCGTGCGGCTGGGGATCAGCTATGTCGCGCTGCCCGTGGGCCCCGCGGGGATGACAGCCGCCTCGATCGCGCAGCTGCTCGGCCCCTACATCGAGCGGGCGCTGCAGCCTTGAATTGTCACGACGCACATACCGACGACCACGGGGAGGATGAATGAGTGAGCTGGTGACCTACGCGTTGGACGGAGCGATCGCGACGATCACGATGGCCGAGGGTCTGGCCGGGCTCAACATCGCCGCGCACGCCGCCACCAAGCTGCGGGCCCGCGCCGGCGCGCTCAGCGCGATCCGCGCGGCGATCGAATCAGAGCTGACGATCGAGGGCCTGACCGGCGCGAAATCGAACTGAGGCCGATCGGCCTCAGGACGTCCGATCGATCTCGCTCTGGACGGTACGCCGATTTGCCGCATCAGTCGCGCACGACCTCGATCCAGTCAAAGCGCCCGCCGCACAACGATCGCCAGCGGGCCGGCGCGATCACGCGCAACGTGTCCACCTCGCGCGCGTGCGCCGGTGTGAGGAAGACTTCGTGCAGGATCGCCCAGCCGCCATCGCCGGGCGCCAAGCGCGAATCGCCGCGTGAGATCCTCAGGCGGTGACGCCCGGCGGAGAGCCTCACCGGCAGGGGCGTCAGCGCGGAGGGGTTGTGCGGGTTGCCGTCGAGCTGTCCCCCGAGCGAGCCGATCGCGCGCCCGTCCACGCCGATCTGCGCTCTCGGCATCAGCTCTCCCGTGAGCCACACCTCCCAGCGTCCGGCGTGTGGCGTCGAGAACGTGCTCTGCAATTCGCCCGCGCCCGTCATCACCAGCCCGGGGTGTGTAAAGCGCCACGCGGGATGGGAGCCGTGGGCGATCTCGACCCTCACCACGCGTGGGGGCACCGCGGCGAGGAGCCCTGCGCCGTGCGCTCGGGCGATACTTGCGAGGCGTTTGACGCGTGCGCATTTGACCGGTCGTTTGCCCGAAAGGCCGAGGTGGACGATCGCGGCGGGGACGCCAGGTCGGCGCGCCCACACCTGGTAGTAGGTTCCCTGCCAGGCCAGACGGTAGGCCGAGGGTGGATTGCCGCCGGTGGGGTCTCGGCGAGTGAGCACGAGCGGATAGGCGAGCCACGCCCGCGGCGGGACACGGTCGAGATCTACCGGATAGCCATGTCCTGCCATCAGCCGGATGCCGACCGGGGGATACATGAAGTCCACGCCCCCGAGGTCGAGGTCGCGCAGCTGATACAGCGCGTATTCGTCAAAGCCCCCATACAGGATCGGGCCGCGCCCGGCGAACCGCGCGTCGATCGCCGCGAGCTCTTCATAGCGCGCGGTCGGCGCCAGGTTTGAGCCGTGGTACTGCATCGCATCGGAGACGGCCACCCCGAAGACGAGGGCCAGGGCGAGCACCGGCGCCGCACGCGAGGCCAAAGCCGAGCGCGCCGAGCGCAAAGCCGCGAATCCGCTCCACGCCAGCAGCACGATCACCGGCGAACTCAGCAGGAGCGCCTTGGCTCCCACCCACGTGCCCGCGAGCAGCTGCAGCGCGAGCCCCACCGCCAGCATCGCCGCGATCCAGCCCAGGAGGGCTGACTCGCCGAGGCTCAGCAGGCGCAGCGCCCCCAGTGCGGCCGCGCACAGCGTGAGCGCGACGATCGCGTAGGTGAGCGCCCCGAGCGCCCCGCCCGGGGCGCTCTCGTAGCTGCCGGCAAGCCAGGTCCCGAAGACCTGTGCGAGATGAAGCGGCGCGTGCAGGTTGCCGGGGTTGCTCGTCGTGGCGATCCCCTGCGCGACATGCACCGAGCGCGAGAAGCCCGTCCACGTGGACAGTGCCCCGACGAGCACGATCGCCGCGGCGAGGCAGAGCGCGCCCGACAGCTCGCGTGCTCGCCGCCGGCCCTCCCGAATCTCTCCCACCGCGATCGCCGCGAGCACGAGCGTGCTCGCCAGCGCCCACGCGCCGAACCCAACCCCCAGCGCCGCGACACCGCCCGCGAGCAGGAGCGCGAACGGGATCGCCCCGCGCGCTCCCCGCCACAGCCAGCGACGGTGCAGCACGACGAGCGCGCCCAGCGTGAGGATCAGGCCCAGTGAGACGATCTCCTTGACCGAGGCCACCAGCTCATAGCCGTAGACGAGCGCGGGCAGCGTCGCCGTGAGCGTCGCCACCGTGGCCCAGCCTCCGGCAAGGCCGATGCGCCGGACCAGCACCCACGCCGGTCCGGTGGCGAGCGCGAGCATGAACGCGTTAAACGGCTGCATCGTCCAGATCAAAGGGGCGCCCACGATGAAGGCGCTGCCGCCGAACAGGGTGTCCGCCCCGGAGGGATAGCCCGTGGCGTAGTAGGCGTGCAGGTACTGGCCGTAGGAGTTATGCAGGTCCAGGTGCGTGTAGTCCTGGCCGTGGCGCATCAGGTAGTCGGCACCCAACAGGTGAAAGGCCGAATCGTCGAGGATCCCGAACGAGGAGAAGGAGGGCCGGCCCGCCAGCAGCACCGGCGCGAGCGCCGCGAGATATGCCGGCACGAGCACCCCGAGTTGCCGGCGCCATCCTCGCCATTCGCGCAAAAACGCCCGCGCCTTCGGCCACCCGAGCGCCCACCCCGTCAGTGCGACGATCCCCAGCGCGTACGGCGTGGCCGGCGCCAGCGGCGCGATATAGGTGCTCAGCTGCGAAACCGCGACCAGCGCCGCCGCCCCGACCGCCGCGAGCAGCATCCCCGGCAGCCATCCGCCGGCGACGCGATTCACGAGCAAGCCCGCCCCCACGCACAGGAGTGCGAGCACACACGGGTACACCAAAGCGGTCAGCACAAGCACGAGCGGACCGGGACGATATATCCGTACGGCTCGCGTACCCGGTCAGGGCTCGCGCGAACCGCAATCGCCGGGGCGCGAGTTCAACGTTCGCCCGCGCCGCGGCGCCACAGCACCACGTACCACACGGCCACCGCGATCAGTACGCCGAGCGGGAGCGCGAGCGTCAGGACCGAACCGCTCGTGGAGGCGATGGGGATTGCGATCTCAGCCATTGCAGGACCAACCTCTCTCTCTCTCTCTCTCTCTCTCTCTCAATTCTAGTGCCCGCTCGCCAGTCGCGGAGCGGGAGTCGAGCCGGGCGTGACGGGCGGCGCGAGCCAGCGGTGGACATAGACGAAGACGACGATCAAGAATGTGATCGAGCCCGGCACCCACATCACACCGGCGGCCAGTTGCTGATCGGCGAGCGCCGAGATGCCACCCGGGCGGCTCTGCAAGTGGGCGTAGTAGGGGTAGAGCGTGTGTGGGGCCAGCGCGAGTACGACCGCGAGCACCCAGCTGACGATCATCCCCCCGGTCGCATACACGACGCGCTGGGCGGCCACCAGTCTGCAGTGAAGCGGGGGCGAGGGGATGACCTGCTTCCAGAACATGATCGCCGTGGCGAAGAACAGGCTGTGCTCGAGCGCGTGCAGTCCACCGGAGCGCAGTGTCGCGTCGAACAGCGCGGGAACGTGCCACGCCGGCAGCACGAACGAAAAGGCGATGAAGCTCGGCACGGGGCGACCGAGCGTTCGACTGAACGCCCGCAGGGGAGCGGTGCGCCGGCCGTGACTTAGATCACGCGCGAGTCGCCGGCGCGCGTGCAGCGGCAGGCAGCGCCACAGGCGAATCCAGGGCCGCGCCAGCACGATCAGCGGCGCCGCCACGGCGAGCAGCAGGACGTGCTGGATCATGTGCACCCAGAACAGCCGCTCGCTCAGCGGCTCGATCGGCGATGCCAGTGCGATCGCCAGCACGAGCAGGCCCGCATAGAAGCACGCGCTGCGCCAATGCTGCGTCACCCGCGTGCGCGCCGGGGTGATCGTACGCCGCGCGCCGATCCAGTAGAGGATCGCCAGGTCGATCGTCAGTACGAGCGGCGGATCGATCGACCAGGCCCAGAATCCCGGCGTGGCCGTCGCCGCGGCGGGCATCACACCAGGTACAGCGTCACGTAGGCGATCGCGCCGATGCCCGCGAGGTAGGCCCAGTAGAACACGCACGCGTCAAGCCCCGGCGCGATCAGCTTGTCGGGATCGCGGATGTCGCCGTGCTCGGCGGGCGAGCGGCGCGCGCGGATCTCGGTCGCGACCTGGGTCTCCAACCAGTACATCGTGGCGAGCACCGCGATCGCGTAAAAGGCGGTCCAGGCGCAGTACACGCTCGCATAGGCCCCGTCAGTCGGGCCGAAGCGCTGGACGGTGTAGGCGATGCATTGCAGCGCGACCGCCGCCAAACCAAGCACGAGCGCCAGCAGCGCCGGGGCCGTCCAGCCGCGCGAGTCGGCCTTCATGCGCCGCCCGGCGAGGATCGCGAGCGCCGCGCTCACGAGCACGCACGCGACGATCGCCGCCCCGTAGCCGGCCTGCGGGTCGACGTGGGGGGGACGCCACATGTTGTCCTGGTTCAGGGAGCGCAGATAGAAGTAGGCGAACAGGAAGGCCAGGAAGAAGAACGTGGTGGCGCCCGCGAGCAGGCGGCTGGCGACGTACAGCGCCCGCGCGCCGACGTCCGGGGGCTCGGGCGGGATCTCGACACCGAGCGGGACGGGCGGGATCAGCTTGCCCAGCGGCCGCTGTTCGTGACCGGCTTCGGGCGAGGTCGCCATCGCTCAGGCCCCCGCCGTCGCAGGCTCGACGCCGCCGACGCCCGGCGGTGAGGACGACGGCGTGCCGTAGTCGTAGGGATCGGAGTCGAACACGGGGATCTGCTCGAAGTTGTTCACGGGCACGGGCGTCGGGATCTGCCACTCGATCGACTTCGACCCCCACGGGTTTGACTGGGCGCGCTCGCGCACGAAGATCAGCGAGTAGACGGCGTTGAAAAGGAAGATGAGCATCGAGAATCCGAGCACGAACGCCGAGATCGACACCCACACGTTGAGCCCGTGCAGGTTCGGCGCGTATTCGCTGACACGCCGGGGCATGCCCTTCATGCCGAGCACGAACAGCGGCAGGAAGGTCGAGTTGAACGCCACGAACATCAGCCAGAAGTGCCATTTGGCCAGCCGCTCGTTGAAGCGCAGGCCGAGCATCTTCGGCACCCAGTAGTAGATCCCGGCGAAGAACGTGAAGATCAGCCCGCCCATGATCGTGTAGTGAAAGTGGGCCATCACGAAGAAGCTGCCATGCGTGTCGGTGTCGCTGGGGGTGTCCGAAAGAAACACGCCCGAGAGGCCGCCGATCAGGAAGTTAAAGGCCCAGGCCATGCAGAAGAGCATCGGCACGGTGAACGTCGCGCGCGCCCGCCACATGGTGCCCATGAAGCACAAAAAGATGAACCCCGTCGGGATCGAGATGATCTCGGTGGAGAGCATGTAGAAGGGGCGCAAATCGGCGTTGATGCCGCTCACGAACAGGTGGTGCTGCCATACGAAGAAGCTCAACAGGCTCACCCCGAGCATCCCGGAGACCGCCAACTTGTAGCCCCACAGCGGCTTGCGTGTGAAGACCGGCAGCAGCTCGAGCACGATCCCGAAGCCGGGCAGCGCGAGAATGTACACCTCGGGGTGCCCGAAGAACCAGAAGAGGTTCTCGAACAGGTACGAGCTGCCGCCCCCGCCGGTGACGAAGAATGACGTGTTGATCGTGCGATCCAGCGCCGCCATCGACAGCGTCGCCACCAGCATCGGCGCGGCCAGCACCATCAGGATCGCGGTGGCGAAGACCGCCCATACGAAAATCGGCAGCCGTCCCCAGCTCAGCCCGGGGGCGCGCATGGTGATGATCGTGGCCATCATGTTCAAGCCCAGCAGGCACATCGAGATGCCGACCAGCGCGAAGAAGATGATGTAGGAGTCCATCCCCATCACGGCCTGGTCGTTGAGCGGCTCATATCCCGTCCAGCCGGTGGGGAAGCCGCCGAAGAAGATCGTCGAGGTGAGGATGAACCCGGCCGCCATCAGCAGCCAGAACGTGAGCGCCTCGATGCGCGGGAAGGCCATCCGCCGGGCGCCGATCATGATCGGCACGAAGTAGTTCGCGAACGGGCCGAGCACACCCGAGGTCATCATTCCCATCATCATCGTCCCGTGCATGCCCACCAGCGACAGGTATTGGTTGGGGCCGACGAAAGTGGGGGTGGGGTGCAACAGCTCGGTGCGGATCAGCATCGCGTTCAGGCCGCCGATGAAGAAGAAGACCCCGATCCCGACCAGGTATTGAATGCCGACGACCTTGTGGTCGGTGCACAGCCCGAAGTAGCGTCCGATCCCCTCGTGCTCCTTCTCGCGCAGCGAAGCCGGACGGCCGAGCAGCCGCGAGAGCGGATAGTTGGCAAAGCCCAGTCCGATCAGGAAGCCGATCACACCGAACACGTACGCGAGCAGCAGCGCGACGTCGTTCTCGTCGGTCGCGGCCTGGTATTCGAAGCTTTTGCCGCCGTTGATCTGATGGCCGAGCCACCAGCCCAGGTAGTAGCCGCCGACGCCCAGCAGCACCGCGGTGAGCAGGTTGAAGCCGATCAACCGTCGCCACAGCGGTCGGCGCACGGGGTCGGGATGGGCGGCGGGCGCTGTCGTCGTGCTCATTTACGCCACACTCCTCGTCGAAGCGGCCGGATCGGACTGGATTGCGCGATCGCGATCATTCGCCGCGCCTCGTCGGTTCGGGCAGGTAGGTGCGGCTGTAGGGCGGCAGCACCTTCGTCGCCGGCGCGAACGCCACCTGCTGCTGATGGATCCACGTGTGAAACGCGCTCGCGCTCACCACGTGCCCGAGGTCGGACATCTCGCCGTGCCAGATCCCGCACAGCTCGGCGCAGCGGATGTTGAACGTCTGCAGCTTCGTGGGCTTGACGAACACGACGTTGTCGACGTGCGGGTTCGCGTCGGCCTTCACCCCGAGCTGATAGGCCCAGAAGGAGTGGATGACATCCAGCGAGGTGACGTGCAGTTCGACCATTTTGTTCACCGGCAGGACCAGGTGGGTGGTCTCGACGCCGCCGTAGGTCGGGTAGCGGTAGGTGAACTGCCACTGCTGCGCGATCACCTGCACCGGGAGCTTCGGTCCGCTGGGGGTAACCAGCGGAGAGGCGCCGGCGCCCGAGCCGGCGCCGTCTTCCTCAAGGCGCCAGGTCCCGTATATCGCCAGCGAGAGCACGAGCACGGAGGTGATGAGGATCCAAGCGCTCTGCACGCGCGAATTCCCGCGCACCGCCGGCCCTTCCAGCGCGCCGTCGCGCGGCTGGCGGAAGCAGATCGAGGCGTAGATCAGATAGATCAGCACCAGCAGCAGCACCGGCGTGGCCATCGCCAGCAGCACCGTGTTGTCGGTCACATGGCCCGATGCCTGAACCGAGCCGTTGCCCGGTGGCAGGATCGGACCGAGGAGGAAGATCACCAGCGGCGTGGCGATCAGCGAGCAGACGATCCAGATCGCGCCAAAGCGCCGGGCGTGGTTGGTTTCGTTCATCGGCTCATGTGACGTCGATGAACCCGTCCATGTAGCCCAGCGTCTGCATCGGGCCGCCGTTGCCGTTCAGCCAGCCGGCCGCGCACGGCACGAAGCACTGCCAGCGGTAGCGGCCCTTGGCGCCGGTGCGGATGTCGAATTCGACCGTGCGGTGCGCAGCGCCTTCGCAGGGTGCGAATTCGCACTGGTTCTTGGCTTCTTCGGGCACTCCGGGCAGCGGCACGAACACGCCCATGGCGGGCACGACGAACGTGTGCGAGGCTTCTTCGGGGTCGATCGCGTTGGTGGTCTTGCCGTCCACCTTCATCGTTCCGCCGACGGTCCCCTGGACCTGCGAGAGGAACGGGTTGCGCAGGCCGCTGTCGCCGTCGTACTGGTAGATCGTGACGTGCACGATCGAGTGCGCGGGCACGGTGTAGATGGTGCTGTGCACCCACTTGCCCTTCGAGCGGACCAGGTAGGAGACCCAATCGGGGTGCGCCGGACTGTACTTCGGACCGATCGCCGCGACGGTCATCAGCGTCAGCTGATCGCCACCGCTGCCGGCGCGTTCGGGGCTGCGCACCGCGGCGACCGATTGGGGCATGTTCGTCGCCCAGCTGCCGACGTACAGGCCGATCAGGACCGCCACGACGATGACCGCGGCGAGTACCCCAATCAGCTTCTTGACCAGCAGGCTCACGTCGCTTCGCTCACCCTCTGTCCTACTCCGTTTGCCGACCCTAAAGGCAAGATAAACTGTACACGATCGTGGCGAGAAACAGAAGGCACGTGGCGCTTCTGCGGGCCGTTAATGTCGGCGGGCGCAATCGCATCGCGATGTCAGACCTGCGCGAGCTGCTGGAGGGGTTGGGCTATGGCGAGGTGCGCACGCATCTGCAGAGCGGCAACGCCGTGTTCACAGCGCCCGGGGCACACTCACCGGAGCGCCTCGCGGGAGAGATCGAAGACGCGCTTGCCGAGCAGGTGGGGATCGCGGTGAAGGTGCTTGTGCGTACACGCGCAGAGATGGAGCGCGCGATCGCGGCAAACCCGTTGCTGGAGACGGCCGCAGGCGAGCACTCGCGACTGCTCGTCACGTTCCTCTCGCATGCGCCCGATCGCGAGGCCATCGCCGAACTCGCCCCCGCGGAGTTCGAGCCCGACGTGTTCGCGATCGGCGAGCGCGAGATCTACGCGTGGTATCCGGAGGGCGTGCGCGCGACGAAATTGAGCAACGCCTTCTGGGAGCGGCGCCTGGGGGTGGTTGCGACGGGACGCAACTGGAGGACGGTCACGCGGCTGCTGGAGCTGATGGAGGGGTAACGGTCTGTTCCGTACGGCACACGTGCCGTACGGCGACCCCGCACATGTGCGGGGTCGCAGACGGGCCGCATGCGGCCCGTCTGCCGCCGGCGCATGCGCCGGCGGGGAGCGGCACATGTGCCGCTCCCAGGGGTCGCGCATGCGCGACCCCATGACGGGCCGGCCGGCCCGTCATCCCATCACCCTGCCGGCTCGCTAGGACTCGCGCGGCAGATACGGCGCGAGCTCGCGGCGGGCGATCGAGAGCTTGTGCACCTCGTCCGGACCGTCCGCCAGACGCAGCGTGCGCAGGTGCGCGTACATCCACGCGAGCGGAAAGTCGTCGCTCACGCCGCCGCCCCCGTGCACCTGGATCGCTCGATCGATCACCTTCAGGGCGATGTTCGGGGCGGCCACCTTGATCGCCGCGATCTCCGTGCGCGCGTGGCGGTTGCCGACCGTGTCCATCAGCCAGGCCGCCTTCAGCGTCAAGAGGCGCGCCATCTCGATCTCGATGCGCGACTCGGCGATCCAGTCCTGGACGTTGCCACGCGTGGCCACCGGCTGACCGAACGTCACGCGCGCGACCGCCCGGCGGCACATCGCCTCCAGGGCCCGCTCGGCCGCGCCGATCGAGCGCATGCAGTGGTGGATGCGCCCCGGTCCCAGCCGCGCCTGGGCGATCATGAAGCCGTCGCCCTCGCCCGCGATCAGGTTCGACGCCGGCACGCGCACGTCGGCGAACTCGACTTCGGCGTGTCCCTCGTGGTCGTAGTAGCCGAACACCGGCAACCCCCGCACGATCCTCACCCCGGGAGTGTCCAGCGGCACGAGGATCTGGCTCTGCTGACGGTGCTTGGGCGCCTCGGGTTGGGTCTTGCCCATCACGATCATGATCTTGCAGTTGGGATGCAGGGCGTTGGAGGTCCACCACTTGCGCCCGTTCAGCACGTACTCCTCGCCCTCGCGCTCGATCCGCAGGGCGATGTTGGTCGCGTCCGAGGAGGCCACGTCGGGCTCGGTCATCGCGAACGCCGAGCGGATCTTGCCCTCCAGCAGCGGCTCCAGCCAGCGCTCGGCCTGCGCGGGCGTGGCGAACTGGTGCAGCACCTCCATGTTGCCGGTGTCCGGCGCCGAGCAGTTGCAGGCCTCCGAGGCGATATGCGAGCGCCCGAGGATCTCCGCCAGCGGCGCATAGTCGCTGTTGGACAGGCCCGCGCCGCGCTCGGGGTCGGGCAGGAACATGTTCCACAACCCGGCCTCGCGAGCGCTGCTCTTCAGTTCCTCCATCACCTGCGGCTGATGGTGGGGGTCGCCGGACTCGCGCAGCTGGCGCTCGTACACCTCCTCGGCTGGGTAGATGTGCTCGTCCATGAACGCGCTCAGGCGCTCGCTGAACTCGATGCAGCGCTCGCTCGGCTGAAAGTCCATCGCTCCTCCTCAATGACGGCTGGGTGTGCGGCTGGGGCGTGCGGCCCATAGGATCATCGCCGATGACCCGACAGCATGGGAGTCACGATCGCAAGCCGGCCGGCTACCGCGACGCGGGCGTGGACTACGAGACGCTGGACGCGGGCAAGCGCCTGGCGATGGCCGCTGCGATGTCGACCTCTGCCCTGCTGGGCCCGCACGGTGCGCGGGCCCTCGAGGATTCCCGCGGCGAGCCCGCGTTCGTGTTCGAGCTGGACGATCGCGCGCTCGCTTTCGTGGTCGAGGGGCTGGGCACGAAGTCGATGATCGCCCGCCAGGTGCTGGCCGAGCAGGGCATCGATCGCTTTGCGCAGGTCGCCTATGACACGGTCGCGGCGATCGTCAACGACCTGTGCTGCGTGGGTGCGCTGCCGCTGGTCGTCAACGCCTACTTCGCCACGGGCTCTTCTGAGTGGTATCGCGAGGCCGCTCGCTCGCGCTCGCTGGTGGAGGGCTGGCGGCGGGGCTGCGCGGACGCCGGCTGCGCGTGGGGTGGGGGTGAGTCGCCCTCGCTGTCGGGGCTCGTGGACGAGCAGGAGATCGAGCTTGCGGGAGCGGCTGTCGGAGCGGTGCCGCAAGGACGCAAAGCGATCCTCGGCGAGGGGTTGTGTCCCGGTAATGAGATCGTGCTCGTGGGTTCCAACGGGCTGCACGCCAACGGGGCCTCGCTGGCGCGGCTGATCGCGGGCAGGCTGAGCGACGGATATGCGACGGTCCTGCCGAGCGGTGTGACGCTGGGCGAGGCGCTGCTCGAGCCTTCGGCGATGTACGTCGGGTTGGTGGCGCGGCTGCTCGATCGCGGTACGCCTTTGACGTACATCAGCCACATCACCGGCCATGGCCTGCTGAAGCTGATGCGCCGCCCGACCGCGCTGAGATACCGGATTTGGCAGTTGCCCGAGATCCCCGAGGTGCTGAGTTTCCTCGTCGCCGAGGCCGGCCTGGAGACGAAGGCGGCCTATGCGACGTTCAACATGGGCGCCGGCTACGCCCTCTACTGCGCCGCCGGCGCCGGTGGCGAAATCGTCGAGTTTGCAGCGCAATTGGGACTGCACGCCTGCGTCGCGGGGGTCGTGGAGGAGGGGCCGCGCGAGGTGCTGCTGGAGTCGGCCGGAGTGCGTTTCGACGGTGGCGAGTTGGAGTTGTCGGCGTAACCCAAACACGAAATCTTAACCTCGAGTGTAGGTTGAGAGTTCTTATCAACGGACTGTGCGCGACTGCAATCCCACTCGCGTAACGGTCATGATCTTGAAGGCATCGCCCGCGACAGCTATGGTTTCCGGTGGAAATCGCCACCGTTCTCCGGCGTGGGTCGCCGGAGATCTCGATATCGCCGGACCGGCATGGTTCCGGAGCTACCCGGATCGAGGCGGACCTGTCCATCAACAAGAGGAGAGAATCTGATGCGCAGAGCATCCACCTGTCTGGCCTTGCTCGGCCTTGCCGTCCTAAGCCTCACCGGCGTCGCCTCGGCCGCGCCGACGGTCTCGCTTGTCGCCAAAGCGGTGCCGATCCCCGGCTTCCCGGGCACCGGCAACATCCTCGGCGCAGGCGCCGCCGTGGAAGCGAAATACACGATCAAAGGCACCGAATCGACGGGCGGCGTGCCTTCGCAGATCACGCACGTCAACTTCTTCCTGCCGGCCGGCGCGAAGATCAACCAGACCGGGTTCGTGACCTGCTCGACGGCAACGCTCGAAAACATCGGTCCGAGCGGCTGCCCTAAAAAGTCGCAGGCCAGCCCGGTCGGCACCGCCGGCGTGGTCGATCCGATCGGCGGGGAACTCGTCAAAGAGAACGCCACGCTGCAAGCCTTCTTCCGCCCCGGCGGCGGTCTGCAGTTCTATGCCAACGCGGCCTCGCCGATCTCTGCGCAGTTGCTGGTCGCCAAGGGCACCTTCATCAAAGCCGCTCCCCCCTATGGCATGGAGTTGAGCACCGAAGTCGAACTGGTGCAGTCGGTTCCCGGCGCCCCGCCGGTGTCGACCGAATCGATCACGATCAAGGTCGGCGCCGCGTACAAGAAGGGCAAAAAGACGATCTCCTACGGCACGCTGCCGACAAAGTGCCCGAAGGGCGGCTTCCCCGTGAAGTCCGAAATCACCTTTGCCACCGGCGAAACGTCGACCTCCGCGTACAAGGCGCCGTGCCCCAAGAAGTAGACATGGATTGAAACAGCGGCGGGACGCCCGCCGAAAGTAAGCAAGATGGGCGGCTCCGTGCGGACGTGCGGGGTCGCCCTGACCGCTGTTGAGAGGGTATGGAAGGATCAATCGGTTGAGTCAGACCACTGGGTGCAGGAGAGGGCCGGTCGCGATGATGAGCGCCCTTGGCATGGCCGCGCTGGTCGCGGTCGTGCTGCTGACCGTCTCAGGCTGCGGCGGCTCGGGCAGCAATTACACCGTGCGCGCGATCTTCGACGACGCCGCCAACATCGTCCCCGGCGAGGACGTGAAGATCCAGGGGGTCAGGGTCGGGGTCGTCGGCACGGTCACGCCCACGCCCCGGCAGAAGGCCGCGGTCGTGCTCGACATCACGACCGCCGGCTTTCAGGACTTTCGCCGGGACGCCAGCTGCACGATCGAACCGGAGGCGCTGATCGGCGAGAAGTTCGTGAACTGCCTGCCCACCCAGCCGCGCCCGGCGGGCACTCCCCTGCCGCCCCCGCTGCCCAGGATCCCCAGCGGCCACGAAGGGGAAGGGCAGTACCTGCTGCCGGTCACCAACACCTCCAGCCCGGTCGACGTCGACCTGCTCGGCGACATCAACCGGCTGCCCGTACGCCAGCGGTTCACGATCATCATCAACGAACTCGGCGCCGGTCTCGCCGGGCGCGGCAGCGACCTCAGCGTGGTCATCCGCCGCGCCGATCCGGCGCTGCGCGAACTGGACCAGGTGCTGGGCATCCTCGCCCACCAGAACAAGCTGCTCGCGCACCTCGCCGACGAATCCGATCGCGCACTCGCGCCGATCCCCGGGGTCAAAAGCCAGATCACCGGCTTCATCGTCGCCAGCGACACGGTCGCCAGGGCGTCGGCCAACCAGCGCGGGGCGCTCGCCGGCAACCTCGCGGGCTTCCCGCCCTTCCTCGAACAGCTGGGACCGGCGATGGAACGGTTCGGGCGCCTGGCCGATCAGACGACGCCGGCGTTCACCGATCTCCATGCCGCCGCGCCGGGCATCAACCAGACGTTCACCCAGTTCGCGCCGTTCGCGCGCAGCTCGACCACTTTTTTCCAGGATCTCGGCCGGACCTCCAAGGTCACGGGCCCCGCGCTCGTGCAGCTGCAGCCATTGCTGGCCGAGGCCAAGACGCTGGGCAGCGCCGCCAAGCCGTTCAGCACCAACCTCTCCGAACTGTTTACCAGCCTGCGCGACACCGGTGGGCTCGAGCGGTTGATGGACTTCATCTACCTCGGGACGGGTTCGGTGAACGGCTATGACGCCCTCGGGCACTTCCTGCGCGCCGAACTGGTCGCCAACACCTGCCTGACCTACGCCGTCGCTCCGGCGCCCGGTTGCAGCGCCAAACTGTTCAACACGAACGGTCTGTCCTCGGCGCAGAGCAGCGCCGTCGCGAGCAAGGCCACGCCAGGCGCCGGCGCCGCCGGCGCCACCAGCCTGGTGATGAAACGCACGCTGGCGGTCCTCAAGGGCGCCACGCCGGCGCAGGCGATCGCCAAATACCCGGGCTCGATCTCCACCACCGGCGCCCTCGAAGGGCTGGGCGGCGCCGGAGCGGCGGGGAACTCGCAGCCGGTCGGCGGATCGAGTGCCGGTACGACCTACTACTCGCCCGCGCCCGAATCGGGGGCCAGCGGGATGCTCCTCAACTACCTGCTGGGCAACTGATGATCGCGATCGCATCGATACGACGCTTGGCGCTCATCGCCTCCGGCGTGCCGCGCCCGCGGCCGACGGCCGTCGGGGCGATGCTCGCTGCGGTACTGGCGCTGGCAGCGGCATCGGCGCCGGTGTCGATCGCCGGCGCCGAAGAACCGGCGGCGAGCACGCCCGCGCCGGCGCCGGGCGAAACCAACTCGGCCGGCGGCGCGCCCACTCAGGCGGGAGCGCCCACGCCGTCCACAACCCCGGTCGGGCCGAGCGAATCTCCTGAACCGAGTGCAGGGCCACAGGTTCAGTCCCAGCACCTGCAGCACATTTCTCCTAGTTCCAACGGCGCCGGCAGGCGAGGGACGCACGCCACCCACGCGGGCACGGGCGGCGCGGTGCAGGGCGCCGGCTCACCCACGCAGAGCACCGGCGGCACGCCCGGCGCCGAATTGCTGCAAGCAGGCCACCGTGCCCCGTCCCCTTCGGCGCTCACGCCAGAACTGCCGCTGTCGCTAGGCAGCTCAATCGCCGGCGTGCCCGGGTTCTTCATCGAAAGCTTCCGCACGCCACCGTTTCTGCTGCCGATCTATCAGGCGGCGGGCACCGCCTACGGGATCCCCTGGCAGGTGCTCGCGGCGATCAACGAGGTGGAGACGGACTACGGCCGGGATCTGAGCGTCTCCAGCGCCGGCGCCGAGGGGTGGATGCAGTTCCTGCCCTCCACCTGGACCCAGTACGGCGTGGACGCCAACGGTGACGGCTTCAAGGACCCCTACAACCCGGCCGACGCGATCTTCGCCGCCGCCAGATACCTGCGCGCGGCCGGTGGGGAGAAGAACGTCAGGGCGGCCGTCTACTCCTACAACCACTCCCAGGCCTACGTGGACTCGGTGATGCTGCGCGCGCAGCTGCTCGGCGGCATGCCGCCGGAACTGCTCGGCGCGATCACCGGGCTGACGCAGGCGCGCTTCCCCGTTCACGCGCCCTCCCGCTTCGGCGACGGGTTCGTCACGCTCCCCGCCCACCGGTCCGGTCCCGCCAAGACGCTCCCCGGCACGACGATCTACTCGCAGGCGGGGGCGCCCGTGATCGCGGTGCAGGACGGTGAAATCGTGCAGATCGGAAGAAGCGACTCCCCCTTGCTGGGGCGCTACGTGTCGCTGCGCGACGCCTATGGCAACACATACACATATGCCCACCTGGGCAGCGTGGCCGCTCTGTATCCCGTGCTCGCACCGCGCGCGCACACCGCGGTGAGCGCCCGCATCGCGCGGCCCGGCGCCTTTGAGCCGGCGCCCAGCGGCCCCGCGACGGCGGGAGCGCAGCCGCGCTCGCCGCTGTCCGCCGGCGCGACCGTATCGGGGCTCGCGCTCGGGGCCGCCGCCATTCTGGAAACCCCGCCCGCGGCTCCGGCGCCTGCCCCCGTCCACGCGCCGGCGCCCAATGCGCCCCGGCAACCAGCGCCCGGCCGGGCGCGGGTGTTCGCCGCCGGACCCGACAACGTTTATCTGCACCCCCTTCGCCCGGGCGTGCAGGTGATCGCCGGGACCGTTCTCGGCCACCTCGGCGGCGAACCGGGGGCGACCACGGGCGCCCCCTCGGCGAGCGCGCCCGGCGGCCCCCCGCTGCAGGGGCCGCACATGTTCTTCCAGATCAAACCGGCCGGCGCCGGCGCCCCGCCGATCGACCCCAAGCCGATCCTCGACGGCTGGGTGGCACTGGAGAACACCGCGATCTTCAGGGGCAAGGGCGAGAATCCGTTCCTGGCGACCTCGCCGGGCGCCGGACAGGTGCTGCTGGAGTCCAAGCGCGCGCTCGAGCAGCAGGTGGCCGAGGACGCGAACGTGCACATGCACGCGTGCGAGCGCCGCGTGGTCCAGACGGGGCGGGTCGACAGGCGCGTGCTGGCGATGCTCGAGTTCCTCGCGGTATCGGGCCTGCGGCCGACCGTGACGGGACTGAAGTGCGCCGCGGCGGCGCCCGCCCTCGCGGACAACGCGGCCGCCGGCGCGGGTGGCTTCACGATCAAGATCACAGCCGTCAACGGCACCCCGATCGCGGGCCATCAGGGACCGGGCTCGATCGCGGACACTACGATCCGCAAGCTGCTGAGCCTGCAAGGCGTGAATCGCCCGCTGCGGATCATCAGCCAGACGAGTATCCCCGGCGCCGCGCGCGCGCTCGTCAGGCGCAGCGCCCGCGCCTACGTATATGTCATCTTCAGCACTCCCGGCACGCGCGTCGCGAGTACGACGTTCGGATCGGTGCTGAGCGCAAAGGAGTGGATCAAGCTGATCGCGCGCCTGGGCGAGATCCCCGATCCCACGGTCGCCGGCGGCCCTTCCGCCGCGTCCGTGCCGGACACGCCCGGCACCTCCCTGTCGAGCACCGGATCGACCGCGCCCGGGCAGGCGACGCCGGGAGTGAGCGGCGCGGGCGCCCCGGCCCCGGCCAGGGCGGGCGCGGGAGCAGCCGGCGCTGAAATGAGTGGAGGCGGCAATGGCCACGGTTAGCCCGCCCAACCCCGCGGCCGCGCCGCCGCCCCCCGACGAGCGCTCAGGGGCCGGCGTTGCGACCGCGCGGACGCTGCCTCCCGGCGCCGGGCGCGCGCTCGCGTTCGGCGCCTTGGCGCTCGTCGCGCTGATCGTCCTCTACCTCGTCTTCTCGGGCGGGGGCGGTATGAGCTATCACCTGGAAATGAAGGACGCGGGTCAGCTGGTCAGGGGCAATCAGGTCCAGGTCGGCGGCGTGCCGGTGGGCAGCGTGACGAACATCGAACTGGCCCACGACTACAAAGCCCGCGTGACCATCCACGTCGACTCCTCGCTCACGCCGCTGCACGAAGGCACGGTCTCGGAAATCAGGGTCCCGTCGCTGTCGAGCGTGGCCAATCGCTATGTGGTCCTGAGACCCGGTCCCAACAACCGGCCCGCGCTCTCGGACGGCGCGACGCTGCCCTTGAGCGACACGCGCGAAGTCGTCGACCTCGACCAGCTGTTCAATACGCTGAACCCGCCCACACGCAAGGGTCTGCAGCAGTTCATCCAGGGCTCCGCCGAACAGTTCGCCGGGGCGGGTCACGCTTTCGGACGGGCGACCGAATACTTCGCACCCTCATTCGCCGCGACCGACCACCTCTTCGCGGAGTTCGCGCGCGATCAGTCGACGCTCACGGACTTCCTCGTGGAATCCAGCAAGGCGTTGACAACGATCGCGGCGCGCAAGGAATCGCTGACGGATCTGGTCGAACACGCCGATCAGACCTTCCAGGCGATCGGCTCGCAGCAGAGCAGCCTCGCGCGTGGCCTGCACCAGCTGCCGGTGACGCTGAACGAGGGCAACAGGACCTTCACCGAAATTCCATCCACGCTCGGTGCTCTCACCCGACTGTTGAAGGCCCAGCTGCCGAATATACCGGCGCTCACGACCCTGTTCGAACGGCTGCGCCCGCTCCTGGTCACGGCAACGCCGACCATCTCCAACCTCAACCAGGCGATCTCGCGGCCGGGCGCGAACAACGATTTGACCGAAGTGTTCGCCACGTTGCCGGCCGTTGCGCGGGAGTTGACGAGCGCCTCGCCAAACGGTGTCAGGGCGCTGCGGGAATCGGTTCCGGTCACCTCCTTCTTCGGTCCCTACGCCCCCGAGCTGGAGAGCGCCTTCCGTACGTTCGACCAGTCGAACGCCTACTACGACGCCAACGGGCACTACGCGCGCGTCGGGCCGGTCGCGCCCTCCTTCAAGCTGGGGGAGAACAACACGCTCACGCCGGCAAGCGCCCAGCAGGCTTTGGAAGGACTGAAGGTCGGTCAGTTGCGCCGCTGCCCGGGTGGGACGACCCAGCCCTCGGCCGACGGCTCGTCGCCGTTCGTCGACGGCGGCCAGCTCTCCTGCGACCCCACCCAGACACCATGAACCCCCGTCGTCGCGGATCCCTGGCAGGCAGCCCGTTGCTGATCGGCGCGCTCACGGTGCTGATCGTCATCGTGGCGGTGTTCCTGTCCTACAACGCCAACAACGGGCTGCCGTTCGTGCCGACGTACGACATCAAGGTGGCGCTGCCGGAAACCTCTGGCCTGCAGAAAGGAAACCAGGTGCGCATCGGGGGGACGCGGGTCGGCATCGTCGACGCGCTGACGGCCCGTCAGGATCCGAGCACCGGCCGTGTGAGCGCGATCGTCGAACTGAAGCTGGAAAAGAAGGTGCAGCCGCTGCCCGCCGACACCAGGGCGATCGTGCAGTCGGTTTCGGCGATCGGGCTGAAGTACCTGGAACTCGAAAAGGGCTCATCGCAGCGGACGCTCAAGCCGCACGCGACGATTCCCGTCTCGCAGACGCGCGAACCGGTGGACATCGTCTCTCTGTTCAACATGTTCGATCAGAAGACGCGAAGTGCGATCCAGAGCAACACGATCAACTTCGGCGACGGTCTCGCCGCGCGGGGCCCGGGCTTGAATGAAACGATCGCGACGCTGCGTCCGCTCCTCACCCAGGCCGTCCCGGTGCTGCACAACGTGGCGGCGCCGCAGACGGGTTTTCGCAACTTCTTCCCCGCGCTCGACCGTCTCGCCTCGCAGGTCGCGCCGGTCGCGGACACGCAGGCCGCCTGGTTCAGCGAGATGGACACCTTCTTCTCGGCCTGGGCGGGCGTGGCGCCCTCGCTGGAACAGACGATCGCGGGCGGTCCGGCGGCATTGCATCAGGCGACGTACTCGCTCCCGCATCAGGCGCCGTTCGTCGAAAACGCGACCGAGTTCATGCGCCTGCTGCGTCCCAGCGCAAGCGCTCTGCGCACGGTCGCGCCGGTGCTGGGACACGCCTTCACCGTGGGCGCGACCAACCTGAAGGCGGCCACAGCCCTGAACAGCGAGTTGGAACAATCCTCGCAGGCGTTCGCCGCGTTCGCCCAGAATCCCGTCGTGATATCGGGCTTGGAAGGCCTCACCCAGACCGCGGAAGTCGGCCAGCCGCTGTTCGCGGGGCTTGGGCCTTATCAGGCCTACTGCAACTACCTGACGCTGGTGTTCCGCAACTACGCAAACCTGTCGTCGGAGAACATCGGCGTCGGCACGCTGGGGCGCGCGGCGGTCGTGCTCTCCCCGAACGGCTTTAACGCCGAGGGCTTCCCCTCCTCGGCGCCGGCGAACGGACCGTCGATCGAAAAAGAAGCGTTCGGGAAATTGGTCAACAACAACTTCCTGCACGCCAATCCCTACCCGAATGTCGCCGGCGCCGGCCAGCCCAGGCTGTGCGAAGCCGGCAACAAGACCTACCTGGCGGGCAAGACCGTGATCGGCAACCTGCCGGCGGGCGCGGTGACCAACAACCGCGAACTGACCTCGCGTGAACAGGACCTCTTCGGTAACCGATATCCGAGCGCGACGCTCAAAGCGCTCGGGCTGAGCGGCGCAAGGAAGAAATCATGAGCCCGCGTCGCCTGCGCTGGTGGCGCCGCCACGACGAGATCCCGGTCGTCGAGCTGCGCCGCCAGAACCCGGTGCGCGCGGGAATCGTGTTCCTGGTGATCCTCCTGATTGCCGTCTACTTCGGCTTCACCAAGCGCATCCCGTTCAAACACGGCTACCACCTGAAGGCGGTGTTCTCGAGCGTCCTGAACATCCATCCCTCCTCGCCCGTGCGCATCGCCGGCGTGAACGTCGGCAAGGTCATCTCAATCCGGCGAGAGGGTCATGCGGGCTTGGTGAACATGGAAATCGAACCTAAGGGCCTGCCGATCCACGCCGACGCCACGCTGAAGATCAGGCCGCGGATCTTCCTGGAAGGCAACTGGTTCGTCGATCTGCAGCCCGGTAGCCCTTCGACGCGGACGGTCGGCTCCGGCTACACGATCCCGATCACGCAGACCTCCGACCCTGTCCAGATCGACCAGGTGCTCGACGCGCTCAACACCGACACGCGCGCCAATCTGCAGATCTTCCTGCGCGAATACGGTGACGCGCTGACCCGCAAGCCGAACGCCCTCGAAGACGCCGCGCAGGATCCGGACGTGCGCGGGCTCAACGCGGCGCAGGCGCTGAACAAGTCCTACCATCGCGCACCGTCGGCGCTGCGCGGTGGGGCAATAGTCCAGCAGGCCTTGAGCGGCACCGAATACCACGACGTCTCCGAGTTGATCGCGGCGATCGGCAAAGTGACGGGGGCGCTGAACGTGCACGAGCAGCAGCTCAGCGAATGGGTCCCCAACTTCAACTCCTTCGCGGCCTCCTTCGCGGCGCAGTCCCCGAGTCTCAGCGCCGCGATCGCGCACCTGCCGGGCGCCCTTCACAACGCCGATCGGGCATTCTCGGCGCTGAACGCCGCATCCGCGCCCACGCGCGCTTTCGCCAACGCCCTCGTACCGGGCGTGGAACAGCAGCCGGCGACGGTCAGCGCGGCGCTGCCGTGGATCGTGCAGGTGCAGGCCTCGCTGGAGCCGAGCGAGCTGGGGGGGGTTGCGCAGGGTTTGAACGAAGCGGCGCCGACGCTCGGCAAGCTCACCGGCGAACTGGCGCCGTTCTACAAGCAGACCGACGCGTTCAGCCAGTGCCTGAGCAGGGTGTTCTTCCCCGTGGGCAACACCAAGCTGCAGGACGGCGCCGCCACCTCGGGCGTGGAGGCCTACAAGGAGTTCTGGTACGCGTTCACGGGCCTGGCGGGCCTCGGTCAGACCTTCGACGGCAACGGCCTGATGGCGCATCTCTTGATCGGCAACAGCGGGCAGACGGTCAAGTCGGCGCCGACTTCGATCCTCGGCACCAAACTGCAGGGCCTGCCGCTGCTCGCCCACGCGCCGCTGCCGCCGCTGGGAACGAGCCCAGCCTTCTCGACGCAGGAGCCGCCGTATCAGCCGCTGGTGCCCTGTGACACGCAGGCGCCGCCCGAACTCAACGGGCCGCTCGCGCATGGACCCGCGGACGGGAGCGGGTGAGCGGACCGATGAGCTTCGCGATACTTCCTCCTCCCTCGCCTATGTACCGATCGGGCAGCTTGCTGCTCGGACCGCTCGCCGGCGTAGTGACCGTCAGGGAGGTGAGGCATGACCCCCGGTGACGGCCACGAAGGCGGGCTGAGCGTCCGCGAACAGATCGCGCGCTACCAGAAAGCGTTCATCGCGGTCATCAGCATGGTCGTGATCGCGGCGCTGGTCGGCGGCTACATCCTGGCCCACGAGAATCTCAAACTGCCGGGCTGGGTGCCCGTACTGGGGCGCAACTACTTCACGCTGAAGGCCGAATTCCAGACCGCTCAGGCGGTCACCCCGGGACAGGGCCAGGCGGTGACGATCGCGGGGGCGAAGATCGGCGATGTGGCGAGCGTCGATCTGCAGCGCGGGGTCGCGGTCGTGACGATGAAGGTGACGCCGAAGTACGCGCTGATCTACCACGACGCGACGTTGCTACTGCGCCCGAAGACCCAGTTGCAGGACATCACGATCGAGGTCAATCCCGGATCGCCTGCTAGCGGGCGGCTGCACAGCGGCGAAACCATCCCGCTGGGGCAGACCGCGCCCAACATCAACCTCGACGAGTTCCTCTCGGGCCTGGACGCGGACACGCGCCTCTATCTGCAACAGCTGCTGGCGGGCGCGGGCGAAGGCCTCCAGAACAACTCCAGGGCCCTCTCGGCGGCGCTCAAGCGCTTTGACCCGACCGCGCGCGATGTTCAGCTGATCGCCGCGCAGTTGCGAATCCGTCACGCCGAGATCGCGCGCTCGGTCCACAACTTCAAGCTGCTGATGGAAGCGTTCGGCGCCAAGGACCAGCAGCTGGCTGACCTGATCCAGTCCTCCAACGCGGTGTTCAAAACATTCGCCGAACAGAATCAGAGCGTGCAAAGCACGCTGCGTCTGCTGCCGGGCACTCTGAGCAAGACCGAAGCCGGCCTTGGCAAGCTCGCCACGGCCTTCGACGTGGTCGGACCGACACTCGCGGAGTTGCATCCCTTCGCCGCTTCGGTCGCGCCGGCTGAGGAAGCCGGGCGCGCGATGTTCAACACCAACACGCCGACCTACAAGAACGAGATTCGGCCGTTCCTGCGCGAAATCCTGCCGACGATCAGCTCACTGCAGCCCAGCCTGAAGGATCTGGCCGTCTCGTTCCCGCAGCTTCAGAGCGCCTTCTCGGTGCTGAACGAACTGTTCAACGAGCTCGGTTACAACCCCGGCAAGAAGCGGGCCGGTTTCGGGTTCCTCGCCGCCTGGGGAGCGCACGACCTCAACAGCGCCGGCAGCACGGCCGACGCCAACAGTGTGCTCCTGCGCGGCCTGGTGTACCTGAACTGCAACGTGCTGCCACTGCTCGCGCCGGTCGCGACGATCAACCCGACGGTCAACGTTCTCGTCGGCCTGGTCAACCCGCCCTCGAAAGCGGCCTGTCAGAGTGCGGGCATCCTCAAAGCCCCGGCCGCCGCCGCCGCCGCCGCCGCCGCCGCCGCCGCCGCGCACGCCAGGACCAAGGCCCCCGCCGGCGGTATGTTCTCCGGGTTGGACACCCCCGTGCTCGGGAAGGGCGGCTGACATGCAGAAGCGCACACCCACGCTCGGCAACGTCGTCGTGATCGTGTTGTTCGTGCTCAGCTGCTTTGGGCTGATGCTGTTCCTGTGGGAGTCCTTCGGCGGGCCAGTGCCGTTGAAACCGAAGGGATACCAGTTCACGATCGCCTTCCCGCGCGCGCTCGCGCTGGCCGAACAGTCCGACGTCCGCATCAGCGGCGTTGACGTCGGTCACGTAGTCGCGCTGAAACCGGGCGAAGGACGCACCGTTGCGACCCTCGA
Organism: uncultured Solirubrobacterales bacterium; assembly: GCA_963702725.1. Lineage (GTDB taxonomy): Bacteria > Actinomycetota > Thermoleophilia > Solirubrobacterales > Solirubrobacteraceae > Palsa-744. The sequence continues at coordinate 200,732 of CAVPDT010000001.1, forward strand.
ACTGTCCAGCCAGTACGCGCCGATTCCCGCCGACATGCACGCGATCCTGCGCCAGAAGACGCTGCTGGGCGAGACCTACGTTCAGCTGATCCCCCAGGGCGGGCCCCGGGGTAGGAGCGGGCCCTACCTGCCCGACGGCGGCATGCTGGCTCAGAGCCAGGTCGAGCCGTCGGTGACGCTCGACGACATCCTCTCGGCGCTGGATCCCAAGACGCGCCGGGACTTCCAATTGTGGCAACAGTCCGTGGCGCAGGGGATCACCGGGCGCGGCGAACAGATCAACTCCGACTTCGCGGTCCTGCAGCCGTTCGCCGAACACGCCAACCAGTTGATCGGCACCCTCGCCTCCCAAGAAGGGGCGGTGACTGCATTGATCAAGAACACCGGCGAAGTGGTCGACGGGCTGACCGAACGCGACAACCAGTTTCGGGGCCTGATCGTCAACGGCGAGCGGACTTTTCACGCGGCGGCCGCGGAGAGCAACGCGTTCGCCGAAACGTGGCAGGTGCTGCCGTCGTTTGAGCGCAACTCACAGACCGCGTTCAAAGAACTCGACCGCTTCTCCGCGATCGCCAACCCGTTCTTCGTCGCCTTTCGCCCGACTGAGCGCCAGCTCTCGGCGCTGCTGCAGGTGACCAAGCCGTTCGCGCCCGCCTACGACAGCTTCCTGACCAGCCTCGGGCCGCTGACCGCGGCCGCCAAGAAGGGTCTGCCGCAGGTCAAGCCGGTGACCGAACTGACGGTGCCGCTGCTGGAAAACCTCCAGCCGGTCCTGCACAACTTCGACCCGTTCCTGCAGTTCCTCGGTCAATACGTCCCTGAGACGCTGTCTTCGTTCGCCAACTTCACCGGCGCGACGCAGGCCCACCTCGGCGACTCCAACACCAACAATCAGGGCCCCCCGCTGCACTACCTGCGCACGATGCAGGTACTGAACCCGGAAAGCCTCGCCATCTACACGAAACGGATCGGCACCAACCGCGCCAACCCCTACTTCCTGCCGGGCGCCTTCAGTGCGCTTGGCAACGGCGGGCTGAAGGTGTTCGAAGCCGGCTCCTGCGCCGATTCGGCGCCCGCGGTGAGCGGTCCGGCGAATGAAACGATCTCCCAGACCCTGATCGAACAGCTGATTCAGTTCCACGTCGCCAACGCTCCAGAAACGCCCAACGCCGTTCCCGCGCCGGCCTGCAACCAGCAGGGCCTGTTCACGTTCAACGGCCAGAGCAGCCAGTATCCGCACGTCGTCTACGGCGGCAAGTAAGCCAGCGGCTCTCAGCCGGAGCGGGAGCAGACGAGCGCGCGCTCGTGGCCCAGGTAGGGCATGAGCGCGAAGTAGAGAAGATCGGGTAGCAGCGCGGGCAGTTGCGATGTCTCGCCTTCCAGGATGCGACGGTGCAGGATGGAGGCGATCCCGCCGACCACCGCTTCGGATGTCTGGGGGGGCAGGTGATCGGTTACCGGTGCCGGCACGCCGCCGCCGGGACCGCCACGACGACGCCCTTCCTCGAGAATCGGGATCGCGCTCGCGATCGCGCAGTGCACGCGCGCGATCGCCGCCTCGCCGGCGCCGAGGCACTCGACGAACGCCACACGCGCCCCATCGGGATGGCCGGCGAGCGCCGCCAGCAGCGCCTTCAGGCCGGCGCCCACCCGCTCTGACCAGGGCGCGGACGCCGGGACCTGCTCGCAGACGGCGCCTTGGGCCCACGCGATCAACTGCTCGAGCGCCGCGAGCAGGCAGTCGTGCTTGTCCTCGAAATGCTCCTCGAACACTGCCGCCGGCACATCGGCGCCTGCCAGCACGCGGTCGATCGTGGTGCGGTCATAGCCGCGCAGCGCGATCGTCCGCACGAGCGCATCGAGGATGTCTCGGCGTGCGTCGGCAGAGCGGGTGGCCGCGGACTGCTCGAGTACGACCGCGAGATCCCTGCGATCCGGCATCTGACCCTCAACCCCCTACCTCTCTGTGCTCCCCCTCCGGCTATAAACCGATTCTGACGTCATATCGTAGACCGAACGCCGGTAGATTGTCAAGCCACGGCTCGCGGCCGCGCCGTTGCCGATGTCGCACGCGCCGACTAGTATCCGGAGGTGGAGATGACCGAGGGTATGGCACAGGACTCAGAGCAGGGTCTCGGCGAAGGCGCCGGACGCGAGTTCGGGAGCGCCGATCCGCTCGCCGCGGGACGGGCCACAGATCGCCCGCCCGGTCAGAGCGAGGGCGGCGAGTTCGAGTATCACTCAAGCGACGTCGATCTGCTCGGCGATCCCGAAGACGAGCGCTGGTCGATCCGCTGCCTGGACGTGCACAAGCGCCTGGGGGGCGCGCCCGTCCTCAACGGTCTGAACGTGGCGATCCCCGATCAGACGATCACGGTCGTGCTGGGGCCGTCGGGCACCGGCAAGAGCGTGCTGATCAAGCACATCATCGGCCTGATGTTCCCCGACTCGGGCGACATCGTCGTGCAGGGGCAGTCGGTGGCGTCCCTGACGCTGCCGAAGCTGCTCGCCCTGCGCCGCAAAATCGGCGTGCTGTTTCAGGACGGCGCTCTGTTCGGGTCGATGTCGGTGTATGACAACGTCGCGTTTCCGCTGCGCCAGCACACGGACATGTCGGAGGCGCAGATCTCCGAGATCGTCAGGCACCGTCTCTCGGACGTGGGTCTGATGGAGGCGATCGACTACATGCCCAATCAGCTCTCAGGCGGCATGCGCAAGCGCGCCGGGTTCGCTCGGGCACTCGTCATGGAGCCTGACATCGTGATCTTCGACGAGCCCGATTCGGGCCTTGACCCGGTCAGAACCGCGTTGCTGTGCGATCTGATTCAGGAGATGCACAACCTCTACGGAGGGACCTACATCGTCGTCACCCACAACATCGCCTCCGCGCGACAGATCGGCGAGTACATCGCCCTGTTGTGGCGGGGTCGGATCGTCGAGGCGGGCGACGCCGAGCGGATGTTCTCCTCGGAGAACCCATTCGTACGCCAGTTCCTCAGCGGCTCTGCCGAGGGGCCGCTGACGATGGACTGATCCTCGCCGGCGCCGGTTTCAGCCGAGATGGGAGTGCGATCGCTGTGAGCACCAGCCCGTCGCCGATCAGCCACCGCCCGTCGAACCCCGTCAGTTGTTGGCCTTCCACCGCGGGCGCGGCGACCAGCAGCCGGGCGGTGAAGGTCCTCGCCGCCGCATCGACTGAGACCGCCGCGTCTTCGAACCCCAGCCACCGCTTGGCCAGGGGAAACCAGGCCTTGTAGACGGACTCCTTTGCGCTGAAGAGGAGACGGTCCCAGTGCACGTCCGGAGCGTCGCGTCTTCGCTCCCGCAGCCACGAGAGCTCTTGGGCGATCGCGATCTCGCCCAGCAGACCGTTCGGCAGGGCGGCGTGTGGCTCGGCATCGATCCCGATCGTCGTCATCTGGGTCGAGCGCGCGATGGCGCACGCCCGATAGCCCTCGCAATGCGTGATGCTTCCAACCACCCCCGCCGGCCAGAGAGGCTCGCCTCGCGCGCCGTTGGGTACGGCGGATGGTTGCAGTCCGAGCTCGCGAAACGCCGCACGCACGCACGCGCGCGCGGTGGTGAACTCGCGGCGGCGCTTGTCCACGGCCCGACCCACGGAGTCCTCCTCCGTCGGGAACAACGCGATGTCCTGCGAGTCCTCGCGAGCCTCGGCCGAGATCACCGCTGCGGGCAGGATCGTCTCGATCACATCTCCTCCAACGGCAGTATCCGCCGCAGCACATCGCGGGTGGCCCTGCGGTTCTGCCACTGCCGCGGATATCCCAGGGAGACCTCCTCAAACCGGACTCCATCGTGCCAGCTCGTGCGGGGGATATGCAGATGCCCGTACACGACGGCGGCCGCGCGAAACCGCCGATGCCAATCGGCGGTGCGCTCGGTTCCACACCACTGCGCGAACTCCGGATGCCAAAGCGCCCGAGTCACATCGTCGATGAGGGGAAAGTGACTGACGAGCACCATGGGGATGTCCGCGGCACAGTCCGCGAGGCGACGCTCGGTCGCTTGCACCCTCGCGTGACACCACGCCTCCCTGCTCTCATACGGGTCGGAGTGCAGCACGTACTCATCGCTGCATACGATCCCCGCTGCGTGCGCCCGCGCGAGTGACTCCCGCTTGGTGGTGGCTATGTTGTGCCCAAAGGTGTAGTCATAGAGCAGAAACAGGGGGGCGATCGTTATCGGTCCCCCGGCTCCGTGCCACACCGGGTAGGCGTCCTCCGGTGTGAGGACTCCGATGCCACGGCACATCTCCACGAGGTGCAGGTAGCGCCGCTCGCCGCGCAGGTCGGTCGGATCGTCGGGCAGTGTCCACAGATCATGGTTGCCCGGCACCCACACGACCAGTGCAAACCGCTCGCTCAGCAGGCGCAGCGCCCATTCGATGTCCTTCGCCACCTCGCTGACGTCTCCGCATACCAGCAGCCAGTCGGCCGGCGAGTCCGGCCAAAGGCCCTCCACCACCCGGCGATTGTCCGGATGAGTGATGTGCAGGTCGCTGATACCGAACAGAGATCCCTCAGGAGCCGATCGGGCGCACATCGACGCGATCATACAGTCGCGCAGGTACCTACGATCGCGGCAGTCCGAGGAGTCATCAAATTGCGCGACAATTTGTCAATTGTTTTTGGAGGTCGCGTCTGGACCGCGCGCTAACGTGGGTTTGTGGATCAGCCGATGGCGTGCAAGTCACACCTAATCCAGCGTAATGACATCGGCTTGCCACAGGTTTGCCGATGACCGATCGACTCGACTCTCAAGCCCAGGATCTGCTCGACGTCATCAATGCGGCGGGGCTGGCGCCCATCCATACCCTGCCGGTCGCACAAGCGCGAGAGCGCATGCGCGCGGCTCTGATTGGAAGTACCGAACCGCAGGCGCTTATGGACGTCGAGGACGTCTCTCTGGCGAGCGCGAATGGCTCGCTGCGGTTGCGCCTCTACCGGCCGTGCCACGGGCTGCTTCCGGTGGCTCTCTTTTTTCACGGTGGAGGGTGGATGCTCAACGACCTCGACACTCACGATGCCCTCTGCCGACGCCTGGCCGCACGCTCAGGGTGGCTTTTCGCTTCGCTGGACTACCGCCGTGCGCCGGAGCACAGGCATCCGGAGGCTCTTGAGGATGCCTACCTGGCGTATCGGTGGATTCTTGACAACGCCGAACGGCTCGGCTGCGACCCAGCCTGTCGGGCGGTGATGGGCGAGAGTTCGGGAGCCACGATGGCGGCGAGCCTGACGCTGCTGCTGCGCGACGGCGGCGCACCCATGCCCACCTACCAAGTTCTGGCGTATCCGTTGATGGACATTGCCGAACACTGGCCTTCCCGCCGCGAGCACGGTGGCGGCTACACGCTCGACATCGAGCAGATCAGATGGTTCCTTGCCAACTATGTGCCCCCGGGACATGATCCCACCGATCCATATCTTTTTCCAATTACCGGTAACGATGTGTCGGGTCTGCCACCGGCACTGGTGATGACCGCCGAGTTCGATCCGCTGCGCGACGAGGGCGTTGCGTATGCCCGGAAGCTCGCCCAGGCCGGCGTCGCCGTGGAGCATCTGCACGCCGAGGACCAAATGCACGGGTTCCTGCTGCTGAGCAGGGCGGTCGACAGGGCCGGTCGGCTTGTCGACCACGTGGCTGACGCACTCGCCTCACACAGAGGTGCGGGCAGCCTGCCTATCTGAACTCTACCCGTCAAATTTCTTGCCGACCGCTTCCACCAATATACTCGCCGCCCACTTGCAAGGAGGCATTTGACAGTAGGCATTTGGAAACATCGTTCGAGTTGATAACGACACGTCGCTAGGCAGTGGCTGAATATCCGTCAACCTAAAGTGACGTGATCGCGGGAGGGGAACGTTGGATCGTCGGGGGACGCTTGAGACAGTCAGTGCAGATGTGGTGGGGCGGCTACGCGCGCGCCTCCCGGAGATCGAGCGGGCGATCTTCGCCACGCTTCGCGCCAGTTTGTCGGATCCGGCCGGCGGCGGGGACGCCGAGTACGTGCGCGGACTGCGGGTGACGATCGTTGCTGTCCTGGACTACGCTTTGACGGGTATCGAGACCGAAGACGGATGGTCTGCGCCGATACCCTCGGCAGCCATTGTCCAGGCCCGGCGGGCGGCGCGCAACGGCGTGGGGCTGGAGACCGTGTTGCTCAGGTATACGATCGGCAATCGGTTGCTGGGCGATTTCATCATGGAGGAGGTCGATCGCCTTCCCAGTCAGGTCTCGCGGCAGCTGTTGAACACACAGGGCACGCTCGTGGAGCGCCTGATGGCCGCCGTTTCGGCCGAGTACAAGCTCGAGATCGAGCGGGCGGGACGCTCACTGGACCAGCGCCGTGGTGAGCGCGTGCTGAGACTGCTCGCGGGGGAGCCCATCGTTCCCGGTGAATTCGACTACAAGTTCGAGGATGTCTGGCATCTCGGCATGATCGCCACGGGCGTGAGGGCGCCGGAGGCGATCCGCGCTCTCGGCTCCGGGCTGGATTGCGAGGTCCTGTCCATTGCGCGCGACGAGAAGACCATCTGGGCATGGCTCGGCGCTGAGAACAGGCTGCCGCCGTCCGACGTCGAGCCTCGGCTGTCGGCCATGGTAAACATCGGCGTGTCATTGGCGCTCGGCGAGCCGAGCCGAGGAGTCCAGGGATGGCGCCTGACCCATCGCCAGGCGCAGGCCGCGTTGCTGGTCGCCCTGCACCGGCCACAGGGCGTCACGCGCTATGCCGACGACATGCTTCTGGCCGCTGCCCTTCAGGATGAGACTCTAGCGACGTCGCTGCGCGAGATATACATGTCGCCGCTGTCCTCCCAGCGCGATGGCGGTATCGTCCTACGCGAAACCCTGCGCGGCTACTTCGACGTGACTTGCAACGCGGCCACCGCCGCGGTTAAGCTCAAAGTCGACCGGCACACGGTCGAACGGCGTTTGCACAAAATCGAGGAACGGCTCGGTCGCCTGCTGCCGACGTGTCAGACCGAGCTGGAGGTCGCCCTGCGTCTGCACGATCTCGGAGTGGGCCGTTGACGGCTGGTCGAGTCTAGCCTGGGCCGACGACGGCTGCCGTGGGACGATCTGGTGCGTGTACGGCCCGATCTGCACCACATAGGAGCAGGAAAGGTACTCCCGCAACGACTACGCTCAGCCGGTCGTCGCAATACGTGACCGCTCACATCGGGCGATTCGAGACGGCACAGGACGAGTCAACGGATCAGATAGGTTCACCGCGACGATGCGAGCAGTAGTCATCACCAGGCACGGCGGCCCGGAGGTCATGGAGGTCCAGGAGCGAGACGACCCCAGGCCGAGCCCGGGCGAGGTACGCATCGAGGTCGCCGCGAGCGGGATTACGTTCTCCGACGTCCTGGCGCGCATCGGACTCTACGGTGCGGCCCCGAAGACCCCTTGCGTTGTGGGTTACGAGGTGGCCGGAACGATCGCCGAGTTGGGGGAGGGAGTGGAGGGGCTCAGTGTCGGCCAGCGAGTGATGGCGGGCACCGAATTTGGGGGTCACGCCTCCCAGGCGGTCGCACGTGCTGTCAACGTCGTGGCGCTGCCAGAGGAGTTGACTTTCGCGCAGGGCGCTGCGATTCCCGTCAACTATGCGACCGCCTGGGCGGCGTTGAGCGTCTACGGCAACCTGCAGCAGGGTGAGCGCGTGTTGATCCATGCGGCCGCCGGTGGTGTCGGCATCTCCGCGACGCAGGTCGCCAAACACCGCGGCGCTGAGATCTACGGGACCGCCTCCCCCGGCAAGCACGAGCGCATTGCCGAATTCGGCGTCGAACACCCGCTTGACTATACGCGTGAGGGCTGGGACTCCGGCCTGCCCAAGTTCGACTTGATCCTCGATTCAATTGGTGGCAGGAGCTTCCGACAGAGTTACTCGATGCTTCGCTCAGGTGGACGGCTCGTGGCCTTCGGGGCTTCGGCCGTCATGTCTGGCGAGAAGCGCAGTCTCATCAGAGCGATGCGCACGGTGGCGCAAATGCCTCGCTTCCGCCTGACCGAGCAGATATCCGAATCGAAGACGGTAATCGGGCTGAACATGCGCACCCTCTGGACCGATCGCGGCACGCTTACGCCCTACATCGGACCCGTGAAAGACCTGTTCGCCGAAGGTGTGATCAAACCGGTCGTAGCCGAGTCCTTCCCGTTTGAGAATGCCGCCGACGCACATCGGATGATCAGCGAACGGCGCAACGTCGGCAAGGTGGTACTGGTTCCCTGAGGGCGTCTGACGATTCTGTGCATCGGAGCCGATGGGCCGACGTGGCGCATTTTGGGGACGGATGTGTGCCGTATAGGGGCAAGAAAAGCTTTCCGCAGAGTACCGACGACCGGTAGGATCACAGACCATAGGCCAGTGACCTTCGGCGCGCCGGGACCATTGATCGAACGTGCCGACGGCGGCAAGCGTCGACGGGTGACGGTGGCGTAGCTGTAAACACGCACGATCTGCGGTGCCAGTCGGCTGTGGGTCACGACGACATTTGTGACGGTGCTCCGTGCGATACAGCGAAAACGTTCGAACTACCGCGAGGTATCGCGACAACGGTAGGTCCGAGAACGGGCGGGCGGCATCGCTTGAAAGCGTCGGGCTAGGCGTCGCGATGCGCCTGCGGCTGCGTCATGCCGCGATCGAGGAGGTGATCTTCGATCGCATCCGCGACCCCGTGTCGTTCGGTTCGGCGGGCAACGAGGACGCGGAATACCTGTCCGGGTTGCGCGCGACGGTCGTGGCGGTCGTCGATCACGTGCTCACGGGGATAGAACTTGGGGAGGACCAAGCCGGACCGATCCCCTCGGTCGCCGTGGCGCAGGCGCGGCGCGCGGCGCGCTCGGGCGTCAGTCTGCAAACGCTCGTGCTTCGCTACATCACAGGCCACCGGCTGCTGGGGGAGTTCGTCAACGACGAGGCCGATCGCGCCGGCTACTCGAGTCATGGCCATGCCCTGCACCATCTACGCCGAGCACAGGAGGCCCTGCTCGAGCGCCTGACGGCGACGATCGCCATCGAGTATCAGGAGGAGCGCGGACGGATGGGACGCTCGCCTGAGCAGTGTCGGCGCGAGCTGGTGCAGAAGCTGCTTGCAGGCGAGCCCGGTGACTACGGCGGGCTCGACTACGAGTTCGACCTCTGGCACATCGGTCTGATCGCAACCGGCTGCGGTGCCGACAGGGCGGTCCGCGATCTGGCAAGCGGCCTCGGGCGTCGATTGCTGGTGGTTGCGGGCGGCGAGGGAAGTCTGTGGGCGTGGCTCGGTGGGCGAGATCGGCCGACCAGTGCCGACATCGAGCGCTTCCTGCGCGAGAGCACCGGCGTGAGGCTCGCGATCGGCGAGCCGCACAGGGGCGTGGATGGATGGCGCACGACCCATCGCGAAGCGCAGGCGACGCTGCCTGTCGCCCTCAGTCGATCGCAGGTCGTGACTCGCTGCGCGGACGTCCCGCTCGAGGCGGCGCTGCTGCGCAACGAGCTGCTCGCCGGCCTCTTGGTCAAGAGCTATCTCGCGCCCCTGAACAGCCAGAGAGACGGGGGTGTGGTGCTGCGCAAGACGCTGCGCGCTTATTTCGCCAAGGAGTGCAACGCGGCAAAGGCAGGCGTCGCGCTGCGCGTCGACCGGCATACCGTCGGGCGTCGGCTGCACACGATCGAGCAGGCGCTCGGACGCTTGATCCCGACCTGTCGCGCGGAGTTGGAAATAGCCCTGCGCCTGGAGGAGCTCCGTGAGCGCGCCCCGTCGATTTGGGACGAAGTGGCGCGCGAGAAGTAGCGCGCCGCACCACGTTGGCGCACCATGAACAGCTCGACAGGCGGTAGAAATCTAGCGCTGCATCCAATTATGCAAAGGGAGGACGGAAGCATGACGCTCAAAATAGTCAGGCGCACACGCCTGGACGCGACCGCTGCAACGGCGGCGATGACCCTCACGGCCGTGGTCTTTGCCGGCCTTGCCCTGGCGGGCTCGGCATCTGCCGACCACGGTTACAGTCCAGAACCTCCGACTCTGAACGGAGACTGGGCGCCCTTCAATCGCTGTCCTGTCGACAATCCGGCGATGCTTGCCATCGAAGGCACGACTACAGAGGCGTTTTGCATTGCCGGGGACACGCCAAGCGGCTCTATGACGACCGGCAACCTCACCGTGGCGTTCAAGCACACCAACCATCAGTACGGGGTTGTCCAGAATCGGGAAGGCCTCCCGAGCCCGGGGGTCTCGCCCGCCGGCGGTGTGCTCGTCGCCGAACCGGTCGAGCTCCCCGGAGGTATCCAGGGATTGATATGTCCCGGGGCAAGCCACATCGCAGCGTGGGTCTGTTCATCGGGTCACCACCACCATGGCTGGGGAGATGGTCGAGCCAACGACGTCACCTGGACCCTTGAATCCGCGGGGGATGTGTCAAACTTCTCTCTGTTCGCCGGTCTCGCGCCCGGTGTGCCGATCGTGACGTCACGAGAGAAGATCCATCTGCAGAGCCGGTGGTTGGGCGACGACTGTTACATCGGCTCTGAAGCGGAACCGATCGTATCCGAACCGTCCAGCGTCGCCCAGCCGGAAGTCAAATTCTTCGGCTTCGCCGGTAACGGCGCCCCACTCGCAGAAGGCGAAGAAGAGACTCTGGCTGACATCAGCAGCTTCGGCAGTCAGAACGCCACCGGGTTCACCGTACCGGCGGCCACGGGCTGCGGACGCCATGGTTCCCTCGATCGCGCTATCGACGAAAAGGTGGGTCTGCCGTCATCGGCCAGTACGAACAGCATCACGTTCAACGAAAACACGACCAACCTGGTCGGAGTCGCGAACCCCGAAAGCGCTGCGCCCAACGACGGAAAGGTTCTCTCGGAATACTGGCACTCGGCGGTGATCAGCCCCGTTGGAGGCGGTCACGGGTCCGATCACGGTCACAGGGATGGCCGGCACTGGTCTCGTGGGGGAATCGAAGAAGATGCGCGGAGCAAGTTCCGGCTCCGGCATTAGGCGGCTCCGCCATTAGGCCTTAGCTGCTCCGTTTCGATTGATCAAGGGGCCGCGGCGCATTCAAGGCGCTCGCGGCCCCTGTTCTATGACTGACACTTCGATATAGCCAGGAGCCCTCTATACCGCCAGGACGCGACGCCGCGGGTCGATCCACGAGTCCGCACAGGAGGCGGCACTGCTCGCTCCCGGCTCGCTGCAGAAGCGCAAGGGGACGCCCTGTATCGATGAGCGAGGGACCGGCTGGGAGCACCGGCATCCGTTGGACCACCGTGGTACATCTCGCCGGCTGGCTGCACCATATCGGAGCACCACATGGCGTCCATGGGACGGTATGAATTACGACAGTACTTACTACCCGGTGCATGGGAGCTTGAAACCACCGTCCGGGCGCAACGGCGCTTGGATGGCATAGGAAGGGGAGATGCAGATGGCGGCTGAGGCTTCGCGCATTCGTTCGATCGACGATCTGCCGGGGCCGCGTGGGCTGCCGCTGGTCGGCAGCACCTTGAAGATCATTCGCTCGCCAAGTATGCACCGCACATTCGAGGAGTGGGCCAACCGCTATGGCCCGATCGTGCGCGTCAGTGGCAATAAACGGCACGTGATCGTCATCAGCGACTTTGATGAGATCAACACGATTCTGCGCGATCGGAACGGATTTCTACGACGTTGGTCTGGGCAGCGGGAAATCAGTCAGGAAATAGTGGACTCTCGCAGCCTCATCTATGCCCAGGGCGAGGACTGGAAGCGCCAGCGGCGACTGGTCGTCGCGGCGCTGAATACCAACCATTTGCACCTCTACTTCGACGTCATCGCCACCAGCACCGAGCGCCTGTATAGGCGGTTCGCCGAGGCGGCGAGCGATGGGCGAGTTATCGAAATCCAAAAGGAGCTCACGTCCTACACGGTCGATATCACCTCCGCGCTGGCCTTTGGGGAGGACCTCAACACGCTCGAGCGCGGAGAGAACGAGCTCCAGGGACACGTCCAACGTCTGCTGCGGATGACAGCCCGCAGGGTGGCCACTCCGGTCCGCTACTGGCGCTGGTTTCGGCTTCCCGCCGACCGCGCGCTGGATCGGTCGGTGGCTGAGATCTATCGCGCGGTGACAGATTTCATCGAGCAGGCCAGAGCACGGATACGGGAACGGCCCGAGCTGCGCGAGGCGCCGGAGAACTTCCTGGAGGGAATGGTCGCGGCCCAGGAAGCGGATGGCAGCTATACCGACAATGAAATCGTCGGTAACACGCTCGCGGTGCTCACGGCCGGCGAGGACACGACCGGGCTCACACTGGGCTGGGCGATCTGGTTCATCGCGTCGCGGCCCGATGTCCAGGATCGGCTGGCCCAGGAGGCGCACGAGGTGTTGGGCGAGCATGTGTTCCCCAACGAGCACGAGGCGATCGCGCGTCTGCCCTACACCGAGGCGGTGATGCGAGAGACGATGCGCCTGAGAAGCGTCGTACCCATGCTGACACTCGAGCCGCTCATAGACACCACGATTTGCGACACCCACATCCCGGCGGGGACGCTCCTACTGCTGCTCACCCACCTCGCGAGCCTGAAGGCCGATGACGCCGAGCGACCGGAGAGCTTCGAACCAGAGCGTTGGCTGGAAGGCGACGAGCGGGCGCCCAACCAAAAAACGTACCTTGCGTTCGGTGCCGGACCCCGCTTTTGTCCGGGTCACAATCTTGCATTTCTCCAGGCGAAGTCGGCCCTGGCGATGTTCGCTCGCAATTTCCAGGTCGAGCTGGACGAGTCCCAGGGGCCGGTGAAGGAGTACTTCACCTTTGCGATGGCGCCCGAAAATCTGCGTGTGCGGTTGCGCAAGCGGACCGCCAGGCCGACGCTGACGCCGGCGCTCAGTGCAGCCGGTGGCTGCCCCCGTGCAGGGAGCTCAGCGTGAGCGGTTGTGCCTGCGCCGAGATGTCGAGGATGGTGCGCAAACTGTCTCTAATGCGAGCGAAGGCGCCCGTCGCGCTGGTGGATGGGTTCTTCCCCCCGGGACACAGATCTGCGTGACCGAGCTCTCCCAGATGTGGGCCGAGGATCGGCTGAACGGCGAGGTGACAAGAGTCGGCGCGCTTGAGCGGGCGCCCGCGACTGACGATATCGCCGGCGCGCGGCTGCGGGCACTGCTCGACGCCAACACGTTTCATCCCTGGCGCTCGGCGGTGGGCGACGGCGTGGTGGCCGGCTCCGCGCGGGTACAGGGTCGTCTCGTGCACGTCTGGGCGCAGGACGTCAGCCACCGCGGGGGCTCGTTGGGCTCCGCCGGCGGCGAGACGATCGCGCGCACGATCCGACACGCAAACCGTGTGGGCGTGCCGGTGATCGGCGTTCCGCACTCCGGCGGTGCGCGCCTGCAGGAGGGCGTCGCCGCGCTGAGCGCCTACGGCGCGATCTTTCGCGAGCAGGCGCTCGCCCGCGTGCCGCAGATAACGCTGATCCCGGGCGTCTGCGCCGGTGGGGCGGCCTACTCGCCGGCGCTGGGAGATTTCGTCGTCATGGTCCAGCCGCACGGGCGGCTGTTCCTGACTGGCCCCAGGGTCGTTGAGCAGGTCACTCGCGAACGGATCAGCGCCGAGGATCTCGGCGGTCCGCGGGTGCACACTGCCAACGGTGTCGCGCATCTTCTGGCGGACGGCGACGACGCCGCGGCGGAGCTGCTGCGCGATCTGCTGAGCTATCTGCCGTCGACTCTCGGCGGGACTCTGCCGCTCTTTCCGGCGGTCGATCCGCCGCCGGGAAGCCCCGCGGACCGCGTACCGGCGAGCACTCGCCGCGTCTATGACGTGCGCGGCGTGGTCGTCTTCCTGGTCGACGGCGGCCGCCACCTCGAGCTCGGGGAGCGGTGGGCGCGCAATCTCGTCACTACACTCGGCCGGATCGGCGGGCGCCCGGTGGGCGTGATCGCTAACCAGCCGCACCATCTGGGCGGCACGATCGACAGCGCGGCCTCCGAGAAGGGGCGTTGGTTCATCGACCTCTGCGACCGCCTCGGGCTGCCGATCGTGGTCCTGGTGGACACGCCCGGCTTCCTGCCGGGCACCCGGCAGGAGCGCGCGGGCGTCATCCGCCACGGCGCCGCCCTGTTGCGAGCCTTTGCGCTGGCCAGCACACCCAAGTTCACGGTCACCCTGCGCCAGGCCTATGGCGGCGCGCACATCGTGATGAACTCGCGCGACCTCGGCGCCGACCTGACCCTCGCCTGGCCGCGCGCGCAGATCGGTGTGATGGGCGCGCAGCAGGCCGTGGCGATCACCCAGCGCAACGCGATCACCAACGGCGCCGACGCCGTGGAACTCGCCGAGGTGTACGCCTCGGAACGGCTCGGGGTGGACTACGCGGCGGCCAACGGGTTCGTCGATGAGATCGTCGCGCCCGACCAGACCCGCGAGCGCTTGATCCGCGCCCTGGAACTGCACGCGTGAAAAAGGACGCGCATCGCACCCCGAAAGATCGTTCCGCGAGCGCCTCTTGCGAGGCCACGAGACCGTGCCCGGAGTCCTCGGCGGCGCCTGCGGTCGAAGAGCCGATCGCGGTGGTGGGCCTCGCCTGCCGGCTACCCGCGGCGGCCGATCCCGAAACCTTCTGGCGGCTATTGCGCGAGGGCGAGGAAGCAATCGCCGAGATCCCCGAGCCGCGGCGATCGCTTGCCGCGGTCGGGGCTCCCGGCTGGCAGGAGCCGACCGCGGGCGCCGCCACGCGGGGCGGCTTTCTCGAGCGCGTCGAGCTCTTCGACGCGGCCTTCTTCGGCGTCTCTCCGCGCGAGGCCGCCGCCATGGATCCCCAGCAGCGGCTGATGCTCGAGCTCGCCTGGGAGGCGATCGAAGACGCCGGAGCACTGCCCGCACGGCTGCGGGGCTCGCACACCGGCGTGTTCGTGGGGGCGATCGCCTGCGACTACGCCGACCTGCTGCGGTCTCCCAGTGAGCAGGCGATCACCCGGCACGCATTCACCGGGCTGCACAGGAGCATCATCGCCAACCGCGTCTCCTACACCTTCGGCCTGCACGGACCCAGCCTGACCATCGACACGGGCCAGTCCTCGTCGCTGGTCGCAGTTCACCTCGCCTGCGAGAGCCTGCGTGAGGGCCGGTCCGAGCTCGCGCTCGCCGGTGGGGTGCAGCTGAACGTATCCCCCGCCAGCGCGACGCTGGCCGCCAAGTTCGGCGGCCTCTCGCCCGATGGCCGCTGCTTCGCGTTCGATGCGCGCGCCAACGGCTACGTGCGCGGGGAGGGCGGCGCACTCGTCGTCCTGAAGCCGCTGTCGGAGGCGATCGCGGCCGGCGACCGCATTTACTGCGTGATTCACGGTGGAGCGGTCAACAACGACGGTGGCGGCGAGGGCCTGACCGCGCCCAGGCAGTCGGCGCAGGAGGAGGTACTGCGGCTGGCCTACCGCCGCGCGGGCGTGCATCCCGGGAAGGTGCAGTACGTCGAGGCTCACGGCAGCGGGACCAGGCTCGGCGATCGCACCGAGGCGGCTGCGCTCGGCGGTGTCCTCGGAGCCGGACGCTCCGCGCTCAGGCCGCTGCTGGTGGGCTCGGTCAAGACCAACATCGGGCACCTGGAGGGCGCCGCGGGAATCGTCGGGCTCATAAAGACCGCGCTCGCGATCGAGCATCGCGCGATCCCGGCCAGCCTGAACTTCCAGGCGCCCGCCGACGACGTGCCGCTGAGCTCGCTGCGCCTGCGCGTGCAGGAGCAGCTCGGCGCATGGCCGGACGTCGACCGGCCGCTGCTCGCGGGCGTCAGCTCCTTCGGCGTCGGCGGGACGAACTGCCATCTGGTGCTGGGCGAGCCCCCGGCACGCCCGCCGGGCGCCGGCGGACCACCGTGCGAGGATGGTCTCGCCGGGCCCCTCGGCGCGGGGGTGCGCGCATGGGTGCTCTCGGGCAGGGGAGAGGCCGCGCTGCACGCCCAGGCGCGGCGGCTGACCCACTGGCTGCAGGCCGGCGAGCGGTCCGGTCCCGCGGAGGAAGGCCCGGATCACAGCGGTGGGCCCGGTCGCGGGGAGGGGGCCGGCCGGGGTCGCGGATTCGACCCGGGCGAGGTCGGTTACGCGCTGGCCGTCGGCCGTACTGCCTTCGACGACAGGGCGGTGGTGCTCGGAGAGAGTCCGCAGGAGCTCGCCAGCGGCCTTGGCAGGCTGGCGTGCGGGGAGCCGGCCGCGAACGTGATCGTCGGCCGGCGACCCGCGGCGCGCGCGGGCACCGTGTTCGTGTTCCCCGGCCAGGGCTCCCAGTGGGACGGAATGGCCGAGGCGCTGCTCGAGCGGTCTTACGTGTTCGCGGAGCGCATCCAGGCGTGCGCCGACGTGCTCGCCGAGTACGTCGACTGGTCGCTGCTCGACGTGCTGACGCGGGCCGCGGGGGCCCCGGAGCTCGATCGGATCGACGTCGTCCAGCCCGCTCTGTTCTCGGTCATGGTCGCGCTGGCGGATGTCTGGCAGGCCTGCGGCGTGCGGCCGGCCGCCGTCATCGGCCACTCCCAGGGGGAGATCGCCGCCGCCTACGTCGCGGGCGGACTGTCGCTGGAGGACGCGATCCACGTGGTCGCGCTGCGCAGCCAGGTGCTGCGCGCCCTGGTCGGCAAGGGCAAGGTCCTCTCGGTCGCGGCGCCCGTGGAGTGGGTTCAGCAGCGCCTGCCGCGCTGGCGGGACAAGCTCTGGATTGGGGGCATCAACGGGCCCGGCTCGGTCGCGGTGGTCGGCGAGGAGAAGGCGCTGCGCAAGCTGCTGAAGGAGTGCAAGCGCGAGAACGTCCGCGCGCGCGAGGTCGCCGCGACCGTGGCCTCCCACTCGCCCCAGGTCGAGCCGTTGCGCGAGCAGCTGTTTCAGGCGCTGGCGGACATCGTTCCGCGGTCCGGGGATGTGCCGTTCTACTCCACCGTCACCGGTGGTCTGCTCGACACCGCGGAGCTCGGTGGCGAGTACTGGTATCGCAACACGCGCGAGCCGGTGCTCTTCGAACGCGCCGTCCGCGCCGCGCTGGCCGTGGAGCCGAGCGCGCTGCTCGAGGTCAGCCCCCATCCGGTGCTCACGGGCGCGATGCGGGCGACCGTCGATGCGCTCGAGGTCGATGGGTCCCAGGCGGGCGCCCGGGACACCGCGGTGCTGGGCACTCTGCGTCGCGACCGTGGCGGGCCCGACCGGTTCGTCTCCTCATTGGCCGAGCTATGGACCCAGGGCGGCACCGTGGACTGGGGGGCCGTGCTCGCAAGCGACACGCGCCGGCGTGTGCGGCTGCCCACCTATCCGTTCCAGCGCTCCGCTCACTGGGTGGCGGCCCACGCGGGAGAATCCCTCAACCGGCCGGCGCAGGACGAAGGGCGCCGGTTGGAACGAGCGCCCGACGGCACGCAGCACGCCCCGCGATCGCCGGTCGAGGAGGTCGGGTTCGAGCCCCGCGAGCGCCCCGCCCGCTCGGCCCTGGCCGAGCGCCTTGCCGGCTCCCCGCGCGCCGAGCGAACGCGCATGGCGCTTGTCCTGGTGCAGACGCACGCAGCCGCGGTCCTCGGGCTCGAGCTCGCCGAGGAGATCGAGACTCACCGGGCCTTCAAGGAGCTGGGCTTCGACTCGCCGGGACTGGTGGAACTGGGCAACCGGCTGCGCGCGGCCACCGGACTGGAGTTGAGCAGCGCGCAACTGTTCGACCATCCGACGCCTGCCGCGCTCGCCGCCCACCTGCTCGACGAGCTGGCGGACGCGATCGCCCGGGACTCCGCACCATCCACGCCGGGCGCCTCAGCCACAGCGCTGAGCGCCCCCGGCACAGTCCAGGGCACCCCTGCCACAGCGGCGGATGCTCTCGCCACGGCCGCCGAGGCCGCTGTCCCCGCGGTGAGCGCCTCCCCCGGCCTCGCTGAGCAGGAGGACCCCATCGCGATCGTCGGCATGAGCTGTCGTCTCCCCGGTGGAGTGGGCTCGGCGGAGGATCTGTGGCGGCTGCTCGCGGAGGGCCGGGACGCGATCGGGGCGTTCCCCGAGCGGCGCGGATGGGATCTGGAGGGGCTCTACGACCCCGACGCGCTGCGAGCGCGTACCAGCTACGTGCGCGAAGGCGGCTTCCTGCACGACGCCGACGAGTTCGACGCTGCGTTCTTCGGCATCGGTCCCCGCGAGGCGCTGGCGATGGACCCCCAGCAGCGGCTGCTGTTGGAAGTGGGCTGGGAGGCGCTCGAGCACGCCGGGGTCGATCCGCGATCGCTGCGCGGCAGCCAGACCGGTGTGTTCGCGGGTGTCAGCGGCCAGGAGTACGGCGCGCGCCTGTCCGAGACCCCAGCGGGGCTGGAGGGCTACGCGCTGACGGGGACCTCGACCAGCGTGGCCTCCGGGCGCCTCTCCTACGTCTTCGGCCTGGAGGGCCCTGCCGTGACCGTCGACACCGCCTGCTCCTCCTCGCTGGTCGCGCTGCACCTGGCCTGCGCGGCGCTGCGCCGCGGAGAGTGTTCCCTGGCTCTGGTCGGGGGGGCGAGCGTGATGTCTAGTCCGGGCGTCTTCGTGGAGTTCAGTCGCCAGAAGGGCCTGGCCCCCGACGCCCGTGCCAAGGCATTCGCGCAGGCGGCCGACGGCACGATCTGGAGCGAGGGCGTCGGGGTGCTCGTCCTCGAGCGACTCTCCCAGGCGCGTCGCGAGGGACGTCGCGTACTCGCGCTCGTACGCGGCAGTGCGATCAACCAGGACGGCGCCAGCAACGGCCTGACGGCCCCCAACGGTCTCGCCCAGCGGCGCGTGATCGGGCAGGCGCTCGCCGACGCCGGGATCGCGGCGGGGGACGTCGACGCCGTCGAGGCGCACGGCACGGGCACCAAGCTCGGCGATCCGGTCGAGGCGCGGGCGCTGATCGCCGTCTACGGGCAGGAGCGCAGCGCCGAGCGCGCGCTGTGGTTGGGCTCGCTGAAGTCCAACATCGGTCACACCCAGGCCGCGGCGGGGGTGGCGGGCGTGATCAAGATCGCGCTGGCGCTCGGGCACGAGCGCCTGCCGCGGACGCTGCACCTGGACGAGCCCACGCAGGAGGTGGACTGGTCGGCCGGAACGGTCTCGCTGCTGACAGACGAGCGGCCCTGGCGAGCGCAGGGCGGGCCACGCCGTGCGGGCGTCTCCTCGTTCGGGATCAGCGGGACCAACGCCCACGTGATCCTCGAGGAAGCCCCCGCCCTCGACGAAGCCCCCGGCCTCGCGACGGAGCCCGACCGATCTGCGCTCCCTGTCGCGGACGGCGCCGGACGCGCCCCCGCGGGCGCGGACTCCGACGGCGCCGAGCCCGCCGCGGATGGCGCCGGTCTCACCGTGGACGGCGCGCAGCCGGCCATGCTCGTGCCGTGGGTGGTCTCGGGCAGCGGCGCCGAGGCACTGCGCGCACAGGCGGCCCGCCTGCACGGCTTCGTGGCCGAGCGACCGCGCCTGCGAGCGCAGGACATCTCCCTCACCCTGGCAGGGCGCACGGCGTTCGACGATCGCGCGGTGGTGCTGGGCGAGAGCCGAGAGGAGCTTCTGCAGGGGCTCGATGCGCTGGCGCGGTCCGAGGACCCGCCCGGGGTGGTGCGAGGTCCGGGTCCTCGCGGCGCCGGCAGGCTTGCGTTCCTGTTCACAGGGCAGGGCTCGCAGCGGCTGGGGATGGGCCGCGAATGCCATGCGGCGTTCCCGGCGTTTCGCGCGGCCTTCGACGAGGTATGCGATCACCTGGACGAGCACCTGGCCGACCATCTGGAGCGCTCGCTGAAAGACATCGTGATGGCCGGGGAGTTTGAGGTGGCTGGGCGAGATCGCGTGTCCGACGGCGGTGGCGCAGACGCCGATCTGCTTGACGGGACGGCGTGCGCCCAACCCGCGCTGTTCGCGCTGGAGGTCGCCCTCTTTCGGCTGCTGCAGGCCTGGGGGGTGCGTCCCGACTTCCTGATCGGCCATTCGGTCGGGGAGCTGGCGGCGGCGCACGTGGCGGGAGTCCTGTCGCTGGAGGACTCCTGCCGGCTCGTGACCGCGCGCGGAAAGCTGATGGGCGAGCTGCCGCCAGGCGGCGCGATGGTGGCGGTGGCGGCTTCGCCCGAGATGGTGCGCGAAGCGCTCGCCGAGGGTGCCCACGCGGGCGAGGTGGAGCTCGCTGCGGTCAACGCGCCCGGCTCGGTCGTGATCTCCGGCGAGGAGGAGGCGGTGCTCGAGCTGGCGCAGGCGTTGCGCGAGCGCGAGGTCAAGACCAAGCGCCTGCGGGTTTCGCACGCCTTTCACTCCGCCCGCATGGAGGGCATGCTCGAGCAGTTCGCGCGCGTGGCGGGGGAGGTGCGTTTCGAGGCTCCCCAGATCCCGCTCGTGTCCAACCTCAGCGGTGCTTTGGCCTCCGAGGACGAGCTATGCACGCCCGAGTATTGGGTGCGTCACGCGCGCGAGACGGTTCGGTTCGCCGACGGGGTCAGGTGGCTGACCGCGGAGGGCGTCGAGCGCTTTCTGGAGCTGGGACCCGACGGCGCGCTCAGCGCGATGGTCGCCGAATGCGCCGCCGAGCTCCCGACGGATGCCGAGACCGCGGCGATCTCCGCTCTGCCCGTGCTGCGTCGCGGGATTGGGGAGCCACGATCGCTGTTCGCGGCCGTCGGTGAGATGTGGGCGCGTGGCGTGGACGTGGACTGGGCCCACGCGTGCCGGGAAGGGAGCGGCAGGGCGAGCTGCGCACAGCGCGTGGAGCTGCCCTCCTACGCCTTCCAGCGCGAGCGCCACTGGCTCGAGGACACCGCCGGCGCGCGCGGCCTGGCGGCCGCCGGTCAGGCGGCGGCCGAGCATCCGCTGTTGAGCGCCTCAATCGAGCTGGCCGACGAGCAGACGAGGCTGTTCACCGGACGCTGGTCGCTGCAGGCGCCCGCCTGGGTAGCCGACCACGTGGTGCTCGACGCGCCCGTGGTGCCCGGCGCGGCCTTCGTCGAGGTCGCGCTGTGGGCCGGTCGTCAGCTGGGTTGCGAGCTGTTGGAGGAGCTCGTCATGGAATCTCCGCTCGTACTCGCGTCCGACGGCCCCGGCGTGCAGGTGCAGATCGCGGTCTCTGAGCCTGACGAGTCCGGCGGGCGCGCCGTGAGGGTCTACTCGCGTCCCGACGCGGGCGCGGAGGAGGGGCGCGGTGCGGGAGTCCGGGCGTGGACCCGCCACGCCAGTGGAGTGCTCCTCGACGCGGCGGCCGGCGGGCAGGCCGCGCAAAGCGAACGTGCCGAGCTCGAGCGTCAAGCCGCTGAGCTGGCGCAGGACGTCTGGCCGCCCGCGCAGGCGCAGGCGCTGGACGTCGCGGACTTCGACCGCCACATGAGCGAGATCGGTCTCGACTACGGCCCCGCGTTTCTCGGGGTCAGGGCGCTCTGGCGGCGCGGCGAAGAGCTGTTCGCCGAGATCTCGGTGTCCGAGCGCGAGCGCCCGCAGGCCGGCGAGCATCTTCTGCATCCGGCGCTCTTCGACGACGCCGTGCAGATGATCGTCGCCAGTCAGACCGGTTTCGGCGAGAACCCGAGTCAGCTGCAGCTGCCGTTCACGTTCACCGGCATGCGGGTCGAGATCCCGGGCGCCGGCGAGCTGCGCGTCCGCGTCGCCCCGGCGCGGGGCGAGGGCATGTCGATGGTGGCTGCCGATGAGAGCGGCGCACTGGTCGCAGCACTGCGATCGCTCGTGCTGCGCCCCGCCTCGCGCGAGCAGCTCGCCAGCGCACGAGGCGGCGCCGGCGACTCGCTGCTGCGGGTGAGCTGGACGCCGCTCCCCGAAGGGCCCCGCGCGACGGTCGCCGGCTGGGCCCTGATCGGCGTGCAGGGCGAGGGCCTCGCGCGAACGCCGGCGGCCGACGGGGCCTTCCCGGCGGTGGCGCACAACGACCTGGCGGAGCTCAGCCGAGCGCTCGAGGACGAGCGGGAGCCCGTGCCTGAGACGGTCCTGTTCGACTGCACCTTTGAGGACGCCGCGCCGGCGCCCGACGCGGGAGCCCGGGGTGAGGCGAGCGCACAGGTGGCCCACGGGCTCGCGCGGCGCGCGCTCGAGACGATGCAGGCGTGGCTCGCCGAGGAGCGGTTCGCGGCTGCCCGCCTCGTCTTCGTGACCGCGGGCGCGGTGGCCGCCGCCGACGGCGACGACCTGCCCGGTTTGGCTCAGGCGCCCGTGTGGGGCCTCGTGCGCGCCGCCCAGTCCGAGCATCCGAACCGGTTCGTGCTCGTCGACCTCGACGGAGACGGCGCCTCGGTCGCCGCCCTGGCAGCCGCCCTGGCAGGAGCGCTGGCCGACGGGGAGCCCCAGCTGGCGATCCGTGCGGGTCGGGCGCACGCGCCGCGGATCGCGCGTCTGGCGCCGAGCGCGCCCGCGCGCGGGCAGCAAGAGGGTTCCGGTGTCGCGGATGTCCTTGACCCGGAGCGCACAGTCCTGATCACCGGCGGCACCGGTGCGCTGGGCGGGCTGCTGGCGCGGCACCTGATCGTCGCGCACGGCGCCCGGCGCCTGCTGCTGGTCGGCCGCCGCGGGCGCGAGGCTCCGGGGGCGCGGGAGCTCGAGGCGGAGCTCGCCGGACTCGGCGCCCAGGTCACGGTCGGGGCTTGCGACGTAGCCGACCGCGACCAGCTGCGGGCGCTGATCGACTCGCTGCCTCCCGAGGCGCCGCTCGGCGCGGTCGTGCACGCCGCCGGCGTGCTCGATGACGGCCTGATCGAGTCGCTCACCGACGAGCGGCTCGCGCGGGTGCTCGCGCCCAAGCTCGACGCCGCGCTGCACCTGCACGAGCTCACGCGCGAACTCGATCTGTCCGCATTCGTGCTCTTCTCCTCACTGGCCGCCACGCTCGGTACCCGCGGACAGGCGAACTACGCCGCCGCCAACGCCTTCCTCGACGCGCTCGCCGCGCATCGCCGCGCGCAGGGGCTGCCCGCACTCGCGCTCGCCTGGGGGCTTTGGGCCCTGGAGGGCGGCATGGGCGGTGGGCTGGCGGAGTCGGACCTCGCGCGCATGGCCGACGCGGGGGTCGGTGCGCTCGCGCCCGAGGAGGGCCTCGAGCTGTTCGATGCCGCCAGTGCGGTCGCGTCCGCCGCCGTCGTGCTGCCGGCGCGCCTGGACGGAGCGGCGCTGCGCGCCCAGGCCGCCGAGGGTCGCCTCGCGCCGCTGTTTCGCGGGCTGGTCCGTGCCCCCGTCCGGCGCGCCGGCGCTGAGTCCCAGGGCTCGCTGGCGCGGCGTTTGGCGGGGGTCGGGGAGAGCGAGCGCGCCGGTGTCGTGCTCGAGCTGGTGCGAGCCGAGGTGGCGAGTGTGCTGGGCCACGGCTCCGCCGCGGCGATCGACGCCGAGCGCTCCTTCAACGAGCTCGGGTTCGACTCGCTCGCGGCGCTCGAGCTGCGCAACC
Organism: uncultured Solirubrobacterales bacterium; assembly: GCA_963702725.1. GTDB lineage: Bacteria > Actinomycetota > Thermoleophilia > Solirubrobacterales > Solirubrobacteraceae > Palsa-744. Next base: position 224,097 of record CAVPDT010000001.1, read on the forward strand.
GCCTGGGCACCGCGACCGACCTGCGCCGCCTGTCGACCACGCTCGTCTTCGACTACCCGACGCCCGTGGCCCTCGCGGGCCACCTGCTGGAAGAGGTCTCCGACTCCCAGATCGCCGCCGCCGCGCCCGCGGTCAGGGAGCGCGTACCCGACGCGAGGGGCGTGGCGCTGGACGAGCCGGTGGCGATCGTCGGGATGAGCTGCCGCTTCCCCGGCGGTGTGCGCTCCCCGCAGGACCTGTGGGAACTGGTGGCAGGAGGCGTGGACGCGATCTCGGCGTTCCCGGGCGATCGCGGCTGGAATCTGGAGGGTCTGTATGACGGCGGCTCGGGTGCGCCGGGCACCAGCTACGCGCGCGAGGGCGGGTTCATCTACGACGTGGGCGACTTCGACGCGGACTTCTTCGGCATCAGTCCCCGCGAGGCGCTGGCGATGGATCCCCAGCAGCGGATCATGCTGGAAGCGTCCTGGGAGGCGCTCGAAGACGCCGGCATCGACCCGGCCTCACTGCGCGGCAGCCAGGCCGGGGTGTACGCCGGGGTCACCTCCTTCGACTTTGGCGCCGGGCTGTGGTCCGCGCCCAGCGGCCTGGAGAGCCTCTCCGGCTATTGGCTGACGGGCACGATCGGCAGCGTCGTCGCCGGGCGCGTCGCCTACGCGCTGGGCCTCGAAGGCCCGGCGGTGTCGGTCGACACGGCCTGCTCCTCCTCCTCGGTCGCCTTGCACTTGGCCTGCGGGGGGTTGCGCGCGGGAGAGTGCGAGCTGGCGCTCGCCGGCGGTGTCACGATCCTCGACACGCCAGGCCTGTTCGTGCAGTTCAGCGGCCAGAACGGGCTGGCGCGCGACGGGCGCTGCAAGTCCTTCGCCGACGCCGCCGACGGCGTGGGCTGGGGCGAGGGGGCCGGTATGCTCGTGCTCAAGCGCCTCTCCGACGCACAGCGCAACGGACACGAGGTGTTGGGACTCGTGCGCGGCAGCGCCGTAAATCAGGACGGCGCCAGCAACGGCCTGACGGCGCCCAACGGGCCCTCTCAGCAGCGCGTGATCGCCCGCGCGCTCGCCACTGCGCGACTCTCGCCGGCGCAGGTCGACGTGGTCGAGGCGCACGGCACGGGCACCACGCTGGGAGACCCGATCGAGGCGCAGGCGCTGCTGGCGACCTACGGCCGCGACCGCGCCGAGGAGCATCCGCTGTGGCTGGGCTCGGTGAAGTCGAACATCGGGCACACCGGCGCCGCGGCCGGAGTGGCGGGGATCATCAAGATGGTGCTGGCGATGCGTCACGGCGTGCTGCCCCGCACGCTGCACGTCGATCGGCCATCGAGCAAGGTGGATTGGTCGGCGGGCGGGGTCTCGCTGCTGACCGAGCAGCGGGCATGGGAGCCCGGCGGCGAGCCGCGCCGGGCGGGAATCTCCTCGTTCGGCGTCAGCGGTACCAATGCGCACGTGATCGTCGAGGAGGCGCCCGCGATGGCGCCCGCGGCCTCGCTCGCCCTGGCCGGCGATCGCGCTCGGAGCCAGGATGCGAGCGCGGCGATCCCCGCCGGCGCGACCCCGTGGGTGCTCTCGGCCAAGAGCCCCGGCGGCCTGCGCGACCAGGCCGAGCGTTTGCTGGCGCGCGTCGGTTCCGATCGCGAGCTCGACCCGGTCGACGTCGGCTTCTCGCTCGCCAGCACGCGCTCGCGCTTCGAGCACCGCGCTGTCCTGCTCGGCGATGGACCTAAGGAGCTGCTCGGCGGTCTGGCGGCGCTCGCCCGTGGCGAACGATCCGCGGCGGCCATCGAGGGCCCGGCGCTGCCGGCCGGTGGCGGCGTGGCGTTCCTGTTCACCGGGCAGGGCGCCCAGCGCGTCGGAATGGGGCGCGAGCTGTACGGGTCCTTCGGCGTGTTCCGCACGACATTCGACGAGGCCTGCGAGCACCTGGACCGGCAGCTGGGACGTTCTTTGAAGGAGCTCGTGTTCGGCTCGGTCGCGCGCGCCGAGGACGCGGAAGGAGCGTCGGATCGGATGCCCGCGAGGCAGCCGGCGGCGGAGACCGCGCCCGCCGGCGAGCTCCTGGACGACACCGCCTTCGCCCAGCCCGGGCTGTTCGCGGTGGAGGTCGCGCTCTACCGGCTGCTGGAGTCCTGGGGGCTTCGCCCCGGCTTTTTGATCGGGCACTCGATCGGCGAGCTCGCCGCGGCCCACGTGGCGGGTGTCCTCTCGCTGGCGGACGCCTGCCGGCTCGTGGCGGCGCGGGGCCGTCTGATGAGCGGGCTGCCCGCGGGCGGCGCGATGGCCGCGATCGCGGCCAGCGCACAGGAGCTGCTTCAGTCGCTGGGCGAGCGAGACGATCGGCGGGAGGGCGCCCCGGGTCGCGTCGCGCTCGCCGCGGTCAACGCCCCCGGTTCGGTCGTGATCTCCGGAGACGAGGACGCGGTCCTGGAGCTGACGGACGTATGGCGCCGGCGGGGGCGCAAGACCAAACGCCTGCGGGTCAGTCACGCGTTTCACTCGCCCCTGATGGAGGGCATGCTCGAGGAGCTCGCCCGGGTCGCCGAGAGCCTCTCCTACGAGGAGCCGCGGATTCCGGTCATCTCCAACCTGACCGGCGCTCCGGTGAAGAACGGCGAGCTGAGCGATCCCGCCTACTGGGTGCGTCACGCGCGCGAGGCGGTGCTGTTCGCGGACGGGGTCCGGTGGCTGATCGGGCAGGGCGTGAGCAGCTTTCTGGAGCTCGGCCCGGACGGAGCGCTCAGCGCCATGGTGCAGGAGTGCGCCGAGGGGGATGCTCCGGGCGTCCCGGACGCCCCCACAGCCACCCCGGGCGCGCCCGGCGCGCCCACCGACGCTCGGCCCGCGGAGGTGGCGGCGATGCCGGCGCTGCGCAGCGGCCAGGGCGAGGCCCGCACCCTGCTGTCCGCTGTCGGCGCGATCTGGGCGCGCGGCGTGAACCTACGCTGGGAGAACGTGTTCCAGGGGACGGGCGCCACGCGCGTGCGGCTGCCCACCTATGCGTTTCAGCGAAAGACCTACTGGCTGCCCGCCGCTGCCGGCGCGACGGACACCGCGACGATCGGCCAGTCCGCGGCGGACCATCCGCTGCTCGGAGCGGCCCTCGCGCTGGCGCAGGACGGCGGCCGGTTGTTCACCGCCCGACTCTCGCTTGCCTCGCATCCATGGCTTGCCGATCACGCCGTGCTGGGAGCGGTGCTGGTGCCGGGCACCGCCTTTGTGGAGCTCGCGCTGCACGCCGGCCGCCAGGTGAGATGCGAGTTCCTGCGCGAGCTGACCCTGGAGGCGCCGCTTGTGCTGGGCGAGCAAGAGGCGGTGGCGCTGCAGGTCCGCCTCGGCGAGCCCGACGGGTCCGGCTTGCGCACCCTGAGCGTGCACTCGCGCCGGGAGGCCGGCGCCGGGGATCCTGAGCTCGAACCGGAGTGGACGCGCCACGCCGGCGGCACGCTCGCGCCGCACGAGAGCGCGATGAACGGTCGCGCCAGCGCGATCCCGCCCGACGCGCTCGCCGGATCCGCCTGGCCGCCGCCGGACGCCGAGCCGCTCGGCGTCGAGGCGCTCTACGACCAGCTGCTGGGAAGAGGCTTCGCCTACGGCCCGGCCTTTCAGGGCCTCACAGCGGCCTGGCGACGGGGCGAGGAGATCTTCGCGGAGGTCGAGCTCCGCGCCGAGCAGCGCAATCAGGCCGCGGCGTTCGGCCTGCACCCGGCGCTGCTCGACGCGGCCCTGCATGCCGCGCTCGAAATGCTGGGAAAGGAGTCGGGCGAGCAGGCCGACGGTGCGCCGGCGCGCGAGGGTAGCGCATGCCTGCCGTTCTCCTTCACGGGGATGGAGCTGCACACCGCCGGGGCGTCGTCGCTGCGCGCCCACCTGCGGCGCACGGGAAAGGAGGAGATCTCGGTCCATCTGGCCGATCAGCTGGGCCAGCCCCTCGCCACGATCGACTCGCTGCGCGTCCGTTCCGTCGCCGCCGAGCAGCTCGACCTTCCCGGGAGGGCGGGCACAGACTCCCTGCTGCGGATGAGCTGGCGGGCGGTCCCGGTGAGCGCCGAGACCACCGCCGGGGGGCTGGTGGCGCTGGGAGACGAGAACTCGCCGCTGGTTCGGTCGCTGCGGGATGCCGGGTTTTCGGTTGACGTGTACGCGAGTCTCGAAGTCTCTGGCGGCGGCGCACGCCGGCGACACGCGAGCAAGGACACCTCCGGCGTGTGTGCTGCTGGACTGCGGCGGTGAGAACAGCTTGAGCGCGGCGGACGGAGCCGAAGCGCAGGCCCACGGCGCCCTCCTCGCCGAGTCCGATGCAATAGGCCTGCCAGCCGCTGCGCATAGCGCGGCCTGGCTGGCGCTCTCGGCAATGCAGGCGTGGCTGGCGGACGAGCGCTTCGCCGGTGCGCGCCTGGCTCTGATCACGCGGGGGGCCGTGGCCGTGCGCGCGGAGAAGGGCGTCCCGGGGCTGGCCCAGTCGACCGTGTGGGGGCTCGTGCGCAGCGCGCTCTCGGAGAGCCCCGAGCGGTTCCTGTTGCTCGACGTGGACGGAGCGCCGGCTTCGTGGGCGGCGTTCGCCGAAGCGCTGAACGCGGGTGAGCTCCAGCTGGCGCTGAGCGAGGGAGCCCTGTTCGCCCCGCGGCTCGCGCGGCTGGACTCCGGCGAGGCGCTGACGGCGCCGGTCGAGGACGAGCACTGGCGCCTGCACACCGACGGCGGTGGGACGCTGGAGGGCCTCTCGCTGCTGCCGGCCCCTGAGAACGGACGCCCGCCGGCCCGCGGTGAGGTCCGCGTCGGCGTTCGCGCGGCCGGGCTGAACTTTCGCGATGTCCTGATCGCGCTCGACATGTATCCCGGGCCGGGCACGATCGGGGGCGAGGGGGCGGGAGTCGTGTTGGAGGTCGGTCCCCAGGTCGAGGGCCTGGCCGTCGGCGACCGGGTGATGGGGCTGCTGGCGGGCCTCGGCCCGAGCTCGGTGACCGATCGGCGCCTGCTCGTCCGGATTCCAGAGACCTGGTCATTCGCGCAGGCCGCTTCCGTTCCGACGGTGTTCCTGACGGCCTATCACGGGCTGGTCGGTCTCGCCTCGCTGCGCCCGGGCGAGCGGGTGCTCGTCCACGCCGGCGCAGGCGGGGTGGGCATGGCCGCCGTGCAGCTGGCTCGGCATCTCGGCGCCGAGGTGTTCGCCACCGCAAGTCCCTCGAAGTGGCCCGTGCTGCGCTCCCTGGGGCTCGACGAGGCGCACATCGCATCCTCGCGCTCGCTGGAGTTCGAGGAGCGCTTCCTGGCGGAGCTCGCCGGCCGCGGCATGGACGTGGTGCTCAACTCGCTCGCGGGCGAGTTCGTGGACGCCTCGCTGCGTCTGCTCTCAGAGGACGGGCGCTTCATCGAGATGGGAAAGACCGACCTCCGCGAGCCGCACGAGCTCGCGGAGGCCCACCCGAAGATCTCCTACCGCGCCTTCGATCTGCTGGACGTCGATCCCGAGCGCATCGCGCAGATGCTGACCGAGCTGCTCGGGCTGTTCGCGTCCGGCGCGCTCGCGCCGTTGCCGGTCACCGCCTGGGACGTCCGTCGTGCGCCCGCGGCATTCCGTCACATGAGCCAGGGGCGCCATGTCGGCAAGAACGTCCTGACGCTCCCGGCCAAAGGCATCGATCCGCAAGGGACCGTGCTGATCACAGGCGGCACCGGTGGATTGGGAGCGCTGCTGGCGCGGCACCTTGTGATCCGTCACGGCGCGCGGCGGCTGCTGCTGGTGAGCCGTCGCGGCCCCGCCGCCGAGGGCGTCGCCGAGCTGCGCGACGAGCTCGAGGCGCTCGGCGCCCAGGTCGGGGTCGAGGCCTGCGACGTCTCCGAGCGTGAGGCTCTGCAGGGACTGCTGGCAGCGATTTCCGACGAGCACCCTCTGTGCGCCGTCGTGCACGCCGCCGGAGTCATCGCCGACGGGGTGATCGGCTCGTTGAGCGAACCCAGCCTGAGAGAGGCGCTCGCACCGAAGGTCGACGCGGCCTGGCATCTGCACGAGCTCACAGAACACCTGGACCTGCAGGCCTTCGTGCTCTTCTCATCCGCCGCCGGGGTGCTCGGACAGGCCGGTCAGGGCAACTACGCCGCGGCGAACACCTTCCTCGACGCCCTCGCGGCCCACCGCCGAGCGCAGGGCCTCGCGGGAATCTCGCTCGCCTGGGGCCTGTGGGAGCAGACCGGCGCGATGACGGCCGGACTGGGCGAGGCGGACATCGCACGGATGGGCCGGATGGGCATGCGGGCCCTGACCGCCGAGCGCGGTCTCGAGCTGTTCGACGCCGCGCTGTGGGATCCCGACGCGCTGATGGTGCCGCTGCCGCTCGATCGTGCTGCGCTGCAGAAGCAGGCGCGCGAACGGCGGCTGCCAGCGATCTTCGAGGATCTCGTGCGAGTCCCCCGACGAGCGCCCTCCGAGACCGGCGACTCGCTCGCCGCACGCCTGCAGGTCGTCCCCGCGGACGAGCGCGAGAGCGCCGTGCTGAACGTCGTGCGCGCCGAGGTGGCGGCCGCGCTCGGCCACGACACGCCCGCGGCGCTCGCCGGCCGGCGACCCCTGAAAGAGCTGGGCTTCGATTCGCTCATGGCGATCGAGCTCCGCAACCGCCTGAGCGCGCTCAGCGGGCTGCGCCTGGCGAGCACGCTCGTGTTCGACCACCCCACACCGGAGGCCCTCGCCGCGCATCTGACGCGCGAGCTCGCGACGGTTCAGCGGGCCGGCGGCTCCAATGGCGCGGCTTCGCGCGCGGGAAGCGTACCCGCCGCTCGGGCCGCACAGGCCGACGGGCCCGGCGCCGAGACGATCGCGATCGTCGGGATGAGCTGTCGCTATCCCGGCGGCGCGGACTCGCCGCGAGAGCTGTGGGAGCTCCTCGTCGGCGAGCGCGACGCGATCTCGCCGTTCCCGGAGGATCGCGGCTGGGATCTGCAGACGCTCTCGAGCCCGGACCCCGACGCTGCCGGCGCCTGCTCGGCGCGCCTGGGAGGGTTTCTCACCGATCCCGCCGCGTTCGACGCCGCCTTCTTTGAGATCAGCCCGCGCGAGGCACTGGCCATGGACCCAAACCAGCGCCAGCTCCTGGAGGCGTGCTGGGAGGCGCTCGAAAGCGCGGGCATCGACCCGCTGTCGGTGCGGGGCACCCAGACGGGGGTCTTCGCGGGCGTCAGCGCGATGGACTACGGCGCGGGGCTGTGGGCCGCGCCGAGTGGCCACGAGAGCCTTGCCAACTATTGGCTGACCGGCAGCTCCGGAAGCCTGGTCTCCGGTCGCGTCTCCTACGTGCTCGGGCTGGAGGGCCCGGCCGTGTCAGTCGACACAGCCTGCTCCTCCTCGCTGGTCTCTCTGCATCTCGCCTGCCAGGCGCTGCGCGGCGGGGAGTGCTCGCTGGCGCTCGCCGGCGGAGTCACGGTGATGGACACGCCGGGGCTGTTCGTGCAGTTCAGCGCGCAGCGCGGCCTCGCCCAGGACGGAAGGTGCAAGTCCTTCGCGCAGGCCGCCGACGGCGTGGGCTGGGGCGAGGGCGTGGGCGTGGTGGTGCTCGAGCGCCTCTCCGAGGCGCGCCGGCTCGGCCACGAGGTGCTGGGGCTCGTGCGCGGCAGCGCGGTCAACCAGGACGGCGCCAGCAACGGACTGACCGCTCCGAACGGCCCCTCCCAGCAGCGCGTGATCGAGCAGGCGCTGGGGCGCGCCGGGCTGTCCGCGACGCAGGTCGACGCGGTCGAGGGGCACGGGACCGGCACCACGCTCGGCGATCCGATCGAGGCGAACGCGCTGCTGGCCGTCTACGGGCAGGGGCGCAGCGACGAGCGGCCGCTGTGGCTCGGGTCGATCAAGTCGAACATCGGGCACACCGTCGCCGCTGCCGGCGTCGCCGGCGTCATCAAGATGCTGCTGGCGATGCGCCATGGCCTGCTGCCGAGGACGCTGCACGTCGATCGGCCCTCGGGGAACGTCGACTGGACCGACGGGCAGGTGCGGCTGCTCACCGAGGCGCGGGCATGGGAGGGGGGCGTGGAGCCGCGCCGCGCGGGGGTCTCCTCGTTTGGGATCAGCGGCACCAACGCGCACGTCATTCTCGAGGAGCCCCCGACGGTGGGCGCGCAGGAGAGCGCCGCGGCCGATCCTGGGCCGGACGTAGACAGCCGCGCGCCGGCCGCCGCGAGCGCGACGGCGTGGGTGATCTCGGCGAAGAGCGCCGGTGGTTTGCGCGATCAGGCCGAGCGCCTGCTGCGCCACGTCGAGGCCGATCCGGAGCTGAGCATGGGCGATGTGGGCTTCTCGCTCGCCCGGACACGGTCGGTCTTCGAGCACCGCGCAGCCGTGGTGGGTGCCGAGCGCGAGGAACTGCTCACCGGCTTGCGCGGGCTCGCTCACGGCGAGCGGGTTGCGGGCGCCGTGGCGGGTGTCGCGCGGGCCGCGCCCGGCGGCCTGGCGTTCCTGTTCACCGGCCAGGGCGCCCAGCGCGTCAGCATGGGGCGGGAACTCTACGAGGAGTTCCCGGTATTCCGCGGCGCCTTCGACGAGACGTGTGACCGTCTCGGCGACCTGCTCGAACGGCCGCTGCGAGAGGTCGTGTTCGCGCCAGAGTCGCCCGAGGAGTCAAACGGGAAGTTCGCGCCGGGATTGTTGGATCAGACGCGATACGCACAGGTCGGACTGTTCGCGCTGGAGGTGGCGTTGTTCCGGCTGCTGGCGGACTGGGGCGTAAAGCCGGACTATCTGCTCGGTCATTCGGTGGGTGAGCTGGCGGCGGCGCATGTGGCAGGGGTGTTCTCGTTGAAGGACGGGTGCGCGCTGGTCGAAGCTCGGGGAAGGCTGATGCAGGCGTTGCCGGCGGGCGGCGCCATGGTGTCGGTGGCCGCATCCGAGCAGGAGGTCTCCGAGGATCTGTCCGCCTGGGACGGTCGCGTCGTGCTCGCCGCCGTCAACGGGCCTCGTTCGGTGGTGCTCTCCGGAGACGAGGACGCGGTCATAGAGCTGGCAGGGCTCTGGAGCGAGCGAGGGCGCAGAACCAAGCGCCTGCGGGTGTCCCACGCATTTCACTCCGCGCGAATGGACGGGATGCTCGAGGAGTTCGCGCGGGTCGCCGAGACCATCGAGTTTCGTGCGCCCGCCATCCCGATCGTCTCCAATGTCACCGGACAGGCGCTCACCGCCGAGATGGTGTGCTCTCCGGGATATTGGGTTCGTCAGGTGCGCGAGCCGGTGAGGTTCATGGGGGGAGTGCGCTGGCTGGAGGCGCAGGGCGTGAGGAGCTTCCTTCGAGCTGGGGCCCGACGGCGTGCTGAGCGCCATCGTCCACGACTGTCTTGACGGTGAAGGAGCCGGGGATCTCGGTGAGGGACCCGGCCGGCAGGCCACGCGCGCGCCGGGCGCGGAGCACGGCGAGGATCGGCCTCCCGTGGTGGCCGTGCCGACCCTGCGTCGGGAGCGTCCCGACACCGAAGCGCTGATGTGGGGCCTGGCCGAGGCGTTCGTGGCCGGCGTAGACGTGGACTGGGAGGCGATCCTCGCCAAAGCCGGGGGGACCCGTGTGCAGTTGCCGACCTACGCGTTTCAAAGGACGCGATACTGGCTTGCGCCTGCACGAGACGCGAAAGAGCAGTACGCGAGCACGCCAGGCACCTCCTCGGGGTCGCTGCTGCACCTGCGATGGAGCGCCGTCGCGACGGCGACGTCAGCGGCGACGATGGGCGAATGGGCGTTGCTCGGTGCCGACGGGGACGATCTCGCCACAGCGCTGGGCTCCCTCGGGATGCGCCCGAGGGTCCTCGAGGACCTGGCCTCGTTGAGCGCTGCTCTGGATACAGAGGAGGCGGTCTCGCCGAGCACGGTGCTGGTGGACTGCACGCCAAATGGCCTTGGATCGGCTCACGCCGGCGCGGCTGCAGATGAGGGGATCGCGGATACCGCACGGGGGCTCTTGTACCGCGTGCTGGGTCTCGCGCAGGCATGGCTCGCGGATGAGCGCCTGGTCGGCTCGCGGCTGGTGTTGCTGACCCGGGGCGCCGTGGCCGCGCGGGGCGAAGAGGAGGTATCGGGCCTGGCCCAGGCTCCGCTCTGGGGCCTCGTGCGCTCGGCCCAGTCCGAGCATCCCGGGCGTTTCGTGCTGGTGGACGTCGACGGCGCGGAGTCTCTCGGCGCACTCGGCGGGGCGCTCGGGACGGGCGAGCCACAGCTCGCGTTGCGCCAGGGCGAGGTCCTCGTCCCGCGGTTCGCGCAAGCCGGTTCGCGGGTAGGTGGCGAGGACGCGCCGGTTCTCAGCGGGAGAGGCACGGCGCTCATCACGGGAGGGCTGGGAGGCCTGGGCAGATTGGTGTCCAGGCATCTGGTGGTCCAGCACGGTGTGGGACACCTGCTCCTGGCGAGCAGAGGAGGTCTCGCGAGCGCCGGCGCACCGGAGCTAAAAGCTGAGCTTGAGGAGCTCGGCGGGCAGGTGAGCGTGGCCGCGTGCGACGTGTCCGACCGCGAGCAGCTGAAGGCCCTGCTCGACTCGATCCCCGGTGAGCGTCCACTGAGCGTGGTGGTGCACGCGGCGGGCGCTTTCGATAACGCCATGATCGAGTCTCTGGGCCCGGAGAAGCTCGACGCGGTCCTCGCCTCCAAGCTCGACGGCGCCCTGCACCTCCACGAGCTCACCGGTGAGGCGGATCTCGAGGCGTTCGTGCTGTTCTCCTCGGTGGCGGGCGTCTTCGGCGGCCCGGGCCAGGGCAATTACGCGGCCGGCAACGCGTTTCTGGACGCTCTGGCGGCGCGGCGACGCGCGCGCGGGGAGATCGCCACATCGATCGCCTGGCCGCTGTGGAGCGAGGTGGGCGCCGGTCGCGATCTCGACCGGCTGGCGATGCGGCGGGTGACGGGGTCGGCGAGCATCGGCGCGCTGTCCTCGCGGCACGGGCTCGAGCTGTTCGATGAGGCTCTGAGCAGCGCTCGTGACACGGTCGTTCCCGTGCGCCTCGATGGCGAGGCGCTGCACGCCGAGGCGAGCGCGGGATCGCTGCCCCCGGTGCTGCGCGATCTGGCGTCCTCCTCATCGCAGTCCGCGGCCGGCGAGCCGGGCGCGGATTCCTTGGCGCAGCGGCTGGCCGGCGCCACGGAGATCGAGCGCGAGCGGATGGTGCTCGATCTCCTCTGCGAGCAGATCGCCATCGTCCTGGGGCACGGCTCGCCCGCGGAGATCGATGCGCAACGGGCGTTCAAGGAGCTTGGCTTCGACTCGCTGACGGCGGTGGAGCTGCGCAATCGCCTGAACGTCGTCACCGGCCTGCGCCTGCCGGCGACACTGGTGTTCGACCACCCCACCGCCGCCGAGCTGGCGGCCCATCTGTTGCGGGCGCTCCGCGGCACGCGGCTCGACGCCGTCCGGCGCCCGGCGTCGGTCGGCACGCCGGATGAGCCCATCGCGATCGTCGGCATGAGCTGTCGCCTCCCGGGCGGGGTGCGCTCGGCACAGGAGCTGTGGGAGCTGGTGGCAGCAGGCGCGGACGGGATCTCCGGGTTTCCGGCCGACCGCGGCTGGGACCTGGAGGGCCTGTATGACTCCGATCCGGACAGGCCTGGGGAAAGCTACGCCGGCGAGGGCGGCTTCGTCAGCGACGCCGACCGGTTCGACGCCGCCTTCTTCGGGATCAGCCCGCGGGAGTCCCTCGCGATGGATCCTCAGCAGCGGCTGCTGCTGGAAGGCGCCTGGGAGGTTTTCGAAGGCGCGGGCATCGATCCCGCGTCGCTGAAGGGCAGCCCCACCGGAGTGTTCGTGGGGATCGGCGCCTCGGGCTACGGTGCGGGCGGACCGGCCATCGCGGGCTATCGCGCGACGAACGCCGCCAGCAGCGTCGCCTCGGGCCGCCTCTCCTACACCTTCGGCCTGGAGGGCCCGGCGGTCTCGGTCGATACGGCGTGCTCCTCCTCGCTCGTGGCATTGCATCTGGCCTGCCAGGCGCTGCGCTCCGGGGAGTGCGAGATGGCCTTGGCCGGAGGGGTGACGGTGATGGCCTCCCCGGACGCGTTCGTGGAGTTCGCTCATCAGCGTGGCCTGTCCTCCGACGGGCGTTGCAAGTCCTTCGCGCAGGCGGCCGACGGCGTCGGCTGGGGCGAGGGCGCGGGCCTGCTGCTGCTGGAGCGTCTGTCCGACGCTCGGCGCAACGGGCACGAGCCGTTGGCGCTGGTGCGGGGTAGCGCCGTGAACCAGGATGGCGCCAGCAACGGGCTGACCGCGCCCAACGGTCCCTCTCAGGAGCGGGTGATCGCCCAGGCGCTGGCCAGCGCAGGGCTCGCGCCCGCGCAGGTGGACGCGGTGGAGGCTCACGGCACCGGCACCACGCTCGGCGACCCGATCGAGGCACAGGCGCTGCTGGCCACCTACGGCCAGAACCGTCCCGCGGGGCGGCCGTTGTGGCTCGGGTCCGTGAAGTCGAACATCGGCCACACCCAGGCCGCGGCCGGTGTGGCGGGCGTGATCAAGATGGTTATGGCCATGCGCCACGGCCTGCTGCCGAAGACGCTGCACGTCGACCAGCCCTCTATGCACGTGGACTGGTCGGCGGGCGCTGTCTCGCTCCTGAGCGAGGAGCGCTCCTGGGAGGGCGACGAGGAGCCCCGCCGGGCTGGCGTCTCCTCTTTCGGGATTAGCGGCACCAACGCGCACGTGATCCTGGAGCAGGCTCCGGCTCAGGTGCGGGCGTCGGCCGCGGGGACCGGAGCCTCCAACGGCGCCGTGGTGCACACCGAGGACGGCGCGGGAGTGGGCGCCGAGGATCGACAGGCCGGTCGGTTCGAGAGCGAGATCTTCGCGGCCGGCGTACCGCTGACGCTTTCCGGTAAGACCAGGGAGGCGCTGCGGGCACAGGCCGAGCGCCTGCGCGCACATCTGCAGGGAGATTCCGATTTGCGGATTATCGACGTGGGTTGCTCCCTGGCCTCTCGCGGTGCCTTCGAGCACCGGGCGGTGGTGCTCGGTGGCGAGCGTGGGGAGATAATGGGCGGCCTCGAGGCCGTGGCGAGCGGAAATCTCACGGCGGGCGTGATCGCGGCGCACGCCCCTCTGGCCGGCGCCTCGGAGCTGGCGTTTCTGTTCACCGGACAGGGCGCTCAGCGGGCCGGCATGGGTCGGGATCTGTATGGGTCTTTCGGGGTGTTCAGGGACGCCCTGGACGAGCTGTGCCAGGGCTTCGCGCCTCACCTGGAAACGCCGCTGCTGGAGGTGCTCTTCGCGTCCGCGGGGTCTGCCCAGGCGGCGCTAATCGATCGGACGCTCTTCGCACAGGCGGGCCTGTTCGCGCTCGAGGTGGCGCTGTTCAGGCTGATCGAGAGCTGGGGGGTTCGTCCGAGCTATCTGATGGGCCATTCGATCGGCGAGCTCGCCGCCGCCCACGTGGCGGGGGTGTTCTCGGCGCGGGACGCCTGCGCGCTGGTGGCCGCCCGCGGACGGTTGATGGACGAGCTCCCGGAGGGCGGGGCGATGGTCTCGATCCAGGCGTCCGAGCGGGAGCTGGCTCAGACGCTCGAGCGATACTCGGATCGGGTCGCGCTGGCGGCGGTCAACGGACCCCTCTCGGTGGTGATCTCCGGCGAGGAGGATGCCGTTCTGAGCGTGGCCGACGGCTACCGCGAGCAGGGCCGCAAGACCAAGCGCCTGCAGGTCTCGCACGCCTTCCATTCGCACCTGATGGACGGGATGCTGAGGGAGTTCGAAGCAGTGGCCGAGAGTCTGACGTTCAGCGCGCCGCGCATTCCGGTCGTCTCCAACGTCACCGGCGAGGCGGTGGGGGCCGAGCGGCTCTGCTCGGCCGCGTACTGGGTCGAGCACGTGCGCCGGCCGGTGCGTTTCCTGGACGGGCTGCGCTGGTTGGGGATGCGAGGGGTCAGAAGCTTTCTCGAGCTCGGCCCTGACGGCGTGCTCAGCGCGATGGTCCAGGAGGGCTTGGGTGAAAGTCGCGCTCAGGAGGCGGGCGGGGACGAGGCCGCCAGCGCCGCTGCGGTCGACCCGATGGAGCGCGAGGCGGTCCTCGCGGCGCCACTGTTGCGCGGCGGGCGTCCGGAGATCGCGGCCCTGTTCGGCGCACTGGCTGAGATGTGGGTGCGCGGCGGCGGGGTGCGCTGGGCCGAGGCGTTCAGGGACGCGCCTGCGCGGAGGGTGCCGCTGCCGACCTACGCCTTTCAGCGTGAGCGTTACTGGCTCGAGACCCCGCCGAGCACGGGTGACATGGCACTCGCCGGCCAGTCCTCGGCGGATCACCCGATGCTGGGTGCGACGGTCGGGCTGGCCGACGGCCGCGGTTGGCTGTTCACGGGCCGCCTGTCGCTCGAATCTCATCCGTGGATGAGAGATCACGTGGTGCTGGGCGCCGTGCTGCTGCCGGGCACGGCGTTCCTGGAGCTGGCCCTGCACGCCGGAGCCCAGGTCGGCTCCCCGGTGCTTTCCGAGCTCACCCTGGAGGCGCCGCTGATTCTGCCCGAGCGGGGCGCCCTCCAGTTGCAGGTCTCGGTCGGTGAGGCCGAGGAGTCCGGTGACTATCCGCTGGTTATCCATTCCCGCCTGGAGGCTGCGGGCGATGACGCCTCCTCCGAGGCGAGATGGACCCGCCACGCCTCCGGCGTGCTGTGCTGCGGTGAGGCTCTCACCGTCGAGCGTAGGACCTTGCGCGAGCAAGCGAGCGTCCTGACCAGGGAACCCTGGCCTCCGGTTGGCTCAGAGGGCATCGAGGTCGAGGAGATCTATGACGTCCTGGCAGGAATCGGTCTTGAATATGGACCCGTTTTTCAGGGCCTGCGAGCGGTATGGCGACGGGGCGAGGAAGTGTTCGCCGAGGTATCTCTCGCGGCCGATCAGCAGGCTGAGAGCGCCTCCTTCGGTTTGCACCCGGCGCTGCTCGACGCCGTGCTGCATGCGGACGCGACCAGGCTCACAGGCGTGGATGGCAAGCAGGGCCATGAGCAGGGCACGGTTTTGACGCCACGTCTACCGTTCACTTGGACGGGGGTGGAGCTCCATCGGTCGGGCGCCTCTTCGTTGCGGGTCTCTCTGGCGCGCTCGGGAGCCGACGCGGTGTCTTTGGTCGTGGCCGACGAGGACGGCGGGCTCGTCGCGTCAGTCGATGCGCTGGTATCGCGCGAGGTCTCCGCCGAGCAGCTGGGCGAGGCTCGCGGCAGGAGCGCGAATTCGCTGTTCTGCCTGGATTGGGCCACGGTCTCGGCGGCGGCGGCGGCGCAGCCCGGCGCGGAAGGGCTGGTGCTGCTGGGCGGCGAGGGTTCTGTGCTGGCGCGGTCTCTACGCGATGGCGGGCGCTCCGTCGAAGTGCACGCCGACCTCGAGTCCTTGGGCGGGGCCGTGGATGACGGTGGCGAGGTGCCCGAGGTCGTGCTCCTGGAGTGCGCGCCGGAGGAGCTGGACGCGTCCGAGTCGGTGGCCTTCACCGGCGCCGGCGAGCTGGCATCGGTGCGCGCGACGGCCTACCGGGTGCTCGGTCTGCTGCAGGACTGGCTTGCTGACGGGCGTTTCTCGGGCTCCCGCCTGGCGGTGGTGACGAGTGGTTCTGTGGCTGCGCGCGCGGGTGACGGCGTGCCAGGGTTGGCTCAGTCGCCGGTGTGGGGCCTCGTGCGCAGCGCGCAGTCGGAGAATCCCGGGCGGTTTCTCCTGGTCGATGTCGACGGCGACGGCGCCTCGTATGAGGCGCTGGCCGGAGCGTTGGTCGCGGGTGAGCCCCAGCTGGCGATCCGGAATGGTTCGATCCTGGCTCCGCGCGTCGTGAGGACCGGTCCAGATCGTGCTCTGGTTGCGCCGGAGGGCGTCGAGGAGTGGCGTCTGGGCGCGGGTGTCGTGGGAACGCTCGAGGGTCTCGCGCTAGTGCCCTCCCCGGAGAAGGCGCAGTCGCTCGGGCGCTCCGAGGTGCGGGTCGCGATGCGCGCCGGAGGGGTGAACTTCCGCGACGTGCTGATCGCGCTGGGCGTCTACCCGGAGGAGGCCACCATCGGCAGCGAGGGTGCGGGTGTCGTGCTGGAGATCGGCGCGGGGGTCGAGGACCTGGCAGTCGGAGACCGGGTGCTGGGCTTGTTCTCCGGAATCGGTCCGGTCTCGGTTACGGATCGCCGCCTGGTCACCCGGGTGCCCGAAGAGTGGTCCTTTGCGCAGGCGGCATCGATGCCGATGGCGTTCCTTACGGCCTGTTACGGGTTGGTCGATCTGGCTGGCCTGAAGTCGGGTGAGAGGGTGCTCATACACGCTGCAGCCGGCGGCGTCGGCATGGCCGCGGTCGGGCTGGCCAGACATCTGGGCGCCGAGGTCTTCGCGACCGCGAGTCCCGCGAAGTGGCCGGTGCTGCGCTCGATGGGACTCGACGAGTCGCACATCGCGTCCTCGCGCTCGCTTGAGTTCAGAGAGCGCTTCCTCGTGCAGACCGGTGGGAGGGGCGTGGATGTGGTCCTGGACTCGCTGGCAGGAGAGTTCGTGGACGCCTCGCTCGAGCTGCTGGCCGAGGGCGGGCGTTTCGTGGAGATGGGCAAGGCCGATATTCGCGACCCGGGCGAGGTCGCGAAGGCCCATCCGACGGTGGCCTATCGCGCCTTCGACCTGCTGGACGCCGGTCCGAAGCGCATCGGGGAGATGCTCGGCGAGCTGCTCGAGCTCTTCGCCTCGGGTGCGCTTCGGCCGCTGCCGGTGAGGGCGTGGGACGTGCGGCGCGCGCCGGAGGCGTTTCGCTTTATGAGCCAGGCGCGCCACACCGGCAAGATCGTCCTGAGCCTGCCACCGGTCATCGACCCGCGGCGCACGGTCCTGATCACCGGCGGCACGGGCACGCTGGGTGCTCTGACGGCCCGGCACCTGGTGGCCCGGCACGGCGTGGGGCGCCTGCTGCTGGTCAGTCGCCGGGGCGAGGCCGCTGCGGGCACGGGGGAGCTCCGGAGAGAGCTCGAGTCGATGGGCGCCCACGTCGCGATCGCCGCCTGCGACGTCTCTCGGCGCGAGGAGCTGGCGCAACTGCTGGACTCGATCCCCGCGGAGCACCCGCTCGGTGGGGTGGTGCACGCCGCGGGAATGCTCGACGACGGGGTGATCGGCTCGTTGACGGCCGAGCGCCTCGAGCGGGTGCTGCTGGCCAAGGCGGACGCGGCGTGGCACCTGCACGAGCTCACAGAGCACATGGACCTGTCGCTGTTCGTGCTGTTCTCCTCGGCGGCGGCGGCATTCGGCAGCCCGGGCCAGAGCAACTATGCGGCCGCCAATGCGTTCCTCGACGCGCTGGCGGCACACCGCCGCGCGCGCGGTCTGCCCGCCGGCGCGCTCGCCTGGGGGCCGTGGGAGCAGGCCAGCGAGATGACCGCCGGTCTGAGCGAGGCCGACGTCTCGCGGATGGGGCGCTTCGGTCTGCGTCTGCTTGGCTCCGCCGAGGGTCTCGAGCTGTTCGACGGCGCTCTGGGGACCGGTGAGGCGCTGACGCTCCCGGTGTCTCTCGATCTCGCCGTGCTGCGCGCCCAGGCCAGGATGGGGGCGCTTCCGGCGCTGTTCAGCGACCTGGTGCGCGTGCCCGCCCCCCGTCCGGGTTCAAGCGATGCCTCGCTGGCGCGGCGCCTGGCCGCCACGCCCGAGCCCGAGCGTGAGGCTGTCGTGATGGAACTCGTCCGCGCCCAGGTCGCAGCCGTGCTGGGGCATCCCACCTCTGCGACGATCGACACGCAAAGCACCTTCAAAGATCTCGGCTTCGACTCCCTCACCGCCGTCGAGCTGCGCAACCGCCTGAATAGGACAACGGGACTGCGACTGCCCGCCACGCTCGTATTCGACTATCCCACCACCACCGCCATCGCTTGGTATATCGCGGCTGAGATCACCAAAGACAAGACCGCCGCCCCCGGCGAGATCGAGTGCGACCGGCTGGAGTCGGTCCTCCCGGCGATCGCCTCAAACGACGGTGAACGGGCGAGGATGACGGCCCGGCTCCAGGCGCTTCTGTCCAAGCTGGATCGATCTCAACGGGAGGACGGCGGCGTCGTCGTCGCCCAGAAGATCGACTCGGCGTCCGACGACGAACTCTTCAGGTATCTCGACGAGAAAGCGTACGCCTCCCGGGCGATTCACGCGGGAACGCCGGGTGACTCAGGCAGGGAGGACGATCGTGACCGATAGCGAGAAGCTGCGCGACTATCTCAAGCGGGCGACGGTCGATCTGCACGAGGCTCACGAGCGCCTGCGGCAGGTGGAAGACCAGGCGCGCGAGCCTCTGGCGATCGTCGGCATGAGCTGCCGGTATCCGGGTGGGGTGCGCTCGCCCGAGGAGCTTTGGCGGACCGTCGCCAGGGGCACCGATGCGATCTCCTCGTTCCCGGCGGACCGGGGCTGGGACCTCGAGGCTCTCTACGACACCGACCCCGACAGGCCCCGCACGTGCTACACCCGCGAGGGCGGGTTCCTCCACGACGCGGGGGCGTTCGACGCCTCCTTCTTCGGCATCAGCGCGCGCGAGGCGTTGGCGATGGATCCCCAGCAGCGCCTGCTCCTGGAAGGGGCATGGGAGGCCTTCGAAGACGCCGGTATCGACCCCGCGTCCGTGCGCGGCAGCCAGACCGGCGTGTTCGCCGGCATCAGCGCCTCGGACTACGGCTCGGGTCTCTTCGGGTCGGGCCCCGAGGAGATCGAGGGCTTCCGCCTGACCGGTGGAACGGCGAGCGTCGCCTCGGGCCGCGTGGCCTTTGCCTTCGGCCTGGAGGGCCCGGCCGTCTCGGTCGACACGGCATGCTCCTCCTCGCTCGTGGCTCTGCACCTGGCGGGCCAGTCCCTGCGCGCGGGAGAGTGCTCGCTGGCGCTGGCCGGCGGTGTGACGGTGATGGCCTCGCCGGCGTTGTTCGTGGAGTTCAGCCGTCAGCGAGGCCTCTCGCCCGACGGGCGGTGCAAGTCCTATGCGAGCGCCGCCGACGGCGTCGGCTGGGGCGAGGGCATCGGCGTGCTGTTGCTCGAGCGGCTCTCCGACGCTCGGCGCAACGGCCACAGAGTGCTGGCCGTAATACGCGGCAGCGCGGTCAACCAGGACGGCGCGAGCAACGGCCTGACCTCGCCCAACGGCCCGTCTCAGCAGCGGGTCATCGCGCAGGCACTGGCCAACGCCAGTCTCTCGGCCGCGGACGTCGACGCGGTGGAGGGCCATGGCACCGGCACCACGCTGGGCGATCCGATTGAGGCACAGGCGCTTTTCGCCACCTACGGACGGAATCGTCCCGAGGGGCGCCCTCTGCGACTTGGCTCGATCAAGTCGAACATCGGCCACACCGTCGCCGCGGCCGGCGTGGCGGGTGTGATCAAGATGGTGATGGCGATGCGCCATGAGGTGCTGCCGCGTACGCTGCACGTCGATGAGCCCTCGGCCAAGGTGGACTGGTCGAGCGGGGCGATAGCGCTGCTGAGCGAGGAGCTGCCGTGGCCGAGCGACGGCGAGCCCCGGCGGGCGGGAGTCTCCTCCTTCGGCATCAGCGGCACCAATGCGCATCTCATCCTGGAGGAGGCCCCGACGGATATGGAGGCCGCGGTCGCGGTGGCCGCCGGCGAGGACGATCGACCGCGAGTTGCATCCGAGACGGCCGGCGCAGAGGATCCAGCGGGAATCGGCCCCTGGCCATGGGTGCTCTCGGCCAAGAGTGAGCCGGCGCTGCGCGATCAGGCGCGGCGCCTGCTGGAGCGCGTCGGCGCTGAGGCCGGGCTCGGGTCGCTCGATATCGGGGGCTCGCTGGCCGCGCGCCCGACGTTCGAGCGCCGCGCGGTGCTGCTGGGAGACGACCGTGAGGAGCTGTTGGGAGGCCTGCGGGCCCTGGCCGAGGGCGAGTCCGCGAGGAGCCTCCTCGTGCGGGGAAGCGCTGCTCCTGCGGGCCGGCTGGCCTTTCTCTTCACCGGCCAGGGCGCCCAGCGCGCGGGCATGGGCCGAGAGCTGTACGAGTCCTTCCCGGTGTTCAAGGACGCCCTGGACGACGTCTGTGCCGAGCTCGACCCGCATCTGTCGCGTCCGGTGCGCGAGGTGCTCTTCGCGGATCGGCAGGAGACCGAGGAGGGGTCCGTGCCGGCCGAGGGCACTGCTCCCAAGGGCGCCTCCCCCGAGCGCCCGCCCTTTCCGGGGCTGATAGATCAGACGGTCTTTGCCCAGGCCACTCTCTTTGCGCTCGAGGTGGCGCTGTACAGGCTCCTCGAGAGCCTGGGGCTGCGCCCGGACTTCCTGATGGGCCACTCCATCGGCGAGCTGAGCGCCGCGCATGTCGCGGGCGTGCTCTCCCTGAAGGACGCCTGCACGCTGGTGGCGGCGCGCGGGCGGCTGATGGGAGCCCTGCCCGAGGGCGGAGCGATGCTCTCCATCCGGGCTCGTGAGGAGGAGGTGCTCGAGACGCTCCAGGGCTTCAGCGACAGGGTCGCCCTGGCGGCGGTCAACGGCCCGTCCTCGGTCGTGGTCTCCGGCGATGAGGACGCGATCGGCGATCTGGAGGGACTGTGGCGTGAGCGGGGCGCCAAGACCAGGCGTCTGCGGGTCAGTCACGCCTTTCACTCCCACCGGATGGAGGGGATGCTGGAGGAGTTCAGAGAGGTCGCCGCCGGGCTGTCCTTCTCCCCGCCGCGGATCCCGATCGTCTCCAATCTCACCGGCGAGTCCGTAGCGCCCGAGCGGATCTGCACGGCCGAGTACTGGGTGAGCCACGTGCGCGAGCCCGTGCGCTTCCACGCCGGGATGCGCTGGCTGGGGGCCCAGGGAGTCGAGAGCCTCCTGGAGCTCGGGCCCGACGGCGTCCTCAGCGCGATGGCCCAGGACTGTCTCATGCAGGAGCCCACCGCCGGAGGGGACGCCGCCGCCGGCGGGGACGGCGCCGAGGTTTCTGTCGTGGCGGTCCCGGCGCTGCGTGGCGGGCACCCCGAGACCAGGACCCTGATCGGCGCTCTGGCCGAGCTGTGGGCGCACGGAACGGGCGTGGATTGGGCCGGGACGTTCAGAAGGTCGGGCGCCCGGCCGCTCGCGCTGCCCACCTACGCCTTCCAGCGCGAGCGATACTGGCTCTCCGGAGGGCGCCCCGGCGCGGCGGACATGGCCTTCGCCGGTCTGGGTCGAGTCGATCACCCTCTCCTGAACACCGCCCTCGCCCTGGCCGACGAGCGGGGCTGGCTGTTCACGGGCCGCCTCTCCCAGCGGGAGCCCGCCTGGGTGGCCGAGCACGGCGTGCTGGGCGTCTGCGTGCTACCGGGAGTGGCGTTCGTGGAGCTCGCGCTGCACGTCGCCGGCCGGCTCGGGTGCGATGCGGTCGAGGAGCTCGTCATGGAATCGCCGCTGGTGGTGAGCGAGCAGGGGGACGTGCAGTTGCAGGTCTCGGTCGGCGAGCCCGACGAGGCCGGCCGACGGCCGGTGCGGATCCACTCTCGCGCGCAGGAGGCCGAGGGCGAGGGCGAGCGGTTCCCGGGGGCCTGGACCCGGCACGCCAGCGGAGTGCTTGCTCCCGCGCAGGCTACGGCCGGGGAGGACGAGGCGGCCGTACGAGAACGAGCCGCGGCGCTCACCGACCAGCCGTGGCCCCCGACCGGCGCGGAGACCGTGGACATCGAGGACTTCTACCGCTCGACCGCCGAGATCGGCATGGACTACGGGCCGGCGTTCTTCGGCGTCACAGCCGTGTGGCGGCGAGATGGGGAGCTCTACGCCGAGCTGGCCCTGCCCGAGGGCGAGCGGGAGCGGGCCGCCGACTACCATCTGCACCCGGCGCTCTTCGACGCCGGGGTGCAGGTGGTCATCGCCAGCACGACGAGCATCGCCACCGGTCGGGACGGGGAGAGGGCGCCGCTGCGGCTGCCGTTCTCGTTTGCCGATCTGCGGGTCTTCGCGGCGGGCGCCGGTGCGCTGCGGATCCACGTGTGGCCGGCCGGCGACGGCGGGGTGTCGATGGTGGCCCTCGACGAGCGCGGTGCACCGGTGGCGTCGCTGGGGTCGCTGGCGGTGCGCCCGGTCTCCCGCGAGCAGCTGGTGAGCGCCCGGGGCGCTAGCCCGGGGTCGCTGTATGGCTTGGAGTGGAGTGAGATTGCCCCCTCGGGGTCCGTGCCGCGCGCCCCGGAGGATGCGTGGGCGCTGCTGGGCGCCGCAAGGGACGGTCTCGCCGCGGCGCTGCGCGACGCCGAGGTGGGGTTGGATGTCTATGAGGACCTCGCGGGCTTGGGCAGGGCGGTGGATGGCGGGGCGCCGGCGCCAGGTGTGGTGCTGGTGGACTGCGCTCCCGCTGGACCCGGGTCGATCGCTGCCGGTGGGGATGGCCGCGAGGCGACCGCCGACGGCGGGGTGCTCGAGGTGGCCCACGGGACTGTCCATCGCGCGCTGGAGTTGGTGCAGGCGTGGTTTGCCGACGAACGGTTCTCTGATTCGCGGCTGGTGTTGATGACCGATGGCGCGGTGGGCGCGGACGCGGGTAGGGATCTCGCGGGACTGGCGCAGGCCCCGCTGTGGGGCCTCGTGCGTTGCGCCCAGGCGGAGAGCCCGGATCGCCTGGTGCTGGTCGACTGCGCCGGCGAGGACGCCTCTCGTGCCGCGCTGGCACAGGCGCTGGCCAGCGGTGAGCCTCAGCTGGCGCTGCGGGCCGGCGGCGTGTTCGCGCCGCGACTGTCGCCGGTGTCCTCCGCGAGCGCCGGGGGCGCGGAGGGGAGGAACGCTGACGCGGGCAGTGCGCCTGGCACGGTGCTGATCACCGGCGGCACGGGTGATCTGGGCGGCCTGGTGGCCAGACACATGGCGGCGAAGCGTGAGGTCGGTCATCTGCTGCTGGTCAGCCGGCGGGGACACGAAGCCCCCGGCGCGGCCGAGCTCGAAGCCGAGCTGACCGGGCTGGGTGTAAAGGTGACGGTCGCGAGTTGCGACGTGGCCGATCGCGAGCAGCTGAAGAAGCTGCTGGACTGCGTGCCGGCGGAGCATCCGCTCAACGGAATCGTGCACACGGCGGGCGTTCTCGATGACGCGGTGATCGAGTCGCTGACGGCCGAGCGAGTCGACCGGGTGCTGGCGCCCAAGCTCGACGCGGCATTTTATCTGCACGAGCTCACTCGGGATCTCGACCTCGACATGTTCGTGCTGTTTTCCTCGGCCACCGCAACGCTCGGCAGCCCGGGGCAGGGCAACTACGCCGCGGCGAACGCCTTCCTGGACGCACTTGCCTCTCACCGGCGCACGCGAGGTCTGGCCGGCATCTCGATGGCTTGGGGGCTGTGGGCCCAGACGGAGGGCATGGGCGCGGCGCTCGGCGAGACCGACATGGCGCGAATGGCGCGCTCCGGGACGAGCGCGCTGTCTGCCGAGCGGGGCCTCGAGCTGTTCGATGCCGCAAATGCTCTCGCCGAGGGTCTGGTGCTTCCCATCGCGCTCGACACCGCGGTCCTGCGCGCCCAGTCCGAGGATGGAGAGATACCGCCACTGCTGCGCAGCCTGGTCCGCGCCCCCGCGCGGCGAGCGAGGGAGGGGACCCAGGCATTTGCGCGACGCCTGGCCGCCGTGGCGGAGGGCGAGCGCGGGAGCGTCGTGCTCGAGATGGTGCTCAACGAGGTGGCGGCGGTGCTGGGACAGGCCTCGCCGGCCGCCATCGGAAAGCAGCGGGCGTTCAACGAGCTCGGGCTCGACTCGCTCTCCGCGCTGGAGCTGCGCAACCGGCTGAGCAAGGAGACGGGGCTGCGCCTGCCCGCCACCCTGATCTTCGACTATCCAACCCCGGCGGCGCTCGCGGAGCACCTGGTGAGCGAGGTCTCGGTTACGCATGTCGAAACCGCGACGCCGGTACCGTCGCCGGCGAGAGCCGATGAGCCGATCGCGATCGTCGGGATGGGCTGCCGCTTCCCCGGGGGCGTGCGCTCCCCGATGGATCTATGGAAGCTCGTCGCGGGCGGTGTGGACGCGATCTCGGACTTTCCCACCGATCGTGGCTGGGACCTGGAACGGCTGCTCGACTCCCCGCCCGATCGTCCGGGCACCTGCTACGCACGCGAAGGCGGGTTCGTCTACGACGTCGGTGATTTCGACGCGGGATTCTTCGGGATCAGTCCGGGCGAGGCACGGGCGATGGATCCCTCTCAACGCCTGCTGTTGGAGGTCTCCTGGGAGGCCCTTGAAGATGCGGGCATCGACCCGGTCTCCCTGCGTGGCAGCCGGACGGGCGTCTTTGCTGGTCATACCCCCACGGGCTTCGGAGCCGGCCTGTGGTCCGCCCCCGCCGGCCTCGAGAGCCTGGCCGGCTACTGGCTGACGGGCTCCATCGGCAGCGTCGTATCCGGTCGCGTGTCCTATACGCTCGGCTTGGAGGGGCCGGCGGTCTCGGTGGACACGGCCTGCTCCTCGGCGCTGGTAGCGCTGCATTTGGCGTGTGGAGCGCTGCGGGCCGGCGAGTGCTCCTTGACGCTGGCGGGCGGCGTGGCCGTGGCGGAGAATCCGGGACTCTTCGTTCAGTTCAGCGGCCAGCGCGGTCTCGCCCGGGACGGGCGCTGCAAGTCCTTTGCCGACGCCGCGGACGGTGTCGGCTGGGGCGAGGGCGCGGGGATGCTGCTGCTGGAGCGTCTTTCGGATGCGCGGCGCAACGGCCACGAGGTACTGGGGCTGGTGAGGGGCAGCGCCGTCAATCAGGACGGCGCGAGCAACGGGTTGACGGCGCCCAACGGCCCCTCCCAGCAGCGCGTGCTCGCACAGGCGCTCGCCAGCGCCGGTCTATCGCCCGGTCAAATCGATGCGGTCGAGGCGCACGGCACCGGCACCACGCTCGGCGATCCGATCGAGGCGCAGGCGCTGCTGGCCACATACGGACGGGAGCGCCAGGGAGATCGCCCGTTGTGGCTTGGGTCGATCAAGTCGAACATCGGTCATACGGGCGCCGCGGCCGGCGTGGCGGGCGTGATCAAGATGGTGATGGCGATGCGCCACGGCGTGCTGCCAAGGACGTTGCACGTCGATACGCCCTCTACCAAGGTGGACTGGTCCGCGGGGGCCGTCTCGCTCCTGACAGGGGAGAGGCCATGGGATAGCAGCGGTGAGCCACGCCGTGCGGGCGTCTCCTCCTTTGGCGTCAGCGGCACCAATGTGCATCTGATCTTGGAGGAGGCGCCGATACCGGCGTTGACGGCCGCGGGCGGGCGTTCGGATGGGGTCGTGATGGACGGCGGGGACGGCACGGGCGCTCCGGTCGAGGGTGAGACCTCGGCGTCCGGCGTGTGGCCGTTGTTGCTGTCCGGCAGGAGCAGTGAGGCTCTGTACGCTCAGGCCGGTCGGTTGCGCGAGTTCCTCGACGGCGACCCCGCGCTGCGAATGAGCGATGTGGGCTTCTCGCTGGCGAGTCGTCCTTCGTTCGAGCGCCGGGCGGTGGTCGTAGGCGGCGAACGCGAGGAGCTGTTGGACGGTATCCGCGCGTTGGCTTCGGGTGCCCCGGCGGGAGGTGTGGTGGAGGGCCTGGTATCGCCGTCGGGCGGTGCGGGGCTGGCCTTCCTGTTCACCGGTCAGGGTGCCCAGCGCGTGGGCATGGGTCGAGGGTTGTATGAGCGCTTCCCGGTGTTCAGGGACGCGCTGGATGAGCTGTGCGCGGAGTTCGATCCTCACCTGGAGCGCCCGCTGCGCGACGCGCTCTTTGCATCCGCGGATTCCCCGGATGGGGACCTCCTGGATCGGACGCTCTTTACGCAGGCCGGGCTGTTTGCGCTGGAGGTCGCGCTTTTCAGGCTGGTGCGGAGTTGGGGTGTGCGTCCTGATTTCCTGCTGGGTCATTCGATCGGCGAGCTGGCGGCGGCGCATGTGGCCGGGGTGTTCTCGCTGGAGGATGCCTGTGCCCTGGTGGCCGCCCGGGGCCGGTTGATGGGGGCCTTGCCCGAGGGTGGGGCGATGGTCTCCGTCCGGGCCTCCGAGGAGGAGGTCACTCCAGTGCTCGCGGAGTATCACGGTCAGATCGCGCTGGCGGCGGTCAATAGTCCAACGTCGGTCGTCATCTCCGGTGACGAGGACGCCGTGCTCGACCTGGCGGGCGCCTGGCGTGAGCGGGGGGTGAAGACCAAGCGTCTGGTGGTCTCCCACGCGTTTCACTCTGCGCGCATGGACGCGATGCTCGGGGAGTTCGCGCAGGTGGCGCAGGGTCTCTCGTTCTCCGCGCCACAGATCCCGATCGTCTCAAATGTCACAGGTGAGCCGCTCTCTGCCGAGCAGGCGTGCAGCGCCGGGTACTGGGCGCGCCACGTGCGTGAGACGGTGCGCTTCATGGACGGCGCGCGCTGGCTTCAGGCGCATGGGGTGAGGCGCTTTCTGGAGCTCGGTCCCGAGGGCGTGCTCAGCGCGATGGTCCATGAGTGCCTGAGCGCAGGTCACACGCACAGCCCGGGCGCGGCCACCCAAAACGGCAACTCCGAAGCGCCCGGCGTCGGCGCCCCCGCCCCGGATGGCGAGCCGGCGCTGGCGGCTCCGCTGCTGCGAGGCAAGCGCCCCGAGGCGCAGGCGGCGGTCGGCGCTCTGGCCGAGCTGTGGGTCCAGGGAATCGATGTCGACTGGGGCGTCCTCTACGAGGGCTCCGGCGCACGACGGGTGAGGATCCCCACCTACGCCTTTCAGCGGCAGCGCTACTGGCTCCCCGCCGGCAGGGCGAGCGTGGGGGATCTGGCCGCCGCCGGTCAGGCGCAGGCGAGCCATCCGCTGCTTGGCGCGATGGTCGAGCTGGCTGACGGGGAGTGGCTGTTCACGGGACGTATCTCCCTCTCGAGCCACCCGTGGCTGGCCGATCATGCCGTGCTGGGCAGCGTCCTGCTGGCGGGCACGGTGTTTCTCGAGCTGGCGCTCTGCGCGGGTGAGCGGGTCGGGTGCGCCGTCGTGCGGGAGCTCACGCTGGAGGCCCCGTTGCTGCTCTCCGGCGAGATTGGGGTGCAGCTGCAGGTGGCGGTGGACGAGCCTGATGAGTCCGGAGGGCGCTCGCTGCGCATCTACTCCCGTCCGGAGTCCCGTCCCGAGGATTCCGCCGGGCGCGCCGACCCGGAGGATCGCGTCGGGCACGGCGCCGGGGGACCGTGGAGGTGCCATGCCAGCGGCGCGGTGGTTCCCGCGGAGGCTGCCCTGAACGGTCGTGCGGCGGCCATGCGGGAGCGAGCGGGGCTGTTGGGTGACGGGGCCTGGCCTCCGCGGGACGCACAGGCGATCGCGGTCGATGACCTGTATGACGTTCTCACCGAACGGGGCTTCGAATACGGGCCCGCGTTCCAGGGCGTGCAGGCGCTGTGGAGGCGAGGGGACGACCTCTTCGCGGAGGTGGTCCTGCCCTCCGAGCAGCATGACGATGCCGGCGCTTTCAGCATTCATCCCGCGCTGCTGGACTCGGCGTTCCATGCCGGGTTGAGCGTCTTCGCGGGCGAGCCGGCCCAGCCTGGCGGGGCGGTGGCAAGCGCGCGACTGCCCTTCTCCTTCAACGGGGTGGAGCTCTACGGCACGGGTGCCTCCCGCCTGCGGGTCGCGCTGTCTGAAACGGGTGCCGAGGAGGTCTCCATGGTGGTCGCCGACGAAGCCGGAGGGCTGTTGGCGTCGGTCGACTCGCTGGTGGTGCGAGAGGTATCCGGTGCCCAGTTGAGCGCCGTGGGCGACGGGCCACGCGGCGACTCCCTGCTCCGCGTGGACTGGAGCGAGCTGGCGCTCGCGCCAGTACAGGACAACTCCCTGGAGATAGCGCTACTGGGTGGCGCCGGTTCGCTGCCGGCGCCGACCGCCGCGGACTGCAGTGAGGGCGACGGTGGGGAGATCCGCTACGCGGACCTCGGGGCGCTGATCGAGGCTCTGGATGCAGGAGCGTCGGTGCCCCGGGTGGTGCTCGCCGATTGCGGGCCGGACGGTCCGCTGGATGGTGGCCGGCCGGGCGAGGTGAAGGACGGCGGTCGGCGCAGCCGGGTGAGTGAGGGGACGCCAGGCGAGGTGCCGGCCGTGGCGAAGGACAGCGTCCAGCGCGTGCTTGCCCTGCTGCAGGCCTGGCTCGCGGACGAGCGCCTGGCGGGCGTCCATCTGACGCTGCTGACCCGGGGCGCCGTGGCGGTGGGCCCGGGAGAGGAGCTCCCGGGCCTGGCCCAGTCGACGGTGTGGGGTCTGGTGCGCAGCGCGCAGTCGGAGCATCCCGGCAGGTTCACGTTGATCGACAGCGATCGGCGGTCGCCTACGAGCGCCGCGCTGGCCCGCGCGTTGAGCTCGGGCGAGCCGCAGCTGGCGCTGCGCGAGGACGCGGTGCTCGCTCCCCGCCTCGCGCGAGCGGGCTCGGGGCTGCTGGCGCCTGTCGAGGGCGTGTCCGAATGGTCTCTACAGGCGGGCGCCGGGAAGACGTTCGAGGATCTGGCGCTCCTGTCCCGCCCCGAGGCGGGAGCGCCGCTTGAGCCCGGACAGGTTCGCATCGGTCTGCGGGCGGGGGGCTTGAACTTCCGCGACGTGCTGATCGCGCTTGGCATGTACCCGGACGAGGCGGCCGTGGGCAGCGAGGGCGCGGGGGTCGTGCTCGAGCTCGGCCCGGAGGTCCACGGTTTGGCCGTGGGGGACAGGGTGATGGGCTTGGTGTCCGGGCTGGGTCCGGTCGCCCTGGCCGATCACCGCGCGATCACCCGGGTGCCGGAGAGGTGGTCGTTCGCGCAGGCGGCGTCGGTGCCGATCGCGTTCCTGACGGCCCGCTACGCGCTCGGGGATCTGGCCGCTCTGCAGCCGGGGGAGAGGGTGCTGGTGCACGCGGGGACCGGTGGCGTAGGTATGGCGGCCGTGCAAATGGCCAGACACATGGGCGCCGAGGTCTTCGCGACGGCGAGCCCCCCGAAGTGGCCGGTGCTGCGGGCGATGGGGCTGGACGAGGCGCATATCGCCTCCTCGCGCTCGCTGGAGTTCAGGGAGCGCTTCCTGCGGGAGACCGACGGGCAGGGCGTGGACGTCGTGCTGGACTCTCTCGCGGGCGAGTTCGTGGACGCCTCGCTCGATCTGCTGGCGCAGGGTGGGCGCTTCATCGAGATGGGCAAGACCGACATCCGCGATCCCGTCGAGGTCGCGCAGGGTCATCCCGGCGTGCGCTATCAGGCGTTTGACCTGATGGAAGCAGGACCGGAACGCATCCGGGAGATGCTCGGGGCGCTGCTTGCGCTCTTCGAGGGAGGGACGCTTCAGCCGTTGCCGGTGAGAGCGTGGGATGTGCGCCGTGCGCCGGAGGCGTTCCGGTTCATGAGCCAGGCGCGCCACACCGGCAAGATCGTGCTGAGCCCGCCGGCGAGAATCGATCCGCAGCGCACGGTCCTGATCACCGGCGGCACCGGCACGCTGGGCTCTCTGATGGCGCGCCATCTGGTGTCAGAGCACGGTGTCGGTCACCTGCTGCTGGCCAGCCGACGGGGAGAGGACGCGCCGGGCGCACGGGAGCTGAGAGTCGAGCTGCAGGCATCGGGCGCGGAGGTCGCGATCGTGGCCTGCGACGTCTCCGTTCGCGAGGAGGTGGCGGCTCTGCTCGACTCGGTTCGCGCCGAGCATCCCCTCGGCGCGGTGATACACGCCGCGGGGGTGCTCGACGACGGTGTGATTGGCTCGCTGAGCGCTGAGCGCCTTGAGCGGGTGCTGCGCGCGAAGACCGACGCCGCGTGGCATCTGCACGAGCTGACCGAGCAGGCGGACCTGGGGGCCTTCGTGCTCTTCTCTTCTGCGGCAGGTGTGCTCGGCAGTCCCGGCCAGGGCAACTACGCGGCCGCGAACGCCTTCCTGGACGCGCTGGCGGCGCATCGCCGCGCGCAGGGCCTTGCCGGCGTCGCACTTGCGTGGGGGCTGTGGCAGGAGTCCAGCGGGATGGCCGGCGGCCTGAGCGAAGCCGACATCTCACGGATGGAGCGCGCAGGCGTCGGCACGCTCTCTGCGCGAGAGGGTCTCGAGCTATTCGACGAAGCTCTGCGCGCGGGTGAGCCGTTGATGCTCCCGCTGCCCCTGAACCTGCGCGTGCTGCGCGCCCAGGCCGGGGCCGGCGCTCTACCGGCTCTCCTCAGCGATCTCGTGCGCATCCCCACCCGCCGCGCCGGAGCGCAGAGCCAGTCGCCGGCGCGACTGCTGGCCCGGACCCCCGAGGCAGAGCGCGCGAGCGTGGCGCTGGATCTCGTCCTGGCCCAGGTCGCCGCCGTGCTGGGCCAGGCCTCCCCGGAGACGATCGACACAGAGCGCTCCTTCAAAGAGCTCGGCTTCGACTCCCTCACGGCCGTGGAGCTGCGCAACCGCCTGAACGCGGCGACGGGCCTGCGCCTGCCCGCCACGCTCGTCTTCGACCACCCCACCACGAGCGCGGTCACGACCCACCTGCTCGCAGAGCTGTTCCCCGGGTCGTCCTCGATCGACGAGTCCGACCGCGAGGAGGCCGGCATCCACCGGGCCATCTCCTCGATCCCGCTGCAGCGTCTGCGCGAGGCGGGGCTGGTCGAAATCCTGCTGCAGCTGGCCGATACCCAGGCGGACGCGAGCGACATCGGCGGCGACCTGCATCTGATCGACGCGATGGATGTCGAGAGCCTTGTACAGAGGGCTGTCGAGGGATCGGCGGTCCAGACGGGGGAGGAGATGGTGGGCGATGTCGAGCACTGAGGACGTGGTCCAGGCGCTGCGCGCGTCGCTGAAGGAGACCGAGCGTCTCAAGCAGCAGAATCGCCGTCTGCTGGCGACGGGACACGAGCCGCTGGCGATCATCGGGATGAGCTGTCGCCTGCCGGGCGGCGTGCGTTCGCCACAGGAGCTGTGGCGGCTGGTGAGCTCCGGGACGGATGCGATCGGCCAGTTCCCCACCGATCGCGGCTGGGATCTGGAGCGGCTGTTCGACCCCGACCCCGAGCGCCCAGGGACGAGCCATACGCGCGAGGGCGGCTTCGTCTACGACGCCGCCGAGTTCGACGCCGAGTTCTTTGGCATCAGCCCTCGGGAGTCCCTGGCGATGGATCCCCAGCAGCGGCTGCTGCTCGAAGGCGCCTGGGAGGCCATCGAAGACGCCGGCATCGATCCGGTCTCGCTGAAGGAGAGTCAGACCGGGGTGTTCGCCGGCGTCATCCCGGCGGGCTACGGCGTGGTCGGGTCGGACATCGAGAGTATCGCGGGATACGGCTTGACAGGCGACACGACCAGCGTCGTCTCGGGCCGCCTTGCCTATGCCTTCGGTCTGGAAGGCCCGGCGGTCTCGGTCGATACGGCGTGCTCCTCCTCGCTCGTGGCGCTGCACCTCGCCTGCCAGGCGCTGCGCGCGGGGGAGTGCCCGCTGGCGCTGACCGGCGGTGTGACGGTGCTGGCCTCACCGGGAGGATTCGTCGAATTCTCCCGCCAGCGCGGCGTCGCCCCGGACGGCCGCTGCAAGTCGTTCGCCGCGGCCGCGGACGGAACCGGTTTCGGCGAGGGCATGGGGATGTTGCTGTTGGAGCGCCTCTCCGATGCGCGGCGAAACGGCCATCGCGTGCTGGGTGTCATACGCGGCAGCGCTGTGAACCAGGATGGCGCTTCGAACGGTCTGACCGCACCCAACGGTCCCTCTCAGCGGCGGGTGATCGCACAGGCCCTCGCAAACGCTCGTCTGTCCGCCGAGCAGGTGGACGCGGTGGAGGCGCACGGCACCGGGACCACGCTGGGCGATCCGGTCGAGGCGCAGGCACTGATCGCCACCTATGGACAGGACCGGCCCGAGGGGCGACCGCTGTGGCTGGGCTCGATCAAGTCGAACATCGGCCACACCCAGGCCGCGGCCGGCGTGGCGGGGGTGATCAAGATGGTGCTGGCGATGCGTCACGGCACGCTGCCGCGCACCCTGCACGTCGACGAGCCCTCCCCGCAGGTCGACTGGTCGGCCGGAGCGGTGTCCCTGCTGACCGAGCAGCGGCCCTGGGCCGGCGACCCCGACGGCGAGCCGCGCCGGGCGGGAGTCTCCTCCTTCGGCATCAGCGGGACCAACGCGCACGTGATCCTCGAGGAGGCGCCCGCGCTCCCCGCTGAGCCGCGCTCCGGCGAGGCCTTCTGCGGCCGGGGACGATCCCTCGGTCGGCGGCCATCCGTCGGCCGGCGAGGATCCGTCTGGCGCCTTCCTGCGAGCGGGCGCCCTGCCGTGGGTGCTCTCGGCCAGGAGCGAGCCGGCCCTGCGTGCTCAGGCCGGGCGCCTGGGCGAGCATCTGCGGCACGTCGCAGAGGAGGCCTGCGAGTCGCGTGAGATCGACATAGCGCTCTCGCTGACGGGCCGCTCGAGCTTCGAGCATCGCGCCGTGGTACTGGCGGGTGATCGCGACGGCTTCTTGGAGCGCCTGGATGCGTTCTGTGGCGATGAGTCCGCGCAGGGCGTGGTACGCGGGGTCGTCGAGGGTCAGGGTCGCCTGGCCTTTCTGTTCACCGGTCAGGGGGCACAGCGGTTGGGTATGGGCCGTGAGCTGTACGGGTCCTTCCCGGTCTTCAGGCGCGCCTTGGACGAGGTCTGCGACGAGCTGGACGAGCACCTGCCATGTCCGTTGCGGGAGGTGCTCTTCGCCGAGGAGGCGGTTGACGAGTCCCGGCCCGAGGAGTCCTCTCCCGAGCTCGCCTCCACGGAGGCGGACTCGCCGCAGCGGCGCCCAACCGCGGGGCCGATCGACAGGACCGCCTATACGCAGCCCGCCCTGTTTGCCCTGGAGGTGGCACTGTTCAGGCTGCTCGAGAGCTGGGGCGTGCGTCCTGACTTCCTGCTGGGGCATTCGATCGGCGAGCTGAGCGCGGCCCACGTTGCGGGTGTGTTCTCGCTGACGGACGCCTGCGCGCTGGTGGCTGCCCGCGGCCGGTTGATGGGAGAGCTGCCCGAGGGCGGCGCGATGGTCTCGATCCGGGCCTCGGCCGAGGACGTGCTCGGGACGCTCGCGGGCATCGAGGACAGGGTCGCGCTCGCCGCGGTCAACGGCCCGGCCTCCGTGGTGATCTCCGGCGAGCAGGACGCCGTGCTCGAGCTCGCGGGCGTCTGGCGGGAGCGCGGCGCAAAGACCAAGCGCCTGGTGGTCAGTCACGCGTTTCACTCGCATCTGATGGAGGGGATGCTCGACGGGTTCAGAGAGGTGGCGGCGGGCGTGTCCTTCTCCGCGCCGCGGATACCGATCGTCTCCAACCTGACGGGCGAGCCCGTCGAGCCCGAGCTCATCTGCACGGCCGAGTACTGGGTCAGGCACGTGCGCGAGGCGGTTCACTTCTACGAGGGCGTGCGCTGGCTGGCGACCCAGGGGGCCGTGGGGAGCTTCCTGGAGCTCGGGCCCGATGGCGTGCTCAGCGCGATCGTCCAGGACTGCCTGGCCGTTCCCCCCGAGCCGGGGGAGCCGGGGGCCGGGGACCCGGCGCAGGCGCCGGGGGACGACGCTCCGGCCGTGGCGGTTTCGGCGTTGCGCGGCGGGCGTTCGGAGGCCCAGGCCTTGCTTGGCGCGTTGGCGGAGGTTTGGGCCCGTGGGGTCGGCGTCGACTGGACGGTGATGTTCGAAGGTCTCGGGGCGCGGCGCGTGGCGCTGCCGGCTTACGCCTTTCAGCGTGAGCGCTTCTGGCTTTCAGAGCGGGTGGCGGGCGGTCGTCGCGGCGGCGGCGTGATCGCCGCCGGTCTGGGGGTGGCCGGTCATCCGCTGCTTGGCGCCAGTGTGCCTCTGGCGGACGGGCGGGGGCGTCTGTTCACGGGACGGCTGTCCTCGGACGAGCCGGCGTGGGTGGCCGATCACGTTGTCCTGGGCGCCTGCGTCGTCCCGGGAGTCGCCTTCGTGGAGCTCGCGCTGCACGCCGGTTGTCAGGTTGGGTGTGAGTCCCTGGAGGAGCTCGTCATGGAGTCTCCGCTGGTACTCGAGCGGGACGGCGGTAGCGTGCAGTTGCAGGTCGCGGTGGACGAGCCCGATGAGACGGATCGGCGCGCGGTGAAGATCTACTCCCGCAAGGACGGCGCCCAGGAGCAGGAGCTCGCCGAGTCGTGGACCTGTCATGCCAGCGGCCTGCTCGCACCTGCGCTGACGAGCGCCGAAGAAGGGGCGGCGCCGGGCGCCGGCGTGCAGGCGGCGCCGGGAGCTCTGGCGGTGCTGGAGGAACGTGCGGCGCTGCTCGCCGGGGAGGCGTGGCCCCCCGCGGGCGCCGAAGCTCTGGATGTCGATGCCCTCTACGAGTACGGGCTTAAGCTCGGTTTGGAGTACGGGCCGGCGTTCTACGGGGTACAGAGGGGGTGGCGGCAGGGGGAGGAGCTCTACGCCGAGCTGTCCCTACCCGAGCGCGAGCGGGGCCAGGCCGGCGACTACAACTTGCACCCTGCGCTGTTCGATGCCGCGGTGCAGGTGATCATCATGAGCCTGACCGGCGGCGCCGCGGATCTCGATGGCGATGAGAGCCGGCTGCGGCTGCCCTTCTCGTTCACCGGTGTGCAGGTTCACGCCAGGGGCGCCGGTGCGCTGCGGGTGCGCCTGTCCCCGGTTGGCGCCAG
Source organism: uncultured Solirubrobacterales bacterium (assembly GCA_963702725.1). Taxonomy (GTDB): domain Bacteria; phylum Actinomycetota; class Thermoleophilia; order Solirubrobacterales; family Solirubrobacteraceae; genus Palsa-744. Next base: position 258,513 of record CAVPDT010000001.1, read on the forward strand.
CGGGATGTCGATGGTGGCGGTCGACGAGAGCGGCGGGCTGGTGGCGTCGATGGGAGCGCTCGTCGCGCGTGCGGTCTCTCGCGCACAGATAGAGAGCGCGCGTGGTGCGGCGCGGGGCCGCGAGTCGCTGTTCGCCCTGGACTGGACGGAGGTCGCGATCGGTGCGTCGGCGTCTCAGCCGCGCGCGGGAGAGTGGGCGCTGCTTGGCGCCGGGCGGCCCGGTCTGGTCGAGGCGCTGCAGGGCGCCGGGGTGAGCGTCGCTTGCCACGCAGACCTCGACACGCTGGGCGGAGCGCCGGACGGCGGCGGGGACGGGCCGCCCGCGGTGGTCCTCGTGGACTGCGCGCATTGCCCGGATGCCTCGGTCACGGGTGGGCAGGCGAGCGCCGCCGAAGCGGGATCCGGCGAGGAGTCCTCCCGCGAGGGGATGGTCGAGTCCGCGCACGCGCTCGCCCGGCGCGTGCTGGGCTTGGTGCAGGAATGGATCGCCGATGAGCGCTTCTCCGCCTCGCGGCTCGTGGTGCTGACCGCGGGCGCCGTCGCGGTGGGCGCTGGAGAGTCGCTTGACGGTCTGGCTCAGTCGCCGGTGTGGGGTCTGGTGCGCTCCGCGCAGGCGGAGAGCCCGGATCGCTTCGTGCTGGTCGACAGCGACGGGGAGGAGACCTCGGATGCTGTCCTGCCTGGCGCGCTGGCGAGCGAGGAGCCGCAGCTGGCGATACGCACCGGCCGCGCGTTCGCGCCGCAGCTGGTGCGGGCGAGCGCTTCGACGGCACGCGCCGAGGGCACAAAGGCCGAGCGCGGCGAGAGCTCCGACGAGCAGCGCGCACGCGCGCTCGACCCTCAGGGCACCGTCCTGATCACGGGTGGCACGGGCACGTTGGGAGCGCTCTTGGCGCGGCACCTGGTGTCCGAGCGCGGCGTGAGTCGTCTGCTGCTGGCCAGTCGCCGGGGTGAGGACGCCGAGGGCGCTGGCGAGCTGCGGGCCGAGCTGGAGTCGCTGGGGGCGACTGTCAGGATCGCGGCCTGCGACGTCCGCGAGCGCGCTGACCTGGCGAGGCTGCTGGACTCGGTCGCGACCGAGCATCCGCTGTGCGGGGTGGTGCACGCCGCGGGGGTCCTCGACGATGGCGTGATCGCCTCCCTGACCGGGGACGGTCTGGACGCGGTACTTGCTCCCAAGGCCGATGCCGCGTGGCACCTGCACGAGCTGACCGAGTCGATGGACCTGTCGATGTTCGTGCTGTTCTCCTCCGCGGCCTCGACCCTCGGCAGTCCCGGTCAGGCCAGCTATGCGGCCGCGAACGCCTTCCTGGACGCCCTGGCGGCTCATCGTCGCGGGCGGGGCCTGCAGGCCAGCTCGCTGGCATGGGGGTTGTGGGAGCCGGCCAGTGCGATGACGGAAGACCTGCGCGAGGCCGACATCGCGCGGCTGTCGCGCGCGGGGATGGGCGCGCTGTCCGCCCAGGAAGGCCTCGAGCTGTTCGACCTCGCGAGCGCCGGCGATGAGGCGGCGCTGCTGCTGCCCATGCGACTCGACGCCGCAGGTCTGCGTGCTCGAGTGCGGGGCGGGACCGTCTCGCCGCTGTTGCGCGGCCTGCTCGGCGCCCCCGCGCGGCGACGGCGCAAGAGCACGGAATCGGGGTCGGCCCTCGCGCGGCGCCTGGCCGCCACGCCCGAGGCCGACCGTCAGGGCGTGGTGCTCGAGATGGTGCTGGCCGAGTTGGCGCGAGCGCTGGGGCACGCATCGCCGGCGACGATCGGCAAGCGGCGGGCGTTCAACGAGCTCGGCGTCGACTCGCTTTCGGCGCTGGAGCTGCGCAACCGGTTGAGCGAGGCGACCGGCGTGCGCCTGTCCGCCACCCTGATCTTCGACTACCCGACTCCCGAGGCGCTGGCGGGCTATCTCGTGGGAGAGCTCGGGGATACGCGTCAGGTCGATGTCGCCGCGCTGCCCGCAACGTCGGTGGTGGGGGTCGATGAGCCGATCGCAATCGTCGGCATGGGCTGCCGCTTTCCCGGAGGCATCCGCTCTCCCGAGGATCTCTGGAGGGTCGTCGCCGACGGCGTGGACGCAATCTCACCCTTTCCAACCGACCGCGGCTGGGACATGGAGAGACTCCACGACGACGGGTCTCACGCGCCGGGAACCTGCTACGCGCACAAGGGCGGGTTCATCGACGACGTCGCCGATTTCGACGCGGCGTTCTTCGGGATCAGCCCCCGCGAGGCGCTGGCGATGGACTACGGGCAGAAGATACTGCTGGAAGTCTGCTGGGAGGCTCTCGAAGACGCCGGCATCGACCCCGTCGCCCTGCGTGGCAGCCAGACCGGTGTCTTCGCGGGTTACACGCCCGGAAGCTTCGGCGCCGACCTGTGGTCTGGGCTCCCCGGCTTGGAGAGCCTGGCGGGCTACTGGCTGACCGGCTCGATCGGGAGTGTGGTCTCGGGCCGCGTGGCCTACACGCTCGGCCTGGAGGGGCCGGCGATCTCGGTGGACACGGCGTGCTCCTCGGCGTCGGTCGCGCTGCATCTTGCGTGTGGAGCGCTGCGGGCCGGAGAGTGCTCGCTGGCGCTGGCCGGGGGGGCGACCATCATGTACGGCCCGGCGATGTTCGTGCAGTTCAGCGGACAGCAGGGCCTGGCACGGGACGGGCGGTGCAAGTCCTTCGCCGAGGCGGCGGACGGGGTCGGCTGGGGCGAGGGCGGGGGCATGATCGTGCTGGAGCGCCTCTCGGACGCCCGGCGAGCCGGCCACCAGGTGCTGGGGCTGGTACGGGGCAGCGCCGTCAACCAGGATGGCGCCAGCAACGGGCTCTCGGCGCCCAACGGCCCCTCCCAGCAGCGCGTGATCGCGCGGGCGCTGGCGAACGCTCGTCTGGCGCCCGGGCAGGTGGACGCGGTCGAGGCGCACGGCACCGGCACCACACTCGGCGACCCGATCGAGGCGCAGGCGCTGCTGGCCACCTACGGGCGCGACCGTCCCGAGGAGCGGCCGCTGTGGCTCGGCTCGATCAAGTCGAACATCGGGCACACCGGCTCGGCCGCCGGCGCCGCGGGCGTGATCAAGATGGTGATGGCGATGCGCCACGGCGCGCTGCCCAAGACGCTGCACGTGGACGCGCCGTCGAGCCAGGTCGACTGGTCGGCCGGCGCGGTGTCGCTCCTGACGGAGGAGCGTTCGTGGGTGGCCAACGGCGAGCCGCGCCGGGCGGGCGTGTCATCGTTTGGCGTCAGCGGCACCAACGCGCACGTGATCCTCGAGGAGGCGCCGGCCGGGTCGGCTGGCGCGCCGAGCGCCGCCGGCCGCGGCGGTCAGGACGGTGAGGAGGTCGAGGTCGAGGCCGGTCCGCTCGGGTTGAGCGTCGCCGGTGGCGGCGTATTGCCCGTTGTGCTGTCGGCCAAGGGCGCCGGTGCGTTGCGGGCTCAGGCGCGGCGCCTGCACGGTTTCCTTGAGGGCGATTCCGAGGTCGAGCCGCGCGACGTCGGCTTCTCGCTTTTGTCGCGTTCCACATTCGAGGATCGCGCGGTTGTGCTGGGCGAGGGGCGCGCCGGGCTGCTCGACGGCCTGGCGGCGCTGACGCGAGGGGACTCCTCGGCGAGCGTGATCTCCGGCTCGGCCTCGCTCCCGGACGCGGGAGGCGTGTTCCTGTTCCCGGGCCAGGGGTCCCAGTGGGCGGGGATGGGGTGCGAGCTGCTGGATCGCTCGCCGGTGTTCGCCGAGCGGCTGCGGGCCTGCGAGCAGGCGCTGGCGCCGCACGTGCAGTGGTCGCTCGAGGACGTGCTGCGCGGCGTCCAGGGCGCTCCCGGGCTCGAGCGGGTCGACGTGGTGCAGCCCGCGCTGTTCGCGGTGATGGTCTCGCTGGCCGCCCTCTGGCGCGCCTGCGGCGTGCATCCGGTGGCCGTGGCGGGACACTCCCAGGGCGAGATCGCGGCTGCGTGCGTCGCGGGCGCGATCTCGCTGACGGATGCCGCGCGGGTGGTGGCGTTGCGCAGCAGGGCGCTGGTGAGGCTGGCCGGCAGAGGCGGGATGGTCTCGGTTGCCCTGCCCGTGCGAGAGCTCGAAGAGCGCCTGGATCGCTGGCACGATCGCGTGGCGGTGGCGGCGGTGAACGGCCCCGCCTCGGTCGTTATCTCCGGCGAGCCCGACGCGCTCGGCGAGTTCCTGCGCCAGTGCGCCGGCGACGGCGTCAGGGCGCGCGAGATCGCAGTCGACTACGCGGCGCACTCGCAGGCTGTGCAGGAGATCCGCGAGGAGCTGCTGCAGGGATGTGCCGGGATCGAGCCCCGCGCGGGCGATGTGCCGTTCTACTCGACGGTCACCGGCGAAGCGATCGACACCGCGACGATGGACGGCGAGTACTGGTATCGAAACCTCCGCGAGACCGTTCAGCTGGAGCGCGTCACACGCGTGCTGCTTGCGGAGGGCCAGCGCGCGTTCGTGGAGATCAGCCCCCACCCGGTGCTGAGCACCGGGGTGCAGGAGACGGTCGAGGACTTTCTCGCCGCCGACGGTGACGGCCCGGGCGGCGCGCAGGCGGTCGTGATCGCCGGCTCGCTGCGGCGTGGACAGGGAGGCCCCGAGCGCTTTTCGCAGTCGCTGGCCGAGGTGTGGGTGCGGGGGGTAGAGGTGGACTGGGGCGCGCTGTTCAGGAGCAGCGGTGCGACGCGCCTGCGCCTGCCCTCCTACGCCTTCCAGCGCGATCGCTACTGGCTGAAGGGGTCCTCGGGCGGAGGCGGGATGGACGCGGTCGGGCCCTCGGCCGTCGGGCACCCGCTGCTGGGCTTTGCGACGGAGATGGCTGGGGGCGGGTGGCTGTTCACCGGTCGCGCCTCGTTGGCCTCGCACGCATGGTTGGCCGATCACGCGGTGCTCGGCAGCGTGCTGCTCGCGGGAACGGCTTTCCTCGATCTGGCCCTGTCGGTCGGCGAGCTGGTCGGGTGCGGCGCGGTGCAGGAGCTGACGCTCGAGGCGCCGCTGGTGTTCGCGCAGGACGGCGGCGTGCTGGTGCAGGTGACGGTCGGCGGGCTCGATGAGTCCGGTCGCCGCTCGGTGGAGATCCATTCCCGGCGCGAGGATCTCGACCGCGAGCCGCTCGCGGGCGAGGAGCCCGGCGCGGGCGAGTGGACGCGGCACGCGAGCGGGACGCTCGGATCCGCCGGATCGATCCTCAACGGCCGCGCCGGAAGCGTGCGCGAGCGCGCCGGGCTGCTCGGGAACAGCGCATGGCCACCGCGCGACGCCCAGCCGGTGGACATCAATGGCCTGTATGACCGGTTGGCGGGCCTGGGCTTTGAATACGGGCCTCTGTTTCAGGGTCTGCGCGGGGTGTGGCGGCGCGGCGAGGAGCTGTTCGCCGAGGTCGGTCTTCCCGACGGCCCAGCCGCGGAGGCCGCTTCTTTCAGCGTCCATCCCGCGCTGCTCGACTCGGCCTTTCACGCCGGTCTGAGCGCACTTGTCGAGGATGTGGACGCGGACGCGAGCGCGACGCCGGAGAGCAATGTCGACGTCGCAGCAGACGCGAACGCGCAGGACGGAGCATCCGCGCGCGCGTCCGGCGCGCCCGGGCCGCGCATGCCGTTCTCGTTCAGCGGCGTGGAGCTGTTCGCTACCGGCGCCGGCACGGTGCGGGTGTCGCTCGTACCGGTGGCGGGGGAGAGCGGCGCGATCTCGATGGTGGTCGCCGGCGAGGACGGTGGGTTGATCGTCTCGATCGATTCGCTGGTCTCGCGCGAGGTTTCCACGACGCAGCTGAGCGTCGCGCGGGATCGCGACGCGCTGTTCGCGATGGAGTGGGAGCAGTTGGCGGACGCAGCCTGGTCGACCGGCCTCGGCGAGGCAGTGGCGCTGCTGGGCGCGCAGGATTCGTGGCCCGCGCAAGCCCTGGCCGGGGTCGGGGTCGACGCGCGCGTCTGCGCCGATCTCGACGTGCTCACTCGGGCGCTGGAGCGGGAGGACGGGGCGGCGCCCGCGACCGTGCTGCTCGACTGCGCCGGCGATCTTCCCGCCGGCGAGCAGGGCCTGGCGCCGGCGCGCGAGTGCCTCGAGCGGGCGCTGGTCGCGGCCCAAGCAATGCTCGCGGATGAGCGCTACGCGAGCTCGCGGCTGGTGTTCCTCACCACCGGGGCGGTCGCGGCGCGCCCGGGGGAGGGCGTGCCGGGGCTGGCGCAGGCGCCGGTCTGGGGTCTCGCGCGCAGCGCGCAGGCGGAGGAGCCCGAGCGGTTCGGGCTTATCGACAGTGATCGCAACGAGACCTCGGCCCGCGCGCTGGCGGGCGCGCTGGAAACCGGCGAGCCGCAGCTGGCGCTGCGCGAGGGCGTCGCGCTGGCGCCCCGGCTCAGGCGCGCCGGCCCAACGCTCGCCGCCGGCGAGAACGGCTCAGGCGCGCTGGCGCCGGCGGGCGCCGGGACGGTGCTGGTGACCGGCGGCACAGGATCGCTGGGCGGCCTGGTGGCGCGTCATTTGGTCGCCGAGCACGGCGTTCGCCGGCTGCTGCTGGTCAGCCGGCAGGGAGCGCGGGCGGCGGGCGCCGAGGAGCTGCGCGCCGAGCTGGAGGAGCTGGGAGCGAGCGTTCGGATCGAGGCCTGCGACGTCTGCGAGCGCGCGGCGCTCGCGGAGCTGCTTGACTCGCTCGCGCCCGAGCATCCGCTGTGCGGGGTGGTTCACGCGGCGGGTGTGTTGGATGATGGCGTGATCGCCTCACTCTCGCCCGAGCGCCTCGAGCGGGCGCTGCGCGCGAAGGCCGACGCCGCCTGGCACCTACACGAGCTGACCGGGGAGATGGAGCTCTCGCTGTTCGCCATGTTCTCCTCCGCGGCCGGCGCGCTCGGCAGCCCCGGGCAGGGCAACTACGCGGCCGCGAACGCCTATCTAGACGCGCTGGCCGCGCACCGCCGCGCGTGTGGCCTGACGGGCGTGGCGATGGCGTGGGGGCTGTGGGAGCAGGCCGGAGGGATGACGGGCGCCCTGAGCGAGGCGGACGTCTCGCGGATCGCCCGCACCGGCGCGGAGGCGCTCACCGCCGAGCAGGGTCTCGAGCTGTTCGACCGGGCGCTCGGCCGGGACGAGGCACTGGTGCTGCCGATCCCCTTGAACATGAGGGCGCTGCGCGCCCGCGCGCGGGCGGGGACCCTGCCGGTGGTGCTCCGCGGGCTGCTGCCGGGGCTCGGCGCTGGCCGCGCGAGCCCAGGCGGGGAGGTCGAATCGCTGGCGCAGCGCCTGCGCGGCCTGTCCCGGGACGAGCGCGAGGGCTTGGTTCGGGATCTGATCAGGAGCGAGGTCGCGACCGTCCTGGGGCACGCCTCGGCGCAGGCGGTCGATCCACAGCGTGCCTTCAAGGAGCTCGGGTTCGACTCCCTGACCGCGCTCGATCTGCGCAACCGGCTGAACGCCGTCACGGGGCTGCGCCTGCCCGCGACGCTCGTGTTCGACTACCCGACCCCCGACGCTCTGACCAGTTATCTGCTCGAGCGGACATCCGCCATGGATGACGGTCAGGCCGCGCAAACGACGGCACCCGCCCTGACGGAGCTCGACAGGCTGGAAAGCGCCCTCTCCGCGCTGAACGCAGGCGATCGCGAACGGGCGCAGATCGAGGGGCGCCTGAGGACATTGCTGGCGGGCCTGGCGGGCGAGGACGCTGCCGGCGAGGACGATTTGGACGGGGCCACCGTCGACGAGGTGTTCGCGGCGATGGACCGGGAATTCGAGGCGCTCTGATGGGCGACGGTGCGGTCGACAACCGCCGGGCGGACGGCTCGGTGGCGAGCGAGGAGAAGACGCTCGAATATCTGAAACGAGCCCGCGCCGAACTGCGCCGAACGCGGCGCAGCCTGCGGGAGATCGAATACCGCGCGCAGGAGCCGCTGGCGATCGTCGGCATGGGCTGCCGCTTCCCCGGCGGCGCATCCTCGCCCGAGGAGCTGTGGCGGCTGGTCAGCTCCGGCGGAGATGCGATCGGGGGATTCCCCGACGATCGCGGCTGGGATCTGGAGGGCCTGTACGACCCCGACCCCGAGAACCCCGGCACCTGTTACGCGCGAGAGGGCGGCTTCCTGCACGACGCCGACCGGTTCGACGCTCGGTTCTTTGACATCAGCCCGCGCGAGGCGATGGCGATGGACCCCCAACAGCGTCTCGTGCTCGAGGTCGCCTGGGAGACGATCGAAGACGCCGGCATCGACCCCGCCGCGTTGAAAGGCACGCAGACCGGGGTCTTCGCGGGCGTCATGTATCACGACTACGGGATCGGCCTGAGCGGCCGGCTCGCCGAGAACGTCGCCGGCTACATCGGGACCGGCACGTCCGGCAGCGTCCTCTCAGGTCGCGTCTCCTACGCCCTCGGCCTGGAGGGCCCGGCGGTCTCGGTCGATACGGCCTGCTCCTCCTCGCTCGTGGCGCTGCACCTGGCGGGCCAGGCGCTGCGCTCGGGCGAGTGCTCGCTGGCACTGGTGGGCGGCGTGACGGTGATGGCCACGCCGGGGGTCTTCCTGGAGTTCTCACGCCAGCGCGGCCTGGCTCCGGACGGCCGCTGCAAGTCATTCGCCGAGAGCGCCGACGGCACCGGCTGGTCGGAGGGTGTGGGCGTGCTGCTTCTGGCGCGCCTGACCGACGCCGAGCGCGACGGTCGCGAGGTGCTCGCGCTCGTGCGCGGCAGCGCGGTCAACCAGGACGGTGCCTCCAACGGGCTGACGGCGCCCAACGGTCCATCCCAGCAGCGCGTGATCGCCCAGGCGCTCGCCAACGCGGGCCTCTCGCCCGACCGGGTGGACACGGTCGAGGCCCACGGCACCGGCACGACGCTGGGCGACCCGATCGAGGCGCAGGCGCTGATCGCCGCCTACGGGCAGAATCGCCCTGCGGGGCGCCCGCTGTGGTTGGGGTCGGTCAAGTCGAACATCGGCCACACCCAGGCCGCGGCCGGTGTGGCAGGGGTGATCAAGACGGTGCTGGCGATGCGCCATGGCGTACTGCCGGCGACGCTGCACGTGGACGAGCCCTCCTCGCACGTGGACTGGTCGGCGGGTGATGTCGCGCTGCTGCGGGAGCAGCGGCCGTGGGAGACGGCCGCCCAGGACGAGCCGCGCCGCGCGGGTATCTCCTCGTTCGGGGTCAGCGGTACCAACGCGCACGTGATTCTCGAAGAGTCCACATCCGCCGCCACGACCCCATCCGACGCGAACGTCGCGGCGAACGGCGACGGCGCTCTGAGCGCCGAGGAATCGGTGCGCGCCCTGGCGGGCGCCGATGTCCACCCGCGGGAGAGTCTTGCCGCCGCCGGGCGCGTGCTCGGGGACGATGGCCTCTCGCCGTGGGTGCTCGCGGGCAGGGATGAGAACGGTCTGCGCGCGCAGGCGCAGCGGCTGCGCGAGTTCCTCGCGGGCGATCCCGAGTGCCGCCGCGAGGACGTGGGCTGCTCGCTGGCGGGCCGCAGCGCGTTCGCGCACCGAGCGGTGGTGCTGGGCGGCGAGCGCGGGGAGCGCCGGGAGCTACTGGGCGAGTTGGCGGCGCTTGCGCGCGGAGAGCAGGCGGCGGGGGTTCTCGAGGGGGTGGCGTCGCTCGCCGAGAGCGGGGTCGTGTTCGTGTTCCCAGGCCAGGGTTCGCAGTGGGGGGGCATGGCGCTCGAGTTGCTCGAGCGCTCGCCGGTGTTCGCCGAGCGGATGCGGGCTTGCGAGCAGGCGCTCGCGCCGCACGTGCAATGGTCACTTGAAGGTGTCCTGCGGGGTCAGGACGGCCAGCCGGGCTTGGAGCGGGTCGACGTGGTGCAGCCGGCGCTGTTCGCGGTGATGGTCTCGCTGGCGCAGCTGTGGCGGGCCTGCGGCGTGCGCCCGGACGTGGTGGTGGGCCACTCCCAGGGCGAGATCGCCGCCGCGCACGTCGCCGGCGGGCTCGACCTGGAGGACGCCGCGCAGGTGGTGGCGCTGCGCTCGCGCGCGCTGCTGAAGCTGGCCGGCCGGGGCGGGATGGTCTCCCTCGCCCTACCCGCGGCGGCGCTCGAGGAGCGCTTGGGCCGGTGGGAGGGTCGGATCGGCGTCGCCGCCGCGAACGGGCCCTCGGCGGCCGTGGTCTCCGGCGATCGCCGGGCGTTGCGGGAGCTCCTGCAGGAGTGCCAGGCGGAGGGCCTCAGGGCACGCGAGATCCCGGTCGACTACGCGGCGCACTCCCAGGCTGTGCAGGAGATCCGCGAGGAGCTGCTCGCGGGGTGCGCCGGGATCGAGCCGCGCGGGAGCGAGATCCCATTCCTGTCAACCGTCACCGGCGAGCCGCTGGACACCGCGCGGCTGGACGGCGAGTACTGGTATCGCAACCTCCGCGAGACCGTCCAGTTCGAGCGGGCCACGCGCCGGCTGCTGGCGGACGGGCAGCGGGCGTTCGTCGAGCTGAGTCCGCACCCGGTGCTCACGATGAGCGTCCAGGAGAGCGCCGAGGAGGCGCTGGAGGATCCCGACGAGGTCCTGGCGGTCGGCTCGCTGCGCCGCGGAGAGGGCGGTCGGCGGCGTTTTCTGCGCTCGCTGGCCGAGGCCTGGACGCGCGGCGTCGCGGTCGACTGGGGCGCGCTGTACGAGGGCTCGCGCGCGCGCCGGGTGAGGCTGCCCACCTACGCCTTCCAGCGCGAGCGCTACTGGCTGGCGGGCCCGCCAGCCGCCGGCGACGCCGGAGCGCTCGGCCAGTCCGCGGCGGGCCATCCGCTGCTGGGCGCGATGGTCGAGCTGGCCGACGGCGAGCGGCGGCTGCTGACCGGCCGCGTCTGCTTGCAGGAGCAGCCGTGGCTGGCCGACCACGCGGTGCTCGGCAACGTGCTGCTGCCGGGCACGGCGTTCCTCGAGCTGGCGCTCTGCGCGGGACGGCTGGTGGGATGCCCGACCGTGCGCGAGCTCGCGCTGGAGTCCGCGCTGGTGTTCCGCGAGCACGACACGGTGCAGCTGCAGCTCTCGCTCGGCGAGCCCGACCAGTCCGGCGCGCGCGCGCTGGAGCTCTACTCCCGTCCCGAGCCAGGAGCCGGCGCGGGCTCTGCGCAGCCGAGCGAGGAGTCCTGGACGCGCCACGCCAGCGGTGTGCTGAGCGCCGCGGCGGACACCGCGGACGCTCAACCGGAGCAGGTCGCCCAGCGCGCCCGGCTGCTGGCCGACGCTCAGGTCTGGCCCCCGGAGGGCGCCCAGCCCGTACAGATCGACGGGCTCTATGACGCCCTGGCTGAGCTGGGGTTCGAGTACGGGCCCGCCTTCCAGGGCCTGCGGGCCCTCTGGCGGCGCGGGCAAGAGCTCTTCGCCGACATCGCCCTGTCCGAGCAGCAGGCGGGCGCGGCCTCGGGATTTGGCGTGCACCCCGCGCTCCTTGACGCCGCCCTGCATCCCGCGCTGAGCCTGCTGGTCGAAGAGAGCCCCTGGGCGGGTGAGCCCGGCCCCGGCGAGCCTCGCCCAGGTGAGCCCGGCCCCGGCGAGCCTCGATCCGGCGGACTGCGGCTGCCGTTCTCCTTCGGCGGGGTGGAGCTCTACGGTGCGGGAGCGAGCGCGCTGCGGGTCGTGCTGGGCGTGACGGGGGAGCAGGAGGAGGCGATCTCGCTGCTCGCCGCCGACGACACCGGCCGGCTCGTCGCGGCGGTGCAGACGCTGGCGGTTCGCGAGGTCTCCCCGGCTCAGCTCGGCGCCTCCGGGCGCGGGGAAGGACGCGACTCGCTTTACACGATGGACTGGAGCGCGCTGAGGACGCTCGCCTCCCAGAAGAGCGCGCAGCGGCGCCTGGCGCTCCTGAGCGAGGAGGAGACCGGCGCGAGGCCCGGTGTCTCGCTCGCCCGGTCCCTGCACGAGGCCGGGTGCCAGGTCGAAATGCACCGCGACCTGGCGAGCCTCGGCGAGGCGCTGGACGCCGAGGACGCTTCGGTGCCCGAGCTCGTCCTCGTGGACTGCGCCATCGCAACAGAATGCCCGAGCGGGTTCGACACCATACCCGTCGCGGTGCATCGCGACGCGCGCTGGGCGCTCGGGCTGGTGCAGTCCTGGCTCGCCGACGAGCGCTGCGCGGGGTCTCGGCTGGCGCTGCTCACCAGGGGCGCCGTGGCCGTGAGCGCCGGCGAGGATCTCCCCGGGCTGGCGCAGTCGCCGCTGTGGGGCCTCATGCGAAGCGCCCAGTCCGAGCATCCCGGACGGCTGCTCCTGGTGGACATAGACGAGCACGAGAGCTCCGGCGCCGTCCTGGCCGAAGCGCTCGAGCAGGGCGAGCCGCAGCTCGCGCTGCGCGAAGGCACGGCCTTCGTCCCCCGGCTCGCGCGCGCCGGCCGGGGCGCCCTGGAGGCTCCTGCGGGTGAGCCGTGGCGTCTTGACGCGGGGAGGAGGGGGACGCTCGAGGACCTGGCGCTCGTGCCCCATCCCGAGGCCAGCGCGCCGCTGGAGCCCGGTCAGGTCCGCGTCGGCGTCCGCGCCGGGGGCCTGAACTTCCGCGACGTGATGGTGACCCTGGGGCTCGTGTCGATCGACGCCGAGGGTCAGAGCGCGGTCGGCGGCGAGTGCGCGGGCGCCGTGCTGGAGTGCGGTCCGGAGGTCGAGGGGCTGGCCGCGGGGGATCGCGTCATGGGCCTGTTCTCCGGGCTCGGACCGGTCTGCGTGGCCGACTGGCGCCTGATCGCGCGCGCCCCCACGGGGTGGTCCTTCGCGCAGGCGGCCTCGACGCCGGTCGTGTTCCTGACGGCCTACTACGGCCTCCTGGACCTGGCTCGCCTGCAGGCCGGCGAGCGGGTCCTCGTGCACGCGGGCACCGGCGGCGTCGGCATGGCCGCGATCCAGCTGGCTCGGCACCTGGGCGCCGAGGTGTTCGCGACCGCCAGCCCCGGCAAGTGGCAGACGCTGCGCTCGCTGGGAGTGCAGGAGACGCACATCGCCTCCTCGCGCACGCTCGAGTTCAAGGAGCGCTTTCACGCTCAGACCGGCGGGCGGGGCATGGACGTCGTCCTGAACTCGCTCGCGGGGGAGTTCGCGGACGCCTCGCTCGACCTGCTGGCCGGCGGCGGGCGCTTCCTCGAGATGGGCAAGACCGACATTCGCGACCCAGACGCGGTGGCGCAGAGTCATCCGGGGGTCGCCTACCGGGCCTTCGATTTGGCCGAAGCGGGCGCGCCGCGCATCGCGCAGATGTTCGGCGAGCTACTCGGGCTCTTTCACTCGGGCACGCTGCAGCCGCTGCCGGTGAGGGCCTGGGACGTGCGCCGCGCGCCCCAGGCGCTTCGCTTCATGAGCCAGGCGCGCCACACCGGCAAGATCGTGCTGACCCTACCCGGCGAAGAGATCGGCCCGCAGGGGACGGTCCTTATCACCGGCGGCACGGGCACGCTGGGCGCGCTGCTGGCCGAGCACCTGGTGCGCGAGCACGGCGTCAGGCATCTGCTGTTGGTCAGCCGCAGCGGGGAGCGCGCCGAGGGCGCCGGCGAGCTGCGGGCGCGGCTGGCGCAGCTGGGCGCCGAGGCGACGCTCGCGGCCTGTGACGTGAGTGAGCGCGAGCAGCTGGCGAGGCTGCTTCACTCGATTTCCCCGCGCCATCCGCTGCGCGGAGTCGTGCACGCTGCGGGTGCGCTCCAGGACGGCGTGGTGGGCTCGCTGAGCGCCGAGGGCCTGGACGCGGTGCTGGCGCCCAAGGCGGACGCCGCCTGGCACCTGCACGAGCTGACCGAGCGGATGGACCTGTCGATGTTCGTGCTGTTCTCCTCCGCCGCGGGGGCTCTCGGCAGTCCCGGCCAGGCCAACTACGCGGCCGCCAACGCCTTTCTCGACGCCCTGGCGGCCCAGCGCCGCGCGCAGGGCCTGCCGGGCAGCTCGCTCGCGTGGGGCCTCTGGCAGCAGGCCAGCGCGCTGACCGGAGATCTGCGCGAGGCCGACATCGAGCGGATGGCGCGCGCGGGGGTTCGGGCGCTCACCTCCGAGGAGGGCCTGCGCCTCTTCGACAGAGCCCTGGAGGGGGGCGAGCCGCTGGTGCTGCCGCTGGCGCTTGACCTCCGCGCGCTGCGCTCCCAGGCCAGGACGGGGACGCTGCCGCCCATGTTCGGCGACCTCGTGCGCTCGACCGCCCGCGGCCCGGGCGAGCGGGGAGGATCCTCATCCTCCTTCGCGCGCCGCCTGGCCGGCGCCGGGGAGTCTGAGCGCGAGGCGCTCGTGCTCGAGCTCGTCGGGGAACAGGTGGCCACGGTCCTGGGGCACGCCAACCCGGAGGCGCTCGACACGCAGCGGACCTTCAAGGAGCTCGGCTTTGACTCGCTGACGGCGGTCGAGCTGCGCAACCGTCTGAACGCGGCGAGCGGGCTGCGCTTGCCGGCGACGCTCGTCTTCGACTACCCGACCGTCGCCGGGGTCGCCTCCCAGCTGCTGCGTGAGCTCTCGGGTGGACGGTCCTCGAGCGCCGTGGGGACGATCGCGCTCTCGGGCGCCGCGGCGCCCGAGGAGCCGCTGGCGATCGTGGGCATGAGCTGTCGTTTTCCGGGTGGCGTGCGCTCCCCCCAGGAGCTGTGGCGCCTGGTGAGCGACGGCCGCGACGCGATCGGCGGCTTTCCCACCGATCGCGGCTGGGATCTGGAGGGACTCTACGATCCCGATCCCGACCGGCCCGGCACCTGCTATGCGCGCGAGGGCGGCTTCCTGTATGACGCCGGGGACTTCGACCCGGAGTTCTTCGGCATCAGCCCTCGGGAATCCCTGGCGATGGACCCCCAGCAGCGGCTGCTGCTGGAAGGCGCGTGGGAGGCGCTCGAAGACGCGGGGATCGATCCCGCGGCGCTGAGGGGCAGTCAGACCGGGGTGTTCGTGGGCATCATCTCCTCGAGCTACCTCGCGGCGGGACCGGCCGCCGAGGGGCTGGAGGGCTACCGCCTGACCGGAGCCACCAGCAGCGTCGCCTCCGGTCGTCTCTCCTACACCTTCGGCCTGGAGGGCCCGGCGGTCTCGATCGACACGGCGTGCTCCTCCTCGCTGGTGGCGCTGCACCTGGCCGGCCAGGCGCTGCGCGCCGGCGAGTGCTCGCTAGCGCTGGTAGGCGGCGCCTCGGTGGTTGCCACGCCGGACCTCTTCACCGAGTTCGCCCGCCAGCGCGGCCTGTCGGTGGACGGGCGCTGCAAGGCGTTCGCCGCGTGCGCCGACGGGACCGCGTGGTCGGAGGGGGTGGGTGTGCTGGTGTTGGCGCGTCTGGCCGACGCTGAGCGTGAGGGTCGTGAGGTGTTGGCGGTGGTGCGTGGCAGCGCGGTCAATCAGGATGGTGCGTCCAATGGTTTGACGGCGCCCAATGGTCCTTCTCAGCAGCGGGTGATCGCGCAGGCGTTGGCGAATGCGCGTTTGGCGCCGGGACAGGTCGACGTGGTTGAGGCGCATGGTACGGGCACGACGTTGGGTGATCCGATTGAGGCGCAGGCGTTGATTGCTGCTTATGGGCAGGCGCGTCCTGTGGGGCGTCCGTTGTGGTTGGGGTCGGTCAAGTCGAATATTGGTCATACCCAGGCGGCGGCTGGTGTGGCGGGGGTGATCAAGATGGTGTTGGCGATGCGTCATGGGGTGTTGCCGGCGACGTTGCACGTCGATGAGCCTTCTTCGCACGTGGACTGGTCGGCGGGGGAGGTGGCGTTGTTGAGGGAGCGGCGCTCCTGGGAGCGGGCCGCGCGGGAGCAGCCGCGTCGTGCGGGCGTCTCCTCTTTCGGGGTCAGCGGCACCAACGCCCACGTGATCCTCGAGGAGGCGCCGGCGGGCGCTCGGGCGGGCGCTCTGGACGCGGGCCCCGCGAGCGCGCGTGGGGACGCCGGCGAGAGCGGCGAACGGAACGGCAGCCACGCTCCCGGCGCGGGCGGGGAGTTCGTGCGGGGTAACGGCGACGGCGCTCCCGGCGCGGGCGGGGAGCTCGTGCGGGTCGCCCCGGTGCCGTTCCCGCTGTCGGCCAGGAGCGAGCCGGCGCTGCACGATCAGGCGCAGCGTCTGCACGAGCATCTGGAGGGCGAGGCGCTCACAGAGCTGCGCGATGTCGGCTACTCGCTCGCTGCTCGTCCGACGCTCGAGCATCGTGCGGTGGTGCTTGGGAGCGACCGAGAGTCCCTGCTGAGTGCCCTGAGTACGCTAGCGCACGACGGCTCCGCGGCGCAGGTGATCAGGGGCTCGGCACCGACCGGCTCCGCGGGGCGGCGATCGCTGGCGTTCCTTCTCACAGGGCAGGGCGCGCAGCGCCCGGGCATGGGCCGCGAGCTCTACGACACGTTTCCGGTCTTCCAAGATGCGCTGGATGAGCTGTGCGCTGAGCTGGACCCCCACCTGGAGCATCCGTTGCGCGAGGTGCTCTTCACGGATACCCAGGCCGAGCCCCGCTCGGGCGAGCGATCGCGCGGAGCGCCCGGCGATTCCGGGCTGCTGGACCAGACCGCCTACACCCAGGCCGCTCTGTTCGCTCTGGAGGTCGCCCTGTTCAGGCTCATCGAGAGCCAGGGGGTGCGCCCGGACTTCCTGATCGGACACTCGATCGGCGAGCTGGTCGCGGCCTATCTGGCGGGCGTCTTCTCGCTGCGGGACGCATGCGCGCTGGTGGCGGCGCGCGGCCGGCTGATGGGAGCGCTGCCGCCCGGCGGCGCGATGGTCTCCGTGAGAGCGACCGAGCAGGAGATGAGCAAGACCCTCCAGGACTACCCCGGCCGCGTCTGCCTCGCCGCGGTCAACGGCCCCGCCGCGGTCGTCATCTCCGGTGAGCAGGACGCCGTCCTGCAGGTGCAGAGCAGCTATCGGGAGCAGGGTCGTAAGACCAAGCGCCTGTCGGTCTCGCACGCCTTCCACTCCCAGCAGATGGACGCGATGCTCGACGCCTTCAAAGCCGTGGCCCAGAGCGTCTCCTACAGCGCGCCACGGATTCCGATCATCTCCAACCTCACCGGCGAGCCCGTGGACGCCGAGCGGATCTGCACCGCCGAGTACTGGGTGGCGCATGCGCGCGAGCCGGTGCGCTTCGCGGACGGGATACGCTGGCTGGCGGACCACGGGGTCACGGGCTTCCTGGAGCTGGGGCCGGACGGCGTGCTCAGCGCCATGAGTCTGGAGTGCCTGGGAGGGCGAGCAGGACCGCGCGGTGATCGGGTGGGCGAGAGCGATCCCGGCGCCCATGTCGATGGCCCCGATCGGGGCGCTCTCGCCAATGGCGCCGACCACGCCGCCCTCGCCGATGGCCGCGATCCGGGTGCCCGCGCCGATCCCCAAGAGCCCGGCGCGGTCCGCGCGGTGGCGGTCCCGCTCCTGCGCGGCGAGCGCCCCGAAGCCCAGACGGTGTTGGGCGCTCTGGCGGAGATGTGGGTGAGCGGAATGGCGCCCGTCGACTGGGCGGCGCTGTCCGCGGGCCCGGCGGTCAGGCGCGTGCCTCTGCCCACGTACGCCTTTCAGCGCAAGCGCTACTGGCTCTCCGCGGGCGCCCAGGGCGCGGGGGACATGGCCGCCGCCGGTCAGGCCCGAGCGGACCACCCGCTGCTGCGCGCCCGCGTCGCCCTGGCCGACGGCGGAGGCTGGATCTTCACGGGGCGCATCTCGCTCGACTCTCAGCCCTGGCTCGCGGACCATGCGGTGAGGGGCGCCGTGCTGCTGCCGGGCACGGCGTTCCTGGAGCTCGCGCTGTACGCGGGCGGGGCGCTCGACTGCCCGCTGGTGGAGGAGCTGACCCTGCACACCCCGCTGGTCGTGCCCGAGCAGGGCGCCCTGGCGCTGCAGATCGCCGTCGGCGAGCCCGAGGGGCCCGAGACGCGGCGAGCAAGAAGGTCGCTCTCGATCCACTCCCGCCCCGAGGGGCCCGCGGACGGGGACGGTCTGCCGGTCGAGCAGTGGACCGTGCACGCCAGCGGCACCCTCAGCGCCGGCGCGGGGCGGGGCGCCGAACGGGCGGGCGGGGCGGACGACGCGGGCGGCGGGCAGGCGGGGATCGCCGAGCGCGCGGGTGCGCTCGCGCAGTCCTGGCCTCCGCCCGGTGCGCAGGCGCTGGAGATCGAGGACGCCGGCCTCTACGACGTGCTGGCCGATGTCGGCTTCGAATACGGACCCGCCTTTCGGGGGCTGCAGGGTGTGTGGAGGCGCGGCGAGGAGGTTTTCGCCGAGGTGTCCCTGCCGGAGGGCCAGCCGCTGGCGGGCGGCGCCTTCGGGCTGCACCCGGCGCTGCTGGACGCCGCTCTGCACGCGAGCGCGCTGGGTCGGCTCGCCGGCGGTGCCGAGGGCGAGCTGCGACTGCTCCTGCCCTTCTCCTGGTCGGGAGCCGAGCTGCATGCCCAGGCGGGCTCGTCGGTGCGCGTTTCACTCGCCAGCTCCGCCGCGGGCGAGGGGATGTCCCTGGTGGTGGGCGATGCGTCCGGCAGGCTGATCGCCTCGGTCGACTCGCTGGTCTCGCGCGAGCTCTCCGCCGAGCAGCTCGGCGCCGCCCGCGCGGCGCACGACGGCCTGTCGTTCGCGCTCGAATGGGTCGGCCTTTCGGCCTCGGCGCAGGCGGGCCCGGCGGAGCTGGCGCTGCTGGGCGCCGAGGGCTCCTCGTTGGCCGAGGGGCTGAACGCCGCCGGGCACGCGGTGGCGGCGCACCCCGACCTGCGGTCGCTGTCGCAGTCCCTGGCGAAGGCCGCGCAGACCGAGAGCGCCACCATCCCGGAGGTGGTCGCCGTGGACTGCACCGGCACCGGCGCCGGCGCCGCGCCGGTTCTGGAGGCGGCGCACGAGGGCGCGCGGCGCACGCTCGCGCTGCTGCAGGAGTGGCTCGCGCAGGAGCGCTTCGCGCGCACGCGACTGGCGCTGATCACGCGGGGGGCGGTCGCCGCGGGCTCCGGCGAGGATCTCCCCGGTCTGGACCAAGCCCCGATCTGGGGCCTGGTCCGCTCCGCCCAGAGCGAGCACCCGGAGCGCTTTTTGCTGATCGACACCGACGGGCACGTGTCCTCGAGCCGCGCGCTGGGGGAGGCGCTGGCGAGCGAGGAGCCCCAGCTGGCGCTGCGCGAGGGCGCGATCCTCGTCCCCCGGCTCACGCGCGCTCCGGCGCCCGCGCAGGACCCGCCCGCGCTCGACCCCCGGGGCACCGTTCTGATCACCGGCGGGACCGGCGGCGTGGGCGCGCTGCTGGCACGCCATCTGGTCAGCGCCCACGGGGCGACCCAGCTGCTCCTGGTCAGTCGCAGCGGCCCGGCGGCCGCGGGCGCCGCGCAGCTGCGGGACGAGCTGCAGGCGCTGGGCGCGCAGGTGCGGATCGCGGCCTGCGACGTCGCCGAGCGCGACGCGCTGGCCGAGCTGCTGGACTCGATCGCGCCGGATCACCCGCTCACCGCCGTGATCCACGCCGCCGGGGTGCTCGATGACGGCGTGATCGGCGCGCTGACGTCAGCGCGCCTGGAGGCGGCGCTGAAGCCGAAGGCCGACGGCGCGTGGCATCTGCACGAGCTCACCGGGGGCTGTGAGCTCGGAGCGTTCGTGCTCTTCTCCTCGATCGCCGGCGCGATCGGCAGCCCCGGCCAGGGCAACTACGCGGCGGCGAACGTCTTCCTCGACGCGCTGGCCGCCCATCGCAGGGCACACGGTCTGCCGGGCGTCTCGATCGCATGGGGCCTGTGGGAGGACCTCGCGGGCATGGCCGCGGGCCTGAGCGAGGCCGACCGCTCGCGCACCGCGCGCTCTGGCTTGGGCACGCTCTCGAGCGAGCAGGGGCTTGAGCTCTTCGACAGGGCGCTGGCCGGGGATGGGGCGCTCGCGGTGGCGGCCTCGTTCGATCGAGCGGCGCTTCGCGCCCAGGCCCGGATGGGCGTGCTCCCAGCACTGTTCAGCGGCCTGGCGGGCGTGCCCGCGCGCGGGCGGGGCGCCGGCGGCGACGCGCTCGCACGGAGTCTCGCCGGCGCCCCCGCCGAGAAGCGCGAAGGGCTGCTGCTGGAGGCCGTCCGCGGCGAGGTCGCCGCCGTGCTGGGCCACTCCTCGCCGGCGGCGATCGACCCGGAGCGGGCGTTCAAAGAGCTCGGCTTCGACTCGCTGGCGGCGGTCGAGCTGCGCAACCGGCTGGACGCGGCCACCGGGCTGGGCCTGCCCGCGACGCTCGTCTTCGACTATCCGACTCCGGCGGCGCTCGCGGGGTACCTGCTGGGGGAGCTCGCGGGCACCCAGCGGGGCGCCGTGGCGCGCGCGGCGCCGCGGCGGCCTGGACGAGCCGATCGCGATCGTCGGCATGAGCTGCCGCTATCCGGGCGGCGTTGGCTCCCCGGAGGAGCTGTGGCAGCTCGTCCGCGCGGGCAGGGACGCGTCTCGGGCTTCCCCGCCGACCGCGGCTGGGACCTGGAGCGCCTGTACGACCCCGATCCCGACCGTCCCGGGACCAGCTACGCGCGCGAAGGCGGGTTCCTGCACGACGCCGGGGAGTTCGACGCGGAGTTCTTCGCGATCGGCCCCGCGAGGCGCTGGCGATGGACCCCCAGCAGCGGCTGCTGCTGGAAGCGCGCTGGGAGGCGCTCGAGGACGCCGGCATCGATCCGCGACTCGCTGCAAGGGCAGCCAGACCGGCGTGTTCGCCGGGCTGATGTACCACGACTACGGCGCCGGGCCGATCGCCTCGGCGTCCAGGGACTTCGAAAACTACGGTGTCACCGGCAACTCCGGCAGCGTGCTCTCCGGCCGCGTGGCCTACGCCTTCGGGCTGGAGGGCCCGGCCGTCACGGTCGACACGGCCTGCTCCTCCTCGCTGGTCGCGCTGCACCTGGCCGTGTCAGGCGCTGCGCACGCGGCGAGTGCGCGCTGGCGCTGGCGGGCGGCGTGACCGTGATGGCGCACGCCGGTCGCGTTCGTCGGAGTTCGCGCCGCCAGCGCGGCCTGGCGCCCGACGGGCGCTGCAAGTCCTTCGCCGACGGCGGCCGACGGCGTCGGCTGGAGCGAGGGCGTGGGCGTGCTCGTGCTGGAGCGCCTGTCCGACGCGCAGCGCAACGGCCACGAGGTGCTGGCGGTGGTGCGCGGCAGCGCCGTCAACCAGGACGGCGCCAGCAACGGGCTGACGGCGCCGAACGGCCCCTCCCAGCAGCGGGTGATCCGCGCAGGCGCTCGCCAACGCGGGACTCGGCGCCGGCGAGGTCGACGTCGTCGAGGGCCACGGCACGGGCACGACGCTCGGCGACCCGATCGAGGCGCAGGCGCTGCTGGCGACCTACGGGCAGCGACCGCCCGCCGGGATCGCGGCCGCTGTGGCTGGGCTCGATCAAGTCGAACATCGGCCACGCGCAGGCCGCCGCGGGCGTGGCGGGCGTGATCAAGATGGTGCAGGCGCTGCGCCACGAGCGTGCTGCCGCGGACGCTGCACGTCGAGCGCCCTCCGCGCAGGTCGACTGGGCGGCGGGCGCGTGTCGCTGCTGACCGAGGCGGTGCCGTGGCGGCGCGACGGCCGCAGCCGCGCCGCGCCGGGGTCTCCTCGTTTGGGATCAGCGGCACCAACGCGCACGTGATCCTCGAGGAGGCCCCGAGGCCCCGCCGGCATGCCGCTGAGTCTCCGGCCCCCGCGCGTTATCGGCGCCGAGCTCCCGCGGTCGCGCCGACGGCGAGCCCTGGCTCCGCGAGCGATGTCGTCCCGCACGGCGGCGACGCGGGCCGGCGCGGTCTCGCCGCTCCGTGCTCTCGGCCAGCGAGCGAGGCGGCGCTGCGCGGCCAGGCCGAGCGGCTGCACGCGCATGCTCGCGGGCTCCCCGGCGCTCGAGGCGGCGCCGACTTCGGCGCTCTCGCTAGCCGGCCGCTCGCGCTTCGAGCGACCGCGCCGTGGTGCTCGGCGAGCGAGCGCGAGCGAGCTGCTGGCGGGTCTGCGCGCCCTGGCGGGCGGGGAGCCCGCGAGCGCGACTGATCGAGGGCGCCGCCGTACGGGGGCGAGGGCCGCGTGGCGTTCCTGTTCACCGGCCAGGGCGCGCAGCGAGTCGGCATGGGCCGCGAGCTGTACGAGCGCCTTCCCGGTCTTCGCGCGGCGTTCGACGAGGTCTGCGCGTAGCTCGACGCCCACCTGGAACGCCCGCTGCGCGAGGTTGTGTTCGCCGCGGCGGGCTCGCGCCGAGGCGGCGCTGCTCGACGAGACGCTGTACACGCAGGCGGCGCTGTTCGCGCTCGAGGTGGCGCTGTTCCGGCTGCTGGAGAGCTGGGGTGTGCGACCCGACTTTCTGATCGGCCACTCGATCGGCGAGCTGGCCGCGGCGCACGTGGCGGGCGTCTTCTCGCTGCCAGGACGCCTGCCGGCTGGTCGCGGCGCGCGGGCCGGCTGATGGGGGCGCTGCCCGCGGGCGGGGCGATGGTCGCGATGCGGCGTCCGAGGAGGAGGCGCTGCGGATCGCTCGACCGACTCGCAGCGGCGATGTGGCGCTGGCGGCGGTCAACGGCCCGCGCGCGGTGGTGCTCTCCGGCGACGAGGACGCGGTGCTGGAGCTGGCGGGCGTCTGGGAGGAGCGGGGCGCAGGACCAAGCGGCTGCGGGTCTCGCACGCGTTTCACTCCCGCGGATGGACGGCGATGCTCGACGAGTTCGCCGAGGTCGCCGCAGAGCATCTCCTTCTCCGAGCCGCGGATCCCGCTCGTCTCGAACGTGACCGGCGAGCCGCTCGCCGACGCGGAGAGCTGCTCGTGCGATCCAGCTACTGGGTGCGTCACGTGCGCGAGCCGGTGCGCTTCGCCGACGGCGTGCGCTGGCTCGGCGGCGCAGGGGCTCGGGAGCTGCTCGAGCTGGGCCCCGACGGGGTGCTCAGCGCGATGGCGCGGGAGTGCCTGGCCGCGGAGCCCGGCGACGGGCAGACGTCCCGCAGCAGCGAAAGCGCGGCGGGTGCGGCGGGCGGCGAGAGCGCCGCGGGCGACCGCGGGGATCGTGAGCCGGTCCACGCCGTGGCGTTGCTGCGCCGCGGGCGAGCGGACCTCGGAGCGCTGATCGGTGCGCTGGCCGAGGCGTGGACGCACGGCGTCGAGGTGAGCTGGAGCGCGCTGTTCGCCGGCTCGGCCGCGCGCAGGGTAAGACTCCCCACCTACGCCTTTCAGCGTCGGCGCTACTGGTACCAGGCTGCGTCGAGTTCGGGCGATGCGATCTCGATCGGCCAGGCCTCGACCGAGCACCCGCTGCTCGGCGCCACGCTCACCCTCGCGGAGGGCCGCGGCCGGCTGTTCACGGGACGGCTCTCGCTCGAATCCGAGCCCTGGCTGAAAGATCACGCGGTGCTCGGCACGGCCCTGCTGCCCGGCACGGCGTTCGTGGAGCTGGCGCTGCACGCCGGCGGGCGGCTCGGCGCGACAGAGCTCGCGGAGCTCGTCCTGGAGGCGCCGCTGATTCTGCCCGAGCAGGGCGCGATGGCGCTGCAGGTCTCGGTCGGCGAGCCCGACGAGTCCGGGATGCGCGCGCTGGGCATCTACTCGCGCCGGGAGCAGGCCACCGACGACGGGGCCTCCGAGGCGCCGTGGACGCGCCATGCGAGCGGCGCGCTCGCCGGCGGCGATGAGGGGACGGCCGCGACGGCGACATCCACGCCCTCCGGTCGGGACGCGGAGCTCAAGGAGCGGGCGCGCTTGCTCGCCGGAGCCTCCTGGCCGCCCGCGGGCGCCCGGGCCGTGGACGTCGAGGAGCTCTACGACCGGCTGGCCGGGCAGGGGCTCGAGTACGGGGTCGCCTTTCAGGGCCTGCAGGCCGCCTGGCGGCTGGGTGAGCAGATCCTCGCCGAGGTCTCCCTCGCGCAGGAGCCGAGCCCGGGGAGCTCGCCTATGGCCTTCACCCGGCGCTCCTGGATGCCGCGCTGCACGCCGGCGCGGCGCGCCTGGCCGAGGAGGATGAGGGGCAGGGGGCAGAGCCCGCTGGAGGGCTCTTGCGCCTCCCGTTCTCCTGGAGCGGCGTGCGGCTGCACGCGCCCGGCTCCTCCACGGTGCGGGTCGCGCTCTCGCCGGGCGCCGAGGACTCGGTCGCGCTGGTGCTCGCGGATGAGACCGGCGGGCTGGTGGCCTCGGTCGATTCGCTGACGGTGCGCGAGCTCTCCTCCGCGCAGCTCCAGGACGCTCGCGGCGGCGAGCGCGACGCACTGTTCTGTCTGCGTTGGAGCGCGGTCTCCGCCGCGGCGGAGCCCACCGCAGGCGGGCTGACGCTGCTGGGCGGCAAGGACTGCGCGCTCGCGCGCTCCCTGCGCGAGGCCGGGCGCGCGGTGGCGGTGCACGGGGATCTCGACTCCCTCGGAGCGGCCCTGGAGGGCGACGGACCGCCGCCCGCGGTGGTGCTCGTGGATTGCACGCCGCACGGCGAGGGCGAGACGCACGGGAAGACGTCGGCCGGCGCCCGTCTCGCCGACGGGGTCGGCATTGACGCGGTCGGCGCCGGCGTGCCCGCCGCGGCGCACGCGAGCGTCCAGCGGGCGCTCGGACTGGTGCAGAGCTGGCTCGCCGACGAGCGCTTCCCGGACACGCGCCTGGCACTCGTCACCAGGAGGGCGGTGTCGGTGCGCGCGGGAGAGGACGTCCCCGGCCTCGCGCAGTCGCCGCTTTGGGGCCTCGTGCGCTCGGCGCAGTCCGAGAGCCCCGAGCGGCTCGTGCTGGTCGATCTCGACGAGGACGCGGCCTCGTCGCAGGCGCTCGATGGCGCCCTCGCGCTGGGCGAGTCTCAGCTGGCGGTGCGCGCCGGCGAGGTGCTCGTCCCCCGTCTTGGCCGCCCGGGCGCCGGCGACGTCCTGGCGGCGCCAGCGGACGCCGCCGAATGGACCCTGAGCGCCGGTGATGGGGGCACGCTGAAGGAGCTCGCGCTCGTGCCCGCTCCCGCGGCGCGCGAGCCGCTGGGCCCCGGGCAGGTGCGCGTGGCGATGCGGGCCGGGGGCCTGAACTTCCGCGACGTGCTGGCCGCGCTGGGCATGTATCCCGGGCGGAGCCACCGTCGGCGGCGAGGGCGCGGGCGTGGTCTTGGAGGTCGGCCCGGGGGTGCAGGGGCTGGCCGTGGGCGACCGCGTGATGGGGCTGTTCGCCGCCATCGGGCCGGTTCTCGCGACCGACGAGCGTTTGCTGGCGCGCATCCCCGAGGACTGGTCCTTCGCGCAGGCCGCCTGCACGCCGATCGTGTTCCTGACCGCCTACTACGGGCTGGTCGACCTGGCCGGCCTGAGGTCGGGCGAGCGCCTGCTGGTGCATGCAGCGGACGGGCGGGGTCGGCATGGCGGCGGTGCAACTGGCCCGACACCTGGGCGCCGAGGTCTTCGCGACCGCGAGCCCGGCGAAGTGGGAGGTGTTGCGCGCGCTGGGGATCGACGGCGGGCACATCGCCTCCTCGCGGACGCTGGAATTCAAGGAGCGCTTTCTGGAGCGGACCGGCGGCCGGGGGATGGA
The DNA here is from genome assembly GCA_963702725.1 of uncultured Solirubrobacterales bacterium. GTDB lineage: Bacteria > Actinomycetota > Thermoleophilia > Solirubrobacterales > Solirubrobacteraceae > Palsa-744. Next base: position 283,808 of record CAVPDT010000001.1, read on the forward strand.
CGTCGTGCTGGACTCCCTGGCCCGGGAGTTCGTGGACGCGTCGCTGGAGCTGCTGGGGCAGGGCGGTCGCTTCGTGGAGATGGGCAAGACGGACATCCGCGACCCCGAGGAGGTGGCGCAGGCGCATCCGGGCGTCTCCTACCGCGCATTCGACGTACTGGAAGCCGGCCCGGAGCGCATCCGGGAGATGTTCGCCGAGCTGCTCGAGCTGTTCGCCTCCGGCGCGCTTGAGCCGCTGCCGCTCAGAGCCTGGGATGTGCGCCAGGCGCCGGAGGCGTTCCGCTTCATGAGCCAGGCGCGCCATACCGGCAAGATCGTCCTGAGTCTGCCCCGGTCGCTGGACCCGCGGGGCACGGTCCTGATCACCGGTGGCACGGGCGCGCTGGGCGCGCACCTCGCCAGACATCTGGTGAGCCGCCATGGCGCCGGCCATCTGCTGCTGGCGAGTCGCCGCGGAGCGGATGCGGCGGGCACCGGCGAGCTGCGCGCCGAGCTCGAGTCCCTGGGCGCCGATGTCGCGATCGTGGCGTGCGACGTCTCCGATCGCGAGGACCTGGCGAGGCTGCTGCACTCGATCCCCGAGGCCCACCCGCTCTGCGGGGTGGTGCACACGGCGGGGGTGCTCGACGACGGGGTGATCGCGGCGTTGACCCCCGAGCGCGTGGACCGCGTGCTGGCCGCCAAGGTGGACGCCGCCTGGAATCTGCACGAGCTCACCGAGCGCATGGATCTGCAGGCGTTCGTGCTGTTCTCCTCGGCCGCGGGCACGCTGGGCAGTCCGGGCCAGGGCAGCTACGCCGCCGCCAACGTCTTTCTCGACGCTCTGGCGGCCCACCGTCGCGCGCTCGGACTCACCGCCACCTCGCTGGCGTGGGGACTGTGGGAGCAGGCCGGCGGGATGGCGGGGGGACTGAGCGAGGCCGATCGCTCGCGGATGGCGCGCGCGGGCGTGGGCGTGCTCTCGGTCGAGCGCGGCCTGGAGCTCTTCGACGGCGCTCTGGACGTGGGCGAGGCGCTGATGCTCCCCGCGCCGCTCGATCCAGCTGCACTGCGCGCCCAGGCCCGCGCGGGAGTGATCCCGGCGATACTCAGCGACCTCGTACGTGTGCCCGCGCGGCGCCAGGCCGAGCAGGGCGAGTCGCTCACGCGGCGTCTGGCCCAGACCCCCGAGCCCGAGCGTGAGGCGGTCGCGATCGGGCTGGTCAGAGCCCAGGTCGCCGCCGTGCTGGGACGCTCCTCGCCGGAGGAGATCGACCCCCGACGCACCTTCAAGGAGCTCGGATTCGACTCGCTCGGTGCGGTGGAGCTGCGCAACCGTCTGAACGTCACGACCGGGCTGCGCCTGCCCGCGACGTTGGTGTTCGACTACCCGACGCCCGCGGCCTTCGCGGGGTACCTGCTGGCTGAGCTGGACCTCGGCTCCGCCGCCTGGGCCACGGCCGACGGAGAGCTCGACCGGCTCGAGGCCCTTCTCACCGCGGCCGCCGCGGACGATGACCAGCGCGCAAAGATCGCGACCCGTCTGCAGGCATTGCTTGCAAGATTGGGCGATCGAGCCGGGGAACAGGACCTCGAGGACGGCGAGGAAGTCGACCTCGAGACGGCGAGCGACGACGAGATGTTCGAGCTCATCGACAGAGAGCTCAAGGGGGTCTGAGTTGTCCGACGAGAGACATCCTTCGTCCGGTGCGCGCCAGGTGGCCGAGAGCGAGAACGACGAGAAGCTCCGCGACTACCTGAAGCGCGTCACTGCCGACCTGCGCCGCACGCGCCGGCGCCTGCAGGAGGCACAGGGGCGGGATCACGAGCCGATCGCGATCGTCGGGATGAGCTGCCGCTACGCCGGTGGGGTCGCCTCGCCCGAGGATCTCTGGGAGCTCCTCGACCGCGGCGGGGATGCGATCGGCCCGTTTCCCACCGACCGCAACTGGGACCTGGAGGCGATCTATGACCCGGACCCCGATCGGCCCGGTTGCAGCTATGCCCGCGAAGGCGGCTTCATCGACGGGGTCGACCGCTTCGACGCGGACTTCTTCGGGATCAGCCCGCGGGAGGCGATGGCGATGGACCCTCAACAGAGGATCCTGTTGGAAGCGGCCTGGGAGGCCATCGAGGACGGCGGCATCCGCCCGGACTCCCTGCGCGGCAGCCCGACGGGGGTGTTCGCGGGGGTCAGCTTCTCGGGCTACGGCGCCGGTGTCTCCGGGCCGGCGGTCGACGGTCTGGAGGGCTATCGCCTGACGGGAGCCACCGGCAGCGTCGCCTCCGGCCGGGTCGCCTACACGCTGGGTTTCGAGGGGCCGGCGGTCTCGGTGGACACGGCGTGCTCTTCCTCGCTGGTGGCACTGCACCTGGCGAGCGCGGCGCTGCGCAGCGGGGAGTGCGCCCTGGCGCTGGCGGGCGGAGTGATGGTGCTGGCCTCGCCGGACCTGTTCGTGGAGTTCAGTGCCCAGCGCGGCCTGGCGCCCGACGGCCGTTGCAAGGCCTACTCCGACGCCGCCGACGGCGTCGGCTGGGGGGAGGGGGTTGGCGTGCTGCTGCTGGAGCGCCTCTCCGACGCTCAGCGCAACGGCCACGAGGTGCTGGCGTTGCTGCGGGGCAGCGCCGTCAACCAGGACGGCGCCAGTAACGGGCTGACGGCGCCCAACGGGCCCTCTCAGCAGCGGGTGATCGTGCAGGCGCTGGCGAACGCGCGGCTCTCCGCGGCACAGATCGACGTGGTCGAGGGCCACGGCACGGGCACCACCCTGGGCGATCCGATCGAGGCCCAGGCGCTGCTGGCGACCTACGGGCAGAGTCGCCCGCCGGAGGGCCGTCCGCTGTGGCTCGGCTCGATCAAGTCGAACATCGGTCACACCGCGACCGCCGCCGGGGTGGCGGGCGTGATCAAGATGGTGCAGGCGATGCGCCACGGCGTGCTGCCGCGGACTTTGCACGTGGATGCGCCGTCCGGCAACGTCGACTGGAGCGCCGGCGCGATTTCGCTGCTGGCCGAGCCGACGCCGTGGGAGAACGACGGGCAGCCGCGCCGTGCGGGGGTGTCCTCGTTTGGCATCAGCGGCACCAACGCGCACGTGATCCTCGAGGAGGCCCCGCCGGTCGAGGCTCTCACGACGCCCGAGGGCGAGGCGGACGCGACGGGTCTGCTGGCCGGCGGTGTGATCCCGTTCGTGCTCTCGGGCGCCTCCGAGGCCGCACTGGGCGAGCAGGCCGGGCGGCTCGGCGAGCTCGTGGGGGGCGCCCGCGAGCAGGAGCTGGGGCTCGCCGACGTGGGAGTCTCCCTGACGGGGCGAGCCACGCTCGCGCAGCGGGCCGTCGTGCTGAGCGGCGGTCGCGAGGGGTTGACGGACGGGCTGGCAGCCCTGGCGACCGGCGAGCCCGTCGCGGAGGACGTCGTGCGGGGCGCGGCCTCGGTGGCCGGCGGCGCCGGAGCCGTGTTCCTGTTCCCGGGACAGGGCTCCCAATGGGAGGGCATGGCGCTCGAGCTGCTGGAGCGCTCGCCGGTGTTCGCCGAGCGGATGGAAGCGTGCGAGCAGGCGCTCTCCGAGCACGTGGAGTGGTCGCTCGCGGGCGTTCTGCGGGGCGAGCCCGGTCAGCCGGGCCTGGAGCGAGTCGACGTGGTGCAGCCGGCGCTGTTCGCGGTGATGGTCTCGCTGGCGGGGCTGTGGCGCGCCTGTGGCGTGCGTCCCGCCGCGGTCGTGGGCCACTCCCAGGGCGAGATCGCGGCCGCCTGCGTCGCGGGGGGACTCTCGCTGGCAGACGCCGCGCGGGTCATCGCGCTGCGCGGCCGTGCGCTGCGGGAGCTGGCGGGCAAGGGGGGGATGGTCTCGGTGGCGCTCCCGGCCGGGGAGCTGCAGGGACGGCTCGAGCGCTGGGAGGGCCGCGTGGGGATGGCCGCGGTGAACGGGCCCTCCACCGCAGTGGTCTCCGGCGATCGCCAGGCGCTCGAGGAACTGCTCGGCGAGTGCGAGCGCGACGGGGTCAGGGCGCGGGCAATCCCCGTCGACTACGCGGCCCATTCGGCCCAGGTCCAGGAGATCCGCGAGGAGCTGCTGCAAGGGTGCGCGGGGATCGAGCCGCGCGCGGGCGAGGTCCCGTTCTTCTCCACTGTGACCGGCGAGTGGCTCGAGACCTCGCGTCTGGACGGCGAGTACTGGTATCGCAACCTGCGTGAGCCCGTTCGCTTGGCGCAATCCACGCGCGCGCTGCTTCAGGGCGGGCAGCGGGCGTTCGTGGAGGTCAGCCCACACCCGGTGCTGACGGTGAGCGTGCAGGACAGCGCGCAGGAGCTGCTCGAGGATGCGAGCGGCGTCGTGGCGGTGGGCTCGCTGCGGCGTCGGCAGGGCGGCACCGAGCGTTTCCTGCGCTCGTTGTCAGAGCTATGGGTCGGCGGGGTGCAGGTCGACTGGGGCGCGGTCTTTCGGGGTTCGGGCGCTGAGCGCCGGCGGTTGCCGACCTACGCCTTCCAGCGCGAGCGCTACTGGCTGGCGCCCTCCTCGGGCGCGGGGGACCCCTGCGCGATCGGTCTGGCCCGCCCCGGTCACCCGCTGCTGGGCGCCGCCGCGGTCCTGGCCGACGGCAGGGGCTGGCTCTTCGCAGGACGGCTTTCCCTGCAAGAGCGCCCGTGGCTGTCCGATCATGCGGTCCTGGGCAGTGTGCTCTTGCCCGGCACGGCGTTCCTCGAGCTGGCGCTGGCCGCGGGCGAGCGGGTCGGGTGTGCGGTTGTGCGCGAGCTCACACTGGAGGCGCCCCTGCTGCTCGCCGAGGAGGGGGCCGTCTCGCTGCAGCTCCTGGTCGGCGAGCCCGACGCGGACGGGCTGCGGGCGCTGGCGATTCACTCTCGTCGGGAGGGCGCTGCCGAGGAGGACTTCGGCGAGGAACGCTGGACGCGCCACGCCAGTGGCGTGCTGGCGCCCGCGCGCAGTGCCCTGAACGGCCGCGCGGTCGCGCTGAACGAGCGCATCGAGGCGTTGGGTTCCGAGCGCTGGCCGCCGCCGGGGGCGGAGCCGATCGCGGCCGAGGGAGCCCTGTACGACGCGCTGGCCGAGCGGGGCTTCGAATACGGCCCGGCCTTTCAGGGCTTGCGGGCGGCCTGGCGGCGTGGGGAGGATCTCTTCGCGGAGGTGGCGCTCGGCGCCGAGCAGCGCGAGGAGGCCGCCTCCTACCGCGTGCACCCCGCGCTGCTGGACGCGGCCCTGCACGTCGGGTTCAGCTCCCTGCTGAGCGAGGCCGGGGAGGGGGGGGAGAGCGAGGACGAGCAGGCCCGACCGCCGCTACGCCTGCCCTTCTCCTTCAACGAGGTCGAGCTCCACGCCGCGGGGGCCGCCTCCCTGCGGGTCGCGCTCACCACGGGGCCGGACGGCGCGGGCTCCCTGACGGTCGCCGACGAGACCGGCGGGCTGGTGGCCTCGGTGCAGTCGCTGGTCACACGCGAGATCCCCGCCGCCCAGCTGCGGGGCGCTCGCGACGGGCGGCGCGAGCAGTTGTACCGCCTGGGCTGGAGCGAGGTCGCCCTCTCCGCGCAGTCTCTCGCGCAGGGGCTTGCGCTGCTGGGCGCGGAGGACTGCCCGCTGGCGCGGGCGCTCGCCGGGGAGGGGTGCGCCGTGCGGTCCTTCGCGAATCTCCAGGCGCTGGGGGAGGCCCTCGACGAGGGTATGACGCTCCCGGCGGCGGTGCTCGTGGACTGCTCCCCCGGCGGGTTGGGCGGATCCCAGGAGGGGCCTGGCGATGGCGACGGCGGTGGCGATGTCGACGGCGATGGCGGGCCGAGCTCGATGCACCTGGTCCTCGGCCGAGCGCTGGAGCTGCTGCAGGGCTGGCTCGCGGACGAGCGGCTCACGGACGCCAAGCTGGTGCTGCTCACCAGGGGCGCCGTGGCGGCGCAGGCAGGGGAGGATCTCCCCGGTCTGGCGCAGGCGCCGCTGTGGGGGTTGGCGCGCAGCGCGCAGGCCGAGCACCCCGAGCGGCTCCTGCTGCTCGACCTCGACGGGGAGCCCCTCTCCCTCGGCCTGCTGCCGGCGCTGCTCGGCGCGGATGAGTCTCAGCTGGCCCTGCGCGAGGGCAGGGCCTACGCTCCCCGGCTTGCGCGCGCCGGAGCCGCGGCTAAGGACGAGGCCGACGCGGGAGCGCAAGCGCCGTTCGCGGCGGGAGAGACCGTCCTGATCACCGGCGGCACCGGGACCCTGGGCGCGATGCTGGCGCGACATCTGGTGCGCGAGCACGGCGTGGACCGGCTGCTGCTGGCCAGTCGCCGCGGGCCGCGGGCCGAGGGGGCCGCCGAGCTGCGGGCCGAGCTAGAGACCCTGGGCGCGAGCGTCGAGATCGCGGCCTGCGACACCCGCGAGCGCGAGAGCCTGGTTGGACTGCTCGCGGCGATCCCCGCCGAGCATCCCCTCGGAGCGGTGGTGCACGCGGCCGGGACGCTCAAGGACGGGGTGATCGGCTCGCTGACCCCCCAAAGTCTGCGGGAGACGGTGGCCGCGAAGGCGGACGGCGCCTGGCACCTGCACGAGCTGACCGAGCGGCTGGCGCTGCGGTCCTTCGTGCTGTTCTCCTCGGCGGCGGGCACGTTTGGCAATCCCGGCCAGGGCGCCTACGCCGCCGCCAACACGTTCCTGGACGCGCTCGCGGCCCACCGTCAAGCGCAGGGCTTGCCGGGCGTCTCGCTGGCGTGGGGACTGTGGGAGCGGGCGAGCGGGATGACCGGGGACCTGAGCGAGGCCGACGTCGCGCGGATGGCCCGTTCGGGCGTGGGGGCGCTGACCTCCGAGGAGGGCCTGCGGCTGTTCGATCGCGCCCTCGGCGCCGGCGAGGCGATGCTGCTGCCGATCCCCCTGGATCTCAAGGTCCTGCGCGCCCACGCCCGGTTGGGGGTGCTCTCGGGGCTGTTCGGCGAGCTGGTGAGCGTGCCCAAGCGCCGCCTGGGCGACGAGGGCAGAACGCTGGCGCGACGCCTGGCCGCCACGCCCGAGCCCGAGCGCGAGGGCGTCGTGCTCGAGCTCGTCAGAGCCCAGGTCGCCTCGGTCCTGGGTCACGCGTCGCCGGAGGCGATCGACACGCAGCGCTCCTTCAAGGACCTCGGCTTCGACTCCCTGACCGCAGTCGAGCTGCGCAACCGCCTGAACGCCGCGACCGGGCTGCGGCTGCCGGCGACGCTCGTGTTCGACTACCCGAGCACCGCCGCGATCGCAGCGCACCTGCTCGGAGAGATCTCCGGGGTGCGGCTGAGCGCGGGCGTCGCCGGCGTTGCCGGCGGAACTTCGGAGGAGCCGCTGGCGATCGTGGGGATGAGCTGTCGCTATCCGGGCGGCGTGGGCTCGCCGGAGGGGCTGTGGGAGCTGCTCGCGGCGGGCGCGGACGGGATCGCGTCGTTCCCGCTCGATCGCGGCTGGGACCTGGAGGGGTTGTATGACCCCGATCCCGATCACCCCGGCACGACCTATGTCCGCGAAGGCGGCTTCGTCGAGGACGCCGACAGGTTCGACGCCGGCTTCTTCGGGATCGGCCCCGGCGAGTCGCTGGCGATGGATCCCCAGCAGCGGCTGCTGCTGGAAGGCGCCTGGGAGGCCTTCGAAGACGCCGACATCGACCCGGCGTCGCTGAAGGGCAGCCAGACCGGGGTGTTCGTGGGGAGCATCTCCGCGATCGCCTCCGACTATGGCGTGGGCTCGCAAAACGCGACGCTCGCCGAAGGCCTCGACATCTATGCGCTGACGAGCTCCACCAGCAGCGTTCTCTCGGGTCGACTGGCCTACACCTTCGGCCTGGAGGGGCCCGCGGTCTCGATCGACACGGCCTGCTCTTCCTCGCTCGTGGCCCTGCATCTGGCCGGCCAGGCGCTGCGCGCGGGCGAATGCTCGCTGGCGCTGGCCGGCGGCGTGACCGTGATGCCCTCGCCGGGGATCTTCGTGGGCTTCTCCCGCCAGCGCGGCCTGGCCCCGGACGGCCGTTGCAAGTCCTTCGCCGACGCGGCCGACGGCGCCGGCTTCGGCGAGGGCGTGGGCCTGCTGCTGCTGGAGCGCCTCTCCGATGCTCAGCACAACGGCCATCGCGTGCTGGGGCTGGTGCGAGGCAGCGCCGTCAACCAGGACGGCGCGTCGAACGGGTTGACGGCGCCCAACGGCCCCTCGCAGCAGCGGGTGATCGCCCAGGCGCTCGCCAACGCGCGCCTGTCGCCGGGCCAGGTGGACGCGGTCGAGGCACACGGCACCGGGACCACGCTGGGCGATCCGATCGAGGCGCAGGCGCTGATCGCCGCCTACGGTCAGGACCGTCTCGCGGACCGTCCGCTGTGGCTGGGCTCGATCAAGTCGAACATCGGCCACACCCAGGCCGCGGCGGGCGTGGCGGGCGTGATCAAGATGGTGATGGCGATGCGCCACGGCACGCTGCCGCGGACGCTGCACGTCGATCGACCCTCCACCAACGTGGACTGGTCGGCGGGAGCGGTCGAGCTCCTCGCGCAGGCGAGACCGTGGCGGCGGGGCGAGGAGCCGCGCCGGGCGGGAGTGTCCTCGTTTGGCATCAGCGGCACCAATGCCCACGTGATCGTCGAGGAGGCGCCGGCGGATCCGCCGGCCGCGGTCCCGGCGGTCGATGGCGGACCGGGCGGCGCGCCGGCCGAGGCTGAGTTCGAGCCTGCGCAGGCAGGGTCGGACGGCGCGCGGGTCGGGGTTTTCGCAGCTGGCGGCGAGGGAGCCGGCGTGCTGCCGTTCGTGCTGTCCGGTCGCGGCGAGGACGGCTTGCGCGGGCAGGCCGAGCGGTTGCTGCAATTCGTGCAAGACCGCGGCGAGGTCGCCGGCGGGTACCCCTGCCGGGGCGGAGACCGGGACGGGGACGGGGACGGCGTCGATGCCCCCGCGCTGGCGGATGTCGGCTACTCGCTCTGCCTGCGCCCGGCGTTCGAGCACCGCGCGGTCGTTCTGGGCGGCGAGCGGGGAGGGCTGCTCGGGGCGCTGAGCACGCTGGCCGAGGACGTCCCGGCGCTCGCCCCGGCGCCCGTTCCCATCGCCGCCGACGTGATTCGGGGCGTCGCCGGCGTGGGCGGGGACGCGGTGTTCCTGTTCCCCGGGCAGGGCTCGCAGTGGGAGGGCATGGCCGTGGACCTGCTCGATTGCTCCCCGGTGTTCGCGAGGTGTATGCGCGAGTGTGGCGAGGCGCTGGCGCCATTCGTCGACTGGTCGCTGGAGGATGTGCTGCGAGGCGCGAACGGCGCTCCGGGGCTGGATCGAGTTGACGTCGTACAGCCGGCGCTGTTCGCGGTGATGGTCTCGCTGGCCGGCCTGTGGCAGTCGTGCGGAGTGCGCCCCGCGGCGGTCGTGGGCCACTCGCAGGGCGAGATCGCCGCCGCGCACGTGGCCGGGGGCCTGTCCTTGCAGGACGCGGCGCGCGTGGTGGCGCTGCGCAGCCGTGCGCTGCGGGAAGTCGCCGGGCGCGGTGGCATGGTGTCCGTGGGGCTGGAGCGCGAGCGGATCGACGGGCTGCTGGAGCGGTTTGACGGCCGCGTGTCGGTGGCGGCCGTGAACGGCCCGGCCTCGGTGGTCGTCTCGGGTGAGGACGCGGCGTTGGCGGAGCTGCTGGAGCTGTGTGGGGCCCAGGAGGTGAGGGCACGCAGGATCCCGGTCGACTACGCATCCCATTCCCCCCAGGTGGAGTCTCTGCGCGAGGAGTTGCTGGAGGGATGCGCGTGTATCGCTCCGCGCTCGTGCGAGGTCGAGTTCCACTCGACGGTGACCGGCGAGCCGCTGGACACGGCGGAGCTGGACGCGAGCTACTGGTATCGCAACCTGCGCGAGACGGTGCAGTTCGAGCGTGTCACGCGCGCCCTGCTGGAGCGGGGTCGGAGGGTGTTCGTGGAGGCCAGCCCGCATCCGGTGCTGACGATGGGCGTGCAGGCCACGGTCGACGAGGCGCTCGCGAGCTCGCACGACGCGGTGATCGTGGGCTCGCTGCGCCGCCGGCAGGGCGGTCGGGAGAGCTTCCTGCGCTCCCTCGCGCAGGCCTGGACCGGCGGCGTCGCGGTCGACTGGCCGGCCCTGTTCGACGGTGTTCCGGCCCGGCGGGTGAGGCTGCCCCTCTATGCCTTCCAGCGTGAGCGCTACTGGCTGAGCGCGGCGCCGGGTGCGGGGGACGCCATGGCCTCGTTGCGGGCGGGCGGCCCGGAGGACGAGCGCGGCGCTCGCCCCGCGGACCTGGGCGCGCTCCTGGCCCGCTCCCCGGAGTCCGAGTGGGATGAGATCGTCGTGGAGCTGGTCAAAGCCCACGCCGCCGGCGTGCTCGGCCGCGCCCCCGAGACGATCGACTCGCAGCAGTCCTTCAAGGAGTCCGGCTTCGATTCGGTGGGCGCCATGGAGCTGCGCAACCGCCTGAGCCAGGGGACCGGCCTGAAGCTGCCGGCCACGCTCGTCTTCGACCACCCCACGCCGGCAGCCGTGGCGCGGTTCCTGCTCGCCCGGGCGAGCGGCGGCCGGGACGACGGCACGAGCGTCGACGAGGAGATCGACCGGCTCGAGCGCCTGCTGAGCGCGGCCGCGGGCGACGGCGCCGAGCGCGAGCGCGTCGGCGCTCGCCTGCGCTCGCTACTGACCTGGCTGAGCGAGGGGGGCTCACCCCAGAACGGCGCGCGGGCCGTCACGGTCGAGATGATCCAGTCAGCGTCCGCCGAGGAGATCGTGGAGCTGATCGAGATGGACCTCGCGGAGTCCTGAGCGGCGCGATGGCTACCTCAGAGGACAGACTGCTGCCGCACCTGAAGCGCGTGATGGTCGAGCTGCAGGAGACGCGGGCCCGGCTGGGCGAGCTCGAACGGCGCGCGAGCGAGCCGATCGCGATCGTGGGGATGAGCTGTCGCTATCCCGGCGGCGTCTGCTCCCCGGCAGAGCTGTGGGAGCTGCTGGCGGCGGACGGGGACGCGATCGGCCCCTTCCCGGTCGATCGCGGCTGGGACCTGGAGCGCCTGTTCGATCCGGACCCCGACCGTCCCGGCACGAGCTACGCCCGCCACGGGGGCTTTCTCGAGGACGTCGGCGGGTTCGACGCCGGCTTCTTCGGGATCGACCCGGACGAGGCGCTGGCGATGGATCCCCAGCAGCGGCTGCTGCTCGAATGCGCCTGGGAGGCGTGCGAGGACGCGGGGATCGTGCCCGATTCGCTGCGCGGCAGCCAGACGGGGGTCTTCGCCGGGGTCGTCATGTCCGACTACGGCCTGGGTGTGGATCTGCCCGAGATCGAGCACCTGCGCCTGACCGGCGGCGCGACCAGCCTCATCTCCGGGCGGGTCGCCTACGCCCTGGGCCTGGAGGGGCCGGCGGTGAACATCGACGCGGCCTGCGCCTCCTCGCTGGTGGCGATCCATCACGCCAGTCAGGCGCTGCGCGCGGGCGAGTGCTCGCTGGCGCTGGCCGGCGGAGTGACGGTCCTGTGCACCCCTGCGCTGTTCATCGCGCTCGCGCGCCAGCGCGGCCTGGCACCGGACGGGCGCTGCAAGTCCTTCGGTGCGCGCGCCGACGGCGCGGGCTTCTCCGAGGGAGCCGGGCTGGTGCTGTTGGAGCGCCTCTCAGACGCCCGCGCGCGCAACCACCGGGTGCTCGCCCTGCTGCGCGGGTCGGCGGTCAATCAGGACGGCGCCTCCAACGGGCTGACCGCGCACAGCGGTCCCGCCCAGGAACGCGTCATCCGGCAAGCGCTCGCCAAAGCCGGTCTCCAGCCGGGCGACATCGACGTGCTCGAGGCCCACAGCACCGGCACCCCGCTGGGCGATCCGATCGAGGCGCAAGCGATCCTCGCCACCTACGGACAGGGGCGTCGTAGCGGCGACGGTGCGGGCGCGGCGCTGCGGCTCGGCACGGTCAAGTCCAACATCGGCCACACCCAGGCCGCCTCGGGTGTCGCCGGGGTGATCAAGATGGTGCTGGCGCTGCGCCACGGGCTGCTGCCCAAGACCCTGCACGCGGAGGAGCCCTCCCCGTATGTGGACTGGTCGGAGGGCGAGGTGGAGCTGCTCAACTCCGCGGAGAGCTGGCCCGCGGGCGAGCGTCCTCGCCGCGCGGCGATCTCCTCGTTCGGGATGAGCGGCACCAACGCCCACGCGATCCTGGAGGAGGCGCCGCCCGCGCGAGAGGTGGCCGGGGCGCGAGAAGGGGCACCGGGCGCGCGGGTCCCGGCGCTGGTGTTCCTGGTCTCGGCCAGGAGCCGCGAGGTGCTCGCCGCCCAGGCCGAGCGCCTGCGCGCGCACCTGATCGCCCATCCACAGCTCGAGCAGATCGACGTCGCCGCCACGCTCGCGCTGCACCGCGCGCATCTTGCCGAGCGGGCGGCGATTCTCGCGCCCGGCCGCGCGGATCTGCTCGCGGGCCTGGCGGCCTTGGCGGACGATGCTCCCGCGGAGAATCTCATCCGCACGACGGTCGCCCAGGCGCACGACGGTGTGGAGACTGCGAACGGGAGTGGACTGTGCGCGCCCGATCCGACCGCGTGCGCGCATTTGGATCGCGCGGAGCTGATCGCGCTCCTGAGATCGCTGGCCGAGGCCCACGTGCGTGGAGCGGAGGTCGACTGGGACCCGCTCTTTCCGGCCGCGAGTCGCCGGTACGCGTCGCTTCCTACCTACGCCTTCCAGCGACGCCGCTACTGGCTCGCCTCCGTGTTGAGCGTGCCGGACGCAGACAGCAGCCAGCTCGCTCGATTCTGGCGGCCCGCAAACAGATCGATTTCGACCAACCAAACAGATAGGAGCCGCATCATGTTGACGTCAACCACCTTCGAGAAGTCAGCCACATTCGCCAAGCTCGCCGACCTGCCGATCGAGATCGACTCCTGCGGTCTGCGGGGGCTCTCCAAGCACTTTGGCTTCGAGCGGCGGACGACCGTGGTGTGCCTGCGGGGCGGTGGCGAGGAGGGCCTCGGCGAGGACGTCGTCCCCTACCCGGACGATCAGATCGCCTTCCAACGCGCGGGCGCCCCGAATCTCAGCGGGTCCTGGACGCTCGCCGAGCTCGGGGCCCACATCGACAGCCTTGACCTGTTCACGGTCAAACCGCTGTACGAGGCCTACCGGATCTGGCGGCGCTGGGCGTTTCACTCAGCCGCGCTCGACCTGGCGCTGCGCCAAGCCGGCCGGGCGCTGCACGAGGTTTTGGGTCGCACACCGGAGCCGATCGGATTCGTGCTCTCGGCGCGCCTGGGCGACCCCGTCTCCACGGAGGAGCTGCACGATCTGATGAGGCGCTACCCGACCCTGCGCCTCAAGTTCAACGTGTTCTCCTACTGGGAAGACGAGCAAATGCTCGAGGATCTCGCCAGCTTGAATGCGATCGAAACGCTCGACTTCAAGAGCATCACCCCCGAACTCGAGAGCGTGAACCCGCTGGCGCCAGACCTCTACCGGAGGGTGGCCGAGGTCTTTCCGAACGCCTGGCTGGAGGATCCCGACCTGTCCCTCCCCGGGGTCGCGGAGGCGCTCGCCCCGCATCGCGATCGCATCACCTGGGACACGCCGATCCGCTCGGTCGACGACATCCAGGCGCTGGCGCACCCGCCGCGAATGGTCAACATCAAGCCCTCGCGCTTCGGCTCCCTGCAGGCGCTTTGCGAGGGATACGACTACTGCGCTGCGCAGGGCATCGGCGTCTACGCCGGAGGTATGTTCGAGCTGGGCCCCGGTCGAGGCCAGGCGCAGTACCTGGCATCGATCTTCCACCCCGGGGCGCCCAACGACATCGCCCCGTCCGGCTACGACGACACCGAGTCGGCCGACGGGCGCACCGCTCCGCCGGACGGGTTGCCCTCCAGCCCACTCGCGCTCACGCCGGCCGCGAGCGGGTTTCGCTTGGAGAGCTGAGAGCCGCCGTGGCGACCACGCCTGCGCTCGCGCTGCAGCGTCTGGAGGTAAGGCACGAAGTCGACGTAGATTGGGTGCACCCCGCTCGCGCCGAAGCGCTTTTGCCGGCGGCGCTCTTCCTGGACGATGGCCTTCTGCATCTGCCCGCGCGAGGGCAGCTCGAGTTCGCCCTGGAGAAGGTCGGCGATCCACTCCGCCTGTAGCTCTGAGAGCGGATTCAGCGGGCCGGCGACGTCGATCAGTCCGATGAAGTACAGCCCTGGGCGCTCCGGGTGCGCGACCCGCCGGTAGAGCGGCACCCTCCCGCCGGCGGGGTCGAACACCTCGGGTGCGAGGAAGGGCAGCGATATCTCATAGCCGGTGCAGCACACGATCGCGTCGATACGCTCGACCGAGCCGTCCTTGAAGTGCACTCGCTCGCCGTCCATGCGCGAGATCCAGGGCTTGGGCGTCACGCGCCCGAGTCCCACGCGCGTGAAGATCTCCGAAGAGGCTGTCAGGATGCCGGCGCCGAACCCGTGGTCGGGCTTTGGCAGCCCAAAGTCCTCAGGCCGTCCCTGGATCCCCGCGATCCTGCGCGCGAAGACGGAGCGGCCGATATCGAACAGCGCGCCCGAGGCCACCTCGCCTGCGATCGGCAGGCGGGACTGGCGCTTGATCGCGACCTCGCTGAGCGAGGATCTGCCGAGGTATTTCGGGACGATCCATGCGCCCCGGCGCGCGGTCAGGAACGTCATCCTCGAGACCCGGGAGGTCTCGCACGCGATGTCCATCGCGGAGTCCCCGATTCCCACCACGAGCACGTTCTTATCCGCAAAGCCCTCCGGGGTCCGATAGGAGTGGGAGTGCACCTGCTCTCCGCTGAACGCGCCGGGGAGGCCGAGATCGATCCGACGGGGTTGCCAGTGGTGTCCGCTTGCGACGAGCACGGCGGCGTAGCGTTCGCTCCCCTCCGTGCCGTCGGCATCGCGCCAGTGCACCTCCCAGACGTCGTCCACGGGCTCGACGGCGCTCACCTCCGTTCGGAAGCGGATTTCCTGGCGGAGCCCGAAATGCTCGACGTAGTCCTCGAGGTAGGCGAGGACCTGGGTGTGATGGGGGAAGTCCGGGTAGTGCGCCGGCATTGGGCAGCTCGCGTAGCTTGCGATCTCGCGCGAGGTGTTCATATGCAGGGACGCGTAGGCGGACGCCAGTGTGTTGTCGTTTTCGTACCGCCACAGGCCCCCTACGTCCGAGCCTTTCTCGAAGCAGTCGAAGGGGATCCTCCGCTGCGCGAGCACCTGGCAGGCGGCGAGGCCAGAGGGCCCGGCGCCGATGATGGCAACTCTTGCGTCGATCATGTCGATAACCGTCCTACTGGGTTTGTTTGGAGTAGAGCCTGATGCAGAGGGGCACCGTGACGAGCAGGATCGCGGCGATCCAGGCGAGCGCGGCGAGGACTTCGTGGGTCACCGGGCCCCGGGCGTTCGTCGTCAGGATGCGCAGCGCGTTGTCGACGTGGCTGACGGGGCTGGCGCCGGCGATCCCCTGCAGCCAGGAGGGCATCGTCGAGACCGGGACGAAGCCCGAGGAGAGAAAGCCGACCAGTACGAAGAGCAGGATGGCGATGCCCTGCATCGTCTCGAGCGAGCCGGTCACCAGCCCAATCAGCATCGAGATCCAGGCGAACGCGATGCCAATCGCGAGCACCAGGCCGAAGCCGATCAGCAGGTTGGGCAGGGTGACTTCGCTGAAGCGAAAGCCGACGGCCACGCCGAGCAGGGTGATCAGCGGGATTATGAAGATATTCCTCACCGTGTCGTAGAGCAGGCGCGAGGTGAGATAGGCCGAGCGTGAGATCGGCAGCACCTTCAGGCGCTCCACTGTGCCCGAGACGATGTCCTCCGTAAGGCTCGCTCCCAGGACGATCGAAGCGTTGACGATCCCCAGCGTGATCACCGCGGGCGTGAGGTACTCGACGTAGTTGACCCCGGGTATGCGGATCGCTCCACCGATGACGTAGCGAAACAGCAGCAGCAGGACGAACGGCTGGATGACGATGAAGACGATCACGTCGGGCCGGCGCCGATAGCGGATCAGGCTGCGCCACATCAGCGTGTTCACGTCGCTCATGGCTCTTCCCGCGGGTCCTGGCACGATCGATCACCCCGCCGCCAGCGCCAGCTCGCGCGTGGGGGCCTCATCGCCGCCGCGGGTGAGATGCAGGAAGGCCTCGTCCAGCGTCGGCCGGCGCACGATCACCTCGCCCACCTCGATCGCGTAGGCGTCCAGGCGCTGCAGGAGCTCCAGCAGCGGGGGGCTCGACTGCAGCAGGACGAAGCTCAGTACCTCCGCCCGCTCGGCGGCGGGCGCGGGATCGCCGGTGCCGGCGAGACAGGCCAGCGCCTCCTCCCGCTGGAAGGGGTCGGCGAGCGTCAGCTCGACGACGCTGCCGCCGATCGTGCTCTTGAGCGAGTCCGGTGTGCCCCGCTCGATGATCCGGCCCCGCGCGAGCACGACCACCGAGTGCGCCAGCGCGTCGGCCTCCTCCATGTACTGTGTGGTCAAGAGGACCGTCGCCCCGGCGCGTGCGCGCCGGCGAATCGCGTCCCACATGCGCTCGCGGCTGTGCGGGTCGAGACCGGTGGAGGGCTCGTCGAGGAACAGCACCAGCGGCCGTCCGAGCATGCTGCCCGCGAGATCCAGACGCCGGCGCATGCCGCCCGAGTAGCCGCTGGTCGGCGAGTGCGCGAACTCACCGAGGTCGAACTCGTCGAACAGCGCGGCGATTTCGCGCCTGCGCCGGGTGCGCGGGATGTGTCGCAGGCGCGCGACGATCTCCAGGTACTCGCGGCCGGTGAGATAGCCGTCGAGGACGGTCGCCTGAGCGGTCAGGCCGATCATCCGCCGAACCCGCTCCGCTTCGTAGACGATGTCCCGGCCGGCGACCCGCGCCGCACCGGAGTCGGGGGCGGCCAGGGTGGTGAGGATGCGGACGGTGGTCGTCTTGCCCGAGCCGTTGGGGCCCAGGAGCGCGAGAACCTCGCCAGGTTCGGCCACAAACGACACTCCGTCGAGAGCCTGGACCTCGCCATAGGCCTTGCGCAGCTCATCGCATTCAATCCCCTGCATGTGGTGACACCTTCGTCGCTATGGGGTTGGAGGTGTACGCAACTCGCAGTTGCTCTCGCTGCAGGTGCGCTTGAGTCGTCCGGCGGAGGCAGTCTCGATCAACCCGGCGATCCAGCACGTCGGGCAACCGCGGAGCGCGACCATGCCGGGAGGGGCGAGCAGGAGCGAGACCGGGCCGAGCGCCGGAACCAATGCGACCGACGAACCGATCAGACCGAAGCCAATCGCTCCACGCGTGAGATGGCGAGCGAGGGATGATGAGCTGCCGACGAGAGCACGCGGGGCGCGAGTGGGCATGCTCGCAGCCTGGTCGACGCCAGGGTCACGCATCCTCGGAACTCCTGTAGGCGACCGCGGTGTTGTTCGGTGTGGCCAGCCGTGAGCGAAGCGTTGCGCGTCCGCGGTGCAGGCGCGACTTCATCGCGGCGCGGCTGAGGCCCAATGTCTGAGCCGTTGCCGCTCCCGACAGGCCCTGAATGTCGCGTAGAACGAGCACCGCGCGCTGCTCGGGGGGCAGCCCGGCGATGGCATCGACGATCCGCTCGACCTCCATACGGGCGAGGGTGGCGTCTTCGGCGGACTGCTCGGTCACCACGGCGGAAGCGCTGTACCTGGTCAGCTTCAGCCGCGTCCTGCGGATGCACTCGTTGCGCACGATCGTGAACATCCACGATCCGAGCGCCGCACTCGCGCGCAGCGTTCCGATCTTGCGATACAGGACGATCAGCGCCTCCTGCGCTGCGTCCTCCGCATCCTCGGGCGTTGAACACAGCGTGTGGGCGAAGCGCTGCACGTGCGCGTGCGAGCCGGAGATGAGCGTGGCGATCGCGCGGGGATCGCCCTGCTGGGCGGCGTTGACGACCTGATCGGTCGGCCATGAGAAGCCATTGCGACTCACCGTTGAGGTCCCTCGCTCGACCGCCGTGCCAGGGGCCCGTCGAGACGGGCCCCTAGAGGATCGATGTTCTGCGTGGGCGGCATGAGCCGCGAGGGAGAGGGCGCCGCGTCAACCACGACGGCGGGCCCTCATGAAATACATGCAGCCACAGACCACGATCGCGGCGGCGACGAGATAGACGATGATCACAGCAAGCCTCCCTCTCCGATTGACGGCGCATCAACGCGTACGCACATAAGATGCTCGCCGCAGGAAAAGGATTCTCTATCCGTCGAATCTTTTGCGGTCGTGTCTTGCGGCTATGCCCGAGGCGGGCGCGGCGCGTAGCGGTGGTGCAGCATCAGCGGGTTGCCGTCGGGGTCGTTGAACAGCGCCATATGGCATACGCCCGTATCCAGCGTGTCGCCGCGGAAGGTCACCCCGCGGGCTTCGAGCGCCTTGCGTGCCGTCTCCACGTCATCGACGTGCAGCGCGATCTCATGCCCGCGCACCTGATGCTCCATCCCCATCTTCGCCGCATCGATCACGCTCAGCGTCAGGTTCCCCGTCTCGAACTCCGCGTAGTTGCGCTCCTGCAGGTGCACCGACATCGGCAGCCCAAGCGTCTTGCCGTAGAACTCGACGGCGACGGGGAGGTCGGCTGTGGAGACGGCGACGAAGTCCACTCCGGTCACAAGCTGCTCTGAGGCGGTGTCGATAGCTGCCATGCGCGTCGCTCCTCTGCTCGGGGATGGTGGCGCTGAGAGAGCGGCTGAAGGGACTCGAACCCTCGACCTTCTGCATGGCAAGCAGACGCTCTAGCCAACTGAGCTACAGCCGCATATGGCCGCAACTATACCCGGCCGGGCCACTGCGGATGGCTTCAGAAGGCCCCGCCGAGCGCGCGCCCGAGCGCCACGGCCCCGAGTCCCACGAGCGCGCTCACGAGCACGTTCGCGAGGGCGGCCCTGCGCCGCGCGTCCTCGGCGAGGCTGTGGGTCTCGAGCATCCACGTCGAGAAGGTCGTATAAGAGCCGAGCGTCGCGCCGCCGGCCAGCACCAGCGCGTTGCCCGTCAACGCGATGCCCGCGAGCAGCCCCAGGAGGAACGCGCCGCTCAGGTTCACGGCCAACGTCCCCACGGGGAATGTGAGTGGCAGCCGCGAGGAGACGACGTCCTCCACCAGCAGTCTCGCCACGGCCCCGAGCGCGCCGAGTGCCGCCACGGCTATCCATACGGGCGCGCTCATCGCCGCTAAGCCCCCGCCTCGGCGCCGACCCCGACGGCTGCCCTCGTGATCAGACGGGTCGCCAGCGACACGGCCGCGTAGCCGCCCACGACGCTCACGCCTGCATAGCCGAGCGCCAGGTCATAGCGGGCGTGGTCGAGCATCTGCAGTAGCTCCAGCTGCATCGTCGAGAAGGTCGTAAGCGCCCCGCAGAACCCCGTGCCGAGCAGCCGGTAGGTGGGTATCGAGACCGGTCCGTGGCGCAGTCCGCTCATCAGCGCGCCCAACAGGAAAGCTCCCAGGATGTTCACCGCTAGCGTCGCCCACGGCCAGCCGCCGGCCGCGGTCGGCCACGCCTGTGCCAAGCCGACGCGGCCCAGTGCCCCCACCGCGCCGCCCGCGCCGACCATCGCGAGCTCCAAACGGCCGATCTGAGGGTGCGCGGCGCGAAAGGCATCGGGCAGTTCGCCAACGTCCTCGATCGGTGCCCTCGGGTGCGGTGCGGCGCTGTCCACAGGAAAGAGTTCTATCCGCCCGCGAGGCTCTGGCGCGGTACATAGCGCCCACCATCGCCCCGCCCGAGCAGGCCCATCAACTCCAGCTCGGCCAACGCCAGCAGGGTCTCGCCCGGATCTTCCCCCGCGCCGGTCAACTTCCCGGGCGTGTCCGCACCGGCGCCGACCCGCTCCAGAATCGCGCGCAGATCGCGCCGCAGCCCGCTCGGCGCCGAGGGGTTGTCGTGCTCTCCCGGTCGCACTCCATACAGGATGTCCAGCGCATCGCCCGCCCCCCGCACGAGCGGCGCACCCTGCGCCAGCAGCGCGTTCGTCCCTGTGCTAGCCGGCGAGGTGACCCGACCGGGGATCGCCGCCACGGTGCGCCCGAGCGCTCGCGCGAAATCGGCGACGCGCAGATCCCACGGCTGCTCCGAGGCCTCGACCACGATCGTCAGCGTGGCCAGCGCCGCGACCGTGCGCGCTCGCGCGATCGCGCTCCAGGCGCGCTGTTTGAACCCGCACGGCGCCGTCGATACGGCGCACCCGCTCTCGATCACGCGCTCATACAACCCGCTCCTGCCAACCGGCGCAACCACGTCGACGCCCCCGGACATCACCGTCACAGTCGGCCCGTCGCACTCCAGCGCTCCCGCGTGCGCCGCCGCGGCAATCCCGTTGGCAAAGCCGCTCACAACCGTCACGCCCGTAACGGCCAACCCGCGCGCGAGGCTACGGGCCATCTCCATCCCGTAGTCCGTCGGTCGCTCGCTGCCCACGATCGCGACCACCGGCCCGGCCGTCAGTCGCGCCAGGCGCTCCGCGCCGCCGAGCACGTAGAGGGTCCTCGGTGCACCCTCGCACCGTTCGAGCACCCGCGGATAGTGGGGCGAACTCCGCCCGAGGGTCTGCACGCCCGCGGGCACCACAGCGGCGGCGCGGTGCTCACCCGTCATAGCTCGTTCACCCTTTCACGCCGCCCGGCTGCCGGGCAGTCCGGTCTCAGGGCGCAGCGACAGCGCCACACCCACGTCGCGCATCCGGATCCGCTCGCACCCGTTCAGGTCGGCGATCGTGCGCGCGACGCGCAGCGTGCGGTGCTGTCCGCGCGCGCTCAGCGTCCCCCGCGACTGGGCGTCGCTCAGCATCCGCTGCCCCTGCTCGTCCAGGCGCGCATGCCGTTCGAGCATGCGCGCGTCCATGTGCGCGTTCACGTTCGTGCGCTCCCCGCGCAACCGCCGCGCCTGGCGCTCGCGAGCGCCGAGCACGCGCTCGCGAGCCCGCTCGGAACTCGTCCACGGCTCGGCCCCGAGCCCCTCGCTGCCCGAGTTTCCGAGCTTGGCCTGCAAATCGATCCGATCCAGCAGCGGGCCGCTCAGCTTGCGCCGGTGGCGCGCCATGTCCGTTTCGCCGCAGCGGCACCGTTCGCGATCGCCGGCATATCCGCACGGGCACGGATTGGTCGCCGCGATCAACATGAACCGCGCCGGATACACCGCCGAATGCCTGGCCCTGACGATCGCCACGCGTCCATCCTCAAGCGGCTGGCGCAACGCCTCCAGCGCCGGCTTGGCGAACTCCGAGAGCTCGTCCAGGAACAGCACGCCGCGATGGGCCAGCACGACCTCGCCGACCCATCCGCGCCGCGCGCCGCCGACCAGGCCCGCCATCGTGATCGAATGGTGCGGCGCCCGGAACGGCCTGCTCTGGGCCAGCGCGCCTTCGGTCTCCCCGGCGATGCTGTGGATGCGCGTCACCTCGATCGCCTCCGGACGGCTCAGCGCCGGCAGGATCGACGGGACGCGCTGGGCGAGCATCGTCTTGCCCGTCCCCGGCGATCCGCTCAGCAGGCAGTTGTGCCCGCCCGCCGCCGCCACGATCACGGCTCGCACGGCGTGATGCTGGCCGCGCACCTCGCTCAGGTCCGGCAGGCGCCCGCCGGCGGCCGCGCCGCCGCCCGGCTCCGGGTCCTCAGGCGTGGGCAGCGGATCGGGCGTGCCGCCGCTCAGCACGCGTACCGCGCTCTTCAACTCTGCCGTCACCGCGACGGCGAGACCCTCGACCAGCATCGCCTCCCGCGCGCGCTCGGGGGCGAGCACCAATGTCGCCATCCGTTCCTCGACACAGGCCTGCGCCACCGCGAGCGTTCCCTGGCACGCGCGCACGCCGCCGTCGAGCGCCAGCTCGCCGAACAGCGCATGCGTCTGAAGGCGCTCCTTCGGCAGCTGCTCGCTGGCCGCCAGCACTGCGCACGCCAGCGCCAGGTCCAACCCCGGCCCGACCTTCGGCACGTCCCCGGGAGCGAGATTGACGGTGATCCGCCGTGCCGGAAACTCAAAGCCCGAGTTCAGGATCGCCGCCTGCACCCGCTCGCGCGCCTCGCGCACCGACGCGTCCGCCAGCCCGACGATCGCAAACGCCGGCAGCCCCGGCCGGATGTCGACCTCGACCGTCACCCGTCGCGTCTGCAGTCCCTCGATCGTGAACGTCATCGTGCGTGCCAGCATCTGCTCTGCCTCCTGTAATCGCGGAGAAGCCAAGTTAGGCGGCGCTTAGGACGAAATTCTCGGGGCAGCAGGCGGACACGAATCGGGCCGGCCCATAGGGCCGGCCCGGAGTGAACGGATTTGGAAGGAGGGGGCGTTCTCGCCGGGACGGAATCCGGCGGGATCGCGTGTGACGAGGGCTCGCCCGATGATCGCTCGCCCGCGGGCTACATCCCCGCCGGGTGGCGCGCGACGTAGCCGGCCGTGGACATCATCGAGCTCGACCAGCGCGTGCCCGTCTCCTGCTGGGCGATCGTGTCGAAGCGTTTCCCGTCCACCACCATCCACGCGTGTTCTGAGTTCGCGTAGATCGTTATGTCCTTGCCCGGACCCGGTTCGCCGTAGGACTCGAGCGCCGAGGAGTCCTCGGGAGAGCTCAACAGGCCACCGCCGTGCAGCGCGTAGGAGACCGACCCCGAGCAGTCATAGCCGGTCGACTGGAAAGAGCCGTGCCCGCCGCCGAACACGTACGGACGCGTCGCGATTTCATCGCCCGCGGCGATCACTCGCGCGATCACGCTCGACCCACCTCCGGCGCTGCTCGAAGAGTCACCGAGCGCCGAGTGCGGCGGCTTCAGCGTTTCCTCGCTGCTGATCCCGATCACACTCCACGTCGCCGGTCCCACGACGCCGTCCACGCTCAGCCCGTGCCGCGCCTGCAAGCGCTTGACGGCGGCCTCGGTTTCGGGACCGAAGTTGCCGTCGGCGCTCAGGTGCAGCGCGTGCTGCAGCCGCGCCACCGAGCTGCCTCCTCCGGCGCCTTCTTCAGAGGAGCCTTCGCCCGAACTCGCGAGGGCGCTGTTGTGGTGGTGGTGGTGGCGTCCGTGGCCGCTTGCGGCCAGCGTCGCGGCGGGCGGGTTCAGCGTTTCCTCGCCGCTGATCCCGATCGCCTGCCACGTCGCCGGTCCCACGACGCCGTCCACGCTCAGCCCGTGCCGCGCCTGCAAGCGCTTGATCGCGGCCTCGGTTTCGGGACCGAAGTTGCCGTCGGCGCTCAGGTGCAGCGCGTGCTGCAGCCGCGCCACCGCGCCGCCTTCTGAGCCTTCGCTCGGCGCGGGCGAAGATTCGCCGCTCGAGACATCCGCCACCGACGCGCGCGCCGGCGCCCGTCCGCGCAGCGCCGCCCAGGTCTGCGAACCGACGACGCCGTCGATCGTCAATCCGTGATGAGCCTGGAAGTGCTGCACGGCGGCCTCGGTCGCGGGCCCGAACACCCCGTCGACGCCGATACCGAGGGCCTGTTGCAGCAGTTGCACCTGCCGGCCTTCGTCGCCTTCGCTCAATTCGACCACGTGTTCGGTCGTCGTCGGCGCTTCCGCGGGCGAGACATTGGCGCCGGCGTCCGCCAACCCGGCGGCCGGACCGGCGCTCAACGCCACGAGCGCGCCCAGCGAGATCCGCTTCGCGCGAGTCCCCGCCGGCACGAACCGCAGCTCGCGCGCACGCCTGCGCGCACGGGAGCGTCCCAGCGAGAGCTCCCACGGGTCGGCCGCGGCCAGGTCGCGGGCGCTCGCGTCGTCGCCACGCTGTGAGCCGATGCCGAGCAGCGCCGTCAGCGATGGGGGAGACTGCTTCGCGCCGGCGCCGCCACGGCGCTTGCTTGCAGACCGCTCGCGCCGCGCGCGAGAACGGGCATAGGAGGTCTCCCAGGGGTCAAGTACGGCAAGGTCGCGCGAGAACTCACTCGGCATACGTTTAACGTCCTTTCGACTTCGCGATGGCGCCTACGGGGTTAGCTGTCGGGCTCGCGCACAAATGCGCTACGCCACGCTTAAGGTGGCGATTCGCCCCCGCACGGCCCTCTCCGGCCGCGCAACTGGGTCCCCCGCTCCCCGACCCCGTGAGGTCGAAGATTGGGCACGAACGCGGGCCAACCTAACAGGTCGTCCTGCAATTTGCATCACATCGGGAGGTCTGCAACGTTTCTTGCCGACGGGCGCCCTCGCGCGATCTGTGTTCAGCAGGATACGTGTCGAAAGCGCTGCCTTGCACGCACGCGCATCGCCGCGGTCGCTGCGTGCGGGCCTCCAACCATGCCAGGTCTCGGCGCCAAAAGCCCGCTAAGCGGCGCACCTGGCCGTGGATCGGCTCGTCGGCGCGCTCATGGACCGGGGCATGGACCCACCGCGCGTTGGTAACGTCGCCACCGATGCGCTCACGAGGTTTGAACCCCCGCATACTGCTCGCCCTGCTCGTGCTCGTCGTCGTCGCCGGCGGCGTGGCCGTGCTGCTGATCGGCGGTCCCTCGAGCCCGCGGGCCACCGGCGCGGTCTCGGGCCACGGGCGCTTCGAGGCGGCCGAGGCCTTCTCGCCGCCGGCGCCCGCTCCGCCGCTCGCGCTGCGCAACTACAACGGACAGCCCGTCAACATCGCCTCCTACCGCGGTCGCGCGGTGCTCGTGACGTTCCTCTACACGAACTGCCCGGACGTCTGTCCGCTGATCACCGCCGGCCTGCACACCACGCTCGAACTGCTCGGGCCGCGCGCCTCGCAGGTGCAGGTCATCGCCGTCTCGGTCGATCCGCGCGGGGACACCAAGAAGGCCGTCGCGGCGTTCCTCGCGCGCCACAAAATGACCGGCAAGATGTTCTACCTGACCGGCACCGCGCACGAACTCGCACGCGCATGGAAGGCCTGGGGGGTCGGCTCCGAACGCGACGCTCAGCAGCCGCAGTTCATCAACCACTCCGGTCTCATCTACGGCATCTCCGCCTCGGGCAAGCGCACCACGATCTACGCCTCCAACTTCATCCCCGCCGAACTCGCCCACGACGTGCCGCTGCTCGCTGCGCAGTAGGGCGGGCTTTTATGGGTGAGCCACAGCCCGCGGCTGCGTCTGGTTGCTGTCGGCGCCGCTCACCGCAGCCGCCGGCATTGAGAAAGCGCTTTTGGTGGGATACGCGAACGTCCGGCCTCAGCCGGCGAGCCTGACGCCGCCCTCGGGCGTGAGCGTCCAGTGCGGGTTGTGCGCGATCTCCCAGGGGTGGCCCTCGGGATCTGTGAACGCGGAGCTGTAGCCGCCCCAGAACGTCTCCGCGGGCTCGCGCCCGATCGCTGCCCCGGCCGCCCGCGCCTGCTCGGTGACCTCGTCGACCTCCGCGGGCGAGTCGAGGTTCAGCGCTAGCGTCACACCGCCCCAGCCAGGCGTGTCGGCCACACAGCTGTCCTTGGCCAAACGCGCGCGGTCCCACAGCGAGAGGACCATGTCGCCGACCTGGAAGAACACCACGTCGTCCTCGGGCGCCGCGCCGGTGTGCCAGCCGAGCGCTTCGTAGAAGCGCCGCGCACGGGCGAGATCGTGGACGCCGAGGGTGATCACGGTGACGCGCTGGCGCATGCGTGCAGTGTGACATCGGCCACCCCTCCGGCGCCGGCCGGTCTCCCCGTCGCGTCTGTCACGTGCGCGCGTAAGGGGCGAATGCAGCGGTGCAACCCGCGGCGCGGGGCGTATGCTGGCTGTTGGGCATGGAACGCGCGCTTGTCACCGGAGCCTCGGGCTATGTGGGCAGCCGGCTGGTGCGCGAGCTGCACGCGCGCGGCGAGCCGGTGGGGGTCGTCGTGCGCGACCCCGGTCGGGTCTCGTTCGAGCAGGAAATAACGGTGCATCGCGCCGACATGCTCGACCCCGACTCGTTGCGCGCAATCGGCGACGGTTATACGACGGCCTACTACCTCGTGCACTCGATGGGTCGCGGGGGCGACTCAGACTATGAGCAGCGGGACGCGCTCGCGGCCGCGAACTTCGCCCGCTTCGCACTCGCGGCGGGCATCGAGCGGGTGCTCTACCTGGGCGGTCTCGGCGACCGTCCCGCCTCCCAGCACCTGCGCTCGCGCCTGCGCGTGGGGGAGATTCTGCGCGACCAGGGGCCGCCGCTGACGTGGTTTCGCGCCGGCATGGTGGTGGGCGCCGGCTCTGAGAGCTACCGGACGTTGCGCTCGCTGGTGGAACGGCTGCCGGTGATGCTCGCGCCGTCGTGGCTGTCGACGCCCACCCAGGCGATCGCCATCGGCGATGTGTTGCGCTATCTCGTAGAGGCTCCGCGAATCTCGCAGACGCGCTCGCGTGAAATTCAGATCGGATCGGCACAGGTGCTTTCCTACGGCGAGATGCTCGACGAGATGGCCGACGCGCTGGGGCTGCGCCGGCGCCCCCGCATCCCCGTGCCGCTGCTGACGCCCTGGCTCTCCTCGCACTGGATAGGGCTCATCACGCCGGTCGACGCGGGCGTCGCCAGACCACTCATCGAGGGGCTCTCCACCGACACCACCGTCACCGACCCTTCGGGCATGGGGCTGTTCGACTTCCAGCCCAGATCGTTCGAACAGGCGCTACGCGAGGCGCTGGCCGAGGAGGCCGCATGAGCGAGTCGTCTCCTTATCGCCGCCGGCCCCGTCCGAAGTTCATCGCCGGAGGGGCCACCAGGGCGAAATCCTCGGCGGGCACGATCGCCGGTGGGTCTGCCGGTTTGCGCAGGGCGCGCACGGATGCGTCTGTTTCCGTGCTCGGCTGGGGGAGGGCTGAGATCGAGGCGGCGAGCAGGTTGATGGCGCCGCCGCCGCCTGAGTGTCGCTCAAGCCGTCCCTCGACGACGATCAGCGGCTGCGTACGGACCATCGCGCGATCGGCCTCATACAGTCTGGAGGGCACGATCACGTTCAGGGTCCCGTGCTCGTCCTCGAGCAGCAGGAACGTGATGCCGTTGGCGGTGCCCGGCCGCTGGCGGGCGATCACGAGACCCCCGACCGACACGCGGGCGCCGTGGGTGCTCGCGGCGAGATCGCCGGTCGAGCGCGCGCCGCGTGCGCTGAGCGCCGGGCGCAGCAGCTCGAGCGGGTGGCGCTCGATCGAGACGCCGGTGGTGGCGTAGTCGGCGAGCAGCGCCTCCCACTCGCCGAGCGCTGGCAGTCCCGGCGCCCGGGGGAGGGGGAGGTCGAGCGCGAGCTGCACCCCGGCGTCTGAGTGAATGCCGGGCGAGGCGATCCCGAGCTGCCACAGGGCGGTGCGCCGGGCGTGGCGATCTGAGCCGGCGAGCGCGTCACAGGCGCCCGACCACGCCAGATGACTGAGGGTGCCGTGGCCGACGCCGGCGCGGGCGGCAAGGTCTTGCAGGTCGCCGAATGGGCCGCCCTGCTCGCGGGCGTGCACGAGCCTCTGGATGTCCTGTGCGTTCACGCCCTTGATGTAGGAGAGGCCGATCCTGAGCGCTCCCTCGGCGCTCACCGAGCACTCGGCCTCGCTGTGGTTGACCTCCGGCGCCAGCACCGTGAGGTCGCGCCGCTGCGCCTCGTGGATCAGCGAGTCGGGCGGATAGAAGCCCATCGGCTGCTCGTTCAACAGCGCGCACAGAAACTCCTCGGTGTAATGGACGCGCAGCCACGTCGACTGGTAGGCCAGCAGGCCGAACGCCGCGCCGTGGGACTTGGGGAACCCGAACCCGGCGAAGCTCGCGACCATGCTCCACACCTGCTCGATCGTCTCCTCGCGGGCGTCGGGATGCGTTTGCCGGGCGCCCTGCACGAACCGCCGGTGGTGGCTGTCCATCGCCTCCTGGGAGCGCTTGCGGCTCATCGCGCGCCGCAGCCCCTCGGCCTCGCCGGCACCGAACCCCGCGAATGCGCGCGCGACCTCGATCACCTGGTCCTGGAAGATGATCGTGCCCAGGGTCTCCTTCAGCGGCTCTTGCAGCGATGGGTGCAGGTAGGGGATCGGATGGTTCGGGTCGCGCAGCAGCGCTTGGCGGCGTTCGATGTAGGGGTTGACGGCGCCGCCGACGATCGGTCCGGGGCGCACGAGCGCGACCTGCACCGTCAGGTCCCTGAGGTTCGCCGGGCGGGTGCGCCGCAGCGAGCCCATCTGCGCGCGACTCTCGATCTGAAACACGCCGGTCGTGTCCGCCGCCTGGATCATCGCGAACGTCGCTGGATCGTCGAAGGGGATGCGCGAGAGGTCGACCCGTTCGCCGCGGGTGCGGGCGATCAGCTCCACGCAGCGCTCGACCGCCGAGAGCATGCCGAGGCCGAGCAGGTCGATCTTCAAAAATCCCGCGTCCGCGCAAGAGTCCTTGTCCCACTGCACCATCTGACGGTCGGCCATCGCCGCCGGGACGATCGGAGCGCAGTCGGTCAGCGGCCGGGTGCAGATCACCATCCCGCCGGGGTGCTGGGAGAGATGCCGGGGCAGACCCTGCGCCTCGTCCGCCAGCCGCGCAAGCCATTGCCAGCGCCCACCCTCACGCGCTCGCCCGGGGCCGAGCGCCGTCTTGATGTCCTCGCTGACGACACCGTGCCCGCCCCATCCCTCCGATCCGCGGGCGACGCGCTCGATCTCTGAGGCCGGCAGGCCGAGAGCCTTGCCCAGATCGCGGATCGCTCCCCGCGCGCGATAGGTGGGGAAGGCGCCCACCAGCGCCGCCCGATCGCGACCGTAATGCTTGGGGATGCGCGCGATCAGCTCGGCGCGGATATCGCGCGGGAAGTCGATGTCGATGTCCGGCAGTCCGACCACGTCTTCGTGCAGGAAGCGCCCGATCGCGAGCTCGCCCTCGATCGGGTCGATATGGGAGAGGCCCGTGAGGTAGCAGACGATCGAAGACACCGACGAGCCGCGGCCGCGCCCCGGGGGCAGTAGCGCCCTCGCGGTGTCCGCGCCGCGGACCTCGCGGGCGACGTCCTTTGCCAGTTCGAGGATCTCGTGGTGCAGTAAGAAGAACCCGGCCAGGCCGAGGGAATCGATGATGCGAAGCTCCTGCTCGAGCCTGCCGGCGGCCTCGTGGCGGCGCGGGTAGCCGGCGGGGTAGCGGTCGGCGAACAGGGCATGACAGACCTCGGCCAGCTCACGTATCGCCTGCGGTGACTCCGCCATCGGATAGCGGTAGCCCAGGTCGTTCATCAGCTGGAAGCGCAGCGTCTCGGCGAGCCTGACGGTCTCCGCGACGGCCTCGGGATGATCTTTGAAGCGGGCCGCCATCGCCTGCGGGCGCGCGAGCACGTGCGAGTGGTTGGGGCGGCGCTGGGGCTCGCAGGCGTCAAGCGTTGCGCCGTTACGCACGGCCACGAAGGCGTCCTGCAAGTACGCGCGCATGGGGGTATGCGCGTGGACGTTCCCGGTCGCGATCGTAGGAACACCCAGCCGCCGCGCGAGGCGCTCGAGCTCGCGGTTGCGCCGCCGGTCACCGTGCGCATAGGAGCGCTGCAGCTCGACCCGCAGCGCGTCCGGCCCGAACGCCTCGAGCAGCGCCCTGGCGCTCGCCTCGTCCTCCAGCCCGCGCCCAACCACAGAGCGCTCGGCGCACCCGGTGAGGCAGACCAACCCGTCGGTGTGCGCGAGGACCCGCTCAAGCGCCACGCTCGGCCGGCCCGCGCTGCGATCGGGGCGGTCACGCGTATGTGCGTGCGCGAGCGTAAGCAGGCGACAGAGGTTGCTCCAGCCGTGACCGTCGCGCACCAGCAGCGTCAAATGGCGCGCTCCTCCTCCTCCTCCTCCTCCATCGCGAGCGGCCGGGTCCTCGACCGTCAGCTCCGCGCCGAAGATCGCCCGCACCGGCGATTCGCGCGCGGCCATCGCGAACTCCATCGCTCCTGAGAGCGAGTCATGGTCGGTGATCGCGAGCGCCGCATGCCCGAGCTCGGCAGCGCGCGCGATCAGCTCGTCAGGGAGCGAGGCGCCGTCCAGGAAGGAGTAGGCGGAGTGCGCGTGCAACTCGACATAGGGGGGAGTGCCGGACATCTTCATTACGCGGCCTGGGCGTACCACCCGCCGGTTCTGAGATCGTGGAAGACCACCCGGTTGGCGCCCGCGACCGTCACGAGCGCCCAATAACGGCGCCGCAGCGGGCGCTCGGTCCACCACCAGCCCTCGACCAGCCAATCCTCCAAATGATCTTGCACACGTTCCCCGTCGATCGCGACCGGCCTGCCCTCCGCGACGCTCACGCGGACCGCACGGGGCGCGTTTATCGCCGAGGGCCGCGACACCGTCCTGCGCGTCGAGGCGTGGGCGGTCATTGCGCCCACGGGGCGAATCCGAACCTGCGCTCGGGCACCCGCGATCGTGGATCGAGCGCCTGGGCGCGAAGCGCCCCGTAAGGCCCCGCGACCGCGCGCACCTGCCGGACCGCCTCGCGCAGGCGTCGTCCGCGCTCGCTGCGCTCGCCGTCGAGCAGCGAGCCCTGATCGCCCGTGGCCGGTCCGAAGCGCTCTACCGTCAGATGCAACGTCTGCGCCGGCGCCGGTATCGATGCGAGCCGCAGCGACAATGCGAGCTGCATTCTGCGCCGGTCACAGATCGCCTCACGGAACACCACATGCTCACACCAGGCGCCTCGTTCGACCAGGCGAGCGCCAAGTGCGATCGCCCCGATCGTACGCCCGCGCCGCTCGGGCCGTGCGAGCAAACGGTCCACGAGCATCCCCAGGGCGCGTTCGAGCGGCGCCCCTGAGTTCGACTCGCCGAGCCCCGTCGACTCCCGCAGGCGATCCTCCACGATGCGCGGACGCAGCGGCTCGTCGTACCCAAGCGCGAGCTCCCGCGCGATCGTCCCCGGTCTGCCGAACCTGTCGGCGATCGCGCTCGCGCCCAGGCCTGCGAGATCTCCGAGCGTGCCCACGCCCAGCCGTTGCATGCAGGCCACGAGCGCAGCGGTCTGCTCGCGCTGGGCAAGGAGGCTCACGGGCTGAGAAGCGAGATACCGGCGAGCCGTCCTTGCATCGATCACGTGCGCGCGACGCGTGCGGGACTCGAGCGCCGCCGCCAGCGCGCAGAAGCGCGTCGGGCCGGCGCCGATCCGGGCGGGACGCCCGAGCGCCCTGCGGACGGCCGCGACCGTCCCGTGGAGATCGCCATACAGCCCGCTCAGCCCGCTCGCGTCGAAGTAGGCGATGCCCGGACACGCCGCCTCCACGCGCGCCCCGATGTTTTCCAGCTCCACCAACGCCCTCTCCCACGCCTGCTCAAGCGCCAGCGGGTCGCCGGGGACGAGCACGAGCTCGGGGCAGAGCGTCAGCGCCTCCCCCAAACCCATCCCCGCGCGCACGCCCCGCGCCTGCGCGGTCCCAGAGACTTCGCCCAGGGCCTGCGCGCTGTTGCTACTGCCGCGACGGGCACCACCACCGGTCGGAGCGATCGCCAGCGCCCGGCCCGCCAGCGCCCGCGGGCCACCGGCGGCGACCACCAGCGCGAACCGCGGCAGATGCACGCACACGATCGGCCCGCGGCTGCCGTGAGCGCTCCTCATCGGTCGAGCCCCCGTGCGGCGCACAGCGTGAGGAGCTGAATATGCCGTGGTTCGAAACCATGCATCGAACATATGTTCGCATCCTCGTCAAGAGGGGTGTCGGGCGGCGCCACCGAAAGCACGCGTCGTAATGGCGTGGGCGCCGTTTGACGTACAGCTTGGGCGGTATGCTCGCGCAATCGGGAGGGAGCACTCCTCCGCAGGACGCACGGATGCTCAGTTTCGCATGTGCTCTGCTCAAATATTGATCGGCGCTCTCGGAGAGCCGGATGTCAGCGGCTCCCCAGCCGTGTCAATCGAAAGGATCAACTAATGTCATTTCGCTCTACTCGCGGCCTGCGAAGGGGTGCGCTCATCGCGACCCTGCTGGCCTCCGTTGGCTTGCTGTCGGGCGCATCGGCGCAGGCGTCGGTGCTTCCCACCCTCACGCTGACGATCACCAAGTCCTCGATCACCGTCGGGGGCGCCACGCAATCCGGTGGGGTCAACGTCGTCTCGACGGCCACAGGCGTCAAGGAAGCAGGCGCGATTCTGTTTCTTCTGAAGCCCGGCGCCACCTTCGACCAAGTCGAAGCCGCCATTCAGAAAGCACATGGCGACATCAACGTCACGAGCAAGTACGGCTCGCTCGTGTTCAACGCCGAAGTGACCCCCGGTCAGAAGAGCGAAGTCCAGACGGATCTGCAACCCGGTCAGTACGTCGCCGTGGTTCCGGGAGGAGAAGGCAAGGGGTCAAAGGCGCACGCGCTTTTCACGGTGACCGCCGCCGCCTCTCCCGCCGCGCTGCCGGCGCCGCAGGCCACGATCCGCTCGATCGAGTTCGGCTTCCGCGGACCGAGCACGCTGCATGACGGCGAGCTTGTCCGCTTCGAAAACGAAGGGTTCCTCGTGCACATGGACGTGGCGGCGCCCGTCAAGAACATGAAGGCAGCCAAGCGGGCCCTCAAGGATCTGCTCGCCAACAAGGAAAAGGCCCTTGAAAAGCTGATCGTCGGACCGCCGGCCGGTTTTGCCGGGCCGCTTTCACACGAAGCTTTTCAGCAGGAGACGATCACCGCCAAGCCCGGCGTCTACGTCGAGGTCTGCTTCATGGACACCCAGGACGGGCGCAGCCACTCCGTACTGGGAATGGAGCGGATCATCAAGATCACCAAGTAGCACCGCCCTCACTGCTCGCCCCCAGTGTGTGGGGCGGGCAGTCTCATGTTGCGGCTCACGACCAGGGTCGTCTTCGACGTCGAGACCGAGACCGCACCCACACCTGCAGTTCGGCCGCGCAATCCTGGGAGCCGCTGTCGAGCTCCACGAGCCGATCCGGGTTCCCGGTGAGCGCTGTGCGCGGTGAGGAGCACCGCGAGCTCCTGGGTCGCCTGCACTCGGGCTGGGATTCCTCGGGCGGCCGTCGAGCCGACCGTGGCGCCGAGCAGGCACACGATGACGAGCGCGAATGCTTGCCTCATGCCAATTGCTCGATCACAATGGAGGCGGCAGCGGGTTGTGCTCCTCCGGCGAGCGGTGTGATCGTGAGTGCCGGCGTGTTCCCCTTCGGGTTGCGAAGCTCGATCGTCGAGTTTGCGACGGTGGTCGTGACGAGTGCATCGCCGGAGATCTGGCCCGTGCCGGTCGCTCGTCCGTATGCCGTGTAGGGCAGTTCGGCGGTGAGACCTCCGGAGCCGAGAGCGATTACCAGTTGCCCGGGCTCGGTGACGGACACCGAGAAATTGACGCTGTACGTACCGATGCTGGGCAGCAGGAACTCGGCCGGGGTGAGTCTGGTGATAGCGCCTATCGCGGGGCCGTTGCGAGGGAATTCGACCGGCGCTCCAGCAGCGACCGTCGCCGCGTTGTCCGGCGGCATGAGGGCGTAGAACTCAGCGTACGCCGACGATCCGGACGATCCCTCCGGGCCAGCCGCGCCCGTAGACCCCGTGGCCCCTACGGCGCCGGTGGATCCCGTTGCGCCCGTGGGTCCGGGCGGTCCTTCGAATCCCGTAGCGCCGGTAGCGCCGTTGAGCCCCGCCAGCCCGATCAGGCCTGTTGGTCCGGGTGCCCCTTCACTCCCCGTCAACCCTCTGGATCCCGCTATACCAGTGGCTCCTTCGTGGCCAGTCAGCCCCGTCGCACCTGTGGGTCCGGCTTCTCCTGGTGCTCCACTGAGGCCCGTCGCGCCCGCCGCACCCGCGGTTCCGGCTGCTCCTCTGGTGCCCGCGGGTCCCGTAACGCCCGTAGCGCCGGTGGGTCCCGGAAGTCCTTCGAATCCCGTCGCGCCATCGAGTCTCGTGAGTCCGCTCGGCCCCGCAGGTCCCGATGAGCCCGTCGGCCCTGCAGTGCCGGCCGTCCCTGCAAGCCCAGTCTGTCCCGCAATGCCGGCCCGTCCAGCGGCTCCAGTCGTGCCGGTGATGCCCGTTGTGCCGGCGCCTCCCCGCGGTCCCCGAGGACCTGCTCTATCAGGGCAGATCGGCGGCCGATGCACACATCGGGAAGCGTGAGTTCCAACACTGCCTGTAAATGCCACGCGCTTGCACGGTGGGAGGGGGCGGGAGGGACAAGCCGCGCCGGCCAACCCCGCTGACCCCAGAGCACCGAGCGAGACCATCGCGATGGCAAACAGCGTTCGAGATCGTGGAGCGAACATTCTTGGCGAGCCTTTCCGACTCCAGCGCCGGCGTTGCCGGTCGTCGAATCGCATTCGATGACAGAGGGCGCAGGCCAGGTTGTTGCTGGTCAGCCGGCGGGCTGAGATCGAAAGGGCAAGCGACCGTCACATATTGCATCGGC
Organism: uncultured Solirubrobacterales bacterium; assembly: GCA_963702725.1. Lineage (GTDB taxonomy): Bacteria > Actinomycetota > Thermoleophilia > Solirubrobacterales > Solirubrobacteraceae > Palsa-744. The sequence continues at coordinate 317,912 of CAVPDT010000001.1, forward strand.
ATTAAGAGTTGCCCGCGATCCCGTAGATACCCACAATCCCGTAGTCATCCACATTCCAACTAAGGGAACTCGTCGATGTCGGTGGGCGACGAGCGTAGGATGTCAGGTGTGGAGCAGATCGTGACTGCCAACGAGGAGGCGATCCGGGCTTGGGACGGGCCGCTGTTCGACGCGTTTGTCCGTTTTCGCCATCTCATGACGACGGGGCTCGGCGCGCATGGCGAGGAGGCCCTGCGCATCGTCCCGCCGCGCGGCGGCGAGCGCGTGCTGGACATCGGCTGCGGCTTTGGTGACACGACACAACGCATAGCGGGCCTCGTCGGAGAGACGGGGGAGGTTCTTGGCGTCGATGCCTCACCGCGATTCATCGAGACCGCGAAGCAGGAGGCGGAAGAGGCGGGTGTCGAGAATGTGCGTTTCGAGGTCGCCGACATCGAGAACGCGGCCTTCGGCGAGCGCTTCGAGCTCGCGTTTTCACGGATGGGAACGATGTTCTTCGCCAATCCGGTCGCTGCCCTGCGCAACGTGCGCGAGGCGCTGCTCCCGGATGGCAGGCTCGTCATGGTCGTCTGGCGCGCGAAGGTCGAGAACGACTGGCTCTATCGTGCCCAGACGATCACGGAGCGGTTCGTCACCAAGCCCGAGGAGTACGACGAGCCGACCTGTGGTCCCGGGCCATTCTCGATGGCCAACGCCGACACCACCAGCGGAATCCTGCTGAGCGCCGGCTTCCACGACATCACGCTGCGGCGTTGCGACATACCGATCACGATCGGCTCTGATCTCGAGGAGGCCGTGCAGCTCGTCATGAGCATTGGACCCGCCGGAGAGATCCTGCGTCTCGCGGGCGAGCGGGCGGCGCACCTGCATGAGCCGGTTGCAGATGCGCTGCGCGATGGTTTGGCGGACTGGGCTGGACCCGGTGGGGTCATCGCCCCGGCCTCGACGTGGATCGTCACCGCGAGTGCGCCGTTATGAGCTTCAAGCTCGCCCACCGGGACGATTGCCAGACGGCCGGCAACTGGCAGCTCGCTCGCCGCACACTTGAGCTGGGGGCGTTCGGGATCAATGTCGTCGAGATCGCACCCGGCGAGCAGCTTCCTGAGCACGACGAGACCGGTCGCGACCAGGAGGAGGTCTTCTACGTCATCAGCGGCAGCCCAACACTGGTGATCGACGGCGAGGACCATCCGGCGCGCGCCGGAACGTTCGCGCGGCTCGACCCCGAGCACATTCGCACCGTGCGCAACGACGGTGACGAGCAGGCGAGCGTGCTGATCGTCTCCGCGCCGACCTCGAGCGGATACGAACCGATGAGTTGGGCATGAGCGCTCAGCCCGAAGACCTTCACGAGACGATCGCCGCCTACAACGACGCCTGGAACGCGCACGATCTAGAGCGAATCGCGTCGATGCACGCGCCGGACATGGTGTTCGAGAACCACACGGCCGGCGAGCGGGCCGAGGGCGTCCAGGCGCTCACCCACATCGCCGGTATCTTCGAGTCCTGGCCCGACATCGAGTTTCAGACACGCAGGCTCTACGTGCGCGAAGACCTCGTAGTGCAGGAGTGGACCGCCACGGCGACCCACGTCAAGCCGCTCAGCAGGGGCGACATCGTAGCCGAGCCATCAGGCAAGCGCATCGAATGGAACGGCATGGACGTAATCCCCTTCGAGGACGGCAAGGTCAAGCGCAAGGACGTCTACTCGGACTCCGTGTCGATCCTCCGCCAGGTCGGGCTGATGTAACGTCCGCCAGGACACCCACGACAGAGATCCCGCTCCTCCTCCTCTCCTTCGAGCAACCAGTCTTCCCATACATCCGTTGCTCACGCCCGCTCGGGACGATGCCGCGCCCAGAGGCGTCACGTAGCAGGCTGGTGGCTTCGTGTCGGCCTGGGCGGTGTAGAGCGGGTCAGGGCTCTGGAAGCTCGACGTTCTCGAATGCCAGGACTTCGGCGAGCTTGGTGAAGTGAGTGTCGCGATGGAGCACCGCGATGCCGCCGTGCTCGGCTGCCGCTGCGGCGATCAGGGCGTCGGTCAGCGGCACGCGGTGGTACCCGTCGCTGTGCTCCGCCAACTCGTCGATCGCGCTCATAGCGGCATCGGCGACAGCTCGATCGTTGCGCAGGATCCTGAACCCGTCAAGCTCTGTTTCGAGCGCGATGTACTCGGTGCTGCTGCGAGCGGAGTACAGGATCTCCATCCGCACAATCGGCGTAATCCACAGCCGATCGTCGTCCATCGCCGTCTTGACGAGCCCAGCGAGCTCACCCGGAAGGGACGAGAACCGCCACCAGGCTGAGGTGTCGGCGATGAACGGCGCGTCGCCTCCCAGCGGCTCTACAGCGTCCACCGCAGGGTTCGCTTACGACTCGTCGGCCGTCAGCTGCTCGATGCGCTCGAGCGTATCCCGATCCAAGCCGTCCGGACTGAACACGCGCTCAACAAGGCGCCGCCGCCGCTCGGCGCGCTCCTCGTCGCTCAGCGCAGGTGTCTCGGCGGTCGGAGTTGTGCTCAGAACAGAATGTTTCACGATCCCAGGGTAGCGCCTGAGCGCGACGAGAACGGGATTAGCGAGGCATGTTGGGAGTTGCCCAGCGGGCTGGTAGAGCAGCGAGAACCGTCCGCTGTTCGATCCCGAGGAGATTGATCTGACCCGGGTTTAGCGGAGTCGTGTTTCTGGGATCCTCCGGCGTTCAGCGAGGAGGAAGCAATGCCCCGTAGGTATCCAGTCGAGGTGCGTAAGCAGGTCGTGGAGCTCGCGAGAGCCGGCACGCGAGTCGCGCAGCTCGCCGAGACGTTTGGGATGAGCGAGGCCGTGATCTATGGGTGGCTGAAGCAGGAGCGCATCGATCGTGGTGAGGCGCCGGGGTTGAGCACCGAGGGCCAGATGGAGCTCGCGGCCGCGAAGCGGCGTATCCGTCAGCTGGAGACCGAACTCGCGGTGTCCAGGAAGGTCAACGAGGTGTTCCTTGAGCAGAACCTTCCCCCAAAAGCCTCTTCCCGGTGATCAGCTCCCTGACCGGGCGAGGCGACCCGCGAGCTGCAGGGCATCATCGCCGACTACAAGGCCGCCTACCCCTCGGCGATGGCCGTGATCGAACGGGACCTGCCCGCTCTCGTCCTTCATCTGCGGTTTCCCTCCGAGCACCGCAAGCGAATCAGGACGACCAACCTTCTCGAGCGCACATTCGTGGAGGTCCGCCGGCGCACCAAGGTCATCGGCCGCTTCCCCGGGGAGACCTCAGCGCTCTCGCTCATCTGGGCCGTGCTCGAGCTCTCCAGCCGCGGGTGGCGCGGCGTGAAGATGAATCCGAAGACCGTCGCCGAGATCGAGCGGCTACGCCGTCAGCTGCGCGAGGACCCAGCGCCACCCGTGACCGACGACACCGAGGAGGTGATCGCCGCATAACATCCACAGCCAGCGGAGCTACGCCCCGGTGAATTCACCCGGGAAACGGGACGCGACCCAGGCTGGGTGGCAGGAAAGCTAGTCGACGAAGTGCGGTCGGCACGAGTTAGCGAAATGCTAAGCGTCATCGGACAGGCGAGGGTGGCGCCGCCTCATGAACTCCCCAAACGTCGGAGCGGTGTAGGCATACACACCGTGATCGTCGCGGTAGATCAAGTTGTCGGCGATCAGGCGCGTCAGGCTTTGTGCCAGCGCACCCGTTGAGCGACTCGTCGCAGTATCCAGATCTGACTTGGTGAATCGCTCACCGCCCAGCGAAGCGGCAACGCGAAGCGTTGCTTGATCGGCCTGTCGCGCGTCGCGATATCGGGGCTCGAAGAACTCATCGTCGAGACTGCCTTGGATCGCGCGTCGCTCGCGCGTGTAAAGCTCGTTGCTGATCGTGTGCTCGCCGTAGAGGTCGGCTGCGTCCCATAGGGCCTCCCCGAACCACTGGATGAAGTACGGGTAGCCATCGACATCACGCGCCACCCGTTCGGCAACCCCCTCGTCGTAGGTGATCTCGCTGGGCGGCTCCACAAGCGCCTGTGCTGCGGCGCTGAGTGTCGCTGGCGGCACGGCTCGCAGGGGCAGGTTCTTAATCGTCTCGGCGCGGAACAATCGCTCCGCGTTGCTTCGTGCCGCGTGGATGTTGGCGGTTAGAGGCGGCAGACCGCAAAGCACGAGCATGATCGGCAGAGGGGGCTCGTCCTGATCCTGGACAGCGGCGATGGCAGACAGAAGGGCGCCGAGAGGGAACTGGTGCTTGGCCGGGCGGTCGTAGACGCTGTGCGCCTCGTCAAAGAGCAGCGCGACTCCGCGGTCCTGCGCGCGCGCCAGACCGCCCACCTCCGCCAGCGCGACGCGAAGCCGGTCCTCGAGCACCGACTTCGGCGACTCCGAAGCTCCCGGGCGGATCGCGATTGTCACGTCCTGGCCGATCTGAAGCTCAATTCTTCCGATCGCCTGCAGCGCAGCGCTGGCACTCTTCTTGAGCTTGGCCTTCAGGCTGAGCGCCTCGACCGTTTCTTGTAGATAGCCCGCGAGCGCAGCCGCGAAGTCGCTCTCCTCACACAGCCTCGCGCTCCAGTCGCGGCGAACGACCACCCAGTCGCGCCGTCGTGCGATGCGCTCGTACTCCTTGAGCAGCACCGTCTTACCGACGCCACGCAGACCGGTGATCCGCACATTGCGTCGCTTCTCCGGATAGTCGTCAAGCAGACGTTCGAAGCGTCGGACCTCCCCAGCACGACCAGCGAGATAGGGGGGACGCGTGCCGACGCCGGGACTGTAGGGATTCTTCGCCACACGGCAAAGATAGCAAAGCTCACGGACAATCACAGAACTCTGTGAGGTTCTGTGAATTCAGATCATGTTCTGTAAAAATCGGCAAACGGCTCTCTTGGGGAGACCGCCGAGTTCGACGCACCCGGCGGTAAAACTCCTGCAAATCACGACACAACAGGAACTGGTTGTCTCGCCCTGCTGTCAACGGCCTTTCCAGAACCAGCCTCAAAGACTTCGGATCGCGTGCACAAAATCCCTGCAAATCACGATAAAATTGAGGAGCTGTAGACGGCTTTTTGGGAGAGTCCTGGGGAGACAGACGCATGTCTGCACACTGGAAGACCCGAGAAAGTGCCGTTTTGCAGGCTGTTCTTACAGAGGGACACTTCTCAATTGAGCTGTAGAGCCAAATATCGGGGCTAATCGGAGGGGTTTGTACACGTGCGTGGCGTTTTGTGTACACGGAGGAAAATCCTCGACAAACCTACTCAAACCGCTCACGCATTATCGCCCGAGGAGCCCCGCGGAGCAAATCGAGAACTCAAGCGATAACAGCGCGTCAAGTCCCGGTTTGGCCGCCAGCGCCGCGACGCACGACCTCCTCGTGGGCGAGCCCGAGAAGCTTACTCCAGCCGCCGTGCTTCCTGATCGTCACGTCGTACGGCGCGCGGGGCTGGTCCCGCGCCCAGACCCTGTAGTCGCGCGCGCCCGCACGCTGGCCGGGCGGCATCTGTTCCACGTACTCCACGAGCACGGCGACGCAGGCGTCTCGGTCCCATTTGTTGAACGGACGCTCGCCGTCCCGGGCCGCGCCCACGTCAACGGCGTAGTCGGGCCGCTCCGCGCGGGGCGGGGGAGCCTTGGGAACTGGGAGGTCTCGCTTGCGGCGTCCGCGCTTCCACTCCGCGACGATCGCTGACCATTTCCGGTTGCGCTCTTTCGCGTACCGGATGCCGTTGGCCTTCGCGAACACCTCAACCTCGTCAATCGTGAGCTGCGTCCCGAAGGCTTCGTAAGCGCGTTCCAGCAGCTCAACCGGCCCCACGGCGACGACCTTCCTCGGCGGTTTCTGGCTGGTTTCCAGGCCGGCTAGTTCCAGGGCGCGGTCCCACGTTCCCCTCGTAGGCGTCGCGCGGTGCGGGTCGCCGTGGATTTCCCGCCTCATCGCAAACCGGATCTGTTCGGCCGTTGGTAGCAGCAGGACGGCCTTGCGGCGCTTGTTCTCCGCGCGTATCCGGTCGCGCTCGGCGCTGTATTGGACCTGCGTCAACGTCGTGACGCCGAGGCGTCCCGCGACGATGCCGAGCACGGCGGCGACGTGCTCGGCGTTCACCCAGTCCTGCTCCTCCTCGCCGTCTTTCTTGCTGAGCCGCCGCTGCTGCGTGGGAACGGGCAACTGCGCGAGTTCCAGGACCTCGGACCACGGCAGCCCCAGCCGTTCCGTGACCTGCCTCGCCCGGGGGACGTTGGCGTTCGCAGCGCTCCCGTCGCGGGCGGCGTCAAACGCGCGGTGCGTGACCGCTTCCGGCTCGTCGGGGTTCGCGAGCGCCGCGACCTCGCGCACGCCACGGAGGAGCATGAGGGGTTCCTCCCACGCCACGCAACCCGGTTCGCCGCGGGCACCGCGGCACCTGCCGAGGTATGGGGCTCCAGACCGACCCTGCGCCCTCCCCGTGATCCGTTGGGAAGCTAGCGAAAAGCGGGCAAAGGTTGGCTTGGCATCGTATGTTCACGACATGACGCCGAGCGCGGGCAGCCACCTGAATAACACCGACGAACGGGCAGTCCGTTTGAGGCGCCGGGCTCGTCTCGCTGGAGTGGGCATCCCGGTGAGCGTGAACCTAACCCTCCTCGGGGTGGGCTTCGCGGTGGGGCGCCCCGTCCTCGGAGCCGTGCTGTGCGCTGCTTGGATGGGAGCAACGCTCCTACTCGTCAACGCGACGGCTGGCAGGTGGCAGGCCGAGGCGAGGCGTTTGACCGAACGCAGCAGCGCGGCTCGGCCAGGATCACGGAATTGAGGCGAGCAGTATGGCGCCCCCGACAGCCATTAGAACACTGAATACGAGTCCGATGATCCCGCGCTGAACCCAGAGGCGCTTCGTCTCAACGCTGTCCGCGGTCGGCGGCTCGGCGAGCGGGTTGAGTAGCGCAACACCCCCAAAGCAGCCGGCGAGAATCGGGAACGCCGCCCAGGCGGAGAGAAGCGCGCTGTAGTGAAAGCTCGTCGCCAGCCCGCCGACAAAGGCAGTAAGGCCAGTGCCGAGCCCGACCGATAGCAGCGTCCATGCTTCCGTGTTGAGTTTGTCGTCCACGGGACCCAGCGCTTGCGGGTTGAGGGCGGGGGTAGGTGGGCGTTGGTTTCGCTGTATTCGGCGACGCATCCGAGTCCCACTTTTCAGGATTCGCCATCTTTATCGGTCCGCTGTTACGGCGACTTGAAGCGCATCGCGGCGCACCGCTTCCCACCCGCCGAGCGCCTGCATCGTGGCGACGGCGGGCGCCGCTCCGCGGGGCTGGGTCGCGGCCCAGTCGGCGTAGCCGCGCTGCGTTGACCGCTCGCCGCGGCCGAGCTGGGCGAGGTAGTGGGCGACGGCGGCGGCGCAGCTAGCGCGCGTCCACTTCTCGCGTCGACGCTCCCCGGGTCGCGCCGCGCGGACGTTCCCCGAGTAGTCGGGCGCGCGCTTGCCTCGGCCACCGGCGTGCTGGACGACGCGGGGCTCCGGTAAGCCGCGGGCGCTCCGCGACGCGACCCACTCCTCCACGGCGGCGCCGAAGCGCTGTGCGCGTTCCGACGGGTACGGCACGCCGTTGCCGCGAGCGAAGGCCCGGAGGTCCCGCGCCGACGGCTGGAAGCCGTGCTCGCTGTGGAAGCGCTCCAGGAGGTCAACGAGCGTCGGCGCGCCCGGCTGGCCCCGGGGGGCGCGGTCCCGCGTCGCTGCGAGCCCGGCGAGGCCGAGTGCGGCGTCCCACGAGCCGGCGCACGCGATGACCTGCTCGTCGTCGGGCAGCAGCAGCCAGCGATCGTTCCGCGGCCGGTAGCGCTCGGTGGCGAGCAGCCTCGCCCGCTCCGCGCGGTACTCGCCGGTCGTCAACGATTCCGCGCCGAGCCGCCGCGCGACGAGCTGGAGGACCGCGACGACGTGCTCCGCCGTGACCCAATCCGCGCGCGACCCCCTCGCCCTCAGCGCGAGCAACTGGTTCTGCCGCGCCTCCGGCTCGTGGGCGACGGCGAGCACGTCACGCCACGACAAGCCGAGCTGTTCGGTGATCTGCCTCGCCCGGGGTAGGTCGGCGCTTTGCCCGGTCCCGGAGCGAGCCGCCTCCGCGGCGGCGTCAAACGCCCGCTGGCTCACCCGCTGCGGCTCCATCGGCTTCGCGAGGAACGAGACCTCGCGCACGCTCCTGAGGATGAGGAGTGGTTCCACTTGCAAGCGGCTCCGTTTGAGCTGCCCGCGACCCGCCCGCGCCGCGGGCGAGCTACGAGGCCGAGCTGAAGGGCGGGACGCTGCCGTCGGGTTCAATGTGGAAGTTGGCCGCGAGTTCGTTGATCGCGACGCTCACCGGGGCTCGCGCGAGGAGCGCGCCAACGCTCGTCGCGGGCGCGGGGAGCCGCCACGTTACGACCGCTTCGCCGACGCTGCCGAGGCCGGCGTTTGCCGTGGTCGCGGCGCAGACGCGGCTCGCGGGCGCCGTCGCCCAAACACCCTTCGGGTCGGGCACGTTGCCCCCGTGTTTTTCGGCTTCGCGCTTTTCCTGCGCCGTGCTCCAGGGCATGCTCATCGTCGTCTGGGGCGAGGTGTTGAGCGTGAAGTGCCGCTTCCACGAGGAGGGGGCGCGTTCCCAGAGCGCTTCCGCCCTGTCACCGGGTTCCGGGTCAACGTTCACGCCGACGAACCGGACCGCCGAGCCGGCGCAGAACATGTTGTCCCCCGTGACGCTCACGTTCGCGCCGAGCGTCGCCCGGTATACGTACGGGCCACGGTGGGCCGCTGGCCGGCGGTGAGGCTTCGCGTGGTGGGCCGCCGCGGCCGTGGCGGGGGCGCTGGCCTGGGCGGCGTTCGCTGTCGGGCACGCGGCAGCGGCGCTCAGAGCTGCGGCTCCGAACGCGGCTGACATTGCTCTTTTCCTCGTGATCGCCATGACTGTCTCCTCGCTGGTTCGCTTAGGGGTCGGCATGGTGTACCGCGTATTCGGACTTTTGTGCTCTAACCTCGTCGATCGTTCTAGGGGAGGCTCCGGCGGTGCCGCCCCGCCGCCAGAGCCAGCCGCGCTCACCGGAGCACGCCGCGCTCGGCGACGCGATCCGGGACCGGCGGGAGAAGCTGGGGCTCTCGCAGGAGGCGTTGGCCGACGCCGCGGGCGTCCACGTCACGCATCTCGGCGGCGTGGAGCGCGGCGTGCGGAACCCGAATTACTCGACGCTCGTGAGGATCGCGGGCGCCCTTGGCGTCTCGCCGGGCGCACTGGTTAGCGCTGCCGACAAGCTGAGCGCCGATCGCGCGCGCCGCGGCGAAGTCCTAAGTCCCAGCAGCTAATCGGGCGCCTCGGCGATGCGAAACGACCAGCCCTAGGCCGCAAACGCGAGCGGCCCATATCTGGGTTCGCTGGCTGTATCCGATAGGCATCGGGCGCCGAGAGGCGGGCAGGGGCTTGCGGGGTCAACGCGAACACGTGTTCGTCTGAGCCCAGTGCAATAATCCGTGCATGGCACCCAATACACGATTTGTCTCGCCCAACCCCGAGGGTGGGTGGGACGTAAAGAAGCCCGGGGCGTCACGGGCAAGCTCACACCATCAGACCCAATCAGAGGCCCAGGCGGCTGCCCACGGATACCTCCACAACGAAGGCGGCGGAGAGATGGTCACTCAGGGGCGGGACGGTCGCATCCGCGACAAGAGCACGGTTCCGCCTGGTCACGACCCGTACCCGCCGAAGGGATAGGCATTGGCGACCCTGTACACGAAGGAAGGGCGTCCGCTCCGCCGGTCCGGCGACGATCTGTTCGCCCGGTCGGGCACGCACGTCGCCAAGCTCAAAGGCAAGAAGGCGTACGGCCCCGACGGACGCTACGTCGGCACGCTGGTCGGCAGCCGGCTCGTGTACCGCTCCACGGACAGCGCGACAATCGGATCGGCGTTCGCCCGGCGCGCGCACGCCGGCACGGCGAACGCGTCGGCCGTCGGCTCGGCCATCCTCGGCGACGAGCCGCCGATCCTCGATTAGCAGCCGGCGATCCTCAACTCCGGGTCTATGGACACTGCTAATCCGATGCTTGACACCGCGTCGCAGCGTCCGGCCACCGGCATGGACAAGGCGGCGCGCCAGCTCATCTTGAACACGCTTGAAGGGTGCTCGGAACGGGCCGTGATGTACGGCTTCCTCCAGGACAGCTACGCGAACTTTGAGGACTACACGGTGGCCGTGCGAGAGGTGTGGGGGGACGCGCCGGCCGATCGGATGACCAACGCCGTCGCGCGCGCCGCCAACGAACAGCCGACCGTCGTGGCCTTCGGCGATACGCAGCGCGCGGAAGAGAGAGTGGCGAACGCGTTGCTGCTGCATATGCCCGAGCCCGACTATCGCTTGGCCGTCTTCCAGGCCGTCAGTCAGCAGAGCCTCGCGGCTAGCCCTGTTGAGCGGATCACGAGCATCTGCCGGAAGCGCGGCATCCCGTGGGAGTTCACCGCGAGCGAGGGCTTCCGCTGGATCGGAGACGCGGAGGTGGAGGCGTCGGCGATGCGCCCCGCGTTGAGCGCGATCGGCGACCCGCGGCTCCTCGGCGCGAAGAGCCATTTTGATTCCGCGCGGTCTGAGCTTGCGCTGGGGACGGCGACAGCGCTGCGCCAGTCGGTTCACGAGTCGGCCTGCGCTGTTGAGGGCACCATGAAGGTCCTACTCACGCAGCGCGGCGTACCGTACGACGAGAAGGACGCAGCGTTCAAGCTCTTTGAGCATCTCGTGGCTGCCGGGATCGTCCCCCAGTTCATGCAGTACTGCGTTCTCGGCGCCGCGTCGCCGCGTAACAAGCGCGGCGGGCACGGCGCGGGCGAAGTGCCACACGAAGTCCCCCAGGAAATGGCGGAAGCCGTTATCGCCTCGGCAGCGACCTCCATCTCGTACCTGCACAACTTGCTGCCCTAGCGCCGCGAGCGCGCCATCGGCGAGCGGCCCGACATCCATCCAGCACCAGTGTCGCGGCCGGGTGCGTTCCCCGCCGCGCATGGAAAGTGCTTGTTTGCAGGGATTTTGGAGGGTCGCCGGGAGCGTCGTGGATGCGTCTGCCCGATGCGATCCGAGATGGATGGTGGATGGGGAACAGGTGAGATCCCGAAAGTCGCCTAAGTATCCCGGTCGCGGGTGCTGAGGCGCCCAAAAGATCTATCCGGTGCTCGTGCGACTCTGCACGGTGCCCATCAACCGAAAGGAGAATGCCAATGGGTGCTGTGATGCAAGACAGAACAGTTGAGGGCCTGCTCGCATACTGCGACTGGCTGATTGACAAGGGCTACGCGACGGTGGCGCAAGCCGATCCGTGGCGGACCGCCATCAGGAAGGTGTTTGAGACGGTGGAGGGCGAGCAGTACGCGTCCCTGGATATCTCAGGCATTGACCTGGCGGACTACCTGGCCCGGTTCCAAACGCTCGCCGGCTCGCAGTACAAGTCGGAGAGCATCGTCACGTACGGACGCAGGCTCCGCAACGCGATGGATGCTCACGAGCACTACCTGAGCACGGGCCGTCCGCCCACGTTCAGGCGGGGAGGCTCGTCTCCGAAGCAGGACGGCGACGCCAAGCCGAAGGCAGCGAAGGCCCTCGTGGCACAGGCACCCGCACAGACACCGAGTCTCGGCGGCCCTGGCTTCGTGGACTTCCCGTTCCCACTGAGGAGCGGGCAGATGGCGCAACTACGGTTGCCCACTCGGCTGGACAAGGGCGACGTGGACCGCTTGAGCGCGTTCCTTCGCACGCTCCAGGCCGAGGAGCAGCCACAGATACCGCGCCGGACAGGCGAGGACGACGGCCAAGCCGTCGCTGCATAAGTAGGGCGGCCACGAATGGCCGCCCTATGTCCTACAGAAGCCGTCGCGCGACGTTTGCACGCGGAGCGCGGCGGCTTCGTCTTTCTACAGCAAGGTTCTCCGACGCGCCGGACGCGAACCCCGACTTTGCGAGCATCCACAGCCCTCGCCGTCGCGCGCGGAGCAGTCGCGACGGCGTACCATCGCAGCCCTGCCGTACGCTCTCACGATGCGCCCATCATGCTCGTACGCCAGCGCCGACTCCCCGGAACCTAATCCTGTGAGCGTGGTCCCATGACGACATACGAGGGCCGGCTGGAGCTGACCTGGACGAACAAGGACCTCCGGCTCCTCGCCCACGAGGACGGCTCCTACGAATGGCTCTCGCCAGCGGACTACCGCGTCGCCGAGGTCCGGCTCCTCCACGACGCGGCCACGGTCGGGATCGCGGGAAGGGCTCGGGCCGCCGACAACCTGCTTATTCGGGGCGACGCCCTCAATGCCCTGACAAGCCTGTCTCGGCTACCGGAGTTTGCATCCGAGTATCTCGGCAAAGTCAAGCTCGCATACCTTGACCCACCTTTCAACACGCAGCAAAGCTTCCTCCACTATGACGACAACCTAGTGTCCTGCGTCTTAAGTTCGGTGCTTAAGTATGGTATGCTGTGGCATGCCAAGAACCGGACGGCCCAAGCAGGTGTTGGAGTTGACTGACGCCGAGCGCGATCAGTTGGTGCGGTGGGAGCGGCGTAGGAAGTCTTCGCAGGCGTTGGCGTTGCGCTCGCGGATCGTTTTGCGATGCGCGGAGGGGCACTCCAATAAGGATGTTGCGGTGGCGTGTGGGGTGTCAACGCCGACGGTGGGGAAGTGGCGCCGACGGTTTTGTGAGCTGCGGCTGGACGGGCTCTCGGATGATCCGCGTCCGGGCCGCCCGGCGAGTATCACCGCCGAGCAGGTCGAGGACGTGGTGGTGGCGACGTTGGAGTCCACACCGGAGAACGCGACGCATTGGTCGCGCGCGAAGATGGCTGAGCGCTCGGGATTGTCAAAGTCGACGATCGGGCGGATCTGGCGGGCGTTTGATCTAAAGCCCCACCGGGCGGACACGTTCAAGCTGTCGACCGACCCCTTGTTTGTGGAGAAGGTCTATGACATCTGTGGCTTGTATCTGAACCCGCCGCAGGCCGCCGTGGTCCTATCAGTTGATGAGAAGAGCCAGGTGCAGGCACTGGCGCGGTCTCAGCCGGCGTTTCCGATGATGCCCGGCATGTGCGAGAAGCGCACCCACGACTACTTGCGCCACGGCACCACGAGCCTGTTTGCCGCGTTTAACACCCAAGACGGGACCGTGATCAGCTCGACTCATCGCCGTCACCGCACGATCGAGTTCAAGAAATTCCTGACCAAGATCGACAGTCAGGTACCCCAGCACCTCGACGTGCACCTCATCTGCGACAACTACGGCACACACAAGAGCCCAGCCATCCAACGCTGGCTCGATACCCATCCCCGCTTCCACATGCACTACACCCCGACGTACTCCAGCTGGATCAACCAGGTCGAGCGATGGTTCGCCTACCTCACCGACGATCTACTCAGGCGCTCCGATCACCGCTCAGTCCAAGCACTCAAGAAGGACATCCGCAACTGGGTAACGGCATGGAACGAGAACCCCAAACCATTTATCTGGGTCAAGACCGCCGAGCAGATCCTCAACTCCATATCACGACTTCTAAAACGAATTAACGGCGCAGGACACTAGAGCATTCGGTTTGGCTCACGATGCTCCGCGATCGTCTCCTCCAGATCAAGGAACTACTGCGGAGAGACGGCACAGTGTGGCTTCATCTTGACGATTCTGAGATGCATCGCGCGCGATGCATCATGGACGAAGTGTTCGGCGCCGACAACTTTGTAGCGACGGTGATCTGGCAAAAGTCGTACACCAGGGAGAATCGCAAGGACATTTCTACCCAACACGACTACATCCTCGTCTACGCCGTAGACAGGGACGAGTGGAAGAGCACCCGCAATCTACTTCCGCCGAGCGACGCGCAGATCGGGCGCTACTCCAACCCGGACGATGACCCTCGGGGACCCTGGAAGGCCACACCGATGCATGCCCAAGGAGGACACGGGACCGAGGCACAGTTCTACTCCCTGACGACTCCCGCGGGACGCGTGCTAAATCCACCTCCTGGCAACTGCTGGAGATTCACCCGTGATCGCCTTGACGAGTTGATTGCTGACGACCGAGTCTGGTTCGGAAAGGACGGCAAAGGCGTGCCCGCGCTCAAGAAGTTCCTATCCGAGGTGCAGGCGGGCCTCGTCCCGGTGAGTATCTGGCCCCACGAGGAGGTCGGGACTACGGGCACCGCAAAGAACGAGATTGTGAGCCTCTTCCCGGACCAAGACCCGTTTGCGACCCCAAAGCCCGAGGCTCTCTTGGCTCGTATCGTCCAAATCGCTTCCAATCCGGGGGACATCGTGCTGGACCCGTTCGTCGGCTCGGGAACGACCGCGGCGGTCGCCCACAAGATGGGTCGCCGATGGGTTGCGATTGAGCGGGAGGCCGCGACGGTAAGCAACTTTGCGCGGCCCCGCCTCTCAGGTGTTGTCGCAGGCGCGGACTCCGGCGCGGCCACGGAGATCGCCAACTGGGCTGGAGGTGGTGGCTTCAGGGTGCTGGAGGTCGCCGCATCAATGTTTGCGGCCGACGACGGGATGGTGTTCCTGGCCGATTGGATGACGAACGGTGCGCTCGCCGAGGCCACCGCGGCGCAGCTCGGCTTCGTCTACGAGGAGGAGCCGCCATTCGCGGGGAGGAAGGGCCGGACTCGTCTCGCCGTCGTGGACGGCATCGCCAACGAGTCGGTTGTCCGGATCTTGCACAGCGCGCTGCCCGAAGGCGAGAGGGTCGTCGTCTGCGGCACCGGTATTGACACGGACGCCCGACCAGTGCTCCGCGAGCTGCGCCCCGGCTCAACCCTGCGCAAGATTCCCGCCGCCCTGCTTGACGAGTACCGCGCGGGCGGGCAGCTCACCCTCGCGATCGCGGACAACGGGGCGAGTGCGTCCGGCTCCAATGGCGCAACGCCCACAGTCGGAGCTAAGGCTTAGAGCGTGTCGGAACTCCAGTTGTTTGAGGACGCCATCGCTGAGATCGCGTCCCGGCTAGACCTTCGCGCGCCGAACCGAGAAGCCGTTGAAACCCTCGCAGCCGAGGTCTCCCAGCACTACGACGTAGACGGCCAGCCGCCACCGTTTGAGGCCGTGATTGACTCGGCGACCGGCGTCGGGAAGACGTACATCCTCACTGCGGCCATGGAGCTGTTCGCCGCGGCCAATGATGTTCGGGACTTTGTTGTCATAACCCCGGGCCGGACCATCCTGGAGAAGACGAAAGACAACTTCACGCCCGGGCACCCGAAGAGCCTGCTCGGGCCGATGAGCTTCCGCCCCGTAGTCATCACCGCCGACAACTTCGCGACGCCGGCGATGCGCGCGGCGATGGACGACCCTACGCAGGTCAAGATCTATCTCTTCACGGTCCAGTCGCTCATCAAACCGGAGTCCAAAACCGGCCGCAAGACCCACAAGTTCCAGGAGGGCCTCGGAACAGAGTTCTACGCGCATCTCCAGGCCGTTGAGCAGCTCGTCGTCTTCGCGGACGAGCACCACTGTTACTACGGCCCGGCGTTCTCCAAAGCGGTGCGCGACCTCAATCCGTGGGTGCTCGTTGGGCTCACGGCGACCCCGGCGAAGAAGACGCCGGAGGAGCAGATCATCTTCCGCTACCCGCTCGCAGCGGCGATTGCCGACAAGCTCGTGAAGACCCCGGTTATCGTCGGACGCCGCGACGACCGGACCGACCCGAACACGAAGCCACGGACGGCGTGACCCTGCTTCAGGCCAAGAAGGAAGCGTTGGACGCTTACGCCCACGCTCACGGCGAGGAGACGCTCAACCCGGTCATGCTCGTAGTCGCGAAGAGCATTGAGGACGCCGACGAGTACGGAGCGATCCTCAGCTCCTCGGAGTTCTTCGCTGGGGCGTACGCCGACGCCGTTCTCGTAGTCCACTCCAAAGCCCCCGACGAGGCCCTCGCGGCGCTCGCCGAGGTTGAGGACCCCGCGTCTCCCGTGCGAATCATCATCTCCGTGGGGATGCTGAAGGAGGGTTGGGATGTCAGGAACGTCTACGTGATCGCTTCAATGCGCTCGAGCGTCTCGGAGATCCTGACCGAGCAGACGCTGGGGCGAGGAATGCGGCTGCCGTTCGGCACCTACACCGAGGTTGAGATCCTGGACACTCTGGAGGTCGTCGCCCACGAGCGCTACGAGGACCTACTCAAGAAGGCCGGGGTTCTCAACGAAGCCTTCATTGACTATCGGACTCGGGCAGCGCTGCGAGTGAACGCACAAGGCGAGACAGTCGTCGTCACCGAGAGCACTGAGGCGGGAGCGGAGCCGATAGTGGGGGAGGGCGGCGCGCCGGCCCCGGTGGCGGACGGCCAAGCAGCGCCCGTCGTGACCGGCGTTGCGGAGCGCACGGCGCAGGCAAGTCGGGCCGTCCTCAAAATGAAGAAGGAGATCCCGCGACGCCCTGACGCGCCGACGATCGTCATTCCGGTCCTGCGCATGACTACGGTTGAGAGCAGCTTCTCGCTCGCAGACATCACCGAGACCGACGCCTTCCGCAAGCTCGGCACGATGCTGGCGGCCAACCCTGACGGAGAGTTGAGCAGAACCCTCGTGGGTGCCCGCGTCGTCGTCGGCCCCGACGGCATCAAGCGGACCGTCTTGGTTCGCTCCGAGGCCGCCGATCACATCCGCTCCATCCCCAGCCTCTTCGCCCTTCCCGAACTGCGCGAGAACCTCACGGACATCGTGCTCGCCTCCCCGGCTGTGCCAGCCCGCAAGGAGGAGCGCGCCGCGCTCCAGCGGTTCCTGGACGCCTTCTTTGACGGCCTGGGGGAGAAGGCTGAGGAGGTTCTCTCGGCGAATCTTGAGCGGGCGGGCGCTCGGCTCGTCCAGCTCGTAGCCGACGAGCAGAAACGCTACATGCCGCCGCCCAAGATCGGCGAGGTCGTCAAGCTAGAGGACTTCAACCCGGTCCGAGCGACCGACAAGGAGGTCAGCGACGATCGCTTCGGACCGTTCAGCAAAGCCCTGGCGTATGAGGGCTGGAAACGATCGCTCTTCTCAGTTGAGTGGTTTGACACCAACCCTGAGCGTGCCGTGGCGAACATGGTTGACAACGACGACGCGGTTAGCTGCTGGGTCAGGCTCCACATCAAAGAGCTGCCCATCCTCTGGAACTCCGGTGGACAGCAGTACAACCCCGACCTCATCGTCATAGACGCCGACGGCACGCACTGGGTCGTGGAGACGAAGATGAACAAGGAGATGGAAGCCGAGGATGTCCTCGGCAAGCGCGAGGCCGCCGTCAGATGGGCCAACCACGTCTCCGCAAGCGACGAGGTGGACGTGACGTGGCGATACCTACTAGTCGCCGAGGCCGACATCGCGACGGCAAAAGGCTCGTGGGAGGCCCTCAAGAAGCTCGGCGGGTCGTGATCGTACTCCGACAATCGGAGGGCCGACGTTTTTGGCTCGCTACGGCGCAGAGGCTTTACAGACGCATAGCTGGGGGCGTAATCTGAGGTGATGGGGGCGGGGCGGGGCAGACAGCGCCGCTTGTGGAATGCGTCGGGCGGCAGTCCGGGTGGTCGGTTCGCGCTGGACGCGTTGCCGCGGAGGCGACCGCGCTACGCACGATACGTGGAGGTCCTCACGGGCCGCACCATCAATGGGACGGAGTTTCGCCTGTACTGGGTGGAGGAGTGCCCGCGGCACTGGAACGCGGCGACGGCGAGTCGGTACGGAGTGGTGGTTGACAACCCCGACTCGTTCTGGGTCGCGACCGCGCGCAGGCTTGAGCCGAGGGCGTCGGAGCGGGACGAGGGCATACTCGGAGAGGCTTTGCTCGCGCGCGCGACGTACAGGAGCGTGCGGGGAAGCAACGGGCTGCGCGAGTATCAAGGGCGTGAATGCGTCGTGTATGCCGTGGAGCAGTGGCGCAACGATTACGGCCTTCACGTGCCGGGCCGGTGCGGCGTCCGGTTCGTCGGGGACGACTCCTACTGGATCGTGCCCGCGATTGAGCTCGACATCGGTCCCCTGGCGTCCGCTTCGTAGAACTGCCGCCTCGGCGCACGTCCGGGGGCCGTCCGGCGGCTCCAGCTAGAGCGAGTAGTTGTAGCGCGTACCCGTGCCGTAATCAAACAGCGTGACGGACGAGCCGTGGACGGGGCCGGGCCGTTCCCCTCCGGAGCACGGACCGCATTTCTTCGCGTACGGCTTCGGGTGGGCACGCGGTCACGGAGAACCACGAGCCCGTCATGGTCGCCGAGGTCAGTCAACGGAGTTCGGAGGAGCTGGGACGAGCGGACGGCCGCTTCGGAAGCATGGTTGACAGCGTACGGCAGGACGGCGACGGCCTGGTGCGGCGTCGCGCGCGGCCCGTGGGGCTGGCCGGGTAGGGGGTACACGGCGACGCGTCCGGGCAGGACGCGAGAATCATCGGTCCGGGATCCGCGGAGGGATAAGTCGAGCCTTTTGGAATGAGTGCCTACGGGCCAACGGATGCTCTGACGCTGCTCCTCACGGTGGAGGGGCTGCTCTTCGCGGCGCTCAGCATTGGGGTCGCGACGGCTCAGCGCCAGCTTGGCGAGACGCGATCGCGGTGGCCGTTGATCATGTCGCTCACGGCGGTGGGCGTGATCCTGCTGGTCGCCGTCGGAGCGTGCAGCGCGTGGTCTCACATCTACGAGACTCACGCCGGTGCCCCCGATGCAACGGACCTGGAAATTGAGGGGATCGCCCTGATCGCAGCCATTGTGGCCCAGCCGTTGCTCGCGCTCGCGTTCGTCCTCTGGATTTTTCGGCGCTCGGGGTGATTGGATGGCGCCCCGCGTCCTCAAGGACCCCGAGCTGCGCTCGGCACGCGACGACTTCAAGCTGGCGAAGTTCTACAAAGACACGAGCGAGGAGCGCAAGAACGTCTGGTTCAAGGCGCTGGATCACGTCTGGGGCGCCCGACACCTGCTGTACGGCGAGGACCCTCCGCCCGAGTTCCTTGTGGAGCTGCTCGCGAGTTCCCTTCGCGAGGACGAGCCGCTCGCCGCGCACATGAGCGAGCGCACAGATCCCCACTGGCGCAAAGACGCGGAGAACTGGAGGCTGGTTGAGCGGGCGGCTGCCGGCGTGATCGTCCAGGCCTACCTAACCGCGTGCGAGGATGGAACATGGACCCGTACGACCGATGACTGACCAGCCGAACCCCACCACCCGCGAGGAGCTTGACGACCAGCTCAACGAGCTGCTGGACGTTATGCAGCAGGCTGCTCGCGACGCGAACCGTGTTGCGAAGCAAGAAGGTGTTGACCGGGCGACGATTCCGAGCCGCGTTCCGGTTCGGGACGAGTCTTTCCGGGTGCTACGCGACCTGGTTGAGGATCACGTACTGGTCACGTCACCTGTGACCGACGAGAACGAGATTGATCCGTGGGAGGAGCACCGCGAGATCGCGAAGCGCGCCCTTGCGAACCTGAAGCTTCCGCAGCTCCGCGCGATCGCCGAGTCCATCGGCGTGCCGAAGTCCGGGGCTCGCGACGGACTGCTTGAGCGGATCGTCCGCCGGCTCCAGACGAACGAAGCCGAGATCGCACGGCTTGTCGTGATGTACGAGGAGAACCTGCCGACCGAGCTGCGTCACACGACCCGCCTCTACCCGCTCCAACAGCCGATCCCCTCGGCGGGCGTCGTTGAGCGGCTCAAGGGCTACGCGCGGCGCTACATCCGGGTCGGCATCGCCCAGTGGTTCATCTTCCGGACCATTGAGGAGACCAACCGAGGCGTTGAGGTGGACGGCGTCTACCGCTCGTACCGCGTGGGGGCCGCTGAGGCCGGCGACGGCGAGACGACGTACGAATTGAAACCAGATCGACGCGACCTGACCGCCTCGGCACTGATCAGGCCCGGATCGTCGTTCGTGGAGATGCGCGCAGGCGGAGCGACAGAGAGTCGTGCGCTCGCGCGAGCCGTGGAGCTGGCCGCCGGCCTGCCCCGCAACGAGACCCTGCCGAGCGGCTCAAGTCCACAGTGGGATGATCGCCAATGGGACGCCGGCACGCTCGTGTTGCTTGACCTCCTCAACTCCAGCCTTCGCTCCGACGCAGTTCAGGTCGCCAATCTGACGATGGCTGGGTTTGAGATGAGCCGTGGAGCCACCGCGTTGGACGAGAGCACCGTAGACAAGCCCCAGGTTCGCTCGGTCAGGTTCCACGGCCAGCACATCCTGGATTCGCGCCCGGCCTGCGAGCTGATCGTGGAACACGAGCGCCTCGCGCACATCGCCCTCCTCGTATGGTTCCGGCCCAACGGAGGGGAGAGGGTGCTGCTGCCGGTCAGGGTGGACCTGGAATCCGACCACGCCACGGTCATCACAGGCTTCGGAATGGAGGCGCGCGAGGTCAGCGCACAGCTCCACAGGCTGCTCATCCGCGACGTGGAGAAGAAACTCGTGCAGGGTCCGTCGGACCCCGACGGCCTACGTAAACTCATGGGCGAGATCGAGCAGCGGGCGCGCCAGGCCGAGGAGCCGGAGCGCGCGACCATGTTCGCGGGAGATGCCGAGGAGGACGAGGAGGATTCCGTTGGCTGAGCCGAAGGAGACTGGGAGTGACGCCGTTCAGGCGGTGAGCGCGCTCGCGGATGACCACGAGAAAGCGCTTGATCTACTGGAGCAGTTCTGCGAGCGCTTCTACTGGGTCAAAGACCACCCGGACTACCAGGCCGAGGTCCGGGAGTTCCTGACGGTGCGTGGCCGCGAGCCGCACGGCATCGGTTAGAGACGGGCGAGCACCGCATCCGCCTCACCGGCGCGCGCGAGCGCGTCGGACAGCGGAACGAGGAAGAGGTTGCCCCGGCGGACCTGCCAGACGCAGATGTCCGCGATCGTCTCGTTCGGATACATGCGCTGGAGCGCGGCGGCGTACGGGTACGCGATCACCTGGGCGTCGTTGAGAGTGATCGGCTGGCCGTCCCAGAAGACCGCTCGCCCCGAGAGCTGCCGTTGGCGCGTCATCACCACGTCCACGCGTGTCTTAACGCTCCCGCTCGGCAGATTCAAGACTACGTTCTCGCCGTGGCCCACGAACGCGCGGGCGTCCGCTGCATCGGCGCTGATGTAGGCGTCCAGTGCTTTGACCGTGTTCGTCGCGTTGCCGCGCATGCTCGGGTTCGTGTGGTTGAGCCAGTTTTCTAGCTTGCCGCCGAGGTACACCCTGGCCGCTGCGGCGCCTTCAACGTGGAAGGTCTGCACGGCCTTCCGCCCCACGGTCGTCGGCATGACGAGAAACGCAGGCGCTGGCTCACCGTCGCGCGCAGGCGCCTTGTAGGTGGAGGACCGAACCCCCCGAGCTAACTCAGTCGCGGTCACGTCTGGCATGAGCACCAGGATAGCCCTGCAAACGGCATGAATCTCAGGGTTAGCGCGCAACGTGTCGGCGCGAGCCAGTCCAGAGACCAAGACAGCCGCACTCGCGGCGACTCGGGTAGGTTGCGCAGATCGCCGAGCTGACCCTGCACAGCCGCCCCGTGGGCACGGTTTTCGACCTCCTAGGCAGCAAGGAGGACGACATCACGTACAGCGTCGGCTGGGGCCTCGCGCAGAGTGAGGCGTTCACACCCGGTGCTCGCCGAGGCGTTCGGCGACGCCGAGCAGGGTGAGGTCACGGCAATCCGTCTGCAGGAGAGCGAGCACGGCACCGGCCGCACCGACGTGGAGGTTGAGACCGAGCGCCTACACCTGGTTATGGAGGCGAAGCGCGGGTGGAACCTTCCGCTGGACTCGCAGCTCCAGCAGTACGCCGACCGGCTCAACGAACACGACGAGCGTGAAGGCCGGATCGTCGTCGTCGCGGAGTGCGCGCCGTACTACCTGCCCGTGAATGCGCTCCCGAACGAGATTGATGGCGTGCCGGTCTCATATGTGCCGTGGAAGCGAGTCGCGGAGCTGACCAGTGCGACGGCTGCGGCGAGTCGCAGCCATGCCGAGAAAAGGCTCCTAGTGGAGCTACACGTCTACCTGAAGGGGTTGATGACGATGCAGAACGTGACCTCAAACCTCGTCTACGTCGTCGCCCTCGGTCAGGACCCGCTGGACTGGTCCAGCATCACGTTCAAGGAGACCGTCGTGGAGCGGGACCACTACTACCACCCCGTCGGTGGCAAACGCGGCGGCTGGCCGCGCACTCCGCCGAACTATCTCGGCTTCCGTTTTGACGGCCGGCTCCAGCAGATACGCCACGTTGAGCACTACGAGGTCATCACCCGTCCCCACGACTACATCCCCGAGATCATTCCCGAGGCCGACTGGACCTCCGAACCGCACTTCCTTTACAGCCTCGGCCCGGTAATCGAGCCGCCCCGACCGGTCCGCACCGGCAACGTCTTCCGCAGCCAGCGAGTCTGGTGCGCCCTGGATCTCCTGCTGACGAGCGACACGATCCGCGAGGCGCGCGATAAGACTCAAGCCCGCCTGGCGGAGGCCGGAGAGGTGAGCGACCGCTCCTGAGCTAGTCGGTCTGGGCGCTGCATGGTTCGCGCCGGGGCGATGATGGTTGCACGCCGACCCTGGTCGTCAACGAGGGCGTCGTCGTCGCCCAGCACCTGGCACGCGTCCGTGCCGTGTTGAACCCACAGGACGGCGGTCCACGCTGCGAGGCACGCGTCAATCAGGTCCTCACGATGCTTATAAGCCCGGTCGTTCAGCGGCGAGCGCTCGTCCAGGAGCTGCGCGGTAACCGGATGAGAGCGGAGATTGAGCGCCGGTGACGCGTTGCGGAGATCGGCGAGTCGCTGAATGAGCACGTCACAGGCGGCTGCGCGCACCGGCCGCCACTCCGCTGTGGGGATGCCCTTGGGCTTCCGCTTGTAGAGGGGTCGTTCGCGGTCGTAGCCGAGCAAATTGGCGCCCACGATTGCCGTGTATGGGTAGCACTCGCTGACGATCCGACCAGATCGCGGCGGCCCGGCTACGCCGTCGGCGTAGGACCATCCGGTGGCCTCAAGCTCGCACCGCAGGCGCACCCCGGCGAGACGCGGGCTCCCGAGGTTCGTTGAGTTCGCCGAGACCTTCCAACGGCCGTAGCGCTGCCCCACCTGCTTCTCGCACAGCCGCTGTTTGTCCGGATTGAGGACGAGCAGCGGCGCGTCCACGAACAGCATCGCCGCGTCCGTTGCCTGGGCGTTCGCCCACGCGAGTGTCTCCTCAACGCCCGTCGTCCATCCTGCGTCCACGATTGTGCCGTCAGGCTCGGCTGCGACCACGCCCGTCTCGTTGGCGACCGCCGCGTCCGCCCAAGCGAGGTCTATGCCAAGAGCCCTCAATGGGTGTCCCTCATAGTCGCCCATTCAACAGCACGAGCGGCCCTGCGTAGGGCTCTGCGGCGACGGCGGGGCCTATCACATGGCCTCGCCCGCGACTAGAACGATCGACGAATGTTCGAGCGCTGGCCCCTAAATCGAGCTTTCCTATGTGGTGGGCCGGCACGGAAGCCCGGTCGCACAAGTGGCTTCGGCGCGGATTACAGCCGCGCCGAAGCCGGCACAGGAGGACAAATCTCCCATGCACAACCAGAGTAGTGACCTGATTCAACACGAGCGGAGGCGGTCCGTTGAGGCCGCGATCCTCGCGCTTGTTCTCGCCGAGGACTGGCCCTGGCGCGTCAGCGAACTCGCCCAGCGGCTGCAGCTCCCCGCCGACGTGATCGGGCTCGGCACAGCGACTCTCCGCGCCGACGGGCTCGTGATTTCTGCCCCCACAGGCGGAGGCGGTAGCGACGAGAAGCTGCGTGCATCGTGGACCGCGGTGCGCGGCGACGAACTCGCCAATTGGCACGGCTCGATCAAACGTCTAGGCCGGCAAAGCCGCGTTTCGGGGGCCGCGATACCCCTTCACTAACCAGGCGGACGACCGGCAAGACCGCCCCGAGCCCAGCAAACCAGGGCAGCAGGGGAGGGGTCGTCCGTCCGCTGAATGTTCGCCTAACAGCCCATGCCAAAGACCCGCTATCAACCCCCGGACCGCCTCCCAGGCGCGACGGATTTCTCCAAGCGCCCGGATCTCTGCGGCTCCATGAACATCGTGCGGCTGCTGAAGAGCCAGCCGTGGGCGTGGGACGAGCTGCGCGAGGCTTGCAAACTTGAAATCCAGTGGGCGCGCAGACGCGACCCCGGGCACTGGGAGCTGGCCGCCGTCGCCTTCGTCGTCAGCGGCCACGTTGACATCCAGCCGTGGTGGGCGAACACGACGGACGAGCTGTGGCGGGAGTGCGGATTCAACGGGAGGCCCTCGTCGGCGACCGTGCATCGCCGGCTGCGCGAGCTGGAGAGCGCCGGTGACGAGTTCCTGAACGCCGCGTCGCGCATCATCCAGCGCTGCCGCATCCACGACGAGCGCGTCATGGCTCACGTCCACTTTGACTGGACCGAGGACGAGACTCACGCCGCGCTCGTCCACGACTGCCAGCCCGGGGACCCCTGCAAGCGCCTCTCGTGGCGCTCATCCAAACGCCGGTGGGGTCGCAACTCCTCGCTGAGGGCGCCGCGCGCGGCAACCAGCGTCGCCCGCGAGAAGCGTGAGCAGTGGAACGAAGAGGAGCCGACGGACGCCGAGCAGCACTCAAGAGACGCCGAACCGGAACGCGTTGAACGAAGGAACGGCAGTAAGCGCGTCCGCGTCGGCGGCTGCTGGTACAGGACCCGCGACGAGGAGGCCGGCGTCCGCGCGTACACAACCAACGGGCGCCTCAGGCGCTTCTGGCACGGCTACTACAGCGGCAAGGCGATCTGCCACTTCACCGGCGGCGCCGTTCCCAGCGTCGACTCGGCGAGCACCGTGGAGTGCCACTTGTTCCCCGGGCTGTACGACCGAGCGACGGCGATGGCCGGCAGGCGGCCGGACACGGCGATCGGCGACAAGGGCCTCTCCGTCTCCTCGTGCTTTGAGCACACGACGAGGAACGACACCGCGGCGGTGTTCCCGTGGCGCGGCGGGCCGCGGTACGACAGCGCAAGGTTTGACCGCCACGGCGTCAAGCGCTGCGACCACTGCGGGGGCGTCATGTACCAGACCCGGTTCGCAACGAACAATGGGAAGCCGCGCCTCTGGTTTCGCTGCACGTTCGAGCTCACGCCGGAGTGCGCGAAGGGCGAGCAGACGATCCAGTGCAGCGAAGAATGGCGGACCCTGCTCCCGCTGCCTCGCACGAACTCCATGTACCACGAGCTGAAGGAATCGCACCAGGCTTACGAGGGCGTCCATGACTACTGGCGCGACCGATACCGCGTCGCCGCCGACACGCTCGCGAACCGGCCGAAGGCCGTCGGACTCGGCTGGCACCGCCTGCGCGCGAACGTCGCCTGCCTCGTGGACTGGCTGCGCATCGCGGCCAAAAATGACTGGCTCGGGTCCGCGCGCTCCGCGCGACGCGTCAAGGGCACGCGGACGAAGCAGAAAGCCGGACACGACGCGTCCATGAGCGTCGCGAAAACACGCGCGCGCCAGGGCCTCTACAAACCGTACGGGCGGGGCGCCAAGCAGTCGGGGCGTGGGGAGGAGAGCCCTCCCAAGCCGCGCCCCGGCGCGCCGCCGGGCAAGTAGTCCGCAGCTCAGTGGTCGTATCAGCCGCTTGGGGGATCACCCCTGGGCGGTTTCGCCGTTTCGGCGTCCCCGCGGCCTCGGACCGGGCTCACGCCCTGTCCCGCGCGCCGGCCCGACGGCGATTATCCGTCCCGGCGGCCATCCGAGCGACCGAGCGCGCCAATTGAGAACTCAAGCGATAACTGTCCCAGAGGCGACGACCGGAATCGAACCGGTGTAGACGGCTTTGCAGGCCGCTGCGTAGCCACTCCGCCACGTCGCCGTGAGGCCCTTTAGGTTATCGGGCCGCTGGCGTTGCGGGCGGGTCTCCAAGGGAACGTCGATGCCGACGATCGGTTTCCGGCGGGGCGCCTTATCGGGCGTTTCGGATCCCGTTATCCACCTTTTCTGGCTTCGTTAGCGACCTTTAGGGACATTGTTAGCGCCGGCACAGCGAGCGCTCGCATCATGGCCTGATCCCATTGCAACCTGGAGGTGGTCGTGAAACGTCTACTCGCACCCATACTGCTCGCGGCGATCGCCGGGGCGACCGTCGCGCTGGTCGCAGTGCTCGCGCTGGGCTCCGATGGTCGAGCGAGGTCTACATCCACCGTCACGCGTGCCGGTAGCTTGGCGGCGGCCGGCGCCAACTCCTCGGGCGGAACGCGCCGGGAGGTGTCTTCGACGGGACTCACGGCCACCCAGATCTACCAGCGCGACTCCTCGGGGGTCGTGTCGATCAAGGCCGTCACGTCGGAGGGTGAAGACAGCGGCACGGGCATTGTGCTTAACGACAAGGGCCTGATCCTCACCAACGACCACGTGGTCGCGGGCGCCACCAGTATCGTGGCCGGCCCGGGGAAGTCATCGAACGTGACCCGCACCGCGACGCTGGTGGGGGAAGAAGCCAATCAGGATCTCGCGCTGATCCGCATCGATCCCTCCGGTTTGGGCCTGAAGCCGCTGAACCTCGTGAGTTCCAACTCGGTGCAGGTCGGTGATCCGGTGTATGCGATCGGCAATCCCTACGGTCTCGACGAGACCTTGACGCGCGGCATCGTCTCCGCGCTCGACCGCGAAATCGCCGCTCCTAACGGGTCGAAGATCACCGGCGCGATCCAAACCGACGCGGCGCTCAACCCCGGCAATTCCGGCGGCCCGCTGTTGAATGAACAGGGCGAAGTGATCGGCGTCAACTCCCAGATCGCCAGCGAGGCGGCGCGCTCGGAAGGCTCTCAGCCCGGGAGCACCGGCGTCGGGTTCGCGATCGCGTCGAACACGGTCGCCCTGGCAGTCAAGAAGATCGAGGCCGGCGAAGGAGTCGCCTCGGCGTCCGCCGGCCAGCGCACGGTCCAGGTCCAAGGCGGCGCAGGCGGTGCTCAGTCGCCCTATGGCGACCGCTCGCCGTATGGCTCGCAGAGTCCTTACGGAGAAGCTGAAGCGCGTGTCCCTGGTGCCGAAGGCGCCGAAAGCGAAGGCAGCGTTGAAGGCTCGGGTCCGAGTGGTGTCGTGATCCCTGGCGAAGCAGGCTCCAGTGGCTCTGAATCAGCCGGCAACGGCACCGAAGCCCAGACGATCATCGTGCCCTGAGCGTGCAAGGCCCGGGTGTGCTGGGAGGCTCCGCCCGGGCCTTGTCTTGTGGACGACAGGCCGCAGGCGCTCCTATTGCGCCAAGGCCATCGTGAGCGTTTATGCGTTGATAGGCTTGGATCCGATCCCAGGGCGATTAGCTCAGCTGGGAGAGCGCCGCCTCGACAAGGCGGAGGTCACTGGTTCGAGCCCAGTATCGCCCATAGCATTTGGCCCCGTGTTTACGGGTCTTTTGCGTTAACAGGCTTACCGGCCAAGTGGGGCCAGAGGCTGTTTTCCCACATACTCCCCACATGAGCCCCCAAGATGTGGTCGTGAGCATCGGTCTGAGTGGTCCCGGCAGCGCTCAGTTGGAGGGGCGGTGGGCCTGTCGAATCCGTCGTCTTCAAGTCCGGGACGGTGCTACGCCCCGGAGGAGGACAGCCGGAGAGACCTCCAGGGCATCTGCCAGTCGCACGAGCGTCGTGAGGTGAGGATCACGAAGTCCCCGCTCAAGCCGAGAGACCTCGGCCACGTGGATGCTCGTTGGGGAGACGGCCTATGCGAAGGCTACCTCTGATAGGGATTAGTGACGCGCGAATCGATAGGATCACCGCCGCATGTTGCTACGTGTCGCCATGTTCGCGGTCTTGGCCGTGCTTGCTGTGCCCGCGCTCTCAGGCTGCGGAAGCTCGACCAAGGCGGCGAGCACTCAGAAGGCTGTGCGGGAACTCAAAGAAGAAAATGAACAGCACAGCGAAGAACAGAACACCAAAGCCGAAGAACTCAAAGAAGAACAGGAACACAACGCTGAAAAACAGAAGGAAGAACAAGAAGAACAAAGCAAGAAATCTGAAAACGAAAACGAAGAACTAAAAAACGAACAAGAAGAAAACACCCAAAAACTCAAAGACGAACAGAACGAAAAAGCAGAAGAAATCAAAAATAATGTGGAAGAACACTAGCGCATGCACACTTACTCAAGGATATCCCGCGCGCTAATGCTCTTGGCCCTCGCGGGCCTGTTATGCCTACTTGCCGCCGGGTGCGGTGTGACGAAGACAAAGACAGTGACGGTGGGGTCTACCGCCGCGGCGGCGGGCGCCGCGCTGAATCTAGATCCTGAACGCGAGTATCGCGTCCCGAGCGGCTCGATGGAACCGACGTTGGCTATTGGTGCTCACGTCCTCGTTCGGCCGATTACATCTACGCCCCAGGTCGGCGAGATCGTGGTCTTTTATCCATCGAAGGAAGCAGTGAAGGAGGTGTGTGGCCCGGAGCCTCACATCGTGAAGCTGGGTGGGGCAGCATGCTCGGAACCGACATCTGAACAGGCGAACGTGAAGTTCGTCAAGCGTATCGTCGCCGGTCCGGGTGATGTGATCTCGATCGTCGAAGGGCACATGATCCGCAATGGTGTTCGCGAGCAGGACTCCTACATCAGGCCCTGTGGGTCGAGTCCGGAGTGCAACTTCCCCACGCCGATCAAGATCCCGCCTGACCATTGGTTCATGCTGGGGGATAACCGCGGCGAATCGGACGACAGCAGGTTCTGGGGTCCCGTTCCGACGGGCTGGATCATCGGGGTTGCGCACCCGTGCGCGAGTGTTGGCCTCACGTGCGTCGCGACGAGATAGTCGAACGCTGGCTCGGAGATGGACCCGCGCTGATGCACCTCCGTAGCTTGAGTGCCGCCGCTGGATTTGCGGCCGGGCTGTTGGCGATCTACTTCGTGCCCACTGGGGGATGGCCGCTCTACGTCGTGCTGGTCCTCGCGGTTTCGCTACTGGGCGGCTACATGATTGGCCAATGGTGGGCAGTCGGAGTTGCCTTGGGGAGCAACATCGTTTTCTCTGCGCTCTATCTGTTCGCCTACGATGATCTCTTCCGCATCACACCAAATCACGATTCGTCTCGTGTCGCCGTGATCCTTACGGGCCAGTCGTTCGTCAGCGTCGTCGCAACTGCAATGTCAGTTCGGTTGCGGCGGCGGATCAGCCCGGGCCTTGGTAGTCAGAATGTTCGCCAGCGGTGATCTGCCGGTTGAGCTCGTAGAGCCGGCGATTCCGCTCGCTCGTGTCGGCGAGCAGCGCCGGTTGCCAGCCGTACGCGGCAATCACCGCCAAGTCGAGCTTGCGATGAAGCGATAGCAGCTGGTCGAACGCACCGTCATCGAGGCGGTTGTAGAGCATGGTGAGACCGATCGCGTGCTCGACGCAGAGCGTAGAGCGCATGGCGAGCAGCTCGCGGGCGAGCGCGCCGATCTGCTCGCGCTGACCATTCGTCGCTTGCGGCCAGGGGAATGTGTCGAACGCGCTACTCGGGGTGTAACGGGGATCGGTTCGCATCGTAGAAGATCGAGCGATGCCCCAGTCGATGTGAATCGTCGAGCTGAGAACGCCCATGGTGAAGTCTTCAGAGAGCGCAAAGATGTTCGTTGAGTTGCTCGGGCGCCAGTGCGGCTCACACCACACGAAGTGAACGCGCTTCGATGTTGCCGTACCGGCAATAAATCGAGGGAGCCCCTCGACGGCTTGCCGAAACTCGGGCCGCGGCCAGAGGAACTGCCACCAGCGTGGGTTGCGGTGGTAGCTTGTGCTCTGTTCTCGCGCCTCTTGTGCCTGCTCGCGGAGGATCTTCAGCGCGGTCGGGTATTTCATGGCCTCCTCAAGGCTCATCTGCGCGAAGTCGATGGTGTACCGCGTGGGGCTTTGGTCGATCGTGCGCGTGATGTCGCGCCCGTCGAGGTAGGGCAGCACGACATTCTTGTAATGCGCGTCCTGACCAGCGAGGATGGTTCGCGCCTCCTCGACAGTGATGTCGAACTTCGCCCCGGGGAGGAACCCTTGGAACGCTTTGCCGGTGTTGGTCGGCAAAACTGGCACGTCGGCGATCGGGATCGTTGAATCCCGGAGCGCCGTGTCGATGCCCTCCGTCTCGACGTTGTCGAGCATCGTTCGTTCGGGAGCGGAATCTGGCTGCTGCACCCAGTTGACGATCGACACCTCAACCACTGCATCGCCCGGCCACTTTTGTGAAGAAACGGCGTCGGTGATTATGCCCCCGTTCTCGACGACATAATTCAGGCTCGCCGATCGAGCACGGTTCTGCGAGATCGAGTTCGTTCCGACCAGGCCCGCTCGCTGCCCGGGCTCCAGGTGATCCTGGGCCTTCCGGAACCAATAGACGCAGTGGTCCTTGATTCCACAGTGGAAGGTGTCCTTGAGCCACTCGACATAGTCGTCGCCGAGCAGACCACGGAGATGCCGGTCGCCGTGAAATGGTGGATTGCCGATGATGACGCTGGCGCGAGGCCAGTCGATGCGCAGCGCATCGGCCGCCTGGATGCCGGAGAGGTTCTCGAGCGGCAGCGTCGACTCGTCCAGGTCGAGCTCGTCGACGGCGAGCTTGTGTGCCATCCAGAGCGTCACGCGCGCGAGGGCCACTGCGAACGCATCGATCTCGATGCCCTTGATATTCGTCAGCGGGAAGAACGCCGTCAGTGCTCCCTGCGTGGCTTGCCTGCGGCCTTGCGCGAGCCGGAGATCGCGCTCCTTTTCGTGCAGTCGCCTCTCGACCCGGCGAAGCTCGCGATAGGCGACGTAGAGGAAGTTGCCGGAGCCACAGGCGGGGTCGAGGACGACATAGTTGAGGAGCTCGTTCTGTAGCTGTTGAACTTGGTCGAGCGTCGAGGCATCCTCGATACGTTCTCGCCAGGGGTCGACGATTGACGGCTTGATGACCTTCTGGATATCGACCTCGTGGGTGTAGTGCGCGCCGAGCGCCCATTGGCTTTCGCGGCCGAGTGCGCCCTCCAGGAGAGAGCCGAAGATATGCGGCTCGACCTTGTGCCAGTCGTAGTCGCAGGCACGGCGCAGAACGCGCAGCTCCTCTTGATCGAGATGAACACGAGCTGGGTGTTCAAACAGCGCCCCGTTGACGTATCGCGTCGTCGCATAGAGCCCGCCGGCTGGGCGCGGTCCGTCGCGGTTGAGCCACTCGAACAGCTGTCCCAGGTCATCGGCGCTCGAGCGCTCGGGGTGCACGATCAGCTCATCGATGATGTGCGTGAAAAGATGAGCCTCGATTTGGCCGAGATCCTCGGCAAACATGCACCAGACGCACTGCAGCGCAAAGTCGCGCAGCTCGTCTGGTGCCGCCGCTCGACGCTCTCCCAGGGCAACGAAGAGACCCGTGACGAGCCCAACGGCATCCTTCGTTACTGCGGCTTGCGTGCCGATGAACATCGGCTCGTGGCCTGCGAGGAACATCAGGGCGTCGAGGCGCTCGGGTAGTTCGACGAGATCGAACTCAGCCCGCGGCGCGTTGGGGTACTCACCCGGCTCCCAGATCTCGAAGCGGTGGAAGGCGCAGAGGACAACGAAATGCGGTGCCGGGAGGTTGTGCTCGGGATCGGCGGCGTTGCGCCAGTAGCCGAAGGCCTGCTCGCGGTGTCGAGCCAGACGCCCTGCCTCGCTCGGGCGCTTCATCTCGACGAGGCAGACCCGTGGCCAGATCAGGTCCAAGAAGCGGCCGGCCTGCGCCTCCTCGAAGCGCGCGCCGACCTCATAGCGATCCCGGCCGTAGGCGGCGAACAGCTCGTTGAGGAACGTCTGCGCCTCTGCGCGCTCGCTGCCGTTGTAGAGGCTCCACTTGCGCGCGAACTCGACGAGGTTGCGCTTGATGTCCTCAGCGGTCACGGGCCAGCCGGCCCGTGACTAGACGGCGAGCTTCAGGGACTTGTCGGGCACCGCGTAGTACGTGCCCTGTGAGAGCTTGCGGTGAAGCGCGGCAAGCTGCTGCTCGGCATCGGTCAGCGCCGCGACGATATGAGCTTCGGCTCCATCCCGGGCGCAGGCCTCGGCCGCCCTGCGAGCCCGCGACCGAGCGTCGCTGATGTGCAGGAGCACCTTCTCGACTTCGCTTGACTGTCGTTCCGTCATCGCTGATGAAGATACGCCGCGCTGCGGACGGCTTGCGCTCGCCAGGAAGCTCACGCCGCTCTTTGCGCGAATTCGTCTTCGTCATGCCGCTCGAGAGCGACCCATAGGCAGGTGGAGTACGCTTGGCGATCAGGCGGCCTCGTGGACCTCGATGGCGGGGTGGTGCCTGCCGTGACGGGGCGGGGCTTGAACGCCGGGCTGGGAACGGGCGCTTCGATCGACGGGCATCGCTACGATCTCCGGTGCCCGATTCGGGGCACGCGCGCAAGTGGCCCGAGCGCGATCGTGTCGCAGGCGAAGGCTGTAGGGCCGCGACCACAATCAAAGAGAGCACGCATGAAACGACTCAGCCTCCTGGCACTTCTCACGATGCTGGCGTTGCCGGCGAGCGCTGCGGCCGCAGCGCTCGGCCTCGGGAGCAACTCATGCCGTCATCCGTGCGGTCGCTGAAGAAGGCGGCACCGTCGTCTCTTACGGCACCCCGCAGGTACATTGTCGAACCACCGCGCCGTCACGCTTCGGCTGCAGTTTCTTCAACGTGACTCGCGGACTGGGAGGGCGCGTGACCGTGACCTACTCGCACCGGCACTACTACGTAGGCGAACCCAGCTACGAAAAGCCACGGGAATACGGGTTGGTGCCGTCCAACTGACCGCGAGGCTTTCCGCGCATGCTCAGCAGCCATGCACACCGGGTGCGAGCTGCCCCGCGAGTGTTTACAGCGAGTTGACCATTCAGAGGGCGGCAGCGTTGAACTCAATCTCTGACCATGTGCCTACTTCCGGTTCGGGTGCTTCGTCGGCGTCGAGCGGTTCCGGAGATGTGGCAACTTGGTTCAGCCCAAGTAGTCCGTTGAGGGCCTCAGCAAGCAATTCCCGCCGCCTCAAGCAGAAGTCCGTAAATCTCGACGCACTCCAAAGTTCCGGCTCGATCGGTATCCACTGCGAGCGCAACTCTGCCTCATCGGCGCTTCCCAGATAGCTCGCCGGATCGCCATCGCTGATCTTTATGTTGTCGTGCTTTGAGAGGAATGCAAAGTTTGCAAGGGTGTCAAGCTCAGGGTGGTCACCGAGCCCGTTCTTCTTCAGCCAGTTTTTTGGGAAAACGTGATGAATCTCGACCGCCGCGCCGCTGTGGTCGGGGTCGTAAGTGATCGAGCGATGACTCCACCAGGACTTTGCATCGCCAGCGACTGCTGCGATCTGCAAAAGCCTGAGCAGCGGAGAGCGACGGGTCTTGCCTAGTAGATCTCCAGCGGTGAGAGCGGTGTCCAGTGTTCGTGGCTCCTGGGCAAGCCGCAGGAGTTGCACCAGTGCCTCGCTGTTTGTTGCGTCGCGCCACGTGTTTATGTCGGATGCGAGCGTGGTCTCCAGCGACCCGCTGTAGTGCCCAAACGCGCTTGCCAGAAGCACCCAACGGACGAGCGCATCACGCTCATGCGGAGTGGCGAACGCTCCTTCAGTCTCCTCTAAGAACACCGCTGGAAGCAACACAACGTATTCGGTGGGGAGTAGAGACTTAGCCGGTATGCCGGCATCATTCTTAAGAAATTCCACAGCGTGGTTGACCGCTCTGATGGTCTTCTTCCAGCCAGCCTGCCACTGCTCGGCAGTTGTCAACTCGAGCAGACGAGTGTGGTTGGGGCTCTTGACTGCAAGTACGCTCATGATGCGCAGCAGTACCTCTCGATTGATCTGCCAGTTCTTGGCGGCCAGATCGGCTTCGAACTCCTCGATGTGTTGGCGACCGCCCTTGGTCTCGGGTTGTCCGTTCACTGCGGGTAAGCCCGGCCACCGTGCTGCCAGCGTGCCCATTATGAGATCCCCCTTGCTCAGGGGCCGTCCCCCAGTATTCACTCTGTTGAAAATCTCCGCGACTGTCTCGTAATCGTCGATCGTGACGGTCTGCACGGGCAGATGGTATTCGCGGATCTTCTGCGCCACCTCAGAGATCACGTCATACCATGCGTCCTCATCGTCTTTGTCCAAGTTGAGGGGCTTCAACAGCCCGCGGAACTGTGCGCCATCTTTGAGGATCTCCGATACCCGAAGCCATGCTGGATCCTTTGCCTGGATCGCGTTTGCCGTGCGAAACTCGCGCCGTCCGGGATGGAAGCGGACGTCAGGTGGTCGCTGACCCTCGGGTACGCGCTCTGGGGCCATTACCCGCGCCAACGTTGTCATGCGTTGCTGGCCATCGAGAAGGATCGCGGGACGCACGCCGATCGCAGTTCCCTGAAGGACCGCCGCAGACTTGATCGGAACGTCGAGCGCGGTCTGCCAGAGCAGAATCGACCCAACGGGCCACTCGTTGTAGAGGCTGTCGAGCAGTCGCGGGATCTTTGAACCGCTCCACACGAAGTCCCGTTGAATGTCCGGTAACACGATCTCGCCACTCAGCAATTTCTCAACTAGCTTGAAGAGGCGTTCATGGCCGATATCCATGCTCAGGTCCCCCAGGTTCGATTGGAAAGGGTGATCCTAGTCGACTGAAGTGGACTCCGGCGCTACGGCCTATAACGCATCGGCTTGGGGTCGGGAAACCGAATAGTGACGCTTTACCTCCCGCGATCGGGGCTCCGATCGCGGTTCTGTGTGCGGGTGAGCCAGCGTGTTGGCGAGAGTGCGGAGCGGAGCCGTAGGGGATTGCGGCTTGGCGCCCAGCCGGAGTCGGCGCGCTCCGGATGCAACTCGCCGTGGCGTGGACGCTGGCGAATCCGGCCGTGAGCGTCGCCATCGTGGGCGCCCGGCACCCGAATCACATCGAGGACAGCCTGACGGCAGCCACGCTGAGTCTGGGCGAGGCCGAGCTCGAGCAGATCGAGGGCATCATGACGGACTCGGTGCCAATCGGCGGACCTTCCCCCGAGGCGATGCCGTCCGGCGAATAGCGCACGTAGAGCCGCGACCATCGAGAAAGGAGAGAACTGATGACAAGCTCCCCGCAGAGCTCCAATGCAACCACCGTCGCGGTGCTGGGAACAGGCAGCATGGGGGCACCGATCGCGCGCAATCTGCTCGCCGCGGGCTTCCCAGTGTCGGTTTGGAACCGTACGGCTGCCAGGGCTGTGCCTCTCGCAGACGATGGCGCCCGCCTCGCTTCCACACGCGCCGATGCCGTGCGGAACGCAGATGTCGTGCTGACGATGCTGGCCGATGGCGCGGCCGTGCAGGATGCGATGAGCGGCCCCACAGGGGCCCTACAGGCGATGCGACCGGGCTCGGCATGGATCCAGATGGCCACCGTCGGCCTCGATTGGATCGGCCGGCTTTCCGGTCTTGCGGCAGAGCACGGTGTCGAGCTCATCGACGCGCCGGTCTCCGGCAGCGACGGTCCCGCCCGGGAAGCCAAGTTGATCGTGCTCGCCTCCGGTCCGGATCAAGCGCGGGCCTGGGTGCAGCCGATCTTCGACGCGATCGGTCGTGAAACCCTCAGCTAGGGCCTGCCGGAGGGGGAACGCGGATGAAGCTCGTGCTCAACAATTGGCTCGTAGCGCAGGTCGAGGCGGTCGCCGAGACCGTGGCGCTGACTCAGGCGCTTGGGCTCGACCCGCAACTGTTCCCGGCGGCGATCGACGATGCCCCACTCGGATCTCCCTACGCGGTGGCGAAGGCGCGAGCGATGATCTCTGGCGACTACACACCGGGCTTCGCTCTCCGGTTGGCTTGCAAGGACGCCGGTCTCGCTCTCGACGCAGCTCAACAGCTGGGCCTACGCCTGCCGCTCACGGCCGCGCTCGCACCCCGGTGGCAACAGGCGATCGCCGACGGCCACGCAGATGACGACGTCAGCTCGGCGTACGTGCAATCGGCGCCGCCGACACCACCAAGCGCCGCGAAGGCCACCGAGACCGGCCCCTGAGAGGCAACGTGTGGGACGGCATCGCGCGGCGCGAGGGGCCTCAGCTCCATTGGGTCGGTCCAGTCTTCCGGCGGCTCGATCTTCGCGGTGATGCCGGCGTGCTTCTCGAGCAGGTAGAGCAGGTTGCTGCCGGCGAGCAGCTCGAGGGGCTTACCATCTGCGAACTCGAAGGACGCCTTTCCGTAGCCACTGGTCGTGACGAGGATGCCCTTGCTGGCGCCCTCGTTCTGCATCGTGCCGGACAGATCGCGTACTGCGCTCACGCCAACGGTGTGCTTGTAGCCCTTAGCTTGGATCACGACCTGGCCACCGAAGATCGGACGGGGGTCATACGCCACCGCGACATGACGACGACCCAGCGCTACGCCGACTACGCGCCGAACGAGCGCGAGGTCGAGATGGTCGACCGGGCGTTCGGCGATCCGGGCGCGTAGGTAGCCTCGGGGTCATGTTGTCCATCGTGGATCGCGAGGCGTGGCGCGTTCGTCCGGCACCAAAAGCGAGCCGGCCATGAGCGAGCGTCCGATCCTGGCTGAGACGAGGACGCCGGAGGGCGTGCGAGTGGTGCTTTTCGAGGACACATGGCTCCGCCACATCCTGCTTCCGCAGCAGGGGCATTCAGAGCTCGAGCCCTATCTCGCCGTCGTGCTCGCCGTCCTTCCGACCTGATCATCGTGAGCCGGACCCGCGACCGTTGCGCGAGCGCTTCTTCAAGCAGGGTGTCGGCCCTAGCAAGTGGCTGATGGTGGTCGTAGACTCTGAAAAGGAGCCGCCACGCATCGTGACCGCTCTCGGCTACGGGCACGGAGCATCGCCAAGCGGATGGACAACATGAAGGTCAAGATCGACGATCTAGTTTTCGAGCGCGCCAACTACGACGCGGATGGCGACGTGCTCTACCTCACCCGCGGCGAGTCGAACATGGCTGCCGATGCCGTTCTCACGCCCGAGGGTCATGGTGTCCGCTATGGCCCTGGCGGTAAGGTGATCGGCGTCACGATCATCAACGTTAGATGGCTGCTTAAGCGCGACGGACACCTCACGATCACGGTGCCTCACTCGGTGCGGGTCGAGGCGGGCGAGCTGGCTGCGGCGCTTGGGTAGCAATCCAGCACGACACCCAGGCAGAGCGTCAGTGTTTCTCGGCCGCGTCTACTTCGGCTCGGGCCTGCGCCATGACTTCGTCGCCGGACGCGCACGGAGGGAGATTCTGGCGCGCTATTGCTGCACGCTCACGCCAGAGTTCGACCTTACGGTCGAACTCTTCGCTTGCGTAGTTCTGCCATTTGCGCTTGCGCTTGTTGGCTGGCCGCCACGCGCGCGAGGGGTCGAGTCGGCTTATCTCTCGGGGCCGCTGGGCTCGACGGCCGTGGCCGCCGGTGGCTCGGTAGGTTCGGTCTCGGGCGAGTCCGCCCACCGGTATTTGCCGCATTCGGGACACATTCGCGCGGACTTGGGGACGTACTTGCCGCATTCGGGACAGCGCTTGTCTTTGATCATGTGGATCACCTGTTTGGTGCCGTAGCCACCTGCTGCGGCGCCGGCACCGCCGGCGGCTCCCTTGGCCGCCAAAACGGCGAGGACGACGAGTGGGACCGGGAAGAAAGTCGGCTGCGGCTCTCTGGACCTGCGCGGCATGCGCTGACTATGTCACAGCCCGGGGCACACGGTGGGGCTGCGCTATTTCATCGATGCCTGCGGAGTGGGATACTCCGAGCAAGCAAACCCGAGGTTTGGAAGGAGTTCTCATGAAGTTCATGATCAGTGCGACACCCGGTCCTATGTCTCCAACGCCTGAGCAGTTCGACGCAGCCATGGCTTGGCTCAAGGGAAAGGCAGGTGATGGCACGTTTGATTGCGTCTACGGGTTCTTGGAGGGGGGTGGTTTCAGCATCACGAACGCCGGCTCCAATCGCGAGGTTCTTGACCTGATGACGGATTATCCGCTGTTTGGTCTGGTCACCTGGGATGTGCGCCCAGTGCTCGACTTCAAGGAGGGTGCCGACAAAATACGGGCAAAGCTCGCTGAGGCCCAGGCTGCAATGGCTGGCGGTTGACGCGCAGATCTCGGGCAACGCTCCCCGAATGATGCGTCGGCCTGGCTGCTTCTCTGCCATCGAAAGCGGCGTCCCGTCACTCGCGCTCTGGACGACCGCGGAGCAGGTCGCTTCGATCTGGGACCTGTCAGCTCTGCTTAGGGCCTATCCCAAAAGGGACGTGCGGCTGGGGCGTTCGAGGGTCGAGCGGAGCGCGGACGCAAGGGCGAAGGCATGGTGGTGCCATGTCGAGCCCGAGGACAAAGCTCCGCGAAGGCCATCGGGCGCATCCAGACGTGCGGCCCTTGCGGGATAGGCCCTTATGCCGTGAGGCAAGCGAGTCAGCGGCCGACGCGTTAGCGAATGTGCGTCGCGCGCGGGGAGTGGATCACCTCGACCGCCCCCGGCGCGCCGGTGATCGTCCGGATGGAAGCGTACGCAACCGTACGGATCTTCAGGAGCGACTGCGGACGTCAGGAGTCTGCGGGCGGGCGGCGCTCGCGCTTGCGCTCCGAAGCCCTGCGCTTGGCTTGAAGGCGTCGCTCGCGCGACGCCGCGGTGGGACGCGTGGCGCGGCGGCGCTTGGGGATTGTGAGCGCGCTCGCGAGCCGGGCGCTCAAGCGAGTCAGCGCCAGTTCGCGGTTGCGCGTCTGTGATCGCTCGTCCTGTGCGATCGCCACCAGGCGTGAGCCGGCACGCGCCAGCACGCGTCTGCGCTGAGCGTCGGTCAGCGACCGCGAGGCGAGCACGTCGAAGCTCGCTTCCACGCGTGAGGCCGTGACGTTGGCGTGCTGTCCCCCCGGGCCGGAGGAGCGGCTTGCGCGCACCGTGACCTCCGACAGGGGAATCGTCAGATCGTCGGTGATTCGCAGTCCTCGATGAGCGCCCTCCTCGGGATCAGCCGGTCGTGTCACAGCTGTAGGCAAGCAAATCCTTGACCCGACCCTCGATCTGATCGCGGATCGCGCGGACCTCGGCGAGCGGGAGTCCCTTCGGGTCGGGCAGGTCCCAGTCGATGTAGCGCTTGCCGGGGATGTAAGGACATTGGTCGCCGCAGCCCATCGTCACGATCACGTCGGCCTGCTCGGCGAGCTGGTGGGTGAGGAGCTGTGGTGTGCGATCGGAGAGCTCGATGTCCAGCTCGCGCATGACTTCGACCACCTCGGGGTGGACGTGCTTTGCGGGGGTGGTCCCGGCCGAGAGGGCGGTGTGGGGGGCGCCGCCGGCGGCGCGTTCGAACAGCATCAGGAAGGCGGTAAGGACGATCTCGTAGGCCAGCGCCGTCCCCGCGGCGACGCTCGGGAGGGTCGTTCCCAGATGCGCGGGCTTTCCGGGCCAGGCCGCGAGCAGCAGCAGCGCCGCTGCGCTCGCGCCGACGAGCTGGGCGGCGATATAGGCGAGGGCATCGCGTCGCGGAAAATGCCTGGCGAGGGTGAAGGCGATCGTGACGCTCGGGTTGTAATGAGCGCCTGAGAGGTGGCCGCCAGCGTAAATCATCACCATGATCACCAGTCCGAACACCAGGCTGATGCCGACGCCGCCCAGCGAGCCGGGGTGCGTGGCGTTGGTGACGATCGCACCGCAGCCCGCGATCACGAGCGCGAAGGCGCCGATCGCCTCCATCAGAGCGCGGCGGGGGAGGCCGGGTCGATCCGTCATGCGATCGGCGTGCAGTCCATGGTCGGCCGCGATCTTATTGCATTGACAAAGATTGCTTCAATAGATATATATAAATTGATGTCCGTCGATTTGGAGCTTGCGCCCAAGCAGAAGCGAGCCGCGGGCGAGCGCTGTTGTGAGCCGGTCGTCTATCCCGACGTGGCGCGCGAGGACGCGCTGCGGATGGCCGAGGTGGCGAAGGCGCTCGGCGACCCGATCCGCCTGCAGCTCGTGGACGTGCTGCGCCGCCACGCCGGCAAGGTCTGCGTCTGCGAGCTCGTCCCGCTGTTCGACATCGCCCAGCCGACGCTCTCCCACCATCTGGGCAAGCTGCGCACTGCCGGGATCGTGGACTCCGAGCGTCGCGGGCTGTGGGCCTACTACTACGTGATCCCCGGCGCGCTCGAAGAGCTGTCGGCCTGGCTGGCCTGAGCGGGCTCGGCCTGGCGCGAGCCGGTGCTCACCGCGACCGCATAACCGACGATCAAACTGCCGGACGCGACGGGCGCTGTGGGAAACGCGCGCACGTTCGCCAGCCTAGCGAGCGTTCGGTCCCGGGAGGCGCATCATCATGCGCCTCCCGGCGGGTCAGCACATGTGCTGACCCGTGACGGGCCGCATGCGGCCCGTCAAACCGTCGGCGCATGCGCCGACGGCAAAGGCGCGCATGCGCGCCTTTGAGGGGAGGTCGCATGCGACCTCCCCGGCCGTGCCGCATGCGGCACGGCCCACCCGATCACCCCGGCAAGCGGTACTTGCGCGTGTCCGGGCAGCGCTCCAGCAGGCCCAACTCCACCAGTGTCAACGCGTAGCGGTGCGTCGTCGACGGACTCATTCCGAGGTCTTCGGCGATTTCGACGATCCCGCGCGAACCACCGTCCGGGCCGAAGCACGTGAGGATCGACAACCCTCGCAACAGCGAGCGCGACAAGCGCGGGTCGACTGCCCCGATCGGCATGTAACCGCTCAGTCGAGGGCTCGCCCGCGACTTCGGCGAGCGCTTGGCGCCGTTCGCGGCGCGGGGCGTATTGAGGGTGTCCGCGATCAACGTTGAGATGCTCGGCGCACGACTGCGCGAGGCCGCGCGCACCACTTCGTCGATCTGCGTGGGCGAGAGCTTGATGGAAATGGATATCGGCTCGTCTTAAGCATCTGCCGATCCTGCCACATGCAGACTAGTGTCTCAACCCGGTGTTTCTCAATATGCGGGATCAGGGTCCTCGCGGACGCGTATCGACTCGCTCACGGTCCCGCCATTTCCCGATCGAGAGGCCACCGAGCGCCATCGCGCCGTGGCGCGTTTGACGCACCCGTGCGCCGGACGGGTAGCCTCCAGCGCTGTCATGTCGATCACCATCACACTTCCCGACGGAAAGCCCCTTGAGCTTCCCGACGGCGCCACCGGCGCCGACGCCGCCGCGGCGATCGGGCCCGGCCTGGCGCGCGCCGCGCTCGCGATCGAGATCGGCGCCCCGGACGCCCCCGCCGGTGAGAGCGGCGGCGAGCCCGAGGTCCGCGACCTGACCCGGCCCCTGCCCGACCGGGTGCGCGTTTCGATCCTCACCAAGAAAGCGGCGCCGCGGCGCTCGAGCTGATCCGCCACGACGCCGCGCACGTGCTCGCGGCCGCCGTCATGGACCTCTATCCCGGCGTGCGCATCTCGATCGGGCCGCCGATCGAACAGGGCTTTTACTACGACTTCGAGTTCCCCCCCGGCATAACCATCTCCGAGGAGCACTTCCCGGCGATCGAAGCGCGCATGCGCGAGCACGTCTCCGCGGGAGAGACGTTTACCCGCCAAGACATCTCGCCCGCGCGCGCCCGCGAGCGCTTCGTCGCCGAAGACCAGCCATACAAGGTCGAGCTGATCGACGACCTCCTCAGCGCCGCGCCCGCGGACCGTCCCCTGGAGACGGTCTCGCTGTACACCAACGGCCCCTTCACCGACCTCTGCCGCGGGCCGCACGCGCCCAGCACTCACTCGATCGGCGCCTTCGCGCTGCAATCGGTCGCCGGCGCCTACTGGCGCGGGGACTCAACGCGCACGATGCTCACGCGCATCTACGGCACCGCATTTCATTCTCCGGCCGAACTGAAGGAGCACCTGGAGCGCCTCGAGCAGGCCCGCGCGCGCGACCACCGCAAGCTCGGGCGCGAGCTCGACCTGTTCGCCTTCTCGGAGGTCTCGCCCGGCGCCGCCTTCTGGTTGCCGGCCGGGGCGCGCCTGTGGAACAAGCTCGTGGCGCTCTCGCGCGAGATGTCCTCTGCGCGCGGCTACACCGAGGTCAAGACGCCGCTCATCTACGACGCCGAGCTGTGGAAGACCTCCGGGCACTGGGGCAAGTACCGCGATAACATGTTCCTCGCGGTCGACTCCCAGGGCGAGGAGATGGGCGCGGTCAAGCCGATGAACTGCCCCGGCCACGCCCACCTGTTCGCGATGCGCCGCCACTCCTATCGCGATCTGCCCGTGCGCTACGCAGAGCCCGGCCTCCTGCACCGCAACGAGCCCTCGGGCGTGCTCCACGGACTCTTGCGCGTGCGCCACTTCGCCCAGGACGACGCGCACATCTTCTGCACCGAGGAGCAGGTCCAAGACGAGGTCGCCGGCTGCCTGGAGCTGGCCTTCGCCACCTACGCGCTGTTCGATCTCGACCTGCGCCTCGAGCTCTCCACGCGCCCGCCCGAGCGCATCGGCGATGACGCCATGTGGGACCGCGCCGAGGGCGCCCTGACGACGGCGCTGGAGCAGCAGGGGCTCGCCTACGAGCTGAATCCCGGCGACGGCGCCTTTTACGGCCCGAAGATCGACATGCACATGACCGACTCCATCGGGCGATCCTGGCAGTTGGGAACAGTCCAGCTCGACTACTCGATGCCCGCGCGCTTTGACCTCAGCTACACCGGCGCCGACAACTCAGAGCACACGCCCGTCATGATCCACCGCGCCTGCTTC
The DNA here is from genome assembly GCA_963702725.1 of uncultured Solirubrobacterales bacterium. Classification (GTDB taxonomy): domain Bacteria; phylum Actinomycetota; class Thermoleophilia; order Solirubrobacterales; family Solirubrobacteraceae; genus Palsa-744. Next base: position 360,407 of record CAVPDT010000001.1, read on the forward strand.
GGCTCCTACGAGCGCTTCATCGGAATCATGCTCGAGCACTACGCCGGCGAGCTGCCGCTGTGGCTCGCGCCCGTCCAGGCGATCGTGCTGCCCGTCTCAGATCACTACAACGACTACGCCCGCAGCGTCGCGCTCGAGTTGCGCGACAGCGGCGCCCACGTCGAGTGCGACGACCGCGGCGAGTCGGTCGGACGCAAGATCCGCGAGGCCGAGCTGCGCAAGATCCCCTACATGCTGATCGTCGGTCAGCGCGAGCAGACCGAGGAGGGCGTCTCCGTGCGCGAGCACCGCGGCGGGGACACAGGCGCCGTCTCGCTGCAAAGCTTCCGCGAGCGCTTGCATTCAGAGCTATACTCGGCTCCGTTGAGACCCCGCCCATCCTCAGAGCGCGACGCCTGATTTCAGCTTGACGCGCAGACACCACAGCTAGTGCCGGTACCTCGCAGGTTCGACCGGCGCCCGCCCGAGCGGGACCAGACCAGGGTCAACGAGCGCATCCGCGTGCCCGAGGTGCGCGTGATAGACGACGAGGGCGCGCAGATCGGCGTGATGAAGACCCCCGACGCGCTCGCCTTCGCCGCCGAACGCGACCTCGACCTCGTCGAGGTCGCCCCCGAGGCGCGCCCGCCCGTCTGCCGCGTGCTCGACTACTCCAAGTACAAGTACGAGCAGGCCCAGAAGCTCAAGCAGGCGCGCAAGCACCAGCAGCAGATAACGGTGCGCGAGATCAAGTTCCGCCCGAAGATCGCCGAGCACGACTACGACACCAAGAAGCACCACGTCGAGCGCTTCCTCAAGCACAAGGACAAGGTCAAGGTCACGATCATGTTCCGCGGGCGCGAGGTCACCCATCCCGAGCGCGGCACGATGATCCTCGATCGCCTCGCCGAGGAGCTCTCAGAGCTCGGCGTCGTCGAGCAGCGCCCGATGCAGGAAGGGCGCAACATGACCATGATGATGGCCCCCTCCAAAGCGGTGCTGGCAGGACGCTTGGACGGGGACAGCCCGGCGCCGGACGGCACCGAACCGGTTGAGCCTGCCGCGGTTGCCGGTGAGAACGGCGCCGCTGGTGCGGACGCCGCGGGCCCCTCGGAGTCCGCCGCCACGAACGGCGGCGAGGGCACCGGCGCGAACGTGGCTGAGAACGTTTCCCCCTCGCCCGAGCCCTCCGACGCAGATGGCGCCGAGAACGCTCCCTCCTCACCCGAGCCCTCCGCGGCCGCCGGCGAGGACGCGCCGGCCTGAGCCGGCCGGCCTGCCCTCGGCCCGATCGGAGACGGCGAATCCGGCCGGGCATGTCATACTGTTGCGCTCGATATGCCCAAGATGAAGACACACTCCGGCGCAAAGAAGCGCTTCAAAGTCACCGCCTCGGGCAAGGTGCGGGGCAGGCACGCCTTCACGAGCCACATCCTCGAGAAGAAGTCGCCCAAGCACAAGCGCGCCCTGGGCCGCCCGGCGATCCTCTCCGCTCACGACACCCCGCGTGTCAAGAAGCTGCTCGGAGCAAACAAATGACCAGGGTCAAGCGCTCGCTGCACGCGCGCAAGAAGCGCCGCGCGACACTCGAGCTGACGAAGGGGTTCCGCGGGGAGGCGCACTCGAACTACAAGCGCGCCAAGGAGGCCCTGATGAAGGCGGACGCATACGCCTACAGGGACAGGCGCAACCGCAAGCGCGACTTCCGCCGGCTGTGGATCACGCGCATCAACGCCGCCGCCCGCCTCAACGGGATGAGCTACTCCCAATTCATGCACGGCCTCTCGCTCGCCGGGATCGAGCTGGACCGCAAGGTGCTGGCCGACATCGCCGTGCGCGACGCCGACACGTTCCGACGTTTCGCCGATACCGCCCGCGAGGCGTCGGCGTCGGCCGCCTGATCACCCCAACCGACATCGACACGCTCCGGGCGTCGCTCCCCAACGGGACGGCGCCTTTTTTGTACCCCGACCGAAAACGCCCAGACCCCACAGCCATCGCAGATAGATCCAGAACCCGGCAATGACCATCACCTCTCCCCACAACCCCCGCCTCAAGGACCTGCGCCGGCTCGCGCGCAAACGCGAGCGTGAGCGCGCCGGACGCTTCACCGCCGAGGGCGAGGATCTGATCGCAGCCGCCGCCCGCGCCGGGTGGCCCGCCCTCGAGGGGTATCGCGTGGCGGGCTGTGACATCGGCGGGACCGAGTTCACCGACGTAACGCCCGAGGCGCTCGCGGCCGTCTCCGCGCTCGGCTCCGGCACGCGCGCGATCGGCGTCTACGAGCAGCGCTGGCTCGACGCCCCCGCCGGCCCGCTGTGCGTCTATCTGCACGGCGTCCGCGACCCCGGCAACGTCGGCACGGTGCTGCGCAGCGCGCTCGCGTTCGGCGCCGCCTGCGTGACTCTCGGGCCGGACTGCGCGGACCCCTACTCGCCCAAGGCCGTGCGCGCGAGCATGGGCGCGATCTTCGCCATCGCGCTCGCGCGCCCGGCGGACACCGCCGGGCCCTCCGGCGTGGCCTCGCTGCCGGGCGAGCGCATCGCGCTCGTCGCCGGCGCGGGCGAGCCGCTGGTGGAGCTGTGCGCACGGCTCGGCGATGCCAACGGCCGCCCGGCAGCGCTCACGCTGCTCGTCGGCTCAGAGCGCTCCGGGCTGCCACAGGAAGTCGTGGGCGCCTGTGAGCACGTCGCACACATCCCGATCGCGGCCGAGTCGCTCAACGCCGCGATGGCCGCGACCGTCGCGCTGTACGAGACTACGACCCGTCGCTTCACTAGGGTCCGGGCGTCATGATCGAGCGGATCGACGAGCTGAGCGCGCAGGCGCGGGCGGCAATCGCCGCGGCCGACGGCGGCGAGGCCCTGGAGGAGCTGCGGGTGCGCTATCTCGGGCGCAAGGCCGAGCTGCCCCGGCTCCTGCGCGGCGTGGCCGATCTCCCTCCCGAGCAACGCGCGGCGGTCGGCAAGGCCGCCAACCGCGCGCGTCAAGAGCTGGAGAGCCTGATCGAGGCGCGCGCGGGCGAGCTGAGCGGCGCCGAGCTCGAGCGCCGGCTGGGAGAGGACGCCGTCGACGTGACCCTGCCCGGGGCGCCCTCGCAGCCGCTCGGGCGCCTGCACGTGCTCACGAGCACGCGCCGGCGCCTGGAAGACGTCTTCCTCGGCCTCGGCTTCACCGTCATGGAGGGTCCCGAGATCGAGACCGTCCACTACAACTTCGACGCGCTCAACCACTCCCCGACGCACCCCGCGCGCGCGCGTACCGACACGTTCTATGTCGCGCCCGACACGGTCTTGAGGACGCACACCTCGCCGATGCAGATTCGCGCGATGGAGGCCCATCCACCGCCGCTGTACGTCGTCATCCCCGGGCGCGTCTACCGGCCCGACTCCGACGCCACGCACACACCCCAGTTCCACCAGATCGAGGGCTTGGCGGTCGACGAGGACATCACGCTCGCCGACCTCAAGGGCACGCTGCTCATGTTCGCGCGCGAGATGTTCGGCGATCAGCGCGAGGTGCGCCTGCGCCCCCACTTCTTCCCCTTCACCGAGCCCAGCGTCGAGGTCGACGTCTCCTGCTTTCACTGCGACGGCGCCGGCCACCTGCGCGACGGTTCGCGCTGCTACCTCTGCAAGGGCGAGGGCTGGCTGGAGGTGCTCGGCGCGGGCGAGGTCGACCCCAACGTCTACTCCCACGTCGCCGCCAACGAGCACAACTCTCCCGGCTATGACCCCGAGCGCGTCCAGGGCTTTGCCTGGGGCATGGGCATCGAGCGGATCGCCATGCTCATGCACGGCATCCCCGACCTGCGCCTGTATTACGAAAATGATCTGCGCTTCTTGGAGCAATTCTGATGCGCGTCCCCGAGCTTTGGCTGCGCGAATACTGCGATCCCGCCCTGGACGTCGCCGGCGTCGAGGAGCGCCTGACGATGACCGGGACGAAGGTCGAGGCGATTCACCACCATGGCGTTCCCTCGACGGAGAACTTCGTAGTTGGGCGTGTGCTGAGCGCAGAGCCCCACCCCGACGCCGATCGTCTGAAGGTCTGCGCCGTCGACCTCGGCCAGGAGGAGCCCGCGACGATCGTCTGCGGCGCGCCCAACGTCGCCGCCGGACAGACCGTCGCCGTCGCCAGACCCGGCGCCGTGATGCCCGACGCCACCAAGCTCAAGCAGGCCAAGCTCCGTGGGGTCGTCTCCGAAGGCATGATCCTTGCCGCCTCCGAGCTCCAGATCGGTCCGGGCGACGAGGGCATCATGGTCCTCGACGAGGCCCAACTCGACGCCGAGCCGGCGCCCGGCACGCCACTGGCCGACGTGCTGGCGATCTCCACCGACGTGATCGAGCTGGAGATCACCCCCAACCGCCCCGACTGCCTCGGCGTCTACGGGGTCGCACGCGAGCTGCACGCAGCCACCGGAGCGCCGCTCGCGCCCGAGCCCTGGCGCGATGACCGCGGCTCGCCCGGCGCCGTGAGCGCCGCCGAGGTCACAGTGGAGTGCCCCGACCTCTGTCCCCGCTTCACCGCGCGCGTGTTCGAAAACGTCACCATCGCGCCGTCCCCGCCGTGGCTCGCCGCGCGGCTGAGCGCCGCCGGGCAGCGGCCGATCAACAACGTCGTCGACATCACCAACTACGCCATGCTCCTCACCGGCCAACCGCTGCACGCCTTCGACCTCGACCGCATCACGGGCGCGCGCCTGACCGTGCGCCGCGCCGCCGAGGGCGAGCAGGTGGCGACACTCGACGGGCAGACACGCACGCTCGACTCCGAGATGGTCGTGATCGACGACGCCGACGGCCCGACCTCGATCGCCGGACTGATGGGCGGCGCCCGCTCGGAGGTCTCACCACAGACCACGCGCGTGCTGCTGGAGGTCGCCAACTGGCACGGTCCCAACATCCACCGCTCCTCCTGGGCGCTCGGGCTGCGCAGCGAGGCATCCTCGCGCTTCGAGAAGGGGCTCGCCCCCGAGCAGTGCATGTGGGCTCAGTCCGTCGCGACTCGCCTGATGGTCGAGTGCTGCGGCGCGCACGTCGCGCCGGGCACCATCGACATCGGCGGTGAGGGTTCACCACCGCCCGCGATCGGCCTGCGCGAGGCGCGCGTGCGCGCGATACTCGGCATCGAGGTCTCCCGCGCCCGCCAAGCGCAGATCCTCGGCGCGCTCGACTTCCACACCGTCGAGGTCGCAGACGGCCTGCGGGCGACCCCGCCGCCCATCCGGCGCGAGGACGTCACTCGCGAGATCGACCTGATCGAGGAGGTCGCCCGCATCGACGGCCTGGAGCGCCTCCCGGTGACGCTGCCCGCGCGCCGTGGAGCCGCGGGCAGACTGACCCACGCCCAACGGGTGCGCCGCGGCGCCGAGGACGCCCTCGTCGGCCGCGGCCTGCACGAGATCGTCGGCTGGAGCTTCACCGAGCCCGCGCTGCTCGACCGGCTGTTGCTCGGTCCCGACCATCCCCTGCGCAGCGTCGTCACGATCGAAAATCCCCTCTCCGCAGACCAGTCGATCATGCGCCCGACACTGCTCGGCTCGCTGCTCGACGCCGCCCGCCACAACGTCGCGCGAAACGGCCCCGACCTCGCGATCTTCGAGTCCGGCGCCGTATACCGCGCCGCCGGCGAGGACTCCGACGGCGATCGCCCGGCCCACGAACACCACGCGCTGGGCGTGCTCCTTGCCGGCAAGCTGGAGCCGCTCTCCTGGCGGCATCGCCCGGGCGATGCCGACTTCTTCGCCGCCAAGGCGCTGCTGCACTCGCTGCTCGATCGCTTCCACGTCCACTGGTCGGTGCGCGAGGCCGCGCACTGGCCGTTCCTGCATCCCGGGCGCAGCGCCGAAGTGCTCGCGCGCTCGGACTCCGGCGAGCCGCTGCGGCTTGGCTTCCTCGGCGAGCTGCACCCGCGCGTGGCCGAGAACTGGGATCTGGAGCGCACCGCGACGTTCGCGATCGACCTCGGCATCCTCGCCACGGTCGCGCCCGAGGTTCTCTCGTTCACCGCCTTCGGGCCCTACCCGGCGCTGCGCCAGGACCTCGCCGTCGTGCTCCCAGTCGAGGTCTCCGCGCGTGAACTGCTGCACACCGTGCGCAAAGCCGGGGGAGAGATGCTCGACGCGGCCGAAATCTTCGACGTCTACACGGGCGCGCAGGTGGGGGAGGGCAAGCGCTCGCTCGCCCTCGCCCTCTCCTTCCGCGCGCTCGACCGCACCCTCACCGACGCGGACGTCGCGCCCGTGCGCGAGCAGATCCTCGCCGCGCTCGCCGAGCTGGGGGGCGAGCTGCGTGGCTGACACGAACCCACCGCAGGGCTTCGCCGCGGGCTCCCCGCGCGTGCTCGTCGCCGGCGCCACCGGTTTCGCCGGCGCGCTGGCCGCGCACCTGCTCTGGCGCCATCCCCGCTTCGAGCTCGTCCGCGTCACCGGGCGCTCGGAGGTCGGGCGGCGCCTTGACGAGCTGTATCCCCGCTATCGCGTTCCGCTCGCGATCGAGCTCCTGGATCTGGAGCGCCCGGCGCTCGAAAACGATGCCGGCGCGCGCCTGGACGCCGCGATCGTCGCCTACCCCCACGCCGCCGCCGCGCCGACGGTCGGTGAGCTGCGCGAGCTCGGCGCGCGCGTCATCGACCTCAGCGCCGACTTCAGGCTCTCCTCGATCGAGACCTACGAGCAGTGGTACGGCCCGCACCCACGCCCGGATCTGCTCGAACACGCCGCCTATGGCCTGAGCGAGCTGCACCGCGCGCAGATCGCGAACGCGCCGATCGTCGCCAACCCCGGCTGCTATCCCACGGCGGCCGTGCTCGCCCTCGCCCCGCTCGCTCGCGCCGGTGTGATCGCCGACGTGGTGATCGACGCCAAGCAGGGCATCTCCGGCGCCGGGCGCGCGTTCGACGACACCACCCACCTCTCGATGGCCGGCCAGAACATCCTTCCCTACAAGGTCGCCGACCATCGGCATACGCCCGAGATCGAGGAGCAGCTGGGATTGCTCGGCGCGGGCATGCCCGTCCAGTTCCAGGCACACTTGGTTCCGCTCGATCAGGGTGAGCTGGCCAGTTGCTACGTGACCACCACTCGCACCATCGCCCCCACCGAGCTGGCCGAGCTGTACGAGGACGCCTACGCGCACGAGCCGTTCGTCGAAATCGTCACCGAGCCGCCCGGCACGCGCGACGTGCAGGAGACGAACTTCTGCCGCATCTTCGCCGCCGCCGATCCGCACACCGGCAAGGTCGTCGTGCTCTCGGCGATCGACAACCTCTGGAAGGGCACCTCCTCGCAGGCCGTCCAGAACCTCAACATCATGTTCGGGCTGCCAGAGACAGAGGGATTGCTGTGAGCGCCGGCAACGACGTCTTCGGCGACCGGGCCGCCGCGGGACCGCCCCAGCCGTTCTTCCATTCGCGCTGGGTGCCAACGCCCGAGCACGTGCGCGACCTCGGCCCGGGCGCCGGTCTGCCCGCCGGATTTCGCGCCGCCGGCGTCGCCTGCGGGATAAAGCCCTCCGGCAACCCCGACCTCGGCCTGCTCGTCTGCGACTCAGATCGTCCGGTCAGCGCCGCGCGCTTCACCGCCACCGGCACGCCCGCCGCGCCCGTGCTGCTCAGCCAGGAGCGCTGCCGGCTCGAGGCGCTGCGCGCGATCCTCGCCAACTCCGGCTGCGCCAACGCCGCCACCGGACGGCGCGGGCTCGACGACGCCGCCAAGACCCAAGGCGCGGCCGCGCTGGCCGTGGGCGTGGGGGAGTCCACGGTCGCGCTCGCCTCCACCGGCGGCATCAGCTGGTACCTGCCCGTCGACTCGGTCCTGAAAGGCATCCTCGCCGTCCACGGTCAGCTGCGCCGCGAGGGCGACGCCGACTTCCAGCAGGCGATCCAGACGACCGACGCGTTCGAGAAGCGCGCCTGCCTGGAGGTCGAGCTCTCCGGCGGCCCGGTCCGCCTGAGCGCGCAGTGCAAGGGCGCGGGCATGATCTCCCCGAACTTCGCCACCATGTTCTGCTTCGTGCAGACCGACGCCGTGCTCGAGCCCCACACCGCCGACCTGCTGCTCGGCGTGTGCGTCAAGCGCTCCTTCGACCGCTGCTCGGTCGACGGTCAGCTCTCCACCAACGACACCGCCATCCTCATGTCCTCCGGCGCCTCGGGCGTGCGCGTGCAGCCCGAGTCAGAGGACGAGCTGCGCTTCGGCGAGGCGCTCGACGCGCTCCTGCGCCAGCTCGCGATCCTGATGGTCAAAGACGGCGAGGGCGCCGCCCGCATCGCACGCGTGATCGTACGCGGAGGCCACCACGAGGCCGTCGAGGCCGCCGCGCGCGCCGTCGCCAACTCGCCGCTCGTCAAGACCGCGCTGCACAGCGCCGACCCCAACTGGGGCCGCATCGTCCAGGCCGTCGGTGCAGCCCTGCCCGGAACCGCCCCGCTGGCCGTCGACATAACGCTTGAGGGCATCCCCGTCTGCTCGTCCGGCGCCGCGATCCCTTATGACGAGGCCCAGCTGGCCCAGGCGCTCGAGGCAGATGAAGTCGAGTACGAGCTCACGCTCCCCGGCGAGGGCGCCGAGACCGAGGTCTTCTTCTCCGACCTCTCACACGAGTACGTGACCATCAACGCCGACTACACGACATGAACACGCATGGCTGCGCCGGATCGGCGTCCTCGGTCACTCGCGTATGTAATACGCCACGTTCCCTGCGTCCTTGCCCGACTTGCCCTGCGTGTCCATGTCAATTCCGACCAGAGAGGGAGGGCGGCAACCAATGCGCGACGTAGGCACGCTGCTGGAGGCGCTCCCGTACATCCGGGAGTTCCACGGCAAGACCGTCGTCATCAAGTACGGCGGCGCCGCGATGGAGGACGCGAGTCTGCGCGAGGAGTTCGCGCGCGACGTCGTCCTGCTCAAGTACGTCGGCCTGAACCCGATCGTCGTGCACGGCGGCGGCCCCGACATCACCGCCTACATGCAACGCCTCGGCCTGCCCGTCGAGTTCGTCGGAGGCCTGCGCGTCTCCGACGAATCCACCGTCGAGGTCGCCAAGATGGTGCTCGTCGGCAAGGTCAACACCGAGATCGTGCTGCGCATCAACCGCCACGGCCAGCCCGCGATCGGCCTGTGCGGCGACGACGGCTCGCTGTTTCGCGTCTCCCGTCGCACCGCGCCCGGGGGGCAGGACATCGGCTTCGTCGGATCCATCGACCACGTCGACGTCAACGTGCTCAACCATGTCTCCACCGACTACATCCCAGTGATCGCCTCCGTCGGCGCCGACCGCGACGGGAACTCCTACAACGTCAACGCCGACGAGGCCGCCGGGGCCGTCGCGGGCGCGCTCGGCGCCTACAAGGTCATCTTCCTCACCGACGTCCCCGGCTGGCTGGCCGACCCCGCCGATCCCGACTCGCTGATCGGACAGGCGAGCACCGCCGAGATCCGCGCGGCGCTCGACACGCTGCAGGGCGGCATGCGCCCCAAGCTCCAGGCGTGCGTCGATGCGATCGGGGCGGGCGTCTCCGCCGCGCACATCCTCGACGGGCGCCTCGCCCACTCGCTCCTGCTGGAGCTGTTCACCGATGCCGGAATAGGCACGAAGATAGAGGCCGCCGCGTGACCCTGGCCGAGCTGCAGGCGCTCGAGCGCGCCCACGTCGTGCCGTCGTACGCCCGCTCCCCGGTGCAGTTCGTCCGCGGCGAGGGTCCCTGGCTGTGGGACGAGCAGGGCAACGAGTACCTCGACTTCCTGTGCGGCATCTCCGTTACGAACGTCGGGCACTGCCACCCGCGCGTGGTCGCGGCCGTGCGCGAGCAGGTCGGCCGGCTGATGCACGTCTCCAACCTCTTCTACACCGAGCCCGCCATGCGTCTGGCCGAGCGCCTGTCGCAGTCGAGCCTGCACGGCAAGGTCTACTTCTGCAACTCCGGCGCGGAGGCCAGCGAGGCCGCGATCAAGCTCGTGCGCAAGGCCCATCCCGGGGGCGATGTCGTGGTGGTGCACGGGGCCTTTCACGGGCGCACCTACGGCGCCCTCTCGGCCACGCCCCAGGAGGCCAAGCAAGCGCCGTTCGCGCCGCTCGTCCCCGGCTTTCGCGCCGTCGAGCCGACGCCGGAGGCGATCTCAGGCGCCGTCGACGCGAACACGGCCGCGGTGCTGCTGGAGCCGGTCCAGGGCGAGTCGGGCGTCAACGTCCTCTCGCGGGAGACGCTCCAGGCCGCGCGCGCGGCCTGCGACGAGCACGGCGCCGCGCTCGTCTTCGACGAGGTCCAGTGCGGGATGGGCCGCACCGGAACGCTCTGGGCCTACGAGCAGACCGGCGTGAGGCCCGACGCGATGACTCTCGCCAAGGCGCTCGGCGGGGGCCTGCCGATCGGGGCGCTCATCACCGCCCCGCATCTCAGCGACGTATTCCAACCTGGCGATCACGGTTCCACGTTCGCCGGCGGACCCGTCATCGCCGCCGCCGCTCTCGCCGCGCTCGATGTCATCGACGATCCACAGTTGCTGAGGCGTGTAATCGAGCTAGGACACCGGCTGCAAGCGGGGCTCGAATCCCTACCGCACGTAGTCTCCGTACGGGGGCGCGGCCTGATGCTCGCCTGCGAGCTCGACATCCCCGCGCCCGACGTCGTCCGCCGCGCGCTCCTCGAACAGCGCCTCATCCTCAACGCCACCGGCCCCACCACCGTACGCCTGCTCCCGCCGCTCATCGTCAGCGAGTCCGAGATCGACACGGGGCTGGAGCGCCTGGGCGCGGCGCTGATCGCGGGCGACGGCAGATAGGGTTCGCGCCGCGATGAGCACCGACTCCCCCGAGCAGGGCTTCCCGCCGCGCACCGCCTCCTATGAGGCCGACCCCGAGCAGGTCGGACGCGTGCTGTTGCTCTACTCCGGCGGCCTTGACACGAGCGTGATGCTCAAGTGGATCCAGGATCGCTACGGCGCGGAGGTCGTGTGCCTGACCGTCAACCTCGGGCAGCCGGGCGAGGACTACGAGGTGATCCGCGAGAAGGCGCTTTTACTCGGCGCGCTGGACTGTCGCGTCGTGGACGCGCGCGAGGAGTTCGCGCGCGAGTATCTGCTCCCGGCGATCAAGGCCAACGCGCTCTACGGCGGCGGCTACCCGCTGTTCACCGCGCTCGGACGCCCGCTGATCGCCAAGCTCGCCGTCGAGCACGCGCGCGCCGGCGGCTGCGACACGATCGCTCATGGTTGCACCGGCAAGGGCAACGACCAGGTGCGCATCGAGGCGACCGTCGCCACGCTCGCGCCGGAGCTGCGCACGATCGCGCCGGTGCGCTCCTGGCAGATGGGCCGCGAGGAGGAGATCGCCTACGCGCGCGAGCACGGCATCCCCGTCAAGGGCGGGACCGAGATCGCGCCCTACTCGATCGACGACAACCTCTGGGGGCGCTCCTCTGAGGGCCGCTGGATCGAGGATCTCGCCCACGCGCCCGAGGACGACGTCTTCCAACTCGTAACCCGACCCGAGGAGGCTCCCGATCGGGCGCAGACGGTCGAGGTCGAGTTCGAGCGCGGTGTGCCGGTCGCCCTCGACGGCGAGCGCATGGCGCCGGTGGCGCTGATCGAACGGGCGGCGCAGATCGCCGCGCGCCACGGCGTCGGGATCATCGACCACATCGAGGATCGCATCGTCGGGCTGAAGGTCCGCGACATCTACGAGGCGCCCGCCGCGGCGCTCCTGCTGGCAGCCCATCAGGAGCTCGAGCGATTGGTGTGCACGATCCACCAGAATCAGTTCAAGCCCCAACTCGACCATCAGTGGGCCTATCTCGTCTACGCCGGCCTGTGGTGGGAGCCGCTGCGCTCAGACCTCGACGCATACATGGACAGCGTCAACGAGCAGGTGACGGGCACGATCGGTCTCAAGCTCTATCGGGGCGGCGTCCGCGTGGTGACGCGCTCCTCGCCAAACGCAGTTTATGACGCGGGCCTGGCGTCGTTCTCGCAGTCCGGCGGCCTCTTCTCCCAGGCCGCCTCGCCCGGATTCATCGAGCTGTTCTCGCTGCAGTCGCGCATGGCCTGGCGCCTGCGCAACGACTCCTGAGTCTGCTCGGGCGCGCGCGGCGGAAACGTCCGGTCGGAGACATAGGCTCCGAGGAGTCAATGATCGCCGAGGGATCCTCTTCATCGTCACAGACGCCCGTCCCGCGAGGAGGTCCCTCGCAGCCTCCGAGTGAGCGCGATCTGCTGGCAGAGCGCCGCGCGCTCCGCGCCGCGGAGTCCGGCGAGAACGCTCTCCTGCGCCGCGCCGAAACCGCCGAGGCGACCGTCAAGACGCTGGAGGGCCATGTCACGAGTCTGCAGCGCCGCCTGCAGGAAGCCGAACAGGACGGGCGGCGGACCTCAGATCTGGCACGGCGACTGGAGGACGTGGAGAGCGCGCTGGCCGCGATACGCGAGAGCCACCGGCGGATGGCCGGCACCGTCAGCGAATTGAAGGGCGTCGCGATGAGGCTACGGGCATCCATCGATTTCGAGCCCGCACGGGAGTCCTCCTCGGTCCGTCCACGCAGCGAGGAGATGGCCGACGCGCTGGCGGCAGCCGTCGAGCGCTTGCGCGCGCGTGCGCAGGAGAGCGCAGTCGCGCAACCGGACACGACCCCCGCCACGAGACCAGCCACGACACCCATGCAGCACACTCCGCACAAGCACAGCATGTCGCTGATAGCTCGCTTGCGGTTAAGACGCAAACAGCGGCGCGGGCGCTGAACGTCCGCCGCCGCGGACCCTAAGATCGCAATCGGTGTCCGTCCCCGCCTGCGCCCACCTGCACGTCCACTCCGAGTACTCGCTGCTCGACGGGGCGTGCAAGATAGAAGCGCTGGCCGCACGCGCCGCGGAGTTCGACCAGCCGGCCCTCGGCCTCACCGACCACGGCGTGATGAACGGCGCCGTCGAGCTGCACAAGGCCTGCGCCAAGCACGGCGTCAAGCCGATCGTCGGCTGTGAGATCTATCTCGTCGACGACCACCTCGCCGCGTCCGCCGGCCCAGGCTCGCCGAAGGTGCAACGCAACCACCTGACCCTGCTGGCCGCGAGCGACGAGGGCTATCGCAACCTCGTCAAGCTCTCCTCGGCGGGCTTCCTCGAAGGCCTCAATCGTGGCAAGCCGACCGTCGACCTCTCCCAGATCGAGCGCCACTCAGCCGGAGTGATCGCGCTCACGGGCTGTTTGGCGTCGCGTTTCTGCCAGCGGTTGCTGGAGGATCGACCCGACGATGCTCGCGCTCATGCTGACGATCTGCGTCGCATCTTCGGCCCGGAGAACGTCTACTTTGAGGTGCAGAAGAACGGGCTCGCGGCTCAAGAGAAGTGCAATGAGGGGATCGTGCGCATCGCCGGCGAGCTCGGCGCCGGCCTGGTGGGCACCGGCGACGTCCATTATTTGCGTCGCGAGGACTACGACCACCACACCGCTCTCTTGTGCGTGCAGACCAAGAGCACGCTCGCCGCGCCCAAGCTGACGTTCGACACGAACGAGTTCTTTCTGCGCGACAACGCGCAGATGGCCGAGGCGTTCGCGCAATGGCCCGAAGCGATCGCCAACACGCTCCAGATCGCCGAGCGCTGCTCGGTGCAGCTGGAGCTCGGCAAGCAGCTGATCCCCAGCTACGCGACGCCCGACGGCACCGGCGAGCGCGACTATCTGCGCGCGCGCGTGCTCGAGGGGCTGCAGGCGCGCTACGGCGCCCCGCCGCCGGCGCAGGCGCTTGCGCGCGTGGAGATGGAGCTGGGCGTGATCGACCGGATGGGTTTCAACGCCTACTTCCTGATCGTCTGGGACTTCGTGCGCTACGCCAAGGAGAACGGCATCGCGGTGGGACCCGGACGCGGCTCGGCCGCCGGCTCGATCGTCGCCTACTGCCTGCAGATCACAGACGTCGATCCGCTGCGCTACGACCTGCTGTTCGAGCGGTTCCTGAATCCCGAGCGCGTGTCGATGCCGGACATCGACATCGACTTCTCCGTGCGCGGGCGCGAGCGGGTGATGAAATACGTGACCGAGAAGTACGGGCGCGAGTCGGTCGCGCAGATAGTCACGTTCGGCAAGATGTTCCCGCGCGCAGCCACCCGCGACGCCGCGCGCGTGCTGGGCCTCGACTACGGCACCGGCGACCGTCTTGCGAAGCTGATCCCCGACCCGATCATGGGTCGCTCACCCTCCTTCGAGGATTGCCTGAAGCCGGGACAGCCGCTGCGCAAGGCCTGTGACGAGGAGCCGGTCGCAAAGCAGATCATCGACGTCGCTCAGGGTCTCGAGGGGATCGTTCGCAACAGTTCGATCCACGCCGCGGCCGTGGTGATCGCCGACCGTCCGCTGACCGACATCGTGCCGTTGCAGCTCGCCGACGCCGGCGCGGATGAGAACGGCGAAAAGGCCTACCGCACCGTCACCCAGTTCTCGATGAAACCGATCGAGGACATCGGCCTGCTGAAGATGGACTTCCTGGGCCTGCGCAATCTCGACGTGATCGAGGACGCGCTGGACATCATCGAGCGCTCAACCGGCGAGCGCCCGGATTGGACCAAGGTGGCGCTCGATGATCCGCGGACGTATGAGATGCTCGCGCGCGGCGACTCGATCGGCGTGTTCCAGTTCGAGTCCGAGGGCATGCGCGAGGCCTTGAAGAAGGTGCGCCCGGACGAGTTCAACGACCTCGTCGCACTCAACGCGCTCTACCGCCCCGGCGCCTTGGACCAGATCCCGGTGTACGCCAAAGGCAAGCACAACCCGCAGTCGATCTCCTACCCGGACGAGCGCTTGCGGGCGATCCTCGAGTCTTCCAACGGGGTGATCCTCTACCAAGAGCAGGCGATGCAGATCTCCAAGGAGCTCGCCGGCTTCTCGGGCGCCAAGGCGGACGATCTGCGCAAGGCGATCGGCAAGAAGAACCGCGCCGCGATGGCCGCGCTGAAGCCCGAGTTCGTCGAGGGCTGTCGCGCTTCGGGCACGAGCGCCGAGACGATCGAGTTCCTCTGGCAGACCAACGAACGCTCCGCCGACTACTCGTTCAACAAGAGCCACGCCGCCTGCTACGGGCTGATCGCCTACCGCACCGCCTGGCTGAAGGCCAACTACACAGCCGAGTACATGGCCGCGCTGATCTCCTCGGTGATGTCCACCAAGGACAAGGTCCCGTTCTTCGTGGCCCGCTGCGAGGAGATGGGGATCGAGATCCTGCCGCCCGACGTGAACCTCTCAGACCACCAGTTCACCGTCGGCGCGCCGAGCTCCAAGGGCGGCGTCGGTGTCATCCGCTTCGGGTTGGACGCCGTCAAGGGGGTCGGCTTTCAGGCCGTGGAGGCGATCAAGCGCGCGCGCGAGGAGGGCGGGGAGTTCGCCTCGCTGTGGGACTTCTGCGAGCGGGTCGACAGCCGCGCCGTCAACAAGAAGGCGATCGAGGCGCTGATCAAGTGCGGCGCGCTGGGCTCTACCGGCGCCAGCCGCAAGGGCATGCTCGCAGTCCTCGAGCAGGCGCAGGCCGCCGGCCAGAAGGCCCAGCAGGACGCGCAGATCGGCCAGGGCTCGATCTTCGACCTCGCGCCCGAGCCCGGCGCGGCCTCCCTCGAAGACGGCGAGGGCGCTGCGAGCGGGTTCGCCGCGGGCGCGATCGCGGGGGCCGGCGCCCGCGTGAGCCAGGCGTTCTCGCGGCCTGCGCACCCGCCGATTCCGGTCGAGGAGTTCGAGCAGGCAGAGCTGCTCGCGGTCGAGAAGGAGGCGATCGGCCTGTTCGTGTCCGCGCATCCGCTCAAGCCGCTACGCGAGATCCTGCGCGCGCGCACCGACTGCCAGCTGGCGGCGCTCGCCGAGCGCCGCGACAAGGATTGGGTGACGGTCGGCGGGATCATCGTCGAGGCCAAGCGCATTCGCACCCGCTCGGGCGATCCGATGATGTTCGCCACGCTCGACGACCTCGGTGGCGCCGTCGAGATGCTCGTGTTCGGGAAGGCCCTGTCCGAGCACGAGGCCGCGCTCGCGGTCGATCAGGTCGTGCTCGTGCGCGGGCGGGTCGATCACAAGGAAGCCGGCAAGACCTGCATCATCGCGCAGAGCATCGAGGTGTTCGCTCCCAGCGAGCAAGAGATCGAGGACGCCCACAAGCAGGCCGACGCCGAGGCTCGCACGGCCGTCTCGCTGGCCAAGCCGATGTCGGTGCGCGTGGATCTCGCGAGCGTCTCCCCGAGCGCGATCGAGGAGGTCAAGCAGTTGGTCGGCGACTACCCCGGACCGGCCGAGGTCTGGATCGAGATCGCCGCCGCGAGCGGAATGAGACGGCTGCGGCTGGGCGAGGCCTATCGCGTGCAGAACACACCGAGCGTGCGTGCGGAGCTGGAGAGCATCTTCACCTCCGCGCCCCCGGTCGCACAGGCCCTCGCCGGCTGACCTTCGCGTCACCTATCCGATGGGTGTGCTCCCGCCCGGCGCACGCACGCACGCGTGTGTGTGTTTGATTGATTACTTGTCTTTCCGGGCTCGCAAGCCCCGCTCTCGCAGCTTCATCGCCAGTGCGACTTCCTCGCGTGAGGGTCCTTCCCGGTTCTCGCCGGGAGTCTCCAGCACGCACGGCAGCTTCTGCAGGCCCGGTGCTGACAGGAACGCGATGCAACCCTCCCGCCCGAGCTCGCCCGCGCCGACGTTCGCGTGACGGTCGCGGTTCGATCCCAGCGGCGTCTGGGAGTCATTCAGATGCAACGAACGCACGCGACCACGCCCCAGCGCGCGCGTGCATTCGCGCTGCACCGAACTCATTCCGGCGCTCGTGCGGATGTCATACCCGGAGGCGAGCAGATGGCAGGAGTCCAGGCACACCCCCAGGCGCTCGTCACCGCCGGCCGCCTCCAGCAGCCCGGCCAGCTCCTGGAAGGAGCGCCCGAGCGTGCCTCCCGCGCCCGCGGTGTTCTCCAGGTGCAGCTCGCAGACCTCGCTGTCGGCGAGCGCCTGTGCGATCGTCTCCCCGGCGCGCGCGATCGCCTCGCCCACGTCCCCTGTCTTGGCCGAGCCGGGATGCAGCACGACGCCCGCGGCCCCGATCGCCTGACCCACGCGCAGCGAATGGGTCAGCGAAGCCAGCGATTTGGCGCGTATGTCGGGATCGTCGCTGGCGCAATTGAGCAGATACACCGCATGAATCAGCACCGCGCCGATCGGGCTCGGGCCCATCGCCTCGCGAAACGCCGCGAAGTCCTCGTCGGTGTAGGCCGTGGGGCGCCACATGCGCGGCGACTGGTTGAAGATCTGGATCGCCTCACAGCCGCGCTGAACGCCGCGTTCGATCGCTTTGGGCAGGCCGCCCGCGGGCGAGACGTGCGCTCCGATTAGCATGGCGCGAACCTTATGCATTCCCCGCCCGATCAGCCCGACGCTCAGCCGGAGCGTCCCATGCGCGTGAGGTTCGCCCCATCGCCCACCGGGGCGCTGCACATCGGCGGCGCCCGCACCGCCCTGTTCAACTGGCTGCTGGCGCGCCATAACGGCGGCGAGTTGGTGCTGCGCATCGAGGACACCGACCGCGAGCGCTCGACGCCCGAGAACGTGCAGCAGATCCTCGACTCGCTGCGCTGGCTGGAGCTGGACTGGGACGAGGGGCCGATCATGCAGTCAGATCGCGGCGAGCGCCACGGCGAAGCACTGCAGGCGCTGCTCGACGCCGACCTGGCGTACCGCTCCAACGCGACGGCCGATGACGTGAAGGCCTTCAAGCAACTCCACGGCGCCGATCGCGGCTTCCGGGGCGAGGCGCAAGACAGTGGCGCGGTGCGCCTGCGCGTGCCGACGGAGGGAGCAACGATCGTGCACGACGCGGTTCGCGGTCAGACGCGCTTCGAGCACGTGCACATGGACGATCCGGTGATCGCCCGTGCGGACGGGTCGGTGCTGTACAACTTCGCGGTCGCGATCGACGATCTGGACGCGCGCATCTCGCACGTGGTGCGTGGCGAGGACCACCTCTCGAACACGCCCAAGCAGATGCTCGCGCTGGAGGCGGCGAAAGCGGTCGGGCTGGGCGAGGGCGCCGAGCTGCCGATCTACGCGCACCTGCCGTTGCTGCATGGCCCGGACGGCAAGAAGCTCTCAAAGCGCCACGGAGCGGCCTCGGTGGGCGAGTTGCGCGAGGCGGGCTACCTGCCGGCGGCCGTGCGCAACTACATGGCGCTGCTCGGCTGGGGGGCGGGCGACGATCAGACGGTGCTCTACACGCCGGAGCTGATCGAGCGCTTCACGCTGGACACGGTCAGCCGTAACCCGGCGCGCTTCGACGAGGTCAAGCTGAAATGGCTGAACGGCGTCCACATCCGCGAGCTGGCCCCGCAGCAGCTGGTGGAGGCAGTCGGCTCATACCTGGATCGCAGTCCTCATGCGGGATTTCGGGATGATCCGCGACTCGCGCGCGCGGTGCAGATCAGCCAGGAGAAGATCCACACGCTGGCGGACTTCTGGCCGCTGACGGGGCCGCTGCTCGATCGACCGGTCGAGGATGCGAAGGCCCGCGAGCGCTGGCTCGGAGAGCAGGGGCGGACGATGCTCACGCAGGTGCGCGCCGTCTTGGCGGAACTCCAGAGCTTCGAGCAGCCCGATCTGGAAGCTGCGCTGGAAGGGCTCGTCGAGCGTCAGGGCGTGAAGCCGCGCGAGGCCTACCAGCCGTTGCGCGTGGCGATCGCGGGGACGACCGTCTCGCCGGGCATCTTCGAGAGCGTCATGCTGCTGGGCCGCGAGGAGACGCTGAGCCGGATAGATCGAGCCCTGGAGGCCGCCCCGCGCTCGAATCGGCCACCGGCCGGCTGACGCTCGGCCCGTTCGCCGGGCGACGCGCAATCGTCGAGGGCGCCGCCGGGAAGTCCGATGGCGCCAGACCGCGGTGAAAGATTTCTCTCAACCATTCGTCCAGGCCTGCCGATAGGGACTCGACGATGCCAGCAGCAGCGACCAAGACCAAGAACGGCGCCCGTAAGGCGGCGCCCGCGACTCGGGAGCGCCCCGCTCTGAAGGCGGTCGCCCCCGTGCCCGGCGAGTCCGACGGCAAGCCTTCGAGCTCTTCGGCGCCGGCGCCGGGCTCAGCGCGTCGCCAGGGCGAGGGCCACGGCCGGCGCTTGACGAGCGCGTTCGAGGCGCTCGAGGCGTTCCCCGCGCTCGCGGAGTCGCGCAATCGCCTGCTCGCCGTCGTCGAGAAGGACAACGTCGCCACGGCCGACATCGTCACCGCGGTGGAGTCCGACGTCGCACTCAGCATCGCCGTGCTGCGCGTCGCCAACCAGGTCCAGGGTCGGCGCGGGCGCGTGGGGACGATCGTCGCCGCCGTCGAAGTGCTCAACGAGCAGACCGTCCAGGCGCTAGCGGCCCGCGTGCGTACCTTCGACTTCTTCGAGCGCTCCAGCGTCTGGGAGGCCGCGCCCGAGCGCTTCCGGCTGCACGCCCTCTCCACCCAGCACGCGGCCGACCGGCTCGCGGCCGAGGTCGGATATGAGCATCGCGACCGCCTGAGCGTCACGAGCCTGCTGCACGACGTCGGCAAGCTGGTGCTGTTGCACGCCTATCCCGGCTATCCCTCACAGGTCCATCGTGGCGCCAAGACGCCCGAGGAGCGCATCCATCAAGAGCGCCGCGAGCTGGGCGTCGACCACGCGCTCGTCGGCGGCGTGCTGATTCGTCGGTGGGGACTGCCGAGCTCCGTCGCGACCGCGATCGAGCGCCACCACAACCCCGACGTCGAAGGCGAGGTCGCGTTCGTGCGCCTGGCGGACATGCTCGCCCACTACGAGCAGGGCTCGGTCGTCTCGCCCGGAGAGATGTTGCAGACCGCGCGCGTGCTCGGCCTCGGTGCCGACCAGTTGCGGCGCGTGATGTATGAGCTGCCGAGCACCACCGGCGAGCGTCAACGCCACGTCGACCCCTCGCCGCTGTCCGGACGCGAGCTCGGAGTGCTGCAACGCCTCGCCGAAGGCAAGGTCTACAAGCAGATCGCTCATGAGCTGACGCTCTCCACGAGCACGGTACGCACGCACCTGCACAACATCTACGGCAAGCTCGGCGCGGTCGATCGCGCGCAGGCGGTCCTCATAGCCACCGAGCGCGGTTGGCTGTAGTTCCCTAGCATCGCCCTGCGCGATGATCTCGATCACCAGCAAGTCCCCGTATGCCGTGCTGGCGCTCGCCGAGCTGGGCCGCAGCTCGGGCTCGGACCCCGTACCGATCGGGGAGCTGGCGCGCCGGCGTGAGGTGCCCGTGCAGTTCTTGGAGCAATTGTTCGCCGCGCTCAGGCGCGCCGGGATCATCAGCTCCCAGCGGGGCGTCAAGGGCGGCTACCGCTTCGCCCGCGAGCCCTCCGGCGTGACGGTGCTGGAGATCGTCGAGCTGCTCGATGGTCCCCTCGGCCGCGACGCCGAGGGAGTGTTCGCCGACGCGGCCCAGGCCGCGCGCAAAGTGCTCGAACAGACCACGATCGCCGACGTGATCGAGCGCGAGTCGCGCGAAGCCGGGGCGAGCATGTATTACATCTGAGGCATCTGAGCCCGCCCGTGCGCAGCGGCTTCCTCTCCCGCGGGGTCGCGGCGTGCGCGATTGACTCCACGATGCGGGCTCAGGATGCCTCGACCACTATTGTCGTTCTCGATATGTCCCGAATCCCGATCAACATTTCAGAGCTGGTGGGGGACACGCCGCTGATCGCGCTACCCCAACTGCTGGAAGGGCCGGCAGCCGACGGCGGTGTCGAACTGTTCGCCAAGCTCGAGTCCCACAACCCCGGAGGATCCGTCAAGGATCGAATCGGCGTGGCGATGATCGAGGCCGCCGAGGCCGAAGGGCGAATCGAGCCGGGCCGGACGACGATCGTGGAGGCGACCTCCGGCAACACCGGCATCGCGCTCGCGTTCGTGTGCGCCGCGCGCGGCTACGACCTGGTTCTGACTCTCCCGCAGGGCATGTCGCGCGAGCGGGAGAGCCTGCTGCGTCTTTACGGCGCCCAGGTGAACATCACCGAGTCCTTGGGCGGGATGGGGGAGGCGGTCGCGGCCGCACGCGTCATGGCCGGCGAACCCGACGTGTTCCTGCCCGATCAGTTCTCAAACCCCGCCAATCCCGACGTCCACCGGCGCACGACCGGCCCGGAGATCGAGCGCGCGCTCGACGGCCGCGTCGACGTGCTGGTCGCTGGAGTCGGTACGGGCGGCACGATCACGGGCGCCGGTGGGTATCTGCGCGAACGCAACCCCGACCTTCAGATCGTCGCCGTGGAGCCCAGCGGCTCGGCCGTGCTCTCGGGAGGCGCGCCCGGTCCGCACCGTATCCAGGGAATCGGCGCGGGCTTCGTGCCGGCCGTACTGGATCGCGCGCTGCTCGACGAGGTGATCCCGGTCTCAGACGACGACGCGATTCACACCGCGTGGGACTGCGCGCGCCGCGCGGGCGTGCTCGCCGGGATCTCCTGCGGGGCCGCGCTGTGGGGCGCGCTGCAGGTCGCCGCGCGCCCGGAGTCAGCGGGCAAGAGAGTGGTCGTGATCATGCCCGACTCGGGCGAGCGCTACGTCTCGCAGGCATTCTTCGCCCCCTGACGCCACCCGGCGCCTGTCCACGCGCTGGCCGATCCCGGACGATCGGTAGCACGCGGCCAGTCGCGGTGCGGCGTCAGACGCGTTGTTCTGATAGAGGTCGATATTGCAAACCCCCCTGGTTCGGCGTCAGACTCGTTGCTCGGTATCAAGTGGCTGCGCTCCCGGCGTGGGATGCTGGTAAACGACGGCGCTACGCTGTCTGCATGCCAGGCCTCGGTGTGCTTATGCGGGTCGCCAAAGAGTTGCGTCGCGATATGGACGCCGCTCGCGACCGCGATCCCGCGGCTCGCGACGTGGGGCCGTTGGAGATTTGTCTTACCTGGCCCAGCATCCATGCGCTGCTGGCCCACCGGGTCGCACATGCCTTGAACGAGTCGGGCGTGCGCTTGCTGCCGCGAATGATCTCGATGTTCACCCGTGCGTTGACGGGGATCGAGATTCATCCCGCCGCAGAGATCGGCGAAGGCCTTTTCATCGATCACGGCGCGGGTGTGGTGATCGGCGAGACGGCCGTCATCGGCAACGACGTGACGCTGTATCAGGGGGTCACGCTCGGCGGCACCGGGTTCGCCACGGGCAAGCGCCATCCGACCGTGCAGGACAACGTCACGATCGGCTCGGGCGCGAAGCTCTTGGGGCCGATCACGATCGGTCACGGCGCGAAGATCGGGGCCAACAGCGTCGTCATCACAGATGTCCCCCCGAACTGCACCGTCGTCGGCAACCCGGGACATCCGGTGCGCGTGGACGGTCGCCGGGTGGAGGGCCCCGACGCCGACTGGATCCACCTGCCCGACCCGATCGCCGAGGCGATTCAGGCGCTCGCCAGTCGCATCGGCGCGCTGGAGCGCGCCGTCGGCGAGCTCTCCGGTGAGGATCCCGACACTCGGGCGGCTGAGGTCACGCCTCTGCGCTCCGTCCGCGGCCCCAACCCGGCCGGGGGATGAACATGAAGCCGGGTTTCAAAGCCGGTCACGGCTCCCGGCGCTGCGCGACGTGTGGCCGACGCCATGACGCCCGTGTCCGCGCCATTCGAACGCAGGCGCTCGGCGCCGGATCGCTCGGAGCGTTCGCCATCGGAGCGTTCGCAGTCGGCAGCGGCGCGATCGGCGCCCTGGCGATCGGCAGGTTGGCGATCAGGCGTGGCGCCATCGGGCGCCTGCGAGTGGGGGAGCTGAGCGTCGGACGCCTTACGGTCGAAGAGCTGTCGGTCGAGCGTCGAGGTCCCTCGCCCGTGGGCGAGGCAAAGGATCGATGACGCGAACAGGCCGACCCTGCGCCGGCCGGCACATCTGGTAGACATTCGGATTCGTGAACTCGATCCCGCTCTCGATACGCCTCCCGCGAACCTCGGCGGCAGTGCTCGCCGCCGGCGCGGCGACGCTGGCAATCGTCCTTGCCCTTTGCTCCCACCCCGCGCCGGCAAGCTCCTCCCAGCCAGACGTCGCATTCGACGGCGCCGCGCCGATCGCCCCTTACATCATCGGTGGCAGCGAATCTTCGATCGGCCAGTTTCCCTGGCAGGTCCTCGTCGTGGGTCTCCATGAATCCGCAGGCGAGATAATCGAGACCAGTTGCGGAGGGTCGATTCTCGATTCGACGCACATCCTCACTGCCGCTCATTGTGTGGATCACAAAGAAACCACCAATAGGTATGAAGCAAACGAATTCGTGGTCCTGGCGGGCGCCTCCGACGTACGGGAATTCAAGGAAGATCTGTTTTTCAAGGGGATAGAACCGCCACCTGGAGCTCAGGCCGCATTGGTGGCCGGCATTCGAACGCATCCCTATTACGTCACCTCGCCGACCGAAATAAAGGATGACGTCGCGGTGCTGAGCCTCGCCTCCCCGCTGGAACTGTCCGCGTCGAAGGACACCGCCTCCATACCGCTGGTCGCCAACGGCGCGACCCCATCTCCGGGAACGATACTCAGCGTGAGCGGATACGGCAAAGAGCAGGGTGCCGAAAGCGCGGGCGCGACCGGAAAGCTCGACTCGACGAACCTTTCGGTTTCCGCAGGCAGTTCCTGTCAGGCGCTCGTGAAGAGCAACGCGCCCGTGTTGCTCTGCGTGGAAGGCGCCGCCTCCTCGACCTGCCAAGGCGACAGCGGAAGCCCTCTCACGGAGGGCAGTCCTCCGGTGCAGGTGGGCATCGTCGACTTCGGGATCGCCGGATGCCCGATCGGCAGACCAGAGGCCTCGACGAACATCGCAGCAGGAGAGGTTCGCGACTTCATCGAAGGCAGCGAATCGCCTCCGGTCGCCCCGCGCGAGGTATCTCCGCCGGCGGTGAAATGGTTTGGGGGCGCGCCGGTGGCGTTCGTCCCGCTCACCTGCGAATCGGGTTCCTGGAGCGGCTCGCCGTCGATCAGCTACACCTTCCAGCTGGAAAACGCCTCCGCACAACTGCTCCAGAACGGCCCGGCCAACGTCTTCGCGCCCGCGGGCCCTCTGGTGGGCTCGACCGTCGTGTGTGTCGTGCAGGCGAGCAATGCCGGCGGCACGAGCACGGCCAGGTCCCAGACGACGTCGGCGATCGTGGCCGACACTGTGCCGCCGAACGCCGCGATCGGGTCGTTGAGGTGCCACCTGCAGTCGTGCGTGCTGAGGTATACGGCGTGGGACCCCAACGGCGTCGCGGTGAGCGCCCAGTCGACGGTTGCCTACTCCGTCACCGCCAGGTGTCCCAAGAAAAAGGGCAAGCATGGCGCCGGGAAACGGGTCTGTCACACCACCAAGACGTCCAGGCTCTCCGTGAAGACGCTGTCTGCCGGCTCGTTTCGCGCGAACGCTTTCAGGCTGCCTTACGGCGAGAGGCTGACGTTCGCCGTGACGGTCCTCAACGCCGCGGGTTTGAAAGGCAAGATCGTGAATGCCGACACCACGCTGCGCAAGCCCAAGCCGAAGACCAAGAAGCGCACGAAGCGCTGAGCGCCGTCAGTCTGCGCGCGGCGGGCGGCGTCCGACTGGCTGCGGGCCGACGCGCGGGTCGCAGCAGAGCCCCGGGATCGGCCGGCCGAGCGCGCATCTATCCTGGAGATGGATGCCTGACGAAGCCCACGCGGCGCTGATCCCGAGCGAGGACCCTGAGGCGCCCCGCCCTCCGGGCCAGATCTCGCCCGAGGAGGAAGGTCGGGTCCAGGGCCTGCTGGCGGGCCTGAACGAGCCCCAGCGCGAGGCGGTCACGCACGGCGAGGGACCCCTCCTGATCCTTGCCGGCGCCGGCAGTGGCAAGACGCGCGTGCTGACGCACAGGATCGCGTTCCTGATCTACACCGAGCAGGCCAACCCGCAGGAGATCATGGCGATCACGTTCACGAACAAGGCCGCGCAGGAGATGCGCGGCCGCGTGGAGGCGTTGCTGGGGCGGAACACGCGCGGGATGTGGCTGATGACCTTCCATGCGGCGTGCGCGCGGATCCTGCGCGCCGAGGCGCAGCGCCTGGGCTATACGCGCCAGTTCACGATCTACGACCAGGCCGACGCGCGACGTTTGACCCGCCGCTGCATCGACGAGTTGGGGATCGACCCCAAGCGCTACACCCCGGCCGCGCTCCACAGCCAGATCTCGGCTGCCAAGAACCGGTTGCGCTCCGCCGAGGAGTACCGCCAGGCGGTGGGCTCGCCGTTTGAGGAGATGGTCGCCGACGCCTACGAACTGTATGAGCGGGACCTGTTGCGGATGAACGCGATGGACTTCGACGACCTGCTGTTCCGCGCGGTGAACGTGCTCGAGCTGTACGAGGAGGTGCGCACGCGCTACGCACGCGCGTTCAGGCACGTGCTCGTGGACGAGTATCAGGACACGAACTACGCGCAGTACCGGCTGCTGCAGTTGCTCGTCGGCGGGGGACGGGCGCCCAAGCGCGGGGAGCGCGTCCAGTTGGAGGGTCACCGCAATCTGGCGGTCGTCGGGGATGACTCGCAGTCGATCTATGGGTTCCGCGGAGCCGATGTACGCAATATATTGGACTTTCAAGACGACTTCCCCGACGCGCGAGTTGTCAAGCTCGAGCAGAACTACCGCTCGACCCAGCGCATCCTCTCGGCCGCGAACGCCGTGATTGCCAACAATCGTGGAGGTATCGCCAAGCGCCTGTGGAGCGAAAACGGCGACGGCGAACCGATCCACGTGCGCGAGTCCGAAGACGAGCACGGCGAGGCGCGGTTTGTCGTGGGGGAGGTCGAGCGGCTCGTGGACGAGGGCGCCTCGCGTGCGGAGATCGCGGTGCTGTACCGGACGAACGCGATGTCGCGGGTGATCGAGGACGCGCTCGTGCGCCGCGAGATCGCCTATCAGGTGATCGGCGGTACGAAGTTCTACGAACGCGCGGAGATCAAGGACGCGATCGCCTACCTGTCGTGGCTGGCCAACCCCTATGACGTGGTCGCGTTCACGCGCATAGTCAACTCTCCCCGCCGCGGGCTGGGGCGCACGTCGCTCTCGCGGATCGTCGCGCACTCGGCCACGATCGGCGTGTCGGTGTGGGAGGCGGCCGCGGCGGCCGAGCAGATCCCTGGTCTGGGGGCCAAAGCGGTCAAGTCATTGACGCGGTTCATGGCCACGATGGCGGCGCTCTCGGAGCTGGCGGAGCAGAGCGTGCCGGTCGGCGATCTGCTCGAGGCGGTGCTTGCACGCACGGGCTACATCGACGCGCTGGAAGCGGAGGCTCTGGGGGGCGCCGAGAAGACGATCGAAGCGCAGGGGCGTCTGGAAAACCTCGACCAGCTGGTGGAGGTCGCCCGCGAGTTCGACGCCCTCGCCACCGAGGACGAGGACACGCTGGAGCAGTTCCTGCAACAGCTCGCGCTCGTCGCCGACGCCGACTCACGCAGCGAGGACGAGGGGCTTGTGACACTGATGACCCTGCACAACGCCAAGGGTCTGGAGTACCCGATCGTGTTCATCGCCGGCTGCGAGGACGGTGTGTTCCCGCATTCGCGCGCGCTGGACGAGGGCGGGCTGGAGGAGGAGCGGCGCCTGTTCTACGTCGGCGTCACGCGTGCCAAGCGCGAGCTGTATCTCGCCTACGCGCGACGGCGCTCGGTGTTCGGACAGGCCACCTACGGTCTGCGCAGCCGCTTCCTTGACGAGATCCCGCCCGAGCTGACCGACCGCGAGGAGGAGCTGCGGCTCAGCCCCGCGTCCGCGGTCTCCGCGGACGCGGGCGGGCGCACGATCGGCGGGCGCTCGGCGCAGAGCTGGGCGGCCTCGCGCGCCGGCGAGAGCGCGCCGGCGAAGGCGTATCGGATGGGGGAGGACGTCGTGCACGCGGCCTTCGGCGAGGGCGTCGTCACCGGCGTGGAGCCGGGCGGGGTGATCGTCGTGCGCTTCGCCGCGGACGGGTCCGAACGCAAGCTGATGGCCGAGTACGCCCCGGTCAGCCGCCGTTGAGCGCTTCTTGGCCGCCGCGCAGCATACGATCCCGCTTATGACGGCCACGATCATCGACGGCAAGGCCATCGCCGCGCGCGTGCGCGAGGAGGTCGCCGAGGGCGTCAGTGCGTTCACTGCGCAGACCGGTCGCGTGCCGGGCCTGGCGACCGTGCTCGTCGGCGACGATCCGGCGTCGGCGATCTACGTTGCCGGCAAGCAGCGGGCGAGCGCGCAGGCGGGGATGCGGGCGTTCGACGTGCGCCTGGGAGCGGATTCGACCCATGAGCAGGTCGCGGAGCGGTTGCGCGAGCTGGCGGAGAACGACGAGGTGAGCGGGATCCTGCTGCAGCTGCCGGTGCCCGCGCCGCTCGACGGCCCATCCCTCACCGAGCTGGTGCCTCCGGAGAAGGACGTGGACGGATTGACGCCCGTGAACGCCGGTCTGCTGTCGCTGGGGCGCCCCGGGCTCGTGTCGGCGACGCCGCTGGGCGTGCTCGAGCTGCTGGCCCACAGCGGGGTCGAGCTGGCGGGCGCGGCGGCCGTGGTGGTAGGGCGCTCCAACCTGTTCGGGAAGCCGATGGCCCAGCTGCTGCTCGCGCGCGACGCGACCGTGACCGTGTGCCATTCGCGCACGCGCGACCTGCGCGAGGTTTGCGCTTGCGCGGACGTGCTGATCGCCGCGGTCGGTCGCCCGCGGTTGATCGCGAAGGACTTCGTCAAGCCGGGTGCGGTCGTGATCGACGTAGGCATGAACCGGCTGACGCCCGAGGAGGCTCACAACAAGAGTGGGCTCGTCGGCGACGTCGATTACGCCGGCGCCGTGGAAGTGGCCTCCGCGATCACACCTGTCCCCGGGGGCGTGGGTCCGACGACGATCGCGTTTCTGCTGCAGAACACGTTGCTCGCGGCCGAACGCCAAGCCGGGATCGAGCCGTGAGCGGCAGGCGGGCATTCACGCGCGCACGAGGAGCGGCGCGATGAGCCTCAGACGCCTGCGTCTCGGAGAGCTGCTGGCGCTCGCGGGCGCGATCTGCGTGATCGTGTCGCTGTTTGAGCCCTGGTATGAGAACTCGCTGGGCAAGCTCAGCGCGTGGGACACGTTCGGACCCGCGCTCGTGCTGCTGATCGCGGCGGCCGCCGCTGCGCTGGGGCTCGTGATCAGCACGATCACCGAGCGCAGCACCGCTCTGCCTGTCGCCGCGGCGGTGTGGAGCACACTGCTGGCGTTCATCGCCGTGATCGCCGCGATCGTGCGGGTGTTCGAGCGTCCAGAACACGCCACCGCGCTGTGCGCCGGCGCGTGGCTGGCGCTGGCCGGCGCGATCCTGATGCTCCTCGGCTCGTGGCAGTCGATGCGCGACGAACGCCCGTCGCTGTACGAGCCGGCGCAACCGCCGCCGCTGCCGCCGCCGGACCCCCATCCGAACGGCACGGGCGCGGCCGGATAGCGCGCGATCGAGCGTTTCCTGCCGCTCCCCGCGGCGCCCCGTAGAATGCGCGGCCGTGATCGACCGCGAGGAAGTACTGCACGTTGCTCGTCTGGCCCGCCTGAAGCTGCGCGAGGAGGAGATCGAGCCGCTGGCCAGAGAGTTGTCGGCCGTGCTCGACCATGTCGCCCGCATCGGCGAACTGGACCTGGAGGGCGTTGAGCCGACCACGCACGTGGTCGAGGTGACGGGCGCGCTGCGCGCGGACGAGCCGCGCGAGTCGCTGCCGCGCGAGGTCGCGCTGGCCCAGGCTCCGGCCGTCAGCGGCAACGGCTTCTCGGTACCGAGCCCCCAAGCATGAGCGCTGCCGAGATCACCGAACTGTCCGCCGCGCAGGCGGCGCGGAAGGTCGCCGCGGGCGAGCTGTCGGGGGCAGAGCTGTTCGACGCTTACCGCGCTCGCGCGATGGCCGATGAGCTGAACTGCTTTACCTGGATCGCGCCCGAACGCGCGGGCGCTGAGAGCGAGAAGGTGGCGGACTCGCCGCTGGGGGGGGTGCCGCTGGCGGTCAAGGACCTGTTCTGCACAGAGGGCGTGCCGAGCCAGTCGGGCTCGCGCATCCTGGAGGGGTATGAGCCCCCGTACACCGCCACCGTCGTGCGCAGGCTGCAGGCGGCGGGCGCGAGCCTTTTGGGGAAGACCAACCAGGACGAGTTCGCGATGGGCTCTTCGAACGAGAATTCGGCTTACGGTCCGGTGCTGAACCCGTGGGATCGCACGCGCGTGCCGGGAGGCTCCTCGGGCGGGAGCGCCGCTGCGGTCGCGGCGGGGTTGGCGCCGTGGGCGCTCGGGACCGACACGGGCGGCTCGATCCGCCAGCCCGCCGCGCTGTGTGGGATCGTGGGGCTCAAACCGACTTACGGGTCGGTGTCGCGCTACGGGATGATCGCGTTTGCCTCCTCGCTCGATCAGGCCGGTCCGTTGACGCGCGACGTGAGCGACGCGGCGCTGCTGCTCTGGCACATGGTCGGTCAAGACCCGTGCGATGCGACCTCACTGCGGTTCCCGCACGAGATCGAATTGCCGAGCGCCGAGCGCCTGGACGGGATCAGGCTGGGCGTCCCCGCGGAGTTGACGGGCGCGGCCGCGAGCACCGGGGCAGCGGGCGGCGGGGGCGCCGGGGGACTCGCGGGCGAGGGGATCGAAGCGGGCGTGCTCGACTGCTTCCGAGCGGCGCTCGAACACGCGGCGGCGCTGGGAGCGGAGATCGTGCAGAGCGTGAGCCTGCCGCACGC
Organism: uncultured Solirubrobacterales bacterium; assembly: GCA_963702725.1. Taxonomy (GTDB): domain Bacteria; phylum Actinomycetota; class Thermoleophilia; order Solirubrobacterales; family Solirubrobacteraceae; genus Palsa-744. Next base: position 390,062 of record CAVPDT010000001.1, read on the forward strand.
GCCGCACGCCCTGTCGGCCTATTACGTGCTCGCGCCCGCGGAGGCCTCCTCGAACCTGGCGCGCTTTGACGGCGTTCGCTACGGGCTGCGCGCGGAGGGCGCTGAGGATCTGCTGGAGATGTATGAGCGCACGCGCCATGACGGGTTCGGGGCGGAGGTCAAGCGCCGGATCATGCTCGGCACCTACGCGCTGTCGGCCGGGTACTACGACGCCTACTACGGTCGCGCGCAAAAGGTGAGGACGAAGATCGCCGAGGACTTCGCGCGCGCGTTCGAGCAGGTCGACTTCATCGTCACCCCGACCGCGCCGACGGTCGCGTTCGAGCTGGGCGCGAAGACGAGCGATCCGCTGGCGATGTACCTGAACGACTACTGCACCGTGCCGATGTCGCTCGCGGGGATCCCGGCGATCTCGATCCCGTGCGGGCTCAGCGCGGGACTGCCCGTGGGGCTGCAGCTGGCCGGTCCGGCGTTCAGCGAGAACCGGCTGCTCGACACCTCATATGCGCTGGAGCGGGCGTTGGCCTTTGACGGGAGTCCTGCCCGTGTCTGAGGCGCAGAGCTATGAACCCGTGATCGGCTTGGAGATCCATGTCCAGCTGAAGACGCGCACGAAGATGTTCTGCGGCTGCGAGCTCTCGTTCGGGGAGCCGGAGAACACGCGCACGTGTCCGGTCTGCCTGGGGCTCCCGGGCGCGCTGCCGGTGGCGAACGCGCAGGCGATCCATCTCGGCTTGACGATCGGGCTGGCGCTCGGCGCAGAGCTTGCGCGGACATCGGTGTTCCATCGCAAGAACTACTTCTATCCCGATCTGCCGAAGGGCTATCAGATCTCCCAGTACGACCGGCCGCTGTGCAAAGGCGGGAATCTCGGCGAGGTGCGCATCCATCGCGTGCACTTGGAGGACGATGCGGCCAAGCTGACGCACCTCGGCGAGAGCGGGCGCATCCACGGCTCGCGGGAGAGCGTGGTGGACTTCAACCGCGGCGGCACGCCGCTGGCGGAGATCGTGACCGAGCCCGATCTGCGCAGCGCCGAGCAGGCGAGTGAGTGGCTGAAGCTGCTGCGCACGACGCTGCGCCAGCTCGAGGTCAGCGATGTGAACATGGAGGAGGGCTCGCTGCGCTGTGACGCGAACATCTCGCTGCGCCCCGCCGGCTCGCGGGAACTGGGGACCAAGACCGAGCTGAAGAACATGAACTCCTTCCGCTTCATCGAGCGCGGGATCAGAGCCGAGATCGCCCGCCAGGAGAAGATCCTGAGCGACGGTGGCGCGGTCGTCCAGGAGACGCTGCACTTCGATCCGGCCTCGGGTGCGATCACGTCGCTTCGCAGCAAGGAGGAAGCGCACGACTATCGCTACTTCCCCGAGCCCGACCTCGTCCCGGTGGCGATCGACGAGCGGATGCTGGCGCGCGCGCGGGCCGCGGTGGGAGAGCTGCCCGCCGAGCGGGTGCAGCGATATGAGCACGAGCTGGGACTTAACGCCGACAGTGCCCGGCTGCTGGCATTCCGGGCCGAGTTGGGCGACTACTTCGAGGCCGGGCTCGCGGCGCAGGTCGATCCTCCGGCGCCCGCGCAGGCGCTCGCCAACTGGATCGCCGGTGACCTCCTGAGCCGCCTCCCGGAGGAAGGAGACCCGGCCCACTCGCAGGTGCAGCCGGGCGCACTGGCCGCGCTCGCGGGGCTCGTGACGGCGAAGCGGATCAGCGTCGGCGCGGGACGGCAGGTGCTCGACAAGCTCGTGGCCGAGGGCGGCGATCCCTCAGAGATCGTTCGCGCCGAGGGCCTTGAGGCGATCGGCGCCGGGGAGGAGCTGGGCGAGATCGTCGCGGCGGCGCTCGCGGCCAACCCTGACGCGGCGCAGCGGATCCGCGAGGGCAACGCCAAGGCGATCGGCCCGATCGTCGGGCACGTGATGCGCGAGACCAAGGGCCGGGCCGACGGCGGCGAGGTTACGAAGCTTGTGCACGAGCAGTTGGGGGTCTAAACAGACGGCCCACATTTTGGACCGCGGTCCAAAGGCGGGAAAAGCGCGGTGCGTCAGCATGGTCATGTCGTACAAAGCAGGCCCACGCCGAAGCGTCTCGGCTTCCCTCGGCCGGACGCGGGTGGCGCGGCCGGGCGGGGTTGGCGATTCCCGCTCGGCCGCGCTGTCGGCTACCCTGTGCATATGAGTTCGTCTTCGTCCGAGTCATCCTCCGGAAGCTCGTTCGCTCGCACGGTAGTAGCGGTGCTGGTACTGCTGGTCGTGGGGTACTTCCTGCTGCACGTGCTGATCGGCGTCGCCGTCGCGGTCGCCGGGTTCGTGCTGGTGATCGCGGCGATCGTCGCGGTCGTCTGGGCTGTACGCGTCCTGCTCTGAGGCGAGAGGGCACGAGAAGGCAATGGCCTACATCGTGATCGCGATCTGCTTCGGGCTGGCCGGTGGGATCGTGGGCAAAATCAAGGGGAGCTCGTTCTGGTTGTGGTTCTTGATCTCGGCGGTCGTGCCGATCGTCGGCCTGGCCACGGCGATCGTGTATCGCTCCGAGCGCAACGAGCCGCGCAGGGCCTGCCCGCGCTGCGGGCGGGTGACGAAGGTGTATGACGCGATCTGCACGAAGTGCGGGACCGAGCTCGAGTACCCGGATGTCGTGATCGCGCCCGAAGCGGTGGCCGGCCGCCGCGCTGCGCCGCTGGCGCGGCCCTGATCGCGGGACTCCCGGGTCGCGGGCGCGGAGCGATGCGCAGATAAGGGAGCCCGAAGTCGGGGGCTGTCTATAAAACAGGGATGGACGCGAATGCCACGAGCGCCGCTGCGCGCGAGAGCCTGATCGCCCGTCTGATCCACCGGGCGGGCTTCAGGGACGAGACCGATTTCGTGCTGCGCGTGGTGCAGCCGGCGCTCGTGGGAATGATCGACGGGACGGTGTCATCGCTGGCGCCGATCTTCGCGGCGGCGATCGCGTCGAGTTCCCATACGGCGCTGCTGGTGGGATTCTCGACGGCGCTGGGGGCCGGCGTGAGCATGGGCTGGTCCGAGGCCCTGTCGGACACGGGCGAGGAGACAGGGCGCGGCTCGGCGGTGGTGCGCGGTTCGATCACCGGCGGGATGACGACGCTCGGGGGTATCTTCCACACGCTGCCGTTTTTGATCTCAGACGTGCACAAGGCGCTGCTGGTGGCGGGAGGGGTGGTGGCGTTTGAGCTGTTCGCGATCGCGTGGGTGCGCAAACGGTTCCTGCACGTGTCGATGCGCTCCTCACTGCTGGTGGTGACGGTCGGCGGCGCGATTGCTTTGGCGATTGGCGTCGCGATCGGCTCTTCCTGAGCTGGGCCCCGAAAACCCGCTGGTAAACTGCCGATATGCGCGCGGTGGACGCAATCATGGAATGTTTGAAGGCCGAGGGCGTGGACGTCGTGTTCGGGTTGCCCGGCGGGGCGAACCTGCCGACGTATGACGCGTTCGTGAACGGCGGGATCAGGCATATCCTCGTCAGGCACGAGGCCGGCGGCGGGCATGCCGCGCAGGGCTATGCGAAGGCGACGGGCAAAGTCGGGGTGGCGTTCGCGACGAGCGGTCCGGGCGCGACGAATCTGATCACGCCGATTACCGACGCGATGATGGATTCGGTGCCGGTGGTGTTCATCACCGGGCAGGTCCGCACTGAGCTGTTGGGGACCGATGGGTTTCAGGAGGCGGACACGCTGGGGATCACGATCCCGATCGTCAAGCACTCGTTCATGATCCAGGACCCGCGGGAGATCCCGCGCGCGATACACGAGGCCTTTCACATCGCCCGCACGGGCCGGCCTGGTCCGGTGCTGGTGGATATCCCGCAGGATCTCTCCCGCGCGGAGATCGAGTATGAGCCGGTGACGGATGTGCGCCTGCCTGGTTATCAGCCGACGACGGAGGGCAACCAGAAGCAGATCCGTCAGGCCGCGAAGGCATTGGCGGCGGCCAGACGCCCGGTGATCTATGCGGGCGGGGGCGTCGTGAACTCCAACGCCTCGGCTGAGCTCGTGGAGCTGGCGGGGTGCGACCGCTTCCCGGTGACGTGCACGCTGATGGGCCTGGGCGCCTTTCCGGCGCCGCACGAGCAGTGGTTGGGGATGTTGGGGATGCACGGGACGCGGGCGGCGAACTATGCGATGGACGAGGCCGACCTGATCTGTGCGGTGGGTGCGCGCTTTGACGATCGGATCACGGGCAAGCTGTCGGAGTTCGCACCGAAGGCGAAGTTCATCCACATCGATATCGACCCCGCGGAGATATCGAAGAACGTGCCGGCGCACATCCCGATCGTGGGCGACGCCAAGCACGTGCTGGCGAAGTTGGCGATCGAGTACCGGGCGCTGAGCGCCGACGGCGCGCGACTGGGCGACTGGTGGCAGCGGATCGAGGGCTGGAAAGCGAAGTACCCGCTGGGGTATGAGGATTCGAGCGATAACGAGATCAAGCCGCAGTTCATGATTCAGGCGCTGTATGAGGCGACGAACGGAGAGGCGATCGTCTCCAGTGATGTGGGTCAGCACCAGATGTGGACGGCGCAGTACTACGATTTCCCGGCGCCGCGGCGCTGGATCAATTCGGGCGGCCTGGGCACGATGGGATTCGGGCTGCCGGCGGCGATGGGCGCCGCCGTGGGCTGCCCCGAGGAGTTGGTGTGCTGTGTCGCGGGGGACGGGTCGGTGCAGATGAACGCGCAGGAGCTCGCGACGTGCGCGCAGGAGCAGATCCCGATCAAGGTGTTCATCATGAACAACGGCTACCTGGGGATGGTCAGGCAGTGGCAGGAGTTGTTTTGGGATGGCAAATACAGCCACGTGGAGACGGGCGAGTTCCCGGATTTCGTGAAGCTCGCGGAGGCGTACGGGGCGACGGGGATGCGCTTCGAGGACAAGACGACGCTGGTGGAGGACATGAAGCGCGCGATCGCGACGGACGGCCCGGTGTTCGTGGACGTGAGGGTGACGCGTGAGGAGAACACCTACCCCATGATCCCGGCGGGCCAGGCCGCGCGCGAGATGGTTGGGTGACAGTGGCGATGGGCGAACCCGGAACGAAGGCGCCGCTGAGCCTGGAGGAGTTGCAGGCGTCCACGGGTCTGAGGACGGGGCGCAAGCACGTGCTGTCGATCTTGGTGGAGAACAAGTCGGGCGTGCTGACGAGGATCGCGGGGCTGTTCGCGCGGCGCGGGTTCAACATCGACACGCTGACGGTGGGGCCGACCGACGACGAGCAGATTTCGCGGGTGACGCTGACGGTGGACGGGGCGCTGCACCCGATCGACCAGGTCACCAAGCAGCTGCACAAGCTCGTGAACGTGCTGAAGATCCGCGATTTGGAGCCGGGCGACACGGTTTCGCGCGAGCTGGCCCTGTTCAAGATCTCCGCGGACGGCGTGCAGAGGGGCGAGTTGATGCAGATCACGGAGATATTCCGGGGCAAGGTGGTGGACGTGACGAAGCGCTCGGTGATCGTCGAGGTGACGGGCACGACGGAGAAGATCGAGGCGTTCGAGGGCATGGTGCGCCCGTTCGGCCTGATCGAGATGATGCGCACGGGGGAGATAGCGATATCCCGCGGAAGGGTCGAGACATAGGAAGACGCATAAAGATGATGCGGGCTTGGGTGGGTAAGCCAGAGCCGGTCCTCGCATCGAGTTGCGGTCGGAGCCGCTTACCGCAGCTGTTGACATTGCGAGAGCTTTGAAGAGCAGAGCGATAACCGAGAAGCAGCGCCTGCAGAGCCCGTTCGCGCTGAGCGAGCACGATCGCGAACGGATGGGTGCGCGGCTGGACCTGGCGCTGCGCAGAGCCAGGCGCAGCGGCGAGCCGACGCTGGCGACGAGCACGGTGCGCCTGGCGGGCGGAGTGGACCCGAGCGCGGTGGTGTGCGCGTCGCGCAGGCAGGGCGAGCCGTGGTTCGCGTTCGAGCAGCCCGACAGGGGTGGGGCGGCATTGGCGGCATTGGGTGAGGCCGTGTGTCTGAGCGGGTCGGGCCCGGATAGGTTCGCGAGCGTTGCCGATCGCTGGCGCGGGCTGGCGGCGAGCGCGGTCGGCGATCCGTTGGACGATCCGGACCGCTCGGGGCCGGTGGCGGTCGGAGGCTTCGCGTTCGCGCCCGAGGGCGGTGGGACCCCGGGGTGGCAGGGGTTCGATCCCGCGTCGCTGATCGTGCCTGAGGTCGCGATCAGGCGTGTCTTTAGAGGCGGCCGCGGGCGCGATCGCGACGAGCCGGACGTGAGGCTGACGTTGGCGGCGTCGATGGCGCCCGACGACACTTCCGAAGAGGCGCTGGAGCGCTTGGAGGGCCGCTTAGCGGAATTGAAGGCGCGGGCGTTGCCGATGCTCGACCCTGCGCCGACCGGCCCCTACAGCGTGGGCAGCGCGATGCCGCCCGAGCACTACGAGGCGGCGGTGGAACGCGCGACGGCGCTGATCGGGGAGGGCAGGCTGGAGAAGATCGTGCTCGCCCGTGAGGTCGAGGCACGTGCTCCGCGAGAGTATGACCCGGGGGCGATGCTGGGCGTGCTGCGGGAGGCGTTCCCGGCGTGCTTCTGCTTCTGCATCGGGCGCGGGGACGCGACGTTGATCGCCGCGAGCCCGGAGCTGCTGGTGCGCCGCGAGGGCCATCGCGTGAGCACGCTGGCGCTCGCAGGCTCGACCAGGCGCAGCGCGGACCCGGCCGTGGACGACCATCTGGGCGAGCAGTTGCTGCGCGACGAGAGCTATCGTTCCGAGCACGCGATCGTGGCACGGCGGATCGAGCGCACGTTGCGCCCGCACGCGGTGTGGGTGGCCGCGGCGCCCGAGCCGGAGTTGGTGAAGATCGCGAACATCCAGCATCTGGCGACCCCGATCCGCGCGCAGCTCGCCGCGCCGATCGACGCGCTGGAGCTGGCGGGGCTGATGCACCCGACTCCCGCGGTGGGCGGTGAGCCACGCGAGGTCGCCATGCCGCTGATACCGGCGCTGGAGGGACTGGACCGCGGCTGGTACGCGGGTCCTGTCGGCTGGACGGATGCCACGGGCGACGGCGAGTTCTGCGTCGCGCTGCGCTGTGCGCTGTTGCGTGCGAACGTCGCGCGCTGCTATGCGGGCAACGGGATTGTGCGCGACTCCAACCCGCAGGCGGAGCTGGCCGAGACCGAGGTCAAGCTGCAGGCCCTGCTGCCGCTACTGGCCGGCTGAGGGCCGTTGACCGAAGCCGGGAGACACTCGCCTTTGGCTCGCATCCCCGTTTCGGCCAGCGCATCTCGGCGTCCTCAGTCGCTTACCGATCGGAGATCAGATGCGATCTCCGATCGGCCAGCAAAGCACACCACGCTCCCTGCGTCCTTGACCTGCTTGCTCAACGGCCCTCAGGAGCGCTCTTTGCACCCGGGGCGAGTGCAGGCCGGCGGAGCGACGGCAGCCACCAGTTGCGGGCGCCGAAGAGGCGCATGAGGGCGGGGACGAGGATGAAGCGGATGAGGGTCGCGTCGATCGCGATCGCCAGGGCGAGGCCGAGGCCGAACTCCTTGAGTTCGAGCACGTCGGCGGTGGCGAAGCTGCCGAAGACGGCGACCATGATCGCGGCGGCGGCCGTGATCGGGCGCGCGGTGTGCTCGACGCCGGTTGCGACCGCGAGTTCGTTGTCGTGAGTCGCCAGCCACGTCTCGCGCATGCGACGGATCAGGAAGACCTCGTAGTCCATCGACAGGCCGAACAGCAGCGCGAAGATCGAGAGCGGCAGGAAGACCTGGATGAAACCGGTGCTGTGGAAGCCGAGCAGGTGCTCGCCGTGCCCCTGCTGGAAGATGAAGATCACGATCCCGACCGTCGCGGCGGTCGCGAGCAGGTTCATCGCGACCGCCTTGACGGGCAGCACGAGGCTGCGGAAGACGATCGTGAGGAAGATCAGCGAGAGCGCGAGGATCAGTCCGACCACGATCGGGACCTTGGCGTCTGTTTCGTTGGAGAGGTCGACGATCTTGGCGCTGGCGCCGCCGACCGCCACGTCGAGTCCGCCACCCGCGCGCAGCGGAGGCAGGAGCGTGCCACGGATGTGACGTACGAGCGTTTCGGCGGCCGAGGAGTCGATCGCGTGCGACGGTGCGACCGTCAGCAGCACGGCGTCGCGGCCGGGGGTCATGAGGACTGCGGCCACGCCGTTGTGGGCGGTCGGGGTGAGTTCTCGCGCCAGTTGCGCCACGCGCGCGACGTGCGTCGCATCCAGGCGCCCGTCGCGGTCGCGGCCCGCGATTACGATCTCGATCGGCGCGAGCGTGCCCGCGCCGAAGGAGCGGGCGAGGACCTGCTCGCCCTTGCCGGAGGGAGTGCCCGAGAGCGAGGCGATGCCGAAGTCGACGCCCGTGCGCAGGCCGAGCAGAGGGGCCGCGGCCAGGATCAGCACCGCCCCGATCGCGGCCGCGGCGATGATCGGACGACGCATCACCGCCAGCGCCCACCGCGCCCACATTCCGTGTCCGTCGCTCGCGCCGGTGCGTGCATCGCGCGGCCGCATCGACTTCGGCAGCGCGCCACGGTCGATGCGGGGTCCAAGCAATGCGAGCACTGCCGGCAGCAAGGTCAGTGCGACGATGACGGTGCACAGCACGACAGACGTGGCGCCCAACGCGAACTCGCGATAGATCGGCGCCCTGATGACGCCGAGCGTCGCCAGCGCCAGCGCGACGATCACGCCGGAGAAGAGGACCGTGCGTCCGGAGCTTGAGACGGCCGCGCCGACGGCCTCCTCGATCTGCTCGCCGGTGGCCGGCCCATCGGGGCTTCTGCGCCGGGCCAGCTCCTCGCGGAAGCGGCTGACGATGAACAGGGCGTAGTCGATCCCGACGCCGACGCCGATCATCGTGACGATCGTCGTCAAAAAGCTGTCGAACGTGAGCATCGTCGCGAGCAGCGCGAGAAAGCCGAACGTCAGCAGCAGTCCGCTGCCGGCGATCGCCAGCGGCACGAGCGCGGCCACGGCGGCGCCGAGCGCCAGCAACAGGACCAGCAGCGCGATCGGTATCCCGATCGTCTCCGCGCGCTCGACGTCGGTGTTCTCGACGTTGGTGATGTCGACCGCGACGGGGGAGTAGCCCGTGAGCCATACGTGCACTTCCGAGTTGGCGAGCGGATCGACGACTTTTTGCAGGACGGTGGCGCGTTCGACCAGATGCCGGGGGTCGCCGGCGAGGCCCACGAGCGCGATCGCGGCGTGCCCGTCGCCCGAGATCTGCCCGTGCGCGCCACGGTCGAAGGGGCCGGCGACGCCCCTGACATAGCCCTGCCGGCGGGCGGTCGCGAGCGCGCGGGCAACGACCGCGCGAAATCCCGGATCGTCAGCGCGGCGCGTGGCTGAACTGAACACGAGCACGTCCTGCTCGGCGCCGTGTCCGGCGAAGCGCTGTTCGAGCAGCCGTGCGGCGTGCGAGGACTCCGCGCCGTCGATCCCGTAGTTGGGCGCTCCGAGCGAGCTCTTCAGCGCCGGGTAAGCGGCGGCGCAGGCGATCAGCGCGAGCGCCCATATGCCGAGCACGAGCCGCCGGCGGCGAGCGATCATCGCTCCCCAGCGGTATGCGGCGGCGCTACTCATCGCCCGCCACCGTCCCGTCCTCGCCGGCGCTCGCGCGCGAGACGGCGCTCCAAACGTCGGCGTGCAGGTCGACGTTGGCGGCGCGGTCGGTGTGGACGTGGATCAGCGTGCAGCCGCCCCGGGGCGCGAGCGCGCGCTCCAGGGCGCTGCGCAGGTCCGGGAGCGTGTCGACCGGCTCGTGCGCGAACCCATACAGGGATGCGAGAAGGGCGAAGTCAAGGCCGGTGGGCGTGGCCACGTGGCGCGTGTAAATGTCCTCCTCGTCCGCGCGGGCCATGGCGGCGCGGGCAACCGGCAGGAAGTCGAAGATCCCGCCGCCGGCATTGTCCAGGAGCACGATCGTGAGCTTCAGCCCCAGTCGTGTGGCGGCGAGCAGGCCGCCGAGGTCGTGGGCGAGCGCGACATCGCCGATCAGCAGGACGACGGGACGGCCGCCGTCCGCGGCGGCCGCGCCGAACGCGCTGGAGACGGTGCCGTCGATCCCGTTCGCGCCGCGGTTGCAGAGCACGCGCGGGGGGTCGTCGCGGATCGGCCAGAAGGTCTCGATGTCGCGCACCGGCATCGAGGAGGCGACGAATAGGGTCGCCTCCTCGGGCAGCAGCACGCCGAGCTCGGCGGCGAGCGAGGGCTCGTCCAGGCCGTCGCCGTGCAGGACACCCATGATCGCCTCGGCAGCCCGCTCGTCGGCGCTGCGCCAGCTCGCGAGCCAATCCGGGTCGGCGGGTTGCAAGGGAGGGAAGCCTGGTTCCTCGGAGCGCTCGGAAGAACCGACTGTGGCGGGCGCGGCCGTGGCGTCGACCAGTCTGGCCAGCGTCGCGGCGGGCTCCACGGCGATGGAGTCGCTCAACACTGACCCCGGATCCTGCCACGCGCCCTCGGGATCGAGTGTGACCTGGCGCACAGTCCCAAGGCTCGCGAGCCAGCTTCGCAGGGGCTTGGAGACGGGCAGATCTCCGACGCGAAGCACGAGGTCTGGGCGCCGGGCGGCGGCAAACGCGTCGTCGCGCAGCAGCGCGTCGTAATGGGCTATGGCGGCGGCGCCGCGTCGCGCCCCGGACAGAGGGTCCGCCAGCAGCGGCCAACCGAGCGCCTGACAGAACGCGGCGGCCGCGCTCCCGAGCGGAGACCGATCAGGGAGACACTCGCTCCGCTCGCATCCCCGGATCGGCCGGCGCTCGTGGCGCCCGGCTACCACGATTCCGCGCCGAGCTTCGGCGAGGAATCGTCCGAGGCTCGTCTCGCCGGTGACGGGCGTGGGCGTGCGGCGCACATACGGCCTGCCCGCGGCGCGAGCGCTGTCGTCGGCCGGGAGCGCCTCGTCGGTCACGAGCGGTTCGCGCAGCGGGAAGTTCAGGTGCACCGCACCCGGGCGGCCTTCCAGCGCGCTCCAGTAGGCGCGGCACGCGAGCGTCCTGATCCAGCGCAAACGCTCCGGCGTCGCAGCGTGGGTTCCGACCTCGAAGAACCACTTGACGGCATCGCCGAAGAGCTTCAGTTGGTCGATCGCCTGGCCGGCGCCGTTATCGCGCAGCTCCGGCGGACGGTCGGCGCTCAGCAGCAGCAACGGCACGCGCGCCTCGTACGCCTCGATCGCCGCCGGCAGCAGCTCGGCCGCCGCGGTCCCCGAGGTGCAGGTCACGGCCACGGGCAGCCCCGATGCCTTGGCGGCCCCGAGCGCGAAGAACCCGGCGCAGCGCTCGTCGATGTGCGAGTGGCATTCCAGGCGACGCTCGCGCGCGAGCGTCAGCAGGAGCGGAGCGCAGCGCGACCCGGGCGAAGTGCACGCCATGCGCATGCCGCAGCGCGCGAGCTCGTCGACGAACGCGCGCAGGAGGACGTAGGTGTCGGTGGTGGGAGTCATAGGATCAGGGTGTGCCCGAGACGCTCGTCCTGCTGCACGGTTTCGCCGGCACGCACCGCGCGTGGGACGGTGTGGTCGAGCACTTGGACCTCGAACGCTATCGTCCGCTGGCGCCGGACCTGCCGGGGCACGGCGAGCAGGCCGATGCTGAGCGTCCGATCTCCTTTGCGGGCTGCGTGGAGCACGTGCTGGCGCGGGCGCCCGAGCGCTTTGCGTTGTGCGGGTATTCGCTCGGCGGGCGGGTGGCGCTGCACGTCGCGCTGGCGGCCCCTGAGCGCGTGTCGCGGCTCGTGCTCGTGTCGGCGACGGCCGGGATCGAGGACGATGACGAGCGGTCGAAGCGCAGCGAGGCCGACCGCCGGCTCGCCGACGAGTTGGAAGGAGGATCGCCGGAGGATTTCGTCGCGCGCTGGTGCGCTCAGCCGATGTTCGCCGACGCTCCCGCCGCCGTCGATGCGCTGGCACGCGAGGACTACCGCCGCAACCGACCTGAGGCGATCGCGGCGGTCCTGCGCGGGATCGGCACGGGGGCGATGGAGCCGCTCTGGGATCGGCTGCACGAACTGACGATGCCCGCCACGGTCCTCGCCGGCGACCGCGACACGAAGTTCCTCGTCCTGGGAGGGCGGCTGGCCGAGATGCTGTCCCAAGCCGTGATGAGGACGGTCCCGGGTGGTCACCGGCTACCGCTGGAGGCCCCTCGCATGGTGGCGAAAATTCTCGCGCAACCCTTCGGAGGGCTCCGGGCGGGAGCGGGAAAACTAGACTAGGGGCGTGCTGTCGGCGGGATTGGATCCATGACGCTTGGCGAGCTTGTCGCGGGCGTCGGCTTCGTGGATGGCGCGGGGCGTGACGTCGAGATCGCCGGGCTCGCGTACGACAGCCGCGCGGTGGTGCCGGGAACGCTGTTCTTCTGCGTCCCCGGATTTCGCAGCGATGGGCACGACTTCGCCGCTCAGGCCGTCGCGGAGGGTGCGGCTGGGCTGGTCGTGGAGCGACCCCTGGGCGCGGGCGTGCCCGAGGTGCTGGTGCCGTCCGTGCGCGCGGCGATGGGACCTATCGCGAGCCGCTTCTATGGCGACCCGAGCTCCTCGCTGCGCGTGGTGGGGATCACGGGCACGAACGGCAAGACGACGACCGCGTTCCTCGTGCGCGCGCTGCTGGAAGCGGCTGGGGAGCAGACGGGCCTGATGGGCACCGTCACGTCGATCGTGGGTGGCGTCGAGCACGCAGTGCAGCGCACGACTCCCGAGGCGATCGACCTGCACGCGGGCTTTCGGGCGATGCTCGACGGTGGAGATCGCGCCTGTGCGATCGAGGTCTCCTCGCACGCACTTGAACTCGGGCGCGTCGGCGGCGTTGGCTTTGCCGCGGCGGTGTTCACGAACCTGACCCGGGACCACCTCGACTTCCACCCGACGATGGAGGACTACTTTCTGGCCAAGCGCCTGCTGTTCATGCCGGGAGAGGGTCCGCCGCCGGGCGTGAGCGTCATCAACGTCGGCGACCCCTACGGGCGGCGACTTGCGAAGGGGATCGAAAACGCGCTGACGTTCGGCCTGGACGCGCCGGCCGACTACGGCGCGAGCGACCTGCGCTGCGATTTCGCCGGCTGTCGTTTCGCCCTGCACACGCCCGAGGGCGAGCGCGAGGTCTCGTTGCCGATGCCCGGGCGCTTCAACGTCGCGAACGCTCTCGGGGCGCTCGCGACCGTGCACGCGCTCGGTTTCGACCTCGATGCGCTCATCGCAGCCTTGCGACAGGGTGTCAGGGTGCCCGGGCGCTTCGAGCCGATCGACGCCGGCCAGGACTTCGCCGTGCTCGTCGACTACGCCCACACGCCGGACTCGCTCGAGAACGTCCTGCGGGCAGCGAACGAGATCGCCCGCAGGCGTGTTATCTGCGTGTTCGGGGCGGGAGGGGATCGTGATCGCGGCAAGCGCCCACTGATGGGAGAGATCTCCGCACGCCTGGCGGATATCACGCTCGTCACATCCGACAATCCCCGTTCCGAGGAGCCCGCCACGATCGTCGCCGAGATCGTCTCCGGAATCCCGCCCGCGGCGCTCGCCGACGGGTCGGTGCACGCAGAGCTCGATCGCCGCGCGGCGATCGAGCGGGCGCTCTCGCTCGCGATGCCCGACGATGTGGTCGTGATCGCCGGCAAGGGCCACGAGCAGGGGCAGGAGTTCGCCGACGGGCGCAAGGAGCCCTTCGACGATCTCACCGTCGCGCGCGAACTGCTCACCGCCGGGGTTGGCGCTCCAGCGGGGGCGGGCGAATGAGGGAGTGGGATGCCAACCGCCTCGCGCGTGCCGCCGGCGCGCGCCTGGTCTTCCGCCCAGACGGGGACGCGCCGGCGGGCGGCGCTCGGGACGGCGCCCCGTCAGGGCCGCTGCGCGTATCGATCGATTCGCGCGCGGTGGCGCCCGGCGATTTGTTCGTGGGTCTGCGCGGCGAGCGCTCGGACGGAGGCGAGTACGCCGCGCAGGCATTGCAATCCGGCGCCTGGGGGGTGTTGGTGGCGCCCGAGCACGCGCTGGCCGTCGCCGCGATGGCCGAGGCCGCCCGAGCCGGCATCGGCTATCAGGGCGTCGTGCTGGCCGACCCGAACCCGCTGAAGGGACTGCAGTCGCTCGCTCGCGCCTGGCTGGCCGAGCTGCGCTCGATCGCAGGCGCGCGCGTCGTCGCGATCACCGGCTCGACCGGCAAGACCTCTACTAAGGACATCCTCGCCGCGCTGCTCGCGCCCCATCTGCGCACCGTCGCCAGCCCGGAAAACTTCAACACCGAGATCGGCTTGGCGCTCGCGATCCTCGCCGCGCCGGCCGATACGGAGGCGCTCGTGCTGGAGATGGCGATGCGCGGTCCCGGCCAGATCGCGGAACTCACGGCGATCGCCGAGCCCGAGGTCGGCGTGATCGTCAACGTCGGCCCCGTCCACCTGGAGTTGCTCGGCTCGCTGGAGGCGATAGCCGCCGCCAAGGCCGAGCTGATCGCAGGCCTTCAGCCCGGCGCCACCGCGATCGTGCCCGCCGGCGAGCCTCTGCTCGGAGAGCATCTGCGGGATGAGATCCACACGGTCACCTTCGGCCCGGCCGGCGATGTCCGACTCGCCGATCGCGGTCCCGACGGGCGCGTTTGCATCTTGGACGGCACCTTCGCCGGCCGACCGGAGCTTTCGGGATCTTCGGTCGGTATGGCCGGTCTCTCTCAGGCCGGCGAGCGCGATCGCACAAACCCAGACTCGGCCGCTGCCGCCCGTATCGTTTTGCGGCCCTCCTTCTCGCAGGCTCACAACCTCCACAACCTGCTCGCGGCCGTCGCGGCCGCCCGTGCGCTCGGCGTTACGCCCGGCGGCGAGGTTACTGTGAGGTTCTCCGCATTGCGCGGTGAGCGCATACGACTGTCAGAGGACATAGTGTTGATCGACGACTGCTACAACGCCAACCCGATGTCGATGCGCTCCGCGATCGACGACCTCGCGCAGACCGCTCCCGGACGCAGCGTCGCGGTGCTCGGCGACATGCTCGAGCTTGGGTCCGACGAGCGCCGCTTTCACCGCGAGATCGGCGCTTACGCGACCGCGCGCGAGGTCGACGTGCTCGTCACCGTAGGCCCGCTCGCGGCCGAGATGGCCCCCGCGTTCGCCGGCGCCGACGCCCATTCCGTGGCCGACGCTCCTGCCGCCGCGCAGCTCCTTACGCGCCTGCTCGCTCCGGGCGACACCGTGCTCGTGAAGGGCTCGCGCGGCGTCGGCCTGGAGCGCGTCGGCCAGGCGCTGCTCGCGCGCGAGAGCGCCGACGGCGTGCGGGCGAGCCCGGGCGAGAGCGCTCAGGCGGACGGACGCTGAATGGGGCGCATCCTCTTCGGCGGCACCGCCGCCCTGCTCATCTGCATCTTTCTGAGTCCCAAGTTCATCGAGTTTCTGCGCCGGCGCGAGTTCGGTCAGCACATTCGCGAGGACGGCCCCGAGGGCCACCGCCAGAAGGCCGGCACTCCGACGATGGGCGGCATCATCGTGATGCTCGCCGTCGCCATCCCGTTCCTGATCTTGACCGACTGGGATTGGCGCTCGGTGGGAGTGTTCGGCGCGATGATCGCCTGCGCGCTGCTCGGATTCGCCGACGACTACACCAAACTCGTGCGCCGCCGCTCGCTCGGCCTGCGGGGGCGCACTAAGCTCGCGATCACGATCGCGATCTCGCTCGCGCTCTGGTACATCGCAGCCCACAAGGCCCATCTCGCGCCCGAGCTGCGGTTGCGCGTGGTCGACTACACGGTCGAACTCGGCCCCTTCTATCCCGTGCTGATCTACTTCGTTCTCGCCGGCACCACCAGCGCCGTGAACCTCACGGACGGGCTCGACGGTCTCGCCGCCGGCTGCGCGGCGATCGTGCTGCTCGCCTACATCGCGATCGCGTTCGTGACAGAAGACTACGATCTGGCGATGCTCGCCGGCTGCCTGGTCGGCGCCTGCATCGGCTTTCTGTGGTTCAACGCCTTCCCGGCCACGATCTTCATGGGCGACACCGGCTCGCTCGGTCTCGGCGGAGCGATCGCCGGCTTGGCCGTGATGACCCACACCGAGGTCCTGCTGATCCTGCTGGGTGGAATCTTCGTGATCGAGGCGCTGTCCGTCGCGATCCAGGTCTTCTCCTTTCAGACGACTCGCCGGCGGGTCTTTCTGATGGCGCCGATTCACCACCATTTCGAGCTGAAGGGCTGGTCTGAGACGAAGATCATCCTGCGCTTCTGGATCGTCGCCGCGATCTTCTGCGCGATCGGCTTCACCATCTATCACCAGAGCATCCGTTGATCCGTTGAGCGGGAAGGCGCGCACCCTCAAGCCCAGGCCGGCCCTGCCCGCCGGACCCTACCTCGTCGTGGGGCTAGCGCGCTCCGGACGCGCGGCCGCACGCGTCCTGCGCGACCGCGGTGAGCCGACGATCGGCGTCGACCGCGGCGCCCCCGAGGGCCTCGACGCGCTCGCCGGCGCCGGCGTGGAGCTGCACCTGGTCGAGGACGGGATCGCCCTGCTGGAGCGCGCGGGCGCCCTCGTCAAGAGCCCGGGGGTGCCCGCGCAGGCGCCGGTCATCGCCGCCGCTCGCGAGCGAGGGCTGCCCGTGCTCGGCGAGCTGGAGTTCGCCTGGCGGCTGCTGGCGAACGAGTTCATCGCCGTCACGGGCACGAACGGCAAGACGACCACCGTCGAGCTGATCGGGCACATCCACCGTACGGCCGGGCTGCCCGTCGCGGTCGCCGGCAACGTCGGCGCCGCGCTCAGCGGTCTCGTCGGCGAGATCGACCCGCACGTGACGATCGTCTGCGAGACCTCTTCGTTTCAGTTGGAGGACACGCTCGCGTTCGCGCCCGAGGTCGCGGTCCTGCTGAACATCGCCCCCGACCATCTCGACCGTCACGCGAGCATCGAGCAGTACGCGGCCGCCAAGCTCCAGATCTTCGCGCGCCAGTCGCGCGGGGACATCGCGGTGCTGCCGGCCGACCTCGACGTGGACCTCGACGACGAAGACGTCTGGCGCGTGACCTTCGGAGCGCCCGCGATTCAGCGCGGCGATCCACGCTCGTCCGCGATGACCATCGAGGACGACGGTGCGATCCGCTGGCAGGGAGAGCCGCTGCTGCCCGCCGGCGAGGTCGCGCTGCGCGGACGCCACAACCTGCACAACGCGATGGCCGCCGCCGCGGTCTGCCTGGCGCGCGGAATCGACCCCGACGCCGTGCGCGACGGTCTGCGCACGTTCGCGGGCGTGCCTCACCGTCTGGAGGAGATCTCTCGCCGCGAGGACGTGCTGTACGTCAATGATTCCAAGGCCACCAACGTCGCCTCGACGCTGGTCGCGCTCGACGCCTTCGCCCCCGACACGGTGCACCTGATCCTCGGCGGTCAATCCAAGGGGCAGGACTTCAGCCCGCTGCGCGACGCCGTCGAAGCGCACTGCCAGGCGGTGTATCTGATCGGCGAGGACGCCACCCTGATCGCCTCTCAGCTGGCGGGCATGCCGGTCCCCTTACTGGAATGCGGCACGCTCGAGCAGGCGCTCGCGGTGGCGGTCTCGACCGCCCGGCCGGGGGACACGGTCCTGCTTTCGCCGGCCTGCGCGAGCTTTGACCAGTACGCCGACTTCGAAGCCCGCGGCGAGCGCTTCCGCGAGCTGGTCCCAGGTATGGAGGCATAGGCCCGCGCGCGTCGAAGTGGGCATGGATGCCGGCCAAGCCGCAGAAGCAGTCGATCGAGCACCGCATCCTGATCACGGCCACGATGTGCCTGCTCGCCTACGGCGCGGTGATGGTCTACAGCGCCACCTCCGCGACCGCGCTGCTGCAGGGTTCGGGCAACGGCACGGGGTACCTGATCAAGTTCGTCGTCTATGGCGCCATCGGCTTGGTCGTCATGCGCCTGCTCGCGCGCGACGGGATCGCCAAAGCGCAGAGCTTCGTCGCGCCGTTGCTGGCCGTCTCGTTCGTGCTCGTGCTCGCCGTGCACGTCCCTCACGTGGGTGTATCGATCAACGGCGCGCGGCGCTGGATCGGCGCCGGCCAGCTCCAGTTCCAACCGTCCGAGCTGCTCAAGCTCGCGCTCGTGCTGTATGCAGCCACGCTGCTGGCGCGGCGCCCCAAGCGCGTGCACGATTTGCGCGAGCTCTCGCGGCCGCTGCTCGTGGTGCTGGGCGGCGCCTGCCTGCTGGTCGCCACCGAGCCCGACCTCGGCACGGCCATGACGATCGCCTTCACGACCGTCGCGCTGCTCGTCGCCGCGGGGATCTCGTTGCGCAACCTCGGCATCGTCGTCGGCGTCGCATTCGGATTCGTCGCGCTGTATGCGATCGCGCGCCCCTATGCGCGCGCGCGGCTGACATCGTTCGTGGACCCCTGGGCGCATGCCTCCGGCAGCGGCTTTCAGGCCGTGCAAGGCCAGATCGCGATCGGCTCGGGCGGGCTGTTCGGCGTCGGTCCGGGGCAGTCGGTGCAGAAGATCTTCTACCTCCCCGAGGCGCCGACCGACTTCATCCTCGCGGTCATCGCCGAGGAGCTCGGGGTCGTGGGCGTGTGCGCGCTGCTGTTCCTGTACGGGCTGATCGCCTACGCCGGCCTGCGCGTCGCCAAGTCCGCGCGCTCGTTGCACAGCGCCCTGATCGCGGTGGGGGTGACATCGCTGATCGTCAGCCAGGCGTTGCTGAACGTGTTCGCCGTGCTGGGCCTCGCGCCGCTGACGGGGGTGCCGCTGCCGTTCGTCTCCTACGGCTCGTCGAGCCTGATCGTGATGCTCGCCTCGATGGGCCTGCTGTTGAACGTGGCCGCCGGCGGCAGCGCGCACGTTCGCGCCGTCCCGTCCCGCGGCAAGGGTCGCGCGGTGGCCGACGCGCGAAAACAGGCAGGATGGGGCCGTGGCACAGATGAAGATCGCGATCGCGGCGGGGGGCACCGCCGGACACGTCGCGCCGGCGCTGGCGGTGGCCGACGCGCTGCGGGCTGAGCACGCGCAGGTCGCGTTCGTCGGCGGCGCGCGCGCCGAGGCCCAACTCGTGCCCGCAGCGGGCTATGAGCTGCGCACGATCACCGTCGAAGGCCTCAGCCGCAGCAACCCGCTGCACGCGCTTCGCGCGCTCCTGCGCGCCGCGCTCGCGCTCCCACGCGCGCGCGCCATCCTGCGCGAGCTGCGCCCAGACGCGGTGCTCGGAGGCGGCGGCTACGTCGCCGGCCCGGTCGGGCTGGCCGCGCTGTCTCTGCGCATCCCGCTTGTGCTGACCGAGGCCGACAGCCATCTCGGGCTCTCCAACCGCCTGCTCGCGCGTGGCGCCCGCCGGGTGTGCCTGGCCTTCCCGATCGCCGGACGCGAAGGGGATCGCTACCGCGTCACCGGCCGGCCGATACCCGTCCCCGACGCCGATCGCGCACAGGCGCGCGCCCACTTCGGCCTCGCCGCGGACGAGACGTGCGTGCTGGTGTTCGGAGGCTCGCTCGGCGCGCGCTCGATCAACCTCGCCGCGGTGGGCGCGTTCGCCGACGGAACGTTTCGCGTGCTCCACGTCTGCGGCCGGCGCGACCATGCCGAGCTGGCTGCCCTGGCTTTGCGCGAGGGCTATGACCTGCGCGAGTACCTCGATCTGTCCGAGTTCGCGGACGCGCTCGCGGCGGCCGACCTCGTCGTGGCGCGCTCCGGGGGCTCGGTGTTCGAGCTCGCCGCCTACGGCCTGCCGGCGATCCTGGTTCCCTACCCGCACGCCTCAGCCGACCATCAGAGTGAGAACGCGCGCTGGATGGCCGATGCGAGCGCCGCGATCGTGATCCCCGATTCCGAGCTGACCGGCGAGCGCCTGCGCACGGAGGTCGCCGCGCTGCTCGACGATAGAGGGCGTCTGTCCGCGATGGGCTTGGCCTCCAAGGGTCTCGCTCGCCCCGAGGCTGCCCGCGAGATAGCCGCCGAGCTACTGGAGGTCGCTCGATGACGGGCGCGTCGCGGCGGCCCTGGAGCGGGCGGCGCCTGCACTTCGTCGGTGTGGGCGGCGCCGGCATGAGCGGCTATGTGCGCGCAGCTCATGCGCTGGGCGCCCAGGTCAGCGGCTCGGACGCCGAGGAGAGTTCGTATCTGCGAGGACTCGTGGCCGACGGGGTGCTGCACGCGGCGATCGGCCACGACGCCGCGAACCTACCAATCGGGGAGGGCGTGGAGGTCATCTACTCCTCGGCTGTGGGCATCGACAACGTCGAGCGCCGTGCCGCCCGCGAACGCGGCCTACCCGAGCGGGCGCGCGCTGAGCTGCTGGGAGAGTTGAGCGCGCTGCGGCGGACGGTGGCGGTGGCGGGTACGCACGGTAAGACGACGACCGCGTCGATGCTCACGCACGCGCTGCGCGCCGCCGGATTGAATCCGAGCTGGCTGGTGGGCGCTCCGATCGGCGGCGGGCTGGCGAACGCTCAGTGGGGCGAGGGGGAGTGGCTCGTGATCGAGGCCGACGAGTCCGACCGCTCGATGCTCGCGCTGCACGTCGACATCGCAGTGCTTACGAACGTCGAGCTCGACCACCATGCGACGTTCCGCTCGCTGGCAGAGCTGCGCGAGGCCTTTCGCGCGTTCCTTGCGCGCGCGGGCAGCGCGATCGTCGTGTGGGATCGCCCGGAGTTGCTGGGGCTCATACCCGGCGAGGCCGGAACGGGTGGAGGGAGCGCGGATGAGTCAGGCGCCGGTGAGGCCGGTCGAATGCAACCGGCGAGGGGAAGCGCCGCGGCGATGATCGTGCGCTACGACGCTCCCGAGCCGGCGCTCACCGACGGCGGCTCTCGCTTCGATTGGCGCGGTCACCAGGTTGAGCTGGCGGTGCCGGGCGCGCACAACGCGCTGAACGCGACCGCCGCGCTGGAGGCCGCCCGCCTGGTCGGAGCGGACGCACGGCGCGCGATCGAGGGGCTTGCCGGGTTTCGTGGCGCGGGCCGGCGCTTTCAGCTGCTGGGGGAGAGCGCGCGCGGTGCGCGCGTGTATGACGACTATGCCCACCACCCGACCGAGGTCTCGGCGACGCTCGCGGGAGCGCGCACGCTCGCGCACGAGCGGCTGATCGCGGTGTTCCAGCCGCATCTGTATTCCCGTACGGCGATGTTCGCGCGCGAGTTCGGGATCGCGCTGGCACAGGCCGACGTCGTGGTCGTGCTCGACGTGTATCCCGCCCGCGAGCGCGCGGCGGACCATCCCGGTGTCAGTGGCCTGCTGATCGCGCAGGCGGCCACCGACGCGGCGGACGGAAGGCCCGTGTATTGGCTGCCGACGTTCGCCCACGCCGAGCCGGTGCTGCACGGGCTACTGGGCGCGAGCGATGTGTGCGTGGTAATGGGCGCCGGCGACGTGGATGCCCTCGCCCGAGCGTTGATCGAGGGCGACGATGGCGCGTAAGTCCACGTCCAGGGACTCGCCCACGACCGTGCCTTCGATCGTGCAGCGCGACTTTTCACTTGCGCGCATGGCCACCGTGCGCACGGGCGGCGAGGCCGAATATTTCGCGCGCGCCGGCAGTAAGGCCCAGCTGCATGAGCTGCTCGCATGGGCGCGCGCCGCGAACGTGCCGGTGGCGGTCGTCGGCTCGGGCTCGAACCTGCTGATCGCAGACGGGGGGGTGCGCGGGCTGGTGATCAAGCTCGACCGCAAGCTCGCACTGATCCAGCGCGAGGGTCCGCTGCGGATCGTCTGCGGCGGCGGCGCGCGCCTGCCTGCGGTGGCCACCCGCGCCGCGCAGGCGGGTCTGTCGGGGATCGAGTTCGGGGTGAACATCCCCGGCACCGTCGGCGGGGCGGTGCGGATGAACGCCAACGCCTACGGCGGCGAGCTCGCGCGGACCCTTCAGTGGGTCGAGATCGTGACCGCGCAGGGGTCCGAGCGCCGCCTACCGGACCAGCTCGGGTTCGCCTACCGCCGCTCGGACATCGCTGACGGAGAGATCGTCGCGCGCGCCTCGTTCCTGCTCGCCGAATCCGACACGGCCACCGTGAAGGCCACGCTCGCCGATATGCGCGAGCGCCGCCACGAGGCCCAGCCGCAGGGGATCAAGACGTTCGGCTCGACCTTCGTCAACCCCGACGACCCTCGCGCCGAGGGCCGCACGGCGGGGCAGCTGCTGGCCGAGGCGGGCTGCAACGGTCTGACGGTCGGCGGCGCCCGCCTGGCGCCCAAGCACGCGAACTTCGTCGAGAACACCGGTGAGGCCACGACCGCGGATGTGCTCGCGGTGATGGCCGCGGGCCGCGCCCGCGTGCTGGAGCGCTTCGGCGTGGAACTGGTGCCCGAGGTGCAGACGCTCGGGGACGTGCGCTTTCCGTGGACTCAAGCCAGGGGTCCTAAGCGCTGAGTAGTTTCCTCTGCGAGGTCATCTCCGGACTCGGATTCCCGCCGATGCGGGGCCGATCGGTCCCGAGAAAGGAGGTGATGGTATGACGATAGGTATCGATCTGCTAGCAACCGCGCTGCTTGTCGCCATCTTGGTCATAGACCGGTTGGCGAAGTAGCAGTTGCCCTCTAGCCCCGGTGGACGACAGGCTCCATGTCCGCCGGGGCGCTTGCATAAAGAAGGGGAGCCGGATTCCCGGGCCCCCCTTCAAAGATGTCGATAGACATCGACCTGCTAGCGGTTACAGCATAGCGCTTCACTACCTGTCGTCAAGCATGTACAGGGAATCGGGCGCGGAGGTCGAAGACCTCGTGAATGGCTCGATCCATAGCCGCGCCCGCCCCTAGCCGCCTGCCCCGTAGACGGGCGCGTCCGGCGTTCGGCCCGCCGCGCCCGCTGGTGACCGCCGCACGCACGGCCCGCACGGGGATCGCGGCGATATGGGCACGCCGGCGGCTGCGGATCGCGCTGCTGGCGGTCCTGATCGCAATACCGCTGCTGGGCGGCGCCTACCAGCTGTTGCGCCACTCCTCGCTGAGCGCGGTCGAGCACGTGCAGGTGCGCGGTCTCGTGGCGGTCCACGGCGCGGACACGGCCGCGATCGAAACCGCTCTGACGGGCGCGGCGCACGGCATGAGCACACTCGCCGTCAGCCCCGCCGCGCTGCGTGCGGCGGTCGCGTCCTATCCGATCGTGGGCGCGGTCAGGGTCCATCCGAGCTTTCCGCACGGGCTGCGTATCGAAGTGCTCGAGCGCCCGCCCGTCGCGGCGCTCGTCGTCGGTGGCGCCAGCACGGCCGTAGCGGCCGACGGGGTCGTGCTCGGCCCCGGCTTCCTGTCGAACTCGCTGCCGCTCCTGAACGCCGGCAAGACCGCCACGGCCACCACGACCAGCCTGCCCGCGGTCGGGGGGAGCGTTCGCGGCGCCTCACTGCTCGGGGCGCTCACGATCCTGGGCGCCGCCCCGGCGCCGCTGGCCCATGCCGTCACGCGCGTGTATTCGGGGCCGAAGGGCCTGACGATCGCGCTGCACGGGGGCCTGCTCGCCTACTTCGGCGACGCGACACGGCCGCACGCGAAGTGGCTGTCGCTGGCGCGCGTGCTCGCCGACCCCGGCTCGGCCGGTGCCGTATACGTCGACGTGCGCCTGCCCGAACGTCCCGCCGCCGGGTTCGCCCCCGGCACGACCCGTCCCGACGCGAGCGCCGTCGAACTGGAATCGAGCGGCGCATCGGACCCGAACACGGCCGCCGAACTGGCCGGCGGCCTGGATGCCGCGATGGGGGGTGGCTCGGGCTCGGGTTCGGGCTCGGGCGCGAGCGCCGGCGGCAGCACCGGCACCGAACCGAGCGCCGGAGGCGAAGCGGCGCGGTCGGGCTCGACCTCGTCTGAAACCGGGTCGAGCGAATCGACCTCGGGCGCAGCCACGAGCGCTTCGCCGTCCTCGGAAGCGGGC
The DNA here is from genome assembly GCA_963702725.1 of uncultured Solirubrobacterales bacterium. GTDB lineage: Bacteria > Actinomycetota > Thermoleophilia > Solirubrobacterales > Solirubrobacteraceae > Palsa-744. The sequence continues at coordinate 413,848 of CAVPDT010000001.1, forward strand.
TCGGCGGAAACCTCGCAAACGCCCTCCACGAGCGGGGTTCCCGGGGGTTGAGGTGTGCCTGGCGAGCGCCGGCGTGAACCCTCATCCTCGACTTGAGGTTGATCCAGTCGAAGGGGCGTGTCTCGGGGTCCGGTCGAGAGTTCCTGGATCTGCAACGATTGTTGCGAGATTGCACGCGGTCGTTGACAGGGCGAAGTTCCCTGCATAACGTGCACGTTTCAGCGGGCCGCGCGACAGTGTCGCTCGAACCCTTAACTCTTACTGAAGGCTGTGGACGGAACCCATCATGGAGAGCTCAGCGAGTAGCGGCAGCATGACCGGCGCGGGCAGCTACCTGGCCGTGATCAAGGTTGTGGGCGTGGGCGGCGGCGGCACGAACGCGGTCAGCCGGATGGTCGACGCGGGCCTGCGCGGCGTGGAGTTCATCGCCGCCAACACCGACGCCCAGGCGCTCGCGATGTGCGACGCCGACATCAAGCTGAACATCGGCCACGAGTCCACGAAGGGTCTCGGCGCGGGCGCCAACCCGGAGGTCGGCCTCGGCGCGGCCTCGGAGTCCCGCGATGACATCAAGGAGGCGCTGAAGGGCGCGGACATGGTGTTCGTGACCGCCGGCGAGGGCGGCGGCACCGGCACCGGCGCGGCGCCCGTGATCGCGGACATCGCCAAGAACGAGATCGGCGCGCTCACCGTCGGCGTGGTCACCCGCCCGTTCGACTTCGAGGGCTCCCAGCGCGGCCGCCAGGCCGCCGAGGGCATCGAGCGCCTGCGCGAGGTCGTCGACACGCTGATCGTGATCCCCAACGAGAAGCTCCTGACCGTCGTCGAGCGCCGCACCTCGATGCTGGACGCGTTCAAGGAGGCCGACGACGTTTTGCGCCAGGGCATCCAGGGCATCACCGACCTGATCACGATCCCCGGCCTGATCAACCTCGACTTCGCGGACGTGCGCACGATCATGCACGATGCCGGCTCGGCGCTGATGGGCATCGGCACCGCCGGCGGTGAGAACCGCTGCGGGGACGCCGCCAAGGCCGCGATCTCCTCGCCGCTCTTGGAAGAGTCCGTGGACGGCGCCACGGGCATCCTGTTGAACATCACCGGCGGCAAGGACCTGGGCCTGTTCGAGGTCAACGACGCCGCCGAGATCATCCAGAACGCGGCCGATCCGAGCGCCAACATCATTTTCGGTGCCGTAATAGACGAGTCGATGGCCGACGACGTGCGCGTGACCGTGATCGGGACCGGCTTCGATCACCGCCCGGGGCGTGCCGCACGGGCGGAGGGCCGGACGCGACGCGATCGCAGCCCGCGGATCGACGATCGGCAGCGCTCGTCGCTTGAGATCTCAGACGACGACATCGACGTTCCGCCGTTTTTGCGCTAGACGAGTTCGTGGCACATGTTGGGAAAGCGGGCTGATTTGGGCCGGGGCGGCGCTTGGGCCGCCCCGGCGATGCGTGCATGCACGCATCGCCGGACGTGCCGCATGCGGCACGTCTTCCGTTGGCGCATGCGCCAACGGCGAGGCCGCACATGTGCGGCCTCTTCACACGCCGCATGCGGCGTGTGACCGACGGGCGCATGCGCCCGTCGGCGACCTCGCACATGTGCGAGGTCGAACAGCAGACATCCCGCGCTCATCGCTAGCCTGCGGGCCGTGCCCACGACCCTGCGCCGCACCGCCCTGTACGACCGCCACGTGGACGCCGGGGCCAAGCTGGTTGAGTTCGCCGGCTGGGAGATGCCCGTCCAGTACGAGGGCGTGCGCCAAGAGCACACGGCCGTGCGCGAGGACGTCGGCATGTTCGACGTCTCGCACATGGGCGAGATCGAGACCTCGGGTCCGCAATCGCTGCGACTGCTGCAACGGCTGATCTCAAACGACCTCGCGAAGGCCCCGATCGGCGGCGCGCAGTACGGCCTGCTCTGCCGCGAGGACGGAGGCGTGCTGGACGATCTCTTCACCTATCGCCTGGACGCCGAGCGCTGGCTCACGGTCACGAACGCCGCCAACCACGCCCGAGATCTGGCCTGGTGGCGTGAGCACGCCGGCGAGCTCGACGTTCAGATCGAGGACCGCATCGAGGACTACGCGATGCTCGCCGTGCAGGGCCCGCGCGCCCGCGAACTCGTGCAGGCGCTCTCCGACGCGCCGCTGCCCCCGCGGATGACCGCGGCCACACGACGGCTGATGGGCAGCGAGATGCTCGTGTGCGGCACCGGTTATACCGGCGAGGACGGTGTCGAGCTGTTGCTCGCACCCGCCGACGCGCCCGCGCTGTGGGACGAGCTGATGCGTCGCGGCGCCGTCCCCGCCGGGCTCGCAGCGCGCGACACGCTGCGCCTGGAGGCCTGCTTTCACCTGTACGGGAACGACCTCAGCACCGAGCGCAACCCGATCGAAGCCGGGCTCGGCTGGTGCTGTGTCGAGGACACGGGCTTCCTCGGCGCGGAGGCCGTGCGCGAGGCGCGCGCCGCCGGGCCGCGTGAACGGCTGGTCGCGTTCGCGATCGACGGTCCCGGGATCGCGCGCCAGGGCAACCCGATCGCCGGCGGGGGAGTCGTGACGAGCGGCACCCTCTCACCGACGCTGGCGATCGGCGTCGGTCTCGCCTACGTTCCCGTCGAGCAGGCCGCCGTTGGAACTCCTCTGCAGATCGACGTCCGTGGCAAGATGCGCGCGGCCGTGGTCCGTGAGAAACCTCTTTACCGAAAGGGCGCGTGATGTCCGAGGCGGGTTATCCCGACGATCTGCTGTACCACCCCGAGCACGACTGGGCGCGCATCGACGCAGAGGGATCGGATGCCACGCCTACGCAAGCGACGCTCGGCATCACCTGGTACGCCCAGGATGCGCTCGGTGAGGTCGTCTTCTTCGAGGCGCCCGCGGTGGGCACGCGGCTCGTACAGGGCGCGCCCTACGCCGAGGTCGAGTCCGTCAAGGCCGTCTCCGACGTCATCGCACCGCTCTCGGGCGAGATCGTCGCCGTCAACGACACGCTCGCCGATAGCCCCCAACTGATCAACGAGGACCCCTACGGCGAGGGCTGGATGGTGCGCATCGCGCTCAGCGACCAAGCCGAGCGCGAGCAGCTGATGGATGCCGAGGCCTATTCCGCCAGCTTGGGCGGCTAGGCTCAAAGGCTTGAGCCGCTACACCGCCACCACTTCCGAGGACCTCGCCGCGATGCTCGCGGCGATCGGCGTGGGCTCGCTGCAGGAGATCTTCGACCGCCAGATCCCCCCCGGCGTGCGTCTGGGGCGCGACCTTGAGCTGCCGGACGGTCTCTGCGAGCAGGACGTCTACGAGCACCTCAGGTCACTCGCCGCGCGCAACGTCAGCGCCGAAGAGGAGCTCAGCTTTCTGGGCGCCGGGATGTATGACCACTACGTCCCCGCGCTGATCGACATGCTGATGGAGCGCTCGGAGTTTCTCACCCCCTACACCCCCTATCAGCCCGAGATCTCCCAGGGCGGGCTGCAGGTCATGTTCGAGTATCAGACCGCCATCAGCGAACTCACGGGCCTGCCTGTGTCGAACGCCTCGGTGTACGAGGGGCCAAGCGCCGTCGCCGCGGCCGGCTATCTCGCCAAGCTGCACAACGGCGAGCGGCGGTTCGTCGTCAGCGCGGGCCTGCACCCGCATTCGATCGAGACGTTGCGCACGAACGCCCACGGTTATGGAATGGAGGTCGTCGAGGTGCCGTTGCGCGACGGCGTCACCGACCTGGACGAGTGGGCGGCCGCGATCGACGCCGACACGAGCGCGGCGATCTTCGCGCAGCCGAACTTCTATGGCGCCGTCGAGGACGCGGCCGCGCTCAGCGCCGCCGCCAAGTCCGCCGCGGGACAGACCATCAAGGGCGCGCCCGTGGTGATCGCGCAGGTCGACCCGATCACGCTCGGCGTGCTCGCGCCGCCTGGCGATTGCGGCGTGGACGTGGCCGTGGGCGAGGGCCAGCCGCTCGGCAATCGCCTCGACTTCGGCGGGCCCTCCTTCGGTCTGTTCGCCGCGCGCGAGGAGTACCTGCGGCGGATGCCCGGACGCATCGCCGGGGAGACCGTGGACGTGGACGGGCGGCGCGGGTTCGTGCTGACGCTGCAGACACGCGAGCAGCACATTCGCCGCGAGAAAGCCACTTCGAACATCTGCACCTCCCAGGCGCTTAATGCGCTCGGGGGCGTCGTCTACCTGTCCTGGCTCGGTAGGCAGGGGATCGTGGAGCTGGGCGATCTGCTGCTGGCGCGCACCCACTATGCGCGCGAGACCCTCGCCGCGATCGAGGGCGTGCAGAAGCTCCATTCTCAGCCCGTCATCCGCGAGTTCGCGCTGCGTCTGGACGCCGACGTCGCGGCGGTCAAGGCGCACTGCGCCGCCGCGGGAGTCAACCCGGGCGTGGACGTGCACGCCCTCACTCACCGCCCCGAGGACGAGGGGGTGCTGCTCGTGGCGATCACCGAGCGGCGCTCGCGGGCCCACATCGACCGGTTGGCACAGGTGCTCGCGGACGCGATCGCGGCCACCGGTCGGAGATCGGCCGGCGAGAGGACGTCAGCGACCGCGCAGGCGCAGCCCACGGGCCTGGCGAGCGAGACGGCGGTGCCGGCGTGAGCGCGACCCCCGCGATCGAGCTGCCGCTGCAGCGCCAGCGGGCCACGACGATCTTCCAGAAGGGGGCTCCCGGGAGGCGCGCGTTCGTCTGCCCCGAGCTCGACGTGCCCGCCGCCGACCCCGAGACGCTGCTCCCACGACGCTTTCGCCGCGCCGAGCCCCCGCTCCTGCCGGAGGTATCAGAGCCCGAGATCGTGCGCCATTACGTCGGCATCTCCAAGCGCAACTTCGACCTGGACTCGGGCTTCTATCCACTGGGCTCGTGCACGATGAAGCACAACCCGCGCTTGCACGAGCGCGCGGCGGCGCTGCCCGGCCATTCGCGGTTGCACCCGCTGCAGGACCCCGAGCGCGCGCAGGGGGCGCTTGAGCTGATGTGGAACCTCCAGGGCGCGCTCGCGGAGATCTCCGGTCTGCCGCACGTCTCGCTGCAACCCTCCGCCGGCTCGCACGGGGAGCTGGCCGGCGTGCTCCTGACGCGCGCCTATCACGAGGATCGCGGTGAGATCCGCCACAAGGTTCTCACCCCCGACACCGCGCACGGCACCAACCCGGCGACGGTCACGATGGCGGGCCTTGAGGTCGTGAAGGTCGCGACCAACGCCGATGGCGGCGTGGACCTGGAGGATCTGCGCGCGAAGGCCGATCGCGACGTGGCCTGCCTGATGCTCACCAACCCCAATACGCTCGGCCTGTTCGATCCCAACATCTCAGAGATCGCCGAGATCGTGCACGGCGTGGGCGCGACGCTCTACTACGACGGCGCCAACCTGAACGCCGTCATGGGCATCTCCCGGCCCGGCGACATGGGGTTTGACATCGTGCATTTCAATCTGCACAAGTCCTTCACCCAGCCCCACGGCGGCGGCGGACCCGGCTCCGGACCGATCGCGGTCTCCGAGCGCGTCGCGCCCTACCTGACCGTCCCCGTCCTCACGCGCCGGAAGGACGGCAGCTTCGACCTCGACCACGACCCGGCCGAGGGTCCCGGATCGAAATCCATCGGGCGCTTGCGCGGTTTTCACGGTAACTACGGCTGCTTCGTGCGCTCCTACGCCTACATCTGCTCGCTCGGCGGCGACGGCCTGAAGGACGCTTCCGAGACGGCCGTGCTGAACGCCAACTATCTGCTCGCTCGCCTGAAGCAAAAAGACGTCGCTCGGTTCCTGCCGCTCGCATACGGAGACCTGTGCATGCACGAGTTCGTGCTCTCGGGCGCTCCGATGAAGCGGGCCCTGCGGATCAAGACGCTCGACCTCGCCAAGCGGCTGCTCGACTTCGGCTTTCATCCACCGACCGTCTACTTCCCGCTGCTGGTCGAAGAGGCGCTGATGGTCGAGCCGACCGAGACCGAGACCAAGGAGACCTTGGATGCTTTCGCGGATGCGATCGCCGCGATCCTGTCCGAGGCCGCCGAGGATCCCGAGATCGCGCAAAACGCCCCCTACACGACCCCGGTCAGGCGCCTGGACGAGGTCGCCGCCGCCAAGCGCCCGGTCATCCGTCAACAGCCGGCATAGATGCGCATCTTCTCCGGCATCCAGCCCACGGGCTCCAAGCACCTGGGCAACTACATCGGCGCGATCTCCCAGTACGTGGCCGGACAGGACCGCGGCGAGGCGTTGTATTGCATCGTCGATCTGCACGCGATCACCGTCTCCTACGAGCCCGCGCGGCTGCGCGAAAGCCTCTACGACCTCACCGCGCTGCTGCTCGCCGCGGGCCTCGATCCGGAGCGCTGCATCCTGTTCCGGCAAAGCGACGTGCTCGAGCACTCGGAGCTGTGCTGGCTGCTCAGCGGCGTGACCGAGCTGGGGCGGTTGCAACGGATGCACCAGTTCCGCGACAAGTCCGTGGTCCAGCGCGAGCTGGTGAGCGCCGGGCTGCTGATGTATCCGGTGCTGCAGGCCGCCGACGTGCTCGCCTACCGGGCAGAGGAGGTACCGGTCGGAGAGGATCAGCGCGAGCACCTGGAGCTGATGCGCGACGTGGCACGGCGGTTCAACGCCCGCTTCGGCGACGGCGAGGAGGTCTTGGTCGTGCCCGAGCACCGCATCCCCGAGGTCGGCGCCCGGATCATGGACCTGCAGGACCCCACGCGCAAGATGTCCACGACCGATGGTTCGGAACAGGGGACGGTGTACGTGCTCGACGAGCCGCGCGCGATCGAAAAGAAGATCAAGAGCGCCGTCACCGACTCCGACGCCCAGATCCGCCGGTCGGCCGAGAAGCCGGGCGTATCGAACCTGATCGAAATCCTGGCGGTCGCACGCGCGAGCACGCCCGAGGCGATCGAGGCGGAGATGGCGGACGCCCGCGGGTACGGAGACCTGAAGGCGGCGGTGGCCGAGGCGACGGTCGCCTACCTCGCGCCGGTGCGCGAACGCTACACCGACCTGCGCGCCGACGAGGACGCCCTGGAGGCGGTGCTCGCAGACGGAGCGCAGCGCGCGCGGGAGATCGCCGCCGGCACGCTCGGGCAGGTACGCGAGCGGATGGGCGTGGGCGCTCCCCGTCGGGGCTGAACGGTACGGTGAGAGTATGAGTGCCGAAGGCGCGCATACGGTTCAGGGCGACCGGTCCTCGCCCGACACGCTCGACAGGGCCGCCCGGAAGCAGGCCCGAGCTACATGACCGCCATCGCCACGCTCGACCTCGACCTGGACGTGTTCAGCGGGCCGTTCGACCTGCTGCTGACGCTCGTGCTGCGCGAGGAGATCGACCTGCTCGAGCTGTCACTGGCCGACGTCGTGCTCTCATATTTGGACCGCCTCGAATCTCGTGGCGAGCTGGACCTGGAGACCGCGACGGAGTTCATCGTGCTGATCGCCGCGCTGCTGGAGCTGAAGTCCAAGCTGATGCTCGCGAGCGAGGACGGAGACGAGCTGCTCGACATGGAGCCAGAGGAGGCGGCGCAAGAGTTGCTCGCACGCATGCTCGACGCGCGCCGCTACCGCTCCGCCGCCGGCCACCTGCGCGAGCTGCTCAGCGCCGAGCACGGCGTGCGCTTCCGGGAACTCCCCCCGCCCGCGCACCTGCGCCGTACCGAGCTCGCGCCCGAAGAGGGCTCTCAGAATCCCGACGTCCTGGGCGAGGCGATCGGGCGGCTGTTGAGCATGCCGCCGGCGATCAGCCTGCGTCACATCGGCACGCCGCGGGTGACCGTCGCCGAGCGGTTGGCGCACCTGCGCGGGCTGCTGCGCCGGGGAGCGTTCAGCTTCGAGGAGGCCGTCGGCGGCGCCGATCGCATGACGGTCGCGGTCACCGTGTTCGCGCTGCTTGAGCTGTACAAGCGCGGCGAGGTCGACTGGCGCCAGCCGGAGAGCTTCGGCGAGATCGCGATCGAGGCCGTCGGCGCCCAGCCCGGCGCGGCGGTCGCGGCCGTGGCAGGATAGGCGCCATGGAGACGCCGACCGACAGCTTCGCGCGGGAATGGCCCGCGGCGGGCACCGAGGGCGAGGCGGCGATCCGCGCGCAGTCCGACCCGGTGAGCGACATCGAGGACCTGGCGAGCACGATCGAGGCGCTGCTGTTCCTCTCGCCCGACCCGTTGAGGGCGACCGAGCTGGCCGAAGCCGCTCAGGCCGGTGAGTCCGACATCCAGGCGGCGCTGGGCGCCCTGGCCGAGCGGTACGTCCCGGGCGCCCGGGGGATCGTGCTGCGCGAGCTCGCCGGCGGCTACACGTTCGCGACCGACCCGACCACCGAGGACGCCGCCAGGCGCCTGTTCAGCCGCCCGCGCACCGCCACGCTCACGCCCGCACAGGCCGAGACGCTGGCGATCGTCGCTTATCTGCAGCCCGTCTCGCGCCCCGAGATCACGCGCATTCGCGGCGTCAGCGCCGATTCGGCCGCGACCACGCTGCTGGAGCGCGGCCTGATCGAGGAGGCCGGGCGCTCGCAGTTCGGCGCCGTCACCTACCGCACGAGCAGCCTCTTCTTGAAGCTGTTCGGGTTGCGCTCACTGCAAGAGCTCCCCGACGTCGCGCGCTGGGACCCCACCCCCGAGGAGCAGGCGCAGCTGCGCGATCGACTGCTGCGCGCCGGAGAGGCCCGGGCCGGGGGCGGACCCACGCCCGAATAGGTCCATCGCGGCCGATGCGCCTGGCAAAGCATCTCGCCCACGCCGGCGTCGCCTCACGACGCGCCGCCGAGCGACTGATCGCCGAAGGTCGCGTGACTGTGGACGGGCAGATGGTGACCGACCCCGCCCGCGACGTCGCGGGATCCGATCGCGTGGAGGTCGACGGCAAGGTCGTCGCCGACGCCGAGCCTGCGGTCGTTTACGCGCTGAACAAGCCGCTCGGCGTGATCTCCACGGCGCACGACACCCACGGGCGCCGGACCGTCGTGGAGCTGGTGCCTGCGGGCGGGCTCCGTCTGTACCCGGTCGGGCGCCTGGACGCCGACAGCAGCGGGTTGATCCTGCTCACCAACGACGGCGAGCTCGCCAACCGGCTGACGCATCCGCGCTACGAGGTCGCGAAGACCTACCTCGCGCGCGTCGGCGGTGGGCGCGTGGGGGAGGGCGCCCTGCGGGCGCTGCGCGAAGGGGTCGAACTGCAGGACGGACTCACCGCGCCCGCGCGGGCGCGTCGTGTGGGGGCGCAGGAGATCGAGCTGAGGATCCACGAGGGCCGCAACCGGCAGGTGCGGCGGATGTGCGAGGCGGTCGGTCATCCTGTGCTCGCGCTGCAGCGCGTCGGGTTCGGGCCGTTGCGCCTGGATGGGATCGCGCCCGGGGCGCATCGCCGGCTGAGCGAGGTTGAGATCGAGTGTCTGCGCGCGCTCTGACAGAATCGCCGCCATGCGACTGTTCGCCCTGCGCGGCGCCACCAGCGTGCCGCGCAACGACGCCCAGGAGATCCTGGACGCGACCACCGAGTTGATGAGCGCGATCATGCAGCGCAACGCGCTCACGCCCGAGCACGTCGTCAGCTGCATCTTCACCGCCACCAACGATCTCAACGCCGAGTTCCCGGCGGTCGCGGCGCGAGCGCTCGGGTTCGAGCGGGTGCCGCTGCTGTGCGCACGGGAGATACCCGTGCCGCGGGCGATGCCGCGCGTGATCAGGGTGCTGATCCACTACCACGCAGACGACGACCACGAGGCCCGGCACGTCTATCTCGGCGACGCGGCCGAGCTGCGCGCCGACCTACAGTCCGCGCAGTAAGCCGCACTGCGCGCTGTGCACGGTGTGCGTGGCGTGCGTCGTGTGGGCTCTGAACCGGCCGATCCGCGGCGGTTCGTCACAATGGGTGGCGCCATGCCGATCGAGTTCGCTCAGCGTATCCGTCGCATCCCGTCCTATCCCGCCGCGGGCGGCTACGCCGAGCAGGCGCCGATGGTGCGGCTGGCGAGCAACGAGTCGCCGCATCCGCCCCTGCCGGCGGTGCGCGAGGCGATCGAGCGTGCGCTGCCCTCGCTGAACCGCTACCCCGACCCGGCCAACTCGATCCTGCGCGAGCGCCTGTCCGATCGCTACGAAGTGCCGGTCTCGCAGATCGCGATCGGCAACGGTTCCTGCGACATCCTGCTCGCCGCCGGCGAGGCGCTGCTGGAGCCCGGCGCGGAGATCGTGCACGCGTGGCCGTCTTTCTCGGTCTACCCGCACCTGTCCGCGGCCTCCGGCGCGCGCGCGGTCGCGGTCGCGCTCGACGCCGACCAGCGCCACGACCTGGACGCGATGCTCGCCGAGATCACGGTCGCCACGCGCCTGGTGATCGTGTGCAACCCGAACAACCCGACCTCGACCGCGCTCCCCGCGGAGGAGATCGCCGCGTTCGTGGCCGCGGTCCCGTCGCACGTGTGCGTGATCGTGGACGAGGCCTACTGCGAGTTCAACCTGCTCGGGGACCCCGACGTGTCGATCGAGCTGTTGCGCTCCCACCCCAACCTGGCGCTGCTGCGGACGTTCTCGAAGGTCTACGGCCTGTGCGGGCTGCGCGTCGGGTTCGCGCTGTGCGGCTCGGAGGATCTGCCCCGGGCGGTCGACCAGGTGCGCCAGCCGTTCTACTGCAACGCGCTCGCCCAGGCCGCCGCGGTCGAGTCGCTGGCCCATCAGGACGCGGTGCTCGAGCGTGTGACGAGCACCGTCGCGGAGCGCATCTCCGTCGGTGAGGCGCTCGGAGCACTCGGCCTGGGAGTGGCCGACTCGCAGGCGAACTTCTGCTGGATCGACCTCGGCGAGCATGACGAGAGCGAGGTCATGCGCGGGTTGGAGGACCGTGGCGTGCTCGTGCGCGGCGGTAACGCTCTGGGCAGCGAGACGCCGGCGCTGCGGGTCACGTACGGCACGCCGCAAGAGAACGCGCGCTTTCTGGCGGCTCTGGGCGAGGTGATCTGAGCTCACGCGGGCACGCCGGACAGTCGCGAGGCCTGTGCGGGGACCGCGCAGGCGGCGTCTGTCATCGCTGGACGGAAACATGCCGGTCTGCTACAAAGATCGGAGACGGCTATGACCGCGACGGCTCGCACATCCGGCTGCACATCCAGCGCCCTCACCGCGTGGTCGTCGTCCTACGCCTATTACGCCTGGCGATTTATCTAGGCGCTTCGGCCTCGACCCGCATGTGAGCGCGGGCGCAAACGGCCGCAATGGGTCCGATGGTCCGGACCGGGCGCCTCACACGGGCGTGCACAACGCCATCTCACAACCGTCGGTGCATATAACTTCAGGCGTAAGTGAAAGGATGAGTCGATGATGATCGTAATGAAGGAGACCGCGACCCCCGAGGAGGTCGAGGCGGTCGTCGAGAAGATCGAGCGAGCGGGCGCGCTCGCCCACCCGATCGTGGGCGCGCGCCTGACCGTGATCGGCGCGATCGGTGACGTCGAGCAGGACGTCAACCTGGAAAGCATCGGCCTGGAGGGACAGCCGGGCGTCGACCGGGTGATGCCGATCCTCAAGCCGTACAAGCTCGCCTCCACGCAGATCCGCCACGGCGAGCGCACCGTCCTCGACATCGCCGGTCGCAAGGTCGGCGGCGATCACTTCGCACTGATCGCGGGTCCCTGCACGGTGGAATCGCGCGAGCAGACGTTGCAGACCGCGCGCGTGGTACGCGATGCGGGGGTGTCGCTGCTGCGCGGCGGAGCCTACAAGCCGCGCACCTCGCCGTACGCATTCCAGGGACTCGGAGTCGAGGGGCTGGCGCTGCTGGCCGAGGCCAAGGCCGAGACCGGCCTGCCGATCGTCACCGAGCTGATGGATCTGCGCGACATCGACGACGTGCTGGAGGTCGCCGACGTGATCCAGATCGGCGCCCGCAACATGGCCAATTTTCCATTGCTCACCGAGATCGGACGCTCCGGGTGTCCCGCGCTGCTCAAGCGCGGGTTGTCCTCGACGCTCGACGAGCTGCTGATGGCCGCCGAGTACATCCTCAAGGAGGGCAACCCCAACGTGATGCTGTGCGAGCGGGGCATTCGCACGTTCGAGACCGACCATCGCCGCGTCACGCTCGACATCATGGCGGTGCCGATTCTCAAGGAACTGTCGCATCTGCCGGTGATCGTTGACCCCAGTCACGCCGCCGGACGGCGCGATCTGGTGCTGCCGCTCTCACTCGCGGCCGCTGCCGCCGGCGCCGACGGCATCATCGTGGAGGTGCACCCCAACCCCGACGAGGCCGTCTGCGACGGGCCGCAGGCGCTGCTGGCCGACACCTTCGACGAGTACGCTGACGCCGTGCGGCGCACCGCCGAATTCGCCGGCAAGGCGCTCAGCGCGGCGTGAAGGTCGCGGTCCTCGGGGTCGGGCTGATCGGCGGTTCGATCGGCCTGGCCGCGCGCGCTCGCGCGGGCGCTCACGTATGCGGGTATGACCCCGATCGGGCGGCGTGCGAGCAGGCGGTCGCACTGGGGGCGATCGATCGGCAGGCGCCGGACATCGCCACGGCCGTCGCGGGAGCCGACGTGGTGTTCGCCGCCGCGCCCGTGGGGGCGCTCGAGCACGCCGTGTCGCAGGCGCTCGCCGGCGCGGGGCCGGATTGCGTCATCAGCGACGTCGGCTCCACCAAGCTGGCGCTCGAGGACGCGCGTCGCGATCGGCGTTTCGTCGGCGGCCATCCACTCGCCGGGGCTGAGACGGCGGGTGTGTCCAGCGCTCGCGAGGACCTGTTCGAGGGCGCCATCTGGTATCTCACGCCGACCGAGGTCAGCGATCCGGTGCTGTACGAGCGCCTGCAGCGCCTGATCGAGAGTCTCGGCGCTCGTCCGCAGGTCGTGGACGCGGGCGCCCACGACCACCTGATGGCCTGCATCTCGCACCTTCCCCACGTGCTCGCCAACTTGCTCGCCGCCCAAGCTGCCGGCGCGTTCGAGCGCGAGGGCTCGCCACCGACCGCCGGTCCCAGCCTGCGCGACACGATCCGAGTGGCCGGGGCCAACAGCGCGATCTGGACGGACATCTACATGGCCAACCGCGACGCCCTGGTGCAGGCCATCGACGAGTTGACGGGCCGACTGGCCACGGTTCGCGCAGACCTGCAGGCCGGCGACGCGCGCGCCCTGCGTGACTGGAACGAGCGGGCGCGGAGCGCCCGTCTGCGCCTGCTCGGCGGCGAGCCTGCCGATCCCCGCTCAGACGCATAGGCTGAGGGCTCATGAACCTGCGCTTCGAGCCTTCGGGCGGGCTCGCCGGTGAGCTGCGCGCCCCGGCGGACAAGTCGATCTCCCACCGCGCCGCGCTGCTCGGGGCGATGGCATCTGAGCCCGTGCGGATCGAGAACTATCTGCACGCGGCCGACACCACCTCGACCCTGGAGGCGGTGCGTGCGCTGGGCGCGCTCGTGGAGGTCCGCGACGGGGAGACGACGATCCGCGGCACCGGCCTGCGCGAGGCGCGCGAACCCGACCGGCCGATCGACGTCGGCAACGCCGGTACGCTCATGCGCCTGCTGCCGGGCTGGCTGGCCGCACAGGAGGGTCGCTCGTTCACGCTCGACGGCGACGACTCGATCCGCCGCCGGCCCGTCGATCGCATCGCCGTTCCGCTGGCGCAGATGGGCGCGGAGTTGGACGCGCGAGACGGACGCTTCCCGCCCCTCACCGTGCGCGGGGCGCGCCTGCGCGCAATCTCCTGCGAGCTGCCGGTCGCCAGTGCGCAGGTCAAGTCGTGCGTGCTGCTGGCGGCCCTGGCCGCAGACGGCGCGACGACGGTCGGTGAGCCCGAGCGCAGCCGCGATCACACCGAGCGCATGTTGCTGCGTGCCGGGGTGAACATTCACCGCAACGGCCGCCACGTCACGGTCGTCAACGCCGACGAGCTGATCCTCGACCGCGTGCGCGTCCCCGGCGACCCCAGCTCGGCGGCGTTCCTGGTGGTTGCCGGCGTGCTCGTCCCCGGTTCGCGCCTGTTATTGCGCGACGTAGGCGTCAACTGGACCCGCACGGGTTTTCTGCGGATCGTGCGCCGCATGCGCGGGATCGTGCTCGGAGACATCGAGCCCGAGAGCGGCGAGCTGTCGACCGATGAGCCCGTCAGCGATCTCGACGTCGCCCACGGCGCGCTGGAGGCGACCGAGGTCGAGGCCGACGAGGTGCCGCTCGCGATCGACGAGCTGCCGCTGGTGGCGCTGCTCGGGTGTTACGCCGAGGGCGTGACGGTCGTGCGCGGGGCGCAAGAGCTGCGCGTGAAGGAGTCCGACCGCATCGCCGACGTAGTCGAGGGGTTGCGCGGTCTCGGGGCCGACATCGAGGCGACCGAGGATGGTTTCGCCGTACGCGGCACCGGTGGCCTGCGCGGCGGCGTGTTCGACGCGCACGGCGATCATCGCCTGGCGATGCTCGGCGCCGTCGCCGGACTCGCCTCGCGCGAGGGGGTCGAGGTCCTCGGGGTCGAGGCCGCCGACGTGTCCTATCCGGGGTTCGTGCAGGACCTCGCGAACCTGTGCTCGTAGCGATCGACGGACCCGCCGGCGCCGGCAAGTCGACCGTCGCCCGCGCGCTCGCCCGGCGGTTGGGGTTCGCTTACCTCGACAGCGGTGCGATGTATCGCAGCGTCGGGCTGCTCTCGCTCGCCGCTCCCACCGTGGCGCCGGCGATGCTCGCCGCCGCCACGAACATCGAGCTGGGCGCCCGAGTGCTGATCGACGGGCGCGACGTGACCGACGAGATCCGCGCGCCCGAGGTCTCCGAGGCGGCCTCGCGGGTGGCGGCCGATCCCGGTGTGCGCGAAGCGCTGGTGGCCAAGCAGCGCGAGTTGATCGCGCAGGGCGACTGGGTCGCCGAGGGCCGTGATATCGGCACGGTCGTCGCGCCCGACGCCGAGCTGAAGATCTTCCTGACGGCCGGCCCCGAGGAGCGCGCGCGGCGGCGAGGACTCCAGCTAGGGTCGGACCCGGGAGTGATATTGGCTGAGCAGACGATGCGCGATCAGCGCGACAGCGCTCGCGAGCACAGCCCGCTGCGGGCTGCGCCCGGCGCGATCGTGGTGGACACGACCGGACTTTCGCTCGACCAGGTGGTGGAGCGCATTGCGGTCATACTGACCCAATGCTGAAGGTCGCGATAGTCGGCTATCCCAACGTCGGCAAGTCCTCCCTGATCAACCGTCTCACCGGCACCCGTGAGGCGGTCGTGCACGAGCGCCCGGGGATCACCCGCGACCGTAAGGAGCTCGACTGCGAGTGGAACGGGCGCCGCTTCAAGCTGATCGACACGGGCGGGGTGGACTTCGAGGACGAGGACCCGCTGGCGGGCTCGATTCGCGATCAGGCGCGGGCCGGACTCGCCGACGCCCAGGTGGCGGTGCTGGTCGTGGACGCTCGCGCGGGGATCAGGCCGGGCGATGAGGAGATGGCCGACCTGCTGCGCCGCTCCTCCGTTCCGAGCATCGTCGCGGCCAACAAGTGCGACGGGGTGGGAGACATTCCGCAGGCGGCCGAGTTTCATCGCCTCGGGCTGGGCGAGCCCCTGGCCGTGTCCGCCGCGCAGGGGCTCGGCTCGGGCGATCTGCTCGACCGGATCGTGGCATTGCTCCCGGAGGAGGAGGCGCTCCTCGACGAGGACACCGTCCGCCTGGCGGTGATCGGACGGCCGAACGTCGGCAAGTCCTCGCTCGTCAATCGTGTGCTCGGCGAGGAGCGCACGATCGTCTCGGAGGTCGCGGGAACCACACGCGATGCGATCGACACGCCCGTGGTCGTGGACGGGCGCAAGCTGACGCTGATCGACACGGCCGGCATCCGCCGTCAGTCGAAGGTCGCGGACTCGGTCGAGTACTACACCACGCTGCGCTCGCATCGCGCGGCCGAACGCGCGGACGTGGCGCTGGTGGTGTGCGACGCGCGCGACGGCGTCACCGCTCAGGATCTGCGCATCGCCGAGCTGGCGATGAAGTCCGGGTGCGCGACGGCGCTCGTGCTGAACAAGTGGGACATATACGAGGGCGACGAGGACGGGCTCGAGCACGAGCGTGCGCGGGTCGCCGAAAAGCTGCGACTGCGCCCGCGCGTGCTGACGGCGAGCGCGAAGACGGGACGTCACGTGGCGCGCCTGTTGAACGAGGCGATCACGCTCGGCGATCGCATGTCCGGGCGGATCCCCACCCCCGAGCTCAACCGCTTCCTGGCGGAGGCCGTGCAGGCCCGCCAGCCACCGGTGGGAACGCGGCGCAGCGCCGGTCAGCACCGTCTGAAGCTCCTGTACATGGCCCAGATCGGCGAGCGCCCCCCGCGCTTTGCGATCCAGGTGAACTCTCGCACGCGTGTGACCCGCGACTACGCCTACTTCCTGGAGAACCGGCTGCGCGCCCGCTACGGGATGGACGGCGTGCCGCTGATCGTCGACTTCGTGCAGCGCGGAGAGCGCGGACGCCGGGCGCAGCGGCGAGCCGCGTAAGTAGACTCTCGGCTCTTTCCATCGCCAGCAACCACCGGAGTCGCATGAACCAGCATCAAGACAACGAGTTCCTGTTCACCTCCGAGTCCGTCACGGAGGGTCACCCCGACAAGGTCGCCGATCAGATCTCCGACGGTGTGCTCGACGCCGTGCTCGCTGACGATCCCTACGGTCGCGTGGCCTGCGAGACGCTCGTCAACACCGGCCTGATCGTCGTCTCCGGCGAGATCTCGACGGACACCTATGTGGACATCCAGGAGATCGCCCGCGAGACCGTGCGCAAGATCGGCTACACGAATGCCGACCTCGGCTTCTCGGCCGACTCCTGCGCGGTCCTGAACGCGATCGACAAGCAATCGCCCGACATCGCCCAGGGGGTCGACCAGGCCTATGAGGCGCGTACCGACGCGGGCGACGACGACGAGCTCGACGTCGCCGGCGCGGGTGACCAGGGAATGATGTTCGGCTATGCCACCAGCGAGACCGACACGCTGATGCCGCTGCCGATCTCACTCGCGCACCGGCTCGCCGAGCGACTGGCGGCGGTCCGCAAGGCCGGCACGCTCGACTACCTGCGCCCCGACGGCAAGACGCAGGTGAGCGTGCGCTACCAGGACGGCAAGCCGGTCGCGATCGAGAAGCTCCTGATCTCCACCCAGCACGCCGAGGGCGCCGAGGCGCTGATCGCGGACGACCTGTGGGAGCACGTCGTCGAGCCGATCCTGCCGAGCGGCCTGTACGACGCGGGCAGGTTGCGCAAGAACTTCCTCGTCAACCCGACCGGCCGCTTCGTGATCGGCGGCCCGGTCGGCGACGCGGGCCTGACCGGTCGCAAGATCATCGTCGACACCTACGGTGGGATGGCCCGCCACGGCGGCGGGGCGTTCTCCGGCAAGGACCCCTCGAAGGTCGACCGCTCCGCCGCCTATGCGGCGCGCTGGGTCGCCAAGAACATCGTCGCTGCGAAATTGGCGCAGCGCGCCGAAGTGCAGGTCGCCTACGCGATCGGCGTCGCGCATCCGGTGTCGGTGATGGTGGAGACATTCGGCACCGAGCTCGATGGCGCCACGCGCGGCCAGATCGCGAAGGCCGTCGACGAGGTCTTCGACCTGCGCCCGGGCTCCTTCCGCGAGGAGCTCAACCTGCATCGACCGATCTACCAGAAGACCGCCGCATATGGCCATTTCGGACGCGAAGACCACGACTTCACGTGGGAGCGCACCGACAAGGCACAGGCGCTGCGCACGGCCGCCGGGCTCTGAGCTGGGAGCGGTCCGGGGGGCCGTCTAAAGTCAGGTCGCGGCGAGAGATAAGAAGGGCTCTCGCTTCCGTCTGAGCCCTGGGAATACCACGGGCCTTCTTTTCCGATGCCCGCTATCGCTCAAGTCGAGCCATTGACGACCGCTCGCGCGCTGCGCGGCCCATTCGACTACCGGCTGCCGGAGGAGCTGCGCGGGGGCGCGGT
This sequence comes from uncultured Solirubrobacterales bacterium, assembly GCA_963702725.1. GTDB lineage: Bacteria > Actinomycetota > Thermoleophilia > Solirubrobacterales > Solirubrobacteraceae > Palsa-744. Next base: position 431,772 of record CAVPDT010000001.1, read on the forward strand.
CGGCGTCGGTTCGATGCTCGTCGTCCCGTTCGCGCGCCGGCAGGTGCTCGGGGTCGTCGTGGGCATGTCCGAGCGCAGCGAGGTCGCGGAGGAGAAGCTGCTCGCGCCGTTGCGCGCGCTCGAGTTGGGCGTCCCCGTCGAACTGGTGGAGCTGGCCGAATGGGTGGCGGCCGAGTACTGCTCGACGATCTCGCGGGCGTTGACGCTGGTGCTGCCACCCGGCGCGGCGCGCAGGCTCAGCGGGCGCAAACGCCGCAAGGTCGTTCGCTCCGAGCAGCTGCCGGTCGGGGCTCGCCGACCGCAGCCACCGCCGCTGACGCCTGCGCAGGAGCACGCGCTGCGATCCCTCCATGACGCCCTTCAGGAGCAGCGCTTGGAGCGGACCCTGCTGCAGGGGGTGACCGGTTCGGGCAAGACCGAGATCTACCTGCGCGCGGCCGCAGGCGCCCTGGAACGGGGTCGCGGCGCGATCGTGCTCGTGCCGGAGATCGCGCTGACACCGCAGATCGTAGGTCGTTTCCGCGAACGCTTCGGCGATACCGTCGCCGTGTTGCACTCGCGCCTGCGCCCCGGGGAGCGCTATGAGGAATGGCGCCGGCTGCGCACCGGGCAGGCGCGTGTGTGCGTCGGTCCCCGCTCGGCGGTGTTCGCTCCGATCGAAGATCTCGGGCTGATCGTCGTCGACGAGGAGCACGACGCCTCCTACAAGCACGAAGGCGACCCCCGCTATGACGCTCGCGGGGTGGCCCAGCAGCGCGCTCGCTCGGCGGGCGCGCTGCTCGTGCTCGGCAGTGCGACCCCGCGACCCGAGAGCGTGTATCGCGCCGAGCCGCCGGGGCCGGTCTCGCAAGACACGCCGCGGCTGCTGCGCCTGCCCGAGCGTGTGGACGGGCGCCCGTTGCCGCAGGTCGACGTGCTCGACATGCGCGGCGAGCAGAGCGCCGGGCTGCATCCCCTGACCGTTCAGGCGCTCGCCGATGTGCGTGAGCAGCGGGGCAAGGCGATCGTGCTGCTGAACCGCCGCGGCTGGTCGAACTTCCTCTCCTGCCGCTCGTGCGGGCAGGTGTGGAGCTGTCCGGAATGCGACGTCGCGCTCGTGCTGCACGGCCGCGACGGGTATGTGGCCTGCCATCACTGCGGACACCGCGAGCCCGCGCCGCAGCGCTGCGAGCAGTGTGGCTCGATCTCGCTCGGACGCCACGGCGCGGGCACCGAGCGCGTTCAGCACGATCTCGCCACCGCGCTCGGGGGAGGTGCGGACGAGCCCTTTCCGGTTCTGCGCCTGGACGCGGACACGGTCGGCGCCGACGGTGTGGCGACGCTGCTGCGCCGGTTCGAGGCGGCCGAATCGGGAGTGCTGGTCGGCACCCAGATGGTCGCCAAGGGTCACGACTTCCCCGACGTGACGCTGGGGGTGGTGCTCGACGCGGACGCGACCCTGCGCTTTCCCGATTTCCGCGCCGAGGAGCGCACGTTCGCGCTGATCGCCCAGCTCGCGGGACGCGTCGGGCGCGGCGCGGACGGTCGTGTGCTCGTGCAGACGATCGCTCCCGAGGCCCGCGCGATCGTCCACGCCTCGCGCCACGACAGCGACGGCTTTCTCGCGGGCGAGCTGGAACGCCGCGAGGCGCTGCGCTACCCGCCGTTCTCGCATCTGATCAGGATCGTCTGCTCCGCCGTGGAGAGCCCCCCGGCGCGCGCCGCGGCCACCGCGCTGGCAGAGCGGTTGAATGACTCGCTCGGAACTACAGCCGTCCTGGGGCCGGCGGCGCTGTTTCGGTTGCGTGGCCAGGAGCGCCAGGTGCTCGTCCTCAAGGCCTCCGAGCGCCGTCCCTCGGTGCGCGCCGCCGGTGAGGCCGTACGACGGGTCGCCGAGGATCGCGCGCACAGGGGCGTCAGCTTCAGCGTGGACGTGGACCCCCAATAAACTGCTTTGTATGAACGACGACGAGGATGTCGAGGTCGAGCGCGAGGAGGATGTCCCCGCGGTCGAGGAGCTGGACGAGCAGACGCGCGCGCGGCGTGAAATGGCGCTGGCGCGGGTGCGCAAGCTGGGCGACCCGGTGCTGCGAGCCGGCGCGGTGGAGGTCGACCGCTTCGACGACTCGCTGCGGAGCGAGATCGAGCGCATGGGCCTGCTGATGAGCGACGCCCTCGGAGTCGGGCTGGCGGCCACGCAGGTGGGGATATTGCACCGTGTGCTGGTCTATCGCGCGTACGCCGACGATCCGATCACCGCGATGGTCAATCCCGTGATCGAGTGGCGCAGCGACGAGCTGGAGAGCGCCGAAGAGGGCTGTCTGAGTATCCCCGGCGTGCACGTCGAGGTGGAACGCCCCGCGCGGGTTCGCGCGCGCGCGCGGGACGCATTCGGCGAGGAGATGCTCGTCGAAGCCGAGGGTCTGCAGGCGCGCGTGATCCAGCACGAGGTCGACCATCTGGACGGCATCCTGATCCTCGACCGGATCTCGCGCGAGGCGCGCCGCGAGGCGATGCGCACGCTGCGCGAAGCGCGCGAGGGCGGCCTGGCGGCAGCGCCCGAGGCCCGGTCCGAGCGCGCGGTCGCGCCCGAGAGAAGTCCCGCGTAGTCGCGCGTGCGCGGCGCCGTGTGGGAGGTCAGGTCATGCGCACGGTGTATCTGGGCACCACAGCGTTCGCGGCAGCGGTACTGGAGCGCCTGGCGTGCAGCGAGCATCGCCCGCAGCTGGTCCTCACGCGCCCGGATCGTCCGCGGGGGCGTGGGCGCAAGCTCGGCTCGCCGCCCGTGGCGGAGGCCGCGCGAGCGCTGGGGATCGAGCTGGAGCAGCCCGCGAGCGTCAACGACTCGAGCGCCCGCGAACAGATCGCGCGAGCGCGCCCGCAGGCGGTGGTCGTGTGCGCGTTCGGTGCGCTCATCAAGGAGCCGCTGCTGTCCGCACACGAGCTGCTGAACGTGCATCCCTCGCTGCTTCCGCGCTGGCGCGGCGCCGCGCCGGTGGAGCGCGCGATCATGGCCGGCGACGAGCGCACCGGCGTCTCGATCATGCGCCTGACGACCGGTCTTGACAGCGGACCGGTGTGCTTGGCGCAGGAGCTCCCGATCGAGCCGCACGACACGTACGGAACGCTCGCCGAGCGCCTGCAGACGCTCGGCGGAGAGCTGATCGTGCGCGCGCTCGACGCGGCCGCGCACGGTGAGTCGCTTAGGTTCGTCGAGCAGGACGAGTCGGGCGTGACCTACGCCGAGAAGCTCGCGCCCGAGGATCGTCTGCTGGATCCCTCGCGCCCCGCGCCGGAGCTCGAGCTCCTCGTAAGGGCGCTGCACCCTCATATCGGCGCCCGCCTCGCGCTGGCCGATGGGAGCCTTTTGGGTGTGCACGAGGCCCGGATCGCGGCCGATCCCGTGGTGGACGCGCCGTCCGCCGGGAGGCTTGCCTCAGACGGCGAGCGGCTGCTGTATGGGACGGCGCGGGGAGCGCTCGAGCTGGTTCGCGTGCAGCCCCCGGGCGCACGCCCGATGGACGCGGGCGCGTATCTGCGCGGACATGCCATCTGAAGCCCGCGTGTGCGCGTACGCGGTCCTGCGTCGCGTGTTCGAGCAGGGCGCCTACGCCGAGAAGGCCCTGCATGCCGAATCTCAGAGCCTTGGATCCGCGCGCGCGAGCGTTGGCGATGCGCTTGGCCTACGGCGCGGTGCAGCGCAAGGGCACGCTCGACTGGCTGATACAACGGCTCGCAGACAGACCGCTCACGCGGCTGGACCCGCCGCTGCTGGCGGCGCTGCGGCTCGGGTTGTATGAGCTTCTGTATCTGGACGGCGCGCCCGACTACGCGGTCGTCGCCGACGCGGTGCAGCTCGCCAAGATCAACGCTCGCGCCGGTCACGGACTCGTCAATGCGGCGTTGCGCCGTGCGGGGCGCGAAGGTTCGGTCGCACTGCTCGGCGCGATGAGCGAGGCGACACCCGAGCAGGCCGCGGTCAAGCATTCGCATCCCGAGTGGATCGCGCGCCTGTGGTGGCAGGAGCTCGGCGCCCAGGACGCGCGCGCGCTGATGGAATACGACAACGAGCCGGGCGAGGTGGCGCTGCGAGCGAACACTCTGCTCACCGATGCTCCCACGCTCGCGGGGGAACTCCCGGTGCGCACGCACGCCGATCCCGACGTGCCCGAGGCGCTCGTGCTGGAGGAGGCCTTCGACGTGCACGAGTCGCCCCTCTGGCGAGCAGGCGCGTTCGTGGCGCAATCGCGCGCGGCCATGCTCGTCTCCCGCGTGCTGGCGCCCCGACCGAACGAGCGGGTGCTCGACTTGTGCGCCGCGCCGGGAAACAAGAGCACGCACCTCGCCGCGTTGATGGGCGGGACGGGGGAGGTCGTGGCGCTCGAGCGCGATCGCGCTCGAGCGGGAGCGCTGGCGCGCACGGCACGGCGGCTGCGCGCGGACAGCGTGCGCGTCGAGCTGGGCGACGCCGCGCTGAGACGGCCGGAGGGCGCGGTGTATGACCGCGTGCTGATCGATCCGCCCTGTTCTGGATTGGGGACGTTGCAGGCCCGTCCCGATCTACGCTGGCGGATGGGCCCCGGGCGTCTGGGCGAGCTGCAGGCGGCACAGGAGCGGATTCTTCGCGCGGGCGCTCAAGCTCTCCGTCCGGGTGGCGTGCTGGTCTACTCTACGTGCACGATCTCTCCGACCGAGAACGAGCGCCGGATCGCCACCTTCCTGAGCGCCCATCCCGACTTCGCACTCGATGACCTCGGCGTCGAGTCACCGGCGCGCGCCAACCCGCGCATGCCCGAGACCTTGTTGATTTTGCCCCATCGCGATCGCACCGCCGGCTTCTTCGTCGCGCGGCTGCGCCGGATGTCAGGCTGACCCCGTGGCCAACGAAAGGGAGAAGCCGGCCAAGGCGCCCGTTGAGCTCGGGCCGCTCTGCCCGAACTGCGGCGAGCCGTGGCTGCGTCCGACCAACCTGCCCGGACGCTACCGCTGCGTGTACTGCCTGCGCCGGTTCGAGCTGACATCGGTGTGTCCGAACTGCGGCGAGCACTCTACGATCGTGCGCATGTCCTCGACCGCGATCCTCAAGTGCAACAACTGCGGCGACTCCATGCTCCAGGCCATATGAGCGAGCTCGTCAGTGAGCTTTTGGGCGGCGTGCGCGTGGCGCCGTCGATCCTCTCCGCCGACTTCGGGCGCCTGCGCGAGCAGGTCGGCGAGGTGCTTGAAGCCGGCGCTCGCGTGATTCACGTGGACGTGATGGATGGGCATTTCGTCCCGCCGATCACGGTGGGGCCGATCGTCGTGGCGGCGCTGCGCGAGCAGGCGCAGGCGGCCGGAGCGATCTTGGACGTGCACCTGATGATCGAGCACCCCGAGCGCCACGTCGGCGAGTTCGTCAAGGCCGGCGCGGACACGATCACCTTTCACGCCGAGGCCACGCCCCACGTCTCCTACACCGCCGGGCTGCTGCGCGAACAGGGCGCGGGGGTTGGCGTTGCGATCAACCCCGCCACCCCCGTCGGCGCCTTGGCGGAGATCGCGGGCGCGATCGATATGGCGCTGTGCATGACCGTCAATCCGGGATGGGGCGGTCAGGCGTTCATCGCGCACTCGCCGGAGAAGATCGAGCGGGTCAGGGCGATCGTCGGCTCCCAGGTGGCGGTGCAGGTCGACGGCGGCATCGATCCTGCGACCGGACCCGCGTGCAGAGCGGCGGGCGCGAACGTGTTCGTGGCCGGATCGGCGATCTTCGGCAGCGAAGATCCAGGCGAGGCCTACCGCGCGATCACCCGCGCGGTGGACGCCGACTGACGGTTCTCCGCCGGCCCTGCGGGACGCCCACGGCGATAGACGATCGCCAACGCGAGCGCCAGCACGGCGGTGGCCCCTGCATAGCCGATCTCGGTGCGCAAGAGCTGTTCGCTCACAGCCGGGGTGAGCATCCAGACCAGGAACAGCACGGCCGCCAATCCCCAGCAGCAGGCGGCGGTGCGAGCGCGGTCGCGCGCCAGGGCGGCCTGGTTGAGCGCTCCAGAGGTGAGATGCAAGCCCATCCCGATGCCCACCAGGGCCAGACCGAAGCGACCGTAGGAGAACTGCTGGCCGAACAGGTGCGTCATCGCGAACGGCCCGATCGCCAGCAGGCCCAGCGCGACGGCCCCCGCGAAGGCGGCGATCGCGAGGACCGTCACGCGGATCGCACGGGCGAACGCGTCGTGACCCTCGGTGGCCTCCAGGCCGGTCAGATGCGGCAGCAGCGAGGTTTGGATCGACTGAAACAGCTGCAGTGGCGCACGCGCGATCAGCAGCACGTCGAACACGATCCCCGCCAGGGCCTTGTTCGACGAGGTGGCCGCGACGGTCAGCACGGCGGCGTTGAGGATGGTCTGCTCGGAGAGCATGATCCCCGAGACCCAGCCGGCGAAGCCGGTGCCACGCCTTAGCGACAGCTCGTCATGCGCGGCGGCCTCCTGCACGCCCTCGGTACCGGGACCCGCCAGTGCCGCATCGGCCTCGTCGACCGTTATCGGCGCGCGCGCCAAGTCGGCGTCATGGGGGTGGGGCGGCGCTTGGGAGCCCGCGTCGCGGCGCTCCTCCCCGCGGCGGGCGAACGCCGCGGGGACGACCACGAGCGAGACCAAGGGCGCCGCCGCGATGCCGAGCGCCACGGCCGTCTGCCCGCTGGCGAAGCCCAGCACGACCGCCAACGCGAAGCAGATGCGCGCCAGCGCCTCCATCAGGACGAGCAGCCCAAACAGGACGAAGTATTCATGTCCGGCCAGCCAGCCCCGCGCGAAGTAGCTGGCGGCGTACGCGAGTGTCCCCACGACCAGCACGTAGTAGAGAGCTTCGTAGCCTTCGAAGATCTGATCGATCAGCGTTTCCTGCAGCGCCAGGGCAGCCACGAGAAACAGCAGCGCGAACCCCGATTGGATCGCGATCGGGACCCGCAGCGGGTGCTCTCCGTGTCCGTGGGCTCTGCGCTCGGCGATCGTGCGCGAGAGCAGCTGTTCGATCGGCCGGTAGATCACGGAGATGATCACGAACATCACCGACCACAAAAGCGCCACGCGCGAGGCCTCTTCTTCGCTCAGGACGTGACTTGAGATCGAGAAGAACGCGAACGTCAGCAGGCCGGTCGCGGCGATCCCGACAGACAGGATGCGCGCGCCGCGGGCATAACCGGAGGGCCGTGACTCAGAGCCGGACAAGCAGCATCGTCCACGGGAACGGCGAGCGGACCCCGATCACCTCGCCGTGGGAGCAGAGCAGATCGACGAACGCACGCTTGGACCAGTGGTTCAGATGGCCGGGAGTGTTGCCGAGCTCGCGCCAGTAGGCGCCGCGGGCCATGTTGAGCATGCGCCATAGCGGCTCGCGCGGAACCGAGACGAGCAGGTGGCGCTCGGCGCAGCGCGCCATCTCGCTCAGCGTGTGCTCGGGGTCGGGAACGTGCTCGAGCACCTCGATCGCCGTCGCGAGGTCGAACTCGTCATCGGCGAACGGCAGACTCTCGGCTTGCATCACGCGATATTCGAGGTTAGGGGCCTTGCGCTGCTCCCAGCCCGCCTGGATCGACTCCTCCTCCAGGTCGATCCCGACGACGCGCTTGCTCTGCCCGAGACGCTGCGCCCACTGTTGCACGAGCACCCCCTCGCCACAGCCGACGTCCAGCAGCGAACGGGGGTCGGCGCGGGCGAAGAGCTCGTCCAGAGCACCCTCGAACCCGGCCATCATGCGCCGTACAGCAGGGTTGGTCGAGCCGTACTTGTCGTAGGTGTTGCCAGTGACGACCCCGTCCTCTGAGATGGTTATGCCGCCCGCGCTCACACCTTCACCGTCTCGCGCTCGGGCGCCTCTGCGGGTGCGGTGTTAGCTTCGTAATGAGAAGGCGCGACGCCCAGCTGCAGCTCGATGCGGCGTACTCGCTCGAACGTGCGCTGGGTCATCACACGCTGGGCGGCCAGCAGGTCGCCGATCACGCCGAGGGCCCACAGCACCACCGCGGCGATGAACAGGACCGCCCCGAGGATCAGCGACTGGACGTGGCCCTTGCCGTTGCCTTCGGCGTACGCGACCGTGAAGCGGATCCACACGCCGATCGAGACGAGGCCCATCAGCAGGGCGAGGCTCCAGAACACACGCAGCGGCTCGTACTGGGCGTAGATGCGGAAGATCGAGATCGTGTTGCGGCGCACGTAGGCGCCCATCGACGGGAACAGGCGCGACTCGCGCGTCTTGGGGTTCGTGCGGATCGGGACGTGGTCGATCGCGACCAGCAGCTTGCCCGCCTGGATGATCGTCTCCAGCGTGTAGGTGAAGCGCGAGACCACCATCATCTGGATCGCGGCCTCGCGGTTGTAGGCGCGAAAGCCCGAGGTTGTGTCGGGCACGGAGGTGGAGGACGCCTGGCGCACAACCCACGAGCCGAGGCGCTGCAACGTCTTCTTCAACGGTGAGAAGTGCTCGATGCCGCTGACCTCGCGGTCGCCGACGACCATATCGGCCCGCCCGTCGAGGATCGGCCGTACGAGTCTTGCCACGTCCGGACCGTAGTACTGGTTGTCGGCGTCGGTGTTGACGATCACGTCGGCGCCGAGCTTCAGGGCCGTATCGACGCCGGCTTGAAAGCCCGCGGCCAATCCCTTGTTGTTGGTCAGGCGCACCAAATGATCGACGCCGTGAGCGCGCGCGACCGCGATCGTCTCGTCGGTCGAGCCGTCATCGATGATCAACCACTCGACGACGTCGAACCCCTCCACCTCACGGGGCAGGTCGGCGAGCGTGCCCGGCAGCTGGTCGGCCTCGTTGAAGCACGGGATCTGGATGATGAGCTTCACTTGGATGAAAGCCTACCCCGTGAGGATCGGTGGCCAGGGCGAGTGCTTGCACCGGGTCGAGGGGCCGGCTTGCACAGATAGGCTCTACGCCCGCTCGCAGCGTCCCCGATCACTCCCTTTCACGAACCCCAATGGCCAGCGCGACCCTCAGCACTCCGCGGCAGGACTCCACTCCGCTGCGGCGGTTGCGGGCGATCGACGCCTCGACATGGGCGAAGATCGGGTTCGTCCTGCTGTGCGTTGGAGCGCTCGTCGGCTATTTCGCCTATCCGACCTACCCGACGTACGACTCGTTCTATGCGCTGCTGTGGGGGCGGGACGTGCTGCACCTGCACCTGCCCGACTTCAGGGTGTATCGCGGGCCGACCGAGCATCCTTTGGCGATCGCGTTCGGGATGGTGTGCTCGGTCTTCGGGCAGGGCGGGGCGCGGCTGATGGTGCTCGGGTCGATCGCCTCCTTCGTGGCGGTCGTCTCGGGGATGTACAGGCTGGGACGGCTGTGCTTCGGCCCGGTCGTCGGGCTGTTCGCGGCGCTGCTGGTGCTGAGCCGCTTCTTTGTCGAGAACCTGGCCGCGCAGGGTTATCTGGACATCAGTTATGTCGCGCTGATCGTGTGGGCGATCGTGTTCGAGGTCGGGCGCCCGCGACGGGGCACGCTCGTGTTCGTGCTGCTCGCCGCCGCCGGACTGTTGCGCCCCGATGCGTGGGTGCTGAGCGGGGCCTACTGGCTGTGGTGCGTGTGGCCCCGTCGTGGGGAGGCCTCGATCGGCGCCCGCCGGCGGCTGTCTTATCTGGCCCTCGCCCTGATCGGACCGGCGGTATGGCTCGCCCTGGATGGGATCGTGACGGGCGACCCGCTGTATTCGTTGCATGCCACCGCCGGCCTGGCCCAGGAACTGGAACGCACCCAGGGACTGTCGAGTGTGACGGCGTCGGTGTGGACGTTCGGGGTGCGGATCGACAAGTTGCCGGTGATCCTGGGTGTGCTCGTCGGATTGCCGATCGCGGTGTGGCTGGCGCCACGGCGCGTGCTCACTCCGCTGGTCGCCCTGGCGCTGCTGATCGCGGCGTTCCTCGCCGAGGGCGCGGGCGGCGCGTCGGTGATCGATCGCTATTTGATGGGCGCGGCGATCGTGATGTTGCTGTTCTGTGCCGTCTCGATCGGGGGTTGGGCGATGCTTCGCCCGAAAACCGCGCTGCGGCGTGTGTGGCTGCTGGGCGCCACGGCGCTGGTCCTGTACGGGGGGGTGGCGGCCGCCACGACGCTCAGCTTGTCGAGCCTGCGCACGACCCTGGCCTATCACGAGGACTTTCACGAGGGGCTGGGCGCCGCGCTGTCCGACCGGCGTGTGCGCGCCGCGCTGAAGCGTTGTCCGCTCGTGTCGCTGCCGGACAACAAGCTGATCCCCGACGCCCGCTGGATCCTCGACAGCGTCGGTCAGCACGACATCGTCGCCCGCAGCCAGGCGCGAGCCGACTCCAAGAAAGGAGCTCGCGCCTTGGAGGATCGGTTGAGTCGCGGCAGCGTCGCCGTGTATCCGCTCGGCAGCGCGGTCTTCTTCAAGGCGATCGTCGACGTCGGCGACGATCCTCGCGACCAGGTCCCGCAGGCGGGCTACCACCGCATCTATACGAGCCGCTACTACGCGGTCTATGACAACTGCTGAGAACTCACGGGCAGCGCGCGAGGGCTCGGAGGGATCCTCGCCCGCCAAGCCAGAGGTCGGGGCCGGAGGCGCCGGCGGTCGTGAGGTGCAAGTAGTCGACGCCGGCAGCGGTGGCGCGCGCCACTGGGCGTGGGCCGGGCTGGCGCTGGTGCTGGCGGGCGGGCTCGGGTTGCGGTTGTGGGGTGTCGGGCAGGGGCTGCCCTACGCCTTTAACGCCGACGAGGCCGACCATTTCGTGCCGCATGCGATCGTGATGTTCGGACACGGCCTGAACCCGCGCTATTTCGCCAACCCGCCCGCGTATACCTATCTGCTGCACTACCTGTTCGCCCTCGCCTACGGTGGGAGGACCGGCGTTCAGCACGCGATCGCGACGCACCCGGCGGACGTGTACACGCTCGCTCGTGTGGCCGCGGCGCTGCTCGGCACGCTCGCGCTGTGGCTGCTGTACGCGACCGGCGCACGCCTGTTCGGTCGCGGCGTGGGATTGCTGGCCGCGGCGATCGAGGGGGTCGCGTTCCTGCCCGTTTTCTACGCGCACCTGGCGCTCAACGACGTGCCCACGCTGGCGCCGCTCACGCTGTCGCTGCTCGGAGCCGCCGGAGTGTTGCGCAAAGGGCGCGCCCGCGACCACGTGCTCGCGGGCGTGGGTCTGGGGCTGGCATGCGCGAGCAAGTACACGGCCGGCATCGTGCTCGTGCCATACCTGGCGGCCGTTGCGGCGAGCTATTTGCAGACTGCGGCCGAGCGCGGATCGGCGAGCGCCGGGCGCCGCACCGTGGGCGGGATCGCGCTGGCGGGGACGGTGGCGCTGGCGGCCTTCCTGCTCGCGAACCCATACGCGCTCCTCGACTACACGGACTTTCACTCCGAACTGGTGCATCAGTCAACGCTTTCGGCCGAAGCCCAGGGCAAGCTCGGCGCTCCTCACGAGGGTGGGCTCGCGTATTACCTGTGGACGCTCACGTGGGGTCTCGGCTGGGCGCCCGCTCTGGCGGCGCTGGCGGGCGCGCTGAGCGTGTGGTGGCGCGAGCGCGCTCTCGGCTGGATGTTGGTGCCCGCGCCGTTGCTGTATCTGGCGTTCATGGGACTGCAGGGACGCTATTTCGGCCGCTGGCTGCTGCCGATCTTCCCGATCCTGTGTCTGCTCGCGGCGCTGTTCGCGATGCAGCTCCTGGACGCGGTCGCCGGTCGCATGCCACGCCTGCGCGTCGCGGCGGCCGCGCTGCTCGTCGCGGCGCTGCTCGTGCAAGGTCTGCTCTACAGCGTCCACGCGGGCAGGACGCTGGCGCGAGCGGATACGCGCAACCTGACGCGCGCCTGGATGCTCGCGCACATCCCCGCGGGCGCCCCGATCGTGGTCGAGCCCGTGGCGCCCGACGGGTGGGGAACGCGCTGGAACAAGTACCCGTCGCTGATTCCGCGCATCTCCTCCATAGGCGCCCTGGAAGCGACGGCTGGAGCGAAGGTGGGCATCGAGGACTACGAGCGCACGCTCGCCCCGGCGTTGCTCGGCTATTACAGGGCGCACGGCTACTGCTGGATCGTCAGCGGCTCGACGGAGTCCGGGCGCGCGTTCGCCGACCCCGGCGCGGTACCGCGCGCGATCGCCTACTACCGCGCGCTGGCGCGCGACGGCGAAGTCGTCTATCGCTCCTCGCCCTACGCGTCCGGGCAGGGTCCGGTCGCGTTCGATTTCGACTGGAGCTTCGACTACTACCCGCTCGCCTATCGCCGCCCCGGGCCGGTGATGACCGTGTACCGGTTGCATGGCGGCCGGTGTGGGTAGCGGTGCGGGGTTATCCTGGGTGCACAGATGACGATCAGCACGGACACCGACTCCGAGCACCTGGCGCGCGCGATCGAGCTCGCGCGCAACGGCGTGGGGATGGTCAGGCCGAATCCGGCCGTCGGCGCCGTTGTCGCCCGCGACGGCGAGGTGCTCGGCGAGGGCTGGCACGAACGGTTCGGCGGAGCGCATGCCGAGGTCAACGCGATCGAGGCGTGCGGCCTTTCCGACCTGAGCGCCGCGACGCTGTACGTGTCGCTGGAACCGTGCTGTCACGAGGGCAAGACGCCGCCGTGCACCGACGCGATCGTGCAGTCGGGGATAAAGCGGGTGGTGGTCGGCTCGGACGATCCGACCGAGAAGGCCTCCGGGCGCGGGCTTGGGATTCTGCGCGACGAGGGCGTCGAGGTCGTGATCGCCGACGGCGAGCTGGCGACCGGCGCGCGCTTGCTCAACCAGGCGTTTCGCAAGCACGCGCGCGTCGGGCGACCGTGGGTGCTGTTCAAGTCCGCGATGACGCTCGACGGCAAGGTCGCCACGCGCACGGGCGACTCGCAGTGGATCAGCGGACAGGACAGTCGCGAGCTGGCCCACCGGTGGCGCGCCTCGGTCGATGCCGTGGTCGTGGGGATCGGCACCGCCCTGGCCGACGACCCGCGGCTGACCGCCCGCCCGGACGGCCTCACCGACGAGCTCGAGCAGCAACCCAGACGCGTCGTGTTCGACTCGCTCGCGCGCCTCTCGCCAGGCTCGCAACTCGTCTCGGCGGCGCTGGAGATACCGCTCACGGTCGTCGTCTCTCGCGCGGCGGCGCGCGCCGACACGGACGCGCTGGAGGCCGCCGGTGTGCAGGTGCTCGTAGCGACCGGAGAGAACGAGCCGGCAAGGGTGCGCTCCGCCCTGGATCAACTCGGTGCGATCGGCGTCTCCTCGGCGCTGCTGGAGGGCGGTCCGCACCTGGCGGGGGCGTTCCTGGATGCGGGCGAGATCGACGAGATCCGCCTGTTCCTGGCGCCGCTGCTGCTCGGCGGAAGCGCCGCCCGCGATCCCCTGGAGGGCAAGGGCGTGGAGCAGATCTCCGAGGCGCTGCGCGCTCTGACGTGCGAATGCGAGCGCGTCGGCGAGGACCTGTTGATCTCCGCGCGTCTGCGCGAGTGGTAAGTGAGCGAGCGTGTTCACGGGCCTGATCGAGGACCTCGGCAGCTTGACTGCGCTGGAGCAAAATGGCGCGGGTGCGACGCTACGCATCGGTACTCGCCTCGCGAGTCAACTGGAGCAGGGCGATTCGATCGCGGTCAACGGCGTGTGTTTGACCGCGATCGACATTCGCGACGGGGGTTTCGCGGCGGAGGCGATGGTCGAGACGCTGCGCCGCTCGGCGCTCGGTGCGCTGGAGCCCGGGGCGCGGGTCAACCTCGAGCTGGCGCTGCGCGCAGACGCGCGCCTTGGCGGGCACGTCGTGCAGGGGCACGTCGACGGGACCGGCCTGGTGAGTGAGGTCCGCGAGGAGGGCATCGCCCGCGTGTTGAGGATCGAGGTCGAGCCCGAGGTGGCGCGCTATCTGGTGCAGAAGGGGTCTGTTGCGGTCAGCGGCGTCAGCCTGACCGTGAGTTCGCTGCACGAGGACGGGTTCGAGGTTTCGCTGATCCCGGAGACGCTGGCGCGCACCAACCTGGGGAGCATGACTGTCGGGCAGCGGGTCAACCTGGAGGTGGACATCCTTGCCAAGCATGTAGAGCGACTGATGGAGGCCTCGATATGAACACGCATGGCGGCGCTGGATCGGCGTCCTCGGTCGCTCGCGTGCACAGCACGCCACGCTCCTTGCGTCCTTGCCCGGCTTGCCCTGCGTGTCCATATCGAAGTGATTGGTATTCAAGGGAGTGGATTGCATGAGCAAATCCAAGACAACCACGCCGTTCGCCACGATCGAGGAAGCCCTGGAGGAGATTCGCGCGGGGCGGATGGTGGTCGTGTGCGACGACGAGAACCGCGAGAACGAGGGCGATCTGACACTGGCCGCGCAGTTCGCGACGCCCGAGGCGATCAACTTCATGGCCAAGGAGGGGCGCGGGCTGATCTGCTTGTCGCTGACCCCTGAGCGCTGCGAGGAGCTGGGGTTGGAGTTGATGGCGGCCAAGAACGAATCGTCGTTCGAGACGCCGTTCACCGTCTCGATCGAGGCGCGCGACGGGGTCACGACGGGCATCTCCGCGCACGATCGCGCGCGCACGATCCAGGTGGCGATCGATCCCGAGACACACCCGCGCGATCTCGTGCAGCCCGGCCACATCTTTCCGCTTAAGTCCCGCGCCGGGGGAGTGTTGGAGCGCACCGGCCAGACCGAGGCGGCGGTCGATCTCGCGCGCTTGGCCGGCTTGAACCCCGCGGGGGTGATCTGTGAGGTGATGAACGACGACGGCACGATGGCGCGCGTCGGCGATCTCGCCGACTACTGCGCACGGCACGGGCTGAAGATGGTCACGATCGCCGATCTGATCGCCTACCGTCGCCGTCACGACAAGCTCGTCGAACGCGTCGCCTCCGCGCATCTGCCGACCGCGCACGGCGAGTTCGAAGTCGTCGGCTACCGCTCGCTCGTGGACGACAAGCACCACGTGGCCCTCGTCAAGGGCGACGTGGCCGGGCGCAGCGACGTGCTCGTGCGGGTGCACTCGGAGTGCCTCACCGGCGACGTGTTCCATTCGCTGCGCTGCGACTGCGGCGAGCAGCTCGAGTCGGCCCTGGCGATGATCGAGGCGCAGGGAGAAGGCGTGCTCTTGTATCTCGCCCAGGAGGGTCGCGGGATCGGGTTGCTGAACAAGCTCAAGGCTTACCGTCTGCAGGAGGACGGCCTGGACACCGTCGAAGCCAACCTCCAGCTCGGGCTGCCGGCCGACCTGCGCGACTACGGGATCGGCGCGCAGATCCTCGCCGACCTGGGACTGTCCTCGATCCGCATCCTCACGAACAATCCCAAGAAGATCAAGGGCCTGGAGGGCTACGGTCTGTCGGTCACCGCGCAGGTCCCGATCGAGCACGCCCCAAACCCTCACAACGAGGAGTACATGCGCACGAAGGCGCAGCGGATGGGTCACACTTTGCACCATCAAGGGTTGAACCTCGACGCGGAGATGTTGCATTCCGAGCGCACCGAGGACGCCTCCGAGGGAGATCGCGAGCGGTGAGCGCCTACGCGATCGTCGTCGGGCGCTTCTATGAGGACCTCGCCGAGCGTCTGATCGCCGGCGCCCGCGAGGCCTTCGCGCAGGCCGGTCACGAGCAGGTCGAGGTGTTCGACGTGCCCGGGGCCTATGAGCTCCCGCTGGCCGCGCGCTACGCCGCCGAGTCGGGCCGCTATGACGGCGTCGCCTGCCTGGGGGCGGTGATCAGAGGCGAGACCGACCATTACGACTTCGTCTGCGCGCAGACCGCGCGCGGCGTGATGCAGGTAGGGCTCGACACCGGCGTGCCGTGCGCGTTCGGCGTGTTGACGTGCGAGACGATGGAGCAGGCGCTCGCGCGCGCAGGCGGGGGCAAGCGCGACCAGGGACGCCACGCGGCGGAGGCCGTGTTGGCGATGGCCGCGCTGCGAGTAAAGCTGGGCGATGTCCCGAGCCGTATCGCCTGAGCGCGTCGGCTACACTCCCCAACGCGATGGCCAAGATATGTCACAGCTGCGGCAAGGGTCCGGCGTTCGGGCAGAGCCGCAGCCACTCGATGGTCGCGACCAAGCGCCGCTTCGACCCGAACCTGCAGAAGGTGCGGATTCTCGTCGGCAAGGCGCCACGCCGCGTGTATGTCTGCACGCGTTGTCTAAAAGCCGGCAAGGTAACGAAGGCCCTGTAGGGCCGCTGGGCGGCGTCATACCGCGTCCTCGATCGCTCGCGTGCAGAGCACGCCACGCTCACTGCGTCCTTGTCTGACTTGCCCATCGACCCTACAGGCTGTGACGAGACAGATTCTGAGTTCTCGGTCGGTGGCCCGTTGAGAAGGCTCGGCTCCGACCGACCTGATAAGACGTAGCGCAGTGAGCGATACCAACCTGGTTCGTTTTCGCGCGGCGGTGGCAGGGGCGCTGGCGCATCTGGAGTCCCGCCGCGAGGAGGTCAACGACCTGAACGTGTTTCCGGTCGCCGACGGGGACACCGGTGACAACATGGCGCTGACGCTGCGGGCGGTCTTGGACGAGCTCGATCGACTGCAGGGCGCGAACGGCCATCAGCGCACGATCGATGAGATCGGGCGCGAGGAGATAGTGCAGTCGGTCGCGCGCGCCGCGCTGCTGGGCGCTCGCGGAAACTCGGGGGTGATCCTCTCGCAGCTGATCCGGGGCGCCGCGGAGGAGCTCGTCTCACGTCCGGGCCAGTTGATCGACGCGACGCTGATCGGCGCGGCGCTCGCCAACGCCGCGGACCGCGCCTACGCGTCGGTGCGTGAGCCGGCAGAGGGCACGATTTTGACGGTCGCGCGCGAGATGGCGCACAAGATCATGACCGACGTCGCGCACAGCCCGCAGGACACGCGCCTGGGACCGGCGACCGACCCGGCGACGCAGGACATCGCGATCGCGGATGCGCTGGAACGCGCGGTGGCGACCGGGCAGGAGTCGGTCAAGCGCAGCCCGGAGCTGTTGGCGGCGTTGCGCGAGGCCGGGGTGGTCGACGCCGGCGGTTACGGCCTGACGATCATCTTCGCGGGGGTGGTGGCGGCGTTGCGCGGTGAGCAGGCGCCCGCTCTGGACCATTACGCGCCCGCTCAGATCACCCATCCGCAGCACGTCTCGAGCACTTACCGGTTCTGTACGAACTTCGCGGTCACCGGCAGCGGGTTGAGCGCGGGCTCGTTCGTGGAGCCGCTGGAGGCGTTGGGCGACTCGGTGCTGGTGGTCGGCGATGCGAGCACGCTGAAGGTGCATCTGCACACCGATGAGCCCGAGCGCGCGACCGCGGTGTTCGCGCAGGTGGGGATGATCTCGAGACTGGACATCGCCGACATGCGCCTGCAGGTCGCCGAGCGCGACGAGCGTTTGCTCGGCACGACGTCCGCGAACGGCGCATCTGCGGCAAGCTCCCACGAGACGGCGCCCCGAACTCGCTGTGGGACCCTGGCGGTCGTCAGCGGCGCGGGATTGGCCGGCATGTTCGGGGCTATGGGCGTGTGCACGATCGACGGCGGACCGACGATGAACCCCTCGACCTACGAATTGCTCGCGGCGATCCACGAGGTCCCGGCCGAGGAGGTGCTGGTGTTGCCGAGCAGCCCCAACGTGACGATGGCGGCCGAGCGTGCCGCGGAGCTCTCGGACAAGCAGGTGCTGGTCGCGCCGGCGGCCGGCCAGCAGGCGGGGCTCGTTGCGGCGGTCGCGCTGGAGGGCGACCGTGGCGTGCGGGAGAACGCGCAGGCGTTCGAGCGGGCGCTCGAGCGCATCCGTACCGGCGCGGTGGCGCCGGCTGCCCGCGACGATGCTCAGGGGCGGTTCAAGCGGGGGGAGGCGGTCGGGTTCCTCGGCGAGGAGGTCCACGCCTGGGGCGATCCTGCGCAGACGCTCGGCGCGGTGATCGCGAGCCTTGCCGAGGAGGCCGAACTGATCAGCTGTCTTTCGGGCGAGAAGGCTCCGCTCACGGAGGCGGAGGTCGAGGCGATGGTCGACGGCGATACCGAGCTGGAGCTGCGCGACGGCGGTCAGCACGCTTACTGGTGGCTGCTGGCGGCCGAATGACGACCGCGAAGGCGGGCATCATGCAGGTTGAGAATGTCTGCGCTCGCACAAGCCAACGTCGGGACGGCGTCCGGTCACGACGCGGGTCTGCGGGCGTTTGCGTCTGAGCGCAGGCCGACCAGGCAGGAGTGGTTGGCCGCTCCGGTGCGCTGGCCAAAGCCCTCGCGTCTGCAGGAGGATCTGACGATCGCGCTGGACGTGGCGCCCGGCAGGATGGCCGACGGGCTGCAGACGCTCGGGTTGACGAACGTGGGCGCCCTGCTGGAACACCTGCCCAGAGACAGTCGTGACGCGCGTACCGTCAGCGGCCTGAAGGGGGGCGAGGCGGCAACGGTCGCGGTGCAGGTGCGGACGATCTCCGCGCGGCCGGTGAGGCGACGGGGAATGAAGCCGCTGGTCGAAGCGAGCGTGTTCGACGAGACGGGCGCGATGCGCGCGACTTTCTTCAACCAGCCGTGGCTGGTTCAGCGCTATAAGCCCGGTACGCGCCTGGTGCTGCACGGCAAGGCGACTTCGCGCGGCACGTTCAACGTCGCCCACCACGCGGTCGGCGCTGATCTCGGCGCCGACCTTACCGCCGGGGAGAGTGGCGCGCCGGGGGAGGTCGTCGCCCACTATCCGGCGACGGAGGGCCTCAGCTCGACACAGATCCTGACGCTCGTGCGTGGCTGCAGGGCAGCGCTCGCGGACGTGCCGGAGGCGCTCGGCGCGGCCGCGCGGGTGTCTGAGCGTCTTCCGGACCGGGCGGGCGCGCTGGCGGCGATGCACTTCGCACGCACATCCGAGGAACGCGAGGCGGGGCGGCGGCGGCTCGCGTTCGAGGAGCTGCTGCTGACTCAGCTCGTGTTCTTGCGCCGCCGCGCCCGGCGGCGCTCCGGCGGGGGCGCACCGGCGCTCGACGGCCCGCCCGCCCTGAGCGAGCGCTGGTGCGAGAACGAGCTGCCGTTCGCGTTGACGGGCGATCAACGCCGCGCGATAGCGACGATCGACGAGGACCTCGCGCAGGAGCGGGCGATGCAGCGTCTGCT
This sequence comes from uncultured Solirubrobacterales bacterium, assembly GCA_963702725.1. Classification (GTDB taxonomy): domain Bacteria; phylum Actinomycetota; class Thermoleophilia; order Solirubrobacterales; family Solirubrobacteraceae; genus Palsa-744. The sequence continues at coordinate 450,797 of CAVPDT010000001.1, forward strand.
GTTGGGGGAGGTCGGGAGCGGCAAGACGGTGGTGGCGGTGTGGGCGCTGTTGCGCGCGGTCGAGCACGGGCGCCAGGCGGCGCTGATGGCGCCGACCGAGACGCTCGCCGAGCAACATTTCGCGACCCTGCAAAAGCTGCTGGGAGGCGAGCAGGCGAACGTGACCTGCGCGCTGCTGAGCGGCTCCACGCCGGCGCGTAGGCGCGCGGATACGCTCGGCAAGCTGGCCGGCGGCGAGCTGTCGCTGATCGTCGGCACGCACGCGCTGATCGAGCCCGACGTCGAGTTCCGCGCGCTGGGGGTGGCGGTGGTGGACGAGCAGCATCGCTTCGGCGTACGCCAGCGCGCCGCGCTGGACGCCAAGGCCGGTGTGGGAGCGAACGGGCAGCGGATCGCCCCCCACGTGCTGCATATGACCGCGACACCGATCCCGCGCACCCTGGCCTTGGCGAACTACGGCGATCTGGACACGACGATGCTGCGCGAGTTGCCCCAGGGCAGGCAGCCGATCGACACCCGGATCGTTTCCGGCGAGTCAGAGCGCGAACACGCCTACGAGCAGTTGCGCGAGCAGCTGCGCGCGGGGCGGCAGGCGTACGTCGTGTGTCCCCTGATCGAACAGGTCGAAGGCGACGAGGCGAGCGCGGCCGCGCCGACGGATCTGCGCACGGCGACAGCGGAGCTCGAGCGGTTGCGCAAGGGCGAGCTCAGGGATCATCGCCTGGTGCTGTTGCACGGCGGCATGAAGCCGCGTGAGAAGGCCGAGGCGATGGGTCAGTTCGCCTCGGGCGCAGCCGATGTGCTGGTCGCCACGACCGTGATCGAGGTCGGGATCGACGTGCCGAACGCGACTGTGATGCTGATCGAGAACGCCGAGCGGTTCGGGATCTCCCAGCTGCACCAGCTGCGGGGGCGTGTCGGCCGTGGCGAGCATCGCTCCGCGTGTCTGCTCATGGGTCCGCCCGGGGCGGCGAGGCTGAGGGCGCTGCGACAGCACGCCGACGGGTTCGAGCTCGCCGAGATCGACCTGCGGCTGCGCAGCGAGGGTGAGCTGATCGGCGTCAGGCAGTCGGGGATCGGTCAGCATCGGATCGCGTGCCTGCCCGACGATGCGGATCTGTTGGAGAGAGCGCGCGCTCGCGCGGAGGCGATCGTGACCGCCGATCCGCGACTGCAACAGCCCGAGCACGCGCTCCTCGGCGATGCGCTGGAGCGGACGTTCGGCGCCGACACGCTCGAGCCGATCCCCGCATAGGGCACACGGTGCGCCGGCAGAGGTCCACTCCGGGCCCGGACAGTCACTCGGGGCTCGCGCCGGCCTCGCGGGACCTGTGCGGGTCTCGTCCCACCACCCGCGTTACGGTGCGCGGATGAGGGTGATCGCCGGCCGCTACGGCGGCCGTCGGCTGACGGCGCCGAAGGGCAGGACGACGAGACCCACGTCAGAGCGAGTGCGCGAGGCGCTGTTCGCGATGCTCGGCGACCTCGAGGGCGCACGCGTGCTGGACCTGTTCGCGGGGACGGGCGCGCTGGGGATCGAGGCGCTCTCCCGGGGCGCCGAGACGGCGGTGTTCGTCGAGTGTGGCCGGGCCGCGATCCAGACGCTGCAGGGCAACCTGGCGGCGCTCGGGCTGGGCGAGGAGCAGGCGCAGCTCAGACCCGAACGCGCCGAGGATGCGCTCCGCAGGGCACGCGAACGCAAAGAGACATACGATCTGATCCTGATCGATCCTCCATATGGACAGGCGCTCCAATTGGGGCCGCGACCGTCGGCGGCGCTTGAAGGGGTGCTCGCGCCGCGGGCGCGCGTGGTGCTGGAGCGCGATCGCCGCACGTCGCCGGACCTCGGGCTGACGCTCGAGAAAGAACGCCGTTACGGAGACACCATCATCGCAATCCACCGTCACGCATGACCGAGAAAACCAAACGGGTAGCAGTCTGCCCGGGCTCGTATGACCCGATCACCAACGGCCACCTGGACGTGATCGGGCGCGCCGCGATGCTGTTCGACGAGGTCGTGATCGCCGTCGTGAACCGCTCTGTGCGCAAGGACAAGACGCTGTTCGGGATCGAGGAGCGCCTGGCGTTCATCGAGCAGGCGACCGCCGGCCTGGCGAACGTGCGCGCGGAGCCGTTTAACACGCTCGTGGTCGAGTTCGCGCGCAAGGTCGGCGCGCGCGCGATCGTGAAGGGGCTGCGGGCGATCTCGGACTTCGAGTACGAGCTGGAGATGCATCAGCTCAACCGCCGCCAGGACCCGGAGATAGAGTCCGTGTATCTGATGGCCAGCTCGCAGTACAGCTTTCTGTCTTCCAGCGGCGTCAAGGAGCTGGCGATATTCGGTGGGCGGATCGACGATCTCGTGCCCGCTCCGGTGGCGGCGCGATTGCAGGAAGAGTTGCGACGTTGACGAACTTAGGGCGCAAGCCGACTGGAGATTCGCGCCACGAGGAGCGTGGCCGACGCCCCCGCACAACCAATCGCGCCGGCGCAGCGGGCGCGGACGGAGATAGTGTTTAGCCAATGGATGTCCTGGTACTGATAGACAAGCTCGACGATCTGGTGCACAACGCCAAGCCGGTGCCGCTGACCGATCAGGTGCGCGTCGACAAGGAGGAGATCTACGACATCCTCGACCAGATGCGCGCGACGATCCCGGAGGAGATCAAGCAGGCCCGCTGGATCGTCAAGGAGCGCCAGGAGATGCTGGCCGAGGCCAAGAAGGAGGCCGAGCGGATCCTCAAGGAGGCGCGCGAGCGCCAGGACCGCCTCGTCGGCGAGGAGGAGGTCACCAAGCAGGCCGAGCGCGCCGCCGAGGACATCGTCGAGGACGCGCGTGCGCGCGAGCGCGAGATCCGCCTCGGCGCGGAGGACTACGCGGATGAGATCTTGAACACGCTCGAGGTCAACTTGTCGAAGTTCATCGCCGCCGTGCAGCGCGGCCGCGAGCGCTTGCAGGGCAAGGACGAACCGGCCGAAGTGGGCTAGGACGCCGCTGAGCGGCGCTTTCCGGCGTCCTTACCGATCGTCGATCAGATGCGATCGACCGATCGGCCGGCACGCGTGCGTAGCACGCCACGCTCCCTGCGTCCTTGGCTAGCTTGCTCATCGACACCCTAGCCGGCGTTGTTCACTAACGGCGAAAATCGGCTTGCGTGCGCGGGCGAGAATGCCCGCGCGGGCTCCAAACTTCCGCAATTTGAGTAGGGTCTCGCGCGTGAATACGCGCGAAGCGAAGCACAAGCTGAAGGTCGCCCAGACGCTGCTGGGCACCGGGATGGTGCAGCCGATGCGCCCGGACAAGGTGGTGCGCACGTTGGCGGCGCTGCGTCGCTGGGGGCCGACGCCGGCTGCGGCGTACACGGCCTCGGCGATCAGGTATCCCGAGCGTCAGGCGTTGATCGACGAGAAGGGGACGCTGACGTTCGCCGAGGTGGACCGGCGCACGAACGCCCTCGCGCGCGCGCTGCAGCGGGCGGGCATTCGCGAACAGGATTCGGTCGCGATCATGTGCCGCAACCATCGCGGGTTCGTCGAGGCGACGATCGCGTGCTCGAAGCTGGGGGCGGGGGCGCTGTATCTGAATACGGCGTTCGCGGGGCCGCAGATCGCCGACGTGATGCGTCGCGAGGACCCGGTCGCGCTGATCTATGACGAGGAGTTCGGCGATCTCGTGCGTGAAGGTGGGGAGGGGCGCAAACGGTTCGTCGCCTGGCACGAGCCGGGCGAACGGGCTTTGGTCGAGTCCGATCGGTCACTGGAGGCGTTGATCGCCGTCGAGGCCGATGCGCCGCTGGAGCCTCCGCAGGAGAAGGGACGGGTGGTCATCCTGACGTCGGGTACGACCGGCACGCCGAAGGGAGCGGCGCGCAAACAGCCCGACTCGATGGAGCCGGCGGCGGCGCTGTTCTCGAAGATCCCGCTGAAGGCTCGCGAGACCACGGTGATCGCCGCGCCGATGTTTCATTCGTGGGGGTTCGCGCACTTCACGCTCGCGCTGCCGCTGGCCTCGACGCTGGTGCTGCGACGCAAGTTCGACCCCGAGGACACGCTGAGGGCGATCGCCCATCATCGTGCGACGGCATTGGCGGTGGTGCCGGTGATGTTGCAGCGGATGCTGGAGCTGGGCGAGGAGACGATCGACTCCTACGACGTGAGTTCGTTGAAGGTGGTCGCGGTCAGCGGCTCGGCGTTGCCGGGCGAGCTGGCGACGCGCGCGATGGATGCGCTCGGGGACGTGCTTTACAACCTGTATGGCTCGACGGAGGTCGCTTGGGCGACGATCGCCACGCCCGAGGATCTGCGCGCCGCGCCTGGGACGGCGGGTCGTCCGCCGATGGGGACGGTCGTGAAGCTGCTGGACTCCGAGGGGCGCGAGGCGGCGCCGGGCGAGGGAGGACGCATATTCGTCGCGAACGAGATGGTCTTCGAAGGCTATACCGGCGGCGGTGGCAAGGAGATCGTGCACGGGCTGATGAGCACCGGCGACGTCGGGCGCTTCGACGCCGGAGGGCGGCTGTTCGTGGATGGGCGCGACGACGAGATGATCGTTTCGGGCGGCGAGAACGTGTTTCCGCGCGAGGTCGAGGACCTGCTGGCCGACCACGAGCAGATCGAGGAGGCCGCCGTCGTGGGTGTGAGCGACGAGAAGTTCGGACAGCGGTTGAAGGCGTTCGTGGTGTTGCGCGAGGGCGCGCAGCTCGACGAGGATGCGGTGAAGGGCTACGTGAAGGCGAACCTCGCTCGCTACAAGGTTCCGCGCGAGGTCGTGTTCTTGGAGCAGCTGCCGCGCAACGCGACCGGCAAGGTGCTCAAGCGCGAGCTGGTCGCGCAGGCGTAGTTGTCTGGGGGACGAGCCCGCGCCGGGCGGCGAGTCCGGCGGCCGGGTCCCGTCGCGGTGCGCGTGCGTGGGATCGAGCGCTTTCGAGACCGATCCTGCTGAACGGATGGCGGCTCGGGTGGGACGGCGCGCGGACATGGGCGGACGCTAGCCTGCAAGGCGATGGTGACGATGACGCACACGTACGACCTGGCGGGCCTGCGGCTCGGTCCCGGAGAGGGGCGTAGGCTGGAGCTGACGGTGCCCGTCGAGGCGCTGGAGTTGGGCGGTGAGCGCTATGAGGCTCGCCCGGGCAACGTTGCGGTGGCGCTGGACGTGTCGAAGATGGTGGGCGGTGGGTATGCGCTCAGGCTGGCACTGAGCGCGATGCTCGCCGGACCTTGCATGCGTTGCCTGAAGCAGGCCGCACCGGCGGTTGAGGTGCAGGCGCGCGAGGTGGACGTGCCGGGCGAAGGCGAGGAGCTGGAAAGCCCGTATGTGCAAGGGGAGGTTCTCGACGTGGCGGCGTGGGCGCGCGACGCGTTCGCGCTGGCGGCGCCCGCGAAGGTGCTGTGCAGGCAGGACTGCGCGGGGCTGTGCCCGGAGTGCGCCGCCGACCTGAACGAGGCCGGTCCCGAGCACTCCCACGAGCGGGCGCGAGACTCGCGCTGGGCGAAGCTGAGCGAGTTGAAGCTTGACTAGCCCGGAGGTGGGAATGGGGGAGGCCGGGGCCGATGCGCGGATGGCGGATGCGAACGGATCGAGCGCCCTTGCGGGCGTGGTCGTGGCGGTCGACTGCAACGGGGCCGATCTCGGCGCGGAGGAGGTCGCGGCCGGCGCGGCGATCGCCGCCGGCGAGGGTGCGCGGACGATCCTGTTCGGTCCTGCCCAGGAGTTGAGAGCGGCGATCCGGGGCGTGGATCGGGACGCGATCGAGGTGGTGGACGCGCCCGTGTCGATCGCCAAGAGCCCGGATCCGGCGAGGGCGGCGCGCGCCAATCCCGAAGCTTCGATCGTTCAGGCCGCGCGCGCGGTGGCGCAGGACAGGGCACAGGCGCTGGTGTGCGCGGGGGGCACGGGCGCGGCGCTGGCGGCGGGCCTGTTCAACATCAAGCGCGCCCGCGGCATCCACCGGCCCGCGCTGGCACTGGTGCTGCCGGTGCCCGGCAGGCCGGTGACGCTGCTGGATGTCGGCGCGAACGCGCTGGCCCGCGCCGAGCACCTGGAGCAGTTCGCGTTCATGGGCGTCGCCCTGGCGCAGACGCTGCTCGGAGTGGAGCGTCCGCGCGTGGGACTGCTGTCCAACGGCGAGGAGGCCGAGCGGGGCAGCCCGCTCGTGCTCGAGACACATTTGCGCTTGCGCGAGCGAGTGGACGCGGGCGCAAGCGGGTTTGAGCTGGTGGGCAATGTCGAGGGCGGCGATCTGGTGTCGGGCGCCGCGGAGGTGATCGTGACCGACGGGCTGACGGGGAACATCGCCCTGAAGACGATGGAGGGGGTGTCCCAGACGCTGCTGCGGGCGATCCGCGACGCGGCGATGTCCTCGACGCGGGCGAAGCTCGGCGGGCTGCTGCTGACGCCGGCGCTGCGCGGGCTGCGCGAGGAGATCGACCCCGAAGGTCAGGGCGGCGCCTACCTGCTCGGGTTGCGCCGGCTCGGGGTGGTTCCCCACGGAGGGTTCGCGCGGCGGGGGTTCGCGCAGGCGATCCTGCGCGCCCGGCGCGGAGCGAGCGAGGATCTTCTCGGCCAAACGCACGCCGCGCTGGCGCGGGCGGGGGCGCTGCGAGGCGCCGCGCCCGTGTCCGCCCGGATCGCTAGCCTGCCCGGCAATGACGCGTGAGGAGGTGGGGGAGCTGATCAGGGGCCATCTGGCCGACGAGTTGGACGTCGATCCGGGCGTGATCAACGAGGGCACGCGGTTCAAAGATGACCTGGAGGCGGACTCGCTGGACCTGTACACGCTGGTGCAGGAGTTGGAGGACAGTTACGGTGTGCGCATGACCGACGAGCAGGCAGCCGCGATCACGACGGTCGGACAGGCGGTGGACTTCGTGTTGGCGCATGCTCCGGCGTAATGTCCGGCGATGAAGCTTCTGGGCGAACTTCTGGAGGAACTTCCGGAGGAGTTGGAGCGTCAGGTGTTCACGCACGCTTCCTGGACGGAGCGCCGCGAGGACTCCTATTCGCGGTTGGCGTTCCTCGGCGACAGCGTGCTGGGGCTGGCGATCACCACGCACCTGTATCCGCGTTTGGAAGCGGAGCGGTTCGGGGCTGGACGGTTGACGAAGATCCGTGCGCAGGCGGTGTCAGGCCCGAGCTGTCGTGCTGTGGCCGAGCGGTTGGGGGTGCCCGAGCGGTTGCGCGCCGCGGCGCCCCAGAGCGCCGCGGGCGGCGCGGTCGCGTTGGTGGAGACCGAGCGTGTGCTCGCGTCGGTGATCGAGGCGGTGATCGGCGCGTGCTATCTGACCGCCGGTTACGAGCGTACTTCCGAGGCGGTCGTCGAGGCGTTCCAGCCCGAGATCGAGCAGGCGCTGGAGCATCCGGTCGACTTCAAGTCCGCGCTGCAGGAGCTGCTCGCGCGCCGCGGGTCTGTGGTCGCCTACGAGATCACCGGCGAGAGCGGGCCTCCGCACGAGCGCACCTACGAGGTGGTCGCGCTGGTGGACGGCGAGACCCTGGGGTCGGGGTCGGGCAAAAGCAAGAAGCACGCCGAGCAAGAGGCCGCTCAGGAGGCCGTGGACCGTTTGCAGGCACAGACATGAGGGTGCGAGCATGCGTCTGAAGTCGCTCACGTTGAAGGGCTTCAAGTCCTTCCCCGAGCGCACGCGCCTGGACTTCGGCCCGGGCGTCAGCGTGGTGGTCGGGCCGAACGGGTCGGGCAAGTCAAACGTCACCGACGCGGTTCTGTGGGCGATGGGCGAGCAGTCGCCGCTCGCGGTCAGGGGCCAGTCGATGCAGGACGTGATCTTCGGCGGTGGGCGCGGCGTGCAGGCGCGCAGCGCCGCGGAGGTCGAGATCGTGCTCGACAACTCCGACGGCACGGTCGATCTGCCGGTGAGCGAGATCTCGATCGTGCGCCGGCTGGATCGCAGCGGAGAGGGCGGCTACCGGCTCAACGGCGCGCGTTGCCGGCTGACGGACGTGATCGAGGTGCTCTCGGACACCGGTCTCGGCAAGGAGCAGCACTCGGTCATCTCGCAGGGTCGGGTCGAGGCGATCGTGACGTCAAAGCCGCGCGATCGTCGACTGCTGATCGAGGAGGCCGCAGGGCTCGGCAAGCACCGCAAGCGCCGTCGTCGCGCGCAGCTGAAGCTGGATCGCACGCAGGAGAACCTCGATCGCGCGCTCGACGTCGAGCGCGAGGCGCGCACGCGGTTGCGCCCGCTCAAGCGCCAGTCCGAGGCGGCCGAGCTGCACGAGCGGTTGGAGCGCCAGCTGCTGGAAGCGCGCTGGACGCTCGCGTGCGAGGCGTTGCGGGCTCGGGGCGTGGAGCTGCGCGAGGCCGAGACACAGGTGCGCGAGGCGCGCGCCGGGCGCGAGTCGGTCGAGGCGGAGCTTCAGGCGATCGTGGCGCGGCGCGGACTGGCGGAGAGCGCGCTGGCACAGCGAACAGAACGCCACGACGCGCTCTCGCGGCGCGCGTACGAGATCCGTTCCGCGCGCGAGCGGCTGCAGTTGCGCGGCGAGCAGGCCGAGGCGACCGCGCTCACGCTGGCCGAGCGCGCGAAGCGGGTCGAGATCGAGCTGGGTGCCCTGACCGCTCCGATCGAGGACTCAGAGGTCGAGCCGGGCGGGGTTGACGGCGGCGATCACGAGGCCGCCAGTCAAGGTCGGATACGCGGCCTTGAGCAGGAGTTGGCGGAGTTGGAGCGAGAGCGTGAGCGTGAGATCGAGCGCGAGGTGCAGGAGTTGCAGGCCGAGCGCGAGCGCGCCGTCGGGCTCGCGAGCGAGCTGGGTGAGGCGCTCGAGGCCGCGCGCGAGGAGCGCGCGCAGGCGGACATGCTGGCCGAGCGGGCGCGCGCGGAGCTGCGCAGTGCCGAGGTCGCGGTCGAGTCGGCGCGGCGGGATGCCGCGGCGGTGGGCGCCGAGCTGGCGGCGGCCAACCAGTTTCTGAGCAGCCACGCCCGCCACCGCGGTGCGGGAGGCGGTGGCGCGCGCGCCCTGAGCGAGGCGCTGCAGGTCGGCGACGGCTACGAGCTGGCGCTCACGGCCGCGCTCGGTGGACGTCTGGACGCGGTGCTCGTGCGTGACCTGGACGGGGCCGGCACGCTGCTGGACGGCGCCGGTCCCGACGGCGCCAGCGCGCTGCTGGCGGGCGACGCCGCGGATCCCTCTGCGGCGCAGGCGCCGGTGGTTCAAGGCGATACGTCCGGCGAGCGCGGCGAGCCTCCGGCCCCCGGCGCGATCAGGCTGATCGAGCTGGTCAGCGGATCGAGCGCCGCGCTGACACTCGCGCGCCGGCTGCTTGGCGATGCGTGGGTGGTCGAGAGCCTGCGGGATATCGGCGAGGAGTTCGCCGGGATCGCCGTTACGAGGTCCGGACGCGTGCTGTTCGCGGCGTGGGGTGAGGTGCGCCAGGTGAGCGAGGGCGGCGCCGAGCGGGTGTTGGCACGGCGCAACGAGCGCGAGCGCCTGATCGCATCCTGCGAGGTGGCGGTGCAGACCGAGCACGCCGCGCAGGCGGCCGTGCAGAGCGCACTCGAGGCTGTCCGCGACTCGGGCGAGGAGCGCGCACAGGCCGAGGAGGCGCTGCGCGAGTCCGAGCGCGCCCTCGCGGAAGCGAGAGAGTCCGAGCGGCGCAGTGGGTGGCTGATCGAGCAGCGGCGCAGCGCTCCCGAGCAGGGTCCGCTGGCGGTCCGTCGCGCGCAGCTGCAGGGTGAGCTGGCCGCCGAGCACCGTCAGGCGCAGCGCCTGGCGGCCGAACGCGCCCAGCGCGAGCGGCGCATCGCGCGTCTGCGCGCGCGGCTCGCCGCCGATGTCGCGCTCGAGCCCCGTGCACGGCGCATCGCCGCGGCGCTCGTGTCCGTGGCGGAAGGCGCCGAGGGTCTGCTGGCACAGTTGGAGGAGCAGCTCTCGCGCGATCAAGCCGCCGGAGAGCAGGTCGCGGCCGAGCTGCGAGCGTGCGCCCAGGAGGAGGCCGAGATTCAGACGCGCCTGCGCGCGCTCGGGGAGGCGGTGACGAGCGCCGAGGTCGCCGCTCAGCGGTTGCGCGATCAGGCCGGCGAGGCCGCGGAGGAGCTGAGCGCCATCGCCGAGCGCCTGGAGCGCCCGCTGCCCTCGACGGATGACGATCGCGCGCAGCAGCCGCTCGCGCCGGAGGAGGCGAGCGCGCTGGAGGTCCGAGTGCAACGTTTGACCAGACGGCGCGAGCAGCTGGGCCCGGTCAATCCGCTCGCGCAGCAGGAGTACGCCGAGGCTCTCGCGCACGTCGAGGAGCTCGAGCGCAGACGCTCTGATCTGGAGACCGCGTTGCGCGAGTTGAGGACGCTGATCAAAGACACCGACCGTCAAATCTCGGAGACGTTCGAGCAGACCTTCGCGGCGGCCGCGCGCAACTTCGAGGAGCTCGTCGGCGACGTGTTCCCAGGCGGCAGCGGACGGCTGCGACTCGTTCGTGACGAGCACGCTCCCCGCGCGGTCCTCGGGGGGCAGTCCGCCGCCGCGAGCGCTGTGCCGGATGGAGATGGCGCGCAGGGCGCCGACGCCGCGGAGGCCGCCGCCGACGCCGAGGCCGAGCACGAGCAGGAGCGTGCTCGCGGCGAAGGTGAGCACGAGGATGCGATGGGAGTCGAGATCGAGATCACGCCCGCAGGCAAGTCCACGAAGCGCCTGTCGCTGCTCTCGGGCGGGGAGAAGTCGATGACCGCGCTCGCGTTCCTGTTCGCCGTGTTCCTCGCGCGCCCCTGCCCCTTCTACATCCTCGACGAGGTCGAGGCGGCGCTCGACGACCTCAACCTCGACCGCTTTCTCGCGCTGCTGCGCCGCTACTCCGACCGGGCGCAGTTCATCGTGATCACCCACCAGAAGCGCACGATGGAGGCTGCGGACTGGCTGTATGGGGTGTCGATGGGCGGCGATGGCGTCTCCAAGGTCCTCTCGCGGGCGCTGCCTTCAGAGGCGCCCGCGGCCGCTGTGACCGGCGAACCCCGCGCCGATCCCTCCGAAGCGCCCGTAGCCGAAGTCGCCTAACGGGTCCGAACGGGATCCGATGCCAAGCGACTGGAGCGAGCTGTTCATTACCGGTGCGCCTCCCGGCGAGGGGGCCTCGTCGGCGTCAGATCGGCCCCGGCGAGGACTGTTTCGGCGTCTTCGCGAAAACCTGACCAAGACCCGCGAGGCGCTGGGCGGAGAGATCCAGGCGACGCTGTTCGGCGCCCTCGACGCCCAGGCGTGGGAACGGTTGGAGGAGGCCCTGATCCTCGCCGACGTGGGTGCGCAAACGACGGCCGCGATCGTGGGCGCGCTCGAGGCCGAGGCTGACGCGGGCGAACTGGCGGGCGGCGAGGCGCTGAGCGAGCGGCTGGTCGGGCTGCTCGCGCAGACCGCGCGCGTGGGCGATGCCCGCATCGACATCCGCCCCGAGCCGACCGTGATCATGGCCGTGGGCGTGAACGGGACCGGTAAGACGACGACGATCGGCAAGCTCGCCTGGCATCTGCGCCACGAGCTGGGTCGCACCGTGGTGCTCGGTGCGGCCGACACGTTCCGGGCCGCCGCGAGCGAGCAGCTGGCGGGCTGGGCACAGCGAGCCGGGTGTGAGATCGTGACCGGCGCTGAGGGCTGCGATCCCGGCAGTGTCGCGTTCGAGACGATCGCCCGTGCGCGCGCGGAGGGCGCTGACGTCGCGATCATCGACACGGCCGGGCGATTGCACACCCAGGAGGATCTGATGGCCGAGCTCGGCAAGATCCGCCGCGTGATCGCCCGCCAGCTCGAGGGCGCTCCGCACGAGACGCTGCTCACGATCGACGCCACCACCGGCCAGAACGGGCTGCGCCAAGCACGGATGTTCGCGGCCGCGGCCGACGTCACCGGTGTGGTGCTGACGAAGCTCGACGGAACCGCCCGCGGCGGCATCGCGCTGGCGATCGCGGCGGAGCTCCAACTGCCGGTGAAGCTGATCGGGATCGGTGAGACGGTCGAGGACCTGCGCCCGTTCGATCCCGAGGAATTCGCGCGCGCGCTCGTCTCACCGGAATGAATCTCATGCCGGTGCGGGCGTTGGCCAGACGCGAGCGAGTTCGACCGCCCGGAGCGGCGCAGGGACGCTCGCTCGGTGGCGAAGGGTAACCTGAGAGGCATGTCCGTATGGATCGTGTGGCTCGTCGCGGCCTGCCTGCTCGGGATCGGCGAGATGCACCAGGGCGGGTTCTATCTGGCCCCGTTCGCGATCGGCGCGGGGCTCGCCGCGGTCGTCGGCCTGCTCGGTGTCGGGGCGCTGCTCAGCGCGATCGTGTTCGCGGCCGCCTCTGGCATCGTGTTCGCCACGCTGCGGCCGGTCGCGCGCCGGCATCGCCGGCTGCCACCCGCGATCCGGACGGGCGCAGCGGCGCTGGTCGGCAAGCCGGCGGTGGTGATCGAGCGAATCGCCAACGGCGAGGGGGTCGGGTGCGTGAAGATCGACGGTGAGGTGTGGACCGCGCGCAGCTATGACGAAGACGAGATCATCGACGCCGGCGAGCGGGTCGAGGTCGTGGAAATACGCGGCGCCACCGCGCTGGTGATGCATTGAGCCCCAGGACAACACACAAGGGAGTTGACCCATGGCCGCACTGATAGTCCTCGCTGTCGTCGTGCTGTTCGCGTTGATCGTCGCGGCGCGCACGATCCGCGTGATCCCCCAGGCGCGGGCCGGGGTCGTCGAGCGCCTCGGCCGCTACAGCCGAACGCTGGAGCCGGGTCTGACGATCATCACGCCCTTCGTCGACCGGGTCAAGCCGCTCGTGGACCTGCGCGAGCAGGTGGTCAACTTCTCCCCACAGCCGGTCATCACGGAGGACAACGTGGTCGTGGCGATCGAAACGGTCCTCTACTTCACGATCACCGATCCGAGATCGGCGACGTATGAAATCGCCGATCCGCTGCAGGCGATCGAGCAACTCACGGTGACGACGCTGCGCAACGTGATCGGCGGGCTGACGCTGGAGGCGACGCTGACCTCGCGCGAGAACGTCAACGCCCAGTTGCGCACGGTCCTGGACGAGGCGACCGGCAAGTGGGGGATACGGATCAACCGCGTGGAGATCAAGTCGGTCGAACCGCCTCCGGACATCAAGACGGCGATGGAGAAGCAGATGCGCGCCGAGCGCGATCGCCGCGCGGCGATCCTCACGGCCGAAGGGGAGAAGCAGTCGCAGATCCTCACCGCCGAAGGCGCCAAGCAGGCGGCGGTGCTGAACGCCGAGGGCGCTCAGCAGGCCGCGGTCCTCGACGCGGAGGGCGAGCGCCAAGCGGCGATCCTGCGCGCCGACGGGGAAGCGAAGGCGATCGACACCGTGTTCAAAGCCATCCACGAGGGCAAACCCGACCGTGAGCTGCTGAGCTACGAATACCTGCAGATGCTGCCCCAGCTCGCCGAAGGCGATGCCAACAAGGTGTTCGTCGTGCCGAGCGAGTTCGCGCAAGCCTTCGGGGGCATCGGCGAGGCGCTCTCACGGCGCACACCCAGGCATGAGCCTGAGCCGCCGCATCCCCCGTCCGCGCTCGGCGACGCCGCCAAGCGCCCGCCGGACACACCCCCCGGGCGCAAAGACTGAGGGCGATCGGCCCCGGGCGCCGGGGCTGCGAGAATTCAGGCCGATGTTCGACGCTCTCTCAGAGAAGCTGCAGGCCACGCTCGCCGACGTGCGCCGCCACGGCACCCTGACCGAGCAGGATGTCGATGCGGCGATGCGCGAGATCCGTCTGGCGCTGTTGGAGGCGGACGTCAACTTCAAGGTCGTGCGCCAGTTCACCGCGCAGGTCTCCGAGCGCTGTCTCGGGGCCGGAGTGATCGGGGGTTTGAATCCCGCACAGCAGGTCGTCAAGATCGTCGCCGAGGAGCTCGCGTCGTTGATGGGTGGCGACTCGGCCGGTCTCGCATTCGCCCCGCACCCTCCGACCGTGATCCTGATGGCGGGGCTGCAGGGCTCCGGCAAGACGACCGCCACGGCCAAGCTGGCGCTGCATTTGCGCTCAGAGCGCGGCTCCTCCGTCGCTGTGGCGGCGTGCGACACCTATCGGCCGGCGGCCGTGGAGCAGCTCGTCAAGGTCGGGGCTCAGGCCGGCGCCGACGTGTACGAGCAGGGCACCGAACGCGATCCGGTCGATATCGCCACCTGGGCGCTGGAGCGCGCCACCAGAGAGGGCAAGGATGTGCTGATCGTCGACACCAGCGGGCGCCTGCACGTCGACGCGGAGCTGATGGCCGAGCTCGTACGGATCCGCGCCGCGGTCCGGCCGACGGACGTGCTGCTGGTGCTCGACGCCATGACCGGCCAGGACGCGGCATCGGTGGCCGAGAGCTTCGCGCGGGAGGTCCAGTTCGACGGCCTTCTCATGAGCAAGCTCGACGGCGACGCGCGCGGCGGCGCGGCGCTGTCGGTGAAGGCGCTCACCGGCAAGCCGATCATGTTCGCCTCCACCGGAGAGAAGCTCGATCAGTTCGAGCGTTTCCATCCCGACCGCATGGCTCAGCGGATCCTCGGCATGGGGGACGTGATGAGCCTGATCGAGCAGGCCGAGCGCCAGTTCGACGAGGACGATGCGCGCCGGCTGCAACGCAAGCTCACACGCGACGAATTCGGGCTCGACGATTTCCTCGCACAGCTAAAGACGGTGCGACGGATGGGGCCGCTGACGAACCTGCTCGGGATGATCCCCGGCCTCGCGGGCAATCAGCTGCAGAACATGAAGGTCGACGAGCGCGAGCTCGACCGCGTGCAGGCGATCATCCTCTCGATGACCCCCACAGAGCGCTCCAAACCGGAGCTGATAAAGGGCTCACGCAGGCTGCGCATCGCGCGTGGATCCGGCACCAGCGTGCAGCAGGTCAACCGGCTCGTCAAGCAGTTCGGGCAGACCCGCAAGCTGATGAAGCAGGTCGGGCGCGGCAAGATGCCCGACATCGGCGCCCTCATGCGCCAGGCGCGTTAGCTAAGCTCTGCGTTCGTAAAACGGTAAGGCATATCGAGAGGAACAAGTTGTCGGTACGGCTCAGGCTCACACGGGTG
Organism: uncultured Solirubrobacterales bacterium; assembly: GCA_963702725.1. GTDB lineage: Bacteria > Actinomycetota > Thermoleophilia > Solirubrobacterales > Solirubrobacteraceae > Palsa-744. The sequence continues at coordinate 465,827 of CAVPDT010000001.1, forward strand.
GGCGGCAAGAAGGATCCGATCTGGCGCGTGGTCGTAGCCGACCAGCGCTCGCCGCGCGACGGCCGCGTGATCGAGACGATCGGCCAATACAACGCGCAGACCAACCCCTCGACGATCGCGATCGACGAGGATCGCGCTCGCAGCTGGCTGGCGCGCGGAGCACAGCCGACGAGCACGGTACGGAAGCTGCTGCGCATCCAGGGCATCACCACCTAGGACCACGCTGAGCTACGCGATGCTGCGTCCTCAGTCGCTCGCGTACGTAGTACGCCACGCTCTTTGCGTCCTTGCCTCTCTTGCTCATCGAGGCCCTAGGTCCCATCGATTGCGCGTGGCATGACATCGGACTTAGGTTGGGGAGCACAAGAATGACCAGCGAGAACGACTCCGACCCCGGCGAGATTCCGCGCCAACTGCTCGAGTACCTCGCCGAAGGGCTCGTGGACGAGCCCGAGGACGTCTCCGTCGAGCGCTTCGAGGAGGACGACGGCACGATCGTGCTGGAGCTGTGCGTGGCCGACGGCGACTACGGCAAGGTGATCGGGCGCGGCGGGCGCACCGCCCACGCGCTGCGCACGGTCGTCAAAGCCGCCGCGACCGGCGCCGGACGCCGGGTATTGATCGACATCGTCGACTGAGGCGTCGCGGACGCTCGGTCAGACAGGAACCCGGACGCCCGGTGAACCCCAGCAGCTCCGCTCCCGACGGCTCCCTGTCCGCGGGCAAGATCGGTCGCGCCCACGGACTTGACGGCAGCTTCTACGTGACAGGTGCGCGACCGCGCCTATTGGAGCCCGGTGCGGAGGTGACGATCGCGGGCAAAAACGCCGCGATCGTGCGCCGTGCCGGAACCGACCAACACCCGATCGTGCGTGTCCATGGTGTTACCGATCGCTCCACTGCCGAAGCGCTGCGCGGCCAGACGCTGACCGTGGCCACCGCGGACGCGCCCGCGCTCGCCGAGGGCGAATGGTGGGCGCACGAACTGGCCGGCTGCGTCGTCTTCGACGGGGAGCGGCGCGTGGGTACCGTGACACGGATGATCGAGCTGCCCTCGTGCGAGGCGTTGGAGATCGCCACCGAGACGGGCCGAGCGCTGCTCGCGCCGATGGTCAAAGACGCGATCCGCAACGTCGACGTCCTTGCCGGGCGTATCGATATCAACATGGACTTCATCGGGGACCAATAACGTGGAGATAGACATATTCACGCTGTTTCCCGAGTGGTTTGAATGGCTGAGCGAGCAGCGCCACGTGCGCAACGCGCTCGCGGCCGGCTCCCGCATCGAGTGCGTGAACTTCCGTGAGCACACGCCGCTTTCCGCCGGGCAGGTCGACGACACCCCGTTCGGCGGCGGCGCCGGCATGGTGCTGCGCGTGGACGTGCTGGACAGCGCGCTGCGAGCCCGCTACGGGACCGATCCGGTAGGTCTGCGCGAGCAGCGCCGGGTGATCGCGCTGACCCCGGGCGGGCGGTTACTCGACGACGAACTCGCCGGCGAGCTGGCGGCCGAGCCCGCGTTGACGCTCCTATGTGGTCGCTACGAGGGCTTTGACGAGCGCATCCTCGAGCACTTCGCGACCGAGCAGATCTCGATCGGGCGTTACGTCCTCGCCGGGGGCGAGCTCGCCGCGATGGTCCTCTGCGACACCGTGCTGCGCAAGCTGCCCGGCGCGCTCGGGCACGAGCGCTCGGCGATCGAGGAGTCCTTCAGCCCCGCCCTGCAAGGACGCCCCGAGTATCCGCACTACACCCGCCCGGCGGAATATCGCGGGTGGCGCGTCCCCGAGGTGCTGCTGTCCGGGCATCATCAGCGGATCGCGCACTGGCGAGCGCAGCGCAGCCGGGAACGAGACGATGCGCGTGACGGTCGTGACACAGCGCAAGGCCCGGACGGAGAAGAGTGAGCGGCTGCACGGAAGTCCGAGTCGGCCGTTCGTGAGGTCGTGAGAGGAGCGTGGCGCACGGCGAGCGGGCGCGCGAGAACCGACCGTCCGCTACCATTGCTGACCGCGCCGACCGTCGTGCCCTTCTCGGGGATTGCGAAGCGGTTGTTCAGGCGCGATCCCTCGCACCCCTTCACGTTATGAGCAGCGTCATCGAAACCATCGAGCGCGCGCAGTTGCGCCGCGTCCCTGCCTTCGCGCCGGGCGACCGCGTCAAGGTCCACTTCCAGGTGATCGAGGGCACTCGCCGGCGCGTGCAGGTGTTCGAGGGCGTCGTGATCAAGCGCCAAGGGCACGGCGCCCGCGAGACCTTCACCGTGCGCAAGCAGTCCTTCGGCGTCGGCGTCGAGCGCATGTTCCCGGTGCACTCGCCGAAGATCGAGCGCATCGAGCTGGCCGCCCGCGGGGACGTGCGCCGCGCGAAGCTCTACTACCTGCGCGATCGCGTAGGCAAGCGCGCGCGTGTGCGCGAGCGCCGCTACACCGGCCCCGAACAGGCCGTCGAGCCCGGTCTGCTGCACGAGGAGCCCACCGGAGCGACCGACGCGGAGGGCATGACCGCCGAGGAAACGTTCGCCGAGGGCGTGCAGGCGGTGCAGGACGGCGCCGAGGTCCAGAGCCCCGACACGGACGTTCCCGCGGCCGAGAACGAGACGTCCGCGGGCGCAGAGACCGAGCAGCGGGATGACGAGCCGGCGCAGGCCGGGACGGTCGAGCCCGGGGGGGCTGAGACACAGACGAGCACGTCCGCGACGGCCGAGTCCGAGACCTCAGACGCCGATTCCCCATCCCCCGATGCCGGCGATACCGAGGGGGACGAGGTCGCCGGCGACACGCCGGCGTGAGACCGCCGGCAGAGCCGGCCGCGAAGGGTTTGCGGCCGTGACCTCCAAACGCAGCAAATCGACCGCCAACTCGCTCATCGAGCTCGTCGTCATCGTGCTCGTCGCGCTCGGCCTCGCACTGGCGATCCAGGCGTGGATCGTCAAGCCCTACAGAATTCCCAGCGGCTCGATGGAACCGACGCTGGCGGTCGGCCAGCGCGTGCTCGTCGATCGCATCGGCACCCACTTCAGCAAACCGCACGTCGGACAGATCACCGTGTTTCACCCGCCCGAAGGCGCCCAGCAGCAGCAGTGCGGTCCGATCCCGCACACCGTCAAACTCGGTGGCGCCGCCTGTGCCGAACCGATCCCCAAAGAGGACACGGGCGTCAACTTCATCAAGCGCATAGTCGCCGGGCCGGGCGACGTGATCTCGATCCACGAAGGGCACGTCACACGCAACGGCCACCCCGAGCAGGACCCCTACATTCGCCAGTGCGAAGGCAGCGCCGAGTGCAGCTTCCCGGTTCCGATCAAGATTCCGGCCGGACACTGGTTCATGATGGGGGACAACCGTGGCGAATCCGACGACAGCAGGTTCTGGGGACCGGTCCCCACTTCATGGATCATCGGCGAAGCATTCGCCACCTACTGGCCCCCCGACCGCATCGGATTCTTCTAGCGGGCCGTATGCCTGCGCGCTACTGCGTCCTCGGTCACTCGCGTACGCAGTACGCCACGCTCCCTGCGTTCTTGTATCGCTTGGCCTACGGCCCGCTAGTGGTGTATCGACGTTGGTGGTCGCGACGTGAGCGAAGCACCTGCCCCACAGGCATCAGTGGGCTCTGCCAGGGCCCGGCGGCGGCGCGCACGGGCTCGTACCAGCGGACGGCGACTGTTCGCGTTCGATCGTCGCCTGGAGATCCCGCTGGTCGCGGGCGCCGACGAGGCCGGCCGGGGCTGTCTGGCCGGGCCGCTCGTGGCCGCCGGAGTGTTGTTCGACTACGACGCGCTAACCACACGTGAGCTGCGTTCGCTCAGCGCGCTCAACGATTCCAAGCAACACTCCCCGCAGGCGCGCGAGGAGCTCTATCCGCTGGTGTTGCGCTGTGCGGCTCGTGTCGCCGTCATCTCACGCTGTGTGGGAGGCATCGATGGGCGCGGCCTGCACGTCACTAACCTCGCGGCGCTGCGCGACGCGCTGCGCAACGTCACCGCCGATGTTCCCGGCGAGGTCATCTGTCTCGTGGACGGCTTCTCCGTGCCCGAGTTCGAGCGTCCTCAGCGCGCGATCGTCGACGGCGACGCCACGAGCGCAGCGATCGCCGCCGCCTCGATCGTCGCCAAGGTCACCCGCGACCGCTACATGCAGCATGCCGACACCCTGCACCCCGGCTGGGGCTTCGCCGAGCACGTCGGCTACTCCACCCCCGTGCACCGCGAGGCGATCGCACGGCAAGGCGTCTCGCCCCTGCACCGTATGTCGTTTCAGTCGCTGGCCTACCAGCAGCTGGCGCTCTGAGGCGACGGGCCTGGTCCGGCGTGGAGGGTGAGTGGGCGCGAGGCGCTACGCGGGAATGAGGTCCGCGGCAACGTCCTCGGTCACCCGCTCGACCTCATAGACCGTCGGGAAACGGTCGGCGAGACCGGTAGCGTGCAGAGCCTCGCTCACGACATGCGCCGCGTTCTCCGCCGCGGTCGCCGGGTCGGGCTCATCATCAGCGAGGATGAGCACAATCGCATCCTTCTCCCACGAAGCGACAGGACCGAGCTCGCCATGGTGCTTGTCCAGATACCTGACCAGAGGCAGCCACATAGATTCGTCGTGGAACGGCACATTGGCTACGGAAGTCCACGTTCGATACTCCATCATCGTTCTTTATACCCTTTCCGCTTGAGGCGAGCAAGGAAGTTCACCAGCGACCGCGACGATGATGGGGTTCCCGCCATCGAGCATGGATGCTCCTTGGGGTCAGGTGGGAAGAACAACCAGTACTCCTTGCGCTTCTCCACACGCCACCCTTGATCTTCCGCGCGGCGCCGGATCTTCTTGAAGTCGCCTCTGGCGCTCATCGGCGACCCGACTCATGTCTGCGCCCGGTCCTCACCACGCACCCTCCACGTGATCCAGCCGCAGCAGCCGGTCTTTGCTGTCGATCATCACGCCGATCGCGTCGAAGCGGATCGTGTGGGCGGTGGGGCGGATGTGCTTCTCGTCGGTCAGCCAGGCGATCGCCAGCTTGCGCAGGCGGATGCGCTGGCGGGGGCGCAGCCAGTGCAGCGGCTGCTGGTCGGGCCGCGGTCCGCCCGGGCGGACGTCCACGCGCCGGGTCTTGACCTCGGCAAAAACGAGCGTCCTGCCATCGAACGCGACCAGGTCGATCTCGCCGTAACGGGTGCGCTCGTTGCGCCCCAGCGGAGAGAACCCCAAGCGGCGCAGGTGCTCGGCGGCGAACTCCTCGCCGCGGCGACCGAGGGTATGGCGCGGGTCGGCTTTGCTGCGTGCGTTCGCGCGATCGGCGTCTGAGCCGCGTTCGGATGTGTCTGTGCTGTGCATGGCGAGCACGCTAGATCGGCAGATGTGACCACAGGCGCGCCAATGTGACGATTCACGCGCAACCGCGTCACAAGTCTGTGACGCCCGGGCTTCTGGGATGCGCTCGGGTGGAAACGTGCGTGGGATGCGGGCGCGTGGAGATCTGAGCGGGCGGACGCGAACGGGCGCGCTCGCGTAGCCTCCCGGGCGCATGGACGACGCTCTCGACACCCCCGCCGTCGATACCCGCGCGCCCGCCGCCGACTCGCGCGCACCCGAGGCTCCCCCCGCCGAAACGCCCGCACCCGTAGCGGGGCCCGCGGGCGCCGTGAGGAGCGCTGCGGCCGCGAGCGCTCAGCCGGCCGCCGACGCTCCCGATCCACCTCCGGCCGGCGGGCCGGGATCGATCGACGGCGTCAGCGCGTTCATGGGGATGCGCTGGGACGATCCACAGACCGTCCGCCTGCAGATCCGCCCGGAGCTGATCAACGCGGGCGGGCTGCTCTCGGGCGTCGTGACGTATGCGCTGGTCGACTACTGCATGGGCTCGACGCTGTGGGCGCAGACCACGCCCGACGAGCGGATCGCGACGATCGGCATCTCGATCAACTACGTGCAGACCGCCACCGAGGGCGAGATCGTGTGCTCGACCACGCTCGACCGGCGCAACCGCACCACCGCTGTGATGCACAGCGAGGTGCGCCACGAGGACGGCCGCCTGCTCGTGACCGCGATCGGCAGCTACACGATCTTTCCGCGCCGCCGCCGCGCCGCGCCGCACCCGGACTGATCGCGATGGCGCGCCGTGGGGAGCGCGATGCGGCGGCGGGCGAGACCGGGATCGGTGCGGCCGGGGCGGGTGCGGCTGGGAGGGGCGAGAGCGCGATGGGCGCGCCCGGGAGCCGTAGAACCCCGGTCGCGCTCACGATCGCCGGCTCGGATTCGGGCGGTGGCGCCGGGATTCAGGCCGACCTGAAGGCGTTCGCGCGCTGTGGCGTGCACGGCGCTAGCGCGATCACCGCGATCACCGCGCAGAACACGCTCGCCGTCTCGGCGATCCACCAGGCGCCGCCCGAGATCGTGCTCGCGCAGGTGCGGGCGGTCCTCGCCGACATCGGCGTGGACGCGGTCAAGGTCGGGATGCTCGGCGACGTGCAGGTCACGCTCGCGGTCGCGCGCGCGCTCGACGAGCTGCCGACCGGGACACCGGTGGTGGTCGACCCGGTGATGGTCGCCGAGTCGGGCGCCCGCCTGCTGGACGAGGACGCGCAGGCGGCGCTGATCGCCGAGATCGTGCCGCGCGCAAGCGTGCTCACGCCCAACCTGCCCGAGGCGCGAGTGCTGGCCGGACTTCCCGCACGCGCGACAGACGCGATGAGCGAGCGAGAGGAAAACGAGCAGGCGCTCGAGCTGGCCCGGGCGGTGCTAGCGCTCGGACCGGGCGCGGTCGTGCTCACCGGAGGGCATCGCGCGCGCGCTGTCGATCTGCTGCTTGAACGAGCGCGGCGCGAGGAGGAGGAGGAGGAGCGCGGCGAGGCGGTGATCGTGGAGATCCCCGGCGAGCGTCATCGCGACGGCGCCGCGCACGGCTCCGGGTGCACGCATTCGGCGGTGCTCGCCGCGCGCCTCGCGCTGGGCGACACGATCCCGCAGGCGGCCCGAATCGCGCGCGCGCTGGCGGGAGAGGCGGTCGCTCGTGGGCTGCGCGACGTGGGCTCCGGCGCCGGCCCGGTCGACGTGCTCGGGCTCGAGCGGATGCGCGACAGTTGACAATCGAGCCTTCTCGCCGTGCCATAATCGGGGAACGATGAGGCTCCTACGCATGAAGCCCGGCCCGCGATGAGATTCCTGCGTCTGAAGCCAGGTCACGGTGAGATCGTCCTCGCCGAGGGCGACGTGGAGGTCGCCGAGCAGGAGCGGGCGCTGATCGAGGCGTTCAGAGGCGAGCTGGACGCAGGCATGTGGGCGGCCGTGCCGACCGAGCGCAGCGACGGGCGACGCGAGGCCGAGCTCGTCAAAAGCTTCGCCGAGGTGCCGCGCGACGCCGAGCGCGTGATCTTCTTCCCCCGCGCGGCCGGCGGGGCGCGCTAGCGCGGGTCCCGCGATGCTGCTCGGACTGACCACGGCGGTGCTCGTCTCGAGCGCGCTCGTCCTGGAGCTGAGCAGGCCGCAGGTGAGCGCCGGAGTGGGACGTTTGCGTGAGCGGCTGCGCGAGCGCCACGCCGTTTTCATCCACGACCTCGTTCGGGCGCGTCGTGCAGAGCGCGCTCTCGACTACGACCCGGGCCGCGAGCGCCGCGCCGAGCAGCGCGCGCGCGAGCTGCTGCGCTCGTGCGTAAACGAGCACGAGTGGGCGATGTATCGCGATTTGGGCTTCCTGCGCGTATACGGCGGCCGCGGTGAGCGTTACGCCTACCTGATCTACCCGCACAAGCCGATCGTCTCCTTCGTGCCGCAGACGGGTGCGCTGCTGAGCGAGTACTGCGTCGCGTTCCCCGACCATTCGCGCCCCTACGGCAGCGCGCGGCTGCCGGACTCCGACGACGTGCTCGCGAAGTGGATGGCGCTGCGCGCGGACGAGCGCAGGCTGATCGCCGACGCGAACATGCACCTGCCCGGCCGCCAAGTCGACCCGCAACGCGTGCGTGCAGACCTGCAGCGGCTCGCCCGCTGGGAGCGCGAGCGGATCGCCTGCGCCGCGTAAGCCGGCACTGCCCGGCGAGGAAACACGATCCTCGCTCCCGCTCCCGCGAGTCCCACGAGTGCGGTGACCGGCGCCAACCGGGCTGTAGAGCTACCAGGCTGTGGGTCTCCCCAAAAAGCCCGCCCCCGATAACCTGCCGCACACGATGAGCTTCGACGTCAAGCACCGCAGCCGCGCCCTCACCGAGGGACCCGAGCGCGCGGCCGCACGCTCCTACCTGCACGGGATCGGCTACAGCGCCGAGGATCTCGCCAAGCCGATCGTCGGCGTTGCGCACTCGTGGATCGAGACGATGCCGTGCAATTTCAACAACCGCGTGCTCGCCGCCAAGGTCAAGGAGGGCATTCGCGCCGCCGGGGGCACCCCGATGGAGCTCAACACGATCGCGATCTCCGACGGCATCACGATGGGCACCGCGGGGATGCGCGCCTCGCTCGTCTCGCGCGAGCTGATCGCCGACTCGATCGAGCTCGTCGCCGGCGCCCATCACTTCGACGCGCTCGTGACGATCTCCGGCTGTGACAAGACGATCCCCGGGACCGTCATGGCGCTCGCGCGGCTGGACATCCCCGGGCTGATGCTCTACGGCGGTTCGATCAAGCCCGGCCACTACAAGGGCCGTGACGTCACCATCCAGCAGGTCTTCGAGGCCGTCGGCGAGTTCGCCGCCGGAAAGATCACCGAGGAGGAACTTCACGCCCTCGAGCAGGCCGCCTCACCGGGAGCGGGAGCGTGCGGGGGACAGTTCACGGCCAACACCATGGCCATGGCCTTCGAGACGCTCGGCATCTCGCCCGCCGGCTCGGCGATGGTGCCCGCCGAGGACGGCCGCAAGCTCGCCGTCGCACGCGAATGCGGGGAGCTCGTGATGGAGGTCCTGCGCGCCGGACGGCTGCCGAGCGAGGTGATGAGCAAGGAGGCGCTTGAAAACGCGATCGCGGCAATCGCGACCAGCGGAGGATCGACCAACGGCGTGCTGCACCTGCTGGCAGTCGCCCGCGAACTCGGCGTGGGATTGGCGATCGACGAGTTCGACGCGATCTCCCAGCGCACCCCGCTGCTGTGCGACCTGCAGCCGGGCGGGCGCTACGTCGCGACCGACCTGTACGAGGCGGGCGGCGTACCCATCGTGCTCAAACGCCTGCAACAGGCCGGGGTCTTGCACGGCGACGCGATCACCGTCACAGGCAAGACGATCGGCGAACACGCACACGACGCCCCGGAGACCCCCGGCCAGAAGGTCGTGAGGCCGCTGAGCGACCCACTCAAGCCAACAGGCGGGTTCGCAATCCTGCGAGGAAACATCGCACCCGACGGCTGCGTCGTCAAGCTCGCCGGCCACGAGCGGCGCAAACACACCGGCCCCGCGCGCGTGTTCGACGGCGAGGAGGCCGCGATGGCCGCCGTGCTCGCCAAAGAGATCCATCCCGGCGACGTCGTCGTGATCCGCGGCGAGGGCCCCGCCGGCGGGCCCGGAATGCGCGAGATGCTCGCGGTCACGGCGGCCATAGTCGGCGAGGGCCTGGGGGAGACCGTCGCCCTGATCACCGACGGGCGCTTCTCCGGCGCCACGCACGGGTTCATGGCCGCGCACATCGCTCCCGAGGCCGCCCGAGGCGGTCCGATCTGCGCCCTGGCAGACGGTGACGAGATCACCATCGACGTGGACGAGCGCCACCTCGACGTCGCCCTCTCCGACGAGGAGATCACACGACGAGTCAGCACCTACGAACAGCCCATGCTCGCCGACCATATCGAGGTAGCGATCCAGAAGTACGCCAAGCTCGTCGGCAGCGCCGCCGAGGGCGCAATCGCGCGCTGAGTCACCTAACAGCGCGACCCTGGTCGGGCCAGGGGCGGCACAAATCCGCTCGAAAACCCAACAACCGCGCCGCGCATTCGATCTCTGGCTCTCCACGCCGCAAATGGGCCTGACCGTAGCCAGTGGCCGCTGTCATGCGGGGCGGAAATGCGGCGTCCCGCCGATCTGAGACGGCCTAGTCCCATTCATCTGAGACCGTGACGTCCCGTCGATGTGAGACTGGGCGCGGAGAGGCGGCTGCGTCCGGGGCACCCAGGCGGCGGCTCTTTCCCCAGCCGGCTGTGCAAGTCGCCGCCGGTCGTGTGACCTGTGATCGCTGGCGTAGCTCGGCCGCCGTTGCGGCTGGTCTGTGGCTCGGTCGGCCCCGTCGAGAGTCGTCAGCAGCGAGCGTGCGCTTGGTACAGCTGAGACGCTCGGATCTCACGACAAAGCCGCAGCAAGCCGAGCGCTCCGATTCGCAGTGTCGCGCTGGGAGGATTTAGCTGCTTGCGCGCCGGGAGGATTAGCTGCTTGCGCTCGGGGCGGGTGTTTGCACAGTGAGTAGGTGGCGTGAGAGGAACTCGGTCTGGTCTGCCACGACACGCTCGAAACCCTCACCCAGGAAACCGCTGAAATGATCGATCGGGTACAAGCGGCGCTCGCCACGTGGCGCACGCTCGACGGTCCGCTCGGCAGCCCGACGCGGCACCACGTGATCCCTCTCGCCGATAGTGACGAACAGCGGGCACCTGACACGGTGGGCCGCCCGAACCGCGCGGAAGGTAGCTCCTGCAAACGAAAGTGGCAAGAACTCGTTGCGCCAGAGGGAGTGATCGCCGCGGATGGCCTCGAAACCGGGGAACGCCTCGGGCTGGCTGAACCAGGCTATGGCGCCTGGGCGCGCCGCCACCGGAATGTGAACCCGCTGTCTGCCCAACATGTTGCGCAAAATAGCGACGTTCACCGCGTTCAAAGTGCGCATCGGCATTCTCCGCATGTACGCGATCGTGTCCGTCGCCGGGCACAGGGCAACCGCGGCAGCGACCCTATTGTCGTCAGCCGCAATGTTGATCGCGAGACCCCCGCCGCTTGAGAAGCCCCACACGGCCACGGCATCAGCGTCGATACCCTCTAGCCCTCGAGCAAATGACACGGCCGCCCCGAAGTCGGCTTGCTGACGGCCTATGTTGATGACCTGCCTCGGCTCGCCGCCGCTCTCGCCGAGGTGGCGGAAGTCGAACGTGAGCGCGGTGATCCCCTCGCCCGCGAACCGTTCCGCAAACGCCGGCAGACCGTCATCTTGCGTGAGGCTGAAACCGTTAGCCATAACAACGCAAGGCGTAGCCTCTCCGGGCGCAGCGTCCGGCCGGTAGATCCGGGCCGCACAGTCCACGCCCTCGGAGCGGAACGTCATCTCCTCGACCCTCATCGCCACGATCACGATGGTGGGATGTTCTGGTTCAGATGGAAGAGGTTGGTCGGGTCGTAGCGGTCCTTGAGCGCACGGAGGCGGGCGAACTTCTCGGTCCCATAGGCGGCCTGCACTCGATCTTCGCCCTCGGAGGAGAGGAAGTTGATGTAGGCGGCGCCGGTCAGCGACGGCTCGATCTCGGCGTAGAAGCGCTGCGCCCAATCGATGTGGGTCTCCAGCCCGCCCGGCTCGTGCGTGGTGGCGATCGCGTTGAGCACGAACGGCGCCTGGCGCTCGCCGATGGCGGTCTCCTCCTCACCGACACGGGCGATCGCGCCACCGAAGTGCTGGATGTGGATCTCCGAGGCCGGGGAGGTCGCGTTCTGATGGAAGCGGGCCATCGTCTCGATCGCATGGTCGTCGAGCTCGCGGAAGTAGCCCGCCTTCATGTAGGCCTGGGTGCCCTTCGGCCAGAGCGCGTCGAACAGGCTCTGCATCTGCACATAAGGCATCGGGCCGACCAGGTCGGCGACCGGGTCGCCCAGGTCGCGGATCGGCTGCAGCACCTTCATCCCCTCCTCGGGGTCGCCGGAGTAGCAGCCGGCCAGGCCGATGAGCTTCTTGCCGTGCCAATCCTCGGGAAGGAACGGGGCGGGTGGCGCGGTGATCAGGTTGACAAGGGTGCTCAGCTCGTCGGGCAGGTCACGCGCGAAATCGCGGTAGAAGCGCATGACCTCCTCGGCGCGGTCGCCTGGATAGAAGACCGGGCCGGCGGCCACGGTCGGGCCGACCGGGTGCAGGTCGAACTCGAAGGAGGTGACGACGCCGAAATTGCCGCCTCCGCCGCGCAGGCCCCAGAAGAGGTCGGGGTTCTCCGTCGCGCTCGCGGTGAGGATCTGGCCGTCGGCGGTGACCACCTCGGCCGAGCGCAGGTTGTCGCAGGCCAGGCCGTACTTGCGCATCAGCCAGCCGATCCCGCCGCCCAGCGTGAAGCCGGCGACGCCGGTGGTCGAGACCAGGCCCCCGGTGGTGGCGAGGCCGTGCTCCTGGGTGGCGGCGTCGAACTCCCCCCAGGTGACGCCGCCCTCGGCGGTGGCGGTGCGGCCGCTCACGTCCACCGTGATGCCCTTCATCGGCGAGAGGTCGATGACGATGCCGTCGTCGCAGGTCGAGAAGCCGGGAATGCTGTGGCTGCCGCCGCGCACGGCGACGTCGAGCCCCTCGCTGCGCGCGAAGCCGATCGCGTGGCGCACGTCGGAGGAATCGGCGCAGCGGGCGATCAGCGCCGGGCGTGCGTCGTGGGCGCCGTTCCAGATCGAACGAGCCTCGTCGTAGGCGCCGTCGCCGGGGCGGATCAGTTCTCCGTGTAGCCCGTCCTCGAACTCCTTGAGCGTTGCCGCTCCAAGCACCCCTTGCGTAGCCATGCAGACCCCTTTCTCAGTTCGGTTGTTTGACGTCACGTTCGACGACGCTCAGCGAGGCTACGGTCCGCCTCTTAGCGACGACTTTGCAATGTCTTAGACCTCCTCTTAGGAAGTCGCGTTACTGGGCTATCTCGCTCCCCGCGGCGACTCCCGGCCCGCGCTCCACCTCACGGCAGTAGGACATGCCGGCGTCGCCGCCGCGCAACTCGAAACGCGAGATCGCCCGGTCGAGCCAGCGGCGCGCCGTCGCGGCTTCGCCGTCCTCGGCGGACATCGCGGCGAGCACGGCCAGTACCCAACCCTCCTGGGGGGTGGACTTGATAGCCTCGAACACCGAGGCCGCGTCCTGCAGATGCGCGCGGGCGCCCACCCGATCGCCGGCGGACAGCGCCACGCCGGCCAGGCTGAGCTCGGCGGCGCTGAGGCCGATCATGTCGTCGTTCTCGGTGAACCAGTCGCGGCTCTGCTCGGCGACGGTCCGGGCGCCTGCCGGGTCGCCTGAGCGAGCGAGTAGCACCGCCAGGCACCCGAGCGTGATCCCGGTGCCTCGACGGTCGCCGACCTCTTGGCGCAGGGCGAGGCTGCGCTCGAGCAGCTCCCGGCCGCGCTCGAAGTCTCCGCTGGAGCGGGCGAGGTTGCCCAGCGCGCCCAGCGCGAAGGCTTCACCCTGCACGTCGGCGAGTGCCTGGAAGCGCGCGAGGCTCTCGTCGATCAACTCACCCGCGCGGTCAAAGGCGCCCTGCACCCGATCGACGACGGCGAGGTTGCCCAGGATGTAGGCAACCGCCGCTTCTCCACCGACCCGGCGACCGACGATCGCCGTGTCCTCCTGCAGGAGCAACGGGTAGGCGGCCTCGGACTCGACCGAAAACAGCGCGTAGCTCATCGGCCAGAGTGCGGGGCGCGGCTCGGCGAGGAGCTCTCCGGCCCGCTTCAGCGCGAGCTCGAACTGTTGGCGCGCCTGCGGATATTCACAGCGAAACCAGGCCGCGATGGCGCGTGTATGCGCCGCCCATGTCGGCGGCCGCGCAGCGGGGAGATCGTCCACGTGAAGCGTCTCGTGCTCGTCGAGCAGCGCCTCGATGTCGGCCGGGCCGCTGACGATCGCGCTGCAGGCCATCGATACCTCGACCGCGTCGAACATTCCGGCGTGGTCGCCGAGCTCAGCGAAGATCGCGACGCTTTCGGCGCCGAACTCGTGGAGCCGCGCATGGACGCCGCGCCGCATGCCCACGAGGCAGGAGGCGAGCAGGGCGCGGGCGCGATCCGCGGTGTGCTCCGGTGCCGCCGCCAGGGACGCGTCGAGCCAGCGATACCCCTCGGCAAGGTACCCGCGCATCAGCCAGAAACGCCAGAGAGCGACGGCCAAGCGGAGGGCGACCTGGGGGTCGTCGGCGAGCGCCGAGGCGAGAGCGGCGCGGAGGTTGTCGCGCTCCAGATCCAGCCGCCGCAGTCGGTCCTTCGTCGGGAGGTCGCCGAGCGGCGTCGGGTCGCTCTCGGCGAGCTCGACATACCAATCGCGATGGCGGCGCGCGAAGGCGCCGCTCTCTCCGGCCTCCTCCAGCCGCTCGCCAGCGTACTGGCGCACGGTCTCGAGCTGACGGTAGCGCCGGTCGCCGGGGCCGTCCTCGACGTGCACCAGGGACTTGTCGATCAGGCGACCGAGCAGGCCGACACCCCGGGGGCGCTCCAGCGGCGGCTCGGCGCAGACGTCCTCGACCGCCTCCAGGCCGAAGCTCCCGGCGAACACCGCGAGGCGCCGCAGGAGGATCTGCTCGTCGCGCTCGAGCAGGTCGAAGCTCCAGGCGAGCGTCGCCCGCAGGGTCTGCTGGCGGGTCATCGCCGTGCGGCGGCCCGGCCGAGAGCAGGTCGAGCGAGTCGTCGAGGCGCTCGACGATCTGAGCCGGCGTGAGGACGCTCACCCGGGCCGCCGCCAGCTCGATCGCCAGCGGCATCCCGTCGAGGCGGTGGCAGAGGGAGGCGACGGCGTCCGCGTTCTCGCCGCCGAGCTCGAATCCGGGCGCGGCCTGGCGCGGCCCGGGTGGCGAACAGCCGCACCGACTCCGCCTCCAGCGACTCCTCCGCGGGCGCTCCGGGAACCAGCCTGGGGAGGGAGAGCGAGGGGACGCGCCACGTCACCTCGCCGGGGATGCGCAGCGGCTCGCGGCTGGTCGCCAGCACGGTCAGGTTCGGGCAGTGGTTGAGCAGGGCCTCGACGAGGCGCGCGACCGGCTCGATGAGGTGCTCGCAGTTGTCGAGCAGGAGCAGCAGCCGGCGATCGCCGATGTGCCCGGCGAGGGCGATCTCCGGCGCCCGGTCGGAGGCCAGCCGCGTGTCCAGCGCCTGAGCGATCGCCGGGCCCGACAAGCTCGGGCTCTCCGAGCGCCGCCAGCTCCACCGGCCAGACCCCGTCGGCGAAGTCCTCGGCCCGCTGCCCGGCGAGCTGCAGCGCCAGCCGGGTCTTGCCGCAGCCGCCGGCTCCGGTCAGGGTGAGGAGCCTCGCGTCGCGCAGCAGCGTCGCGGCCTCGGCCAGCTCGCGCTCGCGGCCGACGAAGCTCGTCAGCTGTGAAGGCAGCTCGGGCCGGCTGGCATCCGCACGGTGCGGGTCGGACTCCCGCTCCAGCTCGGCCAGCTCGGCCTCCAGGGCGAGGCGGAGCTGGTCGAGGGAATCGCGCCGCTCCCGGCTCCAGTCCTCGTAGCGGTCCGCCGGCAGCAGCTCGGCGTCGAAGCCCTCGAGGGCCGAGCGATAGGCGCCGGGCTCGCCCTGCTCGCGCGCCGCGGCGGCGAGCTGTTCGAAGGCGACCGCGTCGATCCGGACCGGGTCCTCGGGGCTGAGCAGGATCAGTTCTTCGCGCAGCTCCAGGTAGCGGCTGCCGTCCAGCCCGATCGAGTCGAGCGCGCGCCGGGCCGCGAAGATCGCCTGATGGAGGTTGTTGCGGGCGGAGTCCGGGTCGCGCCCCGCCCACAGCAGCTCGGCGGCCTGCTCGACGTGGAGGCGGCGCTCGGGCGCGAGGGCGAGCAGCTTGACCAGCGTCTTTGCCTTGCGCAGCCGCCAGGCGTCGTCGGCGATGACGCTGCCGCCGGCGCTGATGGAGAACACCCCGAGGAGACCGATGCACAACACCTCATCGCCCACCGATGTGTCTTTCGTGCCCGGACTCGCCACCGCATAAGAAAACCACTCCGAAGCG
>CAVPDT010000002.1:0-2250663 GCA_963702725.1 uncultured Solirubrobacterales bacterium
GCGCTTGCAGCGTCCTGATCACGCGATGTGTCAGTTGAGCAGCTCAGCGATTCGGACCGCCGCCCGATGGGCGCCACCGGTCTCCACGTCTTGGCAGTGCACGTCGCGCCCGATCTCTGCGGTGATCGCGTGCGGCGATCGTCTCGGGCGTCTCCGAGTCGTAGTCCATGAAGCGCGCCGCGCCATATCGCTTGACGCGGTGACGGACGTGGACCTGCTGCTCGAAGTGGTGCTTGAGCGGGAAGCTGAGGAACGGACGCCGGTTGGCGGTCAGCTCCATCGAGGTGGTCAGACCGCCTTGGACGACGGCGAGATCGCAGGCAGCGAGGTTGCGGTACAGGTGGTGGACGTAGGGAAGGACCTCGACCCCGTCCGGCGCATCGAGCGCGTGGCGGTCGATGCGCGGGCCGGCGACGACGATCATGCGCAGGTTCGGTACGCGCCCGCGGGCGAGGGGCGCTGCGGCGACAACCCGTCGCAGAAGGTCGATCCCGACGTTCGTGCCTCCGACGGTGACGATGCACACGCTGCTCGTCCTCGCCGTATCCCAGCTCGGCGCGCAGCGCAGGCCGGTCGGCGAACTGGGCGGGGTCGAAGCCGGTGATGTATCCCGCGCAGTCGAAGTTGGCCTGGGTCCAGTCGCGGATCGTCGGCAGGTCCGGGCCGAGCGGCTCGCGGATGAGGTCTTCGGGGTCGCCGACGTAGATCGAGCGGTCGCGCAGAGTCGGGTGCGCGGCGATGTGCTCGACCATCTGGGCGTTGTAGTCGGCGGCGAGGAACGCTTCGCGCTCGCCTCCGTCCGGCATCGGGACGAAGCCGACGAAGTCGGTCATCCACACATACGGCGCGCGCTTCTCGTTGGGGTTCTCGTGCAGGTAGTAGTCGATGTCCCACATCTCGTCGGCGACCCACAGGTCGTAACGCGTGTCGGCGACGACGTCCCGGAAGAGCATGAAGTTCGCGGCGAGGATCTCGTCCATGCGGCGCATCGCCTCGAAGCAGTGCAGGTCGTGCTCGGCGCACTCGGACTCCCAGTGCTTGGACTCGCTGGCGAGGTGCTCGCTCGCCGGATGGATGTGCTCGTCCTCTGCCTCGAGCACGCGTGTGACGGGGTCCTGGGCGAGCCAGTCGACCTGCAGATCGGGCACGAACTTGCGTAGCTCGCGCGCTACGGCGACGTCACGCTGGACGTGCCCGAGGCCGATCGGCGCGCTGACGAACAGCGCCCGCGGCCGTCCGTCGCCGGAACGATGGACGGTGGGGTCACGGGGAGCGCGCTTTCGCCCGAAGGCGTCCTCGGCGAAGTTGCGCAGCGCGACGTTGAACTGAACCGGCTTGCGGGCCTGCAGGAAGTGACCCGCGCCGCGGAACACCTCGAATCGTCCTTTGCTGAGGCGGGCCAGAGCGCGGGCGTCGCGGGGCGGTGTGACCTTGTCGCGGTCACCGGAGGTCACCAGCACCGGGCAGTTCAGGCTCTGGGCCAGCCCGCGCAGCTTGCGCCGGCCACGGAGGAACTCGCCATGTGCGAGCGTGGCAATCAGCGTCTCGGGGTCGGTGTCGAGCGCCCAGCCCACCCCGTCCTCGAGGGCCTTCGTCGAGTGAGGCTCCGGAAGGCTGCGGGAGACGAACCACTCCACGGACCCCTGATAGTCCTGGCGCCAGTGGTCTCCGCTCATATGCGTCCACCAGACGGGCCGAGGCAGGTGAACCGCTTCGGAGAAACGGACGGTCAGCGGGTGCGTCAGGACCGACGAGTGTGACGGCGTGTAGGGGAACACTGGGCCGATGAAGACCGCGCCCGCAACGCGCTCGGGCGCGAGGCGTGCCAGCTCGAGCTGGTACTGGGCGCCGGTGGAGAGGCTCGCCATCACCGCCCGCGCGGTCCCGGTCGCGTCCATCACGGCCAGGCAGTCGCGCGCGAATTCCGTGGGTGCGTAGCGCCGCGGGTCGCGGCAGCGATCGGAGCGACCGTTACCGAGGCCGTCCATTGCCAGCACCCGGAAGTGGCGTGCGAAGTACGGGATCTGCATCTTCCAATGGCGGGAGTGCAGCAGCGACCACGTCGGGAGCAGGAAGATAGTCTCCTCGCCCTCGCCGTAGACCTCGTAGAAGAGGCGCTGGCCGGCGCGCTCGACGAAACCCTCAACGTCGGGGTAGCGAGCGCGGCTCTGCTCCGGCGCGCCGCGGGGCGCCTTCGTGTCGAGCGGCGGTGACCCCGTCGTAGTCTGGATTGCCATTGAACCTGCCCCTTTCTTTACAAAATTGTCTGTTTGCACCGTCGAGTCAGACGTGGCGAGGGGTCGCCGCAAGTCGTTCCTATGCCTTGAGCTCGTAGAGGACCGAGAACGGTTCCTCGATCGGGAGCTTGCGGAAGTGCTTGAAGCCGGCCGCGTAGGCCAGCTCGCGCGCCTTCTCCTGACCCATGCACGCACCGATGCCGGCGCCGCCGTGCGCGAGTGATGTCGTCATGCAGTAGAGGGTGCTGACGTTGTAGAGGAGCTTGCCGAGCGGGTTGCGGTTCTCCTCCACATCGCCGGAGGCGTTCATCTCGAGCATCAGGTACGTGCCGTCCTGGCGCAACGCGCCACGGATCGCGCGCATCAGCCCGACTGGGTCCACGGAGTCGTGGACGACGTCGAACGTGGTGATGAGATCGAAACGGCCCTCGGGCAGCTCGGCCCCGTCGCCGACCGTGAACGTCACCCGGTCGGCGACCCCCTCTGCCTGCGCGTTTGCCCGCGCGCGCTCGATCGAGCCTGGGTGCACGTCGTAGCCGTGAACCTCGGCCGCCGCCAACGCCTTGGCGAGCGTGATCGGAGCGCGCCCGGACCCGCAACCGACGTCGCAGGCCGATCCGCCCGCCTCGAGCTTCTCCTGGACGCCGGGCATCGCCGGGAGCCAGGTCTGGATGAGATGGTGCTTGTACCACGGCGCCGTGGCGCGCTCGATCGCCTCGTACATGTCGGGTAGGTACTGATCCTGGGTGACACCGCCACCGGTCTTGAACGCCTCGGCCACGGCCGGTGCGACGGTGACCGTCGGGACGATCATCTGCAGGAATCCGCCGGTGAAGAACGGGAACTCCTCGTCGGCGAGCGGCAGGGCGTGCTCGGGCGGTAGGAAGTAAGTGTCGGCCTCGCTGTCGTGCTCGAGGTACTCGGCTGTCGTCATCGACCCGAGCCACTCGCGCAGGTAGCGCTCGTTGAGGCCTGTCTGTTGGGCGAGCTCGCTCGCCGTCACCGGCCCGGCCTGGGCGAGCGTGGCGAATATGCCGAGGCGGTCGCCGATGTACACGAGCCCGCCGCGCATGGCGGTTCCGACGTCGAGCACGATCCGCTCGACGAATGCTTCGAGCTTGTCCTGGTCAAGTTGCGCCTCGGTAGCCATCTGTGTCTCCCTTCGTGGGTGTGCTGTGCGGAAGTAACTGTCCCATGGCTTCGTGGCGCCACCGCGAAGCGCGCGCGAAACTCGCGTGAATCCACGTAGGCTGCAGTCATGTTGCGTCGTCAACTTGCTGGGGGAGATGACACTCGAGCTGGACGGCAGGCATCTGGAGCTGCCTGCGAGCCGGCGGGCTCGTTCGCTGCTGGGCCTGCTCGCCTTGGAGCGGCGCACTCACCCTCGCGCCCAGCTCGCTGCACGCTTCTGGCCCGACGTGCTTGACGAGAGTGCGCGCACGAGCCTGCGCAGCGCCCTGTCGGCTCTGCGTCGCGCGCTCGGCGCCGACGCCGATCGCCACCTGTTGGCCGGCCGCGACACGGTCGCCCTCGCCGGTCCCGATCAGGTCTGGACAGACGTCGGCGAGTTCGAGCGGCTCGTCGCCGAGGGCCGGTTCGAGGATGCGCTCGAGCTCTCGCGGGGCGAACTGCTCGAAGACCTCGACGACGACTGGGTCTATGAGCGACGCGACGAGCATCGCGCCAGCGTGGTGTCGTTGCTGGAGCTGATGGCTGGCGCCGCGGAGGCCGCGGGGGATCTCGCAGCGGCGGTCGCGCTCACTCGCCGCCAGGTCGCGCTTGACCCGCTCTCCGAGGAGGCCCATCGCGAGCTGATCGGCCGCCTGGCGGCCAATGGTGACCGCTCGGCGGCGCTGACGACATACCGCCGCCTGGCTGACCGATTCGCCTCAGAGCTCCGGATCGTCCCCTCCTCGCATACGCGGGAGCTGGTCGAGCGAATCCGCGCCGCGGAGACGACGCAGCAGCCCGTCGCCGCACCGTCATCAGATACCCCGCCGCCCGTCGCGTCGCCGCCGTCAGACCACCCGGCGCCTGGGCCGCCGGGGGCGCCGGTCCCAGCATCGGCGGCGGAACGGACGACGGGCACGGTGACACTGCTGTTTACCGACCAGGTTGGCTCGACCGAGACGCTGCAAAGACTCGGCGATGAGGAGGGCGAGCGTCTGCGGCGCGCGCACTTCGGCCTGCTGCGCGAGGCGGCGGGGATGCACGGCGGCGAGGAGGTCAAGAACCTCGGCGACGGGCTGATGGTGGCATTCGTGAGCGCGGTCGATGCCGTCGTGTGCGCGATCACGATGCAGCAGGCCGTCGACCGCGCCCGTACCACCGGGGAGCTCGAGTTCGCGGTTCGCATCGGCCTGAACGTGGGCGAGCCGATCCGCGACGAGGGCGATTACTTCGGCACGCCGGTGGTGATTGCCAAGCGGCTCTGCGACGCCAGCGCGCCAGGCCAGATCCTCGCCTCGGAGTTGGTGCGCGCGCTGATCGGCACACGCGGCGGGTTCGCCTACCGCGCGCTCGGGGCAGTCCCGCTGAAGGGCGTCGCGGACCCGGTCCCTGCTTGCGAGGTGATCTGGGAGGCATCGACCGAGGTGCGCGTCCCACTGCCCCCGCTGCTGGCGGGCGAGGACCGCGGCACGTTCGTGGGCCGGTCCGATGCGGGAGCTGCCCTGGAGGCGGAGTGGGCGGCGGTGCGTGGGCGCGGCTTGCGCGTCGTCGTGCTCGCCGGCGAGCCCGGGATCGGCAAGACGCGCCTGGCAAGGGAGTTCGCCCGTACGGCGCACGAGAGGGGCGCAACGGTGCTGGCGGGCAGCTGCCACGAGGAGACCCATGTTCCCTACCAACCGTTCGTGCAGGCGCTGCGCCACTACATCGCCTGCTGCCCTCCGGCCGAGCTGGCGGTGCAGATCACCCCACGCCGCGCCCAGCTCGCCGCGATCCTGCCAGAGCTCGAGGACTCGCGTTCCCCGTACGGGCCGACGGGCCTCGGCGCCGAGCAGGAGCGCTTCCGCTTGTTCGAGGCGGTCTCCTCGCTGCTGGGCGACGCTGCGCATCTTCGCCCGCTGGTGCTGTTCCTGGACGACCTGCACTGGGCCGACCAGTCGAGTCTGCTGCTGCTTCGCCACCTCGCACGCTCGGCCGAGAGCGCGCCGTTGATGGTGCTGGGCACCTACCGTCCGGTCGAGGTCGGCGAGGAGCACCCGCTCGCCGAAGCACTCGCGGAGCTGCGCCGCTCACGGACGGTGGAGCGGCTTTCGTTGTCGGGGCTTGGTGAGGGGGAGGTCGCCGAGCTGATCGCGGGCCGCGTCGCCCAGCAGGCGCCGCGCGGATTCGTGCTCCGTGTCGCGGAGCGCAGCGAGGGCAACCCGTTCTTCATCGAGGAGCTGCTGCACGACGTCGGTGCGGAGACCGATTGGGATGCAGCGGCGAGCGGCGTGCCCGACAGCGTCAAGGATCTGCTGCTACGCCGCCTGCGCGGCCTTGGGGATGACTGCCGCAAGGCGCTCTCGGTGGCCGCGGTCGCGGGGCGCGAGTTCGAGCTTTACGTGCTCGAGCGTGTCCTGGAGCACCCACGCGATCGCCTGATCGACCTGGTCGAGGAGGCGATCGACGCCGATGTCCTGGTCGAGCCTTCCCAGTCGGTTGGGCTGCTCAGCTTCGCTCACGCCCTGTTTCGCGAGACGATCTACGAGCAGCTCTCGGCCACCCGTAAGGCGGCGATCCATGGTCGGATTGCGGCGGCGATCGAGGAGGAGCCCGCCGAGCGCCCCGACGAGCGCGCGGGCCTACTTGCCTACCACTACGGTGCCGCAGGCGATCTGCGCAAGGCGTTTGACTACCACCGCCGCGCCGCTACCGAGGCGGAACGGGTCCACGCCCACGAGCCGGCGCTCGAGAACTTGGACGGAGCAATCGTCGCGGGCGAGATGCTCGGTATGACCGCGGCAACCCAGGAGACGATCCGCGACCTCTACCGTGCCCGCGCCTGGACGCTCCAGATGCTAGGTGAGTCCGACAGGGCACTGGCCGATCTGGAGCACGCGCTCGCGGGTGCAAAGGCGGCCGGCGACCGCGCGAGCGAGATGCACGTGTACACCGCTCTGGGGGCGCATTGGCATGTGCGCGATCCGCAAGCCTCGCGCCGCTGTTACGAGGAGGCGTTGCGGATCGCCGAGGAGCTTCGCGACGGATCCGGTCAGGTCAACGCTCTGAGCCGCCTGTCGCTGGTGCTCGCCAACGATCTGGAGTTCGCCGAGGCTGTCGAGCTGGGCGAACGGGCACTCGAGATCGCACGTGGCGCCGGCGACGAGCTTGCCGTCAGCCACGCGATGGACAGCCTCAAGTTCGCGGCTCTGCAGCTTGGCGACCTCGAGCGCCTCGAGGAGCTCTGCGCTGAACTCGAGCGCGCCCAACGCAAGCGCGGCGATGAGTGGTACCTGCAATTCACGCTGTGCGAGTCTTGCTTCGTGCCGCTGGAGCGCTGCGACTGGCAGGAAGCTGAGGAGCGCATCGGGGAGGCACTCACGATCAGTGAGCGAATCGGCGAACCCAACAGCGGAGTCCTGATTCGCGATACGTTGAGCTTGATCGCGCGCTGTCGGGGCGACTACACACGATCGCTCGCATTCGGTCGCGAGGCGCTCGCACGCGCTGACACACCCGACGCCGACTGGCTCGGCTGGGCCGCGGCGGGCCTCGCAGGCACCCTTCTGGACCTGCGCGCCACGGACGAGACTGTCGCTGTCCTCGAGCGCGGCCTCGCGGCCGCCGAGCGCAACCGCGCGCGCGGGCAGATCTTCCGCTGCCTCGGAGCACTCTCATCGGCCACGCGGATGGCGGGTGACGAGACCCAGGCGCGTACGCTCGCGGAGCGTGCGCAGCAGATTGCCGAGCAGGTCACGACGCCACCGGGCAACGTCGACTTCTGGGGAGAGCAGGCCTACTTCGCGATCGCCGAGACCCATCTCGCGGCCGGTGACATCGAGCGCGCCGAGCAGGCAATGGAAGGCCGACTGCAAGCGTGGGAGCGCAGCGGAGCGCAGAGGTCGATTGCACGGACCGCCCGCTTCTTGGCCAGCTGCGCCGAGGCTCGCGGAGACTGGGCCGCGGCGGGGCGGATGCTGGCCCGCAGCGCTAAGGCGGCCGGGGATGAGGGATTGATCTGCGAGCGCTGGCAGATCGACGCCGGGCTTGCCCGCGTAGCCGCCGCGGCGGGCAGTCTCACGGACGCTGATGAGCACGGGCGGCGCGCACAGGAGCTGATCGACACGATGGCCGCATCGGTCGAGGACGAGGAGATCGGGGCGCGGTTTCGCGAGCGCGCACTGGCAGAGATCGGCCGCGCGGCATCGGCGCTACGCGATTAGCGCCGTCAGCCGCCAATAGACCTCGAAGCCAAGCAGCTGAGGATCTTCCAACGAGGATCCGAACACCCGCTGCAGCGGCGCAATCTGACTACTGTAGGTGAGCACCGCGTCGAGCTTGCCGGCGTGGGCCTCCGCCTGCAGTCGGTGCACCGTGGCATTCATTCGCTCGACTGGGATGCGGGTGGTTTCGAGCTCGGCCGTCCATCGCTCGGCGGCCGGATCCGCATCCGAGGAGGACCCGCCGCCGCCCAGCACCCACCGTGGCCATCCGTCCACGGTGGCGTGAGGCAGGTCGGCGTAGAGCACCACGTCGGCGCCCTCTGTCTGGAGTGCCAGTGCCGCCGCGCGCACAGCGGTGTGGTCGCGATGGTGGTCGCCCAGACTTGCCGGCGCGTATATCCGGGCACCAGCAAGGAGGACTCCGCGCAAAGCCTCGACGATCTCCTCAGGCGCCTGGTCGCCATGGCGGTACTGGCTGTCCAAGAACGGTAGGTTGACGGCCGTGCGGCCGGCGAGCGCGAGCGCCTGCCGGTCCTCCTCGATACGCCTGCGGACAGCTGTGGCCGAATCGCTTGCGCCGGCGAGCCGATCCCACCAGCCGAGCGCTCCCGCGGGAGGCTCACCGGCAAAGACGTTCACCACGAGCACTTCGCCCGCGCTCGCCAACACGTGCCAGCACGAAAGCACCGCGTCGTCGAAGTGAGGCGAGAGGATGACCGTGTCGCGACCCATCGCCGCTCACTATTACGCCCTTGCGTGTAGCCACCGTGAAACCGGCGCGAAAGCTCGCGATCGGCGATCTGCTATGTCCAGCCGTCCACCCGTTCCACTCCTTGCAATTCAGGACGACACGGAGTTGACACTGCCTGGTGTCAGCCGACTGACACTGGTGCCGACACACCCATGACACAGGCCCATGCCGCCGCCGGCCGACCTCCCGGGTGGGGCGTAAGCCCGCCTACAGCTCGATGTACGCCATGCGCTCAGCGACCGATCAAGGCACCGTGTCGAGCATCAGCTGTACCCTGGCGTTCCCTGAGAGTGAGCCATTCACCAACCGAAGGCGAACTATGAGCGCCACACTGCAATTCGACGAGGACGCTTCCCGGCGCGTAGAGAGGATCTACACCACGCCCGATGTCATCGAACAGCGTCAAACGGTCCTGCGGACACTCGCGCTCCAGCCCGGCGAGCGAGCGATCGACATCGGCTCGGGTCCTGGTCTACTCGCGTGCGAAATGGCCGTTGCTGTCGGGAGGAGCGGGCGGATCTGCGGGGTGGATGTCAGCGAGAGCATGCTTGCCCTCGCCAGGGCGCGCAGACCACCAGCCGGCAGCGGTCCGATCGAGTACCAACAAGCTGGCGCGCACACGCTCCCCTATGCGGACGCGAGCTTCGACGTCGCAGTCTGCACACAGGTCTACGAGTACGTCGACGACGTTCCCGCCGCGCTGCTGGAGCTGGGGCGGGTGTTGCGCCCGGGAGGCCGGGCGCTCGTGCTTGACACCGACTGGGACTCGATCGTATGGGCTTCGAGTGACAACGAACGCATGGTCCGGGTGCTCGCCGCGTGGGAGGAGCACCTCGTTCACCCTCACCTGCCGCGTAGGCTCACACGGCTGCTGCGCGATGCTGGACTGCAAGTCACCGACCGCCAAATCGTGCCGTTGTTCAACGCCGGCTATGACCCCAACACCTACAGCGCCGGAATGCTCGAGCTGATCGCCACGTTCGTATCCGATCGGGGCGGCGTGAGCGAGGCCGAAGCCACAGCATGGGCACAAGACCTAACCCAACTCGGCCCCAACTACTTCCTCAGTCTCAACCGCTACCTCTTCCTCGCGCACAAGCCCACCTGAGGACCGGGCAGGGCCGCCCGTGGGCCGCTGGTAGCGATCCTCGGCTCGGATCTCAGCCAAGGGCGTTACTGCGGCTCTCGTCGCGTCACCAGCGAGGCTAGCTCGGAGCGGTTGCGCACGTCGAGCTTTGCGTAGATGTGGGAGAGGTGCACCTTGACGGTGCCGCGCGAGATGAACATACGTTCGCCGATCTCCGGGTTGGTGAGGCCCTCGGCGGCGAGCCGAACGACCTGCAGCTCGGTCGGGGTGAGCGACTCCCAGCCGCCGGCGGGACGCTTGCGCGAGCCGCGTGCTCGTCGCAGCCAGTCGATTGCCTGCTCGGTGCTCATCGCGGCGCCCTGCGCGATCGCCTCGGCAATCGCATTCTCGCCCAGCTCGGCGCACAGGCGCTCTTGGAGCTCTTCGACGATCGCCTGCTCGGGTGCCCAGCGGACACGCCCGAGCTCTGCGCGGGCACGCTCGGCGGCGCCGAGGATGCGTCCGGCCTCCTCGAAGCTGGCGAGTGCGGCGGCGACAGCGGCTAGGACATCGAGCGAGGGAAAGACATAGGGGGGAAGCTCGTGCTCGATCGCGGAACCCAGTGCTTTGTGCGCAAGTCTCTCGGCCTCGGACGCCTCTCCGCGCGCGAGGGCCACACAGGCGAGCACGAGGCTGGCGGTGGCCCTGAACGTGGGGTTATCCAGGGGGCCGTCTGCGATCTCGGCGATTGTCTGTGCGTGCTCCGCGGCGCTGTCGAGCAGCCCGAGCGCGAGCTCGGTGCGGGCCAGCAGTGAGAGGCTGGAAACCAGTTCGAATGGGCCTCCGGCCGCCTCCTGCTCCAAGCCCTCTTGCAGTGAGGCGCGCGCCTGCTCGAGTAGACCGGTGCTTGCCTGCGTGTAGGCGATAGCCAGTTGCAGTGGGGATATCGCGAGGCCGGCGGCGGAGGCGACAGAGCGTTCCATCACCGGACCGAGGTCGGCCAGCGCTGCCTCGCCGTCGCCCCGCTCGGCGCGCAGGATGCTCCGGTATGCGTGTGCGTAGCCGGCGCTGACAGGCTCGCCGACCGCGTCTGCCACACCGATCGCTCGTTCGTAGAGCGCGAATGCCTCCTCGTCGCGGCCCTGGATGAGGTGGCGCACGCCGCCGACGCCGACCCAATGCCAGGCGGCGAACTCTGCGTAGCCGGTGCGCTCGATGATCTCCAGCGCCTCCTCGAACACGCACACGGCGCGTTGATCGGCCTGCATCGACAGCGCAAAGCCAAGGATCTGCGTAGCGTCGACAAAGCACCACTCGTCGCCGCTCGCGCGTGCCAGTTCGCGCGACTGTTCGAGCCCCTCGCGGACACCGGCCGGATCCGGATACAACTGGATTGTGCCCAGCACATCGAGGGCGCGCGCGGCGGTAGAGGTCTCCGCGAGCGACCGCGCCATCTCGAGCGCTTCGAGCTCGCTGGCGACCGCCTCCTCAAAGCGTCCGCTGTAGGTGAGTAGGTAGCCGCGGGCCCACAGGACGCGGGCCTTGACCGCGGAGGGCTCCGGCGGGGCAGCGCCCAGCGCGCGCACATAGGCGTCGTCGGCGAGCGCGAAGCGCCCCCGCAGCTTCCACCAGACCGTCAGCGCACCGCACAAGCGCAGCGCGTACTCCCCGTCGGTGTCCGGAGCATGAGCAAGCGCCGCCGCGAGGTTGGCAGCCTCCACGTCGAGCAGGTCAAGCCACGCGCTCTGGTTTGGGGTCTCGAGGTGAGGCGCGATCCGCTCGGCCAGAGCGAGGTAGAAGTCGCGGTGGCGCTCGCGCAGAGCGGCAACCTCTTGCGCCTGTGCGAGACGATCGAGCGCGTACTGACGAACCGTCTCCAGCAGCCGGTAGCGCACGCTCGCCCCGTGTTCCTCGACGACCACCAGCGACTTCTCTACAAGCGAGGTGAGCAGATCCAGGATCGCAGGCCGCTGCAGCCGCTCGTCGGCGCATACTTCCTCCACGGCGTCCAGGGTCCAGCCACCGGCGAACACCGCCATACGCCTGAACAGCACACGCTCGTCGTCGCTGAGCAGCTCATGGCTCCAGTCGACCGACGCGCGCAGTGTCTGCTGGCGTGGCATCGCCGATCTCGCTCCGCCGGTCAGCAGGCGGAAGCGGTCGCCCAGCCCAGACGCGATTTGCTCGACGCCGAGGACACGCACCCGTGCGGCCGCCAGCTCGATCGCGAGCGGGATTCCGTCGAGGTCGTGACAGATCTGGGCGATCGCCGGAGCGTTGGCGGCATCGACGGCGAAGTTCGGGCGCACCTTCACCGCACGCTCGATGAACAAGCGCACCGCGTCGGATTGCGCGACCGCCTCCACCGGCTCCGTCTGACGCTCGGGGGGCAAAGAGAGCGAGGGCACGCGCCAGTCGGTCTCACCGGACACGCCCAGCGGTGCGCGGCTGCTCGCAAGGACGGTCAGTGTTCGGCAGCCGTGCAGAAGAGTCTCGGTGGCGCTCGCGCAGACGTCGAGCAGATGCTCACAGTTATCCAGGACCACCAGCGCTCTAAAGTCGGCGAGGTGGACGACCGCCGCATCCAATGAGGATTGGCCGGGGAGCGGATTGACCCCGATGGCCTCGCCGAGCGCCGGGCCGACCGCATCGGGATCGGCCAGCGGCGCCAGCTCGACCCACCAGGCCCCGTCGGGGAAGCAGTCCAGCAGGTCGGCGGCGGTCTGCGCGGCGAGCCGTGTCTTGCCGCAACCCCCGGCACCGGTCAGCGTCAGTAGCCGAGTTGCGCTCAGAGCGGCTGCGATGTCACTCAGCTCCTGTTCGCGCCCCACGAAGCTCGTCAGCTGCTCAGGGAGGTTGTTCGGCAGCGCGTCCAGTGAGCGCAGCGGCTCGGCGCTCGCGGGCAGGTCGGGATGGTTTAGCGCGAAGACGTGCTCGGGGCGACCGAGATCGCGCAGCCGGTGGGTCCCCTTGTCCACGAGCGTCACCCCGGCTGGGAGTCGCTCGATCACGAGGTCGTACACGGCGCGCGAGAGCAGCGTCTGACCACCGTTGGCGATCCCCCGCAACCGTGCACAGCGACTCAGCGCTACGCCGAAGTAATTGCCCTCGTCGCGCAACTGCGCCTCGGCGGTATGCAGAGCGATACGCACACGCAACCGCAGCCCGTCTGGCCACACCTGCCCGGTCAGGGCTCGCTGAGCCTCAAGCGCCGCCGCCACCGCGTCCGACGCGCGCGAGAACGCCGCCACGATGCTGTCGCCCTCGCCCTGCTCCACTGGTCTGACACCGCCATGGCGGCCCACTGCGTCGCACAGCAGTGCGTAATGCGCGGGCACAGCGTGAGCCATCTCCGGGGCATGCGCCTCCCATAGCCGCGTCGATCCCTCGATGTCACTCAGCAGGAACGTCACGGTGCCCGCCGGCAGCGCGAACGGCGCCTCTGTCGCCTCAGCGATCCCCTGCAATCCGTCCCTCCACACGCTCGGCCGGCCAAGCGCCAGCCCCCGGCCAAAGTCTGTCATGGCGCCACCGCGGTCGTCGGGACCCATGTACGGCGTGGCCCGCACATGGGTGTCTTGATTCGCATGATCGTGCCGTAGTCTGCGTGCTAGCTCACAGCGGCCATGTCTATGCCGACCTGGCGCTGGTAGGCCAGCCAGTCGACGTAGGAGTCCTTGCGCGCGATCAGGCCGTCCCGCACCGTGAAGACATCGACGCCGTCGCACACGAAGCGCTTGCCATCGGCGGTGCCGCTCATCTCGTACTCGGACACGAAGTGATCCTCGCCGAACAGGACCCGTATGGGCTCGAAACTCAAGTCAGGCGACTGCTCGAGCACGCCAGCAAACGCGTCTCGAACAGCGGCCCGCCCACATGCCGGCTCAGCGACGTCGTGCATGTGGAAGACCGAGTCTTCGGTGTGTAGAGCGGCAATCGCATCGGGGTCGTGGTTTGCCCACGCTTGGCCGTACTGCAACGCCAGTTCCTGAGTGTTCGTGCTCATCATATGTCCTCTCGTCTGCTCATCTTTTGATCGTTGACAGTCACCCGCTTTGGGCTGCAGCCAACATATGAGCGTCTCGTCCTCACTACATCTGCCAGATGGCATATATCGACCTTGACCCTGGCCAAAACGTCGGCCTCCGCAATCGATTCGACATGGACGGGAGTGTGTGAGATCCAATGCACGTTGGGCTTGTGGACATTCGCGCCGTGCACAATCCGGAGCCGCCGGCGAGGTTGACCAGCTCGCCGTCAAGGAATGTGCCCGAGGGCACCAACTCGGCCAAAGCGCCTGTGGGAGGCGATCGGCACGCGGGGTTGGCCCGGGTTGCGATGGTTAGTCTCCGGCGGAACGATGTGGCCGCCACTGACCAGGTTCGCTCGCAGCCGCGTGGAACGAGCCGTTGACGGTATGGACGTTCGAGCGGTACGAGTGCCGGGGGGTGCCCGGCGTCCTCGCGAACTATTCGGACGACCCCCAAGTCCGCCACTCGGTCCAGCGCGCCCTGACACGACGGTACATCGGTCGTGACGGGGTGACGCGCGCCGAAACCCTGCAGCGGGACGACGGGTCCACGATTGCCTACGACGTCGCGGGCCACGGCCCTCTGGTTGTGTTCGTGCATGGCCTCACTTCCTTCCGGCAGACCTGGGATCCGGTCACCGCGCCGCTTGCCGAGGAGTTCACGTGCGTGCGGTTGGATCTACGTGGTCACGGGGCTTCCTCCCGCACCGCGGAGTACTCGATGGTGTCGCTGGTCGGTGATGTGCGGGCGGTCGTCGAGGAGGTTGCGCTTGGGGAGCCCGCGATCGTCGGTCACTCCCTGGGTGCGAGCGTCGCCGCCGGATACGCAGCGGCGCACGATGCGCGTGCCGTCGTCTGCGTCGACCAGTCGCTACGGTTCGGCGAGTTCGCTGAGCTCGTGCAAGCGCATGCCGACGATCTGCGCAGCCAGCGCACGATGGAGGCCGTGCTGTCGATCGACCACGCCCTCAAACTCGAGCCATATACGGGGCTTCAGGACATCGAGCGTAGGGTGCTGGCGTTTCCGCGCGAGGTCGTCCTCGGAATCTGGGACGCGCTGCTGAGCACCCCTCCAGGGCAACTGACCGCGATCGCCGAGGCGATCCTGCCCCGAATCGCAGCGCCACTCCTATCGCTGCACGGCTCGCCGCCGGCACCGGACTACGCGGCCTGGCTTACGGGCCTCACGCGCTCCGCGCGCGTTGAAATCTGGGATGGGACCGGCCACATGCTTCACCTCGTCGTCCCGGAACGGCTTGTGGCCCGTGTGCGGCCGCTACTCGCCGATCCACCCGAGCACTGAAGGCTCGGTCTGACTGCCACGGCTTACACGACCGCGACAGCTCGCCCGGGCCCTCATCGGGATCGAGGTCAATCACCTCGACTCCGGACGGGCGACTGCTCGTGCGACCACGCGCTGGCGAACCCACGCCTTGATGCACGCCGTCACTTTGAGCCAACGGACTGCGCAGTGCGGTGGGCGGGCTGACTCGTAGCCTGTCTGTCCGTCGCTGCTCTGGCCTGACCGCCGCTCATTGTGTCACCCACCGCCGCCCGTGGGATCGCCGACGTGACTTCGTAGGCGTCTCCGTCGGAGGTGTACTCAAGCGAACCATTCGATTGACGGGACCGGCTCACTGACCACGGACGCCCCTCACATCCAAAGACTCAGCGTGGTGGTGGCGTTGTGATGCGCCAGGCCACACCCCGGCCGTGGCTAGGGGTCTGGTAGCGTGCCGCGTCGTGCACAGCGGGGCGCGCAAGGTGCTGGTGATCGGCGCACAGGGAGCGCTAGGACGACTCTGCG
Organism: uncultured Solirubrobacterales bacterium; assembly: GCA_963702725.1. Classification (GTDB taxonomy): domain Bacteria; phylum Actinomycetota; class Thermoleophilia; order Solirubrobacterales; family Solirubrobacteraceae; genus Palsa-744. The sequence goes on from CAVPDT010000002.1 coordinate 15,261, forward strand.
TCGAACCGTTGCGCCGTTCTGGCTTCGAGGTCATCCGTGCCGGTCGAAGACCCGAGAAAGCCGATGACTTCCGGCTGGTCGATCTCGGCCAACCCGACTCGGTTCCCGAGGCATGCGCTGACGCAGACCTCGTGATCTCAATGGTCAACGACCGGTCGCGCACCGCAGAGCGGTTCGTGCTGCGCGAAGGCGGCACGATGTTCACGGCCATCATCTCACCGGCCGACCGGGCCGCAGTGAAGGCGCTCGGGGATGGGGCTAACGGCCTCGTCGTGACCGACATCGGGCTCGGTCCCGGCGTCACCTCGCTCGTCTTCAAGGATCTGCTCGCCGCTCATCCCGACGCGGACGGTCTGGAAAACGCCGGCACGTTCTCGATGCGTGAGCCGATGGGTAGGGGCACCATCGAGGACTTTCTGTATCCCGGCCTCACAGGCGTTCACCGCCACCCCAGCGCAAGCGTCGATTTTCCCGAGCCGTTCGGCAGGCTCCGCTGCCTCGAGTTCACCGACCCTGAAGCCGCGATCGGACAAATAGGCAACCTCGCCGAACGACTCCCTGTCCGCAATTATGGCTACACGCTCGAGCGGTGGGCACGCGATCCGGTCATGGCGATCAACGCGCTCGGCTTGATCTCCAAGCTGCCGCTCTCGTTGCTCACCCTGACTTCCGAGCGCCAAGCCGCCAGCACCGTCGCCAAGCTCCAGTGCCATCTCTGTGGTGTCTTGCGCGACGGGCGTCGCTTGGCGGCAAGCGCCGTCATGGGCAAGGGTAACTTCGAGATGACCGCAGCATCGATCGCCACCTGCGCCAAGGTGCTGCTCGACCGCAAGGACCAAGGCGAGCTCCCCAGCGGGGTTCTCGGCGTCGACGACATTTTCAACCTCGCAGAAGTGAGGGCTGGCTTTGAAACGCAGGGCATCCGGATCGCCGCATTGTCATAACGTGACCCTCCAGAACCAAGAAGTCCCGCCAAGGGCTCCCTTTCACCCACGCAGAAGTGAGTGAGCTCTAGTCCACAGGGCGCGCTTTGACGGCCACGAGATCGTCGCTGCCGCACACCACCATGGGCGCGGCCCCGATCTCCACCAGAGGCGAGGCGTCCTCACGGTCAGGCCGCAACTGATCGCTGTGCAGTTTGCGTGCATGCAAGAGTCCCCGGCTTCTCCAACGGCTTAGGGTCTCGGCTCAACGCCGAGTGCGCGCGGGGTGCTTTGAGGTACCGTCATCTTCCCGAGAGGATAGGGACGTCTGTGGCGGTTCCCGGGGGAGGACGTGCAACACGTTGTCGGCTACGGCTCGAGTGCGCCGAGTAGCCGGTGGGTGGGGTGACGGTTGAGGCTGTTTCGGTTCTTGTCATAACGCCGTGTCGTGCGGGGATCGGCGTGCCTGGCGGCGTCCTGCACGTCCCGCAACGATGCTCCTTCGTCGAGCGAGAGCGTTACGAAGCCGTGGCGTAGGGCGTGGGGGTGGAGGTCGGGGATGCCGATGCACCACCGTCCAACGCTCGATAATCTATGTTATGTCAACTACCGGACGGGCGGAGGTCCTCGACGGGACACGGCAGTTCGTCGGCGTCAAGGATCTCAGGATCTCCCGTTAGCAGGACGGCCTTTTGCGCGACCGCTGCGGCGATTGCAAAGCAATCCGCGAGTGCGATCGGCCTAGCGGCCTTCAAGCGAGCAACGTCGACCATCCTCGTTACGCCCGGCAAGTCGAACTCCAGTTCGCTCCGGAGCTGTTGGAGAATCTCCTCTGCATGAGTCCGTCCGTGATCGCGCTCGACTCGGTAGTAGACCTCGATTGCGTTCACCCAACTGATCGTCGGCCTGCTGTCGAGTAGTTCATCAACGCGATCTCTCGCCGGTTGCTCTCCGTCGAGCCAGGCCAACACTGCCCACGAGTCAAGACAGGCGTTCAACGAGGTTCACGTGCGCGATCGACGAGCAGGCGTGCGGCCATGCCACTGCCGGCGAACCGTCCCCCGAGCGTCGAGCGATGCTTCGCGGCAATCATCGTCACATGCTTCCCATTCAGTTTAAACTCGACGTCCACCCCGGGATGCAGACCCGCGCGCTCCCTCAAGTCTTTTGGGATCACGACCTGACCCTTGGCACCCACACGATAAGTCATACCTGACAAGTATAACAACTGGGCCTGCGGGTTAGTACGGAACGGCGTTCACGAAGGTCTCCGGATGTGAAGTCATACGCGATGCGAAACGCTGCGGCTCGAACGCGATGCCGTACACGCGGCATTCACACCAAAGGGAGATCGAGATGCACAGCGGTCACGAATCGCAGCCCGCGATCATCGAGCGCAGCGCCGAAAAGGCGAACATCTGGCTGAAAGACGTCGCCGGCGAACTCGGCGATGGCGACGATCTTCAGTACGCCTATCGCGCGCTGCGAGCCGTTCTGCACGTCCTGCGTGACCGGCTCACCATCGAGGTGTCCGCGAAGCTCGCCGCTCAGCTGCCGACCCTGATCCGTGGGATCTACTACGAGGACTGGGACCCGAGCCGCAAGCCGATGCCGCCCCACACGCTCGACACGTTCCTGGCGCACGTCGTCAGCGAGGGCCGCTTTTCCGGCGAGCACGAGGCATCCGGCGCGGTCACGGCCGTCACCGCCGTCCTGCGCAAGCGCCTCCCGCTCGATGAGATCGGGGCGATCCTGGTGATCATGCCGGAGGAGATCCGTGCACTGATCGAGGCCTGAGCCGGCCAGGCGCTGTGCCCGCCAGGTCACGGGCGCGCGAGAGCACGGCGTCGATCATCGGCTCAGTCAGTCTGCCGGTAAACGTGTTCTGTTGGCTCGGGTGGTAGCAGCCGAGCAGCGTGTAGCGGGCGCCTTGGTACTCGGCGCCGTGCCCAAATCGCGGGCGCGGGCGCGGCAGCGCAGCGCTCCCAGAGCGCATCGCCGGCAAGCCGTCAATGCGCACCTCAGCCACCGCTGAGCTCAAACGCAGAGCGGCGTCCCATGCGAAGGCGCCAAGACACAGAATCACCGACACGCGGCGCAGCAACCCCAGCTCGCGCACGCTCCACGGTAAGCACGCGTCGCGCTCATCCGGTGCGGGCCGGTTCGCCGGCGGCGCGCACCGAACGGCCGCGGTGACCCACGCGTCGCGCAGCCTCAGACCGTCATCGCGCGCGGTCGAGTTCGGCTGATCGGCCAAGCCGGCGCGCCACATCGCCGCATACAGAAAATCCCCCGAGCGATCGCCCGTGAACATCCTGCCGGTCCGGTTCGCGCCGTGTGCAGCCGGGGCCAGCCCCAGCACCAGCAAGCGCGCCCGCGGGTCGCCGAAGCCGGGTAGCGGCCTGCCCCAATACGTCTGATCGGCGAACGCGGCTTTGCGCTCGCGCGCCACCTGCTCGCGCCAAGCCACCAGCCGCGGGCAGCGCCGGCAGTCGACAACGTCTCGCCGCAGGGCCTCCAATTCCGAGTTCGCGTCAGTCACGAAACCCCATCGATGTGGCGCCGCAGGTCGATCTCAGACATTCGCGAGCGACGGTAGTAGCATCGCAATGAGTATGTCGTTGTGGATGGTCATCGTCCTCCTCGGGCTGGTGAAGCTGCCGGTCGCGGCGCTGATGCTGTGGCTCCCGTTTCGCAACGATCAGGCGATGAGCGTCAACGCCGCGGGCGGCAATGCGGACGGCGCCGGCGGCTCAGAAGACGACGGTGGCAGTATCGCGCTTGGCGCATCACCGCTGGATCCTCACCCGTGCTCTCCCCGCCCTCGCCCACGCCCGCGTCGACGCGGGCCGCACGGCTCAGGCGCACCCTCCTCCCCGCGGCGCATCCGCCGGCCGGCCGTGAGGAGCCGGCTCAGAACGCCGATCGCGCCCGCGCGCGGACGCATCACCGCCGCTCGCGTCATACGGCGAGCGCGATCTCAGCGGTTGCGCTTGCGCTGAGCGCGCGCGGCCTTCGCTTTCGCGCGACGCTTGCGCATCATCGTGGCGACATCCTGCGCGGGCCGTCCCTGTGCGGTCACCTGCCCATCGGGAACCGGCGCCACCCGGTGCGCGTCGCGCAGGATCATGAACCCGATGCCGCCGATCAGCGCCATCGCCGCGATCAGTCCCAGCAGCAGCACACTGCTGGCATTCGAGTTGGACGTCGCAGTCGACGCCGTCGCTTCTTTGGGGGTGGTCGGGGTGGTGGTGGCCGTCTTCGGCGTCGTGCCGGCCGACGTTTCCTTGCCGCCTTCGGTTAATTCGCTGAACGCGCTCCCTCCTGCGGCGCTCACCGCCACGGCGGCCGGCGTGCACAGCGCTGCGGGAACCAGAGCGAAGATCGCGCACAGGCAGCCGAGGCAGATCCGCAATCGACTCACACGATCGGTGGGCATCGTTCGAGAATATCGCCTGAAGCGCGCCCGCGAGAGCATTTGCCGCGAGCCGCCATGCCTCTGAGGGCGAACTCGTCCTCGATAAGAGCCCTCGCCCCCACCCCGCAGTCGCCCGACCGCCGCGCAGACCGTAGAATGATCGCGCGATGGCGCCCAAACAACGTCAGGTCCGGATGGAGCAGCGCGGCGCCGTGGAGGCGATCCAGGCGCTCGAGCAGCGCTCAGACGAGGAGCTTCAGAACGAGACCAAGTACAAGTCCGCCGCGCTCGCGATCCTCGGCGCGCGCGCATCCGAGCGCTTCGACGCCGAGGAGGCGCGCGGCTACTTCCAGCGCGCGATCGCCGCGGCCCGGCCGCAGGAGCGCATGCAGCTGCGGCGGATGGCCGACGCCTCGCTGGCGCTGGCCGAACGCCGCGCCGGAGACCTCAAGGACGCGGTCGAGCGGCTCGGGCAGACCCCGCCGACGGGCCGGCAGATGTTCGCGCTGCGCGCGATGGGCCTGCTCATTCCCCCCGGCTCCGCCGGCATCCTTGCGCGCGTGCGCGGGATCGTGTTGATCGTGATCCTGATCGTGGTGCTGCTCGCGATCGGCCTCGGCATCGTCGAGCTTATCTCGCTGCCGTTCGGCGGCCTGGGCATCGCGCCCGGCGTCCTGCTCGGCTTCTTCCTCGTGGCGGCCGCCATCGCCGTGGTCGCCACGATCGGCCGCCGCCGGCGCAATCGCGCGCAGGCGCAGGCCCGCGGCAGTTCCTGAGCGGGCCCTGTGCCGGGATGCATCGGGGAGTTGCGCGAAGATGTCTCCGATGGCCAAACAAACGCACCACAAGCACAGCTCGCGCAAGGACTACCGCCGCCTGCTCGACACGCTCGCAGAGCACGAGGCGGTGCACCGCATCGCCACGGGCCGTGTCAAGCCGCGAATGGGCGCCGGGCGTCCCGTCGCCGCGATATCCAAGGTGCGCCGGGTCGAATCGGGGCTGTCGATCACGATCAACTCCGCGGGAGCGATCATCGACGCCTACGTCATCACCGACCGCCCGGACGAGGTGATCGCGTTCATGCGTTCGCAAGACTGGACTCGCTGAGTTGCCCGAGCCCGTATGCCTGCTGGTGAACCCGTCCGCCGGAGGCGGTCGCGCGCGTAAGGCCGCTGCGGGCGTGCAGCGTCGCCTGCGTGAGCTCGGATTGGCGGTTCGCCGCGAGGACACGCGCGATCTCGAGCACGCCCGCGCCCTCGCGATCGAAGGCGCCCGTGCCGGCGAGACGGTGGCGGTGCTCAGCGGCGACGGCATGATCGGGGCCGTCGCCGACGCGCTGCGCGAAGTGCCCGGCGCCGTGCTGGGTGTGCTCCCGGGCGGGCGCGGCAACGATCTCGCGCGAGTATTGGGGATCTCCCTGGACCCACTGCAGGCGTGCACCACGATCGCGCACGGAATCCCACGCGCGATGGACGTCGGGGAGGTGAACGGGCGTCGCGCATTCGTCGGGATCGCCTCGGTGGGATTTGACTCCGAGGCCAACCACATCGCCAACCAGGCGCCGTCGTGGTTGGGCAACCTGGTGTACGTATACGGTGCGCTGCGGGCCCTGATCGCGTGGCGTGCGGCCCGGTTCGAGATCGAGCTCGATCCGCCGGGCGAGCGCGTGAGCGTTCTGGCGTACACCGTCGGCGCCTGCAACTCCCAGGCCTACGGCGGCGGGATGCGCGCCGCTCCGGACGCTCTGCTCGACGACGGCCTGCTCGACGTGCTCGCCCTGGAGAACGTCAGCAAGTTCAGGTTCGTGACGAAGATACTGCCGAAGGTGTTCAACGGAGCGCACGTGTCCCAGCCCGGAGTGCGCGTCTGGCGCGCACATGAGATCTCCGTCAGCGCCGACCGGCCCTTCCAGATGTACGCCGACGGGGACCCGATCGGCGAGCTGCCCGTGCGCGTGCGCGCCTTGCCGGGCGCGATCAAGGTGCTCGTTCCGCAGGATGTCGGGGCGGGAACGGCGTTCGGGCGCGAGGCGTCCTGATGGCGAGCCTGCTGGCGCCGAAGCTCGCGCTTGCGCGGGCAGCCGGCGCCCTCTCGCGGCTGCGCGGAGGCGGGGCCACGAGCGCGCCGGGCAAGGTGCTGTTGAGGTTGCAGCCGGACGCGCTCGGCACGCTCGCCGCGCGCCTGAAGCAGGGCAGCGTGCTCGTGTCGGCGACCAACGGCAAGACGACCACGGCCGCGATGATCGCCTCGATCCTCGAGCGCCACGGTGTCCAGTTGGTGCACAACCAGGCGGGCGCGAACATGGCGGGAGGAATCGCCTCGACGCTGCTTTCGGCCGCTCGTCCGCGCGGACGGATCGCGGGCGAGTTGGGCCTGTTCGAGGTCGACGAGCTGTGGCTTGCTCCTATCGCCGCTCAACTACACGGACTGCGCGCCGTGCTGCTCTCGAACCTGTTCCGCGACCAGCTCGACCGTTACGGCGAGCTCGAGACGATCGCCGACAGCTGGGCCGCGGCTCTGCGCGACGGGCCTGCACGAACGGCGACGCTCGTACTGAACGCCGACGATCCGCTCGTCGCCGATCTCGCACGGGGCCGCGACGGCGCCGCGGGTGGCGAGAGCGCCGGCGATGACAGCGGCCGGGTCGTGTACTTCGGCGTGCAAGACGACTCCCCGGCGCTGGCCGGCATGGCGCATGCCGCCGACGCCAAGCACTGCCGCCGCTGCGGGGCGCCGTACGTGTTCGACGTCATCTATCTCGGCCATCTCGGCCACTACCACTGCCCCAGCTGCGGACAGCGCCGCCCCTCCCCCACCGTCCGCGCGAGCGCGGTCAAGCTCGAAGGGGTGCGCGGGGCCCGTTTCCACCTCAGCATTCCCGCAGGCGAGGCCGAGGTAACGCTGTCCCTGCCCGGCCTGTACAACGTCTACAACGCGCTCGCGGCAGCCGCGCTCGCGGTCGCACTGGAAGTGGACCTGGAAGACATCGTGGCGGGATTGCAGAGCGCCACGGCCGCATTCGGCCGTGCCGAGACCGTGACCGTGGACGGACGCGAAACGCAGATACTGCTCGTGAAGAACCCGGCCGGCGCGAACGAGGTGCTGCGCACGCTGGCGCTGGAACCGGGCGAGCACGATCTGCTGGGCGTCCTCAACGACAACATCGCCGACGGCCGCGACGTCTCCTGGATCTGGGACGCAGACTACGAGCTGCTGGCCGATCGCCTACGCAGCGTCACCTGCGCCGGAACCCGCGCGAGCGAGCTGGCATTGCGGTTGAAGTACGCCGGGATCGATCCGCGCCGCATCAGAGTGATCGAAGATCTCGGACGGGCGCTCACCACCGCCGCGGCCGACCGTCCCGGCACCGGCGATCGAGAGCCGTTGTACGTGCTGCCGACATACACCGCGATGCTCGCGCTGCGCGAGGCACTCGTGCGACGCGGAGAGGCCGGCAGCTCATGGCGTTGAGCCACGTGAGCAGACCCACGCTGCGCGTATGCGCGCTGTACCCGGACCTGATGAACATTTACGCCGATCGCGGCAACCTGCTCGTGCTGCAGCGCCGCTGTCAATGGCGCGGCATCGCCTTCGAGTCGGCCGGCAGCGGACTCGGGGAGCCGCTGGACGCGCACGCTCACGACCTGTTCTACATCGGAGGCGGTCAGGACCGCGACCAGCGGCTGTGCGCCGAGGATCTGTTGCAGACCAAGCAGGCGGCACTGCACGAGGCCGCCGCGCGCGGCGCGGTCGTCCTCGGAGTGTGCGGCGGATACCAGCTGCTCGGCCACTCATACACGATCGGTGAGCAGGAGATCGAGGGCGTCGGCCTGCTGGACGTGCGCACCGTGCGCGATCCCGGTCCGCGCCTGATCGGAAACGTCGCGATCGAGGTCTCCCTCGGGGACGGCTCCGATCCGCGGATGCTCGCGGGGTTCGAGAATCACGGCGGCCGCACCCATCTCGGCGAGGACGCCCGAGCGCTGGGGCGCGTCGTCAAGGGCCACGGCAACGACGGTCGCTCAGGTCAGGAGGGAGCGCGCCGGGGCGCCACCGTCGGCACCTATCTGCACGGCCCGCTGCTGCCCAAGAACACGTGGTTCGCCGACTGGCTGATCGCTCAGGCGCTGAACTTAGATCCGAGCGAGCTGAACCCGCTCGAGGACGACCTGGAGCGCGAAGCGCATCGCAGCGCTCGTCGCGCCGCGGGGGTGTAGCGGGGCTAGGAGACCGCGTACGGGGCCGGGAGGCCGCGTGCCCGCGACCGACTCGCTCAGTTTTCTCGCCCCTCGCTCTCGCGCCGGTTGCCCAGGCGGGAGGAGATGCGGTCGGCGGTCGAGATCAGGTGCGGGCCGAGTGCGTCCGCGAACTCCTCGACGGCGATCATCTCGGCGCCGGCGGTCAGGTCGATCGCGGCTGTTATCTCACCGGCCTCGTCGAATACCGGCGCAGCGATCGCGACCCTGCCCTCCACGAGCTCCTGATCCTCGACGGCGAGTCCTTCCTCCAAGACCTGGATGAGCTCGTCGCGCAGCGTGTTCTTGCTCACGATCGTGTTCGGACCCTCACGCTTGAGATCCAAGCTCGACAGGATCTCGCGACATTCATACTCGGGCAGGTGCGCGAGCAGCACCTTGCCGAGCGCCGTGCAGTACGCGGGCACTCTCGATCCCGCCCCCAGCGCGGGCCCGGGGACGTGGCGACGGCGAAGCCCCTGAATGTGATCGACATACAGGACCTCCTCGCCGTCGAGCACCGCGATGCTCGTCGCGTAGCCCGCCCGGTGGGCCAACTCACCGAGATCGGCTTCGGCGTGCTCGCGCAGGCTCGTCTCGTTCAGCGCCGACATCCCCAGGTCGGTCACGCGCAATCCGAGCCGGTACTTGCGCCTCGCTCCCTGCTTCAAATATCCGAGCGCCAGCAAAGTCGTGACATAGCGGTGAGTCGTCGAGCGGCTCATCCCGAGCTGCGTGGCGATGTCCGCGATCCCGAGCACCGGTCTGTCGGGCGTAAAGCACTCCAGGATCGCCAGACCTCGCTCGAGCGACTGCGAGTAGCGCGGTTCGGAGAGGTCGGGAATCCTCCAAGTGTCCGGATAGCTGGTGCCCGCGCGAGGAGGCATGGTCAGCGGGCCGCTCCTCGCCACAGGCGCGAGCGGCCGGAAACGCTCCCAAGCACGCTCGTAAAGGGCCGGACACCGTATGACGACGCCCGGCCCATCTCTGGCGAGACGGAGGTAAGGGTGGGGTGACACTGCAACCGGGCGACGCCTGGCCCTCTGGGAAGGTCAAGAAAAGCTCGGTCGGCGGCATCAATCCTTACCACCGCCCTGATCATGACGGGCCTGAACGCCCGTGTATAGCGACATGTCGCTATATCCCCACATATGATCTATGTCCTGGGGCGATTGGCCATCCGGATCGCCGCCGGACAGGCCGCGACAGGCGTCTGTCGGACAGGTCTCAGCGGGCCGGCTTGGCGCTCCCGAGGGCGCAGGACCACGCGCGAACCGGCATGCGGCGTCACGATCACGCTGCGCCACTTCGGACGCTCCATACGCCTGCTCGCAGGAGCGACCGTCATCGTCTCAAGCACCGCGCGCAACACCGTCTTCATCTCCAGCAACGCCAGATGCGAGCCCGGACAGCGACGACGTCCCCCTCCCCAAGGCAGATACGTGTACGGGCTCGGCTGCCCTTCCAAGAACCGCTCCGGACGAAACTCCTCCGGCTCGGGATAAACCTCCGGATCATGATGCAGCAGGTAGAGGCACCCAACCAAATACGCCGGCGGGCGATACGTCCACCCGCCGATCTCGATCGGCTGCTTGACCGCGCGGGGGACGGTGAGAGGGAACACCGTCCGGTGGCGCAGCACCTCCTTGATTGTCGCCGTCAAGTAGGCGTCGCCAGCGTCCTCGTCGATCTCTTTGATCAGCCGTCGCTGTACTCCCGGGTTATGCGCGAGTAGTTGAAATGCCCAGGCGAGTTGCGAGGACGTTGTCTCATAGCCGGATGCGAGCACCGTTACGAGGTTGTCACGCAATTGCGGTCGTGACAGCGGAGAGCCATCCGGGTTGAGGTCCATCATGAGCGTGGCCAGCACGTCATCCCGGTCTGGTTCGCTTGCGGTATCACGCTCATCAATTAGTCCATTTATCAACGTATCTGTGTCAGATCGTTGTCGAAGAAAACGTCTCCAGATGACTCGTCCGGGACCATGCCGCAACAATGGAAGCGGATACACAACGCTGTCGGTTACAGCCAGCATCGCTATAATCGTTTTCCGCAGCGTTGGTAGTCTGTCCTCGGATTCCGAATCCGTGAATATCCTTCTAAGGATGATGTCCAACGTCAAACGGTGAAGATGGGGAAGCACGGGAAAATCAACATCTCGCGGCCACGAGGCAGTTAGATGTCGAACCGTTTCCAGGATCCAGTCGGTTTCTTTGTGAACCGCGCGAGGGCGCAACGCTGGGAGCAAAGCCTTGCGCCCGTGCAAATGGTCTCCTTGATCAAGGAGCATAAAGGAGTTCGGACCGACGATCGACTCTATCTTCGCACCACCCTCTCCCGGGTAAAGCCTGTCGGCCGGAGCCATCAACATGGCTTTAACCTGGACGGGATCGCATAGACATACGAGCGTCGGAAAGCTCGTAATGTCCAGAATGAAGTGATTGCCAAATCGTGTTTGGCGTCGCTTCATTTGTGCATGTGGCGTCCTCCAAATCAAATACGTTTGGATCACTCGCGGAAGTCGTGAGCATCGCGGCGGTTCCCCATCACCACTCCGCCACCCCGATCGTTGTGTTCTCGTCGCCCGCCATACACGTGCCATCGGGAGCAACAATCGAGTAAGTGAGCCGCCGGCATTTGCGAGTAAGCGCGTGTTCTTGCGGGCCGCCGGTGTACTTACGCTATTAACAGATAGATACCACGCGACAATTCCCTCGATCAGCACAGCATGGCGACGGCCTTTGGGAAGGGCCGTGGCTTGGCTAATACCCTTTTTTATGATCCGTGTGAGGCTATCCAGCGCGGCGGTCTCACTGACGTAGTGAGCCATATAGCTGTGACTTGCCTTGGCACTATCATCTGCAAGATCAACGAAGCTGTCTAGCATTGTGATTGCAAGCGCAATCCATGGAAAGTAGGCTGACTGGACGGCGACCACCTCCCGACGTTCGCAAGACACTTCGGATGCAAGCGCGAGCAGGACGTGTGGCGTAAACGCACTGGCCGCCGCTGCGAGCTCGAACCAGTTAAGGTCGTACGCATCAGCGAATTCACGTTCGGTTCGCTGTCTTAGCTCCAGGTCACGTCTGAATGGATCGGGCTCGTGATTGAGGCTTTGGATTGCGCAGCGCTCGACGCCATCGAGCATCTGGCGGCGCACACGGTGGTAAGAGGGCAACTTAGTACACATCGATCGGCATGTTTCGACGAGCGCCAGTAGATATCCACCATCGTCCTTCCAGGGGTGATATCGGTAGTAGTCCGATATGGGCGAATCGGGATCAAGCGCCTCGACAAGTGCGCGATGTAGCTGACGCCCATTGACCTGACCGGTGCACGCGCCGCGCTCGCTTACGCTATCCAAAAAGTCCCACATGATCTGGTAAGCGACCAGCAACTTCAGCAGGGGCGCACACCTATTTCTGGGAAGGATCGAAAACAGCGAAGCGCCTTCCACGTTGTCGCGCTTGCGCACAAGCGAGTCAAGCGCGTCGGCGCGCGTTTGCGGGTCGGGAATGGCGACTGCCTTCCTGCGCCAAGCGTACATCTCGCGCGAGGTCTTGTGCCGACTCCAGAGCAGCCCACGTGTCGTTGCTGCGAGGAGCGTTGAAACTTGTAATGGAGGTAGGGATTGGATACCAATACCTCCAACGGCACGATTATTTCAAGTTTAGAAGACGGCTGTAGAGGAACTTCGGACATCTTCCTTTAAAGTCAAGAAAGCCATTTACGCCGGGGTCGCAGTTGTTTGTACGTGGGCGACGAAAGAACTAAATGTCAGGCCACGGGTATGGTGCCACAGTTGCCGCGCGGTAGCCCGGAATTGCGATGATCGCCACCGCGAGAAGGACGACCAGTGCGGAACTCCAGAGTGCGATAAGCACCTGGAGTGTGATTACAACCGGGAAGCCGGTGACAGTCACGAGCGAGTGGCTCTGCAGAAGCTCGCTGTAGGTGCCAAATACCGCACCGATCAAACAACCGGCGCCCAGTAGCACGGCACTCTCGCAGATAAGAGCCCACCACAGAGTTCGGCTGTCATAGCCTTGGATCTTCATTCGCGCAAACCGCCGGCGCCGCTGCCAGATCAATGCCCCCATGATCGTCGCGGTTGCCAGTGCTCCACCCAGGATCATGAGCAAAGTGATTTGACTCAATCGCTTTAGCCCTTTGTGGCTTCCGGCCAGCAGGCTCTGTTCATGCTGCTGAGCCGTCTGGACGACGAGCCCCGATCGGGGTCCGAGTGCGCTTTGAACCTCATGGGCGACCCGGCTGGCCGAAGCGCCAGACGTAAGCATCATATTGTATGCACTGGGATCGGAGCTTTTCCATGCGGTGGTGTAATCCTTGTCATTGAGAATGATTGCACCTGGTGGCCAACTCAGATTCGTGAGCAGTGCGGCAACGCGGAGTCTGGTTTCGCGAGACGCCGGTAGCGTGAACGAATCCCCAATGTGCAGATGATGAGTTGCGGCGAGAGTCTGTGAGATAGCGGCCCATCCGCCGGAACGAAGTCGCGAATTGGCCAGCGTGAAGTTACCTGATACGATCTGACTTGGGGGTATAATGGACAGTGCCGTTGGTGGTGGCGCAAGCACCCAGACGCGACGGCCGCTATATTCAAGAAAATCTGCGTGGTAGGTGCCGACCGTGCTTATCCCTGACAGACCGGTAAGCCTTGATAGAGGTATGCCTTGAAATGAGTCGGTCGTGAGCAGGTCCTGTTCTCCCGGAGGGATGACCCATAGATCGGAGGCATGGCTTACGTCGTGTGCGAGGCGGTCAAGGCCGTTCTGGAGGTTTGCTCGCCCGCCTTGGATTGCAACGATGCCAAACACAGCGATCGCTCCAGTTGCTGCGATCGCAACCGACCGTATGTGAGTTCGTGGCGAGCGCAACTCTAGGACTGCAACCTCAGTCTGTCCGGAACCAATCGGTCGTTGCAAGGCGTCAAATCCGACCACGATCAGGTCGATAAGCACGGGCAGCAGCAAGAACAAGGAGACAATGAGGCAGACTATCCCGGCCACGGCCAATCGCACGCTGGTCACTCCTGTAAGCAAAATAGCCGTCGTGATACCCAAGCATATTGCTCCGCCAGCCAGCATGCCACATCTCCGCAGACTAAAAATTGGCTCCACCCGAGAACTTGTGGATGTCGGTGATGTCCACAGATCACGCAAAGGTGTTAGTACGCCAACGCAGGCCGCCAACACGCCGGCGCCAACGGCGATGACCACCGTTTGCCATCTAACGACCTGCGCTGTTCCGACCGGAAACCCAAACGAGAGATATCCAGGATTAGCCTTGAACACAAGGGCCGACAGAATCTGTCCGAGAGCCAGGCCTAGCAACGAGGCGATAATCCCAAGCACCAGCGCATCAAATAACAATGCCTTGACCACACTCCAACGTGTGGCACCATCACGGCGCAGATCCGTTATCAAGCCTCGCCGCAGATGGGTTGTCAGCAGCATTGCGCAGTACGCGAACATGAAACCAACCAATGCACATATCGTCGCAAACAGGACTGTCGTCTGATTAATAGGACCCGCGGCCTGGCTAAATAGCGTGGCATCGTAGTTTGCAGGCTCGACGTTTATCTTGCCCGAGGCGAGCCTCACCAGTTCTGCGTACACCGCTCGGTCTTCACCAGGCTGTACTTGGACGAGCAGCCGTGTGATCCGGTGCTGCATGCCGGCCAGCCGTTGAGCGTAGGCCAATGGCGCAAGCGCAATCGGGCTGTTGACCAACGGGCCGATGCTGCGGTGCGTTAGTTCGAGGCCTACAAACGTATGCACGATAGTCCCGTTGATCTGTAGTCTGACGGGTTCCAGCGGACCCACGCCAACCTTGTTTGCAACCGGCGTTGTTAGCGCAAGGACACGCCTACTAACGAGCGGCGCGGCGGTGAAATGCCGCAAGAGATGCCCCGCAAGGCGCACGTAGCGAGGGTTAGTGGCAATCAAATCGACCGATTGGCTGCCATGAGGTCCGATCACATTTGCTTGAGTCTCCAGAACGGGCACCACTCCACGCACTCCCCGCAAGCGCTGAATCTCGCCCATCATGGACTCGCTGAAGCCATGCGACCCTCGAGCCTTCAGCTGGTACTTTGACTGCCCGACAACCCCACTGGCGAGTTGTGAAACGGATCCATTAAGGCTCGTGCTGGCCACCTGAGAGGCGAACAGCAACGCCACCCCCACGGCGATTCCAAGGACCGCGAACAGCTCCTGTACGAGCACCACGCGCGCTTTGAGTCGCACCACATACAGGTGGGCGATGTTTGACAGCCGCATTCTCTATCCGGCGGGCTCGGGCGCCCGGGCGGGCATGAACAGGTGGTCGGGCTCGTAATCGACGAGCTTGCCGTCGCGCAGCGCAAACACCCGGTCGGCGAACGCCGTCGCCTGCGGATCGTGGGTGACGAGCAGTACGGCCGCGTCCTGCTCGCGACAGACCTCTACCAGCAGCGCGAGTATCTCACGGCCGCGATGAGTGTCCAGGTTGCCCGTCGGCTCGTCGGCGAGCACGAGCTTCGGGCCCGTCGACAGAGCCCGCGCGATCATCACCCGCTGGCGCTCGCCCATCGACAGCTGGTCGGCGCGAAAACCGAGCCGGTCGCCGAGGCCCAGGCGCACGAGCAGCGGCTCGATGCGGTGTTCGGCGTCGCGCGTATGTTCGAGCAGCCACAGCTTCATCGCCGCGTTCTGCACGACATTGCCGCCAGGCAGCAGATCCGAGGACTGATCCACGAACCCCAGTTCGCGCAGCCGGTAATGCGAGCGTTCCGCGTCGCTCAAGCCCGCGAGATCGCGACCTCCGACCAGCACCGTCCCCTCGTCGGGCTCGATCAGCGCCGCGATCAGCATCAACAGCGTCGTCTTACCCGACCCGCTCGGCCCATACAGCGCCACCAGCTCTCCCCTTGCCACCGACAGCGACACTCCGTCAACCGCTCTCACCGGCTCGGCTTCGCCCACGCGATAATGCTTGACGAGGTCGCGCAGCTCGAGCATCAGGTGCACGCGCGCCGGCGATGCTCGCCCGGGAACTCGAGCACGTTCGTCCCGGCCGCAGGAACGGCCGGTGAGACCAGCAGCGCGCCCCCGCCAAGCGACCCCACTCGCTCCGCGATGGGCGTCGGTCCCAAATCCCCCGCGCAGACGAGCACCGCGATCTCCCGCTCGGCGGCGAGCATGCCGAGCAGCTCGCCGATCTCGGCGTGCTCCTCGATCCCCAGCGCAGCCGCAAGGTCATCCACCAGCAGCAGCCTCGGCTCGCGCGCGATCCCGTGCGCCAACGCGACCAGGGCCCGCTCGGAGTCGGCCAATTCACCCCAGTGCTGGCGCCCGCATTCGCTCGCGCCGACCTGTGCGAGCGCGCTCTTGGCTCGCGCGTAGGCCTCACGGCGGCCATACCGGTCCAGCAGCGGCAGGGCGACGCCCGTCAGCACCGGGACGTCGAGATGCGGCGCGGCGCGCTCGACGAGCCCGATCTCCGAGCTCAGCAGTCGCGAGCGTCGCCGGTCAGACAGCCGCCACACGTCCTCCCCGGCGAACACCACGCTGCCGCGACTGGGGCGCTCCATGCCCGCCGCGACCCGCAACAGCGACGTCTTGCCCTGTGAACGCCCCGCCAGCACGCTCACGACTTCGCCCGCATGCAGATCGAGCGAAACGTCCGCCAGCACCCTCACGACGTGCCGTCGCCCCCGCGGGAAGCTCAACGACACCTCCCGCAGCGACAGAACGGGATCCATCACCGCGCGGGCGCCCGCGTCTGTCGCGGGCCGGACTGTGCCTGACGGCGCGCATGCTCACGCTCCAGATACATACGCACGTTCTGCAGCCACTTGATCCTCGCGTCCCACCAAGTCGCTTCACCGGCCGAGACGATCAGCTGCATCGTCCGCTCCCAATCGCTCACCTCGCTCGTCTGGCGCTCGGCGCGCATCTCCCGGTTCGCGTCACTGAGTCGCAGCGTGCACGCCATCTCCGCCTCGCGCACGATCTCGATCAGGCGCGGCAGCTCCGCCGATCCCCACAGCGCGATTTTCGCATGCAGCTCCTCCCGCACCGGCGGGGTCTGCGTCGAGGCGCGCAACCACCGCTCGAAATGGTCCACCCCCGACGGAGTGCTCTCGTAGACCGTTTTCTTGCGTCCGTCCACCACGCGCAGTTCCGGGCGCCCCTCGACGTCCGCCGGACGGACGAGCTTGCGCTCCAGCAGCCGTTCCACCGCCCTGGAGGCCGCACCGCGGCTGAACTGGGCCGAGCCGAGGCGTTCGGCTATGCGTTTGTCCAGGTGGTAGCAGGTGTCCGGTTCTTCGATCAACAGGCCGAGCACGATCTCGCCGGCTGACATCTCAGACTGTTGGACGGTGCTCGCCATGTCAACTAATCGTAATGCCTATACGGGATGCTCGGAGAGAACTGTTCGGATCTATAAAGAGCACGGCCGCAGCTCGTATCCACATTCCTAGGCGCCGGGAAACTCGACGACATTCGAATACGCCTGCTCAGGCGCCTGCGGACGCGAGGGCGGCTCCAGGATCAACGCCCCGCCCGCGAGCGCCGCCACCCGGTCAGACCACCTCGTCGCTCGCACGTCCCCCACACTCGCCAACACCCCGAGCCCACGTTCGCCGGCCAGCGAATGCAGCAGCATCGCGACCTCTTCGGTGTCGCCCAAGCCCAACGTAGCCGTCAGATCGTCCACGAGCAGCACCTTCGGGTCGCGCGAAATCGCCTGCGCGATCGCCACGCGCGCCCGCTCGACGTCGCTCAGATCGCCCCAGCGGCGCTGAGCGCACTCCGCCGCGCCCACGTCCTGAAGCGCCCGCTCGGCCAGCTCGCGGGCCGGTCCTCCCCGGTGCACGCCCATCAGCGGAAGCGCCATGCCCTCCCCCACCGGCACCTCCACATCGGGAGGCGACATCCGCGCCAGCGCGACCGGAACGCTCAGCGAACGGACGCCCCTGCGGCGACGGCGGCGACGACGATGACCCACGTCCTCGCGCCACATGTCTTTGCCTGCGAACAGCACGCTCCCGCGATCCGGGCGCTCCATCCCCGCCGCAACCCGCAGCAACGAGGTCTTGCCTTGCGCGCGTTGAGCCAGCACCGACACCACTTCGCCGGGATGAATCTCCAGCGAGACGTCCATCAGCACCCGCACCACATGCCGGCGCCCGCGCGGATAGCTCAACCACACCCCACGCAACGACAGCAACCCCTCCATCCAGGACACACTATCGAAGGGTTCGACCTTGGGGGATCGTTGTTTCTTGCCGGGTGCAGCGCTCGCTCTGTTAGCCTTCGGGATCAGGTTGACAGTCACTTGGAGGCAGCTCCTCCTGCACCCGACCCGCTCCGGCGGGTCGAGTCGTTTCACGGCCATGGATCTCTCCGAATACCAGCGCCTCTCGCGCCGCACCGCCGAATATCCGCGCGAGGCGTCAGCGTGGCTCGCCTACCCCGCCCTCGGGCTCTCCGGCGAGGCCGGCGAGGTCGCCGAGCACGCCAAGAAGGCGATCCGCGACGACGGCGGCCAGGTTTCGGACGAGCGTCGTGCGGCGATGGCCAAGGAGCTCGGCGACGTGCTCTGGTATGTCGCCCAACTCGCGAGCGAGCTCGGCCTCGATCTTGAGGAGATCGCCCAGGCGAATCTCGACAAGCTCCTCTCCCGCCAGCAGCGGGGAGTGCTCTCAGGCGACGGTGACGACCGTTAGGACGCCTGCTGCGCGGCGCGATGCTGCGTCCTCGGTCGCTCGCGTACCGAAGCCGGGAGACACTCGCTCCGCTCGCATCCCCGTTTCGGCCAGCACGCCACGCTCCCTGCGTCCTTACCGATTGGAGATCGAAGGGATCTCCAATCGGCCAGCATGGCAGCAGACGCCCTAGGAAGCAACCGCAAACCGGGCGAAGCGCTCCGCGAACCGTGCCGGCACCAGCGCCCGCACCCTGACCCCCTCGGGCGTGTCCTGGCGCGCGATCTCGCCCGCCACCTCGTGCAGCTCCGCCAGGCTGCCGCCGTTGGCGTAAGGCACCAGCAACTCCACCGAGCGCAACGTATGCGCCAGCTCGCGCTCGATCCTCTCCCCCAGCTCCTCCAGGCCAAAGCCCGTCCCAGCGCTCACGAGCACAGCCTCCGGGTGATTCGTGCGCAACTCCTCACGCTCCTGCACGCTCAGCAGGTCGACCTTGTTCAGCACCAGCACCCGCGGACTCTCATCCGCCCCGATCTCCCGCAGCGTCTCATCGACCGAGCATCTCATCGCCTCCCGCTCGACCTCCGGCGCGCTCGCGTCGATCACGTGCGCCAGCAGCTCCGCGCGCCTGGTCTCCTCCAGCGTCGCCCCGAACGCATCCACAAGCTGATGGGGCAGCTTGCGGATGAACCCCACCGTGTCGCTCAGCAGATAGCGCCTGCCGCTCAGCTTCAACGTCCGCACCGTCGGATCCAGCGTGTGAAACAGCCGATCGCGCACGCTCACCTCCGCGCCCGTCAGCGCGTTCAGCAGGGTCGACTTGCCCGCGTTCGTATATCCCACCAGCGCCACCGTCGGCAACGCCGCGCGCTCACGCTCAGCGCGCATCACCGCGCGCGTTCCCTTCACGTGCTCAAGGCGCCGGCGAAGCGCCGCGATCCGGTCGCGCGCCAGCCGCCGGTCGGTCTCGATCTGGCTCTCCCCCGGCCCCCTCGTGCCGATCCCACCGCCCAGGCGCTCGAGGTGGCTCCACAGCCCCCGCATCCGTGCCAGGTTGTACTCCAGCTGCGCCAACTCCACCTGCAGCTTGCCCTCCGCGCTCGCCGCATGGTCGGCGAAGATGTCCAAGATGATCGCCGTCCGGTCGATCACCGGCAGCCCCAGCGCCTCTTCCAAATTGCGCTCCTGTCTCGGACTCAGCTCATCGTCACAAGCGATCACGTTCGCATCGCACCCGCGCGCGCGCTCCCTCGCCTCCCTCACCTTGCCCGAGCCCAGATACGTGTTCGGGTGCGGCTCCTCTCGCCGCTGCACCAGCTCGCCAACGACAGCCACCCCCGCGGTGCGCAACAGCTCCCCCAGCTCTTCCAGGTCCTCCCCTTCGGGCAGGGCGGCGACGCACAGGGCTCGCTGACGTGCACGCTGGGTCTGTTCCACTACGCATCAGTGTAGGCCCACGGAGCCCGCATTCTCAATGCTTCCGTTATGCGAGGGCTGCCGTAAGCGGCTTGGACCACGTCGGCTGAAAGGGCAGGCTATGGCTTACCCACCATCCCTACCCCGCGAGCGCGCCCAGCCTGTTCACCGCCTCCAGCAGCCGCTCGTCGGGGGTCGTCAGCGAGATCCTGAACCACCCCTCTCCCGCCGGACCGTAAATCGCGCCCGGCGAGAGCACCACCGCCGCCTGCTCCAGCACGTGCTCGCAATAGGACTCCGAGCCGGCAAACCCCTCGGGCACCGGCGCCCACACGTAGATCGTGCTGCGCGGCGGCGCCACGTCCACGCCGATCCCCTTCAGCGCCTCACACACCAGATCGCGACGGCGCACATACAGCTCGCTCATCGCCGCCACCTCCGCGTCGGCGTCCGGCGAAAGCGCCGCCACCGCCGCCAGCTGCACCGCGTCGAACATCCCCGAGTCGATATTCGTCTTCAACCGCCAATACGTCTGGAGCGCCTGCGCGTTTCCGAGCACCGCGCCGCAGCGCCAACCCGTCATGTTGTAACCCTTCGACAGCGAAAACACCTCCACGCCGACGTCCTTGGCGCCCGGCGTCTGCAGGAACGACGGCGCTCGGTAAGAGTCGTAAGAGATCTCCGAATAAGACAGGTCGTGCACCACCAAAATCTCATACGCCCGCGCAAACTCCACCACCCGCTCGAAAAACCCCTCCGGCACGATCGCCCCCGTCGGGTTGTTCGGGTAGTTCAAGAACATCAGCTTCGCCTTCCGTGCGATCTCATCCTCGATCGCGCCGAGATCCGGCACGAACCCCAGCTCCGGTCTAAGCGCCATCAGCACCGGCTCGGCGCCCGCCAGCCACGGCCCGCCCGTATACACCGGATAGCCCGGATCGGCCGCCAGCGCATAATCGCCCGGGTCCAAGAACGCCAGGCTCAGGTTGAAAATCGCCTCCTTCGCGCCCAGCGCCGGCACGATCTCGCTGTCTTCCTCCAGCCGCACGTCAAACCGGCGCTCATAAAAGTCCCTGACGGCGCTCCTGAACTCCTGCCGACCGCGGTTGCTCGGGTATTTATGCGTCCCCGGCTCGCTCACCGCCTCCTGCATCGCCTCCACCACCAGCGCCGGCGTCGGGCGATCGGGGTCGCCGATCCCCAGACTGATCACATCCACGCCTTCCTTGCGCTTCTGCGCGATCTTCGCCTCCAGTTGCGCAAACGCATACGGCGGTATCCGCTCCAATCGCTCACTCGGTCTCATGCAGCTCCTTCACGAAATCCTCGCTCAGCGCCCCCGCGAACACCGGTCGCGCCCAGCCTGTCAAATGCACCTGCAACCCCTCCCCGATCTCGACCTCCAGCTCACCGCCATCCAAGCTGACGGTGATCTGCGACGGTCCGCCCGACAGACCGTAAGCGATCGCCGCGCCGGTCGCGCCCGTGCCCGAGGATAACGTCTCTCCGACGCCCCGCTCAAAAATACGCGCACGGATCATCGCGCGCCCGTGCTCGCCCGCCGGGATCTCCGTGTACCAAGACACGTTCGTGCGGTTCGGAAACAACTCATGCCCTTCGATCCCGGGCCCGATCGCCGCCAGATCGAGGGCTTCGAGCGCCCTCAAATCGTTCACCCGGATCGCGCACTGCGGATTCCCGATCGAGACGTGCCGAAAGGTCCACTCGCGCCCATCCGCGATCAAACGCTCCTGCCCGTCCTCGGGACCGCCCGGAAAATCCTTCGAAGTAAGGCGTGCCCTGCCCATGTCAACCCGGCACGTATCCAGCCCGGTGATCGTCGGCCTGATCTCTCCCGCCGCCGTCTCGATCGAGAACTCCTCACGATCGGTCCACCCGCGCCGGCGCAGATACATGATCGCCTCGCGCGCGCCGTTGCCCGAGAGCTCGGCCTCCGAACCGTCGGGGTTGTAGATTCGCAGCCGCGCCACATGGCGCGTCTGCGCCGATCTCTCAAGCAGCAGCACGCCGTCGGAGCCCACACCGACGTGAACATCGCACAGGCGCCGTATGCGCCCGGGCGTCAACTCGAAGGGCAGAGCCTCGCGCTCGACGATCAAATAGTCGTTACCCAGCGCCTGCCACTTCTCGAAGCTCATCATCATCACGCGCCGGAGTCTAGGATCTCGCGCGCCACCTCGTCCGGACCGCGCCCCGTCACGTCGATCACGCGCACCCCTCCCAGCTTGCGCATCCACGACAGCTGGCGTCTGGCGTAATTGCGCGTATGACGCTTCATCGCCTCCACGTCACCGGCCAGAAGCTCCTCGAACCCAAGCGCCTTGCGCGCCGTCAGCGACGTCCCCGCCGCGTGTGCGCGCAGCACCTCCTCGCGCGCGCCCGCCGCGAGTATCGCCTCGACACGAGCGTCGATCTGCGCATACAGCGCTCCGCGCTCCATCGTCAGCCCGACCAGCAGCGTCGGCCGGCGCACGTCCTCGCTCCACAGCTGCGAGTGCTCGCCCGGCGGTCGCGGCCTGAAGTCCAGATCGGTCAGCGCCGCCCGCAGATACAGCCCGGTGCCACCCACCACGATCGGCCGTCTGCCCTGAGCCAGCAGCCCGTCGATCTCGGCGTGCGCCAGCTTCGCGTAGCGCCCGGCGCTGAAGGTCTCCCGCAGCGGCAAAAACGACACCAGCCGATGCTCGAGCTGTGTCCGCTCGCTCGCACTCGCGACTCCCGTCAGCGTCTCCAAGCCCGCATAGACCTGCAGCGCATCCGCCGACACCGCCACCGGATCCTCTCCGCACGCGCGCAACCGCCGCGCCAGCGCCAGCGCCAGCGCGGTCTTGCCGACACCCGTCGGGCCAAACAGCGCGATGACCTCGCCCGTGCGTCCGGCAAGCGATGATTCGGGAGCCCGCATCCGCCCAGTATCGCCGTCGCGGCTCAGCCGCACACGGCTCTGTCTTGCCGTAGGCTCTCGCGGTAGATGCAAATCTCCGGCTCAAAGATCCTGCTCACCGGCGCCACCGGCGGCCTCGGTCAAGCGATCGCCCGCGCCCTGCACGCACGCGGCGCCGCGCTGATCCTGACCGGGCGGCGCCTGGACGTGCTCGAGCCGCTCGCCGCCGAGCTGGACGGGTCTCGCGCGCTCGCCATCGATCTGAGCATCCCCTCCGAGATCGACCGTCTCCTGGTCGAGTCCGGCGACATCGACATCCTCGTCGCCAACGCGGCCCTGCCGGCCGCCGGAACGCTCGACAGCTTCACCATGGACGAGATCGACCGTGCGCTGAACGTCAACCTGCGCGCGCCCATCGCCCTCGCTCACGCGCTCGTGCCGAAGATGGCCGCGCGCGGTCAGGGCCACCTGCTGTTCATGTCCTCGCTCGCCGGCAAGTCCGCCACGCCCGGCACCGGCATCTACAACGCCACCAAGTTCGGCCTGCGCGGTTTCGCCTCCGCCCTGCGCGCGGACCTCCACGACAGCGGCGTCGGCGTCTCCGCCGTCTTCCCCGGCTTCATCCGCGACGCCGGCATGTTCGCCGAGGCGCAAGTCAAGCTGCCCACCGGCGTCGGCACCTCCAGTCCCGAGGACGTCGCCCGCGCCGTCCTAAGCGCCATCGAGCGCAACCGCGCCGAGGTCGACGTAGCGCCGCTGACGATGCGCGCCGGCGCAACCTTCGCCGGCATCGCCCCCGAGTTCGCCTCCCGCGTCGCGCGGCGATTGGGCTCGGAGGGCATCGCGCGCGGGATGGAGGCCGGCCAGCGCGAGAAGCGCTGACACGGCCCCTTACAAACCTCCTACACACATCTGCGCCAGGCCTTACCGGCGCCTACGGGTTCGCTTAGCGCTCGGATGGACGATGGCTCGCACATAAGCAGTCCGCTCGTCATCCACCCAGGAGGTTTGACCAATGCACATCTCAAGAATGCTCGGCGCCACAATGGTCGCCGGGCCATGCGAACCGCAGCCCACCGTCAGCCGCCGACACGCGCGAGCAGCGACTCCTCACCGGAGAGTGTCTGGCTCGTGGCGGCATCGATCCGCACGTGGGTCAACTCGCCGGGCTGCGCCAGCCCCGTGAAGTTGACGACCTTGTTGTGACGCGTCCTGCCACGCAAACGCTCGGGGTCGGTACGCGAGGGCCCTTCGACGAGCACCTCCAGCGTGCGTCCCACGAACCGCTGCGCGCGCTCGTGCCCGTTGCGCTTGACCGCCTCCACGAGGCGGCCCATCCGCTGCACCTTCACCGGATGGGGAACGACCCCCTCCGTCATCTCCCCGGCCAGCGTGCCGCGCCGCGGTGAGAACACGAACGTGAACGCGCCGTCGTATCCGACTTTCTCGACCACATCCAGCGTCTGTGCGAAATCCTCCTCGCTCTCGCCGGGAAAACCGACGATGATGTCGGTGGTGAGCGCCGCATCGGGGACATGCTCGCGGATCAGCCCAACCCGATCCAGGTAGCGCTCGCGATCGTACGTGCGCCGCATCGCCTTCAGAATCCGGCTCGAACCGGATTGCAACGGCAGATGGATGTGCTCGCACACGCTCTCAAGCTCGGCGTGCGCGCGAATCACGTCCTCGCGCATGTCCTTCGGATGCGGGCTCGTATAACGGATGCGCTCGATCCCCTCGATCGCATCGATCTCTCCGAGCAGCCGCGCGAAGGTCGCACGCTCGGGGCGCAGATCGCGCCCGTAGGAGTTGACGTTCTGCCCGAGCAACGTCACCTCGCACACACCCTCCGCCGCCATCGCCCGCGCTTCGGCGATCAGCTCTTGGAACGGGCGCGAAACCTCCCTCCCGCGCGTCGAAGGCACGATGCAATACGAGCACGCGCAGTTGCACCCCACGCTGATCTGCAGCCAGCCCTGGAACTCGCGCGCGCGACGCGCCGGCAGATGGCCGGTGAACCCCTCGAACTCGAAGTACCCCTGCGCGCTCAACGAGTCGCTCGTCAAGAACTCCGCGAGCTTATGCACCTGTCCGGGGCCGAACGCCACGTCCACGAACGGGAAGCGCTCGAACACCTCCTCCTTGACCGACTGCGCCCAGCATCCCCCCACGCCGACAACCCGCTCGGGCCGTTCGCCCTTCAGACGTTTCGCCTCGCCCAGATGCGCGATGAAGCGGCTGTCCGCCGTCTCGCGGATCGAGCAGGTGTTGAACAGGATCAGATCCGCCTCTGCGCGCTCGGGCGCCTCGCTGTAGCCGATCGACTCGAGCATGCCCTTCATCCGCTCCGAGTCGTGCTCGTTCATCTGGCATCCGAAGGTTGTGAGGTGATATCGCTTCATCTCTCGACAGATTAGGGCCACGAAGCATTTATTCGGGCGAGCGGCCGTGATCGCTCTATGTATCGGCTGCTCTCCGGGCTATGGCGATCAAGCCGCGGCGACTGCCGGCGGCTCCTCCACGATTGCCACAGGCGGGACGTCCTTGTCTCTGGCGATCGGCGTCACGTGCTCGCGACCGATGCCGAGCGCCGCGTAGATCTTCCGCTCGATCTCCTTGGACACCGCCGGATTGGCGTCGAGATGGGCCTTCGCGGCGGCGCGGCCCTGACCGAGACGATCCTCGCCGTAGGAGAAGAACGACCCGGACTTGGACAGGATGTTGTGCTCGATCCCCAGATCGAGCAGGCAGCCCGAGGTCGAGATGCCTTTGCCGAACTCGATGTCGAACTCGGCCTGCCTGAACGGCGCCGCGCACTTGTTCTTGACGACCTTCACACGCACGCGGTTGCCGACTGCCTCGGTGCCGTCCTTGAGCGTCTCTATCCGCCGGATGTCCAGGCGCTGTGAGGCGTAGAACTTCAACGCTCGCCCGCCCGGCTGGGTCTCGGGCGAGCCGAACATGACGCCCACCTTTTCGCGGATCTGGTTGGTGAGGATGCACAGCGTCTGCGTGCGGTTGAGGTTGCCCGCGAGCTTGCGCATCGCCTTGGACATCATCCGCGCCTGCTCGCCCACGCTCGTGTCGTCCATCTGGCCCTCGAGCTCCTTGCGGGGCGTGAGCGCGGCGACCGAGTCGATCGCGACCACGTCGACGGCGCCGGAGCGCACGAGCATGTCGGCGATCTCGAGCCCCTGCTCGCCGTAGTCGGGCTGGGAGACGAGCAGCTCGTCGATGTCCACGCCGATCTCCTGCGCGTACAGCGGGTCCATCGCGTGCTCGGCGTCGATGAACGCGCACACCCCGCCCAACTTCTGCGCCTCCGCGAGCACGTGGTAGATCAGCGTCGTCTTGCCCGAGGACTCCGGGCCGAAGACCTCGACGATGCGCCCCTTGGGCACCCCGCCGACGCCGAGCGCCAGGTCGAGCGACAGCGCGCCCGTGGGGATCGCGTCGACGCGCACCTGCGCGCCCTCGTCGCCCATGCGCATGACCGTGCCCTTGCCGTACTCGCGCTCGATCTGGGTGAGCGCGCCCTTCAGGGCTGCGTCGCGTGCCTTGGCGGCCTTCTCCTCTTCGTTCACGGGCATGGTCGAGCTCCTCCGGTCGAGATGGACTGGGAAAGCTACGGAACGCTTCGGACGGAACGTCTGTTCGCATCGTCTCTCACGTCCGTTCGTCCATATGTCGGCACTTGTGCTCGTGTCCGTCCCGCCCGCGGACGATCTGACACCGCCACTTAGACCGCCGTCCCCACGGCCCGTCGAGGCCGTCGCCGGCCTCTCAGGAGTTGACCACGATGCCCCGCAAGTCGTTCGCCACATATCTCTTCGGTGCTCGCGCCCAGCTCTGCTTCCCAGGCGCGCCGGCGCTCGCGGCGCTCGCGTTTGCGTTCGCTCTCTGCGCTCCTTCCCAAGCCGGCGCACAGCCGCAACGCACACGCGGAGCCGTCACGCACACGGTTCGCGCTCACACCGACCGCGCCCGCGCCCGCAAGGCCGCCTGCTCGACCGCGCACGCCAAGCACGGCTCCCAAGCCTGCTCACCGGCCAAAGGCCATAGGCACAAGACAAAGATCGAAGCCCGCCACAAACACGCGACCGGCAGTCACCACATTCTTCCTCGCGGCAAAGTCAGGACACCCTCGGCGCCAGGGCCCGGCGGGTCGGCCGCAACGACCTGCTCTGAGGGCGTTGACGCGACGCTCAACGAAGAAGGGAACTTCGCCTGCTCGAGCGGCGCCGAACCGGGCTGTCAAGAAGCCTTCGTCCCGGTCGTCGCCGACGACGGCTCGACGCTCATCTGCGAACCCGAACCGAGCGAAGCCGGCGGCGAAGAAGAAAGCTGAGGGCCGCGCGCGTCGCTCGCGCGCTCATCGCGATCGACGGTGTCAGTCGCGCTCCCCCAGCAGCAGCCGTCTCACCAGGTGCAGCGCAACGGTCGTGGTGCGATCCCTGATGTCCGCTCGTGTGCCCGGCAGGTTGACCGAGCGCGTCATCGAGGCGCCCTCTGGTCCGGCGACGCTCAGCCATACGAGCCCGACGGGCTTGCCCTCGGTTCCTCCGTCCGGCCCGGCCACGCCGGTGACGCCGACTCCCACGTCCACATCCATCCGCTCGCGCACGCCGCCGGCCAGTGCGCGGGCGACCTGCTCTGAGACCGCTCCGCGCTCCTCGATCGTTTGCGGATCGACGCCCGCCAGGGTCACCTTGGCCTCGTTCGCGTAGACCGTCATTCCGCCCTTCACATACTCCGAGGCGCCCGCCGGTCCGGTCAGCCGCGAGGTCAGCTCTCCGCCGGTGCACGACTCCGCCGCGGCGATCGTCAACCGGCGCTCGCGGAGCAGCTCGGCCACCTGCGTGTCTACCGTCTCGCCGCCGGTCGAGTACAGCGTGTCGGCATGCCGCTCGCGCACGAGTCGCTCGAACTCCTCGTAGGCGCCCGCGGCGTCCGGCTCGTATCGCGTCACGACTTCGATCTCACCGCGTTTCAGGCACGTCGTGACCTCGAGCTTCCCAAGTTCGATCCCCTCCCGCTCGGCCTGGCGCAGGGTCTCGGCGATCTCCGACTCGGGAATCCCGAACATTCGCATCGTCCGCTGCGCGTACGCGGTCGCGTCCGCGATCGCGTCGCGCAGCGCCCGCGTCTGGATCGCCGCGCTCCACATCGGCTGCAGCTCGCGCGGCGGTCCGGGCAGCACCACGACCGTCGGACCGCCTCCGGGCATGCTCGGCGGGAGCACCAGACCGGGGGCGGTTCCGACCGGCTCGAGCACGGTCGCGCCAACCGGCACCGTCGCCTGCTTGCGCGTGCCGGTCCTGATCGCCTCCGGATCGATGTTCGGCCGGCGCGTCAACAACGGCCGGACGATCGTTTCGATGCGATCCGCGAGCTCCTCGTCCAACGCCATCGCGCGGCCCTGGAACCGTCCCACCACCTCGGCTGTGAGATCGTCCGCGGTGGGCCCCAGGCCACCGCTTGTAAGCACCAGGTCGATCTCCTGGGCGGCCATGAACTCGAGCGCGCGCTCCATGTCCTGCGGTCTGTCGCCCACGATCGTCAGGTATGCGAGATCGACTCCCAGCTCGCGCAGTCGGTCCGCCAGCCACGGGCCGTTGCGGTCGCGCACGCGACCGTCCAGCACCTCGGTGCCCGTCACCACTATGCCGGCCCGGACGCTCATGTGCAGGTCGGCAGATGCCCCTGCGAGAGCGTCTTGCGGCCGGCCTTGGTGACCGAGTAGCCGATCGCGCCACTGCTCGCCGGCACCGCTCGCGGCGTGCCGTCGATCGTAAGCGCGACTGCGTTGTTGCCCAATGTCAGCTCAAAGCGCCTGGCGTGAAACGTGGGCGTTCGCGCGCCGGATTCGAGCGTCTGTCCGTTGATCAGTCGCTTGCCTTCACCGATCAAACAGACATACACGGTCCCGGTCGCGCGCAGCGACAGAGCGACCACCGTGGAGGTGGCGCCGGTGGCGGTCCCGCTTGCTCTGGGAGCGCCCCTGTCGTGTGTCGTTCGGCGCTTGGCGGTCGTGTCGGATCGTGTGCTCGTGCTCGCTCCGCCCTTGTTGCCTGTGCCCGAGACGAGCCCGACGATCAAGAGCACGATCACGACACCGACGATCCCCACGAGCGCGACATATCCCCGCGAAGGGCCCGCTCCCTGGGTCGAGCCGCGAGGGACGCGGACCTTCCGGGGGCTCAAGACGATCGGCTCCGGCGGTTCGCTCGGGCGCTCGAAGTTCAGCCGGTATTCCTCCACCAGCGCCTTCCCGTCGAGTCCCAGCGCGGTCGCGTAGGTGCGCAGGAAGCTCTTCACGAATGTCGGTCCCGGCAGCAGGTCCCACTCTTCGTTCTCCAAGGCCCGTAGGTACTTTGCCCGAATCTTCGTCTGCGCCTCGATCTCGGACACGTCGATCCGCTCGCGCATCCGCGCCTCGCGCAGCGTCTCGCCGATCTCTGGCATATCGCGTGAAGGCTAGAGGGTTGGGGCTTTTACACGTTTCCCAGCACGCATTCGTGCACCGCTCACATCTGCACGGGCGCAGGCGGGACCGTCGACGGTGATTCCAACGAGGCCAACACTCGTGGCAGGTCGGCCTCTGAGACGAGCACCTGACGTGGCTTGGAACCCTCGTATCCGGAGATCACACCGCGGCGCTCGAGCATGTCGATCAGCCTACCGGCGCGCGTATATCCCAGCCGCAGCCGGCGCTGCAGCATCGACGTGGAGGCCGTGCCCATTTCCGCCACGAGCGTGATCGCATCCTTCAGCAGCGGATCCTCGTCGGGATCGAACTCGTCCTGAGCGCCGCCCTCGGGCTCGGAGGGCTCGACCTCCTCGAGCAGCTCCTCGCGCAGTTCCGGCTCGCCCTGTTTGCGCCACAGCTCCGTCAACTTCGCGATCTGTCCCTCGTCGATGTAGGCGCCCTGGATACGCTGCAACCGCGAGCTGCCGACCGGGCTGAAGAGCATGTCGCCCTGCCCCAGCAGCGACTCCGCTCCGTTCTGGTCGAGGATCACCCGCGAGTCGGTCTGGCTGGAGACCGCGAAGGCGATCCGCGAAGGAACGTTGGCCTTGATCATCCCCGTGATCACGTCCACGCGCGGGCTCTGCGTGGCCAGCACGAGGTGAATGCCGACGGCTCGCGCCTTCTGCGCGAGCCGGATGATCGAGTCCTCGACGTCGGCCGGAGCGACCATCATCAGGTCCGCGAGCTCGTCGATCACGCACAGGATGTAGGGCAGCGGCGCCTCGCCGCGCTTGTGTCGCGCCTTGTTGAGCTCGATCAGGCTGCGCGTGCGCGCGAGCGACATGATCCCGTAGCGCTGCTCCATCTCCTTGACGAGGTTCTGCAGTGCGTTGGCCGCCATCCGCGGGCTCGTGATCACGGGTGTCAGCAGGTGCGGGATCGACTCGTAGTGGTTGAGCTCCACCTGCTTGGGGTCGACCAGCACCAGGCGCAGCTCGTGCGGGCTCGCGCGCAGCAGGACGCTGCAGAGCATCGCGTTGATCGCGCCCGACTTGCCCGCGCCGGTCGTTCCCGCCACGAGCAGGTGCGGCATCTTCGCCAGATCGGCGCCGATGGCCTTGCCCGCCACGTCCTTGCCCAGCCATACCGTCAGCGGCGACCAATCCTTCGGGGGCTCTTGGAAGACGTCGCCGAGGCGCACGATCTTCCGGCGCGCGTTGGGCACCTCCACACCGACCGCCTGCTTGCCCGGGATCGGCGCGAGGATCCGGATGTCGGTCGCCGCCAGCGCGTAGGCGAGATCGTCCTTCAGCTGGGCGACCTTCGCGACCTTCGTACCCGGCGCCAGCCGCAGCTCATAGCGCGTGATGTGCGGCCCGGCGACGGTTCCGATCACCTTCGCCTGCACCCCGAAGTGGCCGAGCGCCTCGACCAGGCTTGTCGCCGTGCGCTCCTGCCCGGCGGTGTCAGGGCGCGACTGCTCGCCGGTGGAGCGCGTCAGGAGTCGGGCGGCGTCCGGCATCTCCCACACGAACTCGGGGTCTTCGGTCACGCTGTCGCGGTAGCGGCCCTGCGGGGTCAGCGCGTCCGGATCCACGTCGGCGTGGGCGACGCCCGGGATCGTCTCCCGCTCGGGGTTCGCGCCGTCCTCGCCCGGGGGCTCTGAGAGCTCTTCCTCGGCGTCCGTCCCACGAGCGGCGCGAATCTCCTCGTTCCCATCGGGCGCCGCTTGGACACGGTCCTCGCCGACGCCCATGCCGTCGCGCGATGGCGCCTCGACGTGCGTGGCTCGCACGACCAGCTCTTGCGGGGCCGGCTCGGGCGGGCTCATCTCCGACGGGTCATAGCCGGCGGCGGGAGTCACATGGGGGAAGCCCTCTCCCACCCCACCCTCGACCCCGTCGCCGGCTATGACCCGTCGTGTCCTCGTCCACGCCCGCAGCCGCAAGATCGCGGCCTGCGTCGCATTCGCCGCTCGCCCGGCAACGGAGCGCAACACGCCCGCGGGCGAGGCGCCCGTCAGCAATGTTACTCCGACAAACAGCAACACTGCGATCAGCAGGTTCACGCCCACGTCCTGCACGAGCCGGTGCGTGAGCTGATACAGCGCCTCGCCGACCACGCCCCCGTGAGCCTGCACGAAAACGCTCGACCAGGACGATTCGCCGGTGTTCGGGCCGGCGCTTGAGCTGACCCCGAGGGTTCCCGCGGCCAATCCCATCGTGACCGCCGCCGCCAGAGCAACCGCGCCGGCGCGCAGAGGTCGCATCTGCGGCCACGCCGGGCGAGCCAGCAGCGCGCCACCGCCCGCGACGAGCGCGATCGGCGCGAACACCTTGGCTTGGCCCACACACCAGCCGAGCGCTTCGGCGAGTCCCTGTCCCACGCGACCGCCGTTCCAGCCGCCATACAGGACGAAGCCCATGAACACGCCCACGGCGATCGTCGCGAACCCGAGCATGTCGAGCTGACGCTGATCGAGTTCGGACAGCGGCGCCGGCCACAGCCGCGCCAGTGCTTCAGTCGGGGAGTGTCTCGTCGAGCCTCGTCCCCGACGGTTGGAGCGCGGGCGCGCGCGGGTCCGCGCTTTGGCGGGTTTCTTCGCGGTCCTCCCGCGGGCCGTCGTCGAGCGACGCTTCCTGGTCGTGCTCATCCCGCGCAACTTCGACGCCGACGCTCACGGTCCTCTACCGGTCGGTGTCTGTGCACGGGAGTGTCTCGGGCCGGGCGCCGGTATTCCATCCGCCGCAGCCGCCCCACGAACCCTTACCATCGCTTTAGCGCATCCCGCTAGATAGAGAACCCTGCTCATGAATGACTTCGCCCGTGCCCCAAGAGTGCTGGTCGTCGAGGACGACGAGGACATCGCCCAGGCCCTGCAGCGCTCGCTGCGGATGGAGGGCTATGAGGTGCGCGCCGCGCCAGACGGTCCGGCGGCGCTGGAGCACGGGCGTGCGTTCGCGCCCGACCTCGTGATCCTCGATCTCGGGCTGCCCGGACTCGACGGCCTGGAGGTGGCCCGCAGCCTGCGCGCCGAGGACGACGTTCCGATTCTGATCCTCACCGCCCGCGACGCGCTGGAGTCGCGCGTGGAGGGCCTGGACTCGGGCGCCGACGATTATCTCGTCAAGCCCTTCGAGCGTCAGGAGTTGCTCGCGCGGATGCGCGCCCTTCTGCGCCGCCGCCCGCCACGCGGGTCTGCGCCGCTGCGCGTGTCCGACCTGTCGCTGAACGCCGACACTCACGAGGTGATCCGGGGTGAGCGCTCGATCGACCTCACCCAGCGCGAGTTCGAGCTGCTCGAGTACCTGATGCGCAACGAGCGCATCGTCATCTCCCGTCAGCGGCTGCTCGACGACGTGTGGGGGTATGACCCTTTCTCGACGACGAACACGATCGAGGTCTTCGTCTCGAACCTGCGCCGCAAGCTGGAGGCCGAAGGCGAGCCCCGGCTGCTGCACACGATCCGGGGAGCCGGATACGTCCTCCGAGCCTGAGATCTCCGGCTCCGAGCCGACGCCTCCCGGCTCCGCCGCGGCCGCTGCCGGCGCCGGCGCCGGCAGCGAAGATGTGGCCGGCCCCGATGCGAGCGGCGAGCAGGTCGGCGCCCGCGCGCCGAGCGCCCCACGGCGGGTCGTCCGAAACCTGACGGCGGCCTTCGATCGCCTGCCGATCCGCACGCGCTTGGCGGGCGTGTCAGCGCTGCTGACGTTCACGATCCTGTGCGCGTTCGCCGTCGCGATCGGCTCGCTCACCGTCAGACGCATCCGTTCTGACTTCAATCGCGAGGTAGAAACGACCGCGCAACAGCTACCCAAGCAGCTGAGCATCAGGGTGAGTCCCTCGACGTACAAGATCGAATCGATCGTGCCGCCGCTTGAGGATCTCGTGACCCCGCCGCGCAGCGCCGTGATCCGCGTGCTCACCCTCGGCGGCGCCACCGTCGAACAGGCGCCGGCGAAGGCGCCCAACCTCGGCGCCCCCTCGGACGACCCGCATACCGTCGCCGGCTACCGTGTCGTGAGTCTGCCGGCAACGATCGGCATCGCCGGCAGCGGTGAGCCGATCGGACGAGTCGTCATCCAGTACGGACGTTCGGTCGCCGACACCAATGCGACGATCGCCCGCGTAGAGCTGTTCCTGTTGCTCGGCGTGTTCGCGGGCGCCGCGTTCGCGCTGCTGGCGGGGGTCGCGATCGCCCGCCGGGCGATGGCGCCGATCGCGGAGTTGACGGCCACCGCGGAGCAGATCGCGCGCACCCGCGACCCCTCCCGCAGCGTTCCGCAACCGCAGGCCGACGACGAGGTCGGAGAGCTTGCTCGCACTTTGGAGGGCATGCTCAGAGAGCTGGACGCCGCGCGCGGGGAGACCGAGGCGATGCTCGCCCGCCAGCGCCGCTTCGTGGCCGACGCCTCGCACGAGCTGCGCACTCCGCTGACGAGCGTGCTCGCGAACCTCGAGTTGCTGGCCGAATCGCTGCACGGCGACGAGGGCGACGCCGCCCGCTCGGCGCTGCGCTCCTCGCGGCGGATGCGCCGTCTGGTGGCCGACCTGCTGCTGCTGGCGCGCACGGATGTCGGGCGAGTCGTCCCTCACGAGCCCTGCGACCTCGCCCAGATCGTGGTCGAGGCCGCCGGCGAGCTGGGCCCGGTGAGCGACACGCACGACATCGAGCTGGACGTCCAAACCGCGCCCGTGGAGGGCGCTCGCGACGAGCTGCATCGTCTGACGATCAATCTGATCGAGAACGCTCTACGCCACACCCCGCCCGGCAGCGAGATCCGGGTCAGCACGCGCCTGGCGGGCGGCCAGGCGGAGATGATCGTCGAGGACGACGGCCCGGGTGTGCCCGTGGAGCTCGCCCCGACACTGTTCGAGCGATTCGTCCGCGGCGTCGGGGATCGCGGCGGGTCCTTCGGCCTCGGTCTTGCCATCGTTCGCGCCGTGGCCGAATCTCACGGCGGCTCGGTCCGTCTGGAGACCCACGACCCGCACGGCGCGCGCTTCGTCGTCGATCTGCCGGCCTCGAACGAGCGAGAGTCAGCGCAACCGCTTGTACGAACATCTACCTTCTAGGGCGTCGCTGGGCAAGTGAGGCAAGGACGCAGGGAGCGTGGCGTACCGATCGTCGATCGACGGGATCGCCGATCGGCCAGCACGCGAGCGACCGAGGACGCAGCATCGCGCCGTCCCAGCGGCGTCCTAGACCTCCACAACCACAGGCAGCACCATTGGCCGCCGCTTGAGCCGGTCATAGACGAGCTTCGCGAGATCGTCGTGCAGGAGTTGCTGGAGCAGGTCGACCTCGCGAATCTCCTCATCTGCCGCTCGCAACAGGGACCCTTCGACCGTCGCGCGGATCTCGCCCACGAGATCGTCGGCCTGATCGCGGAAGGGCACGCCACGGAAGATCACCTCCGGGTCGGCGACCGAGCGGCCGTCCTGCTCGGCGATCGTGGCCACGACGATGAAGATGCCGTCCGCCGAGAGCATCCGCCGATCGCGCAGCGCGACGTCGGCCATGTCGCCGATCTCGACCCCGTCGACGAAGATCATCCCCGACTGCTCGCGCGAGCCAAAGCGCGCGCCGCGCACGTCGATGTCCAGGGGCAGCCCGTTGTCGCCCTGGAAGATGTCCTCGGGGGGCACTCCCACGGCTTCCGCGAGCTGGGAGTGCAGCCGCAGGCGCTTGAAGTCCCCGTGGAAAGGCATCACGTAGCGCGGGCGGACGAGATTGAGCATCAGCTTGACCTCCTCGGCGTAGCCGTGCCCGGAGGCGTGCACGGGCGCGTCGGCGGGTGTGACGACGTCACAGCCGATGTGGTAGAGCCGGTCGATCGTCTCGTTCACGGCGCGCTCGTTGCCGGGGACGGGCGTGGCGCTGAAGACGACCGTGTCCCCCTCGCGCAGCTTCACCTGGGGGTGGTCGCGGTAGGCCATCCGCCGCAGGGCGCTCAGCGGCTCGCCCTGAGAGCCGGTGGAGACGATCACGACGCGCTCGTCGGGGAAGTCCTCGATCTCGCGCGGCCCCACGAGCATCCCGTCGGGCACCTCGATGTGGCCGAGACGCCGGCCGATCGTGACGTTCTTGCGCATCGAGCGTCCGACCAGCGCGACCTTGCGATCGAGCGCCGCGGCGGCGTCGACGACCTGCTGCACGCGGTGGATGTTCGAGGCGAAGCTCGTCACGACGATCCGGCCCTCGCAGCGCGCGAACGCCTCCTCCAGGTGCGGGCCGACACCTGACTCCGAGGGTGAGAATCCCGGCCGGTCGACGTTCGTGGAGTCGCCGCACAGCAGCAGCACGCCTTCGCGCCCGAGCTCCGCCAGGCGCGATACGTCCGCCGGCGGGCCGTCCACGGGCGTCTGGTCGAACTTGTAGTCGCCGGTGATCAACACCGTCCCCAACTCCGTGCCGAGCGCAACGGCGGAGGAGTCGGGGATCGAGTGGGTCATGTGGATCAGCTCGAGCTCGAAGGGCCCCAGCTCCAGGGATTCGCCGGGCGAGACGTCCTGGAGCTCGACGTCGCGGAGCTTGTGCTCCTCGAGCTTCGAGCGCGCCATCGCGAGCGTCAGGGGGCCCCCGTACACGGGCGGGGTGGCGCCGTGGACGGCCAGCTCGCGCAGAACCCACGGCAGCGCGCCGAGATGGTCCTCGTGGCCGTGCGTGACGACGATCGCCTCGATGTCGCGCGCGCGCTCGCGCAGGTAGGAGAAGTCGGGTAGCACGAGGTCGATACCGACCATCTCGGGCGTGGGGAAGCGCAGGCCAACATCCACGACGACGATGCGCTCGTCGTGCTCGACGACGGTCATGTTCTTGCCGATCTCCCCCAGGCCGCCGAGGGGCAGGACGCGCAGCGTGGAGCTCACGCGTGGGCGCCCGCGGGCGGGCCTGGGTTCAGGTCGGGCATGGCGAGCAGTATCTCACGTAGGGCGGATCGGGCGCGGGCTGTTGGGGGGTCGAGACCCGGCGAGCGGCGAGTCGAACGCATCGTGTCCGCGGTCGTTCGCGTGCGTGGAAGACAGCGCTTTCAAAAGCGGGCTCATCCCCGCTGAGAGGGTTGGCCGCGGTCCGCCAGCTCAGGCCACCGCCGTGAGGGAGGCGGTGGCCGTCGGGTGGCGGGCGGACCGCGATCCGGCGCGCCTATCGGTCGCGCGCGCGTTCCTGCCCGGCACTCAGCGTGCCGTTCGGACGTTCACGGCGCGGTTACCGCCCACTGGCCGTGCGCTTCGACGCTGGTGGCTTTACTGGCGACTTCGAACGCGAGCATCGTGCCCGCCGGGTCGATCCCGGGGAACCCGCTCTGGCTCGGCCTTACGAACGTGATGAATTCGGCGTGGCTGGTCCCGGGTTCGGCCGCGGGCCAGACGCAGAGGTTTCCTTCGGTGGCCTTCGGTTCTTCACGGGTGCCGGGACATTCAGTCGTCGATTCCAACGCCTTGAGGAAGTGGCCGGTGATGGAGCCATTTTCGACCTGGATGGGGAAGCTCACGGTGGCGTAGACGACTGTTTCGGGGGTGGCTGTGGGCATCATGACCGCCCATGTCCCTGTCTCGGTGGCGCCCTTGGGGAGCGTGCTGTTCGGCGTCCACGGCGAGCCGGTGGGGCCGGTGGCTCCCTGTGGACCGGTGGCGCCGGTAGCGCCCTTTTCGCCCTGCGCGCCGGTGGCGCCCTGGGCTCCGTTTTTGCCCGCCGCACCAGCCGTGCCGTTGGTACCGTTGGCGCCGGTCTTGCCTTCGGAACCGACAGGACCCTGCGCGCCGGCGGTACCCTGCGCCCCGTTGATACCGGCGGCGCCTTTGGTGCCGGCGTTGCCTTTGAGGGCTTTGAGGACCTTGGGGTTGATCTGTTTGGTGGAGGTGATGAGGTATTTGTTCGCGGCGTACGCTCCACCGGTCATCATGAACACCAGCGCGAGGGTGGCTGTCACGTTGGTATACGTGAAGCGTTTACGAATCTTCGAGAACATCACTATCAACCTCTCTTGTTGTTGGCCTGTTTAGACTTCCCGGCATATTTCTTGTGAGCCTGTCGGCGACACGCCGCACGCTTCTTCGAGGACCGCGTCTTCCCGCAGGCCCTCAACGCTCGTGCGAGCTTCTGCGCGGAGCCCAAACCCTTCGTGACCTTCCTAACCACCGGACCAGAACCGCTTTCTACGGGGAACGCGATGCTCGGCAGCGCCACTTGCGTGAGCGGGGTCGGGTTGCCGAGCGCCGCGGGTAGTCCGGTGGTCGTGAAGGTGGCTGGTTCTCCGGTGGCGGTGCCGTACCCGCTGGAGATGCGGATACGGTAGGCGTACTGCACACCGGGCTGCAGGCCGCTCAACCCCAGTGACTCTTGCACCGGGACGCTGCCTGTCACCGATGCTGTGAATACGGTTCCGAAGCTTGTCTGGGGGCCGTTGTAGATGCCTACTTCGAACGCGTACACCGCGGGTTGTCCGTCGGGGTCGACGCTCCCGTAGATCGTCGCGGTGGTGCTCGCTACCGTCTGCGCGGATCCGGTGATCGCGCTGGGGACTGGTGCGGGGGCGGTGGTGAAGTGGGCTTCTTCGCTTTCGCTGTGTCCGCCTTCGGTGACGGTTTTTCCTTCGCGTGTTTCGGCGTGTTCGTTGTTCGCGACCAGCCGGTAGGCGTAGGTTCTGCCGGCGGCCAGGCCGCCGGCTTCCTGCGCCACGCCGAGCAGCCCGTACTGCCCGGCGCTTTCAACGGCGGTGCTCTGCACCGTCGGGCATCCGGTCAGTGTCGGGCAGGCGCCGTATTCGAAGTGGTAGGAGGCGGGGGCGTGCTCGGGGTTCAACGACGCGCTCAACACCGCCGAGCTCGAGCCGACGAACGACGCTACCGGTGTTCCGGGCACTTCCGGTGGCGGGGTCATCGTGTGAAATTCGATTGGGGCGCCTTGCAGCTGCTGGGGTTTGCCTTCCAGTTCGGCCTGCACGATCGCTCGATAGGTGTAGGTCTGGTTCGGTTCAAGGCCCGTCAGGGTCCAGTGGAACGTTTCGAAGACGGTGCCGCTGCCTTCGAAGAGGACCGGGCTGTTCGTGCCACCGGCGGGTGGGGTGTATTCGAACGAGCCCTTGGCTGCCAGCCCGTTGGGGTTGATTTCACCGCACAGGGCAGCGCTGGTGGACGAGACGCTTCCGACGGCGCATGTGTGCACGTCGGGGAACAGCACGGGCGAGTAGATTTCGACTTCCTGGTTGCCCTGCTCGGGGACGTACAGGCGGTCGGAGAGGGGTTCTGCCGGTTCGCCGGTGTCGAACGCGAGCCCGTGGTGGAAGGTCCCTAGGGCCCCGGAGGGAGGAGCGAATTCGCTGACCAGGTCGCCGGAGGCCTTGTAGAGCAGGCCGGTCGCGTGACCGTATTCGAGGATGCCGAGCCGACCGTACGCGTCGAGCGCGATCGCTGTGATGTTGGCGCCGGCGGGGTCGATCGTCGTTGTCTGCCGTTCGCCTTTGGCGTTGTAGAGGTGGACGCCGGGGCCGGCGCTTTCGGCGACGAACGCTTCGCCGGCGGGGTTGACCGCGAGCGCCTGGACGTGGGTGCCGCTCGTGGGGAGTTCGACTTCGCCCTTGAAGCTCCCGTCGCTCCCGTCGAGCTTCTGCAGGCGCCCTTCATCGCCGATGTAGAGCAGGTGTTCGGGTCCGCCGACCGACAGCAGCGTGCCCTTGAAGATGGCTTCGGGGTTGAACGCTCCCTGCGCCTTGCTGCCTTTCGCGCTCAGCACCCCCGCCTTGCATGTGGCGCCCGAGGCGGCGGTGCAGATGTTCTTTTCGCTTTCGCTCGCGCCCAGCGTGCCGTCGTTGGTTTCGTTGACTTCACCGCCGATCATCAGCACGAATTCGCCAGTGGAGGTGAACTCGTCGACCCGGTGGTATTCCAGGTCATAGACGTACACGTTGCCGTCGCTGGGATCGACGGCGATAGCCTGCGGGTCGGCGATCATCTGGGCGCTGTGCCCGTCACCGGCTTCACCGGAGCCGCATACGGCGCCTTTCGTGACTTCTTCGGCGGTGCATAGGTTCTTCTGGGCCTGGGTGGCGGCCGGTTCGGCGACCCTGGTCTTGTTGACGTTCCAGCCGAACATCAGCACGAACGCACCGGTCGGCGTGAACTCCTGAACGCGCTGGTTGACGTTGTCCCCGACGTAGAAGTCACCGTTGGGCGCTGCGCCGACGGTTTCGGGGAAGCTCAGGCCACCCGGCTGTTCGCTTTCCACCCCGGTGCCCGCGTGGCCGCTCAGCACCCACTTGCTCGGTTCGACCGCCGCCGCAGAGGCGGGCGCGAGCGCGACCAGCAGCACGGCGACTGCGGTGAGCGCCACGAGCCGGCAGGCCTTCTTTGGGCGGCCCGCGATCATCGGTGTGTCCTTCCGGCGCCGGCCCTACTGGCTTTCCTGGCTTTCTTTTTGTGTTTTGGTTTGGGGCAGTTCGTGACCGTGATCTTGGTGGATTGGTGGATCACGGCTCCGTTCTGCGCGACGAATTCTGTCGGCATTTTCAGTTTGCTCTGCAACTTGCAGAGATTGCCGTTGGCGCCGAGGGCGCTGTAGGGGCCCTCTGGGAGGTAGAGCTCGAAGCTGTTGACCGGGACGTCGGGGACGGTCTTGAAGGTGCTGCTCGTGACGCCGTGTTTGCTGATGAAGGTGCTACCGGTCAGATCGACGCGGACACCGTCGCCCTGCAGCACCGTGACCAGCGACGGGAACGCTTCGCCGCCGTGTGAGACGAAGTACACGGGCCCGGTCAGCGGCACGGGCAGCACCGGCGTGGAGGCCCGCACGATCCCGATCGACCGACTGGTGCGGGCAGTTCGAGGGATTCGAGGCGAACACCGCCGCCAGACACGCCTTCTGCAGCGTCGTCAGCCGCGAGGGAAGCTGCTTGGGCAGTTCGACTTTGACATAGCCGATGTTCGCCTCGCTCCCGGGCCGGAAGGGCGGGTAGGTCACCTTCGCGTCAAGGCTCGCCCCGTTCACCCGAGATGGTGCGCCCGTTCGTCGCGACCGCGAACGAAGGCTTGAACTCCAGGCTTCTGCAGCCCCCGACCGCGAACGGACTCTGCACGCTCGCCACAGCCTGCCCGGTGCCGGACACGGTCGCGGTGACCTGCTGCCCCTTGCAGTTGGTGGGGTTGAACATGAAACCGGGCCGGTCGATGTCGACCGTGATCCGTTTCAACCGCAACGGCACCCCGTCGAGGATCTGCGGCAACGCATACGGACCCGTTTCGTCGGTCGTGACCGTCAACGTCGAGTCGTGCGGGTCCACCTCGATACGCGCCCGCACCACCACCAGCCCCAGATTGAACGGCCCCGCGACAGCGTTCGTGACGACACTCAGCCCGAACGGCGCCCCATCGTGCGGCCCCGTCAGATACACGCTGCCTCCGATTTCAAACGGGTGCGAGCCGGCACCCGACGCCACCCTCGTGGTACCGATCTGCGACGCCTCCGGGCAGTGCCCGTCATTCGCCGCGGGTTCCCCGCACAACTGCACGCTCGAGAGCATCCCCAACAGCCCCGGCGGCGTGTGCACCTGGATGCCCTTGACGTACTGTTCGCGATCCTGACGCGACAGGTTCAAAGTGAACGCGCTGAACTGCCCCGCCTACGGCGTCACCGTACCCGCGAGCAGCCCCGGGCCGAACGGCGGCGTCGCGCCCGCACAACCTTCGACATCGAAGAACGAAGAAGGCGTCGCATCAGCGGTACCCGCGAGCGAGAGCCCTTCCGGGGTGATCCCCGGCGCGCTCCACGGCGTAAGATCAGAGGTCGTGGTCGCCGGCCCGCACACCGCAGGGTTATCCAACGGCGCGCGCGGCCCACCATTCAGATGGATCTTCAGTTCGCTGAACGGCAGCTGCGGATCATCCGCAGCGACACTCGTCAACTGCCCCGTAGCAGGGTTCGCCTCCGTCCTCAAATGCACCTTGATGTTCACACCCGTGTCCGCGAGCGGCCCCTTACCACCAAGTTCCAGATACAGCTGGTAAAGGTTGCCGTCCAGCGCATCCTGTTCGGTACACGCCGCCTGCCCCGCCCCACCGCAACCCGGACGCGCCAGATACACATGCCCCTTCACAGGTTCCCCCAACAACGGCGTGAGCGCTTCCGCGGTACCCACGATCGAAGCATCAGGACAATGCCCCGCCGCCAACTGCAATTCCCCGTTCAAACCCACTTCTTCAGATTCCGGGCCCGTGAAATTGATCCCTTCAGGCCCAGATTCATCGCACGCCTGGATACCATCCACGATCCCCGGACTGATCGACAACCCCGCCGGCAACGTCACCACCGCATCACGCAACTGCGGCGTCACACTCGTCCCCGCATTCAACAACTGCGGAACACGCAAATCGACACCCAACCCCACCGGCGCATCCGCCAGCCGCGTATCAGGCTGCACTTCAACCGACGGTTCAAACTGCAACCCTTCACAACCAGTCATCGCACCCAACACCGCCGACGCTTCCGTATACACACCAGGTTCCTCCCACGAATCCACCCGCGCACCCGCACGCAACACACCAGCCGCACAATCAGCAGGCATACTCAAAAACGGCACCGGCGCAACACCAGCAGACAAACCCCCACCAAGACAGCTTTCAAAGTGGTGGTCTCGCAGTGCTGCACACGCCAGTCCGCGCTGCGGATCGTGACTCGGGTCCGCGGGGACTCCCCAGAACGTCACTTCAAATGCGAGAAGTTGGACGCTGGCGATCTCGTTCGAGACCACCGTCAGACCGTAACCGGCAGGGGTGTGCACGACGTGTGCGGTCAATATGACCGACAACCCTTCGACCTTCAACACGAACTCCGCCGACTGGCCCGCTTCCGGCGCGACGTTATAGATCTCACCCCGGTGCGTGTTACCAACATAGAAGGTGAGCCGCACGGTGCCCACCTGGGTCGCAGCCGGACATTCCAGCTCCGCTGACACAGCCTGGGACAAGGGGCACCGCGGCAACGCCTGCGGATCGCCCAACAAACCCGGCGGCAAATCCACGACGATATCCTTCGGATCACGCGTCGGCACAACGACATCCGCGCCGCCCTTTGTGATTTCTTCGCTCGTAAATTCACCGCTCGTCTTCAACGCCCACGGATGACCGCCAGCCCGGTCAAACACATACGGAACGTCTTCAAACGCACGATTGCTGAATTTGCCGCTCAATTTGTCTTCTTCATTGACAACGGTTTCTCGTGTTTCTCGGATCGTTTCCATCGTGAACTTGGTGAAACCGAACGGCTTTGCCGGTTCGCTGGCGCCGGCCGAAACGGGTACGGCCAGCAGCAAGGACATGGCCAGCAGTAGAAGAACCGTCCGCATTCTGCTCATGACTTGGCCCTTTGGTTACCGGTTGTCCTCTTGGCGTTGGCCTTGTGTCCGCACTTGCCTTTCCTCTTCAGGTGGCCCCGTTTGCATCGCGCGGGCTTGACCTTGGCTTTGCTCACGCTGGGCGCGGCCGGAACGGGCGGTGGGAAGTTCCCACCCGGTGCCTGGGATACGCTTCCCGGTACCAGCGACGGCGCGGGATTCGTCAACGGACCCTGGCACGCATCACCGGAGCATTCTTCCCTCCCCGCCGGCAAGGCCGGGAAACCGGCCCCCATCCGCGCGTCATACAGATCCTTCTGCCCATCGGTGTCCTGCGCCACCAAACCCTGCGTCGTCATGAAGAAGACATCACTGCCGCCCGGTGAGATCACCACTTCATTGACCGGGTCAGGCGAGCTACCCGTCGATACCAACGACACACGGCCACCGCCGCTCGCCCCCGGCGCCTCGTACCATTCATAGGCATTCGAAACCCCATTCTTGGCCATCCGCGACAACGGGTCCGCCGTCGTGAAGACGATCCGCGAACCGTCTTCGGTCACCGCGCGAGAATTCATGTCACGCTCGACGTACACGTTTCCCGACTCTAGTTCGGGCGGCGCGATACGGGCGTCAAACAGCGAGTTGTTGCCGTTCGCGTCGAACCCGGCTTCACCGACCGAGACACGTTCGAGCTTGCCGCTCACCGCTTCATACCGGTACACGTCCCTCGCGCTGTCCACATCATCTGAAGACAGCCGCGCATAGGTCGAGAACACAAAAACCCCGCCTTCGCCGAACGTCTGAGCTTCTGGGGTAGTGGAAGACCAGAGGCCCGAGTCATTTTCGACGAGGTCCGCCGCGCACGCGACATCTTTCACGCCGCCCGACTGTTCGGGCCCCGAGCACAACTCTCCGATGAACGCCGGCGCCCCGCCCGTACGCGAATCGTAGACATACAGGTTCTCCGCCCCCGGGCTAGGCACCCGGCCTTCCGCGTTCGGACCGTCGCTCAACACACCGTGCGCAACGAAATAGACGCGCGAGCCATCCGGGGAGACGCTCACCACCCCCTGCGCTTCGCCCGCTTCACCGGGCACCGTCGCGTGGGAGACCTGCACAAGCGAAGTGACTTCCCGTTCCGCCACCGGACAACCCGACCCACCACCAGGACAGCCGATCACCGCCAAATACAGATCCCGCCCACCATCGACATCCCCGCTCACCAACGGCTGCGCCGTCGTAAAGAACACCCGCGACCCATCTTCAGAAGCACCAGCGAATTCCGCGGCTGCCGGTATCGCGGAATGACACGGCGCGCCTTCAACACAATCCGCCGCGACGGGAGCCGACACCTTCACCGTACGCTGCCCACCCAAACGCACATAGAGCGTACGCGGATTCGTAGTACCGTTTGCGCACGTTGCCCCCTTGGGGATGGTCTCGTGATCGCTCGTTGCGAAGAAGATCTCTTCACCACCATCGGCTACC
Source organism: uncultured Solirubrobacterales bacterium (assembly GCA_963702725.1). Taxonomy (GTDB): domain Bacteria; phylum Actinomycetota; class Thermoleophilia; order Solirubrobacterales; family Solirubrobacteraceae; genus Palsa-744. The sequence goes on from CAVPDT010000002.1 coordinate 59,164, forward strand.
GCATTGACCTCTCTGGTTTGACCGCCCAAGTTAAACTGGACAGGAAGGATCGATCAGTTCACCGTTGCCGTTTACCCCCACTAGCCGCAGCGATGGTTCACCGCCGGTCGACAGGTCATACAACTGGCTGTCCCGATCCGCTCCCGCTGCCGGCACCAACTTCTCGCCGGGAAACGATTTCAGGACGATGTGGGAGAAATCCCCGCTTGCACCAGAATAGATGACGTTGGGTACAGCGCCTTCATGATCTTCCAAGACCATCCCGGCTACTTCAAAACCGGCAGGCGTCAAAGGCGCCACCAGGGAATGCAACAGAAACACGGCTTCGCTACCCGAATACTGCGCGCCTTTGTTCGGACCCCGAATCGTGAACGACAGCGAGGAACCAAGCGTTTCAGAAAAGTCCACCGGCTGAAGCAGACCCGAATACGGCGCGATCGACGCAGGCGGGGACGCCGGAACCGTCGACCAGCCCGAAACCGCATCACGACGCGACACATAGCCATTGAACGCGTTGCTGGACCCTGCGCCCGCGAAGGCCCCCAACGACTCGAACGCGACGCTTTCACCATCGGGAGCCACGGCAAGAATTCCACTCGCGGCATAGCCACCCTTGTAGAGCGGGCTGACCATCTCATACACCCGCCCTTCGCTAAGGGCCACAGCAGCAGAAGCGCTCAGCGCAGCCCCACCGCAAACACCCGCGAGCAACACCAAACACCCCGTTAGCAGACGGCGAGACAAGCCCGATCGCGCGCCCGCACCCAAGAATCGACGGTGCATCAGAACTCCTCCTCGCAGTCTCATCGAACAACCTCTCTCCGAACCTCGGCACCGGCGCCCAAACGCAACGCGACCTCACTACCGAGCGCCGTCAAGCTCCACGCGTTGCGCTCACCGCGGGCATGCCCCTGGCCACTGTTCCCGATCAAACCCAACCGCTCCAACCGCGCCAGCAGCTTCGAGATCTGACCCTGATCGGACACCTCAGAAAGCTCGGCCACGACGCGATTGCTCACACCGGGACTGGCCGCGATGGTCTCCAACACCCGCGCGGTGCGATACGTCAAGCGCATCGGCACGTCCGCCAGCGGATCGTGCTCGATCGCCACTCCCCCACGGCCGTTCCGCGCGCCGTTCTCCGCCGCCGGCGGCGGCAACGACGGCAGCGCACGATCCTGCTCGCGCCGGGCCGCCGCGGGACCCTGGTAGGGCAGCACGATCATCCCCATCAGTTCCCCCAGCAGGCTCGTCAACGGCTCGCGCTCACCCCGCGCCAACCGCGCATACACGATCGAGAACGTCGCCCCGACCAAACCTTCCGCGGTCAACGGCGGGCACCCACGGGCGTTGTCCCCGCGACCTTCATCCAGTACGCGAGCCAACCGCGCGAGGATCTCCTCCCTCCGTGCGAGTACCCGCGGACCACCTTGCAACGCCTGCGCGACGCACACCCGCGCGAGCGCCGGCTCGCGATCGAAGAAGCACAGGATCGTCCACAACCCGCCGCGGACACGCTCACGCCACGACAACCCATCCAAGTCCGCCGCGGCCAGCTCGCGCTCGACCTCCCCCACGACGTCCTCCAAGACCGCGAGCAGACAGTCCTCGCGATTGTCGAACAGGTCATAGAACGTGCGCCGCGAAACCCGCGCCCGCGAAGTGATGTGCGCAACCGTGGCACCCGACCAGCCCAACTCCTCGACCGTGACGACGGCGGCGGACAGCAACCGCGAGCGCTGCATCTCTGACACCTGCACGCGCGCGCGCGAGGAACCCCGTGCCGGACGCGCCTTGACGCTCACAGAAGCGGACATCACGCCACCCTCCCCGTGTACAGCGCTAGAATCGGCGGCATGACGACCAAGGAGCGCCTGCACGAGCTTGTGGACGAGCTGACCGAGGCCGAAGCCGCCGCGACGCTGCTCATAACCGAACGCCACCGCGACGATCCCATGCTCCAGGTCCTTGCGAGTGCGCCTGACGACGACGAGCCCTCATCGTCGGCGGAGGACCGCTCGGCGCAAGAGTCGCTCGATGCATACCACCGAGGCGAGGCGATCGGACCGGACGAGCTCAAGCGCGACCTCGACCTCGCTTGACAGAGGACTCCTGGACCTACGTCATCACCCCGCCCGCCCGGCGCGATCTGCGCCGCCTGGACAGGCCGGTCAAGAAACGGGTCGTCGACGCAATCGACCGCTTCGTCGCCAACCCCCAGGCCGGCGACACCCGTAAGCTCACGGACAGCGGTGAATGGAGATTGCGCGTCGGCGACTGGCGCGTGCGCTTCAACTTTGACGGCGAGGCTCGCACGATCGTCGTGACCCGCGTCCTGCCGCGCGGACGCGCCTACGACCGCTGAGACACGAAAGACCCCGCGCGCCAGGCACGCGATTCCCTCGCCTGCGAGGGGTGCAAGACACGGGGAGCCAGCTGCTCCACCACGGCCGCGGTTCACCGACGCGCATGGAAGGGATGAGGCCCTGTTGGTTTCAGCTACGCCTCCAGGCGCGCGGCAGGTCCACTCACAGTGGGCTTGCCGGCCGATCGTTGACGTGAAAGCGAGGCTTCGGTCTCGCGTTACCGCGTGCGGACGGCGAACGTCATTACGCGCGTGGCGGGGTAGCTTCGAACGGGGCGCGGGGCGTGGGGAGCCATACCTCGCGAGGAGGCTGGAGAACCGCCGTGATGCGGCGGTTAGACGAGGGGTGCTACTGCGACAAGAGAGAGAGAGAGAGAGAGAGAGATGTGTCAGCGCTGCTGACGCATCTACCTACGGGCCCAAACGGGCGCGCGGCGATCCCTGGCACGTCTGTCCCCAACTGACTCACGCGAAAACAACCCCTCATCTTGCGACCCGGTTAAGCCCTCTCCCAAGGTCCTTTGCCAAGCACTTGAAGTCGACCCAACGGACCAACCCAAACCCGATCTATTTTGTGCTGGCGCTCCACCCTGGAACGCCATGAACAGAACAGAACATAGCGTCAACCGCAGGGCTTGTCAAGAGCGAACCGTAGGTGAGCCTCCAGAGCAGGCGTCGCGGTCTCTCCGCTCGGCTCCGCGAAGCCAAATCGACGCGCTTCCACGGAGCGCGATTCGGCGCGTTGTTACGCGCGGTCGCCCGCGAGCAGGCCGTGGCGCGTGAGCATCGCGCGCACCGCGGCGGTCTCCTCCTCGGTCGCGTCCACGATCGGCAGGCGTGTGGTGCCGGCGCGCAGGCCGAGCAGGTTCAGCGCGGCCTTCGTGCATGTGGGGGATGCGGTCATGAACAGCGTCTCGTACACGTCGCGCAAAGACGCGTCGATCTCGGCGCGATGCTCGGGCTCGTCGACCATGCGACGCATCTCGGGGCCGACGATGTGACTGGCAACGGAGATGCCCCCAGCGCCGCCCACGTCGAGCGTGCGCGCGAAGGTGGCGTCGTCGCCGGTGTAGAGGGCGAGACCGTCGATCGGCTGCAGCTCGGCGGGGTTTGACTGCTTGACGCCCGCGATGCCCTCGATCTGGGCGAGCTCAGCGAGCAGGTCGGGCGGGATGTTCGTGCCCGTCCGCGAGGGGATGTTGTAGAGCAGGATCGGCCGGTCGGTCGCCCGCGCGATCGCTTCGTAGTGACGCCGCAGTCCCAGGGGGCTGGGCCGGACGTAGTACGGGGTCACGCTCAGATGCGCGTCCGCGCCGAGCTCGGTCGCGCGTTCGGTCAGGAAGACCGCGTGGCGCGTGTCGTTCGTCCCGGTGCCCGCGATGATCGTCGTGCCGGGCGGACGCTCGCGCGCGGCGAGCCCGATCAGGCCCAGGTGCTCCTCGTCGGTCATGGTCGAGGCCTCGCCGGTCGTGCCGGCGACGACGAAGCCGTCCGAGCCGTTACGCGCGAGGTGGGCCATCAGCGCGACGAAGGCGTCCTCGTCCACCCGCCCCTGCGCGTCGAAGGGCGTGATTATCGCGGTCAGGATGTCGCCAAGGTCCAGTTCGGACATGGCGAGCAGTATCTCACGAAGAGCGGGAGGGCCCGGGCTAACTCCCGTGACCCCTTGAGGTCTTTTGTCGTCATCGCAAGATCGCCGTATGAACCGATCTACAATGCCGGAGATGGCAGCGAAGCCCAAAGCCAGGCCGAAAGGTCCGTGGACGCCCGAGGAGATCGCTCGCAATGAGCGCGTCGCCCAAATCAGGGTTCAGCGCGACCGCGCGCGGGGTGTAAGCACGAATTTGGAGGACCTCGTCAAGCTGACCAGATTCATGAACCGCCTCGCAGCGTCTTTTAGAGATGCCCGAAGCGCTTGATCCGGTCCCGCTGCTGAAGCATCTGCAGGAACACGGTGTCGAACACATCGCCATCGGCGGGCTTGCAGTCAGCGCTCACGGCCACGTGCGGACCTCGAAGGATCTCGATGTAGTCCCAAATCCTGCGCATGAGAATCTCGTGCGGCTTGCGGCAGCGCTCGCGGATGTCAATGCGGTCGATGACGAAGCCGGCGACTTCGATCCCGACGAGATCCCGATGTCGGCGTTGCGCGTTGAGGATCTGTCACAGGGAGGCAACTTTTGCCTCGCCACAGACCTCGGCCGCCTGGACATCTTTCAATGGGTCAGCGGCGTCGAGGTCGATGACCTATACGCCGAGCTCGACCGAGAAGCGCTTACAGGCAGCGTCGAAAGCATATCTGTACGAGTCTGCGGCCTCGACCATCTGCGCGCGATGAAGCGCGCCGCAGGCCGCCCGCAGGATCTGGCGGATCTGGAGCGCCTCGGCGAAGAGTGATCCGCCACTCAGACTCGGGTTGCAACCGAAAGCGCACCCGCAATGCCGGCAACTGCGGTGAGCGGCTTGGACCGCAAACCGATGCAAGGACCGGCTGTGGCTCACCCACCACAGCCCGCGACGCCTCTCAGAACAGCAGGTGCTCCAGCCCCACGACCGGGGATTCGGGCAGGTCTCCCACGCGGCGCACCGCGAGCAGCACGCCCGGCATGAACGACTCGCGCCCGGTGGTGTCGTGGCGGATCGAGAGCGTTTGGCCGACGTCGCCGAGGATGACCTCCTGGTGGGCTACCAGTCCCGGTAGGCGCACGGAGTGGATCGGCGGCTCAGGCTCTCCACTGGCCGCCGCCATCAGCTGCGCCGTGAGCTTGGCCGTCCCGCTGGGCGCGTCGAGCTTCTGGTCGTGGTGGAGCTCGACGATCTCCGCTCGGGCCATGTGTTCGGCGGCCTGAGCGGCGAAGCGCATCATCAGCACGGCGCCGATCGCGAAGTTCGGGGCGAACAGTACGTTCGCGCGCGGCAGACCCTCGGGCGTGCGCTCGCTCCTCAGCGGCCCTATGTCGAACCCGGTCGTGCCGATCACGACGTGCACCCCGGCGCGCACGCACTCCAGGGCGTTCTCAAGCGCCGTGTCGGGCCGCGTGAAGTCGACCACGACCTCCGCCTCTGACAGCACGTCGGCCAGCGCGATATTCAGCAGCGGATCGGCGCGCCCGACGAGCTCCATGTCGCTCGCGCCCTCCACCGCGGCGCACACCGTCGCGCCCATCTTCCCGGCCGCGCCCGCGACCGCGACTCGGATCATCAGGCTGCCACCTTCTCCAGCGGGCCGAGCGCTTGCAGGAACGCCTCCTCCTCGGCGCCCACGCCCGCCACCGACAGCGTCTCCGGCACGAACAGCTCGCGCGTCAGCTCGCGCAGGTCATCCACCGTCACCGCGTCGATCCGATCGACGATCTCATCGACCGAGTAGATCGGCACCTCCCCCAGCAGCGCCGACCCCAGCCGGTTCATGCGCGCCGCCGTGGACTCCAGCGACAGCGCGACCCGGCCCTTCAGGTTCTCGCGCGAACGATCCAGCTCCCGCGGGCTCGCCGGGTCCTCCACCACGCGCTCGAGCTCGGCCGCGATCGTCGCGAGCGCCTCCGTCAGGTTGTCCGGGCGCGTGCCCACATACAGCCCCATCTCGCCCGTGTCGGCGTACTGACTGGAGAAGCTGAACACCGAGTACGCCAGTCCCCTGCGCTCGCGCACCTCCTGAAACAGCCGCGACGAGGTCGTGCCCCCGAGCACCCCTTCGAGCACGCGCAGCGCGAAGCGGCGCTCGTCGTGGCGCGAGATCCCCCTGCCTCCCAGACACACGTGGTACTGCTCGGTGTCCTTACGCAGAAACCTCACCCTGCGCTCGAACTCCGGCTGTGGCGGCGCGAGCGCGGCCGCCGTGCCGTTGGCGTGCGCCGGCGGCGCGCCGCTCCCGGCCGGCGCCGCGGTGCGAGCCAGCTCTACGAGCGCATCATGATCGACCGATCCCGCCGCCGCGATCACGATGCGCTGCGGCGCATAGCGCTCGTCGTGGAACGCGCGCAGTTGCTCGCCGGTGACGGCGCTGACAACCGCGGCCGTGCCGATCACCGCGCGCCCCAATGGGTGGGATCCGAACACGGCCTCGCCCAGCACGTCGAACACGCGATCCTGCGGGTCGTCCTCGTACATCGCGATCTCCTCCAGCACGACCTCGCGCTCGGCCTCCAACGATTCCAAGCGCGGTTGCCACACCATCTCGGCGGCGACGTCGAACGCGCGCTCCAGATGGCGGTCCATGACCCGTGTATACAGCGAAGTGCTTTCGCGATCGGTCCCCGCGTTGATCTCCGCGCCCATCGCGTCGAAGATCTCGTCGATCTCGTGCGAGCGGTAGCGCTCGGTGCCACGGAAGAGCATGTGCTCCAGCAGGTGACTGGTCCCGGCCTGCCCGTCGGACTCCATCGCCGAGCCCGTCCCGATCCAGAACCCGAGCGCCACCGAGCGCACGTTCTCGATGCGCTCGGTGATCACCCGCACTCCATTCTCAAGGGTGCTCGTGCGGTGTTCGGTCATCTCGTGTCGGGTGCCGCCCGTGCTCGCGCCGATCCCGGCGCGAGCCTTGCCGGCGCTAACGATCGCGCCCAGACCCGTGCCGCGGACGACCCGAGCCGCGCTCGCCCTCGCGCCGAGGACCGCCGCTGCCGCCGCGTCCGCCGCCCTCCCGGCCGTTGCGTCGAGCGCCCTCGCGCGGCGGCCTTGAGCCTCCCCCACCGCCGCCACCGGCGCTGACGCCGGCCAGTTCCTCGACGGACTTGCCGGCGATCTCGGGATCCTCGGCCAGGCGCAGCCCGATGCGACCGCGCTCACGGTCGACCTCGACAACGCGCACGTTGATCTCGTCGCCGCGGTTAAGTACGTCCTCGACACTCTCCACGCGCTCGCCCGGTGAGACGTTGGATATGTGCAGCAGCCCATCGGTGCCCTTCGTCAGCTCTACGAACGCGCCGAAGGTGGTCGTCTTGACGACCTTGCCGACGTACTCGTCGCCGATCTCGACCTCCTTCATCATCACCCGGATACGCTCCGCGAGCGCATCGCCGAGATCGCCGTTGGCCGAATACACGAGCACCTGGCCATCGTCGTTGACGTCGATCTGCGACTCGTACTCCTCCGACAGTCCCCGGATCGTTTCCCCGCCCTTGCCGATCAGCATGCCGATCTGCGACGGGTCGATCTGGATCGTCTGGATGCGCGGTGCGAACTGCGAGAGCTGTTCGCGCGGGGTCTGGATGATGTCGGCCATCTTGCCGAGGATGAACGTCCGCGCCTCATGCGCACGCGAGAGCGCGTCGCGCAGGATGTCGAACGTCACACCCGTGATCTTGATGTCCATCTGCAGCGCCGTGATCCCGCGCTCGGTGCCGGCCACCTTGAAGTCCATGTCTCCCAGGTGGTCCTCCACGCCCGCGATGTCGGTCAGGACGACGTAGTCATCGCCCTCCTTGATCAGGCCCATCGCGATGCCCGCGACCGGCCGCTTGATCGGCACACCGGCGTCCATCAGCGACAGCGAGGAGCCGCAGACCGAGGCCATCGAGGAGGAGCCGTTGGACTCGAGGATGTCCGAGACCACGCGGATCGTGTACGGGAACTCCTCGATCGAGGGCACCATCGGCGCGAGCGCTCGCTCGGCCAGCGCGCCATGGCCGATGTCGCGGCGCTTGACGCCGCCCATGCGACCGGCCTCCCCGACCGAGAAGGGCGGGAAGTTGTAGTGGTGCCAGTAGTACTTTTTGCTCTCCAGCCCGAGCGTGTCCAGGCGCATCTCCTCCTTGAGAGTGCCCATTGCGACGACGCTCAGCGCTTGGGTCTGTCCGCGCGTGAACAGCGCCGAACCGTGCGTGCGCGGTGTCACCCCGACCTCGATCGAGATGTCGCGGATCTCGTTCTCGCCACGGCCGTCCGGGCGCTTCTTGTTGACCGCGATCCGCTCACGGATGATCGACTTCTCGAGCTTGTCGAAGGCCAGCTGCGCCGCGGCGCGCTTCTGCTTGGCCGCGACGAGCTGCTCATCGGCAGCTCCCTCGGGCGCTGCGGGAGCATGCTGCTCGAGGATCTCCCGCTCGACGGCCTTGGTGGCGTCCTGGCGCTCGAGCTTGTCCTCCACCTGTGTGGCGGCGTCGAGCGCCGAGCCGTGCGAGGAGCGGATCGCGTCGAGCACCGCCGGGTCGACCTGGATCGTCTCGAAGACTTTCTTCTCCTTGCCGACCTTCGCGGCGAGTTCGCGCTGCAGCGCGCACAGCCTCTTGATCTCCGCGTGCGCGATGTCGAGCGCATCGAGGATCTCCGCCTCGGGGATCTCGTTTGCCCCCGCCTCGACCATCAGGATCGCCTCCTCGGTGCCCGCGACGATCAGGTCGAGGTCCGAAGGGTTCTCCGCGTCGGGCAGCAGATCCGGCTCGTTGGGGTTCACCACGAAATTGCCGTCGACCTTGCCGATGCGCACCGCGCCGACCGGGGTCGGCAGCGGGATGTCGGAGATCATCAGCGCGGCCGATGCCCCGTTCATCGCGAGGATGTCATAGGGGTGCTCGTGGTCAATCGACAGCGGGATCGCGACGAGCTGGGTGTCATAGCGCCATTCCTTGGGGAACAGCGGGCGGATCGGCCGGTCGATCATGCGCGCGGTCAGCGTGCCCTTCTCACCGGGGCGCCCCTCGCGCTTGAAGAACGAGCCGGGGATTTTGCCCGCGGCATACATCCGCTCCTCGACGTCCACGGTCAACGGGAGAAAGTCCACGTCGCGCAAGCTGCCCGCGACGGCGGTGCAGAGGACCATCGTGTCGCCCTGACGGACGACCACCGCGCCGGAGGCCTGCTTGGCCATCTTGCCGGTCTCAAACGAGATCTCGCTACCGGCGATCTCCACGGAGACCCGTGTTACGGCGTCATTGCTGCTCATATGCTTTTTCTACCTTCCTATGCTCCGCCCGTCGGGTCGGGACGCTGAAAGGTCCCTGGCGGATCGTGTTTATCTCTTATTCCGAACCAGCGGAGCTTAGCGGACGCGCGCCCGCGTGGCCGGTAGGGCTCAGGCGGAGCTCGCGGCGACGGACAGACCGTCGCGCAGCAGCTCCACGCCCGGCAGCTCCGCGGGCGTGGGCGCCTGATAGCTCCAGCGGACAACCCCGTCGGAGTCGACGATCACGAGCGCGCGCTGAGCGAATCCGCCCTCGTGCAGGACGCCCAGCGCGGTACACGCGGCGCCCTTCGGCTCAAAATCCGACAGCTGGGGAATGCTCACGCCGAGCTTCTCCCTGAACGCGGTCTGCGAGTAGGAGCTGTCGCACGAGACCCCGTAGATCTCCGCGCCGTTCGCAGTCAGCTCGCCCAGCGCCTGCTCGTAGATCTGCAGCTGATCGGTGCACACCGGGCTGAACGCGAACGGGTAGAACACGAGGATCGTCGCGTGACCGCGCAGGTCCTGCTCGGTGAAACGCTCGCCGTCCTCGCGCTGCAGTCTGAACGACGGCGCCGGAGTGCCTGGGGCGATTACCGACACAACGCCCTCTCTACTTACGCAGGCCGAGCTCTTTGATCAGAGCACGGTAACCCTCGAGGTCGCGGCGGCGCAGATAGTCAAGGAAACGCCGACGGCGCCCGACGAGCATCAGCAGGCCGCGGCGGGAGTGATGATCTTTGCCCTGCTCGCGCAGGTGCTCGGTCAGATGGTTGATGCGCTCGGTGAGCAGCGCGACCTGGACACGGGTGTTGCCGGTGTCCTGCTCATTGGCCCCAAACTTGGCGGCGATCTCACGCTTGCGCTCTGCGGTGATGGCGGTCATTCGCGGGGCAACGGTAGCAGAGTGCTCAACCTGCCTCGGCGATCTCGCGCGTGCGGGCGACATCGCGGCGCATCTGCTCGATCAGCGCCTCGGGCGTGTCAAACCGCCGCTCCCCCCGCAGGCGCGCCAGAAAGTCCAGTCGCAGCGTACTGCCGTAGAGGTCGCCGTCGAAGTCGATCAGGTAGGCCTCGATCAGCTCGCCGCGACCGGTCGCGAACGTCGGGCGAACGCCGATGCTGACGGCGGCCGGCACGCTGCCGCTGGCCAGGCAGGCATACACGCCGTGTCCCGGGCACGCCAAGGCCTCCTCTGGTACCAGGTTGGCGGTCGGAAAGCCCAGCTCGCGCCCGCGCTCGTCGCCGTGAATAACCTCGCCGCGCAACTGAAACGGAGCGCCGAGGAAGCGCGCGGCCTGATCGACCTCGCCGGCGAGCACGAGCCCGCGGATGTGGCTGGAGGAGACGATCTCCCCGTTGACCTCCAGCAGTGGGTGCACGACCGTCTGAAAGCGCTCGTCGGCGGCCAGCAGCCGGGGGTCGCCCTGGGCGCGGTGACCAAACCGAAAGTTCTCGCCGATCGCCACCCGGCTCGCACCGAGCGCGCCGACGAGCACCTCGGCGATGAACTCATCCGCCGAGCGCGCCGCGAACTCCGCGTCGAACGGAATCACGATCAGCTCGCGCACGCCCAGACCCGCCACCAGCTCGGCCTTGACCTCCAGCGTCGTCAGCAGCTTCGGCGTGTGCTGGGGGGCGACGACCGACACAGGGTGCGGTTCGAACGTCAGCACGCTGTCCGATCCCTCGATCACAGCACGGTGACCGAGGTGCACTCCGTCGAAGGTGCCGACGGCGACGCTGCGCCCGGGAGCAGGTCGATCGCCCTCGTTCGCGGGCGGCAACACGTCGGGCAGGCGGGTGATCTTCACAGCCCGCACAGCCTATTTGGGTAGCGCCGCGAGCGCTTGGTCGAGTCCGATGATCGGCGGTTGCGTCCACCGCTGGCCCGCGTGCGGCGGCGCGATCGCGTCTGCGACCTCAAACGGCCCGATCGCGGTGCGCCTGAGCTCCACGCAGTAGCCGTCGTCGAGGTCGGCGATCAGCGACCGCACGTACGTCCCGGCCGAGCATTCGATCTCATAGCCCGCGCGTTCCGGCGGCCTGGTTGGCTCGCCGAGAACGGTTGCCGTGTCGATGGGTGCGCCCGGCACCGTCTTTTGCTCGGGTTCGCGCCAGATCTGCGCGAACCGGTACACGGTCACCAACCGCTCGGGCATCTCGAACTCCTCTCCGCGCCGCGCCCGCTTGTAAGCGCGCTCTCCGCCTATCTTCACGGCCGAATGCCGGGGAGGGCGCTGGCGGATCTCTCCGGTCGGCAGCGGTGGCGGGTCGGGTGGCAGGCGGCCCGTCAGGACGATCTCCCCCTCGGTGTCGCCGGTGCTGGAACTGGCGCCGAGCCGGGCCACGGTCTCATAGCGCTTGGGCAGTTCCATCAGCTGCCGTTGCGCTTTCGTGGCACGCCCGACCAGCACGATCAGCAGTCCCGTCGCGAACGGGTCGAGCGTGCCGGCGTGACCGACCTTGGCGCCCCCGAGCGCCCGCTTGACGAGAGCGACCACATCGTGGGAGGTCATCCCGGCGGGCTTGTCGATCAGCAGGATCCCGTCTGTGCTCACGCCGGCGCCGATCGGAGATCGAATGGAATCTCCGATCGGGGGCACCCGGAACGGAGAGCCGGGTCGGCATGCAGTTGTGCGGCCAGCGCGCCGCGCAGGAACTCGGTCAGGGGCTCGATCGCCAGCGTGGTGGTGAAGCCGGCGGCACGGCGGTGGCCGCCGCCGCCCTGCTCGCGGGCGATCACCGACACGTCGACATCGTCGTCGGTGGCGCGCAACGACACTTTGCGCCGGCCGCTGCCGCGCTTGCCATCGCTGAGCTCACGCACGAGCGCCGCGACCTTCGTGCCCTGGACCGCACGCAGATGATCGATGACGCCCTCCGAGTAGCTGTCCTTGGCATCCACCCGCACGAAGTCCTCGGTGCTCAACGCCGCCAGCGTCAACTCTCCGTCGTCGAACCGGCGCATCTGCGCGAGCGCGAGCGCGAGCAGGGAGATCTTCGCCGCGGGCATCTCCTCGTACAGCCGCCGGTAGACGTCCTGCACGTCCACGCCGGCAGTGATCAGCTCGGCGGCCATCTCGTGAGCGCGCGGGCCGGTGTTCTCGTACATGAACCGTCCCGTGTCGGTGATCAGCCCCACGTACAGCGCCCGCGCGGCCTCCGCCGTGGGGCGCACACCGAGCCCGTGCATGAGGTCCCAAACGATCTCAGCGGTGCACGACGCGTCAGGCACGACATGATCGAGCGTGCCGAAGCGAGTGTTGTCGTGATGGTGGTCGATGTTCAACAGGTGTCTGCCCTGCTGCAGCACGCCGGCCGAGTTGCGGTCGATGTTGCCGCAGTCCAAGAAGACGACCGTCCGCTGTGCGATGTCCTGCGGGGGCGAGGAGATCAGGCCGTCGAGTGCGAAGAAACGGTACTCGTAGGGAGGCGGCAGATCCTCGGGGGCGATGAACATTTGCGAGTCCTTGCCGAGCGCCGTGAGCAACCCCTGCATCCCCACGAGCGACCCGAGCGCATCGCCGTCCGGTCCCTCGTGCGCGGCCAGCACAAACTGCGAGTCCTCACGGATACGCTCCAACACGCGCTCGCGTGTGACCTCGATGCTCTCGATTCGATCCGCGCTCACGAGTTCCCGATCTCGCCGAGCAGTTCATCCACGCGCAACGCGCGGTCGGTCGTCTCGTCGTAGTCGAACTGGAGCGTAGGGGTGCGCTTCAGACGCAGCTCCGAGGCCAGGCGGCCCTGCAGGTAGCCGTGCGCGCTGCGCAGACCGTCGAGTGTCTCCTCGCGCTGGGCGTCCCCCGAGGGACCGCCGCTCTGACCGAGCACGCTCACGTAGACGCGCGCATGGCGCAGGTCGGCGCTTGTCCTGACATCTGTCACGGTCACGAATCCAACTCGAGGGTCCTTCAACTCTCCTGTCACCGCGTCGCCGAGCACCTGTCTGATCGCCTCGTCGACACGCCGCATACGTCCCGAACTCATCCTATCCTCCAACCGTCACCGAGGTCCGCCGCACGGCTGCTGCTTGCATGAGCAATCTCCCATGGACTGCAGCAGGCATCCTTTGAAACCAAGACCCCCTGAGACGGCTTATGACCAAGCGAGACAAGGACGCAGGGACCGTGGTGTACTCGGTACACGAGGGACCGAGGACGCAGTGTCGCGAAGGTCATAAGGCGTCTCAGGTCAGCTCAGCTCTCGCTCCTGCAAGCGCGTCTCGTAGGTCTCCAAGATGTCGCCCTCGCGCAGATCCTGGAAATTGGCGAGCACGATCCCGCACTCGAACCCGGAGGCGACCTCGCGCGCGTCCTCGTTGAAACGGCGCAGGCTCCCGATGGTCGTGTCGTAGATGACCGTTCCCTCGCGAACCACGCGAACCCGTGCGCCGCGCGTGACCTTGCCCTCGGTAACGAACGAACCGGCGATCGTGCCGATTTTGGAGGCGCGGAACAGCTGGCGCACCTCCGCCTGGCCGAGCGGCGTCTCGACCTCGGTGGGCTCGAGCATGCCCTGCATCGCAGCGCGCAGCTCCTCGATCGCGCGGTAGATCACCGAATAGGAGCGTATCTCCACGCCCTCGCGCTCGGCTACCTGGCGAGCTTCGCCGACGGGACGCACGTTGAAGGCCAGGATCACACCCCGCGAGGCGGCGGCGAGCATCACGTCGGACTCGTTGATGCCGCCCACGCCACGATGGATGATGTTGACGTTGACCTCTTCCTGGGGCAGCTTGGCGATCTCGTCCTCGATCGCCTCCAACGACCCGGCGACGTCGGCCTTGACGACCAGGCCGAGCTCCTTCACAGTGCCCTCCTGGGCGAGCTTGAACACGTCCTCCAGTGAGACCTTGCGCCCCGAACGTCGCGCGAGTGCCTCGGTCTTCAGGCGATTGGCGCGCTCGCCCGCGAGTTGGCGCGCGCGACGCTCGTTCTCCACGACGCGCACGAGCTCCCCGGCCTCGGGAACGCCGTCGAACCCGAGCGCCTCCACGGGCTGGCCCGGCGTAGCATGCTTCAGACGCGCGCCCGTGAAATCGTGCATCGCACGCACCCGCCCGAAGTGCGCGCCCGCGACCAGCGCATCGCCGACGTTCAAAGTCCCGCGCTGGATCAGAACGCTGACGACCGGTCCGCGCCCGGGATCGAGCTTGGACTCGATCACGGTGCCCGAAGCGTCGGCGTCGCTGTTGGCCTTCAGCTCCTCCAGGTCGGTGACGACCTGGATCGTGTCCAGCAGCGTGTCAAGGCCCTGACGCGTCTTGGCGCTGACGTCGACGAACTCGATCTCCCCACCCCACTCCGAGGGCTGCAGGCCGTGCTGGGTCATCTCGGTGCGCACGCGCTCGGGCTGGGCGCCCTCCTTGTCGATCTTGTTCACCGCCACCACGATCGGCACTTCGGCCGCCTTGGCGTGATCGATCGCCTCCTCGGTCTGGGGCTTGACGCCGTCATCGGCGGCGACCACGATCACCACGACGTCGGTGACACGTGCGCCGCGCGCGCGCATCGCGGTGAACGCTTCGTGGCCGGGAGTGTCCAGGAAGGTGATCTCTTTGCCGCCGTGGCGCACCTGGTAGGCGCCGATGTGCTGGGTGATGCCGCCCGCCTCGCCGGCGGCGACCTCCGTCTCGCGGATCGCGTCCAGCAGCGAGGTCTTGCCGTGATCGACGTGTCCCATGATCGTCACCACCGGTGGGCGCTCGATCAGATCCTCCTCGGCGTCCTCGAACACGGGCTCGACCTCGACGTCGTCGGCGGCGTGCACGATTTCGATCTTCTTCTCGAATTCGTCGGCCAGCACCTGGATCGCGTCGTCTGAGAGCGTCTGCGTGAGCGTTGCCATCTCGCCGAGCATCATCAGCTTCTTGATGATCTCCGGTACCGGCGCTCCGAGATACTCGGCGACGTCCTTGACGGTCGAGCCCGAATTCACGCGCACGAGGTCGGTCGCCTCCATCGCGGTGGTGTCGATCGGCGCGATCGTCTCGTCGTAGGTCCCACGCCGGCGCCGGCCGCGGCGCGGGCGTCGCTGGGGCTGGTTGGCGGGGCCGCCCTGCTGGCGGCGCGAAGCCTGGGAGTCGATCACGACGCGCCGGCGCCCCCCCGGTGTGTTCGCGGCCGGAGCGCGCTCGCCCGTGCGCGAATCGCGCGTGGGACGCACCCGCTCGGCGGCGGGACCGGTGCTGGACTCGGTCTCCTCCGAGGAGGCCGGTGGGTCGCTTCCCGCGGGCGCCGGAGAGCTCGCGGGCGGCTGTGTCTGCGTCGCCGTCGCCGTAGTCGGATCGGGCGCCGAGGCGCCGTTGGGGGCAACCGTCGTCGCGGGCGCCGGTGCGGACGTCGATTGCGTCACGGGAGCGGGCTTCGGCGGGGAAGCGGTCGCGGTCGCCGTGGCCGGCGCCGAGGAGGCGACGGGCGCTTGTGCGGTCTGCGCGCCACCGTCGCCCAACGCCCGCAGGACCGCGCTCTCATCCACAGAGGAGGAAGCGGTCTTCGCCTCGATGCCGGCCGCATGCAGCTTCTCCAGCAACTCCTTGCTGGAGAGCCCGTGCTGTTTGGCGATCTCGTGTATCCGCTTCTTGCTCATCTGCCCACCGATTCTACGAGTTCGTCGGGTAGAGCTACGGCGCAACGCAATGTGCGCGCGATCCCGCCATTGCCCAGCGCGAGCGTCAAACACTCGGCGCAGGGCGCTCCAGCGCTCGCCCCGCGACACAGATAGGCCCCGCGACCAGGCATCGTGCAATCACGATCGAGTACGGCCCGGCGCACGCGCCGTTCATCGCCGCCGGACGATCTTCGATCGGTAAGCGCGATCCTGACGAGCTTCGGCTTCGGCGCCGTGCGCCCACAACCGACGCACCTGCGCCGGGCGACGTGAGCGCCTATGGCGCCGGCTCCTCGGTGCCGGCGGCGGCCGCGGTCACGTCCTCGGAGAGCAGCTCGGCGTCGGCTGCCGGCTCGGCGATCGACCCCTCATGCGCCAGGGGAGAAGCCTCTGTCGAGTCATTCGCCGACGCCTCGGGCGCGGTGTCGCTCGCCGGGGCGTTCGCAGTCGAATCGTCGACCGGCGCGGGCGGGGGGGCGTCGGTCTCGCCGTCGTGGGCGAGCGCCGCCACGTCCTGCTCGGTGCTCGCCACCTCCTCACCGGGCTCATCGCCCGGCGCGCTCAAATCGGCGACGTTGTCGGTGGCGATGTTCGCGAGCGCCTGGTGGGTCTCCAGGCCGCAGTAGCGCGAGCCGGGCAGCGACGCGTTGGGGCAACGACGACCGTTGGAGAGCACGGCGGCGCAGCGGCCCTGGACCTCCTCCTCCTCATAGCCGTGCTCGGCCTCCTCGGCGGCGAACTCGGTCTCCGACCGGATGTCCACGCGCCAACCGGTCAGACGAGCCGCCAGGCGGGCGTTCTGACCCTCTCGGCCGATCGCGAGCGAAAGCTGGTCGTCGGGCACGATCACAGTCGCCTGCTTGGCCTCGTCGTCGACCAGCACCTCGCGCACGCGAGCCGGGGAAAGCGCCTTGGCGACGAACCGAGCAGGCTCGTCGTTGTGAGGAATGATGTCGATCTTCTCGCCGCGCAACTCCGAGACGACCATCCGCACGCGCGAGCCGCGCGGACCGACGCACGCGCCGACCGGATCCACGCCGTCGGTGTTCGAAACGACCGCGATCTTCGAGCGATAGCCCGGCTCGCGCGCGACGTTCGCGATTTCCACCAGGCCGTCGGCGATCTCGGGTACCTCCAGCTCGAACAGCTTCTTGATCAGCTCCGGATCGCGCCGGGAGACGATGATCGACGGTCCCTTAGTGGACGGGGAGACCTCCTTGATGACCGCCTTGATCCGCTGCGAATGGTCGTAGCGCTCGCCCTCGACCTGCTCGGACTTCGGCAGCAGCGCCTCGACGCGTTCGCGCAGCTGCACGAGCGTGTAGCGGGAGTCCGACTGCTGCACGATGCCCGTGATCAGCTCGCCCACCCGGTCGCGATACTCCTCATACATCATGTCGCGCTCGGCCTCGCGGATGCGCTGCAGGATCACCTGCTTGGCGGTCTGCGCCGCGATCCGCCCGAAGTCATCGGGCGTGACGTCGCGTTCGTCGATCTGGTCGCGGTATTCGGCGAACTTGGCCGGGTCGATTTCCGGTTCCTCCGGTTCGCGCATCTCCCCCGTCTCGGGATCGACGGTCGTTTCCTCGTCGATCGTCTCGACGATCAGATGCGCCTCCAGCCGTTCGGGGATGATCAGTTCGATCACGCGAAAGTCGGCCGTCTCACGGTCCATTTCCACGCGCGCGTACTTGGCCGAGCCCGGTTGCTTCTTGTAGGCCGACAGCAGCGCGTCCTCGAGCGCGACCATCAGCTTCTCGGGCTCGATCCCCTTCTCGCGCGCCAGCGCGTGCATCGCTTCAAGGATTTCGCGTGACATGTCTAGTGTCTCGATTCAAAAATTGGGGGAGTGTTTGCCGACCGAATGGTCGTGATCTGACGTTCGATGGCGACGGTTTGTGTGCCGGTAGCACATGGGCCGTCGACGGCGGGCGTCAGGCGCGGGCAGGCGTCGGGAAACGCCATCGAATTTTTGAATCGTGACACTAACCTCACTCCTCAACCAGGTTCGAACGACGGATCTCGGCGTAGGGAATCGCGACGATTCCCCCGTCCGCCGCCAGCATGACCTCCTCTTCGGAGGCGCCGACCAACTCGCCGGTGAAGCTCCGCATGGGACGCTGACCGATCGGCAACGGATGGCGCGCACGCACCCTGGCCCGGCGCCCGACGAAGCGGCGGAAGTGAGCGGGCTTGGTCAACGGTCGCTCGCTGCCGGGCGAGGAGACCTCCAGCGAGTAGCGCTCGCGCAGATCGTTCAGCTCGACGGTCACGCGCTCGCACATGGCGAGCGTCACGCCATCGGGATGGTCGATGAACACGCGCAGGCAGCGACCGCCGAGCACCTCGGCGAGGAGCACCTCGATGTCGGGCTCACTGGTGGCCAAACGCCTCTCGATTTCTGTCTGCAACGGTGTCATCAATTCAATCCTTACGCAAAAAAAGCGGGCGGGCGCCCACTCTCGGTACTGCTGCCTGCGCCTGCTGACCGATCTCGATCGGTCGACACGAAAGCTGTCGGCCGAGCATAGCATCGGCGCAGCGCCGCATACGCCTCTCAGGCTTGCCGGGCGTCGCGCCGGGCCCGGTCGCGGTAGCGTCGATAGTCCTCGCGCTCGGGCGCCAGCGAGCACGCCAGGGCCAGCGGTTGACAGGCCTCGCGATGGCGGCCGAGCAGCTGCATCGAGCGACCCAGACAAAACAGCGCGTAGTCGTTCGTGGGCGTCCTTGCGGCCACCGCCTCGAACTCAGCGGCAGCGCTTTCGTAACGCCGTGCGTGAAACAGCGCGCGCCCGAGCGCCTCGCGGATCGAGGCCTTGTCGGGCTCCAGGTCGCGGGCTCGGCTCAGCGGGACGATCGCGGCCTCGTGGTCGCCGTGCTCGAGCAGGTCACAGCCCCGCCGATAGAGGTCGTAGACGCCCTTCATCGAGGCTCATTTTAGAGCCCGCGCGAGCTTGACGGATCGGCCTCAACAATCGGCTCGCAGGCCCTCCACGGCATCTAGGATCGCGCCCGCGATCTCCGTCTTGCTCGCCCGCGGCACATGCTGCGCGCCCGCGGCCGTGAGGATCGTGACCTCGTTGGCGTCCACCTCAAAACCGATGTCGGTGCGCGAGATGTCGTTGACGACGACCGCATCCAGGCGCTTGCCCGCGAGCTTCGCCTGCCCGCACTCGATCGCCCGCTCGCCGTGCTCGGCGGCGAATCCGACCAGCGTCTGCTCGGACCGCCGGCGCTTCGCCAGAGCGGCGATCACGTCCGTTGTCGGCTCGAACTCGACCTGCAGGGTTTCGCGCCCGGCCTTCTTGATCTTGCCCTGCGCCGGACTCCTCGGGCGGAAGTCTGCGACGGCCGCCGCCATCAACAGGACGTCGCACGCCCGAAACTCCTCCTCGCAGGCAAGTCGCAGTTCCTCGGCCGTGGAGACCTCGCGCCACCCCACCCCCTCGGGAGGGTCGAGCGCGACGTTGGCTGCGATCACCCGCACCTCGGCGCCGCGCGTACGGGCGGCCTGAGCCAGCGCAAGACCCATGCGCCCGGAGGAGCTGTTGCCGACGAATCTCACGCTGTCGATCGGCTCGCGCGTGCCTCCGGCCGTGACGAGCACCCGCAGGCCTCGCAACGCGCTCGCGTGCCCCTGCGCGTTCGTGCCGGCAAGGGCAAGCTTGTCCGATCCCGCGAGCGCCTGCTCGCACACCGTCAGGATCCGTGCCGGTTCGGCCAGGCGACCGACACCGTGCTCGCCTTGAGAAGCCAGCCGGCCACTGTCGGGCTCGACGATCCACGCGCCACGCTCGCGCAGCCTCTCCAGATTCGCCTGAGTCGCGGGGTGCTCGAACATGCGGTTGTTCATCGCCGGAGCGATCACCAGCCGGCAATCGGCGGCGAGCGCGCAACTGCTCAACAGATTGTCCGCCAGGCCCGCCGCGAGCTTGGCGATCGTGTTCGCCGAGGCGGGCGCGATCACATACAGATCGGCACGCGCCGCCAGCTCCAGGTGGCTGAGCGGCTCATGCTGTGGCAGCGGCTGCCCGGGAAACGCCCCACGGGCGGGGTCACGCTCGAACTCGCCGACCAGCACCGGCGCGCCCGTCAGCGCCTCGAATGACGCAGCTCCCACGAAGCGCCTGCTCGCGGGCGTCTGCACGACCCTGACAGCATGCCCGGCGCCCGTCATCAGGCGCACGAGCTCAAGCGCCTTGTAGGCGGCGATGCCGCCGCTTACGCCGAGCAGGATGCGAGACATGGCCTAGCTTTTAGACGGCCCGCCGGCTGCCGGCAAGCACTGGTGGCGTGCTTGCGATCCGCAGGTTATCTGTAGTGGTACTTGATCTTCCCTGCTGCTACCTCCTCGAGGGCGATCGTGAGGTAGTTCTTGGAAGCGGTATCGACCATCGGCGGCGGGAACTCGTCGAACGTGCCCTCGCCGAGGTTGTGGTAATAGCTGTTGATCTGGCGCGCGCGCTTGGCGGCCACGAGCACGCTGGCGTAATTGGAGTCGACGTTCTCCAGCAGTCTGTCGATGCGCGGTGAAATCACTTGGGTTCGGGCCTTTCCTGGTTGGCTTCTCAGTGTAGTGCTCCCAGCTCGGCCGCCCGGGCTCGATCACTCAAGCTCAGCCGCGACGATCGCCGTCAAACGCGCCAGAGCGTCCTCAAGGCGGTCGTTGACGACCACGTGGGCGAACTCGGGCTGGGCCGTCAACTCCTCCTCGGCGACCCGCAGCCGGCGCTCGACCTCCTCGCCGTCGTCGGTCCCGCGCCCGACCAGGCGCGTCCGAAGCGCCTGCAGAGACGGCGGCGCGATGAACACCTGCACCGCGTCGGGCATCGCCGCGCGCACCTGCCGGGCGCCCTGGACCTCGATCTCCAGCACGACCGGAGTTCCTGCCTGGACGCGGGCTTCGAGCTCTGAGCGCAGCGTGCCGTAGCTGCGCCCGGCGTAATCGGCGTGCTCGACGAACTCGCTCGCGGCCACTTTGCGATCGAACTCCTCGCGGGTGAGGAAGTGGTACTCGACCCCGTCGCGCTCGCCGGCGCGCGGCGCGCGCGTGGTCGCGGACACCGACAGCTCGAGCCGGGGCAATCGCTCCATCAGCCCCCTGATGAGAGTCCCCTTGCCGACCCCCGAGGGCCCCGTGATGACGAACACGCGCGCCACGATCTGGACCCTAGTTGCGGGACCGGCGGGAGCGTCTATCGACGCAGCAGGGAGACCAGCTCGCTGCGCTGACGCTCCGACAGGCCGCCGATGGTCTTGCTCGGCGAGATCCGGCAGTGGGCGAGGATCTTGTTGACCTTCACGCGCCCATACTTGGGGACCGCGAGCAACATGTCGAAGACCTTCGCTGTCTCCAAGTACTCGGGCGGGTTCAGCAGCAGTGCGTGAATCGACAGGCGACCGGCCTTCAGGTCACGCTTCAACTGGGCGCGCTTGGTGCGTATGCGGTTGGCTCGCGCGAGCGCATCCATCCGCTGATTGAGGGACCGCTCGGGCGCCATAACGTGCTTGGACCCGGTCGGTTCGGTCACCGTCGCCATGGGCGGCGAGTCTACACACCGGGGCGCGCCGATCAAGGGAAACCAGGCGAATTCATCTATACCTCGACTTGAGGTTCAGCCATATCGAGGCTCCTGGATAGTGGCATGGCGTGTTTGCAGGGGTTTTTATCCGCTGCTCATTTGGGCCGCACAGCCGGTCCTCGGGCCGCTCAAGCCGAACCTGTGGTCAGCCCGCGCGCTATCCGCGCTCCCGCCAACGGCTCGCGAAAGCTCTCCGTGCCGACCGCCACGAGCGTCGCGCCCACGTCGAGCAGATCCTGTGCGTGCGACTCGCATTGCACGCCACCCATGCCGATAACGGGGATCTCCACGCGCGCCGCCGCAGCGGCGACCTGGGCCAGCGCGACAGTACGGATCGCCGCTCCGGACAGCCCGCCGGCGCCGCCCCCCAGCCATCGCTCCGACGGGTTGACAAGAGCGCTGTCGCGCGCGGATGAGCCGTCGGTCTCCGCGCCGGCCGTGCGTCGCTCGGCCCGCGAGCGCTGACGCGCCCGCGGGACCAGCGCCATGGCCCGGAGCGTATTGATCAGAGACACCGCGTCCGCGCCGCCCTCTTGCGCCGCGCGCGCACACGCCGCCACGTCCGCGGTGTTCGGGGTCAGCTTCACGATCAGCGGCTTGCGCGTGTCCGCGCGCACCTTCCTGACGACCTCCTCCAACTGGCGGGGATCGGCGCCGATGTCAAGGCCCGTACGAACGTTCGGGCACGACACGTTCAACTCGATCGCGGCGATCTCCTCGCGCTCGTCACAACCCCGCAGCAACTCCGAAATCTCCGCCGCGCTCGAACCCATCACGTTCGTGATCAGCGGCACCGGCAGCCAGCTCGCGAGCGCAGGCAGGTCCTCGGCGAGGTATCCAGCCAGACCGCGATTGGGCAGGCCGATCGAATTGATCAATCCCGCCGGCGCCTCCCACAGGCGCGGTGACGGATTGCCTTCGCGCGCACGCAGCGTGATCGTCTTCGACACAAACGCGGCGAACGGAAACTCTCGCTCCAGAGCCTCGCCGAACACGCGCCAGGCGGCAAGCGCGTCGAACGTGCCCGAGCCGTTGATCACCGGGTGGGCCAGCGTCAGCCCGCAGAACTCGACCGCGCTCATGCCGGCGCACCTGAGTGGCTGTCCACCCGATCCAGTTCGCAGGCCTCGAACACCGGCCCGTCGACGCACACACGTAGATATCCGCCACCACGCACCCGCACGACACACCCGTAGCAAGCCCCGAACCCGCACGCCATACCGGCCTCCAGCGCGAGCTGCGCCGGCGTCTCGCGCGAAACGCACAGCGCCCGGACGGCCTCCAGCATCGGCGCCGGGCCACAGGCATAGACGACCGCATCTCGATCTCGCCGAAGCTCGCCAGCAAGCAGCTCCGTAACGAGTCCGGCGTGCCCGGCCGAGCCGTCGTCGGTGGCCAGGATCGCGTCGCTCAGCAGCGCCGCCCCAGCCGCATGCGCCGCATCGCGAAAGCCGAGCAGGACCGTGCTCGGCGATCCATCCGCCATCAGGGTGTCCTGCAAGATCGCCAGTGGCGCGATCCCCACCCCGCCACCGACGAGCAGCGCGCGACGTCGCTCGCGCGGCGGCGAGAACCCGTGTCCCAGCGGCCCCAGCGCAAGCACGCCCTCCCCCGGCGCCAACTCGCACAGCCGACGGGTTCCCGGTCCGACGTCCTCCAGCAGATAGTGCGCCTCCCCGTCCCTCACACGAGCCACCGAGAACGCACGCGCCAGGTAGGGGCGCTCGTCCTCTCCCCCGCCCCAGCGCTCGGCGGCCGCGAGCATCGCGAACTGGCCCGGGTCGGGAAGTGGACCGTCGGGATCGGCGACGCGCAGCACGCGATAGGCGCCCAGTCGTTCGTTGGCCGTGACCGTCAACAGCCGACGATGCGGCGAAGCGAGGGTGCGCCCGATCGTCGCGCTCACCTACGCGACCCCGGCCCCGTCCCGGCTGCCGGTCCCCGGGCCGGCAGCAGCCGCGTGCAACTCCTGCAGGCACAGCACCTCGGGCTCGCCATCGGCGCGCGCTCGCGAGATCGCACGCGCGGCCGACACGCCCGCCGCGAGCGTGGTCAGGCAGGGGATCCCGTGCGCAACCGCCGCACGGCGGATCTCCCAGCCATCCGTGCGAGCGCCAGAACCGGTGGGGGTGTTCACGACCAGGTGCACGTCGCCGCGCTCGATCCAGTCGAGCACGTGCGGCGAGCCCTCGCCGATCTTGTTCAGGCGCTGCACCGGCACGCCCATCCGCGCGATCGCCTCCGCGGTGCCCGCAGTGGCGACGATCGCAAAGCCGACGTCGTGCAACGTCTGCGCGATCGCGAACGCGCCGGACTTGTCGGAGTCGGTGACCGTGATGAAGGCCGTGCCCTCGCTCGGCAGCGGCACACCCGCAGCGGCCTGCGCCTTGGCGAACGCCGTCGGAAAGTCGGGCGCGATCCCCATCACCTCCCCCGTGGAGCGCATCTCCGGTCCCAGCACCGCATCGGAACCCTCGAAACGGTCGAACGGCAGCACCGCCTCCTTGACCGACACATGATCGCCGTACCCGAGACCCTGGCGTCCGCCCGGAAGATCCAGGTCCGCGATCCGCTCACCGAGCATGATCCGGCACGCGAGCTTGGCCAGCGGAACGCCGACGGCCTTGGAGACGAACGGCACCGTGCGCGACGCGCGCGGGTTTGCCTCGATCACATACAACTCGCCCGCGTGCACCGCATACTGTACGTTCAGCAGACCAACCACGCCGATCGCCAGCGCAAGCTCGCGCGTGGCCGAGCGGATCTGCTCGAGCATCTCCTCGCCCAGCGAATGCGGCGGCAGCACGCAGGCGCTGTCTCCGCTGTGGACCCCCGCCTCCTCCACGTGCTGCATGATGCCGCCGATCCACACCTCCGTGCCGTCGCACAACGCATCGACGTCGACCTCCGTGGCGTTCTCCAAGAACCGATCGAGGAATATCGACGGCTTTGACCGCGGGGACGCCGAGGCGTCCCCGGCCGGCGCATCGGCATTCGGGGGAGGCTCGCGGCTCAGATAGTCCGCCAGCCCCTCATGGGAATAGACGATCTCCATCGCCCTGCCCCCCAACACATAGGACGGGCGCACCAGCAGCGGATAACCCACTCGATCGGCCTCCAGCAGCGCCTCTGCCACCGAACACGCCGTCGCATACGGCGGAGCCGCATAACCCAACTCCGCCAGCAGCGCGCCAAACCGGCCGCGATCCTCCGCCAGGTCGATCGCCTCAACGCTCGTCCCCAGCAACGGCACGCCCGCCTCGACAAGCCCGGCCGCGAGCTTCAACGGCGTCTGCCCACCGAACTGTACGACCACACCCTCCGGACGCTCCACCGCGATCACCCCGAGCACGTCCTCCAACGTCAGCGGCTCGAAATACAGCCGATCCGAGGTGTCGTAGTCGGTCGAGACGGTCTCCGGATTGCAGTTGATCATCACCGCGTCGCGGCCCGCCGCGCGCACGGTCATCGCCGCATGCACGCAGCAGTAGTCGAACTCGATCCCCTGCCCGATCCGGTTGGGACCGGCGCCGAGGATCACAACCGACGGGCGCTCCCCGCGCACGACCTCGCTGCGCGCCGGTCCGTCCACGGCCGGCGGGCGCTCCCAGCCCGAGTAGTAATACGGGGTGCGCGCCGGGAACTCCGCTGCGCAGGTATCGACCGAGCGAAACCCACGCTCCCCGGCGAACGGAGCCTCCGGGTCTTCGGCCAGCATCAGCAGCTCACGCAGGAACCACCGATCGATCGAAGTGCGCTCATGGATCGCCTCGACCCCGGCGCCCCGGCGCAGCAGCTCGAGGATCGCCTCAAATCGCTCCGGCCCGGGGATCTCGAGCCCGTCGAGCAGCTCCTCCTCGGAGACGGCGCCCAGACACGGAGGCTTGTCGAGCTCGCGCGATCGCAACGCCTTGGCGAACGCCTGCCCGAACGTGCGTCCGATCGCCATCGCCTCGCCCACCGACTTCATGTGCGTGGTCAGCGTCGAGCTGGTCCCCGGAAACTTCTCAAACGCGAACCGCGGCCACTTCACCACGACATAGTCGATCGTCGGCTCATAGCAAGCGGGAGTGACACCGGTGATGTCGTTGTCGATCTCCTCCAACCGATATCCCACCGCCAACCGCGCGGCGATCTTCGCGATCGGAAACCCCGTCGCCTTCGAAGCCAGCGCCGAGCTGCGCGACACGCGCGGGTTCATCTCGATCACCAGGATCTCCTCGGTCTGGGCGTTGACGGCGAACTGCACGTTCGAGCCGCCCGTCTCCACGCCAACCGCGCGGATCACCGCGATCGCCTGATCGCGCAGCCGCTGATACAGCCGGTCGGTCAGCGTCTGCTGCGGCGCAACCGTCACCGAGTCCCCCGTGTGAACCCCCATCGGGTCGACGTTCTCGATCGAGCACACGATCACCACGTTGTCCGCGTTATCGCGCATCACCTCCAGCTCGAACTCGCCCCAGCCGAGGACCGACTGGTCCAGCAGCACCTGTCCGATCGGCGAAGACTCAAGGCCACGCGCCACGATCGTTCGGAACTCCTCCTCGCTGCGCGCGATCCCGCCGCCACGCCCGCCGAGCGTGTAGGCGGGCCTGACGATGCAAGGCAAACCCAGCCGCGGCAACGCGTCGAGCGCCTGCTCGAGCGCCGTGGCGATCGCACTCTTGGGCATCGCAAGACCCGCGCCCGCCATCGCCTCGCCGAACAATTCGCGGTCCTCCGCGCACGCGATCGCCTCGTAGTTCGCTCCGATCAGCTCCACGCCATAACGATCCAGCGTGCCGTCGTCATGCAACGCCTTGGCCAGATTAAGCGCGGTCTGACCGCCGAGCGTCGCCAGCAGCGCATCCGGGCGCTCCCGTGCGATCACCTGCGCCACCGGACCCGGCAACAGCGGCTCGACATACGTCGCATCCGCCAGCTCCGGGTCGGTCATGATCGTCGCCGGATTCGAGTTGACCAGCACGATCTCAAATCCCTCCTCGCGCAGCACCTTGCACGCCTGCACCCCGGAGTAGTCGAACTCCGCGGCCTGCCCGATCACGATCGGTCCCGAACCGAGGATCAGGATCTTGTGGATGTCGTCACGCCTGGGCATCAGCGCGCCGAGATCCCGCGGTGCGAGTCGCAATCAAGCGCTCGCGCGATGCCAACAGGTGCGGTAACCGGTGGCGGGGCGGCCATAGGAGACACGCGCTCACGAGTTTCCCCCAAAAATCCATCTCCCATACCGCTACGCCGCCTCCTCGATCCGCTGCAGGAATCGATCGAACAGGTACAGGCTGTCGTGCGGTCCCGGTCCGGCCTCGGGGTGATACTGGACCGTGCCGCCGGGCGCCTCGAGCAACTCCAGACCCTCGACCGTGCGGTCATACAGGTTCACGTGCGAGAGCTGAGCCTCTCCGAAATCGGTCTGCCAGCGCACCGGCTCGTCGGACTCGATCGTGCGCGCGCCGCCCGGCCCAAGCGCCGCAAAGCCGTGGTTCTGGGAGGTGATCTCGATGCGTCCCGTCTGCAGATCCTTGACGGGATGGTTGGCGCCGTGGTGGCCGAACGGAAGCTTGAAGGTGTCAAGGCCCACGGCGCGGCACAGCAGCTGATGGCCCAGGCAGATCCCCCACACCGGCCGGCGTCCGACGATCTCGCGCACGGTCTGCACGACATAGTCAAGCGCCGCCGGGTCGCCGGGACCGTTGGCGAGGAACACCGCGTCCGGCTCCTCGGCCAGCAGTTCCGCGGAAGAAATCGAGCACGGGTGCAGCGTCACGCGCGCCCCGCGGGCGACCAGCTCGCGAACCATCGAGAGCTTGATGCCGGTGTCGATCACCGCGATATGCGGTCCCGTATTCCCCTCCCCGTGGCGGCTGAGCAGCGACGGACTCACCTGCCGCGCGAGGTCCTGGCCGGCCATCGCAGGCTCCGCCTCGATCAGAGCGCGGGCGTCCGCGACCGGCATCCTCGCCGGGAACACCCCCCCGCGCATCGCCCCCCGATCGCGAATGTGGATGACCAGCGCACGCGTATCCACACCGCTGATCGCGGGAATGCCGCAGTCGGCGAGCCACTGCAGCCAGCCGCCCTCCGCGCCGGGCGCATCCTCACGATCACACCCTTCGCGCATGATCGCCGCCCGTGCCCACGCCCGCTCGGACTCCATCGCCTCGGCGCTCACGCCGTAATTGCCGACATGCGGATAAGTGAACGCGATCAACTGTCCCGCGAACGAAGGGTCCGTCATCGACTCCTGGTAGCCGGACATGCCCGTCGTGAACACGATCTCACCGACCGCGCACCCATCCGCGCCGCACGCGATCCCGTCATAGCGCGTGCCGTCCTCCAGCAAGACATAAGCCGTCGAGTCGCCCATCTCAGATGATCAACTTCTGCACGGCCTTGAACTCCGGCGTCCCCGCGCGCTCCAGCAGCTCGAACAGGGAGGACTCGACGGTCGTCACGACGGCGCCGGCGCGCTCCAAACGCTCCAGGCCGCGCTCAAAGTCGATCTGATGGCGCGAGCCCACGGCGTCCGCCGGCACATGCACCTGCACCCCACCCTCCAGCAGGTCGTGCACCGTCTGGCTTACGCACACGTGCGTCTCGATCCCGCACACGATCGCCTGCGTTCGCCCACCCAGGTCGAACCCGTCCACGCGCGCGGCGCTGAACACCGTCTTCTCGATCGTCCGCTCGCCTTCGAGCCCGACCTCGGGCGCGGTATGCCCGAGACCTTTCGGATACTGCTCGCTGACGAGCGTCGGGATATCGAGGATGCGCGCCGCCCGCACCAGCTTGCGCGAGGCATCGGCGACGCCCGCGAACGACGCGTAAGGACGGAACCCCTCCTGGACGTCCACGACGACGAGCGCCGTCTGCTTTCGGTCAAGCAGGCTCATCTGTCTCTCCTACCCTCCCGACCAGCACTGCGATCACGCCCACCACCGAGAAGACCCGCTCCCTGTAAACGACCGCGCCGGCGGCCAGCGTCAACAGCACACGTCCGCGCAGGCGCTGCCCCGCGAAGCAGCAGTTCTCCGAACGACTCTCCCACCCCCGCTCGCCCGCGAGGAACTCGGCGTCGAGGTCCACCATCGTAAGGTTCGCCGGCTCGCCCGTCGCGATCGTCGGCGTCGGCAACTCGAACAAGGCCGCGCCCGCCGTCATGCGCTGCACGAGGACACCCAGTCCGAGCTCGCCCGTCATCACCAGGCCGGTATACAGCCCCGCGAACGCCGTCTCCAGACCGGTCGTGCCCATCGGCGCCTGCTCGAACGGGACCTCCTTCTCCTCGCGCGCATGCGGCGCATGGTCGCTCGCCACGCAATCGATCGTGCCTTCGCGCAAACCGGCGATCAGCGCCCGGCGATCGGCCTCTCCCGCCAGCGGCGGGTTCATCTTCATGCGCGTATCCAGACCACGCACGGCCTCGTCGGTCAGCAACAGATGGTGCGGTGTCACCTCCGCACTGACACGTCCCCCGGCCGCGCGCGCGTGGGCGACCGCCTGAACCGAAGCCGCGCAGCTGAGGTGCTGGAAGTGCACGCGCGCCTGCTCATACATCGCCAGCTCCGAGTCGCGGGCCACCATCGTGGACTCGCTCACCGTGGGGATCCCGCCGACGCCGAGCGCGGCGCTGACCGCGCCCTCGCGCATCGAGCCCCCGTGCGAGAGCGTCGGATCCTCCTCGTGCAAGCTGATCACGCCCCCGCACAATCGCTGGTACTGCAACGCCTTGCGCAACATCCCGGCCGAGGACACCGGGCGCCCGTCATCGGTGAACCCGAGCGCCCCCTGCTCGCGCAACTCGGCCATCTCGGTCAGCTCCTCACCCTCCAGCCCGCGGGTTATCGCCGCGAGAAAGCCGACGGGGACGCGCGCGTCCCGCGCGGCCGCGTCGCGCAGAGACCGCAGCAGCGGCGCCGAATCGATCACGGGATCGGTGTTCGGCATCGCGATCACCGCCCCGAACCCACCCGCAGCAGCCGCACGCGTGCCCGTCTCCAGATCCTCCTTGTGCTCCTGGCCCGGCGTGCGCAGGTGCACATGCGGGTCCACGAACGCGGGAAACAGATGTCTGCCATCTCCCTCCACCGTCTCGATACTCTCCGGCCCCTCGATCGCCCCGGGCTCGCCCAGCTCGGCGATCAGCCCGTCGCGCACCAGCACGTCGCGGCGGGCGTCGAGGTCTGTGCGGGGATCCAAGACGTGGACGTCCCGCAGCAGCATCTCGGCCGCTACTGTCGGCCCCTGGATCAGCGTCGTGGCCGTCATCACGCGAGCTGTGGCTCGGGTACGGGTCTCGGGACGTGCGCTCCGGAGAGCAGCTCATACAGCACGGCCATACGCACCACCACGCCGGCCTCGACCTGCGCGGTGATCACCGCCTGCGGAGAATCGACCACCTCGCCGGAGAGCTCCACACCGCGGTTCACCGGACCGGGATGCATCAGCACCTGACGCGGTGACAGGCGCCTGCCGTTGATCTGATACCAGGTCGCATACTCGCGCAGCGAAGGCACCCAGGTCTCGCGCATACGCTCGCGCTGCATCCGCAGCGCATAAACCACATCGGCGCTTCCCAACTCCTCCAGCGTATAGCGCACCTCGCAGCCCAGAGCCTCGATCTCGCGGGGGATCAGCGTCGGTGGACCGGCCACGGTGACCCGCGCGCCCATGCGCTGAAACGCAATGATGTTCGAGCGAGCCACGCGCGAGTGCGCGACATCGCCCACGATCCAAATCGCCGCGCCATCGATCCCGCCCAGGCGCTCGTGCAGCGTGTACACGTCCAGCAGCGCCTGCGTCGGATGCTCATGCTTGCCGTCGCCCGCGTTGACGATCGCCGCGCTGCACCAGCGCGAGACGAGCTCCGCCGCCCCAGCCCACGGCGTACGCAGGACGATCGCGTCGGGCTTATGGGCGCTCAGCGTCAACACGGTGTCCTTCAGCGACTCGCCCTTCTCCACGCTGGAGCCGCTGACTGCGAAGTTCACCACATCCGCGGACAATCGCTTGGCAGCCAGCTCGAACGAGCTGCGCGTACGAGTCGAAGCCTCATAAAACAGGTTCAGCACCATCCGCCCGCGCAGCGCAGGGACCTTCTTGATCTCGCGATCAGATACCTCCGCGAACCGTGCTGCCTGTGAAACGATCCGTTCGATCGCCTCACGGTCCAGATCCTCGATCGACAGCAAATGGTTCACGAGGCGAGGACCTCCGCCCGAGCCGGAGAGATGGCGACCTCGTCGACGCCGTCCAACTCGAGCAGGCGCACATGCACGTGCTCGGCGCGCGAAGTCGGCAGGTTCTTGCCGACATAATCGGGCCGGATCGGCAGCTCGCGGTGGCCGCGGTCGGCGAGCACCGCCAGCTGCACGCGCGCGGGACGGCCATAGTCGAACAGCGCCTCGATCGCAGCGCGCACGGTGCGGCCGGTGTACAGGACATCGTCGACGATCACCACCGTACGCCCATCGACGTCGAAATCGATGTGCGAGGCATGCACGACCGGAGCGTCCAGGCGCAGCGACACGTCGTCGCGATAGAACCCGATGTCGAGATCGCCCAGCGGCACCTCGACGCCCAGGAGGCCTTCGAGCGTGTCCCTCAACCGCCTCGCCAGGAACGCGCCACGGCGATGGATGCCCACGAGCGCGGGAGCGCACGCGTCCGGCAAGGTCTGCGAGTCGCCATCGGTTTGACCGGAAACGCCGTTCCCGGCGCGAACGCCAGAAATTCCGTCAGCGCCCTCGGCCCCGGGGTTGCGCTCCACGATCTCATGAGCGATGCGCGTAAGCGCCCGACGCACGTCGTCCTCGCGCAGGACCGTCTTCTCGCTGCCATCGTCCACTTCTAACTACCTTCCTGGCCTCTCAGGACCGGGTTAAAGGATCGCCGCAGACTGTATCAGCGCGTTTGGACGATCTCCGTGGCGAGAGGCTATCCCGTGGGCACGGGCTCTGCGGGCGCCGTCTCACGCGCACGCCGTTCAGACCAGCGCACCAACCGGGGCTCGCCGCGCTCGGGAAACGGGACCTCGATCGTGTCGTAATCGCGCGGCGCCTCGGTCTGAGCAAACACCTCCCGCGCCTGCTCGCGCAACTCCCCACCGGGGTAGCGGCTGGAGATATGAGTCAGCGCGAGCATCCGCACCTGCGCCTCGCGCGCAACCTCCGCCGCCTGCCTGGCGGTCGAATGAGAGGTGTGGCGCGCCCGCTCGGACTCCTCCTCGGCGAACGTCGCCTCGTGCACGAGCAGGTCGGACTCGTGCGCGGCCACGATCAGCGGCTCACACGGAGCGGTATCCCCGGAGATCACGACCTTGCGCCCCGGCCGCACCGCGCCGAGCACCTGCTCGGGCCTGACCCCGTCGACCGTCTCCCCGCGCTGCAACCGGCCAAAATCAGGTCCGGGCCTGACCCCGAGCCGCTGCGCCAGCTCCGGGTCCAGATGCCCCGGGCGGGGCTCCTCCACAAGCGCATATCCAAAGCACGCCTCGCCTTTGTGGCGAACCGGAATCGCACCGATCAGAAAGCCCTCGCGGGCGACCGTCTCGGTGGGCGCCAGCTCGATCACCTCCAGCTCATACGGCAGACGCCCATACACGAAACGCATCTGCTCCATCAAACCCGACAGTCCACGCGGCCCATACACGCTCAACGGCTGCGTGCGCTCACGCAACGCAAACGACTTCAACATCCCCGGCAACCCCAGCCAATGGTCGGCGTGAAAATGCGTGATGAACACGCTGTCCAGATCCGCCAGACCGACCGACTTGATCAGCTGCCGCTGGGTGCCCTCGCCGCAATCGAACAGAACGTGCTCTCCCCCGCGGCGAACCAGGATCGCGGGCAAACCGCGCCGAGAACTCGGCACCGAACCGCCGGTGCCGGCGAAGAAGACCGAAAGATCCATCCGCGCAACGGTAGCGGTGGGACGGGTCGAACGGAAGAAACGAAGTGTCCGACGAGAGGAAGCGGTGGGCACGCCGGTAAGCTCTCAAGGGCAACGGCGCCGGGGGAGATCCGGCGCCGCCTGCGCCCGTAGCTCAGTGGATAGAGCGCTCGCCTCCGGAGCGAGAGGTCGCACGTTCGAATCGTGCCGGGCGCGTAGCTGGAATGCCTTTGCTGGAGCGCGACTCAGTGTCGCACTCTCCTGGGAGGGGGTGGACATCCAGCACGAGTCTCAGGGCTCACAGCGCGACCCGGCGACCGTTCAGGCCCGAGCGGCGGAGAGGCTGATCTCGCTCGCTGAGTGGGATGTGGTGATCGACGACGACGGCACGGGCGAGGTCGCGGACCTCGTGGCGCTCAAGGACGACGGCGAGCGCGTGATCGTTCACCTGGTCCACTGCAAGTACTCCTCCAAAGCCGAGCCCGGTGCGCGCGTCGGCGACCTCTATGAGGTCTGCGGGCAGGCGCATCGCAGCGCGCACCATCGCCAGCACATCGACGCGATGGTCGCCAACCTGATTCGTCGCGAGCGCCAGCGCCAGGAGAAGGGTCATTCGGGCCGATGGTCGGCGATAATGCGGCGCTGTTCGCCTTTCAGGATGTCGTGCGCCGACGCTGGCCCACGTTGTGGTGACGGTCGTCCAGCCCGGCCTCAGCAGGGCCAAAGCCCAGGCCCGACATCTACAGCTGCTGGGCGCCGCCGACGTGTATGTGGCCGAGGTCGCCTACGGCGCCTTCGACGTGTGGTGCAGCACGTAGGCTAAAAGCCGGACTTCTCTTTGCCCTCGCCTGAGGGGCGCGGGACGACCATGGCACTGCCACTGGAGCGCCCTGCCTGTGTCGGCATCGCTGAATGGCGGCGCGCCACGCCAAGCGAGGCTCTTCGATGAGGCACCAGATGGTCGAGCCTCTAGTGCTTCCGTGCCGCCCCTACGCGGGCAGCAACTCGTCGAGCGACTTCGGCTCGAAGTAGCTGGAGTGCGTGAGCTTGATCGTCTCCAGCGAGTCGGCGCTGAGCAGCACCACATCGAGATCCCGGCGCCCACGCGCCTTCTGCTCGGCCTCCTGGTAGGCGTCCTGCGCGGCCTCGTAGTCCGTACCGAACTCGACAACGGTCGTCTTGTGGCGCGCTGCGTCGCGCGTCACGAGGAAGTGCTTGATGTCGTCGTCTGGGCTCATCTAGATCATGCCGGGGGCGGTATGCGTATCGTCAATGATGGCAGGCCTCTCAAGCCCTCACGCAGCTCGTCGGGCGAAAGCTCTCCGCTGTCGAAGCGAGCGATCAGCTCGCCCATCGCCACGAAGATACTGTCGAGATGCTCATTGCCTGCACCAAACTTGAGGTCCAGATCAACCTGCCTCCCGGTCTCCTCCACCTGGTTTGCCCATACGTCCTGACCGATCGTTCGGAGCTGAACCTCAATCGGAAACCCCATACGCCTCACGATCAGGTGCAGCGCCCGATAGCCGCTGCTCTTGGGTTCAGCGATGTAGTCCCGCTCCCTGATGATCACCCATGACTTCAGCAGCCGGCGTCTGACGACGTAAACGTGCCGGAGGTTCGGGAGCACCGCGCGAACGCCGCCGACATCCTGCATCTGGGTGACGTCGCCCCGCTCACGGCCGAGCTTCCCAATCAACGTGTCGAGCCGCTTCAAGCGCTGCGTGACCTCGATGCGGCCCTGAACGCGCGCATCGCCGCGGTCCACGTGGTAGCGAAGGTTCGCGGCGACCGTGGATAGTGGGCGGGCGTGCAGGCTGCGCCACCACGTCAGAGCCTCCCACGCCTCGTCCAGCTTCCCTGCATCGGACTCCGCAACGGCACGCTCGGCGCCATCTTGATCCATCCGCTCGCGGAGATCGAGCAGCAGCACGCCAGCGCGGTTGACCTGGCCCTTCGTGAATTGCGCCGCCGCCGAGGAAGACGCTGAGCGATGAGCCACCACAGCAACGTACGCGGCCGCTCAGCGCCCGAGGCGCGACAGCGCCACCGCCGCAACCCAGTTCGGCGCACGCGTTCCGTCCTCCAGCCTCTGCCACTCCGGCGGCAGCGGCAACATCGGATACATCTCGTTGCGTACCTCCTCCAGGGCGCCCGGATCGATCAAGAGCCGACCGTCCGTCGTCTCAGCGCGTAGACGACCGCCTCTTATCCAGCGACGCACTGTCCCTGGAGTCTCCACCCGCTGAGCCGCTTCGGCAACCGTGAGCATTGATCGATCCTACGCTTGCGCCCCGACGAAGCTGCTCGGTACGAGACCTCGGACGCGCACAACGAAATGGCAGTCCTGCCACTATCGCCCCGAATCGCCCGCAAATCGGACCGATCAAAACACAGCCGCCAGGCGGCATCATCATCCCGCGATCCCTATCTCCATGCGGGATTCCGCCTGAAGTGCCCTCTCCCGCGCCACGCCTCCGGAGCGAGAGGTCGCACGTTCGAATCGTGCCGGGCGCGCTGTGGACTCCCTGCTCAGGGAGTGTTCTGGGTTCGGGGTGCACCTTGGCTGAGACTGCCGGGTCGCCCGTGCGCGTGATCTTGTTCGGCTCACACGCCCGAGGCGAAGCACGTCTCGGGCGTGATCTCGACTTCCTGGTGATCGAGCCGGACGTGCCCGACCGGCACGCGGAGATGGTGCGCCTGCGCAGAGCTCTTCATCATCTGCGCCGGCCTGTAGACGTGCTCGTCGTCAGCGAGGCGCAGGTCGAGTAGTGGGGAGAGACGCGCGGAACAGTGCTTCACGAGGCGCTTTCCGAAAGTAGGGTGCTTGTCGAAACGTGACGAACACGACGTCGCCGACGCGCTTCTCGCGAAGGCTATCGGCGACGAGGCCGGACTACGCGCGCTTGCCGATAACTACGACGTGCCCGATCACGTCGCCGGCTTCCTTGCCCCAGCAAGCGGTCAAGAAGGTCACTCAAGGTGGTCCTCACAGCACGCGACCTCCCATTCGAGCGCAAGCACGACATCGACTACCTGTGCGGCCTGATTGAGGATGCCGGGTTCGACCCCGCGCCTGACTTGAGCGCAGCGGTGGTGCTGACGCCGTGGTCCGTCGAGTTCCGCTACCCCGATCCCTTCGACGCGCCCCCGTTCGATCGAGCAGAGGCCCTGGAGACGGTCGTCGCCGTTCGGGAGTGGGGGCCATGTTGCTTGCTTGGTACGAAGCAGGCAACCGAAGCCGCTTCAGACCCGGTCTCCGAGGCCTCGACGCCTGACGAATGATCGAAGCAGGTCAAGCGCGCGCTCTCGCTGTGGTGTTGTCAACATAGCCTTTGCCTTCAAGCCTCGCGAGAGTCGCCATCACGTCATTCAGGCTGTACCCGGTTATACGTGCAATATCGACTGGACGATTCTCGTCGGGCTGGTGTATGAGCACCCCAAGGACAAGCCCCTCTTTATTCGTAAGCTTACTTTTGGACCGTTGAGGCCTGTGTCCTCGTCGCATACCGGTGTCCCCTCCATTCAAGGAAGCGCCAAAATCTCTCAGCACCCCAACCGTCGGCCAGAACTCTGAAGTCTTCTAATTTATAGGAACGCGAGCGCGCGGTGCTACCTCGTAGCCCCTCATGCAATACGGGTAGCGGCATCCAGTCGAAGCGCAGCAGGAACAAAGCGCGGCAAGGTTTCGTCCACTGGACGAAATCCCCGGCCAAGATCCGCAAAATACGACTATTCCCACGGCCCTGCGCCGATCGAGAAGACCCCGAACACCGCTCCACGACTGGAGATTCCGCCAATCCGCCCACCCGCCTCCGGAGCGAGAGGTCGCACGTTCGAATCGTGCCGGGCGCGTTTGACGGGCCTGTCGCTTGGGCCGGATTTCGAGGCTGAGAGATC
The DNA here is from genome assembly GCA_963702725.1 of uncultured Solirubrobacterales bacterium. GTDB lineage: Bacteria > Actinomycetota > Thermoleophilia > Solirubrobacterales > Solirubrobacteraceae > Palsa-744. The sequence continues at coordinate 95,396 of CAVPDT010000002.1, forward strand.
TCCGGTTTGGGGCGGCTATCGGCCGCCGCCGCTGAGCGCGACCGCTGAAGAGGCGCCCAGCACCCGTCCACTCGCGTCGAGCGCCTGGACCGCGATGTAGCGCGGGGACGCGCTCGAAAGCGTGATCGCCGTCTCAAAGCCGCTGTGCGGGGCCGCGGCGACAGGTCCGAGCGCATGGGGGCTTGCGCCCCCGAACAGCCGCCATTGCGCCACAGTCGTCGCGCCGTTCCAGCTGGCGTAGGCGATAAGACCTCCATGTGGACCCGCGCGAACCGCAAGCGACGGCCGCTGTGCCGGCATGCCCGTCCAGGCGAACTTGAATGTGGTGTAGGACTGATAGGACGCGGGTAGATGAGCGTCGAACAGGAGCTGCCCGGATGGCGAGTATTCCGAGAAGAACGGTTCCTGGCCCCAGCCGACGAACCAGTTGCCACCGGGCAGCGGCTGAAAGTCTCCCTGGCTGGCCGCCAGCAATGGCGTGGAGTGGACGAAGCTCGCCACGAGCGTCGCGGTCTTGGTCTGGGAGTTGAGCGCGAGCACGGTTACGCGCGATTGCGGGTGCACCTTGGGGCTGGTGCCGTTGTCGAAGAAGGAGATGGCGCCGCCGGGCTCTTCGCGGGCGTCGTGCTGCCAGGCCGGCGCCGCGCCCGGCGCCATCGCGAACGTCGAATGCCTGCCGCCGAGACGCCAGACGATTCGACCCGTGCTGGCATCGACGTAGTAGGCGGCCCAAGTGTTGCGCGAATCCACCAGCAGATCGGCGCCGTGTTCGGAGACGGCGTTGATGTGAAAGTAGTCCCATGGCGAGACAGGTGTGCCGCCGTGCCCCACGGGCATGTAGGAGTCGGTGAGAGCCACGTGGTCGAGCGCATGCCACTCCGAGCGCACAAGACCGGTGCGCAGGTCGATTTCCTGAACGAGCGTGTCGGCAACCGCCCCGTCGCCAGAGCCGCCGTAGGCGCTCAGGTTGCAGCGGATCGCGTCATAGACCGTGAACAGGGCCGTGCCCTTGGGAGTGATTTCGAAGGCGTGCAGGTCGGGCTGGTAGCCGTTGCCGGCACGCACGATCGAAAGGTCGTTGTAGGAGTTGTCGGCGATCACGACCCCGGCGTCCCGCCGGCCGGCGGCGATGAGCGGGCTCTGCCACCAGGTCAGCACCGGTCGACCTTCGTATGCTTGAACACGCAGGTCCGCAGCCCTGGAACCGTGTGGGATCGCCTTGAACCACACCAGGCCCCCGGCGCCGTCCAGGATCATCGGCCCGTACTGACCCGGTCCGGCGTAAGGCGCCAGGAAGATGTCGCCCGAGGCCTGCGCGCCGGCGGTGGTGACGGTGACGGTCGGCGGTCGCAGGTCCGAACGCGAGAGGAAGTGCTGGAGTTCGCTCGACTTGGCGGGCGGGGGTGGCGGGGGCGGCGTCTCCAGCGAGCGGCTCACGGAGTCGACCTCCGCGACGGTAAAGCGCCATGCGAACGGGATGGTGTGACCGGCGGCGCGGCGCAGAACCCCTCGCACGGTCACCGTCTCCCCCTGGGCGAATGGTTTGCTGGGCAGAAAGCTCGCCCCGTCTCCCTGTGAGTAGGCGGCCAGGCGTCCGGAATGGGGCCCGCTGCGCGATCCGAGCACGACGAGACGCCGGATGTCGGCGGCGGATATGCCGAGAAGGCTGATCTGGGCGAGGTAAGAGGCGTCCGCCGAGTCTGGCGCCGGCGAGACGCTGAGGATGCCGCCGGCGAGCGCGCGGGAGACGTTCAGCGTTCGCGGCACGCAACCGGGAGCGGCCGTCGCCGCGGCCGCAGAAGCGTGGGCGCACACAGACCCGAGCAGCACCAGCACCCCCGCCAGCAGGCAACGCGCCGACGGAGTGCGCCGATGATCAGATGACACGCCACTCAACCGACCGTGAGCCTAGCCCGAAAAACTCCGGTATGCGCCGGTGGGAGCGCTAACCTGAAGGCATGATCACCCAGGCAGATCGTGCGGCTGAGCGGCGCCGCGTGAAACTGGAGGAGATCGAGCGCCAGGTCAAGGACGGCTCGTTGACGATCCGCAAGATGACCGCGGAGGAGCGCAAGCGCTATCCCCCGAGACCGTCTACAGGACGTGGACGTCGGCGCTGAGATCGGCATTTTGCCTGTGTGGCGCGCCGGAACCGGGGGCGTATAGCCACAAGCGCGGGCGGGGTGGCCTTGGTCGGCGGATCGCAGTGGCGGGGGCGTAAGGTTCGCGAACCCTAACCCTTAATCTCCTTCGTGATGACCGTGCTTCCCATCGCCGTCTCCGAGGGTCTCGAGGCGGCGTTCCAACTTACGCCACTTATGCTTTTCGGGCTGCTGTACGCCCACCGCGCGCGCTCCCTGGCCATGGATGGACGCAGTCCGGTGCCGGGCTGGCGCCAGGCGTGCTTCTACTCGGGCACGCTCATCATCGCGCTGGCGCTCAGCTCGCTCGGGGGGGCCAGCCAGGAACTGCTGCTCGCGCACATGGTCGAGCATCTGCTGCTCGGGGACATCGCGGCGCTGCTGATCGTGCTCGGCCTGACGGGCCCGCTGATCGCGCCGATCCTGCGCATTCGCTTCTTCGATCGTCTGCGGGTACTCGCAAATCCGCTGATCGCTTTTCCACTGTGGGCGATCGACCTGTACGTCTGGCACCTGCCCGTCCTCTATCAGGCCGCGCTGCGCCACACCGGCGTGCACGTGCTCGAGCACACGATGTTCCTGGCTTTTGGAATCAACATGTGGATGTGTCTGTTCGGCCCGCTGCCGATGCCGAGCTGGTTCGGCAACTTCGGCAAGCTCGTCTACATAATGGCCGTGCGCTTGACCGGCACCGTCCTCGGGAACATCTTCCTGTGGTCGGGCACAGTGTTCTACCCGTTCTACGTCCACGGCGACGCCGTCCACCACATTTCCCCGCTCGCCGATCAGAACATCGCGGGGGCCGTGATGATGGTCGAGGAGTCGCTGCTCACGCTCTGCCTGTTCTGCTGGCTGTTCCTGAAGACCGCGCGCGAGGGCGAGGAGCGCCAGGAGCTGCTGGACTTCGCTCAGGCCCAGGGCATCGAGCTGACAGATGCCCGCGCCGCACGGGCGGTCGCGGCCGGTCGCGGCGCGGACCTTCGCCGTCGTCTTGAGAGCAGCGCCGGCGCCCCCGAGCGCTGACCGGCGATATTCTCGGCGCATGTGCGTCGGCTGTGCAATGGTGGCGGCCTCGGCCGCCACCGGAACCCGAACCTGGCTTCAGACTCATCGCTTCGGTTGGTTGACCCCCGCTCGTATGCGCGCGCTCACGATCGCAGTGATGTCAGGGGCCGCGATCGTCTCCACGATCGGCTTCAGCGGCTCAACTCCGCCCTCATCCGCGCACCCGCCACAGGCACGAGCGCACCACGCCATGGGACAGCCCGGCGCGGTGCCAGCGAGTCGCTAGCCCCCGGCGACCGCCGGCAGGATCGTCAGCTCCGCGCCGTCGGCCACGGGGGTTGCCAGACCGTCGAGAAAGCGAATGTCTTCCCCCGCGACATACACATTGACGAACCGCCGCAGCGACCCGTCCTCGTCGCTGAGGCGCTCGCGCAGCTCGCCGTGAAGCGCATACAGCCCGTCGAGCACGTCTTGGACGGTCGCGCCGTCGAGCACCGCCTCGGCCTCTCCACCCGAGGCGGAGCGCAGCTGCGTGGGGATCTTGACGGTCACCGCCATCAGACCGCGACCGCCGAGGCGGCCTCGGCGACTCCTGACTCAAACGACTCGACGGTGGGGGAGATCGTGTGGGTCGTGAACGTGTCGCGCACGGCGTCGAGCGTCTTCAGGCCCTCGCCGGTGATGACCAGCACGACGCGCTCGTCGGGGTCGATCTCACCGCGCTGGGCGAGCTTTGCGAGTACGGCAGTCGTCACTCCGCCCGCGGTCTCGGTGAACACGCCGGTGGTCTGTGCGAGCAGGGCGATGCCCTGCCTGATCTCCTCGTCGCTGACGGCGTCCACCGAGCCGCCGCTCTCGCGCGCCAGCTCCAGCGCATACGGTCCGTCGGCGGGGTTGCCGATTGCCAGCGACTTGGCGATCGTGTTCGGCTTGACCGGCCGGCACACCTCGTGACCGGCGGCGAACGCGCTCGCCACGGGCGAGCAGCCATCGGCCTGGGCCCCGTTCATCCTCGGCAGCTCTCCGTCCAGCAGGCCGACCTCGCGCCACTCCGAGAAGCCGCGGCCGATCTTCGTGAACAGCGACCCGGACGCGACGGGCGCGACGATGCGGTCTGGCAGTTGAAAGCCGAGCTGCTCGGCGATCTCAAACGCGAGCGTCTTCGAGCCCTCGGCGTAGTAGGGGCGGAGGTTGACGTTCACGAAGGCCCAATCGCGCTCGGCGCAAAGCTCCGTGCACAAGCGGTTGACGTCGTCATAGTTGCCCTCGACGGCGACCAGTTTCGTCCCGTAGACACCGGTCGCGAGCACCTTCTGCTCCTCCAGGTCGGCCGGGATGAAGACATAGGACTCGAGCCCCAGCGCCGCCCCGTGCGCGGCCACGGAATTGGCGAGATTGCCCGTCGATGCGCACGCGATCGTCTGAAAGCCCAGCTCGCGTGCGCGCGCCGTGGCGACGGAGACGACGCGATCCTTGAACGAATGGGTGGGGTTGGCCGCGTCGTTCTTGACCCAGACCTCGCGCAGTCCCAAGCGCTGCGCAAGACGGTCGGCGCGGATCAGGGGTGTGCAGCCGGCGGGTAGGCCCGTCCGCAGCGAACCTCCGCCCCCGGTGTGTTCCGAAAGCCCGCCGGGGGCGCTGCGGCCATAGGCGGTGCTCGGCAAAAAGTCGGCGTAGCGCCAGATGTTCTGCGGGCCCGCCTGGATCCGCCGGCGCAGCTCGCCCGAGTCGCCGCCGGCGAGGCGGCTGTGATCGTAAGCGACCTCCAGCGGTCCGAAGCAGCGCTCGCACACGTACAGCGCCTCCAGCGGGTACTCGGACTTGCACTCCTTGCACTGCAGATGTGTCACAGCCATGTTGGGACTCCTTTTGAAGACCTTCGCCAGTTCAACGGTGTGGCGAAGAGCTAGAAGCCCGCCACACATCTTCTGGAATTGGCACCTTCCCGTCCTAAGACGGTGGTTGCCGGGGCTTCATCGGGCCAGTCCCTCCACCCCTCTTGATGTGTCCTGCTATGTAGCGGGGAAGTTTAGCAAGCGTTCGGACGGATGCAAGGTCGCCGCGGGATTTCGTCGCGCACACCGCGCTCGGCATCGTCAGTCCGGCGCGGGCATATGGTCCGGGAGCAGGTAACGCTCGCCCCCGCCCGGTGTAGAGGCGTAGTGCGATGAGCGTAGCGGGAACCACGGCCGCAGACCGTGCAGACGAGCAATTTCAGGCGCCCGGCGAGGCGCCGGCGGATTTTGAGCCGGAGATATCCGCTGTCAAGCGACGCATGCTGATCATTGTCAACCCATACGCGACCACTGTCTCTGACCGCCTGCGCCATCTCGTCGTGTACGCGTTGCAAGGTCGGTTCGAGGTCGACGCGGTCGACACCGAAGCCCGTGGTCACGCGACCGAGCTGTGTCGCGAGGCCGCACACGAGGGCTATGACGTGGTTGTCGCCTTCGGCGGCGACGGCACGGTCAACGAGGCCGCCAACGGCCTGCTCGGCTCCCCCACGCCGCTGACATGTCTGCCCGGGGGCTCCGCGAACGTGTTCGCGAAGATGCTCGGCATCCCCGGAGAGTTGGTGGAGGCCACCGAGCATCTGCTCTCACTCGCCGATGACTGGCGTCCTCGCCGGGTCGATCTCGGCGTGGTCAGCGCCGGCGGTCCGGAGGACGATCGCGAGGTCGCAGATCGCCGCTGCTTCACGTTCGCCTCGGGTCTCGGCGTCGACGCGAGCGTGGTCGAGCGAGTCGACGCCAACCCGCGCCTGAAGGCCCGCCTCGGCGCCTACTACTTCACCTGGGTGGCCCTGCGCACGTTCGCGCGCCGCTACCTCGTAAAACCCCCACGTATGGAGGTGGCGCTCGCCGACAAAGACACGCTCGTCGGCGTCACGACGATCGTCCAGAACGGCTCGCCGTTCACCTACTTTCAGAATCGTCCGATCGAGATCGCCGACGGCACGACGCTCGACTCGGGCTCGCTGTGTGGGTGCGTGTTGCATCGCGCTACGCCGCTGTCAATGCCCTCGATCGGCCTGCGCGCGTTCTCTGCCGGCGCCAGGGTCACCCGCCACCGTCAGGTCACAGGCATCTCCGAGCTCACCGAACTGACGGTGCGCTCCAGCGACGAGCGGCTGTTGCCGTTGCAGGTCGACGGCGACTATCTCGGCGAAGTCTCCCAGGCGCGCTACTCGATCTTGCCTGGAGCCCTGAGCGTCATCGCCTGAGCCAGGCCGACCGCCGATCCCTTCGATCGACGATCGCTAAGGACGCAGTATCGCGCCGTCCAGCGTCCGCCTAGGCGGTGGCGCCGCCGGGGGTGACGCGGTAAGCGTCGAAGACGGAATCGATGTTGCGCAGGCGCGTGATCGCGCCCTTCAGGCCGTGGGTGTCGGCGACCTCGACCACGAAACGGTTCTTGACCATCGGCCCCATCGACAGGCAGCGTGCTTCGAGGATGTTCGCTCCGGACTCCGAGAAGGCCCGTGAGAGGTCCTCGAGCAGACGGTGGCGATCCCACGCGTCGATCTGGATTTCCACCACGAAGGAGGTGCTGCGCTCGCCCGCCCAGGAGACGTTGGTGAAGCGTTCGGGGTCGCGCGCCAAGACGACCGCGTTGGGGCAGTCTTCGCGGTGGATCGTGATCCCGCGTCCAAGCGATATATAGCCGACGATCTCATCGCCCGGCACGGGGCGACAGCACTTGGCCAGCCGCAACATCACGTCATCGACGCCCTCCACCTCGATCCCGTACTGGCCCGAGGATTTCGTCGGGCGCCGGCGCGCGCGTCCGACCCGCAGGAACTCGGCGCGAGTATCCTCGCCGTCGGCGGCCTCGCCCTGCTTCAAACGCTGCATCACCTTGTTGACGACGATCTTCGGGGAGACCTTGGCGGCGCCGAGGGCGATGTAAAAGTCGTCGGCCTTGCGATAGCCCATCTCGCGGATCACGTCCGCGAGCAGCGCCGATCCGGTGATCTTCTGTGCGGGCAGACCCTGCTTGCGCAGGTGCTCCTGCAGCACCTCACGACCGGTGTGCTCGGTGTCCTGGCGCGACTCGGCCTTGAACCACGCCTTGATCTTGTTGCGTGCTCGTGTGGTCTTGACCATCGCCAGCCAGTCGCGCGAGGGTCCGCGCTCGCGCTTGGCGGTGAGGATCTCCACGATGTCGCCCGAGTGCAGCTCACAGTGCAGCGGGACGATCTTGCCGTTCACGCGCGCGCCCACGCAGCGGTGGCCGATCTCGGTGTGCACCTCATACGCGAAATCCAGCGGCGTGGCGCCCGCGGCCAGCGACTTGACTTCGCCCTTGGGCGTGAACACGTAGACCTCGTCCTCGAACAGGTCGGTGCGCAGCGTGTCCATGAACTCCTGTGGATCCGAGAGCTCTTTCTGCCAGTCGAGCATCGAGCGCAACCACTGCAGCTTGGCGTCCTCGGGCGAGCCCGCACGGCGATCGCCGCCGGGCGGCTCGGAACCGGGCAGGTGCTTGTACATCCAGTGAGCAGCGACCCCGAACTCCGCCATCTCGTGCATCTCGCGCGTACGGATCTGGATCTCCAGCGGCCTGCCCTCCGGCCCGATCACGGTCGTGTGCAGCGACTGATACATGTTGAACTTCGGCATCGCGATGAAGTCCTTGAAGCGGCCGGGCAGGGGCTTCCACAGCGAATGGATCGCGCCTACGGTGCCATAACAGTCCTTGACCGAGTCGACGATCACACGCATCGCGGTGAGGTCGTAGATCTCGTTGAACTCACGCCCCTTCTTGGTCATCTTCGAATAGATCGAGTAGAAATGCTTGGCTCGCCCGGCGATCTGCGCCTCGATGCCCAGCTCCGTGAGCTCGCTCGCGAGGTACTCGCCGGCTTCGCCGACGTAACGCTCGCGCTCGTCACGCTGCTGAGCGACAAGGCCCTTGATCTCCTGGTACTTGCGCGGGTGCAGGGTCGCGAACGCGAGATCCTCGAGCTCCCACTTGATCGCATGGATACCCAGGCGATGGGCGAGCGGCGCGTAGATCTCGAGCGTCTCGCGCGCCTTCTCCATCTGCTTCTGCTTTCCCATCGCATCGATCGTGCGCATGTTGTGCAGCCGGTCGGCGAGCTTGATCAGGATGACCCGCACGTCGGTGGCCATCGCCACCATCATCTTGCGGTAGTTCTCGGCCTGCGCCTCGTCGCGCGACTGGAAGGTGATTCCCGTCAGCTTGGTCACGCCGTCGACGATCTGGGCGATCTCCTCCCCGAAGCGCTCGCCCACCTCCTCGATCGAAGCGGAGGTGTCCTCGACGGTGTCGTGCAGCAGTGCCGCGCACAGAGTCTCGGTGTCCAGGCGCATACCCGCGCAGATGCGCGCCACTCCCACCGGGTGCACGATGAAGTCCTCGCCGGATTTGCGCCGCTGCGCGGCGTGATGCTCGCACGCGAACACGAACGCGTCCTGAACCCGCGCACGATCGATCTCCACGGCCGAGTCGGCAGCGTGCTCGGAGACGATCGCGAACAGATCCGCGAGCAGGCGGCGCTCCAGCTCGTTGAGATCCAGGCGCGGTGCGATCGGTCCGACCGTGGGCTCCTGCACCCTGAGGACCGTCGTGGTGGGCGGATCTGCGGCAGAGGTCATAGTCACAGGTTAGGGGACCGCCCTGCCGGATTGAAGAGGTCTCAGATCAAGCGAACAGCACGAGCTCCTCGTGCTGTTCTGTGCTCTGCGCCGGCGAGGGCTTCTCCGGCGCCGCGGGCGCCGCGGACGCCGCGGACGTCGCACGGTCGCGGCGGTCCTCGATCCGGGGCGATCCGGCTGGACGCGCGCGCCGGAGCACAAGTCGTGGCTCGCTCACGCCGTTCCACTCGTTGACCTCCAGCGTGAAGGTCGCCTGCGCCGGCTCGCCCTCGGCGACTCCCAACTGCCGGCCCGTGTTAAACGCCACAGCTCGTGCGCGCCCGGCATCGGAGCGCACGGTGAAGCGCGCGTGCTTGCCTTCGCCCATCAGACGCACGTCGGCGAACGTCGCCTCGGCGATCATCAGCGAGACCGTGGGGTTGGCCTGGCCGAACGGCGCCAGCCCCCCCAGCTCCTCGGCCAGCGCCATCCCGAGCTCGGCGCCATCCACGACCGCGTCCACGCGCTCCACCGGCGCCATATCCTCGCTGCTCAGCACAGAAGCCGCATGCGCGTTCAGCGCCTCGGCGAATTCCGCAACGCGCGCTCGCTCGATCTCCAGACCGGCGGCGGCGCGATGTCCGCCGTAGCGGCTCAGGTGCGCCGAACACGCCGTCAGCCCGGCCAACAGATCGAATGCCTCACAGCCGCCGCGCCCCGAACCGCGGCCGCGATCCCCCTCCAGCGCGATCAGCACGACCGGGCGATGATGCGTCTGCGCCAGGCGCGAGGCGACGATCCCGATCACCCCCACATGCCAGTTCTCGCCCGCGAGCACCAGCGCGCGCCGCTCCTCGATATCCCCGAGCGCCGCGATCTGCGCTTCGGCCTCGAAGGAGATCGCGCGCTCGGCGACACGGCGCTCGTGGTTGACCCGGTCGAGCTCCTGTGCGATCTGCGCCGCGCGAACGGAGTCCTCGGTGAGGATCAGCTCCAACCCCGCGTCCGCCCGGTACAGCCGGCCGGCGGCGTTCAACCGTGGAGCCAGCCCGAACGCGATCGAGCGCTCGTTCACCCTCGCGGGATCCACGCGCGCGACCGTCATCAGCGCGCGCAGCCCCGGCTTGACCGTACCGGCGAGCGCGCGCAGTCCACGACGCACCAGCGCGCGATTCTCGCCGAGCAACGGCACCACGTCCGCGATCGTCGCGAGCGCCACCAGATCGAGGTCCTCCACCGGTGCACGCCCCTCCAGGCCGTGGGCGAGCTTGTAGGCGACCGCGGTGGCGCAGAGCTCTCGATAGGGATACCCGCACACCGCCGGATGCACGATCGGCGCGTCCGGCAATACACCGTCTGCGCGCACACTGTGGTGGTCGGTGACGACCACGTCCATCCCAAGTTCTTTTGCGGCAGCGACCTCCTCGACGGCCGTGATCGCGCAATCTGCGCTCACCAGCAGTCGCGTCCCCCGCGCCGCCAGGCGCTCCACCGTGTCCAGACTCAACCCGTATCCGTCGGATGCGCGATCGGGCAAATACCAGTCGACGTCCGCGTTCAGGCGTCGCAGCGAGCGAACGAGCACGGCTGTCGAGCACACCCCGTCCACGTCGTAGTCTCCGTGGATCGTGATCCTCGTCCCGGCCCGGACGTGCTCTCTTAGCATCGCGATCGCAGCATCGATGCCGGCGAAGGCCGTATAGGGGTGCTCCTCGTCGGCCGCCATGAACGCCCGGGCGTGCGCCGGCTCGGCCATTCCGCGGCGGACCAGCACCTGAGCTACCGGGGCGCTCACGCCCAGCTCTGCTCGCAACCGCTCGACCGCGCTCGGCTTGCACTCCGGAATCTCGAATCGGGGCTCCCCCACCCCTGCAACCTACGGGCGGGACTAGACGGAACCGCCTAGCGAGCGTGATTCTCGCGCCGAATGCCCTCGAAGTAGACGGCTGCGATGCCGAGGAGCGCGCCGGGGACCGCGTAGAGCACGACCGCGATGTCGGTGGCCTGCTGACCGGGCACCTGCAGCGCGCCGACCTTGGCGCCGTAGATCACCAGCCCGGCGATGATCGCGCCGAACAGCGAGCCCAGGAACGCGCCCACGATGCCGCCCCAGAAGCGGTCGGGCATGAAGATCGTGAAGTGCCAGATCGCCAGACCCATCATCACCCAGCCGAGCATGCCCATCAGCGGCTCCTCCCGTGGCGTTTGTTACGGGGGCGCCGGCGCTTGGCCGGCGCCTTGGGGGCGTCCTTGAGCACGAGATCCTCGGGCGTCAGATCGGCCGCCGGGTCGCGCTCGGGTGCTCGTTTGACGCCCGCCGTACCATCGCCGTCGACCGGTCCGGCGGCGGGTTGCGCGACCCCCGCGCGAGCGCGAGCGTCCGGCTTGGGGGCCGCGTCGACGTCGAGGTCCTGAACCAGTTCGCGAAACTCGTCGCGGGAGATCTGCTCGCCCGGCTCCTCGGTGATCAGGCCACCGCGGCGCGAGCGGCGGCGCTTCTTGTGTTCCGGCTCCACATCGATGGGCGCGCCCCCGATCGCGGTCGCATACGCCGGCACGGCGCCGAGTTCGCCCACGATCCGGGACCGGCGCTGGCGGTAGGCGCCCTCGCGCTCCTTCCAATGCGTCAGCACCGGCGAGGCGATGAAGATCGAGGAGTAGGCGCCCGAGGCGATGCCGACCATCAGGGCGAACGCGAAGTCCTTCAGCGTGCTCCCACCGAACAGGAGCAGAGCCAGTACCGGCAGCAGCGTGCAGAAGCTCGTCGCCAACGATCGTGTGAGCACCTCGGACATCGAGCGGTTGACGATCTGCGAGAACGCGGCCCTCGGCATGCGCGGCACGTTCTCGCGCACACGATCGAACACGATGATCGTGTCATACAGCGAATATCCGAGGATCGTCAGCAGCGCCGCGACCGTCGCCGAGGTCACTTCTCGCCCCGTGAGGGCGTAGATCCCCGAGGTGATCAGCAAATCGTGCATCAGCGCGATCAGCACCGGCACGGCGTACTTCCACTCGAACCGCAGCGCGATGTATGCGGAGATCACCAGCAACGAGGCGATGATCGCGATGATCGCCGAGTTGGCGATCGTCTGGCCGAACGTGGGGCCGATCGAGGTGCTCGAGAAGTCCTTCGTGCCCGGCGAGCTCGCGCCCGCACCGAACTTCTTGTCGAGCGCGTCCTTGACTTCGTGGACCGCCGTCGGCTTCAGTTTCTCGGTCGAGATCTGATAGCCGCTGCCGCCGATGCCCTTGCTCGAATACTTCTGCACCTCCGCGTTCGGGTAGCCCTCGGCGGTCATCACCGCGCTGACTTCCGCGGGCGTGACGGCCTTGACGAACGCCGTCTGGATGCGCGTGCCCGACTTGAAGTCGATGCCGAAGTTCAGGCCCTTGCCGCCGATCGCCAGCGCGCCGATCAAGAGGATCGTGCCCGACAGCGAGAAAAACCACTTCGAGGCGCCCATGAAGTCGAACGTCCATGCGCGCTTGGGCTTGCCGGCCCCCAGCGCCCAGGAATGGCTCATCACTTTCGTGCGCCCCATCGTCCCGAGGGCGGCACGTGTCGCCAGCACCGCGGTGAACAGGGTCAGCAGCGTCCCGATCCCGAGCATGAACGCGAACCCCTTGACTTCCGCGGTGGCCAGCGCGAACAGGATGAAGGCGGTCATGAACGTCACCACGTTCGCGTCCACGATCGCCGCGAATCCGCGCGTGTAGCCGGTGGCGATCCCCGAGACGATCGAGCGTCCGCCGCGGATCTCCTCCTTGACGCGCTCGAAGATGACGATGTTCGCGTCCGCGGCGATCCCGATCGTGAGGATCAGGCCGGCGATCCCCGGAAGGGTGAGCGTCACCGGGATCAGCTTGATGAGCGCGAAGAAGTACGCGCCGTAGACGATCAGGCCGCCGACCGCGATCGCGCCCAGCACGCGATAGAACAGCAGCAGGAACAGGCACACCACCGCGAAACCCACGAGACCGGCGACGAGGCCCTGGTGCAGCGCCGTTTTGCCGAGCGTCGCTGAGACCTGCGAGTTGGAGATCAGTTCCAGGCGGATCGGCAGGGCGCCCGACTGCAACTCATCCGCGAGTGCCTGCGCTGAGGTGAGCGTGAACCCGCCGGAGATCTGCGAGCCCTGGGTCGAGTCGATCCCTTCCGGGTACTGGGTGTAGTCGATCGACGGCGCCGTGATCAGTTGACCGTCCAGCGCGACCGCGAAATGCTGCTGCGCGGCTTCCTTGTCGACGCCCGGCAGCTGAGCTTCCTGACCGCGCTGGGCGATTTCCTTGGTCACCTGCTGGAAGACCTGCTTGCCGTGCGAGGTGAACCCGAAGTTGACGTTCGGGTTGCCGGTCCCCCCGCCGCCTTCGTCGAAGCCCTGCTGCGGATTGGTGATGTCTGCGCCGGTCAACACCGGATCGTCGTTGATCACGTAGAAGCTGTTGGGGCTCTGCTGGGTGACCTTGCCGGTTTTCGGCGATTCCACGGGACGGGCCTGCAGCAGGATCGTGCCCGGGTTCACGCGCACGGCCTTGGGCTTTGAGCCCGCCGGCGGTTTGTAGCCGTCGGCGAACAGGTCCTGTTCGGTTTCCTGGGGCGGACAGATCGGCTTGCCGCCGGCGCACAGCATCTTTTCGTGCTTGGTGTCGATCAGATACCAGCTGCCGTAAATGCATCCGTTGACCTGCTCCGGTGTGCAACCGGACTCATACGTCGTGGCGTTCTTGCGCAGGATCGCAGGGCGTTTGGCCGCGCGCAGCACCGCCTGATACTGAGGCAGCCCCGATTCGCTGGAGCCCGCGTTGGGGCCGCCCGTAGCTGTCGGTTCGCTCGTGCCGGCCGGCTTGCCGGTGGGGCCGATCACGTTCGGCTCCCAATCGTAGAAGTACAGCTGCGCGGTCTTGCCGACCTCGGCTTCGGCGCGCTGGGCGTTGCTCACGTCGGGCAGATCCACGTCGATTTCCTGCGCGCCGCTGCGCTGGATTTCCGGTTGCGCGACACCCAGCTGATCGACGCGCTTGCGCATGATGTCGATCGAGCGTTCGAGCGATTCCGAATCGACTTTCGACTGGGCGGTCGGCTTGGCCTGATAGACCAGCTGCACTCCGCCCTTCAGGTCCAGCCCAAGTTTCGTGGGCATCAGCGCGATCACCGCGATCGACGCCGCGAACAGCCCCGCTACGAGCAACAGGATGAAGATGTTGCGCCGGCGGTCGTTCATCGCCGTCGCCGATCGATCGTGGTGTGCTGGAACGCGAGCATCGTTCGAAAGAGACTACTTCTCCGGGGTCAGTACAAGCAACAGCCCGCCGTCGTCGTCATACGCCGGGAACATGTCGGCCTTCGCGCTGGCCGCCACATCGCGTTCGCCGCTGACTACGACGGGCACCTCCAGCGCGCGCACTCCCCACTCCAGCACGGTTGCCACCGGGTCGTCGCCGTTGGAGAAACTGAGCCCCAGGACCTGCTCGACGCGCTGACCGATGACCTCCTCCTCCTCCAGGCCGGTGAACGCGAAGGAGTTCTTGCCACAGCCGATGATCCGACCCTCGGCATCGCACACGAAGAAGGCGGCGTCCGGCGCCGGATAGTAGTCGTCGAGCAGCTCGAACAGGAAGGCGAATCCACACTTCGCGCAACCCTTCGGTTGGCGTGTGAAACCGATGTTTCGGTCGAGCTCGGTCGTGCGGTGACCGCAGTTGGGGCAGATGAACGGGTGGGCCATAGGCACAGACTAGGGAAGCGGGCCCGTCGAGGTCCCCGTACCTGCCGGGTGCGCTCCGGAGCCGGCACAGGCGTGTGATCGCAGCGCACCCGGTCCGCGCGACCGGTGCTGTGTGAACACGTTTACGAGGCGACGGCGGGGACTCAGAACAGGGCCGTTCCGGACGGCGCGGGCGCCTGCAGGCCCAGATGGGCGAAGGCCGCGGGCGTGGCGGCGCGCCCGCGGGGAGTGCGCTTGATCAGGCCCTGCATCAACAGATAAGGCTCATAGACGTCCTCGATCGTGTCCTGCTCCTCGCCCACCGCCACCGCCAGGGTCGAGAGCCCGACCGGCCCGCCGTCGAACTTCACGCAGATCGCCCGCAGGATCTCCCGGTCCAACCGGTCCAGGCCCAGCTCGTCGACCTCGAGCATCTCAAGCGCCGCGTGCGCGGCCGCGGCCGTGACCACTCCCGCCATGCGCACCTCGGCGTAGTCGCGCACACGCTTGAGCAGCCTGTTGGCGATACGCGGCGTGCCGCGAGAGCGGGCGGCGATCGCCACGGCCCCGTCCTCCTCGAGCTCGATCGCGAGGATCCCCGCGGAGCGTCTGACGATCGCCGCGAGCTCATCGGTCGCATAGGGTTCCAGGCGCGCCTGGATGCCGAAGCGATCGCGCAGCGGGGTGGTCAACAGGCCCGTGCGCGTCGTCGCTCCGACGAGCGTGAACGGGGGCAGCTCGAGCGTCACCACGCGCGCCCCGGCGCCCTGCCCGACGGTGATCGGCAGACGGTGATCCTCCATCGCCGGATAAAAGGTCTCCTCGAGCGTCCGCGGCAGCCGGTGGATCTCATCGACGAAGAACACGCTGCGCGGCTCCAGGGCGGTCAGAAACGCCGCAATGTCTCCCTTGCGCTCCAGCGCGGGCCCGGCGGTCTGCACGAACGGGGCGTCGAGCTCCGTGGCGACGATCTGCGCGAGCGAGGTCTTGCCGAGCCCGGGCGGCCCCGCCAGCAGCACGTGGTCGAGCGCGTCGCCACGCGCGGCGGCCGCTTCGATCGCAACCGCGAGCTGCTCGCGCAGGGTCTCCTGACCGATGAACTCCTCCAACCGTCGCGGGCGCAGCGAGCGGTCGAGCTCGTCCTCGGGTACCAGGTAGGGAGTCTGTATGCGATCGGCGGCGGCGGTCTCGGTCATAGGTCGGCTCGCCCTCTCATCCTGTCCTCGCGACGCGCAGGGCGTGCGCGATCAGCTCCTCGGCGCTGTCTCCCTCGGCGTCGCGCAGCAGCTCCTCGACCTCGCCCGGCGCGTAGCCGAGCTCCAGCAGGCCATCGCGTGCGAGCCTGCGCTGGCCGATCTCCGATCGGTCCTCGCCACGGCGGGCGGTGATGTGCCGGCCCTCTTCCACGGCGCCGTGCACGCCGACGACGCGCTCGCGCAGCTCGACGATGATCCGCTCGGCCGTGCGCTTGCCGATCCCGGGGACGGCCTGAAAGCGTGCCGCGTCTCCGCCGGCGATCGCGCCGATCAGCTCGCGCGTGGGCCCACCCGAGAGCACGGCCAGGGCAACCTTCGGACCGACGGCCTGCACCGAGAGCAGCATCAGGAACAGGTCGCGCTCGGCCTCGGAATGAAACCCGTACAGCGTGAGCGCGTCGTCGCGCACGATCAGATGGGTGTGCAGCATCGTCTCCTCGCCCGCCGCGGGTACGTGGGTGAGTGTCTGCGGCGGAAACCGCCGCGCGGTAGCCGACGCCGCCGCACAGCAGCACGACGTGGTCGGGCCGGCGCACGAGCACCTCGCCCTTGAGCACGCCGATCATGCGCCCGCACCGACTCCCGCGAGCGCGCGCGCGAGGGGCGCGCGGTTGTGGTGGCAGATGGCGACCGCGAGCGCATCGGCGGCGTGGTCGGAGCTCGGCGGCGCAGACAGGGCGAGCAGGGCCTGCACCATCTTGGCGACCTGCTGCTTGTCCGCGCGTCCGTTACCGCAGACTGCGCCCTTGACGGCCTGTGGCGTGTAGCTTGCGCACGGCACGCCGTGTTGGCCGGCCGCGAGCATCACGACGCCGCGGGCCTGCCCGACGGCGAAGGCGGTGCGCACGTTCTGGCCGAAGTACAGCTCCTCCAGCGCGAGCGCCGTCGGGCTCGTGCTCGCTCAGCAGCGCGTCCACGGCCGCATGGATGTCGGCGAGCCGGCGCTCGATCGGCACTCCCGCGCGCGTGCGCATGGTGCCGCCGTCGAGCGCCACGAGGCGGCCCTGGCGTTGGGCGACCACACCGTAGCCGGTGTTGGCCAGGCCGGGGTCGATGCCGAGAACGATCACACCACGTGATTCTGCGCGCCCGCCCGGACGCCTGCCCACGGGGCGGCTCCGGAAGCCCACAGGTCGTTCAGCGCGACGGCGTCCTTGTAGGTGTCCATGCACTCCCAGAAGCCCGTCGTGGCGGTAGGCGCGCAGCTCACCGGCGGCGGCCAGGCTCTGCAGCGGCTCGCGCTCGAGCACGCTGTCGCGATCGAGGTAGTCGAGCGCGCCGTGGCGCAGGCAGAAAAGCCGCCGTTGATCCAGTGCTCGGAGCGGGGCTTCTCGCGGAAGCCCGTGACGCGACCGTCGGCGGCGTCGAGCTCGGTGACCCCGAACTGCAGCTGCGGGCGCACGACTGTCATCGTCGCGATCGCCGCCGTGGGCGTCGTGAAATGCCAGCAGGGCGTCGAGGTCGATGTCGGCCACGCCGTCGGCATAGGTCGCGCAGAACGTCTCCTCCCCCGCGAGCCGGCCCTCCAGCAGCTTCAGCCGCCCGCCGGTCGGGGTGTCCAGACCGGTGTCCAGGCACTCGACGCTCACGCCGGGCGGCCACGCGCGCGCGCCGGCGTAGCGCTCGATCATCTCGCCCCTGTAGCCGGTCGCCAGCAGGAAGCGCGAGAAGCCCTGAGCGGCGTAGAGCTCGATCACGTGACCGACGATCGGCTCGCCGCCGATCTCCACGAGCGGCTTGGGGATCTCCCTGGTGCGCTCCCGCAGGCGCGTGCCACGGCCCCCGCAGAGGATGACCACCGGTGGTTTTTTTGATGGGTGAGCCATAGCCGGTCGTTGCATCGGGTTGCTGTCGGCGCCGCTCACCGCAGCCGGCGGCATATCGGGAGCGCTGATCGCCGAGCGCCCGCGTTCAGCCGGCAACGCGCTCCAGCACCTCGGCGGGGACGTCGAAGTTGGCGTGCACCTCGCCGACGTCGTCGCTCTCTTCCAGCGCCTCGATCAGGCGCATGAGGCCGTTCGCCTGAGATTCGTCGATCGGCACGAGGGTCGACGGGCGGTAGCCCATCTCGGCGCTCTCGATCTCCACGCCCGCGGATTCCAGCGCCGTGAGTACGCGCGCGTACTCGGTCGGCCCTGCGACGACCTCCCAGAGACCCTCGTCGGCGGCGATGTCCTCCGCGCCCGCCTCCACGGCCACCATCAGCTCGTCTTCGTCGTGTTGGGCCGCGTCGACGACGATCGTGCCGCGCTTGTCGAACAGGTAGGCGACCGAGCCGGGCTCGCCGAGCGAGCCGCCGTACTTGGAGAAGGCGTGGCTGACGTCCGCGCCGGTGCGGTTGCGGTTGTCGGTGACGGCCTCGACGAGCACCGCCACGCCGCCGGGACCGTAGCCCTCGTAGAGCACGGTCTCGAGCGTCGCCTCGCCGTCGGCGCCCGCGCCGGTGCCCTTGGCGATCGCGCGCTCGATGTTGTCCTTGGGCATGGACGCTTCTTTGGCCTTGCGGATCGCGTTCTCGAGCGTCGCGTTGCCGTCGGGGTCCCCGCCGCCGTCGCGCGCGGCAACCGTGATCGCACGCGCGAGCTTGGTGAACTGCTGACCGCGGCGCGAGTCCACGATCGCCTTCTTGTGCTTGATCGAGGCCCACTTGGAGTGTCCGGACATGGCCAGAGATCTACGGATCGCGAGGCCGCATGGCGTCGCCCACGCCTAGGATGCGCCGCATGGCATCGACCCGGGCATATTCAAGGCGTATGACATCCGCGGCCTTTACGGCGAGCAGCTCGACGGCGACACGGCCGAGCAGATCGGACGAGCGTTCGCGCACGTGCTGTCCGGGTTGGTCGGGCAAGCCGGTGTCGGAGCTGCGCGTGGGCCTCGGCCGCGACATGCGCTTGAGCGCTCCCGAGCTCGCCGCGCGCTATCGCATCGGCCTGTTGGAGGAGGGAGCGAACGTGCTCGACGCGGGCCAGGTGGGCACCGAGATGCTGTATTACCTGGTCGGCTCGCGCGAGTTGGACGGCGGGTTGATGTGCACCGCCTCGCACAACCCCGCCGCCTACACCGGCGCCAAGCTCGTGCGCGACGGCGCGATCGCACTGTCCGGGGACGCCGGCATCCAGGACATCCGTCGTGGCGATCGAGTCCGGCCTCGGGATCGCTCCCGGCGGCGGCGTGGCCGAGGACGTCGACGTGTACGGAGAGTTCCAGGAGTACGCGCTGGGCTTCGTCGATCCGGAGATCGTGCGCTCCCCGGCAGGGCGAGAGAAAAGCCCGCTGAAGGTGGTCGTCGACGGCGGCAACGGTATGGCGGGGCCGATGGTCGGCCCACTGTTGAAGCGCCTGGGACTGGAGCTGTTCGAGACCTATTGGACGCCCGACGGCACCTTCCCCGACCACGAGCCCAACCCGCTGCTTCAGGAGAACCGCGAGGCGATCGTCGCCAAGGTGCGCGAGAGCGGCGCCGATCTGGGAATCGCCTGGGACGGGGACGCCGACCGCTGCTTCTTCATCGACGACAGCGGCGAGTTCGTGGACGGGGATTTCCTGACGGCGCTGCTGGCGAAGTCGCTGCTCGGCAAGGCGGCCCGGCCGGGCGAGGCGGTGCTGTATGACGTGCGCGCCTCGCGCGCCGTCGCCGACGCGGTGCGCGAGGCCGGCGGCGTTCCGCACGTGAACCGCGTCGGGCACGCGTTCTTCAAGACGCGCATGCGCAAGGAGGGCTCGCTGTTCGGCGGTGAGGTCTCCGGGCACTACTACTTCCGCGAGTTCTACTGTGCGGACTCGGGCACGATTCCGGCACTGCTGATCCTCGAGCTGCTGGCACGCGAGGGGCACTCGCTCTCACAGTTGCTTGCGCCGTTGCGCGCCAAGTACTTCATCTCGGGCGAGATCAACTCGGAGGTCTCCGATCCCGAGGCGAAGATGGCCGCGCTCGCCGAGCGCTACGCCGACGCGCGCATAGCAGCGGTTGGACGGCATCTCGATCGACTACGAGGACTGGCACTTCAACGTGCGCTCGTCCAACACCGAGCCGCTGTTGCGCTTGTGCCTGGAGTCCCTGGTCTCCAAGGACGAATGGAGCGCCGCCGCGACGAGGTGCTGAGCCTCATTCGCTCGTGACCTTCGCGGGGCGCCCGGAGGAGAAACTCGACGAGCAGGAGCTGCTCGCGCGCGCAGAGGAGGCCGGCATCCATCGCCTGGCGATCCCCACCCCGTTTCAGGTCGGGCGCGTGAACGCCTACCTGATCGAGGACTCCCCCTTGACGCTGATCGACTCGGGGCCGAACAGCGAGCGTTCGCTGCAGGAGCTGGAGCGAAGCCTGGCCGTTCGCGGGCACGCGGTCGAGGACATCGAACTGCTCGTCATCAGCCATCAGCACGTCGACCACTTCGGGCTGGTCGCGACCCTGGCGGAGCGCTCGGGCGCGGAAGTCGTGGCACTCGCCGGTCTCGCGCCCCACCTGCGCGAGTTCGAGACCGCAACGGAACTGGACGACCGGTTCGCCCGGCGGGTGATGGTGCGTCACGGCATTCCCACGGACGTCATCGCCGCGCTGCGCTCGGTTTCCGCCGGCTTTCGCGCGTGGGGAGCGGCCGTCGAGGTGACCAGGCCCGTGCGCGACGGCGAGGAGCTGCGCCTGCGCGATCGCACGCTGCGCGTGCTGCATCGCCCCGGGCACAGCCCGTCGGACACGGTCTTCGTGGACGAGTCCCGCGCGATCATGTTCTCGGCCGACCATCTGCTCGCGCGCATCTCCTCCAACCCGCTGCTCGCGCGGCCGCTGGGCGCCGGACCGGACTTCACCGGGCCCCGCCCGCGCGCGCTGATCGACTACGTCGCCTCGCTGGAGCGCACCCGCGCGATGGACCTGTCGCTGGTGCTGCCCGGTCACGGCCCGCCGATCGCCGATCACTGCACGCTGATCGCCTCGCGCCTGCACATGCACCGCCGTCGCGCCGAGCGCATCCACGGCCTGATCGCAGCCGGGCCGCTGACCGCGCACGAGATCGCGACCGAGCTGTGGGGCGACGTCGCCGTCACCCAGGCCTACCTGACGCTCTCGGAGGTGCTCGGCCACGTCGATCTGCTGCTCGGGGAGGGTCGTGTCGTGGAGCGCGAGGATGCCGCCGAGGGCGTCGTACGGTTCGCGGCTGTCTGAGCTCCACCCCGCCCGTCCGGAAACGCTGCCTGGTGACACTGTCTATGGGCATTGGATCAGGCGCTGTTTGCCAGCTATCATTGACTGATGTGCTGCATGATTGATTGACAGCGGGTCGGCGGAGGGAGCGCGAGATGGTGAGCGGCGGCGGAGTGCAGAGCATCGCGTCGAATCCCCACCTGAACGTGTTCGAGCCCTACCGGGATCTGAGCCGCGGCCACGAGGACCAGCTGACGCGCGCCGCGATGATCGTGCTGCGGCTCGTGCCGCTCGCCCGCGAGGCGCTGCTGCACGAGATCGGCGAGCGCTCTCAGAGCCGCCTGCCGGACTGTACGGTCGATCTGCAGGCCGCCCATCTCGTCGATCCCTCCGAGGAAAGCGCATCGGGCGGCAAGGTGCAGCGGGGACGGCTGGTGAGCGTGTTCTTGACGCCCGACTTCGAGCCGCCGGAGATCGCTGGCGAGGTCACCGACACCGATCGCGGGCAGCGCTTCGACGGGGTGCTGCGCTTCGACCCGGACCTGGTGGTGTTGCTGGAGAGCAAGGTCTGCCGCAAATGGGCGCAAGCGCAACGGCCATCGCGTGGCCGAGCTGAACCTCGGCGGCGTGCGCTTTGCGCAGCGGCGCACGTGCCTGCTGCGCTGGCACGACCTGCTGGAGGCGTGGTGGCGATTGGCGGAGATCGGCGTGCTCTCCCCCGCCGAGCATGCGCTCGTGCAAGACATGCTCTCCTACGCCCACCAGGACTTCGGACAGCTGCTCCCCTTCGGCAGCCTGCGCCGCGTGGGCGCCGACCCGACGCGGCGCAAGTGGCGGCTGCGCTCGCTGCTGCGCGAGGCCACCGGTATCGAGCCCGAGCGCGTCGGCCTCGTGCACGTGCGCCTGGACAACGCCCTCGGCGCGCAGTCGCTGCAACGGGCGGCCCTTGACATCGACGAGGACGACCGTCTGACCCTGCACATGTGGCCGGGCGAGCTCAAGCCCCAGGCCGAACACCTCTATGCGGCGGGCCACGCCGACCGCCTGTGTGAGCTGGCGTCGCCGCCGGACTGGGCCGTCGAGCCCCAGCCGCTGCTCGGGTTCCGCAACGCGCCCCGGCGCACCCGCGTATACCTGACGTGCACCCTCGACGCACCGACGTACGCGCGCCGCTGGGAGGGCGAGGACTGGTCGCACGTCGGCGCTCATCACCGCAACTCGATCCATTCCGAGCTGTGGCCGTGGCTGCTGGAGCGCGGCTACGCCTCCCAGCAGGATGCCGAGCGGTTGGATCCTTTCCTGCGCGCGCTCGGCCGCCGCTTCGCGCATCTGCGCCCGAGCATGCACGTCGCCCGGTCCTGGTCCTGGGCGCAGGCCGAACGGCTGGAGGACGAGGGACGGCTCGTCGGCGAGATCCGCGACGCCGTCAACGCCGTGCTCGCGGCGCTGGAGGAGCCGCTGCTCAGCGCAGAGAATCCAGGAACAGCCGGTGGACCCGATCGTCAGCCGTCAGCTCGGCGTGGAAAGCGACCGCGAGCAGACCGTCCTGACGCGCCGCCACCGGATGACCGTCCACCTCGGCGAGGATCTCCACGTCCGGGCCGTGCTCGGCGATCCACGGCGCGCGGATGAACACCGCCCGCAGCGGGCCTCCATCCAGACCGCGCACCTCGAGGTCGGTCTCGAACGAATGCGCCTGACGCCCGAACGCGTTGCGCTGCGCGCGCACGTCCATCAGGCCGAGATGCTCGCGGTCGAGCATGATCAGCCCCGCGCACGATCCCAGCACGGGCACGCCGCGGGTGCTGACCAGCTCGCGCAACGGCTCGCGCAACCCCTCGCGCTCGATCCCGAGCGTCATCGTCGTCGACTCGCCCCCCGGGATCACCAGCCCGTCCAGGCCATCGAGGTCCGCGGGCGTACGCACCTCGCGCACCTCCGCGCCCAGTCCCCGCAGCATCCGCTTGTGCGCCTCGAACCCGCCCTGCAGGGCGAGCACTCCTACCAACGGCACGTTCTACCAGCCGCGCTGCGCGAGCAGCTCCTCATGCTCGAGCTTCGAACTCTCGAGGCTGACCATCGCCGGTCCCAGCCCGCGCGAGGCCGCGGCGACGCGCTCGGGGTCCTGCCAGTGCGTGGTCGCCTCGACGATCGCGCGCGCGCGCGCGGGCGGATCGTCGGACTTGAAGATGCCCGAGCCCACGAACACGCCCTCGGCGCCCAATGCCATCATCAACGCCGCGTCCGCCGGCGTGGCGATGCCCCCGGCGCAGAACAGCACCACCGGCAGCCGCCCGTCCGCGGCGACCGTGCCCACCAGGTCCGCAGGCGCGCCGAGCTCCTTGGCGGCGCTCGCCAGCTCGTCCTCGCCGAGCGTCGTCAACCGGCGGATTTCGCCGCCGATCGCGCGCATGTGGCGGACGGCCTCGACGATATCTCCGGTGCCGGCCTCGCCCTTGGAGCGGATCATCGCGGCGCCCTCGCCGATCCTGCGCAGGGCCTCCCCCAGGTTCGTGGCGCCGCACACGAACGGCACCGTGAAGGGGTGCTTGTCGATGTGATTGCGCTCGTCCGCGGGCGTCAGCACCTCGGACTCGTCGATGTAGTCGACCTCCAGCGCCTGCAATACGCGCGCCTCCATGAAATGGCCGATGCGCGCCTTGGCCATCACCGGGATCGAGACCGCCTGCTGGATACCGGAGATCATCTCCGGGTCGCTCATCCGCGCCACGCCGCCGTCGCGACGGATGTCCGCGGGCACGCGCTCCAGCGCCATCACCGCGGCCGCGCCCGCTTCCTCGGCGACGGTCGCCTGCGCGGGCGTGACCACGTCCATGATCACCCCGCCCTTGAGCATCTCCGCCAGGCCCGTCTTGACCCGGAATGTCGCCTCGTCGCGCATACCCGGGAGGATAGCTGGCGGGCCGAGAACGCAAACGACCCGCGCTGGGCGGGTCGCTTACGAACCGGAGCTGCCGCCGAATGCACGACACCCTGGACTCACTATCAAGAAGTATAACGCCCCCGGCGGGAGTCGAACCCGCCAGCTCCGGTTAGTGAGTCCAGAGTCCGCGTCCGGCGGCGAGGGCGTACCGCGCGAACGCGGCATGGCCAGCGTACGGATCGCTTGGGATGTTTTTCTGGGGGCACGCGCTCTCAGTCAGAGAGGACAGCACATGCTTGAGAAGAAAGCTGATTAGGTGCCTGTCGGCGCAAGCGCCGACAGGCGGAGGCGCGCATGCGCGCCTCCGAGACGAGCCGCATGCGGCTCGTCCAGCAGGGCCGCATGCGGCCCTGCTCCGGATCGCACATGTGCGATCCGGCCGAGCGGCACATGTGCCGCTCGGGACCACATCAGCTTTCCTAAAGCATGCGTCGACCGACTTGACGCCGCATGGCGACGACGCGCGGGCAGGTCTCCCCGAACTACTTCAACCGAAACGCCTTGATGCGATCGTCGTACTGCGCGCTGTCCTGCGAATACACGCCATAGGCCAGTGCCTGGATGATGCTCAGGAGCGCCGTATGCGAGCGCACGTAAGCGGGCGAGTTCGAGGAGTAATACAGCTTGATCTGCCCCAGCTTGGCGACCTCCGAGAGCGTCGCGTCGGTGATCGCCGCCGTGCGCGCCTTGCGGTGGCGCGCCAGCTTCATCGCGCGCACCACCAGCGGATGCGGGCGCCCAGCGGACAATCCGATCACGAGCGTTCCCTGGTCGATCCGTCCCAGCCGGCTGAGCGCCTCCTGCGAAGGGCTCGCGACGACGTCCACGCGCAAATCCAGCAGCATCAGCAGATGGCGCAGATAGCTCGCGAAGAACGCCATCTGGTCGGTGCCCGCCACGAGCACCTTCTCGGCTTGAACGATCGCCTCCACGAGCGCCTCCACGGAGCTGCGCGAGACCTTGCGCGCGGTCTCCTCGACGTTCAGATAGTCGGCCGTGAGCGAGGTCTCGAACTCGTTCTGATCGAGCGAGAACAGCGGCGTCGAGCTCGTGCCGGTCTCGCTCGCGCCCGCCGGCGCCTTGGCGTGCACGCGGCGATATTCCTCACGCGCCGCCGCCTGCAGCTCAGGGAAGCCCTCGAACCCGAGCGCCTGCGAAAACCTGACGACGGTCGAGCTGGAAGTGTTCGCGCGGCGCGCCAACTCCTCGGCGGTCTGAAACGCCGCCTCGTCGAGATGATCGACGATGTACTGCGCCACATCCTTCTGCGAGCGCGAGCACTCGTCGAAGCGTGCGCGGATGTACTTCGACAGGCTCTGATGCTCGCTCGTGCCGTTCGCGGGAGGCGCGGGAGCGGTGGGAGTTGCGACACGCTTCATCGGCGGTCTGATTCGACGCCTCTGCCGGTCTCTCCTGCTCGCGTCCCGCGAGATCGCCGGCCGGCGATGCTCGCCCGGTAGGGTCTGAGCACGATGAGACGCGCGCTGTTCGAGGACGTGCACGAAGACTTCCGCGCAAGCTTCCGCACGTTCCTGGCACGCGAGGTCATCGGCGAGGAGGGTCGCTACGGCGAATGGGAGCGCGCCGGGATCGTTCCGCGCGAGGTGTTCGCGCTGGCCGGTGAGCGCGGCTTTCTGGGCATGGCCGTGCCCGAGCGCTTCGGCGGCGCCGGCGTCGAGGACTTTCGCTTCAACCTCGTCATCGGCGAAGAGACCCAGCTCGCCGGCGTCGGCAGCTTCGGATTGGGGATCACGCTGCACAACGACATCTGCCTGCCCTACTTTCTGAGCTACTGCACCGAGTCCCAGCGTGAGCGCTGGCTGGGCGGGATCGCCTCCGGCGAGTCGATCACCGCGCTGGCCATGACCGAGCCGGGTATCGGTTCGGACCTCGCGGCGATGTCGACCAGCGCCCGCCTTGACGGCGATCACTACGTCGTCAACGGATCGAAGACGTTCATCACCAACGGCATCAACGCCGACCTCGTGATCCTCGCCGTCAAGACCGACCCCTCCGAGCGCCACCGCGGCATCTCGCTGCTCGTGATCGAGCGCGGCACCGAGGGCTTCGAGCGCGGGCGCAACCTGCAGAAGCTCGGCCAGCACGCCCAGGACACCGCCGAGCTGTCCTTCACCGACGTGCGCGTGCCGGTCGAGAACCTGCTCGGCGAGGAGGGCCAGGGGTTTCGCTATCTCGTCTCCAACCTCCCGCAGGAGCGGCTCTCGATCGCGGCCTCGGCCGTCTCTGCCTGCGAAGCCGCGCTCGGTTGGACGCTCGAGTACGTGCGCGAGCGCCGAGCCTTCGGCCAGCCGATCGGCTCCTTTCAGAACTCGCGCTTCGAGCTCGCGCGGATGCGCTCGGAAACCGACATCGCGCGCTCCTACATCGATGACTGCGCGCGGGCATTGAGCGCCGGCGAGCTCACGCCCGAGGACGCCGCGAGCGCCAAGTGGTGGTGCACCGAGCTGCAAGGGCGCGTCGTCGACCGCTGCCTGCAGCTGCACGGCGGTTACGGCTACATGCTCGAGTACCCCATCGCCCGCGCCTACGCCGACGCCCGCGTCACGCGCATCTACGGCGGCGCCAACGAGATCATGCTGGAGATACTCGGACGCTCGCTCGGGCTCTGAGCGTCCGTCCCGTCACCGCAGCGCCTTGGAGAGCTCCACGAAGTAGTCCAACGCACGCGGATCTGCGAGCGAATCGACACTCGCGGCCTCGCCCGGCGGGGTGCCCATCAGGATCTTCTTGATCGGCACCTCAAGCACCTTGCCCGAGAGCGTGCGCGGCACCTGCTCGATCTGCAAGATCTCATTCGGGACATGCCGCGGCGAGCAGTCCTCGCGAATACGCCGTGCGATCCTGGAACGCAGCTCGTCGTCCAGCACGACGCCCTCGCCGAGCACGACGAACAGGATCATCCAAAGCTCCGCATCGCGATCGCCTCGGGGCACGTCCACGACGAGCGCGTCCAGCACCTCCTCCACGGCGCCCGCCGCGCGGTAGATCTCGCTCGTGCCCATGCGCACGCCCTGGCGGTTGATCGTCGAGTCCGAGCGGCCGTAGATCACCGCGCCGCCGCGAGGGGTGATCCGTACCCAATCGCCGTGGCGCCACACGCCCGGATACATCGCGAAATAGCTCTCGCGGTAACGCTCACCGCCATGACCCTCGCGATCAGGAGGATCCTCGCCCCAGAAAAACAGCGGCATCGAGGGCAGCGGCCGGGTGAGCACCAGCTCGCCGACCTCGTCCACCACGCTGCGACCGGCCTCGTCCCATGCCTCCACCGAGCACCCGAGCGCGCGGGCTTGCAACTCGCCCTCGTACACACCCAGCAGCGGACAGCCGCCGACGAACGCGGTGCACACATCGGTGCCCCCGCTCGTGGAGAACAGCCATATGTGCTCGCCCACGTGCTCGCTGACCCAGCGATAGCTCTCCGGCGCCAGCGGCGAGCCCGTCGAACCGATCGCCCGCAGCGCACCCAGGTCATAGTCGCGCGCGGGCTCCACGCCGGCCTTCGCGCAGGCGCCGAGCCAGCCTGCCGAGACGCCCATGCAGGTCATTTCGGTGCGCTGCGCCAGCCCCCACAGGACGCCCATGTCGGGATGGCCGGGACTGCCGTCATACAGCACGATCGCGGCATCCGTGAAAAGCGCGCCGATCAGGAAGTTCCACATCATCCAGCCGGTCGTCGTGAACCAGAACATGCGATCGTTCCGGCGCAGGTCAAGGTGCAGCCGGCTCTTCTTCAGCTGCTCGAGCAGGATCCCGCCGTGGCCATGCACGATCGCCTTCGGCAGGCCGGTCGTGCCCGAGGAATACAGCACCCACAAGGGATGGTCAAACGGCACCTGCTCGAACTGCAAGGCCGCCCCGCCGCCACCGCCACCGCCACCGCCATCGCCGCCGCCCTCCCCGCCGGCGCCGCGCCCCAACTCCAGCAGCTCGCTCCAGCTCATGCCCCCCGGCATCCCCATTGTGCTCGCCTGGGGTGACAGATAGGGAAGCAGCACGGTATGGCGCACGCTTCCCAACTCGGCGAGGATCGCGCCCAGCGGCTCTGTGCGATCGAAGTCGCGGCCGCCGTGCCTGTAGCCGTCCACCGCCAACAGCACAACCGGCTCGATCTGCGCGAAGCGGTCGATCACGCTGCGCGCCCCGAACTCCGGCGCGGCGCTGGACCAGATCGCGCCGATCGAAGCGACGGCCAGCAGCGCGACGAGCGTCTCGGGGATGTTCGGCATGTAGGCGACCACGCGATCGCCGCGCCCGACGCCCAACGCACGCAGGCCGCTCGCCACGTCTGCGACCTGCGCGGTCAGCCGCGCCCAGGTCAGCGAATCCAGCTCGCGCAGCTCCGAAGCGTGCAGCACCGCGACCGCGTTCGGGTCGCGCTCGCGCATCAGCATGTTCTCGGCGTAGTTCAACTCCGACCCCGCAAACCACCGGGCGCCCGGCATCCGGCGCGAGTCGAGGACCTGTCCGTAGGGGCGCGAGGCGCGCACGCCGCAGTACTCCCATATCGCCGCCCAGAACTCCTCGATCTCCGACACCGACCATTCCCACAGCTCGCCATAGTCGGCGAACGCACGGCCCGTGCGCTCGCCTGCCCAGCCCATGAAGCGAGTCATCTCCGCGCGCTCACGATCCTGCGCGGTCGGTTCCCACAGCGGCCCTGCGCCCGTGTCGGAAGTCATTCTGCGCACACCTCCTCACCCCCAATGTGCGTGCCCGGACGGTCGCTGCTCTCCCCGCCGCCCACGCACCGTGTCGTCCTGCTTGCAATTGATACTCGCTTTTCGTCCTTTGCGAAACCCGGTCGCCGGACTGCGCGATCGTCTCAAGCGAAGGCCCGCCGCCGGTATGCTCGCCCGTCGTGGCCCGTAACGACCTGCGTGACGAATTCCCGGTGCTGCGCCGGCTCGCCTATCTGAACGCCGGCACCGACGGTCCGCTGCCCGACGCCGCGGTGCGCGCCGCCGGGAAAGAGCTGGCTCGCGAGACCGGCGAAGGACGGGCCATGGCGCACTTCGAACGTCGTAGCCGGCTGGGCACCGAGCTGCGCGCCGCCTATGCCCTCGCGCTCGGGTGCGATTCGAGTGAGGTGGCGTTGACGACGTGCACCAGCGAGGGCATCGCCCAGGTCATCGGCGGACTGGACCTCGGTCCGGGCGATGAGATCCTCACCAGCGACGAGGAGCACCCGGGTCTGCTCGGCGCGCTGGCGGGCGCGCGGGACGTCAAAGGGGTGACCGTGCGGATGGCCCCGCTGGCGGAGATCGCCGACGCCGTCGATCCGCACACGACGCGCCTGGTGGCGTGCTCACACGTCGGCTGGATGAGCGGCCGCCTGGCCCCGGCAGGCCTCTCGCAACTGCGGATTCCGGTGCTGCTCGACGGCGCCCAGGGCGTGGGCGCGGTCCCCGTGGACGTGAACGCGCTCGGCTGCGACGCCTATGCGGGCGCCGGCCAGAAGTGGATGTGCGGTCCCGACGGCACCGGGATGTTGTACCTCGGCGCCGAACTGCGGGCACGGCTGAGGATCGAACGCCGCGGTTATGCCAACCTCGCCGATCCGAACGCCGGCGTGGACGCACCGCTGCACGAGGACGCCCGCGCCCTCGACACGATGTCGCTGAGCGCCGAGGCGCTCGCCTGCGCGCTGGCGGCTGCGCGCGTACTGGAGCTAGCCGGCCGGCTAGCGGTGCACGAGCGCGCGCGCGAGCTCGCCGCCCGCCTGGTTTCGCTGCTGGGTGAGCACGGGCGCGACGTGGCGCCGCGCGGGGACACCACGCTCGTGTCCTTCGAGAGCCCAGACCCCGAGTACGAGCGCGAGCACTTGCGCCGACAAGGGGTGATCGTGCGTAACATTCCCGGAACCCCCTGGCTGCGGGCGTCCGTCGGGGCCTGGAACGACGAGAACGACCTCGACCGGCTTGTGGGCGCGCTCGCACAGATGACGCTCACAACATGACCTCAGCACCGCAGACGACCGCCGTTGGCGCAGCCCCGCCACTTGACTTGGGACCGCCCGCTATTGCGGCGCCCCGACGAGGCGCGCGCGTGCTGCCCCAGCACGTCGCGCTGGCCGCCGTGCTGGCGCTCTCGGCCGTGCTGAACGTCAACCACCTCGCGCGCAACGGCTACGCCAACACGTTCTACTCGGCCGCCGTGCGCTCGATGCTGCACTCGTGGCACAACTTCTTCTTCGTCTCCTTCGACCCCGGCGGGATGGTCACGGTCGACAAGCCCCCACTGGGATTGTGGGTGCAGGGGCTAAGCGCCGAGCTGTTCGGGTTTCATCCGCTCAGCCTGCTGCTGCCCGAGGCGATCGCCGGCGTGCTCTCCGTCGCCGCGCTCTACTGGGTGGTGGCCCCCAGGTTCGGCCCCGCCGCGGGCGTCATGAGCGCGCTGGCGCTGGCGGTGTTCCCGTCGTTCGTCGCGGTCTCGCGCGATAACAACCTCGACGCGCTTCTGATCCTGCTGATGATCCTCGCCTGCGGCGTCGGTCTGCGCGCGATCGGGTCGGGCAGGTTGCTGACGCTGCTCGCAAGCGCAGCGCTCGTCGGGCTTGCGTTCAACACGAAGACCCTCGCGGCCTATCTCCTCGTTCCCGGGCTCGCGCTCGGCTACCTGATCTGCGCGCCCGGATCGCTCGCGCGCAGGGTCGCCCAACTGTTGGCCGCGGGCATCGTGCTGCTGCTCGTATCGGCCTCATGGTCGCTCGTCGTCGAACTCACGCCCGCCTCCCAGCGGCCGTTCGTCGGCGGCTCGGTCGATAACACCGAGCGCGACCTCACGTTCGGCTACAACGGTTTCGGGCGCGTCGAAGGACAGGTCGGCGGCCCCGGCCGCATCCCGGTCGTGTTCAAGCACGGCTCGCTCGCGCACATCGAAAAAGAAGCGCTGCGCGCCCACGCCGCACAAGATCACGCCGCCGGCGCCTCCGGCACCGGCGCCGTCGCGCCCACCGCCGTGCGGGCGCCGGGCGCCGGCGAAAAAGCACATCCAGCCGCGCCCGCCCACCACGCGAAACCCGCCGCCAAGAAGGTCGTCCTCTCCAAATACCTCCCCAACGGCAGGCTGCGCTATCCGGTCGCCTTCGGCGGGCCGACCGGCCCGCTGCGCCTGTTCGAAGCAGGCCTGGGCGGACAGGCCGGCTGGATGCTGCCGTTCGCGCTCGTCGGCCTGATCGCGCTCGCACTGTGGTCGATCGGCGCTGGCCCGCAGGCCGGCGACGGGGATGCGGAGGACCGTGAGGGTCAACCCGCAGCGGACGGGAACTCCGTGCGGCCGCCTGACTACGACTTCGAGCACAGCGGCGGACGGCGAGACCAGCGCCTGGCGGGCTTGATCGTGCTCGGGGGCTGGTTCCTCGTCGAGGCGGCCGTGCTGAGCCTGTCCAAGGGGATCGTGCACCCCTACTACCTGTCCGCGCTCGGACCGGGAACGGCGGCGATGGTCGGCGGGGGCGCCGTGGCGTTCGTCGCGCCCGGCGCACGTCGAGGCCTGCGTCTCGCGCTCGTGCCGATCGCCGTCGCCGGCGCCGTCGCGGCGCAGTTGACGCTGCTCGGCTACGACCACTACATGTCCTGGTTCCGGCCGGTGCTGATCCTCGGCGCCGCCGTCGGCGTAGTCGCGATCGTGGCCGTCAAACGCTTCGCGCGGCCGGCGATGGCGCTCACGCTCGGTCTGCTGCTGATCGCACCCGCCGCCTACGCGGCGACCACCTGGCGGTTTGCGGTAGAGGGCACGTTCCCCGCGGCGGGTCCGCGCGCCGCCGGCGCGGTCGGTTCCCTCGGGGTGGGCCCCACAGGCCTGCGTGTGACGAGGGCGCTGCTCGACTACGTGGACGCCCGCCATCCGGGCACGCGCTGGAACGTGCTTACCGAGGCATCGATCACCTCCGCGCCGATGATCCTGCTCGGTCACGACGCGGGCGCGATGGGCGGCTACAGCGGCAACGATCCAGCCGTCAACGGACCCGCCCTGGCGCGGCTGGTGGCGCGCGGGCAAGCGCGCTATGTCGTGCTCGGCGGGGCCTACTCCGAACGCGGCGGCAACGCGGGCTCCAACGCCGTGATCGAATCCTGTCGCGTGACCCCGGCCGCGGTTTGGCAACCGCGCCCGGTCAACCCCAACGCTCTGCTGCTGTATGACTGCGCCGGGCGCGAGCGCGAGCTGCGAGCGCACTGAGCTCCACGCGCCGACCGCAGATGACCTTTACCTAGCCTAGACGGCCGAGAGGCAAGCTGAGCAAGGACGCAGTGAGCGAAGTGTGCTCGGCAACGAGTGATCGAGGACGCCGATCAGCGCCGCCTATCGGCCGTCTAGGCCGCGACCGACAGCTCGCGATGGAAAGCGCGGGCGAACAGCTCGCTCTCGCGGCGTGCCGCCCAGCGCGGGACCGCCGACTCCCCGTCGGCGATCAATCGCAGCTCGATCTCGCCCTTGCCCGCGTTCGCGTCGGTCCCTTTGCGCGCCTGGCCGCCGGATTCGCCGGTGAGCTTGAACCGTGTGCCGCGCACCAGCTGATCGCGCGAGCGCTCTAGATCCTCGGCCAGACGCAGCAACACCGAGCAACGATCCAGGCGCGCGATGTCATCTTCCGCAAACAGCGCAGCAAGCGGGCCCGGATCGGGCATGCCCTTGCGGTGGTAGCGGGCGGCCTGCGCGACGATCGCGACCTCGATCGGCGAATAACCCGGTAGGCCGCCGTTGAGGATCAGATAGCGCGAATGCTTGTGATGGTCGTCGTAGTCGACCGACATGCCGATGTCGTGCAGCATGCACGCCGCCCACAACAGTTCTCGCTCGATCGGATCTCCCTCGTGCAGACCCAGCCGCGCGAGCTCGTCGAACATCGCCAGCGCGAGCGTCGCGACGTGGTCGGTGTGGGGCGCGTCGGGCCTGTATTGCGCGGCCAGATTCAGCACGCTCGTGCGGCGTAGATCGGCGAACACCGGGGGCCGATCGTCCGGGATCGGCCATCGATCGGCGAGCAGGCGCTCGAAGAACACTCCCTCGCGTAGGCCCGCCTCGGTGACTTCCAGACTGTCGAACCCGCCGGCCAGCAGCGCGCCCTGCACGACGATCGCTCCGGCCAGGATCAGGTCGGCGCGCGCCGGCTTGATGCCCGGCACCGAACTGCGCTGCGAAGCGGGCAGCGCCGCGAGTCTCTCCACGAGCTCCTCCAGCGCCTCGCCGGAGACGATCATCGCCTGCACTCCGCCCGACGACGGCAGGCCCGACGCGCGCTGGACCGCGGCCGCGAGGTTGCGGACGGTGCCGCCGATGCCGACGAGACGCGAGCCGGCCCGCGCGAGCCAATCGGCGCGCGCGAGCTCGGCGGCGACGTGCTCACGCAGCTGCTCGATCTGCCTGCGCTTAGCGGGTCCGTTGGCGGGCAGGAAGCGCTCGGTCATCCGCACCGCGCCCAAGCGCCAGGAGCCGAGCTCGTGCGCCACTCGATCCACGACCCGAACCAGCTGCAGCGACCCACCGCCGAGGTCCAGCACGCAGCCATCGGTCAAGGTCGTCGAGTTGACCGCCGCCAGGTAGCCGTAGCGCGCCTCTTCCTCGCGGCTCAACACGCGAATCGGCAGATCCGTGCGCTCGCGAGCCAGCGTCAGGAAGCCGGCGGCGTTCTCGGCGTCGCGGATCGCGCTGGTCGCGAGCGCGTCCACGGAACGGCCGCTGAGGCCGGCCGCGCGGCAGAAGTGGTCGAACACGTCCAGCGTCGCCAGCGCGCGGCGCATCGGCTCCTCCCCCAGCTTGCCGCTCGCCGCGAGTCCCTCGCCGATGCGCACCGGCTCATAGATCTCGTCGGTCCGTCTCCACCACCCCTCCCAGGCCATGAACACGACGAGCCGGAACGAGTTGGAGCCCAGGTCGATCACCGCCAGCCGCTCGCGCGGCGCCGTCACGATTCATGCACCCCCGTCATACCTCCAGCGTATTCACCGCACCGGAGGACTCCCGCCGGGGCGGGCAGGTCCGCGGCCGGAAAGCTCAGGCGAAACGCTCGGACAGGCCCAGCTCGGAGCGGGCGATGCGCATGCGCTCGGTTAGCTGCGCCTCCGCTTCGGCGTCCGCGACGATCTGGATGACGGGAATGCCCAGCCCGCCGGCCAGGCTCGTGAGCTTGCTCCACGTCGGGTTGCGCCGACCCCGCTCGATTCCGGACAGGTAGGTCGGGTGCATGTCCGAGGCGTGCGCGAGACCTTCGATCGTTAGTTTGCGCGCGCGCCGCAGGCGGCGGATCGCGCGACCCAACTCGGGATTCGTAGGTGCCGGCGTGGACACCCCGGGAACTTCGCTGGTCGGCGAGTACATGACTACAGGTAATAGAGTCCTATGTGTACAAATGTCTGTCTACTTTGTGTCTTCTTTCAAACACGGTCGATTCGATGTGCATTCAGCTGCAAAACGCGCACTATCGGCCGTCGCCCGATCGAGCGGGTCGGCCGAACCGGTCGCAGCGACCGTCGGTCCGCGCCCGCGGCCTCGGGCGCTCGAGAAGCACGGCCGGCCGCGCAGTAACGTTCCCAGGCCCGTCCATCGCTGGGCCAGCGAGCCAGGAGGATCCCATGTACGTCAACCCTCACTTCGCCGAGCGTGAGCTGCCGGTCCTTCAGGACATCATCGAGAGCGTCCGCTTCGGCGTGCTCGTGGTCTGCTCCGACGGTCCGCTCGCCGCGCACATACCGTTTGTCCTGCACCGCAACGAGGGGCGCTTCGGGACGCTCCTCGCGCACGTCTCCGCCGGCGATCCGCTCGCGCGCCACCTGGACGGTGAGCACGAAGC
Source organism: uncultured Solirubrobacterales bacterium (assembly GCA_963702725.1). Classification (GTDB taxonomy): domain Bacteria; phylum Actinomycetota; class Thermoleophilia; order Solirubrobacterales; family Solirubrobacteraceae; genus Palsa-744. The sequence goes on from CAVPDT010000002.1 coordinate 130,007, forward strand.
GCTCGCGATCTTCAGCGCGCCCCGCGCCTACGTCTCCCCGCGCTGGTGCCCGAGCGGCGGTCTGCCGACATACAACTTCCTGGCCGTACACGCCTACGGTCGCCCGCGCAGGCTCAAGGATCCGAGCGTCGTGCTCGGCCATCTCTCCGAGCTGGTCGCAGTTCACGAGCAGCGCTTCTCGCAGCCTTGGTCGCTCGCGGCCGTCGCCGAGGAGCACGTCGACGAACGCCTGCCTCACATTGCCGCCTTCAGCCTCGAGATCGACGCGCTGCAAGGTAAGCGCAAGCTCAGCCAGAACCGCACGCCCGAGGATCGCGCGGGGATCATCGCCGGACTGCGCGAACGCGCCTCAGACGACGACTTGGCGATCGCCGAGGTCATGGCCGGTTATGCGTACTCGGCCCGGGAGGGATAGAACCTGACGGGTGTGCCGCGACCACCAGAACGTAGGCGTGCATGCCACCATGTCGGACTGTGGAAGATCCTGCAGCGCGATCCAGAGCGCGCCGCGCTGCTCGCGCCAAAGCGCTGCGTCGCCGTCGCCGCGCCGCGACGTTGGCCGCGCTCGTCGTGGGGCTCGGCCTCGCCGCGCTGCTGGTCGGCGTGGTCTCACACGGTTCCAGCGCAAGCACCGCGCCTCATGCCACGCTCCCGTCCGCAACGGCGGGCGAGCGCCGATCCACGAGCGCGCGGGGTTCGCGCACGCGGGCCCAGCAGGCCGCCGTCGAGCGACTCGCCGCCTACGGTCTGCCGCTGTTCTGTGGCGGTCGCTCCAAGCGCATGGTCGCGCTGACCTTCGACGACGGCCCCGGCCCGTACACACGCTTGGCGATAGCCAAGCTGCGCAAGCACCATCTGCGCGCCACCTTCTTCCTCGTCGGCAAGCAGATCCGCGCCTACCCCGGATTGGCGTCACAGGAGCGCCTGGTCGGTGTCGACGGCGATCACACGATGACGCACCCGTTCCTGCCCTCCCTGGGCCGGTCCGAAATGGCGCAGGAGATCGCCGGCGCCAAGGCGCTGATAGAACACGTCACCGCCCGGCCGGTCCTGCTGTTCCGACCGCCCTACGAGGGCCGCACGCCGGCGATCGACCGCGAGGCGCAAGCGCTCGGGATGCTCGAGGTGCTGTGGACCATCGACAGTCGCGACTCGCTGGGCGCCAACTACGCCGAAATCGAACGCAACGCGATCGCCGGCCTGCGCCCCGGCTCGATCATCCTCATGCACGAGAACCACGGCCAGACCATCCGCGCGCTCTTGAGCGTCTTCGCGGCGCTCGCGCACGATCACCTCAGCGCAGTCACCATCCCTGAACTCGTAGCCGAAGATCCGCCGTCGCTCGCGCAGCTGCGCGCCGGAGGGCGCGGTTGCGGCGTGTCGGGGTCGGGTGGTAACGGCGGGTAGAACGCGGCGAACCCGACACGGCCCGCCGGAGAGGACTGATCGACGTCGGCGCTCTGCACCGCCGGGCTACAACGGCGGGACCTGGTTGTTGACCTGTGTGCCGTGGTAAAGGTGGTCATGGCCCTTGCAGGAAGCCGGAAAGCTGAATTGGACGCTGTCGCTGCGCACGCCGTTATAGCTCGCGAACAGGGTCGCGCGCCCGATCGTTCCGACTTCGCATTCGGGATCGTTGCTGGCCCGCACCCGCACCCGGATCTTCATGATGTTCCCCGGAAACCCCCACATCACCGCATAGTGCGACTGGTAGACGAGATGGCGTTCGACCGTCATCGTGATCGAGCGAGTCGGCCGGTTGCGAACGTGGTCTTCCTGGCAAATGATCCCTGAGACGGTATGAGCCGCCAGATCGATGTCGCCGTGGCCGCGGGCGAAGCTGCCGCTGGGCCCGGTGATCGGTGCGCCTGTGTGAAAGCCCCACGGCGGGATCCCGTACACGATCGGGACCCGGCCGCAGCCGGGGGAATACGCAGCCGCTTGACTGGCCACGGCGGTGAGCGCCGACAGCGACGTAAGCGCCACGAGCACGACCGCCGCGCGTCGCATGATCTGGTTGTTCATACAGGCCATCTGGAGGGCTCCCGGTCGGTCTATCGGATCGCAGGCCGCTTTGACTAAAAGCCTCAGGGAGATAATCGGCGGAAAGCGTACTGGGGCGATCAGGTTCAGCCAAATGCGGCTGGTTTGGACGCATCAAGACGCATGACAACCCGAAGCCCGCGACCGGCGAGACCCTCCCAGCTCCCAAGCGACCGAAAATCCAGCTCAAGAATGCCCCTTCCCGCCATGGGCCCGCCAGGACTCGAACCTGGGACCAATCGATTATGAGTGCGTTCCAGGGTTTGCGGCTGTTTGCTGCTGGTCGTGGATTTGGCTCTACGATCCGCTTTAGCTGTCTCGGCGTCCCGGTGGCTTGCGGCTGTCTCCGGGGGTTCGGTGGCCCCAGGGGTGGCCCCGATCCGGGGCCTCTCGGCTGGCGTCAGGCAGCTCGGGCGGCCGCGGCAGGCGCTGCGGGATCGCCCGTTTCGCTGGCTTCGCGCTTCATCTCGATAGCGCGGCGGGCGCCCTGGGAGAGCAGCATCGCGCTTTCGGCCACCTTGCGGTTGACCTCTGGCGTGGTCTTCACGAGGCGGCCTTTGCGGACCGTATGCGCCCGATCGAGCCTGGGGAAACTGCCGTCCATACGTCTAAGCGTAGCTCATGCCTGGGAGCCCATCGAGCGCTGAATGAGATCGGCCAGCAACTGCGCGAAGGGCTCGATGCTCCCATTCTTGGATTCCAGGGCGGGCACAAGCGCATCATCGTGGGCGATCGTCTCCGCATCGTCCTCGAACTCGATGTTGGGCAGCCCGAATGACCAGAGCGCTGTGGAGAGCGCGACGAAGCCCACGCGATGGTTGCCGTCCACGAACGGATGCACTCGCAAGATGCCCGCGTAAAGGGCAGCCACAGCCCGCGTGCGGTCGAGAACGCCTGCCGTGTTTGGATCGCCGATCGCGTCCGCGTACCGGTTGAACGACGAGCAGACTGCTTGGAGCTCGCTACGGAGCGCCTCTGGCGCCACGCCCTCCAGCTGCCGCATCCCGCCGTTCGGCGTCGCCACGCCGAAGAAGGCCCGGTCGCGGCGAAAGCACCCGCCGTCACGAGGAAAGTGGCGAGCGAAGATCGCTCCATGCCACCAACGGACGCGCTCCGGGTCAATCCGCAGAGGAGCGCCCCAGAATGCTCGCTGCGCGTCGTCCAGCACGCGGGCCAGTTCGTCTCCGAGAGCCTGCCACGTCTGCTCAGGTGTAAGACCCCGAGCCTGATAAAAGCGCGAGTCCTCACGGTCCCGGTATCCGGGCCGGTGGCAAGGTGGCTCGTCCATCCCCGCGAGAATGCCAGCAGCTTCGGACCCTCGCGAGCGTTCGTCACTCGCCACCCTGCAGACAGTCCATCGCATCAGGTCAGCTCGGCAAGCAACGCCGCGACACCGCGATTAGGCGCCGAGGACGTACCAGTTGCGCCACGCCGTAAGGTCGGGCAGATCTTCGTCGGTGACGTTGGGCCAGCTGCGCATCGGCCTCATCGCCACGTCCTGCCCGTAGCAGCGGATCGCAGCCGTGTACCGCCGGTAGTCTTCGCGCGTCAGACGCACGAGCTGACCCTCGCAGTATCGCCCGGCGAGGCTCGGCGCCTGCTCGAGTGCCTTCATGTCGATTCGGCTCGCTCTGTGGATCAGGACGTCCCGGATTGCGCCGAGCTCGGTCAGGGCCACGTCGAGGTCCGCAGGGATCGGCCGATCGTCGGCAGTGCCGAGAGCCACGCCGCGGAGTCGCTGCTCGTAACGCTCGGCCCCGCTACCGAGTAGCCGATCAAGCCTCGGCTGCAAGTCGGCGACGGTCTTGAGCATCACCTCCCGCAGCACGCCGCGCTTCTCGTCGTCGAGTTCGGCCGCGGCGTCGGGAACCTGTTCTTCCACCCGCTTGAACGCCTGGTCCACGAACGCTTTGACCAGGATCTCGCGCATCGCGGGTGCGAATTCCTCGACCATCGAGTCGAGCGCGCTGTTCATAGCGACGAGCGCTTGCGCGTTCAGCCCTGGGAAGTCGTTGTCGATGTCGCCGGCCGCCAGTTCGGCCATCGCCCAGATCGGGTCGCTCTCGCGGATCGCCTGGGCGCCGCGGATCGCGAGTTTCCTGACACGTTCGGTCTCGTCCATCGCGTCCCAGAAGTCCGCGACGGCAGCTCGATCCCGCTCGAGCCGGGGGTCGTTGCGTGCTTTGTCGAGTTCTCGGCGCGCGGTCTCGCCTAGCGCGTCGTACGGATCCTCCGGCTGATTCGCGGGAACGTTCATGCAAAGACCGTATGCCTTCACCGCGTCGCATACAGGTGCAGATGCATGACGAGAGCGGTTGCGCGGGGGGTCATCGCGAGCACTTCGCGGTCGGGACTGCCGAGCGGTCCTCAATCGCGGTTGCAAGTCGCATCGAGTCCGTGGGCCACCTCAACCAGCGACGGGGACAGGTCCTCGTCGATCCAGAGCGTCATCGCCTACATTTTCAGTGCTCATTGGCAGGTTCGCCGGATTAGAACTAGGAACGGCCATTTCCGCCCGCGTTCCTCCTGCGCACGACGGAACAGAATGGAACGTCGGCTCGACTCGAACGGCCATGGCAAATAAGATACGGCGCGATTACGGGGCGGGGTCGCTGCGGCTCGTTGGGCGTTCCTAGTGGTCTGTCATTGAAATAAGTGGTGGTTGGTGGTATGGTGAGGTATGCGCGCTGCTACCCCTCCGTTGAAGGTCACTGAGTCTCAACGCGAAGTGCTTGAAAAGTTGTCTCGTTCCCAGACTGCGGCGTACCGCGATGTGCAACGAGCAAAGGCGTTGTTGATGGCCGGTGAGGGCGTGGCGACGACGCGCGTCGCGTACGAGATTGGGGTGTCCCCGGCAACGGTCACGAGGTGGCGTGGGTGCTTTGAACGGGATGGCCTGACGGCATCGGTGAAGGTCGGGCCCGGCCGAGGACGCAAGCCTTCGATCGCGCCGGAGAAGGTCCAGGAGATCGTCCACGCGACGCTGCACGAGAAGCCGCCTGGTGAGACGCATTGGAGCTGCCGGTCGATGGCCCGCGCGCACGGCGTTTCACACACGACGGTTCAGAAGATCTGGGCCGCTCGGGGTCTGAAGCCCCACCGGGTCCAGACGTTCAAGCTGTCGAGGGATCCGCGGTTTGAGGAGAAGCTCGCTGATGTCGTGGGCCTGTACCTGAACCCGCCCGAGCGCGCGATCGTGCTTAGCATGGACGAGAAGTCTCAGATCCAAGCACTGGATCGCACCCAGCCGTCGTTACCGATGAAGCCCGGGCGGGCCGGGACGATGACTCACGACTACAAACGCAACGGGACTACCACCCTGTTCGCCGCGCTGGACGTCCTGAGCGGCTCAGTGATCGGCCAATGCCTACCCCGCCACCGCCACAGCGAGTTCCTCACGTTCCTGCGCACGATCGACCGGACCGTCCCCAAGCGCCTACAGGTACATCTGATCCTGGATAACTACGCGACCCACAAGCACCCCAACGTCAAAGCCTGGCTCGCCAAGCACCCCCGATTTCACCTGCACTTCACACCAACGTCCTCAAGCTGGCTGAACATGGTCGAGGGGTTCTTCGCACAGCTCACCAACAAAGCGCTCCGTCGCGGCGCCTTCGCCTCAGTACCCGACCTGATCGCAGCCATCGACGCCTACCTGACAGCGAACAACACCAACCCCACACCATTCACCTGGACCAAGACAGCCGACCAAATAGTCCAGAAAGTCCAGCGCGGACGCGTGACACTCAACGCAATCACCAACTAAAACGCTGACAGACCACTAGTAGTGCTTTGTCAACTCGCCTCGATCGGCCGGATTTGGCTCTACACGACATCGACGGCGAGAATCCTGCGTTGGCCTGGTTGAGCGGGATCTCCAGGTCCGAAATGCCCCGGATCGGCTCAAACTGCCGAACCGACAAAGTACTACTAGTGTCCTGCGCCGTTAATTCGTTTTAGAAGTCGTGATATGGAGTTGAGGATCTGCTCGGCGGTCTTGACCCAGATAAATGGTTTGGGGTTCTCGTTCCATGCCGTTACCCAGTTGCGGATGTCCTTCTCGAGTGCTTGGACTGAGCGGTGATCGGAGCGCCTGAGTAGATCGTCGGTGAGGTAGGCGAACCATCGCTCGACCTGGTTGATCCAGCTGGAGTACGTCGGGGTGTAGTGCATGTGGAAGCGGGGATGGGTATCGAGCCAGCGTTGGATGGCTGGGCTCTTGTGTGTGCCGTAGTTGTCGCAGATGAGGTGCACGTCGAGGTGCTGGGGTACCTGACTGTCGATCTTGGTCAGGAATTTCTTGAACTCGATCGTGCGGTGACGGCGATGAGTCGAGCTGATCACGGTCCCGTCTTGGGTGTTAAACGCGGCAAACAGGCTCGTGGTGCCGTGGCGCAAGTAGTCGTGGGTGCGCTTCTCGCACATGCCGGGCATCATCGGAAACGCCGGCTGAGACCGCGCCAGTGCCTGCACCTGGCTCTTCTCATCAACTGATAGGACCACGGCGGCCTGCGGCGGGTTCAGATACAAGCCACAGATGTCATAGACCTTCTCCACAAACAAGGGGTCGGTCGACAGCTTGAACGTGTCCGCCCGGTGGGGCTTTAGATCAAACGCCCGCCAGATCCGCCCGATCGTCGACTTTGACAATCCCGAGCGCTCAGCCATCTTCGCGCGCGACCAATGCGTCGCGTTCTCCGGTGTGGACTCCAACGTCGCCACCACCACGTCCTCGACCTGCTCGGCGGTGATACTCGCCGGGCGGCCCGGACGCGGATCATCCGAGAGCCCGTCCAGCCGCAGCTCACAAAACCGTCGGCGCCACTTCCCCACCGTCGGCGTTGACACCCCACACGCCACCGCAACATCCTTATTGGAGTGCCCCTCCGCGCATCGCAAAACGATCCGCGAGCGCAACGCCAACGCCTGCGAAGACTTCCTGCGCCGCTCCCACCGCACCAACTGATCGCGCTCGGCGTCAGTCAACTCCAACACCTGCTTGGGCCGTCCGGTTCTTGGCATGCCACAGCATACCATACTTAAGCACCGAACTTAAGACGCAGGACACTAGGTGGGGAGTTGGCACGGCTAGGCGTCGTTGCTCGGGCCTCCCCACCCCCTCCAGCTACGACGCCTTCTTGTGGCGCCTCGCCGCCGCCACAGCGGCGAGGTTTTCCGGTGTCTCGGCGTCGAGTGACGGCAGCGTTCCGGTCCACCGCTTACCCCAGTCGGTGTAGATCGTCGGGTAGTCGCTGATCTCCTTGCATATGACCTCGCCCGCTCCGGCCCGCTCGATGAGCCGCTGCGCGGCCGTGGCCGCCGCGACGAGAAACTCGGCCGCCGCTTCGGGAGTTACTGTCGCCTTCCTCTTGGGCTTCGGGTGGACGAGAGCGTCACGTGTCTTAAACAGGCGCTTTAGTGTCTGGATCGGTTCAGTCCCCCTGTCGAACACAGATTCGCCCTCGGCATAGGTGACCCCGATCACGTACTTCTCAACAGTTGGCAGCCGGTCAAGGGCATCGAGAGCAGAGCCGGTGACCCGCCCATCGAGGAAAGCATTGACGTAGGACTCGGCCGCGAGCGCTGAGAAGAGGATGGCGTTGCGGGCGAACCGCGTCTGGTACCGGATTCCGTCATCAGTTCCGAAACCCTCGGGAAGCTCCTTCCCGAGCTCCCGCCCGCGCTTCGCCGCGGCATGCGCAACGACGAAGACGTCGGGTGCACTGCCACAGCGAGTCAAGTCCGTGACCGCCTCCTCCAATAGCGCCCCGGGACGGCTCAGATCGTCCGTTATCGGGTCGTCACTTTCATGCCGGCCTAGGAGGATGGAGCCGGCCTGTCGCAAGCCCGGTGGGGGACTCAGGACGACCACAACGCCGCCGTGTCCGCGCTGGTCATGCGCCAAACCATAACCAAACTCGGCTTCGGGCCGGTCAACGACCCCGGCGGCTCAGCGCCCTGTCCCGCGCCTAACATTCGCTGGCGCGATCGACCCCTCCCCAGGTCGTCCGCACGGACGTTTACCGTCAGTTTGCTTGTGGCTGATCTACATGCAGATGTGGAGCGGTGGCGCACATGGATCGAAGGCCCCATCCGCGCCGACATAATCGGGATGCACCACCGGCGATTCGTGTGGAGGCGAGTCGCACAGATCGCCGATGCAAACGAGGAGCTGCGCGACCGGCCGTCAACGTTCTGGGACTTCCTCGGGCAGAACTACGCCGCGACACAAGCGATTGCGATCAGGCGCCAAGCGGACACACGCCGCGACGTATTTTCGCTCGCAGTGGTGATCAAGCAGATGCGAGACAACGCGCAGGCCCTCACCCGCGACTCCTACGTCAGCCTGTTTGACCAGAGCGAGCTGATGGTCGAGCGCGGGCACAAAGGCTTCAACCAGCTGGCCGGGGGAGGCGATCACCTCGACCCTGAAATCCCACGCGCAGACCTTGCCGCGCTGAAAGACGCTGCGAAACGGGTTCGGCTATACGCTAATGAACACATCGCGCACGCTGCGGCAAACCCCACCCATCCGGCGATGCCGACATATAGCGACCTTCACGAGGCAATCGACGCCCTCGGGAATATCTGTCGGAAGTACACCGTAGCGTTGACCGCTGGCTGGTGGGCTACGTGGGAGCCGGTAATGCAGGACGACTGGGAAGCGATCTTCCGCGTTGCGTGGCTCCCCCCGCGCGCCTGACCGGAGTCCGATTTCCCAGACTTAAGCGGATTCCCGACGAACGACCGGACATCAGCTGAGCGACGGCGGCAGGATGTCGTCCCATATGTCGGCGCTGCCGAGCCCGTCGTCGACTTGGTGGGTGTAGACGTTCATCGTCGTGGTGAGCTGCGAGTGGCGCAGCCAGCCCTGTACCTGCTTGGGCGTCTTCCCGTGCGCGAGCAGCAACGATCCGCATGCCTTGCGGAAGGCGTGGAAGGCGATCCCTTGGTAGTCGTAAATCGGCTTGCCCTTCGGCGTCTCCCCCACCTTCGTTGCCAGGCCGGCGGCGAGGAGCGCGGGGTGAAGCACGCGGTTGTAGACGTTCGAGTAGGTCAGCGGTGTGCCCGTCCGGGATGGGAACACCGGCGCCGCTGGTCGCGCGTTCGCCGGCCGGAGTTCTGCCAGCCATGACGCCATGCTCGCTGAGATCGGTACTCTCGCTTCGCTGGCGTCCGTCTTGAGCTGTTTGCGCCGGCCCTGATAGACCTGCTCGGCGACCATGATGTGCGGGTCATCGCCGAGGTGCACGTGCTCCCAGGTGAGCCCAAGCAGCTCGCCAATGCGAAGACCCGTCTGGGCGAGCAGCGTGAAGAATGCCCGCCACTGTTCGGGCATCGCACGCAGGATCGCCACGACATCCTCGGCAGTTAGCCGACGCGGCCTGCGCTTCGGGTGGCGCTGCTTGGCCTTCTCTGAGGGTACGTAGCGGACGCCTGAGGCGGGGTTGGAGGCGATGTCTCCGTCTTCCCTGGCGCAGGCGAGCATGACCGACAACGCGATTCTCGCCCGGCGGATCGTGCTGGGCGACGCGCCGCGCTGCTCGAGCTGCACCATCCACTCTCGGATGTCCGGGGCGCTGAGGTCGCGCAGCCGTATCCGTGCGATCGGCAGCGGCAGGATGTGCAACCTGAAGCTGATCTCGTAGCCGCGTCGGGTTGAGTCCTCCAGGCCGCGCGCGGTGCGGCCGCGGTAGTTCGCCAGCCAGTTCTTGTAGTAGGCGCTGAGCGTCTTCGAGGAGAGCGGTCTGCGGGTCGTTTTCCCGGAGTCCAGCCCACCCTTGTGCTCGCGGGCGAGCTCGAACGTCGTGAACAGTTGCTTGCGGGGTTGCCCCCCATCCTTCCAGCGCACGACGTATGGGCAGCGACAGCGGCCATCGCGTTTGCAACTGCTCGCGTGCCGGCGGTAGATACCGGGCACGCTTGTCTTCTCCAGCTTGCGAGAATCTTTGGACGGCGTCGCCGCCGCCGCGCGAGCCTTTGGCTCGTGAATTTTGCTCATCTGGTTTCCTCCGTCTGTGAGTGCGTCTTTACAGCGCTCGAAATGGCGGTGGGCGGGCACGCGGCCGCCGTCGAGAGGCGCGCCCAAGTGCGGCGAGGTGGCTCATGGCCTCCGTCCCCCGCCGGCTCGTAGCCACGCGTCGAGATCCCCGCGATGGGCGATCAGGCTGGACCCGTCGCGCTCGCACGGGATGCGGCCGGCGCTCGCAAGCGCGTAGACCCGTGAGGGCGGCGCATCGATGTAGCGCGCAATCTTCTCCGCACCACGCAGCCACCCAGTCTCAGAATCTCCCGTCTCACCGATCTTCTCGGCAATGACCGCCGCGAGGCGATCGAGCTGCTCCGCCGTCAGGGTGACCTCGACCCGCGCCACGCGCTCGTCAGAGCCGCCCTGCGATCAGGGCGGCGAGCTCGACGAAGACGTGTTTTTCGAGCCCGCCATCCTGCACGCGGCGTTCGACCGCCGCGATTACCTCGTCGGGGTCAAGGCGTCTCCTGCGATCGCAGGAGACGTCCTGCAGCTCGCCCCGCCTGATCATGTTGCGCACCTCGGACTCCGGCACGCGCATCACGCGAGCAACCTCCATCAGCGAAAGCGTCGTGCGGTGCGCCTCGAGCGTGACACCGTCGATCATCACGTGCGGCCCTTCAATCGATCGATCAACAGACGCCGGGCCGCCGGCGCCCTCGATCGCTGTCTGCTGGAACTCGTTTGCTGGCATACCCACGAATCTTGAGATTCGCGAGTGACAACCAGCCGCATTCAAACCCGACCGGCGCCGCCGCGCCGACCCGATTCGCTGCGCACTCTCCGGGTGAAGCGTGCGCGGCCCCGCTCAGCCCGAAAGGGGTGCTACGCGGCCACCTGCAGCCATGGTGCGGATACCCTGATCGGCTCCAGGCAACGCGGCGTCGGCTCGCCATCCTTGGTCGTCCAACCCTGCTCCCGTGGCCAGCGCGAGAGTGTGTTCGCGAGCTCTTCCCGGCGCAGGCGGGTGCGCCAGAACGCTTCGTTGACACCGGGCACCCAGATCCGCCGATAGTTCGTCCCGAGCGTGTCATCGACGGGCACCCACTCGGCCTCCCACGGACGCCTGTCGCGTCTTGGCGGGAGGTGTTCGCCCTTCGCCCAGCGTGTGAGTGTCGAGCGCGCCTGAAGATCGATGATCTCGCAGAACTCGCGAAACGTCAGCCAGTCCCGCACCGCAGAAGCATCCTCGACGGGCATCAGGGGCTTGCCGAGCTTGCCCTTGTCGATCGCTTCCCAGTCGATCTTCTCCGCGCCCGGGGGATCGGTGTCCGCCACCGCCAGCCACGTCCCCTGATCCAGCCGGTAGAGGTCCAGCTTCTTGATCGTGTCGGCCTTCTGCCGTGAGAGCTGCACGAGCTGGTGGGTAATCGCCGAGCCCTCCAACAGCTCTCCTTTCAGCTCCTCCACCAACGCGATCAAATCCTCCTGCCGGCGCATGATCACCTCCAGACGACTGGTCTCCCCTACCTCGCCTGCAGGGAGCGCTGGCAGTGGTCCTGGTCGGGCGTGTTTGGCTTGCAGTCGGTGCGCGGCCTGCTCGAGACGGCGCTCCTCGTCCTCGATGCGCCGCAGACGGATCAGCTCCTGCTCGTAGGCCTCGACGTTGGGTCGTTTACGCAGCCCCACACCGGTCGTGAGGATCTCCCAGCCGATCTCCGTGGCGCGGCCGGCGACGACCTCGATCATCGCGGGGGCTTTCCTGTCGCCGTAGAGCGCGCGCATGTCCTGCTCGGCGCCGCCGTTGTCCAGCAGCGCCGCCGCGTAATACGGGATCGGGGGATTGACCTCCCCGCCGGTCGCGGGGTAGCGCTCGTTGAAGATCCTGCCAGCGCCTTCAGCGATCTGGTTGGCGAGATGACGAAACTCATGCGGCGTGTAACCGCAGTAAGGCGCCTCCTCTGGAGTGACGTGCTTGGGTAGCTGCCGAGGATCCCTAACCACGAGCGGGCGCTGCCCACCGATCTTCCCAGCCACCCGCACGTGGATCCATTTCGGTTGCACATGTCGCCAGCCCGGCATCGCCACGAGCAGGGGCGTCGACGGGATAGCAGGCGGCTGACCCTTCCCAGCAAGCCAGCGATCGATCAGCCTCAGATAACCGTCCACGACCAGCGCTGCTTGCCGCGGAATGGGCTTGCGGCGTACCTCGTCGCGATGCTTGCCCTTCTGGGGCCGTAGATCAAGTGCAGCCCCACGCCGGCAGTCCGGCGGAGGACCGACATAGTCGGGTATGTAGTCCTCACGGCGCAGCCGCGCAATCGCGGACTTGCGACCGCCGGTCAAGATCATCAGCACCAGCAGCAGTCGGTCGCGCATCGGCCGCCACAACCCGCTCGTGAACATCGCATGGTCGCTCAGGGCATCGATCGCGGCCAACTCCTCCTCGATCGTGCCGACACCGAGACGCGTATGGATATCGCACGTCATCGTTTGAAGCGCACCGCGAACGACCTCTATCCGCGGCGCGAGGACTTCATAACCACCGCGCGGCATCTGTGGCAACTCGATCTCGGGAACATACGTCCAGCGCTCGCACGCTGGCAAGCTCCGCAGACGATAAGCGACGTCAAACAAGCGCCTGGCCTCGACGACCGCGAGTTTCACGCTCGCCGCCGATCGACGACCCGCCCCGCGGCGACGGTTGGCGTGCACAGACTGCAACGAGAAGTCATACACCGCCGTCTGCGCCCTCGCGGCCGCAGCCTCCGGGCCCTCCGAGATCATCGCGGCGACGATCGGCACCCAATCCGCAGGAACCGCCCTGAACATCAGGTCGAGATCGACGCGAGCGTGAACCAGTCCACCCGCCCGCATGACCGCGTCGCGATACGCGTCATAGAGAGCAAACGGTCCCAGCGCTGCACGCCGGCGCGCGGTGTCATCGAAGCACCGAGAGCAGACGAAGCCCGGGTGCTCCGAGAGGGAGGGGACCTCCGCACCGGACACCACCGGCCTCGCCTCGACGTACTGCTTCAAGAATTCCCGCAGCTGCGCAAGGAACGGGTATTCCTGCTGCTTCTGGCCGACCACCGCGAACAGAACACGGTGAGCTGCATCGAGCAGACCGTCATCCATGAAAATCACCCCCTCGTCCAGAAAGCTGTGCATCCTGCCGAGCGCGCTCCCACTCGCCGCGGAGGTAAAGACGGCCGACACCCCTGGATGCACGCCATCTCGGCCTAACCGCGATGCAAATGCACATCGATCAGGCCCGCTTCCTCGAGCAACTCAACACGCGCGGCATCAAGCCGGCCCGCCCGCGCAGCCCTCCGTTGTTCCCCAACCCAATCGCGCAGACGCAAGTCGGAGTTCGGGCGTCCGCTGAGCGCAGCCTCTTGCGCGAGCCGCACCCGTCTCTGGAACCCCTCCTGGCGCGGCTCCCACGTCCACCCAGGGAGCGACTGCAACAACACATCAAGCTCAGGATCCGCCCCACGGCGCCGGCGACGACGATGAACCCACATCCCGAGCTTGAAACCGTCATCACAAATATACGACGTCGGCACCCACGCCGAACGGCGCTCTCGAACATATGCCCACAGGTGCGCCAGCGCTTCATTCCGGAATGTGACAGGCGTCCTGATCGGCCAGAGATCGCCTCCGAGCGCCTGCCGAAGTATCTGGTGACGCTCCAGCCCTTGAGCCAGACACGTACGCAGCCGCAGCCCCAACGGAAACCCGTCATCGCACCGATACCGTCGTGCAACCGGCACTCTGCCGTACTCGACCTCGAACCTTCCAAGGCGCCGCAAGAGATCCTCATCGACCGCACGATCGTCGACGGCACCGCCACGCTTCCCTGGGCTGCTTCCCATCCGACGATCATGACGCCGGCAAGGGACAAATCACTGCAGCGAGATGTGTGTCAACTCTGTGTCCTCTCGCGGATCTGACGCCGCACCCGCTGTACGTTGGATGCTCGATGACAACAACAGTGCCGGGGCGCGGCGGTAACCGCCCCCGGCGCGACACCGGGAGGTACCCCGATGCAACACCACCGTACTCCAGACCGGCCTCCAAACGCTGAGCGCCTCGACGGAGCGATCCTTGAGCTTCTCGTTAACCGAGATCAGCAACGTCCATGGTCCGAGAACGAGATCACCCGCGCAATCGGCCGAAACGTCTCCGCGCTCATCAGCCTCGAGGGCTTGCGTCGAGCCGGGCTCATTCACCGCTGGCACGACTTCGTAAGCGCCACCAACGCCGCCGTCCACTTTCACGAGATCACACACACCTGGGACCACGACTCCCAACACGAGTGGAACACCGAGCGCCAAGTCATGGAGATACTACTGACCTGGAGCGAGGGCGGCAAAAAGTGGCTCTCCGAGAAGAAGATATGGCGCGAGCTCCGCGCGACAAAAAGGCGTCAAAGGCTGGCCATCACCGACGCCCTGAACCGCCTCGACGGCGCTGGGCTTGTGGATCGCTGCCATTACCTCGTGACGCCCTCCAACGCCGCGGTCCGCTTCGATCAGATCATCGTCTTGTGAGCTGAACTCCGACCGCGATCTGCCCTGAACGTGCGGTCACACTCGCGCATCTTCCCGGATGCAGATGGCGTCCTCGCGAGTGTCCGCGCGGCTGGCGCGACCGCTTCGCCCCACCCACGCTGATAGATCGACAACTCGGTCTAGCATCGGCCACGCGGAGCGGAGCGGCCGCCCTCAGCCGTTCACCAAAACCATCACGGACCTGGGCGCACCGCCCGAGCGGATCGTCCTGCGAGCAGACGCACGCTCCTCATCTGGAGGTGATTCGCGGGAGTTCTCTGAAGGATCGTTAGGTCCGCGTTGAGGCGGCCGTGATCCTTACGCATCAGTGCGCGGCCAGTCACATTCAGCCTTATCTGAACACTCGCCGTCTTGCCAGCGGCTACCGAGAAGTTCGCCGTTCCAACCGCAGATGTGTGTGAGCGCTTTCCCTTCCCCGAAGACAGCCGGACGGACAGGACGAGCTTCCCGGCACAGATTTCGCCGGCGTTGCCTACGCACGTCAGCTCGGCGAGCGCAATGGCGTCACGTTGAGCGGCGAGAGTCGTGGACACAAGGGAGACCGACGTGTGGGCGGCGCGAGTCAGCCGTTCAGTTTCTTCATGCTGCCTTGCTGCCGCTTCCGCTGCGCGTTCTCTTGCTGCGGCTTCTTCAATGTCGCGAGCAGCCGCTATAGCACCCCATTCGGCCCCTTCGGCGTTTGGTCTTTCATAAGGGTTGTATTTCTTTTCCGGTTCAGGGGGTTCCGTTCCGCCGGGCACCGTGCCGGTGACGGTCTCCGTGCCTTCACTTCTGTGATACGCGATGCGCAGATGCACCGATGGCCGTTTGGCGCAACTTTTGGAGAAGCTGACAGGTATTTCGGTACCTTCTGGGGCGTTGCCAAACGACCCCGACAGCGTGCCGGTGGCGGCGACGAACGCGTACCTCTGCCCGGGCGATGGGACTGGACAGCTCGTGCCCGATGTCGGAGCGATGAAGACACCGATCGTCGAGCCCCCTAGCGCGACTGCGCCGTCGGATGACAGCTGTCCGTAGTCGATATCCGCAACCGTGCCCGTGCCCGTGATCTCGAATTCCACGTCACTACCTGCGTCGACCGCAGCGCTGGGCACTCCTATACCTCCGGTTGGATAGCCGCTGCCCACACCCAGTCCGGCATCACTCATAGTCAGCGCTCCGACGCTCCCGCTCCCCGCCATAAGGATGTGGCTCAACGCGACACCGTATCCATCTGACGAATTGACCTGAGCGCCCAGCAGACCGACGAACCCGTTGCTAGCACTCGCCTCGCCCGCGTTCGCACCGGCGAATGTCAGCGAGCCGACCTGTGTGTCGTTATGCAGGTAGAGCGCCGCGCCGTTTTCGATGTTGACCGCAAGGCTCTTGCCCGAGCCCGTGAGAGCGCCTTCCATGAACAACCCGTTTTCGCCGATCGCGCCACCGCTGCGACCGGCCACGCTCCACGCCTGCGACGCGGCCAGTTCGATCGGCAGACCGACGTAGTCCCCCGCCGGTCCGCTGCTCCCCGCAGCGGGCTGCGCCGCCAGCCCTTCGCTTCCCAGCGTGATCCCATCGCCTTCCAGTTCGTATTCGTCGCCGTCATCGACACGCAACGATTCGACCGCGACGTCCCCTACGTCGTTGTTGCTCGTATAGCACGTGTCGCTCGGCGAAGCGGAGGTGCAGGCCGGGTTCAGCAGCCGCGGGAATTCGAGCCTAAACGGTTCAGACAGAGACGGCGGAGCACCGACCCAGTTCGCACCCAACGACCACTCCGACGAGCCAGCTGGGGCACCGCCATACCAGGTGAGCGACCAGGCAGCCGGTACCACCGCCAGCACGATCAAGATCGCACAGCAGAGTACGCAACATATGCGACCAGACACATGCCTTTTGCTGATGGGCGTTCTCATCGCTTACGGGAGCGCGTGTGCCCTTGCTCGGGTATAGAGCAGAGACAGCAAGCGTCGCTCTTCTGCTGCAGGAAAGGGTTCGGCTACACCATCAGCGTGCAGAACTATCTCAGCTGGCCCGACGGCAAAGCCGAACGTGTCTTCATAGAACGGGAACCGCTGCTTCTCGTCGTGAGACCCCGTACCCGGGACTGTGCCCTGTACGCGCAACCCGTATCCCGCGATGCCTGCGAGCGGGAACGGCAACGATGCAACTCTTATCCCCCGCTTATACGGTCCGCCGCCGCTGCCTAGGCCCAAGGTCTCTTTAGCGCTCATTGCTTGGACACACGCAGGTACACCCGCTCCCCTTGCTGCGGCGACATTATCCCGTGCGATTCTTGGATCGTGCATTACATAGACGACGGAGTGTCCGCCAGCGGTTGGCGGCTTTCCTACGATAACGCGGTCGTCGCGAAGCTGCTTTTGCTCCCTGGATCGCACAAACCGAAGTGACTCGACTGCGGCGACCTCATCGGACGCGCGAATGTGGGTCGCGCACGTGTCGAAAGGAGGTTTGCTGTGGTTCTGAAAGCCTCGGACCGACATACCCATCCTGGGGACATCACTAGCGCGGAGGTTAACAGCGTTTGCAAACGCTAGGGCCTGTGCTCGCCCAATCTGCTCACTGGTCCCTCCGCACGCCGCCATCATTGTGCACAGAATTCCAGTCACGATCATTACTGCAGTCAGTTTCAGGCGTCCCCAAATCCGACACCCTATCCCCGCAGATCCTCCTCGAGGACTCGGGGCGATACGCATTCGGTACCGGCTCGGCCCACGACGCGAGCCTTGCAGGAATGCTCGAGCAGTACTTGGCACACGATCATTCTCGGAAGAACGAAAGCAGCAATTCCAAAGCACCTGATGGGTCATCTGGCGAGTAAAAGAGCGTGAGAGCGGCCTCGTCGATTCCGTCGGTCCCACCTCCGCATTCTCCACCGTCTTCGGTTCCGGCATACAAAACCTTTCCTCCTGGGACATAGAACTCCACAAGACCCCGTAGTATCTCGCCCGGTTCACACTGTAGTCCATCGCTAAGGCCGATAGCCCAGTGCCTACTACGGTGATGTTCAACCGTGACGTGATGGCACCCTCTGGCTTCTGGTCCGCCGGGATCATTGGCCCAGCCGGCGCATACATAGAGCCATGTGCCCTGGGGGAGTCCTTGATTGCAGCCACCATACCCAGCGATCAGGCCGTAGCCGCCGTCTTCAACTTCTGCTGATCCACCGACATAGCAGTGGACGGGGTCACCAAACGTCTCTTCGCCTGGACCTTCGCCGCCGCCCGCGGCTGCTGATTCTGCCGCTGCGGATTCGGCGAGGCGTAGAGCTGTGGCGATCGGTCCCCACGTGGCCCCTTCGGCGTTCGGTCGTTGATATGGGTTGGAATACTTGGGTGGAATTGGGACTTCGACGGGTTCCGTTTGCAGGGGCTGCCCAGTCAGCGGTACGTACGTGTTGCCGTCTTGGACGACAGCGGTGGACGCCAGTTCGCTGCTGGTGACACCGTCGGCGCCGAGCCACGCGTATTTGGGCGGCGTTTTGCCTTCGGTCGGAACGCCGAACTCGGTGCTGTTGTACATTGACAGCAGTTTTGTTTCGGTTTCGCTGCAGCTGGCGGTGGCGACGATATTCCCTTTGAGGTCGTGAAGCTGTAGCGTCACGCTACCCGTGCTTGTCTGGATGGCGTCGAGCCCTCCGTCGATGCCGGGAATGTTCCGTGACCACGCTTCTGAGCCTTCGCTTGATTCGGTCGTCCAGCTGAGAGCTTCGCCCGGTCCAGGGTAATGGGAGATGGCGGTTGAGGTGGTTTTCCCGGCGGCCACGGTCTTTGTTTCTCGGGTGCGCCCTGCGGGGTCGTAGAGGTATTCGAGCTTTTTGCCGCCCTGCGTTTGGGTTGCGACCTGGTTGTCGACGTAGTAGGTGCTCGTCAGTTCGGTGCCGCCACCGGCGTCGGCTGCCGGCAGGGTCGCAACGTTGCCGAACGGTTCGTACACCACGCCGTTGTCAGCGAGTCGGTTCGCTTCTTCGTAGATGTGGTGTTCGGTGGTGCCGCCTTCCGTTGAGCATTTGCCTTCGCCACCGGGTTCGCGGGTCGTCAGGTTTGTGCGGTTGGATTCTTCGTCGTAGGCATACAGCCGGGTCGTGCACCCTTTGCCCGTCGGTGTTTCCTGGACTTCCGTCAAGCGTCCGTCCGTGTCGTATCCGTAGTTCTCCCGCGCGAGACTGCTGGTCTGCACGAGTGTTTTACCATGGATGGACGGTGTGACGCTATCGCTGAACCACGTACAGCTACTCGAACAGTGGGTCGTCTTGACGTATTCCATACCCGTCGCCTGGCCAACTGAGTTGAACGTAGTCGCCGCAGTCATGCCGTTCGGATAGGCCTCCGTCAGCATCTTGCCTTCAGGATCGTAGCCGGCAGTGAAGGTGCCAGCCGCAGAGTCAACAAGCTTGGTCATGAAGCCGGTGGCTGGGTCGTAGGAGTATGTCTGGGTACCCTTGCCGTCGTTTACCGCCTCGAGGCGGGTATCGCCTTCTGGTTCGTATTCGTATGTGGTGGTGTTGCCGTCCGCGTCGGTGTATCGGGTGAGCTGTCCGAGCGTGTTCTGGATGCTCGTAATCGTCTTGGTCGTTTCGCCGACTGTGGTGCTTTCCTTTTCGAGAGCGCCGCTCGAGGTGTTGTATGTGTCTGTGACCTTGGGTAGCGGCGTGCCGTTGCTCGATGTCTCTTCGGCCGTGATGGGGCGTCCAGCACCGTCAAATGTGGTTTTACGGGTCCTGGTGGTCGACCCGAAGACTTCGGTGGTTGTTTCCGCCTGCTCCCACATGTTGTAGGCGACGGTGGTGACTGGGAGTGCGCCGCCGCGTTCCGGCTGGGAGCCTGGTTCGGTCCGACACGGCAGGTTGACCCATTCGGGGTGTTCTCTGCATTCGGCGATTGGTGCTTCGCCTTTGGCGGAGTAGTAGACGATGTGGCTGTTGTGCGTTTCGCCGGCGTCGGGGTTGAGGGCTCCGATCTTGTTGCTCGAGTACTCGGTGAACCAGAGCTTGTTATCGGGTCCAGCGACGATTCCCTGCGGGCCACTGCCAGACGGGAGTTCGTATTCGGTGATACTGCCAGATGTTGTGATCTTGCCGATCTTGTTCGTGCCGTAGTCCGTGAACCAAAGATTTTTGTCTGGGCCTGACGTGATCCCGCGCGGCTGACTGCCAGCGGGCAAGCTGTATTCGGTTACAGTCCCGGATGTTGTGATCTTGCCGATCTTGCTGGTGCCGTAGTCGGTGAACCACAGATTCCCGTCTGGGCCTGATGTGATCCAATAAGGTTCACTGCCCGTGGGTAGAGTGTATTCGGCGATAGTTCCCGACGTCGTGATTTTGCCGATTTTGCTGGTGCCGTAGTCGGTGAACCACAGGTTTTTGTCCGGCCCAACAGTGATACCGTTTGGTTTGCTGCCGGACGGGAGAGCGTATTCGCCGAGCACTTCGTCTTTGGTGTTGATCTTGGCAATGTATCCTGAATTGGACTCGCTGAACCACAGGTTTTCGTCGGGCCCAGTCGTGATTCCCACGTTGTAGGTGCTCGTCCTGGTGAGTGTGTAGGCCGTCAATGCACCTGATGTTGTCATGTGATTGACGTGTCGGACCGCATGTTCCACGAACCAGAGGTTTCCGTCGGGGCCTGCCGTTATTCCCTCTGGTTCATCTTTTTCGGTCGCGTATTCGGTGACACCACCGCTGGTAGCGATCTTGCCCGCCTTGCCGGTGCCTGTGTCGGTAAACCATAGGTTTTTGTCGGGTCCGGTGGTGATCCCCCATGGATGGCTGCCGCTGGGCAGGGGGTATTCGCTGATCCTCGGTGCTGCAGCCTCGGGTGCCTTTGCTTCTAGGACGCTTCCGGTGGTTTTGTCGTAGGTCGTGACGTGCGTCAGCGCCAGTCCATTGGGATCGGTCGTCACGGAGGTTGGCTTACGCAGTTTCCACCCGAGGCCTTCCTGTCCACTGTATGAGGTAATAGTCGTGCGTTGGTCTGTTTCTTCACCACTAGACAGCAATGCACCTTCCGTCGCCTTTGTCCTCAGGTTATAGCTTTCGCCTGCGGGCGCTCCTTCGTCGTAGAAGTATTTTGAGCGGGCGCGAGCGGGGACTTCGGTGCCGTTGCCCAGTTTGACTTGGTGTTCAGGCCCGAGGCGTTCCAGTAGTTGCGTACCCGGTTCGGCGGCTTCTTCGCTGCCTTCGCCGTTGTACTTGCTCTCGGTATCCAGTCGTTTTGCTACTTCGGCTGATTTCGCGCCTTCTTTCAGCGCAGCGGCGCGGTTGTCCGCGGTCAAGGTTCGGACTACGTCGTTGGTTTCGTTGTATTCGGAGGTGCTGATTCCTCCTGATGGTGCCGCGACGTTCACGGTCCGCGCCTCAGGGTCTATGTAGTACACATTGGCGCGTTTGTACCCACTCGCCGGCCACCCCATCGGTTCGTCGGGAGGGAAGATCGCGGCAGCTTCGACGGGATCGTCGCGTTGACCCCAGGCTTCGACTTCTTTCGATCCCATTTCGTGAGGTGCGCCGGTGCCAGTGACAGGGACGCCATACTCGACGGTCGAGACGGAGGTCGTCCCTACCGAGGGCGACGCTGGCACCGGGTTTGCGGTCGAATACGTGGGGGTCCATCTCGCGATCCTGTTGTTGGCGGAGTCGGCTACATACACTACGCCGCCCGCGCCGACGGCGACGGCGACGGGTGTTGTGAGCTGCCCTGCGCCGTGGCCGGCCGTCCCGAACTTATCGAGGAAGGCCCCGGCGGCCGAGAACTCTTGGACCCTGTTGTTCCCCTTGTCGGTCACGTACAGGCTATTTCCGACTGGGTCGCAGGCTATGCGTGAGGGGGAACTGAATTCGCCGTTACCGGTGCCCGCTTTGCCGAATTGGGATTCGTATTCTCCTTCGGCGGAGAACTTCTGTACGCGGTTGTTTCCGTTATCCACCACGTATAGAGCCCCGCCACAGGTTACGACAGAGGTGGGCCATGTGAACTGGCCATTCCCCGAGCCGCTACTACCGACTGAGCGGATATATCCACCGGAAGGCGAGAACTCGACCAGCCGCTGGTTATTGGTGTCCGCGACCCATACATCGCCAACCGCGTCTATTGTTGCTCCACCGGGAGAATTCAGTTGGCCGGGTCCTGAGCCAGGTTCGCCGAACGTCCTGATGAGCGCGCCGGTCGGTGCTAGCTCGTCGACCCGTCCGTGGCCGCTGTTGGTGACGAAAATATGGCCGGTGAGCGGGCTTACAGCTATGGCTCTCGGTTCGAGCATCGAGTCGGGTGAGTACGACCCGATGAAGCTCCCTGTCGAGGAGACCTTCTCGACTCGGTTGTTTTTTGTGTCGGCTACCCAGACGTTGCCTTCCAAGTCCATCGCTACGCCCTGGGGTTCGCTGTACTCCCCGCTGCCTGCTCCAGCAACGCCGGCGACGCAGGTGGTTGAGCACGTCTCGTATTTGGTTTCCCCATTACTTACGCCGTAGCCGAACGCACTGGAAAAGACCGGGGCGGGCATCGGGACAGCTGCGGTTGTTGAGGCATAACCAGTTAGAGCGCCGTCGGCGTTCTCCGCCGTGACTTCAGCTTGCAGGTAGTAGCCCGCGTCCTTAGCCTGGGGCGTGTAGGTCTGATTCGTTGCGCCCGGAATAGGAGTACATGATGAGAAGGTGCAGTGATTCCACTGGTACTCAAAGGTGAGGGGGCTGTTGCTCCACGTACCATTGCTTGCCACGCTGAGCGTGGTCCCGATCGCCGGCGTCGTGGTCGAGAGAGTTGGTGAGGCCGTGTTCACCAGTGCGCCGCCGTTCCACAGCGTTGTGCCTGCGCTCGGGCGCACCATCGCCAGGAGTCTTCCGGTGCTTGAGTCGCCCGGCAGGGCGCCGTAGTGCATCAGCCACGGCTGCTGGCCCGCTGGTGTGAGGGCCGTGACATGCCCTGCGCTGTCATACCCGTAGGTAGTCTTCAGTGCTGGGGTGACTGCGGGGTTCCACTCCGCTCGGAGCCTGCCTTTGAGATCGAATTCGTACTTAGCTACGGTCGTCTTGACCATTTTGCTTGTCGCCGGGTTGAACGCGATTGCGTTGACTTCCTTGAGGCGGTTCTTGTAGCCGCCCCATTCACTCCGGGCTTCGCCCGTTGCGGTCGTTTCCGAATAGTATGTGAGTTCTAGGGCGCGGCACCCCTTTGCTGTGCTAAGGAGTTCTTCTAGTTCTTTGCGCGCGCACGTTGCGGTCGGATGGGGTGCCAACTCCAGCGTAGGCTCGACGATCTTTTTTCCTTCGCCGATTTCCACGGTCCTGTATTCGTCCGTTGTCGTGTCGGTTGCGACCGGCCCCTTGGAGGCCGTAGGCATGTACTGCTTCGCCCCTTCGGGCTTCGTGAATTCTGTGGTTGTGCCTTGTGACGGATTCTTCAACAGGTAGGTATGGCTGCCCGCGTTGTATTCGAGTGTGAGATTCTTGCCGCCTTCGGGGGGTTCAAACCCGCCGCCTTCCTTCACCGGAAAGTGGGTCAGTTCCGTCGCGCCGATGATCATGACGCTGTTGTCTGGCATGACTTCGAGTTGCGCAAGGCTTCCGAGTCCGATCGTCCATTGCGGGCCGAGTGGGCCTTCTTCCCCCTCCGTCGTGTTACGCGAGTCGTAGTGACGCATGACCGACAGCGAGCCCATTCCGCCGCTCAGATTGACGTCAGCGGTCTGGAGCGCGAAGTCGCCGGACTCTGGATTGACCGATCCCGGCCCGATTGCCACTGGGCTGGCGTGGTAAACGTAGAGCTCATACTGCTTCGTCGCCAAATTCCCGGCGTTGTCGAGGGCCGCGACCGTCAAGACGTGCGGGCCGGTTCCCAGTTCAGCTCCATTGATTGACCATTCTCCTCGCACCGTGCATTCACCCGACGCTGCTGAGCATGGACCGGTCGGTTTCCCGATTTCGTGTCCGTCAATTCCGACCGCGATGTCTTTCATACCGGAGCTTGGAGTGCTGCCCTGGCCGTCTGTCGCTTCGACTGCGAAGTGCCCAGCTGTTTCCGCGAGTTCGAGTTCGGTGGCTTCGGGTCCGCTGGCGCCCAAACCGCTCAAGACGATTTTGTGCGGTGCCTTGGCGTCGACTTTAAGCGTCCGTTCTCCTTCTCCGTGTTCATTGGAGGATGAGTACGGCATGGAGCTTCTGGCGGACACTCGGATGTGCGCTTCTGGTTCCGCGAGCGGTTTCGCGCCGTTGTTGGTGAGGCTGTTGTAACTGAGCACTTCGCGCTCTGTCGCTTCGCACTGAATCCCCTTGCAACCGCTGAGCGTCATGAAGTTGGTGTCCTGCCGTTTTTCCCAGCCGGTTGAAGTGTTGACTTCGGCCCAGGATTCGGCGACGCCCAGGCCGCCGTCCGTGGAGGAGTATTCGAGCTTGCCTGAGTGTGGGCCGAGCCACCCTCCCGCACCCGCAAGCACGTTGGGTTCGCCTTCGATTTCGCTGGATCCGGTGTTGTACGCCACGTCCGAGTGTTCACCGTATTTTTGAGCGATTCCGGTCGAGACCTGTTCGGCGTGGGCGTAGAATTGTTCTCCTGTCGATCCCGCTTCTTTCGTGGTCAACTCGAACGCAAATGCGTTTCCTTGAGCATCTTCCGTGGCTGAGGCGCAGCCCGATACACCACATACCGTGCCTTCCGAGCGATATGGACTGCCGCTCAGTTCAAGCGCGCCTTCCGTCCCGCCACCCGGTTTGTAGAGTTCGATATATGAGCGCAGCCATTTCGGTGTGTTGCGTTTGCCTTCCGGCGCGCTCCATGGGTACAGTTCGTCCTTCACATAGACGTCAAAAATCTTTGTGTACCCTTTTGTTTTCTCCGACCAGATCGCGTAGTCGTTGTTCGCAAAGCTCCCCGGTTCGTGCTTCATCCTGAGTTCGGCACCGGCTATTTCATATTTGTAGCCAATCCATTCGTGGAATTCCCAGTTCCCGGGCACCACGTTCGACCACTCCTGCCAATACCCCGACAGTTCAGGATCAACCTCGATCGGGTAGCGGAAACTCCCACTATGACTCACGCTCACGACCAGCGTGTCGCCGTCGGACACCGACATACTCACTGGCACCGCGGTCCCTTCTGCGTCGCTCGCTGCGGGCGGCTTGACCATCGCGATCGCCACACCTTCATCCACGACTTCGGCGCCCCACCCGTCCGCGGACGCGATCAAGCGCGCCCCCGACGGCATCCCGACTCGGTAGTACAGGCTTTCGGGGCTCGCGACAGACCGCAAGACAGCGGTCGCCTCAACTCCGAACAGCGACGACTTCAACACGGTATCGGTGTCCGCCTGCGTGTTCGCGAACAGAACCCCCTGACCGTCCGCCACGCCTTCCGTGCCACCCAACGGATTGCCATTCACGTCCACCGGCGTGAGCGAGACCCCGACGCTCGGGATCTGCGCCCCTTCACCGAGGTGCTTGGGAATCCGCATCGCGACCAGCGGACGCTGCGCTTCGAACCCCCCACCGGCTTCCTGCGGAGCGAGATTCACCGCGCCCCAGTGACCGTTGCCGGAGCTGACCGCCACCGGCGCGGTCGACTGCACGACACCGACATCCCCGGACCCCGTTGCGATCTGCTCGACGTTCGCGTTCTTGAAGCCCAGCGACTTCTCGCCCTCGGCCAGAGGCGGCGGACCTCCATCCTGCCTGCCCATCACAGCCGGGAATGCTTCCCCGAGCGTCTGGATCGCCTGCGCCTGATCCTCATTCTCATAGCGCGTACGCGACGCTTCCCGCGCTGCGACCGCTTCTGGGCTCGCCAGCCCAGCTTCGCGCGCGGCCTGCAGCTCTTCCCCCGCGCTCGGCGATTCGGGGGTCACCAGCGGACCGCCCAGCGACGAGGACATACCGGCCCCTTCAACGGAGGCCAGGGGCGAGGATGACTGACCTTCCCCAAGCGCCGGCACCGCGCCGACGAGCACGCTCACAAGACACCACAACCCAACCGTCACAAGCCGAGCACCAGCGCGCATCGTCTCTAAACCCCCCTGCCTTCCAGGCCCGTCGTCGATAGAAGCGTCCCCCGGATAGATACGTTTCGTAGATCCGGAAGACTGGCGGTGAAGATAGTTGTCCGCTGCCCGTTCTACATAGACGTGTTTCTGACTTTCTCGGTACTTGCGGACTCCCACGACCACTGTGACCAGCGTGACCTCAGTCGCGTCGGCCGCCTGGCAGGACGCGCAGCCGGCCGTGCGCCTTGGGAGCGAGGCGGTAGCCGACCCCCCAGACGCTGCTGACCCAGCCCTCGGCGCCGGCGAGCGTGAGCGCTTGCCGCAGGCGGGAGACATGGGTCGTGACGGTGCGTGTCGTGCCGCGGGAGCGAAAGCCCCAGACTTCGCGCAGCAGCTCGTCCTTGGAGTACACGCGGGTGGGATCGTGCGCGAGGTGGACGAGCAGCGCGTACTCCTGGCGGCGCAGGTGGATCGGAGTGTCTGCGAACGTGACCTGACAGGCCGTAGTGTCGATCTGCAGCCTGCCGTATCGGATCGTGGCCGAGTCATCTACGGGGCTTCGTCGCAGCAGCGCGCACACGCGCGCGAGCAACTCGGCATTGACGAACGGGGCGCGGATCACGTCGTCGGCACCGGCGGCGAAGGCGCGCAGCACGTCGCTTGTGTCGCGGGCGGCGCTGATCCACAGCGCCCGCGTACCAGGGTCCAGATCAGGTGCGAGCTTGCCCGCCCGCAGTTCGTGCAGCGCGTCGAGCCTCGATCCCAGTTGCACGACCTCGCCAAAGACGATCAGGTCGATGCCGCCCGGTGCGCAAGCTGCGCGCAGCGCGCTTGGGTCCATGGCCCGCCGCACCTGGTAGTCCTCGAGCGCGAGAGCGTCGGCGATCTTGCCGTTGCTGCGCTCCTCGCCGACGATGAGGAGCGCTGTCTGACGCCCGGGGAGACCAGCGGGGCCTGTCTGGGCCCCGACCGTGTCGCCGGGCGCCCGCACGGCGCTCATGGCTGTCTCCGTGCGAGGGGCTGGACGGCCGCCGATCCACAGCTCGAGGCCGCCAGGCGCCAACGAGCCCGAGAGCCACGCTCGCGTGGCACGCAGGCGTAAAGCAGGTTGTACGTTGAAGGGCACATGAAGGGGTTCCTCCTTCGTGTCACGCCCCCCGGGCCGCACCAACGGTCGCGGGGGGCAACTGATTTGAGCCGAAGCTAACACTCCGACCTGACTGAAACTACCCTGACGCCGAATGGCCGCACGACGATCCCCCGACGCGCGAAGACGAGCAGCCGACACCGCCTCCGATCCGCTCCAGGATCAGCTCGCCCTCGGACGCGCGCTCCGCCGACTGCGCGAACGCGCAGGCATCACGCAGGACCAACTCGCAACACGCCTCGCCATCGATCCCACCTACGTATCCCAGGTCGAGCGCGGGCGACGAGGCGTCCGCTGGCACACCGTCCTTCGCTTCCTGCGCGCGCTCGAGGCCACGCTCGTCGACCTGGCCACCGAGATCGAGACGCACGACGGCTCCCCCAGGCCTCGGCAGAGCTGAGCGCTCTGGCTCGGAAGTTCGCGATGTATTCGGCAGACGGACACGCTCGCTCTTGACGACCCGCCCGGCCGGTGCCGAGACACAAAAACGCTGCCTGTCGGGTGAGCAAGCGTGACGAACGCTCTCTTCGTCGATTCGGGGAGCAAAACGCTCCGGCCAACAGTCGATAATCAACCCGACATGAGCAAGCCGCAGCAGATCCGTGACCACGTCGCCTACTTCCTTCAGGACACAGTGAAGGCCTACGAAATCGACGGCGTTTGCGACCGCCTCGGCATGCCCGTCGTCGAAAACGCCTGGACCTACAATTCCAAGCGCGTCTACGTCCAGAACCGACTCGCCGGTGTGCCAGCGGCAGAGCTCATGCAAATCGCCCAACGGGTCATCGACGAGTTCGACGACCCCGAGCTCGAACAGATGCTTGAGGGTGACGGGTTTCGCGGCGTCGACGGCGCCCTGAAGAACATCATCTTCGCCGCCGACGGCGCCAAGCCACGCATCGTGGTCAGCGACGCGCTCAACAACACGATTGACATCGTCGAGGGTGCCGAGCGGTGCCTCATCTACGACCGACCGCTCCCTCCAGACGGTCTGACCTGGACTGAGCTAGTTGGCTGGTGGGCCTCGATTCAATCGATCACCGACGATCGCGCCGCCGCGACTGCACTGTACAAGCGTCTCTACCGATCGCTCGCGAGCCCTCCAGAGGAACTGCTGTTCAGGACCTACTGTGAGCGCTACGCCGACAGCGACGCAGACGTGCCGGCACTGATCCCGCAGGTCTACCTCCACTACAACCCCTACACCGCGCGCGAGCTCGCTTCGATGAATGGCACACAGCTTCCGCGGCAGCGGATGGACTTCCTGCTCCTGCCAGGCGGGCGCACACGTGTCGTCATCGAGGTTGACGGCAAACAACACTACGCCACAGATGATGGTGTCGCCTCGCCACCCCGATACGCAGAGATGGCGCGCGAGGACCGCAGGATCAGACTCGGCGGCTACGAGGTTTTCCGGTTCGGTGGCAGCGAGCTCCACGGCAAGGACGGCAAACAGGTCGTGCGCGAGTTCTTCGACCAGCTCATCGAACGCACTACATCCTGAACGCGCTCCACGCCTTGATCCACTGCACGGGCGCGGTCACGGTCGCGAGTGTCACGCCTGCTGATAGAGACGACAAGCAGCCCTCTGTCTGGGCGCCGGACGGGCGCCTGCTAGCCGCCAAAGAGGAGGGTGTTCGTCTGACGAATACGTCGCCGAACTTCCGAGCCAGAGCGCTAAGCATCACAGCCTCCCCCGGCGCTGATTCGACCCTGCCCGGACACGCCGGCCTGACGGACGTGCAGGCACGTTGTCGCCGGTCGCCAACAACAACCTGATGGAGATCTGCAGGTGAAAGCCGTGCTTGATGCCGCGGCGCTCGTGTACGCCCCAGAGGAGCATGGACTGCTCCTTCCAGCGGCGTTCTATCGCGCGCGGGATGGGGTTGCGCATCAGGTGTGCATCAACCTCCATCCCGAGGTGGGCTGGCGCGTCATCGATCTCGCGGCGACGTTCGTGGCGCGTCTGGAGGGCGCGGACGATCTCCGTCCAAGCGCCGCAGCCTGCGCGAGGGACTACGCACGGCAGTGCCAGCTGTTCCACGCAGGTCTCAGGGAGTGCCCGCCGATCCTCCACCCGACGTCCGTGCAGCTGCGCTGGCCGTCCCCGCCGGTCGGCGAGCGACCAGAACCGTAGGCTCGCATCGAGCACCGTCCGGGGAGCGCGGTAGTGCGGCTTGGTCGACAGGACGCTCCTGAAGGGCCTGCGGGTCGTCACAGGCCTGCGATTTCCGCTGGTGTATGACCCATGGCTCGAACGAGCCGTCCGGCGTTGTCCGTTGAGATCGTCGTCAGGATCCGTCCGGGGTAGACGATCTCGCCCTTGACGACTTGCGAGGTCGGAAGCTCTCCCAGGAGCCGTTGCACTCGGCTCGTAGAGGCATAACCAGCAAGGCGTGCGAGCTCGTCGTACGTGTGCTGCTCATCGCGCTCTCGCCAACGCGCGAACAGTTCCCGCACGGGGCGAACATCGATCTCCCCATCGTGGAACCTGTGGAGGCGGCGGCGATCGTGGGCCTGCTCGAGCAGCCGCAGGACCCGTAGGTCGCTGAGGCCCATGCGCTGTGCGATCTCGCCTACCTTCAGACCCTCTTGCTCCAGTAGCCGCAACGCAGCGCGCCGCCGCGCCGCGCAGCTACGACACGGTCGGTCGGGATGCGCGACGCATCCCGGGCACGAACTCAGGCTCTTCTTCCAGGACGGTGTGCTCATTGCTGTTGACGCTCATTCGCCGCGTGATGGCATTCGTGGGCCTATCGCATGTCAGGCGCGATTCCCACCCACGGATTTCGGCATGTGGCTCCTGCTTCTTTGAGCCCGGGAGGCTTCGACCTTCCGTGTTCCGCGCGCGCGGTCAAACACCGGGTGGCCCCACGGGTGGCCCCAAACCCCGATTTCGCCCTTTCCAGTCGATCTGCCACGCACGGAAACCGCACAGCCAAGCGGTTTCCCACCATGGGCCCGCCAGGACTCGAACCTGGGACCAATCGATTATGAGTCGACTGCTCTAACCAACTGAGCTACGGGCCCTCCTCACGTCCGAACCTGCGAAGCGGCCCGGTCGTGATGGGACAGAAGCTACCAGTACTGCGCTCGTCGATCCGGACTGCGGCCGGGTCGCTTGAGGGCCTACAGGTCGGGTCCGGATCATTGGTCGCCGAAGGGGTTTTCGACTCGTACCCCGGCGTAATCCTGCCCATCGCTCATGTCCTCGGAGAGGACGACGTCGCAACTCAGCGCGCGGGCCGCCTCGAGGATGGCGGCGTCCCAGTAGGAGATGTCGAAGCGCTGTCTTGTGGCCATCGCGGAGAGCAGCACGCCAATAGTCGTCTCCTGCACCGGGAAGCGGCGGAATACGTCCACGAGGCCGGTGGCTTGCTCGTGAGTCAGACGATCGGCTCGACTTTCACGGGTCGCTTGGACGTAGAACTCTTGGAGCACCTGCACCGAGAGCGCGATGTCTCTGGAGGCGAGAAGTTCTTTGGCCCGCGCTGTCTTCTCCCGCTCCAGCGGATCGCGCGAGATCGTGTAGAGCAGGATGTTGGTGTCAGCGAACCGCACGCGAGTGCAGATCCTCGCGATCCAGACGGTCGCTAGCGCTGAATCGCTCTATCTGACTTTGGATGCGCCGTTCCTGGTTCTCGAGTCGCACGAACTCGGCCTCGTGACGGGAGAGCGAGTTCAGATAATCGGCGACGAGTGCGCTTACGGAACTCCCACGCTCGGCTGCGCTGATTCGCGCGGCACGGTAGATGTGATCTGGGACCGAGACGGTGATGTTTGTCACTGTGACTCACAGTATCACAGGATCACAGGCCATTGATTTGGTGTATTTGATGACCCACGGCCCGCGCATGTGGAATGCTCCGACGGTCGCCTCGACCAGGCGAACGCGGCTCGCCGTTGGGGCGAGGAGCGCAGGCGAGCGAGGAGGGCGTGATGGCAGACCGTGCAGCGATCGTGACCGGGGCGTCGAGCGGGATCGGGTATGCGATCGCGCGGATACTCGGGGAAGAGGGCTATGCGCTGACGCTGGCTGCGCGACGGCCGGAGAAGCTGGAGGCGGCCGCGGGGGAGCTGGCGAAGGAGGGCTACGAGTTGCAGGCGGTGGCGGCGAACGTCTCTGATGAGGCGGAGATTCAGAAGGTGGTGGCGGCGCACCGGGAGAAGTACGGGCGGCTGGATGTGCTGGTGAACAACGCGGGCGTGGGGATCGGGGCGCCGGTGGGCGAGATCGAGACGAAGCGGCTGGATATGCAGCTGGACATCAATTTGCGCTCGATCGTGTTGTTTTATCGCGAGTGCGTGGGGATGCTCAAAGAGGCCGCGGCGGAGCATAGGAGCGCGCTGGTCGTGAACACGTCCTCGATCAGCGGCAAGCGCGGCGAGGCTTGGCTGTCGGTGTATTCGGCGAGCAAGCACGGGGTGGTCGGGTGGACGGAAGCGATGAACAAAGAGCTGGGCGGCGAGGGGATCAAGTCGACGGCGCTGTGCCCGGCGTTCGTCGATACGCCGATGACGGACTTCGTGAAGGGGCAGGTGAAGGCCGAGGAGATGATCCGTCCGCAGGACATAGCGGAGGCGGTGCGGTATCTGCTGAAGGTTTCGCCGGCGTGTGTGGTGCCGGAGATGATGTTCGTGCGCCCGGGCGACTCGATCTAGCGTCGCGGGCGACGGCGGAGAAGATCCAGTCATGCAACTCCCTGTAGGGTGTCGGCGATGAAGCTGGGTGTGCATATCGGCTACTGGGGCTTGGGCCTGAGCAGCGAGGATCAGCTGAAGATCGTTCAGGAAGCCGAGCGGCTGGGTTATGACTCGGTGTGGGCGGCGGAGGCGTACGGGTCTGACACGGCGACCGTGCTCGGCTGGCTGGCGGGGCAGACGTCGAAGATCCGGCTGGGCTCGGGCATCTTTCAGATGCCGGGGCGCTCGGCGGCGATGACGGCGATGACGGCGGCGACGATCGACCAGCTCTCGAACGGGCGGATGATCTGCGGGATCGGATCCTCGGGGCCGCAGGTGGCTGAGGGCTGGCACGGGCAGCGGTTCGCTCAACAGTTGCAGCGCACGCGCGAGTATGTGGCGGTCGTGCGGATGGCGCTGGCGCGCGAACGGGTGGAGTTCCATGGGGAGACCCTGGAGTTGCCGCTGCCGGACGGGCCGGGGAAGGCGCTGAAGCTGACGATCGGCACGGTGCAGGAGCGGATTCCGATCTACCTGGCGGCGATCGGCCCGAAGAACACGGCGCTGGCCGGGGAGATCGCGGACGGATGGATCCCGACGCTGTTCTCGCCCGAGCACGTCTCGGAGTTGCGCCCATTGCTTGAGGAGGGCGCGGCGCGGTCGGGCAAATCGCTCGCCGGGTTCGATATCGCGCCGACGGTGAACGTGTTCGTGACCGATGATCTGCAGGGCGCGCGCGATGCGATGCGCCCGTTCATCGCGCTGTATGTCGGCGGGATGGGCTCGCGCAAGCAGAACTTCTACAACCAACTCGTCTGCCGGTACGGGTTCGAGGCCGAGGCGAAGACGGTCCAGGATTACTATCTGGAAGGCAAGCGCGAGGAGGCGATGGCGGCTTTGCCGGACGCGCTGATCGACCAGGTGTCGCTGTGTGGGCCGCCGGAGGTGGTGCGCGAGCGCTTGGCGGTGTATCGCGACGCGGGCGTGGGCACGCTCGGGGTCACCCCGATCGCGTTCACCGCCGAGGATCGTCTGGCGCAGTTGCGGCTCGTGGCCGAGCTGGCGGCAAGCTGACCTCGCGGTTGCACGCGTAAGGGTCGGGTTATGGGTGGGAAACCCGAAAGCCGGTCTCTCCGTGCCAGCCCCGCCGGCGCCGGTTTCGTTTGCCTGTGGCGCTAGCGAGCGTTTCAAGACGACTGCTGCTGGGCGCCTTCGGCGATCCCGGGCACGCCTTCCCGATGATCGCACTCGGCAAGGCGCTGCGTGAGCGCGGACACGAGGTGACGTTGCAGACGTGGCGGCGCTGGCAAGCGCAGATCGAAGGCGAGGGCTTGGAGTTCGCGGCGGCGCCGGAGTACACGGTGTTCCCGAGCGGCGGTCCGGGCGGCGAGCCGCTCGACTTCTACGAGGCGGTGGTGCACGCGACGCAGGACACGCTGGGGCTCGTGCGCGAGCTGCGTCCGGAGGCGGTGGTGGCGGACATCCTGACGCTCGCGCCGGCGCTGGCGGCGGAGTTGAACGGGATCCCTCGGGCGACGCTGATCCCGCACGTGTTCCCGGAGAATGAGCCCGAGCAGCCGATCTACTCGCTGGGCGCGCGGTTGCCCCGCACGGCGGCCGGCCGCGCGCTGTGGCGCCGCGCGCAGGGGCCGATGCGCCGGGGAGTGGAGCGGGGAAGGGTCGAGCTGAACGAGACCCGCGCGCGGCTGGGGTTGGGCCCGCTTGCGTACGGTCATGGCGGCACGAGCCACGAACTGGCGCTGGTGGGGACGTTTCCGCAGTTGGAGTATCCGCGTGCGTGGCCGGAGTGGGCGCATGTGGTGGGCCCACTGATGTGGGAGCCGCCCGCGGAGGACGTCGAGTTGCCCCCGGGGGACGATCCGCTCGTGCTGATCGCGCCGTCGACGGCGCAGGACCCCGACCACCGCCTGTTGCACGCCGCGCTGCGCGGCCTGGCGGACGCGCCGGTGCGGGTGCTCGCGACGTGGAACCGCCGGCTGCCGTCGAAACCGTTGCCGGTTCCGGCGAACGCGAGGGTGGTGGATTGGGTCTCGTACGCGCGCACGATGCCGAGGTGCGACGTGGTCGTCTGCCACGCAGGCCACGGAACGCTCGCGCGCGCGCTGGCCGGCGGCTGCGCGGTGGTCGCCTGCCCCCACATAGGCGACATGAACGAGAACGCTGCGCGCCTGGACTGGGCGGGGGCGGGCGTGCGTCTGCCCTGGCGCTTCGTCTCCCCACGCCCGCTGCGACTAGCCGTCGAGAGGGCGCTGAGCGAGCCGTCGATCAAAGCCCGCGCGGGCGACCTCGCATCTTGGGTCACCGCAAATGACCCGGGCGCTATAGCCGCTGCGCTGGTGGAGCGGTTGGCATGCAACGAAGCTCCGGGGGTGGGACTCGAACCCACAACCCTTCGGTTAACAGCCGAATGCTCTGCCGATTGAGCTACCCCGGATCGAGCCGGCAACTTTACCGATCCCTACCCCGTCTCCTCCAGCGCCCGCTCATAGGCCAGATCGAACTCGCGCTTGACCTCGGCGCGGCGCAGGGCCAGCTCGCTGACGTCGCCCGACTCTTGCCCACGAGCGCGCACGATCTCGCGGTCGATGCGGGCCAGCTCCAGCTGCATGCGCTGGGACTCGAGCATCGCCGGGGCCGGGGACTCGCGACCGGCCTGGACGACCAGCTCGGCGAGCAGTGCCGCGAGCTCCGGATCGTCCTCGGGCAGCTGCGCGCCCGGTTCGGTGAGGTGCGCGCTCAGGTGGCCGGCGGCGCGGCGCAGCAGGTCGCTGGTGAAGTGCGTGGGGAGGTCGAGTTCTCCCAGTGCGCTGGTGCCGGACTCCGGCTCGGCGATGCATTGCGCAAGGAACGCCCGCTCGGTGCTCTCACCGCGCGAGGCCACCGAAGCGGGGCGGGGCCGGCGGCCGGCGGCATCCCTCTCGACGGTGGGTCTCGTCGCGGCAGGTGAGGAGGCGCGGCTCGCGAGGGTCTGCTCGGCGAGGCTCTCTGGCAGCTGCAGACGCTCGGAGACGGTGCGCGTCAACTCCATCCGCAGCGCGCTGGGCGGGAGCGTGGCGAAGACGGGTCGTAGCTCGTCGAGCATCCGATCGCGACCCTCGGGGCTGCCGTGATCGCCGTCGTCGAGCACGCGCTCGACGCGGAAGCGCACGAACGGCACCGACGCACGCACCGCCTGCTCGATCGCCGCGGCGCCCTCGCTCTGCACAAGCTCGGCCGGATCGGTGCCGGCGGGCAGTGGCACGACGCGCAGCTCGAGCTTGCGCTTGACGGCGAGGCCGGCGGCGCGCAGCATCGCCTCCTGTCCGGCGCTGTCGGCGTCGAGCGCCAGCAGCACGGTGGGAGCCATCCGCGCCAGCTCCCCGACCTGCTCGGCCGTCAGCGCGGTGCCCATCAGACCGACCGTGTTGCGGATGCCGGCCTGGTGCAGGGCGATGACGTCGGTGTAGCCCTCGCAGAGGATCGCCTGCCCGGCCTTGGCGGCGTGCGCGCGCGCGAGATCGGCGCCGTAGAGGTGCGGGCCCTTGTGGTAGACGGTGTTGTCGGAGGTGTTCAGGTACTTCGGTCGCTGGCCTCGCTCAGCGCGCGGGCGCCGAACCCGAGCACGCGCCCGCGGGTGTCGGCGAGCGGGAACATGATGCGTGAGCGAAAGCGGTCGTACAGCCGCCCGTTCTCCTGCGAGCGCTGGGCCAGCCCGGTCGCGTACAGCTCGGCCTCGGTGAAGCCGCCGCGCAGCGAGCCGGTGAGCACGCGATCCCACGCGCTGGGCGCGTAGCCGACGTGGAACTCGCGCAGGATCTCCTCCTGCAGTCCCCGGCCCAGCAGGTAGTCGCGCGCGCGGGCGGCCTCGGGGGACTCCCACAGGCAGCGCTCGTAGTAGGCGCTCGTGCGCGCGAGCAGCTCGAGCAGCCGTTCGCGCCCGCGCCGGCGCTTGGCCGCCTCCGGATCCTCCTGCTCGCGCTCCAGCTCGATCCCGCAGCGGTCGGCGAGCAGCTCGAGGGCGCCTTTGAAATCGACGTTCTCGGTCTCCTGCACGAACTTGAACACGTCCCCGCCGGCCTGGCAGCCGAAGCAGTAGTAGACCTTCTGCGTCGGGTCGATCCCGAACGAGGGGGTGCGCTCCTCGTGGAACGGGCACAGGCCCTCGTAGCTGTTCTGGCCCGCGCGGCGCAGGTCGGTGCGCGCGGAGACCAGCTCGACGAAGTCGACCGCGTCGCGCACGCGATCGCGTGAGTCGCTGGTGTAAAGGGCCATCGCCCGCCAACGCTAGCGGGCGAACGCCTGCGGCACTTGCAGCTCTGTGTACGCGCGGATGCAATAGCGGTCGGTCATGCCCGCGAGGTAGTCCGTGACGCGCTCCGCAAGGCCCTCCTCGGCCGAGCGCGGAGCCGGGCAGCAGCTCGGGATGGGCGACGTAGTGCTCGAACAGCGTGTGCACGACGTTCGCGATGCGCTCGTGCTCGGCGCGGACGGCCGGGCCGAGGTAGACGCGCTCGAACATGAACCTGCGCAGCTCGCCCATCGCCGCGCCCGCCTGCTCGCCCTGGACGATGTCCCCGGCGCGGGCGGAGTGCTCGACGAGGTCGTGCACGAGCGTGTCGATCCGTGAGGAGCCGCTGTCGCCGAGCACGGCGATCGGCTCGCCAGGCAGCTCGGCCTCGCGCAGCAGCCCGGCGCGCAGCGCGTCGTCGATGTCGTGGTTGATGTAGGCGACGCGGTCGATCAAGCGCACGATCCGCCCCTCCAGCGTGCCGGGAGGATCGGCGCGCCCGGAATGGCGGGCGATCCCGTCGCGCACCTGCTCGGTGAGGTTCAGCCCGGCCCCGTCCCGCTCCAGGACGTCGACGACGCGCAGCGAGTGCTCGTAGTGACGAAAGGCGCCGTCGAAGCGCTCGCGCAGGCAGCGGTCGAGCACCTCCTCGCCGATGTGCCCGAACGGCGGATGCCCGAGGTCGTGGCCGAGCCCGATCGCCTCGGTCAGGTCCTCGTTCAGCGCAAGCGCGCGCGCGACCGTGCGGGAGATCGTCGTGACCTCGAGCGTGTGCGTTAGCCGCGTGCGGTAGTGGTCGCCCTCGGGCGCGACGAACACCTGCGTCTTGTGGGTGAGCCGGCGAAACGCCTTGCTGTGCACGATCCGGTCGCGGTCGCGCTGAAACGGGGTGCGCAGCGCGCAGTCGGCCTCCTCGTGCGCACGCCGCGCCGGATAGGAGCGGGCGCCCAGCGCGGAGAGCGAGGCTTCCTCGCGGGCGATCGTCAGCGCCGCGAACCGGGCGGCGACCGAGTCGGGGTCGGTGGCTATGCCCATCAGGCGGCCATCCCGGCGGCCGCGGCGGGCATCAGGCGGACGTGGGCGTGGTGCTCGAGCGTTTCGGAGATCGCCCGCTCGACCTGGCCGAGCGCCGCCTCGGGCGCGCTCGGGGCCTCGGCCAAGGGCTGGCCGAGCGCCTCGGTCATGAAGCGGTAGGCGTCGGTGTCGAGCGGGAACGACGCAGCCTCGCAGGCGCCGCACACGACGCCCCCGGCTGCGCCGGAGAAGCCGACGAGGTGTTCGCGCTCACCGCAGCCCGCGCACGCGCCCAGCTGGGGCGCGAGACCGGCCGCGAGCATCAGCTTCAACCTGAACGCGAGCGCGTCCGGACGTCCGCTCGCCGCCCCGGCGCCGGCGTCGAGCAGCGCCAGGCGGCGGCAGAGCAGGTTGAATACGTTCGGGTGCGGCTCGCCCGTCTCGAACAGCCGCCCGACGGCATCGCACGCGCGCGCTGCGGCGTCGAGCGCGCAGGCGTCGCAGCGCAGGCGCGGATAGCCCTCGACGGTCTGCGCGCCGGTGACGGTGAGCAGCTCGCCGCGACCTTCGTGCAGGTCGAGCTGCAGGCGAAAGAAGGGCTCCAGCCTTCCGCCGAAGCGGCTGCGCGCGCGGCGCACGCCCTTGGCGATCGCGCTCACCCGCCCGAGCTGAGGCGTGTAGAGGTGCAGGATCCGATCGGCCTCGCCGTAGCGCAGCGAGCGCAGCACGACGGCCTCCGTCTTGACAGGTCCCGGCATCGTCTCCGAGTCTAGGATCGCGCCCGGCGCACCCGCCCATGCACGCCGGGAATACCGGCGAGCAACCGCCAAAATGGGGCTATACTTAGTGAAGTAATGAGTGAGATCACCGTTTACAGCACGGAGCCGTGCTCGTTCTGCGCTCGCGTGAAGGGCATGCTCAAGGCGCGCGGGGTCGAGTTCTCTGAAGTGAACCTCTCCAAGGATCCGCAGGGTCGCGTGGAACTCGCGAGCCGGACCGGGATGATGACGTTCCCGCAGGTGCTGATCGACGGCGAGCTGCTCGGAGGGTTCGCCGAGGTGCAGGACGCGATCGAGAGCGGTCGTCTCGACGAGATGCTGGCCGCCTGAGCGCCCAGCCGGGCCTTCCCGGGCCTTCCGCCTCGATCAGAACGCCGGATCACGGCCTGCCTGACCGGCGGGCTCGGCTCATCTGCGCCGTGCGTGCCGTCTCGGCCGCGGCTGGCAGGTCTCGCACACGTACGTGCCGCGTCCGGCGACGACCATCTTCACGATCGTCGTCGCGCACCGCGGACACGGCTCGCCGGCGCGGCGGTGCACGAGAAAGCGGTCCTGGAAGGAGCCGCGCACGCCGTCGACGTGGCGGAAGTCGTCGATCGTTGCGCCCCGCGCGTCGATGCCTTCGGTGAGCGCCTCGACGATCGTCTCCCGCAGCAGCGCATACTGCTCGCGTGTCAACCGTCCCGCGGGCCGCAGCGGATGAATCGAAGCGCGAAAGAGCGCCTCGTCGGCGTAGATGTTGCCGACGCCAGCGATCCGCCGCTGGTCGAGCAGCAGCGCCTTGATCGGGGCGCTGCGCCCGCGCGCGAGCGCCCGCAGGTGCTCGGCGGTGAAGCGCTTGTCGAAGGGCTCGTAGCCCAGGCGTGCGGCGAAGAACGCCTCCAACGCGGGCTCGCCCAACAACAGCTCGCCGGTGCCGAACCTGCGCGGATCGACGATTACCAGACGGCGCTTGGGTCGCAGTCCCAGCCGGACGCGAACATGACTTGGCTCGGGGTCGGGCTCGGAGAGGACGGCGCCGGTCATGCGCAGATGCTGGGCGAGATACACCTCTTCGGAGAAGTTCCACACCAGATACTTGCCGCGTCGACCAAGCTCCTCTATGCGCCGCCCGAGGAGCGCATCGGCAAGTTCGGCCGGCGCTAGCGGCCGCGACCAACGGGGATCGAGAATCTCGATCGAGGCCAGCGTCCGGCCCTCCACCAGCGGCGCCAATTGGCGCCTGATCGTCTCGACCTCGGGAAGCTCGGGCACGACCTCAGCCTACGAAAGCATTCCCGGGAAGCGTTTTGCTGTCGGCTCCGGTCAGCCAGCGCAGCACCGTGGCGCCGACGTCGGCCAGCGGTCCGTCGTGACGTCCGCCCGCGGCGTTCCCACCCGTGATCGGGCCGGACCGCGACGCGAGCATCTCCCCCGTGACGGCCAGCAGCGGCGCGTACTCGCGCGTGTGATCTGTACCGGCGTGAGCCGGGTCCACGCCGTGATCGGCGGTCACGATCAGCAGGTCCTCCGAGCCCAGCCCCGCCAGCCATCTACCCAACTCGGCGTCGATCGCGCGCAGGGCTTCGTGGAAGCCGAACGAATCCTTGCGATGCCCGTACACCTGGTCGGTCTCGATCAGGTTGACGAACACCAGCCCCCGGTCGACCTCCTCGAACAGCAGGCGCGCGCTCTTCAGGGCGCGCGCATTGGTCGCTCCCGGGTGGGAGTGGCCGATCCCGACGCCGGCGAACAGGTCGGAGATCTTGCCCACCGCATGCGTCGGCACGCCGGCGTCGACGAGTTCCTGAAGGTAGCCGCCGCAGGGCGGAGCAAGCGCGAAGTCGCGCCGTCCGTCGGTGCGCTCGAACGCTCCCGGCTCGCCTGTGAACGGCCGTGCGATCACCCGGCCGACGGCATGCTCCCCGGTCATCCGCGCCCGCGCGGCTTCGCAGGCGCGATACAGCTCCTCGATCGGCACGCGCCCGGTGTGAGCCGCCAGCTGCAGGACTGAGTCTTGGGAGGTGTAGAGGATCAGCGCGCCCGTGCGCAGGTGCTCGTCGCCGTGATCCTCGATCGCGGCGATGCCGTTGTAGGGGCGGTTGCAGAGAACCTTCCGTCCGATCGCCGCCTGCAGCCTGTCGATCACCGCGGGCGGAAACCCGTCGGGATAGGTGGGCAGCGGACGATCGAGCACGATCCCCATCAGCTCCCAGTGACCGGCCGTGGAGTCCTTGCCGGGACCGAGCGCGTGCAGACGCCCGAATATCGCCGGATCGCTCGCCGGCGCAATGCCGGCGAGCGCCAGGATCGACCCCAGGCCGAGCGAGGCAAGCGTGGGAAGCTGCATCCCGCCGACCGCCTCGGCCACATGCGCGAGCGTGTTCGTGCCCTCGTCGCCATATTCGGCGGCGTCCGGGAGCGCGCCGACGCCGCACGCGTCTATCACGAGCACGAACGCCCGACGACTCGGCTGCTCGTCCGTCGCATGTCGATTCGCGCGCTCGCTCATCCGGTCGTGACCTTCCTCACGATATCCGCGCATCCTCCCCCATGCCGTTAGTCCCCACCGGCGCTCGGCAACGTCAGCGTTGGCGCCGGGCACGGGGGTGGGCGTCGAAGTAGACGTCCTTCAACCGCTCCGCCGACAGGTGGGTGTAGACCTGCGTGGTCGCCAGGTCGGAATGGCCGAGCATCTCCTGCAGCGAGCGCAGGTCACAGCCCCCGGCGAGCAGATGCGTGGCGAAGGTGTGGCGCAGAGTGTGGGGGCTCATCTTGCGCTCCAGGCCGGCACGGCGCGCGTGACCCTGGACGATCTTGTACAGCCCCTGGCGCGTCAAGGTGCCGCCGCGCGCGTTCACGAGCAGCCTCGACTGGAGCTGGATGCCGACCAGCACGGGACGTCCTCGCTGCAGATATGCGCGCGTCGCCGCGATGGCGCTCGCGCCGATCGGGACGATCCGTTCCTTGGCGCCCTTGCCGCGCGCGCGCAGCATCCCCTCCTCCAGGTCGATGTCGCTCAGTTCCATACCGGTCGCCTCAGATGCGCGCAGGCCACACGCGTACAGCAGCTCCAGCAGTGCCCGGTCGCGCAGCGCGAGGGGAGCGGTTCCGCGGGGCTCGCCGAGCAGCCGCGTGACCTCGCCACGCGTGAGCGCCACCGGTAGGCGCTGAGTGCGCCGCGGCCCGCGCAGCTCTGCGGTCGGGTCGTGCATGATCGTGCCCTCGCGGCGCAGATGCCGGTAGAACGAGCGTAGACATGCGGCCTTGCGCCGCAGGGTCGCCGCCGAGACGGCTACACGAGTTACCTGCTCACCATCCGTGGAGCCGGGCGCCCCCGCGCCGGCCAGCTCGGACAGGAACGCCGCGAGATCGCCGTGCCCGGCCCTAAGCGGATCGACTTTGCGCCGGCGCAGGAACTCCCCGAACTGCAGCAGGTCCGAGCGGTATGCCTGCAGGGTGTTACGCGACAGGCCCCGCTCGAGCTCCAGATATGCGAGGAACTCGAGCACCAGGGGCTCGATCGCGCTGAGGGGTGGCGACGTGGCGGTGGTGCTCACATACCGAGCTTCGCGTCTGCCCGACCGGCTCCTGCCCGTGGATCGCCGCCGTCACGCCCGCCGTCGGAGGGCTCCTCGACGGGGGCTTGCCCGACGAGCTCTCCCAATGCGGCGCCGGCGGCGAGCGCAGCGCCGAAGAACAGTGGATCCTGAGTCACGCTGCGGCCCATCGTGTGCGCCGGTAGACCCGATGTCGCATACGCGGGAAGGTCGATGACGGCGCGACGCCAGTCGTGGCGGGTGATGCGCGCGGGGCGCTCGACGTCGAGCTCCAGGCCGGGCCGGCTCGGCATCGCGCCGCCGAAGACCGCGCCGAGGCCCGCGCGCAGATCGGCGCCGACGGGCGAGCGCATGCCTGCCGGCAACGCGACCGTGACGGGCGCGAGCACCAGGTCGAGCACGGTCAGCGTGTGATGAGAGATGCCACGATGGCGTGCGCGGGGATCGCCCGAGGACATCCGGGCGACGATCAACGCCTCGCAGCCGAGCGAGAGCGCCGCGTGCGCGCTGTCCAGCGCCGACAGCCCGCCGTGCCCAAGGGGCGAGTCCGAGCCCACGATCCCCGGTCCGGGCCCGCACACCGCCGCGTCCCAACCGAGCGTGTCAAGTCCGTGATGCAGCGCCCCGGCGGTCGTGATTGCCTCCCCCTCGCCGCCGAAGGCGGCGCCCGCGGTGAGGTGTCCCGCGAGCAGGCACCGTTCGCGCAGCGCGCGAACGGTGCGCGAATGACCGCCCGGGAGCGCTCCGCCCTCGGTCTGCACGTAGCCGAGGCGAGCGTCCGGCATGGCTTGCGCGAACGCCCATACGACCGGTGCGAGCTGGCCGTGCAGCGCGAGCATCGCGACGGGTCGACGCAGGGGCAGGTTCAGTCCTCGGTCCTCGACCGGGCGGACGGCGTGCTGGAGGCTCGTGTAGTTGAGCTTCATCACATGCGCTCCCGGGGCGCCGTCACCGCTCAGCCCGCGGGTGAGGTTGACGTGCACGACGTCGAAGCCTCCCGAGCCCAATCCGAGGTCGAGCGCCTGGGCGTTGACGATCACCTCGTCCCCCGTTTGCGCCGCGCCGAGCAGCGCAACGTCGGCGATCGCCGCGCGTGTCCGACCGTCCAACTCCACCACGAGCTCCTGCTCGGGACCGTCGGGCGGTCCGGCCTGCGTGACGGTGGCGCGGCGGAGCTTCAGCATGGACGGCGCAAGCTACACGCTGCCGGCGCCGCAAGTGCCAGAGGGCTCACGCCGGACGTTCACATCGACGTCGCACGCGTGCTCAGGCATGTTCGCCAGCTCGTGAGCGCGCGCGATCAACTCGGCCGCAAGCGTATCGGCCTGTTGGGGGGCGACATCGTGGAAGACCGCCTCCACGCGCAAAGTGCCCGACTCACTCGGCGTTACGGGCGCACCGGGGCGAAGATCGCCGGAGAGCCCGGTATCGCTCACGAGCGCGACGCCGAAGCCGGAGTCTCGCCGGCTCGAACGACGATCTCCGCGGTCCCACCGTCGGCGATCTCAGCGTCCTCGCCCACCCTCAAGAGCGCCGCGGCGACGAACTCGCGGAACAGAGGCGCGGGGCGCTCGGGGCGGGACTTGAACTCGGGGTGAAACTGCGAGGCGAGAAAGAACGGGTGCTCGGCCAGCTCGATCGTCTCCACGAGGCGATCGTCGGGAGAGGTGCCGGATACCGTCAAGCCCGCCGATTGCAGGCGCTTGCGCAGCAGGTTGTTGACCTCGTAACGGTGGCGGTGGCGCTCATATACGACCGCCTCGCCGTAGATCTCCCGGGCGCGAGTGCCGTCGTGCAGCTTGATCGGGTCGGCGCCCAAACGCATCGTGCCGCCGAGATCGGCGACCTCCTTCTGCTCGGGCAGCAGATCGATCACCGGATAGGGCGTCTCCAGGTCAAACTCGGTCGAGTTCGCGCCCTCCATGCCGGCGACGTGGCGCGCGAACTCCGCCACCGCGACCTGCATTCCGAGACAGATGCCCAGATACGGGATCGACTGCTCGCGCGCGATCCGAGCCGCCGCGATCTTACCCTCGATCCCGCGCCCGCCGAACCCGCCGGGGATGAGGATGCCGTCGGCCTGCGCCAGCCGCGCGGCCGCGCCGCCGTCAGGGTCCTCGAGGCTCTCGGAGTCGACCCACTCGATCCGCGCCCGCCCGCCCTGCAGCGCGCCGGCGTGACGCAGCGCCTCGGACACCGACAGGTAGGCGTCGGCGAGCTGCACGTACTTGCCGACGAGCGCGATCGTGACCTCGCGCGTGGCCCGTTCCGCGCGCTCGATCGGCTCGCGCCAATCCTGAAGCTCGGGCGGGGGCGCCTGCATCGCGAAGTGGTCGAGGATGAAGTCGTCGACGCCCTGATCGGCGAACACGAGCGGCACCTTGTAGATGTCGTCCACGTCGCGCGCGCTCGCCACGGCGTCCATCGGCAGGCTCGCGAACAGCGCGATCTTCTTACGGATCTCGCTCGACAGCGGGCCCTCGGAGCGGCACATCAGCATGTCCGGCGCGATCCCGATGCGCCGCAACTCGTTGACCGAGTGCTGCGTCGGCTTGGTCTTCAGCTCGCCCGCATGCCCGATGTATGGGACGAGCGTCAGGTGGATGTACATGCAGCGCCGGCGCCCCACATCCACGGGGAACTGGCGGATCGCCTCCAGGAAGGGCAACGACTCGATGTCCCCGACCGTGCCCCCGATCTCGGTGATCACGACGTCGACGTCGCTGGACTCGGCGATCAGCGCCACCCGCTGCTTGATCTCATCGGTG
The DNA here is from genome assembly GCA_963702725.1 of uncultured Solirubrobacterales bacterium. Classification (GTDB taxonomy): domain Bacteria; phylum Actinomycetota; class Thermoleophilia; order Solirubrobacterales; family Solirubrobacteraceae; genus Palsa-744. The sequence goes on from CAVPDT010000002.1 coordinate 173,782, forward strand.
ATATGCGGCACCACTTGCACGGTGCCGCCGAGATAGTCCCCACGGCGCTCGCGTCGGATGACCGTGTCATATACCCCGCCGGCCGTCACGTTGCAGGCGCGGCTCGTGTTCGCGTCGGTGAAGCGCTCGTAGTGGCCGAGGTCCAGATCGGTCTCGGCGCCGTCCTCGGTGACGAACACCTCGCCGTGCTGATACGGCGACATCGTGCCCGGGTCGACGTTGATGTAGGGGTCGAACTTCTGCATCGCCACCGTCAACCCCCGCGCCACCAGCAAGCGTCCGATCGAGGCCGCAGCGATGCCCTTGCCGAGCGAGGAGACGACGCCGCCGGTAACGAAAATGAACCGGGTCTTCGCTGGGGTGTCCGCGTGGCGGTCGGTGCTGGGCAAGGTCATAAAAGGGCGTCAGGACGGCCTACCCCAGGAGTCTAGCCTCCGCAGCAGCGGCACTCGCGAGACGAACTCCGAAATGGAGCGCAGCTCCCCGTAAACGGTCACGATCACGAGCAGCGCGAGCGCGAGCAGCTGGCCGGTTTGCGACAAGACCAGCACCATCCACAGCCCCGCCAGCGCGCCCAGGAGATTCGCGCCGGTGTCCCCCAGCATCGCCTCCTCGCGCAGGTCATAGGCGCCCGCGACGAGCGCCGGCCCGACGAACAGGCCGAGCGTCCACAACGGGCGCAGTTCGCGTGCGCCGATCGTAAGCCCCGCGCCGAGCAGCACGAACATCTTGAACGCGCGCCCCGGGCGCAGGTCGAGCAGGTTCAGCGCGTTGGTCGCCAGCACAAGCACGGCGGACGCCAACAGCCAACGACCGACAGACAGGCCGGTGAAGTCCGTCGCCAGCAGCGCCAGCCCGAGCGAACCGGCCGCCTTCAGCGTTCCGGTGGACATTTCGCCGCGCATCGCCGCCGCGCCGTGCCCGCGCCAGCCGCGCGGGACAGCCACCCCCGCCCGCTGAGAGCCGAGCGTGTCGTCGATCAGGCCCAGGCAGGCCACCCCGAGCACGTAAACCGCCACCGGGACCAGTTGCGGGTACAGAATCGCCACCTTTCCGACCCGTTCGATCAGCACGAGCGGCACGCCGGCAAGCAGCGCGGACACGACGATCAGCACGCCCAGCGGAACCGGCAGCTCGCGCCCGCGATAGTTGGGTCGAGTCTGCCCCGCAGCGCGCAGTGCACGCAAGGTCGGTCTGCCAAGCAGCGCGCCGAGCGCGCACGCGAGGACAAGCGGCGAGGCGTGCACTGCTAAGGCACCGCGCTGGGAAGCAGCGAGTCGGCCGTGGGCTTCACTCCGAACGCACCGTGGGCGCCCGCCAACGCATACGCGAGCGCCGCCTGTCCTGCCGGGGCGTCGAGATCGTCCACGCTTGAGACGTTCTTGCTCTTGTACCACGTGATCTGACTCGGTTCGGTTCCGCTCAGCTCCACTCCCACGGCGGGCACCCCGACGGCGGCGACTCCGCTCAGCAACCCGGTCTCGAACGCCGCGCTCGCGGCGGCCTGTTCGGGGCTCATTTCGGTCGGGTCCGCGCGCACGACGACCAGTCCTTCGAGATGGACGAGCTGTCCGTCGAACGCGCTCATCAGACCGCCCCGCACGCGGCTGAGCAGCTCACGATCGACCGCTTGCCCGCCACTGACCAGCTGCCGTCCCATGAGTTTGCCGAACCGTTCGATCAGCGCTGTCGAGCCCGCCAACGCCGCGTAGTGAGTGCCGACCGCCTCCCGGGCGATCGCGGGCAGGTTCAGAGGCTCGCGCACCGCCGCCACGACCGTCAGGTCGCCACCGGCCTGCGTGACCGCCGAACGCACCAGCCCGTCGGCGTGATCGGAGGAGGCGCCGAGGAACACCAAGCCGATGCTGCGTGCGCTCAACAGGTCGTGGACCGCCAATGGATACAACCCGTTCGAGAAGGCTTCCTCGTCGGTGAGCTTCTCCTGCAGCTGTTCCGCCTGCTTGCGCGCGCCGCTCACTTCCGAGTTCAGGTTCGCGACGATCCCGTTCTTCGCCGAAGACACCAGGTTGGAGTCGCCGATCGCCACACCGATGACGATGCCGACCGCGAGTGCGAGCAGGACTGCCGCGAGGGACAGCGCGTGGTAGCGGTAGTCGAACATCGCTCGTGCAGAGAATAGATCGGTGCAGCTCGGAGAAGGCGAGCCGGAAGCGTCAGACGACGGCTCAGCCTGCGGAGAACAGCAGTTGGAGCTTCAGCCACAACAGATCCACGACATCCCGCAACGCCGGTGTCATCCACACGACCGCGATCATCGCGATCAGGCCCGCCGCGATCACCACCAGCAGCGGAGTCAGCCCCGGGCGCGGGTGATACAACCGGCTCACGCCCTTCGCGTCGACGAGGATCTCGCCGATGCGCAACCGCGTCAAGAACGTCGAGGACATCCCCTCGCGGTTGCGATCCAGGAACTCCACGAGGTTGAACTGCGAGCCTACCGCCACGATCAAACGGGCGCCCTTCTCCGCTGCGAGCAGCATCGCGACGTCCTGGCTCGTGCCCGGCGCGGGCACCAGCTTGTAGGGGACGCCCAACTCGTCCAGCCGCGCGCGTCCCGGAGCACGGCCATCGGGATAGGAATGTACGACCAGCTCGGCGCCGCAGCGCAGCGCCGCCTCGCCGGCCGAATCCATGTCACCGACGATCATGTCCGGGCACAGTCCCGCCTGAAGCAGGGCCTCCGCCCCTCCGTCGACCGCCACCAGCACCGGGCGCATGTCGCGTATGAACGGCCGCAAAGCGCGCAAGTCGCGCTGATGATCGACGCCGCGTACGACCACGAGCGCCGAACGGTCGCGGAAGTCCGTCGCGAACCTCGGCAGGTCGATCCTGCCGGCGAGCAGCTCGCGCTCCTCGCGCATGTGCTCGATCGTGTTATGCGCGAACCGCTCCAGCGCCTCGCCGACCTCGCGCCGTCGCGCCTCGGTCTCCGCGCGCACCCGCGCCAGGTCGAGCACCTCGCCACGTGCGAGGAGAACGCCCTCGCCACGCAGCACCTGCTCGTCGCGCACGGTGATCGTCTCACCGTCGGAAACCTGTTCGAACAGCGAATCGTCGGGCAGATCCACGAGATGGATGCCCGCTTCGACCAGCAACTGCGGACCGAGATTCGGGTAAGTGCCGCTGCTGGAGGAGCGACAGTTGACCACCGCCGCGGCGCCCGCGGCGATCAGCTCCTCGGCCGAGACCCGGTCGACGTCGAGGTGATCTATCACCGCAATGTCCCCGCGTTGCAGGCGGCGCACGAGCAGCTTCGTGCGCCGGCCCGTCCGTGCCGGACCGGTGACGGTGCGCCAGGGTGCGATCCCGGGAATAGTCGGCGGCGATGTGTCGGCGCCTTCCCGTTGAGCCGAGCCGACCGGAGGCGCAGCCGGGCCGGCTGGTTGAGCGGCCTCGTCGGGTGGCTGCCTGGTAGCGGCCATGTCGGCGAGATTACCCGCTCGCCGGTCCTCAGGCGGCCTTGCGCAGATCCCTGGCGTGACGACGAGCCGTGGCGTCCCCGTCCTGCGCTCCCAGCATGCGCACCAGCTCGGAGACGACCTGCGGCTCACCCAGCTGAACGACCGTGGCCAGGGTCGGATCGGCCGAGGTGTCCTTGACGACCGAAAAGTGACGCGCTCCCAGCGAGGCGATCTGCGGCAGATGCGTGATGCACAACACCTGCCTGCTCTTCCCCAGCGCCCGGAGACGCTCACCGACCGCGCGCGCCGTGTGTCCGCCGATGCCGGCGTCGATCTCGTCGAAAACCAGCGTTCCCAGCGCGGACTGCTCGTCCGTCTCCCGTGTTCCCGCGCGCTCGCCGGCGGCGGAGGCGGTGATCACCGCCAGCATCACCCGCGAGAGCTCGCCGCCGGAGGCGATCTCACGCAACGGCCCCGCGGGAACCCCCGGGTTGGGCGCGATCATCAGCTCGACCCCGTCCCCGCCAACGGGTCCGGCTGCTCGCTCGGTGAGCTTCACCTCGAACTCCGCGTCGCCCATCGCCAGCGCGGCCAGCTGCTCGCGCACCCCCTCGGCCAGGCGCGGAGCCGCCCGACGGCGCGCGTCGCGCAACGCCGCCACATGCCGATCCAGCTGCGCTCGGGCGCTCCCCAGGCGCTCTTCGGTGTGCACGAGCGCTCCCTGCGCCCCGTCGAGCTCCTCCCGGCGCGCACGCGCGCGCTCGGCGTAGGCGAGCACATCCGCGATCGAGGCGCCGTGCTTGCGAACCAGTCGCTCGATCGCGGTAAGACGCTGTTCGACCTCTTCCAGCGAGCGGTCCTCGCCCGCGAGCCGTTCTGAATAGTCACGCAACTCACCCGCAAGGTCCTGCGACTCCACCACGATCGCACGCAGACGCTCGGCAAGCGCGTCCAAGGCGGGATCGACGTTTGCCACCGCCTCCAACCGCGCCGTGACGGCCGCGAGCAGCGACACGGCGCCCGGATCCTCTCCGGAATCGGGCGCCAGCCCCTGCGCGCCATACCCAGCGGCGGAGCACAGCGCGTCCGAGCGGCGCAACCGCTCGCGCGTGGCGAGCAGCCGCTCGTGCTCATCCTCCTCCGGCGCCGTCTCATCGATCTCGGCGAGCTCATGCACAAGCAGCTCGAGCTCGCGCTCCCGCGCATCCGCGAGTTGGCGCAATTGCTCCAGCTCGGCCTCCAGCTCCGTGCACAGGCCGAAGGCCTCGGCGCACCGGCGCAGACGCTCGGTCTGCTCCGGACCACAGCGCCCGTCGAGAACCTGCAACTGAGCGCCCGCGACGGTCAGCTTGCGGTGCTCGTGCTGGCCGTAGAAAGAAACGAGTCGTCCGCCGACATCACGCAGCTCGCCGACCGTCGCCGCCCGGCCGTTCAGGTATGCGCGCGTACGGCGCCCGTCCGCGTCGATCCGCCGCGCCAGCACGATCTCGCCCGCGTCCGCCGCCAGGCGCTCCCCAAGCTCCCGGCGCAGCGCGTCCGGCAACTCGAACACACCCTCGACATAAGCCTCGCTCGCCCCCGGGCGGACTATCCCCGGTCGCGCGCGCCCGCCCAGCAGCAGATCCAGCGCGTGCGCCAACACCGTCTTGCCCGAGCCCGTCTCGCCCGTGAGCACGTTCAGGCCCGGAGCGAGCCGCAGCTGGGCGCGCTCGATCAGCAGCAGGTTCTCGACGTTCAACTCTTGCAACATCCGGGCATGTGTAGCAGCGGACGGGGACGGTACTCGCGCGGGGTCGCGCTCACCGGAACCCGTGACGGGGTCTTACCGTCGCGGGAATGTGCTTGCGATTCACGACACGACCGCACTGAGCAGGCATAATCGGAGCAACGATGGCGGGACGGATCCCGCAACACGGTCGGCTCACGCGTACACTCGACCGCCCAACAGGCATGGCTGCCAACGACACCCATCCGCGTATCGACTCGCCTTCCCCGGAGGGCCATGCGGACGTGCGGGCTCGGATCGACTGCCTCTCTTCGAGCGCGCTCGAAGACCGCCTGGAAGAGGAGATCAACCGCGCCGGTCGCCACGGTACGCCGCTCAGCTGCCTGTTGGTGGCGATCGACGATCTCGCCGAGCTCGCCTCGCGCCACGGACGCGAGCTGCCCGAGCAGGCGCTCGCCTACGCCGGCCCGGCGCTGATGCGCGAGCTGCGACGCTTTGACCGGGTCGGGCGTCCCAGCGACACCGAGCTGTTGGTCGTGCTCCCGGGCGCCGACGGCCCGCGGGGAGAGATCGTCGCCAGGCGTGTGCTCGACCGCATGCGCGCGATCAAGATCGAGACCGACGGCGTGCGCCGCCCCCTGCGCGTATCGGTCGGCCTGGCCGCGTGGCGCGAGGATCTCGATTGCGAGCAGCTGCTCGCGCACACCCGCGCGGCGGCACAGAGCGAACGGGACGGGGTGGCGACGGCGTACCCGTAGGGTTCGACGGGCGCATAGTCCATAATCCCGCGCGGTGCTCACGGGATCTGAGTTGTGGCTGCTGCGCCTGATGGCCGACCGCGGCCTGGCGCTGCTCGACGCCAGCTCTTTGCTGATGGTGATCGAGGAGCGCGGCGAGCTGCGCGTCGCGGCCGCCAGCGGCGAGAGCCGGCCGCGACTTCGCATCGTGCCGGTCGAAGGCAGCGCCCTGGGGGCGCTCTACCTGCAGGGCAAGCCGGTGGCGATGGATCGTCCCCGCGGGCAGGACGCGGCGCTGCTGCACGAACTCGGGATCGAGGCGCGCGCGTTGCTCGTCGAGCCTTTCAGCATGGAAGGGCAGGGCGGAGGCCTCGTCATCGCGCTACGCCGGGACGCCGGCTTCAGAGGTCCCGACCGGGAGGCGTTGAGCGCGTTTGCGGCGAGCGTCGCGCAGCGCCTGCAGGCGGAGCGCTCGGTCGAGATCGAGCGGTTGCGCTATGGCATGGAGGCACGCGAGCGCGAGCGCACGCGCTGGGCGCGCGAGATCCATGACGAGACCGTGCAGGGGCTGGGCGCGCTGCGGTTGAAGCTGGCCAACGCACGCGACATTGACGAACGGGAGGCTCTGAGCGGCGCGGTGGACGCAGTGCTGGAGGGGCTCGGCGAGGAGATCGACGGTCTGCGCCACCTGATCACCGAGCTCCGGCCCGCCGCGCTGGACGATCTCGGTCTCGCGGCCGCCCTGGAGGCGCTCGCCCGGCGCATGCAGGCGATCGACGGTCTGGACGTCCAGACCGAGATCGACCTCGGACCCGAGCACGACCCCAAGCGACTGGACCCCGAGCTCGAGAGCACGATCTACCGCGTCGTCCAGGAGGCGCTCACGAACGTCAGCCGCCACGCCGAGGCCGAGCGCGCGGTGGTCAGCGTGACCGAGCGCGATGGCGTCGTGCGCGCGTCGGTCACCGACAACGGCAAGGGCCTGCCCGGAAGCCGATCGCCTCGGTCCGCGCGGCGACGGCCTGGAGGGCGGCTTCGGCATGTCAGGCATGCGCGAGCGCGCCGAGCTCGTCGGCGGCGAGCTCGAACTCGTCCCCGCCCCGGGCAAAGGCACCGTTATGCGCCTGGCGGTACCGCTCGCCGGACGTCCCGACCCCGCCATGCTCGATCAGTTGCAACCCGGCGGGGTGGCCTAGCAGCCGCGCGAGTCCAAGACGCTTCCCGGGGGCGCACCGCGCCGCTTTACGCCGCCTGGGAGAACTCCCGCTGCCGTCCCTCGGCCTCGTCGGCGCCGTGTTCGGCCTGCATCTGGTGAGCGGGTATGGCCACCGGTTGTATGACTGTGAGCGACCACCACGAAGGCGAGAGCCATCAGGGCGGCGCCGATCACGAACGCAAGGTGATAGCCGCCCACCAGCGCAGCCGCGTCGGAGGAGCCGCCGGCGAGCAGATGGCCGGTGCGGGTCGCGGAGAGCGTGGCGAGGACCGCGAGACCCAGCGCGCCGCCCACCTGCGCAGAGGTGTTGACAAGGCCCGAGGCCAGGCCCGCGTCCTCGGGGGTCGCACCCGACATCGCGAGCGTCATCAGCGAGGGGAACGAGCTGCCGATGCCGAAGCCGAACAGAAGCATCACCGGCAGGACGTTCGTGAGGTAGTCGCCGTGCACGGGGGCGCGCGAGAACAGCAGCAGCCCGGACGCAATCAGGATCAGGCCGGGAAACAGCATCGTGCGTGCGCCGAAGCGCATGATCAGTCGTTCGGAGTAGCGCAGAGAGAGGATGCCCATCACGACCGTCGCCGGCAGGAACGCCAAGCCGATCTCCAGCGCGTCATAGCCGAGCACTCGCTGCAGGTAGAGGGCGCCGAGGAAGAACATTCCGAACATGCCCGCGACCATCAGCATCTGCACGACGTTCGCGCCTGAGACGTTGCGCGAGCGAAATATCCGCAATGGGATCAGCGGGTTGCGCGCCCGTGCCTGGCGCAGCACGAACGCGAGCCCCAGCGCGAGCGAGACGGCGCCCAGCTCGAGCGTGCGCGCCGCCCCCCAGCCGTCCTCGGCGGCGGGCTTGACGATCGTGTAGACGCCCAGCATCAACGAGCTCGTGATCAGCGCCGCGCCCAGCACGTCGGCGCCGGCGCCGAAGCCGATGCCCTCGTCGCGATGCAGCAGGCGCAGCGCCACGATGCCCGTGGCGATGCCGATCGGCACGTTGATGAAGAAAATCCAATGCCAGTTGATCGCCTGCGTCAGCACGCCGCCGGCGAGCAGTCCCACCGAGCCTCCGGCGGAGGCGACGAAGCCGTAGACGCCGATCGCCTTGGCCTGCTCGCGAGGGTCGGGGAACATCGTGACGATCATGCCGAGCACGACCGCCGAGGTCATCGCGCCGCCGACGCCCTGCACGAAGCGGGCCGCTACGAGCATCTCCTGGCTCTGCGCCAGTCCGCACGTCAGCGACGCCGCGGTGAACACGACGAGACCAGCCATGAACACCGTTCGGCGGCCGATCAGGTCTCCGAGCCTGCCGGCCAGCAGCAGCAGGCTGCCGAAGGCGATCAGGTACGCGTTGACGACCCAGGCGAGGCTCGACTGGGAGAAGCCGAGATCGGTCTGGATCGAGGGCAGGGCGACGTTCACGACGGTCGCGTCGAGCACGATCATCAGCACGCCCACGCACAGCACGTAGAGGGCGATCCAGCGGCTGCGGTCGGTCATTGAAGGGAGTGTAGGAAGCCGGGGTCCCCTGGCCGGGTGCTACTCGACGAGCCCCAATTTGCGGGCGTAGGCGGTGATCTCCGAGCGCGAGGAGAACCCGAGCTTCTCGATCGCGCGGGCGCGATAGGTCTTGACGGTGCGCTCGGCGACGTGCAGCTGCTCGGCGATCTGGGGGTTCGTGTAGCCGTTGGCGATCAGCCGCACGACCTCGCGCTCGCGCTCTGACAGCGCGACGCCGTCGGCCGGGGACTCCTCGCCGGCGGCCATCAGCGCGCCGAGGCGGGGATGCAGGTAGTTGCCGCCGGCCACGGCCAGCCTGAACGCCTGCAGCAGCTCGGCGGGCTCGGCCTCCTTGAGCACATAGCTGCGCGCGCCCGCACGCAGCGCCTGGCGGGCGTACTCGGGGTCCTCGCGCATCGTCAGGATCGCCACGGCCAGCGTCGGGTGGGCGACGAAGCAGGACGGCAGCGCCGCAAGGCTCGACCCTCCGGGCATCGTCAGGTCGAGCGTCAGCAGGTCGGGCTTGTGCTCGCGAACTTCCCTGATCGTCGAGGGCACGTCGGCGGCTTCGGCGACGACGTCGAACTCGCCGGCCTCGCGCTCGAGCACCATCCGGATCCCGTCGCGCACGACCGCGTGGTCGTCGGCGATGATCACCCTGATCGGCCTGTCCACCCCTGGCATGCCCGCCTCCATTGAGCGCACACCGTAGCGGGTCCTCCAGACCCCTCCCCCGAACCTTCGCACGGCCCGATGGGGACGACACGCGCAGGCCACCAAGGACGACATAAATCGACACCAAAAGGACGACACGATCGGCACCGTCCGCTCTACAGACAAATGGCCCGCGAGGACGCATCATGTCGGTCATGACGCGCAGCCACTCGAATCGCTCGACGCAGCACGACCGCAAAGGAGTCGCACGATGATCGCCCTGGGCATTCTCACCGCATGGTTGACCTTGACCGCCGCGGGCTTCGCCGGTCTGTACGCGTTGCGTCGCGCCGGCGCGCGTGAAGAGACGGATGCGGGCCTGATCGGGACCGGACACTCCGTCCAGGCTTTGACCGATGTTCGCGTGCCGATCCCGAAGGCCCTGCTGGGATGAGTCCGGCCGTCTCACGGTACGCCCGCGAGGGCGCACGGCGACCGGTGTTGAGGGTGTTGAGCCCGGGCGCGCCGTCGCAGTCGCCGAGGAGCCGCCGGGATCCGGACCAATCGCGCCGGCCGGCACTGCGTGTGGTCCCCGAGCATGGCCCCGAGTCCACCCCACGCTCCGCGCCGGTGCTGCTCGCCGGCGCGGACGAGCACGTCCGTGCGACGCTGCGCACGGAGTTCGGCGCGACGCTGCCTGCCCGCACCAGGTGGGTCGAGGCCGATGACGTCGCGGGAGCGCTGGAGCACGCCGCCTGTAGCCGCATGGTGATCCTCGCCGGCGATCTCGATGACGCCGACGCGGACTCGCTGATGCGCCTGCTCGGCCATCGCCATCCCGAGCTGCCGGTGATCTGCGTCGACCCGTCCATGACCGCGGTCGCCGGAGGCCGCGGCTGAGCGCCGTCTCGCACCGTCGGCGCTGCACCCGGACCGCGTCTCGGCGTCGGGCTCGTGCCGGTTGGACGCATCAACGCGCAAAGAGGCCGATCCGCATCGCGGCTCCTTCACATTCGGGCGCCACGGGCGCCTGGGCGCTTGTGCTCCTGGCGAACGGCCCGGTTGAACGGGATCGGCGTTGCACGGCTCGTTGCCATCTCAAGCTGTCTGTAGCGTGGCCCGGCAGTGCCCTCGACGCCGACCTCCCTAAACGCTCCTTCGCCTCTGCGCTCGTCCCGAGTGCGGCGGATCGTGTCCGCGTACACGGTCAACCGTCTGGGCACATGGTTCGGGTTCATCGCGCTGTCGATCGCTGTCTACGACCAGACCGCGAGCGCCGTCGCGGTCGCGGCGCTGCTGCTCGCGAGTCAGGTCATTCCGGCGTTCCTGGTGCCTGTGCTCGTGGCCAGGGTCGAGACCTCCCCACACCGGGGCGCGCTGAGCCGGCTCTACCTGTTCGAGGCCGCAACCACCGCCGCGCTGGCGGCGGTGGTGATGTGGCATTTCACGCTGCCCGCGGTGCTGGTGCTGGTGGCGCTCGACGGGACCGCCGCGCTGGCCGCCAGCGCGCTGCTGCGCGCCGCCGCCGCGCGTGCCGCGCGCGAATGGTCCTACGAGCGACACGCCCAGACCATCTCAGCGCCGATCGGTCTCCCTGCGCAGACGTACGCCGGCCAGGCGGGGATCGCACTGGCCAGCGGCGAAAGCGGGCTCACCTCCGCGGGCTTTGCCGTGGACGGCGAGGGTATCGATGCGCGCGAGGCGAGCGCTCAGGAGGCCGAGCGCAGGGCGAACGCCGCGATCAACATCGGATTCGCCATCACGTTCACGCTCGGCCCCGCGATCGCCGGCCCGACGGTGTCCGCGTTCGGTGTTCCGGTCGCGCTGCTCATCGACGTCGCCTCCTTCCTGGTGTGTGGTGCGATGCTGATCGACCTCACGCCACACGTACAGGACGCGGAGGCCGCCTCCGTGCGCTCCCGCTTGAGGGCCGCCTGGGATCACATCGCCAACGCTCAGACACTGCGCAGGCTGCTGGTCGTTCAGGCGGTGGCGCTGGTGTTCTTCGAGTTCTCCCCGCCGATCGAGGTCGCTTACGCGAAGACCACGCTGCACGCCGGGGACGGCGGTTACGGCCTGCTGCTGGGCGCCTGGGGCCTCGGCGCGGCGATTGGGAGCATCGTGTTCGCGCGCTCGATCAAGCGCTCGTTGGGACTCCTGCTGAGCGCGTCCACGCTGGCGGTCGGTGTGGCCTATGTCGGTTGGGCCGTCGCGCCGTCGCTGGCGCCGGCGTGTGCGGCCGGCTTGATCGGGGGGATCGGCAACGGGGTGCAATGGGCTGCGCTGATCAGTGCGGTGCAGCGACTCACGCCCGAGCGCCTGCACGCTCAGCTGATGGGCGCGGTCGAATCGATCGGCGCGATCTCTCCGGGGATCGGCTTTGCGCTCGGTGGCGCCATTGCGGTCGTGGGTTCGCCACGAACCGCCCTGCTCGTCGCCGGTGTGGGCGCGACGGCGAGCACGATCGCGTTCGTGCGCCTGCCCCTCGGGGGGCTGACCGCGGCTGCCGCGGCGCCGGTGGCGACCGATGCGGAGCCGGAGTGGGCCCAGCTCGATTCGCACCAGTCGAGCGATTCGCACTCGTCCAGCGTGCAGAGCACACCTTAAGGACCACGCCGGATCGGCCGTTAAGTACGACAGGAGCGCGAACCACGACATGAACGACTCAAAGCTGACCATCCGTATCTTCTGCGCGGCCGAGGCGCTGGCGCTCGCCTGTGCGCTCGCCGCCGCCGCGTGGCTGTCGGACGCGCAGGAATGGCAGCCGTTGCTGCTGGTGGGACTGCTGCTGGCGCTGTCGCTGGGTGGACAGCGGCTCGTGTTCACGATTCGCGGTCAGCACCTCTCGGCGGGGTTCGTCGCGCAGGTGCTGGCGATCAGCCTGCTCGGCCCGGCGCCGGCGGTGGCGATCGCGCTGGCCGCGGCCGTATTCATCTCGGTAGGCCGGCAGCTGCCGCTGTCGGCGTGGCTGACCAATCTTGCCGCATTCGCGGTGTTCCCGCTGATCGGAGGTCTGCTGGTGCAGGCGGCGGTCGGCGACGTGCACGACCCGTCCAATCAGCTGGCGCACGAAGTCACGTTCGGACTGGTCGTGTTCGCAGTGTTCATGATCACGAACGCTCTCAACTTCAGCGTGATCGCGCTGGACAACTACTTCGTCGAGAACCGCCGGCTGATCGGGCAGGTGCGGGAACTGTTCGTGCCGATGCTCCCCGGCCAGATCGCCGCGGGCGCGCTGACGGCGGTGCTCGCGGTCGCCTACATGAACCTGGGCCTGCCGGTGCTGTTCGGCTCGGTGCTCGTGATCGTCATCTTCCAGTACCTGATGGTCGCGCTGCTGCGCTCGGAGGACCGCGCCGACCAGTTGGAAGCGCGCTCGGTGCACCTGGCCTCGCTGCAGCTCGGCGTGCTGACGACGCTCGTCGAGACGCTCGCCCTGCGCGATCGCATCACCGCTCGCCATGCCGCGGCGGTCGCTCGCTACGCCCGCGCGCTGGCCGGCGAGATCGACTGCTCGGAGGCCGACCAGGACCTCGTGCACACGGCCGGGCTGCTGCACGACATCGGCAAGTTCGCGCTGCCCGACAGGATCCTCAAAGCCGAGGTGCTCTCCGACGAGGACTGGGCGGTGATCCGCCGCCACCCCTCGGACGGGGCGACGCTCGTGGGACGCCTCGACGGCTATGGACCGGTGGCGGACGCGATCCTCTACCACCACGAGCACGTCGACGGCAGCGGCTATCCGGCCGGTCTGATCGGCAACGAGATCCCGCTGCCCTCGCGCATCATCGCGGTGTGCTCGACGTATGACACGCTGACCGCGCGCGAAACGTACCGCTCGCCGATGACGCCCCAGGATGCGATGACCGAGCTGCGCCGCGTCGCCGGACGCCAGCTCGACGGCGAGCTCGTGGAGAGCTTCATCGCGATGCTCGAGCGCGAGGGCCCGGTGACGTTCGTCCATGGCGACGACGCCGATTTCGAGGCCGAGCTCGCATTCGAGCGGCGCGCCCGCAAGATCGCCCAGCCCGCGCTCAGCTAGCGCTCGGAGCACACCGACGAGCCCGGCCGCCAGGCAATACGGGCTCGTTAAGCGACGAAGGCGCCCCGCAACCGAGTCTGCCGGGTGCGCGACGCCTTCAAGTCTGGCCGCATCGGCGACCTCTCCTACAGCTTTACTTATGCCAACGCACGATAGGTCTCCTTCGCCAGGGCCCACGGGGCCTTTTGCGAGGCGGCCCTGTCTGTCTCCATCCACAGGACAACCGCTACCCTTTGAGTAGGTTTGCACAGCATAATAACGGGATTGGACGAGATGTCCAGATTAAGTAGCTTTGTGCATGATTGTTTGCACGGGAAGGACAGCCCGGCTGCAGGCTCGACGCAGGTTCGCCTGGCCAAACGTCCACAAACGTGCGCCTCGCTCAACTAGTCGGCCCATTCCGGCGATACATAGCCCAGGCGGATCTCCGCATGCTCGTGGAGGCGCCCGCAGAGCCAGGGCCGATGGCCCGCCATCCGACCGGAAGAGGACAGCTGAGATGACCGCAACCACCCTGCCCACGCCGTTGCCGGGCGCCGGCGAGGAGCGCCGGCTGGTGTTCACGAGTTCGCAGGCGGCTCGCTATCTGGGCGTGTCGCTGGCGACGATCCGTCGCTGGACCGACGCCGGGCACATCGCCTGCTACCGCACGCCCGGCGGCCAGCGCCGGTTCTCCAAGGACCAGCTCGACGGTTTCATCGTCTCATTGCAGAGCGACGAGGGGACGCATACGACGCCGAAGGCGGCATAGACGCCTTCCTTTTTGGGTGAGCCATGGCCGGTCCTTGCATCGGTTTGCAGCCGGCGCCGCTCACCGCACCGGCCGGCATGACGGCAGCGCCGTAGGTCCGTGCCCGCTGCCCTTAAGGGCCCGCGAGAGCGCTGAGCGCCGCTCTGGTCAGCTGGCCAGCCGGCCGAACTTCTCGCGCAGACGACGATAGAACGAGGAGTCGGGCAACTGGGCGATCGTTCCGACGGCATCGAGGAAACGCGCGTCGATCGCTCCTCCGGGCGGGATCTCACCGGCGGGACGCCCGTCCACGGCTACGTCCAGCGGCTCGCGCGAACGGTTGTGGATCGTCAGGCGGTCTTCTGGCGCGACCACGAGCGCGCGGGCCGTCAGCGAATGGGGCGCTATGAAGGACACCGCAAAACCCTCCACCCCCCAGGCCATCACGGGACCGCCGTTGGCGAGGTTGTAACCGGTCGAGCCCGCGGGCGTCGCGATCACCAGACCGTCGCAGCGCACGCTGCCGACGATCTCGCCCTCCAGCGCGTAGGCGATCTCCGCGACCCGCTCTCCGACCTTGCGGTGGATCGCGACGTCGTTGATCCCGAGGCGGGCGCCCGGGTCATGTCCCGCGGGGTCCCCGGCCGGTCCGTCGAGCACGATCGCCGGCAGCTGCAACAGCTCGAACTCTCCGCTCAGCGCCCGATCGATGCCCGCATCGAGTTCGTCGGGCTCGACCGTCGCGAGGAACCCGATCTCGCCGAAGTTGACCGCGAACACGGGGACGCTCGTGCCGGCATACAGTCGCAACGCCTTCAGGATCGTGCCGTCGCCACCGAGCACCACGCACAGCTCGACATCGTCGCGCAGGGGCGCGTCCAGCTCAAGCCCGGGGCTCGGAGCGAGATCGCGATGCTTGCGCGTCTCCTCCTCGTCCAGTCGCATGGTCACGCCTGCGCTGGCGGCCGCGTCGATCAGCCGGCGCAGCGCTCCGATCGTGTCGGGAGGACGTCTGTGGGTGAGCACGGTCATCGCGCGCTCGCTCATGGCTCCACGCTCCGCGCCATCTCCGCCAGCTCGCGCTCGTCCGCGGCGGCGCCCATCCTGCCCGGCTCGGCGAGGTGGATGAACGTCTCGCGGTTGCCCTTCGGCCCGGGCAGCCCCGAGGAGTGGTAGCCGAGCACGCTCGCCCCCAGATCGAGCGCGACCCGCCCCACGCCGATCAGCGCGTCGCGGCGATCGCCTGAGTCGCGCACCACTCCGCCTTTGCCCACGCGCGCACGACCGACCTCGAATTGGGGCTTGACCATCGCCAGCACGTCATAGGACGCGGCCAGGCACCTGAGCACGGCCGGGAGCACGATCTTCAAGGAGATGAACGAGACGTCGATGCTCGCCAGATCGGGTGAGCGCTCGTCGGCGCCGGCCGGCGCGTCGGGCAACATCTCGGGGGTGAGCGCGCGCGCGTTCGTGCGCTCCAGCACGCTCACTCGCGGGTCGATGCGCAGAGAGTAGTCGAGCAGCCCGTAGCCCACGTCGACCGCCACGACACTTGCGACGCCGCGCTGCAGCAGGCAGTCGGTGAACCCGCCCGTCGAGCTGCCGACGTCCAGCGCGCGGCGGCCGGCGAGGTTCAGTTTGCACTCCTCGAGCGCGTTCGCGAGCTTGATTCCGCCGCGCGAGACGTATGTGCGCGCGGGATTCACGCGCAGCGGCTCGCCCGGGTCGATCAGCTCGCTCGGCTTGGCCGCGCGGCGCTCGCCCGCGCCGACGCGCACCTCGCCCGCCATCACCGCAACGGCCGCGCGGCTGCGCGAAGGGAACAGGCCGCGCTCGGCCAGCAGGCTGTCCAGGCGCACCCGACGATGATGGGGACGCGAATCGCTCATCGACCGAACGGTACCCGCTCGCCCTCCCCGATCCGTCCTGCCCACGACACGGGCCTTATGTGATTCTGAGCACACCGGCGCAAATCGGCGACATATATGTCCGCGGCGGTTGTATCATCGCTGATGAGGCCGTGATCGAGTTCGCTTGAAACGGACCTCGTGCAGTGAACGCAGTGCATCTTCAGTCGCGCCGGTATCCGCAGGGAACTGGACCGAATCCGATGAGCCACAACGTCAACCGACGACCCTTGCTTCGCGCATGAAGACCGTGCGCGCCGTCACCGAGTTGCGCTCGGCGCTCGCGCCCGATCGCCGAGCCGGACACACGATCGGCCTCGTGGCGACGATGGGCGCGCTGCACGAGGGTCATCTGTCGTTGATCGAGCGCGCTCGCGCGCACTGCGACGTGGTCGTCGTCTCGCTGTTCGTCAACCCCTCCCAGTTCGACGAGCGCGCGGATTTGGAGCGTTATCCCCGCGACGAGGCGCACGATGCCGCGCTCGCTGCGCGCGCCGGCGCGGATGTCCTGTTCGCGCCCTCGGTCGAGGAGGTCTATCCGGTCGGCTTCGCCACCTCCGTGGAGGTGCTGGGAGTGACCGACCGCTTGGAGGGGCAGGTCCGGGGCGCCGCGCATTTTCGCGGCGTGAGCACGGTCGTGACGAAGCTGCTGTGCATGGTCGGACCGGAGGTCGCCTACTTCGGTCAGAAGGACGCCCAGCAGGTCGTGGTGATCCGCCGGCTGGTGGCGGATCTCAACCTGCCCGTGCGCGTGGAGGTCTGCCCGACGCTGCGCGAGTCCGACGGTCTGGCGATGTCCAGTCGCAACGCCCTGCTCGGCCCCGAGGAGCGCGAGCGTGCGCTTGCGCTGGGAGCCGCGTTGCGCGGCGCCACCGAGCTGGCGGATACGGGCGAGTGTTCGACTGAAGCATTGCTCGGGGCGGCCCGCGCGGCGATGGTGCCGTTCGAGGTCGAACCCGAGTATCTGGAGATCGTCGACCCCGACACTTTTCAGGCGCTCGACTCGCTGCGGGCGCCGGCGCTGCTCGTGCTGGCGGCGCGCGTCGGGGAGGTTCGTCTGATCGACAACGTGCTGCTGGCGCCCGCCTCTGTGCACGCGACGAGCATGGCCGTGGCGGGCGATTCGACGATAAGCCATCTATCCACGGGAGCGAGCACATGCAGCGCGTGATGTTGAAGTCCAAGATCCACCGCGCGACGGTCACCGATTGCGACCTGCACTACGTCGGGTCGATCACGATCGACCCGGACTTGCTGGAGGCCGCTGACATCCTCGAGCACGAGCAGGTCCACGTCGTCGACATCGACAACGGCGCGCGCTTTGAGACCTACACGATTCCGGGCGTGCGCGGCTCGGGCGAGATGAAGATAAACGGCGCCGCCGCGCGCCTGGTCCACCGGGGCGACACGATCATCGTGATCTCCTACGGCCAGTACGAGGAGGCCGAGTTGGAGCACTACGAGCCACGCGTCGTGCACGTGCGGGCACAGACAAACAGCATCGTCACCATCGACGAGGAGGTGGCGACCCTGCTCGCGTAGGGCGTCAACCTGCTCAGAGAGGACTCACCCAACCATGTCCAGTCATGCCGTCCACGCCCCAGCCGACCCCGGGCGCCTGCCCATGACCCTGCCGCTGCTCGCCGAAAAGAAGCGTCTTGGCGAACCGATCGTGATGGTCACCGCGTATGACTACCCGAGCGCGCGCTCGGCCGAGACGGCGGGCGTGGACCTGGTGCTGGTGGGCGACTCGGCCGCCACCACGGTGCTCGGCTATAACTCGACGACGCCCGTGGAGTTGGGCGACATGCTCGTGCTCGCGCGCGCGGTGCGCCGCGGCTTGCGTACGCCGCTGTTGATCGGAGACATGCCGTTCGGCTCATACGAGGTCTCCGACGAGCAGGCGATCGCCAATGCGATGCGGATGGTCAAGGAGGCCGGCTGTGAGGCCGTCAAGCTCAAGGGCGGCGGGCCCTCCTCGGCGGCGCGCGCACGTGCGATCGTGGCTGCCGGAATCCCCGTGATGGGCCACGTCGGCCTCACGCCCCAGACGGCGACGGCGCTCGGGGGCTGGAAGGCCCAGGGCCGTACCGCGGCCGCGGCGGCGCGGATCGGCGAGGAGGCCCTCGCGCTTCAGCAGGCGGGCTGTTTCGCACTCGTCTTCGAGGCGATCCCCGCGGCCGTCACCGAGGAGCTGATGGGCTCGATCGAGATACCGGTGATCGGTATCGGCGCCGGTCCCGCCACGGACGGGCAGGTGCTCGTGTTCCACGACCTGCTCGGCATTCGCGACGGTCTCGGCGCGCGCTTCGTGAAGCGCTATGCATCCCTGCAAGAGGAGATGAACGCCGGCGTGGCGGCGTATGCCGAGGACGTGCGCTCACGGCGCTACCCCGGACCCGAGCACACCTATTCGATCGACCCCTCCGAGCTGAGCGAGTTGCGCGAGCTGCTGAGATAACGGCTGCGCCTCGGACCATACCGGGCGGGGCCGTGCGCGAAGCGCCCCGGCGGTCGCTCGGGTCAGGCCCAGGATGGACGGTCGAGCTTGCGCAAAACCGTTGCCGGGGCCCCGGCCGCCACCGAGAAGGGCTCGATGTCCCTCGTGACGACGCTGTTCGCGCCGATCACACAGCGCTCGCCGATGCTGACGCCGCTGGTGACGACGACGTGCGCCCCCAGCCAGCAATTGTCGCCGATACGTGTCGGACCCTTGCTCTCGAAGCCCTGCCAGGTGATCGGCTTTGAGGGATCGTCGTAACGGTGGCTGGAATCGGTCACAAAGCAGCCGTTGGCGAGCATGCAATGAGGGCCGATCTCGACCAGCTCCTGGGAGGCGATCATCACGCCCATGTTCAGGAACGTCCCCTCGCCGATAAGCACGCGCGCGCTGCCCGGAGCGGTGATCCACACGTTCGGCTCCAGCAGCGCTCCCGCTCCAACCTGGAGGCGACCCTCGCGCATCGCCTCCAGCACGTTGCCGTGGATCGGCCAGCGCACGAACGCCTCGCTGCGCATGAACCGCGCGTGGATGCGCGCGCGGTTCCATGGCAGCGAGTTGCGCTCATACCAGCGCCACTTGGCAGCCCATAGCCGCCATTGGCGCGTAAGGTCGCTCACCGCTCGGGTGGCCGGCTAATGTTTGGCGCTCACTTTTTTCACACCGGTGTTCGTCGGCAACGCGGTCACCGGACATCCCGAACCGCGCCTGGGCGGGCAACCCTGCTGCCAGTTCAGGGGGATGTTCTGGATCGTCCCTCTGGAGGTATCGGCGACATAGGTGCCGTCTTTTTCCTGGTAATAGGAGAGCGTCGGGACTTCACTGCGCCCGCCCATCAGGACGGGCGTCGCGGAGATCATCTGGAAGTACCCTCCGGAGAGGTGCACGCTCGGCTGCACACCACACACCGTGTTGCCCCCGCCGCCGATCGTTCCCGCGCAGATGAGCAGATGCTGGGGCTCGTAGTAGACGCTGAATTTGCCGCTCGCCGTCGAGGTGCTCACGATCGAGATCGTCTTCGACAAGAACTGCACCGGGCCGATCGTTCGCCCTTCGGGGTCAAACGCGATCCACTGCTTCGCGCCGCCGTTGGTCACAGCCGGAGCCGCCGCGGCGCGGCCCTTGCCGCTGGCGAAGGAAACGGCCGCTGCGGAGGTGAGTAGGAGCGCGGCTGCCGGCAGCACACCCGCCCATACCGTCCCACGGTTCTTCAGTAGTCGATGCATGTCAACTCCTTGGTTGGTCGAATGGCGTAGCCGGATGCGCATTGGAGCGATCCTATACCGGGACGTACGGGCGCGGCCAACCTGTCAGTCGTTCAGGCGGCGACCTTCGAGCGTCGTTTGCGCGCGGAACCGCTCTTGGCGGACTTGGCGCCCTTGACCTGTTTGCCTGCGGGGACGAGCAACTCCGCGAGGAATCGTCCGGTGTGCGAGGCCGGCTCGGCGGCGACCTCCTCGGGGGTGCCCACGGCGATCGCGAGACCGCCCTCCTCGCCGCCCTCGGGGCCCATGTCGATCAGGCGGTCGGCGCACTTGATCACGTCGAGGTTGTGCTCGATCACGACCACGCTGTTGCCGGCCTGCACGAGCCGTGAGAGCACCTCCAACAGCCGCTGAACGTCGGCGAAGTGCAGGCCGGTCGTGGGCTCGTCGAGGATGTACAGGGTGCGCCCGGTGGCGACCTTCGAGAGCTCTGTCGCCAGCTTCACGCGCTGCGCCTCCCCACCGGAGAGTGTCGTCGCGGGCTGACCGAGACGGACGTAGCCGAGACCGACCGCGTGCAGCGTCTCCAGGCGGCGGCGCACCTTCGGGATGTGCTCGAAGAACTTCAGCGCCTCCTCGACCGGCATGTCGAGCACGTCGGCGATCGAGCGGCCCTTGAACTTGACTTCGAGCGTCTCGCGGTTGTAGCGCTTGCCGTGGCACTGCTCGCACGGCACGTACACGTCGGGCAGGAAGTGCATCTCGATCTTGATCTGCCCGTCGCCGCGGCAGACCTCGCAGCGCCCGCCCTTGACGTTGAAGCTGAACCGGCCCGGCTTGTAGCCGCGGGCGCGCGCCTCCTGGGTCTTGGAGAACATGTCGCGAATCACGTCGAACAGGCCCGTGTACGTCGCGGGGTTCGAACGCGGCGTGCGCCCGATCGGGGACTGGTCGACCGCGATGATCTTGTCCAGCTGATCCAGTCCGTGGATCGCACGGTGCGCGCCCGGGCGCTGACGGGCGCGGTTCAGGCGGTTGGCGGCCGCCTTGTAGAGGACCTCGTTGACGAGCGTCGACTTGCCCGAGCCCGACACGCCCGTCACGCACGTGAGCACGCCCAGCGGGACGTGCACGTCGATGTCGCGCAGGTTGTTCTGGCTCGCGCCCACCACCTCCACGTAGCCGCTGGGGGTGCGCCGGCGCGCGGGCGTCGCGACGCTCAACTCACCGGACAGGTACTGCCCGGTGAGCGACTCCTTCTTGCGCTGAACCTGCGCCGCGGTGCCCTGCGCGACGATCCACCCGCCGTGCTCACCGGCGCCGGGTCCCAGGTCGACCAGGTGATCGGCGCTGCGCATCGTCTGCTCGTCGTGCTCGACCACGATCACCGTGTTGCCCAGATCGCGCAGCCGCTCCAGGGTCGCGATCAGCTTTGAGTTATCGCGCTGATGCAACCCGATCGAGGGCTCGTCCAGGATGTACAGCACGCCCACCAGCGACGAGCCGATCTGCGTCGCCAGACGGATGCGCTGCGCCTCCCCGCCTGACAGCGTCGAGGCCGCCCGGTCCATCGAGAGATAGCCGATGCCGACGTTCTCCAGGAACTGCAACCGCTCGGAGATCTCGCGCAGGATCAGCCGCGCGACGTGCCGGTCGGTCTCCGAGAGCTCGACCTCCTGCAGCCACTCCAGCGCCCGCCGCGCCGACAGCGCCGTGAAGTCCTCGATCCGCGTCCCCCCCACGAGCACCGCACGAGACTCCGCCCGCAACCGCGCGCCGTCACACACCGGGCACGTGCGCAGCGACATGTACTGCTCGATCTTCTCCCGCGTCCCCTCCGATTCCGTCTCCTTGTAGCGGCGCTGCAGGTTCTTCACGATCCCCTCAAAGCGCGTCGCATACGAGCGCCGGCGGCCATAGCGGTTGCGGTAGGAGATCTGCAGCTTCTCCCCGTCGGTCCCGTACAGGAACAGGTCGCGATCCTCCTGGGAGAGGTCTTCCCATGGCGTATCCAGGTCGACGTCATAGCGTTCGGCGATCGCCTCCGTGACCTGCTCGTAGTAGTTCGACACGCTGTTAGCCCACGGCACGATCGCGCCCTCACCCATCGACAAAGACGGGTCGGGTACCAGCATCTCCGGGTCGATCTCCATCTGCGAGCCCAAGCCCGTACAGCGCTCGCACGCGCCGTGGGGCGAGTTGAACGAGAAGATCCTCGGCTCCAGCTCGACCAGCGACGGTCCGTGCTCGGGACAGGCAAAGCGCTCGGAGAACGTGAACACCGTCCCCGGCTCGGGCACCTCGCCCGGGACGATCTGCGCCGAGGCCGAGCGCACGCCCTTCGCGCCGGTCGCGCGCGGTCGCTCCTCCTCCGGCGAGGCATCCTTGCCGGAAGCCCCGACGATCTCGATCTCCACGAGCCCTTCCGCGCGCCCCACCGCCGTCTCGATCGAATCCGCCAAGCGCTTGCGCAGGTCGTGGCGCATCACCAGGCGATCGACCACGACCGAGATGTCGTGCTTGTAGCGCTTGTCGAGCACGATCGATTCCTCCAGCATCCGCACGCGATCGTCGATCTTCACGCGCTGGAAGCCGTCCGTGCGCAGCTCCTCCAGCAGCTTGCCGTACTCGCCCTTGCGCCCGCGCACGAGCGGCGCCATCACCATGAACCGCGTCCCCTCCCCCAGCTCCATCGCCTGATCGATGATCTGCTCCGCCGACTGTCCCACGATCGGGCGTCCGCAGATCGGACAGTGCGGCTTGCCCACCCGCGACCACAACAGCCGCAGGTAGTCATAGATCTCGGTCACCGTCCCCACCGTCGAGCGCGGGTTGCGCGAGGTCGTCTTCTGATCGATCGAGATCGCCGGCGAGAGCCCCTCGATCGAGTCCACGTCCGGCTTGTCCATCTGCCCCAAGAACTGCCGCGCGTACGCCGACAGCGACTCCACGTAACGACGCTGACCCTCCGCGTAGATCGTGTCGAACGCCAGACTCGACTTGCCCGACCCGGACAGACCCGTGATCACCACCAGCGCGTCGCGCGGCAGCGTCAGCGAGATGTCCTTGAGGTTGTGCTCCCTGGCGCCGGAGACGACGATCTGATCGCTTGCTGGCATGCTCGCGCCTATTCTATGACGGCGAACAGACGTTCGCCTCGCGCGTGCGCGCGCGCGTGCGCTCAGCCCTCGATCGCCGCGAACACCTCGTCCAGCAGCTTCGCCCGGTCCGCCACCTCGTAGTTCTCGGCCAGATAGCTGTCGGTCGCCTCGCGCGAATCGCCGTTCAGGGCCATGTTCAGCGCGACCAGCCGCGCTCCGTCCAGGTCGCCGTTCTCGGTCTCAGGGGGCTCCGGCGGGGAGGGCGACACCGGTGGTGGGGTCGGGATGGGCGATGTTGGCAAAGGAGGAGCCGGCCGGGCCGCGGCAACCGGCGCCGGCGGCGTATCCGATGGTGGCGCAGGGGCGGAGGCCTCGGGCTGAACAGGCGCTTTCTCGGCGATCGCCGACACCGTCTCGGAAGCGTGCCCCGACGCTGCGTCGTACAGCTCGCCCATGTTCGTCTCCGCGCTCGCCAGATCGCTCGCGAGCCGCGTGGCGCCAGCGCGCAAACCGTCCACGAGCGCGCCCGTCTCGCCGCTCAACGCCTCCACGCGACCGAGCAGCGTGGCCGTCGCGCGGCCCACTTCGGCGACGTGCGCCTGGGCTTTCGCGATCGCGTCCGCGCGGGTCTTCTCGGCGTCCTCGGCGGCCTTCGCGCGCGTGTTCTCGGCGTTCGCGTTCGCATCGCTCTCGATCTCCGCGGCCGCGACCTCGGCGGCCGCGACGATCGCCTGCACCTGGGTTCCGGCGCTCGCCGCCAGCGAGTCCGCTCCACGCCCGGCGAGGGTGCGCTGCAGCTCCTCGATCGCGCTCGCGAGAGCCCGCAGATGCGCATCCACGGCCGCCGGATCGTACCCACGTCGGCCGATCGGAAAATCGCGCTTCTCGATGCTCTGCCTGTCCAGGTCCACTGCGTCCGAACACTAGCGGACGCCCCGGCCGGTGCTCACCGCTCAGAGCACCCCCAAAGCGCTCCCAACCATGCCGACAGCCGCGGTGAGCGGCTTAACCGGCGTCTCTACGCAGACGCGGGCCGTGGCTCACCCATCCAAGCCCGCCGCCTTACGCGACCTCGCCCGCGGGCTCCTCCTCCGCCGCGCCTTCGTTCGCACGGATCTCGCGCAGATCGCGGCGCAGCTCGCGCAGCTCGTCGCGCAGCTGGGCGGCGTACTCGAAACGCAGGTCCTCCGCGGCCACGCTCATCTCCTCCTCCAACTCGACCACCATCCGCTCCAGCTCGTGCGTACCCATGTCCTTGGTCTGCTCGCGACGCTCCGCGGCTCGGCGGCGGCTCCCGCGCGGGATCTTCGAGTCGGACTGCAAAAACTCCGCGATGTCCGAGATGCCCTTCACGATCGTCGCCGCGGTGATCCCGTGCTCCTCGTTGTAAGCCAGCTGAATTTCGCGGCGGCGGTCGGTCTCGGAGATCGCGGCTTGCATCGCCTTCGTCTCGCGATCCGCATACATCAGCACGGTCCCATCGACGTTGCGCGCCGCCCTGCCGATCGTTTGGATCAGCGACGTCTCCCCGCGCAGGAAGCCCTCCTTGTCGGCGTCCAAAATCGCCACCAACGAGACCTCCGGCAGGTCCAACCCCTCGCGCAGCAGGTTCACTCCGACCAGCACGTCGTACTCCCCCAGGCGCAGATCGCGAATGATCTGGATGCGCTCCAACGTGTCGATCTCCGAATGCAAATACCGCGTCTTAAAGCCCATCTCCAACAGATACTGCGACAGGTCCTCGCTCATTTTCTTCGTCAACGTCGTCACCAGCACCCGCTCGTCGCGATCGACCCGGCGGCGGACCTCGTTCATCAGGTCGTCGATCTGATTCTTCGTCTCGCGCACCTCCACCAGCGGATCGACGATTCCCGTCGGTCTGACGATCTGCTCCACCACCCGTCCCGAGCGCGTGCGCTCATATTCCCCCGGCGTCGCCGAGACGAACATCAACTGCGGTGTGATCGACAAGAACTCTTCGAACGTCTGCGGGCGGTTGTCCAACGCCGACGGCAGCCGGAACCCGTAGTCCACCAGCGTCTGCTTGCGCGATCTGTCCCCCTCGTGCATCCCCCCGATCTGCGGCACCGTCTGGTGTGACTCGTCGATGAAGCAGACGAAGTCCTTCGGAAAATAATCGATCAAGCAGTAAGGCCGCTCGCCCGGCTTGCGCCCGTCCAGAATCCGCGAGTAGTTCTCGATCCCCGAGCAGAACCCCATCTCGCGCAACATCTCCATGTCGTACTGCGTGCGCTGGCGCAACCGGTGTGACTCCAGCGGCTTGCCCTCAGCCTCCAACTGCTCACAGCGCTCGTTGAGCTCTCGGCCGATCTCCGCCACCGCCGCTTCGACCGTGCCCTCACGGACGTTGTAATGCGTCGCCGGCCAGATCGCCACGTGCTCCACGTCGTCCTCGATCAGCTCACCCGTCAACGGATCGAACTCCTGCAACCGCTCGATCTCATCGCCGAACAAACTCGCCCGGAACGCCGCCGTCTCCGAATATGCCGGCCACACCTTCGAGCGTCTCCCCCTTCACCCGAAACGTCCCCCGCGCCAGCACCGTGTCGTTGCGCGTGTACTGGATCGACACGAGTTTGCGTAGCAGCCGATCGCGATCGATCGTCTCTCCCCGCTTGAGGATCTGCATGTTCATCTCGTACACCTCCGGCGAGCCCAGCCCGTAGATGCACGACACCGACGCCACCACGATCACGTCCCGGCGCGCGAACACCGCCGCCGTCGCCGCGTGCCTGAGGCGATCGACCTCCTGGTTGATCGCCGAGTCCTTCTCGATGTACAAATCCCGGCTCGGCACGTACGCCTCGGGCTGGTAGTAGTCGTAGTAGCTGACGAAGTACTCCACTGCGTTCTCCGGGAAGAACGTGCGGAACTCGTTGCACAGCTGTGCGGCGAGCGTCTTGTTGTGGGCGATCACGAGCGTCGGGCGCTGCACCGCCTCGATCGTCGCCGCCATCGTCATCGTCTTCCCCGTCCCCGTCGCCCCCAGCAGCGTCTGGAAGCGCTCGCCCGCGTTTACGCCCTCGGCGAGGGACTCGATCGCCTGCGGCTGGTCCGCCGTGGGCGTGAACGTGCTGTCTAGCTTGAAGTCGGGCATCGGACGGTCGCTCTACGTTAGCGGCGGTCTCAGCCGGCGACCGTTTTGATGGGAGACACGAGAGCCCGTCCCTCTACAGCGCTGTTGGCGCCGGCCACCGCAGCTTTTGGGATCGCGAAGCATTCGACGCGCGCGCCCCTCGCGGGCAACCTCTTGCCCGGTGGAGCGCGCGCGTAATCGGGCCGGGCGCCTTCTATCGACCCTTGTGCCGTGACTTTTTCTTCGGCTGAACGACCGTGAGCTGGGTGGCGGTCGTGCCGGCTCCGCTGACGAGGTCGTTCCCGGTCCATTGCGCGATGAAATCGGTCGTGCTCGTCACGCCGGACACCGTCAGCGCAAACGTGCCGGTCGCGCTGACCGTCACGTTCTGGTGGCGCCACAAGCCGTTGGCGATATAGGAGACGGTCACCGTTTCGCCTTCCAGCGCAGGTGCGAGATGCCCCACCAGGCGCACTCGACCGCTTGCGTGGCTCAGCTTGGTCGTGGTGAGCTTGCGCGCTCCGGCGATCGCGAGCGTGAGCGTGGACTGACTTGGGCTGAGGCCGCCGTCGGTTGTCTGGAACAGGCTCGTGACCGCCCCGCCCTCGGCGTAGTCGACGGCGCCGCCGGCCGTGACCGATCCGAGCGGAAAGCCGAGAACCTCGGGTGTCCACGTCGCGCCTGCATTGGTGGTGCGCATGAGCACGTTTTCGTTCCCTTTTCCCTGCAGCTCGCCGAGGACATACCCGTCGGCGACCGAGCTGAACGATATCTGCGCCATCGAGGAGACGTTGGTGACGTCGACCGACAGGATTTCCTTCCACTTGCGCCCGCCGTTACGGGTGAAGAACATGCGCCCACCGGAGACCTCGTAACCGGTGCTCGGGCTGACGAACGCGATCGCCGACACCGGCTGCTTGGCGAGCGGTCGCGGAACGAGCGTCCAGTGGCTGCCGCCGTCGGTTGACTTCGAGCACGTCCTGTCCGAACGCGAACAGCGCCGTGCCGGCGATCTGGGCTCCGTGTGAGAGGTTGAAGCTGGCCAGCGACTTCTTGCGCACCTTGCCATGGCGGCTGCGTCCCACCACGATCGCGCCACCGATAGGCGCGAAGCTCGCGCCGGAGTTGGTCGAGCGCCGCACGCCGGTCGGTCCGAACAGGAAGAGCGTGCTCGGGTTGGGCGCCAGCAGCGCGACCGGCGCCGGCCCGCCCGAGGTCAGGATCGACCAGCTCACCCCACCGTTGGCCGTACGGAAGACCGTCCCGGCGCTGCTCAGCGCGTAACCGACCTGCGGGCTGGGAAAGGCGACGTCGGTGACGTTCGCCGACGTGGGCGCACGCAGGAGGCCCCAGCTTTCGCCGCCGTTGGTCGTCGCCGCGATCTCTCCCGCCGGCCACGGCGCGTAGGCGTCCAGCGGCGAGGACCCGAGCCGGATCAGCCCGTGAAGCCCCGTGTGGAGGTTGTGTGAGATCAGATTCGGGAACGTCGCTCCGCCGTCGGAGGAGAGCACGGTCGCCCCATATTCGCCGACCGCGACGGCGCCCGAGGCAGTCGAGAACGCGACCGACAGCAGGTTCAGTTCCGACGCCGACACGAGCGAGCCCGTCATCCCGCCATCGGTCGTGCGCACCAGCACGTTGGCGCCGCCGGCCGGCGCGGGCGCGGTGGCGATCAGACAGTCTTTGACGTCGCTGCAGGAGATGCGCGTCAGGAACGGCCGGCCGGCGCCCGCCGGCAGCGCGAGCGGGAGCGTGTGCCAGCTCACGCCTTCGTCGGTGCTCTGCATCAGCGTGTCGTTCGCGCCGACCGCATAGGCGGTGCTCGGTGTCACGAACACGATGTCGGCGAGCGGCGCCGAGGCGCTGCCGACCTGCGTCCACGAGTTGGCGCCGTCGGTCGTGCGGTAGATGCGCCCCCCGCCGGTGATCGCAAAGCCGACACTCGAGGAGACGAAGTCGATTTCGCCCGCGGTCGCGCCGTTGAGCGGCACGGAGGTCTTCGGGGTGAGTGTCTGCCCGCCGTCCGTCGTGAGCAGGATCGCGCCGCTGGACTGCTCCACGTATCCGGTGCTCGCATTCAAAAACGAGAACGAGGCGATCGTGCTCGCGCATTTGCCTTCCGATTCCTCGACCGGCAATCGCTGAAACGTCTGCCCCGCGTTCGTCGACTCGCGCACCGTGCAGCCCCCGCCCACCACGACGGTGTTCGGATCGACCTCCTGCACCAGCCCGAGCGTGTTGCGCGTCCCGCTCGGCAGACCGATCCACGTGTTGCCGCCGTCATCCGAGCGCAGCACCGTGCCGAAGTCCCCGACCGCGTACCCGCGCGCACCCGAGAAGACCACGTCGCGCAGATTCTCACCCTGCGGCGTCGGATCTCCCCATGTCCAGCCGGAGTGGCCGACCGATACCGGCGCGGCAAAGGCACCGGACGCTCCGATCGACACCGCCAGGATCAAAGTCGCGACGACTGCTGCTGCTCGTTGTGCTCGCATGCCCATCCTTGTCTTTGATTTGATGTCGAACCCCCGGGACGGGAGCATCGGGCTGTCCTGCTAACCATCCTCCGCCCGCAAAGTATCGGTCGCAGTCCTTGAATTATTAGTCTCACCTGATCGGGGCGATCCACTAACGTCGCACCAGGTGATGGTGCCTGCACTCGAGCCCGGCTACTCGATACTTCGCATCCCGACTGGTAAAGCAATACTGCCCTGCTCGATAAGCAGGAGCGGAGTGAGTCGTTTGCGCGGGTTGCAGCGCCCCTGTTTGGATCGAAGTCTTCTCGCCACAACCACCGAGACCGGTCACGGCGATACAGAGCACGATTATTCTCCGCGGTAAACCCGTAGACAGCACCGCAGCTCCGCTCAGTGCAGGACGGTCGAGAACGGCTGGCCGGCACGCATCCAACTCAAAGCGCTGCCCTTCAGCGTCAATGAATGGGAAGCAATATCGGTCCCTGATGCCAACAATCTGCTTCCGCTCCTGTCCAGGGCATGCACCTCATATTCAGGAGGCACGTACCCAGAGAGACCTGCAACTTCAGCGACCCACGCCACCGATCCATCGGACTTCAACACAAGCGCAGACAACGGACCCACGCCTTCGTTTCTTGGTTGCCGAGCTACGCCCGTAAAAGCTCGATGTACCCATCGGCCAGTTCGCAAGTCACGCACGAGCACCAGCCAAGATCCCCTACCTTCACCCTCAGGCATTGCGCCCGTCGAGATTTCTTCATACGCAACCATTGTGCCAGCCAGTATCTCATGGTCAATTCCCTGACCTCCTACCGACGTAAAATTAGGGGTTTCACCAAGCACATACGAACGTTTACGGCCCCTCGCACAACCAAAAATCCGCAAAGACCCAACTTCATTGATCCTACCGTACACCTGCGCCTGCGCATTCGACACAAGAACCTTCGTATGCTTGGGCGCACACCTGGCTAGACCCCTGTTATTCGCACCAGCAGTATTCACCGGAACGGCGATAAACAACATCGCCACCACACAAATAATCACCGACACACGCATAACGATCCGCTGCACCCAGATACAACAATCAGCTCAGAACCGTCGAAAACAACTGTTCATGCTGCATCCAACTCAAAGCGCTGCCCTTCAGTGTCAATGAGCTAGGAGCAATATCGGTCCCTGATGCCAACAATCTGCTGCCTCTCTTGTCCAGGGCATGCACCTCATATTCAGGAGGCACATACCCAGACAGATCCCCTACCTTTGCGATCCAGGCTACCGATCCATCGGACTTCAACACAAGCGCAGACAACGGACCCACACCTTCGTTTTTTGGCTTCCGAGCTACGCCCGTAAAAGCTCGATGCACCCATCGACCATTTCGCAGGTCGCGCACGAGCACCAGCCAAGATGCCCTGCCTTCCCCCTCAGGCATTTCGCCCGCCGAGATTTCTTCATACGCAACCATTGTGCCAGCCAGTATCTCATGGTCAATTCCCTGACCTCCTACCGACGTAAAATTAGGGGTTTCACCAAGCACATACGAACGTTTACGGCCCCTCGCACAACCAAAAATCCGCAAAGACCCAACTTCATTAATCCTACCATACACCTGCACCTGCGCATTCGACACAAGAACCTTCGTATGCTTGGGCGCACACCTGACCAGACCTCTGTTATTCGCGCCGGCATTATTCACCTGAACGGCGGTGAGCAACATCACCACGACACAAATAATCACCGACACGCGCATAACGATCCGCTGCACCCAGATACAGCAATCAGCTCAGAACCGTCGAAAACAACTGTTCATGCTGCATCCAACTCAAAGCGCTGCCTTTCAGTGTCAATGAGCTAGGAGCAATATCGGTCCCTGATGCCAACAATCTGCTGCCTCTCTTGTCCAGGGCATGCACCTCATATTCAGGAGGCACATACCCAGACAGATCCCCTACCTTTGCGATCCAGGCTACCGATCCATCGGACTTCAACACAAGCGCAGACAACGGACCCACACCTTCGTCTTTTGGCTTCCGAGCAACACCCGTAAAAGCCCGATGAATCCACTGACCACTCCGTAGATTACGTACCAACACCAGCCATGATTTTTCACTTCCCCCCTCTGGCAAAGCGTTGCCCGTTATCTCTTCATATGCAACCATTGTCCCCGCCAGTGTCTCATGGTCAATTCCCTGACCTCCTACCGACGTAAAATTAGGAGATTCACCAAGCACATACGAACGCTTACGGCCCCTCGCACAACCAAAAATCCGCAAAGTCCCAACTTCATTGATCCTACCATACACCTGCACCTGCGCATTCGACACAAGAACCTTCGCATGCTTAGGTGCGCAACGTATAGGACCCCTATGATGCATGGCAGCGGCATCCGCCGAAGTCGTAGCAAAGGCAGTACCCACAGAGACCAGCACGAAGAATCGCATCATGCACCTTGGAACCATAGAGACCCGCGATAGTTGCGGTGCTCCCCAGCTATTCATATGACCGTATACAGTGGATACACGCGAAACGACCTCCTTGATCATCGACATCCCTCCACCCTGGAGAGCATCCTTGTACACCTACTCGTCCACCCCAGGGCATTCCTGATCGGCATACGCCAGGACGCAATACGATTCCCGAGGTATACCATCGCTGTTGAGCAAGCCGCTGTCGAATTCTTTTAGTTTGCCAGGCAAGGTTCCCCGATACTCGTAGTAGTATATTCGTTCAAAACGAGACAATTCATTTGGCGCCTTAGCGGTGTGCAGCGTCAGGAAATCTTCCGCCGCTTTACGTTGAAGCAAGTGTTCTTCTTTTCGTATTTCTGTACTGCATGTGCTTTCCGGTCTTTCACAACCGCGCGTGAGTTCAGTCTCAGTATGTTCGTTTTCCAGCTCTACAGCCGCCTCGCCTATCCAGATTTTTGGTTTTCCGATACCACGAGTAAAGCTTGCGAATCCTTCAGCATCAACATGATCTTTGTTCACAACAATATCTTCATAATCATGAAATCCCCAGACATGAGGTATTCCATCTCGCAACCACAGTCGGTGATTACCATTCCAACACTTACCGCAGTAGGTTTTAATCTCAGCGCGATAATGTTCCACATAATTATGAGCCCCTTTCGCTGGAAGGTAGTGAAAAAATTCGCCCGCTACAACCTTGCAGCGGCACGGATGCTTACCTTCCGCAATGACAGACTCAGCCGCCTGCCAGAAGATGGCCGCCCTTTGAGCGTGAGATACCAATGCTTCGGCGGGCGTGTCCGGCTCGTTCCAAGAGCCCCACATTGTCACTGCCGGTAGTTTTTTACTGTGGCTGCCGTGGACGAGATCATGAAACAGCCTCTTGAAGGCCGCACGAAATTCCGATACTGACGGATACTTACAACCGCTCAGATGATTTTCACATCTATGTTTTACTTCCTTATCCGCCGTTAGCGTGATGTAAGGTTCAAGATGTTCAGTGCTAGGGGATGGCAACTTGTTTTCTCCAACCTCCCGCAACCAGGTGATCAACCGCTCCTTTTCTCCTTCATATAGTTTATTTCCTGCTTTGTGTTCCTTCTCTTCTTCTCCGGCTTCCCGTCGTTCGACCGAGGAAACCACAACATCGTAAGGAATCGTGAGGCGTGCGGTCTTGATGTGCATCGGCCCGGTCTCGAGGTTCGTGTCGAACGGCTGTCCACTTTTCGTAGCGAAGGTTTCGGGCCTGTTGTCCGCCAAGCCGTACTCCAGCGGGTCGCGCGCCGCGCTTTCCGTGTCGCTCAGGGCCGCAACCCTCAGATCAATCAACGTGGGGTATGCGGTCGTCATTTCCGGCTTCACGGTGACCGTGATTGTATCGCCGGAGACCTTCAGCGACGTTGGTACGGTGTTGCCTTCGGCATCGACGGCGCGTGGCGTTTCGATGACCATGAGGATGCCGCTGCCGACCTGTTCTTCGGCGGAGGTCATCGATCCACGGGCTGTTTCATATTGGACTTGGGTGTCTTGGGGTTCGAGCTGACCCGCCACCGGTTCGGCGGGCGGAGTGGAGGTTTGCGGCGCTTCGGGTAGGGATGGTGGGGGCGCTTCGGTTTCGGTTTCGGCTTCTTCCTGTTCGCCTTCTTCTTTTTCGGTGCTCGATTCCGGTTCCCCTTCGCCGGTTTCGTGCGATTCCGGTTCTGCGCTGCCTTCTTCGCCCGTTGCCGTGGAAGTTGTCGCGGCGACCCCCACCACGGCTACGCGCCCGTCGGGGAGCTGGCGCAGCTGCTCGTCGGGACCGAGGCGCAGACCCCAGGAATAGGTCCTCGGAGCCTGTGCTGAGCGCATCTGCAAGATGGTCGTCGCACCGAGAGCGTCGGGGCGAACCAGCGCGTCGGTGGAAGGCCACATATTTGCGAACAGAGCGGCGGTTTCGTTGACGATCGTCGGCGTCGCGGTCGCGTCGGAGGAGGTTTCGAGTGGCATGAGGCTGAGTTCGGCTTCGGGTGTGTTGACCGCGAATTCGCCCGGGGTTTCCTTGGAGATCGTGGAGCTGGTCAGCGTGTTCTGAGAGTCGATCGCCTCTTCGCTGTCGCTGAGCGACGGCACGATCGTCTGTTCTTCGAGACTCATCTTGGTCGAGGGCGCGAGGATCGACGAGTCGGTTCGCTCCGCGATTTCCTGGGCTTCTTCGACGCTCACCTCGCCGCTCGGCGTTCCGAGCGTGTGCGCCGAGTAGACCGTTTCGCTGCCGTGGGGGCCGCTCACGGTGACCTTGAGGCGCAGCGCCGAGCCCAGGTCGCCGCTTACGACCGTGTACAGCGATTCATTCGCGCCTTCGATGGATACGCATTCGGCGCCTTCGGCGTTGCAGCGTTCCCACTGGTAGGCATACGATATGGCTCCCGCGCCGCTCCAGATCCCGGGGTCGGCCGAGAGCGTGGCCCCTTCCTGAACCAAGCCCGAGATCGACGGCGAGGAGAGCTGGGTGAGGTCTTCCGGCTCGATGCTCGCCGTGGCGACCGAGACACCGGCGGAGCTTCCTTCGATATCAGTGGCAGTGACGAGCGCGATCACCGTGTGACTCACATCGCTGCTGGTGAGGGTGTATGAGCTCACCGTAGCGCCTTCGATGGCCGTGCAAAGACCTTCGTCGTCGCAGCGCTCCCACTGGTAAGAATAGGAGATCGAGCCTTCGCTGGACCATTCTCCGTTGCCGGCACTCAGTGTCTGGCCTTCGAGGGCGGTGCCCGTAACGACAGGCGCCTCCTCCTCCGTGGGCGCCCCGGCAGGTGCGATCGGCTGAGTGGCGTCGGAGATCTTCGAGGTCGATTCGTCAGCGTCGCTCGCGGTTATGAGCGCCCGCAGAGCATCGCCTTCGTCATGTTCGCTCGGCTCGTAGGTTTCGCCGTTGGCGCCATCGATATCTTTGCATTCGGCGCCGAAGCCGTCGCAGCTCTGCCATTGGTAGGCGTAGCCCACGGTGGAACTGTCCGACCAGGTTCCGGAGCCTGTCGTGAGCGTCTGGCCAACCTGGGGGGTGCCCGTGACGCTCGGCGTCGAGGTGTTCGCGAGCTGCCCGCCACCCCCGATCGCGGGTGTCACCGGGGAAACGTCGGTGAGCGAGCCCGAGACGCTATGCAGGCCGATCCTCACTCGCAGCGTGCTGCCGACATCGCCTTCGGAAAGGTCGTATTCAGCGTCGGTTGCACCCTCGATGGCTGCGCATTCACCGCCGGAGGGACTGCAGCTTTCCCATTGGTAGCTGGCTTCTCTCGCTGCACCTGTCCAAGCGCCGGCATGCGCATAGAGCACCTGGTGCGCGTCGGGTGTCCCAGATACGGACGGAGCTTCGAGCTCGCTCGGAGGTTCGCTTTCGATCTCAGGGCTTGCCGCCGAGGTCGCCAGAGCCGACCCCGAAGCATTGTTGGCAGTGACCTCGACCCGCACGGTCGTGGCGATGTCGCCATCGCCCAGTTCGTATTCCGGTTCGGTCGCGTATTCGATCGGCGCGCATTCTTCGCCGGCGGCGTTGCAGCTCTCCCATTGATAGGCATAGCTCGGCGATGGCGCGCCCGTCCAGGTTCCGTTGCCTGCTCGTAGGGTCTCCCCGTCGTTCTCGGTCCCGGAGATCGCCGGCAACGCCGTATTTGCGGGGGACGCGACCGGCACGACCACCGAGCTTGGTGGAGAGCTTCTCGTGGTTGAGCCTTCCGTGTTCGTGGCGGTGACCAGAGCTCGCAGGGTGATGCCCACGTCTTCGCCGTCGACGAGGTATGTATCGGTCGTTGCACCAGTTATGTTCGTGCATTCTTCGCCGGCGCCGTTGCATGTCTGCCACTGGTAGCCAAAGCTGAGCGGTTTACTGCCGCGCCAACCACCTTGATTCACGGTCAGCGTCTCGCCTTCCACCCCTTCGCCGGCGATGCCCGGCGGTGCAGTGGATGACGGTGGTCCGTCGGAGACGCGGGTGACGGTCGCTTCTTCCACCGTGACAGACGAAAGGTCCACTTCTCCATCGATCAGGAACGTCCCGCCGCCGATTTCTTCATTGCCGATCCCGAACACGAGCGATGCTTCGCCGTTGCCTTTCCAGATGCCGGTGCCATCTTCTTCCGGTATCCCTCCGTCGTCGAATTCGATGCTCCCGTCCTTGGCTTCGACGACTCCCTGATTGCTGAAATTGACTCCGACCGCTACTACGCCGCCTCCGCTCGTGGTCTTCTCGAACAGACCTTTATTGAGAATTGACGACGACGCGCCGCCCGATTTGGGGTACACCGACCATTCATCACACGTACCGAGGCCGCTGCCACTGATCCTTTCGGCGTTGTCCTTGAACGTCCCCTTGTTTTCGATTCGCGCCCCTTCGGACAGGCCAAGCGCTACATGCACCAGGTTCAACGTTCCTTCGTTGATCAACGTCCGTTGTGCGAGCGTTGGCACGCCACCGGAGCAAGGTCCGGAATAGCCAATCCATCCGGTGGCGTCTGGTTCAAGCACGACGGCGCCGGAACCAGACATTTCACTTCCTTTGCTCCAGTAAAGGAACTTGGATATATGCAGCCCACCAGAACCGATGAGTTTCCCGCCTTCACCCAAAGCGAGCGTATCGACGCTGGAGGTCGTAGAGGGATCGGTAAGTTCAAGCGAGCCGGATTTCTCGATGTTCACATTTCCTTCGCCTTGCACTGCCTTTACTTCAGCCGCATGTTCTCTGACTTCAACACTCATACCCTTACCGATGCACGCGACGTCTTCGGGACCCGGCACGCTGCCCGTTGACCATGCGCTTGGGTCCTGCCAGACCTGATCTACGCCTCCTCCGACCCAGTAGTCCGTGCAACTGGTGCCTTCCGGAATGCTCAGCACCGGCGAGCTCATCGCCGATGCGCTGGATGTGGAGCCGCCACGATTCGTGGCCGTCACCACGAGACGAACTTTATATCCGGCGGTCCCCAAAGCCGGCGCATAGACTGGATGGACGGGCGACCCGCTGGCATCACCACAAGATATTTCTTCAGATGTTTCGCAGATCTGCCATTCATAGCTGTATTCGACCGGCGATCCATTCCATTTACCCACGTGTGCCCGCAGGGTCCCGGATTCTTGCGGCGTTCCCGTTATCGTCGGCTGTGCCGTGTTGGAAGGAGGGCTCGGCGAGTCGCTGACCAGCTTGGATATCTCGTCCACTCAAGTGTCCGTGACCCAGACATTGCCGCTGCCGTCCGCGGCGATGCCCATCACCCCGTTCCACCAGCCGAACTCGCCTTCTCCTTTGACCTCCGTCAGATATTCACCCTGAGCACTGAACTCCTCGATGCGACCGTTGTTCATATCGCCGACCCAGACATCTCCGTTCGAGTCCGTCGCAACACCATAGGGCCCGTCGAACTGACCTGTGCTCGATCCTTCTGCGCCGATCTCATCCAGGTATTTGCCTTCTTCGTTGAACTCCTTGACTAGTGGTTCATCCTTTTAGTTCGGGCGTGGTTGGAGGGGTCTCGTAGTCTTTGCCGAACGGGTTGCTGGTGTGTCCAGCGATGATGGGGGTTCGGTATGCCTGCTTTGGCAAAGCGCATTGAGATCGATGGTGAGGATCGAGCGGAGCTCGAGCGGATCGTTCGTTCCAGCACTGCGGAGGTGCGGCTGGTCGA
Source organism: uncultured Solirubrobacterales bacterium (assembly GCA_963702725.1). Lineage (GTDB taxonomy): Bacteria > Actinomycetota > Thermoleophilia > Solirubrobacterales > Solirubrobacteraceae > Palsa-744. The sequence goes on from CAVPDT010000002.1 coordinate 210,224, forward strand.
GCGCGCCCAGATCGTGCTTGGGGCCGCGGAGGGCCGCTCGGCGGCTGAGATCGGTCGGTTGGTGGGGTGCTCGGTGAACACGGCGCAGAAGTGGCGTGCACGCTATGAGCAGGACGGGATCGCCGGGCTCGGGGATTTGCCGAGATCCGGCAAACCGCTGATCTATTCACAGCAGGACAGAGCGCGGCTGATCGCGAAGGCGTGCACCCGCCCGCCGGAGACGCCCGAGGGAGCACAGCAGGAACGCTGGACCTATGAGCAGCTCGGCGAGGCGGTCGGGATGTCGGGCTCCCAGGCGCATGTGATCCTCTCGCGCGCGGAGGTCAAGCCGCACCTGACTGACTACTGGATCATGAGCGACTTCTCCCAGCCGGAGTTCGAGGAGCGCCTGGGCGAGATCTGTGGTCTTTACGTCGATCCGCCAGAGAACGTGCTCGTCGTCTCCTTGGACGAGAAGACGGGAATCCAGGCCAAGGCTCCTACCAAGCCCGATGTCCTACCAGCTCCCGGGCGCCCGACCCGGCGCGAGCACGAATACACCCGCAACGGGACGCAGTGCCTGTTCGCGTGCCTGAAAGTTCACGAGGGTGACGTGCTCGCAATGGCGTCAAAGACGCGCAACCGCTTTGACCTGATCCGCTTTCTGGACCAGCTCGACTCCGAGATCCCGGTTGTGAAAGGCCAGAAGATCGTCGCGGTCAGTGACAACCTCTCCACCCGCGGCACCCAAGAGGTCACCGATTGGCTGGAGCAGCATCCGCGCTGGAGCTTCCAGTTCACCCCAACGCACGCCTCGTGGCTGAACCAGATCGAGATCTTCTTCTCGATCCTCTACCGCCGGCTCCTGAAGCACGGAACGTTCTTCAGCGAGGAAGACCTCGCCGAGCAGATGCTCGCATTCATCGAGACCTACAACCAAACCGCCAAACCATTCAAGTGGACCTACACCGGCAAGGTCCTCGAGGCATAACCCACGAACTTCACGGATGAACCACTAGTTCGGTACTATAATGTTCCCAAGCGCCACAAACCCCTTTGCTCTTTGGGCACACTTGGCGAAACGCCGCGTGAGCACGTGGCCCGACAGCCGCGACCGTTATATCTGTAATTCCATTTTCCCCAGGAACCGGCTGCAGCGTTGTCGAAGCCCCGCCTTCGATCGCGATGTCGGTCAGGTGCGGCGGGTGCCGCGTAATCGATACGCCGGGGAAGCTGGAGATGACAGTTGCCCCACCTTGGACCGCGATCACATTGTTTCCTGGCACTGGCTGAGGATGTTCGATGTATTCTTCTTCAGTGCTTTCGTTTGTCACCCGGGTAAAGCCCGAACCGTCCACACTTACCTCATATACGCTTGGCAGCCAGAGACCTTCACCGCGATGCACGCGTGGCTCCGCGACCAACAGTAGTTGTTTGCCATCCTGGGTGAATACGGGCTGTGACGGATTGTCGGCTTGTACGGGGATTTCCGTAGCTTTGGCGCCTTCTCCGTTGGCTACGTAAAGTTTCTGCCACTGCCCTGGAAGGCGCACGGTATATGCGAGTTGACTACCGTCGGGTGAGTACGCCGGTTCCCGGATCAGCCCGGGACCGAGTTCGATTGGTTCGGGGGCTTCTTCCGGTTCGGCAATGTTCGTGGTATACAGCGTCGACGATTCTATGTCTGATTTGTTTTCGACGATCTTTGCAAACGTCAGCGACCCTTCCCCTGGACCCCATGTCGGTTCGCTGCCCGTCGTCGGTAGCACGCGCGCTTGACTGCCGTCGTAGTTCATGACGACGATCTTGTTTAGATCGTTTGAGGTCGTTTCGCAGATTTCGCGGCCCGTGCAGAAACCTGGAGATGCGCCGATGTTGAGTTCGACCGCGATCATCTCTCCGGATGGCGAAATGCTGGGATGTCCGAAGGTGCAGCGTCCTGGTTCTTCGCTCGTGTCGAGCGGTACGCAGTCGGCGAGCTGTCTTGGTTCGCTTCCGTCTGGGTTGGCGGCATAGAGATAGTGTCCGCTGGTGTAGACAAGCTGCTCGTTGTCCAAGCCTTCGCCTTCGCCGCTTTCTTCTTCCCCGCTTTCAACTTCACCGCCTTCGCCTTCTTCTTTGCCTTCGCCCCCGCCGGCCGGTCTTTGAGCTTCGCCTATGGTGGCGCCGAGTTCCGAGGTGCTAGTGTCCTGCGTCTTAAGTTCGGTGCTTAAGTATGGTATGCTGTGGCATGCCAAGAACCGGACGGCCCAAGCAGGTGTTGGAGTTGACTGACGCCGAGCGCGATCAGTTGGTGCGGTGGGAGCGGCGTAGGAAGTCTTCGCAGGCGTTGGCGTTGCGCTCGCGGATCGTTTTGCGATGCGCGGAGGGGCACTCCAATAAGGATGTTGCGGTGGCGTGTGGGGTGTCAACGCCGACGGTGGGGAAGTGGCGCCGACGGTTTTGTGAGCTGCGGCTGGACGGGCTCTCGGATGATCCGCGTCCGGGCCGCCCGGCGAGTATCACCGCCGAGCAGGTCGAGGACGTGGTGGTGGCGACGTTGGAGTCCACACCGGAGAACGCGACGCATTGGTCGCGCGCGAAGATGGCTGAGCGCTCGGGATTGTCAAAGTCGACGATCGGGCGGATCTGGCGGGCGTTTGATCTAAAGCCCCACCGGGCGGACACGTTCAAGCTGTCGACCGACCCCTTGTTTGTGGAGAAGGTCTATGACATCTGTGGCTTGTATCTGAACCCGCCGCAGGCCGCCGTGGTCCTATCAGTTGATGAGAAGAGCCAGGTGCAGGCACTGGCGCGGTCTCAGCCGGCGTTTCCGATGATGCCCGGCATGTGCGAGAAGCGCACCCACGACTACTTGCGCCACGGCACCACGAGCCTGTTTGCCGCGTTTAACACCCAAGACGGGACCGTGATCAGCTCGACTCATCGCCGTCACCGCACGATCGAGTTCAAGAAATTCCTGACCAAGATCGACAGTCAGGTACCCCAGCACCTCGACGTGCACCTCATCTGCGACAACTACGGCACACACAAGAGCCCAGCCATCCAACGCTGGCTCGATACCCATCCCCGCTTCCACATGCACTACACCCCGACGTACTCCAGCTGGATCAACCAGGTCGAGCGATGGTTCGCCTACCTCACCGACGATCTACTCAGGCGCTCCGATCACCGCTCAGTCCAAGCACTCGAGAAGGACATCCGCAACTGGGTAACGGCATGGAACGAGAACCCCAAACCATTTATCTGGGTCAAGACCGCCGAGCAGATCCTCAACTCCATATCACGACTTCTAAAACGAATTAACGGCGCAGGACACTAGCAGCGCGCCCTGTTTCATTTTCTGCGGTGACCACCGCTCGTACACGATAGCCGCTGTCATCTCTCGTGACGTCGTAGGTCGAGCCGTCGGCGTTCGGGACGTCTTTGCAACTCGCCCCAGTCGCTTCGCAGCGCTGCCATTGGTAGCTGAGCTCGCCGGCTTCCGGCGACGTGTCCACGTTTTCCCACGTTGCACCTCGGGCTTCGATGGTCGCTCCCGGGGCAGGCGGTCCAAACAGCGTCAGCTTGGGAGGACCCGTGTTTACAGGTGCCAGCGCGGGCAAGACGATCCCGGTGACCAACGACGTAGCGACGCTTGTGCCGGCCCCGTTGCCGGCGGTCACTTGGACTCTCAGCGCCGCATCGACATTGCTGGCACCGAGCCGGTATGTCGTGCTTGTGGCTCCCGGTAGCGGGAAGCACGAGATGCCTTCCAGGTCGCAGCTTTCCCACTGGTAGTCGTAATGAATCGGTTCGCTGCCGAGCCATGCTCCGGGGTTGGCGGTGAGCGTATGGGGAGAGCGTGCTTCGCCGGTGATCGTGGGCGGCGACACCGACCTGAGTACGGCAGCTTCGCTCAAAGCGGAGGTCGGTTCGGACATGGCGCTGCCCGTCGATCCGCCGTTGGCGGCCGTGACCCGTACCCGCACAGTATGTCCTTCGTCTCCGGACACGCCCGTGTAGGTCTGACTGGTGGCGCCGGGGATATCGGCGCAACTGGAGCCTTCGCTGTCGCAGCGCTCCCACTGGTAGGCTTAGTGGAGCGTTCCGCCACCTCCGTGCCACGTCCCGGGATGGGCGGTTTGGGGTTCGCCTGTCACCGTACCGCCGGTGATCGTGGGCAATGTTTCGTTCGTCGGCGCTTCGGCGACGTTTGACGTCCGCCGGCGGACTTCGCGCGTGGCGATCGTGACCGCTTCGTCGTCGCGCAGGACGGTCGCAGTCATAACGATTTCGATTTCGTGTCCGGCGTCCGCGCTGACCAGAGTATAATTTGGGCTCACGCCGGTTTGAAGCGTTGTTCTCGTTTCCCCGGTTATGCGCAGGAATTCGTATGTCGTTGCGATCGGAAGTTCGGGTTCGGAGGCTACCGTGCTTTCCGCTGTGATCGTCCCTCCGGCAGCAACTCAAACGAGTCGCGGTGTCGCGGGCGGATCGCGGCGAGCGACGGCGGTCGAGGAGTTTCTAACCCACGACTTATGACTTCGTGGCCGGCCTAAGCACCGTCGCCGCAGATCATCGAAGCCTCGCCAGGTGATGACGTCTGCACTCGAACCCAGCCGGCTTGTACTTCGCCCCTTTGCTTCCCGCACAGTATTGGCCGACTCTGAAGGCAGGTGCGACGTGCGCGGTCTGGGAGCGGGTAGATCCAACGGTCCTATCAGTCGACGCGCTCCCGCAACCGCTCGTGCCGAGGACCGCCGCGAGCACGGCGCCCAGCCAGAGAAGGACAAAGCGCCACACCCTCCAGCGCCGATTCATCAGTTCAACACTGCCGACATCCGCTTGCCGCTCTGTGTCCACCGCAGCATGCTATCCGCCAAAGCAAGCGAACTCGGAGCTATTTCTGGCGACGCTGCCAGCAAATGGCTCCCTGCGCCGTCAATCGAGCGAACCTGGAGTCCATCCCTGGTTCTGACGATCCAGGCTACAGATCCATTGCGCTTCACAACAATTGCCGTGGTTTCCCCCAATCCCACACTCCCAGGCGCAGGAGGCGAGCCGTTTGGCGATCTGTGAATTAGCTTGCCGGTGCGTAGATTGCGGACCCAGATTTCTCTGAAACTATTCCCAAATATCAATGACATAGCTTTTCCAAAGGCCACCGTAGGGCCTGCCAGCGCGATTGGGGCAGTGCTTTCCGATCCCGAGGAACCACCCGATGTAGGTGGGCCAAGATAGTACGCACGACTACCGCGGTGGGCGCACCCAAAGACTCCCCGTCTTCCTTCCACTCGATGGTGCCCTTCATAGACGATGGTTTCCGCCCAGTAGACGACGGCCTGCGAGTCCCTTTCCAAGACACCTTCATTCCGAGGCGGACATGTGATTCGAGACCCATGCCTTGGCCGGGCTTCAACGATTGCGCTCATCAAGACGAGACACAGCAGAGCTATTGGAAACACCAGACGTGTACGCATATCTACACAAACTATCCGCGAATCCAATAGTTGCGGTCTAGATGGACAACTATACTAGACCCGTTGAGCAAGCGTGAATCGATCTTACTGTGGCATGTCACGCCGCCATAGGCATTCGAGCCGTACACGTAAGGTTTAGAGACAGGGGATAAGTTCATTCCAGGTCGCTCCTTCCGCCGAGCCGCCTGCATTCGCTACGATTGCGCGGTAAGGGACACCTCCGCATGGACCGAATTCGGCACCACCGACAACGATCGGATGAAACGTTCGATAGGCTTTGATTTCCTTGCTCGCGACTACTTCCATTTTGCCGCCACCGTCATCAAGGAATTCTATCGTAGTAGGCAGTCCGTGCGGATTGACGCCCGCTCTCTCTTGAGATTTGTCGCCTATGCCTTGTCCTGGCGACAGCGTCGTCACGCTAGGCGGGCAGTCGTGACTTGCATATGCCAAATAGCAGTATGCTGGGCGCTCTTCGCCGTGGCTTTTGCCTTTTCCTTTTGGCGTCGCTTCGAACAGGCCACTATCGAATTCATTGGCGTTTTCAGCGACCCGTTCTTCGCTTGGCGCTTCGAAACCGTAATAATAGATCCGTTCGATTTTTGCACTCCTTTGATGTGATCCCTTTGCTGCGCGCAATTTCAGGAACCATTCAGCTGCCTTGCCCTGTTCTTCGATTTCATATGGTTCGTCGCCTTCTTGGACAAGCCTGGTTGCTTCTCCTCCTTCGACGCCATCGTGTAGCTCTACGCCAGCCTCGCTCACCCACACACCGGGATCCTTTGCATGATCTCGTGCAAATTGCTCGAATTCTGCAAGATTCGTCGTCCTATCGTTTACGACATCTGTATAGTCGTGCAGACCCCAGACATGTGGCGTTCCATACTTTTGCCACCTGTGACGCTTGCCCTTCCACGCAGGAGCATAATAAGCCTTTAGGCCTTTTAGATATCTTGCGACATAGTTTCTGTTTTCGTGTGGCGTTTCGTTTTCACTGTCCGTCTCGTATTGCGCAAATTCGCCAGCTACCACGGTGCATGAGCAACCCTTTTCAATCGCCGCCGACCTCGCCGCTTGCCAGTACTGACCTGCTCGGGTCGCGAAAACCGCATTCGCACCCTGGTCTGGCTCATTCCAGGCTCCCCACGCCTTGACTTTTCGCCCGTATTTTTGTATCAGGTTACTAATAGCAGTTCGATAAGCTGGTACAGACGGTGGAGTATGTTTTCCGTCGGTTTTCAACGTGACATACGGTGTCAGTCCTTTTGCTTCGGCCTGCACCAACCATTCGCCGAATTTTGTGCGTTCAGCGGTCTCAAATCCTTTGAGCAGATCCCAAGGAACAGTTCGCCGGGCAGTCTTGATCCCCATCTTATCCTGCAGGCGAGCATATTCAGGATGCGTAAACACCTTGGATTCTTCACCTGCTATCCCGTACTCGAACGGATCGCGTTCGGCGCTGACATTGTCCGTGGGAGCCGCCACGGGCATCATCGCGAGCAGAGGATAGACGACCCCTTCGCCCGGTGTGATCGTCAGCGTGACGGTGCTTTCACGGACGCTAAGTGACGCTGGCACGGTATCGCCTTCGGCGTCAATGACGGTAGGCGTCTCGACGACCATTCGCACGTCTGTCCCGACTACCGCTTCGGCGGCGCTGACAGCGCTTTTGTCGGCTTCGTATCTGGCAAGGGTATTCTGCGGTTCAGGCTCACCCACCGGCGCTTCTCCGGGGGTCGTCGAGCTTTCTGGCGATGCGGGTGCCGATTCAAGCGGGACTTCGGTTTCAGATTCAGCTTCTTCTTTTTCTAGTTCGGAGTGTTCCGCGCTCGATTCCGGCGTGTCTTCGCCGACTTCCAAGGATGCCGGTTCTTCGATCGCCGTGGTTTCGGCTTCGCCGCCGGTTTCGGGCCGACCGGTCACGGCGACGCTGCCGTCCGAGAGCTGTTCCAGCTGCTGGCTGGCGCCGAGGCCCACTTCCCAACTGAAGGATCGCGGAGCTTCGCCGCTGCGCAGGTTGAGCACGGTGGTGGCTCCGAGCGCCTCGGATCGGACGATCGCATCGGTCGCGGGAAAGAGGTTGGTGTACAGTGCCGCGGTCCCGTTGACGAGTGTCGGCAGAACCGCTGCCGTGGACGAGCTTTCGACTGGTTTGAGGCTGAGTTCCCCTTCGGCCGTGTTGACGCCGAATTCGCCGGGGTTTTCCTTCGCGACGCTCGCACTGGTGAGCGCGTGTTCGGAGAAGAGCTCTTCTTCGTTGGCCAGTTTCGGCACGATTGTTTCGCCTTCCAGTGTCGCGCCCGTGGCGGGCTCCAGCAATGCGGGATCGGCTGCTCGTGCGGCTTCCTCGGCCTGTTCCACGGTGACGTCACCGCCCGGCGTGGCCACGGTCGCCGAGGAGTACGCGCTCTGGCTGCCGGACGGGCCGGTGACCGTGACGTGGACGCGCAGGGCTGATCCGTGCGCGCCTTCGGCGAGCTGGAAGTTCGCTTCGGTGGCTTCTTCGATCGGGGTGCATTCCCCGCCGCCCGATGCGCAGCTTTCCCACTGGTAGCCGTAGGTGACGGGCCCCGAGCCACTCCAGACCCCGGGGTCGGCTTCGAGATCGCCACCGGCCTCTACGATTCCGGCAATCGACGGTGAGGAGAGTTTCGAGAGCGCATCAGCGTCCACGGCCGCTGAAGGGGCCGAGATGCCTTCGGAGCTTCCGGCGCCCTCGGTTGCGGTCACGAGCACCCGCAGCCGGAAGCCGACATCGCCTTCCGCGAGCGTGTAGGAATTGGCGGTGGCGCCTTCAATCGAAGTGCATTCGCCGGCGTCCGTACAGCGCTCCCACTGATAGGCGTAGCCGACCGATCCTTCTCCCGACCAGCTGCCGCCGGTGGCGGTGAGGACGCCGCCTACAAGAGTCGGCCCTTCTACGAGAGGCGCCTGTCGCACCGTCGGCGATCCAGCCGGAGCAATCGGCTGGGTGACGCGCGTGTAGCGCGAGAGCGAATGCCCGGTCTCGCTCGCCGTCACCTGGACGCGCACCGTGTGACCGGCGTCCCCGCTGACGAGCACGTAGCTCATGCCGCTGGCACTTTCGATGTCGGCGCAGCTCCGGCCGAAACGATCGCAGCGCTGCCACTGGTAGGAGTAGCTGAGACTTGCGCTGTTCGCCCAGCCGCCTGGTGTTACGGTCAGTGTCTGGCCGACCCCGTCGGTTCCGGCGACGGCCGGTATCGTCGTGCTCGCGAGCGTCCCCGCCGTGCCGATCTCGGGTGTCGCGGGGGAGGCGTCGGTCACGGCGCCAAGCGCGCTGTTGACGCCGATCCTGACCCGCACCGTCGTCGACACGTCGCCCTCGGCGAGGTCGTATTCAGGCTCCGTGGCACCTTCGATCGGCTGACATTCCGTAGCGGTCGCGCTGCAGCTTTCCCACTGGTAGCCGAACTGGCGTTCGGTGCCGCTCCATGCGCCCGGATCGGCGCGCAGCACGTGGTGTTCGTCGGGTGTGCCGGAAATCGTCGGAGCTTCGAGCTCTGACGGAAGTTTCGGCGCCACATCCGCGCTTGCGACCGACACCGCTCGAGCTGCGCCCGCGGCGTTTGTCGAGGTGACGGCGATGCGGACGGTTGTGCCGATGTCGCCCTCCGACAGCAAATAGGTGAATGTGGTGGCTTCTTCGATCGGCGCGCATTCTTCGCCGGCCGCGTTGCAGCTTTCCCACTGATATGCGTCTTCGCCCGGCGTACCGCTCCAAGTGCCGGGATCGGCGTTGAGCGTTACCCCGTCCCAGGCAGGCCCGACAATGGTTGGAGCCGTGACGTTCGACGGAGCCGTCGCCGCCGTGACCGTGGCAGTCGGCGTGGTCGCCGCGCTTTCGGATCCGCTCGCGTTGATCGCTCTCACCGCGGCGCGTACGGTCATACCGGTATCGGCTTCTGTCAGCGTGTAGTCCTCTCTCTGCGCGCCCGCGATGTCGTGACATTCCCCGCCGGACGTGTTACAGCGTTCCCACTGGTAGGCGTAGTGGGTCGGAGCGCCGCTCCATTCCCCAGTCCCCGCTGCCAATGTGCGCCCGTCAACGTCTTCGCCGGTGACGTCCGGTGGCGACGAGTTCGACGGCACGACGGTCGGCGTTATCCACTGATCGATCCGATCGTTCCCCGTGTCCGTCACCCAGCGCGCGTGTGGCCCAACCGCCAGCCCCATCGGATCCCCCATCTCCAGTTCGCCCAAGCCGGTACCGTACGTTCCAAGCTGACTGACGTATTCACCGCTTTCGTCGAAATCTTGCAATCGCGCATTGCCCTCGTCGCCGATCCACAGTTCGTTGCTGGGTCCAACGGCGATCCCGAATGGGCTTTCGAACTCTCCGGCTCCTTCTCCTTCTCTACCAAATTCGTAGATGTGCGTGAAGCTTTCATTGAACTCCTGCACCTTGTCGCGTACGCGATCGACGACCCATATGTTGCCATTCGGAGCGATTGCGATTCCGGCAGGTGCGGCCATTTCCCCGGGACCAGATCCGAGTTCGCCGAGTGTTTCCACGAGTGTTCCGCTTGTGTTAAAAATCTCGAGACGCCGAAATGTCGTGTCGGATATCCAGATAGTCCCGTTGTTCGCAATGGCGATTCCTTCGTTGCTCGACCCTTCAAGTTTGAACTGGCCAATATATGTTCCTTCGCCGCTCAACTCCTCCGCCCGTCTATTCCCGTTGTCCAAGATCCAGACGTCGCCATCGGAGTCGGCGGCGATCGCGCGAGGTGATGTGAATTGCCCTTCGCCGGAGCCTTCACCCCCGAACTCGGCTTCGTATTCGCCGGCTTCGCTAAATCGCTCCACGCGATCGTTGCCCGCGTCCAAGACCCAGATGTGTCCGCCCGCCATCGCGATACCAGCGGGTTCGTCGAACTGTCCTGGACCGGTCCCCGCAGAGCCACTCTGCAGGTTAAAATCAGGACCCGGTTCGACAGCCCCCGAAAAGCCCGACGAGCTCGACGCGCTCGCGTAACCGGCGATGGTCGCTGTCACGGTCACGCGCACCACCGTGCCAATGTCGAGCGGCCGCAGTACGTACGTGCGACTGGTCGCCCCAACGATGGGCGTGCAGCTTTCGCCGAGCGGGCTGCAGCCTTCCCACTGGTAGGAGTAGGCTTCCAGGCTGTCGCCGCTCCATTCTCCAGGATTCGCGACCAGCGCCCGGCCCACCGTCGCATTGCCGGCGATCGTCGGTGATTTCTCGTTTTCCGGCGGCAGAGTCCTGACGACTTCGTTGGCTTCCACAGTCGCCGAAGAAGCGCCGACGGAATTGGTCACGGTAATAATCGCCCGCACGGTCAACTCCACATCGGATGCCCGAAGCATGTATCTGGATTCCGTCGCACCGGCGATATCCTTGCATTCCTCACCGGCGCCGTAGCAGTCCTGCCACTGATAGGTATGGGTCAGCGCCGGAGTGCCCTTCCACGTTTCTTCCAGGCGCAGAGTTTCACCCGAAAGCGCGGTCCCAGTGATGGTAGGGGCTTCGATGCTTTCCGGCGGACTGGCCGCCACCACAGTGCTCTTTTCCGAGACAACTTCGGCTGAGCTATGTAAATTTGAGGCGATCACGGCTACACGGATCGTCGAACCGACGTCTTCATGCGCTATGGTATACGCGGGCGACGTGGCGCTGGGGATTGCTTCACAGCTCGTTCCCGCGGCATCGCAGCGCTCCCACTGGTAGGCGTAGGAGATTGGTTCGAAACCCGACCAGGTTCCCTGGTGCGCGCTCAGCGTCTGTTCATCCTGCGCCACTCCTTCTATGCTCGGCGAGACCGTGTTGACGGGCCGGTAAGTGTTCTCCCCCCAAGCGTAGTGTTCGGCGATCGTGGTGGCGCTGAGGATAGTGGTGTAGATCGCGAGATCCTGCATCGAACCGGAGCCAAACAGGCTGCTCGCATCACGCGACATCCAGTAGAGGGTTGAGCCGGCGAAGTTCCCGGCGCCCGTCTCTTCGTTGAGCTTGGTGTAGGACACGGCGTGGCCGTCGACATAGGGCGTGATCTCGGTTTCCCCGGAGGCTTCGGTGTCGATCACGAACGCGTAGTAATGCCACTGTTCCGCGGAGGGCCGTTCGAAGAGCACATTGTTGTTGTGCCCTGAACTGCTCTGCCCGACCGCGACGGCGAAGTCGGATCCGGGCGTGGCGTCGGGGTCGACCAGGAACCCGCCGGGGTTTGAATTGAAGTTGGGCGTGAACTCCAGCGCCAGACGATCGTCTTCCCCGTAGGCGTGCCACTTCATCCAAAACTCGACCGTCAGCAGATGGGTGTTCGACAGGTTCACTGCGGCCTGGGCTGCGCCCGTGGCGCCATCGAACAGCACCGAGGTGGAGGCGTCTTCCACCAGTCCTCCTGTCTCGCCAAGCGTTATGCCGCCCGATGTCGTCGCGTCCGCGCCGCTGAAGACGTCGGCCAGGGTCGAGCCCGAGGACTCCCCCATCGGCCAGAAGTGCGAAATGCCGTAAGTGCCCTCGACAGCCTGCTCGTACGCCCCGAGCGCGGCGCCGACCGTGACCGTGTGGCTCATCGTCGCGGTCTCGCCCAGGCTGTCTTTAACGCGTAGATCGACCGTGTACGTTCCCGGCGAGGAAAACGTATGCGCGGTCGTCGCCGAACTGCCCTCATCCGAGGAGTAGCTTTTGTCGCCATCAAAGTCCCACGCGTAGTCGCTGATCGGACCCGCCGGCGACGAGGACCCCGAGGCGTCGAGATGAACGGGAACTCCAGCGGTCGCGACCACCGGCGCGGATGTAAACGCAGCTTTCGGACCGTGCTCGCCGAGGGCATAGTGTTCGAGGATCGTGCCCGACGAGAGCGTCGTGTCATACAGTGCGAGATCCTGCATCGACCCCGCACCGAACAGTGTGTTTGCGTCGCGCGACATCCAGTAGAGCGTCGAGTCAGCGAACGGTCCCTCCCCGGTATTGGACGACCCCTTCGTGTAGGAGACGGCGTGACCGTCTACATACGGGGTGATCTGGGTTTCCCCGGAGGCTTCGGTGTCGAACACGAACGCGTAGTAATGCCACTCTTCGGCGCTCGGTCGTTCGAATAGGACGTTGTTGTTGTGGCCTGCGTAGGACTGCCCTACGGCGACGGCGAAGTCCGACCCCGGGGTCGCGTCGGGATCGATTAGGAACCCACCGGGGTTGTCGTTGAAGTTCGGCGTGAACTCCAGGGCGAGACGGTCGTCTCCCGCGAACGCATGCCACTTCATCCAGAACTCGACCGTGAGCTCGTGGGTGCCGGACAGATCGACGCTTGCATGGGCAGCGCCCGAGGAGCCGTCAAACGCAGCCGCCGTCGATGAGTCTTCCACCAACCCGCCCGTTTCGCCAGGCGTTACGCCGCCAGATGTCGTGGCGTCCGCACCGCTGAAGACGTCGGCCAGGGTAGAGCCAGAGGACTCCCCCATCGGCCAGAAGTGCGAAATGCCGGAAGTGCCCTCGACGGCCTGCTCATACTCGCCGAGCGCGGCGCCGACCGTGACCGTCCGGCTGACCGTCCCGGTCTGTCCGAGACCGTCTTTGACGCGCAGATCGACCGTGTACGTGCCGGGCGAGGAGAAGGTGTGCGAGGTCGACGGCGAGCTCCCTTCGTCGGTTGAATACGTTTCGCTGCCGTCGAAGTCCCACGCGTAGTCGCTGACCGAGCCCGTGGGGGACTTCGATTCGGAGGCGTCGAAATGCACAGGCACTCCCGCTGTCGCGGCCACCGGCGTGGACGTAAACGCCGCCTGTGGTCCGTGCTCTCCGAGGGCATAGTGCTCGAGGATCGCGCTCGAGGAGAGCGCCGTGTCATATAGCGCGAGATCCTGCATCGACCCCTCGCCGAACAGCGCGCCGGCATCCCGCGACATCCAGTAGAGCGTCGAATCGGCGAAGGTTCCGGTGATGGTGTCCGAGGCGGCCTTTGTGTAGGAGACGGCGCGGCCGTCGACATAGGGCGTGATCTCGGTTTCCCCGGATGCTTCGGTGTCGATCACGAACGCGTAGTAGTGCCACTGTTCAGCGGACGGTCGTTCGAACAGGACGTTGTTGTAGTTGCCGCCGTTCCCGATCGCCACGGCAAAATCGGACCCGGGCGTCGCATCCGGATCGACCAGGAAACCGCCGGGATTGGAATTGAAATTGGGCGTGAACTCAAGCGCCAGGCGATCGTCGGCGCCGTAGGCGTGCCATTTCATCCAGAACTCGACGGTCACCTCATGCGTCCCGGAGAGGTCGACGTTGGCTTCGGCAGCACCCGAGGAGCCGTCGAACGCCGCGGAGGTCGACAGGTCTTCGATCAGGCCACCTGGTTCTCCGAGCGTTACGCCGCCTGACGCTTCCGCGTTCGCTCCACCCACTGCATCCGCGAAGGTTGAGCCCGAAGACTCGTCCATCGGCCAGAAGTGCGCCACCCCCGAGGTCCCTTCGACCGCTTCCTCATATGTTTCGGCAAAGGCGACGGCGCCCGTCGCGGCTCCCACGAGGAAGATCGTCCCTGCCAGCAGGAGGGCGCTCCGCAGAGCGCGCATCCTCGTCATCGCCGGATCCGCCGCAGGGAGCAGCGAGCGCTACCGATCTCGGCTTGCCCCCCACCCCCGCCTCGATGTCCACATATCAAGATGCGGCCACCCTAATGGTGGCTGCGGACGAATGTCAATAGCCGCGATTTATCAAATCACGGACTTTGCGGGCTTATCGCACTATATGGAAATATCGAACGAATGTCCTGTCATGGTTCGGGTGGATCCCGCCGGCAGGTATCTGCGACCTCCAAACTCCGCTGCGACCGGCAGCCCTACGCCAGTCCGAGCTGGCGCGGATACAGCGCCCGGTATTCCCGCTGCGCCCGCAATACCCGCTGCACGTAGGCGCGCGTCTCTCCGAAGGGGATTTCGCCGACGGTCAAGCTCTTGCTTTCGGCATGCGCTTGGGCTACCCACCGATCGACGTTGGCGAGACCCGCGTTGTAGGCCGCCACGGCGAGCATCTCGTCCCCGCCGTAATGGTCGAGCAGATAGCGCAGGTAGTAGCTCCCGTATGCGAGGTTCACGCTCGGCGTAGCGAGGTCGCTCCTGCGGAAGCGATATCCCCCCGAGAGTTTGGCCAGGAATTCGGCGGTGGCGGGCTCGATCTGCATCAATCCCTCGGCGCCGGCGGGAGAGGTGCGGGGATCGAACTTGGTCTCGGCGTAGATGACGGCGGCGATCAGCGCGGGGTCCAGATGCTTGGCGGCGGCCTGTTCGCGGATCACCTGTTCGTTTGAGAGCGGGAGCGCCAGCCGGCGCACGGTGTGGTCGAGGTTGGAACCGAACGCGATCGCCAGCGCGCCCAGCGCTGTGACGATGACGAGCACGACGCCCGGGCCGCGCAACCGCCCCCCGCGCCCTCTCCTACCGGCGCGCCTGCCCCGCGAACGGCCATCCGCGCGATACACCGTGCGAGATGGCGCGCTGTGCGAAACCGAGGGCGAGCGCGTTGGGCTCATCCCCCAAGAGTGTCAAGCACGTCCGACAGCTGTGCCGCCAGCTCCCCCTCGCTGCCGTCGTTACGGATCGTAAAGGTCGCCCGCCGCGCCTTCTCTGCCTGGGAGAGCTGGCGCGCCGCGCGCGCATCTTCGAGCGCATGTCCCCGGCTCGCCGCGCGTTCGCGTCGCGTCCGCTCGTCCGCGATCACCGCCACCGTGGCGTCATATACCCCCTCCATCCCCGCCTCGAACAACAGTGGCACCTCGACCACCGCCGCGCGCGGGGCCGGACGGCGCGCACGGACCTCCGTCAGCCACTCCCCCACGCGCTCTCCGACCAGCGGCCACAGCACGCCCTCCAGCCATGCCCGGTCGTCCGGGTCGGCGAACACGCGCTCTGCCACCGCAGAGCGATCGACAGCACTGCCCGGCGCCACGTCCTCGCCCCAGCGCTCCACGACCGCGTCGCGCAGGCGCTCGTCCTCATACAGCTCGTGCACGACCGCATCGGTCGACAGCACCGCCGCACCCAGTCGCTCCAGCTCCGCCAGGGCCGTCGACTTGCCGGCGCCCATGCCGCCCGTCAACCCGACGAACGGCACGCGCTCAGACGTCATCCGCCCTACGCCGCCGCGATCCTCGGGACGGGATTCAGTCCTGCGCCGGCTCACCGGCGGGCTGCAACTCCGCCTCGGCGCCATCCTCCGCAGCAGAACTCTCAGGCTCCGCCGCGGCCTCGGGCGCCGCTTGGGCTTCCGGGGCCGGAGCCTCCTCAGCCGCCGGCGCCTGCTCAGCGACAGGAGTCTCCTCAGCAGCGGCCTCGCCCGACGCCTGCCCAGCGGCAGCAGGCTCTTCGGCGCCGGCATCGGTTGGAGCCTCCTCGACGGCGACCTCCGTCGCGGGTTCTGCGGGTGCCTCCTCGATGGCCGCGTCCTGCTCCTCGGGCGCCTCGACAACGCCCTCCTCGATGCCAACCTCGGACGCGATCTCACCATCGGCGGAGGATGAAGCGTCCGCTCCATCCTCTTGGACGGTCTCCTCGGCGCTCGCGACCTCGGCAGCTGGAGCGTCCGGACGTGAGACGGGCAGGATCTGATCCTCGACGCGCTTGGCCGACAGCGACAGGCGCCGGCGCTCGGAGTCGATCTCGAGGATCTTCACGCGGATCTCGTCGCCCGGATGGACGATCTCGCGCGGGCTTTCGACGTGGTGACCGGCGAGCTCGGAGATGTGCACGAGCCCCTCGACCCCGTCGAGGATCTCGACGAAGGCGCCGAACGTGACGACCTTCGTGACCTTGCCCGCGAGCTCGTCGTTGACGTTGTAGGTGTCGACGATGCGCTGCCAGGGATCCTCTTGGGTCTGCTTGAGACCCAGCGAGATGCGCTGGCGGTCACGATCGATGTCGAGCACCTTCACCTGGACGGTGTCGCCGATGTTGAGGATCTCGCTCGGGTGGTTGACGTGCGACCACGAGAGCTCGGAGATGTGGATCAGGCCGTCGATCCCGTCGAGATCCACGAACGCGCCGAAGTCGACGATGTTCGAGATCTGCCCCTCCACGACCAGGCCCGGCTGCAGACGGTCGAGGATCTGCTGGCGGACCTCCTTGCGCTCCTCCTCCAGCACCGCACGGCGCGAGAGCACGACGTTGTTGCGTGAGCGGTTGAGCTCGATCACCTTCGTCTCGATCTTCGTGCCCATGTACTCGTCGAGGTTCGGCACGCGGCGGATGTCCACGAGCGAGGCCGGCAGGAAGCCGCGCACGCCCAGGTCGATGATCAGTCCGCCCTTGACGACCTCGATGACCGTGCCCTCGACCGGCTCGCCGGACTCCGCGGCCGTTTCGATGCGCCGCCACGCTTTCTCGAAACGGGCGCGCTTCTTGGACATGATCAGGCGACCGTCCTGGTCCTCCTTGGTCATGACGATCGCATCGACCTCCTCGCCCTGATGCACCTCGTCATGGGGATCGACCGACTTGCGAATCGACAGCTCGTTCGCGGGGATGACTCCCTCGGACTTGTAGCCGATGTCGACCAGCACCTCGTCCTTGTCGATGCGGACGACGTGGCCGGTGACGACCTCGCCCTCCTCGATGTCGCGGAACGTTGCGTCGTAGTTGGGGACGATCTGCCCGTCGATCTCGAGCAGCAGTCCGTTGGACCCGGCGACCACGTGGGCCTCGGGATTCTCGATCAGTGTTTGCACCGCTCGAAGCCTAGCGCAGCCGTATCATTGGGGCCGAATGCCTACACGTGCGACCAAACGGGGCGCCGAGCGAATTCCCCTGGGAGCGCGCCCCGACTGCGACGTGCTGGTGTGTGGCGCATCGTTCGCCGGACTGGCCGTCGCGCGTGAGCTTGCCGGTTCGGGGATGCGCGTGCTGCTACTCGATCGGTATGAGATCGGCGAGCGCCAGACCTCCGCGTGCGCGATGCCTACGCGCTGGCTGGAGGCGATGGACCTGATGGGCTCGCTGCGCCAGACCTTCGACGAGCTGGTCGTGCACACGCGCTCGCGGACCTCGCGCTGGCGGCTGCCATGGTCGTTCTCGACGTTCGACTACCGCGAGATCTGCGCGCTGCTCTACGACCAGGCCGACCCCGCCGAGACGGAGTTCGAGACCGCGACGGTCACCGGGCGCGACGGGTTCACCGTCCATACCGATCGGGGTTCGCTCACTGCGCCGCTCGTGGTGGATGCGCTTGGTTGGCGGCGCGTGCTTTCAAACACGACCGCGATCCAACCGCCGAACGCCCGCTTGTCGCGTGGCTTGGAGGTGCACCCCGCGGGCACGGGCGAGGAGCTGGAACTGTGGATCGACCACCGCTACGTCCGCTCGGGGTACGCATGGAGCTTTCCCGCGCGCGAGGAGATGCGCATCGGGGCGGGCTCGTTCTGGCCCGCGCACCACGTCAAGGAGCCCACCGTCAGGCTCGCCGGCGAGTTGGGGCTGGCGCCGGAGGGATACCAGGGCAACTGGATTCCCCACCAGTTGCGAGCAGCGATCGAGGATGGCGTGTTCTTCGCCGGGGATTCGGCCGGGCACTGTCTCCCACTCACCGCGGAGGGTATCCGCACGGCGCTGTATTTCGGTCTCGCGTGCGCGCGCGAGTTGCGTTCGGTGCATGAAGGTCGCATCTCGCGCGAGCAGGCCCTGGCGCGCTACGGAGCCTTCTCCGACAGGCACGCGCGTAAATACGCGTGGCTTCTGCGCGTGCAGCGCGCGGTCGGACAGCTCACCCCCACGCACTTGCCACGGCTGCTCTCACAGAGCCTGGAGTCCCGCCGCTTTGCCGCATGGTCGTTCGATCGCTACCTGGATATCGCCCCTCCGTCGTTCGCGAGCGCCGGTCCGTATACGCCCGCGCGCACGCCCCGGGTCGCCATCGCCGCGACGACCTGAGGGTCCACGCGCGGCGCCGACCCGCCGGTCAGATCACTCACTCAGGCGACGCGACGCAACGCTGGCCTTGACGTGCGCGCGGCCTCCAGCGCCAGTCGGCCGGCCTCGATCCCGCTGGCCCAGCAGACCTCCGAGAGCAGGCCGGGAGCGGCGACCATGTCGCCGGCCAGGAAAACGCCGTCGCCACGATCTACGGCGGGACGATCGCGCCAGCTCGTGCCGGGCATGTCCAGCGCGCCCGAACGTGCGTCCATCACCTGTCGACGGCGCCACGTCTCCCTGCTGCGCCAGTCGACGAGCCCGACGTCGAGCAGTCCCTCCAGGCGCAACGCGGCACGATCGGCGGACTCGCCGGGACGGATCGGCATCTGCGCCTGGATCAGCTCCTCGCCGTCGGGGGCGATCGAGGGGTTGGTCGTGGAGTAACGCCCGATCCAGCCGGCCTCGTCCATGTCCGAGACGACCGCCGGATCGCCGCGACGATGGCGCAGTCCGAGGTCGATGCAGACGGTGTTGCCGCTCTTCCAGCTCAGGCTCTCGTCGCTGAGCAGCTCGCGCGCCTGGTTCAGCTCGGTCGCGACGATGACGGGCGGCTCAGGCAGGCTGTCCACGCGCACGCCGGTCTGCACCCTCACACCGAGCTCGCGCATGCGGCGCTCCAACGCGGCAACCAGAGTGCTCCAGCCACCGACGGGATAGCGGACGATCGACGGCGCCGTCAGCAGCAGCCGTACCGCCCGTGACCACACAAACGCGGCCGAGAGCTCGCCGGGGTCGTGGTGGAACGTGTACACCCCGCACGCGGCCGAGAGCATCTCGGCGGTGCGCTCGTCGGTATGACTCGTCGCCCAGGTGCGAAAATCGACGTCCACCGGCGCCTCGCGCCCCCGCAGGCGCAGCACCGCAGGCAGCGCGCTCAGCGGAGGCGTGCGGCGAAGCGAGCCCTGGATGCGCAGCCGCACTCCCGTCAACCGCGGGCTGACGTTGGCGGGAAGGATCTCGCGCTCGCGCATCCATCTCCAGAATGAGCCGTCCTGATACATCGCGTGGGGGCCGAGGTTCGTTTTGTATGGGCCGTCGGTGCTGCGCGCGCGGCCGCCCAACTCGCTGTGAGCCTCGAGCAGGTTCACCTGCGCGCCCTCCTCTGCGCACGCTATCGCCGCGACGAGGCCCGCGAGACCGGCCCCCACGATCGTGATCGGCGCCGTTGGGGTGCTGGCGTTGGTATAGGTCATCGTCGTGCCTCCGTTCGGGAGCCGGCCGGTAGGTGCCGGACAAGAGGGTTGCGCTGGACGTTCTTCAAGTTACGCCCTCACTGGTCTGCTTTACAGTTCCAGTCATGGCAAATCGCACAGGACCAGTTCAGCCTGATCGGGGTGGTCCCGGACTACTGCTGGAGATCGACCGCGCCGGCGAGTTGCCCCTACACGAGCAGATCGAGCGAGCGCTGCGCGAGCGCATCCGCTCGGGACGAATGCTCGCAGGCGCGCGCCTGCCTTCCACCAGGTCGCTCGCACGAGAGCTGGGGATCTCGCGCGGGGTCGTGACCGAGGTCTATGGTCAGCTCGCCGCCGAGGGCTATCTGGAGGTCCGCCAGGGCGCACCGGTGCGCGTCGCGCGAGCCGTGCGGGCCGCCAGCCCGCGGGCGCCGGCCCGCTCGCTCCTGCAGAGCCACACCTACCACTTCCACCCCGGTCTGCCCGATCTCGCCGGGTTTCCACGCGAGGCTTGGCTGCGTTCGGTGCGCGCGGCTCTGCGCGATTCACCATTGGCTGCGGTGGGCTACGGAGACCCGCGCGGTGTTCCGGAGCTACGCGAAGCGCTCGCCGACTATCTGGGGCGTGTGCGCGGTGTCGACGCCGACCCCGAGCATCTGCTCGTGTGCACCGGGTTCATGCAAGGGTTCGCGCTGCTCTGCCGAGCGTTGCGCGCTCGTGGCGTGGAGCGCTTCGCGCTGGAGGATCCGGGCTGGCACACGCACCGTCTGATCGTCGAAGCCGCAGGTATGGAGGTCGTGCCGATCGGAGTCGACGAGGAGGGACTACTGGTCGAGGAACTGGTGGCCACGGATGCGTCGGCCGTGCTCGTCACCACCGCGCACCAGTTCCCCACCGGCGTGGTGCTGGGCCCCGAGCGGCGTGCGGCTTTGACCGAATGGGCCGAGGAAGATCGCCTGGTCGTCGAGGACGACTACGACGCGGAGTATCGCTACGACCGCGTCGCCGTGGGAGCGCTGCAGGGGCTGGCCCCGGAGCACGTCGCCTACATCGGCTCGGCCAGCAAGCGCCTGGCGCCCGGCACGCGCCTTGGTTGGATGTTGATGCCCTCGTGGCTCACCTGGGAGCTGACCGCAGCCAAGACCGTCGAGGACGCAGGCTCGGAGGCGATCGGACAGCTCGCGTTGCGCGATTTCATAGCGCGGGGTGAGCTTGACCGCCACATGCGACGGATGCGGCTGCTCTACCAGCGCCGGCGCGAGGCGCTGCTCGAAGCGCTTGCGCGGTGGCTGCCGGCCGTCCACGCGAGCAGTCCCGGAGCAGCGGGCCTATTCGAGCTCGTGACGTTGCCCGAGGGGACCGACGAGCACGCGCTGATCGTCGCCGCGGCCGCTCAGGGAGTGGGCGTCGAGGGCCTGGCGCAGCACCGTTTCCGTCCGAGCGGCGATCCGGGGCTGGTGCTGGGCTACGGCAACCTGTCCGAGCCCGCCATCGAGCAGGGCATGCGACTGCTGGGCGAAGCCTATCTGGAGACCGTCAAAGCGAGCGCTTGACGGTCGCCCTGGCGCGCTTGCCCATCAGCGGGCCCGCACATGCAAAATGAGCGCGGTCGTGGGTGGACGACTCGCGCGGACTGGCACGGGAGATCGACTGAATCCTTTTCGGTGTGACGCGCGTCTTATGCGCAACGCCCTACGGTGGCCGCCGTTTCAGTGGGCGTCTGTTCCAAGCGTACGCGACCGTTGCATGCGTGCGCCAACACGACCCATGGGAGGCACGACGATGAAACGGATCCAGGGTGCGCCCGCCGGATGGCGCAAGCCGCATCTGGCGCTCGCCTACCGGATGGCGCGACGCCGCATGCGCCAGATCACCGAGAACCAGACCGACCGCGCGATCGAACCGCTGGAAGTCTACGGCGTGCTTCCGCGCGTGTTCTTCGGCTTCGGAATGTTCGTGAACGCTTTCGAAAAACAGCACCGCGTGGAGGAGCGCCTGAAGCGATTGGCCTCGCTGAAGGCGTCCACGTTGGTCAACTGCGAGCACTGCATCGACGCCGGATCCTCGATGGCGCGCCGGTCGGGCCTACGCGACGAGCAGCTGCTGGCGCTCCCCCGTTACCGTGACAGCGAGGAGTTCAGCGACGTGGAGAAGCTCGTGCTGGACCTGGCCGTCGCCATGACGCGCACCCCGGCGGAGGTATCCGACGAGTTGTTCGCCGCGCTGAGCGAGCACTTCGACGAACGCCAGCTCGTGGAGCTCGCGCTCGCGATCGCCAACCAGAACCTGTACGCGCGCTTCAACGCGCCCTTCGCCATCGGCGCCGCGGGCTTCACCGAGGGGATGGTCTGCGCGGCGCCCGAGCCGGCTGACGATCGCGCCGTCGCCGGGTCTACCGCCTGAGAACGAGCATGACCCCGAGCACGAGCAGCGCCAGGCCGGCGATGCGCGGCGCACCGAGGTGGACCTTGGGGATGCCCAGCAACCCGAAGCGGTCGATCACGGCGGCAATCGCCAGCTGACCGGTGACGACGATCGCGGTCAGGCCGCTGAGACCGAGCGTGCGCACGGTGAGCAGCGCCACGGTCACGTAGAACGCGCCGAGCACACCCCCGACCAGCGCCCACCAAGGCGCCCGGGTGGCATTTCCGATTCCCGACAGGCCGCCGCTGGAGAGCGAGGCGACGAGGACCAGCGCGAGCGTGCCGATCGTGAACGAGACCGTTGCGGCCTGCAGAGCGCCGATCTGGCGTCCCAGCCGTGCGTTGACCGGCGCCTGCAGACCGACGAAACAGCCCGCCGCGACGGCGAGCATGATCGCCAGCCCGCGGCTCACTACTTCGCCTCCAGCCAGTTCGCGCCCACGCCGATGTCCACGGCCATCGCCGGCTCCTGATCCCACACACCACACATTTCCCGCTCGATCAACACGCGCGCGCCGTCAACCTCGCCAGGCGGGCCCTCGAACAGCAACTCGTCGTGGATCGTCAGGATCAGGCGAGTGTCCAGGCCCTCCGCCGCCAGCGCGGCGTGGCAGCGGACCATCGCGAGCTTGATGATGTCCGCGGCGGTGCCCTGGATGACGGTGTTGACGGCCAGACGCTCGCCGAGCGTGCGCACCTGGTAGTTGCGGGCGCGCAGCTCTGGGATCTGGCGCCGGCGCCCCCACAACGTCGTCACGTGACCGTCCTCCTTGGCCTGCTCGATCGTGTGCTCGATGAACGCCGCGACCTGCGGAAAGCGGTTCAGATAGGCGTCGATGAAAGCCTTCGCCTCCTCGCGCGGGATGTTCAGACGGTCGGCGAGTCCATAGTCGGAGAGGCCGTAGACGATCCCGTAATTGATCATCTTCGACTTCGAGCGCATCCCCGGGTCGATGTCCTGCGGCGCGACCTGGAAGACCTGCGAGGCGGTCGCGGTGTGGACGTCCTCCCCGCGGCGAAAGATCTCCTTCAACGCCGAATCGTCGGCTGCATGGGCGAGCACCCGCAACTCGATCTGGGAATAGTCGGCGGAAATCAGCAGGCCGCCGGGCGCGGCCTCGAAGCAGCCGCGGATCTCGCGCCCGAGCTCGGTGCGGATGGGGACGTTCTGCATATTCGGGTTGGTGCTCGACAGTCGCCCCGTCTGCGCCACGGCCTGCAGAAACGTGGTGTGGATGCGCGAGTCCGCGTCGGCCTGCTCGGGGAGCACGTCCAGGTAGGTCTTGATCAGCGTCGAGAGCTCGCGCCAGCGCTCGATCCGCGGGACGATCGCGTGCTCGGAACGGATCGCCTGCAGCACGCGCGCGTCGGTCGAATAGCCGGTCTTGCCGCGGCGCTTGCGGGACAGGCCGAGCCGCTCGAACAGGATCTCCCCCAGCTGCGCGGGCGAGGCGATCAGGAACTCGGTCCCGGCGAGGGCGAAGATTTCCTGTTCGAGCTCGTGGATCTCATCGCGTACTCGCGCGGTGATCTCAGATAGGCGGCCGAGGTTCAAGCGCACCCCGTCGAGCTCCATCGCGCGCAGCACCGGCACGAGCGGCAGCTCGATCTCGGCCATCACTCGATCCAGGGCGCGCTCTGCGATCTGCCGGCGCTGCCAAGAGGCGAGCGCGCCCAGCAGCGCCGCGTCGCCGGCCACGGGATCCTCGGCGTCGCATGCAAGACCGCGCTCTTCGCAGAGCTCGGCGAACGGGTATCCGCGCCGCGCGGGCTCCAGCAGGTAGGCGCCGAGCAAAGTGTCGTGCACGAGCAGATCCGGCACGACACCGAGCGCCTTGGCGTCGTGTGCGACCACCGGTCTACCGGCACACGCGGCGACGATCTCCTGCGGCCCTGCGCAATCGCCCGCGAGCACCTCTATGGGATTGGCGATACCGGTCGCGCGAGTGCCCTCGGAAGGACCGGCGTCGGCGGGCGCGACCGCGAAGCGCCACGGCGAGCCCTCGGCGAACAGGGCTCCCTCGGGCGTCTCGGTGGCCTGCACGACCACGCACAACGCCTCGCCCGTGCCAAACCCGGCGATGTCTGAAGGCGCGCCCGAGCGCACCCTCGTGGGCAGCGTCACCTCGGTGGTGTCGGTGGCGATCGCGGCGCCGGGAACCTGCCCGTCCTCGCCGAGCGCCTCCTCCAGACGGCGCAGGGGATCGCGCAGCTCATACCGGCGGAAGAACTCGCGCAGGCGCGAGCGGTCGGGCTCGCGCGAGATCTCCGCACCGAGATCGACCCCCACCTCGAGATCGCGCTGGACGGTCGCCAGGCGCTTGGAGACGCGCGCGTCCTCGCCATGGTCGAGCAGGTTCTGTTTGCGCTTCGCGCCGCCCACCTCGCGGATGTGTCCGAGCACGCCCTCCAGTGAGCCATAGGTCTGAATCAGGTCAGACGCGGTCTTGTCGCCGATGCCGGGAACGCCCGGAATGTTGTCGGAGGTGTCGCCCTTCAGGCCGTAGAAGTCGGGGATCAACTCCGGTGGGATGCCGTAGCGGTCGATCACCGCCTGGTGGTCGTAGATCTTCGTGTCGGTGATACCGCGCGAGGTCGCCATCACCTTGACGAGCCCCTCGGGATCGATCAGCTGAAAGACATCGCGGTCGCCGGTGACGATCATGCTGTGAAGGCCGCCGGCACGAGCGCGATCGGCGAGCGAGGCGATCACGTCGTCGGCCTCGTAGCCGTCGAGCTTGACGTTGCGATACCCGAACGCCTCCACGAGCGGTTCCATCGCCGGCCACTGCATCTTCAGCAGGTCCGGGCGCGAACGGCGCGTGGCCTTGTAGTCGGCGAACATCTCGGTGCGCCCGGAGGTGCCCGCGTCCCAGGCGACGACCGTCGGCTGGACGCCGTACTCGGTGACGATCTTGACGAGCATCGAGGCGAACCCGAAGATCGCGTTCGTCGGCTCGCCGGTGGAGGTGGCGATCGACTCGGGCAGCGCGTAGAAGGCGCGGTAGACGAGGCTGGGGCCGTCGATCAGGAACAGACGCCGGTCGGTCTGCGATCCAGGCGCCCCCACAGCCGGAGAGCCGCTCGCCGCCGCTGTCGCCTTGGTCGCCATGCAGAGACCACTTTACGGAGACCCTCCCATAAGATGCCGGGCCGCTGCCAATACCGGGCGGCTGCAGCCTCGTGCAAAGCCCTCGCCTGACGCAGGGCGCACCACAAACCAGGAGAGCACTCCGTGACGAGCATCACCCCGAGCGCCCAGTACAGACTGAACGTGCGCGTAGAGATCGAAGACAGCGCCGGCCTGCTCGGCCGGGTGACGAGCGCGATCGGCGAGGTCGGCGCCGTGGTCGCGGCGGTTGACCCGGTGGAGATCGAGCACGGGCACAGCCTGCGCGACATCGTGGTCGACGCCGCCGGTCCCGAGCACTGGGTGCAGATCGTGGCCGCGATCGAGGCGATCGAGGGCGCCCACGTGATCGACCAGATCGACCGTACCTTCCAACTGCACGTCGGCGGCAAGATCGAGCAGCACAACAAGCATCCGCTGAAGACTCGCGACGACCTGTCGATGGCCTACACCCCAGGGGTGGCGCGCGTCTGCCTGGCGATCGCCCAAGACGAGGACCGCGCCTTTCAGTACACGATCAAGCGCAACACCGTGGCCGTCGTCTCCGACGGCACCGCGGTCCTCGGGCTGGGCGATATCGGCCCCAGCGCGGCGATGCCGGTGATGGAGGGCAAGTGCTGCCTGTTCAAGGAGTTCGCGGGTGTCGACGCGTTCCCGATCTGTCTGGACACGACCGACGCGAACGAGATCGTGGAGACGGTCAAGCGGATCGCGCCTGCCTTCGGCGGGATCAACCTCGAGGACATCTCGGCACCGCGGTGCTTTGAGATCGAGGACCGCCTGAAGGCGGAGCTGGACATTCCGATCTTCCACGACGACCAGCACGGCACCGCGGTGGTCGTGATGGCCGCGCTGATGAACGCAGTCAAGCTGACCGGCAAGCGGATGGCGGACATGAGCGTGCTGATCATCGGCCTCGGCGCCGCCGGTATCGCCGTTACGAAGATTCTGCTGGAGGCCGGTGTGGGCCAGATCGTCGGCGCCGACTCCCGGGGGGCGCTGCACTCACAGCGCGAGGACTTCCTGGATGAAACGATGAACGCCCAGAAGCGCTGGTTCGCCGAAGTGACCAACCCCGAGCACCGGGACGGTGCGCCGGCGGACGTGATCGATGGCGCCGATCTCGTGATCGGGCTGTCGGGCGCGCGGGCGCTGCCGGCGCCGGCGCTGGCGCGGATGAACGAGAACGCGATGGTGTTCGCGATGGCCAACCCGAACCCGGAGGTGATCCCCGAGGAGGCGGCGCCGTACGTGCGGATCATGGCGACGGGGCGCTCGGACTACCCCAATCAGATCAACAACGTGCTGGCGTTCCCGGGCATCTTCCGGGGGGCGCTGGACGTGCGGGCGGGCGCGATCACCGAGCGCATGAAGATGGAGGCGGCGCGGGCGATCGCGGAGATCGTGGCAGAGGACGAACTGCGCGAGGACTACATCATCCCGTCGGTGTTCAACCGCGACGTGGCCCCCGCGGTGGCGGCGGCGGTCGCCAACGAGGCGCGTGCCAGCGGGACGGCCGCGGCGGCGGGCAACGAGGTCGGGTTCGCGCAGGGAGACACCCAGACGGGGACACATCCGGTCGTGCCGGCGGGGGACTCGAGGACGTAAGCTGAGTGCGGGATGGCTGCGTTTTTTTATGGGAGACCCGTAAGCCAGCCGTCATACCAGCCCTGTCGGCGCCGGTCACCCCACCCGTCGGCTCCGCGGGAGCGCTGCACGGGTAGAAGATCTCAGGGAGGGGTGCTGCGATCATGAGGGTGACGGTCACCGGGGCGAGCGGACTGATCGGCACTGGGCTGGTTGCGAAGCTTCTCGAGCGCCGGGACGAGGTCACGGTGCTGACGCGCGACCCGGAGCGGGCGCGGGCCAGGCTGGGCGCGCAGGTCCAAGCGCTGGGCTGGGATCTGATGTCAGAACCCGCGCCCGCGGAGGCTCTGGCAGGGTGCGATGCCGTGGTGCATTTGGCGGGCGAGCCGGTGGCGCAACGCTGGAGCGATGAGGCCAAGCACGCGATCCGCGAGAGCCGGGTGACCGGCACCCGCAACCTCGCCGAGGGGCTGCGCGCGCTCGACGCAAGTGCACGCCCTCACGTGTTGGTCAGCTCATCGGCCACCGGTTACTACGGCCGTCACGGTCCCGAGCCGATCGACGAGGAGGCGCCCGCGGGGAGTGACTTCCTCGCGCAGGTGTGCGTCCTCTGGGAGGCGGAGGCGGGCACCGTGACTGAGCAGCTCGGAATGCGCGCGGTGCAGATGCGCACGGGAGTGGTGCTCGACAGCTCTGGTGGAGCCCTGGAGAAGATGCTGCCCCCGTTTCGCCTCGGTGTCGGCGGACCGGTCGCGGGCGGACATCAGTACATGCCATGGATCCATCGCGATGATGTCGTCGCCATGATGCTCGCTGCGCTCGTCGACGAGCGCTGGTCGGGCCCGATCAATGCGACCGCGCCAGAGCCTGTGACCAACCGCGAGTTCTCCCACGCGCTGGGGCGCGCGCTGCACCGCCCGTCGGTGTTGCCGGTGCCAGGGCTCGCCCTGCGCCTGATGTATGGCGAGATGGCGGAGATGGTGACGACGGGCGTGCGCGCGGTGCCCGCAAAGGCGCTTGTGCTGGGGTACGCGTTCGAGCATCTTCACCTGGACGAGGCGTTGAGGGCAACGTTGACTGCCGGCCGCTGAGCAGGACAGTTCTCCAGAGTCTCTCTGGCTCCGTGGGTCTCGCGCCGAAGGTAAATCACAAGCGATGCCGGACAAGCCACGATCGGGCGCGCTGCAACATGCCGTATTTGCGTGGTCCAACCACCACACGCCGGCCACGCACCGTCACCGATCGGCAGCAAAGACCTCCTGAACCTCCACGCCTCTGGATGTGAGTGTCCAGGCATTGGGCTCTCCCCGCGGCTGCCCGGCGCCTGTGTTGTGGATCAATCCGAGCTTGTCCAGGCGACCGAGGAGCTTTGAGATCTGGCCCTGGTCGTGTATGCCCGCGGCCTCTGCGACCTGGCGGTTGCTGGCGCCGGGCTCGGCGGCGATCGCCGAGAGCACCACGAGCGTGCGGTAGGTCAGGCGCATGTTCAGGCCCTCCAGCGGGTCCTCGCCGGAGGGTTGCGGTGCGCGAGCGGACCTGGGCGCACGAGGGATCTTCGGCGCGGGACGAGCAAGCTCTTTCGCGGCTGCGCCCTGCCCCAGGTAGGGGAGCACGATTATTCCCATCAGCGGGTTCAGCAGGCCGTTCAGCGACCGGCGATCGTTTTCCAGCATCCGCGCGTGAATCACTGACAGCACGGCGCCGACTACACCCTCAGCGGTCAGTGAGGGCGATGCTGACGACGATGTCTCACGCCCGCTGTTTGCCTCCGAGCGTCCTCGATCGACGATCGCGGTGAGGGTTTCGAGCACGCGCGCGCGACGCTCCAGCACGCTGGGGCCGGCGCCGAGCGCGTCCACGACCAGCAACGACCCCGACGACTGCTCCTCGTCGAAGAAAGCGAGCAATGCGGCCAGACCGGCTCTGAGCTGCTCACGCCAACCAGGCGGCGACGCACTCGCCGCCGCGGTTGCGATCATGCCGGCGCGCGCGACCGTGTCCTCGAACACCGCCAGGAAACAGTCATCACAACCGGAGAACAGTTCGTAGAACGTTCGCCGTGACACACCCGCGCGTGTCACGATCCGCGCGACTGTGGCTGAGCCCAGACCGCCCTCGGCCACGACACGAGTCATCGCGGCAAGGATCCGTGCGCGTTGTATCTCGCTGACTTGCACAGACCCCTCCCGGGGCCGCGGCCGCCGTTGAACGCCGGGGGGAGGCTGCGGCCGCACACCCGACCGACCGCTGGCCGGACCCCCGCTCAGGCCGGCGCGCGCACGCACGCCGAGCTGCGATCGGTCCGATCGGCGTCTGTGATGAGAAGGCATACCCCCTACTTCTTCTTTTGCTTCGTGACGGGCCCATATTTCTTGCGCGCCTGGCGTTCACACCGGGAACGCTTATGGCCTTTGGTCTGCTTGTCACGGCATGCCCTGAGTGCGACGGCAAGCTTCTGTGCGCGGGTAAGGGCCTTCTTCTTCGCGCACCCGGTAACGCTGATCGGGGTCGATTGGTGTATCGCCTGACCGTTCTGCGCCAGGAATTCGGTGGGCATCGTGAGCTTTGAGGTGCAGAGGTTGCCGTTGGCGGCCAGCGCTGAGAACTTGCCTTGCGGGAGGTTCAGTTCGAAGCTGCCGACGGGGACGTCGGGGACGGTCTTGAACGTGCTGCTGGTGATCCCGGTTTTGCTGATGAACGTCGTGCCGACGAGGTCGACGGTCACGCCGTAGCCCTGCAGGACGACGATCAGGCTGGGGAATGCTTCGCCGCCGTGCGAGACGAAGTATGCGGGGCCTTCCAACGGGACGGGGAGGATCGGGGTGATCGCCTTGGCGTGCCCCACGATCGATGCTGTGGGGCAGTTGGCGGGGTTCGCTTCGAACGTCGCCGCCGTGCACGCTTTCTGCAGCGTCGTCAGCCGCGAGGGCAGTTGCTTGGGGAGTTCGACCTTGACCTTTGCGATGTTCGCCTGACTGCCGAATGGTGCGTTGGGGTAGGTGAGCTTCACGGTCAGGCTCGCGCCGTTTGCTTTGCTGGTCTTCCCGCTGGTGGAGACCGCGAATTTCGGCTTGAACTTCAAGCGCCGCGCAGTTGGTCACCTGGAACGGCACGGACAGTGTCGAGGTGCCGCCTTCGATGCTCTGCAGCGTCCCCGTGATCGCGAGTGGGCTGCAGTTGGTCGGGTTGAACGTGAATCCTCCGGCGCGGTTGATCGTGACGTTGACGTGCTTGATCTGCAGAGGGATCCCTTTGATGATCGGCGGGATCGCGTACGGGCCCGTGCTGTCGCTCGTGATGGTCAGCGGCCGCGGTCGTGGGGTCGACTTCGAGCCTGCGCGCGGACGATGACTTTGCCGAGGTCGAACGGGCCCGCCTTCGCTGGGTTCACGATCGAGAGGCCGAATGGGGCGCCCTCGTATTTTTCGGTGAGGTAGACCTTGCCGCCCTTGACGGTGAAGGGGTTGCCGCCGAGGCCGACGCTGACGGTCGTTTCGCCGATCAGGCTCGCGGCGGGGCAGGTGCCCGCGTTGGCCTGTGCTTCGCCGCAGAGCGGGACTCCGCTGAGTACGCCGGAGAGGCCCGGGGGCATGTGCAGTTCGATGCTCTTGAGGTTCTGCTGGCCGTCTTCGCGGCTCATCGTCATCGTGAACGGGCTGAACGCGCCCGCCTGGATGTTCGTGCTGCCGGCCGTCAAGCGGGGGCGAACGGCAGCGGGCTCCTGACACGGTGCAGCCGTTCGGGCCCGAGGTGATGTCGAAGCTCGAGGAGCGTGTCCACCGGCGCGTTTCCCGACCACGGCGCGAACGATGCGTTCGTGGTGTAGGTGCCGCAGTGCGCCGGCGTGGCGAGCGGCGCGCGTTCGCCGCCGAAGAAGTGCAGTTCGCAGGTCTTCGAACGGCACCTGCGGCGTGTTCTTGAACGTCGCGGTGATCTGCCCGTGTCCGCGTCGAGAGCGACGCTGCCGGGGAGCTTGACGAGCACGCCCGAGATCGGGTCTTCCGCGACGATGTACATCGCCACGAGCGCGCCGAACGGGTTGGCGTTCTGTGCCGCGAGATAGACCGCGCCCTTCAGCGGGTTGGGCAGCAGCGGGGTTTCGATTTCGACCGTCCCGATCTTCGAGCCGTCGGGGCAGAACGGTTCCGCCGGTTCTCCCTTCGGTGCGGGTAGACCGGAGGTGAATTCGTCCGTTTCCGTCAGCGGGTTCAGATCCTTGAAGCCGATCTGTGCCTCCGAGCAGGCTTCGAGGCCGTCGGCGCCCGCGGGATTGATCGCGACGCCTTCGGGGAGCGTGACGGTTGTGTCCTTCAGCGAGGACTCCGCGAGGCCTTCCCCGCGGAGCGCGGCTTGTCTGGGGGACGTGCACACCGACCGTCAAGCCTGTGGGTGTGCTCGCATTCCTCACGTCTGGGGCAACGCTGATGGACGGGCTGAATGGTAGGCGGTTGCAGCCATCGAGGACTTCTGGCAGCGTGTATGACAGCGGTTTGGCGGTCTGCGAGGGCCTGCCCGGTGCTGCCCACGAGTCTCCTTCCACGCTGCTGGTAAACGGCTGTTCACAAGCTGTCGGCATGTCCAGGAACGCCGGCGGCTTGCTCTCATCCTGCGGCGTGCATGCACCGGCGCCGAACTGGCCGGAGCCGTTCAGGCAGCCCCAGCCGCGCTGCCCGTCGTGGCGAGGATCGCCCGGGACGCCCCAGACGGTGATCTTGATGCTCAGCAGCCCGTCGAGCTCGGTGATGTCGTGCGAACCGATCGTCAAGCCGTAGTCTCCGCCGGTGCGCACGGACGGGACGAAGAACACCGGTACCTCCGAACCGATCACAAAACCGAACCGAGCGGGCTCACCAGGTCCTGGCGTCACATTGAACAAAGGGACCACCGCGGTATCCCGCAATAGATTGACGGGGTCGTTGACCGACACGGCGACCACTCCGACCGCCGTTTCCGGTAGACACTGATTGCTGACCAGCTGTCCTTCGATGTCGACGGAGTGAAAGAATTGCGCGTCGGTGCACTGTGGCACCGACGTTGGATCGCCGACCAGACCCGCCGGCCACTGGGTCTGGACATCCTTGGGCAAAGCCACCGGTTGTGCTTCGGCTGTCTGGTTGAGCGCGATGACGGTCGTCAGCTGAAACGGGTGAGAACCAGCCTGTGTGTCCAAGAGTCCTTCCGGTTCTTCGGGGAGCAGCTTATAGTCTTCGATTCCAAACCGTGCTTCTCCACCGACATCGATCGGTCGGCTGATAGCTTTGCTCGCGGTGGCTCCGCCGCCGGCTACGCTCACTTTGTTTGGCTCGCCGGAGACGGCGCCCGGTTCGAGGACGACCGAGACCAGGACTTCGATCTGCTCATAGGGCGGCAACGTGCCCGTGAAGGTGCAGGCAACAAGCGATTTCGCTTCCACCGAGCAGTTCACCGGTCCCCGGTTGCCGCCCTCCAGCGGCCTTTCGCCCGCGACGGCTTCCACCGCCACCACTTCCAGGTGTTCCGGCAGTACGTCGGTGATCGTGATCGGCGTCTTCGCACCGTCAGCCACGGCGTCGCCGAGATTCTGTGCCATCACAACGATCTCACCGTCAGCCCTTCCTTCGCTCACAACCTTTGTCGTGACGGTGCCCTCCAAGGAGAATCCGACTTCCACACGCGGCACCGGCCGGTCAGCGTCCTTGTTCACGCTCGTTATCGTCAGGGCCGCTACGCCCACCGGACCGCCACTCACGATCACGTTGCCGGTACCATAGGCCGTTTCCAAAGCCGTCTGGATGTCTTCGGTGGTCGCGACGGGACAGGTGAAAAATGTCGTAGGGAGACTGAAGCACCCAATATTTTTACCTTCGACACGCAATTCAAAGACCGCGCTGGACGGAACGGTGATTTCCTGCACCTCATTCTTTGCCTGTCCCGGCTGCAGATTCGTCGGCCTCGATCCCGATGTCAGACCCCACCACGGCGAGCTAGACACAGGATCAGCGGAGACGGGCGCCGCGAGCGTCAATACCGCCAGCGCCACGACCACAAGGAGGGCGGCAGTTGTCGTGATTCGTCGCATTACTTTGCCCTCCGCTGGTGATTGGGTTTTTTCGCCTTCTTTGCTTTCTGCTTCCCCTTCTTCTTCACACATTTGCCGTGGCTGAGCTTCTTGGGCTTGGCGCACTTGACGGTTTTCTTCTTCGTAGTCTTTTTGGGTGCAGTTGTCGTAGGCGTCGAGGTGGTGTTTCCCTGGCCCGAGAACGTCGCGCTGGAGGCCGCTCCGAAGATCGTCGGTTGCGGGGACGGAGCCACCCGGCATGCATCGGCGGTCGTACATTCCGGCGGGGAGGCCACAGACGTCGGTGGACACGGCGCGGTGCGTGTGCATTCATGCGCGTCATAGACGTCATATGCCGCGTCCACGTCGCGTGGAACGAGCTTTTCGGTGGTCAGGAAGAAGACGTCGCCACCGCCTTCGTCACCTTCAGTGTCGCGCCCGCCCGTCGCGCTTGCATCCAGGAACGCGGATTCACCGGAAGCCGTACCGGAGGAGATCAGCTCGACACAACCGCCGGACTTCACGCTGATTGTCGAGCTCGATGCGCTGCAGCTGCCAACACCCGCCGGCTCGTACTCATAGACATCCTGATCGCCGTTGATGTCCTGTGGTACGAGCCCATCGCTGCTGTTGAAGTACAACCGTCCGTTGTTTGAAAGATAACGCGACTGATACAGCGAATATTCATCTCCGAGCTCGGTCCATCCCGGGACGTTCGCCGCGAACCACCGACCCGTCGGCAGGTGGCTACCGACAAGTACTTCTCGCTCGATATTACCCATTTGGACGCCCACTGGCCGCGCACCCGTAGGATTGCACGATGCACACACGAGGTGCTTCGTGGTCACATCGTCGAGATAGACCTCCTCGTCCGGTTGGTCGCTGTTCGCGTCGTGATTGTCATAGCCGGTCAATTCCCGATCGGACATAAACGCCAGCCAGTGACCATCGGGCGACACCCGTGCCGTCAAATGGGTAAGCCGGCCCGCCCAGTCGGAGCTGTCTTCACCCGACAACGACGCGACGAACGTCGTTATGCCGTCGTGATTCACATACAAGTTGCACGTCGCCCCGACAGGTTCCCCTTCACCGCATTTGCCGAGCGTCGCGGTTTCACCCGCCGCGTTAGCTCCAGCGTCGAGGACCCCATTGGCGACGAAGTAGACATAGGCACCATCTTCGCTTGCGCCTATGACACCCAGTATTTCCGCGGACTGACCGCCACTGCTCGGCGTCAGATCGTCCAGCTCACATTCGGGCTCACCCGCTGTTTCGATGATTTTGCATTCATACAAGTCGCCATTTTCGTCCAAACCGTGCTCGTACATACTGGCATCTGCCGTCAGTTTCTGCGTGTCGGTGAAGAACACCCTTGAACCATCACTGCTGGCTGTCTGAAAGCGCGGTTCGACTGCGCCTTCTCCCCCACCGCTCACGACAGCATCAAGCTGAACCGTTTCATGCTTCGAGGTGTCGCGTGTGTAGAGGTGCTTTTCGCCATTGCTTTCGTTCCTCCAGGTGATCAGCGAACCGTCATCCGAGATCGCGTGCCTGGTGTCTTCAGCTTCGCTCCCCCCGCCGAGCGTGGCGTTTTCCGCAGGTTCAGCTGTTTTGGGCAGTAGGCTGACCAGTTGCAGCTCTTCGGTGGGGGACTTGTCCGTTGACCACTCATATAGGCCTCCTTGCGTGGCCACCGGGGTCGTTTCCGTCAAAGCCACCCTGGATCCCACGACCACATGGTTGAGATTCGGCGTACTTCCCTCGACGTGGACGTTGTGCTTAAGTGGCGTGGCACCTTCGCCGAAGATGGTGCCGGGGGGTACATCGGCATAGGGTTCCTTGCCCGTCACCAACGGGAGATAGCATTCGCTTTCGGTCGCCCGTGCATCGCACAGTCTCTCGCGGCGCAGGAAAGGCGTACGTTCGGACGCCCGTTCCGACAGTTCCGTGAACTTCCCAAACGGTTCGACCAGCGCCAGCGACAAGTCTTCGGAGAAGAGGCGATATTCCACCGCTTCGTCGTTGGCCACGAAACCAGTCGCGGCGTTGTGAGGCGTGGCGATATCCCGTGAGGACCAGTCGCCCGTACCGCGCGAGGAAAGGACCTGCACAAATCCCGGGTTGCCCTGCGTCGCGGATTCCGTCGGAGACCGAGTCACATACGTCAGCGCGCTGCCATCCGCCGCCGCCTGAACGGCACCGAACGAGGACAACCCCGTGATCGTGGCATCCTGCTTTTCCACCGGAGAGACCATTTCCCACGCGCGCCCATCGAGCAGCGTCAGCGAACCGCCAGGCGCCTGGGTCGTGAACGTCTGGTCGAGACCATCGACGATGCCACCATGCTGGTTGTGCGTGACGACACGAAAATGATAGGTCGTGTCCGGCAACAGATTCTGCGGGTGCGCGCTCGCTGCCAGCACTTCAAAACAGGCCGCACCTACACAACCCGCACCGACGCTCGCGTCGAGCGCCGGCACCTGGATACCGTGCGACGGACCGTTGGGCGCGTATTCGCTCGTATCGTATTCAAAATGGTATTCGGCGCTTTCGCCTCGCGGGTTGATCTGCGCGGAGAATGCCGCGCTACCAGACGTCACTTTGGTCACCGACTCGCCTTCCACGGTCGGAGGACCCGGCGATTCCGGCGTGAAGACGACGACCGTGTCCGTGGCCGAGTCCGCGACATACACCATTTCCGTCGTCGAGCTCACACCGATACCACTACCACCGGTCAAATGTCCAGCCCCCAAGCGTTCCAACAGAGAGCCCGATGGCGAAAACCTCGCGACCGTGGTCAGGTTATCCACATAAGCATCACCACTCGACAATTCAACAGTAACCGCACTCGAATCTTCACGATCGAGCGCCCTCTGCCTGAGTTCTTCCCCTTTGCCATTAAACTCATAGATACCACGCGGGACTTCTGAGGTGAAGAAGGCCGCATAGAAATCATCTTCAGCATCAACAGCCAATCCAGGCTCAGCAGAACCACCTATCAACACCCTCAGGCTCGACAAAAATTCATCGACAACACCATCGCTGAAGCTCTCCACTTCAGTATGCCCAGTTTCTCCCGGTTGACCAAACCCGTTCACCTGCTGATAGACCTTTACCTCACCCCTCGAATCCACGCTGACACCAAACAGCTCTTCGAGTGGAAACGACTGCTTCGAGAGTTCCTGCTTGTTGCCATCGACAATGATCTGCTCAGGACTTTCGGAGATCTGACCGACATACGCCCCGGTCGCGCTGAACTTGTCGATCACCCTGTGACCGACATCCACGACATAGACATCGCCGTCGGAAGGATCCGACTTTTCGCACGCTTCCCCAGTCAACGGTTCCGGCCTGTGCAACTGGCATGAGTTGTCGACCGCGATGCCTTCGGGTTCGGAGAACTGGCCCGTCGGCTTTTCGCCGAGACCGCCGCCGGCTTCTCTGCCTTCGTTGAGCAGCAGACCACTACCGTTGAATTCGCCTTCATAAACACCCGTCGAGCTGAACCACTCGACACGGTCATCGCCCTTGTCGACGACATACACATCTCCAGTGGCTTCGTCGATCGCGACACCAGCAGGGTTTTCGAACTGACCGGGACCAGCGCCCTTACTACCAAACGTGCACGTTTCGCAGAACACATGCCCCCTCGCGGCCAACGCAGACCCAGCAGAGAGCACCAGGACCCCCACCACCGCGCAAAGCGCCACCAACGCCACCACCATCGACCTACCGCACACACAAATCAAACCTTGCGATTTCCCCGATCTCATCTCAACCTCAACCCCTCCTGTTGTCCGTCCGTGTCTCTCGACTCAGGCCTTACCGGCATGCAACCCACCAGCACACTCCTAAAAATGGATCTCATAAGACGACAACGACCTTTTTCGTCGTCTTGATTCGACACCAAGACCCACTGAGACACAGACGGCGTGGTGGTGGCGCCGGCCATGTTTGTCGGCATGCCCACGCAAGACGCAAACCGTCCCGCCCAGGACAACGCCCAGTCCGAACGCCCAGTCCGAAAGCCCGGTGTGACATGCACAGGCACGAACGACAGGTCACAGTTCAGCGCACGATCCCCGCTCGAAAGGCGCAGCCGACCGACGGCGCTCGGGGAGCGCCGCGGTCTCGGGTTGTGACCGCGGCGCTCAGCGCTTACAGAACCGGCGCGTGTGGGATGGGCATGCGCCGGAGCCTCTTCGAACGCCGGCGCCAGATGAGGATGGCAACGACGCTCGAACAGACCCTGAGCAGCCTGCCGAGAACGACGAACACCGCACTCAAAAGCGCGGTGGGTGCCTGCTGGGAGATCGTGAGAGACGCCCCGCCGGGCGCCAAAACCAGAGTCAGATCCTAGAAGCCCCGGGCAGAGAGAGAGAGAGAGAGAGAGAGATGTGTCAGCGCTGCTGACGCATCTACCTACGGGCGCACCTGAGTGCGCAACGATCCCCATCACATCTGTCCCGAACGGACTCACGCGAAAACAACCCCTCTTCATACGATCCGGTAACCCTCTCCCAACAACCGTCCCTGCTAAAGCGCTTGAACTCGATCCAGAGAACCGACCCAAACCTGATCTATTTCTGTGCTCTCACATTCTGGAGCACTTGACCTACCAATCATAAGCACACATGATGTCTTTCGTCAAGCCCCTAACCGAGAGATCGCGCTTCGGTGCCCATAAAGGTGCTCTGCAGAGCCAATCCAAGGCTTCTCCCAGCCCTGTCGCGCACGGATGAATCGGGCCGAGCGGGCGATTCGTCCGACGTCAGTCCACGTTCAGCGCGCGCCAGAATACGGGCTTGCCCCCGCTCACCCGATCGACGCCGTAGCTGGACAGCGTCGTTTCGCCGTCGGGTTCGATCGCGTAGCGACCGATCACAGAGTCGTGGGGACCCGCGGCGAACAGCTTGTCGATGACCGCCTGACGGTTGTTGCCGCGCGCGCCGGCGTTGGCGATCGCCCGCAACGTCACGCTCATCGCCTCATACCCGAACAGGGCATACGCTTCGGGCTGTTCGTGAAACTGGCGGCGGTAGGCGGCCAGCACGTGCTGCGCCGAGGCCGGGTAGTGACTCACGGGCAGTATGGGCGTGGTCAACAGTGTCCTCGAGGCCGCCGCGGCGCCGATGGCCGAGGTGAACGTGGCGTTGACCATCGTGCTCGACCCGAGCAGCCACAGCCGCGGGTCGACGGAGTGCAGCTGCTGCCACAACGAGACGATTTCCGGCGTCGTTCCCCCGGCGAAGAACACGGCCTGGGCGCCGGATTCGGCGACCTTTGCGACCTCGCCCGCGAAGCTCGTGGTGGCGGTCGTATCGAGGCTGTCGTGGGCGGCGACCGAGATGCCGGCGTGTTCTGCGTCGGCGACGACCATCTGCGCGAGCGGCAGCTCGAACGGGTCCTGGTCGTCGAGCACATACAGCTTCCTGACACCCAGCTCGCGCAGCAGCTGCACCTGCGCGCGAGCCTGGGCCGGATCGCCGGGCTGCAGGCGCGCGAAGCTGCGCCTGCCCGTCGGATAGAACCGTTCGGGCTCGTCCTGGCCGGCGTACGCCGATGAGGTCAGACCGGCGTAGGGGCTGGCGGGACTGACCTGGAGGATGTCGGCGGCGTTGATCAGCGGCAACGAGATTGCCGTCGCCGCCGAGTTGTAGTCGCCGAGGTAGGCGATCGTGCTGGGATCGTTGGCGGCCGTCTTGGCGTTGCCCGCGGTCACGCCCGGGGCCCACTGGCCGCTCGTGGGGTTGGAGTCGTCCATCGAGGAATAGCTGATCTTGAACGGACCGATATGCCCGCCGAAGTCGTGCAGCGCCAGCTTCTCGCCATTGACGATCTGGCCGGAAATAGCCCCGGACGGGCCCTGCAGCGGCAGGCTGGAGTAAACGGTGAGCTGGTTGCCCTGACTGCTGGACGCCCCGGAGACGCTGCCGCAGCCGGACGCCGATGCCACGAGCGCCGCAACGACGACCAGCGCGCTCGCCGCCTGGCAGAACCCGCGCGCCCGCACCCGGCGACTCAGCTGCGGCGGCCGGGCAGGTAGCCGGAGACGATCTTCAGCGTGGCGCCGACGACGATGATCGCGGTCGCGAGCATGAACGCGTCAAAGCCCTTGGCTCCGAGGGCCCAGAGCACGATCCAGATGACCAAGCCGGCGGTGACGGTGAGGACCAGTCCCATGGTGCGCGCATCCTATCTGAGGATGGCCGCGAACTCCGCCACAACCGCCCCCACCGCGCCGGCCGGATCCTCGGGCGCATCCCCGGCGGCACGCACCAACCTGGTTCCCACGATCACCCCGTCGGCACCGGCGGCGGCGGCGGTACGCGCCTGCTCGGGCGTGGAGATCCCGAAACCGAGCGCCACCGGGACCTCGGTGCTGGCCCGCGCACGCGCCAAGATCTCCCCGAAGCGCTCGGACAGCGATGACGGTGCCGCCCGCTCCCCGGTCGTGCCGACGACCGAGACCGTGTACAGGAACCCCCGCGCCCGCTCGCCGATCGCCGTCATCCGCTCGGGCGTGGTCGTGGGCGCCACCAGCGGCACCAGCGCCAGCCCGTGCGTGTCACACGCGGCCCGGATCTCGGCCGACTCCTCCAGCGGCAGGTCGGGGACGATCAGTCCGCACGCGCCCGTCTGCGCCAGGCGCGCGAGGAACGCGTCGGCGCCGGGCGCGAGCACCATGTTGGCGTAACACATCAGCACGACCGGCACGCTCGCGGCCAGCTTGCGCGCGACCTCGAGCACCCCGGCGACGTTCGCCCCGGCCGCGAGCGCCCGGGTGCCCGCCGCGTGGATCACGGGACCGTCGGCGAGCGGATCGGAGTAGGGCATGCCCAGCTCCAGCAGGTCGGCGCCCGCACGCACGCAGGCTTCACCGATTGCCAGTGAGTCCTCGAGCGTCGGATAGCCGCCCATCAGGTAAGGCATCAGGGCCGCTCGCCCCGACGTGCCCGCGAAGGCGTCGGCGATCCGCTCGACCCCGGTCATCGCCCGCGTGCTCACGCCGCCGCGTCCCCGAGCACCTCGGCCAGGTCCTTGTCGCCGCGCCCGGACAGACACACGAGGTCGAGCTCGCCGTCGGTCTGGGAGAGCGTCCAGGCCAGCGCGTGCGCCGTCTCCAGCGCCGGGATGATCCCCTCCAGGCGCGCGAGCAGCTCGAACGCCGCGAGCGCCTGCGCGTCGGTCACGGCGACGTATCGCGCCCTGCCGCTGTCGCGCAGCTGCGCGTGCTGGGGACCCGTGCCCGGATAGTCCAGACCGGCGGAGATCGAGTGCGCCTGCACGATCTGACCCTCCTCGTCCTGCATCACCGCGGACAGCGCCCCGTGCAGCACGCCGGCACGCCCACCGACGGTCAGCGGCGCGCCGTGCCTGGGCGTGTCGATGCCCTCGCCCGCGGCCTCCACGCCGATCAGCCGAACGTCCGTGTCGTCCAGGAACGCGCTGAACGTGCCGATCGCGTTGGAGCCTCCCCCCACGCATGCGATCACGCGCGCGGGCAGCCGTCCCTCGCGCTCGAGGATCTGCGCTCGCGCCTCTGCACCGATCACGCTCTGCAGATCTCTGACCAGCGCCGGATATGGCGCCGGGCCGACCGCGGAGCCGATCACGTAATGGGTGTGTTGCACGTTTTCGACCCAGTCGCGGATCGCCGCCGACGTCGCCTCCTTCAACGTCCGTGCGCCCGCGTCGACCGGAACGACGGTCGCGCCCAGCAGGCGCATGCG
Source organism: uncultured Solirubrobacterales bacterium (assembly GCA_963702725.1). Classification (GTDB taxonomy): domain Bacteria; phylum Actinomycetota; class Thermoleophilia; order Solirubrobacterales; family Solirubrobacteraceae; genus Palsa-744. Next base: position 250,686 of record CAVPDT010000002.1, read on the forward strand.
CTGCACGTTCGGATGCTGGCGGCGCGTGTCCTGCACGCCCATGTATACGACACACTCGAGATCCAGCAGCGCGCACACCGTCGCCGTCGCCACCCCGTGCTGTCCCGCGCCCGTCTCGGCGATGATCCGCCGCTTGCCCATCCGCTTGGCCAGCAGCGCCTGACCGAGCGCGTTGTTGAGCTTGTGTGAGCCGGTGTGGTTGAGATCCTCGCGCTTGAGATACACGGCGCGGCCGACGTGCGTCGACAGCCTGCTCGCGTAATACAACGGTGTGGGACGGCCTCCGAAGTCGCGCAGCAGCACGTCCAGCTCGTCACGGTAGGCGGGGTCCTCGCGCGCCTGCACCCACGCCCGCTCCAGCTCGGCGAGCGCCGGCATCAGCGTCTCGGGGACGTACTGCCCGCCGTAGCGGCCGAAGCGGTGCTCGACCGTGGTCGCGCTCACGCCGGCACCGCCGCGGTGCTCGCATTCACGGCCTCGAAGAATGCGCGCAGCTTCGCCTCGTCCTTGTGTCCGGGGGCGCGCTCGGTGCCGCTGGCCGTATCCACGGCGTAGGGATGCACGCGCTCGACGGCTTCGGCGACGTTGCCCGCATGCAGCCCCCCACTGAGGATCAGCGGCGTCGCCGAGCGCCGTCCCGCGAGCAGCGACCAGTCGAACGTCTCCCCCGTGCCACCTCGCAGGTCCTGCTTGGCGAGCGTCCGTGAACGGGCGTCGACGAGATGGAAGTCGACGTGGTAGCGCTCCAGATCGCGTACGTCCCCGGCGCCGACGACCTGCACCGCCTTGATCACGCGCGCGCCGGTGCGCCGTCGCACCTCCGCGCAGAAAGCCGGACCCTCGTCGCCGTGCAGCTGCAACATGCTCAAGCCGAGCTCCTCGGTCAGCCGCGCCAGCTGCTCGAGCGGGGCGTCGACGAACACGCCGCACAGCTCCACGCGCCGGCGCAGAGCGGTGGTTATCAGCAGCGCCTGCTCGGTCGAGCAGCGGCGTGGACTGCCGTCGTAGAAGACCATCCCGAGCGCCCACGCCCCGAGCTCGACGGCCAGCTCGGCGTCTTGCGGGTCGGTTATCCCGCAGATCTTGACGCGCGGCGGGGAGCCGGTCGCGGGCGGGGGTGTCTCGGACATACCCCCAAAGGTAGCGGGCGGCCCCGCACCGAACTCACGCCGGCGCGTCTCGCGGGCGCTGCCGGAGCCTGCGCCTACCCTTCGGGCGTGGAGGGGTTCGGCACCGAGTTGGGCCGCGTGCCCAGCGTGACGGACACCGTCTTGTGCGCGTAGCCGCCTTTGCCGTTGGCGCGCAGCAGCCCGAGGCTGACTGTGTCTCCCGGTTTCTTGGAGGAGACGTCGCTGCCGAGGTCTTCGGAGCTGCTCACCGTTTTGCCGTCGAAGGAGACGATGATGTCCCCGCCGAGCTCGACCGTGCCGTTTTCGGTGTTGCCACTGACGTTGCCGCCGCGAATCCCGGCCTTTTCGGCCGGCGTTCCGTGTTGGACGCTCTGCACGAATGCGCCACTGCTCACCGGCAGGTTCAGAGACGACAGCGAGCCGTCGATCGTCAGCGATGTCAGACCCAGGTAGGCGCCGCGCAGGGTGCCGCCTTTCTCCAGCTGGGAGAGCTCGGACTTGGCCGTGTTGATCGGCACGGCAAAGCCGATGCCGACGCTGCCGTCGCCTGAGCCGCCAGTCTCGATCTGGGAGTTCAGCCCGATCACCTGACCTTGCGCGTTGAGCAGCGGTCCACCGGAGTTGCCCGGATTGATCGGGGCGTCGGTCTGTAGGACGTTGTCGATCTTGAAGCCGTTTGGCGCCGTAATTTCACGCTGCAGCGCGGAGATCACGCCCGTGGTCAGCGTCCGTTCGAGGTCGAACGGGTTGCCGATGGCGAGCACCGGATCGCCGACCTGGACCTTGCTGGAGTCGCCCAGCGTGAGCGGATGCAGCGTCAGCCCGTCGGTCGGGATGCGCAGCACCGCGAGATCGTTGGAGGGGTCCTTGCCGACCACCTGGGCATCGACGTTCTGGCCCTTTTCGAGACTCACCTGGACCTTTACGGCGTTCTCGACGACGTGATAGTTGGTGAGGATCGTGCCGTTGCCGTCGATCACGATCCCCGAGCCCGTCGCCTTGCCCTGACGCTGGGTTTCGCCGCCCCCAAACAGGTTGAACGGGGAGGATTCGCCCTGCTGCACGATCGTCGAGGTCACGAACACCACCCCGGGCGCGTCGCGCACGTAGATCTCGTGCGGCGTCAGCCCGGTGTTCACCTGTGAGGCGTTCGACGGCTGCAGGGGCGCCGACTGGACCGTGGTGACGGTGCTCGTCGAGGAGTTCAGGCCCCCGGCAGCCGCGATCACGGCCGCGACGATGGCGCCTCCGACGAGGGCCGCGATGAAGGGAACGGCGAACGTGCGTCTCATTGCGATCGGTGAGTGTAGAGGTGGCGTGTCATCGTGGTCTCCCGGACGGTGCCCAAGTGGATCGTGGCACAGAATGATCGGTGGCTATGAAGGCCATCTAAAGCGAAACATCCGCTCAACTAAAACTTTGGGCCGTTCGCTCGACGCCCGTGGGCGCGCCCGCGAGCGGAGTCTTCCTCAGTGCCAGCAATGCCTCTTCGGGGACCGGCGCGCGCATCAGCGACTCCCCCACCAGCACCGCCGCCACGCCCGCCTCCTGCAAGCGCGCGAGCTGTCGCGCGTCGGCGATCCCCGACTCCGAGACGACCGTCACCCCCGGCGGGATCTGCGCGAGCAGCGCGAACGTGCGCTCCACATCCACGCTGAAGTCGCGCAGGTCGCGGTTGTTGATCCCGATCAGATCGGCCCCGGCATCGAACGCGATGCGCAGCTCGGCCGCGTCGTGAGCCTCGACCAGCACGTCCAGTCCCAGCCCACGTGCGAGCTCACGCAGCGCCTGCAGCTCCGAGGCGGTGAGCGCGGCGACGATCAGCAGCACCGCGTCCGCGCCGGCGAGGAGCGCCTCGTACAGCTGGTAGGGATCGACGATGAAGTCCTTGCGCAGCACCGGCAGCCCGCAGGCCGCGCGGGCCGTGCGCAGATCCTCGAGCGACCCGTCGAAGTTGGGACCCTCAGTCAGCACCGACAGCGCATCCGCGCCGCCGCGCTCGTAGGAGCGCGCGATCTCGGTGAGGTCGGCGTTCTCGCGCAGCTTGCCCGCCGAGGGCGAGCGTCGCTTGAACTCCGCGATCACGCCGATCCCCGGTCGGTTCAGCGCGTCGCGCAGGCTGCGCTGCTCGCCGCCGGCGGCGAGCAGCGCAAGCGCCCGCTCGCGCAACTCCGCTTCCGGGTGCTCCCGCCGCCGGCGTTCGAGCTCGGCTCGCGTGCTCGTGAGGATGTCCGCCAACACGCTCATCCCGCGGCCGTCGCCTGCTCGGGGGCGTGCCGGGCGCTGGCCTGCACGAACCGCTCGAGCGCGTCCGCGGCTCCTCCGCCGGCCAGTGCCTCGCGCGCGGCCACGACGCCGTCGGCGATCGAGTCTGCGCCGCCGGCCGCATATATCGCCGCGCCCGCGTTGATCGCCGCGAGGTCGGTGTGGGGACCGAGCTCACCGCGAAAGATGGATCGCGTCACCTCCGCGTTCTCCTGTGGACTCCCACCCGCGCACAGGGCCGCCCCCTCGACGGCGGAGTCCACCGGCTCGACACCGACGTCGCGCGGCGCGAGCGTATAGCGGGTGAGCTCCTCGCCGTTGACCTCGATCACCGTGGTGGGCGCCGCGATCGAGATCTCGTCGAGGCCGTCCTCACTGGAGACGACCAGCGCGCGATCGACGCCCAGCCGCGCCAGCGCGCCGGCGATCGTCTGCAGGAACGCGGGGTCGGACACCCCGATCAGCTGGCGGCGCGCGCCCGCGGGGTTGGTGAGCGGGCCGAGGAAGTTGAAGATCGTGCGCACCGCCAGCTCGCGGCGGACGGGTATGACGAACCGCGTCGCCTGATGGTGGGCGGGGGCGAACATGAACCCGAACCCGGCCTCCTCGATGCACGCCGCCACGCCCGCAGGAGCGAGGTCGATGCGCGCCCCGAGCGCCTCCAGCAGGTCTGCCGAGCCCGATCGGCTCGTGGCGGAGCGATTGCCGTGCTTGGCCACGGCGCAGCCGGCGCCCGCCGCGATCAGGGCTGCGGTGGTGGAAACGTTGAACGTGCCGCGCCCACCGCCGGTTCCGGCGGTGTCGAGCAGGTCGGTGCGATCGATCGGGACGTGCGCCGCCAGCTCGCGCATCGTGCGCGCGAGACCGGTCAGCTCCTCGACCGTCTCGCCCTTCGTGCGCAGCGCGATCAGAAACCCAGCGATCTGGGTCTCGGAGACCTCGCCGTGCATGATCTGCGCGAGCACCTCCGCGGTCTCCTGCGCGCTGAGATCGCGCCGCCGTGCGAGCGCGTCGATCGCGCTGGTGAGAGTCGCGTTGGGCATCTATCTAGCGTGCCTCCACGGCCGTGGGACTCGACTCCGAGCCCGCCGGTCGATCCTCCACCGCCCGACCGTCGAGGAAGTTGGCCAACAGCTCGCGGCCCTGTTCGGTGAGCACCGACTCGGGATGAAACTGCACACCCTCGGCCGGCAGCTCGCGATGGCGCAAACCCATCAGAACCCCGCCGCCGCGCGCTGACTCTTCCAGGCAGTCGGGCAACTCTGCCGCTACGACGAGCGAATGGTAGCGCCCGACCGTCAGCGGGCAGGACAGGCCGGTGAAGATCGTGCGCCCGTCGTGCTCGATCGTCGTCGCCTTGCCATGCACGGGAGGGTTCAGCGTGACCTGTGCGCCGAACGCTTGGGCCATCGCCTGGTGACCGAGGCACACGCCCAGCGTCGGAATCCCCGCCTCGGGCATCCGCCGGGCGACCTCTAGCGAGATGCCGGCCTCGTTCGGGGTGCACGGGCCGGGCGAGATCACGCAGCGCGCATAACCGTCGTCCAGCAGCCGATCGACGCTCGCGCGGTCGTTGCGCACGACATGCACGTCGGCGCCCAGTTCGCCCAGATACTGGACGAGGTTGTACGTGAACGAGTCGTAGTTATCGATCACCAGCACCTTCATCGCAAGGCTCCCTCTACGGCCAATCCGGTTGGGCGACGGCCAGTTCGATCGCGCGCAGGAGCGCGCGGGTCTTGTTCTGGGACTCGGCCAGCTCGTAGGCGGGCTTGGCGTCGGCGACCGTGCCCCCTCCGGCCTGGATGTGCGCGATGCCGTCCTTGACGACGACCGTGCGGATGTGAATCGCGGTGTCGAGATCTCCGCCGTAGCCGAGATAGCCGATGGCGCCGCCGTAGCCGCCGCGCTTGATCGGCTCGAGCTCGTCGATGATCTGCATCGCCCGTACCTTCGGCGCGCCCGAGAGCGTGCCGGCGGGCAGGACCGAGCGCAGCGCGTCCATCGCGCTGACGCCCTCGCGCAAGAGGCCGGTGACCGAGGAGACGATGTGCATGACATGCGAATAGGTCTCGACCGACATGAACGTCTCCACTTCGACCGTCCCCGGCTCGCATACGCGGCCGAGATCGTTGCGGCCGAGATCGACGAGCATCACGTGCTCGGCGCGCTCCTTCTCGTCCTCCAGCAGCTCGCGCCCGATCTGCTCGTCCTCGGCGACGTTCGCCCCGCGCGGACGCGTCCCGGCGATCGGGCGCGTGCTCACCCGCGCGCGGCCGTCGGGTTGCCCGCTGGAGCTGACCGTCAGCAGCGGCTCGGGACTGGCGCCCACGACCTGAAAGTCCGAGAAGTCCAGAAAGTACATGTAAGGGCTCGGGTTCACCGTGCGCAGGCCGCGATAGATCGAGAAGGGCTGCACGGGCGAGGGCGCGGACCAGCGCTGAGAGGGCACGACCTGGAAGGCGTCACCGGCGTAGATGTAGTCGATGATTCGCGCCACCATCGCTTCGAACTGCTCACCGGGCATATTCGATTGAAACTCGGGCATCCTCCGCGCAGGCGCACTCGTGGGCGGGTGCGGGACGGGACCGGCCAGTGCGCAGCGGATCTCATCGACGACCGCGGCGGCGTGCGCCCGCGCACACTCGGGGTCCGGCTCTGACTCCAGGTCGGCGTTGGCGAGAATCGTGATTGTGTGCTTGAGATGGTCGAAGACGACCAGTGCGTCGGAGAGCATCAGCGCCATGTCGGGCAGCCCGAGCGGATCTGGTCCGGGCGCGCCCAGCGGCTCGACGGTGCGCACGAGGTCATAGCCGAAGAAGCCCACGGCCCCGCCCGTGAAGGGCGGGGCGTCCACGATCGGCCCCTGGCGATGACGGGCGAGAAGCTCTCCCGCGAGCGCATACGGATCGCCACCGTCCGCCAGCGACCAACGCAGGACCGAACGAGGGCGAAAGCCGATGAACGACCAGCGTCCGACACGCTGACCCTGATCGGCGGACTCGAGCAGGAACGCCGGCTCGTCGGGGGCGAGCGCGCGCAGCTTCAGGAAGGCCGAGACCGGCGTCTCGCAGTCCGCGATGAACGTCTCGCAGACCGGGATCAGGTTGTGGGCGCGCTCAGCGACGGCGGCCATCGAGCACCCGCTCGGCGTCGGCGAGATCCCGTCCGCGACCGTGCATGAGCACGAGCAGGTGGTAGATCAAATCGGCGGCCTCTTCGTCGACGCGCTCGTCGGACTCCTCGCGCGCGGCGCGCGTGACCTCCTCGGCCTCCTCGCGCACCTTCGCGCCCGCGAGCGTCGGATCGTCGAGCAGCGTGACCGTGTAGGAGCGCTCGGGACGCTCGCGCGCACGGGCGCGCAGGGTCCGCTCCAGGGTGGGCAGGGTCTCGTGCGGAGAGGGGGGATCGAACTCACCGCGGTGAAAGCACGTGCGCTCGCCCGTGTGGCACGCGGGCCCGGTGGGCTCGACGAGCGCGAGCAGCGTGTCGCCGTCGCAGTCCAGCCGCAGCGCGCGAACCGCTTGCGTGTTGCCGCTGGTTTCCCCCTTGTGCCAGGCCTGCTCGCGCGAGCGGCTGTACAGATGCAGCTCGCCGGTCGCGCGCGTGCGCGCCAGCGCCTCGGCGTTCATATAGGCGAGCATCAGCACCTCGCCCGAGCGCCAATCCTGCACGACGCACGGCACCAGACCGCGGCCGTCGTAGACGACCTGCCGGTCGATCGCACAGGGGGCCGGGGCGGGCATGTGTGGGATTGTAGGTCCCATGACGACGAGCGCAACGGTCCTCGCGCGCAAGCTGGTGGTCGTCACCGGCAAGGGCGGTGTGGGCAAGACGACGATCGCGGCAGCGCTCGGGCTGGCCGCGGCAGAGCGCGGCCTGCGCACGATCGTGGTCGAGCTGGGCGAGCAACGCCGGCTGCCGACGCTGCTGGCGAGTGGGCGCAAGCGCGCAAATGGACGGCCTGCGAAGGAATCCGAGGAGGGCACCGAGGACTCGCTCGGGGAGAACCTGTGGAGCGTCACGATCGACCCCGACCGAGCGCTGCTGGAATGGTTGCAGGCGCTCGGCGGGCGCGTCCCCGGGCGCGTGCTCGCGGGCAGTGGCACGTTTCAGTACTTCGCGGCGGCCGCGCCGGGGGCGAAGGAGCTGGTGAGCATGGTGAAAGTGTGGGAGCTCACGCGTGGCGCCGATCGCTGGCGCAGGCGCGCCGATCGTTATGACCTGGTCGTGCTCGACGCGCCGGCGACCGGGCACGCGCTGGGTCTGCTGCATTCGCCGCGGACGTTCGGCGCGATCGCACGAATCGGCCCGATCTTCGGCCAGGCCGAGCACGTGCGCGAACTTTTGGAGGACGAGACCCAGACCGGCTATCTGGCCGTGACTCACGCCGGCGACATGGCGATCACAGAGACGCTGGACCTGCGGGATGGGCTGCGCTCACAGCTGGGCGTGAAGCTCGATGCGGCGATCGTCAACGCGACACTGCCCCAGCGATTCGACCGATCGGAGCTCGCACAGATCGCGCGCCTGGACGGTGACGGCGCCGTGGCCCGCTCCGCGCTGCTCACCGCCCGCACGGTGCACGAGCGCGCACGCGTCCAGCACAACCAGCTCGCGCGCCTGCGTCGCCACGGCGTGAGGGCACATACGGTCCCGTTCCTGTTCACGCCGGCGCTCGACCTCGAGGCCGTGCGAAGAATCGGGCGACGGTTGGCCGAGCGGGTGTAAAGGCTCAGGGCCGCACGCGGCCCTGAGCGGGGCTGCACATGTGCAGCCCCGCCGACCGGCGCATGCGCCGGTCGGAAGTCAGGCCGCATGCGGCCTGACTCTGGAGCGCGCATGCGCGCTCCAGCCAGGTGGCGCATGCGCCACCTGGAGCTACGTTATGCCCAGGCGATCCAGCAGTCCCTCGTCGGTGCGCCAATCCCGGCGCACGCGCACGGACAGATCCAAGTGCACCTGACATCCCAGCTCAGGCTCCATCTGCAAGCGCGCGGCCGTCCCGATCGCCTTGATCATGCGCCCGCCCGCACCGACCACGATCCCCTTTTGGGAGTCGCTCTCGACCCAGATCAGCGCCCGCACCCGCGCCAGATCGGGACGTGGGCGTTCGACCTCCTCGACCACCACCTCGAGCGCGTGAGGAACCTCCTGGCGCGTGCGCCTGATCGCCGCCTCGCGCACCAGCTCGGCCAGCAACAGCCCCAGCGGCTGATCGGAGCGCTGCTCGGGCGCGAACATGAAAGGTCCCTCGGGCATCGCAGCGTGGAGGTGCTCGACCAGGGCCCGTACGCCGGCGCCGGTGCGCGCGGAGATCGGGAATATCTCACCGTCCAGCTCCAGCGCGCCGGCCTGCGCCAGCGCGGCAGCGGCGCCCGCGCGATCGACACGGTCGATCTTGTTGACCGCGATCGCCACCGCCGGGGCGGCCTGGGCGAGCACACCCGCGATGAACCTGTCGCCCGGGCCCACACCCTGCTCTCCGTTGAGTATCAACAGCGCCATGTCGGCCCCGTCGAGCTCTCGCTCCACGCGCCCGGCCATACGCTGGGTGAGCGCGTCACGAGGACGCTGGACGCCGGGCAGATCGACCAGCACGATCTGACTGTCCTGTCGCGTACACACCCCGCGGATCGCCCGGCGCGTGGTCTGCGGACGGTCGGAGACGATCGCCACCTTCTCCCCCACGACCGTGTTGATGAGCGTCGACTTGCCGACGTTCGGCCGGCCCGCCAGCGCTACGAAGCCGCTGCGTGTCGCGCTCACGAAGATGACGCCTGGCTCAACAGTCGTCCCTGCAGGGCCAGCATCTCACCGTCGTCGGTCTCGTGATCCATGCCCACCAAGTGCAGCACGCCGTGCACGATCGCCTCACGCAGATCGGTGGTGTGTTGCGGGCAGATAACGACGTCGCCGAGCTCGCGCGGCGCCTGGCCCTGCGCGGCGAGGCCGTCGATCGGGAACGAGAGCACGTCGGTCGGCCCGACCTTGCCGCGATGCTCAAGATTCAGCTCGGCGATGCGGGAAGCGTCGACGTATTCGATCGCCAGATGACCGTCCTGCACACCCACGGACGCGGTCGTCAGGACGCACAGACGCGTGACCTCGCTCGGCGGCGGGGCGTCCGGCGCGAGACTCGCGCCGAGGACCTCGACCTCGATCACGGCTCTCAAGCGCGACGGGACCGGCCGGAGCCCGAGCCGTCGGAGCCATGCATGCCGGAACGCTCGATGCTCTGGCGCTGTGCGTGCTCGTCATAGGCCTCGACTATCCGCTGCACGAGCTTGTGTCGCACCACGTCCTCCCCGCCGAAGCGAACGAACTCGATGCCCTCGACCGTTTCGAGCACCTCGCCCACCGCGATCAGCCCCGACTGCTGCTCGCGCGGCAGATCGACCTGGGTGACGTCGCCGGTCACGACCATGCGCGAGCCGAAACCGAGGCGCGTCAGGAACATCTTCATCTGCTCGGGCGTCGTGTTCTGAGCCTCGTCGAGGATCACAAACGAATCGTTGAGAGTGCGCCCGCGCATGAACGCGAGGGGGGCGATCTCGATCACGCCCCTCTCCAGGTACTGGGAGACTTTCTCGGGGTCCAGCATGTCGTGCAAGGCGTCGAACAGCGGACGCAGATAAGGGTCTACCTTCGCCATCAGATCGCCCGGCAGGAAGCCCAAACGCTCCCCGGCCTCGACCGCGGGGCGCGTGAGAATAATGCGGTTAACCTCATGCTCGGCGAGCGCCGCGGCGGCCATCGCCACCGCGAGGAACGTCTTGCCCGTGCCCGCCGGCCCGATCCCGAACGTGACCGTGCTCTGACGGATCGAATCGACGTAGCGCTTCTGATTTACCGTCTTCGGCGCCACCTGGCGGCCGCGATGGCGCCACACCACGTCCTCCAGCACGCGCGCCGGCGACTCGTGCGCGTCAAGCGCTCCCGTCACGGCCGCGATCGTCCCCGGCCCGATCTCGTGCCCGCGCAAGATCAGGTCCGATAGCTCGCGCACGAGCAGCTCGCCGACCCGCGTCTCGCCCTGCTCGCCGTCGAATGTGATCAGGTTGCCGCGCAAGAACACCCGGCACTGCAGGTGTGCCTCAAGCGCGCGCAGCACCGCGTCCTGGCTGCCGGCCAACTCGGCGGCGACGTCGTTGGGTAGCTCGATCTGGGTCCTCATCCGCCGTTCCGGGGCGTGTGCGGTATCGAGGAGGTCATCCTCCGAGGGCCGCCTTGACCAGGCCGGATACGCGCCCTCCCTCCGCGCGACCATCGACCGCCGCCATCGCGCTGCCCATGGCACGGCCCATGTCTCGCACAGACTCAGCTCCGCTCTCGCGCACCGCTCGCTCGACGATCTCCCTGAGCTCCTCATCGGAAAGCTCGGCCGGCAGATATCCGCTGATCAGCTTCGCCTCTGACTCCTCGCCGTCGGCGAGATCCTCGCGTCCGGCCTCGCGATAAGCCCTGGCGGCCTCCAGCCGGCGCTTGCGCTCGCGCCTGAGCACCACCAGCTCCTCCTCAGTGCCTTCCTTGGATGCCTTCTGCAGCTCGGACAGCACCAGCCGCAACGCGCCCACCCGCACTTTGTCGCCGGCGCGCATCGCGTCCCGCAGATCGTTCTGGACTGTGTCGAGGATCGCCATCCTCGCCCAGGATACGCCGTCGCCGCGGGTTATATGTGGCGATCGGGCAAAGGCGCTCCGGCGAGCAGGCACGCGCACGCCTCAGCGAGCGACTAGGGTGCCGTGCGTGAACGACGCCCTCTACGCCCAGGCGCTCGCCCCGTTTCTGACAGAGGCACAGCGCCTGCGCCCGCCTGGGGTGGAAGTGATCGATGCGCACACCCACCTTGGATTGGACGAGGACGGGCGCTCGCTGACACTCGAGCGGCTACTGGGCCAACTCGATGACGCGGACGCCCGGCGCGCGTGCGTGTTCCCGCTGCACGACCCCGAGCGTCGCCCCGCCTACAGCATCCCCAACGACCGTGTCATGGCGTGGGCGGAAGAAAGCGAAGGTCGACTGGTTCCGTTCTGCCGCCTTGACCCCGGCGAAGATCCGATCGCAGAGGGCGAACGCTGCCTGGCTGCGGGAGCACGCGGCATCAAGCTGCACCCGCGTGCGCAGGACTTCGTATTCGACGGCCCGGAGATGCGCGCCATATTCGCGCTCGCAGAGGATGCTCGGGCGCCGATCCTGATTCACGCCGGCCGGGGACTGCCGCCGCTCGCGGACGGGCTCGCGGACCTGGCGATGAGCCATCCGGAGGTCGTGCTGATCCTCGCCCACGGCGCGATCTGCGATCAAGGCATCCTGACCTCACGCCTGGCCGACCATCCGGGCGTGCTGTATGACATCTCCTGCTTCTTTCCGCTCGACGTGATCGAGCTGTTCGCGCGCGCTCCCGCCGAGCGGATCGTGTTCGCCTCCGACCCGCCCTATGGCCTGCCGGCCACGACCCTGTATCTCGCGTTGCGCGTCGCCGCCCAAGCCGGGCTGGACGAGCCTGCCACCCGGGGCGTGCTGGGGGGGACGATGGCCGCCCTGCTCGACGGCCGCGGCCTGCCGCCTGTCACGCGCCCGCGCCGCGGATCGTCGATCGCGCTCTCCGGTCGCCTCGCTCGCGTCTACAACTACGGCAGCCTGACCGGTCCGGCGCTGTTCGCCGGGGTTCCCGAGCAGGCGCTGGCGATGCTCGAAATGGCGATCGCCGCCTGCCGCGACCCCGAGCCGGGCGATGTCGGCGAGGCGTTGGAGACGGTCGGCTCGGCCCTCGGCGTAGCCGCGACGCTGCTGCGAGACCCGGGCGGCGTACGACCGGCGATCGATCTCGTCTACCGTGCGATCGTGCGCGCGGCGACCGAGTTGCCCGACCCGGCCTGAGAGGCCGGGGAGAGCTTCGGCGCGGCTCGCTCTTGAGCCTCGGGGCCCTGTGAGATGCCGGAGAGTCGTGTATCTGAATCACCGAGCGTCCCGTGAGCGTCAGGGGACCGATGGGCCATGGAGGAGTCGCGCGTCACCGGGCGCCCTGCAACCAGACCGCGGCCCAGTCGCCGTTGCTGCGCCGCTTGCGCTCCACCATCCCCAGTGACCGCGCGAACGTCCGGCAGATCTCGTCGGCCTCGCCGACGAGCAGCCCGCTCGCGATCAGATTGCGCGGCGGGCACTCAAGCGCGTGTGCCAGATCGAGCAGCAGCGGGCGCAACAGGTTCGCCAAGATCACCGGACCTGGCCGCCGGTACGTGGCAGGCCAACGGTCGTGGCGCAGATCGAAGCGGCGCACGTCGATCTCAACCTCGTTCGCGCCCGCGTTCTGTTCGGCCGCGGTAACACTCAGCGGGTCGTGGTCGAGCGCCAGCACCGGCCCGTATCCGAGTGTCGCCGCGGCGATCGCGAGCACCCCCGAGCCACTGCCCAGATCGATCAACCCCGGGCGCTCGACCTCGGCAGCGGCGAGGTCGAGCAGCAGCTCCAGGCACAACCGTGTGGTCGCGTGAGCGCCCGTGCCGAACGCCTGGCCGGGATCGATCACGACCTCCCTCACGTCCCGACGCTCGCCCGAGCCTGGGCTCTCCCATGGCGTGCGCACGCGCAGCGCGCTCACTCGCCCGGGCGCCGGCGAGGGGATCGTAATCGGCCGATGAAAATCGCGCCAGCGCTCGGACCAATCATCGGGTATTTCGCTCGTAGAGATCTCCACCAGCGCGCCTCCGATCGCCGCGCGCAGGTCGGGCAGCACCGGCAGCTCGCCGGGCGCCCCGTAGATCGCATACTCGACCGCACCGCCCTCCAGGTCCGATTCCTCGACGCCCGAGGGAACGAGCTCGAGCAGGTCCGCGAGCACGATATCCGCCTGCTCGCGGCGTACGCGCAACGCCAGCCGGATCACGCCGGATGACTGCGCAGCACACGTCGCAGCTTGGCGAACATCGACTCCTCCGAGCGCAGGTTCTCCTCGGTGAGCGTCTCCTGCAGGCGTCCGATCAGCTCGCGCTGCTCCTCGCTCAGGCGGCGGGGCACCACGACGTTCACGACGACCTTCAAGTCGCCCCGGCGACCGCCTCGCAGCGAGGGCATCCCATGGCCTTTCAGCGTGATCACCTCGCCCGGCTGCGTACCCTGGACCACCTCGACCGGCGCCGCCCCGTCCAGCGTGGGCGTCTGCAGCGTGCCGCCCAGCGCCGCCAGCGGGGCGGACACGTCGAGCGCGGTGATCAGGTCCTGGCCTTCGCGCACGAACCGCTCGTCCTCGCGGACTCTGACCAGCACGTACAGATCGCCGTCGGGGCCACCCGGCTCTCCGGCGTGCGCGCGCTGGGAGATCTTGATCCGCTGACCGTCGGCGATCCCCGCCGGCACATCGACCTCGATGCTGCGCTGCCCCACCCTGCGGCCGCGCCCACCGCACTCTCCGCAAGGCTGTGCGGCCACGCGCCCGTCTCCCTGACATGTCTCGCACGCGACCCGGCGCATCATCTGGCCGAACGGCGTTCTCGTGACGGCCTGCAACTGTCCGCTGCCGCCGCAGCGCTCACACGTCTCGATCGGAGTGCCGGGCTCGGCGCCGTTGCCATGACAGTGCTCGCAGCGCTCGATGGCCTCAAAGGACACCTCGACCCGTGCTCCCGTCGCCGCTTCGCCGAGATCCAGCTCGATCGCGACGGCGGCATCCTCGCCTGCCGCCGGCCCTGAGCGTCCACCGAAGGGACCGGCGCCGCCGAAGACCGCGTCGAACAGGTCCCCGATCGAGCCGAACCCCTCGAAGTTCGGGGCATAGCCTCCCGATCTGAGACCCTCGTGACCGTAGCGATCATAAGTCGCCCGGCGCTCGCCATCGGAGAGGATCTCGTAGGCCTCGGCGGCCTCCTTGAACTTCTCCTCGGCCTGCGGATCGTGCGCGTTTACGTCCGGATGCAGCTCGCGAGCGAGCTGACGGAACGCTTTCTTGATCTGCTGCTCGGAGGCGTCGCGCTGCACACCGAGCACGTCGTAGGGATCCCGTGGCATCGAGGTTCGGCTCATCGATGAGCCCTCATGCTTCCGCGTAGGCGTCTTCGACGAACCGCGAGAGCTCACGCGCCGCCTGGCGCACGGTCACGATCGCCTCGGCGTAGTCCATTCGCACCGGCCCGATCACCGAAACGGCGCCCAGCTTGCGTCTGTGCACGCCGTAGCTGGTCGCCACCAGCCCCAGCGAGCGCATCGCCGGGATCTCGTTCTCGTGACCGATCCGCACATACACGCCCTGCGCGCCCAAGGCCATCCGCAATACCCGCAGCAGCGCCACCCGCCGCTCGAGCATGCTCATCAGCTCGTTGATCTGGGCTGTGTCCTCGATCATGCCGCTCGAGAACAGGTGCGCTGTGCCCTCCACATACAGCGCATCCTCACCCTCGGGATCGATCTCTCCGAACGCCGGCGCCAGCCGGCGCAGGAACTCGACCTCGGTCGCAGACAGGCCCGGGTCGATCAGGCGCTGATGCAGCATACGTGCGCCGAGACCCGTGCCGAGCAGCCGCTCGTTCAGGTACTCCCCCGCCCACGTCACAAGTCCCGGATCGACGGGATGGTCGAACGTGACCAGCATCTTCGAGACGCTGCCGGTCGAGGTGATGATCACCACCAGCACGACACGCGACTGCAGCGCGAGCACCTCGACGTGCTTGATGCTCGCGGTGTTCAGGGCGGGTGCTGAGACGACGGCCAGCAGGTTGGTCACCTGCGAGAGGGTCTCGGTGGTTGTGCGCACGGCCTCCTCGACTTCGCGGCGCATCAGCGACAGCTCCAACTGCGCTCCCCGCCGGGGGGACGGCAGGCCGTCGCCGGAGGCAAGCATGCGATCGACCACGTAGCGCTGTCCGGCGTCGGTCGGGACCCTGCCCGCCGAGACGTGCGGGTGAGCGAGCAGTCCCTGCTCCTCGAGCAGCGCAAGCTCGTTGCGCACCGTGGAAGCGCGGCAGGCCAGTCCCGGGTCGGCCGCGATCGACTTCGAGCCCACCGGCTGCCCTGTGCGCCGGTAGTCCTCGACCACCTTGCACAGGATCGTCTCTTGACGGGCCGTCAGGGCTTGCATCGACCTGATTCTAGGTTGCCCGTCGCGACCCCTCGGTCCGGGCGTTCACAGTTGGAGTTCGGCCTCCGCGTTGCGCACGATCTGCTTCTCGGCCTGCTCGGCCACCGTATCGACGATCAGGCATCCGTCACGCAGCTCCCGGACGGCGCCCTTCACCACGACCTCCTGCTCGGGCACACCCATGCCGCGGAACTGCACCGACAAGCGCTTGAGATGTTCGGGCCCTCCGGCGGCCTCGGTCTGCGCACGCGCGACCTGGGCCATCGTCCACAGTCCGTGCAGAATCCTTCCGGGCAGACCCACGGCGCGGGCGAATTCCTCGTCGATGTGAATCGGGTTGAAATCCCCCGAAGCACCCGCGTAGCGGGCTGTCAGGTACTTGTCCGGTGTGACCCGTATCTCTGGAATCTCCCCGCCGACCTGTAGATCGCTCATACGCTGATCACACTCCTCGCACGATGTTGGTCCAGGTGCCGCGGCACACCCGCTCGCCACGCTGGTTGGTGGATATCGACTCGAACACGTAGTAGCCGCGCCCGTCGCTTTCGGAGATGTCCTTCACCGAGGCGACCGTCGTGATCTCATCGCCCGCCACGACCAGCGGTCCCCACTTGAACTCCTGTCCGCCGTGCACCATCAACGCGAAGTTCAGTTCGATCTCGGGATCGAAGATCGGCGGACCCACTGACGGAGCGCTGTAGACGACCGCGAACATCGGCGGCGCCACCACATCCGCGAAGCCGGCGTCGCGAGCGGCCTGCACGTCGAGATGAACCGGGTTCGTCTCCCCGACCGCACGGGCGTACTCCTTGATCTTCTCCCGGCCCACGGCATAAGTCGTGGGCTCGTACTGCTTGCCGATCGCTTGGATGTTCACTGGCACCGTAGGGAAGCTCCTTGACGCGGACTGATTCTCAGGGTGGCGGGCCGCATTGGCGACCGCAGCGCGGCAGTTTACGCGGACGCTCCGTCGGCGGCGCTGTGGTGGCGGAGCCCTGACGCCCTCGCAAGCCTTCCCGCAGAGCGCCGATTCATCCTCATCGGGTCGTTAAACACAAAAAAAAACCTCCTCGGCTCACAGCGGGGGATGCCGCGCCGGCATCCCCCGCTGTCCTACTGGAGGCGATCTCCCGTCCTGCTAGAACACGAGCTCCGCGTCCCCCGCGCCCGACCCGACGCCCGCGAGCTCGCGATCCTCGCCGTCGGGATCTCCGCCCTGTCCTTGCTCACGCTGCTGAGCGCCGGGCGTGTCCAGGAACTGGACCGTATCGGCGACGATGCTCACCGCCTGGCGCTTCTGCTGGTCGGCCGTCTCCCACTCGCGCCACTCCAACCGACCGTCGATCGCGACACGGCTTCCCTTGCGCATGTAACGGCTGACGCTCTCCGCCGAGCCTCCGTAGACGCTGACATCGAAGTAGTTGGGCCGCTCGTGATAATCGCCCTCGGCGTCCTTGCGGCTCGAGCTGCACGCGATCCGCAGTCCGCAGACGCTCACGCCCGAGGGCAAGCTGCGGAGCTCCGGATCGCGCGTGAGACGTCCGACGAGCACGACGCGATTGATGCTGAAGTAGGCCATGGTTTTCATCTCCATCGTTGCGGTTGACCCCCCACAACGAAGTTACGCACTGCTTGGGACGGTATTCTCGGGGCAGGATCACTCCCGGCCCGGACCGAACGCGCCGGAGTCACAGCAGGGCAGCGTCTCGAGCCCGACCACGACGATCCGCTCATGCGCCCGGGCTCTGGCGACCGCCCGCCCAAGCGCACGCCCGACCTCAGGAGGAGCTATATACAGCACTCCGGCGACCGTTCGACAGCGAGCCCAAGCACGGCAGATCTCGGTCAACCTCCGCGGCGCCTTGATCGTCAGCTCAACCTCGACCGCCACAGGCAGACCATCCCCAGATTCCTCGGACCAAAGCACGAGATCCGGACGGTGCAACAGCGGCTTGCCGTGCGCGCCGACGCCCATGTGCGCGCTCGCCACCGCGACGCCGAGCTCACGCTCGTCGCGGCGTAGCTCACGCTCGCCCGCCACCCGATGAGTGGGATAGGCGCGCTGCAACGCCGCAGCGACGGCCGCACACGCGATCAGATGCATGGCGCCCGAGGCGCTCACACGACACGGATCGAGTCCTCCCAGCCCGCAGTTGCGCATGCCCGACCGCGTCGCGGTGTACAGCGCCGGCCGCTTGGCCAGCGGCCGACTGCACGTGAGCAAACCGTCACGCTCGGCCGCCCGCAAACGCGCGCGCGCCGAGGATACCGACGTGTTCTGGGCTACCGCCAGAGCCTGTGCGGTCACGGCGCCCATACGCGCCGTCCATTGAATGAGCGCCACTCGCTCGGGCGAGAGCGCAGAATCTCTACGAACCATCGATGTCCTCCTGGATGCAGGTTTTCAAGCGTCCCCGTCGGGACCCTGTGTGTGTGCGTGCGCGAGGCGTCCCCGTCGGGACCCCTCGCGCGTGCTTGTGTGAGGGGTCCCCGTGAGGACTCCTGTGCGTGCGACTTGTGGTTGTGCTCAATGACGGCGTTTGCCCGAAAGCATCCGGGCGACGCTCACCTCGCCACCGCCAGACAGACCGATCACAGCCGCGTAGCCCTGTGAGAGGCTCACGACCTGGCCGGCCCGCAGCGCGTGATCGAGATTCCGCGTACGAGTGACCTTGCCGGCACCATTACGGGAGGTCTTCCAGACTCCCCGGGTCTCTGTCATTTGTGCGAGCAGCTCGGCCGAGCCGGGAACCACCTGGCGATGGGCGACCAGGACCGACAGGTTGCCCACGATCTGCTCCAGCAACATCTCTCGCCCCGGCAGCCGCATGTCGGCCAACTCCTGCGTGCCCAGCACCAGGCTCACGCCCGCGCCGCCTGCCCGCGCGAACAGGCCGACCACGCGCTCGGGAACGATCGCCGAGAACTCATCGATCGCCACGACCGTCGACTCCGGCCGTCCCTGCAGCCCCGCCACCACTGCCTGCACATCTCCGACGATCGCCGCTCCGAGCATCTGCGCCAACAGCGGCCGGTGGTCTGCCTGCAAGTTGAAATACACAACCGCCCGCGCTTTCGCCGCCTCCAGCAGATCCAGGCGATTCGCGTTTGGTGTCTGCGGGTCGAGCCACGGTCCGATGTCTGACTCAGCCATGATCGCCAGCCGATCGCGCACACCGGCCAGATCGCTCTGTTGGCGTGCGGTGAGCGAATCCAGATAGGCATGGACTCCTTGAGCCTGCGATTCGGGCAGATCCCTGACAAGCAGCTCCAATCGGGAAGGATCGAGATGCTCGACCAGCGCTTTCAGATCGACCTCTATGCCGGACCTGCGCAGCACGCGTACCTCGTGACCGAGATAGCGCTGAGCCTGTCTCAGATAGTGCGGCTCGGTGAAACGCTCACCGGCGAGCGCCTTGTCGGCGATCTCGGTCTCGCTGCCCCGAGAATAGGGGTTGTAGACCGTGTGTCCACACGGAGCCCACTCGACGAACCGTCTCCCGTGCGCCGACGCGGCACGCCGCAACTCATCACGCAAATCGCGGTCCCCCTTTGGATCGATCACGATCGCCCCCATGCCGCGCTGGATCGCGTTGGCGAGAATCCAGGTGATCGTCACGGTCTTGCCCGAGCGGGTCGCTCCGACCACGAGCGTGTGCGTCCCGCCGGTTGCTCCACCGAGAGGGATCGTGACGGCGCGACCGTCGCGCTCGTAACCTACCGTCAGTCGATCGCCGCGCCACCAGCTCTGCGCTGCGGGCGCACCCCGCCGCGCCTGCGCCTTGCGCACAAGCAGACGCAGCACATCCAGAGGCCCTCGGCGCTTGGTCGCGAGGTCGGCCATGTCTGCGCCCGTCTCGAGGTCTTCTCGGTGCCAGCGCCGCCCACGCACGGTTGCACAGAGCGCTGCCGTGCCCAGGGTCAGCACGTCGGGGCCGAGGGTCTTTCGAGCAAGCACGACCAACATCAGCGCCCCTGACGCCCAGGTCCAACGGAGATGGCACCTGCGCATCGCCGTCGCCGCGATGAGACCGATCGCGAGACCGATCGCGAGATGCACGGTCGTAGTCGTAAGCCAGTGGAGGAGCTCTTCCAACGGCGCCAGCGGGTTCCTCTCGGGTTCGGTGGTGTATTCGGATGAGGACATGTCTAGGGCACTCCTTTTCGAGATGGACCGACGCGAGCGCCGGTCGCGATGGTTAACGAGCGATGGCGGGCCCATGGGCCCGCCATCGCGGTCTTCTCGGCGAGCCTCTTGGCCCGTCAAGCTCTGTGGGACTGCGCTCGTCCGGCATTTACCGAACGGCGTTCCCGTGTGTCAGTGATCAGCGCAGCCTGTAGCCGACGCCCCACTCGTTGATCACCCAGCGCCCGCCGTGCTGCTCGAGCTTGCGGCGCAAACGGCTTGCGTGGCTGTCGACGGTCCGGGTCGAACCGGTTGACCTGTATTCCCACACGGCACGCAGCAGCTCGTGCTTTGCAAAAACCCGCTCGGGTTCCCGCGCCAGGTGGACGAGCAAATCGAACTCGAGCCGGCGCAACTGAACCGGTAGCCCGTTCACGCGGACGGCGTGCCGACTCATGTCGATCTCCAGCGACCCCACCGTGAGTCGATCCTTCGATTGGGACTCCAACTCAGCTCGCGCCAAAAGCGCGCGTATGCGCGCCCGCAACTCCAGATAGCGCGCCGGCCGGGCGAGAAAGTCATCCGCCCCCGCCTCGAACGCTCGGAGCACGTCAAGATCGCTGACGCTCGCTCCGATCACGATGACCGGCACCGTCGGCGCCCAGATCGGCTTTCCATACGCCGTCTGACGGATCTCCTCCAGCAACTCCAGCGCCTCACGTGAGCAGCTCAGATCCCCGAGCAGGACAAGTCTCGGTGGACTCCACCCTGCGCGAGCCCGCGCGTGCTCCACGGTCTTGGCGAGATCGACGTGGTAGCCATCGCTCGTGAGCTGTTCGACGAGCGTCGTCGCGATCACCGAGTCCGCCTCGACGACGAGGATCGGCCGGTCGCGCGCAGGTACTGGCCCATGCATCTGGTGCGGTGGCGAAGCTGGGTGAGTGACCGTGCACGCAGGCGTGCGCGCGGAGGTCTCCGAACCAAGCTCGGATCGAGCGAGAACAGTGACCGTGGCGAGGTTGCTTCTCACCCGAGTTCCACCTCGCGTGGACTGATCCCGAGCCCATTACGAGCAATCAAGGCAAGCACGTCACTGTGGATCCACGGCGTACGCCGCCTGGAACCGCTCTCCGGCAGTATCCCGACACGTCGGGCCAGCCAACTGCTCTCGCCGCTCGTGTTGCCTTTGGAATCTCGCTTGACACGTCCACATCGAATCGCCATCTCACTCAGGCTCAGCTCGTGGCGCTCAATCGCGGCGAGCACCGCCTGACGGAGCTTGCGGTTGAGCACGATCGGGCTCTCCCGCAAGCGCTCCAGCTCGCTGCGCAGCACTGCGGTCGATACGTTCACGTCCTCGCGATACCCCGCCAGAGCCCTACGCGTGAGGTCGCACACAGGCTCGTAGCTTTCGAGGGCGCCGATCGCCTCTCGGAGGCAAACCGGAATGGGGGTCGGGAGGGAGCGGCCGCGCCGCGATCGACGACACCAGCGCAGTTCCCGCGTGGCGGCATCTGTGCGCGCCAGCTCCAGGCGGTAGACAACGTCCTGTTCAGTGGCTCCGTTGCGCGCCACAAGGTCGGTCTCGAGAGCGAAACGTCGGGACTCCTCGCTCTCTTCTGGCGAGACCCTCCCCATCAGATCCTCCATGGTCACTCGGCGACAACGGCCCCTATGGGCGTCCTGCAGATAGAGAGCGCACACCAACGTCGCGTTTTCCGCAGGCTCGTCGGCCGCGATTCGCGCCACCAGACGGCGATCGCCGAGCGTCATCGCGTCACGGTCCACCACGAGCACGCAACCATCCCCTCGGCGTCGCGCGATCACTTCCCGAGGGCGATCGGTCGCGTCGGTGTAGCAGCCAAGGGGATCGCGCCTGCTCCGGGGGCACGCGCCGAACCGTCGCGCGGCGATTGCGGCGCGGCTGTCGCCTTGCGCAGGCTCGCCGCGCCGTGGGCGGGCAGGCGCTCCGATGTTGCATCGAGGCGCTCTCTCAGGAATCAGCGAGAGCGATGGCGGGGGCGAGGTGGTCTGCGTCATATGGATTCCTCCAGTCCGGATTCGGGCCTGCGACGGGGGTCGTGCGGCTCCTTCTAGATCCGCCTTCGCAATGCGTCAAGCGCTGCGAGCCCGAGCGTTCGGTGGCGGCAGACCATCCGAGACCCCTATAGGGGTCTCGGAAACCTGACTCGGATCCCGAGCCGGTTGAAGAACTTGGCGCGAAAGCGTCCTGTCGACATGACCTTCCTCGCGGGTGGGAGTCCGCTCGTGTGCCGATCGGTTGCGAGCGCGTTCGCTCGAAGCAGACGCCAAACCGGATCGGCAGTTCGGCAGTTCGGCGACTGTGGCAGTGTGGCGACTGGCGCTGTGTGGCGACTGGCGCTGTGTGGCGACTGGCGCTGCGTCTCGG
Organism: uncultured Solirubrobacterales bacterium; assembly: GCA_963702725.1. Taxonomy (GTDB): domain Bacteria; phylum Actinomycetota; class Thermoleophilia; order Solirubrobacterales; family Solirubrobacteraceae; genus Palsa-744. Next base: position 272,690 of record CAVPDT010000002.1, read on the forward strand.
TAAACGCCGTTATGTGAGTCGGCGTGAGCCGAATGGCCTGGGAAGAGAATGGGAAAGGGAAAAGGGAAGGGCCGATAGTAAGCATCGGCGACGGGAGCACAACCTCCCGTGGGGTCTCGGCGGCGATCAGTTCCTTCGATGACCGGAGTGATAGCCGCCGTTTGGCTCTGCAGAGCCAAACGGATCGATCCCATCCTGCAGTTGCGTCCGCTTGCGACGAGCGGGTGACTGCACGATGGGAGTCTCGCTGAGAATCGCGACTGCACGCCGGCGGTGGGTGACGGCGCTTGGAGGCGGGCGAATGCAACGGTGTTTCTACGCCAACCGCGCCAGATCGGTCAGACTCACCGGCCGGGGCTTACTCACCGACCGCGGCCGCCCCAGGCAGCTTCCCCGGCTGAGCGGTGGCCTCGCGCGCCCGCGGGTCGCCGTGGGCGACGGACACGCGCACCTCCGGAGGCAGCCGCGGCACGCGATAGCCACGCATGCTTCCCTCATACACGTCGCGCTCGGCCACAAACACGATGCTTTCACGCCCGGTGTACTCCCACTCGGCGGGATACTCACCCGCATACGCGCGACACGCGGTCAGGATCGCGTCGGCTCGGCGCGTGCACTCTCTCGCGCGAGCACGGTCGCGACATACGAACACGACCAACGGCCGCACACCTCGCCGGCGTCCGTAGCGCTTTGTGTGCCCCGACCAGCCCGCCAGCAGATGGTCATAGCGCTCGAGCTTGCCCGCGGCCCGCCCGGTGGGTAGGCGGTCGTCGAACTCGACCAGCAGATCGATCGCGCCGCTGCTCCTCGGATCGTCCTCGATCCGCCGCGCGCTCGCACCGCTCCCCGGCTGCCCAGGATGTGCCGGCAGCTCGATCGTCGCGTCGGGGCGTACCGTCTCGAAACGCTCCACCGGTACCCGCGTTCCCGCCGCGTCCGTGTACATGAATTCGTGCGGAGAACGCCCTCCGGGCAGTGCCAATCCCAACGGACCGAGTGCCATGCGACCGTCCGACCCCGGACGCGGCGGTGGCGGGGAGAGGGTCGATTCCCGGCATCCTCGAAGGGTCACCGGCGAGCTGTCCAGCAAGCACTCCAACGCCAGCGCCCAGCCGACGACGTGCACGTCGTCGCGGGCCTGGCGCAACAGGCGCTCCCCACCTGCTGACGCAGCCGTTGAGGGATCTCCAAAGAGCGTGTCGACGTCCTCCGCTCGGAGGACGGTTGCCCGCTCGTGAGCGTGCAGCAGTCCAAGACCGGCGACGGTGATCTCGTAGCACATCGGGACTCCACCGCCGTCACGGCGATGAAACTGAAACCGCCGCACCAGGCCGGCATCGGAGAGGCGCTTCAAACGGCGCTGCGTCGTGGTGGATGCCCGTCCTCGGTTGAAGCGACGGTGTATCTGGCTGCTCAATACGTGGCGCATGCGCGCCACCAGCGTGAGGATCTCCAGGTCGAGCGGCTCCGGGTCCAGCCTGCGGGGTTCGCGCACCGGCTTGGCCCAGCGTACGCTGTGCGCGCTGTCGAGCGAGACCAGCTCGCGATAGCCCTCGATCGCAGCTGCGGTGCTCGGCCCAGACCGGTTCGTGGCAGGCTCAGCTCTGGCGGAGAACTCTGCTCGGACGCCCAAGAACGTCTCCATGAGCGGACGTACACCCTCGGCGGCCGCCGTCTCAGCGGCCGGACTCTGAGGCGCCGGTGGTCGAGCCGGTCCCGGTGCAGGTCGATCCGGGCCGGGCTCGTGTACCGGACGAGCGACATCCGGTCCGGCATCCTCGGTCGTCTGCGCTGCGACGCCCTCGTCGTCACGGGCAGAGGCGCCTTGTGAGTTGTGAGCGCTGCGCTGAGCTTCCCAATGAGGCCGGCGCAGATCCTCGAAGATAACGCCCACCACGTTCGGCCTGACGAGTCGCATGCAAGCGCAGGCGCCGATCGTCCACTTTCAGCGGGATCGTCTGCGCCAAGAACGGGGCCTGACGCCCGTGCGGCGTGAGCCAGCTGGCGATCGCGTGATGCTTGGGCAGATACAGACGCGCATCCGGGTGGCCGAGCGTGGGGATGCGCTCGATGCCCGGGCGTATGGTGTCCGAGAACTCGACCATCGTGAGCTTCACAGCCGAGCGAGCGTCCTCGGCTGAAGAGGTCGCGAAGTAGACACGGTGAGCGAACAGCGCGTCCAGCTGATTGCGAATGTCACGATCGACCCACTGGGAGTCCGTCTGCCAGCATGCGACGGTCTCAAGGCCCGCTGATCGCTTCAACGCCATCGTCTCGGCGAAGCCGCGGTTGAGCACCAGCGGCGCCTCGTCGACCTTCAGGGCGACGGCAATGCGTTCGCCCTCGGGCACCAGATCCTGCTGGCGCGCCAAGGCCGCGTCGAGCATACCCACCAGCAGTTGCATCAGTACCGCGGTGTTGCCTGCACCCATCCCGCCGAGCGCGCCCTTTACCACCAGCACCCCTTCCTCGGCGATGATACGGTCGAAGTCGATCGGCAACGAGTCGTTGAGCAGCACCCGCTTGATTGAGGGAGAGTTCAACAACCTCGCCAGCTTGTTCACAGGCGCATCGAGCTTGGCGGTGGTCGTGCTGCGAGAGTCCGCGAGCTGAGCCGTGAGCTCCGCTGTGAAGAACTCAGAGATCTCCTTAAACTCAGGCATCGTGCGCAGGCGGGCCCCGACTGCGTTGCGATAGGAGTAGCCCTCCTCTCCCACGGACAGCAGCCGAGCGGCATCCCACAACGTTGAAGAGCGGTCGTATGCGAGCACCGCGATGATCGCATTGCGCAGGTATCGATCGGAGGATGCGCGGATGTCGGACGCGTCGAACAGGTTCTTCAACGCCTCGACGACGTAGTCGGCGATCACATCCGCGGGTGCATCGACGGCCAAAGGATTAAAGCCGCTTGTCGGATGGGAGAAGTCGAGCAGGGTGCACACGCGCTCCGCCGGGACGTGGCTGACGGCGGCCTCGGCCGCATCGCCCTTGGGGTCGAGCACAATCACGCAGCAGCGCTCGCGGTGAAGGTCCTCGGCGACCGTGGCTACGAGATAGCTGGACTTCCCCTGCTCGACCGCTCCGGGAACGGCGGTGTTCTGCCGGCGCATCAACGGGTGGATGGAGACGGCGCCCAGCGCGTCGCGCAGCGTGCCGGACGAGCCCTCCTCCGGTCGCGCGATTCCCGGAGGAGCGGGTGCCCGAGGCAGACCCGTGCGAGCGAACGGGACGGCGGCGAAATCGACCGACGGCAGCTGCCACAAGGCGGCGAGCTCGGTGGACGCATACACCCCGCGGTGAAACGAGGGCAACGGGTTGCCCTCGCCTCGCAGCACCCGCTTGCCGTAGAGGCCCAGAAGTCCGTGGCGCACCGCCGTGCCGCGCTCGACCAAGAGGTTCTCTGAGCTCACCGCGCGCAACTCGGAGGCGATCCGCTCGCAGGTGGACCGGCGCGAAGCGATGACGCGGAGATCGGCGAAGAAAAGCGGACGATGCTGAACCTCCAGACCACCACGAAGCTCGGCGTCCTCGACCATCGAGCGGTCGTGCATGATCGGGTGCTCGCGGCGCTCACGCGACAGGTGAGCCTCGTGGCGCTTGTACAGATGCTTGGCGTAGCGCTCGAACAGAACCGGCGCGGGTGTCAGTGCGACCTGCACAAACGCTGTGTCCCCGCAGGCGCCCATCACCGTGATCAAGCGATTGACCGGTGGCTCGCGTTGATGCTCGAAGCGATCGAGCGCTGTGACTCGCTTGATGAACCCCGATTGCTTCTTCAGGCGCAACACCACAGGTGGAGCCGCGGGCAGCTGCGGCGGAGGGCCCAGACGGCAGTTGGGGTAGGCGGTGCGCAAGGCGGTATCGACCATCGATTCCTCAGCCTCTGGACAGCTCACCGCAAGCCAGCCAGACCGTTGCGAGCCGTGGTGGATCTCAAGCGCGAGCGAAGGCTGACCGAACAGCAACCTCCGCCACCATCTGCGCAGCAAACGCTTGTGCAGCGACTCGAACATCGCGATAACTCCCTCTGCGGTCGTGCTGTCCGTGCGGTAGATCTCGATGCCGAGGCGCACATAGATTCGAGATCGCCTCGCGCGCACGCGGCAGCACACGAGCACCGACGCCATCGAGGTGGCGAGAACCGCGAAGGCGATCGCCACGGACACTCCCCCGAAGGGCGCCCAGCTCCATGCGGCGCCCACCGCCGAACCGAGAGCCGACCACAGGGCCCCCGCCGTGAGATGTCCCGAGAGCGAGCCGCCGGTTCCGCGTAGAACCGTCCCCAAACCGCCGTCAAACAGCCACCTCGTCAGCGCGATGGCAACGACGAGCGCGATCAAACCGAGGATCCGCCACAGCAGAAAACGCAGCAACTCGTCCGCTTGTTCCGACCCGATTTCAGGACCGGGACACGCCACTGCAAACGGGTAGCTCCAATGCCGGTCCACGACTTGTGCGGAAACTCAAGCTTGCGCGTGGAACGATCGAATGGACATATAGATGCGAAAGCCACCGAGACTGCACTCAAAGCCGCATGCGCGCGCGGCCGGCATACTGCCGGTCGTGAGGCATGTCCCTCGCCGGGACCGCACAACAGTGGGGTCGATAGTCGTGCTGCTGCTGCTGACGCTCTTCGCCGGAAGCGCCGGCGCGGCGACTTTGACGTTTGGCAGTCCGCTGACGGTTCCGGCCAGCAAGGACACCGCCGATAACCTCGATTACCAGGGCAGCGACGTGCCCCTCCCCGGTTCGGTCTTCCACATTCCGCACGACGGCGCGGACGCGGCGCTGTGGAACGTGCGCCTGCCGGTGGGCGATCCGACCGCCCCTGTGGGCGGACAGGTCGTGAGCGTGCGCCTCGAGGGCTGCGCCAGGTCAAACGGCCCCGCACCCCTCACCCAGATCCATTTCCAGTCACTGGCCCCGCTGGCGGGGGGCGGCGCGAAAGTGGAGCTGACCAGCCAGGCGTTCGACATCCCGGTCTGCGGCGTCGGCGGCGCGAACGGTTCGACCGTAAGCTCCTACGATCCGATCAACCTCTGTGTGGCGCAGGGCGACTATGTCGCCTTCAACGAGGAGGGCGGCTTCGTCGGCGCTCAGAACGGGCCCCCGCCCTATCCTTCTGGCGTCCCATACATGGTTATCGGCGGCGTGGCGGGAGCGACGATGGACTCGTTCATCCGCAACAACCAGGTCGGCAACGGTTCAGTGTTCTCACCGACGGACACGACCAACCACGACGGCTTCGCCGCCAACCAGGGCGAGGAACTGATGCTGCAGGCGACACTCGCCACGGGCGCCGACGCGACGCCGATCTGTCCCGGCGGGACCAAGGGCCTGCCGGCGCCCGGTTCGCGCGTACCTCATCGCCATGTCTTCCCGACGTTGACGATCCCTACGCCTCAGTTGGACGGCATGAACATACGCGGGGTCGTCCAGATCGCGATTTACTGTCATTCCTCAAGCAGTTGCACCGGCACGATCACACTGCGCTCCAAGTCCCGTCACGGCTCCCATGCGATGTGGTTGGGCGGCGCACGGTTCGTGGTGGGCGCACACCGCACCGGCAAGGCGCACGTCCGCCTCAGTCCTCTGGCCAGGCGCATGGTTCGCAACACCACCGGAGGCCTTGGCGTCGAAGTGACAGGTGGTCCGGTCCTCGGACCGACCGCGTTCAAAGCCTCGATCGCGCTACACGGAGCCTGAACGGAGCCGCACGATCGAGCGGGCGCTCAGCGCGGACGGGCGGCCCGCTCGACCTCGATGCCGCGCTCGGTCAGATACCAAGCGTTCGCGGCGCCCTTCGCCTGACCCTCGCCGCGGTTCTCGACAAGGTCGAGCCGTCGTAGACGTGTCAGCAGCTTGGAGATCTGGCCCTGATCGGCGATACCCGAGCCTTCGGCTATCTCGCGGTTACTCGCACCCGGGCGCCCCCCGATGACCACGAGAACGCGGACCGTCCTGTAGGTGAGACGCATCTGCAGGCCCTCGAGCGGATCGCGACTCCCGGAACGTCTCCCGAGGTGACCCAGACTCCGTGGTGTCGGCGCCGGCCTGGCGAGCTCTTTGCTCGCCGCACGGGCGCCCATATAGGGGAGAACGATCATGCTCATCAGGGGCGCAAGAAGTGGGGACAGCGGTTCTTTGCCGCTCTCCAGCAGACGGGTGTGGATCACTGCAAAGACCGCACCCACTACGCCTTCGGCGGTCACCTCCGGAGGTTCGCGCGCGGCGTTGCCCTGAGATCTTCCACGATCGACGATCCGCGCGAGTTCGTCGAGCACCTTGGCGCGACTCTCAAGCACACGCGTACCGGCGCCCAGAGCCTCGACCACGCAAAGTCTGGCCAGGCCGGGCTCCTCGTCCATGAAATACAGCAGCCGAGCCAGGCCCGCACGTATGCCCTCACGCCAACCAGACTCCAGTGTGTAGGCGTCGACCACCTGCGCACGAGTTCGAGCGATCGCCTCATCGAACGCGGCCAGGAAGCAATCCTCCCGGTCGATGAATACGTCATAGAAGGTCTTTCTCGAGACCTTCGCGCGGCCGATCACCTGGGCTACCGTCATACGCGCGTATCCAACCTCTTCGACCGCCTGCACCGCGGCCGTGAGCATCCGGCTGCGTTGGATCTCGGTCACCTGCCCGCGTGGAAGCCCATTTGGTCCGGGGCGCAGCCGCGGGGTAGCCGCGCGCGATTTTTCGATCGAAGCCATCGTTTCCTGCCTAATCGTCCTGTTTCGACTATGAAAGTGACGCCAGCCCCAGAGCACGGCGCCGAGTGGCGGGCGTTGCGCCCGAACAGGCGCTATGCCTGTTCATGCACTCCACAGAGGTTCATAGGTCGAAGGCCACAAGTCGAGACGCGTCTCCTACTTTTCTTCGACTTGCCCGAATAGCCGCTAATCGGCTCTAGCGTGCCGAAATATCCCCATTTGGCGGACACCCCGGTCGCGTCGCTCGTAGCGGGCGCCAAGAGGACCCGGCGGCCCTACGCTCGGGGTCGCGAGCAGATGGCCGCGCCCATCACGGCGGCTGTAGCCAAACCAAGGCAGCCTGCACAATCCTTCCCGCACCTGTAGCACGCCGTACAGGGCGGGCGGACCTCGACGTCGATACCGCCAACGGGATTCGAACCCGTGTTACCGCCGTGAGAGGGCGGCGTCCTAGTCCCCTAGACGATGGCGGCGCGCTGAAGCTCGACCGAGGCTAGCAAAGCACCCGCGACGAACCCGTGCCATTGGCTCCGCCCGACCGTCCGCCCGACCGTCCGGATCCACCTGGACCGTGCCGCGCCGAGCCGGGCGTGCGCCCCGGTGCGATATCTTCGCTCCCCCATCGCACGCGGATGTGGCGGAATTGGTAGACGCGCACGGTTCAGGTCCGTGTCGGGGAGACCCGGTGGAGGTTCGAGTCCTCTCATCCGCATCGATCGGACCATGGTGGAGCCCGAGAGGCCGGTTAGGCCTTGTTCTCCGCGCCGCACCGAAGGAAGCGCCGTGGCTGCTGCGCCCGGCTCGCTGATCGGGAGTCTCGCTCAGGCGCCTGACGGTGGTGGCGGCGTATCGGCGAGCAGCTCGGACGGACGGACCTCGAGCGCCGCGGCGATCTTCAGGATGTTGGTCAGACTCGGGTTTCGGGTCCCCCGCTCGATTCCACTGATGTAGGTCCGGTCCAGGCCGCATTGCAGCGCGAGGCTTTCCTGAGAAACGCCTCGCCGATCGCGGATCCCGCGGATCGTCTGGCCGAACGCGGCGTGCGCCGGTGATCGGATCGCCATACCCAAACCTTTCCGCCTCGACGATTATTAGTCTACGGACTATCGGTCACATCACCAGCAACCGGCGCCCCGGCGCGGCGGCCACCGCCCGGGGCATGGCACGGAAGGAGCACTCCCATGCAGGATCAAACTAATCAGATCTCCGATGACCGCGACCGCCTGCTCGAACGGGCGGTCGTGTCGCAGAGCCTCCGCGAGGATCGCGCGGAGGGCTGGCGGCGAGCCGAGCTCGCTGCGGAGCTCGACGACGCGGACCCGATCGCGATCCGCAACGCACTCACCCGTCTGGAGGAAGAGGGCGTGATCGAGTTCGCGCGCGAGACCGTAAGGGCCTCGCGCGCGGTCGTCCGACTGAACGAACTGGACATGATCGCCATATGAGTCGTGCTCGCCGAGATTGCGTACGGGCACTCGCCGGCGTGCGCGGCCTCCGGCGAGCACCGCGCGGCATCGCCTCGGGATCCCGGGTTCGGTCTCGCGCGGTCAAACCGATGCTTCAGCCCGGTTCGACGATCGAGCCGGGCGGTGGACGTCCTGCGATGGCCGCGCGGTCGCACGTGCGGACACAGCGACGGTAGACGGTGTGAAGGCCGAGCAGTTCGGGGACGGTCACGAAGCGATACCCGCGGGCGCGCAGCGCGCTGATGATTCCGGGATATGCAGCGAGGGTCTGTCCGCGCGGACCGCCGCCGTCGTGGGAGATGACGATCGAGCCCGGGCGAACCTGGGCGAGCACACGCCGGCGGATCGCCGCGCTGCCCGGGAGCGCATAGTCACTGGGGTCGACCTCCCATGTGATCGTCGCCAGGCCGAGCGAGGCGGCGGTGCGGATGACCGAGCTGTCGTAGTCGCCGTAGGGCGGGCGGAACACGCACGGTGTGTAGCCGCTGCGCGAGCGGATCGCCTGAAGCGTGCTCTGCAGCTGGCCGCGCACGTCTGCGCTGGTGAGCAGATCGGGGTGCGTGTAGGTGTGATCGCCCGGCGCGTCCCCATTGCGCAGCTCTTCGTGCAGCGTGGCCTGGTAACGCGAGGTGACCTGCTCGCCGATCATGAAGAACGTCGCCACGGCGCCATTCGCGCGGAGCATCCGCACGAAGCTCGGCGTGATCGGGTAGGGACCGTCGTCGAAGGTCAGCGCGACCTCTCGCCGGCGCGGACCGTGGGTGTAATCGACCGCGGGCCCACGCCGCACGCACCCGACCGGTCGGTATCGGACCGGGAGCACCGCCACGGGCCGGGCGATTTGCGGTTCGGTTGGCGCATGCGCCAACCGGCGGGCCTGCACATGTGCAGGCCCGCTCCAGGCGGCGCATGCGCCGCCTGGCGATCTCGCACATGTGCGAGATCCGAGCAGGGCCGCATGCGGCCCTGCTGCCCTCGTCGCATGCGACGAGGGCGACCCGCCTGCGCTGTCGTGCGGGATCAACCACAGGATCAGCGCAAGCGTCAGGCTCAGCAGCGCGAGCCCTGCCCATCTCAGGCGCCGTGCAGAGGAGCCTGCGCGGTGACTCTCGCAACCCACGCCGCTGACGATATCGCGCGCCGGCCAAGACCTACTCGAGCGAGACGCGGCCCTGCAATGTTCCCTCGGCGAGCCTCGCGCGCAGGACCTTCTTGTCGAACTTGCCCACGCTCGTCTTCGGGACCTCCTCGACGAAGGCGAACTCCTCTGGGATCCACCATTTCGCCACGCGCCCGCTCAGATGCTCGGCCAGCTCTCTGGCATCCACGGTGGAGCCCTCGCGCAACACCACGCAGCACAGCGGGCGCTCGGCCCAGCGCTCGTCCGGGCGCGCGATCACGGCGGCCTCGATCACGTCGGGGTGAGCCATGACCTCGTTCTCGAGCTCGACCGAGGAGATCCACTCTCCCCCGGACTTGATCACGTCCTTGGAGCGGTCGGTGATCTGCACGTAGCCGCGCTCGTCGACCGAGGCGATGTCGCCGGTGCGCAACCATCCGGCGTCGAACTTCTCGTCGTCCTCCTCGCCGTGAAAGTAGCGCGCGGCGATCCACGGTCCGCGCACCTCGATCTCGCCCGTGGAGTGCCCATCCCACGCGACCTCCGTGTCGCCGTCGCCGATCAGCCGCAGCTCGACCCACGGCATCGCCCGTCCCTGTCGGGCGCGGTCGTCCCAGTAGGCGTCGTCGTGCTCGCCGGACTCGTCCGGGCGCGAGTAGGTGGCCACGGGGCTCGTCTCGGTCATGCCCCAGGCCTGGAAGATGCGCACGCCGTGGCGCTCTTGGAAGTCGCGCATCAGCTGTCGCGGCACGGCCGAGCCCCCGCAGGCGGCGTTCGAGAGCGAGGAGAGGTCGATGTCGGTGTTCTCATCGGCGTAGCGCAGCAAATCGGCGAAGATCGTCGGCACGCAACCCATCAGCGTCGGACGCTCGGACGCGATCAACCGTGCCAGCGGCTCGGCCTGAAGAAAGCGGTCGGGCAGGATCAGATCGGCGCCGGCGAGCGCCGCGCCGTGCGGCAGGCCCCAGGCGTTGGCGTGGAACATCGGCACCACCGCCAGCACCCTGTCCGAGCGCGAGAGCCCGACGGCGTCGCGCATCAGGGTCGCCGAGGAGTGCAGGCTGATCGAGCGGTGGGAGTAGAGAACGCCCTTCGGGTTGCCGGTGGTGCCGCTCGTGTAACACAGCGCCGCGGCCTGGCGCTCGTTCAGATCGGGGTACTCGTATGCGCCCGGCCCGGCTTCCTCGAGCAGCTCCTCGTAGCTCAGCGCGTTCGGCAGCGCGCCGGGGTCGCCCTCGCCCATCACGACGTAGTGGCGGACCGTCTGAAAGCTCGGCGCGAGTTTCTCCAGCAGCGGCACGAGCGAGGCGTCGACGAAGATCACCTGATCCTCGGCGTGGTTGACGATGTAGGTGAGCTGCTCGGCGAACAGGCGGATGTTGAGCGTGTGCAGCACCGCGCCCACGCACGGGATCGCGAAATACAGCTCGAAATGGCGCTGGTTGTTCCAGGCGAAGGTGCCCACCCGATCGCCCTGTCCGATGCCGAGCCGGGTGAGCACGCGCGCGAGGCGATCGATCCGCTCGGCGGACTCGGCGAAGGTCATCCGCGTGCGTTCACCGCCCTCGCCCAGCGTGACGACCTCGGCGCGGGGATCGCCGTAGCGCAGACGGCGCAGGATGTGGTGCAGCGTCAGCGGGAAGTCATCCTGCATCAGCCCCTCGATCGCGCCGGTCATATTCGATTCGCCTCCTCTCGCACCCGTGCCTGCGCGAGCTCGTCGTAGATCGCGTGCGTGCGCTGCGCGATGTCATCCCAGTCGAAGCGCAGCACGTGCTCGGAGGCCTCGGTCACGAGTCGGTCGCGCAGCTGATCGTCGATCAGCAGCCGCTCGATCATCGCCCCCAGGTGCTCGGCGTCGCCGCCGTTAAAGCGCAGCCCGACACGCTCGCCGGGCGGGACCACCTCACGCAGACCGCCCGTGTCGGCGACGATGCAGGGACAGCCCGAGGCCATCGCCTCCAGCGCCACCAGCCCAAAGGGCTCGTAGATCGAGGGAACCACGCACAGGTCGGCGATGCGATAAAGCGAGTGCAGCGCATCGTCGCCGATCCAGCCGAGGAACTTCCCGTGCTCGGACAGCCCGAGTCGCTGCGCCTGCGCTCGCAACTCGTGCTCGTGAGTACCCGATCCCGCCACCAGAAAGCGCACGGCGCCGACCCGCTCGATCACGCCCGGCAGCGCGTCCAGCGCGAGCTGAAACCCCTTCTCGTAGACGAGCCGACCGATCAGCAGGACCAGCCGGTCCTCGGGCCCGGCGAACTCGCGGCGCAGCGTCTCCAGATCGTCGACCGGCTGCAGGTCCCGGGGATCGATCCCGTTGGGGATCACCGCGATGCGCCGCTCGTCGATGTCGAAGATGTCCGCCACGTGGCCGCGCATGTAGTAGGAGCAGACGATCACCCTCTCGGCCCGTTGGGCCATCGTGCGCTCGACCGAATGGATGTGGGCCTGCGGCTCGTCCTGCACCCAGCCCTGATGACGGCCGTGCTCGGTCGCGTGGATCGTCGTCACATACGGGATCGCGAGGCGATCGGACAGCTCCGAAGAGGCATGCGCGACGAGCCAGTCGTGCCCGTGGATCAGGTCGTACGAGCGTTCCCCGGCAAGCGCCACGCCGGCGGCCAGCATGTCGTCGTTCATACGCTGCACCCACGCGACGAACCGGTCGAGATCGCGCGGCCAGCCGGGCTCGGGCACCCGATATACGCTCACCCCGCCGCGCTCTTCCATGGAGGTCTCCGCAGAGCCCTCGCCCGCCCCGCGGGTGAGCACGTCCACCTCCACGCCCCTGCGCACGAGCGCCTCGGCGAGCTTGCGCACATGCCGCGCCAGACCACCCTCGATCACGGGTGGGTACTCCCAGGAGAGGAGCAGCACACGATCGCTCATCCCGTGCACCCTATCTCGCGCCCGATCCAGACGCGATCGAGCAGACTGGGCGTATGGGCATGGTGCTCGAAACCGTCTGGGAAGGCCTGCAGAACGCGCTGCTGATGGCCTGGCAGGTGTGGTGGGCGCTCGTGCTGGGATTCGCGATCTCCGGCGCCGTGCAGGCCTGGGCGCCGCGCGCGCGCATCGAGCGGGCGCTCGGCGGCGGCGGCGCACGGCCGGTCGCGCTTGCCGGCGCACTGGGGGCGGCCTCGTCCTCGTGCTCTTACGCGGCGATCGCGATAGCTCGCTCGCTGTTCGCAAGGGGGGCCTCGGCGGCGAGCTCGCTCGCGTTTCAGTTCGCCTCGACCAACCTGGTGGTGGAGCTGGGCATCGTCATGTGGGTGCTCATCGGCTGGCAGTTCACGCTCGCCGAGCTCGTCGGGGGGATCGTGCTGATCGCGACCATGACCCTGCTGTTGCGCGCTTTCGTCTCTGCTCGCCTTGAGACCGAAGCCCGCGAGCACGCCGCGCATGCCGAGGGCGGCCACGTGCATCACACGGCCGGTGGGCTCGATTCGAAGGGCGGCTTCGGCGGGCGGCTGGGCTCGCTGCAGGCGTGGTCGGATGTCGCCCACAACTTCCGCAACGACTGGGCGATGCTCTACCGCGAGATCGCGCTGGGATTCCTGCTCGCCGGGTTCGTGGGGCTTCTGGGTCAGGATTTCTTCAATCGCCTGTTCGCGATCGACGCGCCCGAACCGTGGCGGTTGCTGGAGAACGTGATCGTCGGCCCGATCGTCGCCGTGCTGAGCTTCGTCTGCTCGGTCGGCAACATCCCCCTGGCGGCAGTCCTGTGGTCGGGCGGGATCGGGTTCGGCGGCGTGATCGCGTTCGTGTTCGCCGATCTGATCGTGCTGCCGATCGCGCTCGCCTACCGCAAGTACTACGGGTCTCGCTACGCCGTGCGCATCCTCGCCCTGATGTTCGTGACGATCGTCATCGCCGCGCTGATCGTCGACGGACTGTTCGCCGCCGCCGGCCTGATCCCCGCGACGCGCCCAACGCGGGCGGAAGTGTTCGGCGCAGTCACCATCGATTACACGCTCGTGCTGAACGCCCTCGCGACGATCGCGTTCGCGACCCTGCTCGGACTGACGCGACGGCGTGGAGCGATCGATCCGGTGTGTGGGATGCGAATCGATCGCGCGAGCGCGATCGAACGTGTGACCGACGAGCGGTCGTACTGGTTCTGCTCAGAGGGCTGCGCCGAGACGTTCGACGTTGCGAACGCCCCTGGGTGCGAGATGACCTCGGCGGGTCACATCCGCCCCGACTCCGCGCCGAAGCGGGAATGAGCGCGCATGCCGTGCGTTAACATCGACCGCGTGACGACCCCAGAGCGCATGCGGATCGAGCTGCGGATCGACGTTCGTCACGAGCGAGACCGGATCGTGCTGCGCCTGTTCGGCGAACTCGATCTGGCCAGCGCGCCGCTGCTGCAAAGCGAGATCGAGAGCGCAGAAGAGGGCGCCGCGCAGCCGGTGGTGCTCGATCTCGAAAATCTCGAGTTCATCGACTCGACCGGACTACGCATCATCCTCGCGGCGCACGAGCGCTCTCAGGAGCGCGGACAGACGCTCGCCCTCACGCGCGGCTCACAGCAGGTTCAGCGCATCATGGCCATCACCGGCATTGATCAGCAGTTGCGGATCATCGAGTCCGCCGATCAGCAACTCGTCTAGCTCCCTCGACCCGCCCATCGCCCACGCTCGACCGGGACCACGGCGCTCTGGCCGGCGAGTCTGAAACACCGGCGGGTGATCGCCGGCGAGCGATCCCGCACGACCGTGCATGTGGCTCAAAAAGTCGGGGCGGCCGGATTCGAACCGGCGACCTCTCGGCCCCAAACCGAGCGCGATACCAGGCTTCGCCACGCCCCGATGAGCTAAAGAGTAGACGCATAGCCGGGCGCTACCGGGATCCACGACGGGTCTCGTTTTCGCCTCGACCTGGCGGGCTCCCCCGCTGCTAGCCTCACTTACCGTCCATGGCCGAGATCCAACCGCTGCGCGCGTTGCACTACGACACCGCTGTCGTGGGCCCGCTGGCCGACGTGACGGCGCCGCCGTATGACGTGATCGACGCCGAGCAGCGCGCCACGCTGTTGGCCCGCTCGCCGCACAACATCGTCGCGATCGACCTGCCTCAGGGCGAGCCCGATCCCTACAGCGCCGCAGCGAACCTCTTGGAGACATGGCAGCTGCAGGGCGCGCTCGTGCGCGATTCAGAGCCCGCGATCTGGGCGCACACCCAGGACTACGCCGGCCCTGACGGGCGCCGGCTGACCCGTCGCGGGTTCTACTGCCGGGTGCGTATCGAGGAGTATGGCCCCGGGCGGGTGCGCCCGCACGAGCGCACGCATCCCGGGCCGAAGGAGGATCGGCTGCGCCTGACGCGGGCGACGCGGGCGAACGTCTCCCCCATCTTTTCGCTCTACTCCGACCCCTCCCAGGCCGCCTGGGCGGCGCTTGAGCCGGCGACCGCACAACCGCCGTGGGGCGAGGTCGCCGATGCGCAAGACACGACGCATCGCATATGGCGGGTGAGCGACCCGCAGGCGATCGCGGCGGTGCAGGCGGCCGCCGAAGGGGCCGAGCTGTTGATCGCCGACGGGCATCACCGTTACGAGACGATGCAGGCCTACGCGCGGGAGCTCGGGGGCGAGGGTGAGCACCGGTACATCCTGATGTGCCTGGTCGCGCTGGAGGACCCGGGGCTGACCGTGTTCCCCACCCATCGCCTGATCGGACACCTGGACGAGGATCGCCGTCAGGCGCTCAGGAGCGCGCTCGAGCGCGACTTCGAGATCGCCGAGGTCCCGATCGATCAGATCGCGCCGTCGCCGGGTGTGGGCCCACTGCAGCTCGGCTATATCGACGCCTATCACGGGCGCGCGTTGCGCCTGACGCTGAAGGATCAGGCGATCGCCGACGCGGCCCTGCCCGGGCGTTCGGAGGCGTATCGCCAGCTGGATACGGGCGTGCTGGAGGCGCTGTTGTTGAAGCGCGCGCTCGGGCTCAGCGACGAGGACATCTCGCACCTGAACGGTCTGTTCTATGCGCGCTCGACCGAGGAGGCGCTGGCGCTGGTGCGCGCCGGGGACTATGACGCGGCGTTCTTCATGCGACCGACCCCGGTCGCCCAGGTCAGAGACGTGGCGGCGGCCGGCGAGAACATGCCGCCGAAGTCGACGTTCTTCTTCCCCAAGTTGCTGACCGGGCTGCTCTTGAACCCGCTCGCCTAGCCTCGTCCGCGCGAACGAGTCGCGAACGACCTCTCTGAACCTGCGGGAGCCGGCGTTGAAGGCGCGCCATGCCGGGCCGGTTTGGAGTCGTGATCAGACCGGAGCCGGAGTAGCATGTGCTGTAGAGGCGTGTGTGCAATGAGGGGTCGATCGGAGGGGCTCAGATGATCGATACGAAAGGTGGGCCGGCAGCATGAAAGCGACGGCGCGACGCGACGGCAGTACGTTGAGACACACCGTGAGGGTGCGCGAGCACCAGCTCACGGTCGATGAGCCGCTGGACAGCGGCGGCGAAGACACGGGGCCCGATCCACAGGAGTTGCTGGCGGTCAGCCTGGCCTCCTGTACGGCGATCACGATGGAGATGTACGCGACCCGCAAGGGTTGGGATCTCGGGCATGTCGAGGTCGATGTCGAGTATCACCCGGCCGAGCGCGGATGTCCCACAAAGTTCGAGCTGGTCCTGCGCCTGCCCGACGATCTGCCCGAGGAGCAGGCCGAGCGTCTGCTCGTGATCGCCGCCAAGTGTCCGGTGCATCGCGCTCTCGACGGTGAGGTCATGTTCTCGGAGCGCGTCGAGCGCGTCCACATGGCCGCTTGATCACGACCGCAACGATCAGCCGATAGCCGACGACCACGGACAGATCCCAGCTGCGGTCCTCGTGCCGTTGTTCCTGGCCTCCGATGGCCAGAACCCGCATGCGGTGTTCACGCGCCGGCGCACCGATCTGCGACGGCACGCGGGCGAGATCTCCTTTCCCGGCGGACGGCGGGACCCGGAGGATCCAGACCTGACGCAGACGGCGCTGCGCGAGGCCGAGGAGGAGATCGGTCTGCCGCGCGCGCAGGTGAGCCTGCTGGGCGAGTTGCCTGCGGTGTCTACGTTCGTGACCAACTACGTGATCCATCCGATCGTCGGCCTGATTCCCGCGGGCCTGCGCTGGGAAGCTTCGCCGACGGAGGTGGACGCCGTGCTCGAGCTTCCGCTGGATGCCCTGCGCGCCGGCAGGACGCGCACGCGCATGGAGCGCCGCGGGATCTCCTTCGAGACCGACGCCTATGTCGTCGGTGAGCACCTCATCTGGGGGGCCACCGCGCGCATCCTGGAGAGCCTGCTTGAGCGGGTGGAGGAGCTTACGCTCCCCCACCTCTCCAACGGTTGATTGCCCGCCGCGTTCCAGCCGTCAGCTGGGCTGCGGAACGATCCGGATGTAGGGGCGGGGCTCCTCCCAGCCGTCGGGGTAGGCCTCTTTGGCTTCGTCGTTGGAGACCGATCCGGCGATGATCACCTTCTCGCCCTCTTTCCAGTTGACCGGCGTCGCAACCTTGTGCTTGGCGGTCAGCTGCAGCGAGTCGATCACGCGCAGCACCTCGTCGAAGTTGCGCCCGGTCGTCATCGGGTAGACCAGAATCAGCTTGACCTTCTTGTCGGGGCCGATCACGAACACGTTGCGGACCGTCTGGTTGTCGGCCGGCGTGCGCGCGCCTGAGTCGCCCGATGTCTCGGCGGGCAGCATGCCGTAGAGCTTTGAGACGTTGAAGTCGGCATCGCTGATGATCGGATAGTTGGGCGCGGCGCCCTGGGTCTCCTCGATGTCCTTCGCCCACTGCGCGTGCTTGTCGAGCGCGTCGACCGACAGCCCGACGATCTTCACGTCGCGGCGGTCGAACTCGGGCTTAGCGTTGGCCATGTAGCCGAGCTCGGTCGTGCAGACCGGCGTGAAGTCCTTCGGGTGTGAGAACAGCACGGCCCACGAGTCGCCGATCCAGTCGTGGAATTTGATGTGACCCTCGGTCGTCTCGGCCTCGAAGTCGGGGGCTGTGTCGCCAAGTTTCAGCGTCATTGATGTATTCCTTTCTCGACGGTCGGCCGTCGCGAGAGTCAGTCGGAGAACCCTGCTTCCATAAATCCGGATCGGCTTTTGGGGATTAGCTTGAGGATAGCGTGTCTCCCGCCCCACCCCGGCCTTCCAGCAGGCCGCTGATCGCGGCCCACGCCTCGACCTGCCACGTCTGCGGATCGGCTGCCACGTCCGCGCGGATGATCGCCGTCGGAATCGCGTTCCGCTCGGCCACAGTTCGCACGATCCGCTCGCCCTCCGAGAGCGCCTCCCGTACCGGCGCGAGTCCTCCGGCCTCATATACGAACCCGCGCATGGTCGTGTCGATCGCCTGGCCGAGAAACGATTCCAAGCGCGAACCGTGCAGCGCCCGCACGCGCGCCGCGTCCCCTTCGGCCGTGGCCAGCATCCAGCAGGCGATCGTCACACCGTCGAGCGCCCCGCGCAAGCTCGCCAGGCGGTCGGGCGTGCCGATCATGCATTCCGCTCCGGCCGCCTCGATCGCGGCACGAGAGGACTCGGTGCGGGTCGTGACGCGCACCGCGTGCCCACCCTCTCGCGTCAGCCGCACGGCCAATGCCCTGCCACGGCAACCGCCGCCGACGATCAAGATGCGAGCCACGGCGCGCGATGCTACATGCCGCACACCGGCTTTACCCCTTCCATCGGGCGTGGTCACAACAGCGGCTGGGCTGCGACGAACTCCGGGAGGGAGAGCGTCTCCGGTAAGCATCGCCCTGGGAAGGGTCCTCGCCCGTGAGCGAGCGGGTGGCGGCCCGACCGGCGTGACTGCCCGGTCAGGCCGCTGCGCCCGTTCGAGGAGGCCGGCGCGAGCCAGACGTGTGCCGAGATCTGTTCGAGCGCCACCGGAGAGGTATGGGTAGCGGCGCTCGAACAGACCCCGGCACGAGCCTTCCTCCTGCGGACGGCGGTCCCGACAGAAGTCCGTTTCCATCGGGTTGGCTACCGTCCACTGCCATGAAGAAAAACACAGTTTCTAGCGTATGTCAAGGGGGAAGCGAAAAGTTTTGTCAACCCGTGCTTCTCGACGTCGTGCGGATGCTCGACCGAAGCCCTGCGAGATGCCGGTCCGAACACGGCGACGGGCGGGATCCCAAGCGTCGAATACCATCCGGCGGCGAGCATGAGTTCGAGCCTTCCCCCAACCGAGACGGACACCGCCGCGACCGGCGCTCAGGGCGCGGATGCGGTCACGATGGACAAGATCGTCGCGCTGTGCAAGCGCCGCGGGTTCGTGTTCCCATCCTCGGAGATCTACGGCGGCGTGGGCTCGACCTACGACTACGGCCACTATGGGGTGCTGCTGAAGAACAACGTCAAGAACGCCTGGTGGCGGGCGATGCTGCAGGAGCGCGAGGACATCGTGGCGATCGACTCGGCGATCCTCCAGCACCCGCGAGTGTGGGAGGCCAGCGGGCATCTCGCGGGGTTCACCGACCCGCTCGTGGACTGCAAGACATGCGGGCAGCGCTTTCGCGCCGACCACCTCTCCGAGCTTGCGTGCGGGCGCAAACCCTCCAAGCATCCCGGCGAGACCGGGGAGTGCGACCTGACCGACGCGCGCGACTTCAACCTGATGTTCGAGACGACGATCGGGCCCGTCAAGGAGTCTGGCGCCACCGCCTACCTGCGCCCGGAGACGGCGCAGGGAATCTTCATCAACTTCAAGAACGTCCTGCAGTTCTCCCGCAAGGCGCCGCCGTTTGGGATCGCCCAGGTGGGCAAGTCCTTTCGCAACGAGATCACGCCGGGCAACTTCATCTTCCGCACCCGCGAGTTCGAGCAGATGGAGATGGAGTTCTTCGTCCCGCCCGACGACGCGCAGCGATGGTTCGAGCACTGGCTGAACGAGCGCGAGCGCTGGTACACCGAGCTCGGGATCAGGCCGGACCACCTTCGCCTGCGCGCCCACGACGCCGATGAGCTCTCGCACTACTCGTCCGGGACGAGCGACGTCGAATACCTGTTCCCGTCCACCGACTCCGGCGGCGGAGCCCGCTGGTCCGAGCTCAAGGGGATCGCCAACAGGGGCGACTTCGACCTCACGCGCCACGCCGAGTTCTCGGGCCAGAAGCTCGAGTACTTCGATCAGGCGACCGGCGCCCGCTATGTGCCTCACGTGATCGAGCCCGCCGCCGGGGCGGACCGCGCGACGCTCGCATTCCTCGTCGACGCCTACGACGAGGAACTGGTCGAGCGCGAGGGCGCCGGCGCGGGCGAGACCAGGACGGTGCTGCGCCTGCACCCCCGCTTGGCCCCGGTCAAGGTCGCGGTGCTGCCGCTCGTCGGCAAGGACGGCCAGCCCGAGCTCGCGCGGGAGGTCTACGAATCGGTGCGCACGGTGGTGCAGGCCGAGTACGACACGGGCGGGGCGATCGGCAAGCGCTACCGTCGCCAGGACGAGATCGGCACACCGTTCTGTCTCACGATCGACCACCAGAGCGTCGAGGACCGCACCGTGACGTTGCGCGACCGGGACTCGCTCGCACAGGAGCGACTGCCGATCGATGACATCGCCCGGGAGATCGAGCGGCGCGTGGAAGCGCCGTGGAGCACGCCGAAGCTGAGGGAACATTGAGCGCGCGCGTCCGGCGCGGCGCGTTGATCACGACCGCCCCGTACGGGCACGAGGAGACAGACACGCATGGATTTCGACCTGACCGACGAGCAGCGCCTGATCCGCGACACCGCGCGCGAGTTCACCGACAAGGAGATCGTCTTGCAGTCGCGGGAAAACGCCCGTGCGCACCACTTCGACACAGACCTGGTGAAGAAGGTCGCCGCCCAGGGCTACCTCGGCGCGATCGTGCCTCAGGAGTACGGGGGCGCCGGGCTGGACTACTTCAGCTACGGATTGGTCGTGGAGGAGATCGGACGCGGGGACTCTGCGATTCGCACCGTCATCTCGGTGCAGACCTCCCTCGTCTGCTCCGGGATAGTCAAGTTCGGCACCGAGGAGCAGAAGCGCAAGTACCTGCCGAAGCTCTGCTCGGGTGAGTGGCTGGCCTGCTTCGGGCTGACCGAGCCCGATACGGGCTCGGACGCCGCCAACCAGAAGACCCGTGCGCAGAAGACCGATTCGGGTTGGGTTATCAACGGCGCGAAGATGTGGATCTCGATGGGCAACTACGCGAAGCTCGCGGTGATCTTCGCCCAGACCGATCCCGCGCTCGGACACAAGGGAATCGCGTGCTTCCTCGTGGACACCGACCAGCCGGGCTATACGGCGCAGACGATCGAGCACAAGATGGGACTGCACGCCTCCGACACGGCCTCGATCTCGCTGGAAGACGTCGAGGTCGCAGACGAGGACATGCTCGGTGGGATCGGCGACGGCTTCAAAATCGCGATGTCCAACCTCGATTCCGGTCGCTACTCGGTGGCGGCCGGTTGCGTGGGGATCTGCCAGGGATGCGTGGATGAGTCGGTGAGCTACGCCAAGGAGCGCGAGCAGTTCGGGCGGCCGATCGCGAGCTTTCAGCTCGTGCAGGCGATGATCGCCGACATGGTGCTCAAGACCGACGCCTCGCGCATGCTCGTGTGGCGCGCGGGCTTCCTCAAGGATCAGGGCCGGCCGAACACCCTGGAGACCTCGATCGCCAAGCTGCACGCGAGCGAGGCATCGCTCGAGTGCGCGAACATGGCGATCCAGGTGCACGGCGGCGCCGGCTACGTCGACGACCATCCGGTCGAGCGCTACTTCCGTGACGCACGCGTCACGACGCTGTACGAGGGGACCTCCCAGATCCAGAAACTGATCATCGGACGCGCGATGACCGGCATCAACGCGCTCGTGCCGGGCTGATACCGCACGACCGCCAGACATCGCACATGTCAGACCGACCGACAGGCAAAGAGACCGGCGTGAGCGCCCCCGCAGCGGCCGACACCGACGCGAGCGCCGCGCGGCCCGCCGCGGTCATCGGCGTGCTGGGCGCCGGCACGATGGGTTCGGGCATCGCCCAGCTCGCCGCCCGCTCGGGTGCGCGCACGTTGCTGCACGACCCGCTCGCCGAGGCGCTCGAGCGTGGCGCGGAGCGGGCGCGCGATGGGCTGGCCAAGGAAGCCGCCAAAGGCAAGCTGAGCCCTGAGGACGCCGACGCCGCCGCCGAGCGTTTGCAGCCGGTGGCGACGCTCGAGGCGATGGCCGAGTGCGAGCTGGTGATCGAGGCCGCCCCCGAGCGCCTGGAGCTCAAGCACGGGCTGTACGAACAGCTGGCGCGGATCGTCTCGACCGAGTGCGTCCTGGCAAGCAACACATCCTCGTTGCTCGTCACGGCGATCGCCTCGGTGGCGCCCCATCCCGAGCGCGTGGTGGGAATGCACTTCTTCAACCCCGCGCCGGTGATGCGCCTGCTGGAGGTCGTGGCGGGCGTGCAGTCCGACGAGCGCTCGCTGAAGCTCGCCCACGCGACGGGCGAGGCGATGGGCAAGACGGTCATCCGCGCGCACGACGGCCCCGGCTTCCTGGTCAATCGCTGCAACCGTCCGTTTGGATTGGAGGCGCTTCGCCTCTTGCAGGAGCGCATCGCGGACATCGAGACGATCGACCGGGTCGTGCGCGTCGAGGGCGGCTTTCGCATGGGTCCGTTCGAGTTGATGGACCTGGTCGGGATCGACACGGGCTTTGAGATCTCCAAGAGCTTCTACGAGCAGAGCTTCTATGAGCCGCGCTGGCGCCCTTCTCCGATCGCCGCCCGCTATGTCGCCGCGGGACTCTACGGTCGCAAGAGCGGGCGCGGCTACTACGACTATTCGCGCGAGTTCTACCGAGCGCCGGACCCGGCGCCGCCCGCGGGCGCCGCCGGCGAGGCAAAGCCCGCCCCCGGCGGCGTGCTCGAGCGAATCGTCTGCCAGGTGATCAACGAGTGCGCCTTCGCGCTCGGTGAAGGCGTGGGCAGCGCACAGGACATCGACACCGGCATGGTGCTCGGGCTCAACTACCCACGCGGACCGCTCGCGTGGGCCGATGAGATCGGACTCGACCACGTGCTGGGCGTGCTGGACGGCCTGTGGGGCGAGTATCGCGAGGAGCGTTACCGCGCCGCGCCGGCACTACGCGGGCTCGTGCGCGCCGGCCGGCTCGGACGGGGAAGCGGCGCAGGATTCTTCAGCTACGACTACGACGCCGCCCCCTGAGCCTCGGAGCCGGTCACGACCGGCTCCCATTGCGCCTCGGCCAGATCTCCTTCGGGCATCCCCTCGGGCGTGGGCACCTCGGGCGTGTCGCGTAGGTACCACTCGGCGTCGAGCGCCGCCTGGCATCCCGAGCCCGCAGCGGTGATCGCCTGGCGATATGTGTGGTCGACGAGATCGCCCGCGGCGAACACGCCCGGGCGGTTGGTCAGCGTCGAGCGTCCCGCGACCTTCACATAACCCTCGGCGTCGACGTCGATCTGACCGCGCACGATCTCTGACTGGGGCTCGTGGCCGATCGCGACGAACGCGCCCGTGATCTCGATCTCGCGGGTCTCGCCGGTGTGGGAGTGCACGAGCACCGCCTTGGACAGAGCGCCGTTCTCACCGGGGAGCAGTCGCTTGACGGTGTACGGCGTCAACAGCTCGATGTTCTCCTGTTCGCGGGCGCGCTGCAGCATGATCTTCGAGGCCCGGAACTCCTCGCGCCGATGCACGACCGTGACCGCGGAGGCGAACTTGGAGAGGAAGATGGCCTCCTCCATGGCCGAGTCTCCGCCACCGACGATCAAGGTCGAAGCGCCTTTGAAGAAGGCCGCATCGCAGGTGGCGCAGTAGCTGACCCCGCGCCCGCTCAACTCCTCCTCGCCGGGGACGCCCAGCTTTTTGTGCTCGGCACCCATCGCCAGCACGACCGTGCGCGCCCGGTGTTCGACGTCGCCCACGAACACGCGATGGACACCCCCGGGCTCCTCGGCGAGCTCGACGCGCTCGGCCTGGTCGGTCTGCAGGCGGGCGCCGAAGCGCTCGGCCTGGTCGCGCAGCTTCTGCATCATCTCCGGCCCCATGATCCCCTCGGGGAAGCCCGGGTAGTTCTCGACGTCGGTCGTCTGCTGCAGCAGGCCGCCCCATGCGAACCCCTCGATCACCAGGGGGTGCAGGTTCGCTCGCGCCGTGTACAGCGCCGCGGTGTATCCAGCCGGCCCGCTGCCGATGATGATCGTGTTCTCGATCTCGCCGCTACTGGTCTCGCCCATCGTCTCTCCATTCTCGGCCGCTGATGTCATAACGAGCATACGGCCCCCGCAAACAAGAGCACTTTACTTTGTAAAGTATAGCAATGGCACCTGGCCTGGCGGCACTCACGAGCCCTGCAGCACCCCGGCCGCCTCGACTCCGCCCCCGCGTTCGGTGGGCGTCGGGCCCACCCGCTGCTCCTCGCGCCAGCGCGCGACGGTGCGACGCAGCTGGAAGTAGGCCACGGCGCCGGGAATCGTGGGCAGCCAGAAGGAGATCGCGCGGTAGGAGAGCACCGCGAGGACGGCCAGGTTGAAGTCCACGCCGAACGCGGCGAACGCGCCGATCATGCCCCCCTCGACGCCGCCGAGACCGCCGGGCAGCGGCAGCAGGTTGCCGAGCATGCCCAGGAAGTAGGCCATCCAGATGACCGTGAACAGCGGCGGAGAGCCGAACGCGTGGAACATCGCCCACAGCACGCTGATGTCAAAGCCCCACCACGCCACCGCCCCGAGCAGGCCGGGATCGCGAGAGCGGATCAATTCGATCGCGGTGCGCACACCGCTCGCCGCCAGCGCGGGCGCCGTCACCCCGAGCGCGACCCAGCGAGCCAGGCGCCCGGAGCCCGACGCCCAACTCTGCAGGCGACGCTCGATGTCGTTCGGGAGCAGCGCCATCGCGCCGACCACCGCGATCAGGATCGCCGCCACGATCGCGGGCACGATCGTCAGCGCGAACGAGCCGCCGCCTGGGAACAGGCCCGTTCCCAGGCCGATGCCGTCGATCAAAACCGAGCCGGCGTAGACGGCGTAGAGCAGCACGATGAACGCGACCATCCGGCACGCCACGAGCCGCGCCTCCATCCCCGAGCGCCGCAACGCCCAGGCCGTCAGCGCTATGCCACCCGCGCCGGCGGTCGCGAACAGGCGGGTGGCGGCCAGGCCGGCCATCGTGATCTGGTAGCTCTCGCGCCAGCCGATCGGCCCGGGTGGGTGTGTGTCCCTGCCGACGAACACGGCACGGAACAGCACCACGTAGCCGGCGAACGAGGCAAGCTCGAGCATGACCCCGATCGCGATCCACCAGCCGTCGCCGTTCTCGATGTGATGCAGCGTCGTGCCTACGCCCGCGAGCTTGGGCAAGACGAAGTACATGAAGGCGACGATCGTTGCCACGAACAGCCCGAAGCCGATCGCCTGCCGGCGCGTGATCACCACGCGCGGCATCTCCTCCTCGTGGTGGGAGGAGGGATGGGGCGCTCCCGGCTCGCTGTCGGCGATCGTGCGCGATGTCATATCCGGTTTGCTCTCCCCCCTTTCCATCAGCGCGCCTCGTGCGCGATCGCCTCCAACGCCCCGACGGCGCGCCCGAAGCCCTGAACGGCTCCTCCCGCGCGCGGTCCCAGCCGGCGCACGACGCCCGCCAGCGCGGCGCCCGCGAGCAGGTCGACGGCATAGTGCTCGCCGAGGTACACGAGCGCGAACCCCAACACCGCCGTGTAGGCGCCGCCGAGCGCGCCCGCGACCGGCCCCGCCTCGGCGAGCAGGAGGGCGGCCATCAGGGATGTGGCGAAGTGCAGCGAGGGCATCGCAGCCAGGGGATTGCCTCCGAACACACTGTATAGAGGCCCCCAGCCGTCTCTCCAGAAATGCTCGCCGTACTCGACCATCATCCGGCGAACGTCCTCGGCGCCGTGATCGTCGCGGCCGGCCTGTGAGGCCGCGTACCAGGGCGGCGCGGTGGGTGCGATCCAGTAGACGCTCGCGCCGAGGTCGAACACCGCGTAGGTCATCACCGCCGCGCGCGGGAATTTCTCGGGGTGGCGGACGAGGATGTAGGCGAGCGAGCCATGGGGCACCAGGAACCAGGCCCAGTGCGCCCATACGAGCACCTTGTCGAATGTCCGCCAGCTCGGCTGCCCGTCGGTGGGGTCGATCCGCGCGAGCGCTCGCTGCAGGCGCAGCGTCGGCAGCTCCCCGAGGCCGAGGGCACGATCGATGTCGATCGGGTAGTCGATGTGAACGCGCTGCGCCTGCCCCTGCTCGTCGTCGTGCGGCGTCTTGTATGCGGCCAGATAGGCCCACATCTGCAGGCCGCATACCGCCACGTCGCGCGTGCGCGAGCGGCGCACGGCCACGCACAGCGCGACCGGCGCGGCGAACGCGACGGTCTGGGTCACGAGCGCCGGGGCGGCGATCCGCTTGCGCACCAACGGCGCCGCGACCCCCGCCGCCACCACCCCCCAGGCCGCCGCCCTGATTACTCTCGACAGCCGCACTGCGTGCTGAGTATATGAGCGGCCAGGGCGCGAGCGATCGCGCGGCGCGCTTCTCAGGCGCTCGGCGCGCGCGCGGCCGTGGCGGCGACGAACGCGCCGATGACCGTGCTGGTGGTGTCGGCCTCGGGGTGCCATTGCACGCCCAGCACGAAGCGACTGTCCGGCAGCTCGATCGCCTCGGGTAGATCGTCGAGCCTCGAGAGACCGCTCACCCTCAGCCCCTCCCCCAGACGATCGACGCCCTGGTGGTGGTGGGACTTGGTCACGTGCGTCACCTCCCCGGCGGCGCGCGCCGCCAGCGAGCCGTCGGTCAGGACGACATCGTGCTCGGAGCCCTCGAAGGAGCCGATCACGCGACGGTGCTCGTCGTGTCCGAAGCGCTCCGGCAGATGCTGTTGCAGCGTGCCGCCACGAGCGATGTTGATCAGCTGCATCCCGCGGCAGATCCCCAGCACGGGCAGGTCGCGCTCGATCGCGCCGCGCGTGAGCGCCAGCTCGAACGCGTCGCGCTCGGGCACCGTGTCGACTGTCTGAACGTGAGCGCTCTGGCCGTAAGAGACGGGGTCGATGTCGGCGCCGCCCGCGAGCAGCAGGCCGTCGAGCAGCTCCAACATCTCGGCCGGATCCTCGGTCACGTGCGCGTCCACGGGCAACAGCAGCCCGAGTCCGCCGGCGCGCTGGACCGCTTGGACATAGTTGTAGGGCAACAGCGCCGCCCGCAGATCCCACACGCTCCAGCGCGCCCGCTCCAGGGCCGCGCACATACCGATCACCGGACGCGCCGAGCTGCTCATCGCGCACACGATACGCAAAGGTCGCCAGCCCGTAGGATCGTCTGCGCGCCCGCCGCGCGGGCGACGGTCGCCGCTGAGCGCGCGACGACATTCCGTCCACGGCATACACGCGAGGAGCGCACCCTATGAGCGACCGAAACGACCAGCTCGAGACCGTCGACATGTCGGTCGCCGGCGGCGTGGCCACGATCCAGCTGAACCGCCCGCAGGCGCTGAACGCATGGAACCGGCAATTCGGCGAAGACCTGCTGGAGGCGCTGCACCGCGCGCGCCGGGACGAGGCGGTGCGCGCGGTGCTGATCGAAGGCGCAGGACGCGCCTTCTCCTCGGGCGCCGACCTGAAGGATTTCAGCGGCGGTGAGACCACGCCGGAGGGCAGACCGGATGTCTATAAGACGCTGACCGAGCGCTACCACCCGATCATGCACGCGATCCGCGAGATGCCAAAGCCGGTCGTCGCGTCGGTGAACGGTCCGGCCGTGGGGATCGGCTGCTCGCTGGCGCTGTGCTGCGATCTGATCGTGGCGGGCGAGAGCGCGTATTTCCTGCTCGCGTTCGTGAATATCGGCCTGGTACCCGACGGTGGCTCCTCGCTGTTCGTGCCCTCGCGCATCGGGATGGCGCGCGCGAGCGAGCTGATGATGCTCGGCGAGCGCCTCTCGGCGCCGCGGGCGCTGGAGTGGGGTCTGATCAACCGCGTCTTCGCCGAAGAGCGCCTGGGCGAGGAGGCGAGCGCGCTGGCGGCGCGATTGGCCGCGGGACCCACCCGTTCCTATGCGGGGACCAAGCGCCAGCTGAACAACTGGCTGTATGCGCGCTTCGAGGAGCAGCTGGAGCTGGAGGCGCAGATCCAGCGCGAGATGGCCGGTAGCGAGGACTTCCTGGAGGGCGCGACGGCGTTCGTGGAAAAGCGCCCGACGCGATTTTCGGGCAAGTAGCAAACGTCATCAAGCGCTTCCGGTCCGGGGCTGAATAGAATCCCGCGCGCCTTGGGCCACCTGCTCCCGACAACGCTTGCCTTCTTCACGCCCGAGTCGGGTGGTTCGCCGAACGCGGACAACATCGACTCGCTGTACAAGATCATCCTGGTGATCGCGCTGGTGATCTTCTTCGCGGTCATCGGCGGGCTGGCGTATGCGCTGATCAAGTTCCGCGCGCGCAAGGGCGCAACGGCCGCGCAGATCCATGGCAACACGCGCCTGGAGGTCGGCTGGACGGTCGCCGCCGCGGTGATCCTCGTCGGGCTGGCGATCCTGACGTTCGCCAGGCTCGGCGCGATCCAGAACCCGCCCAACTCCAGCGCCGCCGGAGCGAGCCTGATCGGCGAAAGCGAAACGGGCGTGCTGTACGCGAGCGCCGACCGCCGGTTGCCGCCGAACGGCAAATCGCTGAACATCAAGGTCATCGGCCGGCAGTACATCTGGCAGTTCGTCTACCCGGGCGCCGGCGAACCCGACGGTCTCGGGGCGCCTTATTCGTATGAGGAGATGGTGGTGCCGACGAAAACGACCGTGACCCTCGACATCGTCTCTTCCGACGTGGTGCACTCGTGGTGGATCCCGCAGCTCGGCGGCAAGTTCCAGGCGGTGCCGGGCTATCACAACTACACGTGGTTCAAGATCGAAAAGCCCGGCATCTACACGGGCCAGTGCGCGCTGCTGTGCGGGCGCGGGCACGCGCGCATGATCGCCACGGTCAAGGCCGTTCCGCCCGCGCAGTACGAAGCGTGGCTGGCCTATCAGAAGCAGGAGATCGCCCAGGCGAACGCGGCCGCGAAGGTGGCGCGCGCGAAGTTGGGCGCGCAGGTCGGCGCCGGTCAGGTCGAGAACCCCTAACCCCAACCAACGCGGAACTACCAGGAGAACACCCAGCACATGGCCACCGTCGCCGCCAACCCGGTCCCCCAGATAGTCGCCCACCGCGCAGAGCGCGAGGCGCGCGGCTGGACTAGCTGGATCACGACGACCGACCACAAGCGGATCGGGATCATGTACATGGTCACGACCTTCGTGTTCTTCTGCCTCGGCGGGATCGAGGCGCTGATGATCCGCCTGCAGCTGGGCGCGCCGAACAACACGCTGGTGACGCCGCAGATCTACAACCAGCTGTTCACGATGCACGGCACGACGATGATCTTTTTGTTCGTCGTGCCGATGATGGCGGGGCTGGCGAACTACTTCCTGCCGCTGATGATCGGCGCGCGCGACATGGCCTATCCGCGCTTGAACGCGCTCTCCTACTGGCTGCTCTTGACCGGTGGGCTGGTGTTCTACGCCTCGCTGTTCTGGAACCCGCCGGAAGCGGGCTGGACGAGCTATGTGCCGCTCTCGAACGCGCTCTACTCACCCGGCGGCGGCCAGGACGCGTGGATCTATCTGATCCACCTGACCGGCATCTCCTCGATCTTGGGAGCGATCAACTTCTATGCGACGGTCGCGAACATGCGCGCGCGCGGGATGAGCTGGGGGCGGCTGCCGCTGTTCGTGTGGGCGATGCTGACGTATTCGATCCTGATCATCTTCGCGATGCCGGTGATCGCCGCGGCGGTCACGATGCTGCTGACCGACCGCCACTTCGGCACGCACTTCTACGACCCCGCGCAGGGCGGCTCGCCGCTGCTCTGGCAGAACCTGTTCTGGTTCTTCGGGCACCCCGAGGTCTACATCATGGTGCTGCCCGGGTTCGGGATCGTCTCGGAGATCCTGCCGGTGTTCGCGCGCAAGCCGATCTTCGGCTACAAGGCGATTGCGGCCTCGACGGTGGCGATCGCGTTCCTGGGCTTTTTGACGTGGGCGCACCACATGTTCACGGCGCCGATCCCGGAGGCGCTGTTGATCTTCGTGATGCTCAGCTCGTTCTTCATCGCGGTGCCGACGGGCGTGAAGATGCTGAACTGGATCGCGACGTTGTGGCGCGGGACGATCGAATTCAAGACGCCGCTGCTGTTCTGCGCGGGCTTTATCGCGCTGTTCTTGATCGGCGGCATCAGCGGCGTATTCCTGGCGGTGTTCCCGGTCGATTGGCAGCTGAACGAAACGTATTTCGTGGTCGCGCACATCCATTTCGTGCTGATGGGCGGCGCGGTGTTCACGATCTTCGCGGCGATCTATTACTGGTTCCCGAAGATCACCGGCAGGATGCTGTCGGAGGGCCTGGGCAAGCTGAGCTTCTGGCTGATGTTCGTCGGGTTCCTGGTGACGTTCCTGATCCAGCACGTGATCGGCCTGGACGGGATGCCGCGACGCGTGTACGAGTACCCGGACGTCGGCAATCTGGCGCTTTATAACCTGATTTCGACTATCGGCTCGTTCGTCCTCGCGGTGGGCGTGATCGTGACGATCGTCAACGTCGCGCGCAGCCTCAAGCACGGCGCGATCGCGGGACCGGATCCGTGGAAGGCGAACACGCTGGAGTGGTTCACGAGCTCGCCGCCGCCGGTGAACAATTTCGACACGGTCCCGCTGGTGCGCTCGGCCGAGCCGATGAAGGACATCCGCCGCGAGGTGCAGCGGCGCGGCAGCGCCGCCGTCCCCTCGCCGGGCGCGGCCACGGTGCCGGCGGGCGCCACGCAAGTGGGCGTGTAGCACCGTGCCCGCCGCCCATCGCGTGCGCGCGCGCCGTCTCCTCTCTGCCGTGCCCGTGGCGAGACATGGCTTGGCGCGGGCCCGTACCATTGGTCGGGCATGAGCGCGCGTTCCACAGGCGCGGCCCCGGCGATCGAGGCGGCGCCGAGCATCGGCCTCGCCCCGCGTACCCGCCGGCTGCTTGGCGACTATGCCGAGCTGACCAAGCCGAAGGTCCAGTCGCTGCTGTTGTTGACGACGATCGCGACGATGTACGTCGCCGGCGACCCGTCGGTGGCGCTCGTGGCTCTTACCTGCCTGGGCGGCTACCTGTCGGCCGGCGGGGCGGGTGCGGTCAACCATTGGTTCGACCGCGACATCGACGCGCAGATGACGCGCACCGCTTCCCGACCGATCCCCGCCGGTCGAATCTCGCCCCGTGCGGCACTGCTGTTCGGGTGCACGCTCGCGGCGCTGTCGTTCGTCGAGCTCTCGCTCACCGTGAACGTGCTCGCGGCGAGCCTGTCGTTCGCGGGTTTCCTGGGGTACGTGTTCGTTTACACGGTCTGGTTGAAGCGGCGCACGCCGCAGAACATCGTGATCGGCGGGGCCGCGGGCGCCGTTCCCCCGCTCGTCGCCTGGGCGGCGGTCACGGGCTCGGTCAGCGGCACGGCGGTGCTGTTGTTCTTCATCGTCTTCTTCTGGACGCCCCCCCACTTCTGGGCGCTGAGCCTGCTGATGAAGGACGAGTACGCGAAGGTGGGCGTTCCGATGCTGCCGGTCGTGCGCGGCGAGGAGGAGACCCGCCGGCAGATCCTGATTTACACGGTGCTGCTGTATGCGGTCACGCAGCTGCCGTT
Source organism: uncultured Solirubrobacterales bacterium (assembly GCA_963702725.1). Classification (GTDB taxonomy): domain Bacteria; phylum Actinomycetota; class Thermoleophilia; order Solirubrobacterales; family Solirubrobacteraceae; genus Palsa-744. The sequence continues at coordinate 303,680 of CAVPDT010000002.1, forward strand.
CTGCGCGGGCGGGCTGAGCACGGTCTATCTGGCGGCCTCGATGACGCTCGGGTTCGGGTTCATCGCGGGCGCGGTCGTGCTGTATCGGCGCGCGGACCGGCGCAGCGCGCTGCGTTTGTATCTGTACTCGCTGGCATACCTGGCGCTGCTGTTCTGCGCGATGGTCGTCGATGTGCACGTATAGAATGCGCGCCCGCCCATGATGACCCGCCGACTCGCACGCAAGAACATCCGCACGGGGCTGATCGTGTGCGGCATCTGCATGTTCATGTTCGGCATCACGTTCGTCGTGGCGGCCTACTACGTGTCATGAGCCCGCTCGACCCCGAGATACCGCCGACGGGCGAGGAGATCCATCTCCCGGGTCCCTCGATCCTGCCGCTGCTGACCGCCGTGGGCATCACGCTGGCGCTGGTGGGCGTGACGACGATGATCGAGCTGACGGTCATCGGCGTGCTGTTGACGCTCGTGTGCGTGTGGCGCTGGATCAAAGACACGCGCCACGAAATCGACGAGCTTCCGCTGGATTAAGCGCTCGCCGGCACCGGGCAGATGGCCCCGTCCTGGGTCCAGCAGCGCACGACGTCGCGCACGGACAGCACCCCGATCGTCTCGCCGGCATCGAGCACGATCAGGTGGCGAAACCCTCCGCGGACCATCGCCGCGGCGGCCTCCTCCAGCGACCAGTCGGGCGCCGCGAAGACGACGTCGCGCGTGAGGTGCTCCTCGACCGTCTCGCTGTCGGGGTCCTGGCCAGAGCCGAGCGAGAGCAGGATGTCGCGCTCGGTGATGATCCCCGGCCCGGCCCCATCGGGGTCGATCACGACCGCCGCGCCGACCTCGCGCTCGGACATCAGCCGCGCGACGGCCCTCAGCGTGTGCCCGGGCCCCACCGTGAGGACCGTCGGGCTCATTCCCTCGCGTACCTCCATGCCACCACTCCTTCCCGCTCACGCCTCGGACAAAACGCCAACCCGCACCATGCAACGATTGCCTCAATGTAGTACGGCGAGCGCGCCCGGTCAAGGCCCCCCGCCGCCCCGCTGCCTGCGAACACGCAACCGTCCAACATCGCATCGGCGCGAACCACTAGGATCACGCCTCGTGATGGAGGGGAACGCAGCGAACAGGACTTCGGATCGTCGAGCCACGCACCGCGCGAGCGGCGAGCGCGCGCTCCACGGGGACGCGCGGCGTGCCTAGCCGGCGAGCGTTCCTGACCGCGGCCGTCGCGGGGCTGATCGCCGTCGCGGCGGGCATCGCGCTGAGCTACCAGATCCACTGGTTCCCGGTGCAGGCCAGCACGCAGGCCAAGGAAACGGACACGCTTTACCACGTGCTGGTGATCGCCTCGGTGCCGATCTTCGTGCTGGTCGTCACCGTGATCTTGTTCTCGGTGTGGCAGTTCCACATGCGTCCTGGTCAGGAGCTCAAGGACGGCCCGCCGATCCACGGCAATACGCGCCTGGAGGTCTTCTGGACGGCGATCCCGGCGGCGCTGTTGATGGGCCTGGTCGCTTATTCGTTCGCCGTGTTGCACAACAACGAGAAGAAGCCCGCGGGCGTGCCCGAAGTCCAGATCGGCGTGATCGGGCAGCAGTTCTTCTGGGATTACGAATATCCCGCCTCCGTCACCGGCGGCAAGCCCGTGAAGAGCTATGAGCTGTACCTGCCCGAGGGCTACACGGTCTACTTCAACATGCGCTCCAAGGACGTCATCCACGCCTTCTGGATCCCCGCGTTCCGCCTGCAGGAGGACGTTGTGCCCGGCATCACCACTCACTACCGCGCCACGCCCGATCGCCTGGGCACCTACCCGGTGGTGTGCAACCTGCTGTGCGGCGCTGGACACTCGCTGATGCGCTCGGCCGTGCACGTCGTCCCGCCGGCCCAATTCCGGGCATGGCTGGCCGCACAGGAGCGCTCCGGCTCGACCGTCGCCACGGCCTCCGCGAGGGCGCCGGGGAGTGCAGTGGCGCCCGCCGCCGTCGCGGGAGCGGGTGCGGGATAATGCGCGCGAGCATGAGCAACTCGTCCCCCGAGAAAGCAAGCTGATGGCCAGCACGGTGCACTCGCCCGGCCCCGTTCGGCCCGGCACGAGCGGATCGCCCTTCGGCGACCGGCCGCAGCGTATGGGACTGGGCGCGAAACTGCGCGCGCCGGGCTTCTATCGCGCGGCCTGGATGATGTTGCTGGGCGTGGCGTTCGCGTTCGCGCTGACCTGGCTCGTGCGGATGTCCTACGGACATGCCAGCTACCACCACTTCATCGACGGCGAAGCGATCCTGACGGTCTCGCTGATCTCCGCCGGGCTGATGTTCCTGGTGGGTATCGGCGGCTTTGACTACTGGTTCTACTGGGCCTCCGGGCGCCCTACACGCCCCGAGGACCATTCCAGTCACGGCGCGTATTCGTGGCGAGACTATTTCCGCATCAACACCGACCACAAGGTGATCGGCGTGCAGTACACGGTCACCTCGTTCTTCTTCCTGCTCGTGGGCGGCCTCGTGGCGATGCTGATGCGCATCGAGCTGGCTCAACCGGGCGCGCAGTTCGTGGACGCGAACACGTTCAACGGCCTTTTCAGCGTGCACGCGTCGATCTTGATCTTCTTCTTCATCATCCCCGTGTTCGCGGGCCTGGCGAATTTCGTGCTGCCGCTGATGATCGGCGCGCCCGACATGGCATTTCCGCGCCTGAACGCCCTCTCCTACTGGCTTTTGCCGGTCGGCGGGGTGATGATGCTGCTGAGCTTCCTTGCGCCCGGGGGCGCGTTCGCGGACGGCTGGACGGCGTATACGCCGCTGTCGACCGACATGCCGGTCGGGCAGGTGTTCTTCTCGCTGGGCGTCCAGTTCGCGGGCGCCTCTTCGATCATGACCGCGCTGAACTTCCTGGTCACGATCATCACGATGCGCGCGCCCGGGATGAGCTTCTTCCGGATGCCGCTGCTGGTGTGGGCGAACTTCGCGACCTCCCTGCTGGTCGTGATCGCCACGCCGTTCATCGCCGCTTCGCAGTTCTTCATCATGCTCGACCGCTCGCTGGGCTTTAACTTCTTCAACGCCGGCGCCGGCGGGGACGTGTTGATGTATCAGCACGTCTTCTGGTTCTACTCGCACCCGGCCGTCTACATCATGATCTTGCCCGGGTTCGGGATCATCTCGGAGATCATCGCCGTGAAGTCGCGCAAGCCGATCTTCGGCTATCGCATGATGGCCTTTTCGCTGCTCGCGATCATCGTGCTCGGGTTCACAGTGTGGGCGCACCACATGTTCACCTCCGGCATGGCCGCCTGGATCAGGATTCCGATGGCGATCACGACGGCGATCATCGCGGTGCCGACGGGCATCAAGGTCTTCTCGTGGCTGGCCACGCTGTGGCGCGGGGTGCTGCACCTGGACACGGCGATGCTGTTCGCCCTGGGCTTTTTGACGACCTTCACGCTCGGCGGGATCAGCGGCGTGATGCTGGCGATGATCCCGTTCGACATCCACGTCAGCGCCAGCTACTTCATCGTCGCACACATCCACTACGTCCTGTTCGGCGGCTCGCTGATGACGATCTTCGCGGGCGTCTACTACTGGTTCCCGAAGATGACCGGGCGGATGTATGACGAGCGCCTGGGCAAATGGCATTTCTGGAGCACGTTCGTGTTCTTCAACTTGACGTTCGCGCCGATGCACATCCTCGGCCTGGACGGCATGCCCCGGCGCGTGGCGACCTACGCCACGAAGTACGCCGACCTGAACCTGTTCATCTCGATCTCCAGCTGGATGCTCGGTCTGAGCACGCTGATCTTCCTCTACAACATGGTCACCAGCTGGCGCGGCGGCCCGCGCGCGGCGGCGAACCCGTGGCGGGGAATGACGATCGAGTGGCAGGTCTCCTCGCCCCCGCCGATCTTCAACTTCGACCGCGTCCCGACCGTGGTCGGCGGCCCGTACGAGTACGGCGTGCCGGGCGCGGTGCACGCGATCCTCGGCCCCACCCCCGCCACCGTGGGCGCGGCGACGGGAACGGCGAGCGGCGCCCCGCCGGGCGTGAAGCTGGCGGCGAGCGAATGAGCATGCATTACCGGGCGATACCCACGGCGACGGAAGGCGGCATGGCGCGATGACGGAAATCCTGGTCGTGGCCAACCGCACACTCGGAGGCGAGAAGCTGCTCGACCTCGCGCGTGCGCGCGCGCAGGCGGCGCAGGACGTGAGCTTCCGCCTGGTCGTGCCCCAGTCAAAGCCCACGGCGGGCCTGGTCATCTACGACGAGGCCGTCCGCGAATCGGCGCAGATCAGGGTCGACCTGGCGTTGACGCGCGCGTCCCAGGAGGGGATGCGCGCCAGCGGCGAAGTCGGCGACCCGGACCCGTTCCTGGCGACGATGGACGCGATCGCGCTGCGCCGCCCGGACGAGGTCATCGTCTCCACCCATCCGGTGACCCAATCCGGGTGGTTGAGGAGAGATCTGATCGAACGCATCCACAACGCCTCGGGCCTGCCGGTGGAGCACGTCGTGACCGACCTCGACCGCGAAGGGCTCCCTTTCGGCGTGACGCTCGTGATCGCCTCGAAGACCTCGAGCGGCGAGGAGCTGATCGAGCGCCTGCGCGCGAAGGCCGCGCAGGACGAGCGACCCCGCCTGTTCATCGCCGTGGTGCCCCTGCAGGACGGCAGCGGCGACGCTCCGCGCCAGGCGCGCGCGCGCCTGGCGGCGATGCTGGACAAGCTGGGAGGCGCGGGCCTGCTCGCCTCGGGCATGACCGGCGACCCCGACCCTTACACCGCCGCGGTGAACGCGCTGGAGCTGTTCAGGGTCGACGACGTGGTCATCTCCACGCTCCCCAACCAGCGCTCGGGCTGGCTTCGCTCGAATTTGATCGGGCGCGTGCAGCACGCGACCTCGGCGAAGGTCGAGCACGTCGTCGTCGACGTGGACGACGCGAGCACCGGCATCGCGAGCACGGCGGCCTAGACGATGGAGGCAGCCGGCATCTCAGCCCACGCCCTCGGCCACGGCGCACACGACGAGCACCACGGCCCTCCGACGGCCAACCGCAGCTCGCGCGTCGAACCGCAGTTGCTGGGAATGCTGCTTTTCATCATCTCCGAGGTGATGGTCTTCGGGGCGTTCTTCACCGCCTACTTCTTCATCCGCGTCGCCCAGGGAGACCCCTGGCCCGCGCTCGGCACGCACCTGCCGGTGCAGGTCGCGGGCGTGAACACCGCGATCCTCGTCTCCTCCTCGCTGACGCTGCACTGGGCCGAGCGCGCGATCAAGAACGGCAATCGCTGGGGTTTGAAGGCCGGCATCCTCACGACCTTCCTGCTCGGCTGCACCTTCCTGTTCATCCAGATCAACGAGTACGCCAACATCGGCTTCGCCCCCCAGGACGCCGCCCAGCAGACGATCTTCTACTCGCTCACGGGCCTGCACGGCGCGCACGTCTTCATCGGCCTGCTGCTGCTCCTGTTCGTGACCATCCGCTCCTTCCGCGGCCACTACTCCCCCGAGTCCCACCGCGGCGTCGAGGTGCCCGGCATCTACTGGCACTTCGTCGACATCATGTGGATCGTCGTGTATTTCACGGTCTACATACTCTGAGCCTGCCCGAGGAACGGGTCTCGCGAAGGAACTGGTAGAGGTCTCTCGTGCTTAATCCGCTGCGCAGCGAGGAGGAGGCGTTCCGCGCACTGCTCTACGTCGTCGCGGTGTTCATCGTACTGATCGCCGTGGTGCTGATCGCGCGGGCGGTGTTCTGAACCAGCCCCAATGACGGCCGTGGATCAAGCAGGCCAAGAGGACGCGAGGGAGCGCGTTGGCGTACTACGTACGCGAGCGACTGAGGACACGGACCGAAGCCGGGGGACACGCGCCTTCGGCGCTGGCCGATTTGGGGATGCGAGCGGAGCGAGTGTCTCCCCAATCGGTCCCCGTTTCGGCCAGCGCCGCGTCCACGGCCGTCATTTAACCGTCAAAGTCCCGTACATCCCTGCCTGCCGATGCCCGGGGGCTTGGCAGAAGAAGGTGTAGGTGCCGGGTTTGAGCGTGACTGTGACGGTGGCTGTGCCCTTGGTCGTGAACGTGCTCGCGCCGATCGTGGGGCCGGGACCGCCGGCGCCGCCGGCGCCCGCTTCGATGGCGATGTTGTGAGAGACGCCGGACATGTTCGGCATTTCGATCTTGACGGCGCCGGCCGCGGCGGTCGCCTTGTTGGTGGCGTAGGCTAGCTGGCCTTCGGGATTGACCGGGATCTGGAGCTTGCCGGCGGTCTCTTCGGCGGGCTTGCCGCTGCCGAGGGCTTTGACGGCGCCGGCGAGCAGGCCGGTGTCCTTGCCTGGGTTCGCGGCAGCCCCGGCGACGTAGGCGGCGATGTCGGTGACGGTCTGGCCGTTGACGAGGTCCTTGGGCATCGCGCCGAAGGGGTTGGGATAGCGAATCTGGTATTCGACGACCCCCTGGATCGTCGAGCGCCCGTGAGCTTCGTTGACGGCTGAACGGAAGGCTTCGTCGAGATCGGGGCCGACCGTGCCTTTGGTGCCGGCTCGCGCGAGGGTATGGCAGGAGCCGCACTTGGCGACGAACTGCTGCTTGCCGACGATCGCGTCGGCGTTCTGACCCTGCTTGGCCGAGCACCCGGCCGCGGTGAGGACCAGCGCGAGCAGTGCACAACCGGCTCCGGCCGCTCGGGCGAGGGCGCGCGAACGATCGGGCACAGGACCCTGCGAAAACTCTGTGGCTTTGACCCCAAGCATGAGCGCGGGAACTCTATCCGAACGCCCGGCCGTCAGGGCTCTGCCAGCGCATCCAGTTCGCCGTGCGCCGCGGCGATGACGCCTCGGGCGACGCCCTCCCAGGACCAGCGCGCGCGGACGGTCTGCACGAGCCCGGCTCGGGCCTGCTCACGGAGGGCCGGATGGATCTCCAACCAGGCCACGATACGCGCGGCGAGCGCGGGGACCGAGGCGTCGTCCACGGGGAAGGACAGCAGCGCAGCCACCTCCTCGGGTACGGCGCGGGCGAGCGCACGCGAGACCTCGGCGAGGCCGCTGTGGGCGGCGCTGATCGGCAGGACTCCGCAGGCGCCCGCCTCGGCGGCGACCATGCCGAACGCCTCGGGGAACGTGCTGGGCACGACCATCGCCTCGCATACCGGCAGCAGGTCGGCCAGCTCGTCGTGGTCGAGACGGCCCGTGAACAGCACGCGGTCGGGCAGGATGTGCGCGGCGTCAACGTAATCGGCACGGGCGTCCCCGTCCAGACCGCGCAGGAACGCCCGCAGGTGCGGGAGCGCGGTGTCAGCGGCCCCGTCCAGGTCGCCCTTCGCGAGCGCGCCGAGCAGGCGCTCGAGCAGCGCGCGGTCGGCGCCGAACCCGACGACGAGGAGCCTGGCGGTCGGCGCGTTCTGCAGCACCAGCGGCCAGGCCGCGAGCAGGAGATCGACGCCCTTGTTGACGATCAACTTGCCGACGAACGCCACCAACCGATCACGAGCGGGTTGCAGGCGCTCCAGCGCGCCGGCGGCAGCGAACTCATCGCGCGCGAAAGCGCTTGCTGAGCTCTCCTTCTGCGCGCTTTCCGGCGCGAGCGCGCGCAGGCGGGCGGTCAGCTCTCTCAACCCCGCGGCGGCATGCTCGGGATCGCGCGGCTGAAACCGCGCCACGTCCACGCCCGGCGGCCCGAGACGCGTGCGCGCGGGCAACGCCGGATCGTCGAGCGCAGCCCACAGGCTGGCGGCGGTGTGGTGGGAGCCGACGAGGATCCCGCGCGCTCCCGCCAACCCATCGCGGGCAAAGCCGAGGAAGCGCTCGGGGTGCGGCTTGACGGTGTACTCGAGCGCGCTGCCGTGCACCTTCACCGCATACGGCGTCCGGTCAGCCAGCGCCCGGGCGAGAATCACGGGACCCATCACCAGGTGGTTGGCCAGCGCCGCCTCTGGCGCCACACGGGCGGCGATCTCTTCGACCGCGGCGACGTTGCGCTCGATGTACATGGCTATCTCCGCGTCGGAGCAGTCGGCGAAGGGGCGTGCCTCGATCCCCTCATAGCGGTCGGCCACATACACCGGAAGCAGGTTGCCGATGTCCGGGCGATACACCGTGCAGCCTCCGGCGCCTGACGCCGTCGCGGCGCTTTGCCCGCGCAGTTCGCGCACGCGCAGCGCTCCCGTATCCCAGTCGGCGATCGCGTCCACGAACGGGTGATCCTCGGGGTGGCGATCCTGGCAGAGCAGGTGGACCTCGTGCCCCAGCGCGACGAGCGCCGCCGCCAGGCGCGCGTTGTAGACGTTGGATCCGGTCCCGCCCAGCAGGTAGCCGTGGAAGATCAGGACGCGCATGCTCGCCCGCGAGCCTACCGGCATGCCTCCCCTGTCCAGTGGCTCCGATAAAGTCCGCCTCATGAGCACACAACAGCGCTATCGCCTGCGCAACCCCGCGAGCGGGCGTGAGATCGTGATCGAGGCCCAGCCCGATGAGATCTATCGCGACCGCGACAGTGGCGAGGAGCTCGAGATCGTCGGCAAGCTGCTGCCGCTGGCGCCCTCTGACTCGAAGCTGCCGTGGGCGGTCGAGAACCTGCGGTTCTGTCCGTGGTGCGATCAGCTCGCGCAGAAGGACCTGAACGATTGCCCCACATGCGGGCGGCGCATGGGCCCACTCGGGGCGCCCGCGGCCGGGTGAGTGCTTTGCGCGCAACGCCCTCCCCCGCAGCAGCCCCGCTCGCACCGCGCCGGCGGCATGCGCTGACGGCCGCGGCGACGATCGCGCTGGCGCTCGGGTGTGGCCTCGGACTCGGCGCGTGCGGCGGTTCGAGCAACGTCTCGGACGCGACCCCGAAGAGCACCCCGGAAATCACGCCGCCGACGAACACGAGCGCCGAAAAGGAATCGGCGCAGACCACCTCGACCGCGACAACGGCCAAAACGAAAACGGGCAGCGAAAGCGAATCGAGTTCCTCCGAAAACGAATCGAGCTCGGAATCGACCGGCGGCAGCAGCTCCGAATCGGGCGAAGGCGAAGCAGCCGGTGGCACCTCGGCGGGCGGAACAAAAGAAGAAACGCCCAAAACCGAAAGCAAAGGCGGGGGCGAAGCGGGCGGAACCGGCGCCCCCTAGCGTGGTGCGCTGACTAGGGCGTGGAAATAAGGGTGGCGCTGTAGGTCAGGCGCGCCGTGCGGTACAGGCAGGCGTATTGCACGTTCGAGCCGACCGTGGTGTGGGTCGTCTGCGTGGAGGTGCTGGCGCAGCTCGTTTTGGGGCGAGAGGCTCGCCAGGAGGTCGTGTTGGCGAAGCCCAGTGCCAGCGCCGGGGCCCACGAGGGCACGGTGAGCGCGATCACGTCGCCCTTTTTGACCTGCAAGGTCGTTTCGAGCGGGAACTGGGCGGTCTTGCCGAAGTACGGTTCGAGTTTGATCAGCGGCGACTGCGAGATCAGCTTGTAGGTCAGGTTGGGTTTCTTCTGTGCGCGCAGGATCGCGATGCCGGCCACGGATGGCCCACCCTCGTTGGCGTCGAAGAACTTGATCTGGGTGGCGTTGGGCTTGCCCAGGGAGATCGTCCAGGCGACGATCGTGCCCGAGCGCGGCGCCGAAAGGATGTTCGTGGCCGAGCCGACCTTGACCTGGAAGCCGGTCGTGCGGCTCACGGCCAGGCATGGGGTGGCGGGACAGCTGGGGACGGTTTCGGGCGTGGTCGCGCCGATGATGCCGACTTCGCTGAGGGTGGCCGGAGCGATCGCCGGCAGCGCCAGCGCCGCCAGCGCGGTTGCACCCAGGATTGCCGTGATTGTGCGTCGCATATGCGTCATGAACACGTCCGCCGCGGAAATGGTGCGGTCGCTTTAGATTCGTTGTCAGCCGATCAGTTCCTGCGCGGCGGCGGCGATCTGCTGCGGGTCGCCGGGCGTGGGCACCCACGGCAGCCGCAGCGGGTCCTCGGCATAGCGCGGGACGACGTGCACGTGGAAGTGGAACACGGTCTGCCAGGCGACCGCGCCGCAGGAGTTGACGAGGTTGACGCCGTCGGCCGCGAGCTGCTCGCGCATCCGCCCGGCGAGGCGCCGGCAGGCCAGCGTCACGGCCGCCAGATCGTGCGAGTCGATCGACAGCAGGTCGGCGCTGTGCGCGCGCGGGATCACGAGCGCGTGCCCGCGCGTGGCGGGGTTGATGTCCATGAAGGCGATCGTGCGCTCGTCTTCGTCCACGATCGTCGCGGGCAGCTCGCCGGCGAGGATTTTGCAGAAGATGCAATTCGGATCGCTCATCACTCGCGAACAGTAGACGGTCTCCCCGAGGCGGGTATCGGTGGGAGACCCGTGAGCCCGGGCTTCGTCGGACGCTGTCGGCACCGGTCACCGCACCGGCTGTGCATCGACGCCTACGGCCCCGTCGGCGAAGATGGAGTCCTCGCCGCGAGGAACGCGCGGGCATGGACGAGGGCCTGCTCGCGGGTGGCGAGCTCTCCGGCGTACTGAGCGGCCGAGAGCTCGCGCAGGATCTCGCCGATGCGCGGGCCGGTGGGGATCTGAAGCGCGCCGGCCAACTCGTCACCGCGCCACAGCGGCGCGGGCCCTCCGTCCGCGCGCCAGCTCAGCGCATCGGCGATCATCGGGCGGGCGAGACGCATGTGCGCCTCGATCGCCTCGGTCGCACGATCGCCGCGGGTGGAGAGACGATCGGCTACCGACAGCAGCGTGACGTCGACCTCGACCGGGGATGTGCCCTGCAGGTAGTCGAAGACCGTGCGCCGCGCGAGCGGTTGGGGATCGTGGACGAGAAAGCCGAGCCGCAGGTGGTGGCGAACGAGCGCCGCGACGTGGGCGCGCAGGCGCTCGCCGGCGCGCAGGCGCTCCAGCACCGAGCGCGCGAGTTCCGCGCCACGAGCGTCGTGTTCGAGGAAGGTCACGTGGCCATCCGGGCGCACGGCGCTGGTGAGCGGCTTGGCGACGTCGTGCAGCAGCGCTCCCCAGCGCAGGGCCTGGCCACGGGTGAGTTCGTCCGCGAGCGGCTCGGACAGCAGCTCCGCGACGGGGCCGGCGAGCTCGGCGCAACCGAGAACCTCGCCCGGGTCGGCCTGCAGGGCGATCGTGTGGGCGAGCACCTCCAGCGTGTGCCCGTGGACGTCGCGATGGTGGTAGCGACTTTGCCGCACACCGCGCAGCGACTCCAGCTCCCCCAACACGGCCGCGGTGACCCCGAGCGAGTCCATCAGCCTCAGGCCCTCGAGCGCGCGCGGTGAGGCGATGATGCGGCGTAGCTCCATGAACACGCGCTCGCCCGACACTCCCGCGAGGTCCGGCGCCGCGACCGACGCCGCGCGCATGGTGTCTCGGTCGGGCTCGAGGTCGAGGTCGAGGGCGAGCCGGACGAGGCGCAGAGCGCGCAGCGGATCGTCGGCGAACGCGCGCGGTGACGCGATCCGCAGGCGGTGTGCCGCCAGATCGTCGAGCCCGCCGAGGGGGTCGATCGGCTCGCCGCCGGCGACCGGCTCGGCGATCGCGTTGACCGTGAAGTCGCGCAGCGCGAGATCGGCTGCCAGCGAGCCGCCGCGCAGCGGCTGCACGTCCACCTGCCAGGAACGATCGCGCGCGAGCACCCGCCAGCCGGAGAAGTCCTCGGAGAGCTCAAAGCAGGCGGCCCGACCGGCGACCCGGGCGATCGCGCGCGCCGCGCTCTCGGGCGGACCACCGACGACGATGTCCAGATCGAAGGTGTCGCGTCCGAGCGCCCGATCGCGCGGGGCGCCTCCGACCAGCCATGCGTCGGCGCCCTCCAGCGCGGCGCGAACCGCGCGCAACGCCTCTGCGGACGGCCTCTCGCTCACGGCGCCGGAGAGCTGACGGGACCGTAGGTGCGCGGTACCCGCGCCGACAGGCCGCAGGTGATCTCGTAGTTGATCGTGTCCATGCGCCCGGCGAGCTCCTCCGCGGTTATCCGCTCGGGACCGCCGGCGCCGATCAGGGTCGCCTCGGCGCCGCACAACCCAAGCGCAGCCGGATCGGGGCCGAGATCGACGGCGACGTTGTCCATGCTGACGGTCCCCACGAGCGGCAGGCGGGCGCCGGCGATGAGCACGTCCGCCCGGCCGGACAGGGCGCGCCGGAAGCCGTCGCCGTAGCCGATCGGGAGGACGCCCAGGTGAGTGTCGCGATCGGCCACGAAACGTCGGCCGTAGCCGGTGCCCTCGCCGGCACGGCAGAGCTTGACCTCGGCTACGTGGGAGCGGAGCGTGAGCGCCGGGCTGAGATCGTGCGCGAACGGATCGCGGTTGAACGGGTCAAGTCCATAGACGGCGATCCCGCAGCGGGCCATGTCGAAGTGGCTGCCCGGGTCGCGCAGCACCGCGGCGCTGTTGGCGGCGTGCACGAGCACGTCGGGATGCTCGGCCCGCACCGCCTGCGACCAGTCGGAAAACGCGGCGAGTTGGTGCTCGAAAAAGCCCTCGTCATCGGGAACGTCGGCCGTGGCGAAGTGGGTCATCGCCCCGACGAGCCGCACACCGCGGGCGGCCGCTGCAGCCGCGAGGACCCGCGACGCCTCGTCACGATCGCGCGTGCCGAGCCGGCCCATCCCGGTGTCGAGCTTGACGTGGATCCGCGCGAGGCCTGAGACGAGCCCGGCGGCTTGCGAGGCCAACGCGACCGAGCGCTCACGCCACACCACGATGTCCGCCCGCAACTCGATCGCACGCTCGATCTCTGCGCGGTCTGCGAGCGCCCCCATGATCAGCACCGGCGCTTCGATGCCCGCGTCGCGCAGCTCGGCCGCCTCCTCGACCGTCGCCACCGCCAGCCACGTGGCGCCCGCACGCAGAGCCGCGCCCGCGCACGCGACTGCGCCGTGGCCGTAGCCGTCGGCCTTGACGACCGCGCACAGCCGCGAACCGTCGAGCACCTGGAGCAGGCGGGAGCAGTTGTGTGCGATCGCATCCAAGTCGATGCTCGCGCGAGCCCGCGCTAGGCTCATGCGTCACCCGCCCGCGCCTGTGGCAGAGCCGCGATCACGTCGCTCGCGATAACTCCCTCGGCGCCGCCCTGAGCCCGCGCTGCCAGACGGCCGGCGCGGACGTGTAGAAACACCCCGGCCGCGGCGGCCTCAAACGGCTCCAGGCCCTGGGCGAGCAGCGCAGCGATGACCCCGCAGAGCACATCTCCACTGCCGGCGCCCGCCAGCGCGGGGCTGTCGCCGGGGCTGACGGCGACCAGTCCCGATGGGTCGGCGACGAGCGTGTCGTCGCCCTTGAGCACGACCACGGCACCGGCTCGCACAGCCGCCAGGCGAGCGTGCGCGAGGCGCTCGCTCGCGATGTGATCCGTGTCAGTGTCGAGCAGTCGCGCCAGCTCGCCCGCGTGCGGCGTCAGCACCGTCGCGGCGGTGCGCGCGCCCAGGTCGTCGAGGTGCCCACCACCGTGAGTGCCCGAATTGGGAGCATGAGCGTTCAGGCCGTCGGCGTCGAGCACGAGCGGAACCTCGGCTCGACGCGCGAGCGCGCGAGCGAACGCGACCGCGTGATCGCCGCGGCCGAGCCCGGGACCGAGCGCGAGCGCTCCACCGCGCCGGGCCGCCTCGAGCACTACTTCCACGCCCGCGGGCGTCAACGCCCCATCGGAGTCGGGCAGGCCGCGGGTCATCAGCTCGGGCGGTCCACCGCTCGCGACGATCGCCTGTTGTGAGGCGGGAACGCACGCGGTGACATAGCCGGCGCCGGCGCGCATGGCGCCGAGCGCGGCCATGCGCGGCGCTCCCGTGAGCCCGCGCGAGCCGCCCGCGACGAGCACGTGTCCGGAGGAGAACTTGGTGGAGAGGGCCGTCCGGCGCGGGAGCAGACCCACGACCGCAGGCTCGATCAGCGCGATGTCCGCGTCGTGCGGGCCACCGCGCGGGATGCCGATGTCGAGTACCTCGACCTCGCCCGCATGAGCCTTGCCCGGATGAATCCACAGCCCGGGCTTGGCCGCGTGAAAGGTGACGGTCGCCTGCGCGTGCACCGCGGCACCGCAGACGACGCCCGTGGAAGCGTCCACGCCGGAGGGCACGTCGACGCTCACAACCGGCGCCGCGCATTCCTCGATCGCGGCAATCGCCTCACCGACCTCGCCGCGGGGCTCGCCGGCGAAGCCGGTCCCGAGCAGAGCGTCGACGATCACGCTCGCATCCGCGAGCGCATCGGCGCCGACGGCCAGATCCACCGGCGGCGGACCCGGCAGACGCTCCAGGTTGGCGCGCGCATCGCCGCTCAGCTTGGCGGGCTCACCTGTACGCACGATCGTCACGGTGCGGCACGCGTCGCGCAGCAGTCGCGCCACGACGAGTCCGTCGCCGCCGTTGTTGCCGGTGCCGCACACAACCACCACCGGACCCTCGGGTACGAGCCGCTCCACCACGCGCGCGACGCCGGCCCCGGCCCGCTCCATCAGATCCAGCGAGGGCACGCCGCGACCCTCTATCGCCCAGCGGTCGATCGCCCGCATGCGCTCTGCGTCGGGCAGGGGCGTCAGCCAGTCGGGAAGCGAATCCACGCCCGCGATGCTAATGGTCTCGGAATTACTCGACGGTGACGGTCTTTGCGAGATTGCGCGGCTGATCGACGTTCAGGCCACGCCGGCGCGCGATCTCATAGGCGAGCAGCTGCAGCGGGATCACCGCGAGGATCGGCTGCAGCATCCAATCGACGCTCGGGACGTAGATGACGGAGTCGGCGTGCTGGGCGATCTGCTCGTTGCCGGCCGTCGCGATCGCGATCACGTGCGCGCCGCGGGCACGCACCTCCTGCATGTTCGAGGCGATCTTCTCCAATACCGGCGAGTCGGTGGCGACGCTCACGACCGGCGTCTGCTCGTCCAGCAGCGCGATCGGCCCGTGCTTCATCTCCCCTGCGGCATATGCGTCGGTGGCGATATAGGAGATCTCCTTCAGCTTCAGCGCTCCCTCCAGTGCCACCGGCAAACCGACGTGCCGGCCTATGTACAGGAAGAACTCGCTGCGCCAGTGCGCGTCGGCGACCGCCCGCACCTGCGCTTGCACGCCCCCGCCCTCGGCCGCGCCGGCGAGGGCCTCGCCCGTCAGCTGGGAGATGCAGTGCGGCAGCCGCTTGAGCTCGGATACCAGCTCGGTGACCCGCCCGGGTGGGAGCGTTCCGCGCAACTGGGCCAGGCGCAGCCCCAGCAGGTACATGACCGCGACCTGGCACAGGAACGTCTTGGTCGCCGCCACGCCGATCTCAAGGCCCGCGCGGGTGAACAGCACGCCGTCGGCCTCGCGCGTGGCCTGCGAGCCCATCACGTTCGTGATCGCCAGCACCTTCGCGCCCCCTGCGCGGGCCATGCGCATCGCCGCCAGCGTGTCGGCCGTCTCCCCGGACTGGCTGATCCCGATCACCAGATCGCCGGGACCGAGCACCGGGTTGCGGTAGCGGTACTCCGAGGCGACATCCATCTCGACCGGCAGTCGCGCCCACTCCTCGATCGCGTAGCGACCGATCAGACCTGCGTGATAGGACGTGCCGCAGGCGACCACCACGATGCGGCGCACGTCCGCCAGCAGCGCCTCGTCGAGCGCGCCCTGCTCGTCCAGATCCACCCCGTCCCCGGCGGCGGTGCGGTCGGAGATCGTGTCGGCGACGGCGTCGGCCTGTTCGTGGATCTCCTTGAGCATGAACGTCTCGTAGCCGCCCTTCTCGGCGGTGTCCTCGTCCCAGTCGACCGTCTCCACGGCCCGCTCCAACTCCTCGCCCGAGGGTGTCGTGATCGTGACGCCCTCGGGGCGCAGCACGACGATCTCGTCGTTGTCCAGGAACTGAACCCGCCTGGTCTGCGCCAGAAACGCGGGCACGGCGGAGGCGACGAACTGCTCGCCCTCGCCGCGGCCGACGATCAGCGGGCACTCGCGGCGCGCGCCGACGAGCACCTCGGGCTCGTCCAGGCTCATCGCCACGAACGCGTAATGGCCCTGCAGCTGTGCGTAGGCGGCGCGCACGGCGTCGGGCAGGTCGCCTTGGTAATGGGACGCGATCAGATGCGCGATCGTCTCGGCGTCGGTCTCTGAGGTGAACACGCACCCTTGCGCGGCGAGGCGTTCCTTCAACGCGATGTAGTTCTCGACGATCCCGTTCACGACCACGTGCACGCGATCTCGAGAGTCGTAGTGGGGATGGGCGTTCTCCTCGCTCACACGTCCATGCGTCGCCCAGCGCGTATGACCGATGCCTGTCGTGGCCGGCTTTGACGCGAGCGCCACCGCTCCCCCGGTCTGAGCCGCGGCGGCTTCGCCGTCGAGCTTGACCCGCAGCGCGCCGAGGTTGCCGACCGCGCGCACAGACTCGATATGACCATCCTCGATCGTGGAGATCCCGGCCGAGTCATACCCGCGGTACTCCAGGCGTGTCAGCCCCCCGAGCAGCAGCTCGCGGGCGGGGCGCTTACCGACATAGCCGACGATCCCGCACATCGCTCGAAGATATCAGCGGGTCGTTGGCCGACCTGCACGATCGGACGCATTCGGCGGGCCGGCTCACCCGTATTCATGCCGCCACTCGCCAAGGCCGATGCGCACGAATCCCGGCGCGGCACACGGACTCGGCATGGACCTATGCGAGCTCGCGTTGCACCAACGCGACCAGACGGTCGCAGACCCGCTGCGCCTCATCGTCGCTCGGCGCCTCGACCATCACGCGCACCAGCGGCTCGGTTCCGCTCGGGCGCACGAGCACGCGTCCGCGCCCGCTGAGCGCCTCGTGCTCGGCTGCGACCGCGGCGCTCACCGTCTCTGAGCCGTGCAGCGCCTCACGGTCGCGCACGCGCACGTTGACCAGTCGCTGGGGCAGCTTTGCCATCGCATGACGCTCGCGCAGGTCGGCGCCGGCGAGCGCCTCGAGCGTGAGCAGCGCGCCGGCGATGCCGTCGCCCGTGCGGTTGAAGCCGAGCTCGATCAGGTGTCCGGACTGCTCGCCGCCGAACGTCCAGTCGCGTGCGAGCAGTTCCTCCAGCACATACCTGTCCCCCACCTTGGCGCTCGCCACCTCGATCCCGGCCTGCGCCATCGCGGTGTGGAAGCCGTAGTTGGTCATCACCGTCACGACCACCCCACCGCCGCGCAACCGTCCGGTCTCGCGCAGGTGCAGCGCCGCGAGCGCCATCAGCTCGTCGCCGTCCACGACCGCGCCGGTGCCGTCGACCGCGAGCACTCGATCGCCGTCCCCGTCGAACGCGAACCCGAGCGCGTGCCCGCCCGCGAGGACCTGCTCGGCCAGCCGCTCGACGTGCGTGGAGCCACAGTTCGCGTTGATGTTGCGCCCGTCCGGCGTATCCGCCGATGTGGTCACGCTCGCCCCCAGGCGCCTGAAGATCTCTGGCGCGACGCGGTAGGTCGCGCCGTTGGCGCAGTCCAGCAGCACGTCCAGGCCTGCGAGGTCGAGTTCGGCAAAGCGCGCGTGCAGCTCGCGCAGATAATCCTCGTCGGCGCCGCGCAGCTCGCGGATGCGCCCGATCTGGGGCGGCGAGCCCGGCGTTTGCCCCGCGCGTGGCGCGACGGCCGGACCGGAAACGTCGATCGCGCCCAGTCCGGCGGCGCGCTCCAGCTCGCGCTCGATCTCGAGCTCGGTGTCGTCGCTGAGCTTGTGTCCGTCGCCGCCGAAGAACTTGATCCCGTTGTCCTGATAGGGATTGTGCGAAGCGGACAGCACGGCCGCCAGGTCGAAGCCGTAGCGGCCGATCAACAGCGGCGCGGCGGGCGTCGGCAAGACCCCGCCCAGCAGCGCTTCCCCGCCTGCCGCGGTCACACCCGCCGCGACCGCCGCCTGGAGCATCTCGCCCGACTCGCGCGTGTCGCGCACGATCAGGACTCGCGGTCGCTGCGCTCCGGTCAGGCGCGTGGCGGCCTGCGCCAGCCCGAGCGCGAGCTCCGCGCTCAACAGCTCGCCGGCGACGCCGCGGACGCCGTCGGTCCCGAACAGCTTGCGCATCGACTCCCCTGCTAACGCTTGGAGAACTGCGGCCGCTTGCGCGCCTTCTTCAGGCCGGCCTTCTTGCGCTCCTTCGCGCGCGAGTCGCGCGTCAGAAAACCGCGGCGCTTGAGCTCGCCACGCAAATTCGGGTCGGCCTCGAGCAACGCCCGCGACACGCCGTGGCGCAGCGCTCCGGCCTGAGCGGAGATGCCGCCGCCGTGCAGCCGCGCGACCACGTCCATCCGGTCCTGATAGCCGACCGTCTCAAGCGGCTGACGGATGTTGCGTTGCAACGTGATCCGGGGGAAATGCTCCTCGAGCACGCGCCCGTTGACGAGATAGGTGCCGGTGCCCGGTCGCAATGTCACCCTCGCGATCGCCGTCTTGCGCTTGCCGGTCGCGCGGTATCGCGCGCCCGATGCGAGATCGATCGCCGCGGTCGAGATCGGCTCGGCGAGCACCTCCTCGTCCTCGCTGGGCTCACCCTCGCCGCCGCCGCCCTCGACATCCTGCTCGTAGGCCTCGGCGACGCTCGCGTAGGGGTCGACGGGGTCGCTGTCGCGGCCCAGCGGGTCTGCGCCCTCGGGGACGATGTCCACTTCGAGATGAGCCCCCGGGACCGCCGGCTTCTCGCGCGGCGCGGCCTCCTCCTCGATCTCGTCCTCCGCCTCCAGCTCGGCCTCGACGGCCAGCGCCTCGATCTCCTGCTCGACCTCGGCCACGACCTCCTCGGCGATCTCCTCGGCCACGACCTCGATCTCCGCTTCCACGATCGCCTCGACGATCTCCTCGGCGACGGCCTCCTCCACGGCCTCCTCAAGCACCTCCAGGGGAGCGTCCTCGGCGGCCCCGGCGATCTCCATCGCCTCCTCGCTCGGGACCGCGTTGCCCGCGATCGGCTCGCGCGGCTCGATCTCGGCGGGAGCATGATCCTCCGGGTGCTCCGCCGCCTCCTGCGCGGCCTCCAGCGCCGCGTCCTCGACCGAGCCGGCGATCTCGCTCGCCTCCTCGCTCGGAACGGCGTGCCGGGGGGTCTCGGGAGTCTCGGGGGTCTCGTCGTCGGCCATGGTGATCTCTACGCCTCTATCTCGAGTGGTTGCGGCTTCTGCGCGTCATGCGGGTGCTCGGGACCCGCGTAAATCTTGAGCTTCGTTATCTGCTTGCGCGCTAGACGGTTGCGGGGCATCATCCCTTTGACGGCGAGCCTGATGACCTCCTCGGGACGGCGCGCGATCATCTCCTCGAACGTCCGCGAGCGCAACCCGCCGGGATAGCCCGAGTGGCGGTAGTAGCGCTTGTCGGTGCGCTTGCTGCCGGTGACCGACACCTTCTCCGCGTTGATCACAACGACGAAGTCGCCCGTGTCGATGTGCGGCGTGTACTCGGGCTTGCGCTTGCCGCGCAGCACGTCGGCGATCTGCGTCGCCAGACGCCCGAGCGTCTTGCCGTTCGCATCGACGAGCAACCAATTGCGCTCGCGGTCGGTCGGCTTGGCCACATATGTCTTCGTCGAAGGGGTCATCACGTGAAAAAGGCCGCGTCAGCGCGCGGCGCAGCGGAACATCATAGGCGACTTCGGTCGCTCTCGCGGCGCCGACCGCTGCGGTGACCGGCGCCAACAGGGTTGTGGGAGAACCGAGCTATGGGTCTCCCACCCAATACGGCCTGGCGTCACTCCCACTCGATGGTGCCCGGCGGCTTGCTCGTGATGTCGAGCACCACCCGGTTGACCTCGCGCAGCTCGTTGATCATGCGCGAAGCGATCGTCTCCAGCAGCTCATATGGAAGCCGCGCCCAGTCGGCGGTCATCGCGTCGTCGCTCGTCACCGCGCGCACGACCACCACGTATCCGTAGGTCCGCTCGTCCCCCTGCACGCCCACGGTGCGCACGTCCGGGAGCACACAGAAGGATTGCCACAGCTCGCGATACAGCCCGGCGCCGCGGATCTCCTCCTGCAGGATGTGATCGGCCTCGCGCAGCACGTCCAGGCGCTCCTTCGTCGCTTCGCCGCCGACCACCCTGATCGCCAGGCCGGGTCCCGGGAAGGGCTGGCGCCACACCAGCCGCTCGGGCAACCCCAGCTCGGCGCCGACGGCCCTGACCTCGTCCTTGAACAGCGCCCGCAGCGGCTCGACGAGCTCGAATTTCAGGTCCTCCGGCAGCCCGCCGACGTTGTGGTGGGACTTGATCGTCGCCGCGCCCGTGCCGCCACCGGACTCGATCACGTCCGAATAGAGCGTTCCCTGCACCAGAAACTCGGGCGGGTCTTGCACAGAGATCTTCCCGGCCTCCTCCTCGAAGACCCTGATGAACTCCGCGCCGATCGCCTTGCGCTTGGCCTCGGGCTCGGTGACGCCGCGCAGCTTGGCCAGGAAGCGCTCCTCGGCGTCGACCGCCACGAGCGCCACCTTGAACGTGTCCCTGAATGCGCTCACCACCTGCTCGCCCTCGCCCTTGCGCATCAACCCGTGGTCCACGAACACGCACGTCAGCTGATCGCCGACCGCGCGGTGCACCAGCAGCGCCGCGACCGAGGAGTCCACGCCGCCCGAGAGCCCGCAGATGACCTTGCCGTCCCCCACCTGCGCCCTGATCCGCTCGATCTGATCCTCCACGATCGACCTCGCCGACCACGTGCGCTCACAGCCGGCGATCTCCGTCAGAAAGCGCGTCAAGATCTCCTGCCCATACGGGGTGTGCACGACCTCCGGGTGAAACTGGATCCCATATATCCCCCGCTCCGTGTCCTCCACCGCCGCCACCGGCGAGGCGCTCGAGGACGCCAGCGCCGTGAATCCGGGCGGCGGCTCGAACACGGTGTCACGATGGGACATCCAGCACGTCTGCTCCTTCGGCAGCCCCGCGAGCAGCCTCCCCGGCTCGATCACCCTTAGGTCCGAGCGGCCGAACTCCCCCACCTCCGCCTGCTCCACGCGCCCGCCGAGCTCGTGCACGAGCAGCTGCATCCCATAGCAAATGCCCATCACCGGCACTCCCAGCTCCAACAGCCCCCGCTCGAGCTTCGGAGCGCCCGGCGCATACACCGACGCCGGCCCGCCCGAGAGCACGATCCCGCGGGGTTTGCGCCCGGCCACCTCCTCCAGCGGGACGCTGTGCGGCAACAGCTCGCTGAACACCCCGCAGTCGCGGATCCTCCTGGCGATCAACTGCGAGTACTGACCACCGTAATCGAGGACGACGATCTCTTCGCTGGCCGCCGGCATCGCGCTCGGCTGTACCGCGGCATCGGCCGGCACAGGCGCGGTGACGGCCACATCAGTCATTTACAAGCGCGGCCGTCTTCCCGTTCACTGCCCCCATGCCCACGGCCTGGTCGCGCTGCAGCGCCTTGCCCTCGGTCTGCAGCGCCGGCGCGATCACGACCTCCGCGCGGTTGAACTCCGCGAGATCCTTGTGCCCGCACGTCGCCATCGAGGTGCGCAGGCCGCCGAACAGGTTGAACGTGCCGTCGTTCTCGCGCGCCGGCCCGACGAGGATCTCTTCGAGCGTCCCGTTCTGCGTGGTCGCCACGCGCGCCCCGCGCGGCAGGGTCGGGTGGAACGTCGCCATGCCCCAGTGAAAGCCGCGGCCGGGCGCCTCATACGCGCGCGCCAGCGGCGATCCGATCATCACCGCGTCGGCGCCCAGCGCGATCGCCTTGGACACGTCTCCGCCGTTGCCCATCCCGCCGTCGGCGATCACCTGGCAGTACTCGCCCGTCTCCAGCATGTGCGTCGAGCGCGCATGCGCTACGTCGGCGATCGCGGTCGCCTGCGGCACGCCGATGCCGAGCACGCCCCTGGTCGTGCACGCCGCGCCCGGGCCCACGCCCACGAGGACCCCGGCGGCGCCCGTTCGCATCAGGTGCAATCCCGTGTGGTAAGAGGCGCACCCTCCGACCACAACCGGGACGTCCAGGCTTGGGATGAACTCCTTCAGGTTCAACGGCTCGGACACGGTCGAGACGTGTTCGCCCGAGACCACCGTGCCCTGGATCACGAGCACGTCCAGACCGGCCTCCAGCGCCAGCTCGTAGTAGTCGCGCACCCGCTGCGGCGTCAGCGACGCGGCGACCACGACTTTGCGCTCCTTGATCTCGGCGATCCGCCGGGCGATCAGCTCGGGCTTGACCGGCTCTGCGTAGATCTCCTGCATCTCCCGCGTGGCCACCTCCTTGGGCAGCCCGGCGATCCGCTCCAGCTGCTCGTCGGCGTCCTCGTAGCGGGTGAAGATGCCCTCGAGGTTCAGCACCGCCAGCCCGCCCAAGCCGCCGATCACCGCGGCCGTCTCCGGCGATACGACGCCGTCCATCGCCGAGGCGAGCATCGGCAGCTCGAACTGATACGGGCCGAGCTTCCAGCTGATGTCGATGTCGTCGGGATCGCGCGTGCGCCGCGAGGGCACGATCGCGATGTCGTCAAAGCCGTATGCCTGGCGGGCTTTCTTGCCGCGCCCGATCTCTATCTCCATCGCCGCATCCTTTCAGTTCGGGCGGACGATACGACCGCCGCTGGACACGGTCGCACCGGGCGATACGAGCGCAGGAGAGCCTGATGGGTGGGAGCGGCCAAGTGAGTTCGAGCATAGCAATGCCGACAAGTGGGCTTGGGGCCTCGGATATGCTCGTTTGACCATGAACGACAGGGCCTTTCCCAGCTATGACCCGCACGCGATCGAGGCCCGTCGCCAGGCCGCCTGGCGCGAGCACGGGGCGTTCGCGACGCCGTCCGTCGACGGCGATCGCCCGCGCCGCTACATCAAGCCCTCCGCCCCGTTCACCTCCGGCAACATCCACATCGGCCACGTGCGCTCCTACTCGATCGGGGACGCCTACGCGCGCTTTCAGCGCGCGCGCGGCGAGGACGTGCTGTTCGCGTTCGGCTTCGACGCCTTCGGCCTGCCCGCCGAGCTGGGGGCGATCGACCGTGGCGAGGCGCCCAGCGACTGGGTGAGGCGCTGCGCCGAGCACATGACCGGACAGCTCTTGCGCCTGGGCTACTCCTTCGATTGGCAGCGCGCCTTCATGAGCTCCGATGCGCAGATGTACCGCTGGTCGCAGTGGCTGTTCGTGACGCTGCTGCAGGCCGGCCTGGTGTATCGCGGCACGGGCGTCGTGGACTGGTGTGACACCTGCCAGACGACCCTCGCCACGATCCAGGTCGAGGACGGTGAGTGCTGGCGCTGCCACAACCCCGTGCGTCTGATCGAGCGCCCGACCTGGTACCTGCGCATCAGCGCCCACGTGCCGGAGAACGATCGGCGGTTGACAGAGCTCGCGCAGGAGGGGCGCTGGGACGAGATCGCGCTCTCCAGCCAACGCTTCGTGCTCGGACGCGTCGACGGCGTCGAGGTCGACCTAGCCGGCCCCGACGGCACCCGCCTGAGCGTGTTCACGCCGCACGCCGACGCGCTGGATGCGGCGCGCTTTGTGTTGATATCCCCGAAGCACCCCGAGATCGACAGTTGGGCCGGCGATCCACAGGTGCGCGCGCAACTGGAGGAGCTGCGCTCCGGCGGCCTGCAGCGCAGCTCGCGCGACGCCGGCACGATCGGGCTGATCGACACCGGACGCACCCTGCCCGCCCCCACGGGCGGCGGTTCGCTGCCGGTGCTCATCTCACCAGGCGTCGACGGGCGCTTCGGAGCGACCGCCGTATTTGGGGTTCCCGAGCGCGACCGCACCGACGAGACGATCGCCGAGCGCCTCCGGGGCCTGCTGGGCAGCTCCCATCCTCGCGATCGCGAGCCGGCGGCGGCCACCGCGACGACGACGGCGACGGGCGAGGGTGCGACACCCGCGCCCCGACGGGCCGTGCGCTACAAGGCCGAGGATTTCTCGATCTCGCGCCAGCGCTCATGGGGCACGCCGATCCCGATCGTCTACTGCGAGGGCGACTGCGGGATCGTGCCCATCCCGCTCGATCAGCTGCCGGTGGTGCTGCCGTTGGACCTGGTGCCCACCGGCGCCGGCAACCCGCTGGCCGAGCGCGCCGATTTCGTGAAGACCACCTGCCCCACGTGCGGCTCTCCGGCGCGCCGCGAGACGGACACGCTCGACTGCCACTTCGACGCGCTGTGGCTGTGGGTGCCGGTGTGCGTCCCCCCGGCCGAGCGCGAGCGCCCGCTGGATGAGATCTTCGCGCTGGAGGACCTGCGCGCGTGGCTGCCCTGCGAGCGCGTGGTCGCCGGCTCGGACAGCGGCAACTTCGTGTTCGACCAGCGCATCGTCACCAAGGCCCTGCGCGACATCGGACCGCTCGCGTTCCTCGCAGACGGCGAGCCGTTCGCGGGCTGTTTGTTTCACGAGATGGTCATCAGCGACGGGCGCAAGATGAGCAAGCATCTCGGCAATGTCGTCGACCCCGACGCGCTCGTGCAGCGCTACGGCGCGGACACCGTGAGGCTCGCCGTGCTGTATGCGGCGAGACCCCAGAAGACGCTCAACTGGAGCGACTCGGCGGTCTTGCGCGCCCACCGCTTCCTCACGCAGGTCTGGGAGTTCTCCCAGTCGCGCATGCTCACCGCCTCGCCGGAGGCCGCGCTCGGGGACACCGGGGAGCCGCCCGTCGGAGACAAGACCGAGCATCTGCGCCTGAAACTCGCGCAGTGGTGCGAGAAGGCCGTGGAGAAGATCACCGAGGACATGGAGGGTCTGGAGATGCACAGCGCCGTGCGCAACGTCATGCGCCTGTTCGATCGCATCCGCGACTTCGAGAAGCGCGTGCTCGCGCGCGGGCAGGAGCTGAGCGCGGCCGACCACGAGGCCCTGCTGGGCGCGCTGGGCGTGCTCGCGCAGCTGCTCGAGCCGCTCGCGCCGCACGTGGCGCAGGAGCTGTGGATCTCACTCGGCAACGATGGTGACGCGCAAACGCCGTGGCCCGGCGTATCTTCCTCGGTAGCGGCATGAGCCCTGTGTCCAGCACCCCACCCGACGACGGACCCGGTCAGGCTTCTCGCAGGCGCACGCGCTCATGCGCCACGGGCCTCGTCTGTCATCGCTGCGATAACCACTATCCGCTGAGCGACACCGTGTTCGCGTGCCCGGACTGCGGCAAGGGCCTTGACATCGCCTACGACTATGAGCTCGCCGCGCGTTATTTCAAGGAGTTCCCGAGCTCCGAGCGTCCTCAGAACATCTGGCACTTCGAGGAGCTGCTGCCGATCCTCGACGCCTCCGCGCAGGCGCGCGTCGGCCGCTATGCCGGCTACACCCCCCTGATCCACGCCGATCGCCTCGGGGCGGAGCTGGGCTTGAGCAACCTGTATCTCAAGGACGACTCCACCTCGCGCCCCAGCCTCTCATACAAGGATCGGGTCGTCTCGATGTCCGTCGCGCGCCTGCTCGAGCTCGGACGCACCGAGATCGGGTGCGTCTCCACCGGCAACGTCGGCACCGCCGTCGCCTCGCTCGCGGCCAAGGCCGGGGTCACCGCCTACGTGGTCTACCCCAACCGCCTGGAGGACATGAAGGCGCGCGCCTGCGCGGCGCTCGGCGCGAAGGTCTGCCAGGTGCAGGGCAACTACGACGAGGCCAACCGCCGCTGCCGCGAACTGGCGCTCGCGACGGGCCTTGAGTTCGCGAACATCACCCTGCGCCCGTTCTACGCCGAGGGCGCCAAGACGGAGGCCTTCGAGATCGTCGAGCAGCTCGGCTGGCGCTCGCCCGATCACATCGTCACCGCGGCCGCCGGCGGCACGCTCTCCTCGCGCATGCACAAGGGCCTTGGCGAGCTGCAGCTGCTGGGCCTGGCCGAGACCGATCAGACGCGCATCCATATCGCCCAGCCGAGCGGCTGTAACCCGATCGCCAGCGCGATCCTTGCCGAGGAGGCCGAGATCCATGCGGTCACCCCGGAGACCGCGGCGCACTCGCTGGCGATCGGCGCGCCCGGCGACGGCTATCTGGTGATCGACGCGGTGCGCTCGCGCGGTGGCACCGGCGGCTTTGCCTCAGACCCGGAGATATTCGCCGGCGTCGACCTGCTGGCATCCACCGAGGGCCTGTTGACCGAGCCCGCCGGCGGCACCACGATCGCGGTGCTCGAGAAGCTCGCCCGCGAAGGCCGCTTCGCGCCCGATGAGACGGTCGTGGCCGTGATCACCGGCAACGGTCTGAAGACGCTCGACGAGCACCCGCCCAAGCCTTGGCCGGAAGAGATCGCCTGCGAGCTCGACGCGATGCTCGCGGCGCTCGAAGGGCTCGGGCGCGAGCCCACCGCGGTCGCGGCGTAACGACTTGAGCCGCGCAGGCCCGCGAGGCCGGCCCTTCACGGCTCGGACCAGGGCCGCCACGCCGACCTGTGCGCCGCCGCTCGCGCGGGTCTGGCTACCCGTCGAGCGCGACCGGACGGTACTCCCTCGTGGTGGGATCCTGCTCCATCAGGCCGATCGTCTTGAGCGTCTTGACGTAGCGGTGGGTCGTGGAGGGCGACATGCCGAGCTGGTTGGCGAGCTCGATGATCGGACGCCAGGGCCGGTCGGGCCCGTAGCAGGCGAGCACCGAGAGCCCGCGCAGCAACGACTGCGATAGTTGCGGGTCCTCGAGCGCGGCGGTGAGCGCTTCTTTGGAGGCGCGCTGCAGGTCGTAGGCCCTGCGGTGGCTGCCCGAGGGCGGCTCGTGGGCGTTGTCCAGGGCCGCCAGCAGCAGATTCGAGACGGTGCCGCTGGGACTCTTGCTCGCCGCGCGCATGACCTGCTCGACCTGCACCGGCGACAGCGTGATCGAGATGTAGTCGTTGTCGCTGTTTTGATTACTCATTCTGATTCTCTCCCCAGGGGTGTGATTTGGGCTGAGGGTCCACCCGAACGAAGATGGACGTCTTCTCTAGTTGTTTTCGAATAACACTCGTGTTCGGATCATCGGCGATCACCAGATACCGGAACTGTATTGGATTCGTCGGTCGAATCTCGTTTGCGCGTCGCCGCCCCCACCGCTCTGATACACCCCGGGCGATGGACGACCCCGAGCATCCGCCCCCCTCGCGGCGTTCGCGGGGCCGCCGCTCGATTCCCTCGACGCCCGCGGGGCGCGCCGGTCTCCTGTTCGCCGTGCTGCTGCCGGCGGGCGTGCTCGTGTATGCGCTCTCGCGTCTGGATCCGGGTCGCGTCGGGCACGCCCTGATCACCGCGACACCCGGCTGGGTCGTGCTCGCGCTCGCGCTGATGGGGCTCTCGTTGCTCTCGCGCGCGGCCTCCTGGCACGAGGCGCTGCGCGCCGCCCTGCCGGACACGCGGATCGCGTGGATCGCCGTCGTGCGTGCGACGATGATCGGCGTGATGGCTTCCGCGGTGTTTCCGGGACGCATCGGCGAGCCCACGCGCATCGTCGTGCTCTCGCGCCGTCTGGAGGGCTCCCAGCGGCGGCTGCTGGCGATCGTGACGGGGACGGTGTTCTCGCAGACGCTGATCAACCTGCTCGCGCTCGCGATCCTCGCGTCGATCACGTTCAGCAGCATTCCCGTGCACGGCCGCTTCGCGGCGATACTCGCGGTCGCGGCCGTCCCGCTGGCGCTGTGCGCGCTGGTGCTGCTCGGACCCGGTCTACTGCGCATCGGCCGCCGCTCGCGCTCGCTGCGCCTGCGCCTGGCCGCCGCGAGCATCGCGCGCCTGCTGGGACTCGCCAGACAGGGCCTGGCCGTGTTCGTGACCCCGCGCCACGGGATCGCCGCGGTGACCGCCCAGCTGTGCGCGTGGCTGCTGCAGTGGCTCGCCTGCTATGCGGTCCTGCTCGCGCTGGGCGTGCCCGCGCATCCTACGCTCGTGGCCGCCGCCGCGGTGCTGCTCGCGGTGAACGTCAGCGCGATCCTGCCGGCGACGCCTTCCAACGTGGGCGTCTTCCAGGCCGCCTGCCTGGTCGTGCTCGCGGCCTACGGCGTCGGCGCGGGCCAGGCGATCGCCTACGGGATCGTGCTGCAGGCCGTCGAGGTCCTCACGGCGCTTGCGCTGGGCATACCGGCGCTGCTCGGCGAGGGCCTCACCTGGCGGGACATCCGTGCGAGCGCCAACACACGGATAGATCACGACATCTAGCGGGTCGCTGGCCAGGCCAGGCCAGGCCAGGCCAGGCCAGGCCAGGCCAGGACGCAGGGAGCGTGGCGTACTAGGTACGCGAGCGACTGAGGACGCAGCCTGGCGCCGCGCCAGCGGGCCGCTAGGAGACGAGCGCGCGGAGTGACTGCTTGAGCGAGTGGGTGGTCTGCAGTACGGCGGTCGGCTCGTAGCCGCAGTGGGCCATGCAGTTCTCACAGCGCGGGTCGCGGCCGCGACCGTAGGCGCTCCAGTCGGTGGTCTCCAGCAGCTCTTTGTAGGTCTGCGTGTACCCGTCGGACATCAGGTAGCAGGGGCGCTGCCAGCCGAACAGCGAATAGCTCGGTATCCCCCAGGCGGTGCAGTCGAATTCGGCCTTGCCTTCGAGAAAGTCCAGGAACAGCGGGCTGTGGTTCAGCCGCCAGCGTTTGCGCCGGCCTTCGCCGAAGGCCTCCTTGAACAGCTTGCGCGTCTGGCTGACGCCGAGGAAGTGCTCCTGGTCGGGGGCTTTCTCATAGGCGTAGGCGGGTGAGATCATCATCTCGTCGACCTGCAGGTCGTCGTTGAGGAAGTCGAGCACTTCGCGCACCGTTTTGGGCGAGTCGTGCGTGAAGAAGGTCGTGTTCGTCGTCACCCGGAACCCGGCCGCCTTGGCGGCCTTGATCGCCGCGACGGCCTTGTCGAACACGCCCTCGCGCTCGACCGAGGCGTCGTGGCGCTCGCGCAGGCCGTCCATGTGCACCGCCCAGGAGAAGTAGGGGCTGGGCCTGAAGTTTCCGAGCTTCTTCTCCAGCAGCAGCGCGTTCGTGCAGAGGTAGACGAACTTCTTGCGTTTGATCAGCTCGTCGGCGATCACGTGGATCTCCGGATGGATCAAGGGCTCGCCGCCGGCGATCGAGACCATCGGCGTGCCGCTCTCCTCGATCGCCGCGATCGCCTGCTTGACCGGCATGCGACGGCGCAGCTCGTGCTCGGGATGCTGGATCTTGCCGCAGCCCGAGCAGGCGAGGTTGCACTGAAACAGCGGCTCCAGCTCGACGATCAGCGGGAACTTCTCACGCCCCGCCAAGCGCTGGCGCAGCAGATACCAGCCCATGCGCGTGCTCTGCCTGACCCGTACCGCCATCCGCGTTACCTTAGTCCTCCCCGTCCCAGACGCCAAGCGCGACCGCGGAGGCGCGCCGTAGCGTCCGCGCCGCCTTCAGCGCGCCACCCGCGGCCTGCACGCGAAACAGCTCGTGGCTGGGGCTGTCGAGCACGACGCGCACGACCGCGAACGGCCGTCCGGCGGCGCCCGCGGCGAGCCACGCCGACTCCATGTCCACGGCCAGCGCGCCGGCCGCGCGCAGCTGCTCGCGCCGCTCGCCGGTGGCGATCTTGCCGACGCCGACGATCGACCCCGTCCGCACCCTCAGGCCGG
Source organism: uncultured Solirubrobacterales bacterium (assembly GCA_963702725.1). Classification (GTDB taxonomy): domain Bacteria; phylum Actinomycetota; class Thermoleophilia; order Solirubrobacterales; family Solirubrobacteraceae; genus Palsa-744. The sequence continues at coordinate 333,062 of CAVPDT010000002.1, forward strand.
CGTCTGCGAGCGCGCCCGCCAGTCGCTCGGAGCCGTGGCACGCCGCCTGGACCTGATCGTGGGCTTCGTCGGCGGCGCTCAGCACGTCCTCGGCGACGATCACTTCCCCGGGGCGCGATTGCGCGTCAAGGCCCCCGCAGAAGCCGAGCACGAGCAGCGCGTCGCCCGGTTCGCGCGCAAGGCGCTGCACCGCCGCCAGTGACCTGTGGGGGCCCATGCCGGTCTTGCGCACGCGGGCGCCGCGCGCGCCCGAGCGGATCAGCGCCTGCTCCAGGGCGAGCGGCGCGGCGACGAGGATCCGCCTCACGCGCTTGCTCCCGCCCGCGTTTGGCCGACCGCCCCGCCGCCCACGTCGGCGTGCTCGCGGCCGAGTTCTGCGAGCACGGTCGCGGCGGCCGCGTGACCGCTCAGCACGGCGCCCTCGAGCGTGGCGGGCCAGCCCGTGTCGGTGAAGGCCCCGGCGAGCGCCAGCCCGGGCGCGGCGGCGCCGGCGCTTGGACGCAGCCGGGCGACGCCGGGGAGCGCGCGGAACGTGGCGGCGTGCTCGCGCGTGACGAAGAAGCTCTCGACGCGGGCAGCCCGAGCACGCGGCAGCAGCGCCGCGAGCGCGGGCAGGTAGTGCTCGCGCAGCTCGTCCACGCTCATCCGCATCTCTCGCTCGGCGCCCGACAGCGACACCGCCAGATATTGGCGCTCGGCCGGGACGGCGCCGGCGGCGGCGGTGCGATCGAACAGGTATTGCACGGGCGTGCCGACGCCGGCGGCGAAGCGGTGCTTGCAGACGCGGCGGTCATAGACGACGTGGATGTTGACGATCGGCGAGGACCGCAGCTGGGAGAGCCTGCCGGCGAGTTCGGGCGCGAGCGTCCGCAGCAACCCGGCCGCGCGAGCGTGCGGGAGGGCCACGATCGCGCTCCGGCCGAAGCGCTCGGGGGCGGGCGCGTCTGCGAGATCTTTCGCGCCCGTGCCGCGCACTCGAAAGCCCGTTCCGGCGCGCTCGATCGATTCCGCGCGCCATCCCAGGCAGACCTCGACGCCGGCGTCCCGGAGCGCGCGCAGCGCGGGCTCGGCGATCGTCTCGCTGAGCGGGCGCTCGTGAAAGCCGATGTCGCCCGCGCTCGCGCTCGCGAGCAGGCCGGTCTGGAACACGAACGCGCCGAGCGCGAGCGAGGCCTGCGCCGCGGGCAGGTTCAGGGTCGGCAGCGCGATCAGATCCCACAGCGCGGCCACCGCCTCTGGGCCCTGACCGTGTTCGCACAGCCATTCGCCGAGGGTCCGGCGTTCGAGCGCGGGGTCGCCCGGGTCGAGCCGCCCGAGCGCGAGTGCGGCGCGCGCCGCACCCAGCCGTTGCGCGGGCTTGAGATGGGGATAGCGCAGCAGCGCTCCCGCGAGGTGAAGCGGCGCCGGGAGCCCGTTCCGGCGCAGGAGGAACGGCTCCTTCCCGGGGCTCAGCACGGGGATGCGCAGGCGCTCCTGCACGACCACGCCGCGCTCGCTTGCGAGCCGGCGCAGGAGCCGGCGGTAGGCGGTGCAGCAGCGCAGGAACACGTGCTGGCCGTTGTCGATGCTCAGCCCGTGGCGCTGAAACGAGTAGGCGGCGCCGCCGAGCCGGCGGCGGACCTCCACGAGCGTCACGCGGGCGCCGGCCTCGGCGCAGTCAAGCGCCGCGGCGATCCCCGCGAGCCCGCCGCCGATCACGAGCACGTCGCTGTCAGCGCCCTCGGCGACGGCGCTCATCCACCGCTCCCGAGCATCGAGCGGGCGGCGACCCATGTCTTCTCGCGCATCGGCAGCGAGATCCGCGCGCGCAGGGCGCGCTGCGGGTCGGCGGCGATGCGCGTGAGCAGGCGGCGGTAGATGCCCGCCATCGCCAGCAGGCACGCCGCGCTGCGCCTGTCGAGCAGCGGCGCCAGCGCGATCCCGCGATCGAACCAGACACGCGCGCGATCGGCCTGGAAGCGCACGAGCGCATCGAGCCAGTCCGCCTCGGCGGGCTCGCCGTCGTGTCCGGCGCCGTTCCTCCCGTCGAGCGCGGGGCGGTCGGCGAGCTTGGCGATCCTCGCGGGCGCCTCGCGCTCCTCGCCGGCCGCGATCAGACCGAAGCGGCGCAGATCTTCGGCGGGCAGGTAGACGCGGCCGTTGTGCGCGTCCTCGCGCACGTCGCGCAGGATGTTCGTGAGCTGCAACGCCACGCCGAGATCGTCCGCGAGCGCCTGTGCCGCGTCGCGATCGGCGCCGGCCGGGTCGCGCAGCGCGAAGATCGCCAGGCACGCGCGGCCGATCGCGCCGGCGACGCGCCGGCAGTAGAGCACGAGCTCCTCGAAGGTCTCATAGCGCACGCCCTGCACGTCCATGCGCACCCCTTCGATCAGCGCCTGCAGGGCATCGGGGGGCACGTCAAAGCGCGCGTAGGCGTCGCCCAGGGCGACCATCACGGGATCGCTCGCCGCCTCCCTGCCGGCGCCGCCCGGTAACGCGGCGAGCGCGCGCGCCTGGGCGTCGAGGCCCGCACGCTTGCGCTCCTGCGCGAGCTCACCGTCGCCGATGTCGTCGATGCGGCGCGCGAACGCGTATACCGCGCACATCGCCCGGCGTCGCGGTGGCGAGAGCAGGCGGATGCCGTAGTAGAAGTTCGCGGCCGAATGCCTGGTGATCGCCTCGCACGCGCGGTAGGCGTCCCGGGTGGCGGCGGCGGAGCTCATCGGCGGCGCTCCGCGAGCGTGCCAAGCAGCGCGAGGGCGCGCCTGCCGGCGCCGGCGCTGGGCGGTTCGGCGAGCACGTCGTAGTCCGCGCGCTCGATCGCATCCAGCGCGGCGCGTCCGCCGGCCACGAACGCCGCGACCGCGAGCCGCGCGCGCCATCCGCGCAGCTCGTCGATCAGCGGGGCGCCGCGCGCGAGCAGTTCCCGTGCGCGGGCGCACTCGAAGGCGAGCGTGGCGCGCAGCGCCCGACCGGCGTGGGGCTCGGAGAGGTCCGCGAGCGTGCAGCCGAAGCGGGCGAGGTCCTCAGCCGGGAGGTAGACGCGTCGCCCGCGGCCCAGATCCTCGGCCACGTCCTGGCAGTGCTCGATCAGTTGCAGCGCTGTGCAAATGTCGTTGGAGAGCACCACCCGCGCGGGCGTGCGTTGACGAAAGACGCCGAGCACGAGCTCGCCGACGGGATCGGCGGAGAGCGTGCAGTAGGCGCGCAGCTGCTCCCAGGTCTCATAGCGGGTGACGCGCTGGTCGGTGCGGTTGGCCTCGATCAGGCGCAGGAACGGTTCGCGCGGCAGCTCGCATTCGCGCAGCGTCGGCTGCAGGCGTGTCAGCAGCGGGTGTTCGGCCTCGCCGCGATAGGCGCGATCGAGGTCTCCTTCCAGCCAGTCAAGCGCCGCCGGGCGCTCGCCGGCGTGGGTGTCGCCGAGTTCGTCGGCGAGCCGGGCGAAGCCGTAGATCGCGAGCAGATGCCGGCGCATCACACGCCCGAGCAGCCGTGAGGCGACCGGGAAGTTCTCGCTTTGCGCGCGCGCCATCACGGCGCTCGCCGTGGGGGCGTCGATCGGCGGATCGCCCGGGAGCGTCCTCACTCCGTCAGGCAGCGGCCGAGGGCCATGATCGGAAAGACGAGCCGGTAGAGGTGATAGTTGATGTAGTAGTCCGAGGGGAATCCGGTGCCGGTGTATTGCGGCTCCTCCCAGGTGCCGTCCGCGCGCTGGGTGCGCGTGAGCCAGTCGATCCCGCGGCGCGCAGCGGGCGCGGCGGCGTGGCCGGCGGCGTGCAGCGCGAGCAGCGCCCAGGCGGTCTGTGAGGCGGTGCTGTGACCGCGCCCGATCCAGGCGGGATCGTCGTAGGAGCGGGGATCCTCGCCCCAGCCGCCGTCCTCGTTCTGGTGGGCTTCGAGCCAGTCCACCGCGCGGCGGATGCAGCTCTCTCCCGGCGCGACACCGGCCGCGATCAGCGCCGGCACCGCCGCGCCGGTCCCGTAGATGTGGTTGACGCCCCAGCGCCCGAACCACGAGCCGTCGGGCTCTTGCTCTGCGAGCAGCCAGCGCGCGCCGCGACGCGCGGCGGGCGTGTCGAGCAGGTCGAGCGCGGCGAGCATCTCCAGGGCGTGCGCGGTGACGTCGGCGCTCGGCTCGTCGATCACCTCGCCGAAGTCCAGGAACGGCAGCTCGCGCACGAGCGCGCGCGTGTTGTCGGCGTCGAATGCGCCCCAGCCGCCGCCCTTGCTCTGCATGCCCTGCGCCCAGCGCGCGGCTCGCGCGATCGCGCCGTCGATCTCGCCGCGAAGCCCCTCGCCGCCGGTGCGGGCGTCATCCCGGATATCGAGCACATCCGCGACGCGGCGCAGCGCGAGCGCGACCTCGGCGGTGTCGTCGACGTCGGGGTAGTTGACGTTGGCGAACTCGAACGCCCATCCGCCGGGCGCGAGACCCCGGCGGGCGACGGCCCAGTCGCCGCTCTGGGTGACCTCCTCGCCGAGCAGCCATCGCGCGGCGCGCAGCATCGCGCGATCGTCGCCGGGGAGGCCGGCGTCGGCGAGCGCGACGATCGCCAGCGCCGTGTCCCAGACGGGCGACTGGCACGCTTCCAGGCGCCGGCTCCGACCGGCCGGCGCACCGACTCCGCGGGCGTCGTCCTCGTCCTCGACCATGAAGCGCTCCAGGCCCTGCAGGCCGCGGCGCATCACCGGATGGGTGAGCGGGTAGCCGCGCAGGTGCAGGGCCATCAGCGAGTAGACCCACGGGGGCTGGATCCCGCCCCAGGAGCCGTCGGCCTCCTGGCGGCGCACGATCCAGCGCTCCGCGCGCCCGAGCGCGAGCCGGCGCAACGGCCCGATCGGGTGCTGCTCGTAGGCGCGCAGGACCCGGTCAAGGCCGCCCAGCAGGCGGCCGTGCCGGGACGGGGGGCGGCGTGGGAGCGGCGCTTGGCCTGAGCGCAGCTCGGCCAGGTCGAACCACAGCGGTCGTACCGGCCGGTGGGCTTTGACGAGCGCCAGCGCGACGATCGTCTGGCGCGCCCAGCAGGCGAAGTCGTACACGTTCAGCGCCACCCGGCGGGGCAGCAGCACGATCTCGGGGGGCAGCGCGGGCACTCGATCCCAGGACCACAGTCCGAACAGCGCCAGCCAGACGTGGGTGAACACGCGTGCGCGCTCGATCCCGCCCTGCGCGCGCACGAACGCGGCGGCCTTGCGCATGTGCTCGCGCTCGGGCGCGTCGCCGGCCAGGCGCAGCGCCCAGTAGGCCTCGATCGTGGTGGACAGCTCGCCGGGGCCGCCGTGGAAGTTCGCCCAGGTGCCGTCCTCGCGCTGCTGGGAGCGGATCCAAGCGGCCGAACGCGCTGTTTGATCGGGATCGCGCACGCCGAGGAACTCGCGCAGGAGCATGTCCTCGGCGTCCATCGTCACGTTCGTCTGCAGCTCTCCCTGCCACCACCCTGAGGCGTCTTGCAGCGAGAGGAGATGCTCGCGGGCTCGTTGCAGCGCCACGTGCGCGTCACCGGACGATGATGAAGCCTCTACCGTCACAGGGGAGGACATGCCGGAAAGCTAGATGGTTTTGCCTGCCGGCGACGGTCACGCACCGGCGCCGACCAGCACCTCGGGGTGCGCGCGGGTGATGACGTGCCGGCGCAGGGTCGCCTCGGAGACCGCACGGGGCGTGGCGGAGTAGAAGCGATAGACGATCAGACCGTGAATATCGCGCCGTGCGAGCAGACGAAAGCCGGGCGCCGGCGGCGTGCCCGCGGAGGGGCGCAGCGGCGAGTAGCCGGTCTCGTCGATCTCGTTCAGGATCGCCGATCTGCCCGCGGGCAGGTTGTGCAGCCCGGGGATGTAGTACTCGAGCGGCGCCGCGCCCAGCTCGACGGTCGTGATCGCGCGCCGGTCGCCCGGCACGGCGGTGGAGGGCGCGCCGATCGGCGATCCCGTGGCGGGGAACGGCGGATTGCGCAGGATCCGCGCGAGGCCGCGCCAGTCCCCGCGTTGCAGGCGCGGGCTGAACGTTACGTCCACTGAGATCGCCAGGAACCCGGTGGCGACGATCGCCGCGAGTGCGATCCCGGTGCGTCCGGCGCGCTGAGAGGGCACAATCACGGCGATCAGCGCGGTGAGCGGGATCATCGCGCCGATCAGGTTGCGCGGCGCGAGGTAGTCGGCGCCGAAGGCGACGAGCGCGATCGGGATCAGGATGCCCCCGGCGGCGATCGCGAGTGCTATCAGCGCGCCGCGCTCCTCGGGCGGGGTCAGCACGCGCCACAGGCCGAGCGCCAGGCCGGCGAGAATCGGCAGCGCCACCAGCAGCTCGATGCCGTGCCCGAGCGCGGCGCCGTAGTAGTCGGTGAGGTAGTACTGAGGGATCGCCTGCAGGCGGCTGGAGAGCGCCCATTGCCCGATCCATTGCGTGCCGTGGCCGCCCTGCGCGGAGATCAGCGGCGTGAGCGCGAGGCCGGCGAGCACGAGCGCTCCGATCGCGGGCATGACGGTGCGCAGGCGGTCGGCGTGCGCGAACACGAGCCACAGGACCATCGGGATCAGCAGGAACACGGCGAAGTAGTGGCTGAGCAGCGCGAGCGAGCCGCTGAGCGCGAACAGCGCCATGCGTCCCGGCGTCGGCTGCTGCAGGGCGCGCAGGAAGCAGAGCATGGCAAGCGCGGCGAACAGCACGAACAGGCCGTAGGCGCGCGCCTCCTGGGAGTACCACAGCAGCAGCGGGTTGACGGCGACGAATGCGGCGGCGGCGATCGCGGTGGCGCGGCGGGCGGTCAGCTCGCGCCCGATCGCCCAGGCGACGGGCACGGTGGCGATGCCGGCAAGCGCCGAGGGCAGGCGCAGCGCGTACTCCCCCGTTCCCAGCAGGCGCGTGTCGGCCCACGCGATCAGGTACCACAGCGGGGGTGTGTTCTCGGTGTGCACGACCGAGCGCAGCGTCGCGGTGAGGCTCGGGTGCAGGACGTGGACGGGCGTGAAGGCCTCGTCGTACCAGAGGCTCTGCGCCCCGAGCGTGGACAGCCGCAGGACGGCAGCGAGGAGCGTGAGCGCGGCGAGCGGCCACCACGCGGGAAGCCGCCGTGAGCTCACTGCGGGCACATGCCGGAAGAGGCCGGGCCGAAGCAGCCGTAGCGGTGGCGGCGCAGGTCTTCTTCGGTGCCCGGCGGCAGATACCAGCCGCCGTGCACGACGCGTTTTCCGCCCGCGACGGGTCCCCAGATCGCGAGGCAGATCTGGATGCGCGCTTTCGGGGGCCCCGGCGTGGTGTTGCCGCAGACGACCTCGCGCTCCGAGCGTTCGCCGTAGAGGGTCTGCTCGATCGAGAGGTTGTGATAGTCGTGGTGGGTGTAGGAGCGCCAGGTGTGCAGGTCGTCGATCAGGCGCTGGTTGACGTGGGTCTGGCGGGCGACGTCGTTGACCGTCGCCCCGGCGAGCAGCAGCCCGAACAGGATCAAGAGCGTCGTCTCGATCAGGCGGACTCGACTCATGCTCATGACACCGGGGCGAACAATGGGGACGTCTGATGGGCGATGAAGAGCGCCTGCACGAACAGCGTGGCGATGAGCAGGCGCCGGTCGCGCGTGATCACGGCGAGCGGGAGCGGCCAGAGGATGTACCAGGCGAGCAGCCAGGTGCTGGTGACGGAGATCGCCAGGAGCGCCCAGCCGGAGGCGGCGACCCAGTCATAGCCGCGCCAGGTGCGATACAGCAGGTGCAGGACGATCAGCACGAGCGCGGCCTTGAGCAGATCGTGGTCGACGGGGAAGACGCCGGGCTTGCCGAACAGGTGCGCGAGCTCGTTGGGGAAGCTGTCGGTGGAGACGAACGCGGAGTCGCGGTTGAGCGCGGAGACGACGTCGATGCCGTGGATGCCGAAGGCGAGGTAGCCCGCGAGCGCGCACAACCCGAGCGCGGCGAGCGCGCCGTAGAGCGCGGCGGATCGCTTCCGGGCGAGGATCATGAACGGGAGCAGCACGGCGACGGTGGCCTTGACGAGCGCGCCCACGACGACGGCCGCGCCGGCGAGCGCGTCGCGGTCTGAGAGCGTGAGGGCGACGGCGGCCATCATCAGCGCGAGCATGATCAGGTCGTTGTGCGCGCCGCCGAGGCCGTAGATCACGTACAGCGGGTTGGCGCCGACGGCGAGCAGCGCGAACACGCGGTCCTGCCCGCGCCGGCGCGCGACGTTCCAGGTGAGCGCGAGCGTGGCGGCGGAGGCGATGAGCGCGTAGAGCTTCATCCCCCACAGCCCGCCGATCAGGCCGAGCGCCCCCAGCGGGTAGGAGAGCAGCGTGTAGACGGGGCCGTAGGCGGTGGCGACGCGCAGCCAGTCGTGCCCGACGTAGTAGAAGACGGGGTCGCCGACGATCGCGACGGGGCCGTGGGTGTAGGGGTCGATGGAGTGCACGACGCCCATGCGGGCGTAGGCGAGGTAGCTGAAGACGTCGGTGGAGATCAGGATCGGGCCGACGAACACGATCAGGTTGAGCAGCGCGACGAGAGCGATCGCCAAGCGGGACACGGTCAACCCGCGGATCGCACGACCGCGGCCCTCTGACGCGCTCCCCTCCCCCTTCTCGCCGGAGCGCGCGCGCGCGCGCACGAGCGCGAGCAGGACGCCGTAGGCGGCACTCGCGGCGAGGATCGCGATCAGGAAGACGCGGTAGCCCAGGCGCTCGCCGCCGAGGGAGGCGAGCCAGCCGGAGATCTGGGGCGAGCGCGGTACCAGCGGCGAGTGGCGCTGGGCGGCGTCGAGCACGATCTCGACGGTGGCGGCGAGCAGCACAAGCGCGCAGACGGCGGCGAGCGGCGCCCGCCAACGCGCGGTCTGGGCGCCTGTCGCGGCGGCGGAGGAGGATGCGGGCTGTGCGGGGGCGCCCGCGGCGAGGGTTGGCGTCACGTCGGGGCGACCACGGCGGGCGTGCGGACCTGGACCGGGGCTACAGCGCGGTCCAGACGGTCTTTGTCTCGAGGTAGGCGTCGAGGCCGTCGCGGCCGTGCTCGCGCCCGACGCCGGAGGCCTTGAAGCCGCCGAAGGGGGCGGAGGGGTCGACGGCGCCCCAGCTGTTGACGTAGATCATGCCGGCGCGCAGTTGCGCGGCGAGCTTGTGGGCGTTACCGACATCCCGGGTCCAGATGCCGGCGGCGAGGCCGTACTCGGTGGCGTTGGCGCGCGCGGCGACCTCCTCCAAGGTGTCATACGGCGAGGCGACGAGGACGGGCCCGAAGATCTCCTCGCGGGCGATGTCGAGCTCGTCGGAGGTGGTGGTGAAGAGGGTCGGTTCGACGTAGTAGCCGCCGCTGTCGCTGAGCGTCGCCGCGCCGCCGGTCAACAGCTCGGCGCCCGAGTCGCGGCCGGAATCGATGTAGGAGAGCACGCGCGAGCGCTGCTCGGCGGAGATCAGCGGCCCGAGCTGGGTGGCGGGGTCGAGACCGGGACCGAGCGGCGTCTGCGAGGCGCGCTCGGCCAGCTTGCTCACGATCTCATCGAAGCGCTCGGCGGGGGCGTACAGGCGCGAGCCGGCGTTGCAGGCCTGGCCGGAGTTGAAGTAGAGCGCCTGGAAGGCGCCGGCGATGGCGGCGTCGATGTCGGCGTCGGGGAGGATGATGTTGGGCGACTTGCCGCCGAGCTCGAGCGTGACGCGCTTGAGGCCGCGCCCGGCGACGGCGCCGATCTCGCGTCCTACCGCGGTGGAGCCGGTGAAGGCGATCTTGTCGATGTCGGGGTGGGCGACGAGCGCGGCGCCGGTGGAGCCGTCGCCGGTGAGGACGTTGACGACGCCGGGCGGGAAGCCGACCTGCAGCGCCAGTTCGCCGAGGCGAAGCGCGGAGAGCGGGGTCTGCTCGGCCGGCTTGAGCACGACGGTGCAGCCGGCGGCGAGGGCGGGCGCGAGCTTCCAGGCGGCCATCAGCAGGGGGAAGTTCCAGGGGATCACCTGGGCGCAGACGCCGACGGGTTCGTGGCGGGTGTAGCAATGCATGCCGGTGCCGGCGGCGACGGGCAGGACGGCGCCCTCGATCTTGGTGGGCCAGCCGGCGAAGTAGCGCAGGTGCGCGGCGGTTCCGCGCACGTCGACGTGTTGGGCGAGGCCGACGGGCTTGCCGTTGTCAAGCGACTCGATCTGGGCGAGTTCCTGCGCGTGGTTTTCGACGGCGAGCGCGAGCTCTCCCAGCAGGCGCTCGCGCCCGGCCGCGGGCAGCTGTGACCAGGGTCCTTGCAGGGCGGCGCGGGCGGCGGCGACGGCGCGGTCGGCGTCCTTGGGACCGGCGAAGGCGACCTGGGCGATCTCCCGGCCCGTGGCGGGGTCGAGCGTGGCGAACGTGCTATGCCCGTCCGCGGCGTCGGGGCGCTCGTCGCCGATCAGCAGGCCGTGGGGTCCGGAGATAAATGCGCGCGCGGCGTCGTCGAGCGCGTCGGGGAGGACTGTGGCGGAGGCTGTGGTCATGGAATGCAGCCTACCTGTCGCGGAAAGCGGGTGGTACGGGGGTGGGAAACCCATAGCCCGGTGTCTTCGTAGAGACGCTGCCGGCGCCGGTTACCGCAGCTGCGGCATATCGATCGCGGTTTACGGGGTGAGGACGATCTTGAGCGCTTCGCGGCGGTCGTAGATCGCGTAGGCCTCGGGGGCCTCATCGAGTGCCATGTGGTGGGTGACGAGCGGCGCGGGGTCGAGCAGGCCGGCGGAGATCATCGCGAGCACGCGGTCGACGTGGGCGATGACGTTGGCGAGGCCGAGCCTGAGCGTGACGCCCTTCAGCCAGGCGAGGCCGAGCGGGACCTCGCCCTTGCCGGCGTAGGCGCCGATGCCGGAGACGGTGCCGGCGTCGCGCACGAGGCTGATGGCCAGCGCCAGCGGGGCGGGGTCGCCGACGGCGTCCACGACCACATCGACGCCGGCGCCTGCGGTGGCGGCGCGGATCGCGCGCTTGGGCTCCTCGTCGGTGAGGTGGATGGGGATGGCGCCGAAGTTGCGGGCCATGTCGAGGCGCTCGGGGACGGTGTCGATCGCGAACACCTGCGTGGCGCCTGCCGCGCGGGCGGCCTGGATCGCGCACAGCCCGACCGGTCCGAGCCCGAGCACGGCGGCGGTGTCGCCGCTGCGCAGTCCGGCGTGGGCGATCGCGTGATAGCCGGTGCCGAGCACGTCGCCGGCGAACAGCGCGACGTCGTCGGACATGTTCTCGGGGACGCGGCGCAGCGTGAGGTTGGCGCGCGGCACGAGCAGGCGCTCGGCCTGGGCGCCTTGCAGGTCGCCGAGTTTGGAGCCGTGCCCGAACGTGCGCCCGCGCGCGCAGCGGTGGTAGTCGCCGCGAATGCACGGTGTGCAGGTGGCGCAGGCGGTGTGAAAGCAGCCGAGCACGCGCTCGCCTACTGCGGCGCGCTCGAACTCGGGGCCGGCGGCGAGGAGCGTGCCGACGAACTCGTGGCCGATCGTGAAGCCCTGCTCTACCGGGACGCGACCGTGGTAGATGTGCAGGTCCGAGCCGCAGATGCCGCTCGCGTCGACCTGCACGATCGCGTCGTCGGGGCGCTGCAGCTCGGGCTCGGGGACGTCCTGCACGGCGACCTCGTTGGGCGCCTGGAAGGTGACTGCGCGCATGGGCGCTCACCCTAATTGAGTCGGGGCCCGTATGCTGCGAGCCGTATGAGCGCTCCTTCGAAGGCGGTTTTGATCACCGGCTGCTCGTCTGGCATCGGCCGCGCCACGGCGCTGCGTTTGGCGCGCAAGGGCTGGACGGTGTATGCGAGCGCGCGCCGCCCGGAGTCGATCGCCGACCTGGCGCAGGCCGGCTGTAGGACGCTGACGCTGGACGTGACCGGCGCGGAGTCGATGCGCGCGGCCGTGGCGCAGGTCGAGCGCGAGCAGGGCGCCGTGGGCGTGCTGATCAACAACGCCGGCTACAGCCAGAGCGGGCCGGTGGAGCAGGTCGAGATGGAGGCCGTGCGCCGCCAGTTTGAGACGAACGTCTTCGGGGTCGTGGCGCTGACGCAGCTCGTGCTGCCGAAGATGCGCGAGCAACGCTGGGGCAAGATCGTGAACATCGGCTCGATGGGCGGGCGGTTGACGTTCCCCGGCGGCGGCTTCTACCACGCGACCAAGCACGCGCTGGAGGCGATCTCCGACGCGCTGCGCTTCGAGGTGCGCGGCTTTGGGATCGACACGGTCCTGATCGAGCCGGGGCTGATCGTGACCGACTTCGGCAGCGCGGCCGTCGCGAGCATGGACGCCGTGTCCGACGACGGCCCCTACGGCGAGTTCAACGCGAAGCTGACGAAGTTGACGACCGAGACCTACGAGGGTCCGATGCGCCACCTCGGCGGCGGCCCGGACGCCGTCGCCAAGGCGATCGAGAAGGCGATCTCGCGCAAGCGCCCGTCGGCGCGGATGCGGGTGACGGCCTCGGCCAGGCTGGCGATCGCCCAGCGCCGCCTCACGCCCGACCGCGTCTGGGACGCGGCGATGCGCACGCAGTTCCCGCAGCCTCGGTAGGGAGCCACGGCGCGTCGCGGGCCGGCGTTTGGGCTATCTCAACCGGACAGCGCCCACAACAGCAGCGCGGCGGGTATGAGGTTGGCGGTGTCGGTGAACTGCAGCTCGTTGCGGGTCGCGACGATCGCGGGGCGTCCGGGTAGGGCTCGCATCGGCGCAGTGGCCTTCTGGCGGTTTACTCTGGCCCAGTCGGCTACCTCGACGGCGTCGATCGCCTCGCGCGGACCGCACACGAAGTCGATCTCCCCGCCCCTGCGGGTGCCCCAGACGTGCAGGCGCTCGGGCGCGAGGAAGTTCTCGGCGCTGCGCTCGGAGGGCTCGTAGCGACGGTAGAGCGCGAGCGCGAGCGCGTTCTCCACGAGCGCATGCGTGTCTGTCGGCAGGCCGGTGCGCGCCGCGGTGATCGTGTGCAGCAACGGGTCGCCGAAATAGAGCTTCTTGTCCTTCGCGACGGAGCCGGTGCCGGAGTCCTGCTTCCAGAAGTAGAGGATCAACGCGAAGTAGTCGATCGCCAAGAGCTCGACATAGCTCTGGACGGTGCGCGGATCGTTGCGAACCCTCCCCCGTCCATGGCGAGCCGCGGAAGATCTCAGAGAGCCGAGCGGGGCGCCGAGCTCATCGGCGATCCTCGACCAGCTCACCTTCGCGCCGAGCGAGCGCATGATTCGCTCCAGCAGCGCCTGCGCGGCGGGTACCCCCGCCCCCCGGCGCTGTATCTCGCGGGTGAGCGAGTCCCACAGCACTCGGCTGACTTCCTCGCTGGGCTCACGCAGACCGGTCACGGCCTCAGCCACCGCCGCGGGCAACCCGCCGAAGACCAGATAGCGCTCCAACGCATCTTCCAGCGCCGGCAGATGGACACGGGCGCCAACCAGCAGATCCCGCCCCTGCGCGGTGAGCATCTCGGCGACGCGTAGACCCGGGGATGGCGGCACGCTCGCGTCCAGCGCGCGCGCAAAGGAACCGAAGTCCTGCGGCAGCACGAGCATGTCGCGCCCCGCGCCGCGCCTGCCCGGCAGCCGCTCGGCCGCCCCCTCGGCGAGATCGATCGCGGAGGAGCCCGTGCAGATCACGACGTCGCCGTCGATCGCCCCGCGGTCCCACAGCGTCTTGATCGCGGTTCGCCAGCGCGGCGCCGCCGTGACCTCGTCCAGCAGGATCAGCCGCGGCCCCTCCCCGGCGCCGGCGAGGAACAGCGCCCGCTCGACGCTTTCGACCAGCGCGCCCGCCGGCTGGTCCTCGAGCAAATCGAGCGTGAGATACACGATCCTGCCCGGCGCCACACCCTCCCCCAGCGCCCGCACGACCAGCAGCTTCAGATCCGTCGACTTCCCGACCTGCCGCGGCCCCCGCAACACGTGCACCCCCGGACACGCGATGTCCACCTCCTCGACCTGCGGCGAGGGCAACCGCACCGGCCGACTATCCAACCGCCTCAAATGGGGATCGTCAGCCTCCCAACCAGCCCTCGCCCACCACGGATTTTCGCGAAAGATGTCCCGATCGGCCACCACTGTGCTACACAGATTAGCATCCTAATGCAGAAAAGACCCCCTCTTTTGTGGTCTGTGATGCCGCACAGATCGCCCGCGCCCCCAAAAAACCAGGGTCTTTTGGAGCTGTTCCTCCAAAAAACCATAGTTCTCTGGAGGTGGCGACTCCAAAAACCCATACTTGGCGGGCCGGGCACCACCGGGCGGGCGGCGAGAGCGGGGGGCCCCGCGACCGACCCTATGCGGTGAATGGAAACCGCGGGTGGGGTCTTCCCAGCTCGAACCCCTGGGCGTAGTCGACGCCGTAGCGGCGCAGCAGTGTGAGCGTGGGGCGGTCGGTTACGTACTCGGCGATCGTGCGCACGCCCATGCCGCCGGCGATCCCGACGAGGGCCCGCACGACGAGCTGGTCGTTGCGCGAGCCGGTCAGGCCGCGCACGAACGAGCCGTCGATCTTCAGGTAGTCGAACGGGAGCTGGGTCAGGTAGTGAAAGGAGCCGTAGCCCGCGCCGAAGTCGTCCAATGCGACCTCGCAGCCCAGCGCCGCGAGGCCCTGGCAGAAGGCGCGGGCGCGAGCCATGTCGGAGATCGCGGCCGTCTCGGTTATCTCGATCACCAGGCGACCCGGGTCGGCCCCCTCGCTGCTCAGGCAGCGCTCGACATACGCGAGCATCGCCGGGTCGGTCACCGACAGCGCGGAGAGGTTGACCGCCACGCGCGGGCCCTCCGCGCGCGCGCCGAGCAGCGCGGCGACGCGGGCAAGCACGAGCCGGTCGATCTCGCGCACGAGACCGTAACGCTCGGCCGCGGGCAGGAACCGTCCCGGGGCGACCAGCGGGCCCGACGGTTCGTCGGCGAGGCGCACCAGCGCCTCGTAATGGGCGGGGCGACCGTCGGCGATCGCGACGATCGGCTGGTAGTGCACCGCGAACAGGTCCTCCGCCAGCGCGCGGCGCAGGCGCGCGAGCCAAGGACGCCGGTGCAGGCCCGCGGGCGAGGAGAAGCCCTCGGCGAGCCCGCCGCCGTAGCGGTGGACGGGGCGATCGGGCGCGGGCGCGCGCAGGACCAGGCGCGCGGCCGGTTCGGGAGACGCCGTCAAAGAGCGCATAGGCCGAGGATTTCGACGTGGATGGCCCGGCGCCCTGCGTCGCGCGGATCGATGGAGGTTTTCGCCCGAAACCCGCGACAAAGCTGCGCAGACCTGCTCATTGCTCGTTCAGCGACGGGCATACGGCCGGCGCGCGCGGTCGGAGATCACGAGCAGCAGCGCGAGCAGCACGAAGTTCATCACCACCGAAGAGCCGCCGTACGCCACCAATGGGAGCGTGACGCCGGTGAGCGGGATCACGCGCGTGACGCCGCCGACGATCACGAACACCTGCATCGCGACGATGAACGACAGGCCTGTCGCCAGCAGCTTGGAGAAGGAGTCCTTCGCGAGCATCGCCGTCTTCAGGCCGCGCGCGACGAACAGCAGGTAGACGAGCAACAGCCCCGCGGCGCCGACCAGGCCCAGCTCGTCGGTGAGAACCGAATAGATCAGGTCCGATTCGGGCACCGGCAGGATCGAGCGTCGCACGATACGGTGGTTCGCCAGTTCGACCGGGTACTGCAGCAGCGACTGATCGAAGCCGGTGCCGAGCAGCCCGCCGTCGGCTTGGGCGAACAGGGATTGGGCGAGCTGATAGCTGCCCTGGGGCCGGTTGTAGAGCACCGGGTCGAGCGGGTGTTCCCAGGCGAGCACGCGCGCGTGCACGTGCGAGACGTGCCCCGCGACGAACCACGCGCCCAGCGCGAACAGCGCCAGCCCGATCAACGGGAACGACAGCCGTCCGGTGGCGACGTACAGCAGCGCGAGAAACGCGCCGTAGAACATCAGCGAGGTGCCCAGCTCGCGCGTCAGCAGCAGTGTGCCCATCGCCGCGCCCCACACGATCAGCATCGGGCCGAACTGCTTCATCGGCGGGATCGTCAACCCCAGCACGCGCCGCCCCGCGGTCACGAGCACCTGGCGGTTGTCGTGCAGGTAGCTGGCGAGGAAGATCACGATCGCGACCTTCCCCAGCTCGGCCGGCTGGAAGGAGACCGAGCCGAAATGGATGTCGAGGTAGGCGCCGTTGACCTGCTCGCCGATCACCGGCAGGCGCGGCAGGATCGTCATGCCGATGCCCACCGCGGCGATCGTGTAGCGGTAGCGCTCGAGCACCCCCACCCCCTGGCGGCGCAGGGCGAGGATCGTCGCCGCGAACAGCACCAGGCCGAGCACCATCCACTGCGCCTGCTGGCGCGCCAGCACCGGGTCGATGCGGTAGACCATCACAATCCCCACGCTCGCCAGAACCGCCGCGAGCGGGAACAGGTAGGGATCCGCGTCGGGCAGGCTGAAGCGGATCACGAGGTGCGCCGCGACGCACAGCGCCAAAAACAGCGCGCCGTAGGTAAGCGACACGCTGGAAGCGCGGTTCAGCGTCAGGCTCGTGGCCGCCGCGCGCGAAGTGTCCTGCTGCTGGATGAAGATCGCCGTGAACCCCCCCGTGACGAGCAGCGCGGCGGGAATCAGCCCGAGAAGCTCGCGGTTGCGGGGGCTCAGCACGCTGCGAGCGTACCTCTCGGATCGGCGTGGAACGCCGGTCCGGCCACTACCATTCGCGGACGTACGCCGCCAGGGGGAGCGGGTGCGCCCGAGCACGAGCGTGGCATGAGCGGCTATCCGGTGACATCCCAGGACGACGAGCGCCCGCCCTCGCCCGGCTGGAGCATGACCAAGCGCTTCGCGATCGCCGCCGTCGCAATCGTCGCGCTCAGCGCCGGCGCGACCGCGACCGTCGCGCTGAACAAGATCACCGGCATCGCCGAAGAGGTCTTCCCCAAGCTCAACCAGATCAACGCCCCCAAGGGCGTCGTCACCGCCGAATACAACGGCGGACCGCAGACGTTCCTGATCCTCGGCACCGACCGGCGCGTGGGCGCCAAGGACTCCTACGACCGCGAAAACCCGCCGCACTCGGACACGATCCTGCTCGTGCGCTTCGACCCCGGCCAGGGACAGACCTCGGTGATGTCGATCCCGCGCGACTTGATGGTCAACATCACGACCAAGACCGGGCAGGTCTACGTCAAGGAAAAGATCAACGCCGCCTACACGATCGGCAACAAACTCGCAGCCACCAAGGGCGGGATGGTGCTCGCCGCCGAAACGATCGAGCACGAAGTCTTCCCCGGCCTGAAGATCAACGGCATCGTCGACGTCAGCTTCCAGGGCTTCATCAAAGTCGTCGACACGCTCGGCTGCGCGTACGTGAACGTCGACCGCCACTACTACAACCAGAACGTCGGCTCCACCGAAACGGACTACACCTCGATCAACCTCCAGCCCGGATACCAGAAGCTCTGCTACGAAAACGCGCTCGACTACGTGCGCTACCGCCACACCGACTCGGACTTCGTGCGCGTCGCCCGCCAGCAGGACTTCCTGCGCGACCTGCGCGAGCAGATCTCCCCCAGCAACGAGCTCGGCCAGATCGACACCGTCGCCAAGGCCGTCGGGCACGCGGTCAGCTCCACCTTCCACGCCTCCGCGAGCGAGCTGATCGAACTCTCGAAGCTGATCGCCTTCTCCCAGACAAAGCCGTTGCGCCAGGTCAAGTTCCAGACCGCCAACGTCAACTTCCAGGGCGCCAACGGCGGCTCCTACGTCACCACCACGCCCACGCTCGCGCAGGCCACGCTCGCGAACTTCCTGCACGGCCACGAAAGCCCCAACCCGCCGGCGCCGAAAATCCCCGCGCACCCCGCCTCGCGCCACAGCGCCCACCACGGCAGCGGATTCTCACTGCGCTCGCTCGGGCTGTATCCGACCTCCTCCGCCGGCAACGCCGAAGCCGTCAAAGCCGCCGTGGAGGTCCCCTTCGAGGTGCTCTACCCGACGCTTCAGACCGGCTCAGCCGAACAGCAACAGGTGCGCCCCTACGCGCTCAGCGACCAGCACAGCCACGTCCACCACGCCTACGTGATCGTCTGGCGCCAGAACACCAACGGCGGCTACTACGACTTCGAGGGCTCGGACTGGCTGAACCCGCCGCTGTTCGCCCACGCCCGCGTGCAGACCATCGACGGACGCTCCTACCGCATGGTCGACGACGGCGCGCACATCCACGTGATCGGCTGGCGCTCGCACAACGTGCTGTACTGGCTGACGAACACGCTGCTGGAGGAACTCTCCAACGCGCAGATGATTCAGCTGGCCAAATCCGCGCAACCGCTCCACTGAGCGGGGCCGACAGGCGCGCCGGACGATCGACGAGAGCATCTGCTCGTCGATCGGTCCGCGTCCTCGTCCTCGGTCGCTCGGTCAGAGAGTTCCGGCGTCGCGGGCTTGATCCAGTGCGGCGTTCACCAGCGCGTCGGCCTGCGCGTTCTGCGCCCGCGGGACCGTGCGCACCCGCCAATGCTCGAACTCGCGCAGCACCGCGAGCGCGTCCAGATACAGCGGGCGCATCGCCGCGTGCTTGACCTTGTACTGGCCGTTGATCTGCTTGGCGATCAGCTCCGAGTCGTTGACGACCTCGACATCGGTGACACCCAGCTCGCGCGCGTAGCGCAGCCCGAGCAGCAGCGCACGGTACTCGGCGACGTTGTTCGTGACCGTTCCCAGCAGCTCTGCGTGCTCGCCCAGGATCTCCCCCGCGGGCGTCGAGATCACGCACCCCGCGGCCGCCGGCCCGGGATTGCCGCGCGCGCCGCCATCGACATGAACGATCGCCTTCATCCGGCGTGATTATGCAGATCGCCTGGGACGACTCTGGGAACTACAGGGCCTTCGCAAGGGGCGGCAAGTCCCCGGGCATCCGTGCGCGGCGGCGGTCGCGCACGACGCGCTGCTGCTTGACCGCATCGCTCACACGGCTCCCGCGCGCGCGGCGGTCTGACTCGCGACGATCGACGATCACC
Organism: uncultured Solirubrobacterales bacterium; assembly: GCA_963702725.1. Taxonomy (GTDB): domain Bacteria; phylum Actinomycetota; class Thermoleophilia; order Solirubrobacterales; family Solirubrobacteraceae; genus Palsa-744. Next base: position 351,966 of record CAVPDT010000002.1, read on the forward strand.
GTCACGTTCTCCTCGCTCGCATAGTGCTCGCTGAGCTGCGGATACAGCTCCTCGGACAGCTCACGGGGCACCACGCAATAGATCATCGCAAACCCGATCTTACTCCTTCACAAACATCCATGCGTCTCGCCACGACCCCTCCTCGGCGGGCTCGAGCGCCTGCGCCTCCGCGATCTCGGGCTCCTCGACGGCGACGATCTCAGCCTGCGCCGCCGCGACCGGCTCGACCAGCGCCCCGGCGAACACCGGGGTCGCATCCGCGAGGACGGGCTCCTGCAGGCCGCCGTCCACAGCCTCGGCCAACTCATCGCCGAGCGCGTCCTGCGCCGGCACGGCACTCGCCTGCACCGGCTCGGGAACCGACCCTGAACCCGCCCGGCGGGGGCGGCGCAAGCGCGCCAGCGGGTTGCGCACCTGCCGCGGGCGCGCCGGGCCCAAGCTGAGCGTGCGCGCCTGATCGGTCTCGCGCAACCATCCCTCGGCGCTCGCGCGCGGCGCGCACAGCTCGCACACCATCCGCCGCCGTCCGCTCGCGAGGAACACGTCGGGCTGCTCCCCGCGCAACAGGCGCCGCCCGCACACGTCGCAAGCGACATCGGGCTGGGAGGTGACGATCATGCGCGTGGCCATGGGCAGCGCACCAGGGTACCGGAGACTCGACGCCGTGCGCGCTCAGCGCGCGAACGAGCCCCATCGACGCTCGCTCTCGATATGCAGCCGGAAGGGAAACCGGCGCCGGCAAGGCCGTAGTGGGACTAGCCCGCGTGTTTCCCGAAAAAGGTCATCCGGCGAACGCCTCCTCCTGCATCCGCGAACGCAAGCGCAGGACCGCCTTCGTATGCAGCTGGGAGACGCGCGACTCGGTCACGCCGAGCACCTCGCCGATCTCGCGCAAGGTCAGGTTCTCGTAGTAATACAGCGCGATCACGAGCTTCTCGCGCTCGGGCAGCAGCGCGATCGACTCCGCGATCCGGTCCTTCAAATCGCCCACGTCCAGCGCTTTCGCCGGATCGGGCGCGCTCGGATCCTCGATCGTGTCCATCAGCGAGACCTGATCGCCGCTGGAGTCCGAAGTCGACCACAGCTCGTCCAACGCGACCATCGAAGAGTTCGAGATCGCAAGCAGCGAATCGTTCAGTTCCTCCACGGTGATCTTCAGCTCCGCCGCCATCTCCTTGTCGGTCGGCGCGCGGTGCAGCGCGTTCTCGAGCTTCACGTTCGCGCGCTCCACCTCACGTGCGCGCGAGCGCACGCTGCGCGGCACCCAGTCCAGCGAGCGCAACTCGTCGATGATCGCGCCCTTGATGCGCATGATCGCGTAGGTCTCGAACTTGATCTCGCGGGAGAGATCGAAGCGCTCGATCGCGCTGATCAACCCGACCAGGCCGTAGGAGATCAGGTCGGCCTCCTCCACGTGCGGCGGCAACCCGGCCGCCGTGCGGCCCGCCACGTACTTGACCAGCGGCGAGTACGCGACCACCAGCCGCTCGCGAGCGCGCTGGTCATCGTCAGACTTGTATCGCCGCCACAGTTCCCGCAGCTCGATCGCTTTTACGTTCGTCTCCATCCGGGATCCTCGTCCAATCTCCCTTTGCTTTAGGCCCGGGGGTGGCTGCGAGCATAGGCGCTTTTCAGCTTCGCCGACTCCACGCGGGTGTAGATCTGGGTGCTCGACACGCTCGCGTGGCCCAGCAGCTCCTGGATCGAGCGCAGGTCGGCCCCCCCGTCCAGCAGGTGCGTGGCATAGCTGTGGCGCAGCGCATGCGGTGAGATCGCGCCCGCCGTGGACTCCACAGCGCTGTGCCTCACCCACCCCCGCAGCCTGCGCCGCACGTCGCTCGTACCGAGCCTTCTGCCGCTCTTTGACAAAAACAGCGCCTGCTCCCCGCTCGCCGGCTCGGCCAGCTTCGGGCGGCCCCGCCGCAGGTACTCCCCGACCGCGCTCAGCGCGAGCTCGCCCGCCGGGACCAAGCGCGTCTTGCGACCCTTGCCCTCGACGCGCAACTGCTCGGCGTCCTGGTCGACGTCCCCGAGCGTCAGCGAAACGACCTCCTCGGCGCGCAACCCGCACGCGTAGGCCAGCTCGAACATCGCCCGGTCGCGCAACTCCAGAGGCTCGCTCGCCGGGATCGCGTCCAGCAGCGCCGCCGCCTCGCGCGCTTTCAGCACCCGCGGCAGGTTGCGCGCGCGCCTGGGCGCGGACACCAGCTCGGCGGGGTTCTGCGCGATCACGCCGTGCTCGCGCTGGCTGTCGAACAGCGCCCTCAGCGCCGCCAGCTTGCGCGCGCTCGTACTCGGCGCAAGCTCGCGCTCGGACAGCGAAGCGACATACGCGCGCACCTCCTTCGCCGCCACACCCGCCGGCGACAGCCCGCGGGCAGTGGCCCACTCGGCGAACTGCTTCAGGTCGGCGCGATACGCGCGCACCGTCCGCGCGGCCGCGTCGCGGCGATGGAGATCCTCCGTCAACAGCCCCAACGCGCGCTCCCAGGCAGAATCCATGCGGCCTAATTCGCCGCCACGACCTCCGTGCCCTGCCTGTTCAGCAACGGTTCCAGCACCCGCGCGAGCCCCGCCCAGTCCTCGGCGACGAGCACGTCCTCTTCGTCGCACACGTCCCGGTTCCAGGGATGGGCCAGCGTCGCGCCCGCGATCCCCCGTTCCAGCGCGGCCGTCAGGTTCAGCGGGCTGTCGTCGATCAGCACGTCGATCCGCAACTCCTCACAGCGCGAGACCTTCTCCCATGAGCAGCACAGGTCGTCGAACGGCAGGCCGATCTCTCCCAACCACCGTTCGCTCGCGGGCGCGCAGCGCGGATCGCGGTGGCTCGTCACGTGGATGTAATGCCCTTCTTGGGAATGCCAGCGGCGCACCGTCTCGACCGCCCCCGGGTACGGGACCCCCGCCAGGATGCGCTCGTCGCTGTGGCTCTCCTCGATGCAGATTTGCAACTGCTCGGGCTTCAATCGCGTGATGCCCCACGTGAACTGCTCCTCATACGGCAGCTCGATCCCGAAGCGGCGCACCGCGATCTCCGAGAGCGTGTCCCAGTAGTGGTGCAACGTCGAGTCGATGTCGATTGCGATTCTCATCCGTGATACCCCTGCCCGCCCGTCGAGCTTCGTCCTCGACTCCGCGCAGGCCCCCGACGCGCCCCGAGCGTCGGATTGCGGGCCCCCCGGCGGCAAGACGGTAGATTATGCAGATGGAGCCCTCCAGTGGGAACCTCATAGAGACAGCGTCCAGCAACGGCCATCACGCGCCGAATGCTTACGGGCCGTCCGGACGCTCTCCGTGGCTCGACGTCGACTGGCGCGAACATCAGCGCTGGATCAGCGTCGCGGGCCAGCCCGTGAACACGATCGACCTCGGCGAAGGCCCCCCGCTCGTGTTCGTGCACGGCCTCTCGGGCTCGTGGCCGAACTGGCTCGAGCAACTGCCCGTGTTCGCCGACTCCCACCGCGTGATCGCAATGGACCTCCCCGGCTTCGGCCACTCGCCGATGCCGCACGAACGCATAACGATCTCCGGCTACGCGCGCCTCCTCGACGGCCTGCTCAAGGAGCTCGGCATCGACACGGCGGCGGTCGTCGGCAACTCGATGGGCGGGTTCACCGCAGCCGAGCTGGCGATCGCCTTCCCCGAGCGCGTCGAGCGCCTCGTGCTCGTCTCCCCCGCCGGCCTCTCCACCTACCGCCACCCCCGCGGCACGCGCGCGCTGCCGGCCCTGCACCGCGGCGAGCGCATCGTCGCCGCCTACACCGCCTGGATGGCCTCCAAGTCCGACATCGTCACCAAGCGCGCGCTGCTGCGCAACGCCACGCTCGGCCTCGTCACGCGCCACCCCGGACGCCTGCCCGCCGCGCTCGCCGCCGAGCAGCTGCGCGGCGCCGGCAAGCCCGGCTTCATCCAAGGGCTGGAAGCCAACCTCGACTACGACTTCCGCCACCGCCTGCCCGAGATCGCCTGCCCCACGCTGATCGTCTGGGGAGACGGCGATCGCGTGATCACCGTCAACGACGCCGCCGTCTACGCCGAGCTGATCCCCGGCTCGCGCAAGGTCATCTACGAGGACACCGGGCACATGTCCCAGATCGAGCGCCCCGACGCGTTCAACGCGCTCTTGCGCGAGTTCCTGGGCGAGTAAGGCCGAGCCCGCGCGGGGCCGACGGGGGCACGAGTGTCCGCGATCGTTCGGCCGTTCGCGGTCGTTCGCGTTCGCCGCCGGCGGCGGCGGCGGCGGCGGCGGCGCATCAGTTTTCGTTCAGTGCGACGGCGGCGCGAATCAGCGCCTTCAGCGCCTGTCCGTCGATCTTCTCGCCCTCGTGGATATCGATCGCGCGCCTGGTGTTGCCCTCGAGGCTGGAGTTGAACAGCCCTGCGGGGTCCTCCAACGAGGCGCCCTTGGCGAACGTCAGCTTCACGACGTTCTTATAGGTCTCACCGGTGGTGATGATCCCGGCGTGCGACCACACCGGCACCCCTCGCCATTTCCAATCCTCGACCACCTCGGGATCGGCCTGCTTGATGAGAGCGCGAACCCGAGCGAGCGTCTCGCCCCGCCAATCGCCCAGCTCCTCGATCCTCGCGTCTATCAGCCGAGAAGGAGACTCTCCTCCCGTTCCCGCCTTCGAACCGCTGCTCTCATTCTTCATCGTCTGTTCTCGCCTTCTGCTCGGTCGTCCCAGCTCGCGTCACTTGAGTATCCCTCCGAGCGTGATCTCACTCGGCGGCCAGGACGTCCACTGAAGACGCATACGGTCCGCACCGCAGCGCGAAACCGCTACTGCACGGTCAATGTTCCTTCCATGCCGGCCTGGCGATGTCCGGGAACTGAGCAGAAGAACTTATAGGTGCCCGGTTTGAGGTCTACCGAGAGCGTCTTTGAGCCGCCCTGGAACGTGGGCGTGGCGCCTACCTGAGCGCCCGACGAGGATTCGATCGTGACGTTGTGCGCCAGCGAGGCCATGTTGGTGAAGTCGATCGACACTTTCCCGGCCTTGGCCGTGAGCGTCGTGGTGTTGTATTTCAATTCCCCTTCGGCGCTCGCTTCGAGGCTGACCGTCGACTTGGCCGCCGTGCCACCAGTGGACGAGGCGCCGGAGGACGACGTGCTCGGCGTCGTGGCCGGAGCGGCGGGCGTGGAGGAGGAGCTCGACGTCGAGCCGCTGCTCGACGAGCCGCAGCCCGCGATCAGCGCCGCGGCGAGCGCGAGGATCACGATGCTCGGCACGAGCGAACGCCGGGATACGGTCGGCCTGTCGGTGGATGTCGCGCTCGTCATCGCATTCTCCTTGTCGTGGCGGCAGTCCGCCGGATCTTTTCATATTTGTGAATCAGGCCCTGCGACGCCCGGCAGACCCTCGGCTTGGAGTATCGACGCGGGCGCGTTCAAGCCCTCAGACCCCGCGCGCCGCAGAACCTTCCCGCGGCCACGAGATCATGCCCCGATCGGAGCCCGAGGTGTGAACGCGGAGAGCGACGGCCGGGCAAAACGGCGCCGGGAGCGCTACCCGACCTGCCCGGACGGGCGGATCAGGAGCTCGTTGACGCTCACGTTCGGCGGTTGGCCGATCGCGTAGAGGATCGCCGCGGCGATGTCCTGCGAGCTCAGCGGGGTGACGCCCTCGAAGCGCTTGGCCATCTGCCCGAGGACCTCGGGACGGTTGTGGCCGGCGAGCTCGGTGGCGACGGCGCCGGGCTCGATCAGGGTCACGCGGACGCCGAGCGGCACAGCCTCCTGACGCAGCGACTCCGAGAACGCGCCGACGCCCCACTTGGTGAGGTTGTAGACGCCCGAGCCCAGCCGCGCGAAGCGGCCCGCGACCGAACTGACGTTGACGATGTGCCCCGCGCCCTGCTCGCGCATCAGCGGCAGGGCGGCGTGGGTGCAGTACAGGACGCCGAAGACGTTTGCATGGATCATCCGGCGCCACTCCTCGGTGGGCGCGTCGGCGATCGGCCCGAGCAGCATCACGCCGGCGTTGTTCACGAGCACGTCCAGACGGCCGAGCTCCGCGTGGGCGCGGCGTACGAACTCGCCCGCCTGCTCCTCCTCCCCCACATCGGCGCCGATCGCGACCGCGCGCCCGCCGTCGGCGACGATCCGCTCGGCCAGCTCCTGGATGCGATCCACGCGGCGCGCGGCGAGGGCGACGGCTGCGCCCGCGCGGGCGCATGCCAGAGCGGTGGCCTCGCCGATGCCCGAGGAGGCGCCGGTGATGGCCACGACCTGTCCGGAAAGGTCCACTGAGGTCATCGGTCGAGAGTGTAGGGCGTCCTCCGCGACACGTCGAGCACGCCGAGCCGCGGCGTTGTCGGGTAGGCCGGGATGCATCCGCCATGCGGTCTACGCTCGATCTTGGCGATAGGACTGTCTGAATCTGGGTAGATAGACGAGACTTGGGCTCCTCTGATGGGTTGTAGGTGTTCCCGGGGGCGTGAGCGCGCGCGGGCGCGCGGGCGCGCGGATGTCCAGATACGGGGCCGAAAGATCGGCAGACGGGAAGAAAAGCCGACAGAAAGAGTGCTGATGGGCACAACCGGCGAGCAGGGAGCGGCGTACACAGTGTCGAACGACACCCCGATCGGCGGTCCACAAAGAATAATTGACAACGCAACTATCGCGGCGTATAATTCCGACTGCAAGCATCGGATTAGAAGGGCCTCAGATGGCAGACAACATTCGCAAAACCCCCAAAACCCCAGCAAAACCAGCTGACAGCGCAGCCCTCGCCGCGCTGGACAGCTTCATCCCCGAGTCCGTCGACCAGCTGCTCGCGCACTCGCGGCGCTACCCCCTGCTCACGCCGGCTCAGGAGATCGAACTGGCGCAGAAGATCGAGCGCGGCGACCTGCAGGCCAAGGAACTGCTCGTCAACTCGAACCTGCGCCTGGTCGCCTCCAACGCCCGGCGCTACCAGAACCAGGGCTTGCCCCTCGCCGACCTCGTGCAGGAGGGCATGCTCGGCCTGATCCGCGCCAGCGAGAAGTTCGACTGGCGCAAGGGCTTCAGGTTCAGCACCTACGCGACGCTGTGGATCAGGCAGGCGATCCAGCGCGGCCTGGAGAACTCCGGCCGCACGATCCGCCTCCCCGTGCACGTCGCCCAGCGTTCGCGCAAGGTCGGGCGCGTCGAGCGCGAGCTGTCGGTCAGGCTCGGGCGCGAGCCCACGATCGAGGAGCTGGCCGCGGAGACGGGCCTTGAGATCGAGCAGGTCGAGGAGGTGCGCCACCAGCGCGCCGCCCTGGTCAGCCTCGACCAGCAGGTCGGAGAGGACGGCGACACCGCCCTCGGAGATCTGCTGCCCGCCGACGCCGAGGTGCCCGAGGAGACCGCCTGGGAGAACGAGCGCGAGCGGATCGTCCACGAGGCGATCTCCCAGCTCCCCGACACCGAGCGCACGGTGCTGACGCTGCGCTTCGGCACCGGGCGCGAGGAGCCCCAGACGTTGACCGCGATCGGCAAACGGCTCGGGTTCTCCGCCGAGCGAGCCTCCCAGCTGGAGCAGCGCGCGCTGAAGAAGCTCGCGGAGTCTCCGGAGATGGCCGCGCTCAGAGAGGCCGCCTGACGCCTGACGGTCGGCTCAGTCGTGGTCGGTGTGCACGGACACGTCGACCACGTCCGGATGCTCGTCCCTAATCTCGCGCTCCAGCCTGTCCGCCAGCGCGCGCGCGTCGGCCAGCGTGCGCTCGGGACCGAGGCAGACGGTGAGCACCGCGCGCGGACCGTGGCTGAGGTGGCGGGAGCCGAGTTCGGTGTCGGGCTCGACGTGCACGATCACGTCGCTGCCCGGCAGGTCGTGCGCGATCGCATCCTCGATCGCGCTCGCCACGGCATGGCCGTGCGCGAGGTCCGCGTCGGGCTCCACGCCGACCACCACGTCGACGAAGTGGCGACCGCCGGATTCGCGCATGCGCAAGCGGCTGAGCGTCACGGGCTCCGCGATCCCGGCGATCGCCGCGCGCGCCGTCTGCTCGGCCGGGCCCGAGGCGGTGTCCATCAGCACGCGGATATTGCTCCGCATCAGCCTCCCCGCCGAATACAGCACGAGCCCGGCGACCAGCAGGGCAGCGATCGAGTCGGCCTGCGGATAGCCCGCGCGCACCAGCACGAGCCCGATCAGCACCGCGATCGAGCCAACGAGGTCGAGCGTGAAGTGCAGCGCGTTCGCCCCCAGCGCCGCGCTCGAATGCTCGTGCGCGGCGCGATGCAACGTGCGCGAACGCCCCGCGTCGATCACGATCACCGCGCCCACGACCGCCAGCACGTACCAGCGTGCGTCCGCGGTCGGGCCGTGGCCGGTGAGACGGTCGATCGCCTCATAGGCGATCGCGACGCTCGCGAAGATCAGGATCGCCGACTCGCCCAGCGCCGACAGGTGCTCGGCCTTGCCGTGACCGTAAGGGTGCTCGCGATCGGCCGGACGCCCCGCCACCCGCACCGCGAAGAAGGTCAGGAGCGCCGCGACCAGGTCGGTGGCCGAGTGGATCGCCTCCGCGACCAGACCCAGGCTGTGGGAGAGCAACCCGACGACGAGCTTGAGCGCCACCAGCGCCGCCGCGGCGGCGACCGACATCAGCGCCGTGCGCTGGGCCGCCTCAGATGTTCGAAACGTCAAGACCCGTGCCCGAAAGCAAGCTGTTCGCTTGGGCGTTCAGTGTGGTGAACTCGCCCGTGAGGATCAGCAGCCCGAGCGTGATCATGATCACTCCGCCGAGGGCGATCACGATCGGGAAGTGGCGCTTGACGACGCTCAGCGCGTTCGTGGCGCGTTCGAACGCGAGCGCGATCAACAGGAACGGGATCGCCAGGCCCGCGGAGTAGAACGCCAGCAGGAGCGCCGCGTGCGCGGGCGAGTCGGAGATCGCCGCCTGGGTGAGGATCGCGCCGAGCGTGATGCTCGTGCAGGGCGCCCACGCGATCGCGAACGCCGCTCCGGCGATCAGCGGGCCGCCCCGCCCGGCGAGCCTCTGCAGAGAGGCGGAATGCCACTCGAAGTTCAGCCGATCGACGAACGGCGTGGCCAGGAACAGGACACCCATCAGCACGATCACGACCCCGCCGAGGAGTTCGAGGGTCGGTTTGTGTTCGTGCAACGTCGAGCCGAGCGCCGTCGCGGTGAGGCCGAGCAGGATGAAGATCGAGGAGAAGCTCGCGATGAACAAAAGGCTCGGCACGAGCACCCGCCGTGCTCCCGCATGCTGAATGTCCGCGGGCGCGACCCCGACGACCGTCGAGAGATATCCGGGCACCAGCGGCAGCACGCACGGGGACATGAACGACACGAACCCCGCCGCCAGCGCGATCGGGATGCCGACTCCACCGGCGGCGTCGGTCGCGGTCGCGATCATGCCCGCACCGCCGCGCGCAGTTCCTGCACCGCGCGTTCCAATCTCGCCACCCGCTCCTCCAAGGTTCTGGCAGGCGCCGGCGGTCGGTGCTCGACCGGCGCGGCGGCCGAGATCGCGCCTCCCCCGTTGGATCCGCCGGTCGCCGACCTCGGAGTCGGAGTCGACGAGGCCTGTGCGACATCCGGCATCGCGATCGCCTCGCTGACCCCAGAATCGTCGAGGTCGGCGCTGAGCAGGTGCTCGTAGCGCTCCTCCTTCTGACCGGGCCGGCGCTCCAGCCTCGCGGCCAGCCGGCGTGCGATCAACCGATCGAGCGTCTCGTGGACGGCATCCAGATCGGCGAACGCGTGCATCCGCTCGCCCCGCTGCTTGAGCTCCCCCGGTGTCTGCGCGCCGCGCAGCAGCAGCACGCACAGCACCGCATGCTCCTCCTCCGAGAGCGGCAGCGCTTCGGCCAGCAGGTGGCGGTACTTCGGCGCGCGGCTGCCGCGACCGCTCGCCAGGCGTGCGTACCCGCGGCGCTCCAGTCGATGCAGCGCATCGCGCAGTACGGCGTCGTCGTAGTTCACCACCGGGTCGCGGTTGGTCGACTGGTTGCACGCCAACCGCAGGCTGTTGAGCGTCAGCGGATAGATGTCGGGCGTGGTGATCTGCTTTTCGAGCATGCACCCGAGCACGCGCGTCTCCGAGGCGGACAGGTTCATCGCGTTAAGCCTACGACGCAACACGCCCACCGCGCTGAGCACCGGCGCCTCGGGGTTGTGGGCACCTTCTAAAGTCTTCTGGCGTGAGCGCCCAGCCCTTCGCTCAGGGACACGGCGGTGGCGGTGGCCGCCGCTCGCGGCAACCGCCGGGACTGCGCCCCGAGGACATCCCCGCGACGCCCGTGTCGCTGCGGCGCATCGGCGCGCTGTTCAGGCCCTATCGCGCGCGCCTCAGCGGACTGCTGACGCTCATCTTCCTCTCCGCCGGCCTGGGCGTGATCAGCCCGTTCCTGCTGCGCGAAGTGCTCGACAAGGCGATCCCCGACCACAACACCACCCTGCTGAGCCTGCTCGTCGGTGGGATGATCGCGCTGTCGGTCATCGGCGGCGTGATCGGCGTGGCCCAGACGTGGATCTCAAACCAGGTCGGCCAGCGCGTGATGCACGACCTGCGGGCGGCGGTGTATGCGCACCTGCAGCGCATGTCGCTGGCGTTCTTCACGCGCACCCGAACAGGCGAGGTGCAGTCGCGGATCGCCAACGACATCGGCGGGATCGACAGCGTCGTCACCTCCACCGCCACCTCGATCGTGCAGAACGTGACGACGGTCGTCGCCGTGGTCGTGGCGATGGTGCTGCTCGACTGGCGGCTGGCCGCGTTCTCGCTGTTTCTGCTCCCGTTCTTCGTATGGCTGACCCGGCGCGTGGGCAACGAGCGCCGGCGCATCCAGTCGGTCCGCCAGTCGCGCCTGGCGGACATGTCCACGCTCGTGGAGGAGTCGCTGTCGGTCTCCGGCATCCTGCTCGGCAAGACGATGGGTCGCTCACCGGAGCTCGTGCGGCGCTTCAGCGACGAGTCGGGCGAGCTGGCGGACTTGGAGGTGCGTGCGCGCATGGCCGGACGCTGGCGGATGGCCTCGGTGCAGATGAGCTTCGCGATCATGCCCGCCGCCGTCTACTGGTTCGCCGGCGAGTCGATCGCCTCCGGCAGCCAGGCAATCACGATCGGCACGCTCGTCGCGTTCACCACCCTGCAGACGCGGCTGCTGTTCCCGATCCAATCGCTGCTCTCGGTCGGTCTCGAAGTGCAGACCTCCCTCGCCCTGTTCGGGCGCATCTTCGAGTACCTGGACCTGCCCATCGACATCGTCGAGCGCCCCGACGCCCGCCGGCTGAGCGGCGTGCGCGGCGACGTGCAACTGGAGGATGTGTGGTTTCGCTACGCCCCCGACGCGCCCTGGACGCTCGAATCGATCGCGGCCGAGGTTCCGGCAGGCACCCGCACCGCGCTCGTAGGTGAGACCGGTTCGGGCAAGACCACGCTCGCGTATCTCGTCGCGCGCCTGTACGAGCCCCAGCGGGGCTGCGTGTCGATCGACGGCGTGGACATCCGCGATATGACCCTCGCCTCACTGGCCGCCACGGTCGGGCTGGTCTCCCAGGAGACCTACCTGTTCCACGCCTCGATCCGCGAGAACCTGCGCTTCGCCTGCCCCGACGCGAGCGACGAGCAGATCGAAGACGCCGCCCGCGCGGCGCAGATCCACGAGTTGATCTCCTCGCTCCCGGACGGCTACGACACGCCCGTGGGCGAGCGCGGCTACCGCTTCTCCGGCGGCGAGAAGCAGCGCATGGCGATCGCCCGCACCGTCCTTCGCAACCCACCCGTGCTGATCCTCGACGAGGCCACCTCCGCCCTTGACACCGAGACCGAGCGGGCGGTGCAACAGGCGCTCGACGAGCTCTCACGGGGGCGCACGACGATCGCGATCGCCCACCGCCTCTCCACGATTCAGAGCGCCGAGCAAATCCTCGTGCTCGACTCCGGTCGAATCGTGGAGCGCGGCTCCCACGAAGAGCTGCTCGAGCGCGACGGCCGCTACGCGGCGCTGTTGAGCGGTGCGGCGGTCGGCGAGGATCGCCTCGCCGAGCCCGGCGCGGCACTGGCCTAGCGACGAACGCTCTCTGCCTCTGGATCGATCTCCCGAGCCCGGTTAAGCGCGAGCTCGGCCATCTCCGAGTCGCCCGCGTGCCGTGCGATATCCGCGCATGCCAGATGCACGTCGGCTCCCGCCCAATCACGATCGTCGGTTTCCTCGGCGACGCGGATCGCGCGTCTGATGAATATCAGCGCGAGGTCCGCGAGACGCAGGCGATCGAGCGAGGAGGCCAAGTTCCAGGGGTAGGCCGGCTCGCGCGGATCGCTCTCCATGACGCGCGTGTAGAGGCTTAGAACGCGCTCCAGATCGCCGCTGCCGAGGAAGCGCCGCGCTGTGCGGGCCGCCGGCCACCGGCCCGGGTGCAGATATCCGCCGAGGATCTTCTCTGCCTCGTCAGCGAGCCGAGCGGCGCCCTCGACGGCTTTTGCGCTATCGGCGCTTGGCGGGACGACGCCCGCGTGCCTGCTTGTACTGGCTGCGTTGCTTGTCATCGAGTCGATCCCACTTTTCCTGCCAGGCCGTCGCCCGGGCGCCGTGGTGTGCACGACCAAGCGTAGGCCTCTAATTTGCCAACCATGTCACAGACGCGCCATGGCTCTCCGGTTTCGGGGTCGAGACCGGCCGGGTCGCGCCAGTTCTCCGCATGTTGATTGCCCATATGGTCGCACGCTACCGTTGGCGACGTCCTTCTGACAACTGCGAGGCGAGCTCGAGCAGCGCGCGCGATACCCGCCCCCCCTGCCACGCCAGCGGCGATTGCCCGGGCTCCTCCACCCGCAGCTTCGCGCCTGGGATCATCCGCGCGTAGCGTTCGCCCACCGCCAGCGGATGCCCGGGATCGGCCTCGTCACGGGAGGCGCTCACGCGCCGAGATCGCAGGGCGCTCAGGCCGTGGCGTCGATGTTCAAGCGCACGTAGTCCACGATCACCGGCTCGCCCAGCTCGGCCATCACCTCGTCCATGAACGGCTCGCGCAGCGATTCCGGCAGGTGCTGGACGTGGGGACCCAGGACGATCGTGGACAGGAACTCGCGCGGATGCCCGGGCTCGGTCGGCGCCGGCTGCAGCCGGCACTTGGCGTTCGCGAACCCGGCCGCCAGCAGCCGCGAGCGCGTGTCCTCGGGATTGGCATAGTTCCACGGGGGCCGAAAGTCGCTGAAATACTCGGCGTAGGGCTCGCGTTCCATGACGGCGCCCGCGCGTGCGCGCAGACCGATGATGTTGCCCTCGCCCCCACATTGCGCAACCAGTTGCCCGCCGGAGCGCAGCACGCCGTGAAGCGAGCGAAACAGCGCCGCGTGATCGGCCATCCAGTGAAACGTGGCGGTCGAGAGAATCGCGTCGACCGGCTCCTCCAGCTCGCGCTCCAGTTCGAGCAGGTCGGCACGGCGTATGTCCGCTGCGGGACCGAGGCGCTCGCAGGCCGCTGCGACCATCGACTCGGACACGTCCACGCCAATGACGTGGCCATCGGGCAGGCGCGCGATCAGCGCTTCGGTCACGCGCCCGGACCCGCAACCGGCATCAAGCACAGTCTCATCGCCGCGCAATTCCAACCGGTCGAGCACCGCCTCGCCCAGGGCCTGCATCGGAGCGGAAATTCGGTCGTAGGTTTGACCGTCCCATGCGCGGACCTCTGGCATACGTCTGTACGTTATCACGAACGGGCGGACGAAGCGGCACGTTCGGAGAGGTCGAGCAGCGCGCGCGATACACGGCCCCCTTGCCACGCCAACGGCGAGGAGCCGGGCTCCTCCACGAGCAGGCTCGCTCCCGGGATCGCCTTGGCGTAGCGTTCGCCCACCTCCAGCGGATGCCCGGGATCGGCCTCGTCACGGGAGGCGATCACGACGGTGGGCGCCTCGATCGCCACCAGTTCCTCGAAGCGCTCGAACGGGCGCGAGCGGGGCACCACCCCGAGTGCGTCCGCCACAGCCTCGGGATGCTCGTGGGCTGACAACCGCTGGTGAACGACCTTTTCCACGGTCGCTCGCCACGCGTCGGGCACGGGCGTGAAGTCATACGCCGCGACGAACCCCTCCACCCCACCGTCGCGCAGTCCCCGCGCGAGCGCGTCCCACGCCGCGAACTCGTCCTCTCCTCCGGTCAAATGGGTGTCCGGGTCATACGCCGGTGTGATCAGCCCCATCGCCGCCACGCGCCCGGGGTGATCGAGCGCGAAGCGCACGATCGTGTGTGCCCCCATCGAAGCGCCCACCAGGGTCACCCGCTCGATCTGCAGCGAGTCCATCACCGCGAGCAGGTCCTGCGCCAGGCGGTCGTATCCGTACGCGTCCGCCGCGGGCGCCCGATCAGAGTAGCCGTGGCCCCGCGCGTCGTAAGTGATCACGCGCCGGCCCGAACGCTCCAGCAGGCGCGAGCCCATCACGACATACCGGCGCGTGGCCGTCAGGCCATGCAGAAGCAGGATCGGCGGCCCCTCCCCTGCCTGCTCGCCGGCCAGTTCGACCCCGTCGCCGGTTTTGACGTGCAGTTCAGAGGTGCCCGGGCGCGAACCGCTCTCAGGCATGCACCGCGGCGTGGGCGCGCACCAACTCGGCCGAGCGCTCGGGCTGCTCCCAAAAGAACAGGTGGCCGACTCCCTCGAAGATCTCCAGGCGGGTATCCGGGATCAGTCCGGCGATCATGCGGCCGTTCTGAACCGGGAGCATCTGGTCGAGCGTGCCGTGGATGACGAGCGTCGGCAGCGCGATCTCGGGTAGCCGCGCGGAGGTGTCGTGCTCGGTGATCGCGCGCATCTGCTCCATGATCACCTCGACCGGCACGGCTCGACGCATGCCGATCTCCTTGAAACGCACGTACGCCTCGTCGTCGACGGCGAAATCGGGTGAGACGTTGACCTCCCAGCCCGTGCGCAGCGCGCGTTGGCGATCGCCCGACATCATCCCTTCGGCGAGCCTGCGCATGACCTCTTCGGAGGTCAGCGAGCTGCCCTCGCCGCCGCAGTAGGTGCAGCCGAGGGTGAGCGCGCGAATGCGCCCGGGGTGGTTCAGCGCGAGCTCCTGCGCCACCATCCCGCCCATCGAGATACCCAGCACGTGCGCAGACTCGATCTCCAGCGCCGCGAGCAGACCCGCGGCATCCTCTGCGAGCCGGGCGATCGTCGCCGGCCCCTCCAACCTGCTGCTGGCGCCGACACCGCGATGGTCATAGACGATCGTCTCGAAGTCGCCGCGCAGGTCGGTGAGGAAGTCCGCGTTCCAGTGGTCGAAAGTGCCGCTCATCCCCATGATCATCAGCAGCGGCGGGCCCGAGCCGGCGCGCTCGTAGCTGAGTTCGATCTCCCCCACGCGTGCAAGTGGCATCCGACGATCCTATACCCGCAGGGTCAGCTGGTCCAGCGCCTCGTTCGAGTCCCGCTCACCACCGGTCTCCCGTTCGGCGTCCGCGGCGGACGAGCAGGGCGCATCCTCCGAGGTCAGTCCGGCGACGCGCACGCCGAGCAGGCGCACCGGGCGCGCGGGCTCGTACTCGGCGAGCAGCCGCAGCGCGACGGATGTCACTCGCTCGACATCGCTGGTAGGCGAGTCGATCGTGTGCGCGCGGGTGGCGGTCGTGAAATCGTCGAGGCGCACCTTGATGCCGATCGTGCGCCCGCTGCGCCCGTGCGCCTGCAGGCTCGCGCACAACTCGTCGGCCATCGTCTGCAGCGCCTCGCGCAACAGCGCCGGATCGGAGACGTCGTAGTCGAAGGTCCGCTCGCGCGACTCCGAGACGACCTTGCGCGCGGCGCCGACGGCGCCGTCGTGTTCGAAGCGCGCGCGCCGGCCCAACTCGACGCCCAGGTTCGGTCCGAACCGTGCCACGAGCACGTGCTCAGGCGCGGCGGCGAGCGCGGCGAGCGTCGTCAACCCCAACTCGGCCAGCCGCGCCGCGGTCTTGGGCCCGATCCCGGGCACGAGTCCGGGTGCAGCGTGCGCGAAGCGCTCACATGCCTGTGCGCGCGTGAGCACGACGAACCCGGCCGGCTTCTCTGCGTCCGAGGCGACCTTCGCGACGAGCTTGTTCGGGCCGATCCCCACCGAGCAGGTCAGTTCGGTGCGCGCGCCGATCTCCGCGATCAGCCGGCGCATCGCCGCGCGCGGGGAGTAGAGCCCGTCGAGATCCAGATAGGCCTCGTCCAGACCGACCACCTCGACCCGCTCGACGTGCGCGCGCACGATCTCCATCACTTCGCGCGAGGCCTCGCGGTAGGTCGCGAAGTCGGGCGCCAGCACCACCGCCTGCGGGCACAGTCGCCGCGCCCGCGCAGCCGGCATCGCCGACCCCACCCCGTACTTGCGCGCCTCATAGCTCGCGGTCGTCACCACCGCCCGCGGCCCGCTGCCCGCCACGATCACCGGCAGCCCCCGCAACTCCGGACGGCGCCGCAGCTCGATCGAGACGTAGAACGCATCGGCGTCCAGGTGGGCGACCTTCAGTTCGCTGCCGGGTTCGTGGGACACGTTTCGAATCTAGCGCCGGTGACGGCGTCGCCACCGACCCTCTCGATTGGCCGATCGCCGGCGCCGGGTGCGCGTTGTACGCGCCGCTGCGCGCCTGTACAGGCGCGCAGCCCTCTTACTCAGACGACCGGCGCAGGCGTCCCCTGAGCGCTGGCGGCGAGGGCGGGGTCCCAGTCGCAGACGGTGCAGGCGTGCGCGACCGTCGATCGGGCGAACTCGAGCGCGAGCGCGTGCGGGTCCGGCGCCGAGCGGACGTCTTGCCAGTCCAGAACGTACTCGCCGAGCGAGCCCTCCCAGCGCGCCTGAGCCGGGGCGAGGGTGGCCGAGGCGAAGTTCTCCGGGGCGGGATGGGCATAGGCGTAGAAGGCCGCGTGTTCGTAGCGCGCGTCACCGGGCCACCACCCGACTGCGATCTCCTGGACGTTCATGGCGTTGCGCATGATGAAGTCCGGCGAGGGGGGCTCGGCGGGCAGACCGGAGAAGAGGTTGACGGCCAGGTCGAATGAGCCCCACCACGCGTTGACGGGCGTTGAGCGCCCGCGGTAGGGCGCACGGAAGTCCGCGAGCACGAGCGCGGCCTGTGTGGCGGCGGCGAAGTAGGAGGAGACCTGGGCGGGCTCATAGTGCACGTGCTCGTCGTCCTCGTCCAGGGGCACGCTCCAGGACACCTCCTGCGGCGTAGGGTCGATCTCGACCGCGCCGGCCAGCGCGCGCACCGCCGCGAGCACCTCGCGGGTGACCTCGCCGACGGCTCTGTCCGGGGCGAGCGCGATGCGGCGCACGTTGCCATCGCTGTGCTCGACGAGCGCCTCGTGCGTACGCAGGTCGAGGCCGACGACGATCGCGCCCGAGCCGTCGGGCGCCGGCAAGGGCAGCGTCTCCCAGCCGCGCGCGGTCAGCCGCAGCGCGGCGTGCTGCAGCTGCGGCTCGGGTGGGGCCAGGGCGACCGCGAGCTTGCCCAGGAGCTGGGTGTGCGCGTGCAGCGTGTCGCAGGTCTCCTGCCACCGCGGATATGAGAGCGTGGGCAGCTGGAAGGACATGCGCATACGCTAGCGCTCTCATCATCGAACGAAGGGAAGGCCCCGTGGACGCCGTAAACCATCAGGTCAGACTCGCCGCCCGCCCTGAAGGGCTGCCCAAGCCGAGCGACTGGTCGCACACCGAGGAGCCCGTCCCCGAGCCGGGCGAGGGGCAGGTGCTCGTCAAGGTCCTGTATCTGTCGCTGGACCCGGCGATGCGGGGTTGGATGAACGACGCGAGGTCGTACATCGCGCCCGTGGGCATCGGCGATGTGATGCGCGCGCTGACCGCGGGGCGCGTGGTCGCCTCAAACCATCCGAAGCTTGCGGTCGGCGACTACGTCACAGGCATGCTCGGCGCGCAGGAGTACGCCGTGATCAGCGGCGATGCGGTCGGCAAGGTCGATCCGGGGGTGGTCCCGCTGCCGACATATCTCGGCTCGCTGGGCATGCCGGGCATGACCGCCTACTTCGGCCTGCTCGACATCGGTCGGCCCGTCGAGGGCGAGACGGTCGTCGTCTCCGGCGCCGCCGGGGCCGTCGGCGGGGTGGTAGGGCAGATCGCGAAGCTCAAGGGGGCGCGCGCGATCGGGATCGCGGGCGGAGCGGAGAAGTGCGAGTACGTCGTCGAGGATCTCGGGTTCGACGCCGCGATCGATTACAAGGCGCAGGATGTCGCGGCCGGCCTGCGCGAACACTGCCCGAAGGGGATCGACGTGTACTTCGACAACGTCGGCGGGGAGATCCTGGACGCGGCGCTGGCGCGTTTGGCTCGGCACGCGCGCGTGGTCATCTGCGGCGCGGTCTCGCAGTACAACGCCCTCGGCGCCATGCAAGGGCCATCCAATTACATGTCGCTGCTCGTCAACCATGCGAGCATGACCGGGTTCGTGGTCTCCGACTACGGCGATCGCTATCTGGAGGGCGTGCGCGAGATGACCGGCTGGCTGACCGAGGGCAGGATCGTCGCCCGCGAGGACGTCGCCGAGGGCGGCCTGGAGCGCTTCCCCCAGACGTTGCTGCGCCTGTTCGAAGGCAAGAACACCGGCAAGCTCGTGCTGCGGGTCGCCGCGGACGAGTGACGAGCGCTCAGCGCGCCGCCGACAGCCTGCGGCCGGCGAATTCGAGCATGTGTTCGAGGTGCGCTTCGAGCGTTTCGTAGTCGTGTTCGCCGGGGTAGACGGCGCTGTGGGCGTCGGCGCCGACGGCGCGCAGCGCGGCGGCGAAGGGGGCGTTCTCGGAGGGGTCGGCGATGTAGTCGGAGGCCGCTCCGTAGACGTACGCGCGCAGGCCCAGGCGTGAGATCGTGGGACTGTCGGCGCGCAGCCGGCCGTCAAGGCCGTTGAAGAAGCCGAGCCAGCTCTCGACCGCCGAGAAGGTCAGTGGGTGATCAAGCGCGAGGTGCATCGCGCCGTAGCCGCCCATCGAGTAGCCGGCGATCGCGCGGGCGCCGCGGGTGGCGAGGGTCGGCAGCGTGCGGTCGATCAGACGCTGCACTTCGAGGACGTAGGTTTCATAGTCGGCGGCGCCGCGGTTCGACCATTCGTTGGCCCCGCGCCCGCCCTGGATCATGACCGCGATCGTCGGCGGGATCGCGTGCTTGGCGATCAACCGGTCGAGCGTGCCCTGCAGGCCCATCCGCAGGAACGATTCGTCGGTCTGTTCGTTGCCGTGCAGCAGGTAGATGACGGGATAGCGCGCGGCGGTGCTCGCGTAGCCCGGCGGCAGATAGACGAGGAAGGAGCCTTCGCGGTGCAGCGCCGTGGAGGCGAAGCCACTGGAGTCGATCGAGCTCCCGGCCGCGTCGCGGCTGACGAGCGTCACCCTCGGCGATGGCTGCGGGGAGACGGCGACCGAGCGCGCGAGCTCGCTCGCGGCCGCGGCCTGGCCGGCCGTGGCGCGCAGGCCGACGAGCCGTTCGAAGTTGACGCGGCCGTCGAGCGCCAACCCGACGCACACGGCCGCGAGCGCCGCCAGCAGCAGGCTCGTGCCGTATCGCCGTCGCAGAGCGCGCTGAGAGCGTCGGGCGGCGACCGGGCCCACCTCGCCCGCCGACGTCGCGGCGCGGCGCGGGAGCGTCGGGATCCACGCAGGTGGCAGCAGCTCGGCGGCGGCCTGCCCCGCACGAGCGCCGGGCCAGGCCCAGTCGCCGGTTCCGTCGAGCCATACGTGTGCACGGGCGCCTCTCACGTGGTGAATTGAACGGCCGGTGGGAGTGGTTGCCAAGTTCTGCACGAACGCTCCCAAGACGTTGCGAGCCTCACGCGCTTAAAGAAACCGCCGGGCGCACCCAGACCGTGCGCCCGGCGTGCGCCTCAGCGCGTGCTCCACACCTGACCGGTGTCGCCGAATCCGAGTGCGCGCTTGGTCGCTTCGGTGAGGTCGAAGTCGCGTCCGGCGACGTAGGGCCCGCGGTCGATCACGCGCACCCGCACCGTGCGATCGCCGTAGCGCAGCGTGACCTGCGAGCCGCACGGGAGCGTCTTGTTGGCGACACCCATGGTGGCGCTCGTCAACTGTCCCCCACACGCCAATCCGCCGCCGCCGCCGTACCAGGAGGCGCCGGCGAGCCGATAAACGTTCAAACGTCCCAGAACGCGGCGCGCACCGCGATCGGCGGAGTCGCCGGCGAAGCGCAGCCGCACGCGCTGACTGCCGGTCCCTGTCGGCGTGTAGCGCACGCGAAAGCGACCGGCGCGCCCGGTGTGGCTGCTCGCGAGCGTGCGCCAGCCGCGGGCGCCGAGCACCTGCAGCGTGACCGTTCGCCCGGCGAGCCCCGGGCGCAGGACGCCGGCGATCGTGCTCGTGTGGTCGGTGAGCACGTTCAGGTCCGGATGGCGCACGGCGAGCGAGACGTGCGCGGGCGTGGCGCTCTGTGCGGCGAGCGCCCCGATGCCGGGCGGCGAGCCGCCGGTGAGGGTTTCCACGAGAGCTGCGAGCGGCGGCGTTGCGGGCGCAGCGGACTGCGCTGACGTCGCGGGGACGTACATCGAGGGAAGAACCTCCTGGGTGTCCGCCTACGGGGTTAGCTGTCGGGCTCACGCGCGGCGAGGCGCGCAACGAGCGCGCCTCGACCGGGCGTTACGGCCACAGCAGCGGCCGATTCGCCCCATCCGGACCGGCCTCGGTGAGGCGCTCCGGCAGTGGGTCCCCCGCTCGCGCCCATCCACGGGCACGACTCGGCAGGGTCGAACTGTTGGGAGGCTAGACGGTTCTGGACGGGGAACTGTGTGTTATGAGTCACACACGATCGGACGCGAATGTGCGTCGGCCGCGCGGTATGTCGCACGCGGGTGTCGTCGATGGGTGAGCCACAGCCGGTCCTTGCATCGGTTTGCCGTCGGCGCCGCTCACCGCAGCGGCCGCCGTTGCGGGAGCGTTTTTGGCGGCAGGTACGACGCGTGCGTTGACGCGGACGCCCGGAGCAGCGACAATCAAACGCGATGGCCAACCCCGACCGCCTGTCCGCCCTCGACACAGCGTTTCTGCATCTCGAGGACGACTCGACCGCGCACATGCATGTGGCGTCGGTGATGGTGTTCGAGGGGCTCGCGCCCACGCCGCAGGAATTGATCGACCACGTGCTCAGCCGCCTGCACCTGGTGCCGCGCTATCGCCAGCGCCTGGCGTACGTGCCGCTGGGGCAGGGACGGCCGCTGTGGACCGACGATCCGCATTTCAACCCGCGCTACCACATCCGCCATACCGCGCTTCCGCGCCCCGCCGACGAGACCGCGCTGAAGCAGCTCGCGGGGAGGTTGTTCTCTCAGCGCCTAGACCGCTCGAAGCCGTTGTGGGAGATCTGGCTGGTGCAGCGGATGGCGGGCAAACGTTTTGCGCTGATCGCGAAGACCCACCACGCGCTCGTCGACGGGATCTCCGGCGTGGACATCACGACCGTCCTGTTCGACACTTCCGCCGAGCCGACCGGCGCCTCGCGCCCGCCGGCGCCGTGGACGGCCAAGCCGCTGCCCGGATCGGCGAAGCTGCTCGGTGAGGCGCTGTTGGAGCGCGCGACGGTCCCCGGGGAGATGGGTCGTGGGGCGCGCGCGTTGCTGCGTGCCCCACGCAGAGCCGTGTCGCAGGCGAAGGGCAACCTCATGAACGTCGGCGCGACCACGCTGGCCGGCATCAGCGCGCCGGCTCCGCCGAGTCCCTTCAACGTCGACATCGGCCCGCACCGCCGCTACACCTGGGTGGACACCGAGCTGTTGGTGTTCAAAGCGATCAAGGATTCGTTGGGCGGCACGCTCAACGATGTCGTGCTCGCCTCGGTCAGCCTCGCGCTCGGGCGCTATCTGCGCGGGCAGGGCGTGGACACCGAGGGGCTGGAGCTCAAGGCGATGGTTCCGGTCTCGGTGCGCGCGGACTCCCAGCGCGGCGCGCTCGGCAACCAGGTCGCGGCGATGTGGGCGCCGCTGCCGGTCGGGGTGGAGAATCCCGCCGACTGCCTGGCGCGGATCCGCGACGCAATGGAGCATCTGAAGGAGTCCGGGCAGGCCGTGGGCGCGCAGGTGCTGACGAGTCTTGCGGGCTTTGCGCCGCCCACGATCCTCAGCCAGGCCGCGCGCCTGCAGGCCCGCCAGCGCTATTTCAACCTGGTCGTGACAAACGTCCCCGGTCCGCAGTTCCCGCTGTATCTGCTCGGGCGGCGCCTGCGTGGGCTGTATCCGGTCGTGCCGCTCGCGCGCCGCCAGGCGCTGGGGATCGCGGTGATGAGCTATGACGGCCGGCTCGGTTTCGGTCTGCTGGCCGACTATGACGCCGTCCCCGAGCTGGAGTCGATCGGGCGCGATCTCGACCGGGCGATCGCCTCGCTGGCTCGCGCCGCGGGTGTGCGGCCGCCGGGCAAGTCTGCAAAGAAAGCCGGCGCGGCGAAGACGGTCTCGGCCAACGGCTCGCACGCGCGTGGCAAGCGCGCTCCGCGCAAGAGCGCCGCGAGCAAGGGCGCGCGCACCGGCTGAGTGGGCGGCGGCCCGTCCGCGAGCGCGACTCGGCCCGCGGATACGATCCCCTGACGTTGCGCCTTGCCCTCTGCCAGATCAATGCCACCGTCGGCGACATCGCCGGCAACGCCGAGCGGATCCTCGACGGCCTGAGCTCGGCGCGCGCCGTGGGCGCCGAGCTGGTGCTGTTTGGAGAGCTTGCGCTCACCGGCTACCCACCGGAGGACCTGCTCCTGCGCGAGCACTTCCTCACGGACACCCGCGCGGCGCTGGACGATCTGGCGCGCGAGATCACCGGCACGAGCACCACCGCGATCGTCGGGTTTCCCGAGCCGGCGGACGCTCACGTCTACAACTCCGCGGCCGTGCTGAGCGACGGCGCCGTGCGGTTCGTCTATCGCAAGCTTCATCTCCCCAACTACGGCGTGTTCGACGAGCGCCGCTACTTCACGCCGGGCTCAGCGGGGGCGACGATCGACATCGCCGGGCGGCGCATCGGCCTGACGGTGTGCGAGGACCTGTGGCAGCCGGGCGCCCCCGCGAGCGAGGAGTCTGAGGCCGGCGCGAGCCTGCTCGTGAACATCTCCGCCTCGCCTTATCACGCCGGCAAGGGCGCCGAACGAGAACGACTGTTCGCCGATCGCGCGGTGGAGTCCGGCACTTACGTCGCGTTCTGTGCCCTGGTGGGCGGCCAGGACGAGCTCGTGTTCGACGGCCATTCCTTCGTGCTCGACCCGACCGGCGCGACGATCGCGCGCGCCGGTCAGTTCGTGCAGGACATGCTCGTCTGCGACCTCGACCTGCCCCCGGCCGGCGAGGGGCCGGCGGCGGCGCACGGCACGACGCCTGTGTCAGCTCCCCCGGCCACCGTCAAGGCCCCCGGGGACCGGAACCCGGTGCGCGCGCAGCTCGCGCCGGTCGAGGCCGAGGTGTACGCGGCGCTCGAACTCGGGCTGCGCGACTACGTGCACAAGAACGGGTTCGCAGCGGTGGTGCTCGGCCTCTCGGGCGGGATCGACTCGGCGCTAGTGGCCTGTCTGGCCACCGACGCGCTGGGGCCCGAGCGCGTGAACGTCGCGATCATGCCCTCCCCCTACTCCTCCACCGCGACCCAGTCCGACGCCCACGCGCTGGCCGGCGCGCTCGGAGTCCGCGCGCACGAGCTGGCGATCGAGGCGGTGATGGACGCCTACACCCGCACCCTGCACAGCGACCTCGACGGGCTGCCGGCGGATCTGACCGAGGAGAACCTCCAGGCTCGCATCCGCGGCAACCTGCTGATGGCGCTGTCGAACAAGTTCGGGTGGCTGGTGCTGACGACCGGAAACAAGTCGGAGATGTCGGTCGGCTACACCACGCTCTACGGAGACCTCGCGGGCGGGTTGGCGGTGATCAAGGACGTCCCGAAGACGCTCGTCTACCGGTTGTGCGAGTGGCGCAACTCGCCCGCCGGCGCCGAGCAGACCTCGCCACACCTCCGCGCGCCGATCCCGGCCTCGATCGTCACGCGACCCCCGACCGCCGAGCTGCGCCACGACCAGCGCGACGAGGACTCGCTGCCGCCGTATGAGCTGCTCGACCCGATCCTGCAGGGCTATATCGAGTTGGACCACGGCCGCGAGCGGCTGATCGCCGACGGGCTGCCCGCGGCCGAGGTGGACCGCACGATCCGCCTGGTCGACCTCGCCGAGTACAAGCGCCGCCAGGCACCGCCCGGGATCAAGGTCACCACACGGGCGTTCGGACGCGATAGGCGCATGCCGATCACGAACAGATACCGCGGGTGAGCATCGTGCCCGGCGGGCGCATCCGAATATCCGCGGCGCTCGCCGCAGTGCTGTGCGCGCTGTGCCTGGGCGCGTGCGGGGACACGATCCAGGATCAGCCGATCCCGCATAATTCGCTCGAGAGCATGCTGCTTGCGCCCTACCCGGTGTACTGGCTCGGCGGCGCCTTCCGTGGCATGCGGATAACCGAAGCCTCGCACGATCCGAGCGGGTCGTTCACGGTCCAGTACGGCGACTGCCTGGAAGGCGGTCAGTCCACGTGCGTGCCGGCGCTGAAGGTGATCACCTCTCCCGACAACGGCTTCGTCCCCGGCGAAGGCTCCCACACCCCGCGCACCGCGATCTCCCTGCGCGGCGTCCCCGGCTATCTCGCCGCGCAGGGCAAAGCCATCTCGGTCCCCACCGGCGGGGTGCTCCTCGACGTCTACGCCCACACCCCGGCCCTCGCGCTCGCCGCGGCGCAGACGGCCGTGCCGATCAACTCTCCCGGCGCGCCCGGCGAGCCGCTGGCCGCGCCGTTGCCCGACACGGGCTTCGGCGAGCGCCCGCTGCCCTCGCAGACGCCGAGTCCGCTGCGCGCCGTGCGCTGATCGCGACTGAAGAACTCTCGAAGCGAGCGGGCTGCGAGCGCGCGCGCTGACTCAGCCTGCGGGCGGCTGCGGGCGCACCGCGATCGTCATCCGCGTGAGCGCGCACGTGCGACCGTCGTCGTCGCTGAAGGTCACGTCCCACACCCAGGTCGTGCGGCCGCGGTGCAGGCGCGCCGCGCGGGCGTGCACGGTCCCGGTGAGGATCGGGCGCAGAAAGCTCGTGCTGTTCGACATGCCCGTGGCCATGTTGCCCTCCCCCATCACGGCCGCGGCGGTCGCCAGCGAGGTGATCGCCTCGGCGACCGACGCGTACAGCCCGCCGTGCACGAGCCCCATCGGCTGCTTAACCTCCTCGCGCACGAGCACCCGGGCGCGCACCTCGGTGTCGGAGAACTCCACGAACTCCAGCCCGTAGTGCGCGTCGAAGCCCGTCACGGACGCGTTCAGCCATTCGACGTTGGGGGGATCCGGCGTTGCCATCGCGGCGCCACGATAGCCTACCCTCGATGCCCCGCCTGGACGACCTGCCGCCAGATCAGCGCGCGACGCTTTCGCTGCTCGTGGACCGCGGCAAGAGCTACGCTCAGGTCGCCGAACTGCTGAACATTCCCGAGCAGGCCGTGCGCGACCGCGCGCACGCCGCGCTCGACGCGCTCGCGGGAGCCCCCGGGGAGACGCCCGCCGCATATGTGGCTCCCGCCACCTCCCCACACCGCGATCCGGCGCGTGGCGGCGAAGGCGCTGCCCGCCGCGCCGCGTCGAGCGTCTCGGACGCCGCCGCGGGGCTGCCGGTGTCAAGGCGCGGGGGCGCGCTGCTGCTGGCCGGGATCGTGGTCGCGGTGATCGTCGCGGTGATCCTGCTGAGCCGTGGCGGCGGTGGTGGCGGCGGCGGTTCTGGCGCGAACGCCAACACGAGCGCCTCGACGAGTGCCAGCACAGGTGGGCACACCACGTCGAGCTCCGCGAAATCGACGAAATCGAGCTCCTCCAAGACCCCCTCGATCACCAACCAGCTGACCCTGACCTCGCCCGACTCCTCCAGCAAATCGGTCGGCATCGTCGAGGTCCTCGCCGAAGGCTCCCAGCGCGCCTTCTACATGGCCGCCGAACACCTGCCTCCCTCGCAGGGGTTCTCTTATGTGGTCTGGCTCTATAACTCGCCCTCAAACGCGCAGCCGATCAGCAAGGCCCCGACCGTCACCTCCAACGGCCGCATGCAGGGCGGAGCCCTGCTGCCCGCCAACGCGGGCGACTACCACCAGATTCTGCTCACGCGCGAGACCGGCAACAGTCCCACCCATCCCGGCCCGATCGTCCTGTCGAGTCCGTTCAGCCTCAACAAATAGGCTCGAACCCAAGCGCTCCCTCAACGCCGACGGCAATCGAAAGCGGCGCCGACGGCAACCAGACGCAGCAGCCGAGCTATGGCTTACCCACCCGACTCAGCCGGCTGACGGATAGAGCTTCCCCGGGTTCATGATCCCGGCGGGGTCCAACTCGGCCTTCAACGCTCCGAGCGCCGCCACGCCCCGCTCGCCGATCTCGCTCGTCAGCCACGGCGCGTGGTCGCGCCCGACCGCATGATGATGGGTGATCGTGCCGCCGTGAGCGACGATCGCCTCGCTCGCCGCGCGCTTGACCGCTCGCCACTGCTCGATCTCCGAGCCCTCGCGCTGACGGGCGATCAGCGTGAAGTAGAGCGACGCGCCCGTCTCATACAGGTGCGAGACGTGACACATCACGATGCCCGGCGTCCCCTCGGCTGTGAGCGCACGTTCGATCGCGCCCGCCACTGCGTCGTGCAGGCGTTGCACGTTCGACCACCGCGTCGCCGTCTCGAGCGTCTCGACCATCACCGCGTGGTTCAGCAGATCGTCGCGCAGGTAGGGCGCCTGGAAGCGCCCCGCGAGCCATGCCCGTCCCGGCGAGCCCCCGAGCGCGACCCCGCCGCCACGGCGCGCCATCCCCAGCGCCCGCACGCGCCTGCGCTTGAGCTCATCCCCGTCGCCCTCGAACCCGAGGATCGCGATGCAACGCTGCGTCTGTTGGCCGATCTTCGATCGCTCCCCGCGTCCGCGGGCGCCCAGATACGCGCGCCCCAACCGACCCTTCATCCCGCCCCCGGCGGCGAGCGCCATCGACATGCGCGTCTCGGCCGCGTCGGACAGCCGCGCCACCTCGGGCATCGCGTGCTCTTGCGCCATCGCCCTCAGCGCCTGCACGCCGCCGGCGAAGCTCTCGAACATGACGCCCTCATAGCGGCGCTCGGCCGGCGCTCGGCGCACCCGCAGCGAGACCTCGTCGATGACCCCCAGCGTCCCCTCCGAGCCCACGATCGCTTCGCGCAACCCCGGCCCGGCCGCGCTCGCGGGCATCGGGGCGAGCACGACGTCTCCGGCGGGAGCGGCCATCCGCAGGCCGAGCAGCATCTTGGCGATGGAGCCGTAGCCACTGGAGGCCTGTCCCGCCGAGCGGCTCGCCGCGCACCCTCCGAGCGTCACGTACTCGTAGGACTGCGGCCAGTGCCCCAACGTCAGGCCCTCGGCCGCGAGCGCGCGCTCCAGCTCCGGTGCGCGCATGCCCGCCCCGACCGTCACGATCCGCGACTCCCGATCCAGCTCTGCGATTCGCGCCATCCGGCGCGTGTCCAGCGCGATCACGGCGGCGTGAGCGCCCGCGAGCGGCTCGACGCCGCCCACAACGCTCGTCCCGCCACCGAACGCCACCACCGCCAAGCTCCGGCTCGCGCACAGTTCGAGCACCGCCCGCAGCTGCTCGTGGGTGTCCGCCAGCACGATCGCGTCCGGCGCCCCCGCCGGCGTTCCCGCGCGCATGCGCACGAGATCCACATAGCCCTTGCCGGCGGCGTGCGTGACGCGCTCCAAACGATCGTCCCGGACGGCCCCGGCGCCGACGATCGCCTGAAGGCTCGCCCTCACGTCCGAGTCCAAGCGCGACTCGGGCAGCCTCACGGCCTCAAGCGCCACCGGCGGACGCGGCCGATCCGCCACCCCGACGCTCTCGCGCAGCAGCTCCAGCGTGTGCGCGTTCAGCGCCGGAGGATGCTCCGGATCGCCCCACCCCCACCAGCGCATCCGCGGCGGCTCGCTCATTGGGCATCCTCCGTAAGCGCCGTCACCTGTCGTGAGCCGCCGATCCGCTCCAGGCCGTCCAACGCCTCGTCGATCGTCTTGCTCGCCGCGCGGCGGACCATGTAGGCGCCGAAGCGCGAGAAGAACCCGTTCAGCGCCTGGCGCAACTCGATCGTCACCTCTGTGCCGATCCCCCCCTTCAGCCCTCCGGCGACGTCCTTCAGCCATACCTCGGTCTCGGCGCTCTTCAGCAGCCGCGCGAACGGGCTGCCCTCCAGACGCTGCTCCCAGCACAGCCGTCGCTCGCGCTCGTCGCACACCGCGAGCGTGAAATCGGCGCGCACGTATTTGCCCGCGCCCGTGATCAGCACCTCGGTGAACTCCGTGTCGGTCACGTCCTCCACGCGGTTGACCCGCGGCCACCAGCGCGGCAGGTGGTGAGGGTCGCGGATCGTCTCCCACAACTCGCCCGCCGGGGCGGCGATCGTGCGGGTGCGGCACGCGGTCGGCATCGATCCGGCGTCCCCGTCGGCTCGTCAGGAGGACTCGTAGGAGATCAACGCGTGCGCGTCGTGAGGCTCAAGCCGCGCGCGCCCGTGCAGGAACTCGAGCTCGATCAAGAATCCACAACCGGCGACCTTCCCGCCGAGGCTCTCGACGAGCTCGCACAGCGCCCGCGCGGTGCCGCCCGTGGCGAGCAGGTCGTCGTGCACGAGCACCCGCCGGCCCGCCCCGAGCGCGTCGGTGTGCAGCTCGAGCTCGCCCGACCCGTACTCCAGCAGGTACTCGGCGCTGACCGTCTCATACGGCAGCTTGCCCGGCTTGCGCGCCAGCACGAACCCGGCGCCGAGCTCCAGCGCGAGCGCCGGCCCGAGCAAAAACCCGCGCGCCTCCGCCGCGATCACGCAATCGACGTTCAGCGGGCGCGCGTACTCGGCGAGGCCGCGCACGGCGGCCTTCAGCGCGAGCGGGTCGGCCAGCAGCGGCGTGATGTCCTTGAACCCGACGCCCTCCTGCGGGAAGTCCGGGATCTCCCGTACGAGCGCCCGCAGGTCGCTCATCAGCGAACTATCTTGCGTAGGTCCCGTACCAACAGCAGATGCTTCAGATGCGTGGCGACCGCCGCCAGGTTCTCCAGCGCCTCGACGGCCTCCTTGCGCCGTTGAGGGTTGCGCGAGCGCAGGGCCGGGGCGAGGATCTGTTGCAGCAGCGTCGCCTCGCGGTCGGCCGAGGAGCGGAACACGCGCAGGTTGCGCCCCCCCACCCCGTAGCGCGCGAGCTCGGCCACCGCGCCGATGATCTCGCGTTCGGTCTCGTCGAAATAGCGCACGCCTCCGCGCAGCTCGCCCTTGATCACGCCGTACTCCTCGAGCTCCCCCACGAGCTTGCCGTCCGCGCTGGTCTCCTCCAGCACGTCCTCCAGCGAGTACAGCGCCCCGGTCGCCTCGCGCACGCTCACGCTGGTGCGCCACGGTCGCATGCCCTCGCGCCCGCCCCGCTTACCCGGCGCCAGCGTCGCGGCGCCGTCGCCGTCCCCGGCGCGTCCGGTCGCGAGCTCCTGTCGGATCACCCGCAGCGGCAGGAACTCGTCGCGCTGCATCCGCAGGATCGTGCGCAGCCGTGCCACGTCCCCCTGCGTGTAGAGGCGATAGCCGCCGGGAGTGCGCCGCGGCGTGAGCAGCTTCTGGTCCTCCAGGTAGCGGATCTTGGAGATCGAGATGTCCGGGAACTCCTGCGTCAGCGCCTTGCACACGGCGCCGATCGTGATCGACTTCTGCCGTGGCGCCCCGGCCGCGCCGTCGGCCTGCTCCAGCTCGGCGTTCAGTCGCTCGACGTCCGTCTGGGGTGTCTGGGTCTGAGTGGTGACGGCGGCCATCGCAGATCCTTCAGCGCGCGTGGAAGGTGAGCTTGTACTTGCCGATCTGCACCTCATCGCCCTCCTCCAGGCGCTGGGACTCGATCCGCTCACGGTTGACATAGGTCCCGTTCAGCGATCCGCAATCGTCCAGGTGCCATTGACCGGAGCGCTCGATCAGCAGCGCGTGATCGCGCGAGACGGTCACGTCGTCGAGGAACACGTCGGAGTCCGGCCGGCGACCGATGCTCATGCGCTCGCCCGCGATCGGAAAGCTCTCGCCGACGCGCCCTCCGCCGGTGCGAATCACGAGCGCCGGACCGTGGGCTCTGACGTCCTCGGTCTCGATCGCCACCAACTCGCCGGCCTCGTCTATCCGATACGTGGCGGTGACCGGCTCGCCGGCGCCCTCCGCGCGCGGCAGCAGCGCGCCGCAACGCTGGCAGTAGTTGGCGCCCTCGACGTTCACGAACCCGCACTCGGTGCAGTGCAGAGCCATTCAGTGTCCCGATCCTCTTGTTTCGCCCGGGCGGCTCTACCCGGCGTCGGTCGGCACTGTCGTCTGGCGATTGGCGAGGATGTCGGTCAGCTGCTGCACGTCATCGCCCGTGATCACCGGCGAGTCGCCGCCGTCGTGCTTGTGGCGCAGCCTGTTCACCAGCTCCGCGCGCAGGATGTCGATCTTGCCGTGCAATATGCGTCGCTTGTAGGAGATCTCAGTCTCTTCGTCGGTCAGCTCTTTGATGAGGTTCTTCAGCCCGGTGTCGTCCAGCGAGCCGAGGTCTGGAAACGTGTCCATGAGTTCGTTTTCTCCTATCGGGCTTTTCCCGAGTCGGCCTGCTCGGTGCGCAGGCGACATCCCACACTTGCCCTTCAGACTGTACCGTAAACCTGAGCTTGAGGTTAGGGCTGGGTTCGTAGTTGCCGAAAGCCCGAGCGCGCGTACAGCACGGTCGCGCTCAGCGCGAGCGCCAGACCGACGTACAGCAGTATCTCGCCGAGGCTCTGCAGGCCCGCCATCGCAAAGAAGAACGAGCCCATCACGGGCGCCACTCCGATCCGTCCCGGCCAGTTGATGCGCAGCTCCACCCCGTGCGTCTGCGCATAGCGCCCCAGGACGAGCATCGTGAGCTCCCGCGCGACGAGCACCGCCAGCGCCCAGCGGGGCAGCAGCTGGAAGTGCCAGCACACGACCACGCCCGAGATCACCAGCAGCCGGTCTGTGATCGGGTCCATCAGCGTCCCCAGCCGGCTGTACTGCCCGGTTACGCGCGCGGCGATCCCGTCGGCGTAATCGCCCCAGCCGACGATCGCGAACAGGATCGCCGGCGCCGCACCCGTTCCGTCGGCGCTCGAGAACGCGACCAGCAGGAACACCGGGATCAGCGCGAGCCTGGCGAACCCGATCGCGTTCGGGATCGTCCACGGACGCAGCGGCTGCCCGGCGAGCGTCTGCGGCGGCGGCGGACCCGAGCGGTCCAATCCCACCAGCCGGCGGGCCGTCAGGCGCTCTAGAGGAGGCTCCGCCACAGCTCGTCCACCGCCCGGACCAGTGCTTCGGGCTCGCCCCCCAGCGCTATCCCGGGCGCCTGCGCGCGGCCGCGGCGGACCTGGACCTCGATCTCACCGGACTCCAGCGTCCGGCGCCCGACGGTCAGCCGCAGCGGGCACCCGAGCAACTCGGCCTCGGCGAACTTCTCGCCCGGGCCGAGATCACGGTCGTCGTAAAGCGTCTCGATCCCGCCCTCGCTCAGCGTCCCGTAAAGCGCGTCGGCGGCCTCGCGCTCGGGCGTGCCGGACTTGCCCAGCCCGACCAGATGCACTTGAAAAGGCGCCAGCGCGCGCGGCCAGGAGATGCCGTGCTCGTCGGCGTACTGCTCGACCGCGGCCGCCACGATCCGCGCCGGGCCGATGCCGTAGGAGGCCATCCACACCGGCCGCTCCTCCCCCTGTTCGTCCAGAAAGGTGGCGCCGAGCGGGACCGAGTAGCGCGTGCCGAGCTTGAAGATGTTGCCGATCTCGATCGCCGCCTCACGCGTGAGCGGACGCCCCTCGCGCGTGTACTGCTCCCCCACCCGCTCCACGCCCGGGAGCGCGTCGATGACCTCGAGGTTGGCCGCCCAACCGTCGGTGGGATCGAGCAACACCTCATCCTCGCCGGCCGGGCACGGTGCCATGTACTCGTGCGCGCCCAGGCCGCCCATCATGCCGACGTCGCCCTCCACGCGATACCAGCGCAGCCCGGTGCGCTCCATCATGCGGTCATAAGCGCCGACGTGCAGCGCATAGTTGGCCTCCATCCCGGCCTGGTCGCGGTCGAAGCTGTAGGAGTCCTTCATCACGAACTCACGCGTACGCAGCACACCGGCGCGCGGGCGCGGCTCGTCGCGCTCCTTGACCTGGAAGTGGTAGAGGATCTGCGGCAGGTCGCGGTAAGAGCGGATCGTCTGCGCGGCGTGGAAGGTGACGGCCTCCTCGTGGGTCATCGCCAGCACGAGCTCCGAGCCCTTGCGGTCTGAGAGCTTGAACAGCTCCTCGATCTCGATGCGCCCGGTCTTGCGCCACGGCTCGGCCGGCTGCAGCACCGGCATCAACATCTCCTGCCCACCGATCCCGTCCATCTCCTCGCGCACGATTGCGACGACGTTCTGGTGCACCCTCCAGCCGGCCGGCAGCCACGTCCACATGCCCGCGCCCATCTGGCGGATCAACCCGGCCCTGACCATCAGCTTGTGCGAGATCGCCTCCGCGTCCGCGGGAGCCTGCTTCTCGGTCGGGAGCATGTATTCGGAGAGACGGGGCATAACGGAGGCAGAGCCTACATGGACCCCAGGGCCCTCCCCGGCGTAGGCCCTTACGGTCCCTTTGATAGAACAGCCACACACACCGACGAAAGACCCGACAAGGAGCCCTCCTCATGGCCTACTCCGTTCCGCCGCTCCCCTACGCCTACGACGCGCTCGAGCCGCACATCGACAAGGCGACGATGGAATTCCATCACGACAAGCACCATCAGGCTTACGTCGATAAGGCGAACGCCGCGCTGGAGGGCACCGAGTGGGCCGAGAAGCCCGTCGAGGAGGTGCTGAAGAACCTCGACAGCCTCGGCGAGAAGAAAGGGCCCGTCAAAAACAATGGCGGCGGCCACTACAACCACTCGCTCTTCTGGGAGAGCATGTCCCCCGCCGGCGGCGGGCCCCCGAGCGGCGACCTCGGCGCGGCGATCGACGCGACGTTCGGCTCCTTCGCGGACTTCCAGGCCAAGCTGAAGGAAACGGGCGTCAACCAGTTCGGCTCGGGCTGGTCCTGGCTCGTGCACGACGGCTCGGGCCTTGCGATCGTTCCCAGCGCCAACCAGGACTCCCCCATCTCCGACGGCAAGACGCCGCTGCTAGGTGTGGACGTGTGGGAGCACGCCTACTACCTGAAGTACCAGAACAAGCGTCCCGACTACATCGACGCTTGGTGGAACGTCGTCAACTGGGACAAGATCGCCGAGCGGTTCGCGGCGGCGGGCTGAGCACCACCGAGGATCCGGCGGGGCGCGCTAGCCGCGGCTGAAACGGCGCCCCGCCACTGGCGAGACGGCCTCGTCCATGCTCGCACCGGCACCCGCGGGCTCGAGCATCGACTCGAGCACCTCCGCGGCGCTCGCGTCGTTCTCCGCCGCTGCCGCTTCCAGCGCGGCGATGCGCTCGGGTGTCATCGCCGTGGCATCCTCGTTCTCCTCAAGCCATCTGCGCGCCTCGGCGGCCGCGGTCTCGTCGCGCTGGACGGTCTTGCCGGCGGCGTAGTAGCGGTCGATCTCCTTGAACAGCTCGTCCACGAGCTGCTCGGTCGGGACCTTCTTCAAGGGCTCGCCCTTGGAGTAGATCATGCCCATGTCTTTCGCGCCGGTGATGCCGAAGTCGGCGTGGCGGGCCTCGCCGATGCCGTTGACCGCACAGCCGAGCACCGAAACCTCGATCGGGTCCTCATAGGCTTCCAGGCGCTGCTCGACTTCGACGACGACACGGTCCATGTCGAACTGCAAGCGCCCGCAGGTCGGGCAGGCGATCAGGTCGGGGCCGCGCTCGCGCAACTTGAGCGCCTTGAGGATCTCCCAGGCGACCTTCACCTCCTCCTCGGCGTGGAAGGTCGAGAGCGAGATGCGGATCGTGTCGCCGATCCCGTCCGCCAGCAGCGTGCCCAGGCCTACGGCCGACTTGAGCGAGCCCGACCACTTGGTGCCCGCCTCGGTCACCCCGAGGTGCAGCGGGTAGGGGATCCGCTGTGAGAGCAGGCGGTTGGAGGCGATCGTGTTCGGGACCGAGGTCGACTTCATCGAGACCTTGAAGTTCTGAAACTCCAGGCGCTCCATCAGCGCCACCGTCTCGATCGCCGCGGTCACGAGCGCCTCGACGGGGTTGTCGTACTCGAGTTGGCGCAGGTGCTTGGGCAGCGAGCCCGAGTTCACGCCCACACGCAGCGGCGTGCCGCGCTGCTTGGCGAGTGCGATCACCTCGGCCACCTTCTCCGGCCCGCCGATGTTGCCGGGGTTCAGCCGCACGCAGTGCGCGCCCGCTTCGATCGCCTTCAGCGCGAGCGTGTGGTTGAAGTGGATATCGGCGATGATCGGGATCGGCGAGTCCGCGACGATCGTCTTCAGGGCCTCCGCGTCCTGCTCACGCGGCACTGCCACACGCACGATGTCCGCTCCGGCCTCGGCGACCGTGCGGATCTGATCCATCGTCGCGGACAGGTTCGCCGTCTCGGTCTTGGTCATCGTCTGCACCGCAACCGGCGCGCCGCCGCCGATCGGTACCGGGCCCACGTGTATCTGGCGCTCTGCAGCCATGCGCCCCATTCTACGTACGGTCGGGGCGAGCACCCGAATAACCTGCCCGCCATGGCCGAGTCGAGCGCTCACGACGTGTACGGGACCGCGCGTGGCCCGCTCGCGCGCCTCGCCTCCCCCCTCGCCGCCCGCGCCCGCGCGCGCCGCCATGCCCGATTCTTCGCGCTCACCGGCCTGCAGCCGGGCGCCCGCGTGCTCGACCTCGGCTGCGGCCGGATCGGCCTGCGCGCGCTCGAGCCCTCGCTGGACATCACCGGCGTCGACCTGCAGCCGCGTCCCGATTATCCAGGCCCCTTCGTGCAAGCCGACGCTGCCGACGGCCTGCCTCTCTCCGATCGCGAGTTCGACCTCGTCTACTGCTCCAGCGTGATCGAGCACGTGCCGCCCGAGCGCCGCGAGGCCTTTGCAGCCGAGCTGCGTCGCGTCGGGCGCGGGTTCTACGTGCAGACGCCAGCCTTCTCCTTCCCGATCGAGCCACACGCGCTGCTGCCCTTCGCGCACTGGCTGCCCGTCGGCCTGCGCAGGCCCTACTGGCGCCTCGGCGCCGCCGGGGAATGGGAGGAGATCGAGTTGCTGCGCCGCGCGGAGATGGAATCGCTGTTCGGGCCGGCGCTGGCCGAGCGCGCCGGGGGCCTGGTCAAGAGCTGGGTGTGCGTGCGCTCACCGGGCTGACCGCCCGCTGCGCGGACCATACGCCGAACGAGCGCCCGTCACGAGGTCATGCGGGCAGGCAGGCAGGCAGGCAGGCAGGCAGGCAGGCAGGCAGGCAGGCAGGCAGGCAGGCAGGCAGGCAGGCAGGCAGGCAGGCAGGCAGGCAGCGGCGGCGGCGGAGCGCCTACCCGCCGAGACGGGTGATGTCGTTGCTCAGGCCGTTGATGAACAGGAACGCGAACAGCAGGATGCCGACGGTGCTGTAACGCCACATCGCGGCGACCGAGATCCGCCGGCCACGCACCTTTTCGGCCAGCGCCCAAGCGACGTGACCGCCGTCGAGCGGCAGGAACGGGAACAGATTGACGACCGCGAGGATCAGCGAGATCAGCCCGAGGATCACGAGCCCGTAGCCCGCTCCGGCAGAGACCGCTTCGTGGTCGACTTCGGCGATGCCGACGATCGTGTGGACTTCGTGGCGCGCCTTGGAGCTCGTGAACGCGCGACCGATCCCCGTGATCAGGTTGCCCGTCGCGCTCCACATCTCATGCGCCGCGGCGCCGGCCGCCGCGAGCGCGCCGAACTGCTTGGGCGTCGCACCGAAGCTGAAGCCGACCAGCATCCGCTTCGCTTGCTCGCTATATCGGGGATAGACAGACAGCGTGAGCTCGTGACCCGCGCGCCTGATGCTCAGCAGCACGGGCGTGGCTGCCCTGCACCCGGCCGTCTGGGCGCCCGCGCAGCGGTGCGCGGCGATCGCGTGCATCGCGGATGAGACCGTCACCCGCTGTCCATCGACCGCGATAATCCGATCGCCGCTCTTCAGCACCCCGTGAGCCGGCTCGCCAAGTTTGGTGTTCAGCACGGTCGTCGTCGGGACGAGCGTGTGGATCGACGGGTTGAGATTGCCGAGCGTCAGATCGCCGTTGTAGCTGGAACTCACGAGGATCGCCCAGAAGATCGCGAATGCGATCAGGAAGTTCATGCCGGGACCGGCGAGGATCACGACGATTCGCTTCCAGGGCGGCTGATTGCAGTAGGCGCGGGCGGCCACCTCCGGCGCCATGCCCTCGAGTTCTTCGGGGTTCATCCCCGTGATCTTCACGTACCCCCCCGCGGGGATCGCGCCGATCATGTACTCGGTCTCGCCCCTGCGGATGCCCATGAGCTTGGGCGGGAAGAACAGCGAGAAGCGCTCCACGCGCATGCCCACGGCCTTGGCGGCGAGGAAGTGCCCCAGCTCGTGCAGCACGATCAGCGCGACGATGCCGAGGATCGTCAGGACCCAGCTCATGCGCTCAGTTTGGCAGGCGCGCTCGCGGTTGCCCGCCGGTTGCGTGCTGCGCGGTCCTACCCGAGAGCGGCCACGGCCTCCCCGGCGAGCGCCCGCGCCAAGCGATCGGCCTCATACAGCGAGTCGAAGGCGCGGACCGGTTCGGCGGGCAGCCCCGAGAGGGTGCGCTCGATCGTCTCGGCGATCGCGGTGAAGGGCAGGCGCCCGTCGAGGAAGGCGTGGACGGCGATCTCGTTGGCGGCGTTGAGGATGCACGGCGCGGTACCGCCGGCGAGGGCGGCCTCACGCGCAAGGCGCAGGCAGGGGAAGGCGTCGAGATCGACGGGCTCGAACGTGAGCGTGCCGACCGCCGCGAGGTCGAGCGGGGCGATCGGCAAGCGGACGGACTCGCCAGAGTGCAGCGCATAGGAGATCGCGACGCGCATGTCGGGGGGCCCGAGATGGGCGAGCATCGCGCCGTCCGCGAGCTGGATCAGGCCGTGGACGAGCGACTGGGGGTGCACGAGCACGTCGATCCGCTCGTAGGGAACTCCGAAGAGGTGGTGGGCCTCCATCAGCTCGAGTCCCTTGTTCATCATCGTGGCGGAGTCGATCGTGATCTTGCCGCCCATCGCCCAGGTCGGGTGGGCGAGCGCCTGCTCGACGGTCACTCCCGCCAGTTGCGCGCGCGTGCGTCCCCGGAAGGGTCCACCGCTGGCGGTGATCGTCAGGCGCTCCACAGCGCCGGGGGGCTGCCCGGCGAGCAGCTGGTGCAGGGCGGTGTGCTCGGAGTCGACCGGCACGATCCGCGCGCCCGTGGCTTCCGCGAGCGCGCTCACGAGCTCACCGCCTACGACCAGCGACTCCTTGTTGGCGAGGGCCAGGTCGATCCCCTCGCCGAGCGTGGCGACGGTCGGCCCGAGTCCGGCCGAGCCCACGAGCGCGTTCAGGACGAGGTCGG
Source organism: uncultured Solirubrobacterales bacterium (assembly GCA_963702725.1). GTDB lineage: Bacteria > Actinomycetota > Thermoleophilia > Solirubrobacterales > Solirubrobacteraceae > Palsa-744. The sequence continues at coordinate 389,441 of CAVPDT010000002.1, forward strand.
CGCCGGACTCGACCACGAGCCTGACAAGGCCCTCGGCGCCGGCCAGCACCTCGCCGTCCGTCCATGCCTCGGAGGCGCGCGCGGCGGCTTGCTCGTCGGCGAGCGCGATCCGCCGTACGCCATGAGCACGGGCCTGCTCCACGAGCGCCTCCCAGGAATGCTCGGCCGAGAGCCCGACGAGCTCGAACTGCTCGCTCTCACGGGCGCACACGTCGAGCGCCTGGGTGCCGATCGAGCCGGTCGAGCCGAGGATCAGCAGGCGCATGGCCCGCGAGCCGGCGTCCGACTCGATGGAGGGCGATACAGACTTAATGGACATACGCAAACCAGATGTAATATCCGACGACGGCCGCGAACAGGACCGCGTCCAGGCGATCCAGCGCCCCGCCGTGCGCGCCGAAGACGCCGCCGGAGTCCTTGACGCCGGCCTCGCGCTTGACGAAGGACTCGAAGAGGTCGCCGACGGGGGCGACGAGCGCGACGCCGAGTCCGAGAACGAGGGCGTGAGTGCCGGGCAGCCAGTCCTGATAGCGCCCGGCCAGCCAGACGCCGACGATCGTGATGGCCATGCCGGCGAGCAGTCCCTCGACGGTCTTGTTCGGGGAGATGTGCGGCGCCAGGGGGCGGCGTCCGAACGTGCGACCGCCGAGATAGGCGCCGGTGTCGCCCAGGAAGGCGCCGACGAGCACGTCGATCACGATCCCCTCGCCGTGGGGCAAGTCGCGCAGGAGCACCGCGTGGGCGAGCGCGAAGCCGATCCAGTAGATCCCCAGCAGCGTGATGGCCAGTCCGGCGACGCTCGGCCTGGGTTGCAGGAGGGTGAACGCGAACAGGACCGGCAGCGCCGCGACGGCGACGAGCAGGATCTGGAACTGGCCTCCGTACCGGGCCGCCAGCAGCAGCCCGGCGAGTGCGAGGAAGCCGGCGAGTCGGGCGGGGTGTGTGCGCGCATACATCGAGTAGAGCTCGTGCATGCACAGGCACCCGAGCACGAACAGACCGAGGGTGAAGATCGAGCCGCCCTCGATCACGAGGAACAGCGCGAGGGCGATCGCCGGCAGCGCGACGAGCACGCGCGCGCCTAGATCTGAGCGGGGAGCGCCGAAGGGGACTCGCACGCGCGGCTTGGCGGTCTCCCGCGCGCCCGAGCCCGATGCGCCTCCAGACGCCCGCGCCATCACCGTCCGCCGAACCTGCGCCGCCGCGCGGAGAACTCGGCGAGGGACTGCTCGAGCGCCTGGCGCGTGAAGTCCGGCCAGAGCTCGTCGCGGAAGATGAGCTCGGAGTAGGCGGACTGCCACAGCAGATAGTTGGACAGGCGGCGCTCGCCGCTGGTGCGGATGATGAGGTCGGGGTCGTGCATCTCGGGGGCGTAGAGCAGGGAGCGGAAGTCCTCCTCCTCGCCGCCCTGAAAAGAGCGGGCGGCGTCAAGAATCTCGGCGCGACCGCCGTAGTTGAAGGCGACGAACAGGGTTATGCGCTCGTTGGCGTCGGTCAGGGATTCGGCCCAATCCATGCGCTGAACGAGATCTTCGGAGATGCCTTCGCGCCTGCCGATGAAACGCATGCGCACGCCCTCGTCGTGCAGCTCGGGTGTCTCCCCGGCGATTCGCCTGGCGAACATGTCCATCAACCCCTGCACCTCCTCGGCGGGGCGCGACCAGTTCTCGGTAGAGAAGGAATACACGGTCAGCTCGCGCACGCCAAAATCGACCGCGTCGCGCAGGCGCGCCTTGACCGTGTCGGCGCCGGCGTCGTGGCCGTCGTTGACCGGCAGGCCGCGCGCGCGCGCCCAGCGGCCGTTGCCGTCGGTGATGATCGCGACGTATTTGGCGCCCGATTCCCCGTCCGTCCGCTGGCTCGCCGGGGCGTCGGCCATCAGACTTCGAGGATCTCCTGCTCCTTGGTGGCAAGCACCCCGTCGAGTTCGCCGATGCGCGCGTCGGTGAGCTTTTGCAGCTCGACCTCGGCGCGGTGCTCGTCGTCCGATGAGGCTTCGCCTTCGGACTTGAGCTCGCGCAGGTGCTGCATGGTGTCGCGGCGGACGTTGCGGATCGCCACGCGACCCTCCTCGGCGAGATTGCGCACCACCTTGACGAGCTCGTGCCGGCGCTCCTCGGTCAACTCGGGGACCGAGAGGCGCACGAGGTTGCCGTCGTTGGAAGGGTTCAGGCCGACGTCGGACTCGTTGATCGCCTTCTCGATCATCTTGATCGAGGACTTGTCGTAGGGCTGAACTGTGATCAGGCGAGCTTCGGGCGCGGAGATCGTCGCCAGCTGGTTCAGCGGCGTGATGGCGCCGTAGTAGTCCACCACGACGCGGTCGAGCAGCGAGGGGCTGGCGCGGCCGGTGCGCACGGTCGAGAACTCGTGCTGGGCGGACTCGACGGACTTGGCCATCCGCTCGCGCGCGTCCTCGAGCAACACGTCGATCATCTCAGTCGCCATCTCCGTCTCCCTCGTCTGCGGTCGGTGTGGATACGAGCGTGCCAACGCGCTCTCCCGAGATTATGCGCGCGATGCTCGTGTCGTCGTCCATGTTGAATACGTTCAGCGGCATGCCGTTCTCCATGCAGAGCGCGAGCGCGGTGGAGTCCATCACGCGCAAGCGCCGCTCGATGGCCTCCATGTGGGTGATCTCTGGGATGAACGTCGCCTGCGGATCGGTCGCGGGATCGGCGCTGTACACGCCTTGCACTCCGTTCTTGGCCATCAGGATCATCTCCGCGTGAACCTCGGCGGCGCGCAGCGCGGCGGCGGTGTCGGTCGTGAAGAACGGGTTGCCGGTGCCGGCCGCGAAGATCACGACCCGCCCCTTCTCCAGATGACGCATGGCGCGACGACGAATGTAGGGCTCGGCGACCTCGGCGACGCCCAGGGCGGAGACGACGCGCGTGTCGGTGCCGGTCTTCTCCAGGGCGTCCTGCAGGGGCAGCGCGTTGAGCACGGTCGCGAGCATGCCCATGTAGTCGGCGGTGGCCCGGTCCATCCCGGCGGCGGCGCCCTGCATGCCGCGGTAGATGTTGCCGGCGCCGACGACGATCGCGACCTCCACGCCGCGATCGCGCACGGCGCTGACCTGCTGGGCAACGGCGGCGACGCGCGCGGGGTCGGTGCCGAACTCCAGGCCGCCCATCAGGGCCTCGCCGGAGAGCTTCAGCAAGATGCGTCGGAACGCGGGGTCAGACATCCCGAAGGAGACTATCCGCCCCAGGTGCTCGGGGCACTGCTGGAGACTATTGGCCTACCGCGAAGCGGGTGAACTGACGTATGACGACGTTCTCGCCGGTCGTGGCGGTGAGCTCGTCACGCAGTCGCTGGACGGTCTTGCCCTCGAACTTGGGGTTGTGCATCTCCTGCTCGAGCAGCACGATCGTTTGATACCAGGAGTCGAGCTTGCCTGTGACGATCCGCGCGCGCACGTCCTCGGGCTTCTCGGCAGCCTCCTGCTCGTAGATGCGCGCCTCGGCGTCGCGAGCGGCGTCCGGGACGTCCTCGCGACTGACGTAGCGGACGGTCGGGCTGGCGGCGATCTGCATGGCGACGTCGCGGGCGAAGGCGACGAAATCCTCGTTGGTGGCGACGAAGTCGGTGTTGCAGTCGACCTCGATCAGCACACCGACGCGGGCGCCGGCGTGGATGTAGGCCTGGACGGTGCCCTCGGTCGCGGTGCGCTCGCCGAGATCCTGAATCTTCTTGCCCTGCTTGACACGCAGGAGCTCGATCGCCTGCTCGAGGTCGCCCTCGGCCTCGGTGAGGGCCTTCTTGCAGTCCATCATCCCGGCGCCTGTGCGATCGCGCAGGGCCTTGACGTCGCTTGCTGAGATCTCGACCGTGCTCATGACGCGCCGGCCTCCTCTGTGGCGGTGACCTCGACGGTCTCGGCTGCCGGCTGCTCGGTCGCGGGAGGCTCGGCGGCAGCAGTGGTCTGCGCCGGCGCGGGTGTCTCGACGGCCGCGGACTCAGCCGGCGCGGGCGTCGGCGTCGGCGTGGGCCCAGGCTCCCCCGCGGCGGGCGCGGCCGGCGACGAGGTCCCGGCATCGGCTTGCTCCTGGGAGGCGGGAACGGATGCGCCCGCGGCCGGTGCCGGCGCGGGAGGCGTCGGCGCGGGAGGCGTCGGCGCGGGCTCGGTGGGTGTCGCCGCGCTCTGAGCCTGCGCGGCGGCGGCTGCGGCCGCCGCCTGGCGCTCGGCGGCCTCGCGCTTGGCCTGTTCCTCGGCCTCGCGCTTGGCCTGTTCCTCGGCTTCGCGGCGGGCGCGGGCCTCGGCCTCGAGGCGTGCCCGCTCCTCGGCTTCCTGGCGGGCGCGTTCCTCCTCGGCGCGAAAGACGGAATGGCCCTCGGCGACGACCTGTCCGATCGCCTGGGTGATGAGCGCGCAGGAGCGGATCGCGTCGTCGTTGCCGGGGATCACGAAGTCGATGCCGTCGGGGTCGCAGTTGGTGTCGACGAGGCCGATGATCGGGATGCGCAGGCGCTGGGCCTCTTTGACGGCGATGACCTCGGTTTTGAGGTCGATCACGAACATGGCGTTGGGCACGCGCTGCATGTTCTTGACCCCGCCGAGGTTGGCGCGCAGCTTGGCGAGATCGGCCTGGGCGGCCATGCGCTCGCGGGTGGGAAGCAGCGCGAGCTGGCCCTCGGCCTCGAAGCGTTCGAGGTCGTGCAGGCGGCGGATGCGCTGGTTGATCGTCTGGAAGTTCGTGAGCAGTCCGCCGAGCCAGCGATGGTTGACGTAGGGCATGCCGGCGGACTCGGCGACGTCGCGGATCGTGTCGCGGGCCTGCTTCTTGGTGCCGACGAACAGGACGGTGCCGCCACGATGGGCGAGCGTGCCGGCGAACTCCTGGGCCGCGCTGAGCAGCGAGGAGGTCTTGAGCAGGTCGATGATGTAGATGCCGCCGCGCTCGCCGTGGATGAAGCGGCGCATCTTCGGGTTCCAGCGACGCGTCTGGTGGCCGAAGTGAACGCCGGCCTCCAACAGCTCCGCTATGCCTACCTGGGCTTGAGCCACGAGTGGTGCTCCCTTATGTGTGTGTGAATGTGTTGCCGCACGGTCGCCGCGGACCCGGAGATGGCTGGATGAGACTTGGTGCTCGCCGTCCGGGCAGGGTCGCGGTCGAGTGCTCCGCGCGGGTGGATGATCGGAATGAACCCGTCAGGATAGCCGACCACCGGCTCCACCGGCGGCGCCCGCCAGGGATAGTGCGGCCTGAAGGTCGGGCGGCAGCGGCGAGACGATGTCGATCGGCGCCTCGGTGAAGGGATGGGCGAGGGACAGGCGCGCTGCGTGCAGGAATTGGCGCTCCAGAGCGAGCGCGCCGGAAGCGTCCGTGGCGCCCGTGCGCGGCCCGTACTCGGGGTCGCCGACGACGGGATGGCCGATCGCCTGCAGGTGGACGCGGATCTGGTGCGTGCGCCCGGTGTCCAGACGCAGGCGCAGGAGCGTGAACGGGCCGAGTGGGCGCTCGATCTCGAAATGGGTGCGGGCCTCGCGCGGGTGGGCGCCGTCGACGGCCATGCGGGTGCGCACGCGCCGATCGCGCCCGATCGGGGCCTCGATCGTGCCGGTGCGCGCGGGCGGGCGGCCGTGGACCAGCGCGAGGTATTCGCGCACGATGCGCCGCTCGGCGAGCGCGCGCTGCAGGCGGCGATGGGCCTCGTCCGAGCGCGCGACGACGAGCAGGCCGGAGGTGTCGCGATCGAGGCGATGGACGATGCCGGCGCGCTCTGGGTCGGGACCACCGGCGGCGGCGGCGCCGAGCAGTTGCGCGAGCGTGCCGGTGCGGTGACCGCGCGCGGGGTGAACGACGAGGCCGGCCGGCTTGTCGATGACGAGCAGGTGGGCGTCTTGGAAGGCGATCGTGAAACCGTCGGTCATGGGATGGGTGGGTAAGACGTGAGCGGGCCGTTGCATCGATTGCGGTCCAAGCCGCTTACCGCAGTGGTCGGCGTTTGCGAGGTCGAGCGCATGGGCCTGGCGATTATCCGCCGGGTTGGGCGCGCTCGTGCGCGGCGCTGTGGCGAGACTCGATCGCGAACAGCAGCAGCGCGACGCCGAGCACGATCGAGGCGTCGGCGAGGTTGAAGGGCGGCCAGCCGAGCGGGAACTGGATGAAGTCGACGACCGAGCCCGTGCGGATGCGGTCGAGGAGATTGCCGAGGGCGCCGCCGAGGAGCAGGCCGGTCGCCAGCCAGATGAGGGGGCGCGAGGAGCGGGTGGCGAAGTAGACGAGCAGGCCGAGCAGCGCGAGGCCGACAAGGATCGCCACGAGTGTGCCGTGGCCGGCCTCCAGGCCGAAGGCGACGCCGTGGTTGCGCGTGTGCACGAGGTGGACGCCCGGGAGGAGGGCGATGCGTTCGCCGGGGGCGATCGAGCGTGAGACGAGTCGCTTGGTGAGCTGGTCGAGGGCCAGGACCGCCGCGAGGACGAGCGCGGCGCGGGCGTATGGACTCGCGAGGGCTCTGCTCGTGGCGGACGACGTCGTGGCTGCGCGCACTTGGCTCAGCCGTGGATGATGCCCTGAATGACGATCGAATTGAAGATGCCCAGCGCGAGGATCGCGATGATCGGGCTGAGGTCAAAGCCGCCGAAGCTGGGCAGCACGCGGCGGAAGATGCGCAGGAAGGGTTCGCAGATGTCGCGCAGGAAGCCGAGGATCGCGTCGGTGGTGCGCGAGTAGGGCGGGCGCAGGCCGGCGGCGAAGAGGAGTTGGACGACGATGTGGAGGATGATCAGGAGGGTGTAGACGTAGATGAGCGTCGAGAGGTAGTCGGCGATCTGGGTGCGGGCGGTGAGGAGGATCATCGTTCGCCCAGGACGGCGTCGAGGGCGTCGCTGAAGGCTGCGCGCAGGCCCGCCCGCTCGAGCGCGTCGAGGCCGCGGGCGGTGACGCCGCCGGGCGAGGCGACCTCGCGGCGGATCGCTTGGGTGTCGTTCTCGCGCCGGCGCAAGAGCTCGGCGGTGCCGGCGAGGGTCTGGACGACGAGCTCCGCGCCCTGAGCGGCGGGGATGCCGTGGCGAACGCCGGCGTCGATCTGGGCCTCGGCTACGAGCGCGACGTAGGCGGGCGCGCAAGACATCAGGCCCATGGCGACGTCGACGAGCGCGTCGGGGAGCACCACGAGCGTGCCGAGTTCGGCGAAGAGGTCGTGGACCTGGGCGTCCAGGGCGGCGTCCTGGGGTGGCCCGTCGGCCTGTACGACGGCGCCCTGACGCACCTCGACGGGGAGCGAGGGGATGAAGCGGTAGACGGGCTTGCCGGGGTAGGCGTCTTTCAATGCCTGCAGCGGCGTGGCCGCGAGGATCGAAGCGACGGCCTTGGCGTGCGGCGCGATTTCGCTTGCGACGTCGTTGAGTTGGGCGGGCTTGTGACAGAGGACCACCAGGTCGGCGCGCTGGGCGACCTGGTCGTTGCTTTGCAACGCCTCCCCTCCCACCTCGGCGGCGAGCGCGGCGGCGCGCTCGGGGAGCGGGTCCGAGCACAGCACGGGACGATCCCAACCGCGCGCCAACGCGCGCGCCATGTTGCCTGAGCCGATGAGTCCTACGTTCATGAGAGGGCTCAGGCTACAGGCCCGTCAGCTTTGATTAAAAAAGCCCTTCTCGATCAACCGAGCGCGCTCCTCGGCGGAGATCTCGACGTTGCGGGGGGTGAGCATGAATACCTTGTCGGCGATCCGCTGCATGCCGCCGTCGAGCGCATAGGTGAGACCGGAGGCGAAGTCGATGAGGCGCTTGGAGAGTTCGGTGTCGGAGGATTGCAGGTTGAGGATTACCGGGACGGAGTCCTTGAAGCGGTCGGCTATCTGCTGGGCGTCGTTGAAGGACTTGGGCACGACCAGGTGGACGCGCACGTCGCCGTTGCCGTTGCCGCCGCGCACCGAGCGCAGCGCCGTGGCCGAGCGCGCGCGGGGTTCGTCGTCGTCGGCGAAAATGTCGTCGAACTCGTCGCGGCGGCGGCGCAGGCGACGGACGTTGGGACGCTCGCGATAGCGGTCCTCGACGTCGGATTCGGGACCCGCCCCCACGGGCTCCTCGTCGTAGTCGTCGTGATACTCCTCGGCGAGGCCGAAGTAGACGAGCGCGCGATGCCAGGAATCTCGAAAAGCCATAGGTACAGGTGCGGAGTTCGCGCGGGGGGCGAGAATCCCTGCTAATGCTAGCCATCGGACACCTCCCGACCGGAACTCGGTCAAGAGTACAGGCTCGTGCCTATGCGCACAATGGTGGCGCCCTCTTGCACCGCGACGAGGTGGTCCTGAGAGGTTCCCATCGACAGCCGGGGCAGATCGCGCGCGGCCGCCAACTCGCGCGTGGCGGCGAACCAGCGGCGGCTGTCCTCGGGGTCAGAGGCGAGCGGCGGCATGCACATCAAACCGGCGACGGGCGCCGGCGCCTGCTCCAGATAGGAGTCGAGCTCCTCGGGTGCGATGCCGGACTTGCCGGGCTCCCGGGCGACGTTCACCTCGATCAGGATCTCAAGCTCGGGACGGGCGAGCGCGCGGTGGCGTTCGAGCTCGCGCAGCGCGGAGGTCGATGCGACGGAGTGAATCAGGCGCACGTGGGGCAGGATCGCGCGGACCCGGCGGGACTGCAGCGCGCCGATGAAGTCCCAGCGAAACAACTCGCCGTGGGCGCCCGCACGGGCGGCGAGATCTTGTGCGCGATTCTCCCCCACGAGTTCGATTCCGGCGGCGGCAAGGGTGGGCAGGTCCTCGCTGCGCACGTACTTGGTGGCAGCCAGGATCTCGACCGCGCTCGGGTCGGTGCCGGCCTGGTGCGCGGCGTCTGTGATCTGCTCGCGTATTGCGGTGAGACGAGCGCGGAGGGGCTCGGGATCGGTGACGCGGATCGGCTCAACCACGGCGGGGCTCCAGAGGATGGCGGGACTCGGACCTCACGAGAGCCACGCGATCCCGGCCTGGCGTCCGGCGGCGGTGGATTCGCGCCGGTGTGAGAAGAACTCGGTGTTGCAGATCGTGCAGATGTCGACATCGCGCACATCGGAGACTCCTGCGGCGCTAAGACGGTCCCGCGCGAGCCCCTTGAGGTCGATGTGGCGACCGTTGCGATGCGCGCGTCCGAACTCCGCGTGCACCTCCTCGCCGACCTCGTAGCAGCACGGTCCGGCGCCGGGACCGACGATCGCTGCGATGTCGCCTTCGACGCCGAGCGTGCGTAGTGCCCGGACCCCCTCCTCGAGGACCCCGGCTGCGAGTCCGCGCCAGCCGGCGTGAACCATTGCGACTGCACCGTCGCCGCCGAGCGCGACCGGCAGGCAGTCGGCGGCGAGCACGATCGTGCCGATGCGAGCGAGACGGGTGGCGTGACCGTCGGCCTCGATCAACGGCTGCGCGGCGTCTGTGTCGGGCGCGGGTAGGTCTGCGTCGCGGTGGATGCGGCGAACGGTGGTGCCGTGCACTTGATAGCCCCGGGCGAGTCGGTGCAGCCCGAGCTGGGTGCGTAGGCGCTCGCGCGCGTGCAGACCGTGCTCGTGGCCGAGACCACCGACGGAGGACATGTTGCCGTGGGCGCGTTCGGTAAAGAGCGCGTGGCCGCCGCCGGGGAGGTCGAATGCGAGCCCTTCGGCGGCGAGGTCCTTCCACGTGGATCTCATACGCGCTCTTCGAGGGCCGCGGCCAGCTCAGCGTCGCGCCCAGCGCCCTCGAGCTCACCGTCGAGCTTGCGCGCGAGCGTGCGCTGCAGCCGGCGACCGATCTCCGGTCCCTCGGGGATACCGGCGCCGAGCAGGTCGCCGCCGTCGATCTCGAGAGCCACGTAACGCAACTCCGATAGCCAGCGGCTGACCCTATCCCGGACGTCGGGGCAGGTGCGGGTCGCCACTGCGGCGGTCAACGCCACAGCCTCCGGTCGCACGCCGCCCAAGAGGGCACGCAGCCCGGACGGCGGGCATGACGGGTCGACGGTCAGCGGCGGCACGAGCGCGAAGCTGCCGAGCGCGGCTTCCCTGACTCGGGCGCACGTGTCGCCATCGACCGTGAGCTCTGCGATGCGAGGCCGAAACTCTTTGAGGGCCGCTGGAGCCGGCTCCGCCGGATGGAAGGCGACCGCGAGGGTGAGGACGGCACGGGAGCCGTCCTGTGGCAGGAGCGAGAGCGCCGAGTCGGCGAGCGATTTGTCGAAGGGACTGGGCAGATCGAGCGCCGCCAGCGCGCCGAGGTCGTCCAGCGCGACGAGCGCCCCCACTGAGTCGGGCTCGGCGGCGGCAAGGGCCAGTTCGGCGGCGAGGCGATCGTGGGAGACGGTCTTCAGGGCGCCGCCGGCGATCGCCTCGCGCGCGAGGCGCAGAGTTCCAGCCTCGATCTGAAAGCCCAGGCGTGCCGCGTATCGCGCGAGACGCAGCAGGCGGGTGGGATCGTCGATGAAGCTCGCGTCGTGCAACACGCGCAGTCGCCCGGCTCGCAGGTCTTCGAGCGCGCCGGGCGGTGCGCGCACCTCTCCGGGGCGCGTGCCGTCAAGCGTAACGGCTATCGCGTTGACGGTGAAATCTCGTCGCAGCAGGTCCTCGGCGAGCGTGGCCGGGCGCACCTCGGGCAGCGCTCCGGGAGCGGCGTAGCGCTCCCGTCTGGCGCCGGCCACGTCCACCCGGGCGCCGTCCCAGGAGACGAGGGCTGTGCCGAAGCGCTCGTGCTCGTTCGTCACTGCGAGTGCGTCGATACGGGCTCCAAGCTCGCGGGCGAACGAGAGGGCCGGGCTCAGATCAGACCCTTCAGTCTCTACGACCACATCTAGCTCGCGCGGGGTGCGACCGAGCATCAGGTCGCGCACGGCGCCGCCGACGAGCGCGACGTCGGCGCGTCCGCGGGCGAGGTCGAGCAGCTCGCGCCCGCCCGGCAGTTCGCGCAGGCGCTCCAGCACGACGGTCGCATCGAAAGTGTGCTCGTCCATCGTCGCGATCGACCTCGGTGGGCGCCCTCAGGTGACGCGCACGGGGACGCCCGCGGCGATCAGATGGGCCTTGGCTTCGGAGACGGTGAAGCGGCCGTAGTGAAAGATCGACGCGCACAGCGCCGCGTCGGCGCCGGCGTGAAGAGCCTCGGCGAGATGCTCCAGCTGACCGGCGCCACCGGATGCGATCACGGGCACGCCGACGGCGGCGCTGACGGCGGAGGTCAACTCCAGGTCATAGCCGTCGGAGGTGCCGTCGCGGTCGATGCTCGTCAGCAGGATCTCCCCCGCCCCGCGCTCGACCGCATCGCGGGCCCAGCCGATGACGTCGCGTCCGGTGGGGGTGCGTCCGCCCGCCAGGTATGCCTCCCAGCGCCGCTCGCCGTTACCGACCGACTTGGCATCGACGGCGAGGACGACGCATTGCGAGCCGAACACGCGCGCCAGCTCGTCGATCAGCTCGGGCTGTTTGAGGGCGGCGCTGTTGATCGAGACCTTGTCGGCGCCGGCGTCCAGCACGACCTGGGCGTCCTTGACCGAGCGGATGCCGCCACCGATTGTGAACGGCACGAAGACCTCATCCGCGGTGCGCCGCGCGAGCTGGGCGATCGTCTCGCGGCGCTCGTGCGTGGCGGTGATGTCAAGAAACACGAGCTCGTCGGCGCCCTCACGGTCGTAGTGCGCGGCCAGCTCGACCGGGTCGCCGGCGTCACGGATGTCCACGAATTCGACGCCCTTGACGACACGTCCGGCATCTACGTCGAGGCAGGGAATTACGCGCTTGAGGTGCACGTGCTCACCGTAGCGACCGGAGCGTCAGCCATCGAGTGCGGCCAGCGCTTGCGCGACCGTGAAGCGCCGCTCGTACAGCGCCTTGCCGACGATCACGCCCTTCAGGTTCGGCGCAGGTAGCCTTGCCAATGCGCTCAAGTCGGTGAGTTGGCCGATCCCGCCGGAGTAGATCAGGTTCGCTGGATCGGCAGCCTTCGCCATCCACATGACGTTGCTGTCGCTCTGGCCTTCCAACATCCCGTCGCGATCGACATGCGTGTAGAGCATCTCCCGCACGCCGCGTTCCCCCAGCCTCGCAAAGACTTCCCTTACGTCGATCTCCGCATCCTGAGTCCACCCCTCGATGCTCACCTTGCCGCCACGAACATCCACCGAGACCATCACCCGCTCCGCCCCGTACACGGCCAACGCCTGCTCCAACAATCCGGGACTGGTGAATGCCGCAGTACCGAGGATCACCCGCTCAGCACCAGCGTCCAGCGCCTGTCCGATCGCCTCCAGGGTGCGCAGTCCGCCACCCAGCTGCACAGGTCTGCCGAGCTGCTGCGCGATGCGGCGCACGTGTTCCAGGTTCACGGGCTTGCCGGCGCGAGCGCCGTCCAGGTCGACAAGGTGCAGATACTCCGCGCCTTCATCCACCCATCTTTGAGCAGCCTCCAGCGGGTCCTTGTCGTATACCTTCCGGGCGTCGAATTCCCCTTTGACAAGCCGCACGGCCTTGCCATCCATAATGTCGATCGCGGGATAGAGCTTCATGCGGGGACGGCCGCGCGACGACCGCACAGGCGCGTGAAGTTCGCCAGCAGCGCGAGCCCGTGCGTGGAGGACTTCTCGGGGTGCGACTGGGTTCCGTAGACGTTGCCCTGCCCGACGACCGCCGCGAAGGGCTCGCCGTAGATGGCCGTGGCCAGCACCGTTTCCTCCTCGGCGGGATGGGGCGCGAAGCTGTGAACGTGGTACAGATAGCTCGGATCGGGCAGGCCCTCGGCCAGTGGGGTGTCGCGGCGCCAGTGGACCTCGCTCCAGCCGATGTGCGGCAGCTTCAGATCGGGCGCGCTCAACCGGCGCACGGCGCCCGCGAGCAGCCCCAGTCCTTGCGCGCCGTCGTGCTCGTCGGAGTGTTCGAACAGCAGTTGCATCCCCAGACACAGCCCGAGCAGCGGAACCCCGGAGCGGGCGCTGTCGATCAGGAACTCGTCGAGCCCGAGCTCACCGATCGCGCTCATCCCGGCGGGAAACGCGCCGACGCCGGGCAGGACCAGACCGTCCATGGCGCCCAGCACCTCGGGATCGCTGCTGGCGTGTACGCGCGCGCCGATGTGTGTGAGCGCCTTTTCGGCCGAGCGGCGATTGCCCATGCCGTAGTCCACAAGCCCGATACGGGGAGACTGCCGGCCTGGATCGCTCACGAGGTCAACGTTCCCTTGGTGCTTGGCACGCCCGTCTCGGTGGGGTCGATCGCGACCGCTTGGCGCAGAGCGCGGGCGAACGCCTTGAAGGCCGCCTCGATCATGTGGTGGGCGTTCGTCCCCGCTTCGACGCGCAGGTGCAACGTCAGCTTCGCCGCGTTGGCCAGCGCGCGGAAGAACTCCTCGGTCAGCTCGTGCTCAAATCCACCGGTCGCGCCAGGGGGCAACTGCGCATCGAAGACCACGAGCGGACGCCCGGAGATGTCAAGGAAGCAGCTCGCCCGAGCCTCGTCCATCGGGATCGTCGCCTGCCCGTAGCGGACGATCCCGGCTCGATCGCCCAGGGCGCGATCGAGCGCTTGGCCGAGCACGATCGCGGTGTCCTCGACGGTGTGATGCGAACCGGTCTGCAGATCGCCACTCACCGCGACCTCGAGGTCGAGCCGTCCGTGCCTGGCCAACAGGTCGAGCATGTGGTCGAGGAAGCCAACGCCGGTCGCGCGGGAGCCGGCGCCGGCGCCGGCTCCCTCCAGTGTCAGCGATAGGTGAATATCGGTCTCGCCGGTCTTGCGCCCGAGGGCTGCTGTCCGTGTCATGGCTGTAGATTCTCGCGCACTCGGGCCTGCATCGACTCGGCGTGCACCTGAAAGCCCTCCGCGCGGGCGATCGGCGTCCCGGCCGCGGCGAGCTTGCGCACCGTTTCGCCACCCAGCGGACCGAGCCGGACCTCGCTCATGCGCCGACGAAACTGCCGTGGTGAGAGCGTGGAGGCGAAGCGAGCCGAGCCGTCCGTGGGCAGCACGTGGTTGGAGCCCGCGACATAGTCGCCGAAGGCCGTCCCGGCGCCGGCGCCCACGAACAGGCAGCCGGCGGTTCGGACCATCCGCGCGAGCGCCTCGGGCTCTGAGCCGATCAGCTGCAGGTGCTCGGGCGCGATCGCGTTGGCGAGCTCGATCGCCGCACGCACGTCGGCTACGTGAACCAGCACGCAGGCCGCGTCGGCGACGGTGGGATGCTCGACGACGAGCCGCTCCAATGTCTCTGCGAGCGCGCCGAGGATCGGCGCGGACGGCGAGATCGCGATCACGAGGCTGCCCTCGCCGTGCTCGGCCTGGGCGAGCAGGTCCAGCGCCGCCAGCCCCACTTCGCGGGTGCCCACGTCCTCGCCCAGCACGACCAGCAGGTCGCTCGGACCGGCGAACCCGTCGATCCCGACGGTCCCCGAGAGCAGCCGCTTGGCCTCCTGCACATACAGGTTCCCCGGCCCCACGATCACATCGACGCGTCGCACCGTCTCGGTCCCGAGGGCGAGCGCGGCGATCGCCTGGGCGCCACCCATCCGGTACACGCGCTCGACTCCGCACAGCCGGCACGCGCCGAGGATCGTCGCGTCGATCTGCCCGTCTCGTCCGGGCGGGGCGCACACCGCGACATCGATCACACCCGCGGCGCGAGCGGTGACGACTCCCATGACGACCGTGCTCGGATAGGGGGCGCGTCCGCCCGGCACGTACACCGCGGCGGCCTGCACGGGCACCTCGCGCAGCAGCACCTGCTGTCCCTGCGGGAGCTCGACCGCGACATCCTCGCTCACGCCCGCCTGGGCCACGACGGCGACGTTGGCGATCGCGACCTGCAGTCCCGCCACGAGCTCGAGGTCGAGCAGCTTGAGCGCCCCGTCCAACTCCTCCTGAGAGACGAGCAGCCCGGCGGGGGCGGGCCCGTCGGTGTCAAAGCGCGAGGTGTACTCGAGCACGGCCGCGTCGCCGCGTGCGCGCACGTCGGCGACGATCTCACAGACCGCCTTTTCGACGCTCTCGCCCGCGGGCACGAGCGAGCGCAGATGGGCCGCGGCCTGCGACGGTCCGCCGAGGCCGTCGAGTTGAGCGATGCTCAGCCGCCGCAAGCGCATCGGCTCACGAGGCCCGGCGCGGGGGCATGCGCTCGCGAAGGCGCGCCAGCAGCTGATCTATCTGCGCCGCCTTCAGCTTGTAGGCGACCGGGTTGGCGATCAGGCGCGCGGTGCACTCGACGATCTCTTCGCGCACCACCAGCCCGTTCTCGCGCAGCGTCGTCCCGGTTGCGGTCAGGTCGACGATCGCCTCCGCGAGCCCGGTGAGGGGCGCAAGCTCCACGGAGCCTTTGACCTCGACGATCTCTCCCTGGCGGCCGGTCTCCTGGAGATGACGTGCGGCGATCCGCGGATACTTGGTCGCCACGCTCATCGCGCCCAGGCGGCGCAACGCCTCGGCGGCGGGATCCTCGCCGCGATCGTTAACGCGGTCGGCGGTGGCGAAAACCATCGTGCAGCGCCCGTAGCCGAGGTCGAGCAGCTCATAGATCTGCCTGCGACCGCGCTCGCGCGCTCCGTGGTCGGATGCTCGTCCACTGCGCTCCAGCAGCACGTCCTTGCCGGTGATCCCGAGGTCGGCCGCGCCGTCCTCGACATAGGTCGGCACGTCCGAGGGTCGCATCGTGATCACGCCGATGTCCTCGAACAGCAGCTTGCGGTCGTTGCCGCGCAGCTCGGCCGTCTCGAGCCCGAGCGAGGCGAGCAACTCGACCGTGCCCTCGAACAGCGCGCCGCGCGGGACGGCGATCGTCAGATCGTCGAGCAGGCCGGTCATCTGCGTTCGCCGTCCATCGCCATCATCCCGGCGCCACCACGACACCCGTTCCGCGCTCCTCACCCGTGAGCGCGATGTGCAGTCGTTCGACATCCAGCGCGAAGCCGACCGCGGGCCGTCCCGCGCCGAAGCTGCCGAGCAGATCGTCATAACGCCCGCCGCCACCGATCGGGACGCCGAGCGTCGGGTCATAGACCTCGAACACCGCGCCCGTGTAATAGCCGATGCTGCGCACGAGGCCGAGATCGAAGATAACCCGGGCGGCGACCCGCTCGTCCAGCAGCTCGCTCACCTGGCGCATGCCCGCGACCGCGTCGGCCGCCGGGCCCGGCGGCTCGGCCAGCACCTCGGGCCCACCCCGGCGCTGGGAGAGGCTCAGCAGCAGCGCGGAGTCCTCCTCGGAGGCGCCGATCCCGGCAAGGCGCTGCTCGAGCTCGACGAAGTCCCTGCCGGCGAGCGCCTCCAACAGGCCGGCGCGCGCGTCGGAGGCGATCCGCAGGCGATCCATCAACGTCGCGAACAGCGAAGCGTCGCCGAGTCCCACGCGATAATCCTTCAGGCCGGTTGCGTCCAGCGCGTCACACAGAACCGTCAACGCCTCGGCGGTGCCGCCGGGAGCGGATGAGCCGATCAGCTCGATGCCGGCCTGCAGCAACTCTCGCGGCTGACTCCACTGGGGACGTGTGCCGCGGTAGCAATGCGCGAAATAGCAGAACCGCAGCGGTTCGCTCACTCCCGGATAACGGGTCGCGACGAGCCGGGCGATCGGCAGGGTCATGTCCGAGCGCAACACCAGCGTGTCGCCGCTCTCGTCGAACACCCGGTGCACCGGTCCGGTTCCGTCGATACCGGCGTGCGCGAGCACCGACTCGTACTCGAGCGCCGGCGTATACACCTCGCCGTAGCCGTGGCGCTCGAACACGCCGCGCAACGCGTCGGTGATCGCGCGCAGCTCGCGCGTCTCGTCGGGCAGCACGTCGCGCGTGCCGCTGGGGATCGGATGCATCATGAGATCGGTCTCGCCATTGCGGGTTCGCAGGAGGATATCCGGGGGTCCGATCACCGGCGTGCGCAGCGGCAGGACGTGCGTGGCCAGCGCGAGCACCCCGCGTCGTTCGCGCGCGTATCGGTGTCGGGTTCAGGCGTGAACGACAGGCTCCGTGGCGACGCGCTCGATCCGGGCGCCGAGCTCGCGCAGGCGCTCGTCGATCCGCTCGTACCCGCGATCGATCTGACGGATGTTGCCGATCTCACTGCGTCCCTCAGCGCACAGCGCCGCCAGCAGCATCGCCATCCCGGCGCGAATGTCAGGCGACTCCACGCGCTCCCCGCGCAACCTGCGCGGGCCGGTGACGATCGCGCGATGGGGGTCGCACATCACGATGTCCGCGCCCATCAGGATCAGCTTGTCGGCGAAGATCAGGCGGTTCTCGAACATCCACTCGTGCACCAGGATCGATCCCTCCGCCTGCGTGGCGAGCGCGACCGCGATCGATGTCAGATCGGCCGGAAAGGCAGGCCACGGGCCGTCCTGGATCTTGCTCTTGTAATCCCCCACGTCCGCCTGCACGACCAACTTCTGTTCGCCCGGCACCAGCACGTCGGCGCCGTCCAACTCGGTGCGCAGACCCAGGCGCTCGAACACCAGGCGGATCATGCGCAAATCGCCGGGAACCGTGTCCTTGATCCGCAATTCCCCACCGGTGACGCCCGCCAGGGCGATGAAGCTGCCGATCTCGATGTGGTCGGGGGCGACTTCGTGCTCGCATCCGTGCAGTCGCTCAGCCCCGTTGACGGTCAACAGGTTCGATCCGATGCCCTGGATGTCGGCGCCCATCTTCACCAGCATGCGCGCGAGGTCCTGCACGTGAGGCTCGCACGCGGCGTTGCCGATCACGGTCGCCCCCGGCGTAAGCGCCGCCGCCATCAGCGCGTTCTCGGTGGCCATCACCGAGGGCTCGTCCATGAACACGTCCGTCGGGCGTAGGCCGCGCGGCGCGCTCAGCACGATCTCGCGCGCGCACTCGGCCGTCGCGCCCATCGCGCGAAACGCGTCGAGGTGCGGGTCCAGCCGCCGGCGTCCGATCACATCGCCCCCGGGCGGCGGCATCACCGCGCGGCGAAAACGTGCGAGCAGCGGTCCGGCCAGCAGGAACGAAGCCCTGATCAGCTCGGCCAATTCAGGATCGATCTCCACCTCGCGAACCGCCTTCGCACACAGCGTGACTTCGTTGGGCCCGCGCCAGGCCACCGCGACCCCGATCGCTTCGAGGATCCGCAACATCGCGTCGACATCCCGGATGCGAGGGACGTTGCGCACGACCACCTCATCCTCCGTGAGGATCGCCGAGGCAAGGATCGGCAGCGCGCTGTTCTTGTTCCCGGCCGGGACCATCGTGCCGGACAGCGGTAGGCCGCCTTCGATAAGGAACTTCTCCATGGGCTGAACGCGTGCTCGCCGGCCAAGGATCGGACCGCCCGAGGAGCGTATGCCTAGCGTAACAGCCATCTGCAGCGGTGTTCGCTACCCGCGGCGATCGCCCTGCATGGCCGTGAACCACCTGCAGCGCGACCGGAAAACGCAACTTTCCTTGCAGCTTCGCTTCGCGCGCTTGGCTCTAGAATGCGGGTTCTCATGGTCGCGCGGGGATACGTACGTATGTTCGTGTACATCCGTCCGCCGACGGGCTTATCTTTACGAACACATGTTCCCACGGAGCACCTCATCCCCGCTCACGCGCCGAGCGCGCAACGCGCTCTCCTTGGCCCGTTCGTTCCTGTTGCTCGAGGACGACCACGATGTCGACTGGGAGGTCGACCAGGGCGAATCTCGCCAGGACCGATCGAAGATCGAAGGGATCTCCGATCGGTCGGCGCGTGACCGGGTACGCGCCGACCATCCTCATCGCACGACTCTGCGCGGCCGATCGGCACGGGTACGCGCGGGAGAACCGGCGCGGGCGCCACATGCGTGTATGTGTCCTGTCGAACATCCATCGGCGACGGGTACGGTCAGGAATGTGGCGTCAATAAAAACGGGTCGCCCGCGGGCGACCCGTAATTGAAGAAACCGGCGGCGTCCTACTCTCCCAGGCCCTTGCGAGCCAAGTACCATCGGCGCTGAGGGGCTTAACTGCTCTGTTCGGAATGGGAAGAGGTGTTTCCCCCTCGCAATAGCCACCGGAAAAAGGCGAGAGACCGAGGAGTCCTTCCTCGGTCCTTCAAAACTGCACAGCGCCACAGCGAGTATCACTTCGTCCCCTGCATTGGGGGCGAATCAAAAAATCCGTCAAGCCCTCGACCAATTAGTACCGGTCTCCTTCGGACGTTACCGTCCTTCCAGATCCGGCCTATCAACCTGGTGGTCTACCAGGGGTCTTACTCCCTCTAGGGGATGGGAGAGCTCATCTCGAGGCCGGCTTCCCGCTTAGATGCCTTCAGCGGTTATCCGATCCACACGTAGCTAGCCTGCAATGCCCTTGGCAGGACAACAGATACACCAGAGGTGCGTTCATCCCGGTCCTCTCGTACTAGGGACAAATCCTCTCAACTCTCCAACGCCCACGGCAGATAGGGACCGACAGTTTTGTTACCACCCATACTCCTTAAGGAGCCGCGTGGGCCAGGTCATTTCTGCCTGACTCTGCATGTCGCCATGCAGCTCGGACTATATCTTCACGAAGGCATCACTCTTCATGTTCGGCGTATAGTCTCTGAGGATTCTGGATTGCTACCGATGAGCTCCTTCCATCGCACACTACGGAAGCGGCCTCCGCCATTCATTGACAGTGCCTCTTCCAAAAGCCTGGAGAATCCTCCAGACGTGCGATGGTGACCGAGCGCCATCGATCTAACGATCGCAGCAAACTTCTCGAAGTCTTCCTGCTTCGGAGACAAGAGAGGCGATCGTTCGAAGAAGGGGATCACGTGCCCTAAAAGGTCCTCTCGTCGTCGAACGACATAGACCAAAGCACGATCTTTCCTTCCATTGGACTTGATGTAGCCGCTTCCATCGAATCGATTGCGTATCAGTTCAAGTACCTGAGCCCTGTCACCGTTCTGGCTGACATGAAACTCGGGGACCAGCTGATAACCGCTACGACTCGTTGGATTACGGTTGACGGCAACTGCAAAGCAGCCCTCGCCATCTACATAGCCCGAGATGTAGCTATCCAGCCTTTCCTGCTGATTGTCCGCACCCATCACATTGTCACTGTAGCCCTTGCCCCGGATGGAACAGAATGCTACGAGTAGCGTGGGATTCTCGGGTTTTCCAGCATATAGCCGAATTTAAAGACAGCAACGGTTAACTTACTGTCTCACGACGTTCTGAACCCAGCTCGCGTACCGCTTTAATGGGCGAACAGCCCAACCCTTGGGAGCGACTCCACCCCCAGGATGCGACGAGCCGACATCGAGGTGCCAAACCGGGCCGTCGATGTGGACTCTTGGGCCCGATAAGCCTGTTATCCCCGGAGTACCTTTTATCCGTTGAGCGACGGCACTTCCACTTGCTACCGCCGGATCACTAAGACCTGCTTTCGCACCTGCTCGACTTGTCAGTCTCGCAGTCAAGCTCCCTTGCTACCTTTGCGCTCTACGCACGATTTCCAACCGTGCTGAGGGAACCTTTGCGCGCCTCCGTTACATTTTGGGAGGCGACCGCCCCAGTCAAACTACCCGCCTGGAACTGTCCAGCACCCGGATTCACGGAATGCTGTTAGAAATCCAATACACCAAGGGTGGTATCTAAAGGTTGGCTCCACGCCGGCCGCAACCGGCGCTTCAAAGCCTCCCACCTATCCTGAGCGAGATGCACCGAATCCCAATACCAAGTTGTAGTAAAGGTTCACGGGGTCTTTCCGTCTAGCCGCGGGTACTCGGCATCTTCACCGAGACTGCAATTTCACCGAGCCCATCGTTGAGACAGCGCTGAAGTCGTTACGCCATTCGTGCAGGTCGGAACTTACCCGACAAGGAATTTCGCTCTTAATCTTAGTACTCGTCAAGGTCTGACGAGACCGGAGGACACGTCCTATGCACGCGCGCCCTCCCTGCATGTCGCCATGCAGATGGGACCATCTCATGATCCAGTGTCCTGGACCTCTGGCGTATGGCCTCTGAGGATTCTGATCAGCTCATGTCTGGGAGTCTTCCGATTCATTGTTTCTGCAACCTCTGCAATTTCGATGAGGCCATCCACTTCTTGGTGCAACCCATCATCGATCATGCGCACACAGCAGGCAAACCTCTCAAAGTCCGCTTGCTTGATGGTGTGTAGAGAGTGAGTCTCAAAGAACGGTATGATCGTTCTCAAGAGATCCTCTCTCCGGTTAACAATGAACTGGGCCAAATGCTCACGATGATTATCGTGTCGCTTCATGACATACACGCGACCCACACCAAAGAAGCTTTGAAGCTCCTCAAGCGCCGACCGACTGCTGACACTTTGCGTCACGACAAACCTATGTGAGACTTGATACCCGGTCTTGTAGCCTTTTCGGCCCGTTCGGTTTGGTTGCCGAACGAAGCCGATGGAGAAGCAACCCTCTCCGTCTACAAAACCAACTACCCAGCCAGTCTGAAGCAGCCTTTCCTGCTGGTTGTCTGCACCCATAGCATTATTACGATACCGCCCACATCGGACGGAACAGTAGCCTGGGATACTCAGGTTTTCCAGCATATAGCCAGATGCGCACCACACGGTTACCCGTGTGGGGGGCAACGATTCACCTTAGGACCGTTCCTCATGTTACTACTCGGGAATATGGATATATCCTCGAGCGGCCCGCTCATTTCTGACGGGCTCTCATGGTCGCCCATGAGAGCGGACTATCTCATCCCACTCTCGGTTTGGAGCGTGGGCTTGGCGTATAGTCTCTGAGGATTCCCAGCGCTTTCTACGCCGCTCAGGACACCGCAAACGCGGCAAACCGTCCTGACACGACTCGACACTGGGCCTTTCCTGCTGATTGTCCGCACCCGACACATTTTCACGATACCGCCCCAATCGGACGGAATACGTAGTGCGGGATACTCGGATGTTCCAGCATATAGCCAAGTTTTACAACTACCTCGGTCAACTGATAGTTACGGCCGCCGTTTACCGGGGCTTAGCTTCGCTGCTTCGGGTCAAGCCCTAACAACTCCACGTAACCTTCCGGCACCGGGCAGGCGTCAGCCCCTATACGTCGTCTTACGACTTAGCAGAGACCTGTGTTTTTGGTAAACAGTCGCTTCAGCCTATTCACTGCGGCCCCCTCGGGCTCCAGACGCGAAGTCCTTCACCCTACTGGGGCGCCCCTTATCCCGAAGTTACGGGGCAATTTTGCCGAGTTCCTTAACGATGGTTATCTCGATCACCTTAGTATTCTCTACTTGCCCACCTGTGTCGGTTTTGGTACGGGCACGCGCTTCCTCCCTAGAGGATTTTCTTGGAGGTATGGCGTCGGGGACTCGCCGGCTTAGAGCCAGCTGGCATCGCACCTCGGGTTGAATGCAGCCCCGCATTTAACAGGGGCCGCCCCTACATGCTTACCCCAGGACAACCATCGCCTGGGTTCCCTTAGCCTTCCTCGTCCCCCCATCGGTCAAACGGAAGCGACGTGGTACAGGAATATCAACCTGTTGGCCATCGACTACGCCTTTCGGCCTCGCCTTAGGTCCCGACTAACCCTGAGCAGACGAACTTTACTCAGGAATCCTTGGGCAATCGGTGGAGGGGATTCTCACCCCTCTTTCGTTACTCATGCCGGCATTCTCACTTCCCACGCCTCCACGGCTGGCTTACGCCGCCGCTTTACCGGCGTGGGAACGCTCTCCTACCGCGCGATCGACCCGAAGGTCTCACGCACCCGCAGCTTCGGTGACTAGCTTGAGCCCCGTTACATTGTCCGCGCTCGAACACTTGACCAGTGAGCTGTTACGCACTCTTTTAAGGATGGCTGCCTCTAAGCCAACCTCCTGGTTGTCTATGCACTCGAACATCGTTTCCCACTTAGCTAGTACTTAGGGACCTTAGCTGGCGGTCTGGGCTGTTTCCCTTTTGACGCTGAAGTTTATCCCCCAGCAACTGACTCCCGGAGTAAACGTGATGGTCTTCGGAGTTTGCCTGAAGTCGGTAACCTGGTAGGGCCCCTAATCCAAACAGTGCTCTACGGCCAACACGCAATTTATCCGAGGCTATACCTAAATATATTTCGGAGAGAACCAGATATCACTGAGCTTGATTAGCCTTTCACTCCGACCCACAGGTCATCCGCCCAGTTTTCAACCTAGGTCGGTTCGGCCCTCCACGAGGTCTTACCCCCGCTTCAGCCTGCCCATGGGTAGCTCGCTCAGTTTCGGGTATACCGCCTACGACTATGTCGCCCTATTAGGACTCGCTTTCGCTACGGCTCCGCTCATCGCTTAACCTTGCCGCAGACGAGTAACTCGCCGGCTCGTTATGCAAAAAGCACGCGGTCACAGGACAAGCCTGCTCCCACCGCTTGTAGGCACGCGGTTTCAGGTACTATTTCACTCCCCTTCCGGGGTACTTTTCACCTTTCCCTCACGGTACTTGTCCGCTATCGGTCACCAAGGAGTACTTAGCCTTGGAGGGTGGTCCCCCCAGGTTCAGTCCGCGTTTCACGGGCGCGGACTTACTCAGGAACGTCTGACGGAAGATCATGCAGTTTCGTCTACGGGACGATTGCCCTCTATGGTGCGCGGTTCCACGCGCTTCGACTACCACATGATTTTGTAACTTCCGCCGAGCCGGACACGGCTCGGACCAAACGCCCTACAACCCCTGACAGACAACGCGTGTCCGCTTACATCTGCCAGGTTTGGGCTGATCCCTTTTCGCTCGCCACTACTCAGGGAATCTCTGTTGATTTCCTTTCCTCGGGGTACTGAGATGTTTCACTTCCCCCGCTTGTCTTCCTCCGGCCTATGTGTTCAGCCGGGGATAACGCCGCATTACCAGCGCTGGGTTTCCCCATTCGGGAATCCACGGGTCAAAGGCTATTCAGCGCCTAACCGTGGCTTATCGCAGCCGTTCACGCCCTTCATCGACTCTTGGTGCCAAGGCATCCACCGTGTGCCCTTACTATCTTGACGGTGATCTGGCCCAACACGACCCGAAGGTCGGGTAGGGCCCGGTGATACCCGTTATTCAGCCGCCGCTTATCGATGGCGGCTGATGTGGCTTCTGTGCAGTTTTCAAGGACCGTGGAGAGTCACCATTACGTAGTCCGACAGATCTCCGTGTTGGTCGATCACGTCATCTGCGACGTGGTCTCACGGGGGCCGGCGAACTAGGCCGGTCTCTCAAAACTCAACAGCATGCTGGGGTCGTTTTGCGCCGCAGTCGCTCGCGAGCCCCAAGTAGGAGGGGCCATTCACGACCTGCGGTCATCCAGCCAGGTTCGGTCGACATGCTAGGCCCGACCGCGCGATCACCGCCAGGTCGTTCCCCGCTCGCTAAGAGCGGGGCGCCTGCCGGCCGGTGCGATCGGGGCACTGTTATGTGCTCCCTAGAAAGGAGGTGATCCAGCCGCAGCTTCCGCTACGGCTACCTTGTTACGACTTCACCCCAGTCACGAGCCCCACCTTCGACGGCTCCCTCCCTTGCGGGTTAGGCCACCGGCTTCGGGTGTTGCTCACTCCCGTGGTGTGACGGGCGGTGTGTACAAGGCCCGGGAACGTATTCACCGCGGCAATGCTGATCCGCGATTACTAGCAACTCCGCCTTCATGCAGGCGAATTTCAGCCTGCAATCCGAACCGAGACGCACTTTAAGGGATTCGCTCCACCTCGCGGTATCGCAGCCCTCTGTATGCGCCAATGTAGCACGTGTGTAGCCCTGGACATAAGGGGCATGAGGACTTGACGTCATCCCCACCTTCCTCCGGTTTGTCACCGGCAGTCTCGCATGAGTCCCCAACTAAATGCTGGCAACATGCGACGGGGGTTGCGCTCGTTGCGGGACTTAACCCAACATCTCACGACACGAGCTGACGACAGCCATGCACCACCTGTGAAAGTGCCCCGAAGGGAAGACGTGTTTCCACGCCGGTCACTCACATGTCAAGCCCAGGTAAGGTTCTTCGCGTCGCGTCGAATTAAACCACATGCTCCGCTGCTTGTGCGGGCCCCCGTCAATTCCTTTGAGTTTTAGCCTTGCGGCCGTACTCCCCAGGCGGGCAACTTAATGCGTTAGCTTCGACACGGGGGGAGTCGACACCCCCCACATCTAGTTGCCATCGTTTACAGCGTGGACTACCAGGGTATCTAATCCTGTTTGCTCCCCACGCTTTCGCGTCTCAGCGTCAGTCACGTCCCAGCGAGCTGCCTTCGCCATTGGTGTTCCTCCTGATATCTGCGCATTTCACCGCTACACCAGGAATTCCACTCGCCCCTTCCGGACTCTAGCCCGACAGTATCCACCGGCATTCCAGGGTTGAGCCCTGGACTTTCACAGCGGACTAATCGGGCCGCCTACACGCTCTTTACGCCCAATGATTCCGGACAACGCTTGCACCCTACGTATTACCGCGGCTGCTGGCACGTAGTTAGCCGGTGCTTCTTGTGAAGGTACCGTCACTCCATCCGGCTATTCACCGGAGAAGCTTCGTCCCAACTGAAAGGGGTTTACAACCCGAAAGCCTTCTTCCCCCACGCGGCGTTGCTGCGTCACGCTTTCGCGCATTGCGCAAGATTCCCCACTGCTGCCTCCCGTAGGAGTCTGGGCCGTGTCTCAGTCCCAGTGTGGCTGATCGTCCTCTCAGACCAGCTACCCATCGAAGCCTTGGTGAGCCGTTACCTCACCAACAAGCTAATGGGCCGCGGGCCCATCTCGATGCGGAGGCCGAAGCTTCCTTTCCCCTTGCGGGCACATCCGGTATTAGCCCGAGTTTCCTCGGGTTGTCCCGGTCATCGAGGCAGGTAACCCACGTGTTACTCACCCGTTCGCGGCTCTGCCCCAGGGCAAGCCCTGGTTCGTCGCTCCACTTGCATGTGTTAAGCACGCCGCCAGCGTTCGTCCTGAGCCAGGATCAAACTCTCCGTGAAGAACTTCACGAAAAGCTGTCATGGAGTTGCCTCCTGCCCAAGGGCAGAAGACGGGGTCGGCACCTATACACCGTGGTGCCGGCACCATGACGGGGTACTGCTTTCCTACTTTGACTCTTTGGTCCGCCAACCGGGAAACCGGCCGATCGTTGATCGGTGGCGCTCCCGCCGGCGGGTCGAACCTGGACGCACACCACGATCGAGGTCGATCGTAGGTGCGCATGCTGTTGAGTTTTCAAAGACCGCCACCATCAATCACTCTCCGCAAAGGCTTTGTGCTTCCTTCAGAGAAGACCGATCGGCCCTGCGTCCGTAGACGCGTTTTGGGCCGACCGCGGAGTATAGCGCTATCCGGCGCGCAGGCGCCTGAAGCGGCGCTTGCCCACCTTCAGCAGCGCGCCGTCTGCCCGTCCTGCGGCAACGTCGTGCTCCTGAGGGCCAAGCATAGCGTCATCGAGGGACACCGCGCCCTGCTCGATCAGGCGCCGGGCCTCCGAGCGCGAGAGGCCAAACTCTCGGGCTATGATCTCGGGCAGGTGCACGGTGCCGTCATCGCGGGCCTGAACGAGCGCCTCGTCCACCTGCTCGGGCGCCCGGCGATCCACGAACACGCGATCGAAACGACTCTCGGCCTCCAGCGCCTGCTCTGGCGAATGCAGCCAACCGACGAGCTCGCGCGCAAGCGCGCGCTTGGCGTCGCGTGGCGAGGTCTCCTCGCCCGGGGGCTCTCGGTGCAGCAGCAGCCGGTAGTACTCCTCCATCGCCTCGTCCGGGATGCTCAGGGTCTTGCCGTACATCTCCTCGGGAGCATCCGTGACCCCGATCTGATTGCCCAGCGACTTGGACATCTTCTGCCGGCCGTCCACGCCGACGAGTATCGGCATCGTGACGATCGCCTGCTCGTCATGGCCATAGGCGCGCTGGATGTCGCGCCCCAGCAGCAGGTTGAACTTCTGATCGGTTCCCCCCAGCTCGACGTCGGCGTCGACCGCGACCGAGTCATAGCCCTGCAATAGCGGATACATCAGCTCGAGCATCGAGATCGGCTGCGAGGCCGTGAAGCGTTTGGCGAAATCCTCGCGCTCGAGCAACTGCGCGACGGTCGTGGTGCGCACGAGCCCCAGCAGCTCGGCCATTCCCATCTCCAGCCATTCGCCGTTGTGACGCACCTCCAGCCGGTCGGGATCGGTGTCGAGAATTCGCGAAGCCTGATCCTGGAAGGTCTGCGCGTTGGCTTCGATCTCCTGTTCGGAGAGCATCGGGCGCAGGCTCGACCGTCCCGACGGATCCCCCACCCGGGCGGTGTAGTCGCCGATGATCAACACCACCCGGTGGCCGGCGTCCTGGAACTCGCGCAGCTTGCACAACACGACCGCGTGCCCGAGGTGGATGTCGGGCGCGGTCGGGTCTATCCCGAGCTTGACCCGCAGCCGCCGGCCCTGCGCTCGCGCGGCTGCCAGCTTGTCAGCCAGCCCCCCGGCGGGCAGGCTGTCGACGGCGCCCGAGCTCAACCGGGCGGCGTCCTCGGCGGCGTCCTCGGCGGCCGCATCGGTGGCGTTCGGCATGAGAAGCCAATGCTAGACTCTCGCCGCACCGGGGGAGGTCCGCAGCACGCATCAGGCGCCGTCCCGCCGCCGGATCGGGCCCCTCCTTGCCACCTGAGCGCAGCGGCCTCAAACCGCGTCTTGCTATGGCTGCGACAGTCGCCCCCGACATACCCTCCCCGCCGCCCCCGGCCAAGCCGCGCCTGAAGCGGCTGCGCTTCGTGGCGATCCTGTTCGCGGTGCTGCTGCTCGGGCTGATCTCCTTCGTCTTCGGCATGTTCGTCGCCGTCGCCTCGGACCTGCCGTCGCTGACCCGCTTCTCCCAGCTGAAGGACGCCCAGAGTTCGACCCTGCTCGACGACCTGGGGCATCCGATCGGTGTCCTCAGCCAGCAGAACCGAGTGATCGTGACACCCGCGCAGATCCCGCAGCTCGTCAAGGAGGCGGTGGTTTCGATCGAGGACAAGCGCTTCCAGACCAACAGCGGCGTCGACGTGCGCGGCATCGGGCGCGCGTTCGTCCAGGACATCCTGCACAAAGGCTCCGTGCAGGGCGCTTCCACGATCGAGCAGCAGTTCATCAAGAACGCGCTGCAGGCCCAGTCGCACCGCACGATCTTCGAGAAGCTCCGGGAGGCGGCCCTCGCCTATCAGCTCTCTCACAAGTGGTCGAAGGAAAAGATCATCACCGCGTACCTGAACACGATCTACTTCGGCAACGGCGCCTACGGCATCGAGGCCGCGGCGCGGACCTACTTCGGACGCGACGTCAACCATCTTGGCTGCGGCGCCCCCAACCATCAGCTGTGCGTCGAACAGCTGCAGCCGTGGGAGGCGGCGCTGCTCGCCGGAATCATCCAGGATCCGAGCGCGTATGACCCGGCCAACCATCCGGCCGCGGCCAGGACGCGCCGTGACGTCGTGCTGCGGCAGATGTTCGAACAGGGCTACCTGACCAGGATGGTCTACGAACAGAGCGTCCAGCAGTCCCTTCCCGCGGCGATGGACATCCAGGCGCCGCAGGAGCCGACGGTCGAAGGGGTCGACGCCGGTTACTTTACGAGCTGGGTCCAGCAGCAGGTGATCGAACGCTACGGCGCCCCGCGGGCTTTCGACGGCGGGCTGAAGATCAAGACGACGCTCGACCTCGAACTGCAGCGCGCCGCCGAACACGCGATCGAAGGCTATCTGGCCTACTCGGGAGGCCCGACCGCCTCGCTGGTGGCGATCGAAAACGCGACCGGGGAGGTGCGCGCGATGGTCGGCGGGCGCAGCTACAACGAAAGCCCCTTCAACCTCGCCACCGAGGGCGAGCGTCAGCCCGGCTCGTCCTTCAAGGCCTTCGACCTCGCGGGGGCGCTGGAGGACGGAATCTCACCGGACTCCAGCTGGACCTCCAAGCAGAAGGAATTCATCGTCCCCCACACCGGCGGGCACGAACGGTTCATCGTCCACAACGACGAAGGCGCCTACACCGGCTCCAACACGCTCACCGGCGCCACCGCCTACTCCGACAACTCGATCTATGCCGAAGTCGGTCTGAAGGTCGGCACCGAGCGGATCGCGCGCCTGGCCCACCGCATGGGCATCACCACCCCGATCTCGACCAACCCGGCGATGACGATCGGAGGACTCAAGGTCGGCGTCACCCCGCTGGACATGGCCCACGCGTATGAGACGATCGCCCACGGCGGACGGCGCGTCAGCGGCACGCTCGCCGAAGCGGGCTCGCCGGTCGGTATTCAGGAAGTCATCTCCCCCGCCCGTGCGCTCCCCGACGGCTCCCATCACGACGTCAACCGCGTCCTCACCAAGCCGGTGCTGCCGCCGGACATCGCGGCGACCGAGACCTCGGTCCTCGAAACGGTGCTCCAGTACGGCACCGCCCGCTCGGCCGCGATCGGCCAGTTCGCCGCCGGCAAGACCGGCACGACCTCCAACTACGGCGATGCCTGGTTCGTCGGCTGGGACAGCAAGTACACGGTCGCCGTCTGGGTCGGCTACCCGAACGGCCTCGTCCCGATGACCACTCAGTTCGACGGCGGGCCAGTGCTCGGGGGCACCTTCCCGGCGCTGATATGGCACGACTTCATGACCTCCGCTCTGCGCGTCGACAAGACCCGCGCCGAACAGGCGGCGGCGCAGGCTGCGGCGCACGCGGACGGCAAGGCGCACGGTCAGTCGACGACGAGCCTCCCCGAAGAAACGCCCTCGCCCTCCAGAAGCCCATCCGGGGCGCCTTCCGCCGGCGAAGAAGCCGCTGTCGAACGGCATGCGAGCCCGAACACCGGCGGGGGCGGCGGAAGCGAACACGGCTCGCCCGCTCCGGCACCGGCGCCCTCCCCGCCCCCGGCTCCCGCCGCCCCGAGCCCCGCGGAAAGCTCACCGGCGCCCAAAGGCGGCGGCTCAGAAGCTACGGGCGGAGTCAGCGCCAGCCCGTAGGCCGGGGCCGCGACACGTGGCGGTTGCCGGCCGCGCAGAAGCGCCAGGGCAATTCGACTGCCTTGGTGATTCCGACCCGCGTGCCGACCACGATCGGGTCTTCCCACCCCTCGGCGGGCGCATGGACCCGAAGGAGACCGTCGCGCAGGTCGCTTCCGTTCTCCGACAACGAGATGCCCAGCGCCTGAGTGAGCTTCCCTGGACCCGAGCACAGTTCGAGATCGCCGAGCGGTCTGCCGGGCGACCGGCGATCTGACGAGCGCCGATCCGTGCTCGCTCGGAGGCCGTTGGCTTCGCGGCGAGCGCGCATCTCCTCGAGCCCAGACAGCGGCTCGAGCGCGCGGATCAGCACCGCGGCGCCGACGCCCTCCGGCTCACATACGGCGTTGAGCAGCGCGTGCACGCCGTATGAGCGATACACGTAGGCCCGTCCGGGCGCCCCGAACAGAGTCTCCGTGCGCGCCGTCAGGCCGACGTACGCGTGACACGCAGGCTCGCTCTCGTGGTAGGCCTCGGTCTCGACGATCACACCGGCGATCGGCGACCCGCCGGACGGCGCGAACGAGACGACGCAGCCGATCAACGCCTCGGCCACCTCCACGACCGGACGGTCATAGAACTCGCTCTCCAGGGCCTCGGCGCCGGCTTCAGCGCTCGAGCGAGTCATCAAGGCAGGCCCGGGCCAACTCGATCTGTTCACGCACGCGTACCAGCGCGGTGCCACCCTCCGAGACCTTGGACTCAAGCCACGAACTCTGCATGAGCATCTCGCGAAAGCGCGCCTCGTTCGCCGCCAGCGTCTCGCTGTGCGCCGCGAGCTCGTCGACGGTCAGCTCCGACAATTGCCGGCCGCCCTCGAGCGCCGTGCGCACCAGGCCCGCGACGACGCCGTGCGCCTCGCGGAAAGGAACGCCGAATCCGACGAGCAGGTCGGCGACGTCGGTCGCGGCGATCAACTCGTCCGCAGCGGCCTCGCTCAGACGTTCTCGATCGAAGCGCGCGCCCGCGATCATGCCGGTCGCGGCCGCCAGCGAGAGCTCGATCGTGTCTGCCGCGTCGAACAGGTGCTCCTTGTCCTCTTGCAGGTCCTTGTTGTAGGTCAGCGGCAGCGCGTGCATCACGCCATGCAGCGCGCCGAGATGACCGACCACGCGAGGCGCCTTTGCCCGCAACAGCTCCGCGGCGTCGGGGTTCTTCTTCTGGGGCATTATCGAGCTGCCCGAGCTCCACGCATCGGGCAGCTCGCAGAAGCCGAACTCCACGCTCGACCACAGTACGAGCTCGGCCCCCAGTCGCGACAGGTGGGTGGCGCAGGTCGCGGCCGCGTTCAGGAAGTCCAACACGAAGTCCCGTCCAGATACCGCGTCGATCGAGTTGGGCGCGACCTCCGCGAACCCGAGCTCGTGCGCGAGCATCCGCCGGTCGGTGTCGAAGCTGACCCCGGCCAGGGCTCCCGCGCCGAGTGGCAGGCGCGAGGACTCGCCCAGCGCAAACTCAAAGCGCGCACGATCGCGCGCGAGCATCCAGAAGTAGGCGAGCAGGTGATGCCCCAGATACACCGGCTGAGCTCGCTGCAAATGGGTATAGCCGGGCATCGGCCAGTCCACATGCTCCTGCGCGCGCTCCAAGAGCGCCGCCATCAGCACACCGATCGCCGCCACCGCGGCGCCGGCGCGCTCGCGCGTATACATCGCGAGATCCGTGACCACCTGGTCGTTGCGCGAGCGCGCGGTGTGCAGCTTCCCGCCGACCGGCCCCGCGAGCTCGGTCAGGCGCCGCTCGATCGCCATGTGGATGTCCTCGTCGTCCCCCGCGAATGGGAAACGGTCCTCGGCGAACTCACCCTCCACCGCATCCAAGCCCTGAAGGAGCGCATCGAGATCCTCTGCGGAGACAATCGCACGCGCTGCGAGCATGCGAGCGTGCGCGCGCGATTGGGCGATGTCGTACGGCCACAACCGCCGGTCGAAGCCGATCGAGGAGTTCAGCCGTTGAAAATCGGGGTGCTGGGGCTCGCGGAAGCGTGACACGCCACTGAGTCTATGGACGCGACGCGGCGCCGGTCTTCTCGGCGGGCGAGCGTGGCCGGCACGCCAAATCCAGGGACAAGCCACGCCGCGCGGTCGTAGGCAGGGGCGCGCTCCGATGCGTCGTCGGGGCAGCGAATCGTTCATACAACCGATATCATCCGCCCTAGACTTCTTCGGAAAGAGCATGGCCTGAACGACGGTGTCTGTGTAGTCCGTTTTGAACCGCAACAATGTCATCAGGGGACAGGACACGGCATGAAGAGAGTGGTTCCGCGGGATCTCGCCTTCCCCGAGGACCACACGCGCTCACGCGCGAGCAGGTGAGCGCAAGTCAGCGCGGGCGCTTGATCGTCGCGATGGCCGACCTCGTCGGCAACGACGGTTATGCCGCCACGACGGTCGCGAACGTGCTCGCTTACGCCGGCGTCTCGCGCAAGGCCTTCTACCAGCACTTCGCCAACAAGCAAGAGTGCTTCCTGGCGTCCTACGACGCGATCGCGGCCGAGGGCAGGCGCGAAGTCTCGCGCGCATACGACAGCGCGTCCAATCCGGTCGACGGAGCGCGACTGGCGATCGCACAGGTGTTCGAACGGGCGATCGGCAACCCCGGCAACGTACGTCTTGTGCTCGTCGAGGCCGGCGTGGTCGGGCAGGCCGGGATCGAGCGCCGCGAGCGGCTGATGACCGAATATGAAGACCTGCTGCGCGACATGCTCGGGCTGCCGCGGGGCCCGGGCGCCGTCCCCAACCCGGTGCTCAGGGGGATCGTCGGCGGTCTCAACGGGGTGCTCAACGCGCACGTGCGCAGCGGCAGGCTGGAGCAGTTGCGCGAGCTGATACCGCACATGGTCGGCTGGGCCACCTCATATAACCCGCCCCCGACCTCCATGATGCGGCTGCTGACCCAGCCGGCGAAAGGCCACACGCTGCCGCCGGGCCTGATCGGCGGCAGAGCACCGGGCACGCTCACGGTGAACGCCGCCGCCACAACCGGCGGGCGGCGGCGTGGACTGGCGCGAGGCAAGCAGGCCAACGTCTCGCGCAGCCTGGTCGTGCACAGTCAGCGCGAGCGCATCCTCGACGCGGTCGCAAACATAGTCGCCGAGGCCGGTTACGCGTCCCTGACGGTCGAGGGGATCGCCGAGCGCGCCGCGGTGTCGCTGCAAGCCTTCTATGAGCATTTCAAGGGGAAGGAGGACGCCTTCCTGGTCACCTACGAAGTCGGTCACGCCAAGGGCCTTTCGATCGTCGAACGGGCCTTTGCGACCCAATCCGATTGGCGATTGGGGGTGCGCGACGGCATCTCCGCCCTGTTTGACTTTCTGGCCTCCGAGCCCGCCTTTGC
This sequence comes from uncultured Solirubrobacterales bacterium, assembly GCA_963702725.1. Lineage (GTDB taxonomy): Bacteria > Actinomycetota > Thermoleophilia > Solirubrobacterales > Solirubrobacteraceae > Palsa-744. Next base: position 422,594 of record CAVPDT010000002.1, read on the forward strand.
GCACCTGGCGCTGGTGGACGCGCTCACCGCGACACGGCGCACGTCCGAGCGCGCCACCGAGGGCGTCGCGGGCTATGCCGAGATGCTGATCCCCGGTGCCGAAGAGGCGACCAACCTGGCTCTGCCGGCGGCGGTCACGATCGAAGCGATCGCCGGCGGTGTGTTCGAGCTGTGCCTGACCTACGCCCTGCAGGGACACACCGAGACATTGTCGGAGCTGCTGCCCCGCGCGACCTACTTCACGCTGGCTCCGTTCATCGGCCCGGAGCAGGCCGGCAGCATCGCCGCCGCGACCCTCGCATCCTGATTCGGCGTCTCCGACGGTCGCCACCACTCGCCGGCCGGCGAGCCTTAAGGATTCGCGGGCGCCGCGCGACCTCTGGGGAGTGGTCTCGCGACGCCCGCTTGCGTGTTCACCGTGCCCGGCCGGCGACTCGGGGTAGCCGCCGCCGGTTTTCCCAAACGCCGCCAAAGAGGAAACGCGGCGCCGAGCTTGTTGAAGAAGCCCTGCTTCTCTCTACTTCTTCTCCTGACTTTCCCTTCCATATCGCTCGCCGGCATTCCGGCGGGCGAACTACATTCGAGACCTTCGCAGAGACCATACCCTCCTGTCAAGCGCAAAGTAGACCCTTGTTTCTCACTAGGCCTCATCCACTCGCCGACCCCTGCTCGACCGATCTCATGCGATCTGATCTTCCATTTCCGGACAATCAGAGGAGCCCGTCGCGGGCTGCGCCGACCCATGCGAACCACCGTACGCGGGTCGCCCCCGCAGATGGCCGTTCACCGGTGGGATTCCGACAACCTGCATCCGCACTTTTCCCCGGCAATACAAGGGAAAACCCCAGATGCACCGGGGCGCATCTGGGGTACGATGGAACCGATCCCATCCGGATCCACACCGGCTGGGATGTGTGGGCCGACGCCGGGACGCTCGTCTTTCAGGTCAGAGACGTCCCGGCGCCGGCGCTTTGCCCGGAGGTCAGGGGCACACAGGTCTTACCATATTTCCAAACCGTGTCAAGCGAGTGCTGTATCGCGACTTCCACGATTGTCTCCGACTCTCCCGAGACAACCACGAAAACGCTGCCAACGATGCCGCTCGGTGTGGTGACCGGCGCCGACAACGGTGTTCGACGACGCGGGCTCTGGGTCACCCAGAAACACCCGCCGGGTTCTACCGACCCAGCGCCAGAATCAACTCGCGAGCCACGCGTTCGACCTGACTCGCGGTCATCTCCGGAAAGAACGGCAGCGCCAGCGAGCGTGCCGCCACGTCCTCGCAAACCGGCAGCTCGCCGGGCCGATGTCCGAACCGCTCGCGATAGAAGCTCATCAAGTGGATCGCCGGCAAATACGGCTTGCTCTGCACGCCATTCGCGGCGAGCCTACGTAGGACCGTGTCTCGCGCCGCCTTCCCGGGCAGCTGAACGACGAACACGAACCACCCCCGCCGGTCCCCATCCATGTCCTGGCAGGGCAGTCCGAGCCCCTCGACCTCGGCAAGCGCTTCCCGATACCACCCGGCCACGCGAGCCCGCCCGGCAAGCATCTCCTCCAGCCGCCCCAGCTGCGCGATCCCCAGCGCACACGCGACATCCGACAGCCGGTAGTTGAACCCGAGCCGATCGTGATCCAGCCAGCCCATGTCCTTCGCGCGCCCCTGATTGCGCTCAGAGTCGATCCGCTCCCTCTGCCCCTCGTCGGCGAGCGTCACCATGCCCCCCTCCCCGGTGGTGATCTGCTTGTTCGCATAGAACCCGAACACCGCCGGATGCCCCCGCCCCCCCACAGCGACCCCATCCCCGTGCACGGCCCCCAAAGCCTCACAAGCGTCCTCCACGATCCCCAGCCCGTGCCGCCCTGCGATCGACTCAAATGCCGGCATATAGGCGGGATAGCCAAAGATGTGCACCGGCAAGATCGCCTTCGTCCGCGAGCTGACGGCAGCTTCGGCAGCGCCCGGATCGAGGTTCAGCGTCACCGGATCGATGTCCGCGAACACCGGCCGAGCCCCCTCATACACGGCGGCATTGGCCGAGGCCACAAACGAAAAAGGCGAGGTGATCACCTCATCCCCGGCCTCAACCCCCACAGCCCGCAAAGCAAGATGCAACCCAGCCGTCCCGCTGCTCACCGCGCAAGCGTGCGCCGCCCCGATCCGAGCAGCAAAAAGGCGCTCGAACTCCCCCACCCGAGACCCAAGCGAAAGCTGCCCCGAGCGCAGCACTTCCAACACGGCCAGCTCCTCAACCTCCCCCAGTACGGGCTTGGCCAGGGGAATAGTGCCGTAAACGTCAGCGTCACCACAATCGCTGTCCAGCTCTCGGAGGGTCGAGATCCGGGCGGCCGGCCCTCCCTGCACGGCGTCTGAACCCTGCACTACGTATTTCCGGCCGACCGGAGGCTCGATCCCGGAGAGGGCGTCGCAACCGACGATGGCTTGCCACTCTGCATCCCAAACTCCAGCGAATCCACCAAAGCGTCCCAAGAGGCCGCGATCAAGTTCTCGGAAACCCCAATAGAGCCCCAAACATCCTTCCCGTCCGAAGCATCGATCAAGACGCGAGTAACGGCCCCGGTCCCCTTCGTCTCGTCGAGAATCCGAACCTTGAAGTTCACGAGGTCGATGTCCTTCAAATGCGGATGGATCTCCCCGATCGCATCGCGCAGGGCCTTGTCCAGAGCATGAACCGGCCCGTTCCCCTCGGCAGTGCGCACATACCGCTCCCCGCCGACCCAGATCTTGATCGTGGCCTCGGTCGTGGCGCGGCCATCGGCGTGCTTTTCGACGATCACCCGCCAGGACTCCAGCTTGAACAGGGGCTCATACTCGAGCTCGCCACCGGCCTCCCGCCGCATGAGCAGCTCAAAGGACCCGTCGGCGGCCTCGAACTGGAACCCCTGGTGCTCGAGCTCCTTCACCCGCTCGACCACGCGCCGGGTGAACTCCTCATCCGCGGCGATCCCCGCGGCGCGAGCCTTCTCGAGGATCGTCGCGCGTCCCGACAGCTCGGAGATCAGCACGTCGCTGCGATTGCCCACGAGCGCAGGCTCGACGTGCTCGAACGCCACGCTCGACTCGCGCGCCCCCGCGGCGTGCAATCCCGCCTTGTGGGCGAACGCGTGCTTGCCGACGTAAGGCTGCGCCGGATCGGGCGTGCGATTCAGCAACTCGTCGACGAAGTGCGCGGTCTCCGTCAGTCGAGCCAGGCGCTCGGACGGCAGCACCTCATAGCCCATCTTCAGCTGCAAATCGGCGATGATCGTCACCAGATTGGCGTTGCCCGTGCGCTCGCCGATTCCGTTGATCGTCCCCTGAACCTGCGTCGCGCCCGCCTGCACCGCCACAAGCGTGTTGGCCACGCCGCAGCCGGTGTCGTCGTGGGTGTGAATCCCCAGCGCAACGTCCGGCACCTGCTCGCACACCGCCTCGACCGCTTCGCGTACGTCCAGCGGCAGCGAGCCCCCGTTCGTGTCGCACAGCACGACCCGCTCGGCGCCCGCGTCCGCCGCGATGCGCACACATTCCAGCGCATACCCGACGTCTTCCTCGATCCCGTCGAAAAAATGTTCGGCGTCGAACAGCACTCGCTTGCCGTGCGCGATCAGGTGCGCGATCGACTCCCCGATCATGCTCAGGTTCTCCTCGCGCGTCACCTTCAACACGGTCTCGGCCTGGAACGCGGAGCTCTTGCCGACGAGCGTGCACACTCCCACGAACGACTCCACGAGCACGCGCAGCCCCTCGTCCTCCGCCGCCTCCACCCCGCGCCGGCGCGTCATCCCGAACGCGACGATCTCCGCGCACTGCAGCGTCTCGCGCTCGAGCAGCTCGAACAGCTCGAGCTCCTTCGGATTCGACGCCGGAAAGCCCGCCTCGATCACGTGCACGCCGAGCCCGTCCAGCGCGTGCACGACCCGCACCTTCTCCGCGGCCGTCAGCGTCATCCCGCCGCCACCCATGCCGTCGCGCAAGGTCGCGTCATACAACTGTATGTGAGACATCCTTGGGTTACCCCGCTGTGCCGGAACCGCTCGGCGCGACGGCGCGCGTCGCGGCCGGGCCGGCGCCGTTGGGCGTCTGCAGCGCCTGCGGGGCGACCACGTCGAGCCACTCGCGGTAACGCTCGGAGCGACCGTGGATCGCATCGTCGAACGCGGCCTGCAGCACGCGCGTGATCTCACCCGGCTCGCCCGTGCCGACCTTGTGGTCGTCGACTTCGCGCACGGGCACGAGCTCCGCGGCCGTCCCCGACAGGAAAACCTCGTCGGCGAGGTACATCTCCGCGCGCGCCACGTTGCGCTCCACGACCGTATAGCCGAGATCCTGGGCGATCTGCATGACCGAGCGGCGCGTGATCCCGTCGAGGATCGAGTTGTGCTGCCCGGGCGTTGCGATCTCGCCGTCGCGCACGATGTACACGTTCTCGCCCGTGCCCTCGCACACGTGGCCGTGTTCGTCGAGCAGGATCGCCTCCTCATACCCGCACTTGGTCGCCTCGATCTTCGCGAGCACGCTGTTCAGGTACTGGCCCGAGGCCTTCGCATGCGGGATCAGCGAGCGCGGGCCGATCCGCTCCCACGAGGAGACCTTCGCGCGCACGCCGTGGCGCATGCCCTCCTCGCCCAGATACGTTCCCCACTCCCAGCACGCGATCGTCACGTCCACCGGGGCGTCTAACGGGTTCAGCCCCATCGTGCCGTAACCGCGATATACGATCGGGCGGATGTAGCACGAGCGCAGGCCGTTGCGCGCCACGAGCTCACGCGTGGCCGCACGCAGCTCCTCGTCTGAGTAGGGCACCTCCATGTAGTACAGCTCGGCCGACTTACGCAACCGCTGCACGTGCTCGGCGTTGCGAAACACCGCCGGCCCGAGCTCGGTCTCATAACAGCGCACGCCCTCGAACACGCCCGTGCCGTAATGCAGCCCGTGGGTCAGGACGTGGACCTTGGCGTCCTCCCATGCGATGAATTCTCCGTTCATCCATATGAGGTCCGTGGGGTCCACTTTCATCTTGCTCCTGTGTTAGAGATTGTCGAGCACTGCCTTCGTCGCTTTCGCCGTCCCGTCGCCTCCGCCCAGGTCGGGAGTGCGCAGGCCACCGTCGAGCGCTTTCTCAACGGCCGATTCTACCGCCGTGGCCGCATCGGGCAAATCGAGTCCGTGCCGCAACATCATCGCGACCGACAGGAACATCGCCAGCGGATTGGCCGCGCCCGTGCCGGCGATGTCCGGCGCCGAGCCGTGCACCGGCTCGAACAGCCCCGGTCCCTCGCCGCCCAGCGACGCGCTCGGCAGCAGTCCGATAGAGCCCGTGATCATCGCCGCCTCGTCCGAGAGGATGTCCCCGAACATGTTCTCCGTCAGGATCGCGTCGAACTCTCGCGGCGCGGAGACCAGCTGCATCGCGGCGTTGTCCACGAGCACGTGCTCCAGCGTCACGTGCGAGAACTCGCGCTCGTGCAGCCCGATCACGACCTCCCGCCACAGTCGCGAGGTCTCCAGCACGTTCGCCTTGTCCACGCTCGAGACCTTCGTCCGTGCCGCTTTGAACGCGACGCGCGCGATCCGCTCGATCTCCTTCGTCGTGTATGCGCATACGTCGCTCGCCGTGTCGGCCGTGCGTGTCTTCTCGCCGAAGTAGATCCCGCCCGTCAGCTCGCGCACGACCAGCAGGTCGGTCCCCTCTATGCGCTCGCGCTTCAAAGGCGAGGCGTCGTACAGCGCGGGCAGCGGCTTGACCGGGCGCAGGTTCGCGTACAACCCCAACCCCTTGCGCAATCCGAGCAGCCCCTGCTCGGGGCGGGGCGCGTTCGGATCGGTGCTGTCCCACTTCGGCCCCCCAACGGCTGCCAGCAGCACCGCGTCGGCGGCTTTGCAGGCCGTTAGCACCTCGTCGGTGAGCGCAGTCCCGTGCGCGTCGATGCTGGCGCCCCCGAACGCGTGCTCCTCGAACTCGAACTCCCCCAGCTTCTTCAGCACTTCGAGCGCCGGGGCCATGATCTCCGGGCCGATCCCGTCTCCGGGCAGCGTGACGATGCGATGACTCATCGGCTTTCCCCCAGCGCCTACAGCGCGGTCGTGGCCACGCGCGCGTAGCCGTCGTGGTCGTGCTCTGACTCGAACTCCGCGATCTCCGCCGCCTGCTCCAGCGTCATCGCGATGTCGTCGAGCCCATTCAGCAGCCGATGACGGATTTCGTGGTCGATCTCGAACGCCACCTCGCGCCCGGCGAAACGCACCTCCTGCTCCAGCAGATCGACCTCGCCGCTGCCGGCGTGCGCGAGCGCGCGGCAGTCCTCCTCGCCGAGCACGACTGGCAACAGGCCGATCTTCGTGCAGTTGGAGTAGAAGATATCCGCGAAGCTCGGAGCGACGACCGCCTGAAAGCCGTAGTCCTGCAGTCCCCACGGGGCGTGCTCGCGCGAGCTGCCACAACCGAAGTTCTCGCCCGCGACGAGGATCGGATTGGCCGGCAGGCTCCACCCCGGCTCCTTCGCCCAGTCGAAGAACAGGAACTCGCCAAACCCGCTGCGCTCCACACGCTTCAGAAACTGCTTGGGCATGATCTGGTCGGTGTCCACGTCAGCGCGGTCGAGATGGCTGACGGGTCCTGAGATGACGCTGATGGGATCCATGTTCTCCTCCTAGGACCAGTCGCGGATGTCGACGAAATGGCCCTCAATGGCTGCGGCGGCGGCCATCTGCGGGGAGACGAGATGCGTGCGCCCGCCGCGGCCCTGGCGCCCCTCGAAGTTGCGGTTCGAGGTCGAAGCGCAGCGCTCCCCCGGCGCCAGGATGTCGGGGTTCATCCCCAGACACATCGAGCAGCCGGCCACCCGCCAGTCGAACCCAGCCTCGCGGAACACGCGGTCAAGGCCCTCAGCCTCAGCCTGCGCCTTCACCTGCTGGGAGCCCGGCACGACCATCGCCTCGACGCTCGGAGCGACCTTACGCCCGGCGACGACCTCCGCGGCGGCGCGCAGATCGCCGATGCGCGAGTTCGTGCACGAGCCGATGAACACGCGGTCCAAGGGAATCTGCTCGATCGGCGTGCCGGGCTCAAGCGCCATGTAGGCGAGCGCGCGCTCGGTCGCCTCACGGTCGGCCGGGCTCTCGAACTCCTCGGGCGACGGCACGCTCTCGGTGACCGCGCGCACCATCCCCGGGTTCGTGCCCCACGTCACCTGGGGCGAGATCGCGCCCGCGTCGATCGCCACCTCGCTGTCGAACTCGGCGCCGTCATCGCTCCGCAGCTCGCGCCAGGTCGCGATCGCCCTCTCCAGCTCCTCGCCCCGCGGCGCGCCGGGCCGCTCGGTCTCTGTGAACCACGCGAACGTCTTCTCGTCCGGGGCGATCATCCCCGCGCGCCCGCCGCCCTCGATCGTCATGTTGCAGACGGTCATCCGCCCCTCCATCGACAGCGCCTCGATCGCCGGCCCGGCGTACTCGACCACGTGCCCGGTCATCCCACCCACGCCGAGACGCCCGAGCGTGCCCAGGATCAGGTCCTTGGCGGTAACCCCGAAGCCCAGCTCGCCCGTGTAGAGGATGCGCATCGAGCGCGGCCGGTGCTGGACCATGCACTGCGTCGCCAGCACGTGCTCGACCTCGCTCGTGCCGATCCCGAACGCGAGCGCGCCGAATGCGCCGTGCGTGGAGGTGTGCGAGTCACCGCACACGATCGTCATGCCCGGCTGGGTCACCCCCAGCTCGGGTCCGATCACGTGGACGATGCCCTGGCGCGGCGAGCCCAGCGAGTACACGGGCACGCCGAACTCGGCGCAGTTTCGCTCCAATGTTTCCACCTGCACGCGCGAGAGCTCGTCCTTGATGCGCGCCGCCACCGGCGTGCCGTCGGTCGGCGTGTTGTGATCGGCCGTCGCCAGCGTGCGGTCGGGGCGGCGCACCGTCCGACCGGCCAGGCGCAGCCCGTCGAAGGCCTGCGGGCTCGTGACCTCGTGGACGAGGTGCAGGTCTATGTACAGGAGCCCGTGGGCGACCTCGTGGCGCTCCCAGATCTTCTCGAACATCGTCTTTGCCATCGCAGGCCTCCTCAGCTCCGTCTCAGACCGGCGCTGACGACGGCCAGAAACGAGGCCGCCTCACCACCGGATGGGTTCTCGAAGTGGTGGGGCAGGTCGGCGTCGAAGGTGACGCAGTCGCCCTCCTTCAGGTCATAGCGCTGCCCGTCGCAGACGAGCGCGACGGCGCCCCGCTCGACCAGCGCGGTCTCACGGCTGCCGGGCTCGTGCATCGGCGGATCGTCCGTGGCGCCCGTCGCGCCGCCCGGGGCGAGCGTGTGGCGGGAGAGCTCGGCGCGCTGGCCGGGCTGGGCAGCGGTCATCACCTCAAAGCTGTGGCCCCGGCGCTTGTTCCCCCCGCGAGAGCGCTCGCTCACACGCACGATCGTCACCGCGCCCTCCTCGTCCAAGCGCAGCAGCTGCGAGAGACGCAATTCCAGCCCGGCGGCGATCCGCGCCGCGACCGTCAGCGTGGGGCTCGTCTCTCCCCGCTCGACCTGCGAGAGCATCGGCGCGCTCACGCCGCTGCGCAACGCCAGCTCGCGCAGCGACAGCGACTCGGACTCGCGCAGCGCCTTCACGCGCGCGCCGATCGTGACCGGGTCGAGCGGGTCGAGCGCCATTGCGGCGCGCGGCTCGGCCGACGTTTGCAGAGCTGGAGGCGTCATACGCGCGTACGTTATCACAGACGCGCGTATGACGCTCTACATGACGGTCGGGATCACGCGTGTGCGCTCAAGGTCCCGCCGGCTCGGGCAGCCCGACGGCGTCCGCGGAGGCCAGCGCCCGTGCTCGTGCGACCGACAGCGCCCGCACGTATGCTCGCGCGGCGGCGTCGATGATGTCGGTGGAGACGCCCTGTCCCGCACCGGACATCCCATCGACCTCGACGACGACCGAGACCTCGCCGAGCGCGTCCTGGCCCTCGGTGACGGCGCCGATCGTGAACTCGCCGAGTTGCGCCTCGACGCTCGCGGCGGCATTGATCGCGCGGAAGACCGCGTCGATCGGCCCGTCACCGGTGAACGAGCCCTCGGCCGAGCCGCCCTCGGGCAGCGTCACCGATACGCGCGCGTGCGGGGGCCGGCGCGAGGACGCCTCGACCTCGAACCACTCCAGCGCATAGCCTGGGATCTCCTCGCGCAGCTCGTCTGTCACCAGTGCCTCCAGGTCCATCGCCGTGACCTGCTTCTTGCGGTCGGCGATCTCCTTGAAGCGCCTGAACGCCGTGTTCAGGGCCTGGCCGTCGAGCGCGAAGCCCATCTCCTCCAGCGCGTCGCGCAGCGCGTGGCGGCCGGAGTGCTTGCCCAGCACGAGCGAGTTGCTCTTCAGCCCCACGGTCGTGGCGTCCATGATCTCGTACGTGGAGCGCTCCTTGAGCACGCCGTCCTGGTGGATCCCCGACTCGTGCGCGAACGCGTTGCGCCCGACGATCGCCTTGTTCGGCTGCACCTGATAGCCGGTCAAGCGTGAAACCAGCCGGCTCGTACGAGCCAGCTCCGTGGAGTTCACGCCCGTGTCCATGCCTATGTCGGCGCGGCGTGTACGCAGCAACATCACGATCTCCTCGAGCGAGGCGTTACCCGCGCGCTCGCCGATCCCGTTGACCGCACACTCCACCTGCCTGGCCCCGGCCAACACGCCGGCAAACGAATTGGCCACCGCCAAGCCAAGATCGTCGTGACAGTGAACCGACAGCACAACATCGCGCAGATCGGGAACCAGCTCATACAGCCGCCCCAGGAAAGCGGTGAACTCCTGCGGCATCGTGTAGCCGACCGTATCGGGGATATTGATCGTCGTGGCGCCCTCCTCCAGCGCGATCTGAATCACCTCGGCAGTGAACTCGACTTCCGCCCTGGTGGCGTCCATCGGCGAGAACTCGACATCCTCCAGGTACTGCTTGGCCTGCGCCACGGCCGCCCGCGCCTGGCCCTTGACGTCCTCGCGCGTGGTCTGCAGCTGGTGCACGATGTGAATATCCGAGGTGGAGATGAATGTGTGGATGCATGGCCTTTCCGAATCCCTGACCGCGTTCCAGGCAGCCTCGACGTCCTGCTTGCTCGTCCGCGCCAGCCCGCAGATGACGGGCCCTTCGACCTCGCGCGCGATCGCCTGCACAGCCTCGAAGTCGCCCGGCGAGGTAATCGGAAAGCCCGCCTCGATTATGTCCACCCCCAAGCGCGCGAGCTGGTGGGCGATCTCCAGCTTCTCCTGGCGGTTCAGGGAGATGCCCGGCGACTGCTCGCCGTCGCGCAGCGTCGTGTCGAAGATGCGTACGCGTGCCTGCGCGGTGCGCTCCGGGGTTGGCGATGTTGCGCTGTGGGTCATGTCGTTCCCTCACGGTTCCTTTCGAAGTCTCGATTACCTGCTGCTCTCCGTTGGTATGCGGCTACGCGGCCGCCACGCGCTATTCCCCCCGAGGGGGGAGCAGGAGAAGCAGAAGGGACGAGAACCGGAACGACATCTATGGCGCAGACTAGCACTCACACGCCGAGAAGCAACCGCTTTGGAGGGCGGCGAACCTGCCGCCCAAACAGCTCCGTTAAGGGGTTAGGATGACCTTGCCGACGTTCTTGCGTTCAGTGATCATGTTCTGAGCGGCGCCGGCTTCCTCGAACGAGAACGTCCCAGCGACGACCGGTTGGACGATTCCGTCGGCGGTCATTTCCGCGAGCGCCGCGCTGACCTCGGCGCGGCGGCGCTCGTCCTGGGAGAGCGTGTACATGTTCAGGCCGATCACGGCCTTGGACGCGGACATCTGTTTGATCATGTTGAAGCGGGGCATGCGCAGCGCGGTTTTCAGCGCCGGTATCGGGTTGCGTCGCTCGCCGGAGACCACACCGGAGGCGCCGAAGGCGATCAGGCGCCCGCCGGGACCGAGCAGCTCGTAGCTGCGGCGAAAGCTCTTGCCGCCGATCGCGTCCATGATCACGTCGAACTGCGGCAGGCCGCGCTCCCAACCGGACTTGGTGTAGTCGACGGGATGGTCGACGCCCAGTTCGGAGATACGCGCGTGCTTGCCGGGCGAGGCGGTCCCGTAGATCTCAGCGCCCGCGCGCCTGGCCACCTGCGTGGCGGCGATGCCGACGCCGCCGGCGGCGGCCTGGATCAGCACGCGTTCGCCGCTGCGCAGACCACCGAAACGGAGCAGTCCCATCCAGGCGGTGCCGTAGTTGACGGGAATCGATGCGCCCTGCTCGAACGTGAGCCCGTCCGGCAACGGCAGCACGCCGTCGGCGGGCGCGACCACCTGCGAGGCGTAACCACCGAACTCCGTGCCGGCCACGACGCGCTGACCGGGGCTCAAACCTTCGACCCCCTCGCCCACCTCGAGGATCGTGCCCGCGACCTCATAGCCGACGACACAGGGCGGCTTGGGCGCGTCGGGATAGAAGCCCAGGCGCGCCATCACGTCGGCGAAGTTGATCCCGGCGGCGGCCACGTCGATGCGCACCTCGCCGGCGCCGAGGATCGGATCGGGTCGCTCCTGGACCTGCAGAACCCCGGGTCCTCCGTGCTTGGTGATGACAACCGCCCGCATCTCGCGATCACCTTATCCGATCGAGCGATATGAAAATCACAGCGCTCCTGAGACGGTCCATCGAGCATCTCAGCCGAGGTCGACGGACCAGCCGTTCACGAAGCCCTCCGAGGCGACAATCTCATCGACGACCTCACCCGGCACGCGCGCGTCGGTCGTGACGACCATCGCGGCCAGACGTCCGTCCTCGCCGGGAGCGACTCCCTCGCCCTGCCCGTCGGGGACGTGGCCGACGGCGGCGGAGGAGATGTTGATGCCGTGGGTTCCGAAGATCGTGCCGACGCGGCCGATCATGCCGGGCAGGTCTTGATAACGGAAGACGGTCACGTAGGGCTCGAGCTCGATCGTCAGCCGCCGACCCTGGACCTCGACGAGGTGGGGCACGCGATTGGGCCCGATGCCGGTGCCGGCGACCGCGACGCGTTCCTCTCCCGCCTCGACGGTGACGCGGATCAGCTCGTTGAAGTCCTGCGCCTCGGAGACGGCCTTCTCCTCGACGATGATCCCGCGCTGCTGGGCCATGGTGGGGGCGTTGACGAGGTTGACCTCCTCCTCGGTGCGGCCCTGCAGCGCGCCTTGGATCACGGCGAGCGTCAACAGGCGCGTGTCGAAGTCGGCGATGCGCCCGAGGAACGCGGCCTCGATGCGCTCGACCGAACTGCCCTCGGCGAGCTCCATCGCCAGGCGCCCGAGCTGGGTGGCGAGCGGCAGGAACGGCCCGAGCACCTCCATGTCCTCGGCGCCGATCGCGGGGATGTTCACGGCCGTGGAGACGACGCCGCCGGTGAGCGCGGCCAAGACCTGCTCGGCGCTCTGATAGCCGGCGCGGTCGGTCGCCTCGGCGGTCGAGGCCCCCAGGTGCGGGGTGACGACGACCTGGTTGTAGGCGTCGGCGAACAGCGGGTAGTCGGTCATGGGCTCGGAGGGGAACACGTCGAGCGCAGCGCCGGCGACCTTGCCCGAGTCGAGCGCGGCCTGCAGCGCGGCGTCATCGATCAGACCGCCGCGAGCGACGTTCAGCACGCGCACGCCGTCGCGCATCTTGGCGAACGCCTCGGCGTCGAGGAAGCCTTCGGTCTCCGGCGTCTTGGGCAGGTGCACGGTGATGAAGTCGGCCTGCGCGTACACGTCCTCGGGCGAGTCGGCCTTGTCGACCCCCAGCTCGCGGTAGCGCTCGGCGCTGACGAACGGGTCGAACGCGAGCACGCGCATGCCGAAGCCGCGCGCGCGCTGGGCGACAAGCTGACCGATGCGCCCGAAGCCGAGGATCCCCAGCGTCTTCTCGTACAGCTCGACGCCGGAGTATTTCGAGCGGTCCCATTTGCCTTCGTGCAGCGACTGGTGCGCCTGGGGGACGTTGCGGGCCAATGCGAGCAGCAGCGCGAGCGTGTGCTCGGCGGCGGTGACGACGTTTGATTGGGGCGCGTTGGCGACGACGATTCCGCGGCGCGTGGCGGCGGGCACGTCGACGTTGTCCACGCCCACGCCCGCGCGCCCGATCACGCGCAGGTTGACGGCGCGCTCGATCAACTCTGCGGTCATCTTCGTGGCCGAGCGGATGAGGATGCCGTGGTAGGCGCCGATACGCTCGTTCAACTCCTCCGCGCTCCAGTCGATTCCGAGATCGACGTCGAAGCGGGTGCGCAGCAGTTCGATGCCCGAATCGCCGACCTTCTCCTTGACGAGGACTTTCAGGCGCTCTTGAGCATCTGGCGTGGCGGAGTTCACGACGCAATCCTTTCGACGGTCCACTCGATACACGCGGTCAAGGCGCGCACGTCGTCCGGGTCGACGGCGGGGAACATGCCGATCCGCAGTTGGTTGCGCCCCAGCTTGCGGTAGGGCTCGACGTCGACGATCCCGTTGGCGCGCAGGGTCGCGGCGACGGCGGCCGCGTCGATCTCATCGGCGAAGTCGATCGTGCCCACGACGAGCGAGCGCTTGACCGGGTCGGTGACGAACGGGGTCGTATACGCGGTGCTCTCGGCCCAGCCATACAGGTGCCCGGAGGACTCGCGCGTGCGCGCGACACACCTGTCCAACCCGCCACCGTCGAGCATCCAGCGAATCTGGTCGGCGAGCAGGAACAGGGTCGCGACCGCGGGGGTGTTGTACGTCTGGTCTTTGAGCGAGTTCTCCAGCGCCGTGTTGAGCGAGAGGAACGCGGGGATCCAGCGCTCGGAGCCGGCGAGCTTGGCGATCCGCTCTTGTGCGGCGGGGCTGAGCAGCGCGATCCACAGGCCGCCGTCGCCGGCGAAGGCCTTCTGCGGCGCGAAGTAGTAGGCGTCGGTGTCGGCGACGTCCACCGGCAACCCGCCTGCGCCAGAGGTCGCGTCGATCAACACCAGGGCGTCAGCGGTCGCAGCGGGGCGCTGCACGGGGACCATCACGCCGGTGGAGGTCTCGTTGTGCGCCCACGTCACGACGTCGCAGGCCACGTCAGGGACGTCAAGGGCGCCGGGGTCGGGGGCGTCGCCGGGGTCGGCGGAGACCACCAGCGGATCGTCCAGGAAGGGCGCGCCGGCGGTGACGGTGGCGAACTTGGAGGAGAACTCGCCGTAGGTCAGGTGCAGCGCACGGCGCTCGATCAAACCGAAGGCGGCGGCGTCCCAGAAGGCCGTGGCGCCGCCGTTGCCGAGCGCTACCTCATAGCCCTCGGGAGCGGAGAACAGCTCGCGCAGGCCGGCGCGGATCTCTGCGACGAGCGCCTTGACGGGCTTCTGACGGTGGGAGGTTCCCATCACGGCCGCGCCCTCGCTCGCGAGGCGCGCGAGCGCCTCGGGGCGCACGCGCGAAGGTCCGCAGCCGAAGCGCCCGTCGGCTGGCTTCAACTCGTCGGGGATGACAAGTGGCGTCGTGTCGGTCGGCGGCGTCATGGGGCTTCCTCGCGGTTAGAAGATCGAAGGATGCCCAGGCGCGCGGCGTAAATGCTCGTCGCTCCCCGGTGGTGGACTCCACCTAGTGCGCCAGTCGCGACGACGTGAGCGAGTGTAGCGGACACCGCCCGACAGGTCTCAAAAAGAGGGCTTGATCCAGTCCATGTGCGAGCGAAGCTCGCCACCGACGTGCTCGACCTGGGTGTCGGCCTGCTCGGCGCGCATGCGCAGGAAGTTCTCTTGCCCGGCGCGGTTCTCGGCGATCCACTCGCGGGCGAAGTCGCCGGACTGGATCTCGGCGAGGATCTGCTTCATCGCGGCGCGCGTGTCGTCGGTGATGACGCGCTTGCCACGCGTGTAGTCGCCGTACTCGGCGGTGTTGGAGATCGAAAAGCGCATGCCCGCGAGACCCTTCTCGTACATCAGGTCGGCGATCAGCTTGAGCTCGTGCAGGCACTCGAAGTAGGCCATCTCGGGGTCATAGCCGGCCTCTACGAGCGTCTCGAATCCGGCCTGGACGAGCTCGGAGGCGCCACCGCAGAGGACGGCCTGCTCACCGAAGAGGTCTGTCTCGGTCTCGTCCTTGAAGGTCGTCTCGATGACGCCGCCGCGGGTGCAGCCGATCCCCTTGGCGTAGGCGAGCGCCAGCCCGCGGGCATTGCCGGTGGCGTCCTGGGCGACGGCGACGAGGCCCGGCACGCCGCTGCCTTCGGTGAACTGGCGACGGACGAGGTGGCCGGGACCCTTGGGCGCGACCATCCCCACGTCGACGCCGGCTGGGGGCTCGATCTCGTTGTAATGGATCGAGAAGCCGTGGCCGAAGAGGAGCATGTTGCCTGCGGCGACGCCGTCGCGGATGTCGGACTCCCAGACGTCGTGGTGGCGCTCGTCGGGCAGCAGGATCATCACTAGATCTCCGCGACTGGCGGCCTCGACGACGGGCAGGACCTCGAGGCCGTGCTCGCGCGCCTGGGCAAGGGAGGCGGAGTCGGGCCGCAGCCCGACGATCACCTCGACGCCGGAGTCCTTCAGGTTGAGGGCGTGGGCGTGGCCCTGGGAGCCGTAGCCGATGATCGCGACGGTCTTGCCGTCGAGAAGTTTGAGGTCTGCGTCGTCGTCGTAGAGCATGGTCGCGCAGGCTATCGGTTCGACACCCGATCCCGAACCCCCGAGCAGCCGAGCGGCGTCTGCCGGGCGCCACGACGCCCGAGCGGAGGTGAACGTCGGTCGGGCAGCCGGTCAGGCGGTCGCGGAGGCGACGAGCGTACGCCCGGGGATCGCGAGCGTGCCGTCGGGTTCGGTGAACGGTTCCAGGCGCGCGGCCAGCCCTGAGCGGATTTCGGCGATCTCGCTCTCGGGCCGGCTGAGGACGGCGTTGTGGAAGGAGCTTGAGATGTCGAGTTGCGTCTCCCAGAAGTCCTCGAAGGAGGCGTGGCGCTGCTCGACCTGAAGCGACTGGACGTCGATGTCGGCGAAGCCGGCCTGCGCGAGCAGCTCGCGTACGCGCTCGGGGTCGCCGAGCGCGAACGGCCCGGGCGTGCCCGGCGCCGCAGGAGAACTGAGACCGCGCTCGATCAGCTCCATGCTCGCGAGCAAAGCCCAGGGGTTGTGCTGGACGGAATCCCACACGGCCAGCGCGAGGCGCCCGCCGGGGCGCAGCACGCGACGTGTCTCCGCCAGCGCGGCGGACGGGTCGGCGAGCAGCATGTAACCCCAACGGCAGAGAACGGCGTCGACGCTGGCGAGCGGCATGTCGATCCATTCGGCGCCGATGACCTGGAACTCGATGTTGCTGAGCCCGAGCTCGACCGCGCGGGCGCGCGCGCCGTCGAGCATCGCGTCGGCCTGGTCGGAGACGATCACGCCGCCCATCGGGGCGACGAGCTCGGCCGCGAGCATTCCCGTCTCCCCCAGTCCGGCCGCCAGCTCGAGCACACGCTGGCCGGGCTGCAGCGCGGCCGCGTCGAGCATCCAGGCGGAGACGGGCGCGCCGAAGCGACGGATCGTCTCCTGGCGTCGCGTCCAGCCGGGAGCGGCGGCTTCCCAGCCGGCGAGACTCGACTCGCGGTGGAAGCCCGCGTCGAACGCCGAAGACCCCTCGCCGGCATCCTCGTCGGAGTCGACGGCGGGTGCGTCGTTGTCGTTGGGACGCGCGTTCACGAGAGGTTTCTGCGCAACAACTTGCCCGACCGCGTGCGCGGCAGGGGCGTGGTGGCGGTGTCGAACTGCTTGGGCACCTTATAGCGGGCGAGGCGCTGCGCGCAATAGGCGCGCAGGCTCTCGCCATCGAGGAGGGCCCCGGCGCGCGGGACGACGATCGCGGCGACGGCCTCCCCCCACTTCGGGTCGGGACGGCCGAGGACGGCCGCTTCGAGCACGTCCGGATGGGTTTCGAGCACGGCCTCGACCTCGGCCGGGGCGACGTTCTCTCCGCCGCTGACGATCGTGTCGGCGACACGACCGGTGACGCGCAGGAAGCCTTGCTCGTCGAGCGAGCCGAGATCTCCGGTGCGAAGCCAGCCGTCGGCGTCACGCGAACCCGGGGCGATGGTCGGCCCGGAGACGAGGATCTCGCCGCCGACGTGAACGTCCGTTCCTGACGCTCGCGCTCCCGCCTGACGCTGGGGTGTCCCGTCGATGTGAACGCGCGTGCAGAACAGCGGCGGGCCGCCGGTGGTGACCTGCGAGCAGGCCTCCGTGAGGCCGTAGGTGGCGCTGACCGGGACACCGGCGTCATGCGCGCGCTGCACGAGCGCGTCGGGAACCGGACCGCCGCCTGTCAGCGCGTAACGCAGCGCGGGCGGGCGCTGCAGGCCGGCGTCCAGCAGGCGCGCGAGGGTGGTGGAGACGAGCGAGACGAGCGAGACGTCCTGGGCGCGCAGCGAGCGCAGGACGAGGTCGGTGTCGAAGCGCTCGTGGACAATGGCGGTCGTGGCGTAGATCGCGGAGCGCACGAGGATCGAGAGCCCGCCGACGTGAGCGACGGGCAGCGCGCACAGCCAGCGCTCGCGGGGGTTGAGATCGAGCGCGACGGCCGAGCCGAGGGCGCTCCACAGGAAGTTGCCGTAGGTGAGCTCGATCGGGCGCGGCGCCGAGGTCGTGCCGGAAGTGTGGATGACGGCGGCGACGGCGCCGAGATCGTGGCGCTCGTCGAGCACGAAGTCCAAGTCCACCCCAAGGTCGGGCACACCGTTGAGTGTCTCCGACACGACCGTCGAGGAGCCGTCGCAGATGCGCGCGCGTTCGGCCTCGGCGAGGCGCGGATCGACGGGAACGGCGACGGCGCCGAGCAGCAGGCAGGCATGGAAGACCTCTGCGAACTGCGGGCCGGGAGGCAGGGCGATGGCGACGCGATCCCCCCGCTGCACCCCGCGAGCCGACAGGGCGCGGGCCCCGCGACGCGCGGCGGCGTGCAGCTCGGCGTAGGAGCACGACGACGATGCGCCGTCGGGACCCTCGATGGCGCTCGCCCCGGGGTGTGTACGCGCAGCACGATGCAGCCAGCCCTCGACGACCATGGGCTAAAGCTAGCTTGTAGCCTTCTCGGCCATGGAAACCAAGTGGACGAGCGCGGGCGAGTACGAGGACGTCCGCTACGAGAAGTCGCAGGCGCCGGCCGGGATCGCGAAGATCACGATCGACCGTCCGGAGGTCCGCAACGCGTTTCGGCCGCAGACGATCGTGGAGATCTCACAAGCGTTGGAGGACGCGCGCGAGGACACGGAGATCGGCGTGATCGTGCTGAGGGGCGCGGGCGACGAGGCGTTCTGCTCGGGCGGCGATCAGCGGGTACGCGGCGATTCGGGGTACCTGGCCGAGGACGCTGCGGGCCGGGCGGGGATCGGGCGCTTTCACGTGACCGATCTGCACGTGCAGATCCGTCGGCTGCCCAAGCCGGTGGTGGCGATGGTCGCGGGGTATGCGATCGGCGGCGGGCACGTGCTGCATTTGGTGTGCGATTTGACGATCGCGGCGGACAACGCGAGGTTCGGACAGGTGGGGCCGAAGGTGGGCTCGTTCGACGGGGGTTTCGGCGCGGGACTGCTGGCGAACTTGGTGGGTCCGAAGAAGGCGAAGGAGATCTGGTTTCTGTGCCGTCAGTATTCGGCTCAGGAGGCGCTTGAGATGGGTATGGTGAATACGGTCGTGCCCTTGGCGGAGCTGGAAGCGGAGATGGTGAGATGGTGCGAGGAGATGCTCGCGCTGTCACCTTTTGCGCTGAGGCTGTTGAAGGCGAGCTTTAACGCCGCCGAGGACGGCTTGACGGGTATTCAGCAACTGGCGCATGACGCGAACCTGTTGTTTTATGGCAGCGAGGAGGCCCAGGAGGGCCGGAACGCCTATCGGGAGAAGCGCAGGCCGCAGTTCGAGAAGTTCCCCAGGCGCGCGTGAGCACGGTGACGCAGACCACGACGCTCGGGGCGCCGGGCGATACGGGCACCGGGCAAGCGAGCATGGTGCGGATCTGGGTGATGGCCGCGCGGATTCGCACGCTGCCGGCGGCGGTCGCGCCGGTGCTCGTGGGCACGTCGCTGGCGTTGGGCGCGGGCGTGTTTCACCCTTTGGCGTTCGTGGCGGCGCTGCTGGGGGCGGTGTTCATCCAGGTGGGGACGAATCTGTCGAATGACTACTCCGACGCTCGCCGGGGCGCGGACACGGAGGACCGTCTGGGCCCGGTGAGGGTGACGGCCGGCGGGCTGGTGCCACCGAAGCAGGTGTTGATCGCGACGTATGCGACGTTTGGGCTGGCGGTGCTGTGCGGGGTCTATCTCGTGGCGGTGGCGGGACCGGAGTTGATCGCGGTCGGGGCGGCGTCGATTCTCGCGGGCGTGCTTTACACCGGCGGGCCGCGACCGTACGGGTACGAGGGCCTGGGCGAGGTGTTCGTGTTCTTGTTCTTCGGCGTGGTCGCGGTGACGGGCTCGTATTTCGTGCAAGTGCAGGAGTTGCCGTGGCAGGCATTCGGGTGCGCGATTCCCGTGGGGCTGCTGGCGAGCGCGATACTCGTGGTTAATAACGTCAGGGACATCGACACGGACAGGCGCGCGGGCAAGCGCACGCTGGCGGTGAGGCTGGGCAGGGAGCGCACGCGGGGGTTGTATACGGCGATGGTGACGGGCGCGTTCGTGAGCGCACCGGTGTTGTGGGCGCTGGGCATGTCGCCGTGGCTGCTGCTGTGCTGGGTGGTGATTCCGCTCGCGGCACAGGTGGTGAAGACGGTGAGAACGAGAGTGGACGGCCCGACATTGAACGGCGCGTTGGCAAGGACGGGAATGTTGCAGTTGCTGTTCTGTTTGCTGTTCGCGGCCGGGATTCTCGCGAGCGGCGGGATCTGAAAGCGGTAATGGGTCGTGTGGGGGCGTCGTTTTGGGTGGGTGAGCCAGAGCCCCGCGTCTTCGTCGATCGCCGCAGGCGCCGCTCACCGCAGCGGTTGGCATTGAGGGAGCGTGAGGGCGCGCGATGCACTTGAGCGTCGAGCGAAAGACGGTGCGCCTGCGCAGACCGCTTGAGACCGCGCACGGCACTGTGAGCGAGCGCGAGCTCTTGGGCGTGACCTTGGCAGCCGACGAGGAGGGTCCGGTGGGGTACGGCGAGGCCGCGCCGCTGGAGCAGTACGACGGCGTGAGCGTAGAGCGGGTAAACGGCGCACTGGAGCGTTACCGGCGGGTGATGGCCGGCGCGAAAGGCCGGACGGGGGTGCAACTGCTGGAAGCTTGCCGGCGCGAGGAGGATCTGCCCCAGGCGCTGGCGGCGATCGACATGGCTCTGTGGGATCGTGCGGGCAGGCGCGCCGACAGGCCGATCGCGGAGCTGCTGAGCGACGACCCGGAGCGCGCGGTGAGCGTGAACGCGACGATCGGCGCGACCGACCGCGTGGGCGCGGCCGAAGCGGCGCAGGCCGCTGTGAAAGCGGGGTTTGAATGTGTCAAGGTGAAGGTGGGGGTCGGGGACGACGCGGCGCGGGTGGCGGCGGTGCGCGCGGCGGCGGGCACGGAGATTGCGCTGCGTCTGGACGCGAACGGAGCGTGGACGGTGGAGGGAGCGGTGAGGGCGATCGAAGCGCTGGCGCCGGCCGGGCTGGAGCTGGTGGAGGAGCCGACGCACGGACTGCACGCGATCAGAGAGGTGCGCGAGCGCGTGAGCACGCGGATCGCGATCGACGAGACAGCCGCGGAGCACGGCGCGCTCGGTGCGGGGGTCGCCGACGCGGTGTGCCTGAAGATCGGCCGCTGCGGCGGGATCTCGGGCCTGCTGGCGGCGGCGACGCTGGTGCGGGCATCGGGCGCGGAGCCCTATGTCGCCTCGACGCTGGACGGCCCTTTGGGCGTGGCCGCGGCGTTGCACGCGGTCGCCGCCCTGGCCTCGCGCGGCCCGGTCCCCGCGTGCGGGCTGGCGACCCTTCAGATGTTCGAGGGCATCGAAGACCAACTGCCCGTGCACAAGGGCAGAATCGCGTTGCCGAGCGCGCCCGGGCTGGGGGTCAGGCCGCTGTAGGCGCGTCTGCCGCAGCGGCGTCGTCCGGGTCGGCCGGCCAGTCGATCCGCTCCGCCGGTGCGCTCGCGCGGATCGTCGATCAGCCGCTCCTGGACATCGCGGGCGGCGTGAAACCGAACAGCTCGGGGTATGCCTCGCGCAGCGCGGCCACGGGCAATCCGACGACGTTCTCCACCTCGCCGTCTATCTTCTCCGCGAGTCTTTGGCCGGCGCCCTGAATCGCGTAGCCGCCGGAGCGACCGCGCCACTCCTCGGTACCGACGTACCAGTCGAGCAGATCCCCGTCGAGTGGCCGGAACGTGACCCGGGTCTGCGCCACGGCCACGCGCTCGGTGACCTCCGCGCCTGCGTCTGAGAGCAGCAGCGCGAGCCCGCTGATCACCTCGTGCGTGCGCCCGCCGAGCGCGGCGAGCGTCGCGCGCGCGGCCGCCTCGTCGGGCGGCTTGCCGTAGATCGCGCCGTCCAGGGTCACGATCGTGTCGCAACCCAGCACTGCCTCGGTCGCCCCCGGGCGCAGGGCGGCACGGGCCTTGCGCAGCGCGTTCTCGCGCGCGACCGCTTCCGGGGCGCCCTCACTCAACTCCTGCACCGCGGTCACGCGCACCGTGAAAGCGACCCCCAAGCGCTCCAGGATCGCGCGGCGTTGCGGCGAGCCCGAGGCCAGGATCAGGGGACGGGAGGTCATCGCCGGGCCTGCTGCTCGCTCGCCGCGGCGGCTACCCCTGCGAGAACTCGGGGAAGAACAGCGCCGCCTCGCGCGCCGCGCTCTCGGGCGAATCGGAACCGTGGACCATGTTCTGGCCCATCTCGATCGCGAAGTCGCCGCGGATCGAGCCCGTCGCGGCCTCCAGCGGGTTTGTCGCGCCGATCACCTGGCGCGCCGCCTTGACGGCATCCACGCCCTCCAGCACCATCGCCACGATCGGACCGGAGGTGATGAAATCGACCAGCTCGCCGAAGAACGGGCGCTCTGAGTGCTCGGCGTAGTGGCGCTCGGCCAGCTCGCGCGTCACGGTCATGTGGCGCAGGGCGACGAGCGCAAGGCCCTTGCGCTCGAAACGGGCGATGATCTCCCCGGACAGCCCCCTGGCGAAGGCGTCGGGCTTGACGAGGATCAGGGTGCGGTCCATGGGATTGCAGGGTCCTTTGCGTCGTTGTTTACGGAAAGCTCGGCCGGGTGATGGCGGAGCGTCAGGAGGTGGGCCGTGGGCGCCGTGCGCGCCCGGCGCCACGTGAGCCCGAGGAAGCCGGGTCCGAAGCCGCTACGGGCTTCGCCCGGATCTCTTCCTCAGGAGCGCCGCCTGCCGGCGTGGCTGCTCCCAGAGCATCCTCCGGCGCAAGGTCCTCGGCGGTCAGCGAGATGTCGCGCGTCAGCGCGGGCTCGCCCTCGATCGACGGGGAATCAGCGTCGGCCTCCGAACGGCGGCGGCGTTTGCGCCGCGCGGGAGCCACCGCGCCCGGGACCTCGGTCTCGCAGTAGGGGCAGATCGTCCACGCCTGATCGAGCGGGCGTTGGCAGCTGAGGCAGCGCTCCTTGAGCTTACGCAGACAGCTGGGGCAGCGCACGAAGTCGCGCTCGATGCGGTAGTCGCAATGCGGGCACAGCGAGCTGTCCATCTCGTGCAGACGCGCCTCGGCGGCCTGCATCTCCAGTTCACGCTCGCGCACGTCCTCCAGGTACTCCGGCGGGCGCAGGATCACGTAGACGATCGTCCCCACGAACGGGAACAACGACGCCGCGGTCGCGCAGCCGACGAGCATCGGATCGAGGATCCGCCGCCGCGCGTCGGCGTAGGTCCAGTAGATCAGCGAGAAGTACAGGACGACGACGAACAGGATCAACAGATCGATGATCAAGTTCAGGCCGCTGCTTTCGATTCCAAAATATGCGAGCGGTGGCATCGGCCGGCTGAGTTTAGAGAAACAGGCGGCCGAATCCGTAGCCGGCAGCAAAAAATACAAGTATGACCAACGCCACGATCAGCGCTACGGCGCCGATCATCGTGAGCACAGAGGGGCCGTCGTCGTTCATATGGCTCGGGTTTGCGCGTCGGCCTGCCGATCCAGGTTATCGGAGGCGTCCAGCACGCGCAGGAGATCGCCGACCAGGTAGATCGAGCCGGTCGCGAGCACCGCCCTGCGCTCACCGCTCTCCCCCGCCCAGTCACGCGCCCGTTCCAGCGCGCGCTGCGGCTGGGGCTCGCATTCCGCCGCCTCGAAGCCCAGCTGGCGCGCGAGCGACTGCAGCGCCGCCGGCGAGAGCGCGCGCGGACTCGCCGGCGCGGTGAACCACGCCCGCTCGCACATTCCCAGCAGCGCCGCAAGCATGCTCGCGGCGTCCTTGTCCTCCAGCACCCCCATCACCAGGCCCAGCGCGCGGCCATTCAGAACGTCGGGAAGCGCGCGCACCAGCTCTCCGATCGCCTCAGGGTTGTGCGCGCCGTCCAGCACCGTCAGCGGGCTCTCCCGCGCGACCTGAAGGCGGCCCGGCACCTCGGTCGCGGCGGCCGCCGCGACCACCGCGCCCTCGTCGAGCTCGATCCTCGCGCCACGCAGATGGGCCCCGGCGGCAGCGCGCGCGAGTGCGAAGTTGCGCCGCTGAAACGGTCCCCTCGCCGCGAGCCTCACCGCGCTCGAGGCCTCCTCCACGCACACGATCTGAGCCTCCCGCTCGCCCGCCACGCGCTCGGCCACCGCCAGCGCCTCTCCTGCGAGCCAGGACCCCAACACGAGCGTCCCACCCGGACGCACGACCGCGAGCTTCTCCTCGGCGATGTCTCGCACCGTCGGTCCCAGCCAGCGAGTGTGCTCGAGCCCGACGTTCGTCAGCACCGTCACGGGAGCGTCGATCACGCTCGTGGCGTCATACCGTCCGCCGAGACCGGCCTCCACCACTGCGACCTCGACATCCCGCTCGGCCATCTCAGACAGCGCCGCGGCCGTGATCAGTTCGAACTGAGTCACGTGGTCGTCTTGCGCCAGCGTGCGGTCGACCCGTTCCGCCGCCCGCGCGGCGCGCATGAGCGCTGCGGCGAACTCACCCTCCCGCAGGTCGCGCTCGCCGATCCGCACCCGTTCGCTGTAGGAGATGAGATGCGGAGAGGTGTACACGCCCGTGCGCAGGCCGTGACGCTCCAGGATCGCCGCGGTCATCCGCGTGGTCGAGGTCTTCCCGTTCGTCCCCAGCACGTGGATCGTCTCCAAACGCTGCTCCGGCGAGCCGAGCGCGGTCATCATCCGCCGCATCCGGTCCAACCCGAAGCGCATCCCGAACATCTCCAGGGAGTGCAGATGGCGCTCGGCCTGCGCCGGCGTCCAACTC
Source organism: uncultured Solirubrobacterales bacterium (assembly GCA_963702725.1). Classification (GTDB taxonomy): domain Bacteria; phylum Actinomycetota; class Thermoleophilia; order Solirubrobacterales; family Solirubrobacteraceae; genus Palsa-744. The sequence continues at coordinate 446,862 of CAVPDT010000002.1, forward strand.
GCGCCCGCCTGTCCGGAGCCGGGCCGCGCGGCGCTTCGTAGTCTCTGCATCCCCGCGATCCGCGCCGCAGGCTCTACGCGTCCGAGTGCTTGCGCAGGTAGTCGAGGAACAGCGGCCGCAGCGCCTCGCCGAGCGCGCCATCGCCGCTGTGCACCGCGTCGGAGATCAGGCCTTTGGAGGACTCCAGATCGTAGTCGGCCTCGCCCTCGTCGCCGCTCAGCATCTCCGCGGCCGGGATCGCTTTCAGCAGCGACCAGAAGAATTTGACGTCCACGTGTCGCTCGGCGCGACGCACGGCGCGGTCGTGCAGCTCGCGCGTGGACAGCTGGTCGAGATCCTCGGCCATCTTCAGATCAGCGATGCCTGCGCCCACGCTTATGGCGCCGGCGCAGCACGAGCGGCGCGAGATCGCGGCCCATGCCTCTGATATCGAGCTTGTGCGCCAACTTGCGCAACTCCAGGCGCTCTTTCGTGCTGAGGTTGCGCACACGTCCCCGCGAGCGACGCACCAGCTCGGCGAACCGCGCGCGCTCCTTCTCCGAAAGCGAGGCCCAACGCCGGCCGACGATCATCGTGCCCTGCAGCAGCGTCGCCCACGGCACCGCCTTTGCGGTGCGCTTCAGTTTGGAGTCCGAGGCCGACGCCTGAGACTTGGTGAGCTTGGTCACAGCGCGATGGTAGCGGTCGGCGACGGTCGCGGGCGCCCGAGCGCTACGCCGACTCCTCGCGCAGCTCTTGGCCCGACGAGGACGCTTCCTCCGGGGCCGCTTCGGTCACGAGCGTGGGCGTCAGGCCGCGTTCGACCGTCTCTTTGGTGACCACGCACTTCTTCACGTCCCGACGCGAGGGCAGCTCGAACTGGACCTCCAGCAGGATCTCCTCGATGATCGAGCGCAACCCGCGCGCGCCCGTTTCACGCTCCAACCCACGCTCGGCCATCGCGCTCAGCGAGTCCTCGGAAAACACCAGCTCGATCCCATCAAAGGAGAAGAAGCGCTGGAACTGCTTGACGAGCGCGTTGCGCGGCTCGGTCAGGATCGAGACGAGATCCTCGCGGGTGAGCTGGTGCACCGCGCTCATCACCGGCAGGCGGCCGATGAACTCGGGGATCAGCCCGTACTCGATCAGATCCTCCGGCAGGCACTGCTCGAACACTTCGCCCGTGTCCTTCTCGGCCTTCGCCTCGATCGCCGCGGCGAAGCCGATGCCCTTGTTGCCGATCCGCCGCTCGATCACCTGGTCGAGGTTCGCGAACGCCCCGCCGCAGATGAACAGCACGTTCGTCGTGTCGATCGTCAAGAACTCCTGGTGGGGGTGCTTGCGCCCGCCCTGCGGCGGCACCGAGGCCTGCGTGCCCTCAAGGATCTTCAGCAGCGCCTGCTGCACGCCCTCGCCGGAGACGTCGCGCGTGATCGACGGGTTGTCGGCCTTGCGCGCGATCTTGTCGACCTCGTCGATGTAGATGATCCCCGTCTCGGCCTTCTTGACGTCGTAGTCGGCGGCCTGGATCAGCTTCAGGAGGATGTTCTCGACGTCCTCCCCGACGTAGCCCGCCTCCGTCAATGCGGTGGCGTCAGCGATCGCAAAGGGAACGTTGAGGATGCGCGCGAGCGTCTGGGCGAGCAGCGTCTTGCCGCATCCGGTCGGGCCGAGCAGCAGGATGTTCGACTTCTGCAACTCGATCTCCTCGTCGCCCGAGGTCATCATCTGCACGCGCTTGTAGTGGTTGTAGACGGCCACCGACAGCGTGCGCTTGGAGGGCTCCTGGCCGACGACGTACTCGTCCAGGACCTCATAGATTTCACGCGGCTTGGGCAGGTTCTCGAGGTCGAACGCCGGCGGGGCGGCCAGCTCCTCGTCGATGATCTCGTTGCACAGGTCGATGCACTCGTCGCAGATGTACACGCCCGGCCCGGCGATCAGCTTCTTGACCTGCCTTTGCGACTTGCCGCAGAAGCTGCACAGCAGCTGCTCGTTGGTGTCTGTCGGGCGGGCCATCTCAACTCAATGTTCGGTGATGACCCTGTCGATGATCCCGTACTCCTTGGCCTCCTTCGAGGACATGAAGTAGTCGCGCTCGGTGTCTTTGCGCACGTCCTCCAGCTCCTTGTGCGTGTGCTTGGCGATGATCTCGTCCAGCCGCCGGCGCACGTCGATGATCTCCTTGGCGTGGATCTCGATGTCCGTCGCCTGACCCTGGAAGCTGGAGGAGACCTGGTGGATCAGGATCTTCGCGTTCGGCAGCGCCATGCGCTTGCCCTCCGCGCCACCGGCCAGCAGCAGCGCGCCCATCGACATCGCGATCCCGACGCAGATCGTCTGCACCTTCGGCTTGATGAACTGCATCGTGTCGTAGATCGCCAGCCCCGCATACACCGAGCCGCCCGGCGAGTTTATGTACAGCGACACGTCCTTCTCTGGATCCTCGGACTCCAGATGCAGCAGCTGGGCGACGATCAGGTTCGCGATCTGATCGTCCACGGGCGTGCCGAGAAAGATGATCCGCTCGTTGAGCAGACGGCTGTAGATGTCGAACGCGCGCTCGCCTCGCGAGGTCTGCTCGACCACCATGGGTACCAGTGGGCTCATTGTCCTCGCTTCAGTTTGTCATCGCCGGCTTGAATCCTTCAGAGAGAGGGTGAAACGGTGGGTGGACGCTCCCCGGATCCTCTGACCTCTCCCGTACCGCCATCGTCGCTTCCAACGTTAGCGCTCCGGCGTCCACAATCCGCCTCCGGAGGCGCCCTCACCGCCCGCCACGCCCGCGCCGGCCCGCTCCTGCTCGGCCTCCTTCTCGGGCGTCCACAACTTCTCCCGCGCCGCCGCCTGCTCCAGCGCAATCGGCTTGGCGCGCTCTGAGATCAGCTCGACCGCTTGGCGCGCCGCGAGATCCTCGCTCAACTCCTCCGCCCGTCCGGCCTCGCGCAACCGCGCGAGCACCTGCTCGGGCGCGATCCCCTCGCGCTCGGCCGCCGGCGCCACCGCCGCCAGCAGATCCTCCTCGGAGGGTTCGATCCCCTCCGCCGCGACGACCGCGCTCAGCACCGCCTCGCGGCGCAACCCCTGCTCGGCCTCGGGGACCATCTCCGCGAGGATCTCCTCTTCGGGGCGCCCCACGATCTGCAGGTAGGCCTCGCGCGTGATCCCGCGGTGGGAGAGCGTGTGCAGCATCCGCTCCCACATCTCCCGAGCGCGCGAGCGCGCGAGCTCCTCGGTGACGGGCACGCGCGCATTCCTCACGGCCGCATCCAGCGCCGCCTCGCGAAACTCCTCGGCCACGCGCTGCTCCTCGGCCTGGAGGATGCGCCGGCCGATGTCCTCGCGCAGTTCCTCGACGTCGTCGAATCCGGCATCCACGGCAAAGTCCTCGTCCACGTCCGGCAGCTCCTTGCCCTTGACCTCCTTCACGGCGATCTCGAACGACGCCTCACGGCCGGCCAGCTCCGTGTTGCCGTAGTCCACCGGGAACGTGAGCTCGACCGTGCGCGTCTCCCCGGCGCCGGCGCCGAGCAGGCCCTGCTCGAACCCGGGGATCAGCTTGCCCCCACCAAGCTCGATCAGCTCGTCGCGACCCTCGCCGCCCGCAAACGCGACCATCGTCGTCTCGCCCGAGGACTCGTCCACCGTGGGCAGGCGCCCGACGTAGTCGACGACCACGAAGTCGCCCTCGCCCGCCGGGCGCTCGGCGGTCTCCAGGCGCGCGAGACGCTCGCGCATCCCCTGCACCTCGCCCTCGATCAACTCTTCGTCCACGACCGGCTCGCGACGCCCCACCTCGAGCCCCGAGTACTCGCCCAACTCGGCCACGGGCAGCACCCCGATCTCGAACGCGAACTCAAGCGCCTCGCCCTGCGCCGGCAGATCCCCGAGATCGATCTTCGGATCGCCCACCGGCACGATCCCCGACTCGCGGATCGCCTCGGCGTACCAACTGCCCAGACCGTCGCGCACCGCGTCCTCGAGCACCGCCTCGCGCCCGAGCCGCTGCAGCACCAGCGGCGCCGGCACCTTGCCCTTGCGAAAGCCCGGCAGCTTCAGCCGGCGCCCCAACTCTCCCGCCTTGCGCTGCACACGCGTCTCGACCTCGCCCGGCGCCACCTGCACCTCCACGCGCACGCGCGACTGCGGAAGCTCTGCGACTGTCGTCTGGACGGGCTCGGCCATGGCCGCCACGATACCGTCCGCCCGATGAGGACCGTGCGCCCGCCCGCCCGCAGACGCCTGGAGACGTGGTTGTGGACCGGCCCGCTCGGACACCTGCTCGGCGGAGGCATCGACCTCTGCCGAGCGCTCGCGAGCTACCTGCTCGCCCGCTCCCGCGCCCGTTCGAGCGCCCACAGGCAGAAGTGACGTACCCTGCTCCCGTTTTCAAGCGCTCCGTATAAACGCACGCGCCCCGCGCGGGCGCCCCCTCTCCGAGACGCCACGCGCGGGGGCTCGCCCCAAAAACTCAGGCCACGGCAGCCGCGGGCGCGCCACCGAACTGCAGCGCCACGCCGCTCGGCAGCACCAGCACGGGGCACGTCGCGATCTCGATCAGATGCGAAGCCGAGGAGCTGATCGAAACGCGACCCTGCTCGGCGCCCGCGCGCGAGTCGATCACCAGCAGATCGGCCTCGGAGTCGGCCACCGGCACGACCTCGGCGGCGAGCGCACTCGCGAGCGCCTGCGCCGTCGCCTGCGCTCCGCCCGCACCGCCGGCCTCGCCGACCGCCACGATCCTGCGCGCGGAGGAATGCGACTCGGCCAGCCCGACCGGGGCGATCCCGACGGCGACATTGCCGCCCTCCAGCAGACGCTGGGCCGAGTTGCCGATCGTCACGTGACCCTGCGCGGTGTGGGAGTCCGAGCAGAACAGCACCGCCTGCGCGCCGATCTGCGCAGCGAGCGCCTGCAGGCCCTCCGGCGTGGAGCGATCGGTCACCGCGTGAGAGCTCGCGAACGCACCCGCGAAGTGCGCGGCGCCGCGATCGAGCACTCCCTGAGCCTCCTCGTCGCTCACCGCCTCGTCGGTGTGGCGGACATAACCGAGCGACACCTCGGCGCCGGCGCGGGCCAGCAGGGCACCGAACGCGATCGCGTCGTCCTCGTTGGCGGTCCCGTCGTAAGAAACGATCACCTTGGTTGCCATTTCACTCTCCTGTCTCTGGGCCGATGGAAAAAATTGCTTGTTCCGAGTTCTCTTGGTTTCGCTCCATAATGGCACCGTCCTGCCATCAGTACCAGTGCAATATATGATTGCTGCGATAAGCTTTCCTAATGCTTAATGTGAACCGCCTGCGGATCCTCCGCGAGGTCGCCCACCGCAGTTCCTTCTCGGCCGCCGCCGAGCATCTCTCCTACACACAGTCCGCCGTCTCCCAGCAGATCGGAGCGCTCGAGGCCGAAACCGGGATGACGCTCCTGGAGCGCCATCCGCGCGGGGTCAGCCTGACCGCCGCCGGCCAGACGCTCATCGGCCACGCCGAAAGCGTGCTGGCCGACCTCGACGCCGCCGAAGCGGCGCTGGCCGCGATCGCCGGCCTGCGCGGAGGCCGCCTGCGCATGGCCTCCTTCCCCACCGCCGGCGCCACGCTGATGCCGCTCGCGATCGCCACCTTCCGCGCGCGCCACCCCGACGTCGAACTGACCCTGGCCGAGGGCGAGCCCGAGCAGATCGCGCCCCGTCTGCGCACCGGTGAGCTCGACCTCGCGCTGCTGTTCGAGTTCGACTCCTCCCCCGCGAACGCCCGCACAGACGACTCCGGACGCAGCGATCGGTCAGAGGCGCTGCCGGGCGGGCGCCTGACGCGCGTGCAGCTGCTCCAAGACCCCCTCTACCTGGCGCTGCCCCGCGCGCACCGCCTCGCGCAGCGACGGCGGCTGCGCCTGGAGGATCTGCGCGAGCAAGCCTGGATCCAGACCTCCAACGACAGCTCCTGCGCGCGCCACGTCGTGCGCTGCTGCCACGCCGCCGGGTTCGAGCCCCACGTCTCCTTTCAGAGCGACGACTACCAGACCGTCCAAGGTCTCGTCGGGGCCGGCGTCGGCGTCGCGCTGATCCCAGAGCTCGCGCTCTCGGTCGTGCGCGAGGACATCGTCATCCGCGCCCTCTCCCCCCGGCCACCCGCCCGGCGGGTGATCGCCGCCACCGCCGCCGGCGCACGCCTGTTGCCGGCCGCGCCGGCGATGCTCAGCGTGTTGCAAGAGGTCGCCTCCGAGTACGAGGCCCTCGACGCCGCGCGCCTGGCGGCGTAGAGCCTGTCAAGCCGGCGCCGGGTGCTCGTCCAACTTGGACGGGCACCCGATGCTACGCGTCCGCGCGGCCTCAGAGGGTCCTCATCAGCGGGCCGGGTTGGCCAGGTAGGCCTGGTTGACCAGCCTGCCCAGCACTTCGTATCCGAGCGGCGACGGGTGGATGTCGCCATCGTCGGAGCTGCCGCCGGGATCCGCCGGATTGCACATTTCGGTGTACTTGCAGATCGACGCCTGCTCCTTCGCCGGCTTGTTGCCCCGGTTGAACACCCGGAACGGATTCGCGAACGTCACGTTCGCGAAGTGCGGCAGGATGTCGGCTTCGACCGCCGCGTTCAGCCCCTCCTGCAGCGCGTCGCTGCCGGGGAGGATCAGCGCGTCGGGGTTGTAGAACCCGACCAGCACGATCGGCCCGGTGTAATGGCCCCCGCCCGGCGCCGTGCTGTCGAGCACCCCCAGGATGTCACCGATGTTCGCGAGGATGTGCGGAACGGTGACTTTTTCCGAGGTCACCGCTATGCAGTCGATCACTGCCGCTTCGGGCGTGGCGCCATATTTGCTTTTGCCCGTGTGGGTGAATTCTTCGGTGACTTCGTTCTTGCACTGCGTGATCGCCGCGAGCTCGTCGTTGGAGCCGATGTTCAACGTGATCGCCCGCACCGGGTGCGCCGGATGGCCTTCTTTGAGGATGCTCAGCGCGTCTTCGAGCTGGGAGATCGACTGCCCGCCGACACTCAGCGAGTTGTGCAGCGGCAACCCGTTCACGTTGTTGTACGCGCACGGGTGATAGTCACCGAGCCCTTGCGGATTGTGGCCTGCCGGTTCTGTCGACGTTTTCCCGCCGAGGGCCGGGTTTTCGCCGATCAGCCCGTTGGAGGTCTCTCCCGGACAGCCATCGTTGACGAGCGTGAGGCCTCTACCGACCTCGAAAGGTCGCCTGAGCTGCTGGGCGAAGGCGTCGGTGAAGCCTTCTTCGAAGTATGACGGCGACTCGTTGGGGAAATTTTCGTCGAACACCTGCTCGCTGTAACCGAAGCTGATCGAGTCGCCGAGCGCCAGGTAGGTACTGACGGTAGGCGCAGGTCGAGCATTGGCGGCCGGCGCCAAGACGGCCAATCCCACGAGCGCGACCAGCGCAACAACCAGCGCAAGCGGACGCCCGATTGGGCGGCGGTTGAAACGACTCGAATCTGCGAAGCCGTGTGCGGCGGACATATGCATCTCCTCCAAACTCGAGGGCCCCACACGCACTACGGCCTCTCCCCCGCGACGGCACAGCCCATCTGACGGAATTTCTCCACGCTACTCCTCGGTCTCGCCGCTGTCAAACAGGAACGCGCGCAAGCCGTCCGCAGCGGATGTCACCGTGTTCTGTTCACCGTTCAGGGAAAGGCCGATCGCCAATGAGCATCCTGTTGCTGATAGTCGGACTACTGCTCGGCGCCGCGTGCGCCGTCGCCTTGGGACGCCGTGGCGCCCGGGCGCACGACGAGCACGAGCGGACCCAGGAGCGCGAGCGTCTGCGCGACGAGCTGAAGGCGATCTCCCTGGATGTCCTGCAGCAGACCGGCGACTCGCTCGCACAGCGGATGGCCGAGGCGCGCCGCGTCGAGGAGGAGCGGGCCTCCGGTGAGATGGCGCGCCGTGCAGAGGAGCTCAAGGGACTTGTCGGGCCCGTCCACGAGAAGCTCGGCAAGGTCGAGTCAGAGCTCTCCCGTCTGGAGCGCGAGCGCCGCGACTCGCAGGTCCAGCTCGCGGAGATGGTGCGCGCGCTCAGCGCCGGAACCGACACCCTGCGGCGCGAGACCGGCGAGCTCGTGTCCGCGCTCAAGCGCCCGGAGACGCGCGGCTCCTGGGGCGAGATCCAGCTGCGCCGGGTGGTCGAGCTCGCCGGCATGGTCGCCCACTGCGACTTCACCGAGCAGTCCACGATCCACACCGATGACGGCCGTCTGCGGCCCGACCTGCTCGTGCGCCTGCCCGGGGGCAAGACGATCGTCGTCGACTCCAAGGTCCCGCTCGACGCCTATCTTGCCGCGGTCGAGGCCGGCGAGGAGAACCGGACCCAGCGCGAACTGGACCTCACGCGCCATGCCCGTCAGACGCGCGATCACATCACCAAGCTCGCCTCCAAGGGCTACCAACGCCAGTTCGACTCCACGCCCGAGCTGGTCGTGATGTTCGTGCCCTCCGACGGCATCTACCAGGCCGCGCTCGCCGAGGACCCGGCGCTGATCGAATATGGCGTCTCCCAGCAGGTATTGATGGCCACCCCCACCACCCTGATCGGGCTGCTGCGAGCCGTGCACTATGGCTGGAGTCAAGAGCAGATCGCCGAGTCCGCACGCGAGATCGCCGAATCCGCGCGCGAGCTACATCGCCGGATGGGCCCGTTCGCCGAGCACCTGGCCAAGACCGGCCGCCAGCTCGACTCGGCCGTGAACGCCTACAACAAAGCGGTCGGCTCCTTCGACCACAAGCTGGTCCCGCAGATACGCCATATCGAGCAGGCCGGCATCGTCTCGGAGCGCCAGATCGACGCGCCCCCGGCGATCGAGACCACCGCACGTCCACTCACCGCCCGGCTGGAGCCCGTGGCGGAGGAGTTCGTGTTGGGCCGGGTTCCGAGCGCTCCAGGCGCTCCGGGCGCCCGTCCGCGGGCGAACCGGATCGTGATGCCTCCCGCGCAGGAGACTCAGATCCCCTCGGAATCCGCGTCAGACCAGGCCGACGCGCCATCAACACGAGCAGCGTAATTGCTACCGGCACGGTCGCCGGTAGCTCGTCCACGAAGAAGAACAGCAGGTCGAACCCAAGCGCCAGTAGCGCCGTGAGCGCCGCGCCGCGCAACTGCCATCGCCGTCCCATCGCCGTTACCAGTAGGCCGCCGAGCACGCCGGCGACGAACAGGTCGCCATAACCCATGACCGCCGAGCCGAACACCGCCGTCTGCAGCCGCGGCAGCCCCGCCGCCGGGTGGGCGCCGTTCAGTGCGCTGTTCGGTCTCTGCAACAGATCCGAAATCACCAATGCGGCGTCGGCGAGCGCCATCGCCACGATCCCGCCCGCCAGCCAGCGCGCGGGCGTCACCGCCGCCAGCAGCGCCCCCAGCGCCGCACAGCTGAGCGCCGAGAGCCCCAACGCCGCTGCCTCTCCGGCTACCCCGCCGCGATCGGCCCACGCCAGTACGAACAGCGGTATGACGAGCAGCGCCCGTCGCGGGCAAGGCTCCTCGGCATACCACGCCAGCCAACCCAGCGCGAGCGCCGCGAGGGCCGGCACGGCGAGGAGCGCGAGATAGGTCAAACCGTCGGCGCTCGCCCGTTCGGCCTCGCGCGCGATCAGCACGAACGCCACGACCGACAAGGGCGGGATCAGCGCCCACCGGCGCCCACGCAGGCGCGCCAGGCGCTCCGGCGCCCACGCGCGCGGGACGGCCACCACCGCGCCCTGCACGAGCGACAGTACCGCGATCGAAATTGCAAACGGGATCATCTTCCTGTCAACATAAACTCTGCGCGATGGTCGCTCGCCAGCAGCAAAAACCGCCGGACTCGACACACATCTACCGGCGCCGCCGCGCGGTCGCGGCGATCCTGGCCGTCGCGCTCGCCGCACTCCTGCTCGCCGCGCTCAGCTCACACGGAGGCAGCGCCCACACGACCACCGCCGCCGCGACTCACGCCAAAGCCACCAGCGAGCGCACCGCGACCGAAGAACAGGCGCGAACGGCGGCGGCCGAAGGCAAGGCGATCGACCACGTCCTCTCCTACACCCCGGCGATCCGTGAAGGAGGCGCGAAGGGCGACGAGCTCGCGCTCACCTTTGACGACGGCCCCGGCCCTTACACCCTGCAGCTCGTGACCGAGCTCAACAAATTGGGCGTGCACGCAACGTTTTTCGCGATCGGCGACGAGGAGCGCTACTTCTCGCCCGGCACCCAGCTGGAGCTGCGCTCAGGCGACATCGTCGGCAATCACACCGAGTCTCATCCGATGATGGCGACGCTGTCGGCCCATGACCAGTATGAACAATTGTTCGAACAGAGCGCTCGTATCGAACTCCTCGACGGCCCCCGCCCGCAGCTGTTCCGCCCGCCCTATGGTTCGTTCAATGCGACCACTTTCAAACTGCTGCACAAGCTGCACCTGCTGATGGTGCTGTGGTCGACCGACACCGAGGACTACACCCTGCCCGGGGTCCCGGCGATCGTGCAGAACGCGCTCGCGGGCGCCCATCCGGGAGCGATCATCCTCATGCACGACGGCGGCGGCAACCGCTCGGAGACGATCGCCGCTCTGCCGGCGATCGTCTCCGGCCTGCACAAGAAAGGCCTGCGCCCCGTCACGATCCCGCGACTGATGCTCGACGACCCGCCACCGCCGGGGCAGCCGTTGCCGAGCAGTCTGGCCGGAGACTGACGGCTCGGCGCCGACCCCGGTGAGCTTACGATGAGCGACATGCACGCGTCCACCGCGCAGGCGCCGCCGATCCTGCACCTCTCGACCGTGACGGGCAGCGCGCTGCGCGACTCAGACGGCGAGCGTTTGGGCAAGGTGCGCGACGTGATCGTGCGCCTCGGCGGCGCCGGCTACCCCCCGATCACGGGCTTTCTGGTGACGGTCGCGGGACGAACCTCCTATCTCGGGGTCGAGCGCGTCTCTGGCATCGGCTCCGACGGCGTGGTCCTGCGCAAGGCCAAGCTCGACCTGCGCCGCTTCGACCGCCGCCCCGAGGAGGTGCTGCTGAAACGCGACGTGCTCGACCGTCAGCTGATCAACGTGCAGGGCGCGCGCCTGGTGCGCGCCAATGAGATCGAGCTGGCCTTGATCGCCGGGTCATGGCGCGTGGTCGGCGTCGACACCGGTCCCCGCGGTGGGCTGCGCCGTCTGCTGCCAAAGCCGCTGGGGGCACGCATCGGCACCGGCGAGTTCCTCGACTGGGCCGGCGTGGAGCCGTTCGTCGGCCACGTCCCGACTGTGCGCCTGCGCGTCCCCCACCCGAAGCTCGCCAAGCTCCATCCCGCCCAGATCGCCGACCTCGTCGAGGCGGCCTCGCGCCGTGAGGGCGAGGAGATCATCCAGGCCGTCGGCGAGGACGACCGCGAGCTCGAGGCCGACGTCTACGAGGAGCTCGACGACCAGCACCAGCGCGAGTTCCTGGAGAACCGCCCCGACGAGCAGGTCGCGGAGATCCTCGCGCGGATGGCCCCCGACGACGCCGCCGACATCCTCGGCGAGCTCGACGAGGACCGGCGCGAGCCCCTGCTCGCGCTCCTGCCCGTCGGGCATCGCGTGAAGGTCCGCGCCCTGCTCGGCTACGACCCCGCCGAGGCGGGCGGGCTGATGAGCCCAGACTTCATCCTTCTGCGCGACCGCACCGCGGCCGGGGACGCGCTGGAGTCGATCCGGCGCAGCGCGATCGCTCCTGAGCTGCTCACCGCGGTGTTCGTCAGCGCCCCCGACGGGACGCTGCAGGGCAGCATCCCCGTGACCGCGCTGCTGCGCGCAGAACCCGGTGAGCGCCTGGAGGGTCTCGTCAAGCACGAGACCCCCTGCCTGCGTCCCGACGCCTCCTTCGAGGAGCTCGCTCGCCTGATGGCCGACTACAACCTCACCGCCATCCCCGTCGTGGACGAGCACGAGCACATGGTCGGAGTCGTCACCGTCGATGACGTGCTCGAGGCGATGCTCCCGCGCGGCTGGCGCCTGCGTTTCGGTTTGCTGGGCGAGGATTGAGGTCTCAGGACGTTCGAGATGGGCCCGAAATAGCAAGAACCCGCCCGGCACGGCCCTCGCCGGGCATCCACGAATAGACTGCCGGGCGTGAACGTCCCCACCGGACAGTTCGATGGCGGTCCGAGTACCGCCCGTCATGCGTCGCGCCCGCTCGGCCATTCGTGGCCGGCCGCGCCTGCCTGCCCGTCTTAGACCTAGACGCACCCGAGGCCTGTTCATCTTCCTGGGGCTGCTCGGCCCCGGCTTGATCGCCGCCAACGCCGGCAACGACGCCGGCGGGGTCGCCACCTACTCCTCGGTGGGCGCCAAGTACGGCTACGGCCTGTTGTGGACGATCCTGCTGATCACGATCTCCCTGGCGATCGTGCAGATGCTGGCGGCGCGCATGGGGGTCGTGACCGGCAAGGGCCTGGCCGAGTTGATCCGCGAGGAGTACGGCATCCGCTGGTCGGTTATCGCCACGACCGCCGTCCTGATCGCGAACGTCGGCATCTGCATCTCGGACTTCGTCGGCGTCGGCGCCGCCCTCGGCCTGGCGGGCATACCCGTGCAGATCTCCGTGCCGATCGCCGGAGTCACGATCTGGGCGATCATCGTGCGCGGCTCCTACCGCTCGGCCGAGCGAATCTTCATCTGGCTGACGATCCCGTTCTTCGCCTATCCGCTCGCGGCGATCCTCGCCCACCCCGATTGGCACGCGGTCGCACACGGCTTCGTCACTCCCCAGATCCACGTCGAACCGGCTTTCCTGCTGCTGCTGATCGCGACCGCCGGGACGACCATCACTCCCTACATGCAGCTCTACCTGCAGTCGGCCGTGGTCGAGCGCGGCGTGCGCGAGGACGAGCTCGCCCACGAGCAGCGCGAGGCGGTCGCCGGATCGATCTTCGCCAACGTGATCGCGGCCTCGATCATCATCGCCACCGGCGCGACGCTCTACACGCACGGGATCCACAACATCGGCTCGGCGGCCGAAGCCGCGCGCGCGCTGAGCCCGTTCGCCGGCAGCTACGCTGAGGCGCTGTTCGCGATCGGGCTGCTCGGCGCGAGCCTGCTCGCCTGCGCGATCCTGCCGATCGCCACCTCGTATGTGATCTCCGAGTCCCTCGGCTACGAGAAGGGCGTCGGGCGTCGCCGCGAGGAGGCGCCCGTGTTCGTCGGCATCATCACCGCCATGATCGCGATCTCCACGGTCGTGGCGATCATCCCCGGCGTCCCCGTCATCTCGCTGCTGGTGGGGGTGCAGGTCGTCAACGGACTGCTGCTGCCGATCAACCTGTTCTTCATCTGGCGGCTCTCGCGCTCGACGAGCGTGATGGGCGAGCGGCGCAGCGGGCGCCTGCTCGGCGCCGCCTCGGGCATCACCGTCGCCGTCACCTCGACGCTGTCGGTGATCCTCGTGATCGCGACGATCGGCGGCTTCTAGTCGGTCGCCCGCTCGTTTCGGCCCGCTGCGTGCGCCGCCCCTTCGGGCTCGACCAGCAGCGCCGCGCCGATCGCACCGCCGAGGTCGCCGAGCGCGGCGACGTGCACGTACGGGGGACGGTTCTCGGCGAACAGGTGGGGCTGCATGGCCTGCGCGATTCGCTTCGCGTAGGGGTGTCCCAAACGCACGCCCAGCCCGCCGCCGATGATCACGCCTTCGACGTCCAGCAGGTTCACCGCGGAGGCGATCCCCGCGCCCAGCGCGCGTATCGCGCGGTCGATGATCTCGGTCGCGAGCTTGTCGTGGTGCTCGAGCGCTCGCGCCCAGATCCCGCTCGTCAAGCGCGTGCGCTCACGCTCGCGCATCAGCTTGAACAGGTCGGTCTTGCGTCCCTTCTCCTCGTGCAACTTGCGTGCGTGCAACTCCATCGCGGCGCGGCCGGCGTAAGCCTCCATGCAGCCGTGACGACCGCACGTGCACAGCGCGCCGTCGATCTCCACGACCATGTGGCCGATCTCCCCGGCGCCACCGCGCCCGACCCAGGGCTTGCCGTCGAGGATCAGACCGCCGCCGACGCCCGTGCCCCAGAAGACCCCGAGCAGCGAGCTGTAAAGGCGTCCCGCGCCGAGCTTGCGCTCGGCGTCGGTGGCGACCTGCACGTCGTTACCGACGCGCACCTCGGGGCCGAGCGCGGCGCTCAACGTCGCCGCCAGCGCAAACGTGCCTTCCCAGCCGGGCAGGTTGCGCGCACTGGTGACCGATCCGTCGGACTCGATCGTGCCGGGCGAGCCCACCCCGATCCCATCGAGCCGCGCGGAGGCGATCTCGGCAGCCGCGGCTGCGTCGCGCAGCGTCGTCTCGATCTCGGCCGCCACGTCCCGCGGGCCGCCGCTGGTCGGCGTGGCACGGCGCGCGGACCCGAGCACCTTGTGATCGTCATCGACGATCACCGCCTGGATCTTCGTCCCGCCGAGGTCGATCCCGCCGTAGGTGGGCATGGCGGGCATGATCACACATAAAGATCTACAGCCCAGACATTTAGATGAATTTAGGCGCCCTTGCAGGGTTTCTTCGCGCCCTCTTACACCCTCGCCTCACCATCGAGCTCGAGCGAGATGAACGAACCCACCGGCGCATCCTGGCCCGTCTACGTACTGGGAGCTCTGAGCGCCGGTGCGATCGTCGTCGCGATCCTCGTCGTCGGTCCTGCATCGGGCAGCTCGAGCACCGTCACCCGGACCGCCACCGCCGCCGTCGGAGTCGTTCAATCCACGGTCTCGGGCAGCGGCAACCTGCAGGCATCCAGCCAACTGGACCTCGGCTTCAAGACGAGCGGGGTCGTGAGCGAGATCTACGTATCGCAGGGACGACACGTCACCGAGGGTCAACTGCTGGCCGAACTGAATCCCAAGAGCGCCGAAGTCACGCTCGAACAGTCACGAGCCACCCTGCAGGCTGCTCGTGCGAGCCTCGCGCAACTGGAAGAAGACGGCGGCGAAACGTCGAGCGGCTCGGCCGCCGGCTCGGCCGGATCGGGCCGAGCGGCCGCGGCTTCCACGACATCCAAGGAAACGCAACCGTCGAAACCCGCCGAGAGCGAGGCCGTGCGCGAAGCGAACATCGCCTCCGCGCGAGCCGCCGTGCAGAGCGACAGGCTGACGGTCGAAGGCGCCGAACAGGCGCTCGCCGACACCAAGATGTACGCGCCGAAAACCGGCACGATCGTCTCGCTGAATGGCGAAGTCGGCGAAGACGTTTCGGCGCAGGGGACGACCAAGACGGCAAGCACTGAAAGCTCCGGCGCCTCAGGAACATCGGGTTCGGGTGCGAGCGCGTCCTCGGCATCCGGGCGCACGGGCGCGCAGACAGCGGGATCCTCGGCCGCTTCGTCGAGCTCGGGAGCATCCTCCGGCTCGGCGTTCGCAATCCTCAGCGATCTCAGCTCGATGCGCCTCGTCGTGGCGCTGAGCGAATCGGAAATCGGTGCTGTCCGGGTCGGACAGACCGCCACCGTCACGGTCGAAGCCCTCGCGGGCAACAAGCTTGCCGCCCACGTCGAGGAAGTGGCGACCCTGTCCACCAGCAACAGCGGCGTCGTCAGCTATGACGTCACCTTCGGGCTCGACCAGATGGCGGCCGGGCTGAAACCGGGGATGGGCGCCACCGCCGAAGTCGTCGTCAAGCAGGCCGAAGGCGTGAACGTTCCGAGCAGCGCGATCTCCAGCGCAACGGTCACCGTCTTGCACGGCTCCCGTCAGGAACGCCGACGCGTCGTCACCGGACTCGCCGGCAACAGCACCACGATCGTCCTCAGCGGACTGCATCCTGGCGAAAAAGTGCTCCTGCCCACCGCAACCAACTCCGGCACGGGCAGTCTCACCTCCAGGCTCGGCCGAGCGTTGGGAGGCGGTGGAGCACTCGGCGGCGGCGCACTTGGCGGTGGCGCAGGCGGGCCCGGCGGTGGCGGCGTCCTCTTTCGGGGTGGCGGCTGATGGGCGTGTCCTCACAACCGGTCATCGATCTGCGCGAAGTCGGCAAGACCTTCAGCATGGGTCTGGAGATCGCGGTGCACGCAGTGCGCGGAGTGTCGCTGCGAATCGAGCGGGGCGAGTTCGTCGCGATCATGGGCAGCTCGGGCAGCGGCAAGAGCACCCTGATGAACATTCTCGGTTGCCTTGACGTTCCCACGAGCGGCCGCTATGCGATCGACGGGATGGACTCCCGACACCTGGACGAGGACGATCTCGCGGACCTGCGCAATCGCAG
Organism: uncultured Solirubrobacterales bacterium; assembly: GCA_963702725.1. Taxonomy (GTDB): domain Bacteria; phylum Actinomycetota; class Thermoleophilia; order Solirubrobacterales; family Solirubrobacteraceae; genus Palsa-744. The sequence goes on from CAVPDT010000002.1 coordinate 463,026, forward strand.
GATCGGGTTCGTGTTCCAGAGCTTCAACCTGGTGGCGCGCACCAGCGCGATCGCCAACGTCGAACTGCCGCTCGCCTACGCCGGGCTCAAGCGAGCCGAGCGCCGCCGCCGGGCGAAGCGGGCGCTGGGCTCGATGGACATGCTGGACCGGCTGAACCACCTCCCATCGGAGCTCTCCGGCGGCCAGCAACAGCGCGTCGCGGTCGCGCGCGCGATCGTCACGAATCCCGCCCTCGTGCTGGCGGACGAGCCGACCGGCAATCTCGACTCGCATTCCACCCGGGACGTCATGCGAATATTCGCGCGCCTGAACCAAGAAGGTCGCACCGTCGTGCTCATCACCCACGAGCCCGACGTCGCAAGTCAGGCCACGCGCGTGATCACTTTGAGCGACGGTCAGATCGTGCACGATCGAGAGCAGCCGGCCGCATGATCGGAGCGGAGATGTTGCGCATCGCCTGGGGCGGGATCGCGGCCAACAAGCTGCGCTCCGGCCTGACGATCCTGGGCATGACGATCGGCGTGGCCTCGGTGATCGTCCTGATCGCCGTCGGCAACGGCGCCTCCAAGGCCGTGCAAGCGCGTATCCAGAGCCTCGGCACAAACGTGCTGATCGTGCTGACCGGCAGCTTTCGCGGAGGAGCGAGGGCCGGCGCCTCGAGCAGCTTCTCGCTGGCCAAACAGGACGCCGAAGCGCTGCAGAACCCGAGCCTCGCCCCGAGCGTCAAGAGCGCTTCGCCTGTCGTAAACGTCGGCGCGGCAAAACTCGTCTACGGCGGTTCCAGCTACGAACCGTCCTCATTCGTGGGCACCACACCTTCATACCTGCCCGCCCACGGCTACCGCCTCCAGGAAGGCGCCTCATTCACCTCCGCCGACGTCAGCTCCCACAAGCGCGTCGCGGTGATCGGCCAGACGGTCGCACAAGAACTGTTTGCCGGCCAGAACGCCGTCGGGCAGACGATCAAGGTGAACGGCGGCAATTTCGAAGTAGCGGGCGTCTTGGCGGCGAAGGGATCGAACGGCACCGTCAACGAGGACGACGTCGTAATGGCTCCGATCTCGACCGTACAGAGCTCGCTCACGGGCGCAGGGCCGATCGACTCGATCACCGTCCAGGCGAGCACGCAGTCCTCCCTGAACGCCGCCGAAGCAGAGGTCACGCAAGTCCTCGAGGAACGCCACAAAGTCAAGAATCCCGCCGAACCGGGATTCCAGGTCCTCAACCAGGGATCGCTGCTGGAAACCTCCAATTCAGCCGGCAGCGTATTCACGACGCTGCTGGGCGAGGTCGCCGCGATCTCGCTGCTCGTGGGCGGGATCGGCGTGATGAACATCATGCTCGTATCGGTCACCGAGCGCACGCGCGAGATCGGCATCCGCAAGGCGATCGGCGCCAGACGCGCCGACATCCTCACGCAGTTCCTGACCGAGGCCGTGCTGGTCTCCCTGTTCGGAGGCGTCGCCGGCGTGCTCGTCGGTGTGCTCGGCAGTCAGTTCGAAATCGCCGGCGTGCACCCCGCGATCGCCACCTACTCGATCTTTCTCGCGTTCGCCGCGGCAGCGTTCTCCGGTCTGTTCTTCGGCACCTACCCGGCGACCCGTGCCGCGCGCATGCGACCGATCGAGGCGCTGCGCTTTGAGTAGCCACCCCACCCCCAACGAGGAACCCACCATGACAGAGGACGATTTCCAGGCGCTACCTCCCAGGCCGCGACGGCGCCTACTCGCTCCCGCACCGCTGGCGCTGCTCGCGGTGCTCTCGACCGCCTGCGGGTTCATCGCGGGCGTGCTCGTCGAGAAGGGCCAGACCTCCGCAGGCTCCTCAGGGGGCGGCGGCGCGGCCGGCCTCGCCTCGCGGTTCGCGGCGTTGCGCAGCGCCTCCGGTGCGAGCTCCGCCGCGGCCGCGGCCGCTGGCTCGGGCGCAGGTTCCGGGGGCGTCGGCGCGGCGGGTGGCTTCGCCGCGAGCGGATCGGGACGCGCTGGGGGCGCGACGATCGGCCAGGTCGCCTACGTCGACGGGGGCGTTCTGTATGTGACCACCGCCGAAGGCAACACCGTCAAGGTGAAGACCTCGGCGGCCTCGACCGTGACCAAGACCGTGAATGGCGCCGTCAAGGAGATCCGTCCCGGAGAAACCGTCCTCATCGCCGGAGCCACGGGCGCAAAGGGAGAAGTGATCGCCGAATCGATCCGTATCGGCGGCGGAGCGGGCGCCGGCCTCGGCGCCCCGCTCGGCGGCTCCGGCCGCGGATCGAACGGCGGCAGTGAACCTGCGCTCTTTGGCAAGAGCGGCTAGATCGGCAGCATCATCATCGAAAAGGAGCTCCATGTCTCACACCGACAGCAAACGACGCAAGCCCACGAACACGACGACCGTAATCGTGGCGCTGAGCCTCCTGCTCGCCTGCCTCGGCCTCGCGGCCTGCGGCGGATCTTCGAGCGCGGGATCCACGAGCGCCAACGCCTCCGCCACGGCCCCCCGGGGCGCGACGGGCGCCGGGGGGCCGGCCGGGACACGTTTTACGGCGGTGCGGGAATGCCTGCAGAAGAACGGCATCACGCTGCCGCAGCGTCCCCCCGGCCGGCGCGGAGGTCCTCCCGGCGGTCCGAGCGGTCCGAGCGGTCCGCGTGGATTTCTCGGCGGCGGTGCTGGGAGCGGTGGTCCACAATTGCCGAACGGCGTGACCCGCGCGCAGCTGCAGGCCGCACTCAAGAAGTGTGGCGCCGGCGGCCAACTCCAACGCCGCGGAGGGCGCCTGAAAAGCCCCGCTTACCAGGCGGCGCTGACGAAGTTCGCCGCGTGCATGCGCGACAACGGCGTCAACCTGCCGGCTCCCAACACCTCCGGGAGCGGCCCGATATTCAGCACGAAAGGCCTGAACACCGCCGGCGCTCAGTTCCGGTCGGCCGAGCTCAAGTGCCGCAGCTACCTAGCCGCCGGGACGCGGCGCGGGCTGTGAGTTGCCCGCCGGGCTCGGGCCGTCGGGGATCGCGCCGGAACTCGGCTTGACCGCGACGGTCGGTCTGGGCAGGCCGGCGATGCGCCCGACCAGCTGCTCCCACTGCGCCGCACTCAGTTCGCCCACGACCGCCACCGGTGCGGGCGCGCCCTGACCTGCGACGGGCGCGGCGGCGACGGCGGCCGTCGCAGAGGACTTCAGCGCCGCCGCGTGCGGCGTGGGCCTGAACGCGATCTCCAGGTAGTCGCCGTGGTCGGCGCGCGCGAGCGTGCTGGGGGCGCCCGGATAATGCATCAGGCTGGCGATGCGAGCGGGCTTGAAGTTGCCCCGGAGCGTCAGCAACGTGCGAATCGTGGTGTCGGTGATCGAGCCGGCGCCCTGATGACCGGCGATCGGGACGCCGTTGATCGCGACGATCGCGACCGCATCGCCGACATGACCGGGGATTACGTAGCCGGCGGCGTCGTAGGCGCCGCAGCGCAGCGTGCCAACGGTCGGCTTCAGACCGCTGCGCGAAAGGAACGCAAGCATCGCCAGCGCCCGCTGGTCGACCGCGCCCGATGCCACTTCGTGGCGCGAGCACGCTGACAGCGCGACGCCCGGATCGGAGAGCACCTCGCGCTCGAGCTGGCCCTTGGACAGCAGGAACACGTCGCCGGCGGTCGCTCCGAGCAGGTTCGCGGGGCCCTTCGCGCCCTGCGGGTGCAGCGCCGTGTCGAGCTGGGTCCAGTTGGAGAGGATCGCCCGCGGGTCGATCGTGCTCGTATCGCCGGCCGGCCTTATCGCGAATCGCAGATGACCGTCCTTGGCGCCCGCGGGAGCCTTCACCCGGCCGAGGACGGTGCCCTCGGCGAGGATCGACCCGACGCTCAGAGACAGCCGCCCACCGGCGCTCGAGGTTCCGAGGACTCGGACGCTCGCAATGGCCGCCCGGGCGTCCGGGTTGCGGGTGGTGCGGGCGAACACCCGTGCCTTGCCGGTCGGCTCCTCAGCGGTCGTAAAGGCGGCGGCGGAGGCAGACTTACCCTGAGAGGTCGGCGCAGAGCTGGATTCGCTCTGGGAAACCGCGCCGCCGGCAGACTCCGACTTGGGGAGCTTGTAGGTGTGGGCGATCGCCCCAAGCCCGGCATACGTGAACACATCCCCGTAGACGTCGCGCAGGATCACGTACCGCCCGAGCTTGCGCGAATATCCGAGCTTGATGATGCGCCCGTCCTGTACCGCCACGACGCGCGCGTTCGGTTCGCCGCGAACGTCGACGAGGCGCAAACCGGCGGAGGTGGCGCTCGCGGGCGCCGCGGTGGGGATCGGAGACGGCGGGGCCGTAGACCCGGCGGTCGCGGTGAGAGCGCCGGGCGCCGCTGTCGCGGGCGTCGCTGTGGCTCCGGCGGTCGCGCTGGATGACGAAGGCAGCGCCGCCGCGGTCGCCGGAGAGATCGCGGGGGCGCCCCAACCGATGCGCTTGCCGGTCACCGGCGGGCGTCCGTCGACGAGACCGGTCAGCGTGGCAATCACCTGATCGGGATAAGCGGCGATCAACTTCGCGCGCAGCAGCACCGAGCTGACGTACGCTTCGGAGTGGTTGTAAGCGAGGATCGCCCCGCTCAGGTTGTGCGCGGCGCCCGCCGCCTTCAGGTAGCGGGCCGCGGCATAGATCGCGTCGACCGGGTTATACGGGTCTGCGTAGCCGGCGTTCAGGGCGTCGACGCCGTACTGCAGCCAGGTCGAGGGCTCAAACTGCATCCAGCCCTCGGCGCCCGCCGAGGACACCGACAGGTCCGTACCGTAGTTGGTCTCGATTTCGTTGATCGCCGCCAGGATCGGCCACGGCACGCCATACTGAATCGCCGCCGCGCGGTAGATCGGCAGCAGAAACAGCGGGATGCGATAGAAGTCGAGCGCCTGCACCGACGCGCTGCTGGCCGATCCGCCCAGCAGCGCCGCCAGCGCGCCGGCCTGACCGGTCAATAGTTGCGGTGGCAAGGCCACGTTGCCGGGAGCTCCGGGAGTGGTGCTCGCGCCGGGGATCGCGGGTTGAGCGCCGGCTTTCCCCGGTCCACCAGCGGCTTGGGTTTTCGTCTGCGTAACCGCGCCACTCGCGCGTTTGCTCGGGCTGATGCGCTGTTTGCGATGCACGACGACCGTCGGGCCTTCGCCGCCGGTCGCGCCGGCCGGGGCGGGCGCGCCGGAAGTGGTGGTCGGTGGCGGCGGCGAGGGCTGGGTGGTTGTGGAGGTGTTGGTGTTGGTGGTAGTGGTCGAAGTCGCGGCGGGTCCCGAGGGAACTTCCTTGGCCGTTTCGCCGCTGTTCGCGGGCGTCGTCGATGTGGGCGGCGGCGAGCCGTCGGTGCTCGTCGGGCCGGTGGCGCCTTCCGCGCCCATCGCCCCGCCCGCCAAAGGTCCGCCCAGACCGGCGGCAGTGAGCCCTCCGCCCGCAAGCACCGAGAGCACCGTGCGCCATGACGGGCGTAGCCGTGCGCCCACGTCGCGCGAGCCGCTCGCCGGCGGCCTCTCAAAGGGCTTGTCCTGATGCGGTCCCTGATTCATTTGCGGATCGGTGGTCGGCGCCGCTGACCCACGATCGCGGGCACGCCACCGGTATTCATATCGGCAGACAAGCAAGATCCCGTAAAGGATTCGTTAATGCGCCCACACGGACGCCCGGACAGCGGACCGTAGCGAGGTTTGCGGCGGAACGTCGCAGTTTGCGCCAAACCGCTCTATTCTTCGTCGCCGAGGGTTCACTGGTCAGATCCAGACAGCCGGCGCTCGGGTCCGACGGGTCGCTGCGAACCAAATCGGCGGAGAGAGGGATGGGGATCGTGATGTTGATGATTGCAATGTCCAAAGTACGGATGCTCGCCACGACGCTGGTGGGCTGCACGCTCGCTCTATGCGTGGCCGCGAGCGCGGCGCAGGCGCAAGAGACCGTAACGATCACAAAGGCCGGTTTCTCCCCCGACGCACTCGGTGTGCCGACGAACGTTTTCGGCGAAGCGAAGATCGCCTCGACGAACCTGCCCGTGCCCTCGCCGATCACCCACATCAACGTGATGGGCCCGGCCGGCATGGCCCTGAACCTCGAAGGCACCGGCACGTGCACCGTGGCGATCCTCGAAAACGTCGGCCCCGAAGGCTGCCCCGCGAACTCCAAGGCCGGGTTCGGCGGCGGTGTGGGCGCGTATGAAATCGCCCATGAAGTGATCAACGAGAGCTTCACGGTCGACTTCTTCCTCGCCAACAACAAGCCAGGGCACGTCGAACTGCTGATCTACCTGAACGGGGCGACCCCCGTCTCGATCCAGCTCGTGTTCACCGCGCCCGTGATCAAGGAGCCCAAGCCCTACGGGCTCGGCTTCAGTCTCAACGTGCCGCTCATCAAAGTGCTGCCCGAAGCCTCCGACGCCTCCGCGATCAGCGCCTTCTTCACGGCCGGCGCGAAAAACGTCGCTTACTACAAGACGGTCCACGGCAAGCGCAAGCTGTTCCACGTCAAGGGCATCATCACGCCGAAAACCTGTCCGCTCGGATATTGGCCGGGCGCCACGGAAATCAGCTTCGAGGATGGCTCGACCGTCAAAGCCACGACCAAGATCCCCTGCAAGAAGAAGAAATAGCAGGGGCTCGAGGCGGCACGACGTGGGTCCGGTGACCAACGGCGGGACCGGCCGGAGGCAGGAGTCCGTCCTGCGCCGGCTCCGCGTCGCGGGCGCGCCGGCAATGAGGCGAAGCGTCACAGCCGCGGCCGTGACGGTGCTGACGGCGTGGGGCGCCTGCGCCGCGACGGCCACGGCGCCGGCGGCAACACAGACGGAGACGGAGACGGAGACGGAGACGAACGCGAGCATACGCCCGTCGCTGCTGCCCGACCGGCTCGGCGCGAGCACAGCGCTCACGCTTGCGTTCCGCTTCTTCGGGGGCACGGCAGGCGTTCCGGCGCCGCTGCGCGGGCTGGTCGTGCGCCTGCCCGCCGGATTGGCCGTCAACCTGCGTGGCGCGGAGGTCTGCCAACCCTCACGACTGCGCAGCAGAGGCGCGAGCGGCTGCGCTCCCGGGTCGCTCGTCGGGCGCGGTCATGCGCTGATGAAGGTGCACGCCGGGTCGCAGGCCGTCCCCGAGGAAGCCGCCGTCTCGATCTATCGCGGTCCCAACCGGGGTTCGCGCCAGACGCTGGAGATCTTCAGTCAGGGCTCGACGCCGCTGGACGAGCGCACGATCGCCGGCGGCGTGATCGAACCCGACAGCGGTCACTACGGCTCCAAGGTGACGGTGTCGATCCCCGCGATCCCCACGCTCGTGCTCGAGCCGGACGCCTCGTTCATCTCCCTGTCGCTCACGATCGGCGGGATCGGACGCCGCCCCCGAGCGCACACCGCTGCGGGCTCGATCGTTGTGCCGCGCAGCTGCCCCGCCACGGGTTTCCCGTTCGCAGCCGAGTTCACGTTCGCCGGCGGCGCCACCGCGAACGCGTCGGCCACGGTCGCATGTCCGTAGCGCCCGCTCACGCCTGGCGCCGGACGCGATAATCTGGGCGCATGACGACGATCTTGTCCATCATCCAGCTCGGGATCTGCGTGGTCCTGATCTTCCTCGTGCTGATGCACTCCGGCAAGGACGCGGGACTATCCGGCGCATTCGGGGTCGGCAGCGGTCAGGGGCCGCTCGGCGGAGGCTCGATGGTCGAGCGCAACCTCAACCGCTGGACAGTCGTGTTCGCAGTCGCGTTCTTCTTGAACGCGATCATCCTGCTCAAGTCCTAGGACGCCGCTGGGACGGCGCGAGGCTGCGTCCTCAGTCGCTCGCGTACGTAGTACGCCACGCTCCCTGCGTCCTGGCCTCGCTTGCCCAGAGACGCCCTAGAAGCGCGGTTCGTGTCAAGTCCTAGTGAGCACCCGCGGCTCGGGTTGCTCCGGCGGCTCGGTCTCCTCCGCGCCGGGATCGGCGGGGGGCTGCAGCCGGTCGAGGATCGAGACCGCTTCCGCGCGCAGTTCCGCGTCGACCGCGTCGTAGTCCGCGCGCGAGAGCTTGCCGACGCGATAGTCGAGCTCGGCGTCGCGAATCTCGCGATACTTCGCGTCGCGTTCGATCTCGAGCGCCGATAGTCCGGCAACCCGCAGCCGGCGGCGCACGGCGCTGGGCGCGGGCCAGATCGCGACCAGCCCCCCGCCGAAGACGATCAGGCCACCGATCCAGATCCACATCACCAGCGGCGAGACGATGAAATGGAACTGTGCGGGCGGCGGGTGCTGGAGGTATGAGCGCGCGAGAAAGGCGACCGCGATCAGGGCCTCTTCGGGGCGCACGAACGGGATCGTGCGGTTGCCGACTGCGACTATCCGCTTCAACTGGGGCGTTTCGATGTTCGGCGCGATCGCGCTCCACACGTCCCGTGTGACCCCCGCGCTCACCGCAACGTGGCTGACGGGCTGACCTCCGATCAGGCTGCCGACCGATCCCTGCGAGGGTTCGTCGGAGGCGTAGTAGCCCTCGCTCGGATACAGGGTCGCGACATGCCGTCCGCGCTTGCTCACGCTCAGAACGGCGCCGAGGCTGAGCGTCGCGCCGGTGTGAGCGGCGTCGTTGCTGGGCGTCACCGTCGCCGTGGGGCGTACGTAGCGGACGGTATAGGCGCCCACGCGGCTGGACTGCCCGGGCGAAAGCGTCGGCTCGACGGCATGCTGGAACGAGGAGGAGGCCGCGACGCCGACGAACAGCACGGCGATGCCGACGTGCACGATGTAGCCGCCATAGCGGCGGCGATTGCGCCGCACGAGCCCCACAAGCGCGACCGGGACCGCCTCGCCCGCCATCGCCCGCCGTGCACGCACGCCGCGGACGAACTCCTGACCGACGCACCCGAACACGAACGCGGCGCAGCCGAACATCGCCAGCGCGAACGGCTTGCCCGTCACGCCCGCGAGCAGCAGCACCGCGACCGTGCTCAGCGCTGTTGCAACCGGGGCCAGGAAGTTGCGTCGCGCGTTGGCGAACGTCGCGCGTCGCCAGGCGATCACCGGCCCGATTCCGCTGAGCAGGACCAGGATCAATGCCAGGGGCACCGTATAGCGATCGAACCAGGGCGGCCCGACGGAGGCCGCTTTGCCGGTAAACGCTTCGGAGATCAGCGGGAAATAGGTGCCCCAGAAGATCACGAAGCACAGCGCGACCAGCACGAGGTTGTTGGCGAGGAACATCGACTCGCGCGAGAGCAGCGAGTCGAGGCGATGCTCGGAGCGCAGCATCTCTCGCCGCGTGACCACCAAATAAATGGAGCCGGCGATCGTCACCGCGATCAGGCACACGAACGGTACGCCCAGCGTCTGCCCGCCGAACGCGTGGATCGAGTTCAGCACCCCGCTGCGCACCAGGAAGGTGCCCATGATCGCCAGCGTTCCGGTTGCGAGCACCAGCGAGGCGTTCCAGACCTTCAGCATCCCGCGCTTCTCCTGGATCATCAGCGAATGCAGGAACGCCGTGCCGGTCAGCCACGGCATCAGCGAGGCGTTCTCGACCGCATCCCAACCCCAGTAGCCGCCCCAGCCGAGCTCGGCATAGGACCAGCGGGCGCCGAGCAGGATGCCGATGCCCAGGAAGAACCAGGCGGCGAAGGCGAATCGGCGAATGGCCCGGATCCACTCGGCGTCCACGCGCCGCGCCAGCAGCGCGCCCATCCCGAACGCGAGCGGAATCGTGCACAGCGTGTAGCCGGAGTAGAGCATCGGCGGGTGGATCATCATCGTCGGGAAGCGCAGCAGCGGATCCAGGCCCGCGCCTTCCACGGGCGCCGGACGGGTCGTGGCGAACGGGTTCGCGTAGAAGATCATCAGCGACACGAAGAACCCACCGAACCCGAGCAGAATCGAGGTCGCATACGCCGCCACCTCGCGCATCCGCCCACGCGTCAAGAACAGCACGAGGCTCGACCACATCGACAACAGCCACGCCCACAACAGCAGCGAGCCTTCCTGGGAAGACCACACCGCGGCGGCCTTGTAGGCCGTCGGGGTGCTCAGGCTGGAGGTATCGGCGACCGTGTTGAACGAGAAATCACTGCGCAGGAACGCGAGCTCCAGGACGGCGAAGGCGACCGTCAGGACGCCGGCCAGCGCATACACCGCGCGCCGCCCCGAGTCAGACCACTCCGGGCGGCCCAGCCGCACGCCAAACAGCGAAGCGCCGATTCCGTACACGCAGACGGCGAGCGCGAGCAGCAGGCAGGCGCTGCCGAGGGCGGCCATCTCAGTAGCTCTTGCCGGCGCCGCTGGGCGGCGCGGCCTGGTACTTGGACGGGCACTTCGTGATCAGCGAGTCGCGTTCGCCGACATAGGCCCCACCCTGCTTGCGCACGGTCACGATCACCTCGCGACCTTCGCGGAACGGGTCGGGGACCGTACCCGTGTAGGCGACCGGAACGACCGTCCCGCCCACGCGATCCTCGACGCCGAAGTCGAGCCTGCCGCCGCCGCGGCGCACCGACCCGGCCACGACCTTGCCCGTGAGCTGATAGCTGCGCCCGGGCCGGGCCTGGTGGACGAGCTGGCTGGGCGTGAGCGCGGGCGAAGCGGCGCTGAAGCTCGTATAGATCAGCGCTCCGGCCAGCACCACGGCCGCGCTCAGGGCGACCGTCAGCCGCACAGCTCGCTTGCGCGCGGGGTTCATCGCCGTGAAGTATTTCACGCGCCACCGGCCTCGGCGCGGGTCCGTCGGTGCGCGTGGCCGCCTTCCTCGCGCCGATCGCGAGGAAATCGTGCGTTAACAGCGAAACCTTTCGGGGTGTGGAGAGTCTTTACAGGTAGAGCCACATGAGAGCCACCGCGCTACTGCAACATCTACCCCACGCCTCCACCACCGAGCGTCCCCGCCGTTCACGCCGGCACAGGCATAACAAGCGCACCACGGCCACCAACCACGCGAACCTCCAGCTTGCCGCCCCCGCCGCAGCAGCGCAGGATGCGTCCGTCACCCGTGTGCGTCTCGCCGGCGGGCCGATCGACAACGCCTCCTACACGTGCTCCTGCGGGTTCGTGTTCGCCGCGTCGGTCAGCACAACGGTCGCGTGCCCGCACTGCGGCGCCGACCAAGCCTGGTAAAGCGCGAGTAACCAGGCACGGCCTCCGTAACGGTGGAGCAGCCGCACGTGTAGGGTTGGCCCGATGGGCAGCCGCAGTCAGGTGTTCGGTGAGGCAACTCGCTGCGCTTGACCGCAAACACGCGCTGGTCGTGCTGGGGACAGCGACCGTCGCGTTCACAGTGATCCTCGAACTGATCGACCCGTCGCACGTCTCGCACGGTCCGACGATCCTCGACTTCGAGTTCGCCGGCAGCCAGTCACGTGCAGCGCAGATCGCGAGCGAATGGGGAGCCCAAGGGAGAAGCGCGGCGCGTCTCTCGCTGGTGCTCGACTCGAGCACCAGCCCAACCCGTTGCGGCAGCGCGGAGATGTTCCGCTCCGATGACGTGATCCTCGTGACACGCGAAGGCACGCCCGCCGGGTTCTTCCTCCCGTGGGATACGCCCGAGCTGCCGGTCGAGGTTCGCCGCGAGATGTTCCTGCGCCTGTGGAGCAGATCGGCGCGACACCGAAGACAGAGGACGGGGAGCGTCGTGATCAGTCCAGCAGATCGTGACCGCCTATGTCTCGTGGCGGCTTGACGCGCTCCCCTTCCGTCCGATGCGGGAACTCATCTGCCCGGTCCAGGTAGCGAGTAACGCACTCGCTGTTGGTCCACTCCTCGCCTGCCACGCCATCAGCATGCGGCAAGCCTGGCTTCAGAGAAGTTGCTGGCGAAACCGCCATGCGAAGCGGATGACCCCGATGCTAAGCGCTGCGGTTGCGATGTTGATCGCGAGCTCCGTACTGCCGCCATGGGACTTGCCGTAGATGCCGTGTTGCAGGTCATAGAGGACATCCATCGCACACAGATACATCGCGGCTCCACCGACCACCATTAGCCACATCAGCGCGCTTGGATGCCGCCGCCATAGCTGGACCGCCGCCAACAGCGCTGCGCCTGCCAGCCAAGCATCAGCAAGGGGAAAGGACTGCTCGAACGCGACGTATCCGGATGTGAGATCGCTGGCGACCACGCCACGATCGGTGAACCACAGGACCCAGTACGCCGCCAGCAGGACTGATGTGAGGATGAGCAACCTCGTCAGGCGTGGACGCCATACCTCGAAATCATCCAAGGCGAGCAAGCGGGGAACCCGGCGTACATGAGAGTCGTGCAATCGAGGCTTCACGACGACCCGCGACACCAAAGTCCGCGGGTATCTACATACGTATGCGTGGTTCATGACCGCCCTTTCTTGTATCGCAGGCGTGAGTGTACGCCCCGGCGAGTACTCGCCGCCTCAGCACGCCGTCGATAACCTCCCATCCGTCATGTGGGAAGGAGTGGCCAGGCGTCTTGAGGGTGAGATCATCGTGCTGGAGCCATTGGAGGCTCGTCACGAGGAGGGGTTGTGGGCAGCCTGTCAGGACCCGAGGACCCGAACCTGGACGATCCCGAGAGGGAAGAGCCCAAAGCATTTCCAGGCATGGTTTGAGGCGACCCTCACCGCGTGTGGGGCGGGCGAGGAGTACGCGTTCGCGACCCTGGATCGTTCAACCGAACGGCCAATCGGCGGGACCGGATATCACGCTTTGCGCGAGGCCCATCGTGGTCTTGAGATCGGTGGCACATGGCTCGAACCGTCTGCGTGGGGCACAGGGGCCAACGTGGAGACGAAGCTGCTGATGCTGGATCACGCGTTCGAGCGGCTCGGCTGCATCCGCGTGGAGTTCAAGACCGATGCCCGCAACGAGCGCTCCCGTGCGGCGCTGGAGGCGTTGCCCGCCCAGTTCGAGGGCATCTTCCGCAAGCACATGATCATCGAGGATGTCGGCGTCCGCGACTCCGCCTTCTACAGCATCACCGACGAGGAGTGGCCGCAGGTGCGTGTCAACCTTGAACGGCGGCTTGTCGATGCACGAGCGCCAAGTGAGGCGTCACGCACCTGAAGGTCTACGGACGAGGCTTCCAGCGGCTGGTGAGTGAGGCTTGCGCCTCATGTTCGTGGGTGCGACTGCTGGACGGTTTGCCGCGAGGCTCGCTCAGCCACAAGCCGCCCGGCACTCGCCTACGCGAACTGACGAACGTGCCTGGGAACTACAGCTAGCCGTTGCCTTGGCATACCGCCCTCCCCCGCATATGCTGGGCCGCCGACATGATCTCGACTCCCTACTCGCCGGACTCCTCGTTGGTCGATCTGATCGAAGCCGTGCGAGCGCTGCCTTAGGGCCTATCCCGCAAGGGCCGCACGTCTGGATGCGCCCGATGGCCTTCGCGGAGCTTTGTCCTCGGGCTCGACATGGCACCACCATGCCTTCGCCCTTGCGTCCGCGCTCCGCTCGACCCTCGAACGCCCCAGCCGCACGTCCCTTTTGGGATAGGCCCTTATGGACGCCCGAGCGACCGTACCGTCGAGGGGATGTTGCGCGAGAGTCGTGGCACGTGCTCCACCAAGCACCTGTTCCTCGCCGAAGCGCTGGCCGAACGCTTCCCCGAGACAGAACCACTGATCGTCCACCGCGTCTACACGCTCAATCGCGCCCGTGCACGCGAGCTGTTCGGCGCCGCGCCGACCGAGACCGTTCCCGAGGGCGGACTGGTCGATGTCCACCGCTACATCACGGTCGCCCTGGAAGGACGGCGGATCGAGATCGACGCGACGTTCCCCGGACGACCGTGGGATGGCCGATCATCCCTTCCGCTCGCTTGCGGTCCTGGGCGTGACTACCCGGCCGGGAATGACCCGGATGCCGACAAGCGTGCGCTTGAGCAGCAGCATTGCGACACGACCGTTCGGGAGCCGTTTATCGCAGCCCTCTCGTCGCCGGGGGATTGACGTTGGCGCACAATAGCCACCGCGAGGCGTGTGCCGGGGATAGGCCGGGCATCGGTGGCAGTGCCCCTACCCCACCGCAGATGCCCCAAATTGCCTCTACAGCCCTACCGGATGTGCATCCCGCTGATCGCGCGGGAGATCACGAGCTGCTGGATCTCGGCGGTCCCCTCGAAGATGTCGTAGATCACGTTTCGGCCGCGCGCTGACGCGGTTTTGGCTTGGTTGAGCCAAAACCGCTCCGATGGAATCCGGTGGAATCCGGTCCAATCGGAACACGACTGGCGCGAGACTGGCGCACTGATGGCGCGGCCGAGCAGCCCGGCCTACCGGCGCCTACTCGAGCAGCAGGGCGAGCACCGGCGCCGGCAACGCCCACGCAGGGTTCGACAGATCGAGGACCGTCCGCGTAGCCACCACGCCCGCAGAGAACTTCCCCTCGATCACCCTTGCCTCGGCACGCCATCCGGAGGACACCCACTTCGACTCGATCGGTACGGTGTGCGCCGTCCCCGAGGGAGTCGGCACGGCGACCGGGGCGAAGTCGATCTCCTTCCCTCCGCCCGTTCGCAGGTACCCGATGGAGTCGTCGTCTTCCCATCGCCCGGGCTCGAGCTCGTCGATGGCTCGGGCCAGCGCAAGGCCGAGACACGCCTCGGTGAGACGAGTGAAGTCAGGGTGTGGGAGTCCGGCCCGCAGCCGCGAACCAAGCCATGCGAGCAGGGGGTCACAGAGGTAGAGCTTCGACTGGGCCCCAGCCACTCTCCGCCCGTCCTCATCGACCTGGTGGCACCAGATCGCCGCGTAGGTACGGACGAGACGCATAAGACGCAGGTCGGCCGTCTGGCGGCTCCCATAGCCGAGATCCTCGGCAAGCGCTCGACGGTTGAGCGGCGAGGTGCAGCGGCCCTCGAGCGCGGACAGGAGCTTCGGCACCGAGTCCTCCCCCGCCTCCGGGTCCACGTCTCGATGCAGCCACGCCGCCAGGTCCCGCAAGAACGCCTCGCCGACCTCGCCGGTCTTGTGGTGCTCCGCGACCGCCCGCGGAAAGCCGCCCGAGGTGAGGTACGCCTGCCAGGCGAGGTCGAGCTCATCCACGAAGAGCTCGAGCGACTCCGCGAGGACACGGGCGGCCTCGTCCTGGAGCGCCCACGGCGAGAGTCGAACGGGCAGGGGAATCTCCCTACCCGCAGCGGCGAGCACGTCCCGGAAGCTCATCGGATGGAGGATCCGGGATCTTCTTCTCGCGGAGGTCCCGGCCCTGCCGGCGAGGAGGTCCCGCTCCACCTCGGCCTCCCGGTCCCAAGAGGAGCCGGTGCACACCACCGTGTCGGCGCCAAGCTCGGTGTTGTCGCGGAGGTACTTCAGCGCCTGCGTCCAGCCCCGCAGACCGGTCACCTCGTCGAGGAGCCAGACGCGACGCGCCTCTCCCACGGATCGGGTGAGCTCCCGACCAAGCTTTGCCACGCGACCCAGGTCAGAAGCACGCATCCCGTCGGTCGGCACGTAGACGAGCTGGCGCGGATCCACGTCCCCGCGTCCGCATAGGCGCGCCGCCGTATCCTTCAGCAGCACGGACTTGCCGATCCGCCGAGCGCCACGCAGCACGACGAGCTTGTCGTCGACCGGATCGTCAGCCACGTCATCGAGCAGGCCCGAGCGATAGCCCAAGTCATAGGCAGCCCTGGCACGAAGCGTCTGGTCGCTCTTCACCCAGGCGAGGGCATCTCCCCCCGTTGCCGCTGCACGCCACCATGGGTTACGGTCGCGGAGCCGCTCGCGCAGTTCATCGTCCCTCATGGGATGAACCTACCAGAATGGCCCCCGTCCTGGTAAGGATACATGTCGCAAACCCCCCCGGTCTTGGTAAGCAAATTGACCTACGCCACCTCATCCCAGCGCCAGCGCGAACGCGAGCGCTACACCATCGGCGGTCCCAGCGCCGGCCACCCGCCCCCCTGCGCGACCTACTGCAGTGTTCCTGAAGTGGCTTGTTGTTTGGTTGTCTTGGTGAGGATCTGCTCGGGGGTTTTGGTCCAGACGAAGGGTTGAGCGCGCTCGTTGTAGTGCTCGATGAAGTACTCGATCGCGGCGATCAACTCGGGGACATCGTGGTAGACGCCACGGCGGACTTGCTGGTTCATTTTCGACGGGCGGAAGCGCAGCAGCTTGTTCCGTCCCGTGAGATCGAGCAACTCGTCGCGCCATTTTTCGACCTGCTGCCTAACTCTCGTGCTGCGCCCCGTCTCGGCCATCTCGCCTCCGCCGCATCGCCAGCCGAAGCGCGGATGATAGGGATACGGTCATTGCCCGGACCGCTCGTGATCGCAGAACCGAAGGAGTAATCTTGCATGACTGGCGCTAGAACTGGCGCGAGCAGCCTTTTCGAGCGCCGCTGCTCTGGGCCTCAGCGACCACCCAGCACGACCAGCACCACCCCGAAAACCCAGTCCCAGAGCTACTTTATATGCATCCCGCTGATCGCGCGGGAGATCACGAGCTGCTGGATCTCGGCGGTGCCCTCGAAGATGTCGTAGATCTTCGCGTCGCGGTGCCAGCGCTCGACGGGGAACTCGCGGGTGTAGCCGTTGCCGCCGAGGATCTGGATCGCGCGCTCGGTCACCCACACGGCGACCTCGCCGGCCTTGAGCTTGGACATCGAGCCCTCGGCGTTCTCGAACGGGACCTGGTTGCGGCCCATCCAGGAGGCGCGCCAGACGAGCAGGCGGGCCGCGTCGATCTCCATCTTCATCCGCGCGAGCGTGAACGCGATCGACTGGTTCTCGATGATCTTCTTGCCGAACTGTTCGCGCTCCTTGGCGTAATCCAGCGAATACTCGTAAGCAGCGCGAGCGATCCCCAGCGCCTGTGAGCCGACCGTCGGGCGGGAGGCCTCGAACGTCTGCATCGCGGCCTGCGACTTGTTTTTCTTGCCCTCGCGCACACGGGCGATGCGCTCGTCGAGCTTGTCCTTGCCGCCGAGCACGTAGCCGGCGGGCACGCGACAATCGTCGAGGAACACGTCGGCGGTGTGCGACGCGCGCAGACCGTGCTTGGAGACCTTCGTGCCCTGGGATATCCCGGAGGCTTCGCTCATCGGCACGACGAACGCGGCGTGCCCTTTCGAGCCGAGCTCCGGGTCGACGGTGGCGATCACCACGTGCACGTCGGAGATGCCGCCGTTTGTGGCCCACGCCTTCTGACCGTTCAGCACCCACTCGTTGCTCGCCTCGTCGAACTTGGCGCGGGTGCGCACGTTCGAGACGTCCGAGCCCGCGTTGGGCTCCGAGGCGCAGAACGCGGCCACCTTCAGGTCCTCGGGGGTGCCGAAGCAGCGCGGAATCCACTCGCCGATCTGCTCACCTGAGCCCTGGCCGAAGATCGCGGCGACGGCCAGCGCGGTACCCATGATCGACATGCCGATCCCGGCGTCCCCCCAGAACAGCTCCTCGTTGACGATCGACAGCGT
Organism: uncultured Solirubrobacterales bacterium; assembly: GCA_963702725.1. Classification (GTDB taxonomy): domain Bacteria; phylum Actinomycetota; class Thermoleophilia; order Solirubrobacterales; family Solirubrobacteraceae; genus Palsa-744. The sequence goes on from CAVPDT010000002.1 coordinate 480,342, forward strand.
CAGACCGGTCGGGTCGGCGAAGAACTGTGCCAAACCTTCGAACCCGTAAAGCCCGATCTTCGCGGCCTCCTCGATGATCGGCCACGGCGTCTGCTCCTTCTCGTCCCACTCGTGCGCGGCGGGGCGCATCACGTCGGCGGCGAAACCGTGGACCCACTCGCGGATGTCCTTCTGGTCCTGAGTCAACGCCATCGAGAACGCCGCCTCCTGGTTGGCCGAACTCGTGATCGCCTCGACGGCGGCCTCGGCGGCCTCTGTATTGCGCTCCTCGGAGGGTGAGGCGATGGTGGGCGTGGCTGACATCTGGCGGGATCTCCTTCGGGATGGGGGCGCGCGGAGCGCCGGGCGGCTGCGGACAAATGCCTCGGGCGAGGCCTGGTGCGGCCATCAAGCGTAACCCAAAACGAGGACAACCTCAAATCTGGTTACTCCAAATGAGGACATCCTCGAATCTGCCTAATCTTGATTAGATTTCTGGTATTAGTTGGCGTTCGTGTTCGTCATGTCCTCGATGAAGAAAGTGGTTATGTCCATACGCACTCCCGCCGTCCTCCTCACCCTGCTGGCCGGCGCCCTCGGCTTGGCCGCCTGCGGCAGCAGCTCCTCCAGCTCGGGCGGCGGCTCGCACGTGACACTGGTCGCCTACTCCACGCCCCAGGGCGCCTACGAAAAGCTGATCCCGGCGTTCCAGGCCACGCCCGAAGGCAAGGGCGTCTCCTTCAGCCAGTCCTACGGGCCCTCGGGCGAACAGAGTCGTGCGGTCGCCAACGGGCTGCACGCGGACGCGGTCAACTTCTCGCTGGAACCCGACGTCACGCGCCTGGTCAAGGCGGGCCTGGTGTCCTCGAACTGGAACCAGAACGCCACGCACGGGTTCGTGACGGAGTCGGTCGCGGTGATCATCGTGCGCAAGGGCAACCCCAAGCACATCGAGAGCTGGTCGGACCTGACCAAGCCGGGTGTGGGCGTGCTGACGCCCAACCCGTTCACCTCGGGCAGCGCGCGCTGGAACATCATGGCCGCCTACGGCGCGCAGATCAAGGAAGGCAAGACGCCCGCGGAAGCGGAAGCGTATTTGAAGGCGATGTTCAAAAACGTCGTCAGCCAGGACAGCTCGGCGCGCAATGCGCTGCAGACGTTTCTGGCCGGCCGCGGGGACGCGCTGATCGACTACGAGAGCGAGGCGATCGCCGATCAGAAGAAGGGCGCCGCGATCGAATACGTGATCCCGCCGCACACGATCCTGATCCAGAATCCGGTCGCGGTCGTCGGCTCGAATGCGAGCGCGAGCAAGTTCGTCAACTACCTCGTCTCGCCCGCCGGGCAGAAGATATGGGCTGAAAAGGGCTACCGCCCGGTGATCCCGGGGGTGGCCTCACCCGGGCAGTTCCCGACGCCGACGGGCCTGTTCACGGTCGCCGACCTCGGTGGATGGACGGTCGTTACAAAGCAGTTCTTCGAACCGGAAACGGGGATCGTGACGAAGATCGAGCAGTCGCTGGGAGTGTCCACCTCGAAATGAGCACCGCGCCCACCGCTCCCGCCGTCGCGCCACCGCGCCTGAAAGCGCCCGCCGTCCTCGGCGATGGGCGTGCGGCGGGGGCGCTCGGCAAGGGCATGATCGGCGTCTACCTGTCGGTGCTCGTGCTGCTGCCGGTCGCGGCGCTCTTGGCGAAGGCCGGCAGCGGCGGGCTCGATGCGTTCTGGCGCGAGGTGACCGGGCCGCAGGCACAGGCCGCGATCAGGCTGACGCTCGTGATGTCGGTGATCGTGGTGGCCGTCAACGCCGTGTTCGGGACGCTGATCGCGTGGGTGCTGGTGCGTGACGAATTCCCCGGCAAGAGCACGGTCAACGCCCTGATCGACCTCCCGTTCGCGCTGCCGACGATCGTCGCCGGGGTGGTGCTGCTGGCGCTGTACGGCACGAACAGCCCACTGGGCGTCGACGTGGCGTTCACGCGCGCCTCGATCGCGCTGGCGCTGCTGTTCGTGACGCTGCCGTTCGTCGTGCGCTCGGTGCAGCCGGTGCTGATCGAGATGGACCGCTCGATGGAGGAAGCGGCCGCCTCGCTCGGCGCCGGGCCGCTGACGGTGCTGCGCCGGATCGTGCTCCCGACCCTGACACCGGCGATCGTCTCGGGGGTCGCGCTGAGCTTCGCGCGGGCGGTCGGCGAGTTCGGCTCGCTGGTGCTGATCACGGGCAACCTGCCGTTCAAGACGGAGGTCGGCTCGGTGTACGTGTTCAGTCAGATCCAGGACGAAAACCTACCCGCCGCGGCCGCCGTGTCGGTCGTGCTGCTGGCCGCCGCGCTGATCGTGCTGGGCGCGCTCACGCTGCTGTCACGCCGGAGGTCCCGCCATGTCCTTTAGCCGATTGGGTCTGCGCACGGTCGCGCTCGGGTATCTGGCGCTGCTGCTGTTGGCGCCGGTGGCGATGATCTTCTATCGCACCTTCGAACACGGGATCGCGCCGGTGTGGGAAGCCGTGACGGCGCCCAACGCGGTGCATGCCTTCTGGCTGTCGATCGAGATCGTGGCGATCGCGGTGCCGCTGAACACGGCCTTCGGGGTCGGCATGGCGCTGCTGCTGGAGCGCGGCTCGTTCAAAGGCAAGGCGCTGCTGGGGATGCTTGTGGACCTGCCGTTCGCGATCTCGCCGGTCGTCGTGGGCCTGGCGCTGGTGCTGGTGTATGGGAAGACGGGATGGTTCGGCGATTGGCTGATCGGGCACGGCATCCAGGTGATCTTCTCGGTGCCCGGTATGGTGCTCGCGACGGCCGTCGTGTCGCTGCCGTTCGTCGTGCGCGAGACCGCGCCGGTGCTGCGCGAGCTGGGCACCGACGCCGAGCAGGCCGCGGCGACCCTGGGAGCGGGCGCGTGGCTGACGTTCCGGCGGATCACCCTGCCCGCGATCAGGTGGGGCGTGGTCTACGGGGTCGTGTTGACGACCGCGCGCGCCCTCGGCGAGTTCGGCGCGGTGAGCGTCGTGTCCGGCCGTATCGAAGGTCAGACACAGACGCTGCCGTTGTACGTGCAGGGGCAGTTCGAGAACTTCAACATCACCGGGGCGTACGCAAGCGCGGTGGTGCTGGCGCTGCTGGCGCTGGCTACGCTGGTTGCCATGAACCTGCTCACCCGGCGCACGCGCCGCCGGACGGCGGTGTAGGCCGTGGCGATCGAGGTCCGCAACGTGGACAAGCGCTTCGGCGACTTCGTCGCGCTCGACGACGTGTGCATTCGCGTGAACGACGGCGCGCTGACGGCGCTGCTGGGACCGAGCGGCAGCGGCAAGTCGACGCTGCTGCGGATCATCGCCGGACTGGAGAGCCCCGACTCGGGCGAGGTGGAGATCGGCGACGAGGTCGTGACCGACACGCCCGCGCGCACGCGCGACGTGGGCTTCGTCTTCCAGCATTACGCGCCGTTCAAGCACATGAGCGTCCACGACAACGTCGCGTTTGGGTTGACCGTGCGCAAACGCCCGAAGGCGGAGATCGAGGCGCGCGTGAGCGAACTGCTCGGGCTCGTCCGGCTGGACGGCCTGGCCGACCGCTACCCCTCCCAGCTCTCGGGCGGTCAGCTGCAGCGCATGGCGCTCGCGCGAGCCCTGGCGGTGCGGCCGCGCGTGCTGCTGCTGGACGAGCCCTTCGGCGCGCTGGACGCGCAGGTCAGGGCGGAGTTGCGCGAATGGCTGCGCCGGCTGCACGAGGAGATCCACGTGACGACCATCTTCGTGACCCACGATCAGGAGGAGGCGATGGAGGTCGCCGAGCAGATCGTGGTCATGAACAAAGGCAAGATCGAGCAGGCGGGTACCCCGCGCGAGCTGTATGAGAGCCCGCGCAACGAGTTCGTGATGTCGTTCATCGGCCCCGTCAACCGCCTCGGCGAGGCGAGCTTCCTGCGCCCCCACGACATCCAGATCCTGCCCTCGGCCTCGGGCGAAGGCGCCGAGGCGCTGATCGAGCGCGTGGTGCACCTCGGCTTCGAGGTGCGCGTCGAGCTGAAGCTTCACGACGGGCGGGACATCTGGGCGCAGGTCACGCGCGAGTCGGCACAGGAGCTCGAGTTGCACGAGGGACAGATCCTCACCGTGCGCCTGCCCGAGCCGCGGGTTTTCGCGGCCTGACCGGGGATTGCTGTGCGGGGCCTTGCATGCAAGGCCCCGTGACGCGTCGCATGCGACGCGTCACTCCGACGGCGCATGCGCCGTCGGCGACCCCGTACATGTACGGGGTCGAGTCAGGGCCGCATGCGGCCCTGACGACCTCGCCGCACGCGGCGAGGTCCCCCTAACGGGTTTCCCAGGCTTCCTCTTGTTTAGTCAGCGCGACGATCTCCTTCGGCAGCTTCCCCGAGGCGACGTCGGCGAGCGTGACGTGCTCCAGGACTTTGCGCAGGTTCGCGCGCAGCGCCAACCACACCTGCTGCAGCGACTCGGCCGAGCCCTCGTAGACGATCTCCTCGGGGCGCAGCCCGCGCACGCCCACGAGCGGCCCCTCGACCGCGCGGATGACCTGAGCGAGGTTCACCTCCTCGGGCGGATACGCAAGCCAGTAGCCGCCCTCCGGGCCGCGCTGACTGCGTACCAGACCGGCGGAGCGCAGTTGCGTGAGGATGTTCTCCAGGAACGACACCGGGATGCCCTGGGCCTGCGCGACTTCGTCGACCTTGCGCGGGGAGTCCTGACTGCCGGAGGCGAGCTCGACGACGGCGCGCACGGCGTAGTCGGCCTTGGCGGTGACGTGCATTGCGCGTGATTCTCACGTATTTGGCGGCGGACGGCGGCGAGGCTCCACAATCCCGACCGCTGTGGTAGAAATTAGGCGACCCTAACTCGACGAGGCCGCGGGTCGGTTGGCTCGGCCTCCGGCACTTGAGATGGAGATGGCGATGACGCACCGGCGGACGGACCACAGATGAGCTTTGCCGAGACCGTCGGCCTGGGGGCGATCGCCGGGTCGACGATCTTCATCGGCCTTCCGATCGGGCGGATGCGCGTGCTCGGGGAGCGCACGCGCGTGGGCTTGGCGATGTTCTCGGTGGGGATCCTCGCGTTCATCTTCATGGACGTGACCGCGCACGGCCAGGCGATCGTGCAGACGGCGCTCGACCAGTACAAGCACCACACGGGCAACCTCGCGGAAGTGCTCGGCCTGTTCGCGCTGCTCGCGGTCGGCTTCACCGTCGGCACCGCCGGGATCTCGATGGTCGAACACCGTCTGCGAGCACGTCGCAGCGCCCCTGCGCCGCTCGCCGGGGGCGCCACCGGCCAGGCGGCCCTCGGGACCGCGCCGACTGCACACTTCGCACCGGCGGACGCAGACGAGCTCGCCGCGGCGGCGGCCGCCGAACGCAGAGCGCTGCAGACGGGCATGACGATCGCGGTGGCGATCGGCCTGCACAACTTCGCCGAGGGCCTGGCCATCGGCGTGTCCGCCAAGACGGGGGCGATCGGCCTGGCCACGGTGCTCGTGATCGGCTTCGGCCTGCACAACGCGACCGAGGGCTTTGGCATCGTCGGCCCGCTCGGCAAGGTGCGCCCGTCGTGGCGCTGGCTTTTGCTCGCGGGCCTGATCGGCGGCGGACCGACGTTCCTGGGCACGATCGTCGGCTACCAGGTCGACTCGCAAGCGCTCGAGCTGTTGTTCTACGCGCTCGCGGGCGGCGCGATCCTGTATGTGATCGGCGAGATCTGGATGGGCATGCGCCGCTACGGCCATCACACGCTCGGCCTGTATCTGATCGCGGCCGGCTTCCTCGTGGGCGTGGCGACCGATCTGGTCGTCTCCTACGGCGGTGCGTAGCGATCCGTCCGCGGCGTGCCGCAGGATGCCGGGCTCTTTGACTCCTTCTCCCCCGACATCGCTGCGCGCGTGGCAACGCCGCGCGCTCGTGCGCCTCGACGATTGGCAAGAGGGCCCGTTCCTGATCTCGGCCGCCCCCGGCGCGGGCAAGACACGGCCGGCGCTCGAGTTCGCCGGCGAGCTGCTCTCGCGGCGCAGCGTCCGGCGCGTGGTGGTGCTCTGTCCCACCACGCCGCTGACACGCCAGTGGGCGGCCGCGGCGGCGGTGCTCGGCGTGCAGCTGCAGCCGGACGCGCCGGGAGCGAACCCGCCCCGTGACTTTCACGGCGTGGCCGTCACCTATGCCCGCGTCGCGAGCGATCCCGCGGCATGGGCGGCGACGACGCCCCAGGACACGCTCGTGATCGTCGACGAGGCGCACCATCTGGGCGAAGATCTGGCCTGGGGCACCGCCTTTCAGCGAGCGTTCGCCTCCACCCCACGCCGGCTGCTGCTCTCCGGCACCCCGTTTCGCTCCGACGCGACGCCGATCCCGGGCGTGCGCTACGACGCCGAAGGGTTGGTCCTGCCGGACGTCTCATACGCCTACGCGCAGGCCGTCGCCGACGGGATCTGCCGACCGGTCGCGTTCGTGACGTTCGACGGCACGCTTTCGTGGCGCAGCGGCGAGGACGTGATCGAGTCATCCTTCGAGACGGTCCTCACCGCGCGCGAGGCCGGCCGGCGCTACCGCACCGCGATCTCGACCGAGCTGCCCGACGGCCTGCCGCGGATCCTGCGCGAGGCCGACGCCAAGCTGCGAGCGTTGCGCGAGACCGGCCGCCATCGCGAGGCGGGCGGCCTCGTGGTCGCCGCCGACGCCGCCCATGCCCGCCAGATCGCCAAGCTCCTGGAGGAGACGACCGGCCGCGCGCCCGTGGTGGTGCTCCACACCGAGGCGCAGGCGGCGCGCAAGCTCGCACAGTTCCGCACCTCGCGCGAGCCGTGGATCGTGGCCGTGAACATGGTCTCAGAGGGCGTCGACATCCCGCGCCTGCGCGTCGGGGTGTACGCGAGTGCGGCCAAAACACCGCTGATCTTCCGCCAGATCGTCGGACGCTTCGTGCGCACGATCCCCGGCCGAGCGGCCGAGGCGAGCTGGCTGTACCTGCCGGCCGACAAGATCCTGCGCACGCACGCCTCCGAGGTCGAAACCGAGTTGCGCCACGCGCTCCACCGCGACGAGCCCGAAGAGCAGGACCTCATGGCAGAACAGCTCGAGCGCCGCGCGAGCGAGCCCTCGCCGAGCGCCGAGTTCGTGCCTCTCAGCGCCGAGTTCGCCGCGCAGATGACCCTGTTCGGCCCGCCCTCGCGAGCGCCCTCCCCCAGCTCGAACGAGCCGCCCTCGCCTTTGCCCGAGCCGACCCCGCTCCCGGTGGCCGCGTTCGAGCGCCGCGACGATCTGCGCCAGGAGCGCAGCCGCCTGGTGGCCGAACTGCACCGCCGCGACGGCCGTGGCCACCGCGAGATCAACGCCTGGGTCAACCGCGCCGTCGGCGTCGAGCGCGTCGAGGCCGCCAACATCAAACAGCTCGAACGCTCGATCGAGGTGCTTTTGGCCGAGCTGATGCGGGGCTCTCGGCGCGCATCAGCTCGGTAGGCGGCGCGCCGAGGCGTCCACAAGCGCCGTGCCTGAAGCCAATGGCAAAACCGTGGAAAAAGAGATGGCCACACGTCGGCAAGGACGGTCGCAAGACCTATCAGCTCGGCTTTCGTGACCACGATGGCAAGCAGACGGCAAAGGCGTTTCCGTCGGCGAAGCTGGCTACCGAATGGGCTGAGGACTACGTCTCGGCCGAGCGTCGAGGACTCGACAGTCTGCGCCGCTTTTTGCTTGATCTTGACGCCAAGGAGGCCAACGGCGACACCACGGGTCAAACCATCGGTGAGGTCATCCAGCTCTACTTCGCGTTCAACGCGCCCGAAACCGCCGACGGACTTGCGACCTCAACATTCCATGTCTACCGCTATTCAGCCAACCGTCACTTGCTCGGGTTGCCGGGCACGGACAGAGGGAAAAAACTCCCGCCAGCTCAATACGCGCTGCACTTCGCAGAGCAGTCCGCCGCTAAGTTCAACGAGCCAGCTGCGCCACGTGCGCTGCGGGAGGCGATGAAGCACGCCAAAGTGGGCGCTTCCGCCCGTGCCCACGCATGGCGTGTCCTCTCCGCCGTGCTTTCATGGGCTGCGAACTCCGAGCGCGTGCCCGAGATCGAATCCAATGGCTGTCTCCTCGCCAACGAGAAGATCAGCAACCGCCGAAAGTCTATGCGCGGCACACACGGTCGCATCGCGCTGCGCCGCCGTGGAGAGGAAATCCGTAGTTGGGCACTCTCGCCTATGGCCGTCGAGTCCATACGAGCACAGATGCTCAACAACCACATCCATCCGGAGAGGCCGATCCTGGCCCATCGGGACGCCGTCATCATCTCGGTGCAGTTCGGTCTCGCCTTGCGCAACCAGGAGGTTTATGGCCTGCGCTGGTCGTCCTTCGCCAACAACGAACGTGCCGTTATCACCGAGGTCTTGAGCTGGGACGTCATGGACGGTTGGACCAAGACCGCGCATGCCACCGGGCGTACGACGAAAGTTCCCTCACTTCTGGCAGAGGATCTGGCCCTCTGGCGAGCGGCCTTACGACAAGCTGGTCATCCAACACGCGACGTCGACTTCATCGTCCCTGGCGATCTGGCAGGGAAAGAGCATGGTGTCCGTGAGGCCAATACGGGCGCCTGCCATATGAGCAAAAATCAGGCGCAAAAGTGGCGCCCCAGATGCCTGACACCAGTTATCGACGCCGCCGCTCAGAACGACAAATCGTTGGCCAATATCATAGGCGCCACGCCGTACAGCCTGCGTCGCGGTGGCATCTCTGCACGTCTGCGAGGCGAAAACGCGCAGTCGGTCGCCGATCAGTGCGGGACGAGCCTCGAAATGCTCTCACAGCACTACAGCTACGAGATCGATGACTTCGGCCAAGCTGGGCCACAACCGCTTGATCAGCAGTGGCGGCGGGCGCCGCGCCATCGGGCGAGATGTGACGCTTGGCTTGCGCTCCAACAAGGACCGGGGATGACGCGCCCGCGGCGCCTGTTCTTACCTCGCCCTGCGCAGCGGACGCCCTGCTGATCATCGGTCGACACGCTCGGAAATCGTCCGCAGCAGGCGCGCCGGAGGCTAGGTTCGATGCTCCTGCTTCTTGGCTGTTCTGGTGCTCTGCGCGGGTGTGCGCGGGCCTCGTCTGTGATCCAGGCGGCGGTTGCCGCGTAGTCTGATCTGCTGGTACGCACACGTCCGGTATCTGCCTGATCCTAAGGAGGGCACGACCATGGCCACACCCGAAGCGAGCTCGACCGCTCCACCGCCGGCGCGCCCCCGCGGGCTGAACATCCTTTCGCGTAAGCCGCTGACCACAGTGCGGGCTGCGCGGATTATCGCGTCCGCTACCGTCGCGATCACGATCGTCAGCGGTGTACTGATGCACTTCACTGATAAGAAGGCCTACCCCAACATCGGCGACGGTCTGTGGTGGGCCATACAGACCGTCACGACCGTCGGTTACGGGGACCTCGTTCCCACGAGCACGACGGGACGGCTCGTCGCAGCGCTCGTCATGGTGGTCGGGATCGCCTTTCTGACCGTCATCACCGCTGCGATCACCTCAGCATTCATCGAGTCTGCCCGTCGCCGCTTCGCAGGCACAGAAACAGACGGGCTCGCCGCCAAGCTCGATCAGATCGCCGCGCGTCTGGACGCCATCGAAGCGGGCCTCGAGAACATCGGCGGGCACAAACGATCGTGACGCGCGGCCTTCCTCACGAGACTATGCGCCCTGGATGGCTGGCTCGTATTCGCGATTACTACGGATGGTGTTCGGTGCTTGGCTCGGGCTGTAGCCTGCGACCTTCGGATCATCGATCGGCGGACCTGGGAAGATTGCCGTGTGCCCTCCGGCGAAGACATGCCGCGTGGTCGCCGATCGCTCAGCACCACGCGCATGGAAGCATTCAGCGACGGCGTGTTCTCGATCGCCGCCACGCTGCTGGTGCTGGACATAGCGATCCATCCGCCGGGGACAGCTCTCGAACAGGTACTTCATGCCTGGCCGTTCTATCTCGCGTATGTCGTCAGCTTCCTCACAATCGGTGCGGGCTGGCTGGCCCACACGAAGCTCACCGATGGGCTCACGCGGGCAGATCCGTTGTTGCTGCGAATCAATCTGCTGGTATTGCTTGCGGTGGCGTTCCTGCCATTCCCGACAAAACTGGTAGCGGACGCCCTACACTCCGATTCGAGCGAGCGAGTTTTTGTCACGCTGTACGGACTGACCCTGCTGGTCATCCGTATCCTCAGCTTCGCGCTTGACGCCTATGCTCGACGCGAGCGCCTCTACGCGCCGCCGGAAGCGGGCGAACAGCGGCAGGATGCACCACTCGAACTGTTCCCCGTGCTCGGTGGCTACGTGGCCGCGATTCTCCTCGGACTCGTCGTACCCCGAGCGGCCGTAGCGGTCTACTTCGCCATAGCGCTCTACATGATCCTCTTCCGGGAGCTTCCATCGCACCCATTTCGACACCACCGGCGCTAATCCGGCGACCGGCCGGCCGCCGTTTCTGATCCGCTTGGCCCAAAGCCGGTCTCCAGCCGATACAGCGGGTTAGCTCCCCTGTAGCGCGTTGGGTCCACGGGCCCTGTGCTCGTGCGCTGGTTGACTCTCCATCTCGGGACGGCGCACGCCCGCAGCGACGTGGTACCAGGCGGCGTAGCGACTGACCAGCGGTGCTGCCGAGAGTCCGTGGAGCAGGACCGATAGACCGACGGTCAGATAGGTGGCCGTGAGCAACGTGTCGCCGTGAGCTTGGTGTGTGTCCTCGACGATCACCGCGAAAACGATCGATGCAAGCCCGCGTGGACCGAACCAGCCCATGAACGCCACGGTTGCGCCTCGCGCGTGGGTACCCCACAGGGAGATCGCCACCGGCAGCATCCGCACGACTGTCAAGCTCAGCAAGGCATACAGCGCGATCTGCCAGCTCACATGCTCAAGCGCCGGGCCGAGCAGCACGGCACCGAAGAGCAGGAACGTCGTGGCGTCGAGCAGCGACCCGGCCTCCTCGGTGAACTCCATCATCGGGGCGACGTCATGGTTGGCGAGCAGCCCGAACAGTCCGCCGGCTGTGAAGGCAGCGATAAAACCCGATCCACCGAGAGCCTCCGCGATCCCGAACGCCAGCGCGGCAGCGGCCACGGGGATGATCTGCCGCCATGCATCATCGATCAGGCGTCTTTGGCCCGCCACGATCACGAGCCTCGCGGCAAATACCCCGGCGAGGATGCCTCCAAGGAGTCCATAGCCGATCTCTTCGCCGACCACCTGCGCCGGGTGGGTCGGCCCGCCGGCGCCCGATGCCGTCGCGAGAACGATCAACAGGATCGGGACACAGATCCCGTCGTTCAGGCCGCTCTCGACGTTGAGCGACTGGCGCACGCGTTGCGGGAGGCTTGGGTCCGTCACCACCGCGCTACCGAGCCCGGCGTCGGTCGGTGCCAGGATCACACCGAGGATCAGAGCCTCGCTCAGGGAGAACGACCCGAACAGGGCGAGGGCGGCCAGCGAGCCCAGGACGATCGTCAGCGGCAACCCAACGCCAAGCAATCGCACGGGCATCGAGGCTTCACGACGAACGGCCCGCAGGTCGATACGCGAAGCATCCGAGAACAGCACTACCGCGAGCGTCGCTTCGGCGAGCTTGCGCACCGTCGCGCTCGTCGGGCCCACCGCGAGGTCATCGAGGACCAACGGCCCCGCCAGCACGCCCAGCAGGACCACCACCATCGCCGGCGTGATCGGGGCGCCAGACAGCCGTCGTGACACCGCCGCGACCAGCAGCAGCGCGAGTCCGACGGCGGCAAGCCCCCAATCCACGACGCCAACATACATGGCAGCGCCTGCCAGAACCAACGCACGTTCAGACTGCCGGGCCGCACCACCTCCGAGCCAACGGCGATCCGCAAGACGGTATGGGCTGAGAACGTGTAACCTGCAGGTATCCAGATCCCAGATCAGGGTGGGAGGAGTTCCGGTGTTCAAGACCTGTAGGAGGCTGGCGGTCCTAGCGGTGATCCTGTCCGTACCGATAGGACTGGCCGCGTGTGGCGAATCGTCTGAAGAAAAGGCGACGGCGCAGGTGTGCTCCTCCACCAAGGAAATTCAGGCCCAGCTCTCGAAACTGTCCAGCCTGTCGGTCTCCTCCAAGGCGCCGGAAGAAATCAAAGACGCCGCTGCGGTGATGGGCAAGGAAGTCGGCAAGATCAAAGAATCCACCGCAAATCTGCCCGCGGCGAGCAAGGCTCCGGTGGAAACCGCGCAAAAGGCGCTCCAGGCGGAGCTTGCGGGACTCGCGAAGATCCTGGTCTCAACGGCAAAATCATCAGGGAACATCGAAGCCGTGCTCAAGCAATCCGAGCCGGAAGTCAAGACTGCGGTCGTCGGGCTTGCGGTGAGCTATAAGCAGGCATACGAATCCCTCAAATGCTCCTAACCTCGCGAGTGTGCTCTCGCGGCGAGGCCCCGTGTCGACTCCGAGCGGAGCGAACCAGGACCGGGAGGTCATCCCAGCGAGGGTACGCGCTGGACACTCGGCTGGTCTGCTGCTTGAGTCGAGGAACTGTCCCTGCGGAAAAGTCCTGACGTTGGCGCGGACTTGGGGCGGATGCAGGGAGCATGCAGGGACGCAATGGTTGTCCTACGCGCGTTGTCTTGCGCGTCGACGCGTGTGAGGCTGCGCCGCCGGGCGGAACCCCAGAACATTCCAGACCCCGACAGACCTTGAACAGGAGATCAGATGAGCGACAGACCGGTTTTCATCTATGCAGCAACCTATCCCGACCGCGCTGGAGCGGAGGCAGACTACGATGCTCTTCTCGAGCTGCACGCGGCGAAGCTCGTGGGCACCTATGACGTTGCGTTGGTGACAAAGGACGCCGACGGCAAGGTCCAGGTCGAGAAGCACGAGAAGCCCACCCAGCACGGCGCATGGGGAGGCATCGCCGTCGGAGCGGCGGTCGGGGTCGTAGCCGCGCCAGCGGTCATCCCGGCGGCTCTCGTCGGTGGCGTCATCGGAGGGCTTGGCGGACACTTCAAAAAGGGCATACCCGGGGACGCCGCCAAGGAACTCGGCGACCTCATCGAGGCCGGAGAAGCAACACTCTTCGTGATCGGCGAGTCGCGCCTTGAAGAACAACTCGACAAGGTGCTCACCCGCGCTGAAAAGACGATCGAGAAGGAAATCGACATCGACGCCAAGGAGTTCCAGAAGGAACTCGAGAAGGCCGAGAAGGAATACGCGGCAAGCTGACAAGCTGACCTGCGGCGTCTGAGCGCGAGGGGCGGTGAGCTCGGTGCCAGAGCGTAACTTTGCCCCGGTGGGCTATAGAGGAGGGTGGTCTGGATGCCTGAGGGTCTTTCGGCGAGCGAGGTGGGCAAAGAGATCGCCGAGCACCGATCGAGGGCAACTGCGCACCATCACCAATACCCACGAGCTTCGCACCAGTACGTTCCACGACCTCGGTGAGCTTCTCCAGACGGTCGGTGTCGCCCATCCCGGCCTCATCGAGATAGATCGTGGTGTCCGGACCGATATGCAACCGGCCACGATTTACGCGTGAGACAAGCGCATCCAGCGTCAGTGTCTGCTCGGCAAGGGCGGGACTGTCCTGCCCCAACCGTTGCGCCGTCGATCCCGACACCGCGATACCGAACGTCTGATGACCCGTCGCTTGCTCTGCGCGGGCGGCAGCGTCGATCACGACGCCCTTCCCCGTCCCTGCGGGTCCGATGAGGATGGCCCCGCGCTCGGGACCGGTGATCACCTGCAGCGCCTCAGCCTGCTCCTCAGAGAGCGCTCCACCGATCCTCTCAGCGACATCTCGGCTCGCGATACCCCGTGCCGTGTCCCCGACATCGCGACTGCTGTCCGTGGATAGTTGCGAGAAGCGTCGCTCGATCGCTTCCTCTCGCGCGCGCACCGTGAGGGTCGTCATCATCCCGCCCTGCAACGGCAGGACGCGACGTTCAGCGATCATCGTCTTTGAGAACGCGAGGGCCTCACCGGGTGCCAACTCGCCAACGGATTGCTCGAGCAGCACGGCGCGCAGCTCTCCGGGCTCGAACATCGCGGCACGCTCCGTCAGACGATCCTCAACACGATCAGCAAGCGCCCGGTGCTCGGGCTCGAGCTCACGGACACTCCGGTCCTGTTGAGTGTGCGCGGTGGCCGTGAACTGGAAGGGTGCGGCGGTGCTATCCCAGACGGCTTGCAGGTCGGCGTTCGTGACCAGTGTCTTGGCTTTGCGGTTTTCGAGCTTGAGTGCTCGTAGCTCGCCGCGTTCTGGGGCGCGACCCCACTTCGCACGAAACCGCTCCGCAGCCTGAGCAACTTCGCGGCTACGTGCGGAGAAGGCGTCCAGCAGCCCGCTGCGTGCACCTCGTTCTTCACCCGCGTGCGTGCCCGCACGAGTCCCGCACGCCGAGCGACACGCCGCCGCAACGAGCTCGTCGCCTCGTCCGGCACCCACACCGCTTTGAGCATCCCCGCCGACAGCAACTTGGCGAGCATCGCCGCATCGAACCGATCGGACTTCACGCGGGCATGCGAGATAGCTCGCGTCTCCGCCGCGTTGCATACGACGACCTGCCCGACATCGCTCTCTTCGAGGAGCCGGGCGATCATCATCGCGCCGCAGCTGGCCTCCAACACCACCTGGTCACTTCCATTCAGGCCGGCCGCGAACTCCCGGATCGCCTCCGGGGTACTCGCGATCCGACCGACGCGCGAGACCCGGCCGCCCTCGGCGACCGCGACCTCGCAGAAATCGAGGTGAACATCCAAACCAAAGAACCGCACGAGAACCGTCTCCCTTCACGAACTGGATCTATGAGATGGAAGGCACCGCGGGCAGCGACAACTACGGATTCGGGCTCTCAGCCCAACCGGGTGAGTCGCAGGGGCGGCCATCTAGTCATTGACGGGCTCACAGCCCAAATGCACGGCGGCCTGCCCACAAGCGTCCTTCCCACAAGGCCCCTGTCCCGGTCAAACGACCCTACGAACACGACCGGACAACAGCCCACCCCGTATTTCATACCCGTAGCCTGTTTGAGGTTGATGCCTGTGCGCCGGCTGCGTGAGTCGGGGGAGCGTCGTCGAGCCGCGAGCGGGCTGCCGCAGGCCGCAGTCCGACGCATAGCGTCGAAACGGAAGCGAGCTGAAGGCGCGAGCAAGCGTCCAGACGGGCGCAGACCGTAGCGGTAGCTTCTGGGCCGCTGACGTGTGGTGTGGCGTCCGAGCCGGAGGCCAGCTCAGCGGCGAAGGATCGCCGCGAACAGCCGCCGGGCGAGGGAGCGCTTCGTGCTGCTCGGCTCGACAGTCGGGCGCAACGGCAGCAGGCTCACATCGGCACGGGCGTAGCGAGAGCCGCTGCCCTCCCCACACCAGCGGCAGTCGGGGTCGGGCTTGGGGGTGGTGGTCAGCACCCGACCCTCGCGCATGAGCGTGATCCGGTGCTCGGCGAGATATGGGTCGGCCTGGCCGATCACGGACATCAGCAGCGCGTTCAGGGCGCCCGCCGCGGCGGCGGCGTTCAGGGTGGTGACGGACGGGTCGGCGACGTCCTCCTGGCCGAGGTAGTTCTGCTCAGCGCGCTGCTCGGGCGTCGCGGTCTCCTGTTGAAGCAGGACGGGGTCGATCAGCCCGGCGCAGGAGAGGCATCCGTGACGAGGCAGGACGGGACGCACGGCGGTGTAGATCTGCTCGATCTCACCCCCGGCGCGGAACTCGACCTTCGCGCCGATCTGGATCAGCGGGATCAGGAAGCTCTGCGCGATCGCGTTTGCGACCAAGCGTGCGGTCGCGGTGTCGGTCGCGAGCAGCAGGTAGTCGCAGTCGAGCAGCCGCCGGGCGACGTGGGAGTGGCTGATGTCGCCGTCGATCGCGTTGAAGTGAATGCTCGGGTCGATCCGCTGCGCATGATCGCGTGCGACGTGCACCTTCTTGCGCTTCTCGCGCGCGTCGCGCTCTGAGGCGCCCATGATCCGTGAGAGGTTGTGGCGCTTGACGATGTCGGGGTCGACGGCCGTTATCTGCCCGACCCCGAGGTGCGCGAGCTGCTCGATCAGGATCGAGCCGCCGCCGCCGGCACCGAGCACGCCGACGTGAAGGCTGCGCAACCGGGCCTGTCCGGTGGCGCCGAACAGCAGCACCTGACGATCGAAGCGCTCGAGATCGCCACTGCGGTCCTCGGGCGGGCGCGGGCGCAGGGTCCGCATGCTGGCGCCGATCACCTGCACGCGGGTGAGCTCTCGGCGGTTGCCGTTGGCGTACCAGCTCTCTCCGGCGGCGCTGGCCTCGCCGAGCGCGACGCCGGTCACGCTGGTGGCGCCGGTGATGTCGAGCAGATGCGGGAAGACGCGCTCGTGTGCGGCCAAGTCGTCGCCAGACAGAGCGTTGCGCTCGTGCGCGCCGGGGTGGCTGTGCACGGTGACCAGCGCCAGACGCTCCTGCGCGGCGCGGTTGCCGAGTCGCGCGAGCGCTCCTGCGGCGAACTGTCGGTAGCCGTGGGTCCCGGGCGGGAACTCGTCCGGCTCGAGCAGATGGGTCTCGCGGACCGCGAGGGTGCTTTGGCCGGCGGAGTGGTGCTCGCCGGCGAGCAGGATCGCGCCGTGCTCGTCGTGGTCGCCGGGGAACAGGTGCGCGTGCAGGCGTTTGTAGTCGCCTGCAGAGATGCGCATCTCGCTCAGTTCGCCGCGAGCCATGCCTGTGCCTGCAGCGCCGAGCCGAGCGCGGTGTCGAGCTTGGGGTTCCAAGCGGTGTGGCGCAGCGAGACCTGAATTGCCGCTTCGCCGCGCCACGCGACGTCTTGAAGACCGCCGATCATGCCGCCGGTCGGGCGTGCGCCGGTGAGGTAGAAGGGGTAGATCGCTGCGTCCGGGTAGTGGTAGGGGATCAGGAACCACAGCGCCCCGGGACGGGGGCTCCAGCGCTCTGAGAGTGTCACGTCGGTGATCGCGACGATCACACCGGCGGAGTCCTCGTGAACTTGGACGCGATCGGGGAACGCGGCTTGCATCTCTGCGACGGCACCGGCGATCTCGGCGGGCATCGTCGCGACGCTCACGAGACGTCCTGTCCCGAGATAGCCGTGAAGCGCTCGTCGTGTTTGACCTTGACGGTCTGTCCGTCGGTGATTTCGGTGCCGTCGGGCCCATAGAGCTTGAAGTCGGCAGGGACTTCCGCGGCGTGCTTGATCTGGGCGCCGCTGACCTCGTGGCCGGGCACCTCGACGGCCCTGTTGTTGACGAAGATCTTGACGGCCTTCGGTGCGGTCGTGAACTGCTCGTTCTCCTGAAGCGCCACTCGCTCGTCGTTTGCGATGAGCTCACTGCCGGGGCCATGCAGCTGCAGGCCCTCGGGCAGTCCGGCAGCGACCTTGATCTGATGGCCGGTCGCGTGGTCTTTCTGGAGCGTCACCGGCTGGTCGTTGACGAGGATCGTGACGGCCTGTCTGGCGTTCGGCTCTGGGCTGAGGGTGCTGTCGGTCATGCGCGGCTCCTTAGTTCAGTGAACTCATTGAACTAATGTAGCACGGCCGATCTCCGGACTCGTCACGGGCCGCCTCGGCAGCTAGGAGCAGGCAGCGAGCTCGTCGGACTGCGGTGTGGCGAACACGACGGGACGCTGCGGGGCTCCGTCAGGGCGCACGCGCACGACCGCGCCGGTGGCCTGCAGCGCGACGAGACGCTGATGAAGGTTTGGAAGCTTGAGTTCCAGCTGCTCAGCGAGCTCAGAGGCCGTGAATACCTCTAGCTCTTGCGCCGCCTTAAGTGTCTCGTCGAGATGCGCACGCCCGCCGATCAGCCGCAGCGTTCCTTTCTCCACCGCAACCAGCATCATGTCGCGACGCTCGAGCACCAGCCCGAGCGTGTCCTGCACGTCCTCGTTCAGGTTGGTCAGGACCACGAAGCGATCGGGATGGTCGGCGTTCCACGCGCGCAGCGCAAGGGCAAGCTCGTCGAGAAACGGCGAGGAGGCGACCTGCACGCCGGTGAACTCAACGAACAGGTCCTGTGCGCCGTCGCCTGCACGCTCGCGCAGTTGCTCGGCGACCTCACGACCGAGCGCACGCGTACCAAGGACCTTTCCAGGCACCTTGAACGCCAGCGCATCCCGTTTCACTGACATCGCTGAAACAATACCTCTCTTGCTACCCGTCCTGGCCTGAACCGGACGGACGATCGACCGACCGCTCGCCCGCGATGCGCACGATGACCGTCGTGCCCGGCAGATAGCGGCCCACGACGGTGCGGTGTTGCATCGAGGTCCACAGCAGCCTTCCGGTGCCGGCGAGAATCTGCACCTGGGCCTGCACGCGCGCGGCGCGCGCTCGTTGAAGGATGTACCCGAGAAATCCAGGCTCGGCGTCCAGAGCACGCCGAGGAATCGCCCGCAGGAAATCTCGCGGGTCCTCGCTCTCGGCGATGCCGCGTCCAGTGTCGAGGACGGCGAGCTCGACGAACCGGCCGCGAGCAGTGCTCGTCAGCGCCACTACCGGCGGATCGCTCGGTGCCTGGGCGTGAACCACGGCGTTGTCGGCGAGCTCCATCGCGGCCGCCGTTATGAATGCGCTGCGCCTGCGGGAGATCCTCGCCCGTTCGCACGCATCCAACGTCCAGCCGCCGAGCGCGACCGCGGCGTGGGAATCCTCGACGGTTGTCGCCGGCACCAGTGCGTAGTTCGCCGGCGGCCGCTCATCGACCTGCCCGGTGAGTTTCACGCGATCGGGCAGTGGGTCGAGGAGCGCCGACAGTCGCGCTGCCAGGTCGGGCGCGCTCGGCAGCACGAGCGTGACCGTCCCCTGTTCGTGCTCGCGATGGTGCCTGGCGATGCGCAGCCTGACGGCGGCTGCGGCGACCGTGTCCAGGCGCTGAACGGAGCCAGCGTGCACGCAGAGCTCGCTGTCCACATCTGCGGAGGTGCTCGAGCCTGAGGCCGGAGACGGCTGCCAGAGCCAAATATCGCTCTGGTGCTTGTAAGCGGCGGACGGGGGTCGAACCCGCGACCTCAAGCTTGGGAAGCTTGCGCTCTACCAACTGAGCTACCACCGCGCAGGGACCAGATGTTAGCCCCTGGACGCTCGCGCCCGGAGGCTCACACACGGCGCGTCGCACGCGAGCTCGCGCCATCTATCCTCACTGCCGTGCGTAGCCGTCTGTTGCCGATCCTCGTCTGTATCGCGGGCGCCTGCCTGATCGGGCTGCTCGTGTACGGGGTGAGCACGCAGGGGGCGAGTCGCACCCTCGACGAGGCCGTCGCCAAAGGACAGCATCCCCCCGCGCCCCAGGCCGCGCGCACGCTGCCCGTGCTCTCGGGCGCGGCGGCCGGTGCCGGCGACTCGCTGGCCGCCTACAAGGGCAAGGTGGTGGTGCTGAACTTCTGGGCCTCGTGGTGCGTGCCCTGCCAGACCGAGGCGCCGCTGCTGGAGCGCGCCCAGAGCCGGCTGCTGGCGCACGCCGGGACGGTGCTCGGCGTGACCTATCTCGACGCCTCGACCGACTCACAGGCGTTCCTGCGCCAACATCGCATCACTTATCCGAACCTGCGCGACACGACCGGCGAATTCGCGCACGCCTACGGCACCGACCAACTCCCGGAGAGCTTCGTGATCGACCGTAACGGCGGCGTCGTCGCCGTCTCGCGGGGCGAGATCGGGCAGGCCTTCCTGGACGAAGCCGTCAAGCTCGCGGAAAGCGGCTCTTGAAGGGTCTTCGCGCGATCCCGAGGGCCTTCGTCGCGATCTCCGCGATCGGCGCGTTCGGGGCGGCTGTCTTTCCCGTGACGAGCCTCGCCGCCGCCCCCCGGCGCGCGTCGCTGCCGGCGATCGAACGTCGCGTGATGTGCGTGACGTGCAAAATCCCGTTGATCGTGGCGCAATCGCCGCAGGCCGACCGCGAGCGGGTGTTCATCAGAGCGCTGATCGCCGAAGGCAAGACCGACTCGCAGATCGAAAAAGCCCTGGTAAGCCAGTACGGTCCGACCGCACTGGGCCTGCCGAGCGCGCACGGGTTCGACCTGACCGCATATCTCGCGCCGCTCGTGGCTGTCGTGGCGCTGATGGCGACGCTCGCGCTGCTGCTGCCCCGTTGGCGACGGCGCACGCGCGTTCGGGAGGATCCGCCGCCGCCGCCGCCGTCGCCGAAGCTCGATGCGGCCGCGACGGCGCGCCTGGACGCCGATCTGGCGCGCTTCGATCGATAGTCGCCGCCGACGCGTCACATCCGGTCGGGCGCGCCGACCCCAAGCAGGTCCAGGCAGCACGCGATCGTGCGCTGCGCCGCCACCGACAGCGCCAGCCGCAGCGATTCGACGTTCGCGCCGCCCGGCGAGGGCTCTGTCGCGCCGTCGACGCCGACGATCCGGCAGGCGTCATAGAAGGCGGTGTAGTCCTGCGCCAGCTCCAGCGCATAGGTCGTGATCCGGTGCGGCGCGCGGCGCTGGGCCGTCTCGGATATTTCGCCGGGGAAGGCGAGCAATCGCTTGATCAGGGCGCGCTCGGCCGGGTGCAGGATCTCACCCCGCGCCTGCCCCACGTCCGTGTTCTCGCTCGCATCGACGCCCTCACCGGCGGTCGCGTCTTCCAGCGCGCCCGCGACACGCTCGGGCCCCGCGAGCGCGAGCACCGAGACGATGCGGGCATGTGCGTACTGGACGTAATAGACGGGGTTCTCGCGGGATTGCGCGCGCGCCAGGTCGAGGTCGAGGTCGATCGTGGTGTCGTGCGAGCGCGACAGCAAGAACCAGCGCGCGGCGTCGACGCCGACCTCGGAGACGAGATCTTCGAGCGTGACGAACTCCCCGGCGCGCTTGGACATCTGCGCGCGCTCGCCGCGACGCACGAGATGCACGAGCTGCATCGTCAACATCTCCAGATGGTCGGGGTCGCCGCCGAGGGCGGCATAGGCGGCCCGCATCCGTGGCAGGTAACCGTGGTGGTCGGCGCCCCACACGTCGATCTGACGCTCGAAGCCGCGCTCGCGCTTGTCCTGGTGGTAGGCGATGTCCGAGGCGAAATAGGTGTGCTCGCCGGTGGAGCGCACGAGCACGCGGTCCTTGTCGTCGCCATAGTCGGTCGTGCGCAACCACAGTGCGCCGTCCTGTCGATAAGTGTGACCGTGCTCTGCGAGCGTCGCCAGCGTGTGCGCCACCGGGCTTGGATCTCCGGTGTGCAACGCGGACTCGTACTGCCAGTGGTCGAAGCCCTGGACGGCGAAGGCCCCGAGCGTCGACTGCATCCGCGCGATCATCGCGCCGACCGCCACGCGCCCCAGCTCGCCGGGGTCGAGCGTCGCGGCGCCCTCGATTTCCTGCGCGAGCCCGCGGACGTAGTCGCCGTGATAGCCGCCCTCGGGGATCTCTTCCCCGTTCGCGACGGCGCGAATCGACTCTCCCAGCGCGCGCACCTGCGAGCCCGCGTCGTTGACGTAGAACTCGCGTTCGACCTCGTGTCCGCGGAAGGCCAGGACTCGCGCCAGCGAATCTCCATAAGCGGCGTTGCGGGCGTGGCCGACGTGCATCGGCCCGGTGGGGTTGGCCGAGACGAACTCGACGAGGATGCGCTCACGGGGTTGCGCGCCGCCCGCGCCGAACGTCCCCTCCCCGCCCAGCACGCGAGCCAGCGCGCTCAGCAGCCAGCGGTCGTCGAGAAACAGGTTCAGGAAGCCGGGTCCAGCGACCTCGAAGCGTCGCAGCAGCCCGCCCAAGCGCTGCCCCAGCTCGACGCCGAGACGCTCGGCGACCTCGCGTGGTGGGACTCCCAGCGCAGGCGCGAGCAGCAGCGCCGCGTTGGTCGCGTAGTCACCGAAGTCCGCCTTGGGCGGGCGCTCGAGTACGATCGCATCAGGCCTGCCCAGGCCTGCGCCCGCGCCTGAGCCCGCGGCGCCCACCAGCGCCGCGGCGCCGGCGAGGACCGTCTCGCGCAGCTCGTCCACTGGGGTGCTCACACCGGGTGCACGCATCTGACTCACAGATTGGGATACTAACTACGTGAACGACCAAGACCCAGGCGCAGAGCGCCACATAAACATCCACCTGTCCCCCGAGATAATGGGGGGCGTATACGCGAACTTCGCGAACGTCAGCCACTCCGACTACGAGTTCACGGTCACTTTCGCGCGCGTCGACCACGAGGTCGAGTCCGAGGAGGTTCCCGGCGTGGTCGTCTCGCGGGTCAACCTCTCCCCCCGCTTCATGCGCGAGCTGATCGACGCGATGGAGGACAACTACTCCAAGTGGCGAACCCGCGAGGGCATCAAGAACCTACCCGAGTACGGCGGCGCCGAGGCGGGGGACGCGGAGGAGTAGGGCCGTGACGGCGCGTTACGTGCGCGGCGCAGGACGATGAAGGTCGCTGTGATCTCCGACATCCATGGCAATCGGCACGCCTTCGAAGCGGTGCTCGAAGCGATCGCGGAAAGCGACGCCTCGGAGCTGTGGTGTCTGGGTGACCTTGTCGGCTACGGCGCCGAGCCGGATGCTTGCGTGGCGCTCGCTTCAGAGCACGCGGCCGTGTGCCTGGCCGGCAATCACGATCTTGCCGTGACCGGTGAGGTCTCTTTCGGGGAGTTCACCCGCGGAGCCGGCCTCGCGGCGAGGTGGACACAGGAGGTGATCTCCGCCGAGCACCTGGACTTCCTCGCGGGTCTGCGCCCGCAGGGCCAGGAGGGCTCGATCGGGCTGTATCACGCCAGCCCCCGCGATCCCGTGTGGGAGTACGTGCTGTCCGCGCTGCTCGCGGAGCTGTGCCTGGACAGGCAGCCGAGCCGTGTCGGCCTGATCGGCCATTCCCACGTGGCCCTGTCGTTCGCACGCCACGAGGGCGAGCTCGCCGGCGGCGAACCGCGACGCGAGGGCGTGCAACTGGACATCTCCGGCGGCGAATGGCTGCTGAACCCCGGCAGTGTCGGTCAGCCTCGCGACGGCGACCCGCGCGCGGCCTGGTTGATGTTGGACCTGGACGGCCTGACGGCGTCGTTTCGGCGTACCGACTACGACGTCGCGGGCGCCGCCGCCGCGATCCGCGCGGCGCGCCTGCCGGACTCGCTCGCGGAGCGGCTGGAGTACGGTCAGTGATCGTGCGTCGCGACATCTCCCCACGCGCAGGGTCCTGGACGATCGGTCTGCGTCTGCTTCTCGCCGGACTGCTCGGAGTGCTGGTCGCGCTCACGCTCGTCGCCTGCTCCGGCTCCGGCAAAGGCCTGATCCCGATCGCCGACGCGGGACCGTTGCAGAGCGACTTCGAAGCGGTCGCCCAAGCCGCACAGACCGGCGGTGGCAACTGCACCTCGACGACCGAAGCGATCAACAAAACCGAGCAGGACTTTGCGGCGCTGCCCTCAACGATCGACTCCGGCTTGCACAAGCGCCTCAGCGAAGGGATCTCGAACCTGCGCGAACGCGCCCTGGCGCTGTGTGCCCAGCCGCTCGCCCAGACCGCGACGACGACCACGCCGCGAACGACCACGACGACGACGAGCACGAAAACCCAGACCACGCCGACGACCCCGACGACGACCACGACCACCCCCACGACCCCGACTCCCGCGCCGGTGACCCCGCCGAACAACGGGGGCGGGACGGTGGCGCCCGGCGAAGGCGAACGCGAAGGCAGAGGCAACGAACAGGGCGAATCCGGTGGCGTGGGGCCGGGCGCCGGCGGACAGGAAGCCGGCAAATGACTTCGGCCTGTCCGGCCCACATGCCCGCCGACGCCCATGCCGCGCCGCTCGGCCCGGGAGGGCGAGCGTGAACGACGGCGACGTCATCGCCGGGCGCTACCGGCTTGAGGGCAGGCTCGGGTTCGGCGGGATGTCGACCGTGCATCTCGCGTTCGACATGCGTCTGGAACGGCGCGTGGCGGCGAAGCTGCTGGCCGAGCACCTGGCGGACGATCCGACGTTCGTGTCGCGCTTCCAACGCGAGGCGCAGGCCGCCGCACGACTCGTGCACCCGAACATCGTGCAGATCTTCGACTCGGGCCTGGACGAGCAATCGGGCCGGCACTTCATCGTGATGGAGTACATCGAGGGCCAGTCCTGCGCGGAGATCCTGCGCGACGACGGCTGGGTGCAGGTGGACGAGGCCGTGGCGATCATCGAACAGGCCTGCGAAGGGCTGCACTACGCCCACCGCCACGGGGTGGTGCACCGCGACGTCAAGCCCGGCAACCTGCTGCGTGCCCGCGAGGGCGAGGTCAAGCTCGCCGACTTCGGCATCGCCAAGGCGACCGAGCAGTCGAGCATCACCCAGGTCGGCTCGGTGCTCGGCACGGCCGCCTACCTGGCGCCCGAGCAGGCGCGCGGCGAGGAGGCCGGTCCGCGCGCGGACCTGTACGCGCTCGGGGTGGTCGCCTATCAGCTGATCTCCGGGCGACTGCCGTATGAGGCGACGTCGCTGACCGAGCTCGCGCTCAAGCAGCAGCGCGAGGAGCCGCCGCTGCTCGACACGCTCGTCGCGGCCGTCGGGCCGGAGCTGGCCGAGGCGATCGCCCTGGCGCTCGCGCTGGACCCGAACGAGCGCTACCAGACCGCGCGCGAGATGGGCCGCGCGATCAGCGACGGCGCCGACGGGATCTCTCCGTTGGAGCCGCCCGGCGCGAGTCGGTCGGCTCCTCGCGGTGCCGGGGTCCAGCCGGCGACGCAGGCCACGAGCGTGTTGAGCGGCGGCGCCCGCGAGAAGGGTGGGGCCGGCGCGAAGGCCGCGGTCGCCCCCCGTCAACCAAGGAAAGGACCGGCGCGGAGCATCGCCGCCGCCGACGCGAGCGCACGGCCGGCCACCGCCGCCCCGTCGTCCAATTCACGCAACCGCGGACCCAGACGGCTCGCGCCGGCGCTGGTGGGACTCCTGGCGCTCGGCGGCGTGATCGCCGCGATCGTCGCCATCACCGCGCCCGCGCCCACGCGGGTCGTGCTGCGCAACGTCGTCTACAACGACGTCGAACAGGCCTCCGTGGCGCTCAAACAGCTTGTGAGCGAAAACACCAAATAGGCCTTGGACGGGCGAAAGGCCCGCTTACGCGGGCCCCTCGGGGTACTACCACCCTTTCGGGCTGGGCAACCGTCAATTGCACAGCAGGCTAGCAGCCATGCCCGTCGCCTTCAACAAATGGCTCCGGCGGCCGGACTCGAACCGACACCTGACAATTGACGGTTGCCCGTGCTGCCCTTACACCACACCGGAATGCCACGATCCAAGGTACGCATCACTTGGGATGGAATTCTCCGGCGCGCCACGACGCGGCCACTTCGCCCAGCCGCCCGTCGAGAATCCCCTCCCGAAGATCGTCCATCAGCCGCGCGATGAACGCGAGGTTGTGCATCGTGATCAACCGCGTCCCGGTCAGCTCGCCGGCGCGAGCGAGGTAGCCGAGGTAGGCGCGCGAGAATCCTTTGGAGCAGGCCGGGCACGAGCAGCCCTCCAGTAGCGGTCCTGGGGAGTCGCGCACGGAGGCCTTCGTCAGGTCAAGGCGCCAGCGCGCGTCGGGATCGGGCACGAGCGCGGTGCCGTGACGGCCCAGGCGTGTGGGCATGGCGCAGTCGAACGTGTCGATCCCCAGCTCGACACCGGCGATCAGGTCGTCGACCTCGCCGATCCCGAGCAGGTGGCGGGGACGATCCTCCAGCGCGCCGCCCAGCTCGGCGGTGACCCAGGAGACGACCTCGTACATCTGCGCCTTCTCCGCGCCGAGCGATCCGCCGATCGCGATCCCCTCACAGGCGCTCGCGCCGATCAGCTGTGCCGATTCGCGGCGCAGGTCCTCATAGACGCCGCCCTGCACGATCGCGTACACCAGCTGCTCGTCGGGGCCGTTCTCGGAGTGCCAGCGCAGGCAGCGATCGAGCCAGCGGTGGGTGCGCTCGGTCGAGCGCTGGGTGTAGGCGCGATCGACGTGAAAGGGCGTGCACTCGTCGAACACCAGCGCGATGTCCGAACCCAGCGCCGCCTGCGTGGCCATCGAGTCCTCCGGGGAAAGGAAGCGGATGCGACCATCGACGTAGGAGCGAAAGCGCACGCCGGCCTCGTCGATCGCGAGGATCGCGCCCTCGCGCTCTCCGGGATGGCCGCGGGCGCGGCCCTTGATCTCTTCGGCGACGTTGCCGTGGCCCATCGAGAAGACCTGGAACCCGCCCGAGTCGGTGATCGTGGGCCCGGGCCAGCCCATGAACGAGCCAAGCCCACCAAAGCGCTCGATCAGCTCGGGACCTGGGCGCAACAGCAGGTGGAAGGTGTTGCCCAGCACCATGTCATAGCCGAGCGCCGCCACCTCGTCGGGCAGCAGCCCCTTGACGGTCGCCTTCGTCGCCAGCGGCGTGAACGCCGGGGTGCGGACCTCGCCGTGGGCGGTGCTCAGCACGCCTGCGCGCGCACGAGAGCGGGAGTCGCGGGCGACGATCGCAAGGGCGGACATCGCCGGCATCCTATGGACCGGCGCCGGACATCCCGTGAGCCGGCGCCGTCCACCATCTATCGTGACGTGATCCGGGGTACACGCCGCACCCCGAGGAGCAGCAGCGCCCGACCATGCTCGCCGCGATCGTCAACGTCAGCCATCTCGTCGAAACGTTCGGCTATCCCTTGCTGTTCCTCGCGGTGATGGCCGAGTCCAGCGGCGTGCCGATCCCGGGCGAGACGGCGCTGATCACCGCCGCGGTCCTGGCCAGTGGAGGAAAACTGCAAATCGAGTTCGTGATCGCGATTGCCGCGGCCGGGGCGATCGTGGGCGACAACATCGGCTATCTGATCGGCCGCAAGGGCGGGCGCTGGCTGCTGGAAAGGCCGGGACGCTTCCATCGCCAGCGCGAGCAGGTGCTCGTGATGGGCGAACCGTTCTTCGACAAGCACGGTCCCAAGGCGGTGTTCTTCGGGCGCTTTTTGCTCGGGCTGCGCGTGTGGGCGTCGTGGCTGGCGGGCGCGACGAACATGCACTGGCGCTCGTTCGTGTTGTGGAACGCGCTCGGAGGGATCTGCTGGGCAACCGGCATCGGGCTGCTCGCTTATTTCCTCGGCAACGCCGCCGGAAACGCGATCGAGACGTTCGGCATCTACGGGCTCGCGGCGGTCCTGCTCGCCGCGGCCGGCGCCCTGCTGGCCCATCGCCGCCATCGCCGCCGGATGAGCGAGCAGTTCAAAGGCCGCGAGCCGGGGCCGAGCGTCGAGACGCCCGTTCCGCCGAGTGAACCATAGGCGCCGCGCCGTTGCCGGCGCCGCATGGCGCGATGCGATCCCACAGGTCCGCCAGCGCGCCCAGCTCGAGCTCGGAGAAGCGCGAGAAGAAGTGTTCGCGCACGACCGCCAGTTGGGTGGTCTGCGCCTGCGCGAGTCGTTCGCGGCCGAGATCGGTCAGGCAGGCGTAGGAGCCACGCGCGTCATGGGTGCACGAGCAGCGCTCCAGTAGCCCGTCGCGCTCGAGCCGATCGACCAGCCGGGTCAGACCGCTGCGCGACAGTTGAGCCTGCTCGGCGAGGTCGCACATGCGCATCCGCCCGGCGCCCGCGTCGTCGAGATGATGGAGCACCTCGTAGGAACTCATCGGCAGGCCGTGCTCGCGCTCGAGCTCGGCGTCCAGACGCTTGGCCAGGCACGCGTGCGCTCGCAGCAGCCCGCGCCACGCGCGGAGCTCACCTTCGCTGAGAGACTCCTGCTCCCCTGGTGGAATCTTGACTGCGGTCGCGGTCGACATGATGACAATCGATACGAAAACCCTGCTCGGTCGAACATAGCAGCGTCAGAGGTCGATCTCCGGCGTCTGAGGACTCACGATCGCGTCGCGCGCCAGGCCCAGCGCATCATCAGGGGTTGCAGCGGCAGCCGCGCATACAGCGCCCAGCGTGGGATTCGGGGGAAGCGCTCGGGTTCGCGAGCCATGTGCAGGTTGGCTGGAAACACGGCGGCGAGCAGCGCGATCAGACCCAGCCCGGAGAGCCGCCGTGTGCGAGGCGCCAGCACCCCGACGCCGCCCGCGATCTCCGCGACACCGCTGATCACCACCAGGCGCTCAGCGTGCTCGCGCATGCTCGGCGGCACCATCGATGCGTAGATTCGAGGGATCAGGAAATGGTTTACGCCGGCGCTCACGAAGAAGGCGCCGAGCAGTGTGCGGGAGCGATGCATCGCTGCGATCCTAGCGAGGCTCGATCAGCGAACGTCCGGTCATCGCCGCCGGCTGCTCGATGCCGAGCAGCTGCAGCACGGTCGGCGCGACGTCGGCGAGGACTCCCTCGTGCGCGCGCAACACGAGCTCACCGCCGCGATCCTCGTCGTAGCCGGCGAGGATCAACGGGACGGGGTTCAGGGAGTGCGCGGTGTTGGGGCTGCCGTCGGGCTCGAGCATGTGGTCGGCGTTGCCGTGATCGGCCGTGATCACGCACACGCCGCCGGACTCGCGCACCGCGGCGAGGACTCTTCCGAGGCATTCGTCGACGGTCTCCACGGCGCGTACGGCCGCGGGGATGACGCCGGTGTGCCCGACCATGTCGGCGTTCGCGAAGTTGATCACCCCGAATCGAAACCCCCCCGCCCCTTCTTCGCGCCACGCGTGTACGAACAGCTCGGCGGCCGTCGCGGCGCTCATCGCCGGCGCGTGATCGTAGGTGGGGACGTCGCGCGGCGAGGGCGCCAGCTCGCGCCGTTCCTCGGGCTGGGCGCTCTCGACGCCGCCGTTGAAGAAGTAGGTCACGTGCGCATACTTCTCGGTCTCGGCCACGTGCAGCTGGCGCGCGCCGGTCGCGGCGATCGTCGCGGCGAGCGTGGTCGCGGGACGCTCGGGGACGAACGCCACCGGGTAGCGCCAGTCTTCCTCGTACTCGGTCAGCGTCGTGTAGCGCGCCACCGGCGCCGCTGCGCCGCGATCGACCTCCGCAAAGCCCGGCTCGGCGAGGGCGCGGGTGATCTGGCGCATGCGGTCGGGACGGAAGTTGAACGCGATCACGCCGTCGCCGGGGCGTATCTCGGTGTCCTGCCCGACGAGCGTGGGCTCGACGAACTCGTCGGTCTCCCCCCGCTCGTACGCGGCCCGTACGGCCTCCTCGCCGGCGGCGGCGGTGAAGGGCGCGCGAGCATGGACGAGCAGGTCGTATGCCCGCTGCGTGCGATCCCAGCGGCGGTCGCGGTCCATCGCCCAGTAGCGGCCGACGACCGAGCCCACGCGCGCGCCGTCGGTCGCGTCGAGCCGGGACAGGTGGCCGGCGCCCGCGTGAGGGAGCGTGTCGCGCCCGTCGGTGAACGCGTGCACGATCACGTCTTTGCGCTCGCCGGTGCTCGCGCCCGGGTGCTCGTGGGCGCAGGCGATCAGCGCCAACAGATGCTCGAGCGAGGAGTGCACGCCGCCGTCGGAGACCAGCCCGATCAGGTGGACACGGTCGGTGTTCTCGAGCGCCGCCCGCAAAACGGGGTTGGCGGCGAACGAGCCGTCGGCGATCGCGTCGTCGATGCGCACGAGATCCTGGCGTATCACCGCGCCCGCCCCGAGGTTCAGGTGGCCGACCTCGCTGTTGCCCATCTGCCCGTCCGGCAGACCGACCGCGCGGCCGCACGCGCTCAGGGTCGTGTGCGGGCACGTGGCCCACAGCTCGTCGAATACGGGGGTGCGCGCGAGCGAAACGGCGTTGCCGGGACCGGGCTCGGCCAGCCCCCATCCGTCGAGCACGACCAGGCACACACTCGGGATGTCCATCACGCAGCGGCGGTCGCGGCAGCAGCACTCACGATCTGGGCGAACGACCGGGCCTCCAGCGAGGCGCCGCCGACGAGCGCTCCGTCGACGTCCGGCAGCGTCAGCAGTTCGGCGGCGTTCTCGGGCTTGACCGAGCCGCCGTAGAGGATCCGCACGCGCTCGGCCGCGCCGGCGTCGCGGTCGCCGACGAGCGCGCGGATGAACGCGATCGCCTCCTGCGCCTGCTCGGGGGTTGCGACGCGTCCGGTGCCGATCGCCCAGATCGGCTCATATGCGATCACGACGTCGGCCAGGCGCTCTTCGGGGACGGCCGCGAGGTCGTCCCACACCTGCTGGCGCAGCGTGCGCTCGGTGTCGCCGCCGTCGCGCTCTGACTCGCTCTCGCCTACGCACAGGATCGGCTGAAGTCCCGCGGCCAGCGCCGCCGGGAGCTTGGCGGCGAGCGCGCGGTCGGTCTCACCGAAGGACTGGCGGCGCTCGGAGTGGCCGAGCACCACGCCGTGGACGTCCAGCTCGCAGAGCATCGGCGCGGAGATCTCGCCGGTGTAGGCGCCCTCGGGCTCTGCGTGCATGTTCTGCGCGTACACCTCCACGCGCGAGCCGCGCGCGGAGTCGACCATCGCGCGCAGGTCGGTGAACGGCACGCAGATCGCCACGTCGACGCCGTCCACGGCGGAGACGCGCGGCAGCAGCGCCTGGATGTATTCCTCGGCTTGGGCCTCGGTCTTGTACATCTTCCAGTTGCCCGCGATCAGCGGCGTGCGCCCGGCGCCGGCCATCAGGCGACCACCCCCGTGCCTTCCAGCGCCCGCACTCCGGGAAGGGTCTTGCCCTCCACCAGCTCGAGCGTCGCGCCTCCGCCCGTGGAGAGGTGATCGACGGCGTGCTCCAGACCGAACTGCGCGAGCGCCGCCGCCGAGTCTCCGCCGCCCACGACCGTCAGCCCCCGAGCGCTCGCGACCGCCTCCGCCACCGCCCGGGTGCCCGCGGCGAAGGGCTCCAGCTCGAAGGCGCCCATCGGGCCGTTCCAGAACACGGTGCCCGCGCTCGCGATCTCGCTCGCGTAGCGCTCCACCGTCTTGGGGCCGATGTCCAGGCCCATCCAGCCCTCCGGCACCTCGACCCCGTCGAGCACGCGGTGGTCGGCGTCGGCCGCGAGGCGATCTCCGATCACGAGGTCGTTCGGCACCAGCAGGCGCGCCCGGCCCGGCTGTGGCTCGTGCGTGTCGCTCGCCCGTCGCAGGGCGTTGCGGGCGTGCTCCACGTCCTCCTCGCCGCACAGCGACTTGCCCACGCTGTGCCCCTGCGCGCACAGGAACGGGAAGCACATCGCGCCGCCGATGATCACCACGTCGGCGACCTCCAGGAAGCGCTCGATCACGGCGATCTTATCCGCGACCTTGGCGCCGCCGACGATCGCCACGAGCGGGTGGCGGGGATGCTCGAGGATCCCGGTGAGCGTCTTGACCTCGCGTTCGAGCAGCCGTCCGGCCGCGCTCGGCAGCAGGTGGGTCACGCCCTCGGTGCTGGCGTGCGCCCGGTGGGCCACGCCGAAGGCATCGTCCACGTACACGTCCGCGAGATTCGCCAGCGCCCGTGCGAACTCGGGATCGTTCTCGGTCTCACCGGGCTCGAAGCGCACGTTCTCGAGCACCAGGATGTCTCCCTCCCGCAGGGCGCGGGCCAGCGCCGTCACCTCCTCGCCGACCACGGCAGGGGCCAGCGTCACGTTCGCGCCGGTCAGCTCGCGCAGGCGGTCGGCCACCGGCTTCAGCGACAGCTCGGGGACGGGCTTGCCGTGTGGACGCCCCAGGTGGGAGACCAGCACCAGTCGCGCCCCGCGCGCGCGCAACTCTTCGATCGTCCCCAGCGCCGCCTCGATGCGCGTGTCGTCGCTCACCAGCGGGACGCCGCCGGTCGCCGGATCGCCGTGCGCGGCGGCGTCCAGCGGCACGTTGAAATCGACCCTCACGAGCACGCGCCTGCCGTGCACGGCCACCTCGTCCAGGCTCCTCATCGCCTGGACGAGGCTCGCTTCACGATCCATGAACCGCGGCAGCCGCTCACAGCACCCTCTGCACGAGATCTACGAGGCGGTTGGAATACCCCCACTCGTTGTCGTACCAGGCGACGACCTTCAGCATCGTGCCGTCGATCACGGCCGTCAGCGAGGAGTCGACGATCGAGGAGAAGGGCGAGCGCACGATGTCGCTGGAGACGATCGGGTCGCTCGTGTAGGCCATGATCCCGGCCAGCGGACCGGACTGCGAGGCGGCCAGCAGGGCGGCGTTGATCTCCTGCAAGCTCGTCTCGCGCTCGCACTCGACGGTCAGGTCGACGACCGAGCCGGTCGGGACGGGGGCGCGTACGGCGAACCCGTGCAGCTTGCCCTGCAGCGCGGGGATGACCAGGCCGATCGCCTTGGCCGCGCCGGTGGAGGCGGGGATCAGGTTAATCGCGGCCGCGCGCGCGCGGCGGAGGTCTTTGTGGGGCAGGTCCTGCAGGCGCTGGTCGGCGGTGTAGGCGTGGATCGTCGTCATCAGGCCGTGCTCGATGCCGACCGTGTCGTTGAGGATCTTCGCGACCGGCGCCAGGCAGTTGGTCGTGCAGGAGGCGTTGGAGATGATGTCGTGCGCGTCGCGGTCGTAGACCTCGGCGAAGTTCACGCCGAGCACGACCGTCACGTCGGGGTCGGTGGCGGGCGCTGAGATGACGACCTTCTCGGCGCCCTGAGCGAGATGCTTGGCGGCGTTCTCGCGGTCGTGGAACAGGCCCGTGGACTCGATCACGACGTCGATGCCGAGCTCGCCCCACGGCAGCGCGCCCGGATCGCGCTCGGCGAGCACCTTGAGTTCTTTGCCGTCGATCTCGAGCGCGCCGTCGAGCTCTGAGACCGAGCCCGGATATGGACCGAGGATCGAGTCGTAGCGGAGCAGGTGAGCGAGCGTGGCCTCGTCGGTCAGGTCGTTGACCGCCACCCACTCGATCTCGCCCGCGTCCGCACGAGCCTGTGCGGCTCGGAAGACGTTACGGCCGATGCGGCCGAACCCGTTGATGCCCACTCGTACCGCCATATGTGCACGGCCTCCTAGTCGCGCGAAAATAAACGAGGCCGGGATTCGGAAAGCGCAAACTCCGTCACCCGGCGTGCCCACGAAAGGCTATCAGCGGACGTCAGGAGCGCCGCGAGGCCTTGTCGATGTCGCGGTGCGCCACGGCCACGTCGAGGTCCTCGTTCTCGCCGTAGCGCGCGGCGAGGTGCTCGGCGATCGCCACCGAACGGTGGCGCCCGCCGGTGCAGCCGATCCCGATCACGAGGTGGGACTTGCCCTCGGCGACGTACTCGGGCAGCAGGAAGTCGAGCAGCGCGTGCAGGCGCACGTACAACTCGCCCAGGCGCCCGTCGCGGGCGACGTACTCGACGACGCGCTCGTCGTGCCCGGTGAGGCCGCGCAGCTGGGGCTCGTAGTGGGGGTTTGCCAGGAAGCGCACGTCGAACGCGAGGTCCTCCTCGCGCGGAGGGCCGTGCTTGAAGCCGAAGCTCATGAACGTCACGGCCAGGCGGCCGGCGGTCTGGCGCGGCAACAGCTCGTCGGCGATGCGTCCGCGCAGGATCGCGGTGGACATGGCGGTCGTGTCGATCACGAGGTCGGCGCGGCTGCGCAGCGGCTCCAGCAGCGCGCGCTCGGCCGCGACGCCGGCGGCGACGCTGCCCTCGGGCGCGAGCGGGTGGCGGCGGCGGGTCTCCTTGTAGCGGGTCACGAGCGTCTGCTCGGCGGCCTCCAGGAACAGCACGTGATGGCTGAGCCCGAGCGCGTCGAGATCGTCGACGACCGCGCGCAGCGCCTCGAAGTAGACGCCGCCGCGCACGTCCGAGACGACGGCCGCGCGCTCCACGCGGGAGCCGCCGTGCACGAACAGCTCGACGAGCGAGCGGATCATCTCGGGCGGAAGATTGTCGACGCAGAAGTAGCCGGCGTCCTCGAAGACGTTCATCGCCGTCGACTTGCCGGCCCCGGAGAAGCCGGTGATCACGACCAGATCCTGCAGGCGCGACTCCACGACCGGCTTCGCCGCGCGCAGGGGACGGAGGGGCCTGATGACGGCCATCGGCTTGATTGTGGCGGGTTGAGCGGACGAGCGTGTCGGTTTTGCCGCTCGGCGTAATTGCGCTCGCGAAGACATCGTAGGCCACGTGTAGGCTCGATCCGATGACCCGTGCTCAACGACAACCGCTCGGCATAGAAGCCCACGCCGCCTCCCTGGCAGCCTCTGCCGGCGACGGTGAACATGAGTACGGCGCCATTTTCACGCGGCGCTGGGTGGTCGAGCTGATCCTCGACTTGGCGGGCTACACCAGCGATCGCGACCTGACGAGCCTCCGTGCGCTTGAGCCCGCCTGCGGCTCGGGGGCCTTTCTCGGGCCGATGGTTGCGCGACTGTCGGATTCCTGCCGGCTGCACGACCGACGGATCTCCGATGCAGCCGATGCAATCCGCGCCTGTGACCTGCAGCCGATGAACGTCGCCAGGAGTCAAAGCGTGGTGAGGGAGGTTCTTGCCGCGCAGGGCTGGACGGTCGGCGATGCCAGGGCGCTCGCCCGGAGTTGGGTGAAACATGACGACTTTCTGCTGGGCGTTCAAGACGACGGCACCGCCGACTTCGTGATCGGCAATCCCCCATACATCAGGCTCGAGGCGGTCTCGTCGTCGCGCAGCGCGGCCTACCGCCACGCCTGCTCCACTATGGGCGGCCGCTCAGACGTCTACGTCGGGTTCTTCGAGGTCGGTTTGAACGCCCTGAGCCCCACCGGGACGCTTGGGTTCATCTGCGCAGACCGGTGGATGCGCAACCAGTACGGACAGCGGCTGCGCAGCATGGTCGCCGCTCGATTCTCGGTCGAGGCCGTGATCGAGATGCACGAGGTCGATGCATTCGACGAAGCGGTAAGCGCCTACCCGTCGGTGACGATCATTCGCCGCCGCCCCCAACGATCGGCGATGGTCGCCACGGCGCACAAGAGCTTTGACGAGTCTGCGGCACGTCGCATCCGCAGATGGGCAGACCGCGGCGACAGTCGCAGGGTGAGCGACCCCGCCTTCGAGGCGGCCCGGCTGCCGAGATGGTTCGAAGGCGTTGCATCGTGGCCCACCGGCTCGCCGGAGCGCCTTGCGCTGGTGGCCCGTCTGGAGCGCAGCCTGCCCGCCCTGGAGGACGGCGGGACCGGAACACGCGTCGGTATCGGGGTTGCGAGCGGTGCCGATCGTGTGTTCGTGGTCAAGGATCAGACGCTGGTTGAGACAGATCGCATGTTGCCTCTCGCGATGGCGCGCGACACGTTGAGCGGAGCGCTCATCTGGTCCGGTCACTATCTGGTCGACCCCTGGGAGGGCGACAGCGAAGCACTGGTGTCCCTCGACAACCACCCACGGCTGCGGGCGTATCTCGAAGCGAACTCTTTTGCTCTGCGCAAGCGCAATGTCGCCGGCCGGCGACCACAGCAGTGGTATCGCACGATCGACCGGGTGGACCACTCGCTCACACACAAGCCAAAGCTGCTGATCCCCGACATCAAGGCGGAGATTCATCCCGTCCTTGACCCGGGCGGCCACTACCCGCACCACAACCTCTACTGGGTGGCAAGCGATCGTTGGATCCCCGAGGTGCTGGGCGGTCTGCTGCTGTCCGGTGTCGCGCAGATGTTTATCGAATGCTATGCCGTGAAGATGCGTGGCGGGTACCTGCGGTTTCAGGCGCAATACCTGCGTCGAATCCGCGTTCCTCGACTCGACCTGATCACGCGCGCCACCGCACGAGACCTGGAACGATCCTTTGTCACCAGAGACGTGGAGCGAGCAACCGCGGCCGCCCTCCACGCCTACGGCCTGGACGAGCTCCCCGAATAG
The DNA here is from genome assembly GCA_963702725.1 of uncultured Solirubrobacterales bacterium. Lineage (GTDB taxonomy): Bacteria > Actinomycetota > Thermoleophilia > Solirubrobacterales > Solirubrobacteraceae > Palsa-744. Next base: position 515,875 of record CAVPDT010000002.1, read on the forward strand.
GATCTCGCCAGGTGGGCGCGAACCGACTCTCCGGCATGGATCAGGAAGCATTTGAAGCGGCGATACGCCGGTACTGGTCGTTCGCGAGGAACAGGCGGTAAGGCAGCGCGAATCCGGACGACTTGATGCGGGACTGCGAAGCGCGGTCACAGGCGGCACCCACCTGGATGCGATGGCCGAATTGATGGAATCGGTCTTCATCGGCGCCGGCTTTGCGCCCGCGAGCATCAGCCGCAGTTCAGCCGTCGAGCTGCCCGGCTACTTCCGCCCGGAGAAGAAGTGGGACCTCGTGGTGATCCACGAGGACACGCTGGCCGCGGCAATCGAGTTCAAGAGCCAAGTCGGCCCTTCATTCGGCAATAACTACAACAACCGCAGCGAGGAGGCGATCGGGAGCGCCATCGATGTCTGGACCGCATATCGCGAAGGCCGGTTCGGCGCGATTCGACCGTGGTTGGGGTATCTGTTCCTGCTCGAGGAGGCGCCGGGATCGATCAAGCCCGTTCGGGTTCGGCAGCCGTTTTTCAAGGTCGACCCCGTCTTCGCCGCTGCCTCCTACAAGCAGCGCTACGAGATACTTTGCCGTCGCCTCGTCCTCGAGCGGCTCTACGATGCGGTGTGCTTCGTCACGGCGGCCGCCGATCCCACCTCGACGATCCACGAGCCGGCGTCCGACCTGAACTTCAAGACTTTCGCGGGCGCGATCCGCGGGCGCGCCAGGGCATTGCTGTCCGTCGATTGAGCCGCATGCCCGTTGTTTGAGTATGCAGAGCTGAAACCCTGCGCCTACCCGGCCCGATGCAGATACCCATGCAGCTCTCGGGCCACCTTCGCGGGCAGTCCGGGGACGGCCTGCAGTTCCTCGCTGGAGGCGGCGGCGACGGTCTCGGGCGAGCCGAAGTGAGTCAGCAGGGCCTGCTTGCGCGCGGGACCGATCCCGGGCAGGTCGTCGAGCAGCGAGGCGGTCATCGCGCGGTCGCGGCGACCGCGGTGGTGGGTGAGCGCGAAGCGGTGGGCCTCGTCGCGCACGCGCTGGAGCAGTTGCAGCTCGGGCGTGGAGTGGTCGAGCTGCAGCGGGGCGCGGCGGCCGGGCTGGAAGACCTCCTCGATGCGCTTGGCCAGCGAGACGACAGCGACGCCGCGCTCGCGGAAGCCGCGCAGCGGCGGCAGGCCGGCGGCGAGCTGGCCGGGGCCGCCGTCGATCACGACAAGGCTCGGCAGCGAGGCGAAGCTCGCGTCGTAGTCGGAGTCGTGCGGGGAGATGTCGGCCTGGGTCTCCCACTGGGCGTAGCGGCGCGCCAGCACCTCGGCCATCGCGGCGTAGTCGTCGGAGGCGCCCTCGGGCAGCGAGCGGATGCGAAAGCGGCGGTAGTCGGACTTGCGCGGGGCGCCGCCCTCGAAGACGACCATCGAGGCGACCGTCTGCGTGCCGCCGAGGTGGGAGATGTCGTAGCACTCGATCCTGATCGGCGGGGCGTCCAGGCCGAGCGCCTGCTGCAGGCCCTCGAGCGCGTCGACGCGGGTCTGGCGGCGGCGCTCGGCCCGCAGGCGCTCCTGGTCGAGCGCGAGCAGGGCGTTGCGGTGGGCGAGCTCGAGGATGCGGCGCTTCTCCCCGCGCTCGGCCGGGCGGATCTCGACGGGACCGTCGCGGCGCTCGGCGAGCGCCTGCGCCAGCGGCTGCACCTCGGCGCCGGCGGAGAGCTCGCGCTGGACGACGATCAGCGCCGGGATCGAGAGGTGACCGGCGTAGTACTGGAGCATGAACTCCTCGGCCACGTCGGTTATGCCGCGCTCGGTCTCGTTCGAGAGATAGAAGGATTGGCGGTCGGTGAGCACGCCGTCGCGGATCTGGAAGACCTGCGCGTTGGCCTCGCGCCCGTCGATCGCGACGGCCACCGCGTCGAACGTGCCGGCCGAGGCGTTGGCGACGCGGCGGCGCTCGAGCAGCGAATGGACGGCGCGCAGACGGTTGCGCTCGAGCGTGGCCTGCTCGAACTCCTCCGCGGCCGCCGCGGCGCGCATGCGGGCCTCGAGGTCGCGCTCGATCGCGACGAACCGCCCGGAGAGGAAGTCTCCGACCTGGCCGATCGAAGCGCGGTACTCCTCGCGGGAGACGTAGTCCACGCAGGGCGCCGTGCAGCGCTTGATGTAGTAGTCCAGGCACGGGCTGCCGCTGCGCCTGCCGGGCTCGGGGCCGGTGCAGGAGCGGAACATGAACACCTTCGCGAGCACCTCCAGCGTCGCGCGCACGCGCTTGGCGTTCGAGTAGGGGCCGTAATAGGCGCGGCCGGGGCGGTGGCGCTCGCGCGTGAAGTACACGCGCGGATAGTCCTCGTCGAGGGAGATCGCGATGAACGGATAGGACTTGTCGTCGCGCAAGCGGATGTTGAAGCGGGGGCGGTACTGCTTGATGAACCCCTGCTCGGTCAGCAGCGCCTCGGCCTCTGAGGCGACGACCACGCACTCCACATGCGCGACGGAGGCCACCATCTCGGCGTGGCCGGGGCTGCTTGGGACCTGCGCTTTGGAGAAATGCGAAGCCACGCGCTTGCGGATCGACTTGGCCTTGCCGACGTAGGTCACGCGCTGTTTCGCGTCGCGGAAGAGATACACGCCCGGTTGGTCGGGCAGCGCTCGGCGTTGGGCGGCGAGGGTGCTCGCGTGCGTATCCGGGTCCTCGGCGGTCTTCGTCGGCATCGCGTTCGAGGATAGGTCGCTCAGAGGGCGCCGTCCGGTTTGCTCGCGCGAGGGCCGGCGACCGGTGACGCCCGCGGTCTCGCTCCGTCAGTACGCGCGCCGGCGGCGGAAGACCACGAACAGCGCGTAGGCGACGCCAGCGGCCAGCACGAACCACAGCAGCTCGCCGATGCCCGTGTTCCACATCCGCGAGTAGGACATCCACAGGAACACGGCCAGGGCGATCGAGCCGTACAGCAAGCCGCGGTAGCGGTCGCCGAGCGAATGCAGGGCCACGCGGTGTTCGCGGTAGAAGCGCAGCCCGATGTAGCCGATCGCTACGCCGAAGCCGATGTACAGGAGCGCTTCGAAGGTGTGCGCTACCCGCCCGCCGGAGGGGAGGAGGTACACGGCCGCAGCTATCAGGGCGAGGATGGCTACGTTGCGCGTGGTTTTGAGGCGGTCGGTCACACGGCAAGGTTAGCTGTTCGTGTGGGGCCCTGGACGCCGCCAGTGGCGGCGCCCAGGGGGACTGTGCCCGGAGGTGGGCGGTTGGGAGTTCTATGTGCTTATTTGGATGTTACGGCCCAGGTGCCGTTGGCTGATGCGACTTCTGCGGTGTTTACTACTTGGGCGAGGACGATTGCGCCTATCTTTCCCGCGTGTGTGAACGCGCCAACCGCTTTGATATTTTCGTCTTCGTTTACGAAGATGCAGAGGTTTCCTGGTTCTGCTCCTGGATCTGTCGCGCTGCCTTCACATCCTGCGGGAGGTGTTTCATCCTTCTGGATTTCGTGGATGCTTGGTTCTTCTGCGAGTGGGATTGTGAAGGAGATCGAGGTGAGGAGTGCGTTCGCGAATGTGGAGTGTGTTCCGCTTACGGCCCACACGCCCTTCTCGGACGCGCCCGAGGGCAGCACGCAATGAGTTGTTGCGCAGACCCCTTCGGGTCCGGTCGATCCCTGCGATCCCGTTGGACCGGTTGCCCCTATTTCTCCGTCGGTCCCAGCTTTGCCTGTCGGTCCAGTTGATCCGGTTGGACCGGCGTGTCCTGTGGCTCCGCTATTTCCGTTTTGGCCGTTTTGGCCGTTTTGGCCGTCTTTGCCGGTACCGTTGGTGCCGTTTGTCCCTGCGGGGCCAGCCGGGCCGGCGGGGCCCTGTGCTCCCGGAATGCCGGCGGACCCGGTTTTGCCCTGGAGCTGCTTGAGCACTGCCGGGCTGATCTGCTTAGTAGACGTGATGATGTACTTCTTGGCGGCGTAGGCGCCACCGGTCATGGCGAATACCAGCACCAGTGCCAACAGGACGTGGGTGACGGTGAGACGCTTGCGTATTTTCAAGAACATCTGTTCCTCCCGGTTGCGATTTGTTCAGCGTGCGCGGCCCCGACGACACGGCCCGCACGGCACATGACTGTTGACGTGCTGCACGGGTCTATTTCGTTTTGCGCACTACAGCCCCCCTCTTCGCCTTCACGGCTCGGTAGCGCTTTCGCGCACGTGTTTCGCACACGACACGCTTGTGGCCTTTTGCCTTCCTGCGACAGGCCTTGAGCGCAGCCGCCAGCAGTTGCGCCCTGGTGAGCTTCTTGACCTTGGAACAGCCTGTAACGGCGATCTTCGTAGACTCGTGGATTGTCGCGCCGTTCTGCGCGACGAATTCGGTCGGCATCGCCGGTTTGGCGGTGCAGAGGTTGCCGTTTGCCGTGAGCGCCGAGTATGGGCCTTGCGGCAACATTAGTTCGAACGTACCGACGGGTACGTCGGGGACGGTCTTGAACGTGCTGCTCGTGATCCCTTTTTTGCTGATGAACGTGGTGCCGACGAGATCGACCGCTACACCGTAGCCCTGTAGCACGATGATGAGGCTGGGAAACGCTTCGCCGCCGTGGGATACGAAATATGCCGGTCCTTCGAGCGGCACGGGCAGGATCGGCGTGGTCGCTTTCGCGTGACCGATGATCGACGCAGCGGGACATCCGGCCGGGTTTGCTTCGAACTGACCTGCGGTGCACGCTTTCTGCAATGTCGTCAGGCGCGACGGCAGCTGCTTGGGTAGTTCCACTTTGACGTTCGCGATGTTCGCCTGGGAACCCCACGGCGCGTTGGGATAGGACAGTCTTACCGCGAGATTGGCGCCGTTCGCTTTCGAGGTTTTACCCGATGTCGTGACGGTGAACTTGGGTGCGAACTTCAGGATCGCGCAGTTCGTGGCCTGGAATGGCACCGAGACCGTCGAGGAACTACCTTCACTGCTCGAGAGCGCGCCCGTGATCGTCAAGGGGCCGCAGTTCGTGGGATTGAACGTGAACCCCGAACGATTGATCGTGACGTTCACATGCTTGATCTGCAGCGGTATCCCTTCGATGATCTGAGGTATCGCATACGGTCCTTGGTCGTCGCTCGTGACCGTCACTTGCGCGGTGTGAGGGTCGACCTCGAGCTTGGCGCGCACTACCAGACAGTCGCACGCGGGATGACGCGACGGAGTGTTCTCCACGTCGAACGGGCCTGCTTTAGCGGGGTTCACGATCGACAGGCCAAACGGCGCGCATCCCGTTGCGCCCATCGTGCATGCGCCGCTGCCGTTATACGGTCCGGTGAGATAGACCTTCCCGCCGGTGACCGTGAAGGGGTTGCCGCCCAAGCCGACCGAGACCGTGGTTTCCCCGATTTGACTGCTCGCGGGACACAATCCTTCATCGGCCTGGGGTTCGCCGCACAAGGGGATGCCCGCAAGCACACCGGAGAGACCGGGCGGCATATGCGACGAGATCGCTCTGAGGTTCTGGTTGCCGTCTTCACGGCTCATCGTCATCGTGAACGGGCTGAAGCCACCGGCCTGGTTGCTGATGCTGCCCGTATCCAGTGATGGTGAGAACGGCAGCGCGGGACCGGGACACGGGCTGCCGTTGGGACCAGACGTGATATTGAACGTCGAGGATACATGACTCGCTTCGTTGCCCGACCATGGCGCGAACGTTGCACTGGTGGTATACGCCCCGCAGTGCGCGGGAGTCCCAAGTGGAGCCCTCGATTCACCGAAGAAATGCAGGCGGAGGTTTTCGAATGGCAACTCAGGAGTGTTCTTGAATGTCGTGACCAGCTGTCCCGAGCTTCCGTTCAACGACACTTCCCCGGGAAGCTTGATAAGCGTTCCCGAGACAGGATCTTCAGCGACCAGATACATCGCAAGAAGGCTCCCAAACGGATTCACGTTCTGAGCCGCCAGATACACCGCGCCCTTCAGTGCATGCGCCAACAACGGCGTTTCAACTTCGACCGTCCCAACCTTCGACCCAATCGGACAGAAAGGGCTCGACAAGGTGGGCGTGAACAAACTCGTGTCCGATTCTCCCGGTTCCTTGCCGAGATACCCCACCAGCCCCTCCGAGCAGGCTTCCAGGCCGTCCGCGCCGCCGGGATTGACCGCGACACCTTCAGGCAGTTCGACGATGGTGTTCCTGAGCGCGGACTCCGCGGGCCCTGCAGGGTTCAGCGCCGCGGTCTGGGGAACATGCACCTGTACGGTCAAGCCGGTCGGCGTGCTTGTATCGGGACTGTCCGGTGTGACGCTGATTTCGGGATTGAACTGCAAATGATCGCAGCCATCCAGTCCTCCCACCATGTATTCGCGGAACAGGGGCGCTTCCAATGGGTGCGCAGGATGGGGTTCGGTCCACGAGTTCGCCTGAACCGTCGTGCGCATAGGTCCGGTGCACGCCGTCGGCAGCGACAACAACGGCGGGGGCTGTGGTTCACCAAGAGGCCCGCATGTGCTCAAGTGCTCGAGACAAGCCCATCCACGCTGATTGTCGTGCCGCGGATCACCCGGCACGCCCCACAAAGTGACCTTGCTCGAGATCACCGCCGCCACCTGAGTAACGTTATTCACATGAATCGTCACACCGTAATCACTACCCGTACGCACCGACACATCAAGGGTCGTAGTAAAGTTCCCGACATCGAAACCGAACCTCGCGGGCTCCCCCGCTAGCGGCGTGAGATTGAACAACGGCGCGGGAAGCGTATCGTAGTTGGTCGTCCCGGGAGAGTTGATCGTCACCAACGCAACACCGATCGCGGTCTGCGGAGCACAATCATTACCAGTTTTGTCCGCGTTTTCCTCGTTGAACTGCGCATCGGTACACTGCGGAAACGGGGTGGGATTACCAATCAATCCCGGCGGCTCCTGGAAGGTCAAATCCTTCACGAACCCGGCCGGCATCTGTTGGCCTCGGGCGGCAACCAGTTCGCTCGTGTTGAACGACAACACATTCGTCAGCTGAAACGGGTGTACACCGGCCTGCGTAGAGACACGACCGCCTTCTTCTTCTGGAATCAACTCCTCGTCTTCCACGCCAAACCCAATATCTTCACCCACACTGAGATGTCGAGAGAGAGTCTTTGGAGAAACAGCCCCTCCACCATAAGTACTCACAACATTCTCTTCCAACGAAGAAGCACTCGATGCTACTTCCACCCCGATCCGCACTTCGATCTCTTCATACGGCACCAGCGAAAACGCGAGCGTGCATCTAACCACCTGCGGCGAAACCAACGAGCATGCCACCGGACCCGCACCACCGGTATTCGCCCCGGCGATACCTTCGATCTCAGGTTCGCTTTTGCCGTTTTTGCGGACCGTCAAACCTTCAGGCAACGTATCTTCCACCACAACAGGTTCCAATGTTCCATTAGCATCGGAATAACCAAGGTTCTCCACCGTAACGACAAGATCCTCGCACGCGGGCAACGGTTTTAACCCGCACGGGCCCTGACTGGGCTGCAACGAAGTCGGGACCGAACCAGACGTCAAACCAAACCACACAGACCCCGCAAACGCCGTACCAGCCCCGACAACACCCCACAACACAATAGTCGCCGCGGCACACACAACGGCACGCTTGAACAAACCCACCACGATCATCGCCCCCCCTGCCTCCTACGCTTGACGACGCCCGCCCTCACGGCGGGCTTCGCGGGCACATACCGCTTGCGCGCCGTATGTTCACACGTGACCCGCCTGCGCTTGGACTTATCCTTACGGCACGCCTTCAACGCTTTCGCGAGCTTCTGCTTCCAAGTCAGGGCAGGGGGACGCGGCGGGGGGATCGTGACGGGCGCGAGATTACCCACCCCGGCGAACGTCTGACTCGACGGCGCACCAAAGAGCGACGGTTGCGCCAACGGCGCCGCTCTACACGCCGACGCCGACACACATTCCGGCGGCACAGGCACTTCAGATGCCGGGCACGGCGACACCGCCGTGCATTCATGAGCATCATACACATCCAAAGACGTATCCACATCTTTTTTAGGAAGCAACCGTTCCGCGGTCAAGAAGAACACATCGCCACCTGTCCCGCTCGCATCCAGGAACGCCGATTCACCAAACCCGACACCGGAAGAGATCAGACCAGAACAGCCACCCGATCCCGCATTAAAGGTCGGATCGGACACCCTGCAACTACCCATCCCCACCGGCTCATACTCATACACATCCCAATTACCATTAGTATCTTGCGACACCAACGCATCACTGCTATTAAAGAACAACCGACCGTCATCAGACAGATAACGTGATTGATATCGCGCCCCGTCCAGCTCGTACGGCGTCCAACCCGGCACATTCGCCGCCAACCACTGCCCGCCCCAAACACCCTTCCCGCCGGTGAGACTTTCGCTCTTATATTCCACACCTACCGGTCGCGCGCCCGTTGGATCACACGACGCACACACAACCCTCCCGCTGTCTCCGCCATACAGGAACACCTCCTCGTCCGGCTTCCCGCTCCTCGCATCACGATTGTCATAGCCAGTCAGCGGCTCGTCAGACATAAACGCAAGCCATTCACCATTCGGGGAGACACGCGAGGTCCGGCGCTTGAGCGCTGCTTCCCAGTCGGGATGATCGTCTCCCGAGAGGGTAACGATCGGGGTCTGCGTCCATCCTGAACCATCATTATGGTCAACATACAGATTATTAGAATTCCCGACGTAGTACAGGTAGGACGCATCCTTGCTGGCACCGATCAACGTACCTTCGCCGGAAATGCCCGTCAATACCAGATGCACACAAGACGGCAAACCCGCAACTTCCATGATCTGGCATTCATAGACACCACCACCGGGAGCACTGGTCAACTGCTCACCATCCTTGAAGAGGACCCTGGACCCGTCGCTGGAGGCATCCAGGAAAACAGCACCAGCACCACTCGGTTCCGGCACGCCCTGCGCTATGTCAAGGCGTACAGATTCCCGCCCGGCGACATCCTGCAAATAGAGATGCCGATTATATTCAAAGAAGATCGAACCGTCATCCGAAAGCTGATGATTCAATGAGGTCGGTCCCGGCAAGCCGCCATTCACAAGACCCCCACCTTCACCTTTAGGCAAAACATAGAGCGGCTGCAACCGTTCGCCGGCCGATTGCGCATCCGCGCTCCACTCATACAACAAACCCCCACCCGGAGTCAACGGCACACGCGATTTGATGATCACATGCCTGGCATCCGGTGTCGCTTCGACAAAACTGACACCGCCACCGAATTCTGTGCCCGCAGGCAATTCCTCATACCCAGGAGCCCCGGAAACAATCGGCTCGTAAGGCATTGCCAATGGAGGCCGGCATATCGAGTTGTGGCGCACGTACGAAGACTGTTCGGTCGCTTCCGGAGATACCTCAGAGACATGTTCGATTTCCGGGGGCGAGAACGGCCCAAGCGGTGCCACGATCGCGGAGGAGAGATCTTCGGAGAAATACCGGTACTCGAACCCCGCGCCGACCGATACACCCACCGGCTCGCTGTGAGGCATTGCTATATCACTCGAGAACCACCCACCACCACAACGCGACGAGAACACCTGCACAGCCTCGGGACTGCCCTGCGGTTCTCGTTCGGTCGCACCAAGCGTCACATACGTGAACGCCCCACCCCCAATCGACGCCTGCACGACACCCTGTTCACCAATCGGGAGGATCAGCGCACCGAGCTTGTCCGGCGGAGAAACCAATTCCCACGCACGCCCATCCGGAAGCACCAACGGAGCACCTTTCCCCTCCGTAGTAAACACCTGGTCAGGACCATAGAATTCCTCCGATTCAAATCTCCCTTTTGCAACTTGGACATCACTGATCGCGACAACACGATAATGATAAGCCGTACCCGCAACCAAACCGGTACCATGCTGTTCCACTTCCACATCTTTTTCGCCGATCCCCACCAAAGCATCCGGCTCGGGCACCCTCACGCCATGAGGACCTTCACCCAATCCATACGGACTCGTATCATATTCAAACCGATACAACACAGGCACGGGTTCCATCTGATCAGGATTGATCGTCGCTTCAAGCCTTACACCCGACGATGACACACCCGACACAGACTCACTACCCAAACCCGGACCCGGAGTCCTAAATTTTTCACTGCCTTTGCCGAGATTAGTCCCGTTGCTATTCTTCGCCTCCAGCCGATAATAATAAGTCGTACCCGGCGCAAGCCCAGTCAATTCGGCCTGCACACCCACCGGCACAGTACCATTCGCGACCGGTTTTTCACACGGCGCTTCATGCCCAAACGATTCCGACGTACCCCACACAAACCAACACGAAGCTTCACCTTCACCATCAGGATTCACCGTACCATGCGGTCTCACACTCCACAAATGCGACCCCGATTCAAATTCCACATTCGTCACAGGCTTCGTCACCACATCCGGAATCACAACACTCGGACCAAACCCATCCACAACCTCTTTCCCATCAGACCTAACCCTAGCGAACAAATGATGCGTCAACGGATCAACAGCCACAACAGTTGCATCGTCCCCTTCTCTCCCAAACACCGCGCCCGGCTGTTCCTTCTGGAGATCCGCGTTCGTGATCGCATTAAGAAATTCACCAGTCAAACTAAACTGATCCACGACCCCGGGTTCACCGACATAGACCTGACCCTCTTTACCCTCCACCTTCTCACCACCATCCACAGCAACAGCCAATTTACCATTTGCGCCGAGCGGACCGTTTGGAGTCCCCGTGATCCTACGCACAAACCTATATTCACCCGGCACACCCGGTTCAAATATATCAACGTTTTTGGAGTCCACAACAAACAGATCTCCATTCACGTAGTCCACCGCAAGACCAAAGAGAAAGCCAAACGGTTCACCCGGACCAGTACCTTTCAGCTGCCCAACCATTTCCTCACCGCCACCAACCTTGGGCTTGAGTACGTCAACTACGTGGAGACCAGCGCTGCTTACCGCGACAAGCACATCACCGACAGCCCAATCACCCGCCCCTTCCGGCGAATTGTCCACCGCAACCCCATTGACTTCTTCACCAAGCCCATTCCAATGTTCGAGCGAAGCGCCCGATTCTCCATTGGATACCCCCACTTCACCATCACGATATCCCACATACACCTGTGTCTTACCGTCTGTATGACCGACCGCGACCCCTTCCACCCCATGCAGTAGTCCTCTTTGGGTAATTTCAGCAAGCTGCAGTTCGCACGGATACGGCGAGGTCGCGCTAAACCGATCCGTCCTGACCGACGTGGACACTTTTTCAGCCACCCACAGGTGCCCGGAATCCCCGGTCATCGCTGTCACTTCACCGAACGGTCCGGGCAACAGCGCATCTGGACAGGACGGTGAAACGCCTTGGATCGCCGGCGGCACAGGCTGGTGGGACAGCAATGCCTGCGCAGATGCACCGAAGAGCGCGAGGATGCCCGCCAGCACCCACATCAACACCACGACATCGACCACATGACCGCGACCAACGTGATACCTAAATATTCCGCGCAACCTCACCCTCACCTCCCTACGACGACGACTAATAATGCATCCACTGTTCCAACCGCCCGCACGTCCATATTTATCACCATGCCATGAAGCCGCGACCAAAAGGCCGCGACCCCACGACAAACGATCAACTATCAATCATTGCTAATGAACTTCGAGTCCTACTTTTCGTCCTCCTGTGTATAAGATTGAACCTCTACCCGTCTGACTGGATACTTCTTTACTGCCGCCGGAGCCAACTTTTGTTAACAATAACGAGTGTACGGTTCCCAGTAAAGGAGATAAGAATAACGTAAATAATGGCTGCCCAGTAGTCCCATTATTTGCATATAATAGTTCTGCGGTACTACTCGCTTCCCCGCCAACCGCGGGACTGATTATCTGCCCGATCAACGACCCTTCAACATTTACTTCTTCTTCAATGAAGGAGAGCTTACATATGAAGTGAATGTTAGATACTAAGCCCAGCACACCCGGATCGTTGAATAAGTTTCCTGACGGGTCATCGATTAACCCAAGATGTTCGTGAATTAGGGCTAATATAGCTCCAGCTGGCTCGCCTGTACTGGTACACGTCGTGCCAAGAGGACCTTTGCACCCTAAGAATAAGTAATCCGTGATAGATAAGTGAACACTTATAATGTCACCTAAAATATGGACGCCTCCTGTGCATTCCACATTTTTGTTTCCTACGGTTTCCAATTTTGTTGTCGTAGTGACTAACCCATGATAATGAACTGGAAATCCTCCAGGGGAGACATATAACAGAGATCCAGCCGAAGCACTGCTAGCCACAGCCGCGCTGAGGGCGAACACCGCCACCAAGCACAGCCCAACAATACGTATGCGTTTCATTTTCAACTGCTCCTTGTTCCTGGAGCAGACATCTGTGACCCGAAGGGCCTCTCCGTGACAGGAAATCTAAACGAGCCCGAGTCATCCGAACAAGCACCAGTTTTTGGTTAGCCCACAATAATCGCAAGCGAACCATTGCCCCTGAGACTCCCAAAGGAGCCGCCCCGAGGGGATGCCTGCCGATCGACCCGAGCTTCGCTGAGTAGATCCCGCCGAGCGAGGACCTCGTGCGCATCGCTGTCTGCTCCCGTTGTCGAACCCCGACCCATTGAATCGGGGCTTTATCTTGTCGACTCCGGAGCGGCGACCTCCACCTTGGCCGCCACGGGCCGCGTGCTGCTCTACACCCCGTCTCGGCGCCTGAATCACTTCGGCGGGACGGCCCGATTTCTAACACACGCCGATCGGCCCGCGCTCTCGACACCCTCCGGAGCTTGCGATGAGATGCAGGAGTTCGTCATTCGAGACTGCTGCCAGGAGCAGGGAGTCTTCACCACACGAACGATTAGCGACGAGATCGGGTGAATCGTCTCCAACTTGCGCCAGCATTGGCCCGGATACTCGTCCGACTCGGCCACGTCTGGCGCCCAGCTTGGGACGTCTAGCTGGAAGCGAGCCGTTCGCCGCTGTTTCTATTTCTTGCGCTTACTCTTGCGCTTGGGCTGCTTGTGCTTTGGCTGCTTGCGCTTTGGCTTCTTGTGTTTTTTGACGGAGGGTTTGGCGGTGTTCTTGGTTTCCGTGGGGAACGCGATCGCCGGCGTCTGAAGCAACGGCAGTCCTGAGGGCTGTACGATCGGGTTGCTGTAGGCGGGGGTCGTGAAGGTGCGGTCTGTGCCGGCGACGCGTCCGTCGCTGTTGATCGCGACCATCCGGTAGTGGTAAGTGCTGTCGGGAGCGAGATTCTGCAGGGGAACCGTGATTTCGGTGGGCGTGTCGCCGGACCCGGCTTCGCCGTAGATGCTCGTCCCGTACGTCGCATCGACCCCGAGATCGAGCTCGTAGGACGTTTCCAACCCTTCCGGGTCGATCGTCCCCGCGACGGTCGCGGTCGTGAGCGTGACGTTCGACGCTCCCCCGGTGCTGGCCGTCGGTGGTGTCGGGGGCGCTGTCGTGAATGTTTTGTCTTCACTGTAGGTCGTGCCGTCCGCGTTGGTCGCGGCGAGCCGATAGTGGTAGGTCGTCGCAGGCAGCAGACCTCTGATGCCGATGGGCGCGGGGACCGCGGCGGTGCCGGACCCGGCGCTGACGCCCTGGATCGATGGGGAGTTGCCGCCGTAGGAGGTGGTCGTGCCATATTGGTAGTAGTAGGACGTTTCGAGGCCTTCCGGGTTGACCGTGCCGGGAAGCGTGGCCGTGGTGCGGGTGATGTTCTGCGCCTCGCCGATCGTGACCGAGGGCGCGGGCGGGACGGTAAACGGTGTCCCTTGCGTCCCTTCGGCGGTCCCGCTTTGATTGGTCGCGAGGATGCGGTATTCATAGCTCGCGCCGGGTTGAAGGCCGGTCAACGTAGCGATCAGCGGCACGAAGCCGGCGCCTTCGCCGAACGTGTTTTCGGGCGGGTTGTTGGGCTGGCATGGAACGGCTTCCGGTGCGCCGAACCCCGCGCCCTGGAGGGCGTACTGCACTTCACAGCCGAAAATGGGTTGGTAGTTGGGGTCGAGCAGCCCTTCGATCGTCGTCTCGGGCGCCGTGACGAGGCCCGTGTGTTCCCCTTCGAGAATCGGCTTTTCCAGGGCCAGCGTTTCAAATGTTTCGTCCGGGCTTTTGGTTTCTCCGGTCGCGTTCTTGACGACGACGCGATAGTGGTATTTGGTCGCCGGCGCCAGTTTTCCCAACGCGAAGCTGACGCCTACGAGACCCCCACCTTCGAAGGTAGCCGGTTCGCACGGCGCCCTGTATTCACCCGCGACCAGACCATATTCAAAGACACACGACGTGCTCTGGTTCTCAGGGTTCGCTTCAGCGACCAAGGTCGCCGCGAACGGCGTCACATTCACGGCGCTCTCGCTCGACACGAGAGGCTTCGACGCCGGGGTTTTGAATTCGACGGTCGAGCCCAAGGTCTGTTCGGCTTCTTCCGTGGGATTGATCGCCAGCAGACAGACCCAGTAGGTCGTGCTCGCCTCCAGGCCGGTGACCGGGAGCGAGACTTTTTTGTGGTTGCCCGCGGCCAGCGGGAACGGCGGTTCCACCGGCAGGACCTGGAAGTTGTTGCATTCCCCGCCGGGACTGTAGAAGAAGCGGTACGCGAGTTCTTCGACGCCCGCCCCGGGATTCAGTTCACCGTTGAGCGTCGCCGTGGTACCCGTGAGGGCACTCGGCGCTTCGGTCACCGGAGCTTCCGGGACCACAGCGAGCGCGGGGGCGGCCGCGCAGCCAACAAGGCCGAGGGTGCCGACGAGGATCGTCAGGGTGAGTCTGCGAGCATGCATCACGCCGTCCTCCCCTGGCCGTTATGACCATTGGCCTTTCGTGCCCTGCGGGCCTTGTGCGACTTGGCTTTGGGGCATCCGGTCACGGCGATCGGCGTGGACTGACGCATCGTCAGACCGTTCTGCGCCGTGAAGACCGTCGGCATCACGAGTTTGCTTTTGCAGAGGTTCCCGTTGGCCGCCAGCGCGGAATACGGGCCCTCGGGCAGGTACAGCTCGAACGAGCTGACAGGCACGTCGGGGACGGTCCTGAAGGTGGAGCTCGTGATCCCCGCTTTGCTGATGAACGTCGCGGCGGTCAGATCCACCCGGACGCCATCGCCCTGCAACACGATCACCAGGTCCGGGAAGGCCGCGCCACCGTGGGAGACGAAGTACACCGGACCGGTCAGCATGGTCGGCAGCGTCGGCGTGGTCGCCTTGACGACCCCGATGACCGACGCCGCGGGACACGCCCCGGGATTCGCTTCGAACGTCGCCGCCGTACAGGCTTTCTGCAACGTCGTCAACCGCGACGGCAGCTGCTTGGGCAGGTCGACCTTGACCTTCGCGATGTTCGCCTGCGTCCCCAGCGCCCCGTTCGGGAAGCTGACCCGCGCATCGAGGCTGGCGCCCCTCGCTTTCGACGTTTTCCCCGACGTGGAGACCTTGAATGCCGGTTTGAACTTGAGATCCCCACAACCAGTGACCTGGAACGGCGAGGAAAAGCTCGCGGTGGAGCCCTCACGGCTGGTCACCGATCCCCCGATGCTCGTGCGACCGCAGTTGGTCGGGTTGAACACGAAGTTGGGGCGATCGATCAGGACGTTGACGGTCTTGACTTGGATCGGGATGCCGTCGATGATCGTCGGCAACGGGTCGCTCGTGATCGTCAACGCCGCCGTATGTGGATCGACGTTGATCGCGGCACGCACGACGACGGTACCCAGGTTGTAGGGGCCCGCGATCGCTGGGATGACGAACGACAGGCCGAACGGCGCGCCCTTGTACGGGCCGGTCAGATACACAGGGTTCGGTGGCTGACCCGGGACCGGCAGATACAACGGCGCCGCGCCGGAACCGACACCCACGGTCACGTGACCGATCTGCGACGCCGAAGAGCACGTCCCCTCCGACGCCTGAGGTTCGCCGCACAATGGGACGTTGGCAAGCGTCCCGAGCAAACCGACAGGGGTCTTGACCTGTGCGTGGTCGATCCTCTGGTCGGCATCGTTACGTGAGAACGTCGCGCTGAACGGGCTGTAGCCACCGGCCTGGATGCTCGTCGTACCCGCCGTAAAGGACGGCGCGAAGGGCTGCGGGAACGGACACGCCCCACCCAGCCCGTCAAAGCTCACGTTGAACGTGCTGGAAGGCGTCGCATCGCCCGTACCGCCGGGACTGGTGGCGGACCACGGCGTCAGATCCATCGTCGTCGTGGCAGGACCGCACGCGCTCGGGTTCACGAGCACCGCGCGCGGACCACCGTAGAAATGCAGCACGAAATCGGTGAACGGGAATTGCGGATTGTTCAAGAAGCTCGCGGTCAACTGGCCCGTCACGGGGTTCGCGACCACGGTCGACTTCAGCTTCACCAACAGCCCGTCACCGCGGATCACGATGAACACCGCATACGTATTCCCCGAATGCTCGCTGCTCAAATACACTTCGCCGTGCAGGATGTCGGGCAACAGCGGCGTCGTCACTTCGACCGTGCCGACCTGCGAAGCATGCGGACACGTCGGCTGCGCATCGCTGCCCAACCCGATCTCGTTACCCGGACTGCCCGGTGGATCGGCACCAATATTCGTACACGCCTGCAGCCCATCTGCCGCGCCCGGAGAGATAGCCAAACCTTGCGGCAACGTCGCCACCGCGTTATCCAACGCCGGAGCGGCAAGATCGGTCGGCGCGATGCTCTGCGGGACGTGCAAATCAATACCGTACCCGGACGGAGAATCGGCCTCGGTCGTGTCCGGTGTCACCTTCAACGACGGGTTGAACACCAGCTTATTACAACCGGTCACACCCGCCGGATACATCGGCGTCGTCGCCGTCTGCCAGTTGGGATCGCTCAAAACCGGCTTACGATCGAACGGTTCGAACAATCCAGGATGCACCCAACTATCTCCAATGAACTTAACGTCATACTCGCTACCCGGGCCACACTTCGTCGGATTCGTCAAAAACGCCGTCGGCGGCGCGCTATCCGGCAACGGTTCACCTTGCGCGTTGCCCGGGTGTTTATTGAAGTGGCACGTGCCGAAGGGTAGACACGCAGCACCTTCTTCGGGTAGGAACCGTTCCGCATCGTGCCCGGGATCCGCGGGAACACCCCACAGCGTAATCCTCAACCCCGCGAACGGCACGTACTCCGAGATGTTCGTTGTCTGCGCGACCAAACCATAATCGCCATCGGTGCGTGCGGTGACAATGATAGGCTGGACCACGTTCACCACATGGAACGCGAACTCCGCCGTACCACCATCCGACGGCACCACGTTATAGACGGGCACCAATTCGTGCGGGACGTACCCTCCAATGCCGAAGAACGCTTCGGCTACCCCCACCTGCGAGCTGGTGGGGCAGCCGGGCCCGGAGACGCCGGAGCTCGGTTCTGGGAGCTTATAGATCGGGCATTGCGGTACCGAGACGATACTGCCCGCAAATCCCGACGGGAGATCGACGCTGATGTCCTTCGCGTAATATTCACCCCTAGTGTTCCCTTCCGGGTCGAGATTCAGCTTGAAGCTCGTGGTCATGTCAAACGGGTGCGAACCGGCCTGGGAGTCCAGATCGTTCGGGTTGGCTTCCGTCGGCTGACTGGGATTCGCAGAGTTACTCACTACGACCGATGGTGAGTCCGCAGCACCGGCGAATCCAAACGATGCCAACGCCGAAGGGGCAACGAGCGCAAGCACGGCCATCATCGCGCAGACGACCATCGGGAACAGCCGCAAACGGCTGCCTTTGAAATCCGCGCTCATGACTTCGGCCTCCGCGGTGAGCTGGACTTATGCCAATAACGCTTGCGGGCTTGCTTTTCGCATGCAAGGCGTTGGTGCTTGTTGTGCTTGGCGCGACAGGCCTTCAACGCTTTGGCGACCTTCTGCACACTCGTCAGAGCCTTGAGTTTCACCGATGGCGCATTGGGTTCGCGGTCGCCGGGGTTGCCGAGCCCTACGAACGTCGCGCTTGCCGGAGCGCCGAATACCGGCGCTGGCGTCTGCGGACCCTGACACTGACCGCTGTCACAACCCGATGTGAACGGCCGATACGGAAAGCCCCCACCGACACGAGCATCGTAGATCTGCGTGGCGCTCTCGATGTCCTGCGGCGCCAGGTGATCGGTCGTCGTGATGAACACGTCGTCACCGTTGCTGCTCGCCCCCGAGAAGTTCGACCCGAACGTGCCCTGCCCCGAGGAGATCAGATAGACCAGCCCGTTCTCCCACTCATACACGTCCAAGAGCCCGTTCGTGTCCTGTGGCACCAGAGCGTCTGGCGTTTCGAAGAACACACGCGAACCATCTGGAGATATCTCACCCTCAGAAAAACCCGGGAGAAGTGGATTGCTCTGCTCTACACCCATCAGGTGAGCATTGCCCAGCGGAGGGGCGCCGGTGGGACTGCACGACACACACCTGACCGAACCGCTCGTCGAGTCATAAACGTACGCCTCCACGCACAAGCCAGGTCCATCGTGTTCTGTGCAGTGCGGTCCGAAGTTGCTGTAACCAGTGAGACTGGCGCGATCGAGAAAGAGAAGCTTGGCACCGTCCGGGGTGGCAACAGCAAAGTCAGGGCGCCCGCCTAGCGGGGGGGTCTCGCTGCCTCGTTCCAGCAGGGTGCTTGCGAACCCTTCACCGGCGTTTGGAATCAAAGTGCTCGTGCCTTTATCCCAGACGTAAAGCCCGGCTGCGGGTTGCCCTCCACCGATCAAGTAGTAGACGTGAGACCCATCGGGTGACGCTGCGGCGAACTTTCCCGTCGTTGTGACCGTGGTCGTCGTACCGGTCGCAATGTCGTACTGATAAACTCCCACGGTATCCCCTAGGGTGATCACCTTGGAGCCATCGGAGCTTCTGCGTGCGTAAAACATCCCGGCCAGTTGCACCGTCGTTGCGTCGTTCTTACGCAGGTACACACCCGGTTCGAGGCAAGGTCCAAACGGGAACTGCGTGAAAACCACATTCGTGCCATCGGGCGAGATCGCTCCTTCAGTCAGAAACCCCTGCGAACTGAGATCCGTAGGGCCGTTGCCGAGCCAAGCGCCGCACGTTTGCGAGATCGTGCCGTTTTCCATCACCCCAACCGCATACGTGTGACCGCCGGTACGGTCATACAACATATCCCCCGTGTGTGCGCCGGGCGTTTCCGGTGCAACAGGCAACTGATCGAACGTCTGAAAGAACACGTGACTGCCGGCTTCAGAGACACCCGCGATGAAAGTACCGGGGTTGTTGCCATTGAAGCTCGTGGTCATCGGACCCGTGTCGGGCAGCGCCACAAGCGAGGACACACCGCTCGACAGGTCAATTCGATACGCATCGAGAGTGCCGTCTCGGTCCTTTGGGTCAGTGTCGAACCCTGAGGTAACGAAAGCGGCTGAGAGGTTACCCGTGAAGGCCACATCACCGGCCCAACAGCCACCGCATGGCTGTACGAGTAGGCCGGCCGGTTCGCCAGGACCAGCGGGAGGGGCAAGCGGGGTATTGACCCAGCCCGAAGCAGTACGCCTGCTCAACACTGGCTCGTCTTCACCACTCTGTGCGCCCGGCAGCGGCAGCAGGCTGTCGTAGAAGACGTGGTTACCATCGGGGAAACCCAACGGATTACCGTTAGCGGCCCCGATAGTGCTGTTATCGCCCTTGACTTCCGGGGTGACCAGCTCGAACGCGCGGCAGTCCGGCAGGCGCGCGGAGCCCTGTTCGGCTCTGATTTCTTCATTCGGGCAGGACGCGGCGCTGGCCAGGCCCGGCAGCGCACAGGCCAGCAGAACCAGGACACCGGCCGACAGGGCCAGACTCGCGATACGGGCATGACGCCTCTTCCCCTCTTCCGGTATCGCCCTCGTCACCACTATCACTCCTCTGTCCGCTCACCTCAGGATCCGATGTTGTGGGGCCGCGACAACACGCCGCGGCCCCACTTGACCGGCTTTTACTTACATGCTGCCAGCTAGGTTATGGCTCGACAAATTCGATCGCGTCTTCTTTGCCGCCGGGTAACTTGAACCCGTCTAGTAACGCGTTCGCCACCTCGGAGGCTAATCCGAAGGCGCCGCCGTTGAGGTTGGATTCCAAATCATATGTTGTCAGTCCGGTAGTCCCCGGCATTAAAAATAATCTCAAGTGCTGCACACCGGTGGCCGTCTGTTGGAAATTCAGATTGACATCGGTAATGGCCGTATTGAGCGGCACCGCAGCTCCATTCCTCTGAAGCGCACCGATCACGGCGCCTCTCACTTCGATGGTAGCGAGACTACTACATTTGATTACAATGTTATTAACAAGTAAGATGACTGCAGCAGGTACTCCAGCGGTAGCGCTGGTTAAATGCGCTAAACCCAAATGGAATAACGTCGATAACGGAAGATGAATTTCACCAGTTCCCGCTCCCGTGCTATTACAGGGTTCATTTGATATCACTTTTGTCGAACACCCTAAGAACCGTATTAAGATATTACCTAAAGTCGCACTTAAGAATAACCCGTGATTAGTAGCATCTTTACAATCAATTTCGCTTCCACCTGTTGTGAACAACTGCGCTAAACCGGCCGACGATAAGAACGTGCTCCCTGCGATGCTCCCACCACCAGCAGGCCTGGCTAACAGTTCCGCGGCCGAAGCACTCGAAGCACCGATCACGCTGACCGCAAACGCTGCCACCAGGCACAGCCCGACAGTACGTATTCGTTTCATTACAACTGCTCCTTGATTTCCCGGAGCAGACGGCGCGGCCCGTGGCCCCCTCCGCGACAAGAACACTAGACGAGCCCGTCTCGCCCTCACAAGCACCAGTTTTTGGTTTAGTCGCAATAATCGCCGCTGAACCACTGCCCCTGAGACTCCCGGAGGAGCCGCCCCGAGGGGATGCCTGCTGTGCGACCCGAACTTCGCTGAGTAGACCCCGCCGAGCGAGGACCTCGTGCGCATCGCTGTCTGCTCCTGTTGTCGAACCCCGACCCGTCGGACCGGGGCGTATGTTTGTCGACTCGGAGCGGCGACCTCCACCTTGGCCGCCACGGGCCGCGTGCTGCTCTACACCCCGTCTCGGCGCCTGAATCACTTCGGCGGGACGGCCCGATTTCTAACACACGCCGATCGGCCCGCGCTCTCGACACCCTCCGGAGCTTGCGATGAGATGCAGGAGTTCGTCATTCGAGACTGCTGCCCAGAGCAGGAAGTTTCACCACAACGAGCGACTAGCCGCAAGATCGGGTGAATCGTCTCCGATTGCCTCCTGGAGCAGGACGTGCGCCCGCCGCCGGCCCCGCACGCCCGACGAGATGGACGCCGTCGAGCGCTGAGCGTGCGCCGGGATCCGGACTATTCAGTACGCGCGCCAGCGGCGGAAGACCATAAACAGCGCGTAGGCCACCCCGGCCGCCAGCACAAACCACAGCAGCTCGCCGAGGCCCGTGTTCCACATCCGCGAGTAGGACATCCACAAGAACACGGCCATGGCGATCGAGCCGTACAGCAGCCCGCGATAGCGGTCGCCGAGCGAGTGCAGGGCTACGTGGTTTTCGCGGTAGAAGCGCAGGCCGATGTAGCCGATGGCTATGCCGAAGCCTATGTAGAGGAGCGCTTCGAAGGTATGCGCTACCCGCCCGCCGGAGGGGAGGATGTAGACGGCCGCGGCGATCAGGGCGACTATGGCTACGTTGCGCGTGGTTTTGAGGCGATCGGTCACGCGGCAGAGGATAGCTCGCCGGCCCGATCGGGACGTTTGTGAGCCGCGATACGATGTCGCGGCTCACAAGTCAAGCTGATCGCTGGCATTCGTTACGGCTCTACCAGTTCGAGTTCCGTTGCTGCTCCTGCGCTGTTCTTGAAATTGTTTAGGGCGCTCGTCGATTCCTCGGCCATTTCAAGTGTTTCTTTGCCACCTAGTCCGTTTTCGACCAGCGAGGTCAGGTGATGCGTGGCCAGACCGCCGCCGGGCATTAAGAATTCCTTTAGTAACTGTACTCCAACCGCCGACTCTTTGAATACCAGATTGATTTCTTTCTCAGGGGTATTCAACGGCGCCTGAGTACCAAGTGGCACTTCCAACGCACCGACAACATCGCCGGATACCGTAATGGTGCCAATTGAACATTTAAACGGTACACTTTTATCAAGTAAAGTATCTATTGCCGGGATACTCGTATTGGCTCCATCGTGTGCTAAACCGAGATGAAATAACGTTGTTGCTAACGGCAGATGAATTTCGTTGGTTCCGGTATTGTGACAACTGACACTGCTGCCAAAGATTGTGGTCGTGCATCCTAAGAACAGGATTAAGACATCGCCTAACGTAGTGCTTAAGAACTTTCCGTGGTTGTAAACATGCGAGCAGTGGATAGTGCTCCCATTTGTGGTGTTTAGCAGTCGTAACCCACCTAACAATTCAAAACTACCGCCCACGACATTCCCATTCGTGGCTTTGAATAACAGTTCTCCAGCTGAAGCGCTGGAAGCAGTACTCGCGCTCAGCGCAAATGTCGTTAAGCAGCCAATAATGCTGGTTGATGGGCATCGAATTATGTAGGTGAGGTTCAGCCGTGTGGGGGAGCCCCGAGGGGCTTCCCCACACGGCTGGCGGCCTGGTCTGGCCCCCTGGGGGCGGGGTGCCCGTCGTGTCCGGTGCGGCCTTGAGGCTCGTGGCGTTATGTCGTCGTCGAGTTGGAGGTCGCGGTGATCAGCGAGGAGGATTGGATGGATATCAAGGCGCTGCAGCGTCAGGGGTATAGCTACGCGGAGATCGGCCGGTTGTTGGGTCGTGATTGGCGGACGGTCAAGCGATATGTGGAGCAGGGTGCGCAGCCGGCTTATCGTCGCCGGCGCACGCCGTCGAAGCTCGATCAATTCAAGCCGCTGATCGACCAGTGGCTCTCAGCGGAGCCGCGGTTGCTGGCGACCCGGATCCACCAGGACCTGGTCCGCGACTACGGCTTTGAGGGGGGCTATGACACGGTGCGGCGTTATACCGAGCGGACCCGTCCACGGCCGCCGGCGAGGAGCGAGGAGCGGTTTGAGACGGCTCCGGGTCACCAGGCGCAGATCGACTGGTCCCACGAGCAGCCGATCCGCACGACCTCGGGGTTGGAGCTGCCGCTCTACTGCTTCCACATGGTGCTGGGGCACTCCCGGGACTCGTTCTGCGCGTTGACGGGCTCGCTGGATCTGGTGACGTTTTGGGCGTGCCATCGCCGCGCGTTCGCGCACTTCGGCGGGGTGGAGTGCCCCCGCTTTTGTGGACACCTGAGTGCTTGGGTCCGTCGGGCCCGGCAGGAAGGATGTGGTGTCCATGCCACGTACTCGCCCCCCGTACCCCGTGGAGTTCCGTCGTGAGGCGGTGGAGCTGGTCCGTTCGAGTGGCCGGTCGGTCAGCGAGATCGCGAAGGATCTCGGTGTCAGCGGCCAGTCATTGTCGAACTGGGTCAAGCGCGCGGAGATCGATAGCGGCCGCTCGCCGGGCCTGACCAGCGAGGAGCGTGAGGAGTTGCGAAGACTCCGGCGTGAGAACCGGGTTCTTCGCGAAGAGCGAGAAATCCTAAAAAAAGCCACGGCCTTCTTCGCCAGGGCGAGCGAACCGAACCGGTAGCAGCGTTCGGGTTCATCGCGGCGGAGAAGGCACATCACTCGATCGCGGTGATGTGCCGGGTGCTTGGTGTCTCCCGGGCGGGGTTCTACGCCTGGGAGCGCCGCGCGCCGAGCGATCGTGATCTCGCGGACGCGTGGCTGACAGAGAAGATCCGCGAGATCCACACCGCCTCGAAAGAGACCTACGGCTCGCGGCGCGTGCACGCCGATCTACGACTCGCTCACGGGATCAGGGTCGGCTGCAAGCGCGTGGAGCGCCTGATGGCCCTGGCGGGCCTGTCCGGGCTCCCAGAGCGCCCGAGACGACGCACCACGGTCCGCTTGGAGGGCGTCAGGGTCGCTCCCGATCTCGTGGAGCGCGACTTCAACCCGACCGCGGCGAACCGCACGTGGTCGGCGGACATCACCTATATCCGGACGTGGGAGGGCTGGCTCTATCTCGCGCACGTCCAAGACCTCTTCTCCCGCAGGATCGTGGGGTGGGCGATGGCCGACCATCTCCGCGCGGAGCTCGTCGTCGACGCTCTACAGATGGCGCTCGCCCAACGCAAACCCGACACCGCCACAGCCGGGCTGATCCACCACTCCGACCAAGGCAGCCAATACACCGCTGTTCTCTTCACCGGCCGTTGCGAGCAGGCCGGTATCACCCCCTCGACCGGGTCCAAGGGCGACTGCTTCGACAACGCCGTCTGCGAGAGCTTCCACGCCTCGCTGAAGAAGGAGCTCATCTACCGCCACACCTGGCCGACCCGCGCCGAGGCACGCACCGCCGTCTTCGAGTACATCGAGGGCTGGTTCAACCCACGCCGCCGACACTCCACCCTCGGCTACCTCTCACCAGCCGAATACGAGCACCAACACCAAAACCAGCCTCCCACGACGACACCCGACACCCCGCCGCTCAGCACCCCCGCCATCGCATGAACCGGCGACCACCACCAGCTACCCCGGGAACCCCCCTCCCGCGCGGCGCGCCCGGATATTACTCGCTCCGCCTACGGCTCCGCGAGGAATATCCGACAGATCACATAAACTGCATCAAGTCAACCCGTGTCCACGAGAACGGGGGCAGGCCAGGGTGCCTCGCGAGTTGCTCTATGACCGCACCAAGACCGTGATCAAGAGCCACGTCGGTCGGGAGGTCGCTCTCGGGGAGAGCGTCTATCACCAACAGGCGCTGGCGTCAGCAAACCATTACGGCTTCACGATCCGGTTGTGTCGTGCGCGGCGGCCGCAGACGAAAGGCAAGGTCGAGTCCGATGTTCCCTACGTGCGTGAGCGGTTGCTGCGCGCTCACCGTTTCTCCAGTTACGAACAGGCCAACATGGAGTGGGAGGATTGGAACGAGGAGGTCGCTCGCCAGCGGGTGCACGGCACCCACGGCGAGGTGGTGGCGACACGGGCCGAGCGTGATCGCTCAGCGCTCGGGGCGTTGCCGCCGGCGCCCTACCTTGTGGTCGATCGCACCACCCGCATCGTCGCTCGTGATGGGTTATTCAGCTTCGAGGGGCGTCGCTACGCGGTCCCTGACGCCAAGCCAGGAGAGCGGGTTGAGTTGTTGCTTGGCGCGCAGGAGATCGAGGCTTACCGCGTGAGTGACGGTGAGCGGCTCGCGCGTCATCAGCGTGGTGCTCCCGCCCGGGTGCTGGGCGATCCGCAGGAGGGCTCGGTGCCCTTGGCTGCGGTGCTCTCGGCGCTACCTGACCCCGAAGTGCATGCTCGTCCCCTCGCGCGCTACGAGGAGGCGATCGTCCATGGGTGAGCTGCTCACAGAGCGCATCGCGACCAATGCCAGAGAGCTGAAGCTGCTCGGGCTCGCCGAGACCGCGGACAGCTCGTCGACCGCGCCGAGACCGCAAAGCTCGGCTACCGCGAGTTCCTGGACCTCGTGCTGGAGTCCGAGGTGGGGGTGCTCGAGGGCCGCCGCTACGCCTCCCGGCTGAAGCTCTCCGGGCTGCCGCACCACAAGACGCTGGACGAGTTCGACATCTCCTTCCAGCCGGAGCTTGACCCCAAGCGCGTCGCTGAGCTGCGGTCACTGCGGTTCATCGAGCGCCGCGTCTGCGCCCTGCTGCTGGGCCCGCCCGGGGTCGGCAAGAGCCACATCGCTGTCGGCCTGGCGATGGACGCCCTCAGAGCCGGTTATCTCGTGCGCTACACCACCCTCGACGATCTCGTCGGGGATCTACGCACCGCTGAGCGCCTCGGCAACCTGCGCCAAAAGCTCACGCAGCTGCAGCGCCCGCAGCTGCTCGTCTGTGATGAGGTCGGCTATCTGCCCCTGGAGCCGGCCGACGCGAACCGCTTCTTCCAGCTGATCAACCGCCGCTACTCCCGCTCATCCACGATCGTCACCTCAAACAAGCGCATCTCCGAGTGGGCCGCGCTCCTCGGTGACGAAGTCCTCGCAGCCGCGATCCTCGACCGCCTCCTACACGACGCCGAGGTCCTCACGATCAACGGGCCATCCTGGCGACTACGCGGACGCGGCGACATCCTCACCGAACAGAACGACACAGCCACCTAGCTGACGTGCCCAGGGACGTTCAGAACGCTGTGTAGGTAGGGGTCCGGGCCTACCGAGAGGCTGTGGGTGTCAAAGCTCACCACCTCAAGGAGGCCCGGAATGCCGCACCATAGAGCCCGTATGACCCCGCGTGGGCGGGAGATGGTCGTTCGTCGTGTCGTGGATGATGGGATGTCCTTCGCGCAGGCCGGGGCGTGGGGGAACGTGTCGAAGTCCACGGTCTGGGAGTGGGTGCGCCGCTGGCGGGCGGCGAGCACCGACGAGCGGGAGTCGCTGGTGTGTCTGACGGAGCGTTCCAGTCGCCCTCACCGTTCCCCCTCTCGGTGTCCTGTCGAGGAGGAGCAGCGGATCTGCGAGCTGCGCCGCAGGACGGGCTGGAGTCCCAGGACGATCGCGATGCTGATTGGGCGCCCTCACTCGACCGTCCACCAGGTTCTGCGACGCGGGGGCTGCTCGCGGCGGGAGCCATCCGAGCGCGCGGCGGTCGTCCGTTACGAGTGGCCGTGCCCCGGGAACCTGCTGCATATGGACGTAAAGAAGCTCGGGAAGTTCACCGAGCCCGGGCACGCGCTGACGGGTGATCGCACCCGGCGCTCCCGCAGGGCCGGCTGGGAGTTCGTGCACTCGATCGTCGATGACTGCAGCCGCCTGGCGTACTCGGAGATCCATGACGACGAGAGGGCCCCGACCGTGACCGCGTTCACCCGCCGCGCACTGGACTGGTTCCTCGACCACGGGATCGTCGCCGAGCGGCTGATGAGCGACAACGCGTTCGCCTACGTTCACAACAAGACGCTGCGCGAGCTGCTCTACCGCCGTGCGATCCGTCATCTCCGCACCCGGCCCTACACGCCCCGCACCAACGGGAAGGTCGAGCGCTACCAGCAAACCCTGCAACGCGAGTGGGCCTACGCCCTGCAATACGCCTCAAGCGACGCCCGCCGCGCAGCGCTGCCACACTGGGTCCGCCACTACAACGAGCAACGCACCCACTCAGCCCTCGGCAACCGCCCACCCATCCACCGCGTTCGGGACGTCACCGGGCACAACACCTAGCCCGGTCCCCAGACCGACATTTTTCGATGCCGATCCACCTACAATTTTCAATGCCTCTTGACACTAGCAGCGGATGCTCGGTTGAAGCTGCTCTTGGACGGGCAGTTCTGGCTCCAGGCAGACCGCGACCGACGAACTACTCAGTACGCGCGCCAGCGGCGGAAGACCACGAACAGTGCGTAGGCGGCGCCAGCGGCCAGCACGAACCACAGCAACTCGCCGAGGCCTGTGTTCCACATCCGCGAGTAGGACATCCACAAGAACACGGCCATGGCGATCGAGCCGTACAGCAGCCCGCGATAGCGGTCGCCGAGCGAGTGCAGGGCTACGTGGTTTTCGCGGTAGAACCGCAGGCCGATGTAGCCGATGGCTATGCCGAAGCCTATGTAGAGGAGCGCTTCGAAGGTGTGCGCGACACGACCGCCCGAGGGGAGCAGGTAGACGGCCGCGGCTATCAGGGCAACGATGGCTACGTTGCGCGCGGTCTTGAGACGGTCGCTCACACGGCAAGATTAGCTGTTTGCGTGTGGCCCTGGACGCCGCCCGAGGAGAGGGCGGGCGGCGTCCAGGGATCATCACTTACGGCTTTGACGTGCCCTTATGTTATTTGGCAGTCACAGCCCAGGTGCCGTTGGCAAGTATCCCTTTTCCAGCAGTCGTGGGTTTGATCGCGAGCCATGTACCCGTCGTACCTGCGCCTAGTCCTCCGTTTTCTGGATTCACCGGGAGTATTTCTCCCACATTACTCACAAACGACCCACCAATGAACACGCACAAATTGCCTGGTTCTGCTTCGGGTTTGCCAGCCTTGCTCCCTTTTGGGCAGCCTTCGTGTTCGCCTGTGACTTCTCCTGAAATAATATGCACTTTGGTTTCTTCAAGCGCTTCGTCGAGTGGGATCGAAAACGAGATGCTCGCCGTAAGTCCTTCTTCTTCCAGTACTGGGATCGTCTCCGGGCCACCACTGGCAACCCAAGTACCCTTCTCTGTCTTGCCGGAAGGCAGGACTGCGGTGAAACCGCTTTGTCCCGTCGGACCTGTCGATCCCGTCGGTCCCGTCGCCCCATCTGTCCCCGGTATGCCGGGGTTACCGGGTTTGCCCGTTTCTCCTGTCGGACCTTTTGGGCCGGTCCCGCCCGTGGAGCCCGTGGAGCCATTATTACCGTTCGCTCCGTTTTGCCCGTTTTTGCCTGTACCATTTGTCCCGTTTGTGCCTGCGGGGCCAGCCGGGCCCGCAGGGCCCTGTGCTCCCGGGGTGCCAGCGGAGCCGGCCTTGCCCTGCAGTTGTTTGAGTACCGCCGGGCTGATCTGTTTGGTCGACGTGATCACGTACTTTTTGGCGGCGTAAGCGCCACCGGTCATGGCGAATACGAGCACCAGCGCCAGTGCGACGTTGGTGAACGTGAGACGTTTGCGTATTTTCGAGAACATCGATTCCTCCCAATTTGCGATTCTTGTCAGCGTGCGCGGCCCCGACGACACGGCCCGCACGGCACATGACGATTGACGTGCTGCACGGGTCTTATCTCTTGCGCACTGCAGCCCCCCTCTTCGCCTTCTTCTTCACCGGCCCGTAACGCTTGCGCGCCAGTGCTTCACACACACTGCGCTTGTGACCTTTCGCCTTCTTGCGGCAGGCTTTGAGCGCGGCCTTGAGCAGTTGCGCCCTGGTCAGCTTCTTGACCTTGGGGCAGCCCGTAACCGCGATCTTCGTAGACTTATGGATCGTCGCGCCGGTCTGTGCAACGAATTCGGTTGGCATCGCCAATTTGGAGGCGCAGAGATTGCTGTTCGCCGTGAGTGCGGAATACGGTCCTTGCGGCAAGTTCAGTTCGAATGTGCCAACCGGAACATCCGGAACGGTCTTGAAGGTGCTGCTCGTGATTCCCTTTTTACTGATGAACGTCGTGCCGACAAGGTCGACGGTTACACCGTAGCCCTGCAGCGCGATGATCAGACTCGGAAATGCTTCGCCGCCGTGGGACACGAAATAAGCCGGCCCTTCGAGCGGGACGGGCAGGATCGGGGTGGTCGCTCTGGCGTGGCCGATGATCGACGCCACGGGACATCCAGCCGGGTTCGCATCAAACTGAGCCGCCGTGCACGCTTGCTGTAGTGTCGTGAGCCTGGACGGCAGCTGCTTCGGCAGTTCGACTTTGACGCTAGCGATGTTCGCCTGCGATCCCTGCGGTGCATTGGGATAGGCCAGTTTGACGGCCAGACTGGCGCCATTTGCTTTTGATGTTTTGCCTGATGTGGCAACGCTGAATTTGGGTGCGAACTGCAGCGTCGCGCAGTTGGTGGCCTGGAACGGGATCTGGGAGCTGGATGCCGATCCCTGGAAGCTCGACAGGGTGCCGGCGATCTGCAGCGGGTTGCAGTTCGTCGGGTTGAACGTGAACCCAGGGCGGTTGATCGTGACGTTGACGTGCTGGATCTGCAGTGGAATCCCGTCGATCATCTGCGGGATCGCGTACGGTCCGGCACTGTCGCTGGTGACGGTCAACTGGGCGGTGTGAGGGTCGACTTCGATCTTTGCGCGCACCACCACCTGGCCCAGGTCGAACGGGCCGGCCTTCGCGGGGTTCACGATCGACAGGCCGAACGGCGCGCTCTCGTATGGACCAGTGAGATACACCTTACCGCCCTTGACGGTGTAGGGGTTTCCCCCCAAGCCGACGCTGACGGTCGTTTCCCCGATCAGGCTCCCAGGACCGCATGTCCCCGCGTCCGCCTGCGCTTCGCCGCACAGCACCACACCGCTCAGCGTCCCGGAGAGGCCCGGTGGAATGTGCAATTGGACACTCTTGAGGTTCTGATTGCCATCTTCACGGCCAAGCGTCGTAGTGAACGCGGTGAACGCACCAGCCTGGTTGTTGACACTGCCCGCGGTCAATGAGGGTGCGAACGGCAACGGATCGTGGCACGGCGCGCCATTGAGACCCGACGTGATGTCGAACGTCGAAGAGACATGACTGGATTCATTGCCGGACCACGGCGCAAACGTAGCGTGGGTTGTATAGGCGCCACACAATGGGGGTGTGCCGAGCGGTGCTCTTGATTCTCCAAAGAAATGCAAGCGCAGGTTTTCGAACGGCAGCGGCGGAGTGTTCTTGAACGTGGAGACGATCTGACCAGTACCTTCGTTGAGCGCGACTTCACCAGCGAGCTTCAGCAGCGTGCCGGAGACGGGATCTTTCGCCAGAATGTACATCGCCAGCAGAGTGCCAAACGGGTTCGCGTTCTGAGCCGCTAGGTAAACCGCGCCCTTCAGAGTGTTCGGCAACAGCGGCGTTTCGAGTTCGACCGTGCCGATCTTCGACCCATCCGGGCAGAACGGGCTGCCGATTACCGGCGTGAACAGGTTCGTGTCGGGTTCCCCTGCTTCCTTGCCCAGATATCCGATCTCGCCAGTCGAACACGCTTCGAGTCCGTCGGCGCCTCCCGGATTCACCGTCACGCCTTCGGGCAGCACGACCGTCGTGTTCCTCAGCGCGGACTCCGCGAGACCTTTGGGGTTCAGTACCGCGTTCTGGGGCAGGTGCACCCCCACGTTCAAACCGGTCGCGGTGCTCGCCATGGGAACATCGGGCGCGACCGTGATCTCGGGATTGAACTGCAGCTGGTTGCACCCACCCAGACCGTTCAACACGTATTCGTCAAACAACGGCCGCTCGGCCAGTTCCGCGGGTGACGGGTGGGGATCTTCCCAGGAGTCAGCTTGCACTGTGGTCCTCAGAGGACCGATGCACGATGTCGGCAATGACAGGAACGGTGGCGGTTTGGATACATTCGCCGAGCACGACAACTGCCTTTCTTCAAGACAATCCCAACCACGCCTACCATCATGCACGATCGCACCGGGAACACCCCACAGCGTAACCTTGCTCGCCATAAACCCAATCGTCTCCGTGACATTCGAAACACTGACCGTCACACCATAATCACCACCGCTGCGCACGGCGGTGTCGATGAACGTACGCGCACCGGTCACTTCGAAACCAAACCGCGCCGGCTCACCCGCCAGCGGCACGAGGTTGAACACCGGTACCGTCCGCGAGGTGAAACCTTCTCCTTTGCTCACGTTGAACGTGACCGTCGCCACACCTATCGCGGTCTTTGCTTCGCATTCGTTGTGTTCCGTCCCGGGTTCGTGGGTGGAGAACTGCGCATCGGTGCACTGCGACAATGGTGTGGGATTACCAACAAAGCCCGCGGGCAACTGAAACGTCAATTCCTTTGCCATCCCCGCCGGCTCCTGTTTCTCAAAATCGGCCGACGCATTGCTGGTAGCCAACCCCAACACCGTCGTCAACTGAAATGGATGAACGCCGGCCTGTGTAGAGACCGCCCCACCTTCTTCTTCGGGATTCAACTCATAATCAGCCACACCAAACGCGTTACTCCCACCCACACTGATTGACTTGGTCAACGTCGCGACACGCGCACCACCACCCGACACCCTCACGGTGTTGCCTTCACCCGTTTTTGCGCCCGTCGTGTTAACGGCGATTCGTACTTCAATCTCTTCATACGGCGGCAACGCCCCTTCAAACACGCACCGCGCGACACGAATCGATGGCGAAGAACACACAACCGGTCCACGGTTACGGAGATCTATCGTGGATTCGCCCGCAACACCTTCCGCACTCGTGACAGACAGGCCTTCGGGCACAACATCTTCGACCACGACGGGCGTAACGCCGCCTTCCACGCTCGCGTCACCCATGTTCTCCGCCGTAACCACAATCTTTCCCGACCCGCTTTCCGGCAGATTTGTCGGCCACGACCCCGACGTCAAACCCCACCACGAAGACGGACCCGCAAATGCAGGAGCCACACCAAACATCAGCGCCAGCACCACGCTCACACCACCACCCAACACGGCACACCGGAGCAAACGCATACCCGTCACCTCCGCTTCCCGCGACGGGTTGCCGCACTCGGCCGGGGTACGTTCGACTTCGAAGATTTCGCCGGAGCGTAACGAGCACGCACCTTACGTTCGCACGCCGCACGACTGCTCTTACCGTGATTCTTTTTGCACGCCTTCAAAGCCTTCCGCAACCTCTCTCTGCGTATTTCTTCTGCACTGGGCTTATGTTCTTTAGGTGCTTCTTGGCCAACCTCCGGAGAAACATTGCCAGCGCCCGAGAACGTCGCACTCGACGGGGCGCCAAAAATCTGAGGCTGCGTCGCAGGCCCACCACGACAGGTCGACGCGGACCCGCATTCTTCCCGCGCCGGCAGTTCCGGGCTCGCACACGGCGAACCGGCAGTGCATTCATGTGCGTCATACACGTCCACGGCCGTATCTACATCCTTCGAAACAAGACGTTCCAAGGTCGTGAAGAACACATCGCCGCCCGAACCATTAGCTTCCAAAAATTCTGACGGTCCGAATGCTACTCCAGACGAAATCAGACCCACACACCCGCCAAACCCCGCATGGAAGGTCGGACTTGACGGCGAACAATCACCCACACCGGCGGTGTCTGCCGTAGGCTCAAACTCGTAGACGTCCATGCTGCCATTCGTGTCCTGTGACACAATCCCATCAGCACTGTCAAAGAACAAGCGGCCACTATCGAACAACGACCGCGTTTCACCGGCGCCAACTGGAGCTACAAATCCCAGCCGAACAGCAGGGCGGCTTGGGGAGGGGAGTTCCGCCG
The DNA here is from genome assembly GCA_963702725.1 of uncultured Solirubrobacterales bacterium. Classification (GTDB taxonomy): domain Bacteria; phylum Actinomycetota; class Thermoleophilia; order Solirubrobacterales; family Solirubrobacteraceae; genus Palsa-744. The sequence continues at coordinate 548,701 of CAVPDT010000002.1, forward strand.
AACCAACAGGTCGCGCTCCAGATGGATTACACGACACGCACGCCAGTTTTTCAGATAGTGCATCATACATGTAGACCTCACTGTCGGGCAGACTCGACTTCCTATCACGATTGTCATAACCCTTAAGCGATGTCTTGGACGAGAACGCAAGCCATCGCCCATCAGGCGATACGGCACTGACGCCATCTACACCGGTCGACGGAGCAGCGATGAAACTCGTTGTCCACACACCTGCCTGCTCATGAGCGAGATATAGATTTTCCTCGCCGGGGATCGCCCCTTCCGCCTGTACACCCCTAGCCAGGAAGTACACATAACTGCCATCGTCGCTTACACCCAGAACACGCGACACTCGAGCGCTTTCATTTTCACCCGGATGACCCGCCCCCGGAATGGACGTCAGATCCCTCAAAGTGCAACTCAACGGGCCAGATCCAGCACCCACATCGCACACATAGAGATCAGAGCCGGTCGTCCCTGAATGTTTTTCCAACTGCGTGTGGTCGGTAAAAACCGCCTTTGACCCATCCACGCTCTCGCGCCAGAAAGTCAGTTCCTTTTCTGCGGGTGAACCATCTTCCTTTACATCCAACCGCACCGTTTCATTTGTCGGAACATCGCGAACGTACAATTCACGCTGGATCGGCCCCGTGTTCGTGAAGAACACCAATGAACCGTCGGAGGACATATCTTCCAGCCGCGCGCCGTGCAGTGTTTCCGTGTTTGGCAGCAAGCTCACAAGCGAAAGACGCTGCGCCGGCGGAGCGTGCGCCGACCACTCATACAGCCACGGCCCGGTTTCCGGCGCCACAGCCGTTTCTGTCAGCCGCACGTGAGAGCTGATTATCGCGTGGCTCGCATCCCGGGTCGCATCGATAAATCGGGCTTCGCCTTCGTTCACATCCGGGCTACCACCATATTTTTCGTTAGAGGTGACATCTTCCTGGTCAAGCAATGGTTCGTAACAGGTAGAGAGATCCGACCCGCAGGTGTTGTTATGACGCAAATAAGGCGTCCGTTCAGTCGGCACTGGAAATGATTCGACGATTTCTCCCCATTCATCATGCTGGTTCCTATGCCACCCCGTCGGTACGGAGAAAGGCCCAAGCGATTCAGCCACCGCCGTGCCAAAATCTTCAGAGAAGAACCTGTATTCGGGCGGTACACCGGCAAAGAGACCCGTCGGGACACTATGCGACAGCGCGATATCCACGCTGGACCACACTCCAGGTGCGACACGTGAAGAAAGAACCTGATTACCGTTGCCGTCGTAGCCTCCCGTTGAAGTCGTGCTCGGAGTACCCGTCACAAACGTGGCCTCTCCACCGTCCACCGAAGCCTGCGACCACCCTTCGATCTTTGCGCCGTGCTTGTCCAAAGGCGACACCAGTTCCCACACACGACCGTCGGGCAGCACTGACGGTTTGCCGGCACCCTGTGTTGTAAACGTATGATCCGGCCCGAAGAAGGCGATCTGAACACCGGGCTCCGCAGTCAGTATGGCCGGCGATTGAACTGCCGGCAACGATTCATTGCTCGCCACCACACGGTAATGATATTGAGTACTTGGTGTCAGCGCGCTGACACTTTGTTCCACTTCTACTCCGGATGTACCGGTGCCAATATCCGCCGGTGCAATAGGAACAAGAACACATGACAACGGATTTGCCTCACAACCATCAGTTGATTCCTTGCTGTACTGAAAATCATATGTCGTCGGACCGCTGGTCGCCAATTGCAAATCGTGTTCCCTACCCGGGTTCGGACCGTCATGAGGAGCGATCGTCGCTTCCAACCTCGCACCAGACGAGGACACCGCCGACACCGACTCGCTCTCCAACCCCGGACCAGGCGTCGTAAATTCATAATCCTGCGCCTCTTCGCCCAGATTCGTCCCATGTTCGTTCCGCGCCTGCAACCGATAATAATACGTCGTACCAGGAGCCAAACCACTCAAGGCAGCGTCGACCGGCGCCGGTTTATTGCCTTCCGCCACCCCTTCTTCACACGGCGCAACCCGATCCAACGACTGCTTCGACGTGCCCCACACAAACCAGCACGACGCTTCACCGGCACCATCGGGATTCACAGTACCAGTCGCAAAAATCCCCCACGAATGAGTCCCTGAACCGCCGGTTTCCAATTCGAGATCAAACGGCCCTTTTGTTTCTACATCCGGCACTACCACATCCGGACCGAACACATCCACAACGGCCAGGTTTTCTTCTTTGGGGCCTACCTGAGAACCGAACACCCCGACAAACACTTCATGCGAAACCGGATCAACCGCCAGGCTCACCGGCCGCGCGCTGTCTTCGTTGAATCGTACTTCTTCACCCTGTCCTTTGATCCCGGTCGGAATGCCTTCCTTGGGTGTTCCTGTTATTTCACCGAGAAGAGACCCATCGTGATCAAACTCGTAGATTGCAGTCTTAGAGGCCACATAAATCTCGCCGTTGCCGTCATCCACCGCCACCGCTTCAATTTTTTCGAAGGCACCACCCGGCGGCATAAGCTTCTGGACAAGTACATATTTACCTTTTTTGGATCCTTCTTCTTCGGGACGGAACACATAGACCGCCCCTTCTGAGCCGACCACCAGATCGCCGTTGAAGCCCGACACAGCTATGTCACTCAGCCCACCGAATGGTTTGCTTGATGAAATCCCGGTCACCTGACCCACATACTTTTCGTTGCCACCGGCTACGGGTTCAAAGATGTCTATGACATTGCCGCCTGTATCATCGACGAATACATCACCGCTGGCCCAATCGCCGAGAGCTGTCGAATGGTGATCTACCGCGATGCTCAGCACATCGGCAAACGGGCTCGGAGCACCGGCGCCCGTCCAGAATCTTTGCAGGCTTGCGCATTCCAGATTACCGCATACGCCTGCGGCGAACGCGTTCACGCCAGAGGGTCCGGGAAAGTCTTCCTGACCGATATACATCTCTGTTTCACCGGCTCCCGTTCCGAGCGCGATGCCGCGATTACGACGCTGCCCGGGTTCTGATTGTATGGGTAGCTGCGAGACGAATCCATATTTGCCCCCGGAGGGCGCGAACTGATCGGTTCTGCTTGCGCTACCGGCGATCCCTTCACCCTCGAGGAGTTCAGCTACATACAGGTCACCAGAGAAGACAGTCATCGAGTCGGCCTGCTCGAGGAGCCCGGGCATCGTGACCGGGCCGTTCGGCCCGGTCACGGGCACTTCGGGGATCGTCGATTCGTACACGTGTGAGGTCCTGGCATACGTGATAGACACTGTCACTGTCGCACAGGCGACGAGTGCCGTAGCGACGCATACAGGCAGCAGCCAGCGCGATATCTTACTCCTCTCCATTCTCATTTCACGACCCTCCTCCATCTACTTAATCATGACCCGCAGTGGAGCCGCGACACCGTGTCGCGGCTCCAAGAATTAAGCTATCGATTCTCGCTTCTTATGGCTCTACGAGTTCGATTTCCGTAGATTCGCCTTTACCATTTGTGAATCCGTCCAACGTGTCTTTCGAGGTCTCGCCGGATTCTTGTTCTGAGAGTATTTTTGAAGTAAGATGCTGCGTAACCAGACCACCATTCGGCATTAAGAATTCCTGTAGTTCTTGAACTCCCTGAGCCGATTCTTTGAATTCTAGAGTAACTTCTTTCTCTTTAGTATTTAGCGGTGCCTGAGAACCATTTACAAGCAACGCGCCGATCACCTGTCCCTTAACGGTGACGGTAGCAATCGAGCATTTAAATTTGATTTCGTTATCAAGTAATATATCGATGGCCGGGATGCTTGTATTCGTACCCAGATGTGCTAATCCTAGATGGAATAACGTAGTTGCTAACGGCATATGAATTTCACCCGTACCCGCACCTGTGCTTGTGCAGTTAACGGTACCACCAAAGACTTCTGTCGTGCATCCTAAGAAACGTATTAATACGTCGCCTAACGTAGTGCTTAAAAACATCCCGTGATTTTCGACGTCTTTACAATGGATCGTCGATCCGCCTGTTGATTGCAAGACCGATAAGCCACCATGCGATAAGAATAAGCCTCCTACGATGGTCGCTCCTCCAGTCGTATTCGTGGCCCTGAATAACAGTTCCCCGGCCGAAGCGCTGCTAGCAGCGACCGCGCTAAGCGCGAACACCGCCATCAGGCACAGCCCGACAATACGTATGCGTTTCATTTTCAACTGCTCCTTGTTCCTGGAGCAGACATCTATGACCCGAGGGCCTCTCCGTGACAAAAATCTAAACGAGCCCGAGTCATCCGAACAAGCACCAGTTTTTGGTTCGACCGCGATAATCGCGCCCTAACCACGTCCCATGGGACTCCCGAAAGAGCCGTCCAGGGAGTGCAAGCTGTCGACGACCCGAACTTCGCCAAGTAGACCTCACCGCGCGAGGACCTCCCGAGCATCGCTGTCTGCTCCTATTGTCGAACCCCGACCCGTCGGACCGGGGCATATGTTGTCGACTCGGAGCGGCGACCTCCAGCTGGCCGCCACGGGCCGCGTACTGCTCTACACCCCGCGTCGGCGCCTGAATCGCTTCCACGGGACGGCCGGACTTCTAACACACACCGCCCCACCCGAATGATCACGGTCATGCGAAGAATCGGTGGAACTACAGGAGTCCGTCGCGCGAAACTCCTCTCAGGTGCAGGGAGTTTCCGCCGTCCATGCGGCACGCCACCAGATCGGACGGATCGTCTCCGATTTGCTCCTGCGCGCGCGACGGCGTGATGACATGACGACGCGACGTTCACCTCGGCCCCGATGACGAAAAGCCCCCGGTAGTCGCTCACACCCGCCGCAGCGGCGCTCCGAGCGCCGTGACGACCGTGCGCGCGAGACTCTCGTCGCCCCTGACCTGAAACTTCGAGGGAGGACCGGCCAGCAGCGCGTCGTCCCAGTCCTCGGGCGCGACCTGCACGCGGGCGTCGGCCAGGGTCGAGTTGGGGATGTCGCTCAACGCGATGCGTTTGTTCTCGACGAGCAGACGCACCGCGTGGACGTCCTCGGGCGGTTCGTGCTCGGCGAGCACGCATGTCGCGCTGCTGTCGTCCGGCATCCGTGAGATCGGCGCCAGCAGGCGCAGGACGTTGCTCAACGAGGCCTCCGCGCCGGGGCCCAGCCGCGCCAGCGTGCGCCGCTCGCGGCGCACGATCAGCAACTCGTGCGCGAGCACCGGCCGCGCCGCGTCGTTCAGCCGGTATGCGACCCGCAGCGGAAACTCGGTGATCCGCTCGGTCGCGACGACGCCGAGCGCCGTGAGCTCATTCAGCCGCGCATACATCGTGCTGCGCACGATCCCCTGCAATGTCTCCAATTCCGAGGGCCGGCGCGAACCGTCCGCCAGCGCCCGCACGATCGTCCTGGTCCGCTCGTCCGCCAGCAATCTCGGCACGGCGGCGGCATACGTGCGCCGGCGCCGGCGCAAAACGGTGAGATTCATCTCCTCCGCGGACTTCCCGACGGAGCCCTTCAGGCGCTCGCTCGCGGCGGGCTCGACACGGTCATTGATGGGCTCTAAACCACCGGCTGGCATCTACCGCAAAAGCCTACACACTTCCAGCACATCAGTCCAGTCACCAGAATCACTCAAATGGCCTGCACTCAATAGGCTGCTGTGCTCACGCGACGCCGATCTCCTCACCGGGCCGTAACGCGCGCTGCTCCCGCGCGATCGCCCGCACCGCCGCCTCCGGGCCCACGACCGGCGCGAGCGCCACGTAGGTCGCCTGGCCCGCGAGTTCGCCGAGCACGTGCGGGGCGCCCGCCGCGACGTAGTGACGGATGAGCCCCCACAGCGCTCCCACCGTCGCCTGCGCGAGCACGCCCGGTGGCCGCAAGCCGGCCGGAAGCCTGCTCGCGAACAGGTCGACGTAGCGCTGCAGCATCCGCTCGCGACGTTCGAGCGCGGCCGCGCCCTCGGGCAGCGCATCGACCAGGATCACGCCGCGCAGCACCGGATCGTCGGCGACACGATCCATCAGCGCCGCGATCGCGCAATAGGCCCCGCGCGGCCCGTCCCCGGCCGCGCGCGAGGCGGCCGCGGCGGAGATCAGCGCTTCCAACCCGACCAGGTCCAGCGCGTCCAGCAGACACTCCTCGGCGCTCTCATAACAGGCGTTGAACGCCCGCTCGGAGACGCCGGCGCGGTCGACTATCTCCAGCGGGCCGATATGCGCGTGGCCTTCATTCGCGGCGATTTCCGCGGCCGCGCGCAGCATCCGCCCGCGCTCGTCATCGGCGCGCGCGCGCATCCGCGGCCGGTTCCTGGCCCGCCCGCGGGGCGCGGGCGCCGGGGGCGAAAGCTCGGCGATCGCCGCGGCGCCGTGGGCCAGCGCCCACCGCGCCAGTTCGCCGGCCAGATCCGCGGACTCCTCGATCTCCCCGTCGAGCACGCTCAGGCGCACGACGTGTTCGACCCCATACACGATCCCGCGCGCCACGGTCAGCGGCAACCCCACGCCGTAAGGGGCTTGCGCGAAGCCGGACAGGACCATTTGCTCGAACTTGCGTCGCGCGCGATCGGTCTGGGCGAGCGCCGCCGGACCCGCCACGAGAGCGTCCACGAGCACCAACCGCGCCGCCTTGGGCCGTTCGATCGCGGCGCGCACGAACTCTTCGAACGCACGCCCCAGCCCGGCCTCCCAGTCGCGCTCCCGGCGCTGCGCGGCGCCGACACGCTCGACCGCGCGGCGCACGATCGTCTCGTGCGTCGCCAGGAAGCAGTCCTGCTTGTTCTCGAACTGCTCGTAAAACGTGCGCTTGGAGACCCCCGCGAGCCGGCTCAGCTCGGCGACGCTCGTCGCCTCGTAACCGCGAGCGGCGACCGCCTCGATCGTCGCGCCGCACAGGCGCGCCCGCTGGTTGCGTTCGACCTCGTCCTTGCCCGGCCCGTGCGGACGCGGCCGCAGCTGCCGGTACAGCGGGGCGGTACTGGGGCGGTGTTCGGAAGCGTCGAACGGAACGTGCGACATGTCCATTCAAGTTGCCGAAGCACATTTGAAAATTCCATACGCGTTTCCTACTCACACCTCATACTCAAGCGGCGGCTCGGTCGCGTCTTCTTCGACCAGCGCCTCCAACAGCACATAGGCCTCCTCGACGGCGATCTGCGCAGCGGTGTGGCGAGCTTCGGACTTGGCCGACTCATACCGCGTCGACCACGCGGCCGGGTCGGCGAGCCGCTCTTCCATCTCGCGCAGCGCCACCTCGGCCCGTTCGACCGCCCGCTCGGCGGCCAGCTGCGCGCTGAGACGGTTCTTGGAGGGACCGGCGGGCTTGGGCTTTGACTTGCGCTTGGAGCCGTTCTTGCCCGGTGAAGATGCAGTTCCATCCGGCGCATGCGCCGGATGGTGAGGCGGCGCATGCGCCACCTCAAGGGAGTGCGCATGCGCGCTCCCCGCCGGGGCCGCATGCGGCCCCGGCGCCCGGGGCGCACGCGCCCCGGGCCTCCCCATCTTGGCCCTGCGTTCGTCGCGCACGCGCACGTACTCGGGCCAGCCGCCCGTATAGCTGCGCAACGTGCCGTACTCCTCCACCGCGATCGTGCGCGTGCCGACCGCGTCCAGCAGCGCGCGGTCGTGAGAGACGAGCAGGATCGCGCCCGTGAACGCACGCAACGCGTCCTCCAGCGCCTCGCGCGACTCGATGTCGAGATGGTTCGTGGGCTCGTCCAAGATCAGCACGTTCGCTCCGGAATGCACCAGCACCGCCAGCGACAAGCGCCGACGCTCGCCGCCGGAGAGACCCGCGAGCGGTTTCTCGGCCTCTTCGCCACTGAACAGGAACCGTCCGAGCAACGCCCGGGTCTTGTTCGGCGTGAGGCCCGTCGCGCGTCCCGCCGCGTCGAGCACGCTCTGCCCCGGATCCCCGCCCGCGCCCAGCTCGTCCGCGTGCTGGGAGAGATATCCGACCTTCACGTTATGCCCGATGCTGAGCCTGCCTTTGGCCATCGAACGACGGCCGGCGAGGGTCTCGATCAGCGTCGTCTTGCCCGACCCGTTCGGGCCCACGAGCGAGACGTGTTCGCCGCGCTCCAACCACAGTTCGACCCGATCGAGCAGCCTCACCGGCGGCTCGCCGATCTCGATGTTCGCGTCGCGCAACTCGAACACCACCCGTCCCGAACGCTCCGGCGCCTTGAACGCGAACTCAAGGCCCTGCTCCTCGCGCGGATCGCGCTCGATGCGCTCGATCTTCGCAAGCTTCTTCACCCGCGACTGCGCCTGTTTGGCCTTCGTGGCCTTGTAGCGGAAGCGCTCGATGAAGCGCTCCATCCGCGCGATCTCCGCCTGCTGGCGGTCGATCGCCTTGCCGAGCGCGATCTCGCGCGCGGCCTGCTCGCGCCGCCAGGAGTGCCAGCTGCCCGCGAAATAACGCGCACGGCCCTGAGCCTCCAGCTCGAGCACGGACGTGCCGACGGCCTCCAGAAACCAGCGGTCGTGGGCGACCAGCACGACCGCCGCGTCCAGTGAGACGAGCGTCTGCTCCAGCCACTCCAGCGACTCGATGTCGAGATGGTTCGTGGGCTCGTCCAGCAGCAGCACGTCCGCGCCGGTGGCGAGCGCGCGGGCGAGCGAGGCGCGCGTGAGCTGACCACCGGAGAACGTGTCCAGCGGGCGCTCGAGATCGGCATCGGCGAACCCGAGCCCGTGCGCCATCGCGGTCGCCCGGTCGCGCCACAAATAGCCCCCGTGCGTCTCCAACCGCGCCTGCGCGCGCGCGTAACGGTCGAGCAGCGCATCCTCCGCCGGGCCCTGCGCCATGCGCGCCTCCATCTCCTGAAGCTCTGACTCGATCTGCAGCTCCTCGGTGCAGCCCGAGAGGACGTACTCGCGCAACGGCAGCCCGCGCTCGCGCGGGGGACGCTGGTCGTGCAGCGCGATCCGCACGCCCCGCGCGACGCTCAGCTCGCCGCGGTCGATCGTCGCCTCCCCCGCCAAGGCCCGCAGCAGCGTCGTCTTGCCCGCGCCGTTACGGCCCGCGATCGTCATCCGTTCGCGGCGCTCGAGTTTGAACGAGACCCCGCGCAGGAGCGGTCGGCCGGCCATGTCGATGTGTATGTCCGAGGCGATCAGCAGTGCCATCGCAGGCATGGTAGGCCGTGCGCTGCCCACGCACATGCGTCGCTTTGGGTCCAGCTACGCCGCTGCCTCGCATGGAAATACCCGGTTTGTGGGCTTGCCGGAGATGGGCCGGTGCGGGATTGATCTTTAAATGAGTCTGATGCCGGTCTGCGACCGGCGATAGATGTAAGCGGCGATTGATCGGCACTTCGTCGGAGCGGGTTGGGGTGTTATGCCCCCGCGCCTGAGCCCCCGCGGCCCTCGCCCGCGGCGAAGCGGGCGGCGCCCTGGGCGCCTTCGGCGAACACTCCCGGCCCGGCCCGGGCCTCCAGCGCGAGCCCCTCGGCCAGTGTCATCCCGAGCCCCTCGATCGCGGCGCGCCGGTCGGCGAGCATCGTGCGCTGGGGGAAACGAGCCAGTCCCTGCGCGAGCGCGAGCGCGCGCTCCAGGTGCGCGCCCGGGGGCACGATCTCGGTCAGCAGGCCCATCCGCAGGGCCTCGTCGGCGTCGATCATGCGGCCGGTCAGGATCAGATCGAGCGCGCGCCCCAGCCCGACGATCCGCGGCAGTCGCTGTGTTCCGCCGTCGATCAATGGCACGCCCCAGCGCCGCTCGGGGTAGCCGAGGGTCGAGCCCTCGCAGGCGATGCGCAGGTCGCACCACAGCGCCAACTCCAGTCCGCCCGCGAGGCAGAATCCGGAGATCGCGGCGATCGTCGGCTTGGAGGGCGTCAGGCGCGTGAAGCCCATCGGCCCCTCCGCCGACATCAGCCGGCCGGCCATCGTCTCGGTCGCCTTGAGGTCGGCGCCCGCGCAGAAGGACACTCCGCCGGCGCCCGTCAGCACCATCGCGCGGGCGTCCTCGTCGGCCTCGAACCGCAGATAGGCCTCGTGCAGACGCGCGGCGGTCTCGCCGTCCACGGCGTTGCGCCGGTGGGGGCGGTCGATCGTGATTACGGCCGCAGCGCCGGTGCGCTCGTAGCGGACGGCGTCGGGCTCGCTCATCTCAGGCTCGCTCATAGCGGCCTCCCGGCGTTGGCCCCGCGGCGAACGGGATTCGCGGGGGCGGATCGGCGCATCGGCTCGGGCGGCGGGTCTACCAGCCGCCGTGCCACTCGGCGTCGCCGAGCTGCTTGGCGGCGGCCTTGCTCGCTTCCTTGCGCTTCTCCAGCCGTCGCTGGATCCTGCTCATGACGAGGACGAACGTCGGAAAGAAGACGATCAGGATGAAGCCGGCGTTCGTGACGACCTTGTCGTCCGTCGCCCCGTAGGCGCCGCGCCCGTCGTTTTCGGCCAGCGCCGCCGGGGCGAGCACGAGCAGCGTCAGCATCGACGTGGACAGGGTGGTGCTCAGGCGGCGCATTTGCGCGGCGGATGCTAGCGCAGCGCACGGGCGCCAGTGCATAACCCACTCAGCCCGCCCCGACGAAGTGCCGATCAATCGCCGCTTACACGTATAGCCGGTCGCAGACCGGCAACTGACTCCTTTAAAGATCAGTTCCCACACAAGCCGATCTCCGGCAAGCCCACAAACCGGGTATTTCCAGACGAGATAGCGGCGTAGCTGGAATCCCAGGTTCGCGATGGCATCACCTCCGAGGTGCCCGTACCGGCGCATAGGGATATCCTCGCCCGAGCATGGCTTACTTCGTCACAGGCGCGACCGGCTTCATCGGACGGCGGCTCGTCGAGCAACTGCTGGACAAGCGCCAGGGCAAGGTCTATGTGCTCGTGCGCGACGCCTCCACCGGCAAGCTCGACACCTTGATCTCACACTGGAAGGCGCAGGCCGGCGCCGGCGCCGCCAAGCGCGTCGTGCCCGTGATCGGCGACCTGCGCAAACCCCTGCTCGGCGTCGAGACCGAGCGCGTGGAGGAGCTGCGCGGCAAGATCGAGCACTTCTTCCATCTGGCCGCGATCTACGACATGACCGCGCCGGCCGAGCAGAACACCGCCGTGAACGTCGGCGGCACCACGCACGCGGTCGAACTGGCGCGCGCGCTCGACGCCGGCTGCCTGCACCACGTCTCCTCGATCGCCGTCGCCGGTACGTATAAGGGGACGTTCACGGAGGACATGTTCGACGAGGGCCAGCGCCTGCCCTCGCCGTATCACCGTACGAAGTTCGAGTCCGAGCGAATAGTGCGCGAGCAGCCATACGTGCCGTGGCGTGTGTACCGGCCGGGGATCGTGCTCGGCGACTCGCGCACGGGCGAGATGGACAAGATCGACGGCCCGTACTACTTCTTCAAGGCGATCCAGCGCGCGCGCCAACTGCTGCCCGAGTGGGCGCCGCTCGTGGGCGTGGATCTCGGCAACACGAACGTCGTCCCGGTCGACTGGGTGGCGAGCGCGCTCGAGCACATCGCGCACGAGCCCGACCTCGACGGGCGCGCGTTTCACCTGACCGACCCGCGCCGCCGGCGCGTGGACGAGCTGATCAACGAGTTCGCCACCGCCGCACACGCGCCGCGGGTGGCGGTGTCCGTCGACAAACGCCTGCTCGACCCGCTGCCGCGCTGGCCGCTTACGCTCGCACTCGCGCTGCCGCCGTGGCGGCAGGTCAAGAACCTGGCCTTGCGCGAGCTCGGGATCCCGCCGGAGGTGATCGCGCACATGGAGCTCGTGCCCCGCTTCGACACGCACGAAGCCGCGCGAGCGCTCGCCGGTTCGCCGCTCTCAGAGCCGCCGCCGCTGCACGACTACGCCCAGCGCCTGTGGGACTACTGGGAGCGCGAGATGGACCCGGGCACGGCGCGCGGGCGCACCCTGCAAGAAGCGCTCGAGGGCCGCAACGTGATGATCACCGGCGCCTCTTCGGGGATCGGGCGCGCGAGCGCGCTGAAGGTCGCGGCCGCGGGCGGGGTGCCGCTGCTGGTGGCGCGCAACGTCGAGAAGCTCGAGGAGACCCGCGCGGAGATCGTGGCCGCCGGCGGGACCGCGTACGTGTATGCGGCCGACCTCTCGGACATGGAGTCGGTCGAGCGGCTGATCGAGCGCGTGCTCTCAGACCATCGCCACGTGGACATGCTCGTCAACAACGCCGGACGCTCGATCCGCCGCTCGATCGCACTGAGCTACGACCGCTTCCACGACTTCGAACGCACGATGCAGCTCAACTACTTCGGCGCCGTCAAGCTGATCATCGGGCTGCTCCCCAGCATGCGCGAGCGCGGTTCGGGGCACATCGTGAACATCTCCTCGATCGGCGTGCAGACCAACCCGCCGCGCTTCTCGGCCTATGTCGCCTCGAAGTCCGCGCTCGACGCCTTCACCCGCGTGGTCGCCTCGGAGACCGTCGGAGACGGTGTCACGTTCACCACGATCCACATGCCGCTCGTGCGCACGCCGATGATCGCGCCGACGAAGATGTACGACGCGTTCCCCGCGATCACACCCGACGAGGCCGCGGACATGATCTGCGAGGCGCTGCGCTCGCGGCCCAAGCACATGGGCACGCGCCTGGGGACCTTCGGCGAGGTCGCCTACGCGCTCTCGCCCAAGGCCGTCGATCGGCTGCTGCACCTCGCCTACCGCGTGTTCCCCGACTCGGCCGCCTCCAAGGGCCAGCAGAACGTCGAAGAGCGCGCCTCCTTCGAGCAGATCGCGATGGCGACGCTGACGCGGGGCGTGCACTGGTAGTGAGCGCGAACGCGATCGAGGTTCGCGACCTGCACAAGCGCTACGGCGAATACGAGGCGGTGCGCGGGATCGACTTCGAGGTCCGCCGCGGCGAGGTGTTCGGGCTGGTGGGCCCAAACGGGGCGGGCAAGACGACGACGGTCGAGATCCTCGAGGGCTACCGGCAGCGCTCGGGCGGCGAGGTCTCGGTGCTGGGACACGACCCGGCGAGACGGCAGATCGAGTTGCGCCGGCGCATCGGCATCGTGCTGCAGAGCGCCGGCATCTACAGCCACGTGACCCCGCGCGAGGCGCTCGCGCACTGGGCCGGCTTCTACCCGCGAGCACGCGAGGTCGAGGAGGTGCTCGAGCTCTCCGGGCTCACCGAGCAGGCGGACGTGCGCAGCCGCAAGCTCTCCGGGGGACAGCAACGCCGGCTCGATCTGGCGCTCGCCCTGGTCGGCGACCCCGAGCTGATGTTCCTCGACGAGCCCACCACCGGCTTTGACCCCAAGGCCAGGCACGGCGCATGGGAGACCGTGCGCCGCCTGAAGGAGCTCGGCAAGACGGTCGTGCTGACCACGCACTACCTCGACGAGGCCCAAGCGCTGGCCGACAGGGTGGCGATCGTCAAGGACGGGCGCATCCTCGCGATCGGACCACCACGCGAGCTGGGCGTCGGCGGGACGCGCTACCGCGTCGCCTACCGCAACGGCAACGGCGAGCCGGTCGAGCGCCAGACCGACGATCCGACCACGCTGCTGCACGAGCTCACAAACGAAGCACTCGCGCGAGGGGAACGCTTGGAGGAGCTGAGCGTGGGGCGCCCGACCCTGGAGGACGTCTATCTCGAGCTGACCGCCGATGAGTAACGCCGCCGTGCTCGCCTGGAAGCAGTTCCGGCTGGAGCGCAAGATGTTCTGGCGCAACCCCAGCGCGGCCTTCTTCAACTTCGTGTTGCCCCTGCTCTTCCTCGTGGCGGGCGGGGCGATCCTGCACGGCAACCAGAGTCAGTTGAACAAGCTGGTGCCGGCGATCGCGGGGATGAGCGTGATGTCCACGACCTTCACCGCCCTGGCCTACAACATCGTGTTTCTGCGCGAGCGGGGCGTGCTCAAGCGCATCCGCGGCACGCCCCTGCCGACCGGCTCCTACCTCGGCGGGGTGGCGGCCAACGCCGTCACGAACACAGCGCTGCAGATCGCGATCGTGCTGGTCGCCGGCCGGGTGTTCTTCGGTATCGGCTGGCCCGAGGAATGGGTCGAGCTGATCGTGTTCGTGCTCGCCGGGGTCGTGTGCCTCGCGTCGCTGGGCGTGGCCTTCGCGCACGTCATCCCCAACTTCGAGTCCACCGCCGCCTACGTCAACGCCGTGTTTCTGCCCGTCGTGTTCGTGTCCTTCTACGCCTTCGACACCACCGGCGCGCCCGAATTCATCCGCAACGTCGCCGACGCGCTGCCGCTGAAGCCGTTGATCGACGGGCTGTACGGGGCGATGGTCACGGGCACGAGCCTGCAGGACAACCTCGACGCGCTGGCGGTGATCGGCCTGTGGGGGGTGTTCGGAGTGTGGCTCGCAATCCGTGGCTTCACATGGGAGCAGCGCCGCGGATAGGCTGTGCGCCGCCGATCGATCCCGCCACGCGACATCGCAAGCCGCCGCCCCGCCTGACGCCGACGCCAAGCCCGATCGCAAAAAGGACGCACATGAAGCAGCTCGCCGAGGACGTCTACCAACTGGAGGGCCGGCCGCGCAACGCGATCAACGTGTACGTGATCGGCGACGTGCTGATCGATTCGGCGACCAGGCAGGCCGAGCAGCGGATCATGCGCCAGCTCGCCGGGCGCACGATCGCGGCGCACGCGCTGACCCACGCCCATCCCGACCACCAGGGGTCCAGTCACGCGGTCTGCGAACGCCTGGGGATCCCGCTGTGGTGCGGGCAGGGCGACGTGCCCGCGATGGAGACGCCCGGCGCGATCGTCAACCCGAAGGCTCCGCGCTGGCTGAACGCGCTGCAGGCGCGCATCTGGACCGGGCCCCCGCACCCCGTCTCGCGGGCGCTCGGCGAGGGCGACGAGGTCGCCGGGTTCACGGTGCTCGAGACGCCCGGCCACTCACCGGGGCACGTCTCGTTCTGGCGCGAGTCCGATCGCGTCCTGATCGCCGGCGACGTCCTCGGCAACATGCACTTCATCACCGCCATGCCGGGCCTGCACCTGCCCCCGGACGTGTTCACCCCCGACCCCGCGCGCAACCGTCAGTCGGCGCGCAGGCTGGCCGAGCTGCGACCGTCGCTGGCGTGCTTCGGCCACGGCGCGCCGCTGCGCGATCCCGGCAAGCTGGCGGAGTTCGTGGCGAAGCTTCCTGACTGAACGATGAGCGAAAGCCTGTTCATCCCGTCCGCGAATGGGCACGTCGAGCCGACCGAGCACGCGCGCGGACCGTGGGATCCGCGAGCGCTGCACGGAGGCGCGCCGGCGGCGCTGATCGCCAGGGCGTTCGAGCGGACCGAGCCCGGCGCGCAGCTGCCGTTCGCGCGGCTGCGGTTCGAGTTCCTGAAGCCGATCCCATTCGCCGAGCTTCGGGTGAGCACCGAGATCGTGCGCAACGGCAGGCGAGTTCAAGAGCTGGCAGCCGAGCTGAGCACCGTCTCCGCCGGCGGCGCCCCCGGCGAGGAGCCGATCGGGCGGGCGAGCGCGCTGCGCATCCAGCCGGTGCCCGAGGGTCTGCCAGACCCCGATGGCCGGCGCGCCCAGCCGGGCCCCGAGCCCGTGCGCTCGATGCCCGGTCCAGAGCACGGCAAGGTCGTGAAGTTCGCGCTGAACGACACGCAGGAGAGCAGTCTCGCGACGAGCGGCATGGAGATGAGCTGGCTCACCGACGCGTGGTCGCTGGGGCCCGGTCAAGTGTGGATGCGGCTGCGCCGGCCGGTCCTCCCCGGCGAGGAGACCTCCGCGCTACTGCGGCTCGTCGCCACCGCCGACTTCAGCAACGGCATCAGCGCCGAGCTGCGCTTCGACAAATACCTCTTCATCAACGCCGACCTCACGATCCACCTGTGGCGTAGGCCGTTGGGCGAATGGATCGGGCTGGACGCCAAGACCGTGCTGATGGACGGCGGCATCGGCACCGCCGAAAGCGTGCTGCACGACTCCGGCGGCCCCGTCGGCCGGGCGCTGCAGACGCTGGTCGTGCAGCCGCGCTGAGATCAGCGAACTACGACGTCACCCAGAGCGGCGTCGATCGCCGCGAGCGTGTCGGCGCTGAGCTCGATGCCCGAGGCGGAGGCGTTCGCGTGCACCTGCTCGGGGCGACTCGCGCCGACGATCGCCGAGGCGACGTTCGGCTCGCGCAACACCCAGGCGAGCGCCAGCTGAGCCATCGTCAGTCCGGCCTGCTCGGCGACCGGGCGCAGGCGCTGCACCGCCTCGAGCACCGGCGGGGCGAGCAGCCGATCGATGAAACCGCTCATCTCCTCGCTCGCCGCGCGCGAGTCGCTCGGCGGCGGCTCACCCGGAAGGTACTTGCCCGTCAGCACGCCCTGTCCGAGCGGCGACCACACGATCTGAGAGATCTGCTCCTGTGCGCACAGCGGGATCACCTCGGCCTCGGGGGCGCGCCAGATCATCGAGTATTGCGGCTGGCTGGAGACGAAGCGCTCGACATCTCCGAGCGCGAGCGCCTCGTCGATCCGCTCGGCCGGCCACTCGCTGAAGCCGATATGACGCGCCTTGCCCGCCCGCACGACCTCGGTTAGCGCGCCCATCGTCTCCCGCAACGGCGTCTGCTCGTCGTAGCGATGGCACTGGTAGAGATCGACGTAGTCGGTCTGCAATCGCTTCAAGGACGCGTCGATCTGCTTGTGGATCTGCGCGGCCGACAGGCCTCGATCGCTGGGCGACATTTCGAAGTACACCTTCGTGGCGAGCACGTAAGAGGAGCGATCGTGACCGTAGAGCACCTCGCCGAGCAGCGTCTCCGAGGCGCCGCGGCCGTAGACGTTGGCGGTGTCGATGAAGTTGATGCCCGCGTCAAACGCCGCCTGCACACACGCCTGCGCCTGCTCGCGCTCGACGCCGCCGGAGTAGGTCAGCCACGAGCCGAGACCGATCTCCGAGACCTCGATGTCGCTGGAGCCGAGTTTGCGAAACCGCACCGCCAAAGCCTACCCCAGACGCCTGGCGCCGTCAGAGCGGTTGACAACGAGCCTTCAACGGTCTGTCCGGCCTCTTTGCCCGCACGCACTACCCTGAGCGCAGATGCTGTTCACGCGCAAGCCCGGCATGGTCGACGCCGACACCGCCCTGCCGGGACGGGCCACAGAGATATCGGTGCCCGCGCGCCACGAGGTGCTCGGCACTCCGCTGCGAGGGCCCTTCCCCGAGGGTGTGCAAACGGTCGTGTTCGGGATGGGCTGCTTCTGGGGAGCCGAGCGAATCTTCTGGCAGGCCAAGGGCGTCTATACGACGGCCGTCGGCTACGCGGGCGGGTTCACCCCCAACCCGACCTACGAGGAGGTGTGCTCGGGGCGAACCGGCCACGCCGAGGTCGTGCTGGTCGCCTTCGACACCGCGAAGACGAGCTTTCAGGAGATGCTCAGGCTCTTCTGGGAGGGCCACGACCCGACCCAGGGCATGCGCCAGGGCAACGACGTCGGCAGCCAATATCGCTCTGCGATCTACTGCGCCGACGAGGCCCAGCGCGCCGCGGCGCCGGCCTCGCGCGAGACCTATCAGCGGATGCTCACCGCGGCCGGTCACGGTGAGATCACGACCGAGATCGCCCGGATCGACGAGGCCCACCCGCTGTATTACGCCGAGGACTACCACCAGCAGTACCTGGCCAAGAACCCGGGCGGCTACTGCGGGCTCGGCGGGACCGGCATAAGCTGCCCGGTGGGGCTCGCGCCAAGCGAGTCCTGAAACGACTGCGGCCCCGCCGAACGTAGCGAGGCCGCAACCGTCTCGTTGTCCCACCGGAACACGCCCTGCGCTCGTGGGGAGAGCGAAGAGCGCGGCCCGGAAGCGTGTCTGTCGGCCCTACGTGGCGCTGCCCAGCGCGGGCTCGCCGCCGGCCGGCTGCCATGACGGCGCATGCGGCCCGCCGAGCGTCGGCACGTCCGAGGGGTAGACCTCGTTGCCGTGGATCGCGTGATCGCCGATCTCGAGCTCCTCGTCGGAGAGGCGCAGCGGGAAGACGATCCCCACGAGCTTCAGCAGGATGAACGTCATCACGCCGCTGAACACGATCACCCACGCGGCCGTCTCGGCCTGCCAGCGCAGCAGTTTCCAACTGCCGCCGTTGAACACGCTCGAGAAGCCCGGCAGGCTTTCCGCGCCGCCGACCCCGATGTACTCGACCAGGTGCGGGTCCGCGAACAGGCCCACCATCAGGCCGCCGCACAGACCGGCGATGCCGTGGGTGTAGACCACGCCCAGCGTGTCGTCGACGTGACGGAACACCGGCGCGCGAGACAGGAACCTGATCGACATCCACACGATCGTCGACGCGATCACCCCGATCGCGATGGCGCCGTAGCCGTTGACGAAACCGGCGGACGGCGTGATCGCCACCAGGCCCGTGATCATTCCGTTGACCGAGCCGATCAGCGAGGGCTTGTCGCGGAAGATGTAATCCCACGCGATCCACACGAGCATCGCCACGGCGGTGCACAGGTTCGTGTTCAGCACGGCCGCCGAGGCGTTCGCGCCCGCGTAATAGGAGTCTCCACCGTTGAACCCGTTCCAGCCGAGCCACAGCAGACCGGCGCCGGCCGCCACCATCAGCAGGTTGTTTGGCGCATCGACCTCGCGATCACGTTGCAACCGCGGTCCGATCACCGCCGCCGCCACGAATCCGGAGATGCCCGCCGCCAGGTGGATGACGTAACCGCCGGAGTAGTCCAGGGCGCCGTGCGCGGCGAAATAGCCGCCGCCCCAGATCAGGAACGCGTTGACCGTGTACACGAACGTGATCCACAGCAGCACGAACGGGATCCACGCCTTGAAGCTGATCCGCCCGAGCACCGAGCCGAGCATCAGGATCGGGGTGATCGCCGCGAACACGAACTGGAAGTACACGAGCGAGGACATCGGGAAATGGAAGGCCGGGCCGGTCGTGATCGACGGGATGATCGCCTGACCCTCCTCGGCCCCGGTCGACAGCACGGTGCCCGACTTGCCCCACATCGTGTCCAGGAAACCTTTCCCGCTGCCGATCGGGCTGCCGAAGCCCATCTTGAAGCCCCATAGGCACCAGGCGACGAGCACGAGACAGAACGCGACGAACGTGAGCATCATGCTGTTGACCGACCAGCGCTTCTGCATCACCCCGCCATACAGCACGGCGAGACCGGGCAGGCTCATAAGCCCGACGAACGTCGCGGCGGTCATCTGCCACGCGTTGTCTCCTGGGTTCAGCCACGATGGGTATGAGAGCCATTCTGCTGTGGCAAGGACGGACAATTAAAGCCTCCCTTTCGCTCTTGGTCGATGCAGCCGAGCCTCGCCCACCGGTGCGGACGATGACCACGGCAATTTGCGGTCCGCGTATGTAACCCGGCGCCGGCGTCCTCGGGTAGGGACACCTTGGCCAACAGTTGGCGAGCGGGTTTCGACATTTGTATAGACGCCCTTGCGGGGCCTACGTTTTAGGGCGAGATGGCTCAGCCGAATGGAAAGCCGGCGCGGCGACAGGCCGCGCGCAGCTGATCGACGGAGCTCTTGAACGCGCCCGGCGAAGCGCACAGGCCTCTGGCGCGCGCGCCGCACGCGTGCTGAGCGCCGCCGCCGAGTGTCGAGGCGAACGTCACTTCGATGCAATCTCGGCGCGCGGGCGCGCCGCTGGTGAGCGCGTAGGCGCCGAGGCCGATCACCGCGATGGCCACGCACGCGAGCAGCGCCGCGACGGCCGTCCGCTCGCGTTTGCCCCAGCGCAGCGGTTCGGACAGCCGCTTGGACTGATCGATCATGATCACGGCCGCAAACCTACCGATCTACGCCGCGGCGGGACCTGGCGCGTCGCTGTCGTTCCCGGTCTCGAAGGGCGACTCGGCTCCGGCCTCGGGCTGGAACGAGAGCGCGGCCGAGTTGATGCAGTAGCGCTGCCCGCTCGGACCGGGCCCGTCGTCGAAGACGTGCCCGAGATGCCCTCCGCAGGTGCGGCACACGACCTCGGTGCGGCGCATGAACAGGCTGTTGTCCGGACGCAGCTCGACCGCCTCGGCGACGGCCGGCTCGGTGAAGCTCGGCCAGCCCGTGCCCGAGTCGAACTTGGTGTTCGAGTCGAACAGCTCCGTGCCGCAGGCGGCGCAGCGATAGGCGCCGGAATCCTTGTTGTAGACGAGCTCGCCCGTGAACGGAGCCTCGGTACCGGCCTTGCGCAGCACCTCGTACTGCTCGGGCGTGAGCTGCTCGCGCCACTCTTGCTCTGACTTCTCCACCGCGCGCTCGGCCATGAGCCAGTTCTAGCAGCACCGAGCCGATTTGGATGGCGCAGTCGGCGCATGCGCCGACTGCGGGACCGCGCATGCGCGGTCCCGTGACCGACCCGCATGCGGGTCGGTCGGCCAGGCCGCATGCGGCCTGGCCCCCTTGCTAGCATGATGTTTACGTTCACGTCAATTTCCAGATCGAGGCGCATAGGCGTCAGCGAAGGCCACGAGCACTACAAGTGGTGGGCGCTCTCCTGCACGAGCCTCGGGATGCTGCTCGCGGCGACCAACTCGGGGACGCTGATCATCGCCCTGCCCGACCTCGAGCGCTCGCTGCACGCGAGCCTGCTGGCGCTCGTATGGGTGATCCTCGCCTACCTGATCGCGGCCACCGTGCTCGTGCTGATGGCGGGCCGCCTGTCTGACCTGTTCGGGCGCAAGCGCGCCTACGTCGGCGGCTTCATCGTATTCGCGATCGCCTCGCTCGGGGCCGGCTTCTCCCCCGACGCGACCGTCCTGATCGGCTGGCGCATCCTGCAGGGCATCGGCTCGGCCTTCCTGTTCGCCAACGCCGCCGCCCTGGTCACCGACGCCTTCCCGCGCGAGGAACTCGGTCTGGCGATGGGCGCCAACACGATGGTCGCCGCGATCGGGCTCGTGCTCGGGCCGGTCCTCGGCGGCGCGCTCGTGGCGATCTCCTGGCATTGGGTGTTCTGGTTCAACGTCCCCCTCGCGCTTGCCGGCGCGGCGTGGGGCGCGCTGATCCTGCGCGAGCTCTCCCGGCGCGAGCACGTGGAGAGCTATGACGTGCTCGGCACCGCCACGTTCGTCGTCGGGCTGACCGGTCTTGTGCTCGGGGTCTCCAAGGGCGGGCTGAGCGGGTGGGACGACCCGCTCGTGATCGGCGGTCTACTCGCCGCGGTCGTGCTGTTGCCCGCATGGGTGCTGATCGAGCGCCGCTCGCGCGCGCCGATGCTCGACCTGAAGCTGTTCAACAACCGCCTCTTCGCCGCGGCCACCGCGGCGGCGTTCATCAACGGGCTCGCCCGCTTCGCGCTGATGTTCCTGTTCGTCTTCTACTACCAAGGCGCCCAGTCAAACTCGCCGATCGAAGCCGGCGTCAAGCTGATCCCGCTCGCGCTCGGCATGCTCATCGCCTCCCCCCTGGCTGGCATCTACGCCGACCGGCACGGCTCGCGCACGCTCGCCGCTCTGGGCATGCTCGTCAGCGCGATCGGCCTGGCCGGGATGACCACGCTGGAGGTCTCAAGCGCCTACTGGCAGAGCGCCGTGTGGCTGGCGCTCGTGGGCGTCGGCTCGGGCATGTTCAACAGCCCCAACACCGCCGCGATGATGGGCGCCGTGCCCGCCCAGCGGCGCGGGATCGCCGCCGGCGCGCGCACGCTCGTGCAGAACACCGGCGCGGTGCTCTCGATCGCGTTCGTGCTCGCGATCGTCACCTCCTCGATACCCAAATCGACGCTCTTCGCCGTGTTCTCGGGCCTGGCCGAGGGACTGTCGGCGGAAAAGCTCGCGCCCTTCATCCACAACATGCACGTCGCCCTGTGGGTGCTGGCCGCAACCTCGCTGCTCGGCACGTTCGTATGCCTGCTGCGTCCCAGCCACGTGGAGTCCAGCGAAAGCTACGACACGCGCGAGGCACGAGCCGGAGTGGGAGCATGAGCGCGCTACGAATCGGGGATGTCGCCAAGCTCGTCGGCACGACGCCGCGGACGATCCGCTACTACGAGGAGATCGGCCTGCTGCCCGAGGCGCCCTCACGCCCCTCCGGCGGGCATCGCGTCTACAGCGACGCCGAGGTCGAGCGGCTGCGCGAGGTCATGCGCCTCAAAGAGCTGCTCGGCGTGACGCTGGAGGAGCTCAAGACGCTGCTCGCCGCCGAGGACGCGCGCGCGACCGTGCGCGCCCAGCTGCGACGCGAGGACGTCGCGCCGCCGCGCCGGCGAGAACTGCTCGACGAGGCGCTCGGTCACATCGACCGCCAGTTGGAGCTGGTCGAGCACCGCGCCGCCGAGCTGGCCACGCTCAAAGCCGAGCTGAGTGAGACCCGCAAGCGCGTGCGGCGCAAGATCCGCGAGCTGGACGCCCACGTCGGAGGCACGTTCCCGCCCCCCGCCGAGATGGCTCAACCGTAAGCGCCGCCGCCGATCCCACAAAGCCTGGTCACGCCCCTCCGCGGGCTGGGTGGCCAGGCGCCGAGGGCCCGAAGGGACATTCATATAGTGCGGTGCGAGGAACCGCAATCCGGCGACGGTGAGGAGTTCGACGATGGAGCGCAAGTGGTGGACGTTGATCGCGGTCTGCGTGGCGATCTTCATGCTGCTGCTGGACATCACGGTGGTGAACGTCGCGCTGCCCGACATCCAGCGCTCGCTGCACTCCTCGTTCTCGGACCTGCAGTGGGTCGTCAACGCCTACGCGCTGACACTCGCCGCGTTCCTGTTGACCTCAGGCTCGGTCGCCGATCTGATCGGGCGCCGGCGCGTGTTCGTGATGGGCCTGGTCGTGTTCACCGCCTCTTCGGCCGTGTGCGGCCTGTCCACCACGCCGCTGATGCTGAACCTCGCGCGCGCCGTGCAGGGCACCGGCGGAGCGATGATGTTCGCCACCGCCCTGGCGCTGCTCGCGCAGGCGTTCCACGGCAAAGAGCGCGGAACGGCCTTCGGCGTGTTCGGCGCTGTGACCGGCGGCGCGGTCGCGATCGGACCCGTCCTCGGTGGGGTCATCACCTCGGGGATCGGCTGGGAGTGGATCTTCTTCGTGAACGTCCCCATCGGCGTGGTCGCGGTGTTCCTCACGCTCGCCCGCGTCAGCGACTCGCGCGACCCGAACGCCACCGGTGTGGACTGGCCGGGGCTCGTGACGTTCTCGGGATCGCTGTTCCTGCTCGTGTATGCGCTCGTACAGGGCAACGAAAAGGGTTGGGGCTCGACGGAGATCGTCTCCTTCCTGATCGGCGCGGCGGTGCTCATGACCCTGTTCGTGATCGTCGAGCTGCGCCAGAGCCGGCCGATGCTCGACCTCGCGCTGTTTCGCCGCCCCGCCTTCAGCGGCGCGAGCATCGTCGCGTTCACGCTGTCGGCCTCCTTCTTCGCGATGTTCCTGTATCTGACCCTCTACATCCAGGACGTGCTCGGCTTCACCCCGCTGCAGGCCGGATTGAGGTTCCTGCCCTCCACCCTGCTGTCCTTCGTCGTGGCGCCGATCGCGGGCAGGTTGAGCGTCCGCGTCCCGATACGGCTGCTGCTGGGCTCGGGCCTGTTGCTGATCGGGATCGGCCTGCTCACGATGACCGTCGTCGACGCCGCCTCCACCTGGACCGTGCTGATTCCCGGCTTCGTGCTGGCCGGCATAGGCGTGGGCCTGGTCAACCCACCGCTGGCCTCCACCGCGGTTGGGGTGGTGCCCGTCGAGCACAGCGGGATGGCCTCGGGCATCAACTCGACCTTCCGCCAGGTCGGCATCGCGACCGGGATCGCCGGACTGGGGGCCGTGTTCCAGCACAGCGTGACCCAGCACACCACCACGGCCCTGCTCGCCGGCGGGCACGCCCGCGAGATCCTCGGCTCCGCCCATGGCCGGCTGAGCACGCTGCTGGAGTCCGGCGAAGTCACCCGGATCGCCCATTCGCTCTCACCCGGCGCGCGAACCGCGCTGGAGCACTCCTATCGCGTGGGGTTCACCGATGCGTTCACGACGATCGCCGCGATCGCGGCCGTCGTGGCGCTCGTCGGCGCCGTGCTCGGCTTCGCGCTCGTGCGCACGCGCGACTTCGTCTCCGCCGGTGAGCTGCCCGTCACGCTGCAGGAGCCTGAGCGCCTGGCGAGCGCGGCGAGCTGAGCGCGTCCCTGGTCGCCGCCCCTTCCCGATGGGGGGTCCGATCAGGCAGAGGGGCCCTTGCGCGCCTCGTGCCCGTCGCACGCGAGCACCGGCAGCCGGGGATAACGCGGATAGGCTGGGTCCGTGCGCGAGCGAGCGCACAGCGAGAACACCGACCCGCGCGTGTTCGGGACCTCGACCTGGTGCTCGCACGTGTCGCACAGCCCCGCTCCGGGGGTCAGGCGCGGAGGTTGCGAGGGGCGGGAGGACATGACCGCAGCGTAATACGAGCACTGGCCGGCGCTCCGATCTCCAACGACCACGACCGCCGGCCAGCGCCCTGCAATAATCGTTGACCATACAACTATGACCACGTTCTACCGACTACTCGGATTTCTGCGCCCCTACAAGCGCGGCATGATCATCTCGTGGGGCCTGGCGAGCCTCGCGATGGTGATGACCGTCGCGCTGCCCGCCTTGACGGGCCGCGCGGTGCAGATCATCGGCGCCGGCGCCGGCGCCGCACCACACCACCCGGTGTCAACCACTGACAAGCGCCAAGAACTGACGCTGATCGCCGGCGCCATCGCGCTCGTCGTCCTGGTGCGCTGGGGACTGACCTACTGGCGGCGGATGGTCGCCGGGCGACTCTCGCTTGGCGTCGAATACGACCTGCGCAAGCTGCTCTACGGACATCTGCAGCAACTGGAGCTGGGGTTCTTCGACCGCCAGCAGACCGGCCAGCTGATGTCCCGCGCGACCGTCGACCTGCAGGCCGTGCGCTTCTTCCTCGGCTACGGCCTCGTGTTCATCCTGCAGTCGATCCTCACGATCGCGCTCGCGGGCATCGTGATGATCGCCATCGAACCACGCCTGGGTCTGATCTCGCTCGCGCCCGTGCCGTTCGTGGTACTCATCTCCTACCGTTACGGCCGCCGCGCGCGTCCGGCGATCCAGGAGACACAACAACGCATCGCCGAGCTGACAGCGGATGCCGAGGAGAACATCTCGGGCGTGCGTGTCGTCAAGGCCTTCGCCCGCGAGCCCCGCCAGCTTCAGCGCTTTCAACACAGCGTCGGG
Source organism: uncultured Solirubrobacterales bacterium (assembly GCA_963702725.1). Lineage (GTDB taxonomy): Bacteria > Actinomycetota > Thermoleophilia > Solirubrobacterales > Solirubrobacteraceae > Palsa-744. The sequence goes on from CAVPDT010000002.1 coordinate 573,749, forward strand.
CGCGTGTTCGGCCAGGCGATGGTCGCCACCCGTCTGGAAGCGAAGTACAACCCGATGATCGGCTTCCTGCCCCAACTCGGCCTCGCCGCCGTGCTGCTGATCGGGGGCCAGGCCGTGATCCACGCCGAACTGACGCTCGGCCAGTTCACCGCGTTCTACCTCTATCTGAACATGCTCATCGCGCCGATGCGCACGCTCGGCGTGATCCTCAACCTCGCCCAACGCGCCACCGCCTCGGGCGCACGCCTTTTTCAGGTCCTCGACCGCGCCCCGCGCCTGACCGGGCCGCCCGACGCCCCACCGTTGCCTGAAGGCAACGGGCACGTACAACTGCAAGGCGTCACGCTGCGCTACGACGACACCGACGAGTTCGGCGCGGCCTACTCGGAGACAAACGCCTCCAACGGCGCCACGGCGACTACCGCCACCGCCGCCGCGCGAGCGGTGCTGAGCGACATCGACCTGGACGTGCCGGCCGGGCGCACCGTGGCGCTCGTGGGCGCCACCGGCTCGGGCAAGACCAGCCTCACCTCGCTGATCTCGCGGCTGTACGACGCGAGCGCAGGGCGAGTGCTGCTCGACGGCGCCGACGTGCGCGAGGTCAACCTGCGCTCGCTGCGACAGGCCGTCGCGGTCGTCAGCGACGATCCGTTCCTGTTCTCGCAGACCGTCGCCGAGAACATCGCCTACGCCCATCCTCAGGCCACACGCGAGGCGATCGAGTCGGCCGCCGCTCGCGCGCAGGCGCACGAGTTCATCGAGCGCCTGCCCGACGGCTATGACACGCTCGTGGGCGAGCGCGGACTGACCCTCTCCGGCGGTCAGCGTCAGCGGCTAGCGATCGCCCGCGCGCTGCTGGCCGATCCGCGCGTGCTGATCCTCGACGACGCCACCTCCTCGGTCGACGCCTCCACCGAGCGCCTGATCAAGCTCGCGCTCGACGAGGCGATGGCCGGGCGAACCACGTTCATCATCGCCCACCGCCTCTCCACGATCGCGCTGGCCGACGAGATCGTCGTGCTCGACCACGGCCGTATCGTCGCCCACGGCGACCACGCGCACTTGCTGGAGGCCTCGGAGCTGTATCGCGAAATCGTCGAAAAGGGCCTCCCCGACCAGGTGTTCTTGACACGTGAGTTGCCACGCGAACGCGAGGTCAGTGGAATATGAGCGCGCACGGCGGCGCGCGGATGGTCAGCGGGCCCGGTCTCGGACGCTCGCAATGGGCGGGCGAGCGCGCCGGGAAAGGCACGCGTGGGCGCAACCTGCGCGGGCTGCTGGCGCTGCTGCGCCCCTACCGCGTGCGCGTGATCGCGATGATGGTCGCGCTCGTGCTCGGCACGGCCGCCTCGCTGGCGCCGCCGCTGCTGGCGAAGGTGGCGATCGACGAAGGCATCGACCGTCATGACACCGGCACGCTCGTGCTCGTCGTGATCGCGTTCCTGGCCTCGGCGCTGATCGTGTGGGCGATGACCTACGCGCAGACCTATCTCGTGGGTTGGGTCGGCCAGCGCACGCTCGCCGACCTGCGCCTGCGCATCTTCACCCACCTGCAGCAACAGCCGATCGGCTTCTACGAGTCCCGCCCGGCGGGTGTGCTGATCTCGCGCATGACCAACGACGTGGAGGCACTGGAAAGCCTCGTGACCGACTCGGTCGTGACGCTCTTCCAGGCCGGGCTCACGCTCGTGGGCGCGATCGCGGTGCTGCTCTACCTGGACGTGCGCCTGGCGCTGTTGACCTTCTGTGTGGTTCCGCTCGTGTTCGCCGGCTCGATCTGGTTCAGACTCGTCTCCGCCGGCGCGTTCCGGCGCACACGAGAGACGATCGGCGCGATCACCGCCTACCTGCAGGAGACCCTGTCGGGGATTCGCGTGGTGCGCAGCTTCGGCCAGGAGCCCTACCACGAGGAGCGCTTCGCGCAGCTGAACAGCGAGAACTGCGACGCGAACATGGTCACGGTCAAGCTCAACGCACGCTACTTCCCGGCGGTCGAAATGCTCTCCGGCATCGCCCTCGCCGTGATCGTCCTCTACGGCGGCTATCAGGCGCTGGACGGGCACATCACCGCGGGCACCGTCGTCGCGTTCGTGGGTACGCTCTCATACCTGTTCGAACCGATCCAGCAGCTGTCTCAGCTCTACACGACCTACCAGTCGGGCATGGCCGCGCTGGAGAAGATCTTCCAGCTGCTCGATGTCAAACCGGACCTGAGCGACCGCGTCGGCGCCACGCACCTCGATCGCATCCGCGGCGAAGTCCGTTTCGAGGACGTCTCCTTCGCCTACAACCCCCGCAAGCGCTCGCGGCGCGCAGCCGGCGCGAGCCCAGACGGGGCGGGGGCAGACGGGGCGGTGAGTCGGGACGATCCCGCCGGCGAGGAGCCCGAGGAAGTGAGGGCGCTGGAGCACATCGACCTGACGATCCCGCCGGGACAGACGGTCGCGCTCGTGGGCGCCACCGGCGCGGGCAAGTCGACGATGGCCAAGCTCTTGGCGCGCTTCTACGACCCGACCTCCGGACGCATCCTCGTCGACGGGCACGACCTGCGCGAGGTGTCAAGCGACTCGCTGCGCTCGCAAATGGGGATCGTGCCCCAGGAGGCGTTCCTGTTCTCGGGGACCGTCCGCGAGAACATCGCCTTCGGGCGGCCCGACGCGAGCGAAGAGCAGGTGCGGGAGGCCGCGGCGGCCGTGGGCGCGGAGGAGTTCATCTCAGAGCTCTCCCACGGCTATGACACGGAGGTCGGCGAGCGCGGCGCACAGCTCTCCTCCGGTCAACGCCAGCTGCTCGCGTTCGCCCGCGCGCTGGTCGCCGACCCGCGCATCCTGATGCTCGACGAGGCGACCTCGAACGTGGACCTGCACACCGAGGGGCGTATCGAGGCCGGCCTGCGCCGTCTGCTCGCTGGCCGCACCGCGATCGTGATCGCCCACCGGCTCTCGACGATCCGTCAGGCCGGACGCATCGTCGTGCTCGAACACGGAAAGATCGTCGAGCAGGGCACCCACGACGAGCTGCTGTCCGCCGAAGGGCGCTACTACGAGCTGTATCGGGACTGGGCCACGCAGGCGGCGGCCTGATCTCGCGATCAAGCCTCTGCGGCGATCCGCTCCCAGGTGGCGATTGCCGTCCTGACGTGGTCGATTCCCGCTTGCAGCGTCTGGCGTGGACCGCGCTGACCGACGCTCGCGGGCTGACCATCGCTCATGGCCGCGGCGAGCGCGGCCTCGTAGGACTCGAGCAGCGGTCGCAGCACGGCGAGCTGGGCATCGGCCAGAGCCGGTGGATCGGCGCCGAAGAACAGCTTCAGCAATGCCAGATCACGCAGCTCGGTGAACTGGTCGGTTGGGGTGTCCACCCACTGGGCGAGCGCCTCTCGTCCGCGGTCGGTCAGCGCGTAGCGCTTGCGGCGGCGTCCGTCGGGCTCCCGGCGCTCGGTCAGGCAGCCGGCCTTCGTCAGGCGTGCGGGCTCGGCATGCAGCTGGGAGCGGTGCAGCGACCAGAAGTGTCCGACCGAGCCGTCGACCATCTGCTTGAGCCGATACGGCGTCGCCTCGCCGGCCTGAGCCAGCAGCCCGAGAACAATGTACGAAGTCGGTGTCAGCTCGATCTCTTGCACGCCCACCACGACTATAGTACCTTACAGACCGTCTGCCTGAGACAAGCTCAGGAGATCATCTGAACGGAGAGATCGTGGACCCGATGCCAACCAGTGAGGGGACAGTGGACGAGCAACCGGCGCCGCGGGAGCGCAAGCGCAACCCCTTCACACGGTCGCCCGGCGGCGGACGGGCACTTAGCGCGATGATGCTCCCGTTCTTTACGGTCTGCCCGCCACGAGGGTTTGGCGTGCTCACGACGACGGGGCGACGCACGGGCAAGACGCGCCGCAAATGCGTCCGGGTCGTGCGCCGAGACGACCAGGCATATCTCGTAATGCTTGGACCGGCGCTCGTGGGAGACCACCACAAAGCCGTCGCGGCCTGGCTGTGGAACATCCGAGCCGACCCGCATGTACACCTGCGGATCCGTGGTGGAACGTTCGCCGGCATCGCACGGGAGCTCGAGGAGGGACCCGAGAAGGAACAGGCGCGGCAGGCGTACTGCCGACCGGTGCACGCGTTCGACTACATCGAGTGCGACTTTCACACCAGCGGACGACCGACCCGCGCCAAGGTCCAGCGGCTGCATGGCAAGTGGTTCGACACCGGCGTCCCGCTCGCCATCGACCTCGCACGATAGTGGGTTGCCCTACTAGACGCGCGGCCCTCAGAGAGGTGCAGGCAGGGGCTTGTCCTTACAGTGAATGAGTTGGCCGCTTAGGTAGGCGGGAATCTCTACGGCCACGCCAAAGATTTCCGCCATCGCCACGCTCATTTCGACGGCGTCCCGAGCTGCTCCAAGAAGCTGGCTGGCGGGTCGAACGCCACCACGCTGCGGCAGGAGTTGCAGGTCGGCCTCAATCCCGTTTGTTCGTGGCGTTGCCACGACCCGTAGCCCCAGCAGATCAGCGTGCGCGAAGCGGTCGAGTATCTCCAACTCCCACTTGTTACCGTAGCGTTTGAGCGACGCTCTTAAGTGATCCAGCTCGGCGCCCTTCAAGCAGCTTCCGGGCAGTATCACCCGACACATCGTCTGCTACCTGGCGCCCTCGGATTACCGATTCAAGCGATACGCGTCCGAGTCCGAGCGCCTCTCGCTCATGACCGCAGCCGATCAGCGCCATGATGCCGCTCATGTTGCGCACAACCAGTGCTCCGAGGTTGACGGCAACCAGTTCGTTGGCGACCTGGGCGTCCAACTCACCGACGAACCTGCACGCGGGCGTGGGGGTGCGCTCGGATAGCTCCGCGACAACGCCGGCTAGTGTTTCCGCGCTTGGTTTGCCGCGCGCCAGGTCGGAAGCTTATTGGCAGCGCGGTCGAACAGCTCGCGTTCCCGTGCGGTGAACTTCCAGCCCTTGAGGTCCGCGCGTACAACCGGCGGGTCTACGTTGCTCACGCCGTACCTCTCAACTTGAATCGATGACCTCGGGTTCAGCTGAGGGTTTCTGTCCACCCCTAGACTCCTCAACCTGGCCCCGCGCCCACTGAACCGCGACGGTCGCCCACCTCGATGCCGTCTCGCGCTCGACGGCGTGCACCGTGTCGTCGTCATAGCGAAGTTCTGCAGCGCAGCATAGCCCCGGCCCCAGCCGCGTCCTCGTCGGCGCGGCGTAGAAGTTGCTCTGCGAGATCCTGCTCGCTTGCCATCAGCCGACGAGCTCCCGGCCGCCGGTAAGTGCCGCGTGAATAAGGCTGCCGCGCACGTCGCGCCACTCCTGCACCCTGTGCTCGCTCGCGACGATGATGTCCATCGGGACCAGCACATCCGCCAGTACCCTACGCAGCCGCACCGACTCCAGGGCGGGATTCTCGACCTCCGGCTCGATCACTAAGAAGTCTAGATCGCTATCCCGCGTCAGCTCTCCACGCGCAGCAGAGCCAAACAGGATCACCCGTGAGCTCGGCGGCGCCGCCTCTGACAACCGACGGCCAGCCTCCGCTATCACCGCATCGTCAAGCACGCGCCCACGATACCCGCTCCGGGGCACCCGCCCAGGCTGCGATCGCGCGACTGGCCCAGATCCTGGCCCGAGCGGCCCCCTGAAACGCGAAACGCCCCGTAAACACGGGGCGCAAGCGTACTCCGGGACAGGGACTCGAACCCCAATCTCCCGGACCAGAACCGGGCGTCACTGCCAATTGGACTATCCCGGACCGGCGCCTCGGGCAAGAGGATAGCCAACCCGTTCAGGCTTGGGCGGGCGATCCGTCCGGCGCGAAGTACGCGGTGATCGATTGCTCCAAGCCGGGGTCCAGCACGAGCAGCACCTCATCGCCGTCTTCGATGACGGTGTCGGGCTTGGGCACGAACCCGGAACCGCCGCGCAGGACGGAGATGATCAGGCTGCCCTCGGGCAGCTCGATGTCCGCGATGCGCTGACCGATGACCGGGGCGTCGGAGCTGACCTCGAGCTCGATGATCTCCAGGCGCTCCTCTTCGAGGGCGAGCAGGTGCACGAGGCCATAGCGGGGCACCTCGTGCTCGATCAGACGCAGGATCAGGTCGGTGGCCGAGACCGCGGGCTGGATCCCGAGCAGACGGAAGTGGTCGTGGTTGCGGGGATTGTTGACGCGCGCGATGATGCGATCACAGAGGTACTTCTCCTTGGCGACCTGGCAGACGAGCATGTTGTCCTCGTCGTCGCCCGTCACCGCGATCACGAGGTCGGCGCGCTGAATGCCGGCGCGCTCGAGCACCCACAGCTCGGTCGCGTCGCCGTACTGGGCGGCGTGCTCGAACTCCTCCTCGATCGCCAGATAGCGCGGGCGCGAGGACTCGATCAGGGTGACCTCGTGGCCCTTGACGATCAGCTCGCGGGCGAGATTGCGCCCGACCTTGCCGGCGCCTACGACGATCGCATACACGCCGGCCTCAGTCCTGCTCCGCCGGAGCGAGAGCGCGCTCGAACATCTCGATCGCGTGCTTGGTCGGGGAGATCGTGTCCAGGCCCTGTTCGCCGTACCAGTTCGCGCGCGCCGGGTCCATCACGCGCACGATCACCTTCTCCACGCCGAAGCGCTTCTGGGCGATCTGAGCGATGATCAGGTTGGTGTTATCGCCGTCGGTCGAGGCGATGAACACGTCCGCGCGTTCGATTCCGGCGCCGATCAGCGCGTCGGTCTCCAGGGCGGTGCCGACGGTGAACTGGCCTTCGGCGTCCTCCCAGCTGCGGCCCTGCCCGGCGTCCAGGCGCTCGTGCGAGAGCGGGTCCTCGTCGAGCACCGACACTTCGTGCCCGGCCGCCAGCGCCGACTTGGCGACGGCCGAGCCGACGCGGCCGGCGCCCACGATCATTACGAACATGCGGGCGCCCGGGCGCTGCCGGCACTTTCGAAAGGAGCCATCAGCGCGGAGATTAGACCATGTACGGCGGTGTCCCTCAGGAGGTCGCGGCCGCGACCTCCTCCGTGGAGCGCTCGACCTCGTCCGCGGCCGCGGGCGCGGTCACGATCACGCGGCAGCCGGCCTTGGCGATGACGTACTTGGTGACGTCACCCACGAAGTCCTCCAAGGGGCCGCCACGGCCTCCCAGGCGTGCGCCGCCGCGGATGCGCGAGGGCTCCTCGGCGGCGAGCACGATCGCCTCCACGCCACGGCGCCTAGCCTCCTCGACGATCGCGTATCCGGCGCGCCGGGTTCTGACGGTGGCGGTGGCGACCTGCACCCCCGCGTACTCCTCCCCCACGGCCTTCGCCCGCGCGAGCGCCTGGCGGGCGTGCTTGACCTGTGCTTCGGGCAGGCGCGCTTCGAGCGGGAGCGACATCGGGATCACGAACATCCACACGGCCTCGATCGTGGCGGTGTCGATCGCCGCCTCGTCGGTCTGCTCGCCCGAGACCAGCCGTGCGGCGGTCTGCACGATGTCCTCGTCCAGACGCGTGCCGAGCAGCGGCACGAGGATCGAGCCGTAGTCGCGTTCGGCGGGCGGCTCGGAGCGCAGCATCTGCGGTGAGACCGTGACCCGCCGCAACAGCGAGGTCTCGTCCGCGCGGCGGTAGACCACGTACAGCGCGATCCCCACGGCCATCCAGCCCAGCCCGACGTAGCGCGCGGGTTCGTGCACGAGCATCACGGCCAGCCATCCCGCGAAGGAGACGAGCGCGCCGAAAGCCGCCGGCAGCGGCAGCTCGCCGCCTCTGACCCTGATCGACAGCGGCACCTTGTAAGGGCGGTCGCGATCGGGCTCTGAGTAGCGCAGCTTGCAGATCGACAGGTGCGCGATCGTGAACGCGAGCATCGCCCCGAACGCATACAGCCCGACGAGGAAATCGAGATTCTCCGAGGCCGCCAAACCGGCCGCGATCACGCCGGCGAGCACGATCAGCACGTACGGAGTCGAGCGCTGCGGATGCAGCCGCCCGAGACCGCTGGGGATCTGACGGTTGGTCGAGAGCGAATAAGCCAGGCGCGAAAGCCCCAGCATCGCCGAGTTGGCGGCCGCGACGAGCGTCAGCGTCGCCAGTGCGCCGACGACATAGCGCAGACTCTGCGCGAGCCAGTGCGGGTGCATCTGCGTGACGACGCCGATCACCGGGTCGTTCAGATAGCGGCCCGCCAGGGCCGTGTGGCCGTGGTGCACGGGCAGCGCGCTGATCGCCACGACGGCGATGCCGACATACCCGACCACGACCGTCGCGGCGCCGCTGGCGACCATCTGGCGCAGGCCGGCGCGGCTGATGCGCACCTCCCCCGCGAGGCCCGCCGCGGACTCGAGGCTCGTGAAGGCGATCGCGGCGATCGTCAGCGCGAACACGAAGCTCGACCACGTCGGCTCGCTGCCGAGATGGACCTGAGCGCTCAGCGTGTGCGGGTCGAAGAACAGCACCAGGCCGAGCACCACGATCAGCAGCTGCAGCGCCAGGTCGCCGACCACGAGCGTTCCGATCCGCCGCGCGCGCCGCCCGCCGAAGCCGCGGATGTTGGCGAGCACGACCCACGCTATGAACGCGAGCGAGAGCAGCAGCGCCTCGTCGTGCTCGCCCAGCGGGCTCCAGAAAACGCGCAGGTACTGGGTCGCCGAATAGGTCGTGACGGCGATCAGGATCGTGTAGTCCAGCAGCACCGCCCAGCCGGCGATGAAGCTGACGAGCTCGTTGAAGGCATAGCGCGCGAACACGGTCGCGCCGCCGCGATCCTGGTGCAGGGAGGCCCCCTCGACGTAGGTCAGCGCCGTCAGCGCGAAGAACAGCGCCGCGAGCAGGAACACGAGCGGTGTCAGTCCGAGCGCGTGTCCGGCGATCGCGCCCAGCGAGAAATAGATCGCGCTGGCCAGCGAGGTGTAGACGATCGCGAACAGCCGCGGCGAGCCGATCGAGCGTTTGACGATCACGCGCGAGCGCGCAGCCAGCTCGGCGCTCGCGCGCTCGACCTCCGCCACACCCTGCTCGACCTCGGCGGCGGTGTGCTCCAATGCGCCGTCCGCGGACGCGCCGCCATCGCCCGTGGGAACACCGTGCGAGGCGCTCATACCTCGCGCCCCCCACCACTCCCGCGACGCTTCTCGACGTACATCCGCCCGACCCCGGCGGCGATGAACAGCACGCCCAGCAGCAGCCGAGGAGAGACGACGCCGCCATGCCCACTCACGGCCTGCGCGACCAGCGCGACGCCGATCGCCGCCATCAGCAGCGAGAGCGTGAACGTGCCCGCGCGATGAGCCTGTCTGCCGTTCATCTCAAGCTGAGCTTACGCCGAGGCTCGGGGACCTCGGCGTAGTCGAGGGATGTCGTGTTCAGGTGATCAGCGGGATGATCAGGATCGCGACGATGTTGGCGACCTTGATCATCGGATTGATCGCCGGCCCGGCCGTATCCTTGAACGGGTCGCCGACCGTGTCGCCGGTGACCGAGGCCGCATGGGCTTCCGAGCCCTTACCGCCGAAGGCACCGTCCTCGATCAACTTCTTGGCGTTGTCCCAGGCGCCGCCGCCGGAGGTCATCATCACGGCGAAGAAATAGCCGACGACGATCACGCCGATCAACAGGCCGCCCAGCGCCTGCTCGTCGATCAGACCGATGACGAGCGTCAACAGGATCGGCAGCAGCGAGGGCAGGATCATCTCGCGCTGGGCGGTGCGCGTGACGATGTCCACGCACGTGGCGTAGTCGGGCTCTTCGGTGTAGTCCATGATCCCTGGGTGCTCGCGGAACTGGCGGCGCACCTCCTCGACGACGGCGCCGCCGGCGCGACCGACGGCCTCGATCGAGAGCGAGGCGAACAGACACACCATCAGCCCGCCGAGGATCAACCCGATCAGCACCGGGGGCTCGTTGATCCCGAAGGAGATCAGGTGCCCGGCCTTGAACTCGAGTTCTTTCTCAAAGCCCGCAAACAGCACGATCGCGGCCAGCACGGCCGAGCCGATCGCGTAACCCTTGGTGACCGCCTTGGTCGTGTTGCCGACCGCGTCCAGGCGATCGGTGACCTTGCGCACGTCCTCGGGCAGGTCGGCCATCTCGGCGATGCCGCCGGCGTTGTCGGTGATCGGCCCGAACGCGTCCAGCGCGACGATCAAACCCGTCAGTGAAAGCAGTCCCACGGCGGCGACGCCGATGCCGTAGATACCGGTGACGCCACCGCCGGCGAGCTTCCAGGAGCCGAGGATGCCGAGCACGATCACAATCGCAGGCAGCGCCGTGGCCTGCAGACCGGAGGCGAAGCCCTGGATGATGTTCGTCGCGTGACCGGTGACCGACGCCTTCGCGGTCTTCTGGACGGGCGAAAAGCGGGTCGAGGTATAATATTCGGTCAGTCCGAACAGGAGCGCCGTGACGACGATACCGATCAGCGAGCACAGGTACAGGTGCGTCCAGCTGGGCGTGTTCACGAGGTTGCCCACGACCCTGAAGGTGATGTCGCGCATCAGCCAGTAGGTGATCGGCGCGAACGCGGCTGCCGCGATCACGCCCGAGACGATCAGACCCTGCAGCAGCGCCCGCTCGACGTTGTCGGTTTTCGTGCGCACCGCGAACGTGCCGATGATCGAGGCGATGATCGCCACGCCGCCGATCACCAGCGGGTAGAGCACGACGCGCGTGGACTCGTGGAAGGTGAGCACGCCCAGCAGCATCACCGCGATGGCCGTGACCGCGTAGGTCTCGAACAGATCGGCCGCCATGCCGGCGCAGTCGCCGACGTTGTCGCCGACGTTGTCGGCGATCGTCGCCGGGTTGCGCGGGTCGTCCTCGGGGATGCCCGCCTCGACCTTGCCGACCAGATCGGCGCCCACGTCGGCGGCCTTCGTGAAGATGCCGCCGCCGAGCCTCGCGAATACCGAGATCAGCGAGCCGCCGAAGCCGAGCCCGATCAGTGCGTCGACGGCGGTCTTGGGGCTGTCGTTGAAGAACGAGGTCAGCACACCGTAGTAGCCGGCGACGCCGATCAGCGCCAGCCCGACCACCAACAGGCCGGTGATGGCGCCGCCGCGAAAGGCGACGCTCAGGCCGGGAGAGACGCCGTTGCGGGAGGCCTCGGCCACCCGCGCGTTGGCGCGCACCGAGACGTTCATGCCGATATAGCCGGTCGAGCCGGAGAGGATGCCGCCGATCGCAAAGCCGCAGGCGACGGCGATGTTCTGGATGAAGATCAGCGCGACGAACAGCACCACCCCGACGAGCGCGATCGTCGTGTACTGGCGGTTCAGATAGGCGCGCGCGCCCTGCTGGACGGCCATCGAGATGCCCTGCATCTTCTCGTTGCCCGGCGAGAGCGCAAGCAGGGAGCGCGTGGTCAGCAGGCCGTAGATCACGGCACAGGCGGCGCATACGAGGGCGACGACGACCCCATGGTTCGTCAGAAAGCTGCTCAACGGTTAATCCTCCGCGGTCTGATTGGCGTGCCGCGCGAGGATCGCGCGCACATTTCTCGCCCCAACGCGCGCCCGTCTGACGACGAGCACGCGCGTCCGGCGTAAACGCGCGGGCAGTCTATCGTGCCGGCCCGCGGAAAGCCGACTGACCGCTCACCGGCCCGGCACCCACAGCCTCCCGCTGGATTGCGCGGGCCCCGGCCCCTCCGGATTCTCCCCCGCCGCGGGCGCCTGCGGCTCCGCCGCCGCCGGGGCTCGATCCGTGGCCGGAGCCTGATCGGCGGGCGGCGCGCTCGCCCCCGCCTCGCGCGCGTAGGCCATCTGCAGCTGTGACAGGGCGTCGCGCAGAGGACGCAGGTTCTCGGGCTCACGGCGCTCCAGGATCGGCATGAGCGCGCGCACGCCGTCGATCGCGTCGCGCACCTGCTCGAGGTCGCGCGAGGACTCCTCCGCGGTCATCCCTCCCTGCGAGGAGAGTCCGAGCCGATGTCCGCCGACGTTCAGCAGCGAGACGACCGACTGCAGGATCATGTCGGTGCTGGTGACGCGGCTGATCTCCGCTTCGTAGGCCGCGCGCAGCTCCTCCTCGCTGGGCTGCCCCGGGGGCTCGCCGGCGCTGGGATCGCTCGCTGCCTGCACTGGATCGGTGCTCACACCGTCACCTCCTGTGAATAGCTGTTTCTCGTCTCTGCGACCGAAGCCGCAAACACCTCCTCGCGGGTGGCGCCCGCTTCGATCATGCGCCGTTGGCGCTGGGCGCCGTTGCTCTCGGGAAAGGCGGGCTCGATGCCCAGCTCGGCGCGCACCGGCGCCGTCCATGCCAGGAGCCGTTCGATCGCCGCGCGGGCAGGGTACTCCTCGCCCCGCCCCAGGTCGATCAGCCGCCCGTCGAGCCCGTGGCGGATCGCCCGCCACATGTTCTCCTCGATCAGGCGCGGTGGATGATCGGTGAATGGAACGTTCTCGTCGCAGTCGCGCACCGCCTGGGCGATGCACGCGACCATCAGCGTCGCGAGCGCATCGGACTCCTGCGCGGTGGCCTGCGCGTCGCAGATTCGCACCTCCACCGTGCCGAAGCTGAAGTGCGGCCTGACCGACCACCACACCTGCGTGAACTCGACGATCGAATTCGTCGCGCACAGAAACTCGATGTACTCGCGATAGGCCGCCCAGCCACCGAACGCGTCGGGTACGCCGCAGCGGGGGAAGCTCTTGGTGAAGCTCTGCGTGCGCGCCGAATGCAGGCCCGTGTCGCGCCCGTCCAGGTACGGCGAGTTGGCGGAGATCGCCAGCAGCAGCGGCAGCACCGGGCGCAGGCGGTCGCAGGCGCGCACCGCCCGATCGATGTCGCGTACGCCCACGTGCACGTGCAGGCTGAACGTGTTGTTGCGCCAGGCCACGTATTTCAGCCCCTCCTCCACGCGACGGTAGTGCTCGGTGTCGATGATCGGCTGTTCGCGATAGTCCGCCCACGGATGGGTGCCGGTCGCGCCGAGGACCACGCCCTGCTCCTGTGCGAGCGCGAACAGCCGCCCGCGACGGTCGCGTTGGCGTGCGAGCGCGTCGTGCAGATCGCCGCCGACGCCGGAGATGATCTCGATCTCCGAGGAGATCAGCTCGCCGGTGATGTGCTCGTGCAGGATCGGGTCGCTCTGCGCGAGGTCGCGCAACTGCTCGAAGCGCTGCTCCAGATCGAGCGTCTGGGGGTTCAGGATCGAGAACTCCTCCTCCACGCCGACGGTCCGCTCAGGAGTCTGAGCGAAAGTCGCGGCGACAGCATCTAGATCCAGGCTGGTCATGGCTCGGAGGGCTTTAGGAGCGCTGGCCCGCGGTCGATGCGTTGGGTGTCCGGTTGACGATCATCGTGCCGAGGAGAAAAGCGCCTGCTCGGGCCGTCGGGCCTCAGGTCAAATAGAAGTACAGCGCGTAGAGCAGATCGACTGCGGGGCTGGAGGTGTGGACGGTCACGTCGGGAGGCACCGCCAACAGCGACTCGGAGTAGTTGAAGATGATCTTCACACCGGCCTGCACCAGCTCGTCGGCCAACTGCTGGGCCGCGGAGGTGGGCACGGCGAGGACGCCGACGACGATGTCCTCGTCCTCGACCACCTGGCGCAGCTCGTCGATGTGGCGCACGGCCTGGTTGCCGACGCTCGTGCCGACCTTGGCGGGGTCCACGTCGAAGATCGCGACCACTCGAAAACCGTGGTCGGCGAAGATGTCCGAGGAGGCGATCGCCTTGCCGAGATGCCCCGCGCCGATCAGCGCGATGTTGTGCTGGCCGGCGGTGCGCAGGATCTTGCGGATCTGCGAGACGAGCGCCTCGACGTTGTAGCCGACGCCGCGCTTGCCGAACTTCCCGAAACCCGACAGGTCGCGACGGATCTGGGTGGAATTGACGTGCGTGTAGTCGGAGAGCTCCTGCGAGGAGATCGTCTCCTTGCCCATCTTCTTGGCCTGCGTCAGCACCTGCAGGTAGCGCGACAAGCGCGCCGCCACCCCCAGCGACAGTCGTTCGGCGGCGATCGCGCCGTTGCGCTCGGCGCCGGTCGCCGTCGTCGTGGCCGACTCGCGGTAGCTCATGTTCGTGACTCTAGACGCTCGCGCAGAATCTGCTCATCGACGACGTAGTCAAACAGCTCCACGCCGTCGAGCGTGACGACGGGAATCCGCTCGAAATAGGCGCGGTGAAGCGCCTCCTCGCCGGTGATGTCGCACTCGCGCAGCTCGAACCGAAGCTCGGCCTGCAGCGCGCGCAACTCGGCCAGCGCGTCGGCGCACAGGTGACAGCCAGGCGTGGAATACACCGTGACCACGGCGCCTTCGGCGGCGGCGGCGGTGCGTGCCCTGTCTGTCACGGCGATATCTCTCGGGCGCTCACAGCGGACGTTCCCCGGTCGCGTAAGCGTCGAGGCCGAGATAGTGGGGATAGGGGATCGGCCGCACGTAGCGCGCGGCGGCGGCGATCATTGCGGCGTTGTCGGTGCACAGCGCGCGCTCGGGGACGTGCACGCTCGCCCCGAGCTCGCTCAGCCGCCGGCGCAACTCGCCGTTGGCCGCCACGCCACCTCCAAAGGCCAGGCGGTCAAGGCCCGTCTCCTGCAGGCCCCGCTCGGCGCGCTCGATCAGGGCCTCGACGATCGCCGCCTGGTAGGAGGCCGCCAGATCGGGGGCGCGCTGCTCGATCTCGACTGCCGGCATCTCGCGCAGCCGATACAGCAGTGCGGTCTTCAGACCGGCGAAGGAGAAGTCAAGACCCTGCTCGAACGCCTGTCTGCCCGTGCCCTTGCCCCCCCGCGCGCGCTCGGCGGCCGAGCCGGGGAACGCGTACGCGTGCGGGTCGCCCCCCTCCGCGAGCCGCTCGAGCGCCGCGCCTCCGGGATAGCCCAGGCCGAGCATGCGCGCCCCCTTGTCGAACGCCTCGCCGGCGGCGTCGTCGAGCGTGCGCCCGAGCACCCGATAGCCGTCGTGCTCGGTCACGTGCGTGAGCAGCGTGTGACCGCCGCTGGCGATCAGGCATACGAACGGCGGCTCGAACGACGCCGCCTCAGGCGAGTCCGCCTGCATCCGCCCGGCGGCGAGCACGCCGCGATCGGGCGCTGAGCGCTCCTGCGAGGCCGGGGGCACGATGAAGTTGGCAGCGACGTGCCCCTGCAGGTGATCGACCGCCGCGAACGGCAACTCCCGCCCGGCCGCGAGCGCCTTGGCCGTGGTGAACCCCACGAGCAGCGCGCCGATGAGCCCCGGGCCCTGCGTGGCGGCGATCAGGTCGATCTCGTCGAGGGTCACGCCGGCCTGCGCGAGCGCCTGCTCGACGACGAGGTTGACCAGCTCCAGATGGTGACGGGAGGCGATCTCGGGCACGACCCCGCCATAGCGATCGTGCACGCCCTGGGAGGAGATCACGTTGGAGAGCGCGCGCCGGCCGTGCGCATCGAGGACGGCCGCGCAGGTGTCGTCACAGCTGCTCTCCAGGGCCAGGATCGGCCCCTCTGGAGTCGAGTCGTCCATGGCACACTCACACCGGGCCCGGGTTGGGCACGTCGTCGAGATGTCCTCGCAGGGTCGCCGGGGTGCGCCACATCACGAGCGCGTCCTCGCCGTTGTCCTGGTAGTAGCGCCGGCGCAGCCCGGCCGCGCGAAAGCCCTCGCGTTCATACAGCCCGATCGCCAGGCGATTGGAGCGGCGCACCTCCAGGGTGTAACGGGCCGTGTCGTCCTCGACGCGCCGGTACAGCTCGGCGAGCAGCGCCGAGGCCACGCCCCGGCCCTGGTGTTGGGTGTCGACGGCGACGTTCATGATGTGCCAGACGGTCTCATAGCGCGAGCAGATCAGATATCCGATCAGCGACCGCCCGGCGGGCGTGGCGGAGGTGGTCGCGGCCAGGCAGATGCCCGACTGCTTGGAGAGCTCGAGCACGAACATCGCCAGCGACCAGGGCGTCGGGAACACGCGGCGCTCGATCGCGATCACCTGCGGCAGGTCGGGATACAGCAGCCGTCTGATCTCGATGTGCCGCGGGGAGTCGATCCCGGGCTCGGCCGTCCAGGTGGAGCTCATGCGCCCGCCCCCGTACTCGCCGCGTGTTCGAGCGCCAGCTCGGCGTCGGGTCGGCGTCGGTAGTCCGGCAGGACCGTCTCGAGCGGTTGCGCGACACCCCTGCTACCCAGCTCGCAGATCGTCTCCCCGCTGACCCGATGCAGCGTGCAGTCGTCCGCGGGCACTGTGACCCCGAGCGCTCCGAGCGCGTCGCGGTAGAGCGTCGCGCCATTGCCGAGCGCGACCCAGCCCGCGGGGCGTTCGCCGCCGGGCGCGACCTCGTCGAGGATCTCCTCGAACCCCGTGGGCGCGAGCGCGCGCGGGGAGGTCAGCTCGCGCGGCGTGGCCGGCTCGCGATCGGGAAACCGCTCCTTTCCGGGGGCGTAGGCGGCCGCGAAGGCCTCGCCGCGCCGGGCGTCGATCAGCGCCAGCACGACGCGCGTGCTGCTGTCCTCGTGGCTGTTCACAGCGGCTAGTGCGAGCGCTTGCAGGCTCGAGACGCCAACCAATTCGGCTTCCAGGGACTGCGCCAGCCCGCGGGCGCCGGCGAGGCCGATGCGCAGACCGGTGAAGGTCCCGGGGCCGACGCCCACCGCGATCCGGTCAACGTCGGCGAAGCGCAGGCCGGCCTGAGCGAGGAGGTCAGCCGCGAGTGACAGCAGGCGCGTGGCGTGTCCGGGACGCTGGCCCCGCGCGGGATCGTCGCGCGCCTGAATGGCGGTCCCGTCTGCCAGGCGCAGCCCGATCGCGCTCGCGGGCGTGGAGGTGTCGAATCCGAGCACGATCATCTCGGCGCCTCGCACGGTTCGGACGGCGTGGAGGCGGCGAGCGCCGGTTCGCACACCTCTATGCGCCTGCGATCGGCCCCGGCGTGGGCGAGC
This sequence comes from uncultured Solirubrobacterales bacterium, assembly GCA_963702725.1. Taxonomy (GTDB): domain Bacteria; phylum Actinomycetota; class Thermoleophilia; order Solirubrobacterales; family Solirubrobacteraceae; genus Palsa-744. Next base: position 590,586 of record CAVPDT010000002.1, read on the forward strand.
GTCACGCGCACGCGCGCGCATGGAAGCTCGCCGGCGCCGGCCTCGGGCCACTCCACGAACGCGATGCGATCGGCGCCGAGATAGTCCTCCAGCAGCTCCGGATCCTCGGCGTGCAGGCTCTGCAGGCGATACAGGTCCAGGTGCGCGACGATCACCTCGGTGCCGCGGTAGCGATGAGCGATGCTGAACGTGGGGCTGGTGACGGGATCTGAGACGCCGAGCGCCCGTGCGGCGCCGCGCACGAACGTGGTCTTGCCGGCGCCGAGTTCGCCGTGGACGAGCACAACGTCACCGGCGCTCAGACCGGCGGCCAGCTCTGCGCCGAGAGCTTCGGTCTCGCGCGGGTCTGCGCTGTGCACGGTGCGGACGGCCACGACGAAACTCTGACAGGAAACGTCGCGATGCTTGGTCCGGCTTTTGCGGGAGACCCATAGCCGGTCCCACCGCCGGCGCTGTCGGCGCCGGTCACCGCAGCCGTCGGCGCGGCGAGAGCGCTTTTTGGGAGGGTTAAAGAGGACCGGCCCGCGGGAGAGGGGCGCGAGCCGGTCGATACTGCAGGGAGGATGGAGACAGGACCGTTATCGGCAGAGGCATCGAGCGACTTTAGGGTCTTGGGGAAACTTTTTTCGAGGCGCTGCGGCCTGTCTCAGAACAGCCCGAGTTGATCGACCTCGGCGGGCGGTGGTGGGCTCGCTGTGCTCGAATCGGGGCCCTCGACACCGGCGCCGGCGTCGTCGAGCTCGCGCGGGTCGATCTCCGGCGCGGGCGTCCACTCCGGCTGCTCGGGCGCTCCCTGCGCGAGCAGCGCGGGCAGCCGCGCGAAGTCCTCGCGCAGGGTCTCGAGCATGCGCGGGGTGTAGAGCGCGGCGGCGGGATGGAAGATCGGATACAGCCGCACGGCGCGCCGGCCGAGCGTCAGTATCTGCGGCTGTCCGTGCAGGCGCGTGATCCCGGTCGGATCGTCGCGCAGGAGCTTGGTGGAGAAGTTGCCGAGCGTGCAGATGACCGTCGGCTGGATCAGCTCGACCTGGCGATAGAGGTACTCGTTGCAGTTCGAGATCTCCTCCGGGCGCGGGTCGCGATTGGCGGGGGGCCGGCACTTGAGGACGTTCGCGATGAACACCTCCGAGCGGGCCATCCCGATCTCCCCGAGCAGCGTCTCCAAGAGCTTGCCTGCGCGGCCGACGAAGGGGATGCCCTGCTCGTCCTCGCTGGCCCCGGGGGCCTCTCCCACGAACATCAAATTCGCGTCGGCGTTGCCGGCGCCGAACACGACCGTTTTGCGCGTCCCCGCCAGTTCGGAGCAGCGCACGCATTGCTGGGTGTGCGCGTAGACCTCCTTGAGGATCTCGCGCCGCTGCGCGGCCGATGACTCGTTCTCCTGAGCTGACATCTCGCCTGCATGCTAAGGCCCTCCGTGCCCACCGGGATGCGTGAGCGCCGCGCACGTCCACCCGACGCCATGTCCCATCAGCGATGATCTCGCGATGCCACAATCTCGTGAGTCGCAGGACGCAGCGCAATCCGAGGTCGCCAACCCCGCAGAGGCACAGAGCGAGGACGAGCGCGCCGATGTGCGGGCGATGCGCGAGCGGCACGAACTCGGCCTCGACGCGGCGCGCCCCGAGGCGGTCGCAAAACGCCACGAGCAGGGACGGCGCACGACCCGCGAGAACCTCGGCGAGCTGCTGGACGAGGGCACGTTCGTGGAGTACCGCCCGCTGGTGTTCGCCGCCCAGGAGCGTCGCCGGCCGCGCGAGGAGCTGATCGAGCGCACGCCCGCCGACGGTCTCGTGGCGGGTGTCGGGGACGTCGAGGGCATGCGCTGCGTGGCGATGTCCTACGACTACACCGTCCTGGCCGGCACCCAGGGGATGCGCGGTCACGCGAAGAAGGACCGCCTGTTCGAGCTCGCCGAGCGCCGCCGGCTGCCGGTGGTGCTGTTCGCCGAGGGCGGCGGCGGACGTCCCGGCGACGTGGACTGGCCGATGGTCGCCGGCCTTGACTGCCGCGCTTTCAACCTGTTCGCGCGTCTCAGCGGGCTCGTGCCTTTGGTGGGGATCGCCTCGGGCAACTGCTTCGCGGGCAACGCCGCGCTGCTCGGGTGCTGCGACGTGGTGATCGCCACGGAGGAACTCGAGCATCGGCATGGGCGGTCCGGCGATGATCGAGGGCGGTGGGCTCGGGGTGTTCGAGCCCAGCGAGGTCGGACCGATCGACGTGCAGGACGCCAACGGCGTGGTCGACTTACGCGTCGCCGACGATCGTGCCGCGGTCGCCGCGGCCAAGCGCTACCTCTCCTACTTCGGCCCGCCATCACAGGACGTGCGCGTGCCCGACCAGACGCTGCTGCGCGATCTCGTGCCCGAGCGGCGCCGGCAGATCTACGACGTGCGCAAGGTGCTCGACGGACTGTTCGACGAGGACTCGGTGCTGGAGCTGCGCCGCGGCTTCGGCACGGGCATCGTCACGGCGCTCGCGCGCGTTGACGGTCGCGCGCTGGGCGTGATCGCCAATAGCCCACCCCACCTGGGCGGCGCGATCGACGCCGACGGCGCCGACAAGGCGGCGCGGTTCATGCAGCTCTGCGACGCCTTCGAGCTGCCTCTGCTGTTCCTGTGCGACACCCCCGGCTTCATGGTCGGCCCCGCCGCCGAGCGCACGGCGACCGTGCGCCATTTCGCGCGCATGTTCGTGACCGGCGCCAACCTGACCGTCCCCACCGGCACGATCGTGCTGCGCAAGGGCTACGGTCTCGGCGCTCAGGCGATGGCCGGCGGCGGCTTCACCGCCCCGCTGTTCACCATCGGCTGGCCCGCCTCGGAGTTCGGCGGCATGGGCCTGGAGGGAGCGGTGCGGCTGGGCATGCGCCGCGAGCTTCAGGCGATCGAGGACGAGGCCGAGCGCGAGCGCGTATTCCAGGCGACCGTGGCCGCCGCCTACGAGCACGGCCAGGGCATCAACATGGCCGCCTACGGCGAGATCGACGACGTCATCGACCCGGCCGACACCCGCCGCTGGATCGCGACGCTGTTCGCGCAGACCGACGCGTCATGGCGCGAGCGCCCGGGCAAGAAGCACGCGTTCGTCGACACCTGGTGAAGCCGCACGGCGACGCTGCACGCCCGGCCTACAGCGCCCCCAAACGAATGGCGCTTAAACAGTCGCTACACATGTGTGTTCAACCTCACACATAGATTCCTGCCCAGCGGGCAACATAGTGATCGACCCGAAGTACAGCAGCATCCCTCCTCCCCGAAACGGCCCGCCTCCCCAGCGGGTCGTTTCATTTTAAGCAGGCCCTTCCGCGCGATGTCCTTTCGGGCACCTGCCACGGATCGCGGCGAGCGCTCGGGATCGCCGCGAAAGCGCTCCCAACCATGCCACCGCTGCGGTGACCGGCGCCTGCCGCGCCGTTCGCACGGGACTGGCTTCGGGTCTCCCATCCAGGCCCGCCCGCCGATCACGATCGGCGGTGAGCTCAGGCGCCGATCGTCGCCGAGTCGCGCTCCAGGATCGCGGCCCTGACGCGCTCGGCTATCCGCGTGCCCGTGTAACCGACCTCCTCGTGCAGCAACGCCGGCTTGCCGTGCGTCACATAGCGGTCGGGCAGGCCCACGCGCAGGATCCGCGGGCTCGCTCCGGTCTCGTTCAAGGTCTCCCACACCGCGCTCCCGAATCCGCCCGCGAGCACGCCCTCCTCGACGCTCACCAGCAGATCGTGCTCGGCCGCCAGCTGGGCCATCAGCCCCGCGTCGATCGGCTTGGCAAAGCGCGCGTCCGCGACCGTCGCCTCGATCCCGCTCCCGCTCAGCTCCCGCGCGGCCTCAAGCGCCTTGCCGACACCGCTGCCATACCCGATCAACGCCACCCGGCGCCCGGCCGCCGCGCCCGCTCCGCCCTCGCGCAGGATCTCCCCGGTGCCGATCCGCAGCGCCCGGGGCTCGCCCGGCAACTCCACGCCCGTGCCCTCCCCGCGCGGATAGCGCAGGGCGATCGGCCCGTCGTCGTAGCTAAGCGCCGTGCGCAACATATGCACGAGCATCGCCTCGTCGCGCGGCGCCATCAGCACGATGTTCGGCAAGCATCTGAGGTAAGCGATGTCGAACGCTCCGTGATGCGTCGGCCCGTCGTCGCCCACGAGGCCCGCGCGGTCCATCGCGAACACCACATTCAGCTTCTGCAAGCACACGTCATGCACGATCTGGTCATACGCTCGCTGCAAGAACGTCGAATAGATCGCCGCCACCGGCTTCACGCCCTCCAATGCCAGCCCCGCCGCGAACAGGATCGCCTGCTGCTCGGCGATCCCCACGTCGAAATACCGCTCTCCCATCGCCTTCTGCAGGATGCTCAAACCCGTCCCCGAGTTCATCGCCGCCGTGATCCCGACCACGCGCTCGTCGCGCCGGCATTCGCGCACCAGCGCCTCGCCGAACACCTGCGTGTACTGCGGCGGGCTCACCTTCGCCGACTTCCCCGTCCTGGCCGCCGGCACGCTCGGCGCGGGGGCGCCGTTGGCGATCGACTTCGGCTTGGCCGCATGCCAGCGCTCCATCCCCTCAAGGCCACCCTCCTCGGCCGGCGCAAAGCCCTTGCCCTTCACCGTCGCGATGTGCACCACCACCGGACGTTCCGCAGCCAGCGCCTCCCGCAGCGCCTCCCGCAGCGCGCGCACGTCATGCCCGTCGATCACGCCCATATAGGCCCAGTCGAGCTCCTCCCACCACAATCCCGGAGCCCAAAACGCCTTGATCGACTCCTTCAACTGCGGCCCCAGCCGCTCGAACGCCGATCCGATCCCCCCCGGCAGCTTCGCCAATCCGCCCTCCACGCCAGAACGCGCATGCCACAGCTTCGGGTTCAGCCGCACGCGGTTGAAATACCGCGACAGCGCCCCCACGTTCGGCGCGATCGACATGCCGTTGTCGTTCAGCACCACCACCATCGGCGTCCCCAGGCCACCGGCCTGCCCGATCGCCTCGAACGCCACCCCGCCCGTCATCGCGCCGTCGCCGATCACCGCCACGACCTTCCCGTCCGAGCCCTCGCCGCCGAGCCGGCGCATCCCCTCCTTGATCCCCACCGCATACCCGATCGAGGTCGAAGCGTGGCCCGCGCCCATGATGTCGTGCTCGGACTCCTCGATCGAACAAAACGGCGCCAGTCCGCCGTACTGACGGATCGTCGCCAGACGCCCTCCACGGCCCGTCAGGATCTTGTGTGGATAGGCCTGATGGCCGACGTCCCACAGGATCTTGTCCCGCGGCGATTCCAAGATCGAATGCAATGCCACCGCCAGCTCGCACGTGCCGAGATTCGCGCCGAAATGCCCCCCGATCTCACCGACCGTGTCGATGATCTGCGTGCGCACCTCCTGCGCCAGCTCGCTCAACTCGGAGTCCGAGAGCCCTTTCAGGTCCTCCGGTCCGTTGATCGTGTCGAGCAGGGGCGTAGTCGTGGTCATGAGGTGCGGGTGTAGATGAAATCAGCTATCTGCTCGAGCTCCGCACCGGCATTCGGCTCTCCCGGCCCGGCAATCGCGGCTTTGGCGAGCGCTTCCTTCGCCGTTCCATGCGACTCCGCCGCCAGCCTTCTTGCCTGCTCCATGCCGAACTCGCTCACGTATGTCCGCTTGCCATGCCGCTCGTCGCTGCCCCGCGGCTTGCCGAGCGCTTGGTCTGTGCCGGTCACGTCGAGGATGTCGTCGACGATCTGGAACAGCACGCCCAGCTCGACCGCGAACCGGCGATACCACATTGTCGCAGGTCCGTCGATTCCACCCAACAACAGCACGCACACGACCGACGCATCGATCAATCTGCCCGTCTTCAGCTCGTGCACCCTCCGCAGCGCCAGCGGGCCGTCCGGCGTATCGGGGCTCACGTCCGCATATTGCCCCCCCACCATCCCGTCAACGCCCGTCGCGTCCGCCAGCTCCGCCGCCGCCGCCAGCACGCGCTCGGGCGGTGAGCGCAGCTCGGAGAGCAGGTGCCGGAACGCCTCCGCATACAACCCATCCCCCGCGAGGATCGCCACGTCCTCGCCGTACTTCACATGACACGTCGGCATCCCCCGGCGCAACGGATCGTCGTCCATCGCCGGCAGATCGTCATGGATCAGCGAATACGTATGGATCAGCTCGATCGCGCCCGCCAACGGCATCGCCTCGCGCTGCTCCAACCCCACCGCCCGCGCCGTCGCCAGCGCCAGCACAGGCCTGATCCGCTTGCCGCCCGCCAGCAGCGAATAGCGCATCGCCTCCTCCAACCCCGCCGTCAGCGACTCCCGCGAGAAGCGCATCCCCTCCAGATAGCCCTCCACCTCGATCCGCAAATGCTCCGGATAGCCCCCGGCGCGATCGGGGCCCTCGGCCTGCTCCGGACGGTCTGCCGTCACCTCGGCCTTCACACCGCTACAGCAACGAGTCCTGGCCGGGCGCCACGGTAGAGACCTCCGCCCGCGAGCGACGCTCGAGCTCCGCCGCGGCCTCCCCCGCCAGGCCCGCGCAATCCTCGACCAGCGTCGCGGCCGCATCCGCGCTCAACTCCCCCGAACGCAACTGCTCGGCCGCACGCTCCAGCCTTGAGATCAGATCGTCCAACCGCTCGTCGACCAGCTGCTCGGTGTCGTTCATCCAGGGCTCTCCCTCGGCGCTTGCTCGGACATCTGGGGCGCATTCTCGCGCACTTCCCGCAACGCCGCCGCCAGCACCCCATTCACGAACGCCGGCGCATCCGCGCCACAGAACACCTTCGCGCTCTCCACCGCCTCGTCGATCGCCCCCTCCGCGGGGATCGGCTCATCCGCCGGGGCCACATCCGGGTGCAGGATCTCGATCAGCGCCACCCGCATTATCGAGCGCTCCAACGGCTGAATCCGCTGCACCGACCAGCCGTGCGCGTGCCTGTCGAGCATCGCGTCCAGCTCATCGCTGCGATCGGCCGCCGCATGCGCCAGCGCCATCGTCATCGGCGAAGCGTCCCGCCCGAGGGTCTCCCCCAGCTCCCTGCCCGTCAAGTCGTGCTGATAGAGCGCCACCACCGCCGCCCGGCGCTGCTCCGTGCGCCGCATCTACGCGCGCGAAACGTATTCGCCCGAGCGCGTATCCACCCTGATGCGCTCGCCCACATCCACGAACAGCGGCACCTGAATGCTCGCCCCCGTCTCCAGCGTCGCCGGCTTGGTCCCCCCACCCGAGGCCGTATCGCCGCGCAAGCCCGGATCGGTCTGCGTCACCTCCAGATCGACCGCGCTCGGCAACTGCACGTCGGCGGGCTCATCGTCGATGAACAACACATCCACCTCGCTGCTCGGCTTGGTCCAGCGCAGCGCCTGCGCCAGCGCCGTCTCCGCCACCGCGATCTGCTCAAACGACTCCGTATCCATGAAATGCGCATCCGTCCCATCCGCATACAAGAACTGCATCCGACGGGCCTCCGTACGCACCGGCCTGAACTTCTCCCCGGCCCGAAACGTCTTATCGATCACATTCCCATCCGAAGCGCGCCGCAGCTTCGTGCGCACAAACGCCCCCCCCTTGCCAGGCTTCACGTGCTGAAACTCCAGGATCTTAAAAATCGTCCCGTCGACCTCTATGTGGTTTCCGTTCTTGAACTGGTTAGTTGTGATCAAGAATTCCCCTGTAAATCAGTGGGTTTTGGGTAGAGCAACTGTCCGTCAGACGGAGGGTTCAGCTATCCAGAGCACGCGCACTCCCAGCAGCTCGCCCAGGCGCTCGAAATGATGATCGTAGTGCAGCACGTCCAGCCCCGCGGTCTGTGCCGCGACGGCGACCGTGAGGTCGGTAAGGGGCAGGCGGTGGGCTCCGTGAGAACCCTCGTCCGCCAGCTCGCGCATTGCCGAGAGCACGCCTTGCTGAACGGCGCGATCAACCGCGATCTCGCGAAGACCGTCCAAGGTTCCATCAACGTTCACGATCCCTCCCGGATTGGGCGCCTCGAAGGTCAGCTCGTAGCGGACGGGCCAACACCAGGCGAGGTCCCCGCGCTCAATCGCAGCGAACAGCCGCTCTCTTGCTTCGGGGACACGACGCGCGTGCACCCACGCCGAGGTGTCGACGAGCACCGCATCCCGACCATCCCACAGCTCTATGCTCACACGCCGCTCGGGGGCAGATTGACACGATCGATCTCCGCCAGGTCCACATCGGACCCGCTCTTGTCCATCGCAGCAAACCAGGCTTCGGCTGCTTCCCGACGCCCCCGTCCGGCCTGCAACTCGATCTCAGCCCCTTCAACCGCAAGCCTCCGCACCAGTGACGCGTCGGCCTCCCGCGTGCCGGTGGCCGCACGCACGCGCTGGAGCGCGTCCCCCAGCACCGGGTCGGCCGTCACAGCGATTCGTGGGTGCTTGCTTGGCATTGCACCCGATAGTGTAGCTCGCAGGGGTTACTCCGGCGGAAAGGGCCCCAGTGTGACAGCGCTGGTCGTGGCGACTCTATCGACGGAGCCTCGAATTTGATAGAACCCACCCGGCGGAACTTCCTCCCGCGATGGTATGATGGTCATCATGACCATGATCGCCTGGCGAGTTGCGGAGCTGGCGGAAGGACGCGGCTGGGGAGCACGCCAGCTTGCCAAGGCCGCAGGCCTTGACGACAAGACCGTGCGCAACATCCTTGCAGGCCGTGCCACGCGAGTAGATCTGGAGACCATCGCGCGGCTGTCGGCCACACTCGAGGTCTCTCCAGGCGCGCTATGGACGAGCCGGCCCGATCCGACACAGGCATGGGTGAGCACCGCGGGCTCAGCCGGTCAGGCTCAGCCCGGCGAGATGGATGAGATCCTTGCCGGTCATCGACTCGAGGACGTCCATTCCGGGTTGGAGCGGGCCGTGCGGGCGCCTTGAGCCGTTGCTATCTCGACACGAACTTTCTGTACGTGCACCTGCGGTCGAAGCGCTCGGAAGCGTCGCCGACCCTCGAGGATTGGCGTGAGCGAGTCCTGGCCCAGGTGACCGTCGACGGCGGCGTAATCAGCGCGTTGGTCTATGACGAGCTCGCCTACCGACTGATCCTCGCCTGGCTGCGCGACGACAGGGTCGAGGACCCGCTCTCAAAGTACAGAGCGGACGCTCAGGCAGTTATGAGAGTTGTACGGCGTCGCCTGACGAGCACCTGGCGCGCGGTGGACTCGCTCTCCCTGGAGTTGCAACTCACCGACCACGCGGTGGTCGAGCAGGCGAGGTCGCTGATGGCGCGACCTGGCCTCGGCCCGCGCGATGCCTTTCACGCAGCACACGCACTGGTGGGGCATTGCGACGCGATCGCGAGCACGGACGCAGCGTTCGACGATGTCCCCGGACTCCAACGCCTCGCACCCTGAACAGACGAGGAACCCTTCGACGTGGTCGAAACCGAGCGCTCTGGGGACAGCGAGCCAGCTCCCGGCGTCGCTGCTCGGCGACCTGCCAGAGCATGTTCGCACGGATCGCCACCGCCTCAGCGCACGGCGAGGCTCAGCCGGATCGTCCTGGTAGACCCGTCATTCACGCGGACGGTGACGAGCAGGGGCAGCTCGAATGAGTGGCCGTGCCGCAGTCGCGCGAGCATCTTGCGGGTGAGCCTGACGGCGACGGGACGCCAGTGCAAGGCGCTGGAGGTCATGTGCGCGTCACCGGCGGGGCCGCGAACAGTGCACGTTCCGGGGCCGTGGAGACGACACACCACTGCGACGGTTCCTTGTGCGAGGATCGCGCGCAGGGTCTGCCGGGCGAGGGCGAGCCGCGGCGCGAGCGAGCCGACGCTCCCGGTGAGCGGGATGAGGGGGCCTTTGGGCGGGGGCGCACTCGTCGTCGCGCCGCCTGGCGGGCTGGTGGTGGAGGAGGAGCCCGACGAGGAGCCGCCGCCCGCTTGTGCGGGCAGGATCGTGATGGTCCGACGCGTGCTCGCGCGATACCCGAGTACCTCGGTGCTCGCGTACTGGACGGTGTATTCACCGGGCTCTGTATAGGTATGCAGAGCGCTGGTGCTGTCGGCGCTCGCGCCGTCGCCGAATTCCAGGTGCGGCGACCACGAGTCGACGGTGGAGGCCGAGAACGCGACCGGCTCGCCGACCGTCCCCGTGGTGGGCGCCTGGAGGTTTTCCGTCGGCGGCGGGTCGGCATCGTAGCCGGCGGCCTGGACGGTGTACCTGACGGGATCGGGGCATTCGCGCCCACCCTCACCGCAGTATTCGCCTTCGCCGCTTGTCCAGACCACGGTGGCGTCACCCTGCGCCGCCTTGGCTTCGCCCTCGGCGTCCAGTACGACGACTGGATCGAACGATTTGCGACCTTCGGCGGAGAGGCTCGTGGGTTCCTGCCATGCGCCTTCGCCCGCGGGTCTGTAGTCGGATTGCACGATGTTGTCGGCTGCTGTGGAGCGCTCCCAGACGACGACCGCGTTGCCCTGCTGATCGAACGCCAGGTCGGTGGGAAAAGCGTTGCCGCCGTCTTCGGAGAGGATCGCGGTTGCCTCCCAGCCGCCGGTGGCGGGACGGTAGGTGGCCTTGGCGCGCACATAGCCCCCGAGCGTGTTCGTATCCCCGCCCCAGGCGACCAGCGCATCGCCGCTCCCGTCGAGCGCCACCTGGGGGTACTGCGCGTCTTCGCTTTCGGCGGAGATGTCGGCGGGGGCCTGCCAGGAGCCGCCCGCGGGCCTGTAGGCGCCACGCACGACATTGTCGTAACCGACGGCTTTGGTCCACACTGCCAGGGCGTCGCCGTGAGCGTCCAACGCGATTTGCGGATCTCCGCCTTCTTCCCCTTTCGCGGTAAGGGCTTCGGGAGCCTGCCAGCTGCCGCCGGCCGGCTTGTAGGCGGTGCGCGCGACGAGCGAGCCGCCTTCCTGGATCATCCAGACGGCGGTCGCATCCCCGGCCGCGTCGACCGCCGCCTGTGGCGTGAGCGCTTCGTGACCGGCTTCGGAGATGTCCACCGGCGTCTGCCATGAGTCGCCCGCCGGACGGTCGGCGCTCTGCAGGACTCCGCTGTGCTTCCAGACGGCCGTCGCCTCACCGTTCGCGTCGACGCCCACGCGTGGTTCCTCCGTGCTCGCGGTCGGCGCGGGATATGAGACGTCGACCGGTGCCTTCCAGGCGCCCGCGGGGTCGCGGTAGGTGGATTGGATGACCGTTTCGTCGCTGCCCGTGCCCCGTTCCCAGACGACCGTCACGGCGCCGCTGGCGTCGACCGCGATCGTCGGATAGTCCGCGTCGCGTTCGCCGGCGACCAGCACAGCTTCTTCACCCACGTCAGATATGACCACGGGCGTCTGCCAGCCTTCGCCCGCAGGCCGGTAGGCGCTTTCGATCACCGTGTGTTCGCCGTTCCACGCTTCCCATACCGCCGTCGCGTTGCCCTGCGCATCCAGGACGACGTGCGGAGCACCGGTGTGTTCGCCAGCGGCGGATAGGCTCACTGGAGGCAGCCAACCGGCCTGAGCCGAGGGCGCGACGCTCGCGCACAGGACAAGCGTCCCGGCCAGTGCCATCGTACTTGCCTTGGCGGCCCTCAGTCGCCCTTGCACCAGATCCTCTCCGTTTCCCATTTGACGTGGTCGCCTGCCGCTCGCGGCGGCCATGCGAGCGAACTCGCGCCAGCGGAGGCCGAAATATTACAGCACGGTCGGTTTTCGTCTACTAAGTGGAACCTGAGCTGCAGTGCTGTCGCGCCCGGTGACGTCCCGAACACGGTGGCGTCCGGATGCCACGCAAGGCTCTATGTGGTTCAATCACGCACCTGAACTGGTTCGTCGTGATGATGGCGGATCAGCCCTTTCTAGAGCCAAGTTTTAGGCAGGCCGAGGTTCGGCGCAGCCGTAGGCTCGATAGCGATAAGCTCGGATCGGGCGCTACGTGGTTGACGTTATCGGGCGACGCCGAGAACACCCAGCGGACCGAACAGGCACTGTAGCCGACCGCCGTTCTGCGCGCGCAAACTCAGCGGCTCTCGCGGCCAGATCGCTCGTTGATCGACAGCGCCTCGTCTTGGCCGCTGTCGCTTGCGTCCGGGTCAAGCGCGCGTGCCTGCGCGTGTTGATCGCGGGCAGCTTCGGTGAGATGCTCGGCCTCGATGGTTCGTCGCTCTGCGTCCGCATTTCCTTGCCGCGCTTGGGCGGCAAGTTCGTCGGCTTCAGCCTGAGCGCGCTTTGCTTGGGCGGCCTGCTCATCGGCCGAGGCCCGCGCACTTTCCGCTTGGATCGAACGGCTTCTGGCCGCCTCGCGAAGCTCACCCGCCTGCTCACGACGACGTTCCTCACGCTTGCGAGCGGAGGCGCGGGCGACGAGGGCGATGAGCAGCAGCACCACTACGACGCCAACAGCAATTACGATGATCGTTCCGGTGCTCACAATTTTCCTCCTAGGCTGAATATGTCAACGTCTGAAGCGAGCGACTATGTCGGGGGCCCATCTTCGGGGCCTTGCTCATAGACGTCGCTGCGATGTCAGAAACGCGGATCTTCGTACGGTGCGCCCCCTACTTGGCGTCGAGCGGAGGCCATGTAGATCAGCGACAGAACGAGGCCGACGACACCGGCGATGATGAGGATCAGGCCGACGGTCGGGCGCGATACGCCTGACACGTGAAAAGTGACGGCGTAGCGGATGATCGCGCCAACGGCGATGAGGAAGATGGATGTGCCTATGGACATAGCTACAGCCGGCCGCCTCTGCGATAGCCGAACCCGCCGCCCGTGAGGAAGACCACGAGGGCCACCACCAGCAACAGCCAGAGCAACGGACTTACACCGACTCCGCCGGCGACAGCAGCGATTACCAGGATGATCAAAAGCAACTCTATAAGGCCCATCAAAGTCCCCCTTTGCGTTTGAGTACCAACGAAGGTGCTGTGCTCACATTCAACTTTTACCCCGACAGAATTTTCGGCAAACATCCACCTAAAGAGAACGCCAGTCGATGGCATCCCTGCTCATCGAACAGCATCGTTTAGAACGAGATCCCGGCCGCCGCTGATTTGCACCCTGCGTGCGGATCATCACGCCTCAGGCCCTTCTCGCTGAGTTGGGCAACGCAGGACTCCGCGAGGTGTGCCCGGCCGCAGAGCCTCAGCCAACGACTGTCAGCTCGGTCGGCAGACCCGTAAGCACCTCGTGCCCGTCGGCGTGGACGACGAGGAGATCCTCGATGCGTACTCCACATTGGCCGGGGAGGTAGACGCCGGGCTCGACGGTGACGACGCTGCCGGCGAGTAGCGGGTCGTCTCCGGCGGTGCGCGAGAGGCGCGGTCCCTCGTGGATCTCCAGGCCGACGCCGTGACCGAGGCCGTGGCCGAAATGCTCGCCGTGTCCGGCGGCTTCGATGGCCTCACGGGCGACCGCGTCGAGCTCGCGACCGTTGGGGCCGGCGGTGACGGCGTCACGTGCCAGCGCTTGGGCGCGGCGCACGAGCTCATAGATCTCGCGCGCCCGGCCGGAGATGCGCTCGCCGGTGGCATAGGTGCGGGTGCAGTCCGAGCAGTAGCCCTCGTGCAGGGCGCCCCAGTCGATCGTGACGAGCACGTCGGGGGCGATCGGCTCCGACCGGGGCTCGGCGTGTGGGAGAGCGCCATGGGGACCGGAGGCGACGATTGAGGGGAAGCTGGGTCCCTCGGCGCCGAGCCGGCGCATCTCGAGCTCCAGGTCGATCGCGACCTCCCGCTCGGTGCGCCCGATCAGCCCACGCTCAAGGACGCTGCGCTCCAGGGCCTCGTCCGCGAGCCGGGTCGCGGCGCGGATGCGGTCGATCTCGTGAGGGTCCTTGACGGCGCGCATGCGCTCGACCGCGCCGGCACAGGGCACGAGCTGCCAGCCGGCCGGCAGCAGCTCGCGCAGACGCGTGTGCTGGGCGACCGTCAGGTGGGCGTCGTCGAAGCCCAGCCGTCCCGCGGTCCCCGCGCCGGCGAGCAGCGTGGCGACGGCGGCGTCGAGCAGCTCTCCGGAGACGATCTCGCGGGCGAAGATCTCCGGGACCTGTTCGGCAGACTGGGTCTCGTAACGGAAATCGGTGAGGAAGCGATGGGTGGAGGAGCGCCCGGGGGCGGCGATCAGCACGAGTGCGTTGCTGCCGGTGAAGCCGGTGAGGTAACGGATGTTGACGGTGCTCCAGACGAGCAGCAGGTCGAGCTTTCGCTCGCGCAGCTCGGCGGCGAGGCGCTCGACGCGCTCGTCTTCGCTACCGGCATCCGCTGTGGTCATCGCCAACGGCCTTCCCCGACAGGATGCGCGTTCACGGGCCGGCCTCGTCGAGGGATTGGCGGATGCGCCCGAGCGCGAGCCGGTAGCCGTCGGGGCCTTTGCCGGAGTATGTCGCCAGGCAGAGGTCGCCGATCACCGACAAGTGTCGCCAGGGCTCGCGCGAGAGGACGTCGGAGAGGTGCACCTCGACGGCGGGCAGCCCTGTCAGCTCGAGTGCGTCGTGGATCGCGTAGGCGTAGTGCGTCCAGGACCCGGGGTTGAGGATCACGGCGGCGACCTGGCCGCGCAGCGCGTGCAGGCGCTCGACGTATTCGGACTCGGCGTTGGTTTGGAAGAAGCTTGCGTCGAGACCGACCTCAATTGCCCAGGAGGCGATTTGAGCCTCCAGGTCGGCCAGGGTGAGCGTGCCGTAGTGCAGCGGGTCGCGCTCGCCGAGCAGGTTGAGGTTGACGCCGTGCAGGACCTCCACGCGTTGTGGCCCAGGTGGGTTCATCGGGCGCTCAACTCTGTCACGGCTTCGCGCAACTCGCTGTCGGAGACTGCGCAGCCGATACGAGGCTCGCCGGGTTCTGACAGCAGTACGAACGGGACCCGGCTTTGACCCAGGCGCTTCTTGTCGCGACCGACCGCGGTGACGATCTCGTCCACGTTGACCTTTGCGCCGTCGAGCGTAACGGGGAGATCGCGGGCGAGCAGCAGTTCGCGCACCTGCGCGCGCAGGTCCTCGGCGCCGGAGAGTCGCAGCGCTGCGAGCAGCCCGAGCCCGACGGCCTCGCCGTGGCGATAGCGGGTGTAGCCGGTGACGGTCTCGATCGCGTGGCCGATGGTGTGCCCGAGGTTGAGCGCTTGGCGGGCGCCTGCGTCGCGTTCGTCGGCGGCGACGATCGCGAGCTTGGTGGCGGCGCAGGCGATGATCGTGCGCTCCTCGACTCCGTAGCCGTCAGATCGCGAGACGCGCTCCCACAGTTCCCCGCCGGCGATGAGGGCGGTCTTGAGCACCTCGACCCAACCGGCGGCGAGCTCGGCGGCGGCGAGCGTGGCGAGCGTGTCGGGATCGACGATGACGGCGGCGGGCTGGTGGTAGGCGCCGACGTAGTTCTTGGCGGCGGGCAGGTCGACGCCGGTCTTGCCGCCGTAGGCGGAGTCGACCATCGCGACCAGCGTGGTGGGGACGTGCACGACGGGGACGCCGCGCTGGTAGGTGGCGGCGCAGAACCCGGCGAGGTCGCCGACGACGCCGCCGCCGAGCGCGACGAGGTGATCGGCGCGGGTCATGCCGGCGCCCACGAGCTCGCTCCACACGTGTTCGGCGCTTGCGAGCGTCTTGTGGGACTCGCCGGGACGAATCTCGATCGGGCCGGCCGCGTCGGCTGCGAAGAGCGCCCCCAGCCGCTGGGCGTAGAGCGCCGAGACGGTATGGTCGCTGACGAGGAAGGGTCGCGAGCGGGAGCGATCGAGCGGCCAGATCTCCGCTAGCCGGCGCTCACCGCCGGAGCCCAGCAGCCCGCTCCCGACGAGCACGGGGTAGGCGCTACCGGCGGAGGTTTCGGCCCACAACAGCGCGGCGTCGGCCAGCCGCTCGTATAGCTCGCGCCGCTCGGCGTGCAGCGCGGTGAACGCGTCGAGGTCGCGGGCCAGCGGGCGCGAGGCGCGGTCGGCCGCGGCCTGGACGCGCTCCCAGGCGACGCGGGGCTCGACGTCCAACAGCAGGGTCAGGTGCTTGGCGAGGGCGGCACGCACGGCCTCGGACAGGACGCTGCCCCCGCCGAGCGCGACGACGTCGCGCGGCCCGGCGTCCGCCAGAAGCTCACACACGATCTGCTCCTCGGCGGCGCGAAAGGAGGTCTCGCCGCGAGATTCGAACTGATGGGCGATGGAATGGCCTAGATGCTGTTCGAGCAGGGTGTCGCTGTCGAGCGCTCTGCCACCTAGGGTCGGGGCGAGCCGGCCGGCGACGGTGGACTTGCCGGCGCCCATGAAGCCGATCAGGACGAACGCCACCCGATCCTCTCGCGGTAGGCGTCCAAAGATGCGCGCACGTCGTCGATGTGATCGCCGCCGAACTTTTGCGAGTAGGCGTCGGCGAGGACGAGCGCGACCATCGCCTCGCCGACGACGCCGGCGGCGGGGACGGTGCAGGAGTCGGTGCGCTCGCGCAGCGCCCCGGCGGGCTCGTGGGTGGCGGTGTCGACGGAGCGCAGCGGCCGGGTGAGCGTCGGTAGCGGCTTCATCGCGCCGCGGACGATCAGGGGCTGGCCGTTGGTCATACCCCCCTCGAGGCCCCCGGCGCGGTTGGTCTCGCGGTAGTAGCCGCCGCGCTCCTGGTCGTAGAAGATCTCGTCGTGGGCCTCAGAGCCGGGGACGCCGGCGATGTGGAAGCCGTCGCCGATCGAGACGCCCTTGAGCGCTTGGATCGAGCAGATGGCCATCGCGAGGCGACCGTCCAGGCGCTGCTCCCAGGAGATGTGCGAGCCGAGGCCGGGGACGAGCCCGAAGGCCTGCACCTCGAAGACGCCGCCGAGCGACTCGTTGGCCTTGCGCAGGCGGTCGATCTCGGCGACCATCGCGCTGGTCGCCTCGGCGTCGAGGCAGCGCACGGGCGAAGCGTCGACCTCCGCGAAGTCCTCCAGCACAAGCGGCGCGTCTGGCGCGGGGGCGTGGATGGAGGCGATCTGCACTACGTGCGAGCGCACCTGCACGCCGAGCGCGGCGAGGTAGGCCTTGCAGAGCGCGCCGCCGGCGACGCGCGCGGCGGTCTCGCGCGCGGAGGCTCGCTCGAGGATGTTGCGGATGTCTGTGTGCTTGTACTTTTGCGCGCCGACGAGGTCGGCGTGACCGGGACGCGGGAGGTGGACCTCGGCAACGGCCTCCTCGACCGGCCAGGGGTTCATGCGCTCCTCCCAGTTGGCGTAGTCGCGGTTGGCGACGTTCAGCGCGACGGGCCCGCCGAGCGTGAGGCCGTGACGCACGCCGGCGGTGACCTCGGCGCGGTCGCGCTCGATCTTCATGCGCCCTCCCCGACCGTGGCCGAGCTGGCGGCGGGCGAGATCGGCGCTGAACTGCGCCTGGTCCAAGCGCAGGCCGGCGGGCAGACCCTCGACGATGCAGGTCAGGCCGGGGCCGTGGGACTCGCCGGCGGTGATCAGACGAAGGCTCATGGACAGCTAGCTTATTTGCAGCTCGCGATCGCCGCGCGAACGGCGAGGAGTTGGAGGGGTGGGTGAGCCATGGCCCCGCGTCTTCGTAGAGCGTTGCCGGCGCCGCTCACCGCAGCGATCGGCATGGTTGGGAGGGCTCGCTTACCGGCGTCTCAGCGCCGACGCGAGGCGGGGTGCGCCGCGAAGGAGCGATGGGTTGCGAGCACGATCACGCCGGTGTCAGGGGAGTAACGCACGCCGGACAGTGAAGACAGACCGGCGCCGCGCAGGAGCGCACGACCGGCGGGCGAGGTGGTGTGAAACGCGCTCGCGGCCTTGGCCGCGGCTGCTTTGGCGGCGGTGATCGAGACCAGCTGCAGCCTGTAGAGGAGCGGTTGACCGGTGGTGGGGATGGATTCCAGTTCCTCGCTCTGGCCCGGCTTGAGCTGGATCGCCTGGCACTGAGAGGCGCTGGGGTGACAGACGGCGGGGCCGTGCGGGAAGACTTCGCGCACGATCGTGAAGATCGCGCTTGAGCCGCCTGCGGTGACACCCGTGAACACGAGCGGCGCTTCGCCGCCCACCGCGAGCGGATACAGGCGCGTGAGGTTGTTGAAGGCACTGAGCGGAATGCTTTGTGGGGGGGTGCCGACGGGAGCGGCGCCGAAGAGGACGTCGACGTGGTAGATCTTTTGCGCGGGCTTGGGCTTGGGCGTGGTCGGTTTGGCTGGCGTGCTCGGTGAGGATCCTCCGGAGCCGGTGGATGAGCCGGAGGACGGCGTAGAGCTGGAGGAGTTCCCGCCGGCGTTGCTGGACGAACTCGAAGAGGGTGTGGAGGACGAGGAGGCGGTGGTGGCCTTGGCCTTCGAGGAGGGCAGTGGGGTGAAGGGGTTGCGCGGGGTGCCGGAGTGCTGATGGGCGCCGCTGGTCGTCTCGGCGACCGCCTCGTTGGCTGCCGGTGCGGGCGTGATCGCAACGGCGACCGCCGGCCCGGTGGCTCCGGTCGATGCGCCGGTGGCGGGCGAGGTCGAGCTCGTGGATGAGCCGCCGCCGAGCACGGCGAAAGCCACGGCAGCCGCGAGCGCGACGCCGAGGATGACGAGCACGGGCAGGAAGCGTCGGTCGAGCAGGTCCGCGCGCAGCGAGTCGAGGAAGTTCCTCATGGGTTCACCTGCACGACGGCGGCGGGGGCGGCGGAGCCGCTGGAGCCCGTGGACGCGGCTTGGGTGGTCGCGCCGGCCGGACCGGCGGGTGTCGCGCCGCCGGTGAGCGACTGTCCGGAGGGCAGCACGTAGGCGGTGGCGGTGATCGTGCCCGAGAGCTGTTCGGAGCCGCCCGTGGCGCCCGATCCGCCGGCGGAGGCGCTCGATCCGGCGCTGCCGGTGGGTGCCAGCTTGACGCTTTGGATCGTGAGTAGGCGGCCGTTGACGCTCAGCGCGCCGGCGGCGCCGCGGGTGGTGAAGCCGTCGAGTTGCTGGAAGAGGCTGTAGAGGTTGTTGAAGCCGCCGTTGAAGGTGAACGTGAAGGGCATCTGCTGAAAGCCGGCCCCCACTGCCGTCGACGCGCTCGCGGACGCGGCGCTCGACCCGGTCGCGCCGGCGCCCGGCACGGTGGTGGTGATCGAGGCGAATTCGACGTTCTTCTGGTCGGTGGCCTGCGCGAGCTGATAGATCAGCGCGGGCACTTCCTGGCTCGCGGGGACGGCTTTGCCGAGGCGCACGATCGAGGCGTAGGCGCCCTGGTAGCGCGCCTGCGCGGCGCTGGCGTCGGCCACCTGACTTTCGGCGCCGGCGAGCTGTCCCTGGGCGGCGCTGACTTCGCTCGCGAGCTTGGCGGCCTGTTCGCGCTTGGGGGCGACGGCCATGAACCAGACTCCGGCGAGGATGCCGAGCGCGGCGATGACCATCACGACGATACGGTCGCGACCGGTCATCGGACCGCTCCCGCGGACGATGACGAGGCGGCGCCGGCGGCTGGCGTCGAGGAGGTGGTTGCGGTGCTCGCCGGAGCGCTCGTCGCGGTGGTGCCCGAGGGCGTTGCCGCACTGGTCGAGGACGCGACGGTCGAGGCGCTCGCGCCGGTGCCGGATGTGGGTATTGCCGGCAGAGCGTCGAAGGTGACCTGGGCCGTGAACGCGGGGTTGCCGCCTGCGCAGCCGCCGCCTGAACCGGAGCCGGCGCCGGACGTGGTCGCCTGGGTCGAACTCTGTAGGGAAACTTCGTTGACGCCGTTGATCAGGCGCAGGCGCTCGAGCATCAGCGCGACCTCGGCCTGGCTTGTGGCGCAGCCGGTGAGCTTGAAGACGGGGATGCTGCCGGGGGGCGTGGCGGAGGTGACGGAGGAGGCACTGGACGACGAGGACGCACTGGCGCTGCTCGACGCGAGCGTAGGTGCGGAGGTGGAGCCGATCGTGCCTTCGATCGAGCCGAGCGAGACCTTGCCGGCGGGCAGCACGCGCCCGAGTTCTTGGAAGGCTTGCGCCCAATCGAAGCGCGAGTCCACGAGCGTGGTCACGGCCTGGACGCGCTGTTCGCGCATCTGCAGGAAGGAGGTGTAGGGGGAGAGCTCGCCCGCGCGGGTCTGTGCCTGCTGAGCGCGAGCGGTGAGCGTGGCGACTTCCGAACGGTTGCTGGAGATCTGGTGGTCGGCGAGGCCGTAGAGCAGCGCCAGCACGGCCAGCCCGGCGAGCAGGCCGATGATTACGATCACGCCGCCGCCGGAGCGTCCGGCGGTGATGGCGGCGCCGCCGCGGTCGTCGCTGGGGATCAGGTTGACGGCTCTCATCGCTTCGGAGCCTCCTCGACGGCGAGACCGGTCGCGATCGCCATCCGCTGTGGCGAGACGCCCGTGTCGGTGGCGTCGTTGGCAGTCGCGACGGTCTCGCGGGCGAGCGGTACGCCCAGTTCGGTTTGGAGCGCGTCGGCGAAACCGGAGACGTCGAGCGCGGCGCCGCTGAGCACGATCAGCGAGACCTCGCCGCCGGCGTTTTGGGAGCGGTGGAAGTCGAGGGAGTTGCGCACCTCGCCGGCGATTTCGCGGATGCCGTTCTCGAGCACGATGCGCAGCTCCTCGTCGAGCTCCTCGGGCGCGGTGAGGTTGGCGCAGGAGATCTGGGTGCGGGCGTCGGTGACGGCGATACTGCGGCGCTCGGCCAACTCGCCGGACATCGCCTCAAGGCCTCCGCCGACGACGCGCGTGAAGCGGCAGACGGAGCCCTCGGCGATCGCCATGTTGGTGAGGCCGTCGACGTTCAGATAGAGGACGCGACCGTCGTGCTCTAGGTCGTGGCGGTAGAGCGAACGGATCAGGGCGAACGCGGAGAGGTCGACTCCCTCGGGGCGCAGGCCGGCCTGGCGGACGGCGGAGAGCAGGTGGGCGATCATGTCGCGCTGGGCGGCGACGAGCACGACCTGCTGGCGGGGCCCGGCTGGGGTGTCGTGGACTCCGAGCGCCTGGAAGTCAAGCACGGCATTGTTGAGCGGCATCGGCACCTGGTCCTGGGCCTCGAACTGGACGGCGGCGGCGAGCTCCTTGCGGTCGGTGACCGGGGGCAGCTCGAGCGTGCGCAGGACCGTGCGCTGGTTGGCGACGCCGACGCGGACGCGCTTGCCTAGGCCACTGCCGGCGAACAGCTCGCGTAGGGTCTCGGCGAGCGCCTGCTCGTCGAGCACCTCGCCCTCGCGGACGATGTCGGCGGGCAGCGGCAGGGCGGCGGCACGCTCGGCGACGATCGAGCCGTTGACGTGGGCTTGCACGGCGGTGACGTGGCCGGGCTGGATGTCCAGGCCGACGACGCTTGGGCCGGAGCGGCGTCCGAGGCTCACGTTGAACGATGGCTTGGAAAGCTTCGGCCGCGAGAGCTTGGGCTTGGAGAGTTTGGGCTTTGAAAGAGTGGGCATGACGGAGGATCGGCGGCTGGGATAGCTCGGCGTTGGTCGCCGGTACGGTCCTATCGGCGCGGCGGGGATGAACCCTTAGTGCAGGAAGTTGTTGGCGTAGAGGTCGATCATGGGCTGCCCGGCGTACACCGCGACGATCGCCCCCAAAGCGAGGAAGGGACCGAACGGGACTGCGGTCTTGCGGCCCTCGTGTGCGCCCTTGCGGGCGATCACGATCGCGCCGTAGATGACGCCGCTGAGTAGGGCGATCACTATCGCGGGCGCGACGGCGCGCCCGAGGAACAGGCCCATGACGCCGGCGAGCTTGACGTCGCCCATGCCCATGCCGCCGGGGTAGGCGAGCGCGGCGAGCAGCAGGAAGCCGGCGGCGGCGGCGCCGGCGATCAGGCGCTCGGGCTCGCCGGAGGGGTCGAGCGCCGTGCCGAGGACGAGCGCGACGATCGCGCCGAGCATGGTGAGGCGGTTGGGGATGATGCGGTGCTCGAGGTCGATCAGGGCCGCGGGGACGACGATCAGGATCAGGGCGATGCCGAGCGCGATGCCCGCGGCGGTGTCTTGCGCGAGCACTACGCCGACGCACAGCACGGCGGTCGTCGCCTCGACGAGCGGATAGCGGGGAGAGATGGACTCGCCGCAGCTACGGCAGCGACCGCGCAGCAAGAGCCAGGAGAGGATCGGGATGTTGTCGTAGGGCTTGACGGGGGTGCCGCAGCGCGGGCAGTGCGAGGCCGGGCTGACGAGCGATTCGTGGCGCGGCAGACGATGGACGACGACGTTCAGGAACGAGCCGACGATCGCGCCGAGGACTCCGGCGAAGGTGATTGCCTCCATGGTGTCTGATCGGCGGCGAAGAGGCGGCGCTTGAGTGGTAACTACGAACGAGAAGAGGCGGCCCGAGGCCGCCTCTTGCTCGAAACCACATGCTGATGGTCGAGGACCTACCAGGCTCCCGCGACGCAGCCGCCGCTGGTCTTGCCCGCTTCGCCGTTGACCTTGCAGGAACGAGTGACCGTGCCCGCGTTGTTTTCAATCGTGAACGAGTCTTTGCTGACCGGGGATTCAGCGGTCACGCTGTATTTGGTTGCTTCCCCGCTCGCTTCGGATATACAGGCGTTGGTGCCGGCACATTTGCCTTCCGCGCCGATCGGGATCGATTTTTCATACGCGTTGAGTTCTGTCGGGCTTACTTTTGCGTAGCTGCCGTTGTTGTCGGTCGCGATCGTCTCGGCAGTGGTCTGAGCCGTACGTGCAAGCTCCTTCGCCGAAGCGTCGTTGGCCTTGCTCTTCTGGTTCAGAAACGACGGGATCGCGATCGCGGCCAGAATGCCGATGATCAGGATGACGACCAGGAGCTCGATGAGCGTAAAACCACCCTCATCAGAAGCGCGCCGGCGCAGTCGATACAACATATGATGCTCCTTCTCATGTCGCTTGATGGCGCCAGCCCTCGAGCTCGCCACTTGAGAGTGGCGTGTCCCCCTACCGATTCGTTTTATGTCGGCTGAGCGGCAGTAGGCGTTGCAACCGGCCATAAGGGCCTGCCTCGCTTCTCGGCACTGGCTTGTCCGTGGGCGCATCGGACGTCGGCCCATCGGGACTGAACACCTGCCCGAAGATCTGGACAGATCGTCGAGCGCTTGGGACGACATGGGGGCGGCCCGTAGACCGCCCCCATGTGGAGCTATTCCGTACCTGGCCCAAAGGACCAGGCTTAGCTGACTACCAGGTGCCGGCTACACAACCGCCATTGGTTTCTTTGGCTTTGCCGTTGACGGTGCAGGAACGCGTGATCGAACCGGCTTTGTTTTCGATCGTGAACGCGTTTTTGCTGACCGGGGATTCCGCGGTCACGCTGTATTCGGTCGCAGTTCCTTTCGCGGCCGTGACGCAGGCGTTTGTACCTGTGCACGCCGTACCTTCCGAGGCACTGACGGGAATCGATTTTTCATACGCAGCCAATTCGGCCTGCGTCACTTTCGCATAGCTGCCGTTGTTGTCGGTCGCGATCGTCTCCGCGGTCGTCTCGGCGGTACGTGCAAGCTCCTTCGCCGAGGCGTCGTTGGCCTTGCTCTTCTGGTTCAGAAACGACGGGATCGCGATCGCGGCCAGAATGCCGATGATCAGGATGACGACCAGGAGCTCGATGAGCGTAAAACCACCCTCATCCGAAGCGCGCTGGCGCAGTCGATACAACATGTGGAGACTCCTTGTATCTAGTACATTGCGCCAGCCCCGCGGCCCTTCGCCCTATGCGGCGACACGCCCCCCGGTGTGAAGGTCGTCGGCTTTGTCACACACCCAAATACGGATGTTGCCTCAGCGTTGAAGCTGGCATTGTCACCGCGTGCATCGACCGGCGGGGATCAGACCTTTAGCCCTGAATCGCCGGTGGACCGATGGAGACTCCGCAGCGAGTTCCACGCCTGAGGTGGAGCGGTTCAGTCAGGCTGCGCCGAATGCTGCGCGGGCGCCTTAAGCGGCTGTCGCGGCTGCATCTTTGCGCCAGTGCTCTTGGGCGTCCACACCGGAGACCCGCACACCGCCACCGCCACACCAGGGGCAGGTCACCATGCTCTGCTCGCCGCCGAGGTTCGAGATCACGCGGCCTGCGCCCCGGCAGGGCATACACTCCCGCGGCCCGTGAGAGGACTCGGTTCGATCTCCGTCGGTTTTGCCGTCATCGCTCGCCATGCAGGCCGAGAGACTAGCGTGTCCGCCACCGCATGAGCCGATCGACGCGACAGCAGCAGCCCGGGAGCGAGCCCGGATCGAGCGCCGCGACCCGAGTGGGCACGGCTGAGCCCGCCTCGCCCGCGACGGAGCCCGCCGGCACCTCGAAGACCGTTCAGAACCAGAGCGCGACGAAGCGGACACCCGCGTGGGCGTGGGCGGCGATCGCGCTGATCACGCTCGGCGCGGCGCTGCTGCGCTTGATCTACATCAACCGCGTCTCGCCCGACCCGTTCTACGACGCGGCGGTGCGGTCGATGGGGCTGTCGTGGCACAACTTCTTCTTCGGCGCGTTCGAGCCCGGCGGGAGCGTCTCGATCGACAAGCCACCGGTGGACCTGTGGCTGCAGGTGGCGAGCGTGAAGCTGTTCGGGTTCAGCTCGACCACGTTGAAGCTCCCGGAGATTCTGGCGGGGATCGCGGCTGTGCCGCTGCTGTTCGCGGCGGTCAGGCGGATGTGGAGCGTGCCGGCGGGTCTCGCCGCCGCGGTCGGCCTGGCGGTGCTGCCGGTGGAGGTGATCACCTCGCGCAGCGACACGATGGACGGGGTGATGATGGTCTTGATCGTGCTCGCGCTGTGGCTGATCGTGCGAGCATGCGAGAGCGGCCGCTACGCATGGCTGCTGGGCGGCGCGGCGGCGTTGGGGGTCGCGTTTGACGTGAAGCTGCTGGAGTCGCTGGTGGCGGTACCGGGACTCGTGCTGCTCGCCTATCTGGGCCTGCCGGGGGGGCGCAAGCGCCGTTTGCTGCAGATGGGCGCCGCCGGCGCCGTGTACGTGGCGGTCGCCCTGGCGTGGCTGACGGCGACGCTGTTCGTGCCCGCGCATGAGCGCCCGTATGCGATCGGTTCCACGAACGGGAGCGCGTGGAACGCCGCGTTCGTGTTCAACGGCACCGACCGCCTGGCCGGCAAATCGACCGAACCGCAGCAGATCGTCTATCAGCCCGGCCACCGCTACCCGGTGGCGACGCAGCTGGAGCGCGACCACATCCCGATCCTGCCCCCCTCCCCCACACGCCTGCTGGCGCGGGTCGGACCGCTTTCGGGCGAGCGACTCGGACTGGAGTTGCTGGTCGCGCTGCTGCTGGGCGTGCCCGCGCTGATCGCCACGCTGCTAGCCGACCGGCGGAGCGCGCGGGAGACGGCCGCGGACAGAGCTGAGGCCCCCGACGGCAGCGGAGCGCGGGAACGGCGGATGCGGGTGGCGGTCGCGGCGGGGCTGTCGCTGTGGACGTTGACCGGGATCGCGCTGTTCAGTGACATGACCCGCCTGCACCCACGCTACGTGGAGAGCTTCGTCCCGGCGGTGGCGGCGTTGCTCGGCATCGGCGTGGCGTGGGCCTGCGCGACCGATCGGCGATCCGCATATCGCCGATCGCGCTTGATCGCGCTGGTGGTGGCGCTTGTCGTGAGCGTCTACTACGTCGAGCGATTGCTGTATGGGCGCACGGGGGTCTGGTGGGTGACGCTAATCGGAGCCGTGGGCGCGATCGCGGTCGCGGGCTTTGTGCGCGTCGGGCGGCGCGCGGACGATGGACACCGCAACGGCCGGCTTAGCGCGGCGACGATCGCGCTTACGCTCGTGGCGGTCGGCGCGTTGCCGTTGAGCGCGGACATAGTCTCGATCAAGACCGGCGTGACCGACGCGGGCTATGTCGGCGCGCTGCCGCGCGAAGAGCAGCGCCTGGTGAGCTCTTATCTGCGCTCACATCAGGGCGGCGCCCGCTATGAGCTGGCGGCTGAGTCGGCGACGCAGATCGGCTCGCTGATCGTGCAAGAGGCACGGCCGGTGCTGATCCTCACGACGTATGACGCGCGCGTGTTCACGACCGTGCCGGAGTTGCAACGGGCGATCGCGCGAGGGGAAGTGAACTATGCGTTCCTGAACTCGTTCTGCGGCAAACACATCTCTCCGATCAACGCCGCCTGCGCGCGGCCGGCACGATGGATTCGGGCGCACGGCACCGACGTCTCGCGTCGCGCCGGGCTGAGCCGCGGAGGGGTGTTGTGGCTACTGCCGGGAGCGCCATGAACACGCATGGCGGCGCTGGATCGGCGTCCTCAGTCGCTCGCGTACGTAGTACGCCACGCTCCCTGCGTCCTTGCCCAGCTTGCCCTGCGTGTTCATGGAGGCGCGTGAAACAGTCAAGGCAGGAGCAATTGACTTGAGCGTGACGGCGCCCGACTTGCGGGAGATCGCGGATGCCGCGCGCGCGAGCGGGCGCATCGCGCTCGACACGGAGTTCATGGGCGAGGGCCGCTACCGGACACTGCTGTGTCTGATCCAACTCGCGGTCCCAGAGCGGACGGCCACTGAACGGATCGAGCTCGTCGACCCGCTGGCGGAGGACCTGGACGGTGCGCCGTTGGCGGACGTGCTCGCCGACCCGGACGTACAGGTGGTGGTGCACGCCGGGCGCCAGGACATCGCGCTCGTGCGACGCCGCTTCGACACGAAGGTTCGGAACGTGTTCGACACGCAGGTCGCCGCCGGGTTTGCGGGGATGGCGGCGCAGGCGTCGTATGAGACGCTGCTGTCGGAGGTGCTCGGGGTGAAGGTCTCAAAGAGCGCGAGCTTCACCCGCTGGGACGCGCGCCCACTGTCCCCCGAGCAGCGCGAGTACGCCCGTGAGGACGTCGTACACCTGCTGGAGCTGGCGGGCGTGCTGGAAGATCGGCTGCGCGAGCTCGGGCGCTTGGAGTGGGCTCGCGAGGAGTGCGCGCCGCTGTGTCAGTCGAGCGACGTGCGTGACCTGGAGAGCGTGTTCGCGCGCTTGCCGCGGGTGCGTGGACTGAGCGCCCCTGCGCAAACGATCGCGCGCGAGCTCGTGCGCTGGCGCGAGGACATCGCTGCCGCGCAGGATCAGCCGGTGCAGCGCGTCCTCGCCGATGCGGCGCTGGTGGAGATCGCCAAGCGCAGGCCGTCCTCGCCCGCGAAGCTCGAGCAGATCCGCGGCGTCAACCAGGGCAGCTTGCGCCGGCGAGGCGCGGATCTGCTTGAGGCGGTGCGTCGCGGCCAAGAACTGCCGCCGCTGGAGCGGACCCAGGACGCGCGACCGCCGGCGAGCGAGCCCGACGATGCACCACTGATCGCGCTCGCGGAGGCGCTGGTGCGGGCACGAGCGCGCGAGGCGGGGCTCGCCTACGAGCTGCTGGCGGCCAGAGCCGACCTGCAGGCGATCGTCGCGGCCGGGCGCAACGGTGAGGAGGCCGATGTTCGCACTCTGCGCGGCTGGCGGCGCGAGCTGGTCGGTGGCGAGCTACTGGAATTGCTCGCCGGCAAAGTGTCGCTGTCGGTGCGCGACGAGGGGCACGCGCGCAGACTGAAGGTCGTCTGAGTGCGACTTACCCCGTGTCAGCCGGCTACTGGATGTGGTTGTAGACGGTGAACAGCGGCATGTACATCGAGATCACGATGAACCCGACGATCGCGCCAATGACGATGATCATGATCGGCTCCATGATCGAGGTGAGCCCCTTGACGGACGCCTCGACCTGGTCCTCGTAGAACTCGGCGATCTTGTCGAGCATCGAGTCCAGCGCGCCAGTCTCCTCGCCGACGCCGACCATGTGCGTGACCATCGTCGGGAAGATCGGTGCCTCCGCCAGCGGCGCCGCGATCGTGCCACCGCGCTTGACCGAGGCGATCACGCCGTCCATAGCGTCCTCCACGGCGATGTTGCCACCTGTTCGCCCGGTGATCTCCAGGGCCTGCAGCAGCGGCACGCCGGCACTCGTCAGCGAGGCGAGCGTACGCGACCAGCGCGCGACCGCGACCTGTTGGACGATCGTGCCGATCTTCATCGGCAAGCGCAGACGGAAGCGATCCCACTGCGGGCGCCCCCACGAGGAGGACTTCCACTTCAAGAACGCGAACACGATCGCTCCGGTACCGGCGAACAGCAGCCACCAGTAGCCGACGACGGCGTGGGACATCGCGACCGAGACCTTCGTGATCGCCGGCAGTTCGCCGCCGAACTGCTTGAAGACGTTCTCGAACACCGGCACCAGAAAGGCGACCAATGCGAGCATCACGCCGACCGCGAAGGTGATGACGAGCGTCGGATAGATCATCGCCGAGCGGATCTGGCGGCGCAGCGAGGCGTCCTTCTCGAGCTGGTCGGCGACCCGCATCAGCGAGCCTTCGAGCACGCCTCCGGTCTCCCCCGCCTCGGTCATGGCGACGAACAGGGGATTGAAGACCTTCGGATGGCGCGACATCGCGTCGCTCAGCGACAGGCCGGCCTCGACGTCCTTGCGCACCGCGACGATCGTCTCCTTCAGAAACTTGCTCTCGGTCTGTTCCTCCAGCACGTACAGCGCACGCAGGATGGACATGCCGGAGGAGATCATCGTCGCGAGCTGGCGGGAGAATACCGCCAGCTCGCCGGCCTTGACGCTCTTCAGGAAGCTGAGTTCGATCTCGCGCGAGGCGTACTTGTCGCCGATGTCGAGGACGATCAGCCCGCGCGCGCGCAGCTGATCGGAGACGGCCTGCTTGGACTCGGCCTCGATCTCGCCTTTGGCCTTGACACCGGCGAGGTCCATCGCCTTGAACACGTAGGTGCTCATGATCGTGCTCGCCTACGCCGCCCGCCGTGCTTGCGGTCCGGGAGCGGCACCGACCATCAGCCGCCGGAGCTCCTCCGGTGTGGAGGAGCGCGCTTCGGCCAGCTTCTGGGTGATCTTGCCGGCGCGCACGAGCGAGGCCAGCGAGGTGTCCATCGTTTGCATGCCGTGCGCGGAGCTCGTTTGCAGAACGGAGTAGATCTGGTGCGTCTTGCCCTCACGAATCAGGTTGCGCACGGCCGGGTTGGGGACGAGCACCTCGGTCGCGACGACCCGCCCTGCGCCGTCGGCGGTCGGCAGCAACTGCTGGGTCATGATGCCCTGCAGTGCGACCGACAGCTGCACGCGGACCTGGCCCTGCTGGTGGGCGGGGAACACGTCGATTATGCGGTCGATCGTCTGCGAGGTGTCCTGGGTGTGCAGCGTGGCGAACACGAGGTGGCCGGTCTCGGCCGCAGTCAGCGCGGTGGAGATCGTCTCCAGGTCGCGCATCTCGCCGACGAGGATCACGTCCGGGTCCTCGCGCAGGGCGGCCTTCAAGGCGTCGGCAAAACTGTGCGCGTCGGAGCCCAGCTCGCGCTGGTTGACGAGGCACTTCTTGTGCGCGTGCAGGAACTCGATCGGGTCCTCGATCGTCATGATGTGCTCGTCGCGCGTCTGGTTGATCTCGTCGATCATCGCCGCGAGCGAGGTGGACTTGCCCGAGCCGGTCGGGCCGGTGACGAGCACGAAGCCGCGCGGACGGCGCGTGAACTCGTGTACGGCAACCGGCAGGCCGAGGTCGTCGATCGAGGTCAGCCCGAACGGGATCAAGCGGAAGGCCGCGCCGATCGCTCCGCGCTGGTAGTAGGCGTTGACGCGAAAGCGCGCGTGGCCGGGGATCGAGTAGGCGAAGTCGAGCTGCCAGTCGGTCTCCAGACGCTGGCGCTGATCGCCGTTGAGAATCGAGTAGATGATCTCGCGCGTATCCGAGGGGGACAGCTCCGGATAGTCCTCCAGCTGCGTGAGTCGTCCGCGCACGCGGATCGTGGGATGCGCCCCGGCACTCAGATGCAGGTCCGAGGCCCGGCGGGATACGACCTCCATGAGCAGGTCTGCGAAATCGATGTCCATGCCCGCCCATCGACAGATGCGGGCCGGGCCATTAGCGCCGCAGGTGTACTTGGCGGGGACTGGACGAAGGTATGAAGGCCCGCGCGCGAGCGCTCACGCCTCGGGAAGAGCGACATCACCAGCCGCACGAACGGCTCAGTCGCTGACTCAGCTGCTACCTATGACACGAGCGATCTCGGCGATCGAGGTGCGTCCCTGGCGGACCTTCTCCAGGCCGTCGTCGCGCAGCCGGCGCATCCCCTGGTGGACGGCTATGTCGCGGATCTCCTCCGCGGGGCGGCGTTCGAGCGCCAGCTTCTGGACCTCGGCCGTGACGTCCATCACCTCATACAAACCGACGCGGCCGCGGTAGCCGCTGCCCCCGCAGCGCCGGCAGCCGACCGGCTCGTAGGCCTCGAGGTCGACAAGGGCCTTGTAGCCGCTGTCGCGCAGGATCTGGGCCGGGATGATCGTGCGGCGCTTGCAGTGCGAGCAGAGCTTGCGCGCCAGGCGCTGAGCGACGACGCAGTCCAGCGCGGAGGCGACGAGGAACGGCTCGATGCCCATCTCGACCAGCCGCGAGATCGCCGAGGGTGCGTCGTTGGTGTGCAGCGTCGAGAGGACCAGGTGTCCGGTCAGCGCGGACTCGACGGCGATCTGGGCGGTCTCGCGGTCGCGGATCTCCCCGACCATGATCACGTCGGGGTCGGCGCGGACCATCGAGCGCAGGCCGGCGGCGAAGGTGAGGCCGACCTTGGGCGAGACCTGGACCTGGGTCAGACCCGCGATTTCGTACTCGACGGGATCCTCGACCGTGATGATGTTCTTCTCCACGGTGTTGAGCTGTTGCAGCGCGGCATACAGCGTCGTGGACTTGCCCGAACCGGTGGGGCCGGTGACGAGCACGGCGCCGTGGGCCTGATGGAAAGCGCGTTCGAAGCGCTCGCGCTCGGCCTCGGCCATGCCGAGCTTGTCGAGCTCGACGACCACCGAGTCCTTGTCGAGCACGCGCAGTACGATCGCCTCGCCGTGGACGCTCGGCAGCGTCACGACGCGCAGGTCGACGTGGCGGCCTTCGACTGAGAGGCCGACGCGGCCGTCTTGGGGCAGCCGGCGCTCGGCGATGTTCAGCTCGGCCATGATCTTCACGCGCGAGATCACGCCCGCGGCCATACGCCGCTGGACCGTGGTGACATCCTGCAAGACGCCGTCGATGCGAAAGCGCACGCGCAGCTCACGGCCATCGGGGGCAAGGTGGACGTCCGAGGCGCCGCGTTCGACCGCCTGGGCGAGGATCTGGTTGACCAGCTTGATGACCGGGGCGTCCTCGGCGGTCTCGTGCAGGTCGACGACCTCCGCGCCGCTCTGCTCCTCCAGCTGCTCGTGGGACTCGGAGACGACGTCCTCGAGACGATCCAGGCGCGATATCAGGCCGGCGATATCGTCGGGCGGGGCGACCGCGACGCGCACCTCATAGCCGGTCATGATCGCGATGTCATCGACGGCGAGGACGTTCGAGGGGTCGGCCATCGCCACCAGCAGCGTGCGCTTGTCCGCGAACGCTACGGGCACCGCCTGGTAGCGCTTGGCGGCGGTCGTCGTCACGAGGTTGGCGGCCGACATGTCCACGGAGAACGCGCCGAGATCGAGATGATCCAGTCCATAGCGCTCGGCCAGGGCGCGCGAGAGGCCGTCGTGGGTGAGGGCGCCCGCGTCGAGCAGCACGCGCTCGGGCGTGGTCCCGAGACCGCGCGAGCTCTCGATCGCCTCCTCGACCTGACCACGCGAGGCCAGGCCCATGTCTACGATCACGTCCGTCAGAAAGCGCGACGAGGAGCCGCGACGGCTGGGCTTTGAGATGCCTGTCCACTCCCCCGGTTGCCCGGGCGCCTGATCGACCTCCACCGCGGGATCGGGTGAGGGCTCAGAGCCATCGTCAGATGTCTCGCCGGCTACCTCCTCGCCGGCCGGCGCGCGCTCGACCTCGACGACGGGGTCCTCCACGGCGCCGGCGGCGGTGTCCATGCCGAAGATCGCGTGCAGGTCGGGGCCCATCTGTCGCGGCGAGTCGCTCATCGCGACCGCATCCCGGCCACGCCCGACGCCGACTCCGAGCGCGCACCGCTGAGGGTCGCGCCCGCGCCGCTAGCCCAGCGCGTCGCGCATGACCTGAAGCGGCGCCGGCCGGCCCGTCCACAGTTCGAAGCTGAGGGCGCCCTGGGCGAGCAGGACCTCCAGCCCACCGACCGCGTGCGCGCCGTGAGATCGCGCAGCGGCGAGCAGCGGCGTGGGTGCGGAGCTGTAACGGAGATCGAGGACATGGGAGTAGCTACCGACTTGATCGAACGTAACCGCCGGGAGGTTGAGCGCCTGAACCTCACTGGCCGACTGTTTTAGGCCCCCCGCCTGCGACTCAAGTCCGATGGAGGTGCAGTTCACGAGCAGGTCGGCGGGCTCCGGGGCGGCCACCGTTCGCACGTCGAGATCGCGCGCGAGCGCGCGAGCGCGCTCGGGGGTGCGGTTCCAGATCGACACCTCGCTCGCGCCGGCCTCGCGCAGGGCCCATACGACCGCGCGCGCGGAGCCGCCGGCGCCCAGCACGAGCGCGCTCATCCCCTCAGGCGAGACGCCCAGCGCGGTGAGAAAGCCCGGAGCGTCGGTGTTCTCCGCCGCGATCGCGCCGTCGAGAGCGAACGTCAGCGTGTTGGCCGCGCCGATCGCCAGCACGGCCTCGCTCGCGGTATCCGCGAGCGCTAGCGCGGCGTGCTTGTGCGGGATCGTCACGTTCGCTCCGACGAACCCGGCGCCCGGGAGCGCGCGAACCGTCTCCTCGAAGCGCTCGGGCGGGACCGGCAACAGCTGATAGCGCCACTGCACCATGCCCAGCGCCGCGAGCGCCGCGTTGTGCATGGCCGGCGAGCGGCTGTGTGCGACGGGCCAGCCCAAGACTCCCAAACGTGTCATCTGAGGGCGCTCGCTTCCCTACCGCGTCTTGCACGTCGGGACGCGCCCGCCGTTGGCGGCGAGCGCTTCGCGGTAGGCCGCCGCGTCGTGTTCGAACTGGGCGTTGGTGCTCGAGAACACCTGCTCGCCGCAGCCGTCGGCGCCGGCGACGTAATACAGATAGCCGACGTGCGCGGGATGCGCGGCGGCTTCGATCGCGGCGAGGCCCGGGTTGTCGATCGGAGTCGGTGGCAGGCCGCGGTGCAGACGCGTGTTGTAGGGGGAGTCGAGCGCCAGCTGAGCGGTCGTCAGCGGGTGGCTGTAGTCGTTCAGCGCATAGCGGAGGGTCGCGTCGATCCCAAGCGCCATGTTCAGGTGCAGGCGGCTGTATATGACCGCCGCGACCTTCGCGCGATCGCCGGGCAGCTGCGCCTCGCGTTCGACCATCGAGGCGACGATCAACAGCTCATAGGGCGTGATGTGCAGCTCGTGCGCGCGGCGAACCTCCTCGTCGCCGAAGCGTTCGGTGAACGCGGCGAGCTGTTCGTGCACGAGCCGGCCGGCCGGGTCGCCACGATAGAGGTCATAGGTGGCCGGGAACAGGAACCCTTCGAGATTGGGCGTGCCCGCCGGCGCGCCATAGTGGGTCGGGTTCAACAGCGAGGAGCGCTTGGACGCCGCCAAGTAGCTGCCGGTCAGCCCGGCCGCATGGGCGCGAGCGGCGATCTGCCGGCGCGTTTCGCCCTCGGGGATCAATACGCGCACGATCGCCGGAGCGGCGACCGGCTTGGGGTGGGACCTGTTGGTGAGGTGGTCGAGCGCAAACCACACCGCTCCCGCGACCAGGACGAGGGCCAGGACGGCCGGCACCCGTGTCAACCAGGAGCGCCTGTGCCGCGGCGCGGTTGGCGGGCTGCCGGTCGCAGGCGAAGGTGCGATGAGCTCTCGCGTGGGGATCGCCGGCGGTGGGATCCGCGGCTCCTCCAGATCAATCGGCGGCAATGGCGGCTGAGGCGGGACCTGGACCGCCTCGACCGTCTCGACCGTCGTTGGCGCCTCGACCTCGCTGGTGACCTGAGGCGGAATCGGCGCTGGGGGGTCACCAACCGGGGGGATCGGCGTAGGCCGTTCCGCTTGACCTCGGGCAGCACGTCGCCGTTCGCGCTCGGCGCGATCGCGCTCGCGTTCCTCGTCTGTACGGCTAAGCACCCTGGCGCAGTCTGGCGTGCAGCCAGCTCTCGAGCATGTGGGCGGCGGCGCGCGAGTCCTCGCCCGCGCGATGGGAGCCCTGGTCATCGCGGGCGATGTGAGTGGTATAGCGCTCGTCGTGCAGCTCGACGGGAATCCCCTCTCCCAGGCGCAGCGACAGGCGCCGCGCGAACTCGCGTGTCTCGCGCGTCTGATCGGAGTCGCCGCCGCGCAGCGAGACGGGCAGCCCGACGACGACCCGCTCGACCTCGCGCTCGTTGATCAGTTTCTCGATTTCCTGCATCCCACGGCGTGTCGCCGGGCGCGCGACGGCCTCGATCGGGGTGACGATCGTGCCGCTGGGGTCGCTGAGCGCGCAGCCGCAGCGGGCGCTGCCGTAGTCGAGGGCGAGCACGCGACTCATCCTTGCAACACCTCCTCGATCGCGCCGCGCGCGGCGAGCAGCGCATCCGCGAGCTTCTCGGGGTCGCGCCCACCGGCCTGGGCGACGGTGTCGCGTCCCCCTCCCCCGCCTCCGACGACCGCGGCGGCCACCTTCACGATCGCCCCCGCCTTGACCCCTCGCGCCACCAGCTCGGGTGCGACGCCGGCCGCGAGATGCACCCGCCCATCGACCGCGGCGCCGAGCACGACCGCCGCGCCCTCGAGCCGGCCGCGAACGCGGTCGAGGATCTCCATCAGCGCATGCGCATCGGTCGCCTGCACGGTGGCGGTGAGCACCGGCGCACCCGCCACGAGCTCGGCGGATGCCACCAGCGCCTCGACATCGACCACGCCGGTGGCTGCGCCGGCGCCCTCACGCAGGGAACGCTCCAGCTCGCGGCGCTCGGCCTCGCGGGCGCGCAGCACCGCCAGCGCATCCTGCGGACGGGCGCGCAGCTCGGCGGCGATCTGACCGAGCAGGCGGGCGTGCTCGCGCAACAGCTCCACCGCGCCGAATCCGGTGAGCGCCTCGATGCGGCGCACGTTCGCAGCCGAGGAGGTCTCGCTGAGGATGTGAAACGCGCCGATCTCGGCCGTGCTGCGAACATGAG
Organism: uncultured Solirubrobacterales bacterium; assembly: GCA_963702725.1. GTDB lineage: Bacteria > Actinomycetota > Thermoleophilia > Solirubrobacterales > Solirubrobacteraceae > Palsa-744. Next base: position 625,397 of record CAVPDT010000002.1, read on the forward strand.
TCCCGCCGCAGAGCTCGCGCGAATAGGAGCCGTCGCCGATCTGCACCATCCGCACGACATCGCCGTACTTCTCGCCGAACAGCGCCATCGCGCCGAGGCTGCGAGCCTCTTCCAGCGTGGTGGAGATCGCACGGACGGGGTCGCCCGCGGCGATCCAGGCGTTGACCGAGTCCTCGACTTCGCGCAGCTCCTGCGCGGTGAGCGCGCCGGTGTGGGTGAAATCAAAGCGCAGCTTGTCCGGCCCGACGTAGGAGCCGGCCTGACGGACATGGCCGCCCAGACGCTCGCGCAGCGCGGCGTGCAAGAGGTGCGTGGCCGTGTGATTGCGCTCGGTGGCACGCCGCGCGCCATGGTCCACGCTCGCGAGCACAGGCGCCTGGGGCGCGAGCGATCCCTGCTCCAGCGTGACCTCAAGCGCCTGGTCCTCGCCGAGGCGGTAGACGTTCGTGACGCGTCCCACACAGGCGCCGGAGGCGCATTCGATCGTGCCGGTGTCCGAGACCTGACCGCCGCCGGCCGGATAGAACGGGGACTCGGCGAGCTTCACGAGGATGTTCGCACCGGGAGCGCCCACCGCGAGCGCTTCCGCACCGGCGCCCTGCGACGCCGCCGAGGAAGTCCCGTTCGCGGAGCCGACCAGCGCGAGCGCCCCGACGGTGGTCTGCTGCGACTCGGTCTCATAGCCGGTGAAGCGCGTGACCGCAGAGGAGGCCGCGAGCTCGCGGGCGCGCTCGCGCGGGTCCACGCCCCCGCCCTCGCGCGCAACGGCGCCGGCCGCGGCCGCACGGGCGCGCGCGCGCTGGGCCTCCATCAGCGCCTCGAACCCCTCCTCATCCACGCCGAGCCCGCGCTCACCCGCGAGCTCGCGGGTGAGATCGAAGGGAAACCCGTAGGTGTCGTGCAGCGCGAACGCGTCGGCCGCCGCGATCGCCTGCGCCCCGGCGTCGAGCGCACGGGCGATCAGCTCGTCCAGCAGCTTGGTGCCCTGCTCGAGGGTGCGCCCGAAGGCATCCTCCTCGGATGCGAGCCAGCGTTCGATCGGATCGCGCTGCTCGTGCAGCTCGGGATAGGCGCCGACCATCAATTCGCGCACGAGAGCGGCGTAGCGCAGCAGGAACCCGGGCGCCATCTCCAGGCGCCGCGCCTGCAGGATCGCGCGGCGGGTGAGGCGGCGCAGGACGTAGCCGCGATCTTCGTTGGAGGGGACGACGCCATCGGCGATCAGAAACGACATGCCGCGGGCGTGGTCGGCGAGGATGCGCAGCGCCCGGTCGGCGGCCGGGTCCTCGCCGTAGGGGCGATCGGCGAGCTCCCGGCCGAGATCGATCAGCGGCTGAAACTGGTCGGTGTCGAACACCGAATCGCGACCCTGCAGGATCGCCGCCAAGCGGTTCAGGCCAAGGCCGGTGTCGATGTTGCGCGCGGGCAACGCCTGCAACGTGTCGTGGGGAGCCTGGTCGTATTGCATGAACACGAGATTCCAGTACTCCAGGAAGCGCTCGTTATCACCGCCCGGCAGATCGTCGGCGGCGCCGAAGGACAGGCCACGGTCGATGTACAGCTCAGAGCAAGGCCCGCTGGGGCCGACGGGACCGGCTTCCCAGAAGTTCTCCGAGCGTGGACAACCGACGATTCGCTCGCGCGGTACGCCGATCGCCTGCCACAGCGCGATCGCCTCCTCGTCGGGGCCCAGCCCAAGCCGCTCGTCGCCGGAGAAGACCGTCACCCAGATGTCCTCGGGGCGAAACGAGAACGCTTCCAACGAGAGTTCCCAGGCGAAGGTGATCGCCTCGGCCTTGAAGTAGGCGCCGATCGAAAAGTTGCCGAGCATCTCGAAGAACGTCAGGTGGCGCAAAGTGGCGCCGACGTGATCGATGTCGGGGGTGCGAAAGCACTTCTGACAGCTCGTCAGCATCGGCGCGGGCGGATCGGCGCGGCCCAGAAAGTAGGGCTTCAGCGGCTGCATGCCGGCGGTCGTCAAAAGGACGGTGCGATCGTCCGCGGGGGGCACCAGCGACGCGGAGGGCAGGCGCAGATGGTCGCGCTCGGCGAAGAAGCCGAGGAACCGCTCGCGGATCTCATCCGAGGTCATCGCCGATGATGTTAAGGGAGGTACGCCCAGCCGCGAGCGCCCGCGGATGAGAGGATTCTCATGCAGTGGTCGTTCCCGGCAGCCGTATTCCAAACGCGCTCCTGACGGGATCGAGGGGCAAGTCGGGCCAGGACGCAGGGAGCGTGGCGTACTACGTACGCGAGCGACTGAGGACGCCGCACGACGCAGGCCATCGGTCCCGTCAGATAATTGTGCCGTGACCGACTATCAGATCGCCGTCGTAAAGGCAGGCGATCTGACCCGGGGCGGTGCGCTCGGCCGGTTCGCTCAGCTGGAGAGCGATCGCGGCATGCCGGCCGGCGCCGGCGGGGGCGGGGGCGGTGAGACGGCAGGGCAGGCGTGCGCCCCGGTAGCGGACCTTGATCGCGTCCACACGCTCGCCGTCGCGATGGAGCGTCGTGTCTCGTACGTGCACGGTCGCGGTCAGCAACTCCTCGCGCGAGCCGACCGTGACGGTGTTCGAAGCGCGATCGGTCGCGAGCACATACAGCGGCTCGCCCGCCCGATCGAGCCCCGGTCCCGAACCCAGCCCGCGGCGCTGCCCGACGGTGAGGGTGTGGATGCCGGCGTGCTCGCCAAGGAGACGCCCGTCGCGGTCGACGATCGGACCCGGGCGCGCCTTCAGGCTGCCGTGGCGAGCGAGAAAGTCCGTGCGGCGGGTGCCCGCCAGAAAGCACAGATCCTGGGAGTCGCGCCTGCCGGCGACCGGCAATGCGGCGCGCTTTGCGATCGCGCGGACCTCGGGCTTGGTCAGCTCGCCCAGCGGGAAGCGCAGGCGCGCAAGCGAATCGGGCGAGAGCGCGCTCAGCGCATAGCTCTGGTCCTTCGCGGGATCGACGGCGCTCCGCAGCAGCGGCGCGAGCGCGAGCTCCTCGCGGTCGATGCGCGCGTAGTGGCCGGTCGCGAGCGCGCACGCACCCAGCCGACCGGCGAGATCCAGCATCGCGTCCAGGCGCACCGAGCCGTTGCAGCGCACGCACGGGTTGGGAGTGAGGCCGGCCGCGTGCTCGCTCAACCAAGGCTCGACCACCCCGGCGCGGAACTCGGCGCGCAGGTCGATCGAGAAATGGGGCACGCCGAGATCGTGCGCGAGCGAGCGGGCGGAGCGCACCGCCTGAGCAGAGCAACAGCTGAGATCCCCGTCGTTTGCCGGGTCTGACCACAGCTCGAGCGTCACCGCGACCGTCTCCGCTCCCATTTCGCTCGTGAGCAGCGCGGCGACGGCCGAGTCGACACCGCCGCTCATCGCCACGAGCGTGCGGTCGGCCACCTGCGCGAGGTCGGCCCCGCGCAGAGCAGAGCCGAGGGCGCGATGCAGCGCATCGGCGGCGAGCTCGGCGGCGTGGCGCTTGGCCGGGATCAACCCTCCGAGCTCCCGCGCGATCGCCTCGGGGCCGATCAGGGCGGCCTGCAGCAGCGGCGTTTCGCGCAGCAGGGCTACGACCGCGCTGCCGGCGGCGACCGTGGCGCCGCAGCCACTCGCGTCGAACCCGGCGTCGAGAATGCGTCCTTCCGGACTGTCAGGGTCCAGGGTGAGCGATACGCGGATCAGATCGCCGCACGCCGCCCCGCCCGCCGCGCCGGTGTGCGCGCCCGCGGGAGCGTGGCCGCGCGCGAGCGGTCGTTCCAGGTGCTGAGCCAAACCCGTGGCGAGGGTCACCTGGTCGAGTGTAATTCAGGAGTGACGCGATTCCACGATCGCCTGCCGGATCGCGAACGCGTCGTTGAGACCCGTCAGCACAGTCGTCTGGCCGTGCGGATTGACGATCAGCAGCGTCGGGGTCTGGGTGACTTGGACGGCGTGCGTGACGGTGCCGAACGCCCCGACCTGACCTGCGGTCGCGTAATGCACCGCGACCTTCGCGCCGAGCGCGTGCTGGACCGCTCCGAGCGCGTCATGGATCGCCATGTCGTCCGAGCCGTGGCGGTTCCAGAAGAGAATCAGCACGGTCTTGCCCTGTCCCAGCTCGTGTTCGACCGTAGCCTGCATACTCGCGCTGCTCGCGGGATGCTTGACGGCAGGGGCCACGGCGTGGACATGGGTCGGCCTTACAGCCCGGGGTGCGGATGCAGTTGCGGGTGCGGGAGCGGCGGCCGCAGAAGTGTGGCTCGCGTGCGTCACCGGAGCCGTCGAGGCGCCCGGTTCTGAGGTTTCCAGCTTGTGAGCTTCCTGCTGAGATTGCGCAACGGCGCCGTGGGCTTTGTCGATCGCACGGCTCAACCCTTCGACCCCGGGGGCCGTGCCGCGATAGACGTGCGTGGGCGCCGCAGCAGCCTTGGCCTGGGCCGCTGCCGATGGTTTCGCGGGCGCGCTGGATACCGCCGGGCTCGACCCCGAGCCGCCGCCGGAGCTGGACGTGCGGCGGTGCAGCGCGGCGAACCACACGAGCACGAACAGCGCGAGCGTGACGAGCGCGATCTGAAAGGGGCGGGAGATCTGGGCCATGGGTCTAGCCCCTGTGTCGGCACATATCGCCCGAAAGTTAAACGGCGCATACGACCACTGACCGTCCACGCGACTCGATCAGACCACCGGCAGCGGCGGTCACACGCCACGCACATAAAGGTCGCCCGCCCGGCCTTTGCGCGAACAGATGCCGCGCCGGCTCCGCCGTCCGAACGAGCCCGATACGTCAACTCGACCGACCGCGGATTGGCTTACAACAAGCGCAGGCCGCGCAGCACGGCGTGCACGACCGAATCTTTAGCCACCGTCTCCTGGGAGGCGCCGAGCATGTCCTTGAGGACCGTCTCCTCGGCGCCGAGGATCGCCACGTAACGGGCCTCGAGCGTGTTCGCGTAGCCGAGCTGGCCCTTGAGCGAGCGCCCCGCAAGCTCCATCTGCGCCGTCAGCCCGGCGGCGCGCGCGTCGGTTAGGAGCGCGAACGCCTCCGCCGGCGCGTGACCGTGACTCCCATCGCCCTGGCGGGAGGGCTCGTAGGCGACGAACAGGTCCACGGGCACCGGCGCGGGACGAGGCGGAGTACCGGCGAGCAGGATCCGCTCGATCCCCGCGGCCCAGCCGATGCCGGGCGTCGGCGGACCGCCGAGCTGCTCGACGAGGCCGTCGTAGCGTCCGCCGCCGCCGACGCCCGACTGCGCGCCCAGCTCCTCGGAGGTGAACTCGAACACCGTGCGCGTGTAGTAGTCCAGTCCGCGCACGAGCGTCGGGTCGATCTCATACTCCACACCGGCGAGGTCAAGGCGGGCGCGAACCTCCGCGAAGTGCTCGGCGTCCTGCGCGCTCAGGAAGTCGAGCAGGCGCGGCGCGCTCGCCATCACCGCGCAAGTGCCGGGGTGTTCGGAGTCGAACGCCCGCAGTGGGTTCAACTCGATGCGCTCGCGCACCTCATCCGAGAGTCGCTCGGCGTGAGCGCGCAAATGCTCCTGCAAACGCTCGCGATACTCCTTACGCGCGGCGAGCCCGCCCAGGCTCGACAGGCGCAAACGCAGCGAGACGACATCCATCTCCTCCAGCAACCCGGCCAGCAGAGCGATCGACTCGGCGTCCAAGGCCGGGTCCTCGGCGCCGAAGGCCTCGGCGCCGATCTGCCAGAACTGGCGGTAGCGCCCGGCCTGCGCGCGCTCGTGACGGAAGAAGCTCGACAGGTACCACAGCCGCACCGGCCGGCGGAGCTTGTGCATGCCGTGCTCGACATAGGCGCGAGCGACCGGCGCGGTGCCCTCCGGGCGCAGCGTCAACGAGCGCCCGGAGGCGTCCTCGAAGGAGTACATCTCCTTGCTGACGATGTCCGTGGACTCTCCCACGCCGCGCGCGAACAGCTCGGTCGCCTCGAACGCGGGCGTCTCGATCCGCTCGTAGCCGGCGCCCCCCAGGATCGTGCGGGCCTTCTCCTCGATCACCGCCCGCGCGGCGGAGGACTCGCCGAGCACGTCGAACGTGCCGCGAGGCGCTTTGATGCGGTCGGTCTTGCTCAACTGCCGCCCGCACCGCGCACCGGCGAGGGCTGCGAGACCGCACGGTCGGGGCGGAATTCGACCAGGAACGGGTTCGTGGCGAGCTCGCGGCCGATCGTCGTGATGCCCATGTGACCGGGATACACGGTCGTCTCCGGCGGCAGCGTCCGCACGAGCGTCTCGAGCGTCCGTTCCAGCGTCGGATGGTCGGCATAGGGCAGGTCAGTGCGTCCGATCGAACCCTGAAACAGCACGTCACCGGAGAGAATCGCGGCCTCTGCGGGCAGTGAGAAGGTGAGATGGCCGGGGCTGTGACCTGGCGTGAACAGCACCTCGATGTCAAGACCCGCGAGGCTCACGCTCTCACCGCCGGCGAGCGTGTGCTCGGGCACGTGGTTCTCGAACGGCCCGAACCCGGACGGGGTGCCGAGGCGGGTGTCTTCGAGCACGGGGCGCTCGATCTCCGGGCAATACACGGGCGCGCCGCTCGCGCGCGCAAGCGGCGCGACCGCGCCGATGTGATCGAAGTGGCAGTGCGTAATCAGGATCGCCTCGATCCGCACGCCCAGATCGTCGATCGCTTTAAGCAGGCGCTCGGGCTCGTCGCCGGGATCGATCAGCAGCGCGCCGGCCGCGCCGGCACGACGGACGATATAGGCGTTCTCTTGCACCGGCCCGACGGTGAACGAGCGGACGTCCAGGTCGCTCATCCGCCGCTCGCTCCTCGCTCGCCCGCTCGCCGCCGAGAGGGTTTGTGGCGAACGCCTCGCACAGTCATCGCGCGGGCGCCTTGCCACCGCCCTGCTTGGCCTTGTTGCGCATACGCCGGTTATAGAGCCACATGTCGGTGTAGTAGCTGATCGGGACATACAGAATCAGAACGATCGGGAACAGCGCAATCGCCTGGTTGGGCTTTTTCAGCAGGAACAGGCTCACGAGCAACATCAGCACCGCCGCGGCCATCGCCCGGTAGAACGCGCCCGACCACGTCGGCGGGCGATCGCGCTTGGGGATCTGCTCGGTGCGCGGCTTGCCTTCTTTCTCGGCTTTCGTCGGCTTGCGGCCGGTGCGACCGCGCGACTCCACCACGCCCGCGGCATTACCACGGTGCTTGGTCTGGCGCTTGCGCTTGGTCTGGGCCATCACCGCAAGCCTACAGCCCGAGCGTGCCCGAGCCGCTTGCCCGGGATGAGGACGATGCCCGGCGCGCAGGCCGTGGCGATCCTCGCCCCGCGCGGCCGTGGCGATCTCTTGCCGGCCCCGCCTTCCCGGGCTCAGGAGCCGAGCACGGACTCGATCAGGTGCCTGGCAGGGTCGAACCCGGGCAGGGGCACGTCGTCGGGGAAGTCCGCGAACGCGACACGCGGCGCGAGCCCGACCAACTCGGCGCTCGCGACGGGCGCGTGCGCGCGGACGCGCTCGAGCACGAGCGCGAGCGGGACCTCGAACGGGCGCTCGACGTTCATCGACACCTGCGCGACAGCGCCGCCGAGCCTGACCCCGATCGCCCGCACCCCGGGCAGACCCTCGGCGCCGCCCTCGCGGATCAGCGCGGCGATCGCGCGCGCGTCGGCGACGCGCGCGGGCGGTGCGAGCTGGAGGTTGAATGCGACCAGCGGCGGGCGGACGCCGACGAGCGTCGCCCCGGCCGTCGGGTGCAGTCGATGGGGCCCGAAGTCCGGCGAGAGCTCGCCCGCGGCGATCCTTCGCGCGAGGCCGGCGACACCCCCGGAGCGCAGCTGCGCGCGGGTTCGCCCGCCCGCGAGCTCGCCATAGAGGAACACCGGGACCTGAAGCTCATGCCCGATGCGGTCGGCGATGACCAGCGCCTGCGCGCACGCAGCGCCGCGAGCGGATTCGTCGAGATAGACGACGGGCGCGACATCGAGCGCGCCGACGTGGGGGTGCTCTCCGCGGGGCGTCGACGCCTGCGCGTCGCCGACCACGTCGATCCGCGACACCGCCTCGTCAGCCCCTGCCAGCAGTGCATCCGGGAGCGCGCCGGGAGCGCCGGCGAGCGTGTAGACCGAGCGATGGTGGTCGGCGTCCCAGTGCACGTCCAGGAGCCTGACCCCGCCGTTCGCGACGAGCGCGGTGGAGATCGCCCGCACGCTCGCCGCGTCGCGTCCCTCGGAGAAGTTCGGAACCGACATGAGGATGCTCGGCGAATGTTCAGCGCGGGATCGCATGGTGGAACCCACCGCAGCCTGGCCGGCGCGCGCACGGCGCTAGAGATCTGATGCCGGAGGAGGGACTCGAACCCCCGACACGCGGATTATGATTCCGCTGCTCTAACCAGCTGAGCTACTCCGGCGGGACGGCGCAGTTTAGCCTTTCGAGCCTAGTCCCCCGTGGCGGAGAAATGCTCGGGGTCGACCGGCCCGAGGACGCCGCCCACGAGCTTCACGGGCCCGGGATAAGAACGCAGGACGGCGATCAGCTGGGCTGAGTTCGTCACGTCCACGGCGCCCCCCGGATACACCGTGGTCTCGTGGTTGCTGTGCCCGGCGAGCGCACTGAACGCGCCGGCCGCGTTCAGCTGGACTTGTTCGTAGTAGGTGCGGTATCCGCTCGTCACCGTCCCCGCCCAGCCGTGCAGCGAAGCCCACGCGAGGATCGGGACGATCCACGTCGCGATCGGCTTCGAACGGGGGTTCCACGCCGCTTCGGGCGTCTGGATCTGAGCGACCGCGCCGCCGGTGTCGGACTGCGCGTTTTCGAACGACGCGGCGGAATCGCCGGAGGGCAGCACGATCCCTGCCTTGCGCGCTGCTCTGATCTCGCGGCGGATCTCCGCGTCGGATGCGGCGCCGGGGGCGATGTGCACCTTACCTTCGGCGAGCACAGCGTCGGATGAGGCGTCGATCCGCGCCACCGTATTGTTGGGTGCGGCCGGCGGAGGGCTCGATGTCGTGGTGGGGGCAGCGTGGTAGATGCTCGCGGCCTTCACCGGAGGTCCACTCGGGATCGTGGCTTCGCCACATCCGACCGTGCCGGAGCAGGCGATCGCCAGGAGCGAAGCGAGGAGGACACGCACGGGAAGGCGATCGAGCGGCCCGCGAATCCCCATGCCAATCAGCGTAGCGGCGGTCAGTAGCCTGTTGCGCCGCGACGCCGGCCACGATCCCTCGACGGACGCGACGTGGGCGCTCAGACGCTCCTGAGCAGCCCCACGACGCGACCCAGCACCTTCACGTCGGTGGCGATGATCGGCTCCATCGCCTCGTTCTCCGGCTGCAACCTGATGTGATCGGACTCGCGGAAGAAGCGCTTGACGGTCGCCTCCTCGCCGAGCAGGGCCACGACGATGTCGCCGTCGCGGGCGGTGTTCTGCGAGCGCACAACCACGTAGTCGCCCTCGAGGATGCCCGCGTCCTTCATCGATTCGCCGCGGATCCGCAGGAGATATTGGCCGTCGCCGCCGCCGGCGATCTCGGGCACCGACACGTACTCCTCGACGTTCTCCTCCGCAAGCACCGGCGCACCCGCAGCCACCGAGCCCACAAGGGGCAGGCTGTCGGGTCGCACGATCCCGCGCACGCTCTCCACCGCGGCGCCCGCGGCGCGATCCAGCAACTCGATCGCGCGCGGCTTGGTCGGGTCGCGACGCAGCAGCCCGATCTTCTCGAGGTTGGCGAGATGTGCGTGGACTGTGGAGGAGGAAGCCAGCCCTACGGCTTTGCCGATGTCGCGTACCGTCGGCGGATAGCCGTGCTTGGCCGAGTGCTTGCCGATGAAGTCGAATATCTCCTGCTGGCGCTTGGTCAGATCCATGATTTGCCTGTTCCGCTCCCTGTGTGGTCCGGTGGACGGGGGACTTCGACGAACATGTGTTCGCACATTAGCGATCCCCGTGGACGGATGCAAGGCGGGAGTGAGTCTTGCCCCGTTTACGCGGGGCTCCGGGCGCGCCGACCGGGGTCAATGCCACCGTCGGTGGGACTCCGGAACGCCCGTTCGTCTCACTGTGCCCGGTTCAGCGCGGGTATACTCGCCCCCTCTGCGCCGGTGGCGGAATTGGTAGACGCGCAAGGTTGAGGGCCTTGTGGACCGCTTGGTCCGTGGTGGTTCGAGTCCACTTCGGCGCACCAAAAGTTCCGTACTAAAACCACCACCAAAAGAAGCGGCGGTGGCCGATGCAGCACCCACGCGGGGCCGTTCTGGCTCCCGTGGGTGCTGCTCGTTCGGGGTGGCGATGCTCTCAGCAGCTCGCCGCTTGATGGTCTCCTTGACGGCCTCTTGCAGCCCCTCATTGGCTCTGACCGCCACGGCTCGCCGCAGCTCGTCGCCCAGGATGGTGTCGAAGGGCTCGGCCAGCTCACCGCGCACGGTGTACTCGTCGTCGATCAACAGCCGCTTGAAGAAGGCGAGGTTGAACTGCCGCCTGAGCGGGCCGGATGCCTCCTGGTAGGCCGCCATGCAGTCCCCGACCCGTATCAGCGCGCGCTGGAGGTTCGTCTCGGCCTTTCTAAAGTCGCCCTCGACTTCGGCCAGGCGGCCTTCGGCGCTCTCGATCTCCCGCGTCAGCCGTTCCTGCTCACTCTTGAGCAGGTCCAGCGGCACGGCGTCGGCGTAGTGGGCATCAAGGAGCTTCTTGCGCTCTGCGAACAGGCCGATCAGCCGACGATCCTGCACTCGGCGTTCGCGCTCACCGTCCAGGCGCAGGGCCGACAGTTCTTCTTCCAGGAAGGCCCGGACTTCGACCAGCTCCTGCTCCTTGAGCTGCACAGTCGCGTAGTGCTTGGCGACGACTTCCTCGACCTTCTCGATGCGCAAGGCCCGGAGCTTGCAGTCGGTGCGCTTCTGCTGGCGACCAATGCAGATGAAGTACGGGTAGGTGCCGCCCCGGCCTTTGGCGTGGCAGACGATCAGCCGAGAACCGCACTGGCCGCAGTAGATGGAGCCCTTGAGATAGTGCGGGTGCTCGCGGTGGCGCTCGCCCGTCAGATACTTGGCACTCAGCAACTCCTGCACCCGCTGCCAGGTGTCGTGAGCCACCAACCGCTCATGCTTGCCCTCATACAGCACGCCCTGGTAGCGAACGACGCCGACGTAATAGGGATGACGCAGCAGCCGGTGCAGATGCGAGACGGTCAGCGGCCGCCCCGGCGTCTTGGGGCCGGGAACCGTTGTCAGCCCGCGACGGGTCAACTCGGCCAGCAGGGTGCGGATCGTCCAGTCGCCGGTGGCATACGCATCAAAGGCCCAAGTCATCAGCGGCCCCCGTACCGGATCGACCTCGACGGTGCGGCCTTCCAGGCCGTTGACCACCTGCCGCACGTTCAGGTAGCCGATCGGTGCCTTGCCGGGCGTGCCGCCCTGCTTGGCCTTCTGCACGCAACCCTTGACGACCTCGGTCGCCAGGTTGCGCGAGTAGAACTCGGCAATCGAACTCATGATGCCGTGCAGCAACAGGCCCGATGGCGTCTGGTCGATGTTCTCGGAAACCGACACCAGCGTCGCGCCAGCCTGCTGAAGCGCCAGGTTGATGAGCGCGTCATCAGCCCGGTTACGCGCCAGGCGGTCAACCTTGTGGACGATGACGTACTTGACACGGTTGTCACGCACGAACTGGAGCAACCGCTGGAGCTCTGGCCGGTCAGCCGTCTTGGCCGACTCGCTACGCTCGATGAACTCTTCAATCACCACCGCACTGAGGCTCTGGGCCTTGCGCTTGCAGGCACCGAGCTGAGCGGGCAAGGAGTAGCCGTCCGGCTCATCAACCTTGGCCGCCTGACCCTTGCCCGGAGAGACCCGCACGTACACCACGGCCGGGGCTCCCTCGATACTTTCAGGTGTATCTTTCTCTGTCATAAGCTCCCCCTTTCTGCTCCGTAGGGGAGCGTATTAGCGTTGTTAAGTATACCACAGCCAATGCTGGGAAGTACAGGGTAATTTGTCGTAATTTCTTCATACTTACCTCCTTTATATATTAGTAGTTACTTGTTCGATTGAGCCGAGCGCCGCCACCGCCCGACCGCTGGTCGTCACCACAAACAACCGCTCCGGCAGCGCGCTATTTCGTGCAATGGCCGTTTGCACCCGCTCAGCCCGTCCCTCATCCGGCACCACCCAACAGACCCGGGGGAAGACCCCGCCATGCGCTGCCTGCTCCTGGCCGGACTGGTAATAGTCGGCGTACAGGCGACACTTACGCACAATGACTGGCAAACTCTCACTATTACGATCCACCTCTATAAACCAGCGCAATTCATACTCGCCGCTGCCGAGCGCCAAGAACGCATCCGGCCGTAGCCAGTACCGCCCACCCGGCCCGGAGAACTGCCGCCAACAACGCGGCTCGGCCTGAGTGTCCAGCAGATCGAGCCGACCCCGGCGGGCAGCCACCGTTACCTCAACGATGAGCTGCGAGACGGCCAGCGTGTGATCGACAAAGCGGTAGCTTGGCTCGTAGGAGCGCCGCCGGGGGCCGTCCAGCGCCAAGACCCGCTGACCGACCGGGCCGAGCGCCAGCACGAAACCGGCTGACCCGGCCCGCATGCCACCGATCCGGCGCTCCAACCGGCTCAGCAGCCGTTCACGAGTCAAACGCGCCAGGACTCGCTGCCGGGCGCGCGTCGCCGCCTGCTCATTGTCATGTTCGCTGTCCGGAAAATGGACGGCCTGAAGCTGCCGGGCGCTCATCAGTCGCAGCTCGGCCACTTGCCGGATGACGCCCAGATCACGCGCCGACAGCCGCTCGCGGATGTGCGCCACCCCCCTCGCCGAGACATAGGGCCGCGTTGGTGTCGTACCTCTCATCCGACACCTTCATTCTTTTCTTTCGTTACCAAAGAGGAAGTAGGGACAGGTGTTGCGACGAGCGTGGCCCAGCACGCGAGGCGACGGGCACCCCCGCGCCTCGGGAGTTGCCGCACCCCCGTTGACGACCGCGCGCCGCCGTCCACTCCGACAGCCATCCACCGCTGAGCGGCACCGACCGGCCGCCACCTCGCCCAGAACAAGAAAGGCAGACACAGATAGTGAAAGACTTTCCTCGCCAAAGTTGGCGCGCGATCAGCGTCCAGGCAGGGGTTTGGCCGCCGGGCCATCGACGCGATACGACGGGCGATGCGTCGTACCCTCATGCGGCGCTCCCGCTGTCTCGTTTCCGGGGCGCGAGGTCGTCACCGGCGGACTGGCGACCAAAGAACAGCTCATGCAGATCGGCCTCGATCTCAGTCCGATCGACGCCGTAGGCGCTACGCGACGCCGCCCGCACCAGCGCCGGGTCACTGAACGGTAGGCCGGGCAGTACGGTCTCGGCGCTGCACCACGGCTGCACGGCGCTCCCTGCGACCAGTTGCGCGTAGCACTGGAAGGCCCCGAGGCTCTGGAAATCCTCCGGGGCCAGCGCGCTATCGGCGGCGATGACCCGCGCGTCCTCACCCGGCAGCCGGAAGGCCACGCGGGATTGCGTGTTGGCCAGCACCGCCGAGCGCATGGCCGGGTCGAGCTGGTGCAGCTACTGGTGAGCCGCCACGAAGCCGACGGCCAAACCGCGCGCTTGGGTGAGCGCGTCGGCGAAGTCCAACGGCAGGTGCAGGTAGTCCTGAAACTCATCGACGTAGACGAAGACCGGATGCCGGCGCTCGGGCGCAATCGCCACCCGGCCGAGAATGGCCTGCCACAGCTGCGCAATAACCAGGCTGCCGAGCAAGGCCGAGGTCTCCGGCCCGAGCAACCCTTTGCTGAGACTGACCAGCAAGACCTTCCGCTGCGTGAACACCCGGCGCAGGTCAAAGCTCCGGCGGGTTTGCCCAACAATCGCCCGCATCTCCGGGCGCAGCAGCAGCGGGCGCAGCTTGTTCATAACCGGCGCGATGGCCGCCGCGCGCTCCGCCTCACTCCATGCCTCATAGGCACGCCAGAACGGCGCGAGGCCGATCGGGTCAGCGACACGCGGCACGACCCGCCGCCGAAAATTGGCGTCGGTCAGCAGCAGCGGCAGCGCCGCCAGCGTCATGCCAGGCAAGCGGGCCAGGGTCAGCAGCGACGCGCCGAGAATGTCGTGGGTACGCGGCCCCCAATGCGCCAGGTACAGCGAGTGAAACAGCCCGAGCAACTGATCGGCCGCCAGCTCCGGCGAACGGCCATTCAGCGCCAGCGGATTGAGACCAACCGGGCGCGCGGTGTCGGTCGGATCAAGTAGTACCACGTCGTCAATACGGCCGGACGGAATACGCTGGAGTACCTCGGCCACCAGATCGCCCTTGGGCTCAATGACCACCACCGCCCGTCCGGCGGCGATGTCCTGAGTAATAAGGTTGAGCAGCAGCGTGGACTTACCCGAGCCGGTCGGCCCCAGCGCGTGCACATGTCGCAGTGAGTCAGTTGGCGACAGCGCCAAAGCGCGCTCCCGCCCCGGAAACGTCGCCTCCCCGATAATTCTCCCCTTGCGCGGAATGGCGGCCGCGGGAGGCACCAGACGGCTGCCGACTGCCGCAACCGGCAACTCACTGGTCAAACCGACCGGCCAGGCCGACACGGTAGCCAGCTCGCTGGCGTTCAGCCGCAGCGGCCACGACCAACGCGGCACCTGAGCCCGGCTGACCCGCTCGGCACGGCCGCCGCGCACCCGAAACCTGACCCCAGGCGCGGCGCTGCTGCTCAGCGCCCCGATGACCTGCCGGATCAACTGCCGTTCCCGGCTCGCGGTCTTGGCTGTTACGGCCACCCGCCCGACGGCCTGCCAGCCCGGCTCGGCCTGCTTCATGCGCAGGGCGTTACGCACCTCAACGTCGGCCGGTGGCGGTGCACCAAAGGGAGCCACCAGCAGCGCGCCCAGCCACGACTCACGGCCCAGCCCGTCCAGGTGATTCGGCACGGCCATTGGAGCCAACGATCGGCCAAGCACCCACTGCACGCACAGCCGCTCGCCCCGGCGCACCTGCGCCAAGGCGGTCAGTATGGCCCGGCTGACACCGGCCAGGTCGTCGGTGCGCAGCGGCCGACGCATGGTCGATAGTCGCAATTCCACGGCTCGCGTGGCGGTTAGTGCCGGTCGCGCGCCGACTGCTTCCACGGCCAGGCCGGGAAGGCTGGCCCGCAGGTGGTCAACGACGCTCCCCGCCCGGCCCGCTACTAGCGCCAAGCGATGCTCAACCCCACCTGGCGAACCAACGGCCTCGATGACTACCGGACTACCGGCCGCCGTCGCCAGCAGCCGAAACACCTGTGACACCTGCTCAGGTTCCACCTCGCGCGGCCAACGCAGGCCATACCAAATAAGTGCGGCCGACCTCAAGCGCTCGTCCCCGAGTCATTGTCAGTCGTTGGACTTCGGCGCTTGGCCCGCTTGGCCTTGGTCTGTTTGTCGTACTCGGCTTCGGCCTCGGCTTCCGCCTGGGCCGCCTCCAGCTCGATCAAGGCCCGCGCCAAGCGGCGCAGATCAGTCGGTCGCCGAATACCCCGCACCCGGATACGGCGATCTTTCCCGTGATGATATGTCCTACTCATATGTAACCTCCTTGCTCTCCTACAACCGGCCGGAAATGAGCACGCAGAGCACCGCACCCCTTCAAGGGGCTATTTGTCTGCCAACGGGTAAACCCGTATCTCAACCGCACCGTGTTACCGCTTATGGCAATAACGGGAGTCTGACTAGTAAATAATGATTCCCAGTATCAGTCAATACCGCTTGTGCATTTCACAACACCGACACGACTACCCCTGTCTCAAGTAGATTTGTCATCAATAATTCACCACTTGCGCGTGTGGAAAAGCACCAACCGTACGATGACGAAGATCACAGTTAGGACGATGAGATATGGCACAAGACGCGGCAGCTCGGCACTCAGCACATCGACGCTGATGGCGCAGGCCACCAGGCCGACCACCACACGTTCGATGAGCTTGTGTTTTTCGTGCATCACGACTCGTCGCCTTGGTTGTCTCCGGCGTGCCGCAGCGCCTCGGCGTAGAGCTGTTGCTCTAGGTCTTGGGCGACAACCTGCATCCGAACAGCGGCATGGAGTCCTTCGCGGTAGGGCGCAGCCAGGTCAGGTTCAGCGGGTGGTGACTCAGGCAACTGCCGCAGCTGCCGGCGGGCGATAGCGCCAATGAGCGCCACCAGACCGATGAGGGCGAGAACTGCCTCCAGGACGCCCATCAGCTCCGTCCCCGATCCTGCATGCTGAGGGCCTGAATCTCCGTGACAGCCAGCGAGCCATAGGCCATCAGGATCGCCTGGTAGATGTCCTCGCCCATCGGGCTGACCCGGAAGGCGGCATTCGCCGCCCGGGACAGCATAGTGGCGTTCTGCATGGCGACCGAGGTGGCGAAGGCTCCGGCCTGAATGCGAGCGACGGCAGCGATGCCGACTCGCTCGGCGTCAGCGACCTGGGCGTTCAATAGACGATCGGACTGGACGGCCTCGGCGGCCGTGCCACGGGGTACGAGGTCAGAGGACATGTTGGGGCTCCTTTGGCGGGGTTGTTGAGGACGAGGCAGGTGGCCGGTTGGTCTCTGAGCTGGATTCCTGGGCAGTCCAGCCCCAGTCGTCAATGCCGCCCTTGCCCCAGTGGACATCGGGGGCTGAGTTGTCGTCCCAGATGTGGTCTGACGCTGGCAGGCGTGGTTTGGTGGTCTTCATAGCTCTGGGTCCTTTCAGGCATCGGGGTTCAGGACTCCCGCCACAAAATCACAGGGCTTGGGGGGACTTACTAGAGGCCAGAAGCGGGAGATTTGTGGGAGATTTGGGATGATTCAGGGACGACTAAGGGAGAGATCGAGGACAGTGCGAGCTGCCAGTGCTTCTTTGCCGAACTAGAGGAGCTCCGCAAGAAGGGGCTGCGCCACTGGTCGAACGGGACGCTGCCGCTACTCGAACGCACGGCTCAAGCCCTTAGCGCTCATCCCCAAGCCGCGATGATTGACCAGCTCAAAGAGCTGCTGAAAACCGCCGGCAAACATCTAGCGGAGGCGCGGAGCAACGCCGCCGCAGCCCTACTGGACTTTGGGGCAGATGCAGGCAAGTCAGCCCTAGAAGATCGGCGTAAGGCGGCTGCGGCAGCGATGGGTAGCGAAAGTGCCGACTACTTCAAAAAAACATACGAGAAGCCGATCTTGAAGGAACTGGCGGATCACTTGGCTCGCCTGCTTGCGGAGTGCGAGGCGAACAAGGATGAGCAAGCGGCCCCCAAGCCGATGGCCAACATTGAGCCTGCTGCGGCTTCCGAGAGCCAAGACAAGGAATCCAAGCACCGCCCGCCAACTCGACGCTGGGCGGCTCTCGGCATCGGATGTCTGCTGCTGATTGCCGCCAGCGTGGTACTCATCCAGAACTCACCAGATAATCACTCGCAGCGCTCACGCTCTGTTGTGCTTCCTGGCGACTGCGCCAAAACGACGGCCCAGCTCTTTGACCCTGGCACAAAAACTCGTCGCCTGCTTGCCTCGTATGAACTCTATATGTATGTACCTTATCAGCGTGCGCCAAGTACGCACCATGATTGGGCCCATTTCCTTGAATACCATAACCGCTCAATAAAGCACGAAGTCATACACAATGCGGAAGCCCGACTATTCGCGCTGAGCTACCACAACTACACTCATCGCACAATGCGTCAAGTAATTGCCAAGTTCGCCCTTCCGCCTGGTGCAAGCCTCCTGCCGGGTAGTGTGTGCTTGTACCGAAACAATAGTTACAAGCAGGGTGCTAGGTACACAACATCAACATTAGTAGAATCGAGCGGACTTGAGATTGGCAACTACGCTCCGGATGCTAGTGCCTATATTACCTTTTGGGCATCGCTACCCGATGTTTATCACCTGAGTTGTGGACTTAGCGAAGTGGCGTTTATTGGCAAGGCTGGTACTGAAGGGTTGACGGATGATAACTGGGCTGGCAACGCCAGCCCAGTTATCCTAAACTTTGAACGGCGGTGCTAGTTATAGCTATGACATTAGCTTGTCATTTGACGCAAGACATGAGATAATTGGCCAGTAATTAAGGCTATTTTTGTGACACATGATCCAACTGGTCAAAGAGAACGCCGACCGATATTCGATATGGACAGCCAGATAGCTCACCAAGCTGGCAACTTGTTAGCGTATCTCTCAAAAGAGCCTGCCCACAAGTTTATGGGGGACGGCGGCACCTGGGATGAGGAAGACCGTTTCGCATTGGATGTCTGGACTGAACTCGAACAGGACATATACCTATGCGACACCAACCGAGACAGTGACGATCGTATGGAGCCCGTGAAGCAATTCCGAGAGCTATGCTTCAGTTTTCATACGGCCCTACCATACAGCGAAGCTGAGCGAGAATGGCTACTCCAGCACACAAGAGATGTCATCGGACGTGGTAATGAGTTTGAACTCATTGACGAGCTAGAAGGGCAGATAGTGTCAGCCGGTCTACGGCAAACCGTGCGCGGCCGCGACCTCATGCAACGATGGATAGCCTGGCACCGGGAGACTGATGAATACGCTGGTCAACATACGATTGGTGTAGCCCGGAGTGCGCTTGCTGGTCTCATCGGACTGCTAGAACCAAAACAACCGCTACCAGAACCATACTTGGCGCTCATGCGGGAGCGTGACTCCACGTCCTAGCAGTTCAACAGTACGCTTTATAAATCGCCGGTCTGCTATTTCACACTAATCACGTACAGCGCGGCGCCGACACTTGGTACATTCCCACCAATCACCCTCCCACCAATCACCCACACTTTGCCATCGGCAAACGTAGCGAGCGCCGGAAATATCCCGAAGTACGTAGGGACACGGATCGAAGCCGAAGCTATCCGGCCTTTTGACATCCTGATGAGCTGCATTGGGAATCGGGGGACATGTCCGCATTGAAAACGGGAAGGCCACTCCCCCAGCATCCAGCCCGTGCCGTCTGGCCCTGACGCCAATCCGTCAGGTGCCTCACAGGTGCCGTAGGGCAGTCGGTAGGTCGTCAACTTGCCGCTGCCGCTGACGTAGGCAGCACCACCCGATACCGCAAGCCACATACCGAGGCCCGGTGCCGGGACACTCATGATGTCGTTGTCATTGCCGACTCGGCCGGGCAAGTTGATGGTCTTGAGGCCCACGCCGGTCGGCGTCACGAGACTGACGCTATGCCGCTCTGGTAAGCCGGTGGTGATCCCGCCAACCCAAAAGTCTCCGCCGGGCGCGTTGTTGATCGTGAACGGGGCCAGCGGCACTGAGTAACTGCTCGTTGCGCCATTCGTCGGATTGAGGCTCACCATTGCGCCTGTCGGCGCTGCTCCGGGCGTCTCAGTCCACCACACGCCCCACAAGCTCCCCGCTCCGACGGCCATTGGGCCGCCTGGCACGTTGTTGGTAGTCAAGGTCGGCAGCCCTACCGTGGAGAGCGCCCCTGCTGGTGATATGTGGTCAAGCACTGGAGATTCTCCGCCCAGCAGTTCAGAAACGACCACGAACGACACGCCCCCATCTGGCGTGACGGTTGCTGTATCTGCACGCGGAATCGGCACGCCCGCCGGAAGCTGCACCGCACGGAGGATGCGCCCGACCGGGGAGATATCCCAGACGGTACGCCGTCCGACAACCCAGACTGACCCGGAAGGGCTGGCCTGCACGGCGATCGGTTCATAGCGCGATGAGCCCGGCAGGGCGATCGTCTTGACCGTCGCGCGGAGCCTGTGCGCGGCTCTGGTTGGCGCACCGTGCGCCGGAGCAGCGCAACCGAACAGCAGCACCGCGAGCACGGTCAACGCCGCGTAGATCGACGCCTGGCGGCATCGTGGCAGGGACGACCTCATCAGCACAGTGGGTCTCCTTGGCGGGTCGTTCGTGGGCTCATACCTATTTCTGCTAACCGACTAGCGGAAATAGGCTACACGATCCCTGCATCGCCCGTCCTGAACGCCAAGCTCCCCAGGCCAGAACCCGTCTGGCCGCCTTCGCCGAGGACTACGCCAGGCGCGAAGCGACCCTGGAACAAGCAGGCGACGCCTTACGGCAGGAGCGCGACGAGGCCATCCGGGCGGCCTACGGCGAGGGCCTGCCCATGACGACCATTGCCCAGATCATGGGTATGAGCCACCAACGCGTCTCACAGATCGTCAGGAGCTAGTGCGAACCAGCCCGATGACGCTCAGGTTTGGGGAGGCGAGCCGAGCGGAATCGGCCCGCCTCCCCGGCCTCTCCCTGTGGGGAGCGCTATGCTACTTATAGGTCTGTAGACTGTCAAGTAGCAGGCCACGAATGTTTGCCGCTGTGGAAGGTGATCTACAGCGGACAGTCGGCCGCAACCTCCGGGCCTACCGGCAGGTACAGGGCCTGAGCCAGGAGACATTCGCCGACGTGCTGGCAGTCCACCGCACCTACATGGGCAGCATCGAGCGCGGCGAGCGCAACCTGACCCTCAAGAGTCTGGAGCGCATCGCCAGTCGGCTCGACCTCGATCCGATGGCGCTGCTGGGCCACGACTCAGCGAGCAGCGAGGCTGCGGCAGACCCGGCCAGGTAGATCGAAGGGCCGTAGTCACGACGGCCCCGACGGGGACGCTCAACGGCACTTGTGCGCCGAGGCAACTTGCAGCTACTTAAGCCGAAAACTGCTGATGCTGCTTACGGCCGTTCCGCCCTGCGGCGTAAATATCCCCTTAGACTCCAACTTCACCCGCTTGGCGTGCCTGAGCAGCTTCCTACCCTGAGCCGTGAGTGTCAGCTTGACTTTGCCCGTTCCCACTGCTGAGAACGTCAGCTTGCCCGAGGCAATGAGTACCGGCTTGACTTTGGTTGTCTTGGCGAGCTTCGCCCCGCTCGGCACCTGATACCACCGCACGCTCAGGCTGCCCGCCTCCGGAGCCGTAAAGCTCATGCTCAGACCACCATGTTTGAGTAGAGACCCGATCGTGACCTTGCCCACTGGTAGGAGCTGACGAGCCAGCAGGACCTTGAGCTGGGCGGGACTGATTACAGTGCGAATAACAGGGCCGTCGCAGCATGAGACGGGTGGCAAGTTGAATGATTCGCCGCCCGGTGGCTGTTCATGGTGGGGCTCTCCTTTCGGTTTGGGTTCTTCTTCATGAGGCGGTTCTTCAGCCGCTCCCGTTCCCACGAGCACGTTTCCAGTGGCGTCGATGACTACACAGAGGGTGCCACTGCCGCTGTAGGGACACGAAATGCCCGTCAGGCCGATGCCGGGATCAATGGGCGTGACGCTCCAGTCGGCCGCCCCACCAAGCGGATCACTGGAGGTCACGACGTTCCCGGCGTCATCCACGGCCGCACAGAATCGCCCTGGTTCCACGTAGGGACAAGACACGCCGGTTAGACCGTTGACATCGACGTGGCTCACCGACCAGGCGCTGGCCCCGACCGTCGGTTCGGTGGCGGCCATCACGTTGCCCGCCTGGTCAACCGCCAGGCAATAATTCAGGGTTATGACGTTCTGGGCTGGACAAGCGCCGCCGGTGATGCCGGTGCCCGGATCAACCGCCGCAACTGTCCAGGCGCTGGCACCTTCATAGGGTTCACCCAAGGTCAGGACATTCCCGAGATCGTCCCAGGTGATGCACCACTCGCTGAATT
This sequence comes from uncultured Solirubrobacterales bacterium, assembly GCA_963702725.1. Classification (GTDB taxonomy): domain Bacteria; phylum Actinomycetota; class Thermoleophilia; order Solirubrobacterales; family Solirubrobacteraceae; genus Palsa-744. The sequence continues at coordinate 646,946 of CAVPDT010000002.1, forward strand.
CGGTACAGGACAGGCCAGTGAGATGGCCGCCCGGGACGTCGATGGTTTCGGCGTTCCACGGAGTGCCGCCATTGAACGTCAGCACCGCGTTACCGGCGTGATCGACGGCCAGGCAAAACCCGATTTGGCTGATGTCACGCTGTGGACAGGACACGCCGGTCAGACCACCATTGCTGGGATCAGTGGCAGTCTTGCTCCAGGTGCTCGGTTCTCCGGGTACGCCTATGAGGACGTTGCCGAGGCCGTCCACGGCGACGCAGGCTTCAAACTGGCACGAGACGGCCGTGAGGGATGTGGTGCCGTCGATGTTGGTTTTTTGCCAGGCACCGGCCCCGCCGGTTGGATTGGTCGAGACCAAAATGTTGCCCGTGTTATCCACGGCGGCGCAGAGAGCTTCGGGTGGACCGAGCGGGCAAGAGATGGCGGTCAGCGTCTGGCCGGGGTCGATCGAGGCAGTCGTTGACCAGCTCAGCCGGCCAGCGGCAACAGCCGCCTGCGATGTGATCGCACTACCGGCCAGAATCATCAGAAGGAGCAGAGCGGCACAGGCCCACACGGGGACGCGGCGGCGCTGGATAGTCGGGATCGTCGATGTGGCCGGGATTCGAGCAGCAGAAGTAGACATAAGGCGACACCCTAGCAAGACACAAGCAATGCCCTCGCTGGAGACTGCCGACCGCTGGCAAATGTGGGCCACCAGCAGTGAGCCAGACCGTCGTTTGCAGCGTTGCCCAATACGGCAAGGCCAAGTATTTGCCTGGGCACGCGCTGGCGTTCGCCTGACCCGTGAGCAGGGCAGCTCGCGGCCTGTGATCTCGTCGCTTCACCGGCCCCTCCCAGGGGTTATCTAAACGGAGCCTTCTCAGGGCTCCGGAGGGATGTTTAGATGATTCTGCTCAGTCCCCTAGTTCCACACAATGCCCCGGCGTGCTCGGCGCAGGGGAGCTGGTGGTGGGCGACGCCGATGGCACAGGCGTCAGTGGAAAATCCTTGTGAGCAAGGGTATGGGCGTACGGTGGTTTCGGATGCGGCGGCGAGACGACGCTAATAGTGATGCGGGGCCAAGACGAGAACTGAGCCGCACTGAGACTCATTGCGAACAAGCCGTACCATGGTCGGTGCGCCACCAGGTTGACACGTTGACGCTGGCTACAGTCAAGCGTAAAAAACCATACAGCCGCACCCTTGTATGACGTGGCTGACACTATCTTTACCCGGTAAGTATAGGCGGTGTCAAAACTAATGGCCCGCGGCCCGGTGAGAGAAATGGAGGGCGGGGAGATTGGCTTGGGCGTGCCGGTAGCCAGGGCACGAGGCACCAGCTGGAGTGCCCCCGCTTTTGTGGACACCTGAGTGCTTGGGTCCGTCGGGCCCGGCAGGAAGGATGTGGTGTCCATGCCACGTACTCGCCCCCCGTACCCCGTGGAGTTCCGTCGTGAGGCGGTGGAGCTGGTCCGTTCGAGTGGCCGGTCGGTCAGCGAGATCGCGAAGGATCTCGGTGTCAGCGGCCAGTCATTGTCGAACTGGGTCAAGCGCGCGGAGATCGATAGCGGCCGCTCGCCGGGCCTGACCAGCGAGGAGCGTGAGGAGTTGCGAAGACTCCGGCGTGAGAACCGGGTTCTTCGCGAAGAGCGAGAAATCCTAAAAAAAGCCACGGCCTTCTTCGCCAGGGCGAGCGAACCGAACCGGTAGCAGCGTTCGGGTTCATCGCGGCGGAGAAGGCACATCACTCGATCGCGGTGATGTGCCGGGTGCTTGGTGTCTCCCGGGCGGGGTTCTACGCCTGGGAGCGCCGCGCGCCGAGCGATCGTGATCTCGCGGACGCGTGGCTGACAGAGAAGATCCGCGAGATCCACACCGCCTCGAAAGAGACCTACGGCTCGCGGCGCGTGCACGCCGATCTACGACTCGCTCACGGGATCAGGGTCGGCTGCAAGCGCGTGGAGCGCCTGATGGCCCTGGCGGGCCTGTCCGGGCTCCCAGAGCGCCCGAGACGACGCACCACGGTCCGCTTGGAGGGCGTCAGGGTCGCTCCCGATCTCGTGGAGCGCGACTTCAACCCGACCGCGGCGAACCGCACGTGGTCGGCGGACATCACCTATATCCGGACGTGGGAGGGCTGGCTCTATCTCGCGCACGTCCAAGACCTCTTCTCCCGCAGGATCGTGGGGTGGGCGATGGCCGACCATCTCCGCGCGGAGCTCGTCGTCGACGCTCTACAGATGGCGCTCGCCCAACGCAAACCCGACACCGCCACAGCCGGGCTGATCCACCACTCCGACCAAGGCAGCCAATACACCGCTGTTCTCTTCACCGGCCGTTGCGAGCAGGCCGGTATCACCCCCTCGACCGGGTCCAAGGGCGACTGCTTCGACAACGCCGTCTGCGAGAGCTTCCACGCCTCGCTGAAGAAGGAGCTCATCTACCGCCACACCTGGCCGACCCGCGCCGAGGCACGCACCGCCGTCTTCGAGTACATCGAGGGCTGGTTCAACCCACGCCGCCGACACTCCACCCTCGGCTACCTCTCACCAGCCGAATACGAGCACCAACACCAAAACCAGCCTCCCACGACGACACCCGACACCCCGCCGCTCAGCACCCCCGCCATCGCATGAACCGGCGACCACCACCAGCTACCCCGGGGAACCCCCCTCCCGCGCGGCGCGCCCGGATATTACTCGCTCCGCCTACGGCTCCGCGAGGAATATCCGACAGATCACATAAACTGCATCAAGTCAACCCGTGTCCACGAGAACGGGGGCAGGCCAAGCAACAGGCAGCACAGTCCCAGCCCGACCGCCCCGCCCAGCCAAGCCAGCCATCGTGGAAGCTGGCGCGGTGGGGGCACGGTGGCCGGCGCTGTTGCGTCCGATGGCCTACATGGAGCTGGCGTGATCGTCATGGTCTCCGGTCGTCCTCCTCCGGGGTTCAGAGGAAGGCAGGCCCAAGCAGGGGCCTGCCTCCCTGGTCTTCGTGTGGGGAGCAGGATGCTACTTATAAGTATGTAGACCGTCAAGTAGCAGGCCGCCAGTGTTTCCCGCTGTGGAAGGCGATCTACAGCGGGCAGTCGGCCGCAACCTGCGGGCCTACCGGGAAGCCAAGGACTTGAGCCAGGAGGCCTTCGCCGACGTGCTCGGCGTCCACCGCACCTACATGGGCGGCATCGAGCGGGGCGAGCGCAACCTGACGCTCAAGAGCCTGGAGCGCATCGCCGAGAGGCTCGGCCTCGACTCGCTGGAGCTGCTCGGACAAGGAGCTGGCCGGGGCGACGGCGAATCCAAAGCGTAGCCCATGCCGCCGTCGTCACCGCATGCCGCCTTGGGGCGGGCCGTTCGTGCCATCCGCGAGGAACGCGGCATCAGTCAGGTGCGGCTCGCCAGCGACACCGGCTTCATGCAGAGCTGGATCAGCCATGTGGAGCACGGTCGCCGCAACCCGAGCTGGAACAACGTCGTCCGCTTGGCCGGTGGCCTCGGTATCCGCGTCTCGGAGTTGGCCGCCCGCGCTGAAGCCGAGAGCCGGGAGCCGACGTAGATCATCGGCCTGGACAAGACGTGACGCGGAGTATATAGTGCGCCGTCAAACCTCAGTCGGCCGGGCGGTCGGCTGAGCACACATCGAACAAGTTGCCCCGGCGCGGCCGATAACCGCCCGGGGCGCGGCACAGGAGGTAAGTCCTATGCAGCAAGAGCGTAGCCATACGCCGGTAGATGACGAGGCCCGCAACGATTGGTTCATCCTGAACCTGCTGGTCGATCCAGACGAACAGCGGCCCTGGACGGTGGACGAGCTGGCCCGCGAACGCGGCGACCAGCTGGCGGTGATCGACGCCGTGGCCCGGCTACATGGAGCCGGGCTGATCCACCGCGCCGATGAGCTGGTCTTCCCCAGCCGGGCCGCTGTCCGCTACAGCCAGATCGCCGGATGAGCGCCCCGGCTGACGGGCGACAGCAACGGACACCCACCAATGCCGACCTGGGCCGGACGATTCGCAGGCTGCGTAAGACCCGCCGCCTGTCGATCGAAGCACTGGCCTTCATGGCCGACATGCACCCGACATACCTATCCGGCATCGAGCGGGGCCGACGCAACCCCACCTGGCTCAAGCTCTGCGGCGTGGCCAAAGCCCTGGAGATACCTATATCGGCCATGACCGGCCACGCTGAACGGGAGGCCCAGGCGTGGGCGGCGTATCGACGGACGCTGTCGGCTCCGTTGGAGTGAGGTCACGCTCCCTCGGCGACTCCGCACACTGGCACTTGTGCGACACGTCGATGCCCGACACGGCAGCCTCATTTGCGCGGGTGATAGGCTCCCTCGCCACAGATTCCAAGGAGGCGGCATGTTCAGGCTTGGCATAGATAGCAGACGCACCGTCGTGATGCTCATCGGCATGACGATGGCGCTGATCGCTGGCCTGCCTGGGCTGGCAGCGTCCACGGCCGCCGCCGACCCTCGCTACGAAGTCATGAATGCCCCCGAAGGGGTCTACTGGCGTTCGGAACCCAACTGGGCAGCAGCTGAGCGAACAACCGGCTTTGGCGTCTACAACGGGACGATCATCGAAGTCCACTGTTACCAGAGCGGAACGACCGTGGAAGGCTCGGCTGACACCATGTGGGAGCAGGCCACCGACGTCGGCGGACGCGGTTATGGCAGTGGCTGGGTCAACGAGCACTTTATCAATGACGGACAGCCGATCAATCAGCCGTCGCCGGGCGTACCCCCGTGCAATGCACCGCCCCCACCACCTCCGCCTCCTCCGCCCCCACCTAGTGGATTGGTCTTTACCGTGTTCAACGCTGAAGGCGGTATCTACTACCGTAATTCACCCCACTGGTCGGATACCTCAGCCACTTCCGGCGTTGGCGTCTACAACGGCGACCGGGTGGAACTGATTTGTGGCGGCTTTGGTGATCCGGTTGGGCCGTACAGCGATACGGCCTGGAGCTACGTCAATAATCTCAGCCGGTCGGTGGGTGAGGGCTGGGTAAATGAGCACTTCATCAATGACGGGGCACTCACGAATCAGTTCGTGGGCGGCGAGCCGATGTGCGGATCAAGTACGCCGGGCATGTCGGGCGGCTCCAGCGGATCAGGCGGTGCCTCTGGCGGCGGGAAAAGCAGCAACCCATGCACTTCTGCCACGTCTGTTTTCTACTCGCCAACTCCGGGTGTCCCAGGCGGTATTGCGGGCCAATCCCCAGCCCAGTGCGACCTTGCACTCGAAAAGTGGTCTGAAGGCTCGTCATGCTTGCCCAACAAGACATTTCAAAACACTCCGTCAACCGCTACTATTCTGTCCGGCTGGAGCTACGGACGTCTCGGACCGATCCTCTACCTAGCGGCCACCGCAGGTGATCCAGCACGCTGGAGCCAAATCAGAACTATTGTCCTGTTCGACCCCGGCGACTACAACGACTTTGCTCTGCCCGCGTGTGACGCTCAAATATATCCCTCCATAAACTACTTGCTTGCTAGCTGGCTGACGTCGCCGGGTGCCCACAATCTTCTGATCCTTGCCGGGGGGGCTACGGAGAACATATCGTGGTTCGGATTGGGGAGTCCTACGTTCCACGGTCTCTGGCACTTCTACCTAGCAGACATCTGGAACCAGCCATTCGCTAGTCAGGCATTGGTGTGTGACTATGGCAACGTTCCTCATCCGGCCGTGCTGGAAGTGTTTGGGTGGGTCGCGCAAGTTCCTACAAGCAGGTGTCCTACAGACTCTAGACTACCGTCCCCAATCGCATGGAATCCCTAATGTCATTCAGTCCTTATGCCAACCATAATCGTCTCTCAGATCACAATATGCTGTGGGTATTGGCCTTCGTCGTGTTGATCTCGCTACTCGTCTCATCGACCTCTCTTGCGGACACGAGTGCCCGAACATCGCGCCATCGGGTGTCGAACCTGATCGTCGTTGGACATGGAGTCTCTGGCGTAAAACTAGGCGATAGCTCCAAACGGGTCGCCGCGATTCTCGGAACGCCTCAGTCAACGCAGCCGCCTTACTGGATTTACCCACAGGTGGGAGGACGTATCACCTTTGTGAATAATGAAGTCACAGACGTGTGGACTGAGTCCACGGCCGCGAGAACGAGCAAGGGGATCGGTCCAGGCGTATCGAGACAGCATCTAAAGAGTACCTATCCAAAGAGTCGGTGTAAAGCCTCCCGTTATACGTCGGCTCAAGCGTGTAGTCTGTTTTCTAAAATTTACGGGCGGCCAGTCGAGACCGATTTTCTTATCCTGGGCACTACAGTCCGTGCAGTCGAGATTTTTTTCGCTCGCAGCAAATAATACCTAAGCAGATCGGGCTGGTCCACGAAATGTCAACCAGCCGACCAGCCCAATCGGTAGTAACAGCACGCCAAGGATATAGTACGTCGCCGGATCAAGAACGAACCATCGATAGGCAGTTAATTCTGATAGTCGCCACACATAATAATACCAGCGTGCCGCCTCCAAGAGGACCAACATCAGTACAACCACAATCATCCGACGCCGCACCGTAAGTGGACGTACAATGGCACGAAGCGCAGCAAGCGCTGCGCAAACCGTCGCTGTGAAAAGAAAGTAATTCGGCAATGCGAGCATCGTTATCGGATTGCCATATACCAAGAGCGGATCATCTAGAATGCGGAAGCCTTGCCAATGCCGGACGGAGCCATCCGGGTTGGTGGTTGCTCGAAAACTGGGCGACACGCAGGTGGGGTCGAAGAGGCAGTACGGATCATGTCGTATAATTGCAGGTGCCGTGCAGCCCCGATCAATCGTGGCGAAGCATGTCAATCGTGCATCCCGTGACACGGTAAAGCCGCACCACACTATGAACACCACAGCGAGCGCGACCAGAAAAAGTTCACGAGTCGCAAGTCGAGGGTGGAGTATTACAAGCGACATATTTTTAGTCTACGACGACCGACCGATGATTACCAGCCTAACGGACACAACGATGTTATTGAGCGACGATTCAGTAACACTGGTGACCCCTATGTCAAGGTATGGCCTCGCCAGCCGCACACTACCGCTTGTGCGATGCTCAGAGCGAACCTTAAGACGATTAAGACTGCGGTTCCTTATCGTCGAGCCACGGCGTCCCAAACTTGCCAAAGCCAGCCAAATCAGGGTAGATCCGCCCAGTCGATAGTCCAAGCAGGTCAATCAAGCGACTGCGAATCTCGTGCTTGAGTGGTGCTGCGATTCTGTACGTGTAGGTAGGTCGGTCCGGGCGGGCACCGCGCCCTGGGCCTGTCTTGTGGAACTTAAGAGGAAGCGATGTGCATCGGCGAAGCTCGTCGCGTGACAGCCAATCATTCTTTGTTGTGCTCTTGCGATACTGACCACTCGTCGGCACCCCGCCAAAGAGAAACGCGCCCTGTTGCGCTGCGATACGGCGATCGGCTGGCGACGGCTGCCACGCGAACGTCTTTTTCGTCCAATCTGCTGCCGGCTTGTTCCAAGGTCGGTGTAGGTCATCCTCCCAGTCACGGAGTTTGTCGCTCTCGTTGATGAGACGATCGGTGATGTCGATTGCAAATAGCCGACCATCCTTAGTGTCGGGCAGTGGCGTACCCTTCGCCCATCGCAGCTCCACGGCAAACCACAACGCAACCCAAATATTGAGCGAGACGTCGATAAGACGAGTGGGTGCATGGTTGTGCTGTAGGACGGCGAGCTGGCGCAGAATAGAAAGTCGTCCCCGCTCGGCGTCATGAAGTCCCCAGTGATGCAGTTCGGTTAGAACTTGATCCTCGGCCTCCGCGAGAACGTCCTCATCGGGCGGGTCCTGCGTTTTCGTTGACCCCCCAGCCTTCGCGGCTTCAGTCCACCACACTCGACGGTAGAGACTGCTAAAGAAGGGATGGTCAGCGTTTGCTATGCCCCGATAGGCAAAGACCCGCTTCTTGTTGAGACCGTCTCTCTGATCGGCCTCAAGATCAGCCATCATTTTGTCGAGGTCTTGCATCCTCGTGATGACGACCTCGAACTTCTCGTAGAGTTGCGGGGCCGTGAAAGGCATTGCGACGGATTATACCCAACGGTATAGCTAGTGTCCTGCGCCGTTAATTCGTTTTAGAAGTCGTGATATGGAGTTGAGGATCTGCTCGGCGGTCTTGACCCAGATAAATGGTTTGGGGTTCTCGTTCCATGCCGTTACCCAGTTGCGGATGTCCTTCTCGAGTGCTTGGACTGAGCGGTGATCGGAGCGCCTGAGTAGATCGTCGGTGAGGTAGGCGAACCATCGCTCGACCTGGTTGATCCAGCTGGAGTACGTCGGGGTGTAGTGCATGTGGAAGCGGGGATGGGTATCGAGCCAGCGTTGGATGGCTGGGCTCTTGTGTGTGCCGTAGTTGTCGCAGATGAGGTGCACGTCGAGGTGCTGGGGTACCTGACTGTCGATCTTGGTCAGGAATTTCTTGAACTCGATCGTGCGGTGACGGCGATGAGTCGAGCTGATCACGGTCCCGTCTTGGGTGTTAAACGCGGCAAACAGGCTCGTGGTGCCGTGGCGCAAGTAGTCGTGGGTGCGCTTCTCGCACATGCCGGGCATCATCGGAAACGCCGGCTGAGACCGCGCCAGTGCCTGCACCTGGCTCTTCTCATCAACTGATAGGACCACGGCGGCCTGCGGCGGGTTCAGATACAAGCCACAGATGTCATAGACCTTCTCCACAAACAAGGGGTCGGTCGACAGCTTGAACGTGTCCGCCCGGTGGGGCTTTAGATCAAACGCCCGCCAGATCCGCCCGATCGTCGACTTTGACAATCCCGAGCGCTCAGCCATCTTCGCGCGCGACCAATGCGTCGCGTTCTCCGGTGTGGACTCCAACGTCGCCACCACCACGTCCTCGACCTGCTCGGCGGTGATACTCGCCGGGCGGCCCGGACGCGGATCATCCGAGAGCCCGTCCAGCCGCAGCTCACAAAACCGTCGGCGCCACTTCCCCACCGTCGGCGTTGACACCCCACACGCCACCGCAACATCCTTATTGGAGTGCCCCTCCGCGCATCGCAAAACGATCCGCGAGCGCAACGCCAACGCCTGCGAAGACTTCCTACGCCGCTCCCACCGCACCAACTGATCGCGCTCGGCGTCAGTCAACTCCAACACCTGCTTGGGCCGTCCGGTTCTTGGCATGCCACAGCATACCATACTTAAGCACCGAACTTAAGACGCAGGACACTAGATGCCAGAATGATGATGCTATCCGAAATGCAGCAGCACAGTGAGGAAAGATAGACAATGACGTGCGTCATTCCGGCAACCTGACCTGCGGAGACCGATACCGCTTGTGTGCCGTGCTGGCCTCAACCACTCTTATCGAGGGCCTCAGCGCACATTCGACTTGACACCTCAGCCTGATTTGATGCACAGTTGATGTCATGTCGGCAGCACGGTCGGTGTCAGATCAGAAACCTTCCAGAGCGATGTCCCGCTTTTGGGAAGATGGACGAGGCCCAGCATCGGGTAACGAGTTTTCAGTTCTTGCCGCCATGACCATTGCGATGGCGGCCCGCAACGCCGTCGAAGACCTGCACACCGATGGCGCTTTCTCCGACAAACAAGCACCAGCTCTCAACCGGCGTCTACGGGATCGAGCCTACGAGGTCATGTTCGCGGTGCAGGCACTCGCCGAAACCGGCCATGACGACCAACTGGCCGAGTTTCTGACAGATCGGGCAGCGCAAGACGGCAAGACGGGAGAAACGATCGAGCCCATTGCCGCCCTGCGGGGAGCCATCAGGGCAGCAGTACGCGACTTTGCCAAAGTCGAGCAGCTTGCCGCAACAGTAGCCGAATCGTTGGAAGCCGCCGCTGTGGATGGCGCCACCGATGTGTTCAAGGCATTACAAAGCCTCGACAAGCTGAAGTCAGCCCAGGAAGTCAGCTACTTAGCACGACTCATCCCGCCCTATTGGGAGCTGCCCGAGGTCGCGCCAGAGCTACGAGAGATGTTCGGTCTCACCGCTACTGACTCCTGAGCCGATACGTGCCATAGCTGACCCGCTCGAATCGCGGCTCCTTCGCCCGGACACCCGCGAGCAGACACCAGCTCACCGAGTTCTTTGAGACGGGTCGCCCGAGCAGCCTTTCAACGGCCCGATGGATGTCCGCTCCACGCATCGGCCCATTGGCCGCCTCCAGCACCTTGACGACTGCTCGCTGCATCTCGCCGTTGCCCAGCCGTCCCATCGCCATTGGCGGCTCAGAACACACGCTCGACTCGATAGGCTCATCCCCTAGAGCCTCGAACACCGCCTTGAGAGGCCCAGAGGGGTTTGTAAGCCGTTCTAGAAGATGCAGCCAGGGGGACTCAAGCCGCCACGGTGCGGATCGCCTCGGCCGCGCGCCGCCGCGCGGATCGGCCTACCGGCTCCATCAGCTCCTCTAGCAGTCGGTCCAGAAGGGCGGTGGGTTCGCAGGTTGTCCCATCGCTCCCAGCGATCGGGGGACGTCTACGTGCCGAGCAGTCGTAGAAGCTTCTGCCGCGCCCTGCGCTCGACAGGATCGAGCAGAAGTCGTACGATAGTCTCGACCTGGGCTTGACGGTTTGATCGAGATCCAGTCTGGCGCATAGGATCAAAGCGAACGCCGGCAAAGGATGCCGGCCTTCAGCGGAAGACGGATCGGTGCTGAACGGGCGGGTCGTCTGCGCGCGCACCGCGGGCACCGGCAAGGGCGTTTACGGGAATGCGTGACCGCGGACCGGATCTGTGGGGGTGGCGTCGGGGTGAATCCACTCGGCGAGGAATGGCACGCAGGCGTCTGCGTCCAGGGGTCGCGCGAAGAGGAAGCCCTGTCCGCTGTCGCAGCGCTCCTCGCGTAGTAGCGAGAGCTCGCGGGATTGCTCGATGCCCTCGGCGAGCGTCTCGATCTCCAGGGAGCGCCCGAGCTGGACGAGCGTGCGGATGAGCGCCTGGCCTTCGGGGTCTTGGCCGATGGAGGAGATGAAGGAGCGGTCGATCTTCAAGGCGTCGACGGGGAAGCGTTGGAGGTAGGCCAGCGAGGAGTAGCCGGTGCCGAAGTCGTCGATGGCGATACGTACGCCGAGCTCCTTGACTTGGGCGAGGCGGGCGGCGGTTTGCTCGGTGTTGCTCATGAGGGTGGTCTCGGTGATCTCCAGCGTGAGGGCACCGGGGCGCAGGCCGCTGTTGCGCAGGGCGCCGGTGAGGGTGTCTGTGAAGGCGTCGGTGTCGAGCTGGCGCGCGGAGACGTTGACGGCGATGCCGATGGCATAGCCGCCGTCATGCCAGGCGGCGCCTTGACGGCAGGCCTGGTGGAGCACCCACTCCCCTACTTGGACGATCAGGCCGGTCTCTTCGAGCAGCGGGACGAAGTCGTCGGGCTGGACGAGTCCACGGGTGGGGCTGTTCCAGCGGATCAGAGCCTCCATGCCGGTGGGGCGCATGCGCTGCAAATCGAAGGTGGGCTGATAGACGAGGAAGAACTCGTCGCGCTCGAAGGCCAGACGCAGGTCCATCTCCAGTTCCATGCGCGTTTGGATCGCGTCTTGCATGCCGGTCTCGAAGACGACGTAGCGGTTTCGCCCAGCCCACTTGGCTCTGTACATGGCGATGTCGGCGTCGCGTAGGAGGTCTTCGGCACACCCGCGGTCGCCGGTGGCGATGCCGATGCTGGCGGTGACGGTGAGGCGGTGCTCGCTGCGCGAGAGCTCGAACGGCTGCGCCAACGATTCGAGCAGGCGCTCAGCGATCAGCTCGGGGCCGGCGTCCAGCGACATGCCTTCGGCGACGATCACGAACTCGTCCCCTCCGAGACGTCCGAGCGCGTCGATGTCGCGCACCACGATCTGCAACCGCGCGCAGACGGCGCGCAACAGCTCGTCCCCGGCGCCGTGACCGAGGGTGTCGTTGATCGACTTGAAGTTGTCGAGGTCGATGAACAGAGCGGCGACGGGCGCCTGGTTGCGACGGGCACGCACGAGCATCTGCTCGACCCGGTCGAGGATGAGCGTGCGGTTGGGCAGTCCCGTCAGCGGATCGTGGGTGGCGAGGAAGGCGAGCTCCTCTTGACGACGGGAGAGCTCCTCGTGCGCTCGCCGTCGCTCTGACTCGAAGGATTGGCACATCCGTACGAGCGTGACGTCGAGGCTGCGCTGCAGCATGGAATGCGCGTGGGCGCGCACGTCGGTGGTGAGCCCGAGCTGTGCGCCTGAGTCGTGCAGAACCTCAGCGGCGGCGTCGCGCCAGCGTAGGCAGCGCTTGGTGACCTCGTTCAGCGGCGCGGCGCGCTGCGCGGCGAGCTGCCCGAAGATGCTCCAGGACTCCTGGCCGACCTCGCGCGCGGCCTGCGCGCCCTCGCCGGCCATCCAGCGCGCGACGGCGATCGTGGAGACCGCGCCGACCCGCGCGAAGCTGTCTTCGACGACCTTGTCAAGGATCACACCGGAACGCTCCGAGCGCCCGAGCATCCCGGCGACGACGTCCTCGGTACGGGCGTGCAGCGCCTGACCCAAACGCAGCAGCTCCGGCTCGTGCCCGCCGTCTTGCATGTTCCCCCACTGACCCGGCATGATGGGACGAATCGGCTCTACCACCCCGGTACTTGAGCGTGGCCCCATAAACCTAGACACTTTCGGCGCATTGGAACTCCCCGATCGCGACTAGGAGAGCGGCCGGGAGGCGGACGGCAAGCTGTTGGCTTTGCCAATCGGACATGCCGGCGCGACGTGCTCGCACCCCGATCTCAAACCGCCCGTGGATCCCGCGTGAGTAATCCCGAGGACCGGTGTCTATAGACCAAATCGACCAATAAACGCGCGAAGGTGTGCGCCGGTTCAAGGAGGAATGTCGCATGAAGAGAAGTTTGCTGACAGTCACGGGCATTACCGCGCTGGCGCTGGCGATGCCGGGAGCCGCGCTGGCCCACCACGGCCGCAGCCACCATCATCACCACCACAAGGCCAAGGTGCATGCTCACCATGCGAAGTTCCGGATGGTGCACATCGGTTCGGCGACTACTGTGCCGCCGCCTGCTCCGACAACGCCCCCTACGCCGCCGACGCCGAACAACGCCGGCACGGTGACCTCGTACACGAACGGCGTGTTGACGCTGACGCTGAACGACGGTTCGAGTGTGAGCGGGAAGGTTACGAACGAGACGCGGATCAGGTGCGTGAAAGCGGTGCCGACGACGCCTCCGAGCACCGAACCCGGCACCGAGGGTCCGGGCGATGACAACGGCCAGGGCGACGATCAGAACCGGGGCGACATGAGCCAGGGCCAGGGCGATCATGGCCAGGGCGAATGGCAGCACGGAGACGACGGCGATGACGATGGCGGCCCGGGCGCGGGCGAACCTGAACCGCCTTGCGACAGCTCGTCGCTGGTGGCCGGCGCCGTGGTGCGCGCGGCGGAGCTGCGGATCGGTCCGGGCGGGACGGAATTCGAGAGCGTGTGGTTGGTGCGGTAGCGACCGGCTGTGCGTCCTGCGAGGGCGGCGGTATGCCATTGAGGGCAGCCGCCGCCCTCATGGGCCTGCGGGGCGGTGATCCAGGACGATCCGTCCTTGCGCGCGGTGGAAACGCTGTGTCGGGGGTATAACCGGAGTCGTGAGGTGGGTTTGTAAGACGATGCCGAGGCCGATCGCATGAGCCCGTCGGTTTCGGCGCGACTGCTGTTGACGCAGAGCGATGCGCGTCTGGTGGCTTTTGCGCGAGCCGGGCACGAGCGTGCGTTCGAGGCGTTGGTGCGCCGCTACAGGGGTCCTCTGCTGGGCTATTGCCGGCGGTTGCTGCTATCGGAGGAGCGCGCGGAGGACGCGCTGCAGCAGGCGTTGATGCAGGCTTGGCTGGCGTTGCGGGCGGACACGGAGGTGCAGAATGCGAAGGCGTGGCTGTATCGGATCGTGCACAACTCGGCGCTGAACGCGTTGCGGGTGTCGGGATATGACTACTGCACGTTGAGCGAGAGTTTGTCGGGAGCGGATGCGCCGCAGGAGGATCTCGATCGTCGGATCGCGGTGCGCGAGGCGCTGGCGGGGTTGGCGGCGTTGCCGCAGATGCAGCGCGAGGCGTTGTTGCGCACGGCCGTGGAGGGAAGCAGTCACAGGGAGGCCGCGCGCGAGCTGGGACTCAGCGAGCCGGCGCTGCGTGGACTGGTTTATCGGGCGCGGGCCACCTTGCGCACGACGGCCGGGGCGTTCGTGCCCGGGCCGGTGATGAGCTGGGCGCTGGGCGCGGGAAGCGGCACGCCGATGGGAGAACGCGTGGCCGAAATGGGCCTCGGCGGCGGCGGACTGGGTGTCGCGGGGGTGCTGATGAAGGGCGGCGCGATGGCGGTGACGGCGGGGATGCTCGCAGGGGGGATCGCGGTCGTGCACGTGCATCGCAAGCCGACGGGCGAGCACCGGGGGCCGACGAGCGTCCATCGTCGGCAGGAACCGGCCGAGACCCGACAGATGAGCACCGCGAGTCTTGCTACGGCGAGCTTGAGGCCGGTCGCGGATCTCCGGCCCATACCCGCGGCGCCTACGACCTTGCGGAGGCAGCGATCGGCGCCGCGGGTCAGGCGCGTCGCAAAGGCACGCCGGCATGGCGAGCCGATGCCGGCTGTGTCGGCTCCGGCGGGCGCCCGAACGGAGCCGAGTCCGCGCGGCGGGGGCGGCGATCATCGGGGCCCGGGCGATGGGGGCACTAGCACTCACGACGGAGCGCGCAGCCCGAGTGCGAGCGGTGCGGGGAGCGGCGGGGACCGCAAGAGAGGCGAAGGGAGCAACAAAGACGGCGGACGTCGTGATGGGGGTGAAGGCGGGTCGAGCGGTGGTGTGAGCGAAGGCGCGTCCTCGGGCGAGGGGACGAACGGAGGCTCAAGCAGCGGCGACCGGGAAGACGGCGGCGGAGATCGGGGCGAACAGTCCGTCCAGACGGATGGCGGAGGATTTCGCAACGACGGCGGCCCGTCGCGAACACCATCGCCGTCGTCGACGACGGCGACGAGTGCCTCACCAACGAGCGAACCGAACCCGTTGGAAGGCCAGCAGGGAGACTGAGGTCGCTGTCGCGCGATGGTGGTGGGGCCGCGGGGGTGGTTGTGTTGGGGGGCGAGCCCGCGCTGAAGGGCGAGTCGCCGGTTGGTGTCCGCGGTCGATCGCGTGCGCCGATCGGAGCGCTTTCAAAAGCTGGCTCATCCCCGCTGAGCAGGGCATGACGGCACACGGGAGGGGATACTTCCGGGATGGCATCGGCAGGCCTTGACGGCGGTTTGGCTCCTCGCGCGCGGGTGGTGGTGCTGGGCGGGGGCTTCGGCGGGGTGTACGCGGCGCTGGGGTTGGAACGGCTGGCGAAGAAGG
The DNA here is from genome assembly GCA_963702725.1 of uncultured Solirubrobacterales bacterium. Classification (GTDB taxonomy): domain Bacteria; phylum Actinomycetota; class Thermoleophilia; order Solirubrobacterales; family Solirubrobacteraceae; genus Palsa-744. The sequence goes on from CAVPDT010000002.1 coordinate 662,268, forward strand.
GCGCGCGGGTGGAGGTCTCGCTGGTGAACCGCGAGAACTATCTGGTGTTTCAGCCGATGCTGGCGGAGGTGGTGGCGGGCGACGTGGGGATCCTGGACACGGTGAGCCCGCTGCGCCAGATGTTGCCGCAGACCGAGTTGTACGTGCGGGAGATCGAGGCGGTGGATGTCGAGCGCAAAGTGGTCGTGTTGGGCGCCGGGATGACGCCCCAGCGGTATGAGCTCGAGTACGACCACCTGGTGGTGGCGCTGGGCAACGTGACCGATTTCAGGGGGATACCCGGACTGCCGGAGCACGCGATGGGGTTCAAGACGCTGGCCGACGCGGTGCGGATTCGCAACCATGTGATTAACGTGCTGGAGCAGGCGTCGGTGGTGCGGGACGTACCGGCGCGCCGCTCGATGTTGACGTTTGTGGTGGCGGGCGGGGGGTTCTCCGGCACGGAGGTGGCGGCGGCGTTGAACGATTGCGTACGCAGGGCGGTCGGCGATTATCGGTCGCTGCAACCGGAGGAGATTCGGGTTGTGCTGGTGCACAGCGGCAAGCAGGTGCTCGAGCGCGAGCTGACTCCGGGACTGGCGCGGTATGCGACGCGAACGCTGAGCGAGCAGGGGATCGAGCTGGTGTTGGGAGAGCGGCTGGTGGCGGCCAGCCCGCATGGCGCGGTGCTGGGAGACGGGAGGCGGATAGCGACGCGCACGTTGATCTCGACGGTGCCGTCCTCGCCGAACCCGATCGTCGAGCGGATGGGCCTGCCGACGGTGCGGGGGCGGCTGGAGTGCGATCCGACGACGACGGTGCGGGGGTCTGAGAACGTGTGGGCGGTCGGGGATTGTGCGCAGATCCCGATGCGCGACGGCTCGTGGAGCCCGCCGACGGCCCAGCATGCGATTCGCGAGGCGAAGGTGCTGGCGGCGAACATCGTCGCGAGCGAGCGCGGTGGGCGCAGGAAGTCGTTCGCGTTCTCGGGTCTCGGGAAGCTCGGCGCGCTGGGCCACCGCCGGGCGGTGGCGGAGTTGCCCGGAGGGGTGACGGTGGAGGGGCAGCTGGCGTGGTTGATGTGGCGGTGCATCTACTGGGCGAAGCTGCCGGGGGCGAGCCGGAAGGCGAAAGTGGCGGTCTCGTGGCTGAGCGACCTGGCGTTGCCGGCCCATCCCGTGCCGTTGAACCTGGGCGGCGGGCGCGGCGCCACGCAGGCGCATTACGAGCCGGGCGAGACGGTGTTCGAGGAGGGCGAGGTGGGCGACAGCCTGTTCATGATCTTGTCGGGGCAGGTCGAGGTGAGCAAGCTGGTCGGTGGGCAGACGCGGCACATCGGGACGCTCGGCGCGGGCGAGTATTTCGGCGAGATGGCGTTGCTGGGCCGCCGCCCGCGCAGCGCGAGTACGCGCGCGGCGAGCGCGCTCGACCTGCTGGTGCTCCCGGCGTCGGATTTCTCGGCGCTCGCGGACACCTTGACGGAGTTCCGGGGCGAGTTCGAGCAGATCGCTCGTGCGCGCGAGGAGGCGGACGAGGCGCGCGAGGAGGCGTCGCGATGAGGGGCGTCCCGAGCGCGGAGGCGGAGCTGCCGCTCGCGGAAAAAGGGCAGAGCGGCGCGAGGTTGAAGCTGCATCCGTTGTTGTCCGCGCAGGTTGGTTTGCCGGCGAACTATCTCCATCGCAGGCGCGGACCGGCGCAGGCACTGCGAGCGCTCGGCGTGGGCGTGCGTGCGCGCGACCTGGTGGAGATTCCGGTTCCGGCGTATCTGCTGGAGCATCCGAGCGCGGGGGTCGTGCTGGTGGATACGGGCATGCACGGATCGCTCGCAGACGGGAACGGACGCGAACGCGCCGGCAACCTGGGTCCGATCGGCCGGTTGATGTCGCGTCAGGCGAGCATGCGTCCCGAGCAGGCCGCGGCGGCGCAGTTGAAGGCGCTGGGTGTGGACGCGAAGGATGTCGAGCTGGTGGTGATGACGCATCTGCATTTCGATCATGCGAGCGCGCTCTGCGATTTCCCGAACGCGACGGTGCTGGTGGACGAGCGCGAGTGGCGCGCGGCGTGGGCGCGAGGAGGCATGCTGAACGGATACTGGACGGCGCAACTGGATCCGCGCCTGACCTACCGCACGATCGACTTCACGGCCGGGCCGGTGGGTCCGCGGGGCCCGTTCGAGCGGACGATCGACATGTTCGGAGACGGTGCGCTGACGTTGTGCTCGACCCCGGGCCACACCGCCGGACACATGTCGCTGATCGCGCGTTTACAGGAGGGCGAGGCGCTGCTGAGCGCCGATGCGGCTTACACCATGCCGACGATCCGGGACGGCGAGCGCCCGTTCCTGATGCAAGACCGCAAGGCCTTCGAGCACAGTTTGCGCCAGATCCAGGCTTATGATCGAGAGAACCCAGACGCGCTGATCCTCCCTGGACACGACATGGATGCTTGGAATGCGGCTTGCGCGCGACTGGCGCGTGCCGCGAGTCGCGACGCGCCATCGGTTTGACCAGGCGGTGGGCGCTCGCCATGGGATCGTCGATCGTCTCTGCGTGCAGCGCGTGGCGTTGAACCTTGGTCCTGCGCATCACCGCGACTTTATGCCTGGCGGGTGCCCTCAACGCGTCGCTTGAGCTCGCCGGGACGTCCGTTGACGAAGATCGCGCGCGTCGCCGCCTCGACGGGGCCGCGGATGAGCATTCCGAGCATCCGTCCCGGGTCGGCGTCGAGGTTGAACGTGGCCCGCGTGCGTGCGTTGCCGAGATCTTCCAGCTCCCAGGACCCAATAACGGACTTCATGTCGCCCTGCTCCTGTGTCCAGGCCAGGCGTGTCGGCCCCTGGTAGTCGAAGCGCACCCGGGCCTTGACACGCGTGACCTTGATGTCGTTCTCGGTCTCGACGAGCGTTGGGCGCCCGTCGGCGTCGTGCTCTAGCGCCGTCATCTTGTCAAGGCCGCCCTGCCAGTCCGGCGCGGTGAGCACGTCCTCGACAACCGCCCATACCTCTGTTAGGGGCGCATCGATCTCGCTGCTGGCACTGCCGCCCAGATGGGCCATGACGATCCCCTCGAGCCGGTCGTAAGCTCAGCATATCGCGGGACGACCGGCTGCCCCGGCCACGCGCTCGTTCATAGAAAAACCCCGCCGGAGCGGGGCTTTTCCTTAGCAGGTCGATAAGCCGGGTTCTGTCGTTGAACAGCCATCCATCTGAGCGGCCTACCTGGATCTCGGCGGGCTACCTGCAGGCGATCCGCTTTGACCTTGCACCGGGTGGGGTTTGCCCAGCCGTCGCGTCACCGCGACGCTGGTGCGCTCTTACCGCACCATTTCACCCTTGCCGGCCCGCCGTTCACGTGGGACGGCGAGCGTAGGCGGTTTGTTTCTGTGGCACTTTCCCGCGGGTTTCCCCGGGTCGATCGCTCGACCACCCTGCCCTTCGGTGTCCGGACTTTCCTCGAGAACCTCGTGGTCCCCGCGACTGTCTGACCTGCCCCTTCACGGTAGCGCTCGATGAGCCCCGTGTAAAGCGCCGCTTCGCGGTATTGGTCGCGCCAATCGCCGCGCGACAAGACCTTGGGCGTTCCCGGATGCCTCACCAGCTGTGGCCTAACTGGACAGTTTGAACGACGAAACCATCGAGGCTGTTGGCCGGTGTCATGGGACTATATGCAGCCCAGATTCAGTCCTCTGCAAGCCAAGCCTTTGCCTCGGCCAGGTCGCGGACGCGGAAGCCCCGGGCCTTCCCGGGAAGCAGAAAGGAAAGGGCACGCAGCGCGGGGCGTATCCAATCCTCGTCGCTGACCACCGCTACGCGCTCGTATGAGGTCGCGTGGCGAACGCGGAAGCTCGTGTCAGCGCTCATCGCGTCGCCCTCGACCTCGTGGGCGCCAACGCCGATCAGGTAGAGCAGCCGCACGTTGCGGCCCGCGGCGATCTCTTGGCGCAGCACAGGCTCGACGGTCTCCTCCCAATCGTCGTCCTCGACCTCCCCGACGGCCTCAAAGCCGATCGTTCGGTCTGGCATGTCCATGATCCTTTGCAACATCGACCGGTCCCTTCTCGTGGCTGCCATCGTGGCTAACAGCGGTGTCAAACTCACTCCGCACCATAGACCTTCTATGCCACCGCCGCCAGACTCCGATGCGAGCCGATACGAGATCCGATGCTGGCTCCCGACGGGCGCTGAGTCACAGCTGAACGCGAACCGATTCCGGCGGGCGGGATCTGAGAACATGGATGACATGCCCAGTACGCCGGTGACTTCTCAAGGAGACCGGGTTGCGCAGCATCCAGGGCTGAGGCGCATCGCCGCAATCGTCGCGCTCATCGCGCCCGCCGCGATGGTTGCGGTGACAGCCGTCGCGCTGGCGGGTGACGTGCCCATCGCCGCGCTCGCGGTCGGGCTCGTCCTGCTGGCGACCTCAGCCATCTGGTTCGCCTTGACAGAGCGCGGCACGCTGCGCGCCCTCGGCGTGCTGGCCGCGATCCTCGCTGGAACCGGCCTGATCGTGGTGCTCGCGACCCACTGGCAGGGCCTGCTTGTGCTGGCCGCGCTGCTCCTGCTGCTCGCTCTGTTCGGATTGGCCGCGCGCTACGCACTGGGGCGGGCGGAGGAGGCGGCGCTCGGAGGAATGGCCGGCGCGGTCGTGCCGGTGGGTGCCGCCGTCTCTGGGGCGCTGATCATCAACCTGAAGTCGGGCGGCGGAAAGGCGGAGCGCTTCGATCTCGCCGGAGAGGCTCGACGACGGGGCATCGAGCCGATCGTCCTTGAGCCGGGCGACGATCTGCTCGAGCTCGCCGAGAGCGCCATCGCGCGGGGCGCGGAGGTGATCGGAATGGCCGGAGGTGACGGGTCGCAGGCGCTCGTGGCGACGGTTGCCGCACGACGCGACATTCCCCACGTCTGCATTCCGGCGGGAACGCGAAACCACTTCGCGCTCGACCTCGGCCTGGATCGGGACGACGTCGTGGGTGCGCTGGACGCGTTCACCGACGGCGTCGAGCGGCGCATCGACCTCGCGCGCGTGAACGACCGCGTGTTCGTCAACAACGCGTCGCTCGGCGTCTACGCGAAGGTGGTCCAGTCCGAGGCCTATCGCGACGCCAAGCTCGGGACGTGGACGGACATGCTGCCTGACCTGCTCGGCCCGGGCGCCGAGGCGATCGACCTCGAGTTCACCGCCCCGGACGGGACCGACCGCGACGATGCTCCGCTCGTGCTGGTGTCCAATAACCCGTATGAGCTCACCCATCTTTCGGGCGCCGGCACACGCCCGCGGATCGATACGGGTCTGCTCGGCATCGTGGCCGCCCGGGTGCGAAGCACGGACGTGTCAAAGCTCGTCGCGCTCGAGCTGGTTGGTCAGGCGGCGCGCTACCCCGGTCTGCTGACCTGGTCTGCGCCGGAGTTCGAAGTCCGTTCCAGCGGTCCCGTCGAGGTCGGCCTCGACGGCGAGGCGCTGGTACTGGAAGCGCCGTTGTATTTCACATCGCTGCCCGGGGCGCTGCGCGTGCGGCTGCCTCGCAGCGCAGAGCCCTCGCCGGCGGCACGCGCGGTGGCGCTCACAACGGAGAACCTGGGCGCGCTGGTCCGGGTGGCCGCGGGCCGGTGAGTTCCACCGGCCCGCGGCCACTGCTCGGCTTCATCGCCTTCGTGCTCGTGGGCTGGGGGGTCGGAGAACTGTTGCCGTCGGCACTCGTCTCGGCAGACTTGAACGCCGTACGCCATGTGGCCGCAGAGCGCTCCGAACTCGTAACCCAGGCTGCCCGGGTGGTGACGTGGGCGGGGAGCGCATTCCTGCTGGTTCCGCTCGCCTTGATCATCTGCCTGGCACTCAACCGGGCGGGCCTGCATCGAGAGGCGCTCGCGGTCGCACTCAGCCTCGGCGGCGCGATGCTGATCGCAGACTGGGTAAAGCTGCTCGTGTCGCGGCCGCGGCCACCCGTCGAGCACCTGCAGGCGGTTACAGGCTCGAGCTTTCCCTCGGGCCATGCGACACAGGCCGGCGCGTTTTGGCTCTCGCTGGTGCTGATATTGCACGCGGCGGGAGCGCCGCCGACGACGACCGGTATAGCCTCCGGGTTTGCGCTCCTGATCGTCATCCTGGTGGCCGCATCTCGCGTCTACCTGGGCGTCCATTATCCAAGCGACGTGATCGTCGGCGTGCTGCTCGGCACCGGCTGGGCGCTGCATGTGTCGCGCTGCCTACGGCGGCGTAGGACTCAGTGACGATGTGGCGTCGCGTTCAGCATCTGGATCGCCGGCTGATGAAGCGCTCGTTTGGAATTCGCTCCCCCGCGCTGGATCGCACCCTCATTGCCACGACGCGGGCAGCGAACTACTCGCGCCTGTGGCTTGTTCTCGCCAGCGCGCTCGCGGTGTTCGGCGGGCGGCGGGGGCGCAGAGCGGCAGCGCGCGGCCTCATTGCCGTCGCGATCGCGGCAGGAGTGGCAAACGGCCCGGCAAAGCTGCTCGCGCGCCGACGTCGGCCCTTCTCGCGGGCGCACCCGGCGCTTATCCGTACACCGCGATCAACGTCGTTTCCGTCGGGCCATAGCGCGACAGCGTTCGCATTTGTCACCGGCGCCTGCGCCGAGCTGCCGGTGCTGATGCCCGGCCTGGTGCCGTTGGCAGGCGCCGTGGCCTACTCGCGCGTGCACACAGGCGTTCACTACCCAAGCGATGTCGCGGTCGGCGTGGGAATCGGGATCGGATCGGGCCTGCTGGCCGCACATTGGCCGTGGCGTGTTCACGCGCCCGACGCCCCGCCGCGCGCCAACCCTAGCCGCTTCAGCGTGGCGGGAGAGCCGTGCGACCAGCCAGCCGCGCCCACCGCGAACGGCAGCGCGTAGCTCCCATCACTCCCTAAACACAGGCGATGCGCGCGGCCATCACCATTTCAGCTCGATCTCGAGCTCGCGCTCGTCAGTCTCCACCTCGAGCTCGACCTTGAGCTGAAGCTGGTCGGGGACATGAACGGTGAAATGCATTCCCCCGCGGTCGAACTCCAGGTCGTTGTTGCGAGCGAGCATGTCGGCGAGGAGCCGTAGGCGCTCCGCGACTTCCTCCCTGCTGACGGTCTCCTGCTGCTTGACCTCAAAGATGTCCATCAGACTCTCCCTTTCTATTGTGGCGGGTTGCACGCGTCGTCGCGAGCCGAGCGCCAAGCGGCGACCGCAGCATGCGCCGCGGCCAGAACAACTCATTTAGCACCTGCTGCGCCCATTTCTCGCTTACCGTGGTTCAAATAAGACCAGTTCCCTCAGTTTCAAAAGGCCGTAGCGCAACGCCAAACGGTGGACCTCTCGTTCGGTGTCGGCGATCAGCGAGCACCGGGAGTTCGTTCTCCGACAACATCCCAGACCAGCCCCAGCTCGACTCCGAAGTACTCGTGGATCAGCACGTCGCGCATGCCGGCGATCTTAGCCACGGGATTTCCGGTTCCAGAGCCCGTGTGTCGTCAGATATGCCCTTCACCGCCTGGCCGAGAATCTCGATGTTGCGGATCACCGCGTCCTGGGTCTTGTCGTCCGAGAAGAACGCCTCGCGGCCGTCCACTGTGTAGCGCTGGATCGCGTCTACCGCGTCGATCGCATGGAGCAGGCGTGCCCGCTCATCCTTCACAGCGGAACGGCCTCGGCAAAGATGCGCTCCCGCATGTACGGACTGACGCCTCCGTCAGTGAGCACGTCAACATGGCTGCCCAGCAGGTCCTCCAGGTCCTGCCAGAACCCAACGAGATCGAGCAGGTTGCGTCCTGGCTCCATTTCGACGAGGAGATCCATGTCGCTGCTCGCCTCCGCTTCGCCCCTTGCGGTCGAGCCGAACACGCGCACGTTACGGGCACCATGCTCGGCGGCATACGCCAGGATCTCCCGCTTCTTGGCGCGGAGTCCGGCGAGGTCGAAATGGGTCTGCACAGCGCTCATTCCGAAGACCACGTTACCGCCACGATCGGCGCTTTTGGATGGATCTCCCAGGGATTTTCCTTGAGTCGGGGAGACAGGATTCGAACCTGCGACCGCCCGGCCCCCAGCCGGATCGCGTAAGTCTAGCTAGCTCTGATTGTCCTTATTTCTTGGGGTTTCTGCCAGCCACATCTAGTAAGATGCGCTCAAAATAGAACACGAATAGAACATTAAGCGAGTGAGATGCCGAGACCGAGCAGCACCAGGAAACCGAGAAGACGAGGCTACGGCACCGGCTCGCTGAAACAGGTCGGTGGCTCCTGGATCGGCTCTTGGTATGACCTCGCCGGCAGGAAGGTCAGGCGCAAGGTTGGCCCCGCCCGAACAGTTGGGGAGCGCGACGGGTTGACCGTGACGCAAGCGGAGGAACGGTTTCGCAAGATGCGCGAGATGGCGAAGCCGAGCGCCAGCGATGGTCGCGTGACGATGGCGCAGGCCGGCGAGGAGCTTTGCAGGCGCCTTGAGGTCCGCGGCCGCAAGAAGTCGCACCGCATGACGGTCGCCTCCGACCTGCGCAACCATATCGCCCCGTTCTTTGCAGACAAAGAGCTAAGCAAGGTTGGGCCTGCCGACGTCGAGCGCTACATCGCGGTCAAGCTCTCCACCCTCGCGCCCAAGACCGTGCGCAACCATCTCAACACCATGCACTCGGTCTTCGAGATCGGGATGCGACTGGGCTGGTGTACGGGCAACCCGGTCAAACTCGCCGACCGTCCGGTCATCAAGACGACTGAGACGCGGATCAAGTTCCTCGATCAGCCCGAACTGGAGCGATTGCTCGCGGCAGCCAGTCCGAGCGACGCGTTCGGCTCGATCGAGCCGACGCTCTATCTGACCGCAGCCATGACCGGCCTGCGCCAAGGCGAGCTGCTCGGCCTACGCTGGCGCAATGTCGATCTGGCAGCTCGCAAGCTGCGCGTCGTCTCGCCATACGTGCGCGGCGAGTTCAACGAGCCAAAGTCAGAGGGCTCAGGCCGCTCTGTCCCGCTGGCACAGCGCGTAGCCGTAGCGCTGGAGGCGCTGCGCGAGCGTTCCGCTTACGCCGACGATGACGAGCTGGTGTTCTGCCATCCAGAGTCAGGCAATCCACTTGACCGGTCGAAGCTCGTGCGCCGCTTCCGACAGGCAACCGAACGCGCATCTGTGCGGCAGATCACGTTCCATGAGCTGCGCCACACGTTCGGGACCAGGATGGCGGCGGCAGGCGTCCCATTGCGCACGATCCAGCACTGGATGGGCCATGCCGATGCGAAGACGACGCAGATCTACGCCCACTATCAGCCCTCCGATACCGAGGCGGACGCTGTGGATTCAGCGTTCGCGTAGCCATTCTTCGAGCATGGGTCGTGTGAAGCGGATGTGGCGTCCGACGCGTATGCAGGGCAGCTTGCCTATTCTGGCGGCGTCATAGACCCAGCTGGTCTTGACGGAGAGCAGCGCCGCGACCTGGTCGGGTCGCAGCAGTGGGCCCCGCCACAGACCCCCACCAATCCCGAAACGACGCCGCGAACTCCCCCACACGCAAGCGCCGAGATCGCCGATGAGCCGGTGTCAAGGCCGGCCCACAGGGCCGGCCGGAGCCCGACAGGGCTTGACACCGGCGCACCCCGCGCCCTACACAGCCCCACAATCGAAGTCGTTGGGCAGTCCTCTGCCCAACACAACCCGACTCATTATGCGTTTTGCACCCAAACGGGCAACGAAAGCAAAACGGAGGGGATCGGAGTATTTGCGGCCACTCCAACGTGTACTGCAAAGAACCGGAGCAGACCAGCGGCAACTGCAACCTTTTCACCCCGCCGGATCTCACGAGACCCGGCGAGATGGACAAGCGCATGCGCTTGTCCATCTCGCGCGAGCACCCTTCGCCCTCTTGATGAGCACCCACCCATTCGGGCCGGGTATTTCAACTGCGCCCGTCCAGTCGGCGGCCCGACCGTCGGCTGGACCTCGGCCCCTGGCCCAGCCCGCGGTTTCTCCGTCCACCCCACCATTTCCAATAGGACTGCGACCCCCGGTCGCATCCTATTTGTGCCTTACCTCGCCGATTTTCACACCAGACCCATGTTCATCTGCTCAGCGCCCCGTTGTCGGTTCTCGACCGTCGTGGCCGCCCCGGGCGTGTCACACACCTGTGTATCTCTGATAGCTCCGTTCGTCCACTTCACCACTATTGCAAGGGCCGCGACGGTCGAGAACCGACACTCACCACCCCCTTGGTCTCACCGGCCTTTCGGTGCGGATTTTATATCCGCACCGAATAGCGCGGGGGAATCCGTTCCAACGGATTCCCCCGCGCTCCACCCCTTCGCGCCAGGTCCGTACACCCCCTCCCGGCGGGGCCGGGGACACCCGGCCCCGCGCTTTCCAGCCGGTCGTGACCCGTAACGGGGTCACGACCGGCGCAGGGTTCAGCGCCCTGTCGAGCGCGCAGGCGATCTTCGAGCACCCAGGGCGATCTACTACAGAAGGTTCCCCCGCCAGCGCCAGGTGTGCGGCACGCCTGGCAGCTGCCAGCTGCGCCCCGTGCCAGCACCCTTACTCACCTGTCCACCCAGAGCCCACCTCTCCCCCGTCACCCATACCGCAGGCACCGCACGGCCGAATAGGCCGTGCGACAATGCCGAAGGTTGAGGGGCGGGGGAGCCACAGGCCATCGAGCAGCACCTCGACACCCCCGCCGCCGATCACGCGCAACACGCGCGCGCCGCCACAGCAAGGCTGGCGAGCGTCGGGGCTCTCAGCCCTCGAAACGCCGGCAACGGCGTAGGGTTCAGCGCCATGTCGAGCACACAGGCCATCTACTACAGGGACTCCCGGCGGCGTCAGCCCGTGGAGGAATTCATCGACTCGCTGCCCGTCAAGCACCAGGTTGCTGTAGATCTCGCCATCGACCGACTCAACGGCCTCTCGCCAAGCGAGCCACCGCTGGCTTTCCCGGCCAGCTCACAGATAGACGGCGAGTTGCGGGAGCTTCGCTGCCACTACGGGCCGGTGCTCTACCGAGTCCTCTACCGTCGCTCGAGGAACCTCTTCGTCCTGTTGCACGTGCTGCGCAAGAACACCGGCACGATCCCGACCTCGGACATCCGGATCGCCAAGCTGCGATGGGAGGACTTCAAGACCCGTATGGATGTACAACCGAGACGCCCACCACGCGCAGCCGGACACGACGCCCCCTGAGCCCTTACCGATTTTGGTAAACTCACCGCCGAGGTAGCCAGCCATGACCACGCCTAGAAAGAACATCTCACCGATCGGGACTCCACACTCCGAGTCGATGCGCCGCCGCGCCCGCAATCCCGAGTACAGAACCGAGTTGGAGCGCCTCGCACCGTTTGAGGCGCTGGCACGAATCGTGATCCGCCGCCGCGGCCAGCTCAAGCTCAGCCAGGTCGAACTGGCCAAGCGCATGGGGACCAGCCACTCGGCCATCTCTCGCATCGAGAGCGGGCGATACCCCACCACCGTGCAAACGCTCCGCCGACTCGCCAAGGCGCTGGACACACACTTCGTCGTTGGGTTCGCCGACGACGTTCCGGGCGTCCCAGGCTCCGACATCACCGCGAGCGCCGCAGACCTCGTCGCCGTCGGATAGCTCGCCCTCCTTCGGCGCAAATAGAACACAGATAGAACATTGGGACTGTCTGCGCGAGCATACTTGTCTGTCAAAAAGCGCTGATTTGCAGGCTTTTCCTCTGATCGGGGAGACAGGATTCGAACCTGCGACCGCCCGGCCCCCAGCCGGGTGCGCTACCAGACTGCGCCACTCCCCGTGGCACTGCCAAGCGGGCGACGGGAATCGAACCCGCCCTAGAAGCTTGGAAGGCTTCTGTGCAACCACAACACTTCGCCCGCAAGGCCGAGCAAGCATGTTATCTCGGCCTGGCCGGGACCGATCCGTTTGAGAGCGCTCCCCAGGCGGCGCAGATCGCACGCACGAGCTGACGAGACGCGCCGGACGGCCCTCGAACACGCACCACCGCCCAGCTCAGCGCGAGTTCGCGAACAGTCGCAAGAACAGCAAAAAGATGTTCAACACATCCAAGAAGATCCCCGCCGCGAGCGGGATTGCCTCCTCCTGGCCGGCACGGCGCAAGCGGTTGAAGTCGACGATCGTATAGCCGCCGAAGATCACCAGGCCGACCAGCGCATAAGCGGTATACAACGCCGGAATGCGCACGAAGATCAGCACGATCCCAGCCACGATCAGCGCAAGCAGCATCCAGAAGAGGAAGCGATACAAGAACGACAAGTCGCGCCTCGTCGCATACCCGCCCGCGCCGAGCGCGCCCACGAACAGGGCCGTCGCGCCGAACGCCTGCCGGACGGCCGTAGGATCGGTCGCTGAGTAATAGTTGATCGTCACGCTCACGCTCGCGCCCAGCAGCAGGCCGAAGGCGCACAAGAGAACCAGTGCAAGGCCGTAGTTGCCGCGCCCATTCGCCACGTTCAGGCCGACCAGACAGCCCAACGCGACGATCCAAGCGATGAACCAGCTCGCACCGCCCATTTCACGCGCCACATAAACCCCGAGCGTGGCGCAGCCGACCGTAAGCGCCACCAGGGCCATCACCTGCCCGAACAGCGTCCGCGTGCGCCCCGGCGTCAACTCAGCCGCATATCCCGTCGAACTCATCGGCTCACAATCCTATTGGCCCGAGCAGCGAACCCATCCTCAGCCCACGCTCACAACCACCGCGCTACTCGACATCCGGCGCGGGCCGCCGCTCCTCCGTCGGCACCTCCCCGGTCCCGCCCGTCAATCCCAGCGGCGGCCACGGCCCGAGCCAGTTGTCGCGCGCGCCGTCCAACGTGATCGTCGACCCGTTCAACGCCCGCCCCAGCGGGGAGCACAGCAATGCCACCAGCCACGCATGCTCCGGCGGCTCGCCCAAGCGCTGCATCGGCACCGAGCGCGCCATTCCGGCGCGCACCGTCTCCGGGTACTTGCCCATCGCCTCCGTATCGAAATGTCCCGCCGCGATCGCCGTCACCGCGATCCGCCGCCGAGCCCAGCGCCCCGCCAGTTCGCGCGTCAACGCCTCCGCCGTCGCCCTCGCCGCGCCCGAATGCGCCATCCCCGGCATCCCGTGATGCGGGGACAACGTCACGTTCACGATCGCACCCCCCACCGACACAGCGCCCTCCGACCCCGCGTCGCCCAATCCCAGCTCGACAGCAGCTTCCGACATGTTCAGCATCCCCTCCACGTTCAGCCGCCAAACCGCCCTCCAGCCCTTCAACGCTATCCCCTCCGCCGGCGCGAAGTACTGCCCGCCCGCGTTATTCACCAGCAAGTCCAGCCTCCCGCACCGCTCGACCGCCGTCTCCACCAACCGCCTCGCATCCGACGGCTCGCGCACGTCCGCCGCCACCCACTCCACCCGCCTCCCCCCACCGGACCCGCGTTCAGCAACGACCACCGTCGGATCCTGCGCTCCATCCCCGCCCGCGCCGTTCGCCGCGCCCGCTCCCGCGCGCCTCGCGGCCCCATCTGCGTCCGCACCCAGCGCCTGCAGGATCTCCCCGGCCGCCGCCGCCAGCGTCTCCGCGCGCCGTCCTGCGATCACCACACTCGCACCGCACCGCGCCAGCTCGATCGCGCTCGCCTTGCCCAGACCCGTCCCGCCGCCCGTCACCAGCGCCACCCTGCCGGACAACAGTCCCTCGGCGAACACCACGGAGCGGCCCTCATTGTCTGCCATAACCGCGATCATAAGAGCGTGGCCCGCCCCTCGCTCCCCAAGCGCGCGCGCTGGATCGCGGCGGGACTGTTCGTGCTGCTCGCCGCGCTCGCGCTCGGCGGCTACCTCTACGAGCGCCACCGCACCGGCAGCATCTACCACCCCCACGCCCGCTTCATCCCCCAACCCTCCCCCGTGCTGCCCGTGCGCGGACCCGAACGCTCCGCCTGGCCCTTCTACGGCTACTCCCGCAACCACACCCGCTTCTTCCCCGCCCCCGCGCGCGTCTTCCCGCCCTTCAAGCGCCTGTGGGTGCGAAACGGCGACGCGCTGCTCGAGTTTCCCCCCTCGCTCTACGGCGATCACATCTTCCAGCTCGCCGACAATGGCGCCCTCAGCGCGATCAACCTTCACACCGGTCACACCTTCTGGCAGCGGCGCATCGGCTCGCTCTCCGCCTCCACCCCCGCCGCCGTCGGCCACGTCGTCTACGCCACCGTGCTCGCCCGCAACACCGGTGTTCACAAGGGCGAAGCCTTCGCGCTCGCCTACGCCACCGGCAAGATCCTCTGGCGCCGAGCCCTGCCGAGTCCCAGCGAGTCCTCGCCGCTCGTCGACCACGGTCGTGTCTTCTTCGGCTCTCAATCCGGCACCGTCTACGCGCTGAACGCCCACAACGGCAACGTCATCTGGACCTACCGCGCCGCGGGCGCAGTCAAGGCCAGCCCCTCGCTCTCCGGCGGCATCCTCTACTTCGGCGACTACTCCGGCCATCTGCAGGCGATCTCCGAGCGCACCGGCCGGCGCATCTGGGACAGCGGCTCCGGTGGCGCCCTGCTCGGCAGCGGAACCTTCTACTCCACCGCCGCCGTCATGTACGGGCGTGTCTTCCTCGGCAACACCGACGGACGCATCTACGCCTACGACGCATCCACCGGCAGGCTCGACTGGGCCGTGCAGACCGGCGCCTACGTCTATGCCTCACCCGCCATCGCCAACGCCCCCGGCCTCGGCCCGACCGTCTACGCCGGCTCCTACGACGGCGCCTTCTACGCGCTGAACGCCCGCTCCGGACACGTCGAGTGGCGCTTTCACCCGGGCGGGCGCATCTCCGGCTCGGCCACAGTGATCGGGCGGGTCGTCTACTTCGCCGACCTCGCCCACCACAGCACCTACGGCCTCGGCATCTCCACCGGCCGCGTCCTCTTTCAGATGCACACCGGCTCCTTCGACCCGGTCATCAGCGACGGGCAAGACATCTACCTCACCGGCTACACCGGCCTCTACGGTCTCGCGCCAAAGTAGTCTCGCTCTTTGGCCTCAGGCCTCACTACGACGGGATGAGCGCGCGCGGGATCCGTTCGCAACCGCCCGCACCATCGCCCCACCAAAGCCCGAACCCGTGCCCTCCGCGACCTCAATGACAGGCGCCGTCCAGCCCCAGTGCCCGTCCCAGCGAGAACCGCGCGCCCACCACGATCTCACCCCGCGCACGGGCCCGCACTTCCGTCCAACCACCCGGCGCGCCCGCCACGCAACCGCGCCCCGAGACGGCCGTGAAATACCGCGTGTAATGCACGCGCACCAGCAATCTCCCCGGCGCATCCGCAAACACAGCGAACGTATCGCTCCCCAGCGCGCTCACCCGCCCGGCGCCCTCCAGCAGCGGCGTCGCTTCGCCGACTGCAAACACTCGCCAGTGCCGGCTCGCCCATACCGGCTTCAAATACGCCAGCCCCCCGCGGATCAGCGCCCCCTCCCGCGCGCTCGAAGGGTCCAGCGGCACGTCCGGCAGCGCGACATAAGCGATCGCCTCCCGCCGCAGCCACGCGCGATACCCCGCCGCGGTCAACCCCGAGCCGAGCAACGGCGAGTCATAGCGCTCTTCCAGCTGCTTCTCCCACCCCCGTGCCAGCGACACGCTCGGCGCCAGCATCGCCGCCTCCCAATGCGAACGCGTCAGCGGCACCTCGACCCGCTCCACACCCGCCCCGTGCGCGAGCAGATAGCGCCGCACCGGCGCATAGAAAGAGGCCCGCGTCGCCCGCGAGCCCGCGACCGCGCGCGTCTCGCGCACCGGCCCCCACACGGTCCACGCCATCGCCACACAAACCCCGACTCCAACCGCAAGCGATCTCGCATACCCAGCACCTCCCGGTGCCGGTCGGCGCCCGCGACCCGCCCGCCGCGAACGAGCCCGCATCCCCTCCCCCGCGAGCCCGCACAGCAGCAGCGGCCCGGCCAACAACACGCCGTAGCGCTCGACATTGCTGCCCATCGGCGTACGCACCGCCACACACAACAAGCAAGCCGCCAGATACACGACCGCTCCCACCCGCGACACCCGGTTGCGCTCCCTGCGCGCAAGCGCCCACAGGAACACGCACACCACGATCGCCGTAGCCGCGAACGAAGTAGCCGGATAGGGCTCATAACCGCCTTCGGGGAACAGCGCCCGCACCGCGCCCGTCACCACCGCCACCGGTGCGCCCACCGCCAACAAAACCATCCAATCGCGCCGCGCAATCGCATACGACAGCCCCGCCAGCGCCAGCAGCACGCCCGCGACCGGGCTCGCCGCCGCGCACACCGCGGCCATCAACGCCGCCACCAGAAGCCGATCGCGACTCAGCGCAAACGCGCACACAAGCGCCAGCGCCACCCCCAGCGCGAACGTCAAGCGCCCGCTCCACACGTCCCCCACGGCCGCCACCGCGAACAGACACGCCCCCCACCGCACACACGCCTCGTCGCCGAACACACCCAGCACGATCCGTTCGAACAGCGCCACCGACACGAGCACCGACACGACCGCCAACGCGCGCATCCCGATCACCGACGCGAGCGGAGGAAACAGCAGGCTGTAGCCCGGCAGCGCATGCCCCGCATACCAGTGCTCGTCGAACACGCTCAAACCCACCCGTTCGTAGAGCCCCAGTCGATACACCTGCGCCGCCAGATCCGCCGTGCGCGGGTCGAGCGCCAGCCACAACGCCAGCAATGCCACCGCCACCCCCACCGCGAGCGGTATCCGCGAGGCTCGCGTATAGGCCGGCGCCCGGGGTGCTACCCCACCGAGCCCCGGCCCATGCCTGCTGAAACCGGCCGCGCCTTCTGAAGTAGCGTCGATAATGGCTCCATCGGACACGCGCAGATCATGACGAGGACCGCAACATCGCGAGCAACCGCCGGCTCGGCGCTTCTCTGCGCCCTCACCATCGCCACCTTCCTCGCCGTCGGCTGTGGCACCACCAGGCCCCCCGGACCGATCGGCGCAAGCGAGCTGGCCGAAGCGCAGACCTTCCCCTACTACCGCATCTACTGGGCCGGCCCCACCTTCCAGGGCGAACCGCTCGTCGCCGCCGACGGGCGCAAGAGCTACAACATCTCGCTCGGCGACAGCGTCTACTACGGCGACTGCGCCCGCGGTCACGGCGTCTTCGGCGGCGGCGGCTCCTGCCGGCTGCCGCTGCAGGTCACCACCGTTATCTATCGTCTGCACTCCAACTCCGCGCTCGGCCCGCAACGCAACATGCTCATCCGCGGCGTGCCCGCCACCGTCTATGACGAAGGCCGCTCGATCGAGCTCTACAGCGGCCGCCTGGCCATCGACATCTTCTCCGACACCTACCCCCGCGCCCGCGCCGCGGCGCTGCAGCTGCGCCCGCTGAACGCCGCCGGCTCGGCCGCCGGACCGCTGCCCCCGCCCGTCTACTGCCCCGGACTCTACGGCTCCCAGGAACGGCGCCTGCGGCACGCCATGGCCCACCTGCCCGGACACGCCTGCCAGACAGCCGCCTCGCAGGTCGCCTTCGCCGATTCTCTGCGCCTGCCCTCGCACTCGCCCTCGACCTCCGCATCGGTCTCGCACGCGGCCGCGCATCCGCAGATCAGACCAAGGCGCCAGTCGGTGGGAGAGCGAGGCTCGGGGCTATGACGCGGCCACCTTCGCGACCGGCCGATCCAGCTCGCGACGGAGGCTTAGGAAGGCCGCGGAGCCGATCAGCGCCGGCACCCACAACGAGATCGCCCGGTAAGTGACGACCGCCGCGAGCACCAGCGATCCCGGCCGCACCCCGAACGCCAGCAGCATCGCGAACAGCCCCCCTTCGACCGCGATCAATCCCGCCGGGATCGGCAGCGAGTTGGCGAGCATGCCCACCAGATAGGCCATCGCCACCACCCACCACGACGGCGCCGGACCGTACGCGAGCAGACACGCATACAGCGCTCCGATATCGAACAGGCAGTACCCGACCGCCCCCAGCAAACGCGGGTCCCGGCGTGCACGGATCAGCTCGATCGCGTCGCCCACCCCGCCGCTCAACGCCACCAGCGCGACATACATCCGCCCGCGCGTGCGAATCCGGCGCGCGGCGCCCCGTCGCGCCCACTCCGCCAGCGCGATCGTCCCCGCGATCGTCACGACCGCCGCGAGCGCCGGCAGCAGTGTCAGCAGCGGGTTGCGCGAGCCCGGCAACAGTCCCAGCCACATCGGCACGCCGATCAGCGCCGTCGCGCCGACGTTCACGGCGCTCGTCAACACGAAGATCAGCACCGAGCGCTTGGCGATCCGGGCCACCGACACGCCCTTGCTGCGCAGCACCCAGGCCCCCAGCGCGATACCGGCCAGACCGCTGACCGATACGACCGAGTTGACCGCCAGCTCCGACAGCGACAGGCGCGAATAAAGACGCCGGCTGAGCATCCCGAACACGAGCCCGAACAGCACCACATAGCCCGCACAAGAGGCCAACTCCAGCCCGATCCCCGCCGCCACCCAACCCGGGCGCGCGTCGCCGATGCGATCGGCCGCCGCACGCAACCCCGGCACCGACAACAGCAGCGCCGCGACGAGCGCAAAAAAGATCGCCAACCCGACCAGGCTGTTACGCAACTTCCGCGACTGCGCCGCCATCTCGGCCGCCGAATCGGCGACCCCGTCCACCGAAACATCCTCTTCATTGCCATCCCTATCGACGATCTCGCCCATCCTCTCCGCTTTAATCACCCCATGGCCGAGCCATCCGCTCGCATCCTCGTCGTCGACGACGAGCCCGCGGTACAGAGCGCGCTCTCACGCGCCCTCACGCTAGAGCACTACACCGTCGCCCAGGCGATGGACGGTCGTCAGGCGCTCGAACGTCTCGACTCAGACCCCTACGAGGCGGTGATCCTCGACGTCGCCATGCCCCACATCGACGGCCTCGAGGTCTGCCGGCGCCTGCGCGAGGGCGGAGACCGCACGCCCGTGCTGATGCTCACCGCGCGCGAAGAGATCGACGATCGCGTAGCCGGGCTGGACGCCGGCGCCGACGACTACCTCGTCAAGCCCTTCGCGCTGCGCGAGCTGCTCGCGCGCGTGCGCGCGCTGCTGCGCCGCGCCGGTGACGAGGACGACGACGAACAGGAGCACAAGCTCGAATTCGAGGACCTGCGCCTGGATCGCCTCGCCCACGAAGCCTGGCGCGGAGAGCGACTGTTGTCCCTGACCCGCACCGAGTTCTTGCTGCTGGAGATGTTCCTGCGCCACCCCCGCCAAGTGCTCACGCGCTCGGCCATCTTCGAACACGTCTGGGGCTATGACTTCGGCGCCACCTCCAACTCGCTCGGCGTCTACATGGGCTACCTGCGCCGCAAGACCGAGGCCGCGCAGGAGCCGCGGCTGCTGCAGACGGTCCGCGGCGTCGGCTATGTGCTGCGCGCGCCATGAGCACCCTCCTGGTCCTCACCGCCATGACCTCGCGTGAGCCCGACCCCATCGACGGCGACGAGCAGCAGGCGCCGGCCCGATGAGCTTCAGACGGCGCATCACGCTCGCGTCCTCCGCCGCCGTCGCGATCGCGGTCGTGCTCGCTTCGGTGCTCGTCTACGTGCTCACCTCCAACGAGCTCCACGGCCAGGTCGACGCCCAGCTCCTGCACCGCGTCGACAACCTGCGCCTGATCGAGCGCCACCCGGCGCGCCGGCACAGCGACAAGCTGCTTGACGCCCTGCAAGGCAGGACCGGCGGCTCCCAGCAGCTGTTCGAAAGCGGCCCGGAACCGGGCGCCAACGCCCTGCGCAACGTCCAGCCCCGGCCCAACCAGGTGCGCGGCTACCAGCAGCTCGTCAACGGCGGCGGGCGAGTCCTGTTCCGCTCGGGCGCCAGAGACGTGACGCTGCCGGTCGACGCACGCACGCGCAGGCTCGCGGCGGGCAAGGGCGCGAGCTTCTTCCGCGACGCCCGCGTGAACGCCATCCGCATGCGCATCCTCGCGGAGTACTTCGCGCCCGGACGCGTCGTGCAATTCGCCCAGCCCCTCAGCGAAGTCGACGAACTGCTCAGCCATCTACGTCTGATCCTCGTGCTGCTCTCACTCGGCGGGATCCTGCTCGCCGCCCTGCTCGGCCAACTCGTCGCCCGCGCCGCCGTGCAGCCCGTCAGGCGCCTCACCCGCGCCGCCGAGCACGTCGCCGAGACACAGGACCTGTCCGGTCGCATCGCCCCGACCGGCGACGACGAGATCGGGCGCCTGGCGATCAGCTTCAACGCGATGCTCGACGCGCTCGAGGTCTCGATGTCGGCGCTCGACGCCTCCGTGCACGCCCAGCGCCAGCTCGTCGCCGACGCCTCGCACGAGTTGCGCACGCCCGTCACGAGCCTGCGCACGAACATCGAGATCCTCCAGCACGCCCCAAACATGGACGGCCCCGAGCGCGAGCGCCTGCTCGAGGACGTCGTCGAGCAGATCGGCGAGCTGACGCTGCTGATGAACGACCTCATCGACCTCGCCCGCGGCGAGCAGCAGCGCGCCGACGCCGAGGACGTGCGCCTGGACATCGTCATCGCCGAGTCGATCGCACGCGCCCAGCGAAACTCCCCCGCGACGCCACTGCGAGCGACCCTCGATCCGGTCCTCCTCAGCGGCGTCGCCGCCCGCCTCGACCGCGCCGTCGCGAACCTGATCGACAACGCGATCAAGTACAGCCCGCCAGGCGCGCCCGTCGAGATCGTGCTGGCCGAACGATCGACTGGATCGGCTGCCCGTAGCGGCGAGCTGACCGTCCGCGACCACGGCCAAGGGATCTCAGCGGAGGATCTGCCGCACGTCTTCGACCGCTTCTACCGCGGCGCCGAGGCACGCGGACGACCCGGCTCGGGACTGGGCCTCGCGATCGTACGGCAGGTCATCGCCCAGCACGGCGGAACCGTCACCGCAGAACGTGCCCACGGCGGCGGCACGCTGATGCGCGTCACCCTGCCGGGGGTCGAGCCAGTGGACCCGGACGGCGCACGGGAGACCTCAGCCGCGGCCCTGCTGACGTCGCCTTCACACGTTCACGCGTAGGGCCCCTCGCGGCGTGCCGCAGCGCGCGATTGCGAAACAGGCCCGGTGAGAGACCGTAGCGGCGGCGGAAGGCGCGCGCGAAATAAGTGCTCGGATACCCCACCAGCCTGCCCACGTCGCCGACCGGGATCGAGCGCTGCTCACTGAGCAGCTGCGCCGCGACCGTCATCCGCCGCGCATACAGATCCTCCTGGAAAGAGCTCCCGAACTGCGCATACGCGCGCTGCAGCTTGCGCGGGGACGTCGACAGCGCCTGCGCCACCGCCGCGAGCGTCAGCGGGCGACGGTAATAACGCGAGACGATCACCCGCGCGAGCAGATACAACCGGCGGTGTTCGCTGAGCGTATCTGGCTGCACACTCCCTCAACCGACCCGTCCCTGCCACCGGGACACAGGCGAGGTTTTCGCTAATCCTCGCCCAGCTCCAGCACCGCCAGGAACGCCTCCTGGGGCACCTCGATGCGCCCGACCTGCTTCATCCGCTTCTTGCCCTCCTTCTGTTTGGCCAAGAGCTTTTTCTTGCGCGTGATGTCCCCGCCATAGCAGCCCGCGATCACGTCCTTGCGAAACGCTTTCACGGTCTCCCGCGCGATCACATGCGAGCCGATCGCCGCCTGGATCGGCACGTCGTACTGCTGGCGGGGAATCCGCTTGCGCAGCTTCTCGGTCAGCGTGCGCCCCATCTCATACGCCTTCTCGCGATGCACCACCATCGACAGCGCATCGACCGGGTCGCCCGCCAGCAACACGTCGAGCTTGACCAGATCCGACGGGCGCACCCCGCTCAACTCGTAATCCAACGACGCATACCCGCGCGTGCGCGACTTCAGCTGGTCGAAAAAGTCCAGCACGATTTCCGCCAGCGGCAAATCGTAGGTCATCTGCACCCGCTCAGGCGAGAGATAGTGCATCCCCACGTGCTCGCCACGGCGTTCCTGGCAGAGCTCCATGATCGCCCCCACGTACTCTTTCGGCGCGATCACCTGCGCCTTGATGAACGGCTCGCGGATCTCCTCGATCGTGCCCGGGTCCGGCATGTCCGAGGGGTTGTGCACCTCGCTCTCCTCGCCGTTGGTCAGCGTCACGTCGAACCCCACCGAGGGCATCGTCGCCAGCAGCTCCAGGTCGTACTCCCGTTCCAAGCGCTCTTTCACGATGTCCATGTGCAGCAGCCCCAAAAACCCGCACCTGAACCCGAACCCCAGCGCATCCGAGGTCTCCGGCTCCCACGACAGCGCCGCGTCGTTCAGCGTCAGCTTTTCCAGCGCATCGCGCAGATCCGGGTAGCGGTCGGAGTCGATCGGGAAGAGGCCGCAGAAGACCATCGGTTTGACCTCCCGATAGCCCGGCAACGGCTCGGTGGCCTCGCTCGCGCGGCCGGAGGCGGCGCCCGCCCTCGCACGCGTCGTCAGCGTATCCCCCACACGCAGCTGCGTAACGTCCTTGATCCCCGTGATCAGATACCCAACCTCGCCAGCGCCCAGCCGCTGCGTCGGCACCATTCGCGGCGAGAAGCAGCCGATGTCGTCGATCTCCGCCTCAGTCCCCGTCGCCATCGCACGGATCGCCTCGCCCTTCTCGAACACCCCGTCGACCACCCGGACGTAGGCGATCACGCCCCGGTACTGGTCGAACTCCGAATCAAAGATCAGCGCCCGCGGCGGCGCATCCGGATCTCCGGTGGGGGCCGGAACGCGCGCCACCAGCTCCTCCAGCACCTCCCCCACGCCCTCGCCCGTCTTACCGCTGATCCGCAAGATCGACTCCGCCGGCCCACCGATCAGATCGGCCACTTCGCCCCCCACCCGCTCCGGTTCGGCACCCGGCAGGTCCAGCTTGTTCAAGCACGGGATCAGCTCCAAGCCCGACTCCACCGCCAGATACGTGTTCGCAACCGTCTGCGCCTCCACGCCCTGGGCCGCATCCACCACCAACAAAGCCCCCTCGCACGCCGCCAAAGAGCGCGAGACCTCATACGTGAAGTCCACGTGCCCCGGCGTATCGATCAGATGCAGCTGATAGCTCACCCCGTCCTTCGCCGTATACATAACCCGCACCGCCTGCGCCTTGATCGTGATCCCACGCTCGCGCTCCAGGTCCATCGAATCGAGCACCTGCGCGCGCATCTCCCGCGCCGCCACCGTATGCGTCAGCTCGAGAATGCGATCGGCCAGCGTCGACTTGCCGTGGTCGATATGGGCGATGATCGAGAAGTTGCGGATGTGCGATTGGTCCATGAGCCCGCGTCACGATAGATGGTGAGTTGCAGGTCGGCTTGGAACAGCACGGCTAACACGCCGGGCCTGTGGACCCACAACCGGCAGCGTGACCCGCTAGCCTTGCCGTACCGGCGGATCGCCAACTCGACGAGGATTCATTCAACCGCGGCTACGCACCGACCTTCGGGCCGGTGGCCTGTCCAGGTGTCGAGAGTGTCACGCCGCCCAGGCAAGACACATAGTCCTGGGACGTAAGTAGTAAGCGGCGATCTTTGCCCGGATGCAGCCGGGCGGGTCATTGGCCCGTCCGGCTTCATTCCCACTCGACCTCTAAGCCCGCCCGAACTGCGTGCGAATCAGCCGGTTGACCTGGTGGGCCTCGGGAATGCGCATCGCGAGGACCGCGCGCGCGTAGACGAACAGCCCGACCGCCGCGGCCCCACCCACACTGACGATCTGCGCCGGCAGCGATGTCCCGAAGATCCGATCGAGCACCGTCCACACGACCCATGAGACAACCCCCAGGAGCGCGGAGGCGAGCAGGATACGCGCGGTGATCATCGTCGTCTGCGCGCCTTCGAGGCTGCCGTTGAAACCGATCCGCAGCCGGTGAAACTGCAGCGCGGTCATCACGGCGTTGGCGGCGACCGTGCCTATGATCAGCCCGGCGATCCCCAGCGGTTTGTACAGGCCAATCGAGACGATCACGTCGATGACGATGTTGAGCGCCGCCAGGCGCGTCGGGATCCAGGGGCGTTGCACGGAGAAGAAGACGCGCGTCAGCAGCAGGTTCAAGCCGCCGAAGGGCAGGCTGAAGGCGAACCAGAAGAGCGCTTCGGAGACGAGGCTTGTGGAGGTCGAGTTGAACTGGCCGCGTTCGAACACCAGCCGCACGATCGGCGTGGTGAGCACGAGCATGAACACGGCCGAGGGGATCAGCAGCAGGTTGATCTGGCGCATGCCGATGCCGATCGTGCGGCGCATGTTGCGCACGTCATGCCTCGCGGCCATGCGACTGAGCGTCGGGAACAACACCGTGGCGACCGCCACGCTGAAGAGGCCCTGCGGGAGCATGTAGATGCGAAAGGCGTTGTCGATCGCGCGCGGGGCTTCCTTGTTGACGAGCGTGCCGAAGACCGAGTTGATCAGCTGGTCGAGGTTGACGATGCCCAGACCGATCGTGACCGGGAGCATCAGTGTGAACACTTGGCGGACGCGCGGGTCGTGCCAATCGATCGAGAACTGCAGACGAAAGTCGATCCGGCGCAGCGCGCCGAACACCATCGCCGTCTGCACGAACGTCGCCGCGAGGATCGCGATCGCATACGCGTACACCTGATCGCCGTGTTCATAGCCGCCGTGGAAGTGCGGGCGCAGCAGGACGAGCAGGACGATGATCACGAGGTTCCACACCGCCGGGGCGATCGCGGGGATCGTGAAGTGTTCGTAGGACTGCAGGATCCCCACGAACAGGCCGGTCAGACCGATCAGCAGCACGACGGGGAAGAGGATCTGCGAGAAGGCGACCGTGAAGGCGTCGAGCGGGGCGTTGAACGTCGGCCCGGTGAACAGCGGCATGATCAGGCCGGCCGCGAGGATGAACACGGCGGAGATCGCGCCGAGGACGATCAGGATGATCCAGAAGATCGTCGAGGCCAGCCGCAGCGCCTCGCGACGGCGGCCCTGCTGGAGCAGTTCGGTGAAGACCGGCACGAACGCCGCCGAGAGCGCCGCGTTGGCGAACAGGTTGCTCACCAGGTTGGGGATCTGGAAGGCGATCGTGAAGGCCGAGATCGGCCCTTTCGTCCCGAAGAAGCTCGCCGCGACGATTTCCCGCCCGAGCCCCGCCACACGCGAGATGCCGGTCGCGAACGAGACGATCGCGGTGTTGCGCGCCACGCGCTCGCCCCCGCCACCGCCGGACCCCGGCCCACCGCCCTCTCCCGCCATCTGCTCGGGCTCGGGCTGCCCGAGCCCGCCGTATTCCTCGCCGAAGCTCGCGTCGGGTATGCCTACGAACTCGACCCGCGGATCGGGCGGCGGCGCAGCCGGGTCCTCTCGTTCGGGAACGCCCGGAGCGTCATAGGGCGGTCCCTCCTGCACCGGCTCTCCGTCTGGTGGGATCTCCGACAAGGCCCGCTATAGTACGGCGCTGCAACGATGGCCAACATTCATTCACAGAAGAAGCGCATCTTGCGCTCAGAGCGCGAGCGCCTGGAGAATCGCCAGTACACCTCGGCGATCAAGACCTACTTCCGCCACCTCGAGTCGGCCGTGGAGAGCGGCGATGGCGAGAGCGCCGCGAGCGAGCATCGTCGGCTCGTGAGCACGATCGACAAGGCCGTCAAGCGCGGCGCGATGCACAAGCACACGGGTGCGCGGCGCAAGTCGCGCGCGGCCCGCACGCTCGCAAACATCTCCTCGTAGATTTCGCTCCGGCCGCACCTCGGGTCGGGAGCGGCCCGGCTGGTCTCAGCGACCGGCGGTGATGGCGTCGATCGCGCGCAAAGCGAGCGTTTCTTCGTCCAGTCCCGACATACGCGAACGGGCATGTGGCACGGGCGAGCCTCCGCGGGTGTCGAGCTCCAGGTCGGCGAGCACAGCGAGCGCGTCGCGCAGACGCTCGGGTTCGGTGCGGGCGACGTCGCGCACGAAGCGCTCGGCCGCACGCGGGGGCATACGCAGCCCACGCTTGACCTCGGCGGCGGACTCCCCCGCGCGCAGCCGCAGCGAGACCGCGAGCGCGTCGCGCAGGCGTGAGGCCATCAGGTAGGTGAGTCCGGCGAGTCGCTCGCCCTGCTCGCGCAGGCGCAGGTACGCGCGGGTGGCCTCGCGCCGATCGCCCGCGACGAGCGCGTCGGCGAGCGTGTAGGCGCGGTACTGTGCGGAGTGCGCCGCGCGGGCTTCGATGTCCTCGACACTCACCCGGGGCGGGGTCTCCCCGTCGAGTTCCAGCGCGAGCTTCTCCAGCTCGCGCAACAACCGCTGCTGGCGCTCTCCCACCTGACCGACGAGCGCGCCGGCCGCGGCCATGTCCAACTCGATCCCCATCCGCGAGGCCTGCGCGCGCGCCCACTTGGGCAAATCCCACGGCTTGACGGTCGCCTGCGTTACGACCTGTCCGCCCGCCCGCTTGACGGCCGTGTGCAGCGCCGCGGGCGCCTTGGCGCGACCCTCCTCGCGCGCGAACAACGCCACGGTCGTGTCCGGCGGCATCGCCGCAAGGGCGGGTACGAGCGCCTGCTCGACCTCGGCCTGCTTCCAGCGCTCGACGCCCTCGACCAGGATCACGCGCCGCCCGACCATCAGCGTCATCGCCGCGAGCGCCCCGGCGACGCCCTCCGGAGTGGCCGCCTCGCCCTCCAGCGCCTCCACGCTGTCAGGGCCGCCTTCGCGTTCGGCCAACGCGCGCAGGCCCGCACGGCGCTCGGCGACCGCGCCGTGGTCGTCGCCGTGAATCAGATACGCGGGCTTGAGCTCGGCCACTGCTGCGGAGTCTAGGCGCGGGAGCAGACCCGTCACTTGACGACGAGGTTAACCAACTTCCCTGGCACGACTATCTCCTTGACGATCTCCTTGCCGTCCAGGTGCGCCCGTACGTTCGGGGCAGCGTGGCAGAGCGCCTTCAGTTCGTCCGGGCTCGCATCCGAGGCGGCCTGCACACGGTCGCGCAGCCTGCCGTTGACCTGGCACACGAGCTCATAGGTGTCGCGCTCGAGCATCTCCTCCTCGGCCCGCGGCCACGGCTGCTCCCAGACGCGCTCGCCTGTCAACATCTCATAGACCTCCGCGCTGACATGGGGCGCGAATCCGAACAACAGCGAGGCAGCCGTCGTGAGCGCGAAGCGCTGAGAGTCCACGCTCACCGAGTCACGCAGGCGCGAGCACTCGTTCAGCAGCTCCATCACCGCAGCGATCGCAGTGTTGAACGCGAACCGGCGCAGGTCGGAGCTGACCTTGTCGATCGCCCAATGGGACTTACGCAACAAAATGAGGTCGTCCGCCGCGGGAGATTCTGTTCCAGTCGGCGCATGCGCCATCCCCGGAGGCGCCGCATGCGGCGCCTCCCGTACTCCCCTCTCGGCGGTCTCGGCCGCCAAGCGCCATAGTCGACTGAGAAACCGGTGCACGCCCTCCATGCCCTCGTCCGACCAGTCGGCATCCTGATCGGGCGGGCCGATGAACAGGATGTAGCAGCGGGCGGTATCCGCGCCGTAGCGCTCCACGATCGCGGCGGGCGAGACGACGTTGCCACGCGACTTGCTCATCTTCGCGCCGTCCTTCGTGATCATCCCCTGCGTGAACAGCGCCCGGAACGGCTCCTGGAAGTCGAGGTGGCCGAGGTCGGCGAGCGCCTTGGTGAAGAAGCGCGCATACATCAGGTGCAAGATCGCGTGCTCGACCCCGCCGATGTACTGATCGACCGGCATCCACTCTGCCAGCGCCGCCGGATCCCAGGCGGCCTCGTCGTTGGCGGCGTCGCAGTAGCGCATGAAATACCACGAGGAGTCCACGAACGTGTCCATCGTGTCCGTCTCCCGGCGCGCCTGCCCGCTGCCGCACTCCGGACAGCGCGTGCGCACCCAATCCTCGGCGCCGGCCAACGGTGAGCGTCCGCGCGGCGCGTAATCCTCGATCTCCGGCAGCTTCACCGGGAGCTGATCCTCGGGCACCGGCACCGCTCCGCAGTCCTCGCAGTAGACGATCGGGATCGGACAGCCCCAGTAGCGCTGGCGGGAGATCAGCCAGTCGCGCAAGCGGTAGTTGACGGAGGCGTGTCCCTTGCCCTCGCGATCCAGCCAGCGCACGATCTCGCTGAGCGCCTCACGGTTGCCCATCCCGTCGAACTGCGCGTTGCAGTCGACCAACGGGCCGTCGCCCGAATAGGGCAGGCCTTGCTCGTCGCCCGCGCCTTCCGGTGGCGTGCCCTCGATCACGCGCCGGATCGGCAGATCGAACGCGCGCGCGAACGCATAGTCGCGCTCGTCGTGGCCCGGCACGGCCATGATCGCGCCGGTGCCGTACTCCATCAGCACGTAGTCGGCGACATACATCGGGATCTGCTCGCCGTTCACCGGGTTGGTGACCGTCCGCCCCAGCGCCACCCCGGTCTTGGGCTTCTCCGCGTTCCCGCGCTCCTCGCCGGACTCGGTGATCGCGTGGCTCACATACTCACGCACCTGTTGCTCGCGATCGGTCTGAGCGACCAGGCGCAGCACGTCCGGATGCTCGGGAGCCATCACGAAGAAGGTCGCGCCGAACAACGTGTCCGGACGAGTGGTGAACACGGGGTAATCGATGTCGAGCTCCTCGCAGCGGAACGTCACCTCCGCGCCCTCCGAGCGCCCGATCCAGTTGCGCTGCATCGTCTTCACGTGCTCGGGCCACTCGATCGAATCGAGATCGTTCAGCAAGCGCTCGGCATAGTCGGTGATGCGCAAGAACCACTGCTCCAACTGCCTGACTTCGACCGTCGCGCCACAGCGCTCGCAGGCGCCCTCGGGTGAGACCTGCTCGTTGGCGAGCACCGTCTGGTCTTTCGGGCACCACTTCACCGCCGCCTCCTTGCGGTAAGCGAGACCGGCGTCGAGGAGCTGCAGGAAGATCCACTGCGTCCAGCGGTAATAGCCGGGTTCGTGCGTGGCCAGCTCGCGCGACCAGTCGATCGAGATCCCCCACTCGCGGAACTGACGCTGGAAGGAGGCGATCGAGGCGTCCGTGGAGGCGCGCGGATGCACCCCCGTCTTGATCGCGTGGTTCTCCGCGGGCAGCCCGAACGAGTCATAGCCCATCGGGTGCAGCACGCGCCGCCCGAGACGGCGGTGGTAGTGGGCGATCGCATCGCCCACCGAATACACCTTCAGGTGGCCGATGTGCGGCTCGCCGCTCGGATAGGGCAGCATCTCCAGCACGTACGAGCTCGTCTGCTCGGGCTCGGCGCCGGACGGGCCACGACCGTTCGCCGCGGGGGCGCCTTCGTTGGAGACCCCCCACGTACGCTCATCGGCCCACACCGCCTGCCAGCGGGGCTCGATCTCGCGAGGGTCGTATTTGCGCTCTGACATCGGAGAGCGGAGGTTAGCGAGCGGACTGGGACGGAACTTTCGGGCACACTCGGACGTCACTCAAACCGCGAGTATGCGCGCAAGCCCTCCACGATCGCCGCGGGCGCCTTCACGGGCGAGCCGGCGTCAAACGGCGGCTGCGGGTCGTACTCGATGCCCAGCTGGATCGCCTGCGCGACCTCCTCGCCGGCGATCCTCGCGGCCAGCGTGAGCGCCATGTCGATCCCCGCCGAGACCCCCGCGGCCGTGACGATCTTTCCGTCGAACACCACTCGCTCGGACACGGGCTCAGCCCCCAGCTCGCGCAGCTGCTCGAGCGCGAGCCAATGGCTCGTCGCGCGCTTTTCCTTCAACAGCCCGGCGGCGGCGAGGATCAGCGAGCCGGTGCACACCGACGTCGTCCAAGCGCTCGTCTCGTGCACCGTGCGCAACCAGTCCAACGCCGGCCCGCCGGCCCGTTCCGCGACCTCTCCGGGACCACCGGGCACGAGCACGATGTCAGGCGTCCGTGCATCCGCGAGCGAACTCTCGGCGAGGAGCGTGAGCATCCCGTTGTCGGTGGTGATCGGACCGGGCTCGACCGCGACGAACCTCGCGCTCGCGCCCGGCAGCCGGCTCAACACCTCGTACGGCCCGATCGCGTCGAGTGCCGTGAAGCGGTCGTACAGCAGTATCGCGATGTCCATGGCGAGAACGTCCTTTCGTTTGGTCTCAGGCAGCGAGCGCGCCCGATGGCGCCCCTTCGGGGTGGTAGCGGCGGCGGTACTCCGCCGGGGCCACGCCCAGCGCGCGGATGAACGTGCGGCGCATCGTCTCGGGAGTGCCGAACCCGCAGGCCGCCGCGACGGTCGCGATCGGCCGAACGGTGTCCTCCAGCGCACGCCGCGCCGCCTCCAGGCGCACGCGCTCGACGTAGCGCGCGGGCGTGACCCCGGTCTCGGCCGCAAATGCGCGCGCGAAGTTGCGCGTACTCATATGCGCTCGCTCGGCCAGCGCGTCGACCGACAGGTTCTCCCTCGGGTGCTCCACGACGTAGCGCTGCACCTCGCGCAGCGGCTCACGCTCAGGCTCCTGGGCAGCGAGGGTCGCGCTGAACTGCGACTGGTTGCCGGGCCGGCGCAAGAACAGCACGAGGTGGCGCGCAATCGTCAGCGCGGCCTCGCGGTCGAGATCCTCCTCGACGAGCGCCAACGCCAGGTCCATCCCGGCGCTGACTCCGGCGGAGGTCCAGACGGCGCCGTCGCGCACGTAGATCGGCTCGGGATCAACCTCCACCGCGGGATAGAGCCGCGCGAGCTTCGCCGCCGAGGACCAGTGCGTCGTCGCGCGCCGCCCGTCCAGCAGCCCGGCGGCCGCGAGCACGAACGCACCCGTGCACACCGACGCCACGCGGCGCGCGCCCGGCGCTGATTCCCTCAGCCAATCCAACAGCCCAGTCTGCGCGCTCGCGCCCGCCGACCCGGCGCCACCTGCGATCACGAGCGTGTCGATGCGCTTGGGCACCTCGGCGAGGGCGAAGTCGGGGACGATCCGCAGTCCGCTCGACGCCCGCAGCGGCGCACCGTCAAAGCTCGCCACACAGACGCGATATTCCGGCTCCGTGCGTCCGCCGGCCGCGATCAGTTCCTGCGCGGCCACGAACACCTCCTGCGGGCCGACGACATCGAGGCTCTGCACGCCCGGATACACGACCACGACCACGTTCCTCGGACTACGTGCACGCTGTGCCATGCACTCGATCATGGCCCATCCGGCTCTTGTCTGCAAGGACAGATTTCCAACACTTCCTGCCATGCCGCTCGGGTGCGAGCAGGCCCTGGGGCGCCGGCTCGCGACGCTCGGTCTAGGATTGCCAGGTGGACTCCTCCGATGCCCTGCGGGCCGCCTCCGAGCGCGTCGCGAACATCATCCAAGCGGCCGAACGCACCGCCACGCAGCTGCGCGAGCAGGCCGAGTCCCGCGCGCGCGAGCGGATCGCCGAGGCCGACCGCGCCGCCGATAACCGCGTACAGGCAGCCGAAGAGGAGGTCAAGGAGATCCTGCAAACGGCCCGCGCCCAGGCCGAGAGCGCGCGCAACGAGGCGCTGGCCTCGGTCGCGCAGATCCACGGCGAGGCCGACGAACGCCTGCGCGAGGGCCGGCGCATCCTCGAGGAGGCGCGCGAGGACGCCTCGCGGATCGGCGTCGACACGCAGGCAGAGGCCGAGCAAACGCTCGCGGCCGGACGCAAGCAGGCCGAGCGGACACTCGCGGCCGGACGCGAGCAGGCCGACCAGACGCTCGCGAATAGCCAACGGCAGGCCGAGCAGGTGATCGCCCAGTCCCAGGAACAGGCGAGTCAGGCGCTTGCCGGCGCCCGCGAGCAGGCGAGCCAGACACTCGCAAACGCGCAGGAGCAGGCCGCACAGGTGATCGCCGAGGCCCGAGCCGAGTCCGAGCGCGTGCTGGCCGGCGCGCGCGAGGAGAGCGCCGGGATCCTCGACAGCGCGCGCACCGAGGCGCAGCAGCGCGACGCGAGCGCCGAGGAGGAGTTGAGCGCCCGCCAGGCCGAGGCCCACGCCCGCGCCCGGGACATCCGCGCGATCGCCCGCGCCGAGGCCCGCGAGATCGTCGGCGAGGCCCACGCCGTCGCCCACGAGGTCGTACGCGAGGGCACCGAGGTCTCCCGCAACCTGCGCGAGCTCTCCACCTCGCTGCGCAACAACGCCGAGCGGCTCATACGCGACGTACGCCTCGCGCACGGCAGCATGACCGCGCGGTTGGACCAGGTCGGGCCCGGAGGCGGGCCGGGCGCTCAGGGATCGCGCGAGCGGGGACCCGGGCGCGAGGAGCCTCAGCCCGGTGAGGATGAGCTTGACGTTCCGGAGTTCATTCCGCCGGGGTAAGGCGCGGTGCTCGCGTAAGGACCGAGTCGAGGCGCCCAGGTTGCGAGCGCCCGCATCACGGTTCGACCGTGGTTGCGTTGTACGATGTCCTGGCACCCGGGGCTATAGCTCAGCTGGGAGAGCGCCGCCATGGCATGGCGGAGGTCGAGGGTTCGAGCCCCTCTAGCTCCATTTCTTCCTCGGCAAACAACCAACTCCCGCTCTGACTACGGCTGGACCTCGGTACTGCTCCCGTGGCCCGCAAGCGGTTTCTCTTCCTCCGCACTCGCGAAATTACTCGCGAGCCCCTTACCGACAAGGCCGCGGATGTCATAGCTGACGAGTGCGCCAGCGGCTTGGTCGGCCGCCGCTACGTAGGCCGCGTCGTACACGGAGATCGCGTGCTCATCGGCGAGCCTTGCGGCGCGGCTGAGCAAAGTTGTCGTAGACGGTGAGCGCGAAGCCCGACTCAATCCGAATCGCGAATACCCGCAAGACCGGTGCGATCCAATTTCGCCATTTCGCGCTCGATCTGTCGCATCATCGCGGGATAGACGATCAGGTGCCGGAAGGGTCTGATCGCAGCCATATACAGGTTCCCGAGGAGCCCGTTCGGCTTGACCAGAACGGCCATCTGGCCGCGGTAACCACCCGTCCCGTCGGCAACCCAGCTGAGGTGCATGACCCCGTGCATCGTGTTGTTGGCGATCTCCGCGGCGAACTCGTCTTTAATCAGATAGAGCGACGTGAAAGGAAGCGCGTCGAAGTCGGGGCCCGGTGAGTCCAAGAGGTCCTCGGGCAAACGCTCGCGCAGGGTCGGCACCCTCGCTCCGAGCCCGGTCTCCGCGTCATCCCAACCGAGCAGTGCGCCGACCTTCCAACGGAAGTCCCACAGCGCGCGCGAAAGCCGGGACGATCCCCGGGAGGGGTCGCCGGCGGCGAAGCCCTCTACCAGCAGGTGGAAGTCGCTCTCCTCGCCGTGCGCCGGCAGCGCCCACACGTCCTCGAGCCGAAGGTCACGGGTGATCTCGTGGATTCGCCAGGGGCGGGAGGTGTGTGCGCTGCTCGGGAGTCTCGCGTGGCCTGCGTACATGTGACGAGCCTTAGGTCGTGATGGCCGCAGGTTCACTTTCGCACGTTAACGGGTATCGGAGACACGCGGGTGCGGCTCGGCGCGCGCGGCGGCGGGGTCCCACTGCGTAAGTTCCCATTGACACTCCATGTTCGATAAGTTCGTCATTCCCCGGGACGAGGAGACCATAGACAGATCCACCGTGTGTGGGTCTCGTGTCCAGAGAAAGGATCGATCCATGTCCCACCGTTCCTCGTCCCGCGCCCGGATCGGCGCGCGCCTGCGTCCACGGCTCACAGGCCGCCCCGTGCTCCGCCCGACACTGTCCCTCGCCGCCCTGGCCGCGGCCCTGATGACACTCGCGGCCACACCTTCCCCGGCCGGCGCCGCGCCGGCTTATGTGTCGCTGGGCGACTCCTATACCGCCGGCCCGTTCATCCTGCCGCCGGCGCCGGGGGCGCCGCTTGACTGCCTACAGTCCGCGCGCGACTACCCCCACCTCACGGCGGCCGCGTTGGGGCTCTCGCCGACCGACGTGAGCTGTTCGGGAGCGACCACCGAAAACCTGACCACCACCGCCCAGTACCCCGATCAGCCACGGCAGTTCAACGCGCTGAACTCCTCCACGCAGGTGGTGTCGGTCGGGATCGGCGGCAACGACAAAGGCCTGTTCCTGAACACGCTCATAACCTGCGGGGCCGAGGATCTGGTGTTTCCGTTCGGGACGCCGTGCAAAAACACCTACGGCCACAAACTCGCCGAAGAGATCGCGCAAGACGGGCCCGTGGTCGGGGCGGCGCTGGCGCAAATCCACACGATCTCGCCCGCGGCGCAGGTGTTCGTGGTCGGCTATCCGGACATCCTGCCCCAGGGCGGCAACTGCCGGCCGACCGTGCCGCTGACGACCGGTGACGTGGCATATCTGAACGGGGTCGAGCAGGAACTGAACGCGATGCTGAGCAGCGAGGCAGCGTCGAACGGCGCCACGTACGTGGACACGTACACGCCGAGCATCGGACGCGACGCATGCAAGTCGGTGAGCGTGCGCTACGTCGAACCGGTGCTCCCCGAATCGGACGCCTTCTCGGTGCACCCGAACGAACGGGGCATGGCAGCTGACGCCTCCGAGGTCGAGGCGGCGATGCGCGCGCACGGGATTTCCTAGGCGATCGATGTGTTTTCCCCGGGGCGGCTCCGCCGCCCCGGGCGCCACCGCACATGTGCGGTGGCGTGACGGGCCGCATGCGGCCCGTCTACCGCCGGCGCATGCGCCGGCGGCGGAGTGGCGCATGCGCCACTCCGAGGCAGGGTCGCATGCGACCCTGCCGGCCTTGCCGCATGCGGCAAGGCCCTCCCCGTCGGCTTCTTCTAAAGCGACCCAACCCGATCGGCCGCATCCGGCGAGACCCAATTCGGCCCCCGCGTAGGCGCGATTTCACAGCTCCGCAATCCGCCCCGCCGGCACGCGCGCCCAGTGATCGCGAAACGTCTGCTCCAGCGCGAACCTCACCCGACGATCGGGCGGATCTCGATCGCGCCGCCCATGCTCGCCGCGGGGATGCGCGCCGCGAGCTCGATCGCCGCGTCCAGATCGTCGGCCTCGTAGAACAGATATCCGCCGAGCGCCTCCTTGACCTCGACGAACGGACCGTCGGTCGTGAGCGTCTGTCCGTCCTTCACGCGCACCGTCGTCGCCGTCTCCGGCGGCTGCATCCGCAGGCCCGAGGTCGCGTTCGGGTCTTCGTTGATCGCCCGATAGGCGGCATAGACCGAGCCCTGCTCGGCCTCAGACAGGGCCTCCCACTCCGGTGTGCCCGGCAACGGGGTGCTCCCCTGGTGGATCAGCAGCATGTACTTCATCGCGATCTTTTCCTCCTTCTTCTTAGGTTACTTGTGTGGATGCTCTCTCTACAGACGAACGGACAGGCCGCAAATCGACACTACCCCGGCGGTTCTTCGCTCGCAGCCGCTGACCCAGCCGCTATGGTCGCGTCGCGATGAGCGTCGATGACCGTGCGGGGGGCCACTCCGACGAAAGCTCGTCTTCCCCGTTCTCGGCCTGCGCCTGCGAGGCGATCTCGCCGCCGCCGAGGCGACCGAGGAGGAGGCGGCGGCGGCGATCTTCTGAACGATCACGCCGGCACGCCCCTCGCAACCGCGGATCTCGCAAACGCAGTTGACAGCCCACCCAGATTCGTGTTACTGTCAGTAACGCGAAACATGGGAGCGACATAACCTCGCCTGAGAAGCGCGGGGGCGACCGTTATAGCGGTCGGTCGAGAGGAGAGTGTGCGGTGAAACACCATACCCGGGTTCTGGTCGCGGCGAATCCCGCCTGCGCCAGACCGATCGCCGCCGCCGGTACGGCGACCGGGACCACCGCTCCCGCCGTCCGACGTCCGGGCAGGCGGTCATGACCACGGTTTCCCTGCACATCGTCCACCGGCCCTCAGCGCAAGCTCCACACGAACGCTCCTCGGCGCGACATACTCCTCTGGAGGTGAACCTTCGACACGGCGACATAGCCGGTATCCG
Source organism: uncultured Solirubrobacterales bacterium (assembly GCA_963702725.1). Lineage (GTDB taxonomy): Bacteria > Actinomycetota > Thermoleophilia > Solirubrobacterales > Solirubrobacteraceae > Palsa-744. The sequence goes on from CAVPDT010000002.1 coordinate 697,986, forward strand.
CGCCACCGGTGCGCTGGGCGCCGCGCGCACGGCCGTGGTGGCGCTGACGATCTGCGCCGGGCTGAGCGCCGGCGCCGCGCAGGCGGAAAACTTTGCCTCGATCGCACCTTCGCTGTCTCCCAACCGGCTGCACGCCAAAGCCTCCCTCACGTTCACGATGCGCTTCTCTGGCACCCAGTTCGGCTTGGCCGCCCCTCTTACCCGCGCGATCGTGCGCATGCCCGCCGGGATGACGCTCGACATCCCCCACCTGAGCAGCTGCACGGTCGCCCGTCTGCGCGCGCACGGCCCGCGCGGCTGTCCCGCCGGATCGGCGCTCGGCCGCGGCAACGCGCTCGTGGCGGTGCACGTGGGCACCGGCAACATCACCGAGGAAGCCGAACTGTGGGCGTTTCTCGGCCCACCGAAGAACCTGCAGCCGACGTTCGAGATCTTCGCCCAGGGCTACACGCCGATCGACGAACACAAGGTGCTCACCGGCAGCGTGCTGCCCGCACAGGAGCCCTACGGGGAAGAACTCGTGATGTCGATCCCGCCGATCCCCACACTGATGTTCGAGCCCGATGCCTCGATCGCCACGTTCACGCTGACGATCGGCGCGAGCTCCCGACACGGCAAGCGCGCCGCCAACGCCGTCGTAACTCCCTCCGCGTGTCCCGCGGGCGGGTTGCCGTTCGCCGCCGAATTCACTTACGCCGACGGCACCCTCGGCACGGCGCAGACCACGACCCCCTGCCCGGCATGAGCACACCGCTGGGAACGCCCAGACAACTGTTCACGGCCATGGCGCTGTCCGGCGTAGCGCTGCTGGCGCCGGCGCCGCTCAGCGCCGGCGAGCGCACACCCCCCGCCGGCCCGTCCGCGCGCGTATCGCGGACGATCTCGCTGAACGAGACCGGCCGTCTGCACCTCACGAGCAAACACAACTTCACCCTCAACGAGCAGGGCGCGGCCACGGGCACGGTCGCGGGCACGATCTACGTGCACCTGACCGCGGTCTCCAGCACGCGGGTGACGGCCGAAGTGAACATCTATTCGCACGGGGCCTCGTTCTCGGGCGACGGCAGCGCGGCCTACCACCGAGGGAGCACCACCGCCAGCTTCGCCGGCTCGATGTCGATCAACCGCGGAACCGGCAGTTACGCGCACGTGCACGGGTCGGGACTCAGCTTCAGCGGCACGATCGCGGAATCCAACCACGACGCGATCACTGTTCACGTAAGCGGCAAGGTCTCGGCCTGATGGTGATCGCCGGGGATCTCCTCCGGCGAGCCCCGCACGTTGAATCGAGACACCGGTGCTGGAGCTACTAGACCTCGTCAAGCACTACCCCGCGGTCGGCGGCGAGCCCGTGCGTGCAGTGGACGGCGTGTCGCTGACGGTCGCTCCCGGGGAGACCGTCGCGCTGTACGGGCCCAGCGGTTCGGGCAAGACGACGCTCTTGCTGATGGTCGCGATGCTGCTGGAGCCGACCGCCGGCACGATCCTGATCGGCGAGCGCGACATCTCCACGCTTTCCGAGCAGGAGGCCTCGCATTTTCGTCTCTCGGAACTGGGCTTCATCCGCCAGAGCTTCGACCTGCTGCCGGGCGTCAGCGCGATCGACAACGCGACGCTGAAGCTGCTCAAGACCCGGCGCTGGCGGCAGGCCCAGCGCGAGATCGCGCCCCTGCTCGAACGCCTCGGGCTGGGCGAGCGCATGCGCCACCGCTCGGAGACGCTGTCGATGGGCGAGCGCCAGCGCGTGATGATCGCGCGGGCGCTCTCCACCGCGCCGCGCCTGTTGCTCGCGGACGAGCCGACCGGGAGCCTCGACAGCCGGCGCGGGCGTGAAGTGCTCGAGCTGCTGCGCGAACTCAGCCGCGAGCGCGATGTCGCGGCGGTGATCGTCAGCCACGACCCGATGGCGGCCGAGTTCGCCGATCGCGTGCTCGCGCTGCACGACGGCCGGCTGCAAGAGTACGCACCCGACCACGGCGCCTATGCAGGGCGATGAGCCCGCTCAACGCCCTGCACCTCTATCGCGTGCGCCTGCGCGCGCGCTTCTGGCAAGAGTGCTTCGCGGTCATCGGCATCGCCGCCGGGGTCGCGCTGCTGTTCGCCTCCCAGGTCGCCAACTCGAGCCTGCAAAGCTCCGTCTCACAGCTCTCGCGCGGGATCGCCGGTAGCGCGACGCTGCAGCTGCTGGCGCGCGACCCGCACGGCTTCCCTGCCTCCACGCTCGCGCAGGTGCGCGCGATCCCCGGCGTTCGCATCGCCGCGCCCGTGCTGGAATCGGGCGCCCAGGCCAGCGGTCCGCACGGCAGCGCCTCGGTGCAACTGATCGGCGCCGACGCGAGCCTCTCCGAGCTGGGAGGCGAGCTCGTGCGCGGCACCGACCTGCGGCCGTTCGGCGACATCGGCGCGGTCGTGCTGCCCGCCCCGCTGGCGCGCCGGCTCGGCACGAGGAAGTTCGGCCAGGAAGTCGACTTCGCGCTCGACGGGCGCACGGCCGAGGCGCCGCTCTACTCCCAGCTGCAGGCCGGCCACGTGGGTGCGCTGATCGACAGCGCCGTCGCGATCGTGCCGCTCTCGCTGGCGCAGGAAATGACGGGGCTTCACGCTCGCGTCAGCCGCATCCTGATACAGCCCGCAACCGGCGCCCGGGCGCAGGTCCGAGCTGCGCTCCTGCGGCTGGCGGCAGGGCGCGAGAACGTCGAGACGGTCGACTACGAACAACAGCTGTTCGCCAAGGCGGCCGCCGCGAGCAACCAGTCGACGGCGCTGTTCTCGGCGATCAGCGCGCTCGTCGGGTTCCTGTTCGCGTTCAACGCCGTGCTGCTGACCGTCCCGCAGCGCCGGCGCCTGGCCGTCGACCTGCGCCGTGACGGCTATACCCCGCGGACGGTGATCGCGGTGCTGCTGCTCGACGCGATCGTACTCGGCCTGGTCGCATGCGTGCTCGGGCTGGCGCTCGGCGAGGAGATCTCGATTCACGTCCTGCGCTCCAACCCGGCGTTCCTCTCGCTGGCCTTCGCCGTGGGCTCTGAGCGATATGTCAGCTGGCAGAGCGTCGCATTCGCGCTCTCAGGCGGGATGGTGGCCGCCATCGTGGCGGTGCTGACGCCGTTGCGCGACATCCTCTCGCGCGATCCGCTCGCGGCGATCGGCGTGCGGCAGCGGCCGGACGAGGGCGAGGGCGCACGTAACGCTCGCGCGCGAGCGACGCCCGCGCGCGCGGCGCTGGCCGGGGTGGCGTGCCTGATCGCCGCCACCGCGGTCCTGCTGGCGGCCCCCGACGCGGCGATCCCGGGCATGGTCCTGCTCGTGGCGGCGCTGGGACTGGTGCTGCCGTTCGCGCTCGGCCTGACGATCGCGCTCGTCGGCCGGCTCGCCCGCCTGAGCACGGGCGTCGTGCCGCACGTCGCGACGATGGAGCTGGGCGCGGCCGGCGCGCGCGCCGTCGCGATCGCCGCGACCGGCGCGATCGCGATCTTCGGCAGCGTCGCGATCCAGGGCGCCCACGGCGACCTGCTCCACGGCCTGGAAAACGCCGCGCAGGACATGAACGCCGCCACCGACGTCTGGGTCTCCCCCGCCGGCTCCTACAACCTGCTGAACACCACCCCGTTCGCACCCGTCGATCGCGCGAAGCTCGAAGGCGTCGCCGGTGTGCGGGCGGTCGGCCTGTATCGCAGCGGTCTGCTCGACTACGGCGAGCGCCGCGTGCTCGTGATCGCCCCGCCGGCGCAGGCGCGGCCGCTGCTGCCCGCGACCCAGCTCCTGCACGGCGAGGCGCGCCGCGCCGAAGAACGCGTGCGCGCCGGCGGCTGGCTGGTCCTCTCCGAAGCGATCGCCGCCGAACACCACCTGCACATCGGCCAGGCGCTCACGCTGCCCACGCCCGTTCCGCGGACGCTGCGGATCGCGGCGCTCTCCACGAACATCGGCTGGGCCCCCGGCGCGATCGTGATGAACGCAGACGACTACGCGCGCGCGTGGGGCAGCGGAGATGCGAGCGCCTACAGCGTGCTGCTGAGACCAGGAGTGTCAACGGCGCAAGCGGCGCTCGACATCCGTCGCGCGCTCGGCCCGCACTCGGGCCTTGCCGTGCAGAGCGCGGCCCGGCATACGCTGCGCCAGAGCGCGCTCAGCCGTCAGGCGCTCGCGCGCCTGACCCAGATCGCGACGCTGATCCCGATCGTCGCGGTGCTCGCGATGGCCGCCGCGATGGGCGCGATGATCTGGCAGCGCCGCCCGCGCCTGGCCAAGCTCAAGCTCGAGGGACTGCCGCAGTCCGACCTGTGGCACACGATCCTGCTCGAGAGCCTCTTGCTGCTCGGCGTCGGCTGCCTGACGGGGGCGATCTTCGGGCTCTACGGCCAGCAGCTGGCCGATCGCGCGCTGGCGCAGACGATCAACTTCCCCGTCGTCTACTCCGTCACGGCGCTGACGGCGCTGTGGAGCCTTGCGCTGATGACCGCCACCGCCCTGGCCATCCTCGCGATCCCCGGCTGGTTCGCCAGTTCCGTGCCCGCCTCGCTGGCCCTGCAAGACTGAGCATCGAGATGGCACGCGGGGAGCCGTCACGGCGTTCCTACAAACAGGTCGCGCGCGCGAAAGCCCAGGAGCAGACGCGCGAGACGCTGTTGCAGGCGGCCACCGAAGAGGTCGAGCAGGACAGCTGGTCGCAGGCCTCGCTGGAGTCGGTGGCCGGGCGCGCGGGCGTCAGCAAGCAGACCGTGCTGCGTCATTTCGGCTCCAAGCAGGGCCTGCTCGACGCGGTCATCTCACGCACGAGCTCGATCATGGTCAAAGACCGCAACCAGGCCCCGATCGGTGACATTCCCGGCGCGATCGCCAGCCTGATGCGCCACTACGAGCGCTACGGAGACATCGTCGTGCGCCTGCTGCCCTACCGCGACGCAGTGGTTCGCGTGATGGGCAGCGAGAGCCGCAACTCGCTCGTGCGCGCCGTCGACTACGGGCATGAGGTGCACGAACAGTGGTGCCTGCGCACGTTTCAGCCGCAACTCTCAGACCTCGACCCGCGCACGCGCGACCGGCGCCTGGCGCAGCTGGTGGCCATCTGTGACGTGTACGTGTGGAAAATCCTGCGACGCGACATCGGCCTGGAGCGGGCGCAGGTCGAGGAGACGGTCGTGGAGATGATCGAGCGGCTGCTCGCTCCCGCGGACTCCTCCTAGACGGCCGTCCTTGACAGTCATACTCCGGCAAGGGAGGATGCCCGCTCGATGAACCGCGACGCGACGGCAGCAGCGGTCCGGCGATGACGGGTGTGCTCTACGGGCTCGCCCGCTTCTGCGTCCGACGGCGGTTCGCGGTGCTCGGCGTGTGGCTCGTGGTCGCGATCGCGCTGATCGCGGTCTCGCGTGGCCTGGGCGAAAACACCAACGACAACCTGTCGCTGCCGGGAACCGACAGCCAGCGCGCGACCGACACGCTCGCGAAGTCCTTCCCCGATCAGGCCAACGGGACGAGCCCGATCGTGCTGCACGCCGCGAACGGCAAGCTGACCGAAGCCAAGTACGCGAACGCGGTCGACCAGGCAGCGGCGTCCGTGGCGAAGGCGCCGCACGTCGCCTCGGTCGTGAACCCGCTCACGCCCCAGGGCGCATCGGCGCTGAGCAGGGATCAGAAGACGGGATACCTGTCGGTGACGCTGGCGGTCCCCCCAGGGGAACTTTCGACCGACGAAGCGCAGACCATAATCGACGCCGCCGATCCCGCGAAAGCCGCTGGTCTGGAGGTCGAGACCGGAGGCCAGCTCGGGCAGAAGGTCTCCAAGCCGGCGACCGAGTCCAGCGAGCTGATCGGGATCGTCGCGGCGATGGTGATCCTGACGCTCGCCTTTGGGACGATCGTCTCGATGCTGCTGCCGATCCTCAGCGCGATCCTCGCGCTGCTGACCTCGCTGGCGATCATCCGCATCCTCGGCCACGTCACGACCGTTCCCAGCGTCGCGCCGACGCTCGCGACGATGATCGGACTGGGCGTCGGGATCGACTATGCGCTGTTCATCGTCACGCGTCACTTCCGCGGCATGAACGACGGTCTGCCGATCGACGAGTCGATCGCCCGCGCCGCCGCGACCTCGGGCGGAGCGGTGTTCTTCGCGGGCACCACGGTCACGATCGCGCTCGTCTCGCTCGCCGTGGCGGGCATCCCGCTGGTCACGACGATGGGGCTGATGGCCGGGGTCGCGGTGGTCGTCGCGGTGCTCGGCGCGCTCACGCTGCTGCCGGCCGCGCTCGCGATCGTCGGCCCGCGCATCGACTCGCTGCGGGTGCGCCCACCCCATCGCGATCTGCGCCCGGAGAGCGACACGAAGGAGGGATTGTGGTCGCGCTGGGCCAACGCGATCGCGCGCCACCCGATCCTCGCGGGACTCGCCGCGCTCGCGATCCTGCTGCCGTTGACGATCCCGTTGCTGTCGCTGACCCTTGGCCAGCAGGACACCGCCGCGCTGTCCACCTCGACCACCGCGCGGCGGGCGTATGACCTGATCTCCGAAAGCTTCGGTCCGGGCGTCAACGGCCCGCTGCTCGTCGCCGTCTCGCTGGGCACGCCGGCCAAGGCGCCCACGTCGAGCTCGTCGCAGAAGCCCCCGGGCGCCTCGGACGCCACCCCGAGCGATCCCCGCACCGGCGATCCACGTTTGCAGACCTTGCAGAAGGACGTCGCCGCCACGCACGGCGTCGCGCAGGTCACGCCGACGCAGATCGACCAGGCGGGGACGACCGCCTACTTCAATGCGATCGCCACGACCGGACCGGCCGAGAAAGCCACCGAAGAACTGGTCGAAAGGCTGCGTGCGGACACGATCCCAAGCGCCGAGCACGGCACCGACATGCAGGCCGACATCGGCGGCGCCACCGCCGGCTACGTCGACCTGGCGACGCGCATCTCCGAAAAGCTGCCGCTGCAGATCCTGGTAGTGATCGCGCTCAGCTTCATCCTGCTGATCCTGGCGTTCCGCACGCTCGTGATCCCGGCCCAGGCGGCCGTCATGAACCTGCTCTCGATCGGCGCCTCGTACGGTGTGCTGACCGCCGTCTTCCAGTACGGCTGGGGAAGCGGACTGATCGGGCTGGAAGGGCCGGTGCCGGTCGTCTCATACGTGCCGCTGTTCATGTTCGCCGTGCTGTTCGGCCTGTCGATGGACTACGAGGTGTTCCTCGTCAGCCAGATCGAGGAGCACGTGCACGCGGGCGAGAACAACCGCGACTCGGTCATCTCGGGCCTCGTGACGAGCGCGCGCGTGATCACGGCGGCGGCCGCGATCATGGTGTTCGTGTTCGGCAGCTTCGTGCTGAACGGCGATCCCACGATCAAGCAGTTCGGGGTCGGGCTCGCGGTCGCGGTCATCCTCGACGCGACCGTGGTGCGCTGCCTGCTCGTGCCTGCGACGATGCTGCTGATGGGTAAGATCAACTGGTGGATGCCGGGATGGCTCGATCGGGCCGTCCCGCACATGAGCATCGAGGGCGCCGAGTTCTTTCTCGCGCGCGACTACGAGGCGATCGAGGAGAAGACCTCGGCGACGGCCGATGCGGCCGGCGGGCCGAGGCGATGAGCGGCGCGATCACAGCGCGAGATCTGCAACGGACGTTCAAGGGCGGGGTGCAGGCCGTTCGCGGGATCGACCTCGATGTGGCGCCCGGTGAGATCTTCGGTTTCCTGGGCCCCAACGGCGCCGGCAAGACGACGACCGTACGCATGCTCTGCACGCTGCTGCCCCCGAGCGCCGGAAGCGCGCACGTGGGCGAGCTGGACGTGGTCGCGGATCCCGCGGCGGTGCGCCGGCGGATCGGCGTAGCGCTGCAGGAGATCGGCCTGGACCCGTTGCAGACCGGGCGCGAGCTGCTGGAGTTGCAGTGCGGGCTGTATGGGATCCTCGGCCAGCAGGCGCGCGCACGCGTACAGGAGCTGCTGGAGCTGGTCGGCCTGGTGGACGCCGCTGAGCGGCGCACGAAGACCTATTCGGGCGGGATGAGGCGCCGGTTGGATCTCGCCAGCGCGCTCGTGCACTCCCCCGGCGTGCTGTTCCTGGATGAGCCCACCACCGGCCTGGATCCCGCTTCGCGGCTGACGATCTGGGAGGAGGTGCGTCGCATCAACGCGCACGGCACGACCGTGTTCCTGACGACGCAGTACCTGGAGGAGGCAGACCAGCTGTGCGATCGCGTGGCGATCATCGACGACGGTCTGATCGTCGCGCAGGGCACGCCCGAGGAGCTCAAGTCCCAGCTCGGCCATGACGTCGTCTCGGTGCAGCTCGACGGCGCGGACATCGACGCCACCCAGACCGCGATCGGCGAGGTGGACGGGTTGGAGCGCACGGTCACCGGACGCGACAGTTTGGCGCTGTACCTCGAAGACGGCCCCGGCTCGATCGCCGAGATCGTACGGCGCCTGGACGGCGCTCAAATTCGCGTCGGGGCGATCTCGGTCGCACGACCCTCGCTGGACGACGTCTTCCTGCGCGCCACCGGCAGGCGGCTGGAGGGCGATCGTGAGGAGAGCCGCGAGGAGGCGCTCGCATGACCGAGGTGCTGCTGCTCGGGCGCCGCGCGGTGCGCGAAGTGATTCGTCTGCCCGCCGCGACCGTGCCGACGTTGTTCATCCCGCTGTTCTTCCTGGCGGTCAACATCGGGCAGATCTCAAAGACGTTCCCCTCCACGACGCCGTTCCTGCACGGACAGGGTTACGTCGGCTTTCAGGTCCCGGTGTCGCTGATGTTCGCCGTCTGCACCGCCACCTCGGGGCTGGCGCTCGTGACGGAGATCGATCTCGGCTACTTCGACAAGCTGCTCGTCGCCCCGATCCGGCGCTCGTCGATCATCTTCGGGCGCCTCGCCGCCGACCTCGTGCGTGGCCTGGCGGTCGCCACGCTCGTTCTGCTAGTCGCGCTCGCGTTCGGCATGGAAGTGCGCAGCGGCATCCCCGGGGCGATCGTGCTGGTCCTGCTGGCGGCGCTGTGGGGCGTGGCCTACGCCGGCATCGGCATGCTCGTCGCGCTGCACACCCGCAACGTCCAGGCCACGAACGCGAGCTTTTTGGTCTTCTTCCCACTGCTCTTTCTCACCCCCAACTTCGTACCTTTCGAACTGCTCACCCCGCTGATGGAGGCGCTGGCGCGCGCCAACCCCGTCAGCTACGTGATCGAAGGGCTGCGCTCGCTCGTGCTCGAAGGGTGGGTGCCGGACAAGCTCGCTATCTGCTGCGGCGTGATCCTTCTCACCGGCCTCGTGCTCACGTGGCTGTCGGTGCGGGCGATCGATGCTTACGACCGCTGAAGCCAGCCGCTTTCACCGCTACGGGCCGCCGCAAACCTCGATGCGGCGGCCCGATGACGGTCGCTGTCTGCGACCCGCGGTTACTTCTTGGGACAAGGAGCCTTGTACAGCGTGGTCACAGTCGCGCCCGTCGCGAACGTGATTTCCGACTTGACCGGGAATCCGCCCTTGGGGCACTTCTTCGGCAGTGTGCCGTAGGAGATCGTCTTGCTGCCCTTCTTGTAGGCGGCGCCGACCTTGATGTTGATCGATTCGGTCGACACCGGCGGGGCGCCGGGGACGGACTGCACCAGTTCGACGGCGGTGTTCAGCTCCGGGCCGTAGGGGGCTTTGGCGGTCATCACGCGCCCCTTCGCGACCAGCAGCTGCGCTGAGATCGGCGAGGCCGCGTTGGCGTAGAACTGCAGGCCGCCGCCGGGCGCGAAGAACGCCTGCAGCGTCGCGTTCTCTTTGACGAGTTCGCCGCCGATCGGATCGACCACGCCCGCATTGCCCACGGGGCTGGCCTGCGACTTCTTCGGGCAGCCGCTCGGACCGATGTTTTCGAGCGTCGCCGTGGAGCAGGTCACGAAGCCCGTCTGATTGATCTTTGTGCCGGTCGGCAGGAAGAAGTTGACGTGGGTGATCTGCGAGACGACGCCGCCGGTCGATTCGCTGCCTTTGAGCGAGTATTTCGCTTCGAGAGCGGCGCCGGCGCCGAGTTTGTTGCCGGTCCCCGGAAAGCCCTTGATCGGGACTGCTTTCGCGATCAGCGTGACCGTCGGGCAGGGTCCCGCCGTGCTGCAGGTGGAGGCCGACGAGATGGCCGGCAGGACGAAAGCGGTGAGGCCGAGCACGGCCAAACAGGCGGACGTTCTGCGCATCTGACGGGTGATGTCGATTGTGCGCATGATGGGCTCCTTGTAGGGGTCTGCCCATAGAACCCACGGCGGGCCTGCGAGTAGCGGTCAAACGCTCCCGAGAGCGGGCTCGCGCATGGCTCCCGGTCCCGCCTCGGCGCGGACGTCGCGCGCGCCCAGAGGCTCGCCGCAGCGCGTGCATATGCGCCGCTCGCCGAGTTCTCCACCGCAACCCTTGTGGCGCAGGACGATCGGCGGGCCGGCGGGGGCGGCGTAGCGGTCGCCCCAGTGCAGCAGCTCGACGACGATCGGCCACAGGTCCACGCCCTTGTCGGTGAGGCGGTACTCGTAGCGCAGCGGGCGCTCGCTGTAGGGGACCTTCATCAGGATGTCCTGCGCGACGAGCCGCTCCAGGCGCGCGGAGAGCACGTTGCGCGCGACCCCGAGGTCGCGCTGCAGGGCGTCGAAGCGGCGCACCCCGAGGAACACGTCGCGCAGCACCAAAAACGTCCAGCGCTCGCCGACCAGCTCCAGCGTGCGGGCGATCGAGCAGTTCTGATTGCCGTAGTCGGACCCGAGCATCCCCGGGTCACGATATCACCGGTTAGTTGCATCACACAACTCAGAATAGGCGGTCGGTCCGGTTTGGCGGCGGCCAGGTTAAACGGACTACGCTCTACGCCTCGCCGGCGGCGGCGGCGGCGCGGGCCGGAACCTCGCCCCACAGCTGCTCCAGCCGGTAGTACTCGCGCGTGGCGGGCGTGAAGATGTGCACTACCACGTCGAGATAATCCATCAGGATCCAGTCGCCCTTGCCGAAGCCCTCGACACGCCGAGGCAGCGTGCCGTGCTCGTGCTTGCAGCCTTCGAGGATGCCGTCATGGATAGCTTTGGTCTGGCGCTCGGTGTTGCCTGTGCAGATCAGAAACCAGTCGGTGTAGCCGAGCACGTCGCGCAGGTCGAGCTCGACCGCGTCGACGGCCTTCTTGTCGGCCGCGTAACGCGCGATCCGATCGAGCAGGTCTTGTGAACGCGGGGACTCCGCGGGCCGCGCGGGCTCGCCCGCTTGGGTGTGCTCGCCGGCAGGCGCCGATTCGTGCCGCGGGCTCGGACCCTCCGCACTCATGCCGCACCGCCGTTCGGCGGCGATGAAGCCCCGTCCGTGCGGTAGAGGCCCTGCTCGGCGATGTAGCCGGCGACCTTCTCCCCCACGAGTCCGGCAACGGACTCACCCGCGGCGAGCCGACGGCGCACGACCGAAGAGGACACCGCTACGGGGACCATCCCCAGCGCCGTCAAGTCCGGCTGCGAGCTAGATCCGGACACCGACGCCGCCAGCAGTGGGGCCAGTTCCGCGCTCGTCTGCCGCAGGTCCAGCTCGTCGCGCTCGGCCACCGCGAGACTCCTCACGATCCCCAGCAGTCGCTCCGGTTCGCGCCAGCCGGGCAGGGTGCGCGCGGTGTCGGCTCCCAGGATCAGCGTGAGCTCGGCGTCGGGATGGGCGTCATGGATGGCCTGCACGGTATCCACGGTATAGGACGTTCCCCCGCGCTCGATCTCAAGCGCCGAGACCTCGACGCCCGGCTCGTCCGCGACTGCGAGGCCGCACATCGCCAAGCGGTGTTCAGGACCAGGATCGTCGCCGAGAGCCGGCTTGTTGGGGGCGAGGTTGGCGGGCGTCACCAGCACCCGCTCAAGACCCAGCTGCGAGCGCGCGTGGCGCGCCAGCGCGAGATGCCCGATGTGCGGCGGGCTGAACGTCCCGCCGAGGATGCCGATGCGCTCCACGAAAAGGTCAGCCGCGGACGTGCCCGTCGCCCGTGACGAGGTACTTGTAGGTGCACAGCTCGCGCAGCCCGATCGGCCCGCGGGCGTGCAGCTTCTGGGTCGAGTTGCCGATCTCGGCGCCCATTCCGAACTCTCCTCCGTCGGTGAAGCGGGTCGAGGCATTCACGTACACGCAGGCGGCGTCAACGCCGAGCTGGAAGGCGTGCGCGGCCTCGACGTCGCGCGTGAGGATCGCCTCTGAGTGCCCGGACCCGTAGCGGGAGATGTGCTCGATGGCCTCGTCCACCGAGTCGACGACCCCGACCGCGAGGGTGAGCGCCAGATACTCCGTGGCCCAGTCCTCTTCGGTGACGGGCTCCATGACGACGCCGAGGGATTCCCCCACCTTTTTTCCCTCGGACATGATTTCCGCGAGCAACCACACGTTCTCGTCCGCGCGTACGAGCACGCCCGCGCCGCCGAGCGCGCGCAGCAGCCCCGGCAGCAGGTCGCCGACGACCTCATCGTGCACGAGCAGCGTCTCGGCGGCGTTACACACACCCGAGCGCTGGATCTTGGCGTTCAGCACGATCTCGCGTGCCTGCTCCAGGTCGGCGGTCGCATCGACGTAGACGTGGCAGTTGCCCGAGGCCGCGTAGATGACGGGTACCGTCGCGACCTCTTGCAATGCGGCCTTCAGGCCCTCGCCGCCGCGGGGGATGATCAGATCGACGGTGTCGTCCTGGGTCGCAAGCTGTGCGAGCTCCTCGCGGCCGCCGCCGGAGACGAGGCCGATGCACCCCTCGGGCAGGCCCGCCGCGACTGCCGCCTGCGCGGCGATCTGCGCGAGCGCCGCGTTGGAGTGGGCCGCCGTGGAGGAGCCGCGCAGGACGATCGCGTTGCCCGACTTCAGGCACAGCGCGGTGGCGTCGATCGTGACGTTCGGGCGCGCCTCATACACGACGGCGACCACGCCGAGTGGCACGCGCACGCGACGGATGTCCAGTCCATTGGGAAGACGCCGGCCCTCGATGACCTCGCCGACGGGATCGGGCAGGGCCACGATGTCCCGCACGGCGGCCGCGATCGCGGCGATCCTGGCGGTGTCCAGCGCGAGCCTGTCCAGCAGCGCCTCGCCGAGACCCGCCTCGCGCCCGGATTCCATGTCGAGGACGTTCGCCGCGAGGATCTCATCGGTGCGCTCGACCAGCGCTTGTGCGATCGCCGCCAGCGCGGCGTTCTTGCGCGCGGTATCGATCTGGGCTAGCTCTCGCGCTGCCCGCCGGGCGGCGCCGCAGACCTCCGCGACGGATGAAGTTGTTACGGCTGTCGCCATCGCTCTACAGGGTAGGGGTCTGCGTCAGTCGAGCACGAGATAGTCGCGGTGCACCGCCTCGTCGGTGGCGCGCGGCAAGAGCTCGCGCACGGCCGCGGACTGCATGCCGATCACCTGGCGCAGCTCGGGCGCGGAGTAATTGCAGATGCCCTTGCCGATCGCGGCGCTCACCGTGCCGTCTGCATCGCGCACGGCGATCTCGACCGCGTCGCCCGCGTCGAACTCGCCGTCGACGGCGACGATCCCCACCGGCAGCAGGCTCGCGGATCCCTCGCGCACGGCGCGCGCGGCGCCGGCGTCGATCGTGAGCGTGCCCCGCGCGGGGCGGGCGTACTTGAGCCACAGCTTGAACGAGGAGTAGCGCGCCTCGCGCGCTTGAAAACGGGTCCCGGCGCGCCCGCCCGCGAGCACGGTTCCCAGCGCGTCCTCGTCGAGGCCGTTGCAGATCGTCGTCGCGATCCCGGCGGCGGTGGCCATGTCGGCGGCGACTACCTTCGAGCGCATCCCGCCGGAGCCCAGCGGTGAGGTCGTGTGGCCGATGTCGAACTCCTGCAGGGCGGCGAACTCGCTGACGTCCTCGATCAGCCGCGCGTCGGGACGCAGGCGCGGGTCGGCGGTGAAAAGGCCATCGATGTCGGTCAGCAGGATCAGCTCGTCGGCGCCGATCAACACGGCGACCTGGGCCGCGAGAAAGTCGTTGTCGCCGAAGGAGATCTCGTCGGTGGCCGTGGTGTCGTTCTCGTTGATAACCGGCAGCACGCGCCAGGACAGCAGCGTGGCGAGCGTTTGACGGGCGTTCAGGTAGTGGGTGCGCGCGGACATGTCAAAGAACGTCAGCAGCACCTGCGCGCTCGTCACGTCGCGGTCGCGCAGCAGCTCGTCGTAGACGCGATAGAGCTTGCCCTGCCCGACGGCGCTGGCGGCCTGCAGCTCGCCGATCGTGCTCGGGCGCTGCGGCAGTCCCATCGTGCGCATCCCCCGCGCGATCGCCCCGCTGGTGACGAGGATCGCCTCATCCCCGCCGCGGTGAAGCTCCGCGGCCACGTCGCACACGCGCGCGAGCGCGTCCTCGCGCAGCTCGCCGTCGGCGTCGGCGACGACCGAGGATCCGAGCTTGACGACTACGCGTTTCATGACTCAGAGCCTACGCGGACCCGTCGGGATCCAACTCGAACACAACCCCTGCGATCCGCACCTCGTCCCCCGCGACGAACCCCTCGCGCTCCAGCGCGTCGAGTACACCGATCTTGCGTAGGCGTTCCTCGACGTAGGCGAGGGCGTCCTCGTTGTCGGTGTCGTAGCGGCTCAACAGGCGTTCGACGCCGCGACCGTCGACGGCGAAGGAGCCCGGCCCGAGCCGCTGCACGACGTAGCCGCGCCCACCGTCGCGCGCGCCGGGTCGGAAGACCATGTGCTCGGCCAACTCCTCCTCGACCGTGTCCGCGGCGCCCGCGGGGACGCCGCCGGCGCCGACGTTCGCATCACCGTCCGGCGCGGCGTCGGCGCCGGCGTCGGGCACGATCCGCAACAGCAGCTCGCCCAGCTCGCGCACCCCCGCGCGTGTGGCGCTGGAGGTCGCGAGCACCGGTACGTCGGGCCCGAGTCTCTCTTGCCAGCGCGCAACGGCCGCCTGAGCGCGCTCGGGCGTGACCAGGTCGCTCTTGGAGAGCACGAGCACGCGTGGCAGGCGCGCGAGGCGCTCATCGTGCGCGGTGAGCTCGCGCTCGATCGCGGCGTGGTTTGCGAGCGGGTCGGCGTCCTGCTCGCCGGAGAGCTCGGGGGCGATGTCGAGCACGTGCACGAGCAGGCGCGTGCGCTCGACGTGGGCGAGGAAGTCGTGTCCGAGCCCTGCGCCAACGCTTGCGCCCTCGATCAGCCCGGGGATGTCGGCGACGATCAGCTGGCGGCGCTCGTGCTCGTCTTCGAGCACTCCCAATACCGGTGAGAGCGTCGTGAAGGGATAGCCGGCGATCTTCGGCGCCGCGCGGGTCAGGCGCGAAATGAGCGAGGACTTGCCGGCGTTGGGCATTCCGACGAGGCCGACGTCGGCCAGCAGGCGCAGTTGCAGCTCGATCCAGCCCTCCTCGCCGGAGAGCCCGCGCTCGGCGAAGCGAGGCGCCTGGCGGGTGGGAGTTGCGAAGCGCTTGTTGCCGTGCCCGCCCGAGCCGCCGCGAGCGATCGTGGCGCGCTGGCCGTGCGCGAGCAGCTCCCAGCGTCGCCCCCGCAGGTCGTCCGCGTCACCTTCCCCCGAACCGCGGGCTTCGGTTCCGGGAGGCACGCGGATCGTCAGGGTCTCGCCGTCGGCGCCGTGCTTGAGCGCGCCCTGGCCGTGCCCACCGCGCCCGGCGTGGTACTGAGAGCGGCGCCTGAAGGAATGCAGGTCGCGCAGCGAGGAATCGCACACGAGCACGACCTCTCCCCCGCGTCCGCCATCGCCGCCGTCGGGCCCGCCGCGCGGAACCTTCGCTTCGCGGCGAAAGCTCATGCAGCCGTCGCCCCCGGCGCCGGCCCGGACGTGAATTCGCGCGCGGTCGTGCAGCATGCTCGTCCCGGGAAGGGACGCGACCGTCTAGCTCTCGTCGGCGCCAACCACGCTGACGACGCGTCCGCGCCGCCCGGTGGTGAACTGCACGGTGCCGGCGGCGCGCGCGTAGAGCGTGTCGTCCTTGCCGATGCCGACGCCTGAGCCGGGCTTGAATTTTGTGCCGCGCTGGCGCACGATGATCTCCCCACCGGTGACGGTCTGCCCGGCGAACGTCTTCACCCCGAGACGCTGGGCGTTCGAGTCGCGCCCGTTGCGGCTGGATCCGAGCCCCTTCTTATGAGCCATCGTCGGTCTCCTTGCTCACGGCTTTTTTCGGTTTCGCGGGAGCTTTTTTCGCGGCCGCCGGTTTGGCGGCACCGGCTTTGGGGCTCGCCGCTTTGGCCGCCGCGGGTTTGGCGGCCGCGGGTTTGGCGGCCGCGGGTTTGGCGGCGGACGCTTTCGCGGGCGCCGCTTTCTCCCCGGGCTTCGCGGCCGCCGGTGTGGCGGTCGCCTTCGCCGGCGCCGGCGCCGCGGTCTCTTTGGCGGCTTTGGCGCGAGACCCTGCGCCGATCCCCAGCTCGGTGACCTCGATCCGGGTCAGCTCCTGGCGGTGACCGGTGCGGCGCTTGTAGCCGCGCTTGGGCTTGAACTTGAACACGCGCAGCTTCTCGCCGCGCTCGTGGGCGATCACCTTCGCGGTGACCTTGACCTTCGCAAGACCGGTCTTGTCGAACACGGCCTCATCGGAGCGATACAGGATCGGCTCAAGCGCCACGCTCTCGCCCTCGGCGGCCGCCAGGCGCTCGACCAGCAGCCGCTGGCCGCGCTCGACGCGGTACTGCTTGCCGCCTGTCTTCACGATCGCATACATTCGGGTTCAGCCGCTGCCTTTCGATGCTGGTGCTATGACTCCGGGCCCGCCTCGGCCGCTCCGGCCTTGGCCTTGGCAGCCGAACGGCGTCGCCCGCCCCTGCGGCCACGACGCCGAGGTTTGGATTGTACGGCATCCTCGTCGCCTTCCGCCGGCTCGGTGGGCGCGGTGTCCGGAGCGTCCGCGGGCGCCGGCGCGTGATCGTTGCTCTGCGCGGGCTCGGCCGCGTCTGACTTGGGCTCGGCGGCGTCGGGCGCGGAGGAGCTCGTGGCGGCTTTGGCGGGGGTTCGTTTCCGCGGGCGGCGTTTGGCGGGCGCGGGCGGGCGCGGGGCCGGCGTTACGACCTCGCCGGACTCGTCCAGCAGCAGCGCGCTGGCGGCGGTGCGCCCGACCTGGTCGATGCGCACCATCCGCTTCTCGCCGACGTGCACGGCGGCGCCGGCGATCGAGATGATGTAGCCGTCGATTTTGGCGACGGCGTCGTCGACGTCGTACATGTGCGGCTCGACGATCTCGACGAGCACCTCGTCGCCCTGGCGGAACGGCAGCGCGCGCTCCTCGACTTCCTCGCGGGTGCCGGCGAAGGTGATCGCGAAATGGTCGAGCGTGAGACCCTCCGAGCCCTCGAACAGGAACGACTTGCCCGTCTGGGCCTCGAGCGCTCCCAGCACGCGCGCGCCGTGCCCGGTGAACTGGGTGGAGACGCGCGGGTTCATCTGTACGAGCAGCGCGTCGGCGTCGGGGTGCTCGAGGGCGAGGTCGCGCAGGCGGCGCTCGAATTCGATCGCGATCGTCTCCTCGCTCTTGATCGTGCCCTCGCCCTCGCATGTGGGACAGGGCCGGCTCATGATCTCGCGCACGCCCTCGGTGACGTTCTGGCGGGTCATCTCGACCAGACCGAGCTTGGAGATCTCGGCCGTGAACGTCTTCGTGCGGTCCTCGTCGAGGGTCTTGCGCAGCGTCTTCATGACCGCGTCGCGGTTTTTCGCGCGGGCCATGTCGATGAAGTCGATCACGATGATTCCGCCGATGTCGCGCAGGCGCAGCTGGTTGACGACCTCCTCGGCCGCCTCGAGGTTTGTCCTGGTGATCGTGTCCTCGAGCGCCGCGCCTTTGCCGCGGCCGATGAAGCTGCCTGAGTTGACGTCGATCACCGTCAGCGCCTCGGCGTAGTCGATGATCAGGTAGCCGCCGCTGGGCAGATCCACGCGCCGGGACATCACGCCTTCGATCGCCGTGTCGACGCCGTAGGCCTCGAACAGCGGCTTGTTCTCCTGAGTCTCCCACAGCTCGACGCGCTCGACCAGCTCGGGGGCCGTGCGCGCGAAGAACGAGACGAGCCGGTGGTGCTGCTGGGGGTCGTCGACGATCGCGCGCTCGAAGTGCTCGGAGAAGATGTCGCGCACGACGCGAACCGACAGGTCGGCCTCCTGGAAGACGAGGTCCGGCGCCTGGGTGTCGGCCACGCGTTTGACGAGCACCTCGTGCAGCTTGTGCAGGTACTTGAGCTCGCGCTCGAAGTCCTCCCGTTTGGCCCCGTGCGCGGCGGTGCGGACGATCGCCCCGCCGCCGCCGAGGTCGAGTTTGGCGCTCTGGCGGCGCAGCCGCTCGCGCTCTTTGTCCTCCAGGCGCCGGGAGACGCCGATGCCCTCGCCGGTGGGGGCGTAGACCATGTAGCGACCGGCGATCGTCAGCTCCATCGACAGGCGCGCGCCCTTGGTCTTCAAGGGGTCCTTGATGACCTGCACGACGATCTCCTGCCCGGGTTTGAGCAGCTCGGCGATCTTGTGCCCGCCGCCGCGTCCGCGCCGGCCGACGTCCACGCCGGGGAGCACGATCTCATCGACGTGCAGGAAACCGTTCTTCTCCAGGCCGATGTCGACGAACGCGGCCTCCAGGCCGGGCAGCACGTTGTCGACCTTGCCCTTGTAGATGTTGCCGACGATCGAGCGTCCTCCGCGGCGCTCGATGTAGAGCTCAGCTATCCGATAGCCGGCCCCCGGTTTGCCCGAGCCCTTGGCGCGGGTTCGGGTCGAGGAGGACTTCGCGGCGCCCGGTGCTCCGGTCGCCTCCAGCAGCGCGACGCGCGTCTCCGCGCGGTCGACGCTGACAAGCACTTGCTTTTTCAATTTTTCGATCCAGTCTTATATTTGTCATGTCTAATAAAGTGGCGCGCTACGGCCCTTCGTCGCGGCTGAGGCGCGCGCCCGGACGTAGATTGACTGCAGCAGACCTACGGCCAGAAGAGTTGTGATCACCGACGAGCCGCCATAGCTCATCAGGGGCAGCGTGACGCCGGTGATGGGCATGATCCCAATGGTCATTCCCACGTTTACAAACACTTGAAACATCAGCATAGCCGCTACCCCGGCGGCGAGCAGCGTTCCGAACAGGTCCTTGGACATCGCGAGGATGCGCAGGGTGCGCCAGATCAGCAGGGCGTACAGGCACAGCACGAGCCCGGCCCCCACGAACCCATACTGCTCGCCGACGGCGGCGAAGACGAAGTCGGTGTGACCCTCGGGCAGGTAGTTGCCGGTGAGCTGGGTGGAGTTCGAGCCGCGGCCGGTCTTCTGGCCGGAGCCGATCGCGATCTTCGACTCGGCCAGCTGATAGGCGGGGTCGGGTTCGCCGGTCTTGGCTTCTTTTTCCTTGATCTCCTGGAAGTTCGAGGAGGGGTGCAGGAAGGCCGTGAGCCGTTCGCTCTGGTAGCTCTTCAGCGGATGCACGCCGACGGCGGGCGCGACCACGAGCACGATCGTCACGGACGCGCACACGAGCGCCACGAGCCCGCCGAGCTGACGGGCGGGGGTCCCGGCGACGAGCAGCAACACGAAGGCGATGGCCATGTACACGAGGCCCGAGCCGAGGTCGGGCTGGGCGATGACGAGCATCGCGGGGACGAGCGCGGCGAGCATCACGCGGGCGGTGGTGTCGCGCTCGCGCAGCCGCCGCGCGCGGTCGACGATGAAGGCGGAGAGAGCGATGATCAAGAGCACCTTGCCGAGCTCGGAGGCCTGGAAGGAGAAGAACGGCAGGCTGATCGCGCGCTGGGCGCCTTTGGCGGAGTGGCCGAGCCCGAGCACGGCGAGGATGCTGAGGATCAGCAGCGCGTAGACGCCGTTTTTCAGCGGCCTGAAGCGCGCGTAGTCAAAGCGCGCGAGCGCCAACATCAAAAGGCCGCCGACCACGAGGTAGATGGCCTGGCGATCGACGTAGTAGTTGGGCTGGCCGGGGATGGTTTCGCGGGTGGCAGTGCCGAGGGTCATCACCGAGGCGATCGCGAGACCGATCACCGCGAGCGTCAGCAGCGGATCGAGCGGCAGCGAGAACGTGCGCGGCGCGGCCACGGTCGGAGCCGGCTCGGGGGCTTTGATCGGGCTGAGGGCTGTGCTCATGGTGGGATCAGAAGGTCTTGGAGGTTCCGGAGACGAACTGCTCGGACTTGCCAAACCACTTGGAGGCGATCAGCCGTGCGATCGGCGCGGCGGTTTCGGCGCCGAAACCGCCCTGTTCGACTGTGACGGCGATCACGATCGGGCGCCGGGGGTCGCCGACGAGGCACATGTACCAGGACTGGTCTTCCTTGCCGGCGTGTTCTGCTGTTCCGGTCTTGCCGTAGACGGGGTGCTGGGACTGGTTCCAGCCGCTCCACACGTCAGCGGAGGTGCCGCCGGCCTGGCTGGCGGCCTCGTGGATGCCTTCCATCACGAGGCTGAGGTCGGAGTAGTTCAGGTGCACGTGGCGGGCGGGCGGGAAGTTGAGCGTCTGCACGAGGCCGCCGTCGGCTTCGTCGATCTCCTTGCCCAGGTGGGGGCGTACGACGGTGCCCTCACCGCCGTGCATGTAGGCGTTGGCGAGGGTCGAGTAGGCGACGGCCATCTGCAGGGGCGAGGTCAAGAGGTCGCCCTGGCCGACTGCGAGGTCCATGTTGTCGCCGACGCTCCAGGGCCGGACTTCGGCGACGATGTCGCAGGTCCCGTGGTGCTTTTCGTGTTCGCAGCGTTCCTGCAGGCGATTCTGTTTGGCGCGCCAGGCGGGGTCGGGGATCGTGCCCTGGATCTCGCTGGGCAGGTCGATCCCGGTGGGGTGTCCGACGCCGAGTTGGCGGGCCATGCTCTGGATGACTTCGTGGTAGTGGTTGGCGAGCTCGCCGACTTCGAAGAAGTAGGTGTCCGAAGAGACCTTCAGCGCTTCGACGAGGCCGACGGGGCCGTAGTCGGCCTTGCCGGCGTTGCAGAACTGCTCGGTGGAGACGTGGATGCACTGGCCGGCGCCGAGACCCTCGGTGGGGTTGATGACGCCGGCTTCCAGGGCGCCCATGGCGGTGAAAGGCTTGAAGGTGGAGCCGGTGGGGTAGGCGCCGTTGACGGCGCGGTCGGTGAGCCGCGCGGGGGCTTCTTCGCCGCCGGAGGAGCCGGCCTTGCCCTCCAGTTCGGCGTATTCGCGCTGGGTGAGGGGTTTGGCGAACTTGTTGGGGTCGAAGCTCGGGTAGGAGCCGATCGCGAGGACTTCGCCGTTGAGGGGGTTCAGCGCGGTGAAGGCGCCGGCGGTCGCGGGTTTGCCGCCCGCGCGGGCGTTTTCGATCCCCTGCAGCAGCGCTTTTTCGGCCTCGCGCTGCAGGCCGAGGTCGAGTGTGACCTTGAGGCTGTAGCCGGCCTTGGGGGGCGTCGGCTGCAGGCGGGTGGGCACGGGGTAGCCTTCGGCGTTGACCTGCACGCGCTGCACGCCGTCGACGCCACGCAGGTAGCGGTCGTAGTAGTACTCGAGCCCTTCCTGACCGACGACCGCGCCCTGCTGGACGCCTTGAAACGCGCGCTTCTTCAGCTCCGGTTCGGTGACCCGCCCCACGTATCCGAGCGCCTGGGCCGCCATTTCGCCGTACGGGTAGGAGCGGATCGAGACGGGCTGCTGGGTGACGCCGGGGAACTCGTTCTGGCGCTCGGCGAGCACGGTCAGCACGCCCCGTCCGGCGTCGGTCTTGATCGTCACGGGCGCGTAGGGCAGGGCGGTGCGGCCCTTGATCACGAGCGCCTGCACGTGCCCTGCGCTCATCCCGAGCAGCCCCCCCAAGCGCCGGTAGAGCGCAAGGCGGGGCGCGCCGGCGGGCGGCAGCGCGGAGGGGACGATCTGCACGGCGTTGGCGACGGCGCTGGCGGCGATCGGCTTGCCTTCGCGGTCGAAGATCTGCCCGCGCGGTGAGGCGATCGGCAGGTCGCGCACGCTGTTTACGGCGGCTTCCTGGACGTAGCGTTCGCCGGTGAGCACCTGCAGGTACCAGAGGCGGAAGAAGATCACCCCGAACATGACGAGCGCGATTCCGCCGAGGATCGCCACGCGGAAGGCCATCTGCGGTGAGACGGGGGGAGTGCGCGCGCCACCACTGCCCGACCCGGAGGACCCGGCGCCCGGCCCGTCGCCGGAGCGAAAGCCTTCGATCGCGCTCACTCGGTCTCCTAGCTCCTTGACAGCGGGCTCAACCCGCCCGTCGTGTAAGCGCGCCGGCGCCGGCGGCGGGGATCTTCGGGCAGGCCGCCGATCAGGCAGCGGCGCACGAGCACCCACATGGGCAGCGCGACGATCGTGTTGACGAGCACGCCGAGCACGATCTGGCGCAGCAGTTCGAGGCTGACGGGGGCGTCGACGCCGAGCATGAACTCCATCAGCGAATACACGACCAGGGCCCCGGCGGTGGCGCCGGCGCCAACCAGCAGCGGCGTGAGCGCGGCCTGCGGGTCGCGCAGCTCGCGCAGGCGCCCGCACCAGTAGCCGACGAGCGTGAACACGAGCGAGGTCAGCCCGAGCGTCTGCACGAGCGCGAGATCGACGAGCAGTCCGACGGCGAAGCCGGCGGCGGCGCCGACGGTGGAGCCGCACAACAGGCCGACGAAGGCGACCAGCAGCGGGGAGAGATCGACGGTGACGCCGAACACGGGCACCTCGGAGACGACGCCCGCCTGGAAGAAGACGACGGCGAGCGACAGCGCGGCGATACGCGCGATCAGCCCGCCGGAGACGCCCTGTTCGCCCATTACCCCGCTCCCGTGGAGGCCAGCTGTCCGGCGGTGCCGGTTTCGGTGCTCGGATGCCCGCCGGCGGGGATGTTCGACAGCAGGCTGCTCAGCCGCGCGGGCGCTGAGCCGGCGCCGGCCGTGAGCACCTGGACGACATCGAGGTTGCGCAGGTTTGCGAGCGGATGCACGTTGACGGACTCGTACGCGCTTTCTTCGTCGACCGAGGTCACCTGCCCGATCGGGATGCCGCGCGGGTAGAGCGAGTCGTCGGGGCTTGCGACGGTGCCCGAGGTGTAGACGTATTCGCCTTTGAGCACGGCGGTCCCGCCGGGGAGGTACTGGAGCAGCAGGTCGTTGGGGTCGCCCACCTTCGGCTGCACGATGCCGGTCGCCGAAGAGGAGCCGATGCGGGCGCTGACGCCCACCGAGCTATCGGTGATGAGGCTCACCTGGGCGCCGTCGGAGGCGGCGAGCGTGACCTTGCCGACGAGCCCTTCAGAGTTGATCACCGGGTCTTCGACGCGCACGCCCGCGGAGGTGCCCTTGTCGATCGTGACGGTCGAGTACCAGATGTTGGGCGTTTTGCCGACGACCGTCGCGGTCACAGGCCGGTAGTCGGAGATCGAAAGTTGGTTGTCGAGGTGGAACATGGTCAAGAGCTGGTGGTAGGACTGCTGATCGACGCGCTCGGTGACCACTTCGCGGCGCAGCGTCGCGACCTGCTTGCGCAGCTGCGCGTTCTGACTTTTGGCGTGCAGCGTGTCCCCGAACCAGCCAAACAGGTCGCGCACGGGCTTCAGCGCCTTGTTGGCGCCGTCCTGGATCGGCGAGACGACCGTCAGAAAGCCGCGCTGCACGGAGTGCAGGCGCCCGCCCGAGGCCTCGCCGAAGTAGGCGGTCAGGAGGATCAGGGAGAGCACGACGAGCAGTGCGAGCACCACACGTCGACGGCGAACCGTCTTGTCATACACGGGTCAGGGCCTTCCGAAGCGTTCATGGGACAGGGTAACCGGGCCTGCGCAGGCGGCGCGCCGTGCTATCGGCGCCTTCGATTCCTGGAGCTGCGGTTGGACCGATGGATGGCCTCGAACTCCTCAAGCGAACGCCCGGAGCCCACCGCGACGCAGGTGAGCGGCGATTCGGCCAGGTGCGCGGGCATCTGCGTCTCCTCACGCAACCGCTCGTCGAGACCTTGCAGCAGCGAGCCGCCGCCGGCGAGCATGATGCCGCGGTCCATGATGTCCGAGGCCAGCTCGGGCGGGGTGCGGTCGAGCGTCTCCTTGACGGCGTCGATGATCTGGCTGAGCGGTTCCTCCAGCGCTTGGCGGATCTCCTCGCTCGTCAGGACGACCGTCTTCGGCAGCCCGGCGACCATGTCACGGCCGCGGATCTCGGCCTGGAGCTCCTCGCTCATGGGGCAGGCCGAGCCGATCTCGAGCTTGAGCTCCTCGGCGGTCTGCTGGCCGATCAGGAGCTTGTACTCCTTCTTGGCGTAATTGATGATCGCCTCGTCCATCTCGTCGCCGCCGACGCGGATCGACTGCGAGACGACGATGCCGCCGAGCGAGATCACGGCGACCTCGGAGGTGCCGCCGCCGATGTCGACGACCATCGACCCCGTCGGCTCGCCGACTGGCAGTCCCGCCCCGATCGCGGCGGCCATCGGCTCCTCGATCAGGTAGGCGGTGCGCGCGCCCGCCGACAGGCACGCCTCCTCGACCGCGCGCTTCTCCACGCCGGTGACGCCGGAGGGCACGCACACGACCACGCGCGGATGCGCCCAGCGGTTCTGGTGAACCTTTTGGATGAAGTGCCGCAGCATCTCCTCGGTCACGTCGAAGTCGGCGATGACGCCGTCCTTGAGCGGGCGGATCGCCTGGATCGTGCCGGGAGTGCGGCCGAGCATGCGCTTGGCCTCGATCCCGACGGCGTGGACTTCGCCGGTGCGCGAGTCGATCGCCACGACGCTCGGCTCGGACAGCACGATGCCGCGCCCGCGCACGTATACGAGCGTGTTGGCCGTGCCGAGGTCGACCGCCATGTCGCGGCCGCCGAAGCCTGTCAGGTAGGTGAAGATGCTCATTGGTCAGGTGTGGGGTGCGTCAATCTGCGCCTAGACGCTAAATTCGGCTCTGGGGCGCGGATTTCGGGGTCCCTCTCCGGTGCGGAGAGCGTGTCCGGTGGCCGGCGCTTGCCCGCGGCGCAGTCTAGCGGACGCCCTTCGGCTCCTACCACGGTTGCCAGCGTATTTGCAGGGGGTTATTCGCGAGGGCGGGCTTTTAAGGGGAGACCCGTAGCGAGTCCCAGCGATGGCGCTGCCGGCGCCGGTCACCGCAGCGGTTGCTGGACACCCACGCGCTGCTGGCCTTCCTCTCCGGCGACTATGAGCTCTCGCCCGGCGCCAAGGCCGCCCTCGAACAGCCCGGCGCGAGTGTGGTCGGCAGCGCGGTCAACATCTGGGAGATCGCGATCAAGCGCTCGATCGGCAAGCTGGACGCGCCGGACGACCTGATCGAGCGCACCGAGGAAGCCGGCGCAGAGCTCTTGCCGATCACACCTCGACACGCTCTCGCCACCGGCGCGCTGCCCTACCATCATCGCGACCCCTTCGACCGGCTGCTGATCGCCCAGGCCCAGCTCGAGCGCTGCGCGATCGTCACCGGCGACCGCGCCTTCCCCGCGTACGACGTGCCCGTCGTCTGGTAATCGCGGCTACTTCTTCTTCGCTTGCTTGGTTTTCCCCTTGGTCTTCTTGGCGATTTTTGCCTTCGCGCACCCGGTGACGCCGACGGGGGTGGACTGGTGGATCGTCGCTCCGTTCTGGGCGACGAATTCGGTGGGCATCGCCAGGCTTGCGGGTTGAGTCTTCTTGACCTTGCGCGTGACGGTCTTCCTGTGGCCCTTGACCTTGATCGTCACCCGCTTCGTGACCGCGACCGTCTTCGTCACGGCGCAGAGGTTGCCGTTGGCCGCCAGGGCCGAGTAAGGGCCTTGTGGGAGCGTCAGTTCGAAGCTCGTGACGGGCTGGTCGGGAACCGTCTTGAACGTGCTGGAGGTGATGCCTGCTTTGCTGATGAACGTCGAGCCGACGAGGTCGATCGTGACGCCGTAGCCCTGCAGCACGACCTCGAGGCTGGGGAACGCTTCACCGCCGTGACTGACGAAGATCGCGGGTCCTTCCAGCGGGACGGGCAGGATAGGCGTGATCGCCCTGGCGTGCCCGATGAACGACGCGGCGGGGCACCCCGCGGGGTTCGTGTTGAACTGAGCGGCGGTGCAGGCCTTCTGCAACGTCGTCAGCCTGGATGGCAACTGCTTGGGGAGATCGACCTTGACCCTTGTGATGTTCGACTGGGTACCCACGGGAGCATCGGGATAGGACAGCTTCACGTTCAGGCTCGCACCGTCTGCTTTCGATGTCTTACCCGATGTGGAGACTCTGAATACGGGCTTGAACGCAAGGCTCGCGCAGCCTGCCGCCTGAAAGCGACTGGATACCGTCACCGGCACCTGATCCGCCGGGTCGGCGTAGTCCGCGCCGGCGCCGGTGACGACATTTGAGATCGTGTTCGGGGCGCAGCTGGTCGGGTTGAGGATGAAGTCGTGGCGGTCTATGTATGCGCGGATGTCGCGGACGTGCACGACGATGCCTTTGATGATGTGCGGGATCGGGTCCGATCCGGTGGCGCTGACTTCGACCTGTGCCGTCGCGGGGTTGATGTTCAGCGCGAAGCGGATCACGACCGTGCCGAGGTCGAACGGGCCGACCTTTGCGCTTGTGATCGACACGATCGACAGCGGCGCGCCGTGGTAGGGACCGGCGAGATAGAGCTTGCCCGGGGCCTGCGCGAGCACCGTGCCGACGCCCGCTTCGGTGATCGAATGTCCGATTTCGCTCGCCTGCGGGCACGACGGGCCGGCTTCCTGCTGTGCGCCGGTCAGGTTCTTGGCCGCTTCGATATCGGCGTCGGGGCAGAACGGGATACCGGTCAGGTTCCCGGTCAGTCCGGGGGCCATCACGGTCGAGAAGCGGGTGAGCTCCTGTTCGCCGTCGTGGCGTTCGATACGCAGATAGAACGGGCTGTAGGCGCCGGCCGCGTCGTTGACGGTGCCCGCGACCACCTGCGGACCAAATGGCGGTACGCCGCCGGATGGACAAGCACCTTCATCGATGCCGCTGGTAAGCGAGAAGGCCGGCGCGTCCACGAGCTGCGCCGTCGCGGGTTCCGACCATGGCGTGAGCAGCGCTTGCACGGCATATGCTCCGCAGGCGGGCGGGCTCACGAGCGGCGCGGTCGCGCCCGGGCGGAAGTGCAGGGTGAAGCGACTGAACGGCTGTTGGGGATTGTTGAGGAAGTGCGTGACGACCTGCCCGGTGAGAGGATCGAGGTGCACTTCGCCGGCGACCTTGACAAGGATCCCCCGGGCGGCGTCCCTGGCGACGATGTACAGAGCGAGCAGCGACCCGGACGGGTTTTGATACGGCTGCGCCACGTAGACCGCACCGGTTATCTTGTCGGTAAGCAGCGGCGTTTCGATTTCGATCGATCCGATCTTGGATTCAGGCGGACAGCCCGTTTCAGGCCCCGTGAACGCCGTCTCGACTTCGTATTGCGCGACAGAGCATGCGCCCAGGCCCGCCCCCGAGGATGGATTGATGGTGAAGCCCGGCGGCAGCGCGACGGTCGCATCCTTCAGGTCCGACGTCGCTACCGCTTCGGGCTGGCCCCATGTCTGGGGTACGAGGACGGACACTTCCAGCCCTGTCGCGGTGTCGGTGGATCGCGTCGTTGGCTGGGCGATTATCGCTGGACTAAACGGCACCCTGTCGCATTCATCGATCGGCGCCGTGGTCGTGGCCGCTTCTGAGAACACCGGCGCTTCCTCCCACGAGCCCGCGCGCATCGTGGCGGTGAACGGGCCGCAGCTCGTGGGGTTCGCAAGGAACGGCTTTTCGCCTTCCACGCTGCGACCATGACCCGGTTCTGAAGCCAGCGTCGTGCTCGCTTCGTCTTCGTCGGTGCGTTTGCCCACGGTGACGCACCCGTATTCCAGGGTTGGCAGCAGTTCGCATTGCCTTCCCCGTTCGAGGTCGTGGCGCGAGGAGCCGGGCACACCCCATACCGTGACGGACAGCTTGCGGACTTCTCCCAGCTTGGGAATGTTTCGCGCCGTGACGGTGATGCCGTCATCGCCGGGACGCACCGAGACATCGAGCAGCTGCGTGAACAGCGCCACCTTGAACCCGAACTCCGCGGTCACGCCCGCGCTGGTCGTTTCGAGGTTATAGAGAGGGACGGTCTCTTCGCGCAGGCCGCCCTGGATTTGCAGCACGGTGAGCGTGACTATCCCGACCTGCGTCGCGAGCGGACACATATTCTCGGACGCGGTCGGCAGCCCCGTCGCGAGCAGTTGGGCCTCCGAACAGGTGGGGACAGCGGTGTTGTTGCCGGTGAAGCCCGCGGGAAGGTTGACCACCGTTTCCCTCGCGTCGTTGAAGGTGTTACCCGCCGTGTTATGCGCGAAATCGAACTTCGTTGTGAGATCCTCGTGGGCGCCGGCCTGCACCGTCGAGCCTTCGAGATGAAAGCTTCCGGGCACGATCGCGAAGGGACGTTCGCTGGGCTGCGCCCACACCGCACCCGTCAGCGCCAGCAACACCACACCCACCACCGCCACAGCACAAAGGAGCCTTCGTGAGATACGCATGACTACCTACCCCTCCGCTGGTCGCTCTTCTTGGCGTGTTTCTTAGACCGCACCTTCTTCTTGGACTTCTTCCTCTTCTTCGGCTTGCCCTTCTTCACCTTCGTGTTGGGCACGGGCGCGATCGCGGGTGCGAGGTTCCCCGCACCCGAGAACGTCAGGCTCGACGGCGTCGGATCGTTGGGAGCCGCCGGTGGCGTGGAGCACGTGGTCGCTTCACATTCCACCGGAGAGGTCGACTGCGGAAAACCACCATCGATGCGCACGTCGTAGACGTCCGCGGCGCTATCGAGATCAGTCGGCGCAAGCCTGGAATCTGTCCCGATGAAGACATCCCCCCCAGAGGCGGTGGTCCCCAGCAGCAGGTTGAGATACCCATCCACACCATGGGTAATCAAGGCGAGGCAGCCCTGGGCATGCGCGCAGCCGTCAACACCAACGGCGCGCCACTCATACACATCGCTCGAGGAAGAGTACATCACGCCGAGAGCATCCTGGTGTTCTCCCGGCGGCACTTCACCATTCACGTCTTCAGGTACCAGCGCCGCGGGGGTGTCAAAGAACGCGAAGCGGCCATCTGCCGAGAACGACGCAAGCTCAGGCATACCCGGCTGAGTCGCGAGTGTGCCGCTTTCCTCGCCGAAACCCGCAAGATGCGCCGCGAGTTTCGGCGAAGCGTCAAACGCAGACGCGCACGACACACACTCCACCGTCCGTTCCCGACCGTCATAGCGATACACCTGCACGTCTTGGCTGGCGAGCGTCGCGCTACCACCGGGGAGGCCGGCCACGCCGTGCGCTTCGAAGTAGAGATAACGCCCGTCGGGACTCGGCTGGAGATCTTCAGCGCTAGCCGACCCGATGAATTGCAGTGTCTTAGTCGCAATATTGTATTCGTATAGGTATAGGTCGGTTTCGTTTGGCGTTTCCGACGTCAGGCGAGCCCCCGTCTGGAAGTAGAACGAAGTGAAGTTCTCCGACAGGCGCCCCGTTGAAACCGCTGCTGTGAAAGCCGGCGTCATGACACGGGTTTCCGTGTCGTATACGGAGTACTGCCCACCGGGACTGGAGACGAGCACACTGCTACCGGCGGCGTTCGCCCCCGCAAAGGTGTAAACGCCGATGTCGATCGTCGTCGTACCGTTCTCGCGCACATACAGATGCGCCGGCTGGCTGCAGTCGGAGCCGGGCACCGCCTGAAAGAAGACACGACTCCCGTCGGCGGAGACCGTGTTGCGCGATGCAAGACTTTTACCTTGGGATTCTTCGTATCCCTTAGCAATTTTTGCTCCGCATGAGCCGACCCCGACGTTGACCTGGCTGAAGGCGCCGTGAACATACTCATACAGGTCATCGCCGGAGATGGTCGTCGTGGGAGCTCCCGCGAGCATGCGGTCCTGGTTCTCGAGAACGAGCGTCGAGAAGTCCGCCGAGGCGGCCACCCAACCATCGCCGGTGTCACCCGTCTTGGCGTTAGGCACCGTCGCCGCCACGGTATAGGGCCCGCCAGGCGCACCCAGCTCATAAAGCACGTTGCTGCTTTGAATCCCTTCACCCGTATCCCATTGGGCGGAGAACGCGAAGCGGTCAAGCGACGGGCTGAACAGTGACGGGGTGTATTGGAACACCCCACCTGCGGGCTGGGGCTCGGCCGCGACGAGGCTCCAGTTCCCCGGCTGGCGGGTGAAGAAGAACGGGCTGTCCCCACCGGCACTGTCCCAGTGCACCAGCTGGTTAGCGTCCATAAAATGCGAGCCGTCTTCGCCGACGAGGACTCCCGCGGAGTCCACTTCGAGACCGTACTCGAACAGTTCGAAAGTTCCGTTCTTGGCCTGAGGGGTGACCTGCTCATAAGCACGACAGTCCGGCAGACTCGCAGCGGAACCCTGGCGCAGCGACGCGTTCGGGCACGATTCGCTCACGCTCGCCGACGATTCGGCCGGGGTGGTCAGCGTCTGTTCGTTACCCAGGACCGGACCATTGGACAGCGCGCTGCTCGCGACGAGCCTGTAACGGTATGTGGTCGCGGGCGCAAGCGTCCCCAGATCCGCCCCGACGATCGCGAGGGGAAACGCAAAGTGTTCAGCGGAGATTTCGCGACGTTCGCCCGCTCCGGCGTCCGTTTCCGGCGTGCTGCTCGCGTCCGCCCACCCCGAGGCCGCGAACTGGTCCTGGCTCACATATTGGAAGTGATAATGCGTGTCACTGCCGTTCGGACGCACACTCCCTAGCGCCCGCAACTCTTCACCATGGATCCCGTGGGTTGCGAACGTCGCGACATCGCTGGGGACCCCGGCGGTCGAGAACGCCACCACGTTGGAGTCGCCGACCTTGATCGTGCCCGGTTCCGGTTCATCTTCGCCATGCAGCCGGACAAAGTACTGCGTCGAGGGGCTCAGACCAGTCAGCTGCGATTCGGGGAGCCGGATCGTGTCATTGATCGACGTCGCTTCTGCTTCGGCCTGCGAGATCACCCCTGCCGCCGACGTCACCGTCCACGGCCCAGTCGCGGACGTCGCCAGTTCCCAGCGCCAGCGCGTTTCGAACCCATGGGTGTCCACCTCCCCAGATACCGTCGCCGCTGTTCCGGTGACGGACCTCACCGCACCCTCGCCTTTAAGGTACGGTGCCGGGGTTAGCGGCACGGTTTCGCAGGACCCCTTCGGTTCAAACGCACCGTCCTGGTTATGGGCTTTCAGCACAAGGTAATACCGCACTTCCGGCATCAAGCCCCCAAGAGGCGCCCTGAGCGGCACGCCGTTGTTGGCTTCGAGGGCTTCCGCTTCGGCCTGGGTGATCGTCCCGGAGCCGCCGGGGATCGGCGTCCAAGGCCCTTCCGCCCCGGTGGAATACAGGAATTCCCACTGGGTCGCAAACGTGGCAGGATCGAGTCTGAATGCAGCTGCGAAGGACGTATGACCCGTCCGTTCGCATCCGACTGTCACTGACCCGTCTCCGCCTGGCGGGCCGGGGTTCGTTCCGGTCCTAGCCAGCCCTGTCGGCGCGGTGACTGCCAGCAGCGCACAGCCAGCCAGGAACGCCGCGAGCACGGCACCCCAGGTGCGGCGGCGGTGGCGTGCCCGTTCTCCGGGCGGTGTGATCTGGTTGATGTGCGCAGCTGGCATCAGAGGCTCCTATCGACGGCGGGAGGGGCTATTCGGCGGTCACGGCCCAGGCGCCGACCGCTTCCACGGCACCGGCTTCTTTGGCGAATACGGTCAGGCCAAAACCGTTCTTGCCACTCGCGGACGGACCTTCAAATTCCCCAAGACCACCTTTCTCGAACGACATGACCTTCGGGAGGACACTCTGCGGAGATCCGATTTCGGCGAGATTCGGCTCCACGTCATTTTCGGAGGACGCATAGACGCAAAGGTTCCCCGGCTTGGCTTCCGGGCTCGCGGCACTGCCGGGACATTCAACCTGTTCGCGTTCTTCTTCGGTTTTCGTGGAGGTGTTGTAGAAGGGTTCTTTGCCGTTAGCCCGAATGTAATGGGGAACCGGTGCTTCGGCAAGCGGGATCCCGAAGCTGACACTGCTCACGGCTTTGCGGAACTGACCGGGGACCTCCGCGTACAGGCTCCATTGTCCCTTAAGCGTCTTCCCCGACGGGAGCGTCGCGGTGAAACCGGTCTGACCGTTGGCTCCCGGGGTGCCTTGTTTACCTTCTTTACCTTCCGGGCCCTGTGAACCTGTTTCGCCTTTAGCTCCGGCGACGCCCGCCGGACCCTGTGGGCCGGCCGACCCCGGCGCGCCGGGCACACCGGCCGCTCCCGCCTTGCCCTGCAGCGACTTCAGCACCTTCGGGCTGATCTGCTTCGTCGAGGTGATCAAAACCTTGCTCGCTGCATACGCCCCACCGGTCATCGCGAACACCAGCGCGAGGCTCGCGATCACCGTCGTGGGACTGACATGCATCCGTCTACGTATTGCTGAGAACATCGGTCATCTCTCCTTTGTGGAGTCGAACGTGCCGGCGCTCGGCGCTACGCACGCGGATGGGTTTACGGTGCTAAAGATGTCGGTGCGGCAGGGGGTCACTTGCGATCTCCCGCGGCCTTGGTGCCGTCCGCATGCGCGCCGATCCCAAGCGCGACGCGCCGCCCCGTGGGCGTGAGCGTCCAGGCGTTGGCCTCGCCACGGGTGTGCCCCTGACCGCTGTTCTCGGTCAACCCCAAGCGCGCGAGTCGCGCCAGCAGGCGCGAGATCTGCCCCTGGTCGATGATCCCAGAGCGCTCACCCACCACACGGTTGGAGGCCCCGGGGGCAGTTGTGAGCGCTTCGAGCACGCGCGCGGTGCGATACGTGAGCCGCATCGGCAGCTCCGCCAAGAGCTCGTTGGCGGACACCGACGAATCAGCCGAGCGGGTCGGGCTTTTAAGACCGGATGAAAACGTCCTAGTCTCGCACCTCTCTTGGCGCGCCGCGGCAGGCCCAAGGTAGGGCAGCACGATCATTCCCATCAAATCCCCAAACAGGTCCGTGAGCGGCACGCGCGCGCCCCGCAGCAACCGCCCGTACACGATCCCGAACACCGCGCCGACCAAACCCTCGCCCGTCAGCGGAGGGCATTCACCTGTGCGAGCGCTCTCGACGCGACCCTCGTCGAGAACCCGGGCCAATTCCGCCAGCACCCGCTCGCGGCGCTCCAGTGCGCGGGTGCCACCACGCAGCGCCTGGACCACGCACACGCGCGCGAGCACGGGCTCGCGATCCAGGAACGAGAGAATCGTCCACAGCCCTGCGCGCACCCGCCCGCGCCAGTCCAGACCCGCGGCATTCGTGGCGGAGAGAACTTCACTCCTGAGCGACCGAACGACGTCCTCGAACACCGCGAGCAGGCAGTCCTCGCGATCCTCGAACAGGTCATAGAACGTGCGTCGCGACACACGCGCGCGGGCCGTTATGTGCGAAACGTTGGTGTGGGAGTAACCGAGCTCGTCCACCACGTTGGCGGCCGCGGCCAGCAGGCGGGCGCGCTGTATCTCCACGACGCGGGCGCGCGGCGCCTCGCCGAGTCGTTGACGCGCGCGGGAGCCGGGGCGTACCCGTGTGCGGGCACGCGACTTCACCACTGCACCCTCTCCCAATGAGCCCACGCGAAAACAGCTCCCTCACCGAAGCGATCTCAGGTCCCTCTCCAAAAGAAACCCTCTGGCGAGTCGCCACCTGGGACGACTCATTACCCGATCTGAATAACCCGATCTATGTTCCGGCGTCCCGTCGGGAACGCCACCGACCGGAACAACATAGCCAATGCGCGAACAAATGTCAAGTCCCCATGTGACAGGGACTCGCGATTATGTTTTCGGGTGCCAGTGCAAAGGCGGCGAGCGGTGGGTGCTACCCCGGCGGTATGCGCAGGTAGGGCAGGGCGAAGCTCATGATCTGGCCGAAGGCCGGGGCCGCGACGGTGCCCCCGAAGATCGAGCCGGCCTGGGGTTCGTCCACTATCACCGCGCACAGCAGCTTGGGGTCCGACGCGGGCGCAAAGCCCACGAACGAGGCCACGTAGGCCGATTTGGAATATTCCCCCGTGGCAGGATCGATCTTGCTGGCCGTGCCGGTCTTGCCCGCGAGCTGGTAGCCGGGGATCGAGACCTCGTGGGCGGTTCCGCCGGGAGCGAGGACTCCCTCCAGCATCGTGCGCAGCTGGGCGGCGGTCGCGCCGGAGATGACGCGGTGTCCATAAGGAGTCCTGCGCAAGCGGCCGTTGACCGCGCCGATGATGTGGGGGCGACGCAGGATCCCCCCGTTGGCGATGGCCGCGTAGGCGGCGACCATCTGCATCGGGGTCACGAGCTCGCCCTGGCCGATCGGGAGGTTGCCCATCGAGGAGCCGGAGTATTTGGAGAGAGGCAAGGTGACGCCCTGTTCCTCGCCGGGGAGTTCCACCCCCGTGGGAGCGCCGAAGCCGAAACGATGGACCCAGGTGTTGAAGTTGGCGGCGCCCTCCAGTTTGCCGATCTGGATCGCCCCCACGTTGCTTGACTGCGCCAGGATTTCCGCGGTCGAGAGCGTCTCGTCGGCGTGTTCGGTGTCGTCGTGGATCGTGCGGTCGGCGACCTGGATCTGGTCGGGGATGTTAAAGCCGGTCGTGGGCGTGATCAGGCCCTGCTGCAGGGCGCCGGAGACGGTGAAGGCCTTGAACGTGGAGCCCGGTTCGTAGGCGAAGCCGACCGCGCGATCCTCCAGCGCGGCCTGCGAATAGGCGGCGGGGTCGTTGGCGTTGACCTGCGGCCAGTTGGCGAGGGCGAGCAGCGCACCGGTGTTCGGGTTGATCACGATCGCGGTGGCGTCTTTGGGGGCGAACACGCGCCCGACCGCGCCGAGGACGTCTTCGGCGCGCTGCTGGATGTTGGCGTCCAGCGTGAGCGTGAGCGTGGCGCCCGGTTTCTCGGTGTGGACGTTGGCGATCGAGATCGGCTGGCCGCGCGCGTCGCTGACCGTGTGCCGCTCCCCCGCGACGCCCTTGAGCAGCGAGGACTGCGAGTACTCGAGGCCTGACAATCCCTTGCCTTCGGTGCCGACGAAGCCGAGCACCTGCGCGGCGAGCGTCCCGCGCGGGTACACGCGGCGCATGACCGGCGTGCCGCTGAGCCCTTCGAGCTTCAGCGCCATCACCGCGCGCGCCTGGCGGGCCGGGAGCGCGTGCGCCAGGTAGACGAAGCCGCGGCGTTCGCTCAGCAGCGCGAGGATTTGCCCCTGGGACTTGCCGAGCAGCGGCGCCAGCTTCTGCGCGGCCACCAGCGGGTCCTTGAGGAGATAGGGATCGGCCGAGATGTCCTGCGCGGGCTCGGAGACGGCGAGATCGACGCCGTTGCGGTCGACGATCGTGCCGCGCTGGGCGGGGAGCGTTTCGTTGCTCAGCTGCTGGGTCTGGGCGGCCTTGCGCAATGTTCCCGCGCGCACCGTCCCCAGATACAGGGTGCGCGCGGCGGCGAGCGCGAGCAGCAGGAAGAACAGCGCGAAGATGACCCCGATCCGGTGCTGGACGGTGGCCACCCGTCAGCCTCCCGGGGTCGCCGAGGAGCCGCCGGATTCGCTCGTGGGCGTGCTTTCGCTGGTCGTGGCGGACGTGCTTTCGCCGGTTGCCGCGGGCGTGCTCGTGCTTTCGTGCGTTTCGGCGGGAGCAGCCGAGGTCGTTTCAGCCGACGAGGTCGTTTCGGGTTTGGCTTCGGACGTCGTTTCGGACGAGGCCGCGGAGCTTGCGGAGGTTTCCGATTCGGACGAGGACGAGGACGCTTCGCCCGAGGTCGAGGCGGTCGCGGTGGTCGCGGTGCCGTTTGCGCGCGCGCTCAGCGCGGCCGCGGCCTTGGGAATCTGCGACTGGGATCCCTGCGCGGAAAGGAAGCGCAGCGAGCCGGCCGGGACCAGTTGCATACCCATGTGCGCGGCCTGCAACTCGACGGTGTCGCCGGCGGCGATTTCGGAGTTTTCGACGCTCAAAGCCGAGTTTTCGCGCTGCAGCGCGCCCTCGTGCTCGAGCGCGCGGCCGATGCCCGCGTTCAGCTTGAGCAGGCCGAGCTGCATGGTGACGATTCCGATCAGCGCGAACGTGACGAGCCCGATCCACGCGCGCCCGTGGATCAGGCGGTCGAACAGCGGGTGTGTCGTGATGACGGTTGCCGGGTTGCGCGAGGGCGCGGCGCGACGGGACGGCACCGGCGCCGTGCGGGAGGAGGCGGGACCCGATACGCGGCGCGGGCGCGCGGGCGCGGGCGGCCTGCGGCGGGGGCGGACCGCGGGAGCCGGCGCGGCGGCGGCCGCTGCGGGGGGCGACGGGGTCATCGCCTGCCCCCGTGCTCGCCGCGCCTGCGCGCGGAGCGTCGCGCGGAGGACTTCGGGAATGGGTCGCCGGGCGCCTGCTCTGGCGCAGGCGCCGACGAAGCCGAAGCGTCTCCCACCAGCTTGCGGGCGGCGCGCAGGCGCGCGGATGAGGAGCGCGGGTTGCTCGCGATCTCACCGGCGGAGGGCACGATCGAGCGGCGCGTCATGAGCGCGGCCTCGGGTGTGCGCCCGCATCCGCAGACGGGCAGATCGGGCGGGCAGACGCAGCCCTGCGCGCGGGCGGCCATGAAGCGCTTGACGCGGCGGTCCTCCAGGGAGTGGAAGGAGATCCCGGCGAGCACGCCGCCCTCGCGCAACAATCCCCACGCGAGCGGCAAGGCCTCGTCCAGCTGGTCCAGCTCGTCGTTGACGGCGATGCGCAGCGCCTGGAAGGAGCGCTTGGCGGGATGACCGCCGGCGAAGCGCGCGGGCACGGGGATCGCGGCGACGATCGTCTCGACGAGATCCTGGGTGGTGTCGATCGGCGAAAGCTCTCGGCGACGGACGATCGCCCGGGCGATCGCGCCCGCGTGGCGCTCCTCGCCGAAGTCGCGCAGCGCGCGCGCCAGCCGGCGCTCCTCCCAGGTGGCGATGATCTCGCGCGCAGAGATCTCCTGGTCGGGGTCCATGCGCATGTCCAGCGGCGCCTGGAAGGAGTAAGAGAAGCCGCGCTCGCGGGCGTCGACCTGCATCGAGGACATGCCCAGGTCGAAGTAGACGGCGTCGGCGCGCACGCCCTCGTGCGCCAACTCATCGAGCGCCTGCGCGTAGCCGGAGCGGATGAAGCGCACGGTGCACGCGACTTCGCCCGCCAGATCGTCGAAGCGCTCGGCCGCGTAGGGGTCGCGGTCGATCGCGATCAGGGTTCCCTGCGCGCCGAGGCGCTCGGCGATCAGCTGGGCGTGGCCGCCGCCGCCGAAGGTGCAGTCGATCGCGGTCTGCCCGGGTCGCGGGTCGAGCAGGTCGATCAGCTCGCCGGCGAGCACCGGGATGTGCGTCGAGGTGGTCATCTTGTCAAGGGTCAGGGTGGTCATGGTCACGATAGGCGGTGGGCGCAGGGGTTCGCGATCTCACTCGTCGACACTGGCCGTGATCTCCGCGACGCCCCCCAAAAGGGTGGGTCGATGGTCGTTCCAGGCGCTGCGATCCCACAGCTCCAGGCGGTCGCCGACGCCGACTACGACGACCTCCTTGGTCAATCCCGCGTGCTCGCCCAGGAACGAGGGGACCATGATCCGTCCGGCCGCGTCGAGGTCGGCGTCTTGGGAGCTGCCGTAGAAGAAGCGCTCCAGCTCGGTCAACCGCGAGGACAGCGGGGGAAGCTCGGCGAGCGCGCGCTGGGTGTAGCGCTCGTACTCCTCCGGGCGCCAGACGCCGACGCAGGGCTTCAGATCGACGGGCATCGCCAGCACGACCCCCTCCGAGAGCGCGGCGCGATAGCGGGCCGGGACGGTCAGGCGGTTCTTGGCGTCGAGCGTGTGGTCGAAGGTGCCGCGGAAGTGAACCATGAGGGAGAGGACTTCGTCTGCTTCTGCTCGTCGGAAGTGGGCTGCTCGTAGAAGGGATTACCGAGCCGGGGTGGAGGAGTGGGAGGAGCCCCTCCACCTCGGCTCGCTTCCGGCAAGTTACCCCACTTTCCCCCACAACGCAACCCTAATTGCACATTTTTTCCCACAACCCTGCCCCAGGGCCGTTGATTTCGACGAAAAGCCTCTCTCCACGGCGTTTTCCGCCGGGCCGCGCTTGCGCCCGCGAGCCCGCCGAGCGCCCCGATTCGTGCAATCCGCTTTGCAGACCGGGTATGTGCATCGTCGGTTGCGGATACGATCGATCGATGCGGGTCGAGCAGGGGCGTCATGGACTGGTGGACGAGGGATCTCGCAAGCGGCGATCGCGCGGTCCTCGACTGCGGCGCGAACCACATGCCTTGCTCGCTCGCGCCGTCCGTCGCGGGCCGTCCGTACCGACCGCGGGCGCCCGAGGTCTGGTCGCCGCCGGCCTTACCCTCGTCGCGCTCACGGGCGCGCTCGCGGGCTGCGGCTCCAGCGCCTCGACCGGGACGAGCGCCGATCCCGCCGGGGTCGTCCCCGCTTACGCGCCCGTGTATGCGGGCGCGGTCGTGCGCCCTGAGGGGCGCCTGAAGGACCAAGCGCTCGCGGCCGGGCACGCGCTGACGGGCCAGAAGAACCCGTACACGCGCCTGCTCGGCGTGCTGCAGACCCCTGGCTCCACCAAGCTCGACTTCGGCCGCGACCTCGCGCCGTGGCTGGGAGAAAACGCGGGCCTGTTCTTCACCGCGCTCGGCTCTTCCGCCGAAGCGTTGACGAGTACGCTGCTGCAGGGATTGACCGGCGCCGGCGCGGGCGTGACGTGGCCGTTTGCGAGCGGCGAAAGGCAGGGCGCGATCGTGCTCGATACGCGCGACCTCGCGGCCGCGCAAAAGTTCGTCTCGACGCAGGCCGCGCACGCGGGCGCGCACGCGACGAGCTACAAGGGCGTCTCTTACCAGGCGAGCGCCGGCGGGGACGCGTTCGCGGTGATCGACAAGCTGGTCGTGCTCGGCACCGATACGGGCGTGCGCGCGGTGATCGACACGACCCGCAGCGGCGCCTCGCTGAAGGGCGACGGCTCCTACGCGCAGCTGCAGACGGTCGCCCCGGCGGGCGCGCTGGGGCACCTGTACTCGAATCCGGGGGCGCTGAGAACGGCCCACACGGCCGCCGCGGGCGCACGCTCGAGTGCGAGCAAATCACCGCTGGGACTCCTGGAAGAACTCGGTGGCGCGCGCCCGTTGAACGTTTCGCTGACACCGGACGCGAAGTCGCTCGCGCTCGACGCCGACACCGCTCCGGCGCGCACCGCCTCCGCCGGCGCCACCGGCGCCACCGGCGCGACGGGCAGCGCGGGCCTCGGCGGGAGCGCCGGCGACGGCGGGCTCGTCGGCGGACTCGCCACGGGCAACCGCGCGTTCGCCGAACTGCCCGGCGAAGCATGGCTGGCGGCCGGTATCGGCGACGCCGGCGGTGGCTCCGGCCGCTCGCTGCAGGGACTGCGCAATCTGCTCTCGCTGGCGAGCACGCTGAGCGCCGCCGGCGGCGAAGGCGGCCCTCCGGCGTCGTCCTCGGCGCAGGTGACGTTGAGCATCAAAGGCCTGCTCGAAGGGCTGCTGACGCCGCTGAACGCGCTCGCCGCGGACACGCCGCAGGCCCGCCGCGACTTTCGCGCCTGGATGGGCGAAGCCGGCGTGTTCGCGAGCGGGACCACCGTGCTCGAACTGAAGGCCGCAGTCGCGATCGACTCCAGCGACCCGGCCGCTTCGCGCGCGGCCGTGGGAAAGCTCGCGAGCGCCCTGAACGGTTCCGGCGCGGAAGCCACCCCGACGAGCATCCCGGGCACGGAAGCGGCCGTGGAAGCGAAGATCACGGGCCTGCCCGTCACGCTCGTGATCGCCGACGGACGCGCGGCGAACGGCAAGACGAAGTTCGTGCTGGGTCTCGGCGAATCTTCGATCACGGGCGTTCTGAATCCACCGAGCACGATGTCCGGCGCCGCCGCCTACACGGCCGCGCAGAGCGCCCTCGGGGAAGGCATCCAGCCGAGCCTGACGACCGATTTCCCGACGCTGCTGAGCCTGCTCGAAGGGGTCGGGCTGAGCGAAGATTCCACGATCGCGCCGTTCGTCCCTTACCTGCGCAACGCCACGACGCTCGCGGGCGGGGGCAAGAGCCTCGGCGGGGGCATGGAACGGCTGCGGTTCGTGCTGGGACTGCGCCAACCCGGCTCGGGCTGACTCAAGCCGGCGCCGGCTCGGGCTTTGCGCGCGCGGGGCGGTTCTGGGTCTCGATGATCACGCGACAGGGGCGCTTTGCGAGCAGATAGGCGGCGGTCGGTCCGATCCGCTGCTCACCGGCGGGGGCATGGATCGTGGACCAGTAGATCACGTCCGAGCCGACCCGCAGCGCTTCGTCGACGAGCGCCGAGCCCGGATTGCGCGTCCGGATCAGACCGGTGTGGATCTTGATGCCCGCGCGGCGCGCCTTGATGCGCGCGGACTCCAGGGCGGAGCGCCCCTGCGCCTCCTCCTCGGCGAGACCCGAGTCGAGTGAGAGCTGGCTGGGGACGGGCAGCACGAAGATCGCATACACGAC
Organism: uncultured Solirubrobacterales bacterium; assembly: GCA_963702725.1. Classification (GTDB taxonomy): domain Bacteria; phylum Actinomycetota; class Thermoleophilia; order Solirubrobacterales; family Solirubrobacteraceae; genus Palsa-744. The sequence goes on from CAVPDT010000002.1 coordinate 738,320, forward strand.
GCCGTCTTCGCCGATCAGCTTGGCGGCGGAGGTGAGCGCCTGCGCGGAGACGTCGGTGCCGAAGATCGGCACGAGCGCGGTGCGATAGTCGAGCTCGTGAAAGTCCGGGGGGCGCTCCTCGCGGGGGATGCGGTAGCTCTTGTAGGGATCGAGACCCTGGCGGTGACGGTAGTAGAAGTAGCCCGCCATCCCCGCGAGCATCCAGGGGATGCCGATCGTGCGCGCCTCGGTGTGCAGCGCGACGACCGCGCACCACGCGCCGAACGTGCCGAGCGCGCCGATCACGGCCGTCATCGGGATGTCCGAGCCGCGGATGCGCACGTTCCAGGGCATCCGGTAGGGGCGCTCGCGGTCGGGCTCCTTCACGCGCAGCGCGACCACGGCGACGTGCGCGGTCGTGAACGAGAGCATCGCCCCGAACGAGTAGAGGTTGCCGAGCAGTTTCGTTTCGCCCGGCAGGATCAGCAGCGCGGCGATGATCGAGAAGAACACGATCGTGAACCACGGGGTACGGAACTTGGGGTGCAGCTGGGAGAAGATGCTCGGCAGCTGGCGGTGCTCGGAGAGCGACCAGGACAGACGCGAGATGCCGATCAGGCCGGCGTTCGTGGCGATGAAGAGAATCGTCGCCGCAAGCACGCCGACGTAGTCCTGGGCGAGTTTCAGGACCGTGCCGTGCAGGCCGAGGTGACGGATGATGCCGAGCACCGGGTCGTTTTCGTAGGTCGTGCCCAGTTCGGTGGCGTAACCGTGGACGGTATGCACGACCGGCAGCGCCGACAGCGCGACCACGGAGATGCCGGCGTAGACACCGAGCACGGCGATCAGCACGAGGTTGACCGACTTGGGGATGTCGTGCCCGGGGTCCTTGGCCTCCTCGGCCATGTTCGAGACGGTCTCGATGCCCGTGTAGGCGACCATCGCGACGGACAGCGCGAAGATCAGGTTGTGCCACGTCGGAGCCGTGCCGAGATGGACCTGATTGACGAGCAGCGAGGGGTTGAGCACGAGCACGAAGCCCAGGCCGACGAGCAGCACCTGCGTGCACAGGTCGGCGACGGCCAGGAACAGGTTGAGTTTGGCCGACTCCCCCAAACCGCGGATGTTCAGCGCGGCGAGCAGCACGATCGTGATCAGCCCGCCGATGATGTCGCCCGGGTTGTGCGTGAGGCTCGGAAAGAACGCGCCCAGGTAGTGGGGCACGAAGAACGCCGAGATGGCGATCGTGATGATGTAGTCGAGGCTCAGCGCCCAGCCGGCGAAGAACGACACGACGTCGTTGAAGGCGTGACGCGCAAACGAGGAGGAGCCGCCGGCTTCGGGGAACATCGAGGCGCCCTCGGCATAGGTCTTGGCGGTCAGCACGAACAGGCCGCCCGCGAACATGAACACGACCGGGGTGAGCCCCAGGGCGTAGTAGGCGACGAGCCCGAGCGCGTAATAGATCGAGGAGCCGACGTTGCCGTAGGCGGTCGCGAACAGGCCGGGAACGCCGACGGATCGGCGCAGTCCTCGCTCGGTCAGGCGTGCCATGGTGCGGAGCGTATAGGGGTGGGCCACGGTGCAGGCACCGTGGCCGGAATGCCCGCATGCGGGCATTCCTCGGGGCCGCACATGTGCGGCCCCGCCGTCGGCACATGTGCCGACGGTTGACGAGCCACATGTGGCTCGTCACGACCCCGCGCATGCGCGGGGTCGCAGACGGCGCATGCGCCGTCTGAACTGCAAAATCCCATTCATCGCCACGACGCGGGCAGGAACGCAGCATATGATCCCGACGACCCGGGCCCCAACGACCTCCCGGCCTGCCTCTCATGGAACAGACATCATCATCATCGCGCCGCGGCAACTACGACTCGGGTGAGGACTTCGTCCTCGAATACGGCGAGCTGCGCTTCACGTTCAACGAAGCAGACTTCTCCGAGCGCTGCGAGCAGGCGGCGCTGAAGCTCGGGTTCGTCGGCGGCCGGCTGGGCTCGGACGAGCTGGAAGACCTCGTCAATCTGGCGGTCAACGGCGAGGTCTACGATCCCGCGTCGGGCCTGGGCGAGCACGTCAACGACTGCTGGCCCGAGCTCGTCGGACCGGCCGAGCGCTCGCTCGTGCACTGGCTGCGCCGGCTCGTCTTCCGGGGCGCGTGGCTCGATCAGCGCGTCAACAAGGGCGAGCTGGGTGTTGCCTTCGACGAAGGCACGGGCAGCTTCACGTACGTGCAGCCCGAGCGCGATCACGAGCCGATCGAACTCGCACGCGAGCCCTCGTGGGGCCGCGTCGCCTATAACCGCGACTAGCTCGCGGCGGACTCCAGCGCGCTCGCGCGAGCCTTGGCGATCGCCGCCGCGCCCTCCTCGCCGACGAGCAGCTCGGCGCGGACGGTCCCGCTCGCGATCAGGTCCAGCGGCGGTCCTCCGGCGTCTGCAAGTGACCGGTCGAGGGCAATGACGGTCGTCTCTCCGCCGTAAGAGCGCGTGGCCGTCGCGAGGATCGTCAGCGACCCGCCGTCGGTCAGGTTGCGGGCCGCCGCGAGCACCTTGCGCGCGGCGTGCGGGTGCATCCCGTCGAGCGTGTCGATCAGCACGAGCGCGTCCCCGCCGCGCGCGGCGGTGCGCTTGGCGGTCTCGATCGCGCGCTCGATGGCCTGCCCCTGCGCGTCGGCGGAGGCGGCGAAGCTGAGCGTGGTCGCGGGCGCGACCGGACCCTCGGCCCACTCGGCGACCTCCTCCGGGCGTACGCCCGCGAGCAGCAGCGTGACCTCAAGGCCCTCACGGCCTGCCAGCGCGCCGAGCATCCGCCTGAGAATCTCGGTCTTGCCGGCGCGCGCGGGGCCGGTCAGGATCACGCGCGAGCCGCGCCCGAACGGCGTCAGCCACTCGATCGCCTCGAGTGTCGCGTCGCCCCCGTCTAGGGGTAGGCGCTCGCTCGGATAGGCGACCGGACGCTCGTCATAGCGGGCGCCCTCCGCAACCTCCCCGGCGGGTGCGCCGTTGATCGTTTCCACGCGAATCAGCGAGGAGTAGCGCTCCGAACGCCTGGGCATGCGCAGCGGTCCGGTGACGCTGTCGCCGGAGACGAGCTCGCAGCGACGCACCTGCGCGGCGGCGATATAGACGTCCTCGTCGGAGGCCTCCGGCGGGTGCACGCGCAGGAACGCCGAACCGTTGCCCAGCAACTCCACCACGCCCTCGGCCACGCGCTCCTCGCCCGCGGGCTCGTCCTCGCGGTGCGGGCGCTCATCCCTGGCGCCCCGACCTCCCCTGGCCGGTCGCTCGCCTCTGGCGGGACGGTCTTTCCGGGGCGGACGATCCTCTCCCGTCCGCCCGCCACGAGGACCGCCGCCGCCACTGCTGCTGCTGCCGGCGCCGCTGCTGCTGCCGGCGCCGGCGCCGAGATCTCCCCCGTCCGTCTCGTCCTTCTCGATCGGGCGGTCCTGCGCGTCCGGTGTCTCCCCGCCGTCCTGCGTATCGGCGTCATTGGCCGCCGTGCGCCGGGATCGGCGTCCGCGAACGCTCGGGCGCCGACGCCGTTTGTCGGTGGCCGGCGCCTGCTCGTCGTCGTGCTCGGCGGCGTCCGCGGTCTCCGCGTCGGTCGACGCCGTCGAGGACTTTCCGGCGGCGGATCCGCCGAGGATCGTGTCGATCAACTCGGCCTTGCGCAGCCGGCGAAATCCTTCGAGGCCGAGCTGGTCGGCGATCGCGTGCAGGTCGGCCAGCGGGCTGTCCTGGAGCTCGGAGCGGTCTAGAACTGACATGTGATTCTCCCTCGTATCGGTATGGGTGGTTGGCGCCCGGTCGCGTTGCGCAGCGACCGGCACCCGCATTGAGCATGAAACCCTAGCGCCCGTGACGGCGCAATCGCGGGCCGGCGGCATTTCCCCGCCGCCGGGCTCGAGTCAGGGCTCGTGTCGGAGTTCCTCGGCCAACGCCAGATCCCTGCGCGGCGCAGACGCTCCGGCGAGCGCCGCCCGCACGGTGAGAAAGTCGTGGGCGGCGGCGATGTCGTGGAGGCGAAAGATGTGCGCGCCCGCGCCCATGCCGTGGGCGAGCGCGGCGAGCGTGCCCGCTGAGCGCTCGCGCGGAGCGCGCGAGGTGAGCGCGCCGATGAAGTCCTTGCGCGAGATCGCCATCAGCAGCGGGCGCTCCAGCTCGTGCAGGCGCCCGATCTCGGCGAGCAGTGCGATCGTCTGCGCAGGGGTCTTCGCGAAGTCCGGGCCGGGATCGACGATCAGCTGCTCGTGCGCGACCCCGGTCGCGGTCGCCAGCTCGATGCGCTCGCGCAGGAACGCGAGCACCTCGCCGGCGATGTCCTGTCCATACAGATCGGGGTCCTGCATCCGTTGCTTGGGCGCCGCGCGGGTGTGCATCAGCACGAGCGCAGCGCCCGTCTGGGCGCATACGCGCGCGAGGTCGGGGTCGCGCAGGCCGGAGACGTCGTTGACGATCGCGGCGCCGGCGGCGATCGCGGCGGCAGCCACCGCCGGCTTGTACGTGTCCACCGAGACGACCGTCTGCATGGTGCTCGAGATCCGTTCGATGAGTGGGACGACCCGCTCGATCTCCTCCTCGACGGACACCGCTGGAACTCCGGTCCGCGCTGACTCGCCGCCGATGTCGAGCATGTCCGCGCCCGCGTCCACGAGTTCGCGGGCCAGCAGCGCCCGGCGCTCGAGCGTGCGCGCGCAACCGTCGTCGCTGAAGGAGTCGGGTGAGGCGTTGACGATGCCCATCAACCACGGTCGCCCGCCCAGCCCCAGCGTGTGCCCGCAGGCGCGCAGGACGCGCGGTGGAATCTCCTGGGCGCGCGACACTACGCGTGGATCCGTATGGCTCACGCCGTACGCCTCACGCCGTACGCGCCTCCCGCGACCCCGCGACATCCGCGTCGCCGTCCGGGCGGCCGGGCTCTACCTCGCCCCGAATTCCCTCGGCGTCGGCCTCCTTCACGAAGCGCTCGATCTCGCGGGCGGTGCGCTCCAGATCCCAGCCCAGCTCCCGCGCGAGCACGTCGGCGACACGCTCGACCGGCAGCTCTTGCGCGGCCAGCAGCCCGAGGCGGGTGCGGCGCAGCAGCACGTCACCGATCGAGCGCGCCTGCTCACGGCGCGCCGCGAGCGCGACCTCGGCCAGCAGGTCGGGCAGGCCGGGCACGATCGGCTGGGCCAGCTCGCCCCGCTCGCCGGCCAGCGCGAGCACCTCGCGCGCCGCATAGCCGTAGCGGCCCGCGAGCGCCGCGTAGGACTCCTCGGGGACGCCCTCCACGCGCGGCAGATCCTCCACCGCGATCGCCTGTCCCAGCGGGATCTCGTGCGTGTGACAGGGCGCCTCGCGAGCGTCTCGCTCGACCAGCCGATCGACCGTCAGCTTGGCCATCCGCCGCCACGTCGTGAGCTTGCCGCCGGTGATCGTGAGCATCCCCGAAGCGGCCTCATACAGCTCGGCCTTGCGCGAGATGTCGACCGACTTCTTCGGGTCGCCGCTTGAGATCAGCGGCCGCACGCCGGCGTAGGCGCCCGCGAGATCGTGCGCCCCGAACGCGGTCCCGAAGAACTCGTTGACAGCGCTCAGCAGGTAGTCGACATCCTCTGCGGACGGGCTCACGTGGTCGAGTTCGCCCTCGTAGTCCAGGTCGGTCGTTCCCACGAGCGTACGCCCGAGCCAGGGCAGCGCGAAGATCGATCGCCCCTCCCCCGCCGGGACGATCGCGCCGCCGACGAGCGGCAGGTGCTCGTGGCGCAGCAGGATGTGAGTGCCGCGGCTGGGGCGAATGCGCGGCAGCTCGGACTCCTCCATCAAGCGGTCGGCCCACACGCCGGTCGCGTTGACGACGTTCGCGGCGCGAATCTCGAACTCCTCGCCGCTCTCACGATCCCACGCTCGTACCCCGCACGCGTGCCCGTCATCGCGCGCCAGCAGGCCGCCGGCGTCCACGCGATTGGCGCACACCGCGCCGAAGCGCTCGGCCTCGCCGAGCACCGTCAGGACAAGGCGCACGTCGTCGGTCTGACAGTCATAGAACAGGTACCCGCTCGTCGGCTCGCGCGCGGCGAGCGCGGGCAGCAGCTCGATCACTTCCGCGCCGGAGATCGTGCGGTGGCGCTCGGGGCTCCACGACTCGGCTGTCTCGGACTGCGCCGGCACAGGCGGCGATTGAGGCTCGGTCTCCATCGTGGACGCGTTCTTGGCGCGCTCGGCGCGGCCTCGCCTCGAGCGGCCGATCGCCGCTCTGCCGGCCCGCAGACGCTCGCCGGCCGATCTGCGATCGGTAACCGACATCGCGTCATACAGGTTCAACCCCATTCCCATCAGCCGATCGGGGCGCACCCCGTCGAAGGCCGGCACGACCAGCGGCAGCGGATGCACGAGATGCGGCGCGAGCGCAACCATCAATTGGCGCTCCAGCAGCGCCTCGCGCACGAGCGCCAGATCGAAGTTCTGCAGATAGCGCAGCCCGCCGTGCACGAGCTTGCTGGAGCGGCTGGAGGTCCCCGAGGCGAAGTCTGCGCGCTCGATCAGCGCCACGCTGAATCCGCGCGTGGCGGCGTCGAGGGCGACCCCCGCGCCGGTAATCCCCCCGCCTACGACCACCAGGTCGAACTCGTGCTCGGCAAGGGCGGTTAGTGCCTGGGCGCGCGCGATCACGCATCGCAGTCTGCCAGAGCCGTGGGCGCCCGCCGCAACGGGCGAGCGCCAAGCCCGACGACGCCTCAGCGGCGAGCGCGATGGCGCTTGCGCTTGCGCCCCGGGCGCCGCGCCGTGATCTTCGCGCGGTGGCCGACGTCGGAAGCCAGGAAATGGGCGATCGCGGGATCGGCGATGCGCGTGTAGACGCCTGCGAAGCCCGCCTGGGCACAGCCGTTGCCGAAGTCGACCAGCCCCACGAGCACGTAATCCGCAGGGGGCTGGGCGGGGCTATCGAGATCGACCACGAGCGGCCCGCCGCTGTCGCCGTAACAGGAGTCCGCGCGCGGTCTGGAACTGCCGGCGCAGAGCATGCGCGGGGTGATCGTCTGTTCGATCGCCCCGTACTCTTCCTGACAGAGCGCTTCGGAGACGAACGGCACGGCGTTCGCGCGCAACGCGCCCGGATAGCGGGGCGTCCCGAAGGGCGCCGCGATCGTGTCGCCCCATCCGCTGACGGTGGCAAGCGTCGCGCTCGATTGGTCGTATTCGGCGATCGCGGCCGTGTCGATCGCCAGCGGCGCGATCGTGCTCGAACCGTTCACGCGCGGTGCGCTCGCACCGGACCACAGCGCCCGCGCGAGCGTGATGACGCCGATGTCGTAGTCGTTGGTGTACGGGTTGTAATAGGGGTCGACCGCCACGCCGGCGGCCGGATCGCGCACGCTGTCAGGGCCCGGGCGATCGAGCCGGGTGGAGCCGGCCAGCACCTCCACTTCGCGTGAGACGCTGCCCCGCCCGTGACCGCCGCCCGCGAGGCAGTGCGCCGCGGTGATCACATGCGTCGCGTCGACGATCACCCCGCCACAGAAGAAGCCCGCCATCGGCGAGCCCGCCGCCGGGTCATACAGGGCGACCTGAAAGGGAAAGCTCGAGATCGAAACGCCGGCGCCGCCGATGACGCTCGCGCGAGCACGCGCGCCCGAGCGTGCGGCGAACCCCCGAGCGCCGGCAGCGACCGACCCCCACGCCACCACTCCGGCAACCGTCCCGATCGAGAGGACCAGACAAGCATAGGAGTAGCGCCGACGTCGGCGGTCGGCCACTGACACAGCAACCCCCCCTCCCCCATATGCCGGAGTCGCGAGTTAGACGCTGTACCTCTCCTGTCAGTTGACGGTAGAGTACGGCCGACTTTTATGCAAGCCTTCAGCGCACCGAAACCGTTGTGCTCCAGGTACAAACTTCCGCTCAACCATCGGACATACGGGCCACGATAACCGAGCAGGCGTCTTGACAGAAGACGTTTTCCGGCGCGGAGCCGGAGGCCGTCAGAGCTGGGCGAGTTCCGCGGTGATCTCACTCACCGCGGACTTGGCGTCGCCGAACAGCATCGAAGTCTTCGGGTCGAAATAGAGCTCGTTCTCGATCCCCGCAAACCCGGGGTTCATCGAGCGCTTGATCACGATCACCGAGCGGCTGTCGGCGACCTCGAGGATCGGCATGCCGTAGATCGGCGAGGACGGCGTGTTCTTGGCCGCCGGGTTGGTCACGTCGTTGGCCCCGATCACGAGCGAGACGTCGGTGCGCGCGAACTCGGGGTTGGCGTCGTCCATCTCCTTGAGCTGGTCATACGGCACGTCGGCCTCGGCGAGCAGCACGTTCATGTGCCCGGGCATGCGACCCGCCACCGGGTGGATCGCGTAGCTGACGTCGACCTGGCGCGCCTCGAGCTCCTTGGTCAGCTCGCGCACCGCATGCTGGGCCTGTGCCACGGCCATGCCGTAGCCGGGGACGACCACCACGCGGCCGGCGTAGGCCAGCTGGATCGCAGCATCGGCGGCGCTCGTCGATTTGACCGTACCCGCGTGCTCGCCCGCGCCTTCGGCGCCCGCGACCGCGCCGCCGCCGCCGAACCCGCCCGCGATGATCGCGGGGATCGAGCGGTTCATCGCCGTGGCCATCAGGTTCGTGAGGATCGTGCCCGAGGCGCCGACGATCATCCCCGCGACGATCAGCGCGGGATTGTTCAGCGCCATCCCGGTGGCGGCCGCCGACAGTCCGGTGAAGGCGTTCAGGAGCGAGATCACGACCGGCATGTCCGCGCCGCCGATCGGCAGCACGACGGCGTTGCCGAGCAGAGCGGCGACGATCAGCATGCCGATGAACAGCGCTTCGGAGTGCGCCCCGGCGATCAGGTCGACGCCGGCGGCGAGCGCGAGCACGAGCAGCACCATGTTGACCGCCTGCTGGGCGGAGCCGAAGGAGATCGGGCGGCCCGGGATGATTTCCTGGAGCTTGCCGAACGCGATGTTCGAGCCCCAGAAGGAGATCGAGCCGACGATCGCGGCGAACACCGAGAAGATCGCGACGTACGTCGGCACGCCGCCGATCTGGATCGAGGCGCCGGTCTGCAGCGCGAGGCCACCCGGCAATTCGGCGCCGATGTGGACCGTGTGGGAGCCGTAGGTGGAGCCCGAGTGGCGAAACTCGACCCAGGCGATCAACGCCACCGCGCCACCGCCGACGCCGTTGAACAGCGCCACCATCTGCGGCATCGCGGTCATCTTCACCTGGCGCGCAGCGGGCACGCCGACCGCCACGCCGAGCGCGATCCCCAGCGCGATCAGTCCCCAGTTGCCCTCGCCGGGGTTCAGCAGCGTCGCGACCACGGCGATCGCCATGCCCACCGCCGCGATGCGGTTGCCGCGCACCGCCGTCGTCGGTCCCGCCAGGCCGCGCAGACCCTGGATGAACAGCGCGAAGGCGATGATGTACAGGACGTAGATGAAGCTTTCGCTCTGCAACACCGAAGTGGCGAGCGTCGTCGTCGGGAAGCTCATGAGCCTCCCCCTGTCCCGCCTCGCCCGCGCCGCCGGACCCGCCGCTCGCGCCGCCCTCCCCATCCTCGGTCCTGGCCGGTTTGGGCTTGGACTTGAACATCTCGAGCATGCGGTCGGTCACCAGAAAGCCACCGACGACGTTGATCGTGCCGAAGGCGACGGCGATCACGAGCAGCGCCTTGCTGAACGCGTCCAGCCCGGCGAGGCCGAACAGCAACAGGCCGCCGAGCAGCACGATCCCGTGAATCGCGTTCGTGCCCGACATCAGCGGCGTGTGCAGCGTGTTCGGGACCTTCGAGATCACGACGAACCCGATGAAGCCCGCGAGCACGAGGATCGCGAGGTTGGTCGTGAGCGTGCTGGCGATGATCACTGGGGCGCACCTCCGCTTGGGCTCGCGCCCGCGGATGACGACGAAGCCTCAACCGCCGCCTTGGCCCCGGGATGGACGATCTCGCCCTCGCGCACGATGCACGCGCCGGAGACGATCTCATCCTCGAAGTCCAGGTGCAGAGCGCCGTCCTCGCCGACCAACAGCTCGAGCAGCGCGAGCACGTTGCGCGCGAACAGCTGCGAGGCGTGCTCGGGCATGCGCGCCGGCAGGTTCAGCGGCGAGACGATCTTGACGTCGTGCTTGACCGCCGTCTGTCCCGGCTCGGTCAGCTCGCAGTTGCCGCCCGACTCGCCGGCGAGATCGACGATCACCGATCCGGGCTTCATGCCGCGCACGGCCTCCTCGGTGACGAGCCTCGGCGCCGGACGACCGGGCACGAGCGCGGTCGTGATCACCACGTCAAAGCCCTTGATCGCGTCCGTCAGCGCCTGCTGCTGGGTGGCGCGCTCCTCGGCGCTCAGCTCGCGCGCGTAACCGCCCTCGCCGCTCGCCTCCAGGCCGAGGTCGAGCCACTGCGCCCCGAGCGAGCGCACCTGCTCGGCGACCTCCGGGCGCACGTCATATCCGGTCGTGCGAGCGCCCAGGCGCTTGGCCGTGGCCAGCGCCTGCAGCCCCGCGACACCCGCGCCGAGCACGAGCACCTTCGCGGGCGGGATCGTGCCCGCTGCGGTCATCAGCATCGGGTAGAAGCGGCCCATGTTCTCCGCCCCCAACAGCGCCGCCTCATAGCCCGAAACGTTGCTCTGCGAGGACAGCGCGTCCATCGACTGCGCGCGCGAGATCCGCGGGATCGCCTCCATCGCAAATGCCGTCGCGTGCGCGTCGGACAGCGCGCGCGTCGTCCGCGGGCTCGTCAGGGGAGCGAGAAAGCCGACGAGAATCGAGCCCGAACCCAGAGCGCGGACTTCCTCGGGGTCGGGCGGGGCGATCTTTACGACCACGTCAGCGCCCCACACCACGGCGGAGTCGCCGGTGAGCTGCGCGCCGGCATCGACGAAGGCCGAATCGGGCAGCAGCGCGTCGGCGCCCGCGCCGTTTTGAACGACGACGTCCAGGCCCTTGGCCTTGAGCTTGGCGACCACCTCCGGCACGAGCGCGACGCGGTGCTCGCCGGCGGCGGTCTCAGTCGGGACTCCGATCCGCATGTGAGGTCGCAGAACGTATCCGATCGGCCCGACGGCGGGCAGTCAGGGTCGCGGTATGCGAGACTCGAGCCAGGCCATGACCGTCAATCTGACTCGCATCTACACCAAGCTCGGCGACGGCGGCCAGACGCACCTGGGCGACATGAGCCGTGTCTCCAAGCTGCACCCGCGCGTGGAGGCCTACGGCACCGTGGACGAGCTCAACGCGACGCTCGGCGTGGCGCTGGCGCAGCCGGACTTGCCGCAGAAGGCGCTCGGCTGGCTCGAGCGCGTGCAGAACGACCTGCTCGACCTCGGCGCCGACCTGTCGGTGCCGGGCGCCGTCCCTGACGGGGATGGCGCGGCGCCAGACACAGACCGTCCCCGGCTACGCGTAACCGCCAAGTACACCGAATGGCTGGAGGGCGCGTGCGACGAGGCCAACGCGACGCTCGCGCCGCTGCGCTCGTTCGTGATCCCCGGCGGCACCCCCGCCAGCGCGCATTTGCACGTCTGCCGCACCGTCTGCCGCCGCGCCGAGCGGCGTGCGATCGCCGCCCAGGACGAGGGCTCAAACCCCGAGGTCGTGCGCTACCTGAACAGGCTCTCGGACCTGCTGTTCATCCTCGCACGCGCCGTCAACGAGGGCGCGGAGCCGCTATGGGACCCCGGCGCGCACGCCGCCGGCGGCGACGGGAGCCGCGAGGGAGCGCCTCAGTCGCACTGATCGCGAGCGCGTGTCGGCGGCGCGCAGGGCGGCCAGCGCCAGCGCCATCCACAGCGCGCCGAGCAGATAGCCGCCGAGGACGTCACTCGGCAGATGCCAGGCGAGGATCAACAGCGACACGCCCACGGCCGCCACGAACATCGCGCCCACCGCGGCCGCCGCCGGACGCAGACGCCGGGGCGCCACGAGGATCGCGCACAGCGCCAAAGCCGTGGCGGCGGTCGCGTGACCGCTCGGCCACGACGCGGCCGTGATCTCGCTGACGCCGACCCGCGCATGGGGATGAGCCAGCAGCGGCTTGAGCGCCTCCGCGCTCGCCGGCGCGAGGCTCAGCACGAGCGCGACGGCGAGCGCCACCCGGGGCCGGCGGCGCACGAGCGCGACGGACACGAGCAGCACTCCCCAGAGGATGTAAAGCGCCGGGTCGAACAGATGCAGCAGCCCGTTCATCAGATCGTCCAGCCGCGGACCTCCGATCAACGTGAAGTCATACAGCGCCACAGCGTCTTTGACGTGCGTCACCGGGACCAGCGCGGCCACCACCCACGTCACTCCCAGCGCGCCGAGGCACAGGCCGGCGGCGCACAGCGGCGCCGCGGCGCTCGACCGAACCGCGCCGCCGTTACGGGGGCTGGAAGTGCCGACGGCGGGCATATACATCGTGGACATGCTTCCCACAGGGTAGGCGAACCGCTAAAGCTCGCCTGAACGGGACGAACTCACTCGACCGGGAACGTGCGCCCCGCGAGCGCGATCAGCGCCTGCGCGGTGACCCATACCGGCGTCTGCGCGCCCGTGCGGGAGTAGCGGATGCTGCCGTCGGGCGCGCGCAGGCTTTCGAGAAAGCCGAGCGGGCTGCGACTGCCGCGGCGGCGCACGGCGCCCGGGTTATCGCCGGCGGCGATCAGGCCCTGGATCGCCCAGGCCGTGGACTGGGCGTTGGACTGCCCTCCGTACTGCTGGGGAAAGCCGCCGTCCGCGCTCTGCGAGCGGACCAGGTAGCCGGCCGCGGCGGCCAGGATGCGCCTGTTGTGAGCGCCCGCGTCGGCCAGCGCCTGCAGCGCCGCGCCGGTGTCGTCGACGTCGCTGGGCGAGCCGCGAGAGCCGAAGGCGAAGCCGCCGTCGGGATTCTGCTGGCGCTCGATCCAGCCCGCCGCCTGGTGGATCGCGCCAAAGCCCGGAGAATGGCCGGCCGCGCGCAGAGCGAACACCGCGAACGCGCTGAGGTTGACCTGATGCGCGAACGAATCGTCGCTGCTCCGCGAATGCAGCACTTCGGCGACGAGGTTGCGACCGGCGAACGAGTAAGCCGAGGCGCCGCAAGCGCGCGCGGCGAGGATCGTGCGCTCGGCGTCGCCGAGACCCTGCAGCGTCGATGCCTGGGCGCGCAGCGAGTCGAGCACAGAATGTCCCGAGCGGCGCACACTCGCGGGATCGCGCCCGGCGGCGGCGAGACCGATCGCGCTCCAGGCGCTATACAGCTCGCTGGAGCCCTGCCCGCGCGCGCCGCCGAAACCGCCGTCGGCGTTCTGGGCGGAGGTCAGGAACGAGAGCTCGGGGGCCAGCGAGGAGCCGGCGTGCGCGGTGGCGGTCACGGTGACCGAGACGGCAAGCGCCAGCGCGAGGATCACCGACGTGACGGGCGGGGGCGGGTGGACCTCCCATCTCACCGTCATGCGCTCGCGGGTGCGCGCGAGCAGACGCGCGAGCTCGGGGCCGAAGGCGAGCGCGAACAGCAGCGTGGCGAACATGTCGGTGAGGTCGAACGGCAGCGCCGCGGCGACGATCGCGAGAAACGCGGCGGGCGTGTGAGTGCCCGCGAGGGTGTAGGTGTAGAGGTTCATGATCTCCTTCGCCATCAGCGCGGCCGCGGCGCACGCCAGCGCGAGCGGGACGCGGCGCAGGCGCCTGCCGGTGAGCGCGCCGAGCGCGGCGCCGGCGAGGCCGACGAGGCCCCAGGCGGCCATCTGCCACGGGGTGTAAGGACCCTGGCCGAGCATCACGTTGGACGCGAGCATGCCGATCGCGCCGACGCTGAATCCGGGCAGCGGCCCGAGCCCGTAGCCCACGACGAACGCGATCGCAGTGACCGGCTTGACGTCCGGCAGCGCGACGAACGCGTCGCGGCCGAGCGCGGCGACGGCGGCGAGGGTCGCCACGACCGCGACCAGACGCGCAGAGGGCCGCCGGCGCTCATACGCGATCCAGCCGGCGGCGAGGATCAGCCCCACGATCAGCGAGGAGGCGAGCAGCCAGCTCATCGGATGAGCCCCGGGACGATCGCACGCGCGTCCGCTGCAGTATTGACCGCACGTGGTTTGGGCTCGCCCCCGGCGGGAAACGCGGCCTGCTCGGAAAAGACAGCGGCCGCGGCCCGTGCGGCCAGCAGTTCGGCGCCCTGTTCGGGCAGCAGCGCGCCGCCGGCGCCACCGAGGATGCGCGCGGTCTCGGTCGCGAAATACCACCCACCGGCGAGCAGTTCGCGGGCCGGCCCGTCGGCGATCACGCGGCCGTCGGCCAGCAGGATCGCGCGCTGCGCGCAGGCGGCCGCGAACTCGGGGTCGTGCGTCGCCACGATCACCGCCTGGCCCTGCGCGGCGCGGCGGCGCAACTGAAGCGCAAGCTCGGCCTTGGACTCGCGATCCATCCCCCTGGTGGGCTCGTCCAACGCGAGCACGGCCGGGGTATCGCCATCGCCGGCGACGATCGCCAGGGCGAGCCGCTGACGCTCTCCTCCCGACAGGTCACGGGGGTTGCGCTCGGCCATATCCCCCAGCCCGACCGCCCCCAGCGCGGCGGCGGAAGCCTCCTGCGCGACGTGCTCGCGCATGAAGTAATCGCCCGGGTTCTGCAACAGCAGCGCGACCCGCCCGGACTTTTCGACCCTGCCGCGCGTCGGTGCGAGCAGGCCGGCGGCGTGGCGCAGGAGCGTCGACTTGCCGGCGCCGTTGCGACCCATCAGCGCGACCGTTTCGCCCGGATTCAGAGTCAGATCCAGCCCCCGCAGGATCGCCGGGCCATCGCGCAGCTCGTGCCAGACACCGCGCAGCCTCAGCGCAGCAGCGGGCTTGGACGAACGACGTCCCGCGTGCCGGGCCGGCGCGAGGGCGGGCGACTCGCCGGCGTCACTCTCGGGTAGCAGGCCGCGATCGCGCAGCGATCTACGGGCCTGACGCACACCGACGGGCGGTGGGTGAAGGCCCGCGAGCGTGAACAGCTTCGCGCCGGGAGTCTGCAAGGCGGGCGACTCGCGCGCGGCCCAGACCAGGAACGACGCAGGGTCGCCGTCGTGCGCGACCCGCCCATCGCGCATGGCGATCACCCGGTCGGCCACCGCCAGGCAGCGCTCCAGGCGGTGCTCGGCGAGCAGGATCGTCGTCTCCCACTCCTGGTTCAAGCGGCGCAGCAGCCCGATCAGCTCGTCCCCGGCGACCGGATCGAGCTGCGATGTGGGCTCGTCGAGCAGGATCACCCGCGGGCGGCCCGCGAGCGCAGCGCCCAGCGCGACGCGCTGCTGCTCTCCCCCGGAGAGCTCGTGCACGGAACGATCGAGCAGCGCGTCGATCCCCAGTGCGAGCGCGACCTCCTCCACCCCGCGCGCCACCGCACCCGGTGTGTGGCCTCGACTCTCCAACGTCAGGGCCAGCTCCGAGCGCACCGAACTGGTCACGAGCTGTGTCTCCGGGTCCTGGAACAGAGCGCCGGCGACCGTGCCGAGCTGCGCGGGCCCGTGCTCGCGCGTGTCCATGCCGGCGAGTGTGACCGTTCCCGCGAAGCGTCCACCGTGAAAGTGCGGCGCCAGACCGCAGGCGGCGCGCAGCAGCGTCGACTTGCCGTGGCCCGAGAGCCCCGCGAGCAGGCACAGCTCGCCCGGATCGAGCTCGAAGCTGACGTCGTCGAGCGCCGCCGTGTCGGCATTCGGGTAGCTGTAGGTGACCTGCTCGAAGGAGAGAATCGGGTTCATGGGTCAATCCCTCGGCGATCCACGAACGGCAGCAACACGGCGGCCACCAATCCGGCACAGACCACGCCTGTCGCGGCAGTTGCCGGCATGCGCACGAGCGGATAGGCGTCGAACGAGACGGCGCCGCCGAACCGCCCGAGGAGGCTGAGCGCGAGGACCGCGCCGGCCGAGCACGCAAAGGCGATGTCATGGCGCGAGAACGGGCGGCGCACCGATCGCGACGCGACAGAGGAGCCGACCGAGCCGGCGGGGCCGCCCGACAGCCGCGAGGACAGCGAGCGGCGCGACGGGCGCGCAGCGGCGAAACCACGCAGCTCGAGCGTGGCGGCGACGTCCATCGCCCGGTCGAGCGAGCCGCCGACGACCGCGCCCAGCAAGGCCGCGCGCGCGCGTGGGCCGGTGGGCATACCCCCGGGACGGGTTCGCTGGGCCTCGGCCAGGCGCTCGGAGTCGGTCGCGAGCAGCGGGATCATGCGAGTCGCAAGCGACGCCGTGAGCGCGGAGCGAAAAGACATCCGGCGGAACACTCGCAACAGCTCATCGGGGTCCACCGCGAGACTGGCGAGCGTCGTGATGAGGATCAGCAGCGTGACCTTCAGACCGATCACCAGGCCATACACGGCCGCCTCGACGGTGAGGTTTCCCTGACCGAACGGTCCGAGATCGCCCAGGCGGGCGAACACGGTCAGACCGTCGCGAGAGACCAGAACGTTGATGGCGAGGATCGGCACGACCACGATCGCGGCCGTCCGCAGCGTTCCCACCAGCCGGCGACCCACGCCGGCGCCATATCCCGCGCCGAGCACGGCGAGCGTCAATGCGAGCAGGGCCAGCGGGTGGAACAGCATCAGCGCAGCCGCGGTCAGCGCAACCGCCCACAAGGCGCCGACGCCGGCGCGCGCGGCGTGCAGAGGGCTGGCCAGGCGGCGGTAGAAGAACGATCGCGAGCGGGCGAGCATGGCGGTCAGCCTCCCACCACAGCCGGGGCCGGCGCCGGCAGCACATCGCCGGCGGGCGCGAGCGCCAGCGCGAAGCGCCGGGCGAGCGTGTTCGCGTCGAGCGCGTGCGCCGCCAGTTCCACTCCGGCGGCGTCGGTGCCGGTGATCACCCAGGTGGGCGCCTCTTCGGCGTAGCGCGTGGCCGCGAGGAGACCCGCTCCGGCGGGCAGGGTGCGCGCAACCGCACCCTGTTCGTCGAGCAGCGTAAGCGCCGCCCCGCTCGCGCTAAAGCGCGCGTAGACACCGCTCGAACGGGGGCCGAGCTCGATCTGATGCGCCGCCGGATCGCCGCGCAGCGAGTTCCACGTCCCGACCAGCACGCGCAAGGTTTCCGGCTCATCGCCCGGTCCGACCCCCGCGAGCGCAGCGGGCACGCCCAGTGCGCGCAGGCGCGCGCTGACCGTCTGACAGGGCTCGCTGGACACGGAGGCGCATTCGATGCGCACCGGCAGGCGCTTTCCATCGATCCCGTTCAAGAACGGCTCGGGGTAAGAACCCACGACGGCGGGCACGCTGTCGGTCTGACTCCAATCGTGCAGGTCCCACCAGATGTGATCTCCCGGGTGCACGTTCGTGCTCGCGGCGCCCTGGGGCGCCTGCACGCCGTTGACGTAATAGAACCAGTCGCGCGACTGCCCGCCGGTGGATCCGCCGGCGGCGCCGTCGACGCTCTGCACGAACCCGCCGCCGTAGCGGGTGCTGACCGTCGCGTTGCGCATCAGCAGGCTCATCACGGTCTCCTGACCGTGCACGTGCGGGGGACCCGTCGAGCGCACCGTCTGCGCGCCGAAATCGCGGGTCACCGTGAGCGTGATCGCCTTCGGCGCCGGCCCCGCACCGAGGCCACAGCCGGCGAGCGCGACGGCCAGCAGAGCCGCCGCCACGCCCGCACCGAGGGCTGTCGGTGTCCTACCGGGCACTTGCTGGTTGGCTAGCGGACATAGAACACGATCCTCGACGTTCCCCGTGCCAGCGTGGTGCGGTTGCCGGCGGCGTCGCTTGCCTGGATGTCGAGCACATACCGGCCAGGGGCCAGCGCGGAGGGCAAGAGATAAGAGAAGGTGCTGTTCCCAGATACCTTGAAGGGCTTGCCGGTGCCGCAACGAGCACGCACGAATCGAATTGTGGTTCCGTTGAACGCATAGCAGCGGTGACGGTACTCGCGGCGCAGCGTCAGGTCGATCGAGGAGACCGACGTGTGAGCAAGCACGCTGCCCGAGAGGATTCGCGGTGCGTGAAGGCGGGTGTAGAGGTGCCCGTCGAGGAGTCCCGTCACATGGGGTACGAGCGCATAGGCCCCTTTGAATGGCGCCCCGGCTGGGCCGGCAGTCGTCGTGGCACCGGCCGCGACTCCCGAACCGGACGAGATCTGCGTACCACAGGTACCGTCGTTGCCGCCGTGAACGCAGACGTTTGCCTCGGTTCTAACCGAGCCCGGCGCGGTCACCTTGACTTCCGTGTTTCCCGCGTGAGAGAAAGTCAACGTGGCGTGACCCCCCGAGTCGGTTTGAGTGGTGGTCCCGTCATAGGCGATCGTGGCGCCATTCGCCGGTGAGGGCGCTCCGTTGGAGTTTGCGTAAGAGGTGACGGTTACGGTCACCGGCTTGCCGACTTCCGCCACCGCCGGGGATTCGATGCCCAACGGGTTGGGCGGGGTCGGACATTCACCAAAGCATTCGGGGAAGAACAGGATGCTCGCACCCGTCTGCAGTTCTGCTTCGCAAATTCCTGTGCTCGCGGGTTTGTTGTTCAGCCAGAAGCTCCAATATCCGGAGGGTGAGCCCGCATAGCTGTCTCCCTCGATCGTTTCAACAAAGAACCCGCCCGGTTCAAACCAGCTGCCGCTCCAATTGCCGGAGGTGGCAAGCTCGAGCGCACCGGCAGCACTGCTTCCCGCACACGAGTGGCCTTCTTTGACGACCGGCGCCGCAGTGGTGGTGACCTGGGTCGGCGGGAGCACCGTGCCGGCTGCGCCCTCTACGCGGACGGTGACTGTCGCAGGCTCCGCAGCGACGGCGGCTGAGGTGAGAACGGATAGCGCGAAACAGACGGCGGCGAGCGCCAGTGGCATACGACGGTATACGAGCATGAGCCAACCCCTTTCCACGAGGGTTTCAGTGGGCTTATGGTCGGAGGCAGGTCTCCTGGCTCCCGGGCCTACTCTTTCCGCGCCTTCCCGATCGCCGGAGGCGGATCGGTGGCCTGCGCTTGCGCGCCGCGGTGAGCATCCCCGGTCACAGTGGCGGGTCCGCGCCGGATTCACACCGGCTTCCCTTTACCACCGACCGTTATGGACCGCAAATCCTACTCCACGGCACGGAGGTCGGCCATCCCGAAGCGCGGCTCGGCTACCCCAACCCGTTCGCGGGTCCTGCGTTCAGCCGCCCCGCAGCGCCTGTGCCAACCCGGGAAGCTCTGCGGCCCGAGCCGCCGCCAGGCGCTCCAGGCGCCGCTCCTCCTCCGGCAGCACCGCAAGCGCCTCCCCAACCAATCGCTGCAGCTCTCCGAGCTCTCGCTGGTCCCGCGGCTTACCACGCAACGCCAGCACTCGCAACGTCGCATCGATCCCTCCCAGTGTCCGCCCGAGCTGCTCCTCCCATGTCCACGGCGAGGACGTCGCGATCGCCGGCCGGCAGTGATAACACCGCCACGTCCCCGCGTCAGCGCGATACCACTGATGCGCACCGCAATCACGCCTACCCTTGGGCACCACACTTACAAGCACACCGGGCAACCTTCCACGCACCCACGTCCTCAGTCGATATCGCCCAGTCATGCTCGTCATCGTATTACCCCCACCGCCGCTTGCGTCTACTTCTCAGACCACGAAACTTCTCCTCGCGCTGATAGCGACGACGCTCTCGAACCGGCAGACTCCCATCACGAGCACGACGCGCCACCTCCTCGTCAGTGAGGTTCCGAAACTCGCTCTCGCGCTGACGCCGTCCCACATCCTCTCGTCCGACGGGGACGACCGGACGGGACAACACAGCCGTGTCCCAATTCCGGCCAACGACTATGCGCCGATCAGATTGAGGTCGGCGTCGAGATCACCAAGGGCCTCCCGCGCCGCGGCGTCGAGCGCGGGCTTCTCGGCGAGCAGCCGCCGTGCGTGGTCGAGATCGTCCGAGCGCCCGAACGTGAGCGCGGCCACCACGCGACCGTCCTGCATGTACCAGTTGGTGAAGTTCCCGTCCTCGATCGAGCCGCGCACGATCTCCTCATCCCAGGAAGACGCGGGCCCGACGTACTCGAGCTCGCCGAGGTTGGCCAGCACCGAGTAAAAGTACGGGACCACCGTGTGGGGGACGTCGCGACCGAGCATGTTCAGCGCCGCGGTCTTGCCGTGGTTGAAGGCGACGTCCCAGTGCTCGATCCGCAGCGGACCGCCGTGCAGCAGCGAGTCGTACTCGCACACGTCCCCGGCCGCGAACACGCCCGGCGTGGAGGTCTCCAGGCGCGAAGAGCAGGCGATCCCGCCGCGCTCGCCGAGCGTGAGGCCCGCGCGCTGGGCCAGCTGGGTATCCGGAGTGACCCCGGCGCCGATCACGACCGCTTCGGCGTCGAGCTCCAGGCCGCCGCGCGTTATCACCTTGCCGACGCGCTCCTGCCCCTCGAAGCGCTCGAGCTCGTCCTCGCCGTGCACGACCACGCCGACGCCTTCCAGGAGACCCTGGATGTAGCGCCCGACGCGCTCGCCGAAGCCACGTTCCAGGGTGGCATGCTCCTGCATCACGATCGTGCAGCGCTTGCCGATCGCACTCAGCGACGCGGCGACCTCACAGCCGATGTAGGAGCCTCCGATCAGCACCACGTTCTCGGCCTCGGCCACACCCTCGCGGATCGCGTCGGCATTGCCCAGCGTGCGCAGATAGTGGATCTGCTCGAGCTCACACCCGGGCACGTTCAGCCGCCTGACGTTCGCGCCGGTGGCGATCAGCGCCTTGGCGAAGGAGACCTCGTCCTTGGTCGAGAGCTTGGCCGTGCGTGTCTGAAGGTCGAGCGCGGTCACGCTCGCGCGCGTCAGCAGCTCGATGTCCTGCTCGGCCCACCACTCGTTCGGGCGAAACAGCGGCTCCTCGCGGGTCTCCTCGCCGCGCAGATACCCCTTCGAGCACTCCGGGCGGTTATACGGCGGATCGGGCTCGCGACCGACCAGCAGCACAGTCCCCTCGGCGCCTTCCTGGCGCAGCCAGCGCGCGCAGTTCGCGCTCGCCAAGCCGCCGCCGATCAGCAGATAGTCGACCTCGCGTGTCGCCATACGCGCCACATTACAGCCCCGGCGGGTGGCGCACAGACCAGTGCGCCCAGGTCGGGATGCGGTCGAGGATGCGCCAGCGGGGGCCGTCTTCGCCGCGGTTGGGACCGACGTCGGTGCCGTTGTGGCTGGTGTCCAGGCGCAACCCGGCGATGACGACGAACACGTGGTCGGTCGGGGAGGTGGTCGCGTAGATCGTGACCCACCGCCCGGGACCGGGGGCGCCCCAGTGGACGTAGTCCTGCGCGAGCGGGTTGTCGGCGAGGATTTCTGAGATCGGGCGGACACCGGCGCGGTAGAGCACATAGTCGAGCGTGCTCGAACAGTCCTCGTCGATCGCGCCGCGGGGATCGGGGTGACCGTCGGGGCCGTAGGGCAGTTCCTGCAGCTCGTTGCCCGCGACTAGCATCTCCTGCACGACCACGGGAACCCCGGTGGGCACGAGCGCGACGTGGCCTTCGCCCGGCGCGAGCAACGCTCGCGCACCCGCGATGAACCGCACCGGAGTCGACGTTTCGCCCGGGAGACGCGTGTCGGCGCCTTGCAGTCCTTCACCGCCCCCGGCGCCTTCTCGGAAGGAGGCCGAGGCGGGCGGGCCTCGGTACTTCGCCGCCCACCGCTGCACCTCGGCGACGTACCAGCCGGCGTGGTTGTAGGCGAAGATCGCGGAGCGATAGTCGCCGGGGGCGCCCGAGGCGTGCAGGTAGTCGGCGGCGCCGTAGATCGCATCGGCGGGGTCCCAGCGGTCGCGTCGCCCGTCCCCGTCGCCGTCCACCCCGTAGGTCCTCCAGGTCTGCGCGATGAACTGCATCGGCCCGCCCGCGCCCGCGGAGTTGGTCGCGCCCTCGCGCGTACACGAGGGATCGGGGTCGCGCCCGTGGTCGCACTCGACCTTGCCGATCCCCGCCAGAATCGCCCAGTCCAGGCCGTAGCGAACTCCAGCCGCCCGATACAACCGTAGGTATTCCGGGGGGATGTCGCGCAGCGCGAGCGCCGAGACGCCCTCACCCGATCCATCCACGGCGCCGTCGCCGGGGGCGCCCAAGGAGGCGCTGCCGATAACGGCAGCGACCGCGAGCAGCATGAGGATCGCGGCCAGCCCCAGGCCGGCGCCCACCGAGACAGCCACCCCGCCACCCGGCAGGACGCGCCTGGCCGTGACCGACCCGGCGCTCACGGCCGATCGGTTCCCAGCTGACGTTTACGCCGCGCCGCCACCTCGCGCGCGTCGTCGAGCACCGGCGACCCGGTCCGTCGCGGGCTCGAATGGGAGGCGGCGGCCGCGGCGCCGTCGCGTTTCCATTCCTCCAGCCGAGAGCCGCCTCGCGGGGCCCCCGGGCGGCGGTGGCCTTCAGAGCCCATCCGCTCGCCGAGCGCGCCTTCCGGTTCCCGGCCGCCCGCCTGCCTGTCAAACCGTCCCGGGGACCCCGATCGCGCCCGCGCCTGCATGTCCGCGACCGCGCCGCCCAGCTCGCGACGCATCGCCAGCTCGCGGTCGATCTGCGCTCGCGCCTCTCGGCGATGGCGCGGGTCGAGCCGTTCGTACTCCTCGCGCCCGTGACCAGCCAGGGCGGCGAGGGCGGCGTAGTCCCGACGCTCGCCGCCGGCGCTCGCGCGCCCCGCCGCGGGTAGCGCCGCCTGGGCGTCCAGCAACCGGGCGCGCTGCTCGCGTTGCTCGCGAGTGTGCGCCTGTCCGGTCCTACGCTGAGCGCTGTCGGCATCGGCGGTCGTGCGACGCGCACGCGCACGCGCGTCCTCTTCACGGGCGATCTCGGCGGCGACGCGCCGCTCGCGCGCACCGAGCTTCGCCTCCCTGCGGTTATCCCCAGCGGTGGCCGCCTCCCCGCGAGCGCTCCTCACACGCGCGAGCTGGGCGCGCATCCCTGCGAGGCGGGCCTGTGTCTCGGGCGCCATCTCGGCTCTCCCGCGCGCGTCCCGTTGTTCACGCTCGAGGCTCTTTGCGACCTGGCCGTCGGCCAGTTCGCCGGCTCGCATGGCTCCGGCTCGCGCACGCTTGCGCCGGCGCTCGACGTCCGGCGCGGGTCGCGCCAGCTTGGCTTTCGCGCGACGCGCGGCGCCGATCGCGGCGCGCGGGGTGTCGAGCGCCTCGCGCACCTTCCCGGCGATCGAGCGCGGGCCGGGCGTGCGCTCGTGCCCGATGCGACCATCCGTCTGGCCGAGAGCCTGGTGGCGGCGTGCATAGGCGCCCCACCAGAACGCGGACGTCAGCAGCCACTGCGTCCACCAGCCGAGCGTGCCCAGATCGCCGAGCACCGCGACGACGGCGAGCGTCACGCCCAGCAGGAACGAGTACGTCAACTTCGCCACAACCGCACCGAGCAGGCGCGTGGCCCAGGTGCGAAACGCGGCGCGTCCGCCCTCTCCGAGCGCCGGGGCCAGCACCATGACGGGCGCCAGCAGCAGATACAGCAGGCTGAACAGGGCAGCGCCGAGCAGCCGCAGCGCTATGAACCCGAGCAGCAGCAGCATCCCGAGCACCCCGGCGACGATCAGCACCAGGCCTGCTGCGCGCGCCCAGGTGCCGGAGCCGGTGCGAAACTGCGCTTGGGCGGCGGTCGGTCCGCGGCACGCGGTCGCGTTGGGACTCTGACACAGCGTCCGCAGCAGCGAGCTGGATTCGTTGATCGAGTTGCGCGCCGGTCCGTTCGGGGGCAGCGCCAGAAAGACCTCGGCGTTGCTGTGCGCGTCGCGCAACTGCTCGGCGCTGCGCGTGAGCGCGTGCGCCTGCGCACCGGCCGAGGAGGCGGCCTGACTCTGCTCGGCAGCGGCGATCTTCAGCCCGGCCGCGCGCAGCCGCGGATCCAGGCGCGACGGGTTTCGGCACCAGGCGACCGCGCCGAACTCCAGATAGCACCACGGCGCTTCGATCGCCGCGGCGAAGACCGACTCCATGCTCTCGGCCAGCGCCCTTCCGGGGCCGGCGGGCGTTCCCCGCGCGGTGACCGCGAGCGTGCCGAGGCTCGCCTGGTTGGCCCATCCTGAGAGCGCGCCGACGGTGCCGGTGGGATCGAGGATCACCCACATCCCCCCGGCCATCATCGCCAGCGTCATCAGCGCCTGGCCGAGCGTCTCGGCGACGCGGCGGCGAATCAGACCGTTGTAGGCGGCGAGCACCGAGGCGATCGCGAGCACCATCGTCAGCCACGGGCCGGTGAGCGCGCTCTGCATCCGGCGCAGCCCCCGGCCGACGCTCGCCGAGGCGCTGTCGAGCAGGTCGATCGTGTAGCACCACTCGAGCATCACCACGAGCGCATGCACCGACCACACCACGGCCGTCCACAGCGGCGTCACGAACAGATCCTGCACCTCGCTCAACATCCCGCCCGTACTGAACCCCCCCAGCACGCCGACGTCGATGTGCACGTCGATCCCGTAGTCGCCCGTGGGAGCGGGCGCGGCGACGAAACCGGACGTTTCGCAGTTACGCCTGCCGGCAGCCGACAGACCGCCGCCGAGCTCGCCCTTGCACAGCGGGCTGCCGAGCCCGTTGGCGACGAGCGGATCGGATTCCCCCTGCACGCTCGCGACGCCCGACCCTTCCGTTTCTCCGGGCCCCACACTGGAAACGCCGCCGCCGCCGCTGCCTGACCCCGCGCCGAGCGCCGGAGCGCTTGGCGCCCGCTTCGCGCTCAGGGTCAGACCCGCACGCGATCGGGGCGCATCGGCCCCCGGCACGCGCGGGGGCGCGGCATGTGCGGCGTGTGCGGCGTGTGCGGCGGGGTCGAGCGGGTATCCCAACAGGACGACCGCGGCGAGCAGCCAGAGCGACGCCAGTCGATGCTTCACGCGCGCTCAGGCGTCGTCGAGAGCGCGCGCAACAGTCCCGGGACCACGAGGTCGACCTGGATCGCCTCCACGCGCCCGTAGTGATCGCGCAACAGGCAACGGCCGGCCTCCAGTTCGAGCAGGCTCTGGCGCATGCGCCGGTCCTCGGGATCGAGCCCCAGCAGTTGGAGCGCCCGTGCGGCCTCGGCATCGGAGCGCATCCCGAACACGAACGTCGCCCCGATCAGGTTCTCCAGCGACTCGCGCTCGCCGATCAGGGCGTCGGTGACGAGCTGCGTGGAGACGATCGGCACGGCCAGCTCCGAGCGGCCCATCCGCTGCAGCGAGGCCAGCAGCGTGCGCCCGACCGGATCGCCGAGCAATCTCCAGCCCTCGTCGAAGCTGAAGATCTTCAGTCGATCGCGCTCTGAGCCGAGCAGTTGCATCGCGAACATCGCGATCAGGCGCACGATCTGCGCGCCCACGCGCTCGGACTGGGAGTACTCCGAGCGGGGCATTCCCGGCTCGGGGCCGGGCAGGTCGCGGATCGGCAGGTATGTCACCTGGCTGTGCCCGACCGGCGCCGGGCGCACGTCGGGATCGGCGAACCCCAGCTGGGTCAATCCCGAGCGCGCATACACCGCGAGCGTCGCCCCGACCTTGCGCTCGGTCTCATCGCCCTGCGCGAGCGCCCTGACGACCTCCTCGCAGCTCGCCTGCCGTGCGCGGCGGATCACGCGATCTACGGCGCCCACCACCGCCGTCTCCCACGCGGGCTCGGCCCTCACCGGCAGCAGGTCGCGCAGGAAGGAGACCGCCGCGTCCTGCCTGAGGTGCTCGGGGGCCACCCGCAACGGGTCGAGCACGCCGCGCAGCGCCGGGTCGGGCGCCAGCGTCACGACCTCCGTGTGCGGCGCCACCTCCTCCAGCAGGTGCAGCCGGTGATCGCCCTTGGGGTCGCAATCGACGATCCGCGCGCCCTGCAGGAAGCCCTCGTACTTGAGCTTCTGGTCGAGCGTCGTCTTGCCCGAGCCGAGCGCGCCGACGCTGAGGATCGTCGTGTTGCGATCGCCGTCGGAGCCCTCGCGCAGGTTGAAGCGGACGGGCTGGCGAGACCCCGACAGCGTGTGCCCGAGGTAGTACCCGCGCTCGGAGCCGACCTTGTGCGTGGCCGTGGGCATCATCGCCGCGACCTGCTCGGGGGTCAGCGTGTCGTCATAGCCGGCCACGCGCGTGCGCTGGCCCGGGAGGTGCTGGGCGAACAGGCGCAGCTGGTCGCCGAGGGGGCGATGCAGGTGGATCTCCCCGTAGGCGCGCCTGACCGTCTCCACGCGTTCCTCGAGCTGTTCCTCGTCGCCTGCGCCGACGGCGATCGCGAGCGTCGCCCGCAACAGCGGCGGGCGGCTTGAGCTCTGCAGGTAGGCGAGCAGGTCGCGCGCTTGCTGGGTTCGCTGGTAGCCGAGGTCGGAGACGCCCTGGTCGCCGTCTGACTCGGCGCGGACGATCTGGTCGGCGTCCTGGATGCGCCGGCGGGCGATCCGCAGCGCGAGCCCGTTCGGCAGATAGCGCGCGTTCAGCGAGAGGTCGACCGCGAACGGCAGACTCTCGACGGGCGCGAACATCAGCTCGACGCGCGCTCCCGGAAAACTCGCGCGCTCTGGCAGCGCGCCGAGCACGAGCTGCGCCTGCCAGCTGGTCCCGAGCTCGGACTCGATCCGCAGTCGCCGGCCCTCATGCTCGACGCTGCAGTCCATCCAGCGCAGCACGTCGCCCTCCAGCGGCGCGAGCTGGGCCTGGCCGTTGCGCTCGAACACGAGCGCGCGCGGTTCGTGCAGCCCGTCGATCTCGGGCTCGCCGAGGCCGCGGCAGAAGGCGCGCCTGATCAACCACTGCAGCTCCGCCCCGCGCGCCTGCCGCACGGGCAGATAGTCCGCAAGCCGTGCATGCGCCTGGTCGGCTCGGACTCGCGAGCGCTCGAGCTCGGAGACCTTCAGCAGGCGACGGTCATGCGCCGAGAACGCCCGCGCCAACTCCCGCCACCACTCCCGTGGGCCGCTCTCGGCGGCCTGGGAGACGTAGCTGGCGACGTCGCGCTCGGGGTCGCGCAGGCTCACGAGCAGGAACACGCTCGCCCGCGCGGCGCCGACCTCGCGCAGGCGACGGTCGTGTTCTTCCAGGTAGACCGTGTTCGCGCGCGCGTGCGCGCGAGCTCGAGCGCCGGACTGCAGCTCGCGCACGTACCGGCGAAGCTCCCAGCGCCGCGCCACCCGAACGATCTGCAAGTCCGCCTCGATCGACTCGATCGCGCCGAGCAGCTCCAGCAGCCGAGCGCGCTTGCCGTCCTCTCCCAGCCACTGGTAAGAGCTCGTACGCAGGGCGAACGCCGCCCAGCAGTCGTCGAGGCCATCGGCGAACACGCAGTTCCCGTAGACGCACGCGATCGGCGGCTTCAACGGCTCACCGTGAACAGTCGCGCCCGCGCGGCGAGCGCGATCACCTGCCCGCGAACCGGGCGGGCGCGATCGGGGAGCTCGCGCAGCCGCACGCGCGCACGCCGCCCGGGGAGCGCGCGGCCGGGCGACTCCTCGTGCTCGTGGGCGACGCTCACGAGCACGGCCCCGGGCCCCGAGTAGCGCAGACGGCGCACGCGCGCATCCGAACCGTCCGGCAGCAGCAGGATCTCCGGCGGGCGCCAGCCGGCGCGCGGCTCGGCGCCCGATCCGAGCAGCCGGACGCGCAGTCCGATCGAGTGGCGCGGGGCGATGCGGTGGCGCAGCAGCGCCTGCGCCGCGAGGTGGGCCGGACGCCCGTCGATCGCGATGACGCTCAGCAGCGCCGCGCCGGCGCCCGGCAGCGCGAGATACGCGAGATACCACGGCAGCGCGCTCGTCACCGCCCGCGCCGGCGGCACGCGGGCGCACACCACGATCGTCGCGAGCAGCGCGAGGAAGTAGACGATCCCGCGCACCGGCACGCCAGCCGGGTTCAACCGCAGCCGGTCGATGCGGTAGATCCGTCGCTCGAGGTCGAACACGGCGCGGTAGGAGCGGATCTCCAACCTCAGCCCACCCCCCGCCCGACGGCGCCGGCCTGCCTGTTGGCGCCGCGGTGAGCGCGACCGGGCGATGTGCGAGAACGGTGGGAACGCGAGCGGGCGTCGCCGCGCGCGGGCGCCGTGGCGGCGATCATCCGTGGGCGCCGAAGAGCGAGTTGACGGTGTCCTGCAGCAGGCTCACGCCGGTGGGGGTCGCCAGCAGCACCGAGACGACCCCGACCGCGAACACGCCCGCGGCCTCCTTGAAGTCGCGCTTGAACGCGAGCACGATCGCGGCCACCGCGAACGCCAGCCCGATCAGGCTCATGGCGACCGCACGACCCGTGCTGCCGGCCTTCGCGGCGGCCGATTCCAGGGAGGCGCCGGTCTTTTCGGCGCCCGCAGCCTGCGGTACGGCGAGCGAGTTCGGCGTCGGTCCAGGTGTCGAGATCGCCGCTTGCGCAGCGGGCGCTGCGGCCACGAGACAGACGCCGGCGAGCAGCAGGATCGCGCCGGCGCGGGCAAGCGAAGACTCCGGCAGGCGGGTGCTCGAAACGATTGGGTCAGGGACTTTCATAGCGCTCCTTCGGGTTGCGGGTGTCAACTGTCGGGGTCCATTTGGATCGCGGCGATCTCCCAGCGCCCGGCCACGCGGACGACGTCGAGGGTGTAGGCGAGCGTGTAGCGGGCGCCGCGCGCGTCCTCGGCCTGCACGGTCGCGTCGAGCGCCTGGCCGCCTTCGGGCGAGTAGTCCAGGCGCGCCACCGTTTCCAGGCTCAGGGCCTGCGCGGGCGGCGATACGCGCGCGGTGCTCGTCAGGTCGGCCGCCAGCTCGGCGGGGGCGTCCGCGAGGTAGTTGCGCAGAGCGCGTTCTGAGACCGTGCGCAGCGCCGGGTCTGAGACTTCGCGCAGCTCCCCCGCGCCGAGCGCCGGCCCGGTCGCGGGAGCCCCCACAAGCGCGGGATAGCCGGCCAGCTCCAGCGTGCCGGCACGAGCGCGCGCGACGCCGACGGCGAGATACACGAGGCCGTCCGTGTCGGTCTGCGCGGCGACCGTGAACACGCGCTCTCCGGGAGCCCCGGCCCGTTCCTGGACGACCTCGGTCCATTGCACCCGCTCCTCACCGCCGGAGGGCGGCTGCAAGCCGGCGCCCGGTTCCATGCCGGTGCCGAGATAGGCGGCGAGCCCCCGCTGATGCGCTTCGGGGTCCGCCGCTTCCCAGGTCAGGTAGCGGCGTGCGAACAGCTGCGCGAACCCTTCGGCGGCGAGGTCTCGCGCGGGCGCGGCGGGCTGGATACGGGTGGGCGCGGCCGCCCGCGGGGGCGCGATCGCATAGCGGGCGCTCGCCGCCAGCCCGGCGATGCAGACGCCGAGCAGCAGCATGCGGGGCAATGCGCGCGCGAACCTGATCCGCCACAGCGGCAGGGTCGTGAGGGTCGCGCTCGCGCGCGCGGCGGGCGCCTGCGCCGGTGTGGTGTCCATCAGCGCTCGAACCCGAACTCGCTTTGGGCCGCGGGCCGAGCTTCGGTCGGCGCCGCAGCGGGCGCCACGGTGCTCGCCACGCTTCCGGCGAGCGCCCGAGCGGATGTCCGTGCGCGAGCTTCTGTGACAAGCGGCGCTCGCCTGATGCGCGCACGATGCTCGTGCGGGGGTGGCGAGGGGCTCCGACGAGGCCTGCGCCTGTGCGCCGCTCGCATGGGTATGTTCGCGCGCATGTCGTGCGCCGCCACCCGAACGGGCGGGACGACGCGCTGGACGATCTCGCGAGGGTCGTGCGTGCGCGTGTGGGCGCGCAAGGCGGCGAGACCCACGACGCCGCCGAAGGCGCCCACCGTCCCGGTGAGGGCTGTGGCGCAGGCGATTCGTCGCAGCCCGCGTCCGCACGGCGGCTCGGCTGCGCGTGGCGGGCCCTGTTCGATCGCGAGCGCGTCCGCGCCGGCGAGATATTCCTCCTCGCCATACACCCGGTAGACCGTCCGCGCCCGGCGGCGCAGGCGCGTCATCGCCCCCCGCTCGGTCGGGCGCGCGCGCATATGCGATCTCGCACGCGTGCGACCGGAAGCCGAGCTGGGGATGTGCCCGGCCTCCGGCCGCTTGCGCGCATATGGGCATCGCCGTGCGGTCGTCCGTCCGATCGACTGCCGGCGTCCCAGGGGACGCGCCTATGAGTGGGGGGAGATGTGTTCATAGGAGAGTCCCTGCCTTCTCCCCCGACTCGCCCATGCGAGCGGGACACTTCTGCTCAAAAGTCTTCTGAGCGCCACCCTGCCCCACCGCAGCGCTGGTCGGCCGAATCCCCGCGGGGGTGTCCCTGGCGCCGGCAACGATCGACTCGCCCGCGAGCCCTCGCAGCCGAGCACGGGCGCGCTGGGCGACCTTGCGGTGCTTCTCCTGTGACCAACCGAACGTGGCGCAGAACTCGGCGGCGCTCATCTGCAGGGCGATCTGGCAGGCCAGGACGAGTCGCTGGTCGGGACTCAGCCCGCGCGCGAGACGCGGCAGCGTGCGCAGCTCGTGGCGCAGCAGCGTCAGCCGCTCGACGTCCGCGCGGGGATCGGCCACCTCGACCGCGCGCCCGTCCGCCCCGGGGTGCGCGAGGACGCCGTCGAGCATCGCCTGGGCGGGACTGCGCCCGCGCAGCGCGCGGCGACGGTCGCGCACGCGCGAGACGAAGCGCAGCTCGAACAGGTTGCGCAGGTGCGCGCGGCTGCAGTAGCGCAGCTCGCCGCGGCGCGCCTGGGCGATCAGCTCGAGCGTGGCCTGGCTGTAGCAGTCCTCGAGGTCCTCGCGGCGCAATCGCGCGCGGTGCACCGAGAGCAGCAGTCGCCGCGCGGAGTGGGCCACGAGGGCGACCTCCTCGGCGGCGTCGAGGCCCGGCGCGCGGCGCGCGTGCGCGGGCCAGGGACCGCCCGGGGCTCGTGTTCGGGGCGCGGATCGAGTAGACACATGGGGATGTCGCTCGCACAGACGCGCAGACCCCCCCTCGAGTTGCCCGACCGCCCGGCGCCCGCAGAGGCCCCCCGCGATCTCGCGCTCGCACGGGCGCAGAGAGAGAGCGCGCGATGAGCCTCGGCGAGCGCGCGCACGCGCTGGATCGCTTCCAGCAGCGCCACCGCGGGCCGGCGTTCGGGGCGGCGGTGATCAAGAAGTTCGGCGATGACGAAGCCGGGAGCATGGCGGCGCTGATCGCCTATTACGGGTTCGTGTCGCTGTTCCCGCTGCTGCTGGTGCTGGTGACGGTGCTGGGGTTCGTGCTGGAAGGCGACCAGAAGACCCAGGAGGAAGTGCTGCATTCCACGCTCAGCCAATTCCCGATCATCGGCGCTCAGCTGCAGAGCAACGTCCATTCGCTGAAGGGCAGCGTGGGCGCGCTGGCGATCGGCATCGTGGGCCTTTTGCTGGGCGGCCTGGGGATCGTCGGGGCGACGCAGAACGCGTTCCAGCAGGTGTGGCACATTCCGCGCAAGCGACGCCCGAACTTCCTGGCGTGGCGGCTGCGCGGGATCGGCCTGCTGGGCGTGCTGGGCCTGTTGCTGATCGTCTCGACGGTGGCCGCGGGCTTCGTGACCGCGCAGACGGCCGGAGCCGTGGCGGTGCTCGGCGGGGTGTTGCTGGCGCTGGCCTCGAACCTGCTGCTGTTCTTCGCGGCCTTCCGCTTCCTCAGCCCCGACGAGATCGCCACGCGCGATCTCCTCCCGGGCGTGGTGTTCGCGGCGCTGCTGTGGCAGATCCTGCAGCACATCGGCGGCTATTACGTCGCCCACGTGGTCCGCCACGCGCAGGAGACCTCGGGCCTGTTCGCGTTCGTGCTGGGGCTGCTCGCGTGGCTGTATCTGGGCGGGCAGGTGACGCTGATCGCGGCGGAGATCAACGTCGTGCGCGCGCGGCGGCTATGGCCGCGCAGCTTCACCGCCCCGCTGCTGGACGCGGACAGGCGCGCGCTCACGTCCTCCGCTGAGACCGAGGAGCGCGTGGACGAGGAGAACGTCGAGGTCACGTTCGGGGAGGAGTAGTTCAGACAGGTGCATGCACCTGTCTGTCCCCCGGCGCATGCGCCGGGGGAGCCAGGGCCGCATGCGGCCCTGGCACGAAACCGCACATGTGCGGTTTCGCGGGCGGCGCATGCGCCGCCCGAACAACTACTTGCACGAGCAACGACCCCGCGCTATACTAACTAACAATTCGTAACCTCATATGGAGTCGTGACGCTCATGCCCGCATCTCCCGACACCCCCCAGATCGCCCCCACTGCACCCAAGCCCGTCCTGCGCCTGATCCCGCTCGAGGACACGGTCGTGTTCCCGAACATGGGCATCACGCTGACCGAGGAGGTCGGCGATGACGAGCGCGTCGTGCTCGTGCCCCGTCACGAGAACGAGTTCCTGGACGTCGGCACGATCGCCGAGGTCACCGAGCGCCTGCGGCTGCCCGGCGGCGGGCACGCGGTCGCGCTCTCCGGCGAGCACCGCGCGCTGATCGGCGCCGCCCAGACCGGCCCCGACGGCGCGTTGCGCGTCGAGGTCGACGAGCGCCCCGACGAGGTCCCCGTGGACGGCCACACGCGCGAGCTCGAGCGCGAGTACCGCGCGACCGTCGAGGAGATCCTCGAGCTGCGCGGCGACGACGGGCGCATCGCGGCCTTCCTGCGCGCGATCGCCGAGCCCGGCGCGCTGGCCGATTCCGCCGGCTACTCGCCCAACCTCTCCTACGAGCAGAAGGTCCAGCTGCTGCGCACGCTCGACGTGACCGAGCGCCTGGAGCTGTCGGTCTCACTCCAACGCGAGTCCCTGGCCGAGCTGCAGATCCGCAAGCGCATCCGCGAGGACGTCCAGGAGGGCGCGGAGAAGCAGCAGCGCGAGTACTTCCTGCGCAAGCAGATGGACTCGATCCGCAAGGAGCTCGGCGAGGACGACGCCTCGGTCGCCGACGAGTACCGCACGAAGATCGAGGACGCCGACATGCCCGAGCCCGTCTCCGAGCAAGCGCTGAAGGAGCTCTCCCGCCTGGAGCGCATGGGCGAGCAGACCGGCGAGTCGAGCATGATCCGCACCTACCTCGACTGGCTGATCGCGGTCCCCTGGGGCAAGCGCTCGGAGGAGCACCTCGACCCTGTCGCGGCGCGCGCGGTGCTCGACGCCGATCACGCCGGACTGGAGGACGTCAAGGACCGCATCACCGAGTACCTGGCCGTGCGCAAGCTGCGCCAGGACCGCAACATCGAGGCCGACCCGAAGTCGGGTGCCATATTGACGCTGATCGGTCCTCCCGGCACCGGCAAGACCTCGATCGGCGAGTCCATCGCCCGCGCGACCGGACGCGAGTTCGTGCGCATGTCCCTCGGCGGCGTCCGCGACGAGGCCGAGATCCGCGGGCACCGGCGCACCTACATCGGCGCCCTGCCGGGTCGTCTCGTGCGGGCGCTGCGCGACGCCGGGACGATGAACCCGGTGATCCTGCTCGACGAGGTCGACAAGGTCGGCGCGGACTGGCGCGGAGACCCCTCCGCGGCGCTGCTCGAGGTCCTCGACCCCGCGCAGAACCACTCCTTCCGCGACCACTACCTCGACGTCGAGCTCGACCTCTCGCAGGTCATGTTCCTGGCCACCGCCAACGTCGCCGACACGATCCCCGGGCCGCTTTTGGACCGCATGGAGGTGATCCGCTTCGACGGCTACACCTCCGAGGAGAAGCTCGCGATCGCCAAGGGCTACCTGTGGCCGCGCCAGCGCGACCGCAACGGCCTGCGCTCAGACGAGGTGCAGATCTCCGACGAGGTCCTGCGCACGATCATCTCCGAGTACACGCGCGAGGCCGGAGTCAGGAACCTCGAGCGCGAGCTCGGCACCGTGCTGCGCAAGACCGCCACCAAGATCGCCTCCGCGCAGAGCCATGCGGAGACCGACGAGGCCGGCGCGGACGCCGGGGACACGAGCACGGGCAACGCACAGGACGCCGAGAAGCCCCACGGCAAGAGCAACGGCAAGGTCCCCGACGCGGAGGTCAAGAAGGCCGCCAAGAAGTCCAAGGCGGCGAAGAAGGCCGCGAAGGCAGGCCCCGTGACGATCGACCTGGAGACCGTGCGCGACGCGCTCGGGCGCCAGAAGTTCTTCCAGGAGTCCGCCTCGCGCACGGCCACGCCCGGTGTCGCCACCGGACTGGCCGTCACGGGCACGGGCGGCGACGTGCTGTTCGTCGAGGCCACCGCGATGAAGGCCGGCGAGTCCGCGCCCGGCAACGCCCTGGTGTTGACCGGCCAGCTCGGCGACGTGATGAAGGAGTCCGCGCGCATCGCCCTCTCCTACGTCCGCGGCCACGCCCAGGAGCTCGGCATCGACGAGAGCGCCTTCGAAGGCCAGGAGTTCCACGTGCACGTCCCCGCCGGCGCGATCCCCAAGGACGGTCCGAGCGCGGGCGTCACGATGGTCACGGCCCTCGCATCGCTGCTGAGCGGGCGCCCGGTCAAGCACACCGTGGGCATGACCGGCGAGGTCACCCTGCAGGGCCGCGTGCTGCCGATCGGCGGGCTCAAGCAGAAGGCCCTCGCCGCCCACGCCGCCGGCCTGACCGACGTGATCCTGCCCGAGCGCAACCGCGGCGATCTGGACGAGATCCCCGAGGAGGTCCGCGAGCAGATGGCCTTCCATCCGGTCATGACCATCCAGGAGGTCCTCGACCGCGCCCTGGAGCCCGCGCGCGCGGCCGCGAGCACGGGCGACGGCGCCCGCGAGGCGCCCGCGGCGCCGGTCGCCTCCTAAGGGGCCCGCGAGATGTCCTCGCGTCCGATCGCCCGCCGCTGTCAGCCCGTTCCGGTCGAGGTCCGCGAAACCGCGAACCTGCTGGAGCGGCGCTGGCAGCTGTCGATCATCTACGCCGCGCTCACCGGCGCTCTGCGCTTCAACGAGTTCGCCGAGGCCGTCGCCGGGATCTCCCCGCGGATGCTCTCAGAGCGCCTGCGCGACCTGGAGGCCGCGGGGCTCGTGCGGCGCACCGTCATCCCCTCCAGCCCTCCCACCGTCGAGTACCGGCTGACCGAGCGCGGGCGGCAGTTGGGACCGCTGGTCGAGGCTATTCGGGCCTATGCGGAGGAGCCCGTGGGGTAGCCTATCTATATATACAGCTCGCAAACTATATATATACTGATCTGATGACCAAGCATCTGGTGGATATAGACGAGCACGCGCTGCAGAGCGCTCGTAGGAAGCTGGGCACCAATACGATCAAGGCGACCGTCAACCACGCCCTGCGCCGCGCCGGCGGGGATCGCGACGCGGTCGTGAAAGAGAGCCTCGACGCACTCGCCTCCGCCGAGCTTGCGCCACGCGAGCAGGCATGGCGCTGACGCACCTGCTCGACACGAGCGTCTTGACGCGCCTACGGGAGCCCACGATCCGTCGCGCTATCGAGTCGAGGACCGAGTCCGCGGAGCTTGCCCGTGCCGGGATCAGCGATCTGGAGCTGGGCTATTCAGCGCGCGATGCCGCCGAATGGGATCGCCTGACACAGGCAATCGAGGTATTCGAGCTCGTGGAGACCACCGCAGAGCACATGCGTCGAGCAAGACAGGTTCAACGCCTGCTCGCCGCCAAGCATCAACGCGGTCGCAAGGTGCCGGATCTACTGATCGCCGCGGCGGCCGAGACCAGCAACCTGATCGTTCTGCACTATGACGCCGACTTCGACCGAATCGCAGCCGTGACGGGCCAGCCATGCGAATGGGTCGTCCCGGCGGGCTCCGTCGACTGAAAGCCACTTCCAAGAGCGGTAACGCGATGTCCCTCGCGTCCTCCCATCGCCCGCCGCTATCAGCGGATGAGTCCGTGGGGTTGGACGGCGCGGCGGCGGCGAGCGGGCGGGAGCCTCGTCTGGCTCGGAGGTCTCAGCGGACCGAGAGATCTAAACCGTCTCAGAGACGATCTCGGGACTCGCCCCCACCAACGCGCCGCCCTCACACGTCGCCGCATGAACCACGCGCTGGGGGTTGCGCACGCCCAGCGTACCCGCGATCCCGCCGAGCGCGACGAGCACCGCGGCTATGGCCAGCCCCAGGTGGAAGCTGTGCAGCGACGCGGCTTCGGCGGCGCTCAGAACGGCGTGGGCCTGGCGCGGTGGCAACCCGTGCACGTCGGGCAGGCCGAGCGGCAGGCGCTTGGCTTCGCGCACGGCCGCGGTCGCGGCCGGGCCGAGCCGGACGCCCGCCAGATTGGTGTCGAGGGATGTGGCGAACGCCGTCGCGATCGCCGCGCCCACGGCCGCCGTGCCGATCAGGCCGGCGACCCGCGCGACCGCGTTGTTGACGGCCGAGGCGATCCCCGCCTGCGTGCGTTCCGCCCCGGCGAGCACCGCCGCGGTCAGCGGGGCGACCGTCATCGACAGTCCCAGCGAGAACACGAGCAGTCCCGGCAGCACCTCGCTGACGTAATCGACGCTCGTGCCCACACGCTGGAACAACAACAGCCCGACCGCCGCGATCAGCGGCCCCAACCCCATGAACAGGCGCGGGCCGTGGCTGTCCGCAAGCGCCCCAAAGCGGCGGGAGAGCGCAAACATCACCAGCGTCACCGGCAGCGTGGCGAGACCACTCTGCAGGGGCGTATAGCCGCCGACCTGCTGCAAGAACAGGACGAGGAAGAAGAACAGGACCGCCAGCCCCGCATACATCGCGAATGTCTCCACATTGCCCGCCGAGAAGTTCCGCCGCCGGAACAGCCCCAGCGGCAGCATCGGATCGCGCGCGCGCCACTCGTAGGCCACGAACATGAACAGCAGCGCCACGCCCGCGATCAACGGCACGAGCACGGCCGGGCTCGACCAGCCCAGTCGCGGCTGCTCGATCAGCGCGAACACCGGCCCGCCCAGCCCGAGCGCGCACAGGACCGCGCCAGGTACGTCGATCCGCCTCGGCGGCGGAGCCTGTGCGACATCCCCCGCGCGCCGTCCCGCCGACGGCGCCGCTGCTTCCCTGCTCGGGGCGGTACGCGTGGACTTGGGGATCGCCACGAGAATCAGCGTCACGCACGCGATCACCAGCGGCAAATTCAGCAGGAAGATCCAGCGCCACGAGCCGATCGCCAAGAGCTCGCCGCCCGCCAATGGACCCAGCACCGTCGCGATCCCGCCCCACGCCGTCCAGCTGCCGATCGCCGGTCCCCGTTCCGCCTCGTCGAACGTGGCCACGATCACCGCCAGCGCGCTCGGCACGAGCAGCGCTCCGGCCACGCCCTGCAGCGCCCGCGCCGCGATCAACACCTCGATCGTGGGCGCCAGCGCGCACAGCAACGAGGTCGCACCGAAGCCGCCGACACCGAGCGCGAAGATCCGCCGCTCGCCGTACAGATCCCCGAGCGAACCACCGATCAGGATCAGCGACCCCAGCGTCAGCAGGTACGCGTTCACGACCCACTGCTGCGCCGCGAGGCCTCCCCCGAGCGCGTCCTGGATGCTCGGCAGCGCCACGTTCACGGCCGTGCCGTCGAGCAGGGCGATCCCCGAGCCGAGGATGCAGGCGATCAGCGTCAGACGCTTCCTGGACGCGTCGGTCTGAACGGAGAGCATCGCCCGATGCACGGTAGCTCGTGCGGCGTCACGCATCGGGTAGCGTGCAAATCGATGGCCGACGCGCAGCCCCCACAGCCCGATCCGCTGGAGCGCTGGACGGCGGTCGACCGCTACATCTCCGACCACCTCTTGCCCGCCGATCCGGCGCTTGAGGCGGCGCTTGCAAACAGCGAGGCCGCGGGGCTGCCGCCGATCGCGGTCACCCCCAACCAGGGCAAGCTGCTGGAACTGCTCGCGCGCATCCACGGCGCGCGCACGATCCTCGAGTTGGGCACGCTCGGCGGCTACAGCACGATCTGGCTGGCGCGGGCGTTGCCCCCGGGCGGACGCCTGATCACGCTGGAGGCCGACCCGCGCTTCGCGGAGGTCGCGCGCGCGAACATCGCGCGCGCGGGATGCGAGGAGGTCGTCGAGCTGCGCGTCGGAGCGGCCCTGGAGACACTCCCCCAACTCCACGCCGAGGGCGCGGGCCCGTTCGATCTGATCTTCATCGACGCCGACAAGCAGAACTACCCGGGCTACTTCCAGTGGTCGCTGAAGCTCTCGCGCCCCGGTACGGTGATCGTCGGCGACAACGTCGTGCGCGACGGCGCGATCCTCGACCCCGAGGCGTACGACCCCGTGCACGGAAACGACCTGATCAAGGGCGTTCGACGCTTCTACGAGCTGATCGCCGACGAGCCGCGCGTCAACACAAACGCCACCGCCGTCCAGACCGTCGGCGCCAAGGGCCACGACGGCTTCGCGCTGATGATCGTCGGCGAGTATTAGCCTGTAGCCATGCTCGCCCGCCCCAGAGTGCGCCGCGGGGCAGCCTCACTCGCAGAACTCGCCCTGACGATCGAAGAGGACCTGAATCGAGATCGAGAGCGCGACGCGCTGCGACTGCTGTTCGGATTCGCGGACGACTTCAGAGGCTCGTCCCGCCCTGGACGCGTCGCGCTCCTTGGAGATGAGCCCCCACCGACCGGCGACGCCCGTTTCGATGCTGCGCTCGCAGGCGTAGCGGAGTTCTTCGCCGACGAGGGCGCTATCCCCGCTCCCCAGTGGGTCGACGGCCCCGGACGATTCGTCGAGCCCTGGTGGTTCGTCGCGAGCCGTCCCGCGTTCCACGCATACACGCTCGCCAACACGCCCGCCGTGTTCGCCCGCCACGGAGTGTTCATGGCGCGCGAGGTGTTCGACCGTGCCTGAGCGTCAGTTCACTCAGGCCAAGATCCTGGCGGCGCTGCGGGCTCTTGGCGAGGAGCTCACTCGCCGCGGCGTGCGTGGGCAGATCTTCGTAGTCGGCGGCGCCGCGATGGCGCTCGCCTACTCGACGCGGCGAGTCACGAAGGACATTGACGCGGTGTTCGAGCCCAAGAGCGCCGTCTACGATGCAGCCGCGTCGGTGGCGGAGGATCTTGGACTGCCCGAGGACTGGCTGAACGACGCCGCCAAGGGCTACATGCCGGGCAACGACGAGAACCCCCGTCCGATCGCCGACATCCATGGGATCGAAGTCACAACGGCCTCACCCAGATATCTTCTGGCCATGAAGCTGATGGCGATGCGCTTCGGTGAGGACGACGAGGACATCGAGATCTTGCTGGCGGAGTGCGGCCTGCGCAGCGCGGAAGAGGCGGTCGATCTCCTCAAACGCATGTACCCGCTCCAAGAGCCACCGGTGAAGACACGGTTCTATCTTGAAGAGGTGTTCGGCTCGAAAGGCGTGCACGAGAACAGGTGAAGTACTTCGCCTACGGCAGCAACATGGTCGGCCCGGTGATGGACGCCGCGTGCGCCGAGCACCGCTTTCTCGGCCCCGCGCGGCTG
This sequence comes from uncultured Solirubrobacterales bacterium, assembly GCA_963702725.1. Taxonomy (GTDB): domain Bacteria; phylum Actinomycetota; class Thermoleophilia; order Solirubrobacterales; family Solirubrobacteraceae; genus Palsa-744. The sequence goes on from CAVPDT010000002.1 coordinate 777,432, forward strand.
CCGGGCTACCGCTTCGCGTTCATGCGCCGCTCCGTACGCACGGGCACAGGGGTCGCCGACATCCTCCCGGACCCCGTAAGCAACGTGTGGGGCGCGCTGTATGAGCTGGAGCGTGAGCACATGGGCGCGCTCGATGCCAAAGAGACGCTCGGCTCGGCCTATGAGCATCTCGACGTGGTGGTCCAGACCGGCGACGGGGTCTCGCACGCCGCGATGGCCTACTCGGTCATCGCCAAGGAGCCCGTCGAAGTGCGCCCGTCGCTCGCCTACGTGCAGGGGCTCGTCCAAGGCGCCGGCGAACGCTCGCTGCCCGAGGACTACCTCGCCTGGTTGCAGGCGCTCGTTCTGGAGTTGGGAGTTGGAGACCCTGTTGGCCCCGGCGTGGCCGCGAACACCATGACTCCTTGAATGACCGCGCGCGTGCTTGCGTCGCAACGCGCGCGGTTGCCGCGGTTCCGTGCCGGGATCAGACGTGCCGGGATCAGGCGAGCTTGCCGAGGTTGAGATCGACCACGACGGAGTCACCTTTGATTTCCTGGTTGCTGGGCCGGTAGGCGATCGTCAGCCGCTTCGTGTTCATGTCGACGGTGACCGTGAGGTAGCCGAAGTGGACGATCGGGTCGATCGCGAGGGTGTACTGGCCATCGGTGGCGCCTCCTTCCACGGGGGTCCGCGGCGGGGTCTCGCTGAAGCCGCCGGCGCCGGCGACGACATAGGGGATCTCGCGCGCGCCGACCTTGCGCGTGAAGCGCTGGTAGAGATGGGCGTGGCCCGAGAGGACGGCGTCGGGGTAGAGCCCGGACTCCTCGAAGGCGCTGTCGAGATCCGCTTCGAGTCCTTCGGAGCCGTGATGCTCGCCGACCGAAGCCGGGGGGTGATGGCAGGCGAGGATCACCGCCCGTTCACCGGCTTCGCGTTCGGGCTTCAGCCGCTTCAGCTCGTCTTTGAGGAAGGCCAGCTGCTCATCGCCCACCTCGGGGTAGTGCCCTTTCTGGCTGGAGAGGACGCCCGGCCCGTCGAGCACGTTGGTGTACAGGCCGACGATCGAGACGAACGGGGCGTCGAGGGTGAAGTAGACACCCGGCTGGTTCATCGTGCTGCGCATCAGGCCGCCGGCGTCCTCGGCCGGGCCCGCTTTCTCGGCGCAGAAGTTGCGCAGGTAGGCGGTCAGGCTTTCGACCGACGGCGTATCGGGGCTCGACCCGAACACCATCCCGTCGTGGTTGCCGGCGAGCGCGAAGATCGGGCGGTCGTAGTTGCGGAAGGGCTCATAGAACTGGTCGTAGTAGTACTGGCCCTCGCCGAAGTTGTAGACGATGTCACCGAGATGGAAGAAGAACGCCGGGGCCTGCGCCCCCGCTTTTTCGACGTCTTCGGCCATCAGGTCGGCGACGCCGGCCTCGTGGCGAATCGCGGTCGCCATTTTCTGGCTGCGGTTGACCTTGGCCGCGCCGGTGTCGCCCACGGCGTGGAAGTCGATCTGCTTGGCGTCGACGATCGGCTGCAGGAACTCCTCTCCGAGCACGTCGGCCAGGTCGAGGCGAGGCGGGCTCACGCGCAGCGGCGGGACCTTCTGAACGTCTTCCTTGTGCTTCTTGTAATAGGCCGAGTCGTAGTAGGCCTCGCTGGTGTTTGCGATCTTGAACGACGTCTCGTCCGGACTTGGCTGCGCCTCGGCAAACAGCCGCTTGCCTTGGCCTTCTACTCCCTTCACCAACCTGCTCATGCCGACTCCTAACGGTGGCCTCAAGTAGAAACTCCACCATACCGAATGACCGTGTAGTTTGCGAGGATGGACTCCGGCTTGGTTGGCCGGACGAGCCGGTCGGCGACACCGTCATCAGACCCATAGCCAGGCGGTCGACGCCGCGATCCGCTTCAATCCCGGTTCTAGACATCAGTTACGATGCGTTATCGTAGATATCAGCATTAACACATCAGAAATGATTGCTATCGATCAATGCCCTATGCTATGATGGACATCAGACTAGATGTATTACCTATGTGTTTCGATATAACTAATCAGAACTGATGCACTTTGAGGAGATCACTACAGACGCGGGCGTTCTCGCCGAGCTTGGTCACAGGCTGGAGCGTCATCGCCTCGAGCGCAACTTGACCCAAGCCGAGATGGCGGTCCAGGCTGGGATCGGCCAGGCGACCGTACAGCGCGCTGAGCGAGGACGGTCGGTGCAGATGACCTCGATGATCAAGCTGCTGCGGACCCTCGGATTGCTCGGGGCGCTGGACCTGGCTGTGCCTGAGTCGATCGACCTACCGATCGCGCAGCTGGAGCGCGAACAGCGCAAGATCCGGCGGCGTGGTCGCGGCCGCCGAGGTAGTCCGTCCGCCGACTCCACCCAAGCCACACAGGAGCCGTGGAAGTGGGGCGACGCGCCGAGGTCGGGGCCTTGACGGTCGCGGCGGTGACCCTCTGGGGATCTCGCATCGCCGCCGTCTCGATCAACCCGGGCGCGCGCTACGCAACCTTCCAGTACGACCCGGCCTTCGTTCGAAGTGGGATAGAGATCGCACCGATCAGAATGCCCCTGCGCTTTGAGCCATACAGTTTTCCAGGCCTGCCGCAGGACGCTTTCAGAGGCCTGCCGGGAGTATTGGCCGACTCCCTGCCCGATCGGTGGGGCACCGCGCTCGTCAACGCCTGGCTGGCCTCACAGGGGCGCGAGGAATCGAGCTTCGATGTCGTTGAGCGCCTCTGCTACGTCGGCACCCGCGGCGTGGGTGCGTTGGAATTCCAGCCGGCCCGCGAGCCGGCGCTCCCCCCCGGCGAAGATCTGCATCTCGACGCCCTCGTTCGCTTGGCGAGTGAGGTGCTCGCGGAGCGCGCCGAATTCGTGGCTGAGCTAAGCGAAAACCCCGACGAGGAGGCCATGAAGGCGATCCTTGCCGTGGGCAGCTCCGCGGGCGGCGCGCGCCCGAAGGCGTTCATCGCCTACAACGACCTCACCGGCCAGGTCCGGTCGGGACAGGTCTGGGTCGGCGCCGGTTTTCGTCAATGGCTATTGAAGTTCGACGGCGTCTCGCACGCCGGCGACCACGGACTCACCGACCCCGAAGGCTGGGGCGCGGTGGAGTACGCGTATTCGAAAATGGCCAGGGCGGCCGGAATCGACATGGCCGAGTGCCGGCTCCTGGAGGAGCATGGCCGCAGACATTTCATCACCCGTCGCTTTGACCGACCTGAGGACGGCGAGAAGCTGCACATGCAGACCGTCGCCGCGCTCGAGCACGTCAGCTACAACGAGCCCGGCGCGTACAGCTATGAGCAGCTGCTGCAGTTGATCCGCCGACTCGGGCTCGGGACGCCCGTCGTCGAGCAGCAGTTTCGGCGCATGGTCTTCAACGTCCTCGCCCGCAACCAAGATGACCACGTCAAGAATGTCGCCTTTCTTATGGACCGCGAAGGCGCGTGGTCACTGGCTCCCGCCTATGACGTCATCTGGGCCTGGAAGCCCGGCAATCCGTGGCTCGACAGTCACCAGATGTCGATCAACGGCAAGCGCACAGGGTTCACGGTGGCCGACCTGCGCGACGTCGCCGGTGTGGCGGGTCTGACGCGTGGCCGTGCCCAGGCCATCCTCGCGGAAGTCGCCACCGTCGTTTCGGGCTGGAGAGAGGTCGCCGAGGAAGTCGGAGTGGACGACCGGATGGCCGACCAGATCGGCCGCTCGCACCGCCTCAAGCTGCCGCGGCACTGACGTTTCACGCTTCGCCGTCTTGCGTCCCAATTCATGGGCTCGGTAGGGACCGGCCCCCGCGCGCTCGGCGCACGATGCGAAGGTGAGCGACGGGACTCGAACCCGCGGCCGCCTGGACCACAACCAAACGGTCCCCGTGTCGCTCAGTGCTCAGGTCCCGGATTCATTGGGTTTGTTGCTGCTGGGTGTCGCTGAGTTCTCCTCAGATTGGACCTCAGCTGCGGGAGCGACCGTTTCGATGCGACCCTGTGTCTCGTGCTTGGTTCATTGACGGTGCCGATCCAGCGGAGGAGGCGTGCCCGTGTCTTGCCAGCACAAGGTCTGCGGGTCCCAGCGGCCGCGCGCGGTCTTCGCGAGCACGGGATCGATGAAGCGAGAAACGGTCTCGATCGCACTTGCAAGGTCGCGCTCGACCAGGCGGGGCGCGTCACGCGCGACCCGCGTATAGCCGCGCGGCCAGTCGCGTCCGGTGGGCGCAGCCAGCCGAGCGGGCAACCTCAAGCTGCGCCGCATGGCCTCAGACGCAAGCGCAAGGGCGAGGTCGCTCGCGGAAATCGAGATCGCGTGGGCGAAGATCGCCAGATCCGCGAGGTCACGAAAGCGGGTGCTCGACTCCTGCAAACCACTTGAGCGCATGTGGGTTTCGAGCAGGGCGCACACCTTGTCGGCCACATGGTCGGCAATCGGATACGCGCTGTAGGTCGAGGTCACAAGCCCTGGTAGCTTCAGCGGCACAAGCGGCGAAACAGCGTCCGGCTCCCCGGTGATCGACAGCTCGGCGACCAGATCCACGTGGAAGCTCGCAAACGTCTTGACCCCCAGGAACGCCGTCACACCCACTCGCACCGCTCCCGTTCCCTGCGCGATGCGCTGTCCGGGGATCAGCGTGAACGCGAAGTAGTCGTCCAGCTCGAGACTCACGGCTGCCCGCAAAGCCCGCTCGGCCTCCTGCAGGTCGCCTGCGCGGCTGAGCAGATCGACGTCGAGCGTATGCCTGGCGTCCGCCCCAAGCCGAGCGAGCATGGCAGTGGCGCCCTTTAGCACCCAGCGATCCGGTTCGCTGCGAAACACTCGGCAGAGCAACCTGTCGTAGGCGAACTGGCGCTGCAGGCTGCTGAGTTCCACGCCGTGATCGCGCGCGAGTGGGCGCAGGCGGTCGGCGATCGCGTTGCGCATCGCGGTGGGGTCGCTATAGGGGTTAGCGCTCATCGCTCCTGGCGAGCGCAACCATCTCGCTCCGCTCCGAATAGTTTGCCAGCAGCAGCAGGTGGTCGAGCAACGCCACGCCATCGTCCCGGCGAAAGCCAAAGCGCGCCGCCAAGGGCGCGATGCATTCGGCGATTGTGCTCGGGTAGTCGAACACCCGGTGCACGACCTCCGCGGTGATCTGAGCCACGGCCGCAGGCTCGACGTGATCGCTGAGCAAGTCGGCGATCATCTGTCCAGCCGTCGTCGCGGGTAGACCGTGAAGCAAAAGCCGCTGTCCGGCGGGCACCGAGCCGCGATGCAGCCGCACGTCCGGCCGACGGGTCTGGCGGCGCACGGGAAGCGTGAACTCGTGCACGTCCGCTCGCTGGTCACCAACGCCATACAGCGACGCCGCCGAGGCATGCGAAACAAGCGCCACATCGGGCGAGCGCACCCTGGCCCATGCCGGCGTAGCCGGATCCAGCGCAAGCCACGCTGCTCGCAGCTGCAGATGATCGGGTTCGGCCGATCCGCGCATCCTGTAGACGCCGTGTGTCACCCGCTCGAGCAGCCCCTCACGCGTGAGCCGTGCAAGCGAGCTCGCTCCCACCTCGGCCTGCTGCGCCTGTTGGCGCGTAAGCAGACCCCACTGTCCTTCGGCGACATCGAACAGGCGCTGCAGCGGACGGGCCATACTGCAAAATATATCAATCCTGGATTATTTCGCAGCTAACTATGATCAATCTATCTGCAGGATGCATCGTATTTGACCCATTTTGCAGTGTGCTGCCGTGGCCGACGGGCAGTCACGACCGGCGGCCGTCGAGCGGCACGCAGTTCCTCGGTGCAGAGCGAGAATGGCGGGGCCTCTCGCCGACGGAGCAGGGCAGCCGCGAGTGCGTCTTCAAAGAAATTGGACCCCAGGAGCGACATCCTGCCTATCGGGCTTTTGAAAAAGCCGCTATTTGCAAGCAATTCGAGGGTGAGCGACGGGACTCGAACCCGCGGCCGCCTGGACCACAACCAGGAGCTCTACCAACTGAGCTACGCCCACCACGCGAGGAGTCGGAGTCTAGCGTGAGGCTCCAGTGCGCCGGGGCCGTGTCAGGACGCGGGCGCGTCCAGTGCGCTGAGCGTAGATTCGGCCAGGGCAAGGGATTCGCTGGGCGAAAGCTCGGGGCGGCGTTGAGCAGCCAGCCTCCACGCCTGTAGCAGCGCGCCTGGATCCGGCCCCAGGAAGGGATGCAGTTCGGTCTCAAGCGAGGTCGAGTCGCGATCTTTACCCGGGCCGCCGCGCCCGGTCGGAGCAATCGCCATGCCACCGCGAGCAGACGCAGCCGACATCGTCGAACCCTCCCCCGTGGCGACGGTCGCGGAACCCGCAGCGAAAGACGCGAGCGCTTGGGCGATCACACGCTCGGTGACGTCCCTGGATTTGTGCTGCGCGTTGCGCCAGCCGCGGCCCATCGACAGGTCCTCGACCTCCAGGTGCGGTCCCTCCAGCACCGTCAGGCGAGCCTGGTGCGGACTCCATTTGCGTTCGCCCTCCTCGATCCACTCGTCGCGAGACCAGGGCTCGACCACCGCCCACATCTCGGCGTCAGTCAGGTTGAACCTGCAGGCGTTGTGCGGAAACTGGCGCAACTCGAAATGGAACACGGGCCGAAGGCTCGCATGTCAGCCATCGCGGTGTCGCATGGCCAATGATCCGGCGCCCGCTCCCTCGCAGGTTGGCACTGCCGCGGCAAGCGTGCTCGACGGATATGTTTGAAGGCGATGCATAGATGCCTGACAGCAACGGTCGCCGTACTCGTCCTCGCGCTCACCCCCGCACCGGCCGGCGCCACGTCCCGAGACGCAGCATCCACGCACGCCTACCTGACGGCCGGCTACGCGCTGCTGCATACCGCGGTATCCACATGGCCGGCGGTCGAACGGAACATCCACAAGCTCAGCCTGCGCCTCCACGCCGAATGCCCGGACGCGGGAGCCGGCTCGCCGGAGAACGAAGAAGCGCAAAAGCTCACCTTCGAGGCCGCCGGCGCTCTCTGGGCCGTCGGCTACCGGACCGACACCGCCAGCATCCACGCGTACAGCAACATCGTGAAGCGGTTGACGTGGAGCAACCCGGCGATCACGCGTGACGCCCACCGGCTCGCCACGGGCCTGCTGGAAATGGCCACCCTGAAGGTGCCCGACCTTTGCGCTGACGTGCGCGCCTGGCGCGCCAACGGCTTCGGGGCAATGCCAGCCGACGTGGAGCCCTACGACCGGCACGTTGAAGCGATCGACATCCATGAAATCCCCCGGCGCCTGCTCACACCATATGTACAGCCGGCGGACAAGCCGCTACGCCGGCGCATGGAACACCTCGCCACCCGGTTCGAAGAACTTGAATTCATGCGCGGTCAAGCAGACTGGATCGCGCTGCTCGAAGCCGTCGGTCTCAACGAGTAGCACCGCATTCCGGGCGTGCCGGTTTGGTCACGCCCGAATCAGTGGAGAGAACCGTACGTTGCGCAAACCCCTTGATCGTCGGCGCGCCCGCGCTGGATGTCTTATACGCGCCCCCGGTCGCTTCTGCCTGCAAGTTTGCTGCGGGTGCGGAGGGCCGGGTCTAGCCTCCTTTGCGGTGCCAGCGCGCGCCCGAGCCCTTGCCGGTGGACGCGATCTCCCCCCCGTCTCGGAGTGCATTGAGCACAAGCCGCACTGTCGCGGGACTGATGCCTGGGAGTGCCCTCTGGATGTCGCGTGTGCGGAATTCGACGGGTGCATGGCGCAAAATGTGCTCGCGGACGCGGTCCTGCTTGGAGCCGGTCTCGGTACCGGCAGCGGCCACGCGTTGCTCGAAGATCCTCGTAGGCGCTATCGAGGATCTGAATCAGGAATGTCGTCCATGGCCAGATCGTGTGCTCACCCGTGTGCCATCCACGCTGAGATTCGTAGAGGCTCTGGTAGTAGGTGTTCTTGGCCTCGAAGATGCGTTGCTCGACGCTCACATACCGAGCAACTCCGTAGCCGACATCCAGCAACTCGTAGGTGGTGAGCAGTCTGGCAAGGCGCCCGTTGCCATCGGCTATCGGATGGATCGCGAGGAGGTCCACGATCAGCGCGCCGATGAGTACGATCGGGTGTGTTCGACCCTCCCGCTTCGCCTCGTTATAGCGGTCGAGCAGTTCGGTGAGCAGCACTGGCGTGTCGTGCTCGTCTGGTGGCTCAAAGACGATCTCGCGACGCCCAGTCTCGTAAGAGACGATCAGGTTCTGATCGCTCTTCAGGTGTCCTCCGCGGCCGCCTGAATGTTTGAAGAGCAGTCGGTGGAAGCGGAGGAGCAACGGCACGGTCAGCGGCTCGTAGTGCTCCAGGCGCATGATCGAGTCAATCGCGTCTCGGTAGCCGGCAAACTCCTTCTCGTTGCGGTTGCGGAAACGGGGGCTGCCCTCCGCGATCCGCTCGGCACGATCCTTTGCGACGGTGACGTTCTCGATCGCGTTCGAGGCCGTGATCGAGGCGATCCGTGCGTTCTCAGAGAGTGCCCGCAGCAGCTGAGGCGCCTGGTCGGCAAACAGGCGTTCTTGGCCCTTCCCGGTATCGATTCTGGCGAGCTCGGCACCGAGCTCGCGGGGCTGGCTACCAAAGGTCCGGTCGAGGTCAACAAAGCTACGCATGATCCTAATCATGGCACAATAGTGCTAAAGAAAGCGCCAATTAGCATTATTCCTACGGGCTTAGCACCACTTAGCTGGGTGATGCGCGCCCAGTCTCGCAAGGGCGCGAAGCCGCATCTTTCGCCGATAGTTGTCTATAGAGAGGACCGTGCGTTGCGCAAACCCCGCAGTGTTCGGTGCGTCCAGGCTCGACATCTCGTAAGCGGTCCGCTGGCTGGGTCTGCGAGCCTTCGCGAGCGGGACCGAGCAATCCTCAGACAAGCTATATTGTCTAGATGCGTATATGCGAGCCAGCGCGAAAGCACGGGATCGCCGACGCGGACATATGGCACGCGGTTCGCAACGCTATGAGACGAGTGCTCCTGAATGATGACCTGGCCATGCTCATCGGCCCAGCATCCGACGGAGCGCTGCTCGAGATCGGCGTGCTCGACATCGAAGACGACGACCCAGTCGTCATCCATGCACATTCCACTACGACCCAAGTTCCACAGATTCCTCGGATGAGGTGACCAATGCCACGACACACGGACAAAGAAATCGAGCAGGCCGCCCAACGATTCGAGCGGCTCGCCGACTCGCTGGACCCAGCCACCGCCGAGATTGAAGGCACCGACGACCTCCGCGACGTTGCCACGGCGGCTGAGACAGTAAGAGCAGATGACGCCCGCTTGCGGGAGGCCGTCCTCCTCGCTCGCGCACACGGCAGATCCTGGAACCACATCGCACTGGCCCTCGGAGTGTCACGACAGGCAGCCCGGCAGCGCTACGCTGACAAGGCAAGCGCCTGATCGCTCTTGACGAACGGTCTTACCGCCGACAGTTGTCTATGGAGACGCCGGGAATCGAACCCGGGTCCGCGATCGCGTATGAATGGTTTCTACGAGCGTAGCCGGCGCTCTGATCTCATCCCACGCTCGCCTCGCCGGCGGGGTTGCGGGGGACCAGCCTCCTTAGATGTTCCCGGTTTGGCGAAGGCAGACCGCGCCGGGTGAGCCCGCTTTCTGATCCCGGCCTTCCCCACCGCGGGCAAGTGGGGCCCGAGACCTCGCGTTTAGGTTCTAGCTAAACGGCGAGGGCGTACTCGTGAGAGTCCGCACTTATGGTTTTCCCGGGAGTTTTACGAGGCCGCCCGGGACCTCGACTCGCCACCACCCACACGAGCCGACCGCGTCGAAGCCTGTCGTCCCCGTGGATGTTGCTCTTCCAGTGTAGCCGAGGCCCCACCTGGCCGAGGCCCCACTCTGGTCCGGTCGGCGCTCAAGCGCCCGGCCTCGCAACACCAACGCAAAGGCTGCCCCAGAACGCAAACGACGCGGTCCCGGGCCGCTTGAGGAACCCTTCCCGTCCGGCCCGGAGGCCCTTCGGTTCGGGTGGCGCGGCCTCACACCTCAGTGGCCTCGCTCTTTGCGGCTCGGTTCCGCGTCTGCATTCAAAGTAGCTCGCTCCCACAGCGATTGCAACCCCCTCACGACATCCTCCCCGCACGTTGCGAAAAAAACGTTTCCCACCCCGTCCCGCACCCGGAGGACCGTCGTTAGGCAGCGCTTATCGGGGCTGCCACAATGAACCCATGGCCAGCGGCCTCGATGTCGACCTGCCCCTGCCGGCGCCCGCCGCGCCGACTCCCTCGCGGGCGCCGATCGCAAGCTCCTACCCCTCCCACGCGACGCCTCAGATCGCCCTCCAGTCGGCGCCCGTCAGCGCTCCGACCGAGAGCGAGCCAAAGGCCGACCCCTTCGGTACGCAGCGCCACTCACGGATACAAACGCTGCGCAAGCGCATCGGCAGCATGCTCGCCGCGATCGTCGCCGTCATCGCCAAGTTCTTCGCCGCGATCAAGGGTCTGCTCCTGCTGCTACCGAAAGTCAAGTTCCTCACCACCACCGGCACCGCGCTCATCTCCGTCGCCGCCTACAGCCTCTTCTTCGGCTGGGAGTTCGCCGCCGGGTTCGTGCTGCTGCTGTTCGTGCACGAGATGGGCCACGTCATCCAGCTGCGCCGCGAAGGCGTCCCCGCGAGCGCGCCGATGTTCATCCCCGGCTTCGGCGCGGTCGTGATGATGAAGTCGCTCCCCGACGACGCCCTCGCCGAGGCCCGCGTCGGCCTCGCCGGCCCGATCCTCGGCACGCTCGGCGCCGCCGCCTGTCTCGTGCTCGCCGAAACCCTGAACAGCGACCTGCTGCGCGCGCTCGCCTACGTCGCCTTCTTCCTGAACCTCATCAACCTGATACCCGTCACCCCCTTCGACGGCGGACGCGCGATGGCCGCGATGGCGCCCGCGATGTGGTTTCTCGGGCTCGGCACGCTGCTCGCGCTGTTCTTCATCACCGGCAACTACTTCCTGCTGATCTTCCTGCTGCTCGGCTTCACCGACACGCGCCGGCGCTGGCGCCAGCGCAAGACCCGCTCGATCGAGCAGGCCGCCTACTACCGCGTCGCACCCCGCCACCGCCTCTACGTCGGCGCCGTCTACATCGCCCTCATCGTCGTACTCGTGCTCGGAATGGACATCTCGCACGTTCTCGCCACCGGCGGGCACTCCTTCCGCTCGATCTAGCGCCTGGCTTCGCGGACCGCCCGTTCCATATCTCGCTTGCTCTCCCGATCGCGGATGCTCTGGCGTTTGTCATACACGTCCTTGCCCCGAGCCAGCGCGATCTCGACCTTCGCATGCGAGCCCTTGAAGTAGATCCGCGTCGGCACCAGCGTCCAGCCGCGCTCTGCCACTTTCGCCCCCAACCGCTCCAGCTCGCGTCGATGCACGAGCAGCTTGCGCGGACGCTCGGGGTCGTGGTTATCGCGTGAAGCCGGCTCATACGGCGGGATGTGCACCGAGTCGAGCCACAACTCGCCACCCTTGATCGCCGCGTACCCATCCTTCAACTGCGCCCCCGAAGCGCGCAGCGCCTTCACCTCCGTGCCCACCAGCACGATCCCGCACTCGACCCGCTCGATCAGCTCATACCGATACGACGCGTACCGATTCGACGCCACATCGCCCGCGCCGATCTTGCGCTTGCCTTTCTTGCCTTTCGCCATCGTGCGTTTGAGCCTAACCGGCCGGCGCCAGGTCCACCCGTCCGCGGACCGTGTCCACCCGCGCCACCCGCACCTCGATCGGATCGCCCAGCCTCAGCGTCACCCCCGATCGCTCCCCGCGCAGGATCGTCTGGAGCTCGTTCAACTCCCACCAGTCGCGAGGCCCCTCCCCGCTGCCGCCCAACCGCCGCACCGGCAGCATCCCCTCATACGTCGGCTCCGCACCCGCGCCGAACGCCACGAACGCGCCCGCCGAGATCAAGCCCGTGACCTCCCCCGCGAACGTCCGCTCCCAGCCCTCCTCATACAGCGCCTGCTCCAACGCAAAGCACAGCGCCAAGTCATCCCCGCCGCGCTCGATCTTCATCGCATCGCGCTCGCGTTCGGAGGCCCACTCCCCCAACTCACCCAGCTCACTCGCCCGCGGCGCCGACTCCCGCCCGCCGAGCGTCGACACCAGCGCGCGATGGCACACCAGGTCGGGATAGCGCCTGATCGGCGAGGTGAAATGGCAGTAGCACGCCGAATGCAGCCCCGCGTGACCGATGTTCTTCGGCGAGTAATAAGCCTGGCGCAACGACCGCAACACCAGCGAGCTCAACGCGATCCGTCCGCCCCACGGACCGACCCGCGCGCCGTCCGAGCGCTTCAACGCCCTCTGCACATGTCGCTCCACACGCTGACTGACCTCGCCCATCAACTCCCCCGCCTGCGAGGGCGAAATCGTCTCTCCCACCGCCGGCGTGCTCACCCCCAGCGACGCCAGCTGCTCGATCAGCCGCCCCACCCTCGCCGGCTCCGGGCGCTCGTGCACGCGATACAAACACGGCACACCCCGCTCGAACAACCGTCTTGCCACCGCCTCGTTGGCCGCGATCATCAGGTGCTCGATCAGCCGATGGGACTCCGTCTGCGCGCTCCTACGGATCTCGCGCACATGCCCATCCTCGTCAAACACCACCTCCGGCTCCTGCGAGTCGATCACCAACCCACCCGCTCGCTCACGCGCCCGTCCCAGCGCCGCGCTCGCCTCGCGCGCGAGCGCCAGCACCGCAGCCCACGGATCCTCCGCACGCTCGGACCCGGCGAACACGCGATCGACCTGCTCGTAATCCAGCCGCGCATCCGAGCGGATCAGCGAGCGATAGAAGGCGCTGCGCACCACCTCCGCCCCACGCAGATCCAGCTCCACCGTCACCGCCGCACGCTCCACACCAGGCGCCAACGAGCACGCGTCGTTCGACAGCGCCCCCGGCAACATCGGCTCCACCGCGCCCGGCACATACACGCTCGTTCCCCGCGCTCGCGCCTGGCGATCGATCGCCGACCCCTCCGGCACATAAGCGCTCACGTCGGCGATATGCACCCACACGCGCACCACATCCCCCTCGCCGTCCCCGTCCCCGTCCGGGCGCTGGGCGGAGATCGCATCGTCGTAATCCTGCGCGCTCACCGGATCGATCGTCAACGTCGCCAGCTCTCGCAAATCCCGTCTGCGCCCTTCCCCCACCTCACGCACCGCCGCCGCGGACCCCTCCTCACGCGCACGATCGGCCGCCTCGCCGACCTCCGGCTCGAACTCACGCGCCAGGCCCCGCTCGAACATCAACGCCTCGATCGCATCGCGCGCCACATCCGCCCGCCCGATCCGGCGCAGCACCCGCGCCCTCCCATCTCCACCGCGCGCGCCGCGAGCGCCCCCGAGCTCCACGAGCACCAGCTCGCCCGCGCTCACCGTCCCACCCCCCGGGCCATACACGCGATTGGACGCCAGCACGATGCGACGCCCACCCCGGGACCGCCGTCCGTCCTGCCCGGAGCGCATCGAGGGGAAGTGCGGCTCCGCCGCCCAAAACCTTCCCCGCTTCTCGACCACCGCTACAACTCTGACGGCAGTCACGTGACCTTTGTCGCCAACGTGTTCAACGCGACTTCCAGCCCGTGCAACGTGTCCACACCGTGCGCCACCATCACTTCCGGCGCGACGCCCGCACCCTGCTTGATCCCACCGCCGCCCAGGTTGCGCCCATTCGGCGTGAAGTACTCGCCGACCGTAATGTCAAGCGCGCCGCCGTTTGACAGCGGCATCTCCTCCTGGAAGACCCCCTTGCCGAACGTATGCGTACCCACCACCGTCGCGCGCCTGTGGTCCTGCAAAGCCGCCGTCACGATCTCCGACGCCGACGCCGTATTGCCATCGACCAGCACCACCACCGGGATCGACCCGGGGATCGCGTTGCCCACCGCGCTCAGCGTCTGCGTCGGCAGCGAACGCGCGCGCGTCGTCACGATCGCACCATGCTTTACGAACACACTCGCGATCAGCTGCGCCTCCTCCACCAGCCCCCCGCCGTTGCCGCGCAAATCCAGCACGATCCCCTTCGTGCCTTCACGGCGAACTTTTTCGACCGCTTCCCGCACTTCCCCATGCGACCCCGGGCTGAACGTCGACAGCGCCACCACCCCCAGCTTCACCCCGTGCACCGTCTTCGTCGCCGACGCCACCACCGGCTCTGAGATCGTCGCCCGCGTCAGCTTCACCGTGCGCGCCCCATGTCCCGCGTGCGCCTGCATCGACAGCGTCACATCCGTCCCCGGCGGACCCACGATCAGCGCCCGGGCCTTCTCCGGCGCCAACCCCGCGATCGACCGGCCGTTCACCGCCACGATCGTCTCCCCCGCCTTCAACCCGGCCCGCGACGCCGGCGAGCCGTTGAACACCCGCGTGATTTCAAGGCCTCGCCTGGCCGGCTGCACCTCCACCCCGATCCCCGTAAAGCTCGGAGGTTCGTCGAAAACGTGAAATTCCTTCGGACTCAAATAGTGCGAAAAGCGATCGTGCAGGCTCCCCACCGCGCCCGCCACCGAGGCATTCGCCAGCGCGCCCTTGCCGACCGGACGGTAATAGTCGCTGGAGATCCGTTCGATCGCTTCATCCACCACCCGCGTATCCGCATGCGCCACCAGCCTCGTCCGCGCAAACGCCGGCAGATCTTCCGGATGCCCGCCCCACCACACGCCCGCCACCAGCAGCACCGGCAGCATCGCGATCAGGACATACGTCAGGCGCCGGCGGGAAGACATGGCCTCCAACCCTAGTCGAGCCACCGACATCCTGAGACGGTCGCAGTCCTCGCCGACGGGATCGGCCCGCCCTCAGATCAGACCCTGAGGAAGCGGCGCAACGACAGACCCGAGCCCGCCGCGGAGACGCCGATCGCGCAGGCCATCAGGATCGCGATCAGCAGCGGAAACGCGATCATGTCCGGCTGAGAGATCAGCTTCACCGTGTTCGCCAGCGGATCCACCAGCGTCACCTTCGCCAGCGCCAGCAACCCGATCGCCGCCACGCCGCCGAGCGCGCCCAAAAACAGCCCCTCGATCACAAACGGCCAGCGGATGAACCAATCGGTCGCGCCCACCAGCTTCATCACCTCGACCTCGCGCCTGCGCGAGAACAGCGACAAACGGATCGTATTCGAGATCAGCAGCACCGACGCGAACACCAGCAACGCCGCCAGCAGCGCCATCGTCAGCTTGATCACGCGCGTCGCCGAAAGGATCTTGTTCGTCTCCGCCTGGCGATTCTGCACCGCCGCGATCGCCGGATCGCTCACCAGCCGCGTCCCCAGCGGGCTCGACTGGTCGAGCTCGGAGCGCACCGCGCCCGCGTCGTTCGGGTTCGCCGGCGTCACGCGATAAATGTCCGGCAGCGGGTTGTAACCGATCAGCGCAAACGCCTGCGGGTTCAGCTTGCGCTCCTGTTCATACCCCGCCCGCTTAGACACGAACCGCACGCTCTTCACATGCGGCGCCCGCACGAGCTCCGCGCGCACCCGCGCCTCTTCCGCCGGCGTCGCCGTCGTGTTCAAATCCACATCCACCAACACCCGCCCGCGCACGTCGTTCGCCGCGCCGTTCGTCGCCTGCACCACCGGGATGAACACGCCCAGCACCAGCGTCGTCACCAGCACCGAGGCAAACGCCGCAAAGCTCGGCACCGCATTGCGCCGGATCGAGCGCACGCTCTCTTTGAGGAAGAACCCAGGCTTCATCCAGCAGACCTCACGAGCGGGCTGCAGACCTGGTCGGATCGGGTTGCCGGGCTCCGAGCACGCTGCGGGCCGCGTCGACCGTCGCGCTTTCCGCGCGCAGCCTGTCCCCCAGCTCGTTCGTATTCTCTTCGCGCGCATACAGCCCCGTCGCCTCGTCGCGCACGATCCGACCGCGGCGCAACTCGATCACGCGACGGCGCATGCGATCGACCATCTCGCGGTCGTGCGTCGCCACGATCACCGTCGTGCCCGCCCGGTTGATCCGGTACAGCAGCTGCATGATCCCGATCGAGGTCTCAGGGTCCAGGTTGCCCGTGGGCTCATCCGCCAGCAGCAGCGGCGGATGCCCCGCAAACGCCCGTGCGACCGCCACGCGCTGCTGCTCGCCCCCCGACAGCTGATGGGGATAGTTATGCAGCTTCGTCGACAGGCCCGTCAGCCGCAAGATGTCCGGCAGCGTCGTACGGATCTGCTTGCGCGAAGCGCCCGTCACCTGCAGCGCGTAAGCGATGTTTTCGTACACCGTCCGGTTCGGCAGCAGCTTGAAGTCCTGGAACACGACCCCCACGTTGCGCCGGTAATAAGGGATCTTCTTGCGCGCAATCTCCGCCAGGTCCCGGCCCGCGACCCGCACCACGCCCTCGCTCGGATCGAGCTCCTTGATCAGCAACCGCATGATCGTCGACTTGCCCGAGCCCGTCGGCCCCACCAGGAACACCATCTCCTGACGACGCACCGCGAACGTCGCGCGCTCAAGCCCCGTATCCCCCGCGCCATACAACTTCGAAACCCCCCGCAGCTCCACCACCAGATCGCGCTCCTCGCGCACCGGGCCGGCCGCGCGCTTGGGAATCGGCCGGGACGTTGCGGGGCGTTGGGCGGGATGCGGCGAACGCGCCGGCAGCGTGACCTTCAAGCGTCCGCCCGCGATCGTCTTCGTCGGCGTCTTCGTCTGAGACATGGCCCGGGAGAGTAGCCGGGCATCGCCCGCCTGCCTAGCGTTTAGCCTGCATGCAACGGGATTTGCACACCACGCGCACCGGGGGCGCCGGGATCGCACGCATCTCAGGCTAGGCTGCGGCCATGGCCACTATCAAAACGACCACCGTCCCCACCAACGACCTCCCCGTCCACAGCATCGCCATACCCGGCACCCGCGCGCTGACCGTCCTCGTCGCCTTCGACGCCGGCGCGCGCACCGAGCGCCCCGAGGAGAACGGCATGGCCCACTTCCTCGAGCACCTCGTCTTCAAGGGCGGTCAGAAGTACGACAGCTACCGCGCCGTCAACAAGACCGCCGAGCGCCTCGGAGGCGTCCTGAACGCCTACACCAGCCACGACCTCGTCGCCTTCCACATCACGGTCCGGGCGCAGTACGCCCCGCAGGCGATCGACCTGCTCTCGGACTTCGTCGGACGCCCGCGCCTTGACCCCGAGGAGCTCGACCGCGAGCGCGGCGTCGTCATCCAGGAGATCAACCGCTCCTACGACCAGCCCTCCACCGTCGCCGAGTACCTCATCGACCGCGCCGCCTTCGGCGAGCACCCGCTCGGACGCACCGTGCTCGGCCCCGAAGAAAACCTGCGCACCTTCACCCGCGAGGCGATCGTCGCCTTCCGCGAGCGCCGCTGGTCCGGGGCGCGCGGCGGCGCCTTCCTGGCCGGCAACCTCGACAGTCTGCCCGAGGAGGCCGAGCTGATCGAGCGGTTCGCCCGCTTCCCGAGCCTGTCCGCACCCGAGCCCTACGTGCCGGCGCCCGAGTTCGCGCCCCAGACGCTCGTCGAGCAACGCGACACCAACCAGTCGCACCTGCGCATGATCTACCTCCCCCAGATCGCAGTCACCGATCTGCGCGAACGCGCGGCGCTGTCGATCTACGCCACGCTGCTCGGCGGCTCGATGGGCTCGCGCCTGTTCGAGGAGATCCGCGAGAAGCGCGGCCTCTGCTACTCCGTCTACGCCGTCGACCACGCCTTCGCCGACGTGCCCGTGCTGCAACTCGGCTCGGGCCTCGAGTCCGCCAAGTGCATCGAGGCCTACACGCGCATGCGTCAGATCGTCGACGAACTTCGCGACGAGGGTCCCACCGAGGAGGAGGTCGCCCGCGCCCGCGCCTACGCAGCCGGGCGACTCGTCCTCGCCTTCGAGAACACCAACGCCGTCGCTCGCTACGGCGCCGGCCGCTCAATCGTCTTCGGCGAGGACATCGACCCCGACGCCGCCATCGCCGCGCTGGACGCCGTCACGTTCGACGAGGTCCGTGCGGTCGCGGCGGGCGTCGCCGACAATCTCGCCGTGGCCTGCGTCGGGCCGCACACCGCAGACGAGTTCTAAAGCTCGCGTGAGCTTCGCCGTGGCGTGAGCTACGCCGCCATCTCGCGTGGCAACACGCGGCCTGTGGGCTTGCCGGAGCTATGCCAGTGCCGGATTGATCTTTAAGGAGTCGCGGGCCGGTCGGCGACCGGCGATACATGTAAGCGGCGATTGGACGGTGGGCGTTGTTGGCCACCAGACTTCTAACCGAGTGCGACCATGCGGTCAATCGGCACCCGAGCACGTTCCGCGACCTCATCCGGCACGCGCACCTCGTGCTTCATGTCCCGCAGGGCATCTCTGAGCTTCGGCAGCGTGATCATCTTCATGTACACGCACGAGGCCTTCGGATTGGCCGGGATGAAGTTCACGTCCGGCGCGGCCATTTCGAGCGGGTAGAGCATGCCCGTCTCGGTCGCCACGACCGCCTCACGCGGACCCACGCCAGCGTGCTCGTGCGAGCCGCCCGCGACGCCGTCCACGTCTCCCGCCACAGCCCTCCCGCCGGCGAGAGCGCTCGCATGCTCGGCGGCGCCGCCCGCGACGCGCTCCAACTCCTCGGCGTACTTCAGCATCCCCCCCGTGGACAGCATGTGCACGCCCTCGCTTGAGATGTCCCCTGCCGCCACGTACTCCATCACGCTCGTCGAGCACCCGCACTCGGGGTGGATCAGGAAATCGGCGCCCGGATGGGCGGCGCGCGTCGCGTCGATGTCCGACGGGCGGATGCCCGCGTGCACGTGGCACTCTCCGTCCCACACGTGCATCGGGCGCCCCAGTTCCTTCTCCACGAACGCCCCCAACCACATGTCCGGCCCGAACAGCACCTCCGTGTCGGCGCCGTGCGTCTCATAGACGTGGCGCACCACATCGACGGCGTTGGCCGACGTGCAGCAATAGTCGGTCAGCGCCTTCACCTCGGCGGTCGTGTTCACGTACATCACCACCACGCCCCCCGGGTGCTCGGCCCGCCAGGCCGCGAGCTGCGCCGCGTCGATCGAGGCCGCGAGCGAGCACCCCGCGTCCAGGTCCGGAATCAGCACCGTCTTCTCCGGACACAGGATCGAGGCCGTCTCGGCCATGAAATGCACGCCGCAGAACGCGATCACCTCGGCCTCACCGGCCGCCGCGCGACGAGAGAGCCCGAGCGAGTCGCCGACGTAATCGGCGACGTCCTGGATCTCGGGCACCTGATAGTTGTGCGCCAGGATCGTCGCCCTGCGCGCCGTCGCGAGCGCCCGCACCTCGTCCGAGAGGGCGAGGATCTCCTCGGGGCCGAGCGCCGGCTCTGGCGCCGGCTCGGGGATCATCGGCAGGGTGGGTGTCATCGGCAACGAATTCATGACGGCAACACCTCCAGCGTCATCGACAGGTCCAACGCGCGCGGGGAATGGGTCAGCGCGCCCATCGAGATCCAGTCTACCCCCGTCTCCGCACGTTCCCGGAGCGTGTCCAGCGTGACGTTCCCGCTGGCCTCCATCGCCGCGCGTCCCGCCACACGGGTGACCGCGGCGCGCAGTTCATAGACGTCCATGTTGTCCAGCAGCAGCCGCGGCGCCCCGGCCGCGATCGCCTCGTCGATCTCCGCCAGGTCGCGAACCTCGACCTCGAGCGTGTCGGCCAGCTCGGGATGCGCCGCGCGCACGCGCTCGATCGCCTGCGTGATCCCGCCGGCGGCCGCGATGTGGTTGTCCTTGATCAGGATCGCGTCATACAGGCCGAAGCGATGGTTGCGCCCGCCACCCGCCGCCACGGCCGCCTTCTCCAAGGCACGCAATCCGGGAGTCGTCTTGCGCGTGTCCAGCACCTTCGCGCCGGTGCCGCTCGCGGCGCTCGCGGCCCGCGCGGCGAACGTGGCGACGCCCGAGAGATGACCGAGGAAGTTCAGCGCCGTGCGCTCGGCCGTGAGCAGCGCGCGCGCCAGCCCCTCTACCTGCAGCACGGGACCGCCTTCGGCGCGCCAGTAGCCCTCGCGCACGAGACGCTCGCAGCGTGCGTCGGAATCGAGCGCGAGAAAGACGAGCTCGGCCAACTCCAGACCGTAGACAGAACCGTCGGCCTTCTGGGAGATCAGGCCCCGGGCACGCGCATCGGCGGCGACGATCGCATCGGTCGTCACGTCTCCGGCGCCGATGTCCTCCTCCAGAGCCCGCCTGACGAGCACTTCAAGCTCCTCACGCGGCGGGATCGGCGGCTTCCCGCCCGAGCCCCAATACCGCTCCTGCTCCTTCTCCGGCAGCGAGGTCACGTCCGTAGCGCGGATGAGGCGGACATCAGCAGATACGCTCGCACAAATCCATCCAAGTCGCCGTCCAGGACGCGCTGCACGTCGCCCATCTCGTGATTCGTGCGATGGTCCTTCACGAGCGAATAGGGGTGCATGACGTAGGAGCGGATCTGCGAGCCGAAGTTGACGTCCTGCGCCTCGCCCTTCTCACGCGCGATCTCCTCGGCGCGCTCGCGCTCCTGCTTCTCCAGGATCTTCGCGCGCAACATCGCCATCGCCGTCGCGCGGTTGGAGGACTGCGAGCGCTCGTTCTGGCACTGCACCACGATGCCCGTGGGCCTGTGCGTGATGCGCACGGCCGAGTCGGTCTTGTTGACATGCTGACCGCCCGCCCCCGATGCGCGGTAGGTGTCGACCTGCAGGTCGTCCTCGTCGATCTCCACCTCACCCGAAGAGGCCGGCACGACGGGCGCCACCTCCACCCCGGCAAAGCTCGTCTGGCGGCGGTGCGCGGAGTCGAACGGGGACAGGCGCACGAGCCGGTGCACGCCGCGCTCGGCGGAGAAGAGACCGTACGCGTTCTCCCCGGCGGCCTGGAAGGTGGCGGACTTGACGCCCGCTTCCTCGCCCGCGCTCGCCTCCAGCAGCTCGACGTCAAAGCCGCGGGCTTCGGCCCAGCGCATCAGCATGCGCAGCACCATCTCGGCCCAGTCCTGCGCGTCGGTGCCGCCCGCGCCGGCGTTCACTGTGACGAGCGCATCGCCGGAGTCATAGCGCCCGGAGAACAGACGCTGCTCCTCAAGCGCCGCCAGCCGCGACTCGACGGAGGCGAACTGCTCGTCGATTTCCGCCTGCAGCGAGGCATCCTCGGCGGCCATCTCGACGAGCCCGTCGAGATCTTCGACGTCGGCCGCGAGCGTCGTGAACGTCTCCAGGCGCCTTGCCGCGCGCGAATGCTCCGAGGACACCGACGCCGCCCGCTCGGAGTCATCCCAGAACCCCGCCTGCCCCATCTCGGCTTCGAGCGCGGCGACGCGCTCTCCCAACGCGGCCGGGTCAAAGATAATCCGCGAGGAGCTTCAACTGCTCACGAATCGCGGACAGGCGCTGCGGGGTGGTCTCGGCGGGGGCTGTGGTCATGGTCTCACGCTATCAACGACCCCAGATCTCATCGGAGATGCGGGGGTTGATAGCGAAAATCTATACTCTTTCGCTATCCATCTAGCGAAAATCCATAGTATTTCGCTATCCGTGGCCCGAAACCCTGTCGCGCCTACAGCGACCCCGGCGGCGCCAGCCATACGCTCTCAAAGACAAGGCTCGTGCGCTCGCGGATGACGTCGTAGTGCAGCACGCACGCTACTCGTCGTAGGTGGCGATCTGCCCGAGGTGCTTGACCTCTTCGGCCGCGCGGAGGTCCACCGGGACCGACCGCGTGAATCGTGGCGCCCCTACCAGAGCACCGGCACGTCGTAGAGTCGAATCCGCTCGTCCTGGGTGACGACCGTGAGGCCCTCGCTCTGCGCCTGGGCGACGAGCATCCGATCGAAGGGGTCGCGGTGATGTGGCGGCAGAGCGCCGGCACGGGTCGCGTGCGCGAAGGTGATCCCCAACTCGATGAATCGCGCCGCGGCGACCTTGTCCAGGAGATCCTCGGGAACGTCGAGCTTGCCCGCCGCACGCTTGATGGCGATCTCCCAAATGCTCGCCACGCTGACATACGCGGGCGCGACTCCGGCGCTCAACACCTCGTGGACGGCCGGCGGCAGACGGTCCTCATCACCGACGCTCCACAACAGCGCGTGCGTGTCGAGCAGCAGCGAGATCAATCCCGCATACCGAACAGCCGCTCGATCTCCTCGTCCGGCTCGTCAAAGTCGTCGCTGATCCAGATCTTCCCTTTGAGATCCCCCATCTGGCGAGGTACGGGGGGTTCGTCGTAGCGAACCAGCTTCGCCACCGGCCGGGGCCCCCGGCGGATCACGATCTCCTCGCCCTCGCCGGCACGCTCGATCAAACGCGACAGCTGCGTTTTGGCCTCGGTGACCGTAACGGTTTCGGACACACGACCATCGTATCAGACCTGGTTGACCTGGTCTGGTGCTAAGCGCCGTGACAGCGCTTGAACTTCTTGCCCGACCCGCACCAGCACGGATCGTTGCGCCCGACCTGGTGCTCGTCGTCGACCACGCGCTGCTCGACCACGGACGCCAGTTCCTGCTCGACGGCGCCACCGTTCTCCGCGTAGGCGCCGACCCCCTGCGCGCCGCCAGACTGCGCACCGGCAGCTGCGGCCGCTGCCGCGAGCGCCCCGGCGCCGGCGGCGGAGGAGCCACCCGAGTATGAGACGCGCCCGGCACGCGTGGCGCTGCCCGAAGCGGCGAACGCCGGCTGTGCGGCCCCACCACCACCACCACCGCCGTTCTCACCCTCGACGTTGACCTGCACGTTGAAGATCATGCGCGTGTAGTCGGTCCAGACGCTGTTCAGCAGGTCCCCGAAGAGCTCGAAGGCCTCGTTCTTGTAGGCCACCAGCGGGTCGATCTGCGCGAAGCCGCGCAGATGAATGCCCTCGCGCAGGTAATCCATGTCGAACAGGTGCTCGCGCCAGCGCTCGTCGATGATCTGCAACAGCAAAAAGCGCTCCAGCGCGCCCATCAGCTCCTCGCCGAGCTCTTGCTCGCGCGCGTTGTAGCGGGCCAGCGCGAACTCGGTGACGCTCTGCGTGAGCGAGTCCCGATCGGCCGTCTCGGGGTCGAGGTTCTGCTCGGACAGGTCGAGCGGGAAGAACTGTCCCAGCGCGGTGAACAGGCCGTCGAGGTCCCAATCCTCCATGAAGTCGCCGGGCGTGTACTGGGCGATCGTGCGATCGAGCACCGCCGCGACTTCCTGGCGGGCCTCCTCGCCGATCGGCTTGCCTTCGAGCACCTCGTTGCGATAGGCGTAGATCACCCGGCGCTGCTCATTCATCACGTCGTCGTACTCGAGCACGCGTTTGCGGATCAGGAAGTTCTGCTCCTCGACCTTCTTCTGGGCTTTCTCGATCTGCTTGGAGAGCATCCCGGCCTCGATCGGTTCCTCGTTGCCCTCCTCGTCGATCCCGCCGAGTTTGTCGAGGATGCGATAGATGCGATCGCCCGCGAACAGCCTGACGAGATCGTCCTCGGCAGACAGGAAGAAGCGCGACTCGCCCGGATCGCCCTGACGTCCGGCGCGCCCGCGCAGCTGATTGTCGATGCGCCGCGACTCGTGGCGCTCGGTGCCACAGATGAACAGTCCGCCGGCGGCCGTCACCCGTTCGCGATCGGCCTCCACGCGCCGCTCGATCTCGGGCAGCAGCGCCTGCAAACGCTCGTCATAGCCTTCCGCGTCCGGCGCGATGCCCTCGCGGGCGAGCTGCAGGCGCGCGAGATGCTCGGGATTGCCGCCGAGCTTGATGTCCACGCCACGGCCCGCCATGTTCGTGGCGATCGTGACGGCGCCCGGCTGGCCGGCCTCGGCGACCGTCTCCGCCTCACGCGCAGCGTGCTCGGGCTTGGCGTTCAGCACCGAGTGCGCGATCCCGCGCTTTTTCAGCTGTTCTGAGAGGAGCTCTGAGACCTCCACGGAGATCGTGCCGACGAGCACCGGCTGAGCGTTCTCGTTGCGCGCCGCGATCTCTTTGACGACCGCGTTCCACTTGCCGTCCTTGGTCTTGTAGACCTGATCGTTGCGATCGGCGCGGACCATCGGCATGTTCGTCGGTACCTGCACGACCGGCAGCTCGTAGATCTTCATGAACTCGGTCGCCTCGGTCAGCGCCGTGCCGGTCATGCCCGAGAGCTTGTCGTAGAGGCGGAAGTAGTTCTGGTAGGTGATCGTCGCCAGCGTCTGGTTCTCCTCCTGGATCGAGACCCCCTCCTTGGCCTCGATCGCCTGGTGCAATCCCTCCGACCAGCGCCGACCGTCGAGGATGCGCCCGGTGAACTCGTCGATGATCTTCACCTCGCCGTCGATCACCGCGTAGTCGACGTCGCGCTTGTACAGCGACTCGGCGCGCAGCGACTGGATCAGATGGTTGACCAGGTGCCCGTTCTCGGCGCGATAGAGGTGGTCGATGCCGAGAAAGCGCTCGGCCTTGGCGACCCCCTGCTCGGTGATCGAGACCGTTTTCTGCTTCTCCTCGGTCTCGTAGTCGAAGTCGGCCATGAACTGCTTCTTCATCCGCGGGTCCATGCCTTCGGGCGTCTTGCCCGCGGTCAGCCGCGGCGCCAGACGCGCGAACTTCACGTACAGGTCGGCCGCCTGTTCGGGCGCCCCGGAGATGATCAGCGGCGTGCGCGCCTCGTCGATCAGGATGTTGTCGACCTCGTCCACGACCGCGAAGGCATGCCCGCGCTGGACCTTCTCGGCGAGATCCTTGGCCATGTTGTCGCGCAGGTAGTCAAACCCCAGCTCGGAGTTGGTCCCGTAGACCACGTCGCAGGCGTAAGCGGCCTGCTTCTCCTCGTAGGGCTGCATGTTCTGAAGCACGCCGACGGACACCCCGAGCGCCTCATACAACGGGCTCATCCATTCCGCGTCGCGACGCGCCAGGTAGTCGTTGACAGTGACCAGATGCACGCCCTTGCGCTGGGGCGGAGCATCGGGGTTCTCCGGGTCGGGATCGTGCACCGCCAGCGAATTGAGCACGACCGCCAGCGTCGCGGTCAGCGTCTTGCCCTCGCCGGTCTTCATCTCGGCGATGCACCCGTCGTGCAGGACCATCGCACCGATCAGCTGCACGTCGAAATGGCGCATCCCCATCGTCCGCTTGCCCGTCTCGCGCACGAGCGCGAAGCACTCCGGCAACAGGTCTTCCAGCGACTCGCCCTGCGCGGCACGCTCGCGCAGGGCGTCCATCCGCTCGCGCAGCTCCGAGTCGGAGTCATGTTCGAGCTCTCCCTCGAACGCGCTGATCAGCGCGACGCGCTTCTGGTAGGACTTGAACTTCTTCGCCTCGCCCGCGTTCAGCGCGCGATCGAGCAGGGATGGGGACACCCCCTCAGGTTAGCGATTGAGGCACGGTCCCGGGAGCGTTCGAACGGGCCTCGCGGCGATGCCGGCGCTTGTCGCGATGGCGCTTGACCTGGCGCGCGAGCTCCAGCGAGACGAGCTTCAGCGAATGATCCATCTCGCGCGAGGCGTCGCGCGCGCGCAGCGTCACGCCCTTGAGATAGAGCGTCGCCTCGGCGACCTGGCGGTCGGCGATCGAGGGGTTGCGCTCTTCGTAGATCTCGACCTCCAATCGCGCGAACTCAGAGACCTGGCGCGAGACCTTGCGACAGCGGCGCTCCAGGCGCGCGCGCAACTCGTCGGTGACCGGAACGTTGCGACCCTTGATGTCTATCTGCATCACAGGCTCCCTTCGCGTGTGGATGAGGTCTGTCTCCGATCCTACGCCCCCGAGCAGCGGTTGTCCATCGGTTTATCCGCAATGATCGGAGGCCAAACGCGCGCCCTCGTGGGAGAATCGAGCGCGATCCTATCCTCAGTCGCCAACCCCAATCTGTCCTGGTCGCTGCAGCCCGGCGTGCTGATCGGCGTCGCGCTCGTGGGCGGCGCCTACCTCACGCGCTGGCGGAGCGTGCGCGCAACCTCGCCGCGGCCCGGCGCGGACGCGCCGGTGTGGCGGCTGTGCTGCTTCGCCGGCTCGCTGCTCGTGGCTCTGATCGCGCTGATCTCCCCGGTGGACGCGCTCGCCGATCAGCTGTTCTTCATGCACATGACTCAGCACATGCTGCTGCTGGACCTCGTGCCGATCCTCGCGATCCTCGGCTTCACAAAGGTGATCCTGCGTCCCGTCACCCGGACCGTCCGCGACGTCGAGCATCGCGCCGGGCCGCTCGCGCACCCGGCCTTCGCGGTGCTGCTCTACGTCGGCGTGATCTGGACGTGGCACGTCCCCAGGGCCTATGACTTCGCGGTCACCCATCCGACCGTGCACGTGCTCGAGCACACCACGTTTCTGATCGCCGGCGGGCTGTACTGGTGGCACCTGCTCTCGCCGATCCGCGCGCGGATGCGCCTCGGCGGCATGGGCCCGGTCGTCTACATGGGCTCGACCAAGCTGTTCGTCGGGGCGCTCGGCATGGGCCTCGCGTTCGCCCCGGTCGCGCTCTACCCCTACTACGTCCACCATGCCCGCGTGTGGGGCATCTCCGCGCTCGACGACCAGTCGATCGCCGGGATCGTCATGGCCATCGAGCAGTCGCTGGTGATGGGCGTCGCGCTGGTCGTGCTGTTCGTGCGGATGCTCGGCGAGTCAGAGCGCGAGCAGGTTCGGCGCGAGCGCTATGAGGCGGCGCTATGATGACAACTGTCAAGGGACTGTATATCCGCTGAGCCAAGAGGGTCCCCAGCGGGGCCCTCTTCAGTTCTGGCGCGGACGCAGACTCTCCAGAATCCCTGCGTGCCCCGAGATCGCGCCGATCAGGATCGACTCGTCCGCCACGTGCGTGCCGGGGAACACGATCGTCTCGCGCAACTGCGCGCGCTCGCCGACCGTGGCGCCGTCGCCGAGCACGACCGGGCCCATCAGCCGCACGCCTGAGCCGATCTGCACGTCCCGACCGATCCACACCGGCCCCTCGACCTCGGCATCCTCGGGCAACGGGCGCCCGCCTGAGACGACCACGCCCGGGGCGACCTCCTCGCCCTCGACCTCCAGGCGCAGCTCGCCGCGCAGCGCGTCGAACGTGCCCTGGCGCAGCTCGCCGAGCGAGCCGACGTCGTTCCAGTACTCGCGGACCTCGTGGATGTGAAACGGGACGTCGTTCTCCAGCAGCGCCGGGAACACGTCTTTGGCCCAATCCACGAACGGGCGCTGGGGAAAGTAGTCGAAGATCTCCGGCGAGAACACGTAGATGCCGCAGTTGCCGAGGTCCGAAAGCGCCTCGTCCGGGCGTGGCTTCTCCTGAAAGCCCGTGATCCGCCCCTCGCGATCGTGCAGCACGACGCCGAACTCGCGCGTGTCCGGCACCTGCTTGACCGCCAGCGTGGCGATCCCGCCCGACTCGCGGTGACGCGCCGCGAGCGCGGTGAGGTCGATGTCGGTGAGGGCGTCGCCGGAGATCACCAGGAACGAGTCCTCGCCGAAGAACTCCGCGCACGCGCGCACGCCCCCGGCGGTGCCCAGCAGCTCCTCCTCGTAGCGGTAGCTCAGCCGCTCGCCGAAGTGCTCGCGGATCGAGTCCGGGAAGTAGTGCAGGTTGGCGATCGTCTCGTCGAAGGAATGCCGGTCGAGCAGATCGAGGATGTGCGCCATCACAGGCCGGTCGAGGACGGGCACCATCGGCTTGGTGATCTCAAACGTCAGCGGGCGCAGTCGGGTGCCGAGACCCGCCGCGAGGACCATGGCCTTCATAGGCGGCGTCTAATAGCGATAGTGGTCGGGCTTGTACGGGCCCTCGACGGGCACGCCGATGTACGCGGCCTGCTCGTCGCTCAGCCTCGTGAGCTTCACGCCGAGCGCGTCCAGGTGCAGCCGGGCGACCTTCTCGTCGAGGTGCTTGGGCAGCACGTAGACGCGCTTCTCGTACTCATCGTTCTTCGAGAACAGCTCGATCTGGGCGATCGTCTGGTTGGAGAACGAATTGCTCATCACGAACGACGGGTGTCCGGTGGCGTTGCCGAGATTCAGCAGGCGTCCCTCGGAGAGCATGATGATCGCGTGACCGTCCGCGAACACCCACTTGTCGACCTGCGGCTTGATGTTCACGCGCTCGACCCCCGGGACGCTCGCGAGCCCGGCGATGTCGATCTCGTTGTCGAAGTGCCCGATGTTGCCGACGATCGCCTGGTGCTTCATGCGCTGCATCTGCGCGGCCGTGATGATGTCCTTGTTGCCGGTCGTCGTGATGAAGATGTCGGCGTCCTCGAGCACGTCCTCGAGCGTCTTGACCTCATAGCCCTGCATCGCCGCCTGCAGCGCGCAGATCGGGTCGATCTCGGTGATCACCACGCGCGCGCCCTGGCCGCGCAGCGATTCCGCGCAGCCCTTGCCGACGTCCCCGAAGCCACACACGACCGCGACCTTGCCGCCGATCATCACGTCGGTGGCGCGGTTGATGCCGTCGATCAGCGAGTGCCGGCAACCGTAGAGGTTGTCGAACTTCGACTTCGTCACCGAGTCGTTGACGTTGATCGCCGGGAACAGCAGCTCGCCGCTCTCGACCATCTGGTAGAGCCGGTGCACGCCGGTGGTCGTCTCCTCGGTCACGCCTTTGACGCTCTGGCCGAGCTTCGTCCAACGCTGGGGGTCCTCCGCCAGCGAGCGTGTCAAGAGCGAGAGGATCACCTGGAACTCCTCCGAGTCCGCGCCGGCGGGGTCGGGCACCGCGCCGGCCGCCTCGTACTCGGTCCCCTTGTGCACGAGCAGCGTGGCGTCGCCGCCGTCGTCGAGGATCATGTTCGGCCCGTCCTCGCCCGGCCAGCGGATCGCCTGCTCGGTGCACCACCAGTACTCCTCCAGCGTCTCGCCCTTCCACGCGAACACCGGCGCCCCGCGCGGGTCCTCGGGCGTTCCCTCGGGGCCGATCGCCACCGCGGCGGCGGCGTGATCCTGAGTGGAGAAGATGTTGCAACTGCACCAGCGCACCTGCGCTCCGAGCGCCGTCAGCGTCTCGATCAGCACGGCCGTCTGGATCGTCATGTGCAGCGAACCCATGATGCGAGCGCCCGCCAGCGGCTGCTCGGCGGCATACTCGCGACGGATCGCCATCAGGCCGGGCATCTCGTGCTCGGCGAGGGTGATCTCCTTGCGGCCGAACTCGGCCAGTGAGAGGTCGGCGACCTTGAAATCGGCTTCTGTTGCGACGGCGGTGGGAGTCATTGCTGACTGTTCTCCTGTCCGGTCAGGTGAGCGCCCTTGCTTCAGGGAAAACGGGCCGAGCGTGGCGGGACCGGAGCCCGTCGCAGCGCTCCTCGGCCGTCGCCCCGAAGGTATCACACCGAACAGCTCCAGCCGGCGTGGACCGGGCGCCGCCGGCGAAGCAGGTCAGGACTTCGCGAGTGCCCTCTTGAGCTCCTCGATCGCGTGCACCGGACCGGGGTCGACCCCGCGCAAGGCCGCCAGGTAGATTGAGACGAGGTCGCCCAGCAGCACGAGCGAGATCACGCGCTCGATCGTCGTCTGCCCGCGCGTCTCCAGATGAAAGCTCGCGGCGGCGTTTGGGGCGATCAGCCGCTCGCTCAGCGCCATCCGCTCCTTCACGCGCGGATGGGCGTCGGAATCGTCGAGGAACACGGCCGCGAAGCGGCCCGCCTCGCGTGCGCCTTCCCAGCCGACCAGCTCGTTGTGGTCGAGCTCGGGCAGTTCGTGCATGAAGCACGGCAGCTTCGAGTTCTCGTTGATCTGCGTCTTCCAGCGATAGGCGATCGGTGTCGTCAGTCCGGCGCCGGCCACGACCGGGATCGTGCCCAGCAGGCCGCGGGCGAGGCGCTTGGCGAGCGAGTCCTCGTCTGCGTCGGGACCCCACTCTGCCACCAGCTGCTCGGTGTGGGACGCGGCCACGTCGATCTCCGAGGTCAGGCGCGGTCCGGCGCCGCACAGCGCGGCGACCTCCAGTGCGGCGACCGTCATGTAGGCGACCGCCGCGCGCGGCTGAAACCCTCCGGGCAGCGGTATCACCGGCACGCCGTCCGCGCGCGCCATCTCCGCCAGGCGTCCCCCCGTCGTCACCACCACGCGTTGGGCCCCGAGCGCGCCCGCGGACTCGTAGCAGGCGAGCGTCTCCTCGGTGTCACCGGAGTAGCTCGCGCACAGCACCATCGTGTCCGGCGTCGTCCACGGCGGCAGCCCGTAGGCGCGGGTCACGAAGATCGGCCGCGAAGCGTGATCGCCGAGCGCCGCGCGCGCCAGCGCGCCGCCGATCGCCGAGCCGCCCATCCCCGCGACGACCAGCCCGGCCGAGGTGTCCCAGCCCTGCATGATCGCCGACTCCACGCGCCAGGCCGCGTCGCGCAGGTGCTCGGGCAGGGCGAGCACGTCGTCGAGCTGCCCGGTGGAGTCCACACGCGCGATCGCCTCGCGCGAGAGCGCTCCCGTCACGGCACTCGCAGCGGTGTCCGCGCCGGCGTCCGTGCGCGCGTCGGTGCTGGGCTGGGTGCTCATCAGAACCTGATCGCTCCGTCGGGCAATGTCACGCCCGGGAAGATACGCGCACCCCGGTCAATCGTGTTGTCCGCCCCCACGGTCACGCCCTCGCCGAGCACCGCGCCGCCTTCGATGCGAGTCCCCGCGCCGATCCGGCAACCCGCCGCGACGATGCAGTCGCGCAGCGTGCAGCCCGGTCCGATCTCCGCGCCGCTGAGGATCACCGAACGCTCGACCGTGGAGCCGGGGCCGACGTGTACGTTCTCGCCCAGCACCACCAGGCTGCCCACGTGCGCCCCCGGGGCGACGTGCGCGCCGCGCTCGATCACCGCCGGGGGCACGGCCCGCCCGTGGATCTCGGCGCCCTCGGCGACCGCCAGCCAGCTCTCGCCCAGACGCGCGCGCACGGCGGTGTCGACGTTGCCCTCGATGATGTCAAACGTCCCCTGCAGATAGCGCTCGGGCGTGCCGATGTCAAGCCAATAGGCGTCGGCCGGAAACCCATACAGGCCGTCACCGATCAGCGCCGGCCACACCTCGCGCTCGATCGAGACGTTGCGATCGGCCGGCACCAGCTCAAGGATCTCGCGCTGCAGCACATACGCGCCCGCGCTGATCAGGTTCGTGTCGATGCGGTCGGAGCTCGGCTTCTCGACGAAATCGCGCACCGAGCGGTCCTCGTGCAGGTGCACGAGCCCGTACGCGCTCGGGTCCGCGACGGGCGCCAGGGCCAGCGTCGCGCGGGCGCCGGTGCGCTCGTGCTGGGCGATCTGGCCCGTCAGGTCGATGTCGGTGAGCACGTCCCCGTTGAGCATCAAGAAGCGCTCGTCGAGCAGCCGCTCGGCGTACTTCAGCGCTCCGGCGGTGCCGCGCGGATCGGGCTCCTCGACGAAGCGCAGCTTGATTCCATAAGCCGAGCCATCACCGAGCACGTTACGTACCGACGTGGCCAGGAATCCGCACGACATGATCACGTCGTCGATCCCGTGGCCCTTCAGCCACTCCAGCATGAACGCGATGAACGGCCGGTCCACGAGCGGCACGACCGGCTTGGGCACGGTCGATGTCAACGGTCGCAGGCGCGTGCCCTCGCCTCCCACCAGGATCACGGCCTGCATCTAGATCCCGTCCTCGCGGCGGCGCCCCGTCGCGGGCTCGGCTCGCCCGCGACCGATCCCCTCATAAAGCAGCCCGGCGGCGCGCACGGCATCGCGGTCGAGGGCGTTGCGCCCGTCGATCACCACCCGCCCACGCATCGCCTGCGCGACCTCGCCCCAGTCGAGGTCCAGGAACTCAGACCACTCGGTCACGAGGACCACCGCGTCGGTATCGGCGAGAGCGTCCATGGCGCCCGGCGCGTAGTCGAGCTCGGGCATCAGCGCACGCGCCTCGCTCTCTGCGATCGGGTCGTACACGCGCACGTGCGCCCCCTCCGCCCGCAGCCGCGACGCCAGCACGAGCGAGGAGGCTCCGCGCATGTCATCGGTGTTGGGCTTGAACGCCAAACCCAGAAGCGCCACGCGCTTGCCGGTCAACTCGCCGAGGTGGCGCTGCAGCTTGGACACGACGCGGCGCTTCTGCAGCTCGTTGACCTCGATCACCGAGTTCAAGAGCTGGAAGTGATACCCCGAGTTGCCGGCCAGCAGCTTCAGCGCGCTCACATCCTTCGTGAAGCAGCTGCCACCGTAACCCAGACCGGCCTGCAGGAACTTCGGACCGATGCGAGCGTCCAGCCCCATCCCCTGAGCGACCTCGACCACATCGGCGTCCAGCGCCTCGCAGACGTTGGCGATCTCGTTGATGAACGAGATCTTCGTCGCCAGAAACGCGTTCGCGGCGAGCTTGATCATCTCCGCGCTGGCTATGTCGGTGCGCACGAGCTCGCCCGTGCCCTGACCGCCGCAGGCAGGGCTCAGCAGGGGTCGATACAGCTCGACGGTCGCATCGCCCGCCCAGCCACCGCCGTCCCCAACCACGACCCGGTCGGGACTCATGAAGTCAGCCACCGCCGAGCCCTCCTTCAGGAACTCGGGACAAGACACGTATTCCAGGGAATCCTTGCCGCGTTCGGCGAACGTACGCCTGATCGCGGCGCCCGTGCCGCAAGGGACGGTCGACTTCATCACGAGCGCGTGCTCGTCAGATGCCGGAATCGAATCGACGACCGCGTGCACCGCCGTCAGGTCGGCGTCGCCGGAGTACGTCGGGGGCGTGCCCACGGCCACGAACAGCAGCCGTGCGTGCGCAAGCGCGTCGCTCAGATCGGTGGAGAAGTGCAGTCGCGCCCCGTTGCGCGCCAGCATCTCCTCCAAACCGGGCTCATAGATCGGAACCTCGCCCGCGCGCAGACGCTCGATCTTGGCGGCGTCGATATCGACGCAGTAGACCTCGCTGCCCAGCTCCGCGAACCCCGCGGCGCTGACCAGCCCGACATAGCCGGTGCCGATGACCCCAACCGGCTCTCGTTGTGCGGCGTTCATGAGGCCGCGATGCTATCGATCGGCGGGCGTGGCCTCCTGGACCAGCACCAGCGCGCGGTTCTCGGCGAACTGCAGATACCCCTCGCCCTGCGCGAAGCGCACGATGTCGTTCTCCGAGCGATACAACCGCAACTCCGTCGCCTCCAACGTGGCCAAGACCGGCTCGTGGCCGGCCAGGACGCCGATCGAGCCCGAGGTGGTGCGCGTGGAGATCATCTCGACCTCCTCGTCGAACACCACCCCCTCGGGGGTGAGCACTTCTACCGGGAACTTCGTTCTGGCCATGAGTCCTGCCTAGTCTTTCTTGGCCGCCTCGACCACAGCGTCGATCGTGCCCTTCAGGAAAAACGCGCTCTCGGGCACATCGTCGTGCTTGCCCTCGATGATCTCCTCGAAGCCCCTGATCGTCTCCGCGATCGGCACGTACGCGCCGGGGGTGCCGGTGAACTGTTCGGCCACGTGAAAGGGCTGTGAGAGGAAGCGCTCGATCTTGCGCGCGCGCTGCACCGTCAGCTTGTCCTCGTCGGAGAGCTCGTCGATGCCGAGGATCGCGATGATGTCCTGCAGCTCCTTGTAGCGCTGCAAAATCTCCTTGACGCGGTTTGCCACGCGGAAGTGATCCTCGCCGAGGATGTCCGCCTTGAGGATCGTCGAGGTCGAGTCCAGCGGGTCGACGGCCGGATAGATGCCTTTTTCGGAGATCCCGCGCGAAAGCACCGTGGTCGCGTTCAAATGCGCGAACACCGATGCCGGCGCCGGATCGGTCAGGTCGTCGGCGGGCACATAGATCGCCTGCACCGAGGTCACCGAACCCTGGCGGGTGGAGGTGATCCGCTCCTGCAACTGGCCCATCTCGGTCTCCAGCGTCGGCTGATAACCCACCTGCGAAGGCATCCGTCCGAGCAAAGCCGAGACCTCCGAGCCGGCCTGCACGAAGCGGAAGATGTTGTCGATGAACAGCAGCACGTCCTGGCCCTCGTCGCGGAAATGCTCGGCCATCGTCAACCCTGACAGCGCCACGCGCATACGCGCGCCGGGCGGCTCGTTCATCTGGCCGAACACCAACATCGTCTTGTCGATCACGCCCGATTCCTTCATCTCCAGCCACAGATCGTTGCCCTCGCGCGAGCGCTCGCCCACGCCGCAGAACGCCGACAGCCCGCCGTGCTCCTTGGCCAGGTTGTGGATCAGCTCCTGGATCAGCACCGTCTTGCCCACGCCCGCTCCGCCGAACAGCCCGACCTTGCCGCCCTTCGCGTAAGGCGCCAGCAGGTCGATCACCTTGATGCCCGTCTCGAACATCTCCGTCGTCGGCGTCAATTCCTCCACGCGCGGCGCGTCCTGGTGGATGTTGCGCCGCGGCGTATCCACCGGCAGCTCCTCACCGAGGTCGATCGGTTCGCCCAGCAGGTTGAAGATCCGTCCCAGCGTCACCTCGCCGACCGGCACCGTGATCGGACCGCCCGTGTCGATCGCCTCGGCGCCGCGCGCCAGCCCATCGGTCGTGTCCATCGCCACCGCGCGCACGCGATCGTCGCCCAGGTGCTGCTGCACCTCGCACACGAGCACCTCCCCGCCGGCCTCGGTGCCGGTGCCGGGAGCCTCCTCCGCCGCGGCCGCGGCCGGGCGCGCGATCGTGATCGCGTGGTTGATCTCCGGCAGGCGCTCGGGGAACACCGCCTCGATCACTACGCCCTGGATCTCCTCGATGCGCCCGACGTTGCGCGTCGCGCCCTCGCCCGCCTCGGCCCCCGAGCGCCCGGGGGCGTCGGAGGGGTCAATTGTGGTGGTGGTTGACATTTGGTTCTCGATTCTCCTATCTCTAGCTCAAGCCCTCGGCACCGGCGACTACCTCCATGATCTCCTGCGTGATCTCGGCCTGCCTCGCGCGGTTCATTTCCAGCGTCAGGTCAGTGATGATCTCCCCGGCGTTCTCCGAAGCGTTGCGCATCGCCGTCATCTGCGCGCCGAAGAACCCGGCCGCCGACTCGACCAGCGCTCGATAGATCGACGTCTCGACATAGTCTGGCACGAGCCGCCTCAGGATCTCCTCCGCGTCGGGCTCGTACTCGACGAGCGCTTTGGGAGCGGACTTGTGCGAGCCCCCGGCCGCGCCCGCCGCGACCGAGCCCGCGGCCCCGCTCGCGGGGGACCCGCCGGTCTCGCCGTCGCCGTCGCGTTCTTCCTCGCCCGTGATCGTCGCGCGCGAAAGCGGCAAGAGCGTCTCGCGGGTCACCTCCTGGGTCAACGGCGAGACATACGCGTTGTAGATCAGCTCCACGCGATCGACCGTCCCGCTGGTGTAGGCCTCGATCAGCTCGCCCGCGATCGTGCGCGCGTCGGCATAGGACGGTTTGTCGGTGAACCCCGTATATGCGCCGCTCAGCTCGCGTCCGCGGAACGTCAGCGAGGACACGCCGCGGCGCCCGGTCGCATACCAGACGCTCCCCAACCCCTGCTCGTCCAGATCGGAGCCGGCGCGCACGCCCGCGCGGATGACCTGCGAGTTAAACCCGCCGGCCAATCCGCGGTCGCCGGTCACGAGCAGCAGCCCAACGCTCGCGACGCTCTCGCGCTCGTTGAGCAGCTCTAGGCGCGAGGCCTCGGCGCCGGCGTCAAGCGCCGCCTGCCGAGTCATCCGTCGCAGCGCATCCGCATACGGGCGCAGCGCCGCGATCCGCTGCTCGGCGCGGCGCAGCCGCGCCGCCGCGACCATCTCCATCGCGCGGGTGATCTTCTGGATGTTCTTGACCGAGCCGATCCGGTTCTTGACGTCGCGCTGTGATGCCATGATCGATCGTCCTAACGCCTACGCAGCCGGGCCGGTGAGGCATGCTCGAAACGCCGGCCGCTGCGGTGACCGGCGCCGGCAAGGCAGGACGAGGAACTGGCTACCGGGTCTCCCATCATTCAAACCGCCGTAACGACCTCGTCCAGCGGTTGACCCTCCTCGTCGAGGTCATAGCCGAAGTCCTCCGCGAACGCCCGCGCCGCGCCGTTCAGCGCCTGCTGGGTCTCATCCGACCAGTCGCCGCCCGCGACCTTCGCGAGCACCTGTGCATGTTCAGAGTGCATCCGTTCGGTCAACCCCATCAGGAACTCGGGCACCCGCTCGACGTTCAAGCGGTCGAGGAACCCGTTCGTGGCGGCGTAGATCTGGGTCGTCTGATCCTCAACGGCCAGTGGCGCGCGCTCGTTCTGGTTCAGCGTCTTGACGATCCGCTCGCCGCGCGCCAGCGTGCGCTGCGTGTCCGCGTCCAGATCCGAGCCAAACTGGGCGAACGCCTCGAGGTCGCGGTACTGCGAGAGCTCGAGCTTGATCCGTCCCGCGACCTTCTTCATCGGCCCGATCTGAGCGTTGCCGCCCACGCGCGAGACCGAGATGCCGACGTTGATCGCCGGGCGCACGCCCGAGTTGAACAGCTTTGGCTCCAGGAAGATCTGCCCGTCGGTGATCGAAATCACGTTCGTCGGGATATAGGCCGACACGTCGCCGGCCTGCGTCTCGATCACCGGCAGCGCCGTCAGCGAGCCACCGCCGAGCTCGTCGTTGAGCTTGACCGCACGCTCGAGCAGACGCGAGTGCAGATAGAACACGTCGCCCGGATAGGCCTCGCGGCCGGGCGGACGGCGCAGCAACAGCGACATCTGCCGGTAAGCGTAAGCGTGCTTGGTCAGGTCGTCATACACACACAGCGCGTGACGGCCGTTGTAAAGGAAGTGCTCGCCCATCGCGCAGCCCGCATACGGGGCCATGAACTTGATCGGCGCCGCCTCATCCGCGGAGGCCGCCACGATGATCGTGTTCTCCAGCGCATTGTTCTCCTCCAGCGTCTGCGCGAGCGCCACGACCGTCGACATGCGCTGGCCGATCGCCACATACACCGACACCACGCCCGTGTCGCGATTGTTGATGATCGAATCGATCGCGATCGCCGTCTTGCCCGTCTGACGGTCGCCGATTATGAGCTCGCGCTGACCCCGCCCGATCGGGATCATCGCGTCGATCGCCTTCAACCCCGTCTGCATCGGTTCGGTCACCGGCTGGCGCTGCACCACGCCCGGAGCCTTGAACTCCGCCGGACGGGTCTCGCTCGTGTGGATCTCGCCCTTGCCGTCCAGCGGGCGCCCGAGCGGGTCGACGATGCGCCCCAGCAGCGCCTCGCCCACGGGGATCTCCAGCAGCCGGCCGGTGCGCTTGACGGTGTCGCCCTCGCCGATTCGCTCCCACTCGCCGAACAGCACCGCGCCGACGTTGTCGGACTCGAGGTTCAGCGCCAGCCCGGTGACGCCGTGCGGCAGCTCGAGCATCTCAAACGACATGCAGTTCTCCAACCCGTGCAGGCGCGCGATGCCGTCCGCCACCGACAGCACGGTGCCGACCTCGGTCAGCTCGGCCTCCCCGGCGCCGAGCCCGGCGATGCGGCTCTTCAGGATGCTGGTTATCTCGTCTGGATTGATCTGCATGGCGATTTCGGATGGCTCCTTATAGATTCGGTCGGCGATTCTTCGTTGCGCGCATCGTTCAGGCGGCGGCGGAGGCCACCTGCTTGCGCAGTTGATCCAGTCGGCTTCTGATCGAGGCGTCGAGAATCGAGTTCCCGACCCTCACCACGATCCCCCCGAGGATGTCCGGGTCCACGCGCGTGCTCAGCGTCACCTTGCGCGAGGTGCTCTGCCCGATCGAGGCGCCGATGCTCTGCGTCGTCGCCTCGTCGAGCTCGATCGCGCTCGTCACCTGCACCGGGAGCACCCTGTTGGCCTCGGCCCACAGCCGCTCGTACTCGCGCCCGATGCGGAAGATCACCGGCATGCGGTGGTTCTCGATCAGCAGCTTCAGGAATCCCACGAACGCCTCCTCGGCGCCTTCCAGCAGCCCATCCAGCGCCTGCTGCTTCTCGGCTGTCGAGAAGTAGGGCGAAAAGAAGAACAGCTTCAGCTCGCGGTTCCGTTCCAGCGCATCGGCGAACTGGCCGAGCTGCTCGCGCAACTCCTGCACCTTGCCCTGCTCCTCAGCCACCTGAAACAGCGAGCGGCCATACACCTGGGCGAGCTCCTCCATCAGTTGTTGCTCGCCCCGGCAGACAGACCCGAGAAGTCGAGCTCTCCCAGCGCCTCTGCCACCAGGCGCTTCTGATCGGCGTCGTCGAGCGTCTTTCGCGTCACCTTCTCGGTGGCCATGATCGTCAGCTCGGCGACCTCGCGGCGGATGCCGTCGATCGCGCGCTCGGTGGCCGCCTCGATCTCGTGCTCGGCGCGTTTGGCCGCGTCGGCCGCGATCCGCTGCGCCTGCTCTTTGGCCTCGAGCTCGTGCGACTCGGCATTCTGGCGCGCGCGCTGGACGATCTCCTCCGACTGTTCCCGCGCCGCCTTCAAACGCTCGCGGTACTCGGCCAGCAGCTCCTCGGCCTCCTCGCGCGTACGCCGCGCGGAGTCGATCGACTCTTCGATCGTCTTCTGCCGGCGTTCCAGCGCCTCGCTGATGCGGGGGAACGCGAGCCTTGCGAGCAGCACCATCGTGATGCCGAACACGAGCAGGGTCCACACCATCAACCCGACGCCCGGCTTGATCAGAAAGCTGCCGTTCGATGCCAAAACGCCCATCGCGCTAGACGATGAACGCGGCCAGCAGACCGGCCACGAGCCCGTAGAAGAAGCAGGCCTCGGTCAACGCGAACCCGAGCCACTGCAACTGGGTGATCTCGTCACGCATCTCGGGCTGGCGGGTGATCGCTTCGATCGCCTTGCCGAAGATGATCCCGATGCCGACGCCCGCGCCGACGGCGCCGAGACCGCCGCCGACTCCGAGACCGATCGACTTGCCGGCCTTGGCGGTTTCTTCGGTCGCGGTCGCGAGCAACGTTATGAGGGCTAGGTGCACATTCACTCCTTTTTTGGCGATTTTCGGCGTTAGTTGATGATGGTCCGGCGGTGCTCGTGCTCAGGTTCTGTGTCTGCTCGTGAGCTTGACCGGCCGATGCGGTTGTATCCGATGCGACCTTTCAGTGCTCTTCCGCGACTGCGCCGCCCAGATAGATGGCGGTGAGCGTCGCGAATATAAACGCCTGCAGGGCGGCGACCAGGCCGACCTCGAACGCGAACAGCGCGATGCCGAACGGCAACGTGAACCAGCCCAGCGCGGAGATCCCCAGGATCACCGCCAGCGCTCCCGCCATGAACAGGATGATCAGATGGCCCGCCAAGATGTTGGCGAACAGACGAATCGTCAGCGACAGAATCCGCATCAGGTTCGAGAGGACCTCCAGAAAGAAGATCGCCACGGCCATCCCGCCGGTGACACCGCCGGGGACCAGCCCTTTCAGATAACCGATCGGACCCTTCGCGCGCACGCCTTCGAACGTGTAGGACGCAAACACAACCAGTGCCAGCGCCAGCGGGATCGCGATGTTGGCGGTCGAGGCGTAAAGCGAGAACGAAGGGATGTGCGTCCCGAACACGCTCAGTTCGTGCTCGGTGTTCGTCGGCAGCGGGATGTAGCCGATCAGGTTCGAGAACATGATGAACAGGAACAGCGCCCCGATGAACGGGAACCACTTCGCGGCCATCTTCTCCTCCATCGCACTGCCCGTGATGTTCTCGCGCATCAGCTGATACAGCGTCTCCACCGCGGCCTGCACCTTGTTCGGTCGCTGCTGCATGCGCCGCGCGATCCAGATCATGCTCACGCACGTCAGCGTCGCCGCCAGCACCAGGTAGAGCACGGCCTTGTTAAGCGAGAACGCGCCCAGGCTCACCCAGTTGTCGAGTTTGAACTCGTTCTGCGGTTCAAAGCTCGTGTTGCGCGTTCCGTGAAACCCGTAGATGATCCCCAGCACGATCACGCCGCCGATCCACACCGCGCCCAGGAGCAGCAGCTTGCGCTTCGTGCTCAGCTTGTTGGGAGCGCTCTGCTGCTCCTCGCCGCCCCGGCTGCTCACGGGGAGATCTCCCCGGCTGCTGTCCAGCGCAGCGCTCATGAGGCGCTCGGCGTTCTGAGGGCGCCCGTCCGCAGCGGAGCTCCGCGCGTCACGAACGACATCACAAAGTAGACCGTGAACGCCGCCAGCACCAGCGCGGCCGCCATGATCCCGTCATCCTTGCCACCGGCATATCGAGCGACGATCACCGCGAGCGCGATCAGCCATAGCCGCCCCATCATGCCGCCCACCTGCAGCCCGGCTTTGAGCTTTGCATCCGGAGTCCGCAGGGCCCGCTCCTGCATCCACACCATTCCCGCGCGAGTCAACAGCCACGCGCATGCGCCCACGAGGTAGCCGAGCAACGGCAGACCCGCGATCAGCACGAACGGGGCCGTCGCGAGCACCAGGCACACGTCTAGATAGCGCAGAGTGGCCACGTCAGCTCAGGGATCCCGGAGATCCATGGCACTGCGTCCACAGGCGCCTGCGCTTGCGCGGCGGAGTCCCCAGCACCCGCACCTGCCACCCGTACGGGCAGGCACGCCGCGCCAGCCTGCGCCGGCGCGCCAGCAGCTTCACTTCCACACGTTTCACGGGCATGGCGTTCGCCGAGAAGTGTCCGGCGGCGAGATGTCTCGTGCGACGGACGATCGGGGTTTCCTCGGGCAGCTTGCGGGCCTTCTCGACCGCTTCGCCGGCTTCGACGGAGTCCGTCCCCTCGACACGCACGAGCGGTGCCGGAACGGCGCCACCGTCCTGCTCCGGGATAAACCCGTCGGCGGGGATCCGACCCTCACCACCCCGGCCGGACAGGGGCGAGTCGGCGCGGCGGCGGCCGGCCTCGATGTAGCCTTCGTTGATCTCAAAATCCGGCATCTGACGTTGCCTCCTTGCAGGCGCAATCGACCACGCCCTGATGTGGACGAACGGTCTGGCCCTGCGCTACAGCGACCTCAGCGCTTGTGGACCGCCTGCGATGACGGGTTCAGTCTACCTGGTATCAGACTTCGTAACAAGTTTGTGACATGCGCCACGCGTGGTGGGCGGATTTTGCGAAGAATCCTCACCTCGATCAGCATCGCCAGCACCAGCGTCGCGACTCCCGCGAGCACATCCAACACGTAGTGGTTGCCGGTGGCGAGCACCGCAAACGCGGTCATGCAGGGGTACAGCACGGCCACCGCGCGCACCCACACGCGCTCCGACAGGCGCCACAACACGACCGAACACCAAGCCGCCCACGCCATGTGCAGGGAGGGCATCGCCGCCAGCTGGTTGGCGGCGGAGGCCAACGCGCCGGTGTGCCAGGAGCCGAACGCGTGCGTGGAGGCGACGACGTCGCTGAACCCATCGGCGCGCAGCATGCGGGGAGGCGCGACCGGATACAGCCAGAACACAGCGAACGCGATCACGTTGGTGAGCACGAGCACGTCGCGCAGCGGGCGGTAGATGTCGGCGCGGCGCGCCCACAGCCA
This sequence comes from uncultured Solirubrobacterales bacterium, assembly GCA_963702725.1. Taxonomy (GTDB): domain Bacteria; phylum Actinomycetota; class Thermoleophilia; order Solirubrobacterales; family Solirubrobacteraceae; genus Palsa-744. The sequence goes on from CAVPDT010000002.1 coordinate 818,633, forward strand.
GCCCAGCAACCCCAGCGTGACGATGAAGTGCGCGTTGTCGTAATAGTCGGAGACGAACAGCCCGACGGTGTGATGAGCGGCCAGCCAGCGGTCGAGCCGCAGCTCGGGTGCGATACCCAACCAGCGCTCGGCCGCCAGCACTTCTTCGCCATGAGCGACCGCCGCGTGCAGTCGCAGCGGCGCGAAGTTCGTGATCGCGTCATACACCCAGCACAACCACACGATCACCAGCGCCTGCGCCCACCAGCGCGGGCGGGTGGCCTGCGCCCGCGACAGGGCCCCGGCGGCCGGGCCGGCAGCCGCCGCGGAACCCGTGCGCCGATCTATCGAAACCGCACTGGACAAGCCATCGATGTTATCCGCCCGACCTGCAGTCAGGGCGCGACCGGCTGCAGGCCACGCTGTGCGAGCGTGTCCAGCACGCGCGGCAGTGCCGCCACGGTGCGCCGCCAGGAATCGGGCGCCGAGTAGTCATCGGCGTCATGCAGCAACAGCACCGACCCCTCGCCGGCCCCATCGGTCACCCGCGCCGCAATCGACTCCGGCGTGGCCCGCGCCTCCCAGTCGCGGCCCCAATGGCTCCACAACAGCGTGCGCCGGCCGTGTGCGCGCGCAACTCGCAGCGCCGTGGCGTTCAGCACGCCATACGGTGGGCGATACAGACTCGGCGAGCGCCCTGTCTGCTCCTCGATGCTCGCCTGGGCACGAGCGATGTCAGCGCGCACCTGCCAAGGCGCCAAGCGCAGCAGGTTGCGATGGCGATCGCAATGCAGCCCGATCTCGTGACCGGCCGCCACGATCTCCCGGCCGAGCGACGGGTTGCGTCGCAACTGCTCGCCGACCAGAAAGAACGTGGCCCGCACGCCGGCGTCCGCGAGGATCTCGAGCGCCGCCGGGGTTCCCCGCGCGTGCGGACCGTCGTCGAAAGTGAGCGCATATCCACGCCCGCTCGCGGTGCGGTCCTCCACTCCCAGGGAGCGACGCAGCCCGGGCCAGAGCGGCTGCGGAGAGCGCGGAAGGAACACAGGTCGCGAGCTGGAGAGCGCCGGCAGCAGATAGCTGCCCATCGCCAATCCGGCCACCGCGCCGGCGGTATAGCGGCTGCTAGTGCGATGATCGTCGGTGGACATGGTCGATCTTGTGCTGGGAATCGGGGCCGCCGTGGGAGCGTCCGTCTTCTACAGCCTAGGGATCGCCCTGCAGGCGATGGACGCCAAGGAGGCGCCCGCCGAAGAGCACCTGCGTCTGGCGCTGGTCTGGGGGCTCGTCCGGCGTGGCCGCTGGATGCTCGGTACGGGCCTGTCGATCCTCGGCTGGCCGCTGCAGGTGCTCGCGCTGCTGCTCGCCCCGCTGGTGGTGGTGCAGCCGGCGCTGGCGACGGGCCTGATCGTGCTTTTGTTCCTCGGGCAGCGGATGCTCGGGGAGCACGCCGGGCGCCACGAGCACATCGCGATCGCCGCAATCGTGATCGGCGTGATCGGCGCAGGTCTGTGCGCGCCGCCGCGTTCCACCGGGCACACCTCCGAGCGACTGACGATCGGGCTCGTGCTGCTCGGTCTCGGCCTGGCCAGCCTGCTGCCCTACCTGCTGCGCGCGATCCGCCGCTCGCCGGCCGCGGTCACGATGCTCGGCGCCGGTCTGGCGTTCGGCTGGAGCGGCATCGCGACAAAGCTCGCCTCCGACGACCTCTCCGCCGGACACCTGGCCGTCGCCGCCGCGTGGGGGCTGGCGACTGCGGCGGCCTCCGCCGTGGGCGTGCTCAGCGAGTCGAGCTCGCTGCAGGCGCGACCGGCGATCCAGGTGGCCCCGGTCGTGTTCGTGACTCAGACGATCGTGCCGGTGGCGGTCGCGCCCCTGCTGTTCGGCGAGAGCTTTGCCGACACTCCACTCGCCGGCATACCGCTCGCGCTCTCGCTGGCGCTGCTCGTGGTCGGCGCCGCCGCGCTCGTGCGCTCGCCTTTGCTGCTGGCCCTGATGGGCGGCGAGCCGATCAGCCACGACAGCGGCTCGACCCCCAACCCGACCTCGCCGAGCGAGGAGACGATCCGCTCGAGCCCCGCCACCGAGGCGACGGACCCGTCCAGCGTCACCACCAGCACTTCCCCGGCGCGCGCCGGTCGTTGAGGCAGCGCGCTGGTCGCGCGCAGACGCAGCGCTCCGCTCACCGGTTTGGCGCCGGCCGTGCGCGCGAGCACAAGCTGACCCACGGTCATCCCGCCGCGAGGCTGCAGGAAGTAGAAATGACGGCGCAGCCCCAGCGCGCGCGCTTGCGCGCGCAACATCCCGCGCGCTTTCACCCATCGCAGCAGCGAACCCGAGTCGGGGATCGCCGGCAGCACTTCATCGCCGAGCCCTCGCACCCCGGAGATCGTCGCGGCGCTCGGCACCGTGCCCGAGTCGGCGAAGGAGGCATGGATGCCGCGCCGCGCCAGCTCGGCCGCGACGAATGCCTGAGCCGAACTCGGCACGCGCAGGATCACCCCGACGTCGCGTTGCTCGGTCTTCACCCGCGTGAGCGGCTTCTCGTGCAGGATCTTCGCCGCCAGCACGCTCACCTCGTCGGTCGAGAGCGTCCACATGCTCATCCCGAGCACCAGCAACAGCGGGGTCAGAAGCGCCACCAGCCGCAGCCGCCACAGCGGGATCGGGATCACGCGCCGGGGGGCGTCGAGCACCAGCTCGGCGGCCGTCGTCTCGGTCGGCGTCGTCGCGAGCCCCGGCGACCCGGACTCCCCGGACGCAGCCACCTTGACTCCGGCGCCGGCAACCGCGAGGTCCTCATCGGCGAGCGCCGGAGTCTGAGATTCCGACCCGAGCGCCGGTGCGACTTCGGCAAAGCTCGCCCGCACGTGTTCGCGCAGCTCGCTCGTATCGTTGGCCAAGCGCAGCAGGTTCAGATCGGCCATCGCCCGCGTGTTCAGCCGCGCATGGCCGACCGGCAGCCCGTAGGAGACAACCGGCGTCCCGGCAGCCTTCGCCTCCAGGCACGTGACGCCGCCGGTGGAGTGTACGAGCACGTCGGCGGCGGCCAGCAACCGCGGCATCTCCTCGGTGAACCCATACACGTGCACCCGCTCCTGCCCGGCGAAATCCTCGTTCAGCCGTTCGCGCAACTGCTCGTTGCGCCCGGCCAGGCACACGATCGCGCTCACCTCGCGCTCGTGCAGCAGCTCGTGCACGGCGCCCGTGATGTCGCCCACCCCCCAGCCTCCGCCCGAGACCACGACCATTCTGCCCGCTTCCGGCAGGCCCAGCGCGCGGCGAGCCTCGAGCGGACAGCGAGGCGTGGTGAACTCCGCCGAGATCAGCGGACTCACCAGCTGCGCGCTCCCCGCGCCCGCGATCCGCTCGACCGGGCTCATCGACTCGCCATACATCACCAGGTGCATATCGATGCCCGGTTGGGCCCAGAAGAACAAGCCGGTCAGGTCGGTGATCGTCGCGACCGTCGGGCAGTGGATCGCATGGGTACGGCGCAGACGTGCAAGCACGACCGTCACGGCCGGGTAGGTGGAGACGATCACATCGGGGTCGTGCTCGGCGATCTTGCGCGCCAGCGGGCGCGAGCCGAACAGGCACAGCAACCGCCGCGCCGCCCAACGAATCGGGCCGACGTGCTCCAGCAGCCAATACACGACCGTGTATGTCCAGGGCAAAAAGCGCAGCTGCACCCTGTATCCGTCCTCGACGACCGGCTGCAACAGGCGCCCCATCGCCGCCAGCCCGTCGATCACCGTCACCTGCGCGGGCTGCCCGGAATCCTCGATCTGACGCGCCAGCGCACGCGCGGCCGCCGCGTGCCCCTCGCCCACGTCCGCGGACAGGACCAGCACGCGTTGGGGCTCGTGCGCTGCGCGCGGGCGGGATTTGCGTTGGCGGCGTCGCATGTGCCTGATCTGACCTTCGCCCGGTGCTGCGGGCGGTCCTGCTCGAACGCATGCCCACGGGCAAAACACTCGCGGGAGGCTTCGTGGGCCAGCCTCTCCAGGGTACGTGACCCAGCGAATGCTTGCAGGGCGAGTAGACGTAACAATAACCCCATCGAGGCGAGCACTCCGATAGCCGCGCGGGCGACAGATGCCGGACGGCGCTCCGCACGCGCCCCCGACGGGACCGGCTCGGGGGAGCGCGAGCAGCCCTCCACGGCGCTGCGCGTGCTCGGGAGCACGGGCCTGCTCGCGATCCTGACGAGCGTCTTCCTGCTGAGCGCCGGCGCGGCGAACGGCCCGACGATCTACGTTCCCGCCCGCACCGGCGGCTGGCCGGACTGGCTGGCCGGGCCGCTGCGGGGGCTGGGAGTGGGCTCGATCTCCTCGGGCGCGTTCCAGACGCTCACCCTGATCATGTGCGCCGGATACGCCGCGGTTCTCCTCGCGGCGCACGCCCGCGCGCTGTCGCTGCGAGCGATCGCCGTGACGATCTTGGCCGCGAACCTGATCCTGGCGCTCGGCCCGCCGCTGATCTCCCAGGACGTCTTCGGCTACCTCGCGTTCGCTCGCATGGGTGTGCTGCACGGCCTCGATCCCTACACGCACGTGGCGTTTCAGATGCCAACCGACCCGATCTATCCGTTCATCGGCTGGCCGTTTCAGCACTCGCCCTACGGCCCGCTGTTCACGCTCGCGAGCTATGTGACCGCACCGCTGGGTCTCGCCGGCGGTCTGTGGACGCTGAAGGCGGGAGCGGTCGCGGGCAGCCTCGCCGCCGTCGCGCTGACCGCGCGCGCCGCCGGCGCCATGGGTCGCTCGCGGCGATACGCCGCGGCCTTCGTCGGCCTCAACCCCGTCATGCTCGAGCTCGCCGTCGGCGGCGCCCACAACGACACGATCGTGCTCGCGTTCCTCGCCGGAGCGCTCGCGCTGACCGCGGGCGCCTCACCGCGTTTCCGGGGCGGCGCGCTGGCGCTGACCGCGGGGATCGGCGTCAAGGTCACCGCGGGGGTCGTGCTCCCATTCCTGGTGCTCGCGCCGGCCACCTGGCGCGAGCGCGCTCGCGTAGCGCTCGCGGCGATTCTCGGCCTTTTGCTCGTCGCGTGCCTCGGGCTGATCGGGTTCGGCTCGCACGCGCTCGGCTTCCTCGACGCCGTCGGCGAGCAGCAACAGCTCGTGGCCGTCCACTCCATCCCGGCGGAGACCGCCCGGCTGTTCGGCCTGCACGGAACGCCCGGCTGGTGGCGCCACTGCTTCATCGCCGCGTTCGTGCTCGTACTCCTCCACGCGCTGTGGCGTACCGCGCGCGGGGCCGACTGGCGCGTGGCCGCCGGATGGAGCATGCTGGCGCTGTTGATCTCGACCGCCTGGCTGTTGCCGTGGTATGCGATCTGGCCGCTGCCGCTAGCCGCCGTCGGCGGCGATCGGCGCCTGCGTGCCGCCGTGCTCGTCCTCTGCGCCTACGCGATCCTGATCCACCTGCCGCTCGCCGACGAGCTGCTCAGCGCGCCCGCCGTCCACCCCGAACCCCATCACGGGCACGTCGGCGCGCTCGGTCGTTGAGGCCGTCTGAGGCGCCGTGCCGGCCCTGGGCGTGGAGGCCGTCTGAGGCGCCGTGCCGGCCCTGGGCGTGGAGATCGTCTGAGGCGCCGCGCCAGCGTCGGGCGTGGAGATCGTCTGAGGCGCCGCGCCGGCGTCGGGCGTGGAGATCGTCTGGAACTCCCCCGTCTCGAAGTCCCGCGCCACGTCGCGCTCGATCTCCGCGGCCGAGGCGTCGGGACGCAGTCGCCGCAGCCGGATCGCGGCGAGACGTCGGAACTTGAAGATCTCGAGCACGTACACGAGGTAGACGCTGGCGCCTACCACGACGAGTCCGATGCCGATCATCACGAGCGCCCAACCGGTGTGCAGGTGACCGTGATGGTCTGAGTAGGGGACGAACCGCAACGCCAGCGCGAGCCCCGCCAGCATCAACGTCCACGCATACAGATAAGCGATCGTGCGCCTGTTCGAGAAGCCGATGCGGGCCATGCGATGGTGGAAATGCTCGCTGTCGGGTCGGTAGATCGGCTGCCTGTACTTCAACCGCTTGAGAACCACGAACGTCGTGTCGAGAAACGGCACCGCGAGCAGGATCAACGGCAGCACGAACGACACCACGGCCGTCGTCTTGACGGCCGCCTCCACCGTGATCACGCCCATCAACAGGCCCAGCAGGTTCGCGCCGCAGTCCCCCATGAAGCTCGACGCGGGCGGGAAGTTATAGATCAAGAACCCGAGCGCCGCGCCCGCCGTGAGCGCCGCCAACACTCCCGGCTGCTGGCGGCCCAGGTCAAAGGCGATCACCGCCATCGCCGCGGCGATGATCGCGCACACCCCCGCGGCCAGCCCGTCGACGCCGTCGGAGAAGTTGACCACGTTCATCATCGCCACCAGCCCGATCACGGTCAGGATCGGCCCGGCGTTCGTGACGCCGGCGTTCGGCAGCGCGAGTTTGCCGACGAACGGCAGCGTGATCGCCTTCACCGCCACGCCGTAGTGCACGACGATAACCGCCGCCGCCACCTGTCCGGCGAGCTTGACCAGCGGCGGAATATCGAAGCGATCGTCGAGCGCGCCCACGAGCGTGATCAGCGCCGCTCCGAGCATCACCCCCTGCCACAGGTGGCGCTCTTCGTAGTAGCCGCTCGGCAGCCAGATGAGCATCGCCACAAGCACGCCCGCGAAGATCGCCAGCCCTCCGAGCAAGGGCGTGGGCTGTTCTGAGAGTCCGCGCTCGCGCGGCTCGTCGATCGCACCCACGGCCCGGGCCAACCGCATGCTCAGCGGCGTCAGCAGCGCGGTCACGGCAGCGGCCACCAGGCCGGCGTAGAGCGCGTCGAGTGGAGTGGGATGCGCCATCGACTCGAATACAGCATCGCAGGCGCCGGGGTCATACGTGAGCGTCGGCGCGTGACGCGGTGAGCCCTTTACAACGCGCGCTCGATCTCCGCCCGCCCGATCGGGCCCTCCCGCACGATGCGCCATGCGCCCGAGCGGGCGTAGTCGCGCAGGTCGAGAACGGTCGAAGCGAGACCGGGCAGCTCGCCACCGTCGAGCGTCAGGTCCGCGCCGGCGCGGATCGACGCGGGCACGTCGGTCAGGCGCCGCGCCTCCGGGCCCCCCGAGAGGTTGGCGCTCGATTGCAAGAGCGGACGCTCAAGCGTCGCGAGCGCGGCGATGCGTGGGCACAGCGCCGGGAGGCGCAGACCGAGCGTTTCCGCGGCGGCCGGATCGGGCCCGCACGCGAGGGGATAGCGGCGCTTCGGGTTGGGCAAGAGCAATGTCAAAGGCCCTGGCAGCAGCGCGCGCAGCGCCGACCGTTCGGGCAAAGCCAGCTCCGGCAAAGCCGCCAAGGCGCGGTCGAGCGCGAAGAACATCACCGCTGCCGGTTGCGCAGGCGGACGGCCCTTGAGCTCATACAGCCGCCTGACCGCCGGCTCGCTGTCGGGGTCGCAGCCGAGACCGTAGACGGTGTCAGCGGGAAACACCGCGACGCCCGCGCCGGCCAGGCACTCGCCGAGCGCGTCCACGTCGGCGCGCGTCAGCGGCTGCGCCTGGCTTGGCGAAGCGCTCATCGGCGCCCCACGACGACCCGTTCGATTCCCGCCAGGTCGCACTCGCTGCGAACCTGCGCAAAGCCGGCGACCGTCATCAGCTCGCGCACCGCCGAAGCCTGTCCGGCGCCGTGCTCCAGCGCGATCATCTCTACCCGCTCGCGGGCCGCGGCCTGGGCGATCAGCCCGCGGATGCAGTCCAGCCCATCGGCGCCGGCGAACAGCGCACCGGGCGGTTCGTGGCGCACGATCTCCGGCGCGAGCGCCGTGCGCTCGGACTCGGCCACGTATGGCGGATTGGAGAGGATCGCGTCGTACTCGTCGAGAACTCCGACGAGCAGATCGGCGTGCAGCCACTCCACGGCCAGGCCGAGTCGCTCGCCGTTAAAGCGCGCCAGCGCGAGCGCGTCCTCGCTGAGATCGCTGCCGGCGACGCGCAGATCCGGGCGCTCGTCGGCGAGCGCGAGCGCGACCGCACCGCTGCCGGTGCCCACGTCGAGCACGCGCGCGCCTGCGGGCAGCTGTGCGAGGGCCATCTCGACCAACAGCTCGGTCTCCGGGCGCGGGATCAGCGCGCGGCGATCGACGGTCAGCTGAAGCCGGCGGAAGGCGCGCACGCCGGTGATGTAGGCGACCGGCTCGCGCTGCACAGCGCGGCGGCGCACAGCGTTTTGGACGGCACGCACGTCGGGCCCTGAGACCGTGAGGTCGCGATCTGTCAGCAGCCGCTCGCGCGAGACTCCGAGCACGTGCGCGAGCAGCAGTTCGGCGTCCAGCCGCGGCGTTTCACAGCCCGCCGCTCCGATCGCGGTGATCGCCCCGTCGAGCGCGTCGCGGACCGAGGTCCCCGTCCAGCCCTTCAACTGATCGAGACGGTCTCGTCGTCGAAGACGGCGAGCACCTTGAGCTTGCCGCCAAGCGCATCGACGTAGCCCGCGACGGTCGAAAGGCGCGGATCGGCTCCCCGCTCCAGCTGGGAGATGTTCGACTGCGACACCTTGAGCTTCTTGGCGACTACGGTCTGGCTGGCCTTACGGTGCTTGCGCAGCGCCGCCAAGCGCAGCTCGGCCTCGATGATCTCGCGCTCGCGTGCGATGTGCGGCTCATCCTCAGGTCTGACCGCCCGCTCGCGAACCTCTTTCCAGGATGCGGTCTTCATCTTCGTGTTGGTCATCGCAGGGTCTCCAAATGCTCGTCGTAAAGATCGTCGGCTCTGGGAATGTTCTCGCTATACCAGCGCTTCCACCGGCCGGCCTTGTCGCCACCAATCAGCAGGATCGCTTTGCGCTCAGGATCAAACGCGAACAAGATGCGCACGGTCCCACCGGTCGATCGCAGCTCCTTCATGTTGTGATGGCGACTTGCTTTGATTCGATCGACGATCGGCCGTCCCAGACCCGGACCGACCTCCTCCAGCTTGTCGATGGCCGGAACGATCTGTCTACGCCCGTCGTCGTCGAGTTCGTCAAGCAGCCACCTCTCGACCTCCTCGGTCAGCTCGATACTCCATAGCACTCAGGAAGTATAAGCTATGCCTAATTAGAAGTCAAGACTTATGCCTGGGTGTTAGCCGGTCGCCGCGGCCTGAGCCTGCAGCCGCCGCGCCCGCTCGTCCGCTCCCAGCGCCGCGGTGAGCTCGTCGAGCTGGCCTTCGAGGATCTGGTCGAGGTTGTGCACGGTCAGCTTGATGCGGTGGTCGGTGACGCGCCGCTCACCGTAGTTGTAGGTGCGGATCTTCTCGGCGCGATCGCCGGTGCCGACCTGGGAGCGGCGATCGGCGGCGAGCTCGGCCTGCTGTTCAGCGAGCGCGCGCTCGTACAACCTGGCGCGCAATACGCGCAGCGCCTTCTCGCGGTTCTGCAGCTGGGACTTCTCGTCCTGCATCGAGACGACGATCCCGGTCGGCTTGTGCGTGATCCGCACGGCCGAGTCGGTCGTGTTCACCGACTGCCCGCCGGGCCCGGAGGAGCGATAGACGTCGATCTGCAGCTCGTTCGGGTCGACCTGCACGTCGACCTCCTCGGCTTCCGGCAACACCGCGACGGTCGCGGTCGAGGTGTGCACACGACCCTGGGACTCGGTCTCGGGGACGCGCTGCACGCGATGGGTGCCGCCCTCGAACTTGAACACCGAATAAGCGCCGTCGCCGCGGATCGCGAACGTGTACTTGCCCTCGCCGATGTCCATCGACTCGGTCGCAAAGCCCAGGTTTTCGGCGTAGCGAGTGAACATCCGATACAGGTCGCCCGCCCACAGCCCGGCCTCGTCGCCGCCGGCGCCGCCCTGGATTTCCACGATCACGTTGTGCTCGTCGTTGGGGTCGCGCTCGATCATCGCCACGCGGATCTCCTCCTCCAGCTCCTCGATCCGCGCGCGCGCCACGGACAGCATCTCGCGCAACTCCGGATCGTCGCCGTCCTCGGAGATCAACTCCTCGGCCCCCGCGGCGTCGTCGCGCGCGCGTCGCCATTCCGTGGCCAGCTTCGCGGCGGGCTCGAGCTGGCTGTAGGCGCGGCCGGCCGCGGCGTAGCGTTCGCGGTCGGAGATCACCTCGGGATCGGTCATCTGCGCGCCGAGCTCAGCGAAGCGGGCTTCGATCTGGTTGACGAGGTCTTCGATCATGGCCCGAGCGTACCGGGGTGCGCACGCTCACCGGGGATTGGTCCAAACCGCTACCGAAACGCGGTCCAAAACGACACTGAGACCCCCTCGATGGACGATCTGGGTGCAGGGGCTCCTCAGGCGGCCAAGCGGCTGGGCGCGGTCAGCTCGAGCAACTCGTCGAGCGTCGCCGACAGCTGCTCGGCGACGTCCCGCTCGACCGGCAGGCCGTCCGGCCCGAGCGCCTCGTCGGCTTGGCCGATCGGCAACTCACGGTCGATCACGCGGGCGCCGATCGTGGCGAGCACCTTGCGCAGCTCCGCCTGCGCCCAGACCGCGCCGAACAGTCCGGTGCCGGCTCCGACGACGGCCACGGGCTTGTCCCGCAGCGGCGTGGTGGCGATCGGTCGGGAGACCCAGTCGAGGGCGTTCTTGAGAGCGCCCGGGATCGAGGCGTTGTACTCGGGGGTGGCCACCAGCACGGCGTCCGCCCCGGCGATCGCAGCCTTCAGGGCCGCGACCGCCGGGGGCGTCGCATGCTCGAGGTCCTCGCTGTAGGGGGGGATCTGCGCGAGCCGCTCGAACACCTCCAGCTCGACGCCGGCCGGGAGCAGCTTGCCCGCCCCGCGCAGCAGGCTGGTGTTGTGGGAGTCCCGCCGCAGGCTGCCCGACAGTCCGAGGATCCGCATGGCCGCTACTACGCCTCCCTCACGAGCTCGAGCGAGACCTCGAGCTTGACGTCGTTGTCAAGCGCGAAGCCACCCTTGGGCAGCGGCGCGTTCCACTCCAGGCCGTACTCGCGTCGATCCACGATCGCCTCGAGCTCGACCCCGAGCTTGTCGTTGCCGGCGATGTCGACGTGCGGGCCGGTGATGGACCCTCGGGCCGTGACGCGGTGCGTGTGGCCCTTGATCGTGAGGTCGCCCTCGACCTCCAAGCCACCGTCCTCGGCGACCGCGATATCGGTGGAGGAGAAGCGGATCTCGGGGTGGCGGTCGCTGTCGAAGAAGTCGGGCGACTTCAGGTGGCCGGCGAGGTTCTCGTCTTTGACGAGGATCGAGTCGACCTTGACCGAGCCTTGCAGGATGGGCCGGCCGTCCTCGCTGGTGGCGAGCGAGCCGGCGTAGTCCTCGAACCGACCTCGGAAGGTCGAGACGACCATGTGCTTGACGGCGAAGCCCACGTGGGAGTGGATCGTGTCGATCTTCCAGTTCCCCGCGGCGATCGGCAGTGCGGTTGTGGCGGTGGCGGTGCTCATCTCAGGACTCCTCGGCATCGGGTTGCGGACTGCGGTCCGCTTGTTCTGGGAATCACTGTAGCACACAATCGGACTATGGTCCGATTTCTGAATGGTCTAGTAGCATGGTGGGCATGGAGATGATCGAACTGCCCGTGCTGGAGTCGGAGCCGGCTGAGCGAGTGGACGCCGCTCGCAACCGCGAGCGCATCCTCTGCGCCGCCCGGCGCCTGTTCGCCGAGCGGGGCGCCGGCTGCGTCTCGATGGACGAGGTCGCCGAAGCCGCGGGCGTGGGCAAGGGCACGCTGTTTCGCCGCTTCGGCTCGCGGGCGGCCCTGGCGCTGGCGGTGCTGAGCGAGGAAGAGCAGGATCTCCAGGAAAGCCTCATCCGCGGCACGCCGCCGCTGGGCCCCGGAGCGCCCGCATGCGAGCGTCTGATCGCATTCGGTGAGGCGCGGCTGGAGATGCTCGACCAGCATGCCGACCTGCTCGCAGCAGCTGAAGTCGGAGCGGCGCGGTTCGCCTCGGCGCCGTACGCGGCGCATCGGTTGCACCTCGAGCTGCTGCTGCGCGAGGCCGACCCGCGGTGCGACGCCGAGCTGCTTACCGAGACGTTGCTGGTCGCACTCTCAGCCGAGTTGTTCGTGTACCTGCGGGACCTGCGCGAGATGTCGCTGCAGCGGATGAAGGCCGGATGGGGCGAGCTCGTACGCCGCACGGTCCTGACCCCCGCGGCGAGCGATACGGCGGCGAGTGTCTAGGCGACGACCTCCACGCCGACGAGGTCGGCGGCCGAGAGCTCGCCGGGGGTCTCGCGCTCCAGCACCGCGTCAAGCGCGGCGATCGCCACCGCGAGTTGGTCGAGGTCGGGCTCGCGCGTGGTCAGCAGCTGGAGCTTCAGTCCGGGCCACATCACCGCGCGCACCCAGCCGCGGCTGCGGTTGCGCCCGGCGAACTTGATCAGCTCGAAGGAGATACCGGCGATCAGCGGCACGCCGAGGATCCGCGTGAGCACCAGCCAGTACCAGGCGGGGAGGCCGATCGGGGCGAACACGAAGATCGCGACGATCATCACGACGAGCAGGAAGCTCGTGCCACAGCGCGGGTGCAGGCGCGAAAACCGCTGCGCGTTCACGGGCGTCAACGGCAGGCCCGCCTCGAAGCAGGAGATCGTCTTGTGCTCGGCGCCGTGATACTCGAACACGCGCCGCAGATCGCGGATGCGCGAGAGCAGGAACATGTAGCCGAGGAAGATCGCCGTCCTGACGATGCCCTCGACGACCCAGAACAGCACCGAGCTGTGCAGCTGGCCCTTGATCAGGCTCGTCAGGCCGACCGGTACGAGGAAGAACAGGACGATCGCCAGCAACAGCGCGACGACCACCGTCCCCGCCCATACCCCGCGAGGGATCTCCTGGGGCTCTGAGTCCTGCTCGTCGGGCGGAAGCTGGGCGTTGGCCGAAACCTCGAGGGCGCGAAAGCCGATCCCGAGCGATCCCCCGAGCGCGACGACGCCACGGATGATCGGCAGGCGCAGGACGCGGTGGCGCTGCATCACCGAGGTCAGCGGGAACGTGCTGACCTCGATCTCCCCGAGCGCCGCCTCCTCGGGCGAGCGATGGGGCTCGGAGCGCAGCTGCTCGGGGCTGGGCTTGCGCACCGCGACCGCCCAGTTAGACACGCCGCGCATCATCACGCCCTCCAGCACGGCCTGGCCGCCCACGGGCGCGTCGCGCTGGGCGCTCAGCTCGCCGTCGGGCTCGAGCGCCACCTCGGCGCCGGCCGGAACGTCCCTGAGCGGGTCGCGTGCACGGCCGTTCGCCACCGGCGCCGCGGGTAGCGCCTGTAGCGCGTCTGCGCGTATCCCCTCACCCCCTGACGGACGAGAGGCCATGGTGGATCGCCTAAGAGGCCTTGGCGGCGGCGCGACCTTTGGCCATGCGCCGCTGGAAGCGCTCGACGCGCCCACCGGTGTCCACCAGCTTCTGGCGACCGGTGTAGAAGGGGTGGCAGTTGGAGCACACCTCGACGTGCAACTCCTCCTGCGTGGCGCGCGTGAGGAACTCGTTGCCGCAGGTGCAGCGCACGTGGGCCTGCACGTAGTTGGGATGGATGCCTGTCTTCATCGTCCGATCATTCTAGCGGCGAGGACGACGAGGGCGTCCCAGCCGCCGGCGCGGGCGCCGCCGCGGGCTGTGAGCATCTGCGTGTGCGCCGTTCGTCGCGCTTGATCGTCCGGCCGCGAGCGCCCTGCCAGCGGAAGGTGACAAGACCCTTGTATTCGGCCGGAGCCGTCAGGTTGGTGACCTGCTTGACGTACTTGTAGACGCCCACGCCGGGGGCGGAGGCGCGCCACACGCCGAGCCCGGGGGCGGCGACCGCGTGGTAGCCCGTTTCGCCGGGCGCCCGCTCGAGCAGTTCGATGCGCATCGACATCCGCATCGCCCCTGCTATCGCGGTCATTTCGCCGACGAACGTCGCCGCGCGTTCGGCCTGTTCGCCAGCGGTCAGGCACTGCAGTACAGAGGCCGAGTCAGGCGATCCACTGCCGGTCGCGATCATGTCGGCGCTCGAGCCCAACGTCTGAGCGCGCGCGGCGCCCGCAAGCGCCGCCGGCAGCAGGGCCAGCCCGCACGCAAGCGCGAGGAGCCGGCGCCTGCCGCAGATGGCGGTCGTGGCGGAGGTCAGATCCATGACATCCATGTAACACCGTTTTTACGCGGTTGTTTCGCACTGCCAGGGTGCGCGCCTACTTGCGTTTCTTCGTTTTCCCGGGCTTGGCCTGCTTGGCGGTCTTCCTGGTCTTGGGGCAGCCGGTGACGCTGACGTGAGTGGTTTGGTGGAGGGTCATGCCGTTCTGGGCGACGAATTCGGTGGGCATCGACAGGGAGGCGGGCAGGACCTGCTTGACCTTGCGCGTGACCGTGCGCTTGCGGCCCCTGGTCCTGACCGTGACCTTCTTCTTGACCAGCACCGTGCGGGTCAGCGCGCAGAGGTTGCCGTTGGCCGCCAGAGCGGAGAACGGGCCTTGGGGCAGGGTCAGTTCGAAGCTGGTGACGGGCTGGTCGGGGACGGTCTTGAACGTGGAGCTGGTGATGCCCCGTTTGCTGATGAACGTGTCGCCGACGAGGTCGATCGTGATGCCGTAGCCCTGCAGCACGACGATCAGGTTGGGGAACGCTTCGCCGCCGTTGGATACGAAGTAGGCGGGTCCTTCGATCGGGACTGGGAGGATCGGGGTGATCGCCTTGGCGTGCCCGACGACCGATGCTGCGGGACAGCCCGCGGGGTTGGTGTCGAACTGCGCCTTCGTGCACGCCTTCTGCAGAGTAGTCAGCCGCGACGGGAGCTGCACGGGGAGTTCGACTTTGACCTGATGAATGTTGGCCTGGGTACCCTGCGCGCCCGGCACGGTGAGCTTGACGCTCAGGCCGGCGCCGTTGGCTTTGCTGCTCCTGCCGGTTGTGGTGACGGTGAAGACGGGTTTGAACTGCAAGCTCGCGCAGTCCGCGGCCTGAAACGGACTCGACACCGGGACTGAGGTCTGGTCGGCGGGGTTTGACGGGTCCGCTCCGCCGCCGGAGACAGTGTTCTGGAGCTTCATACGTTCGCAGCTCGTGGGGTTTTTGATGAAGTTCGGCCGGTCGACATAGACCCGGATATCACGCACATGGGTGACGATGCCTTTGATGATGTGCGGGATCGGTTCAGAGCCCGTCGGGGACACTTCGACCTGCGCCGTGACCGGGTTGATCTGCAAAGCGAAGCGGATCACGACCGTCCCCAGGTCAAACGGGCCGACCGTCGCCGAGGTGATCGACACGAGCGAAAACGGCGCCCCATGGTAGGGGCCACCCAGATAAAGGCTGCCGGGTGTCTGCGCGAGGACGGTACCGACACCCGCTTCAACGATCGTATGGCCGATCTTCGACGCGGCCGCACACGACGGGGCCGCGAGCTCTTCCTCGCCGCCGTGCGGGCCGTTGCGTGCGCGGGCAGCGTCGATCGCCGCGTCGGGGCAGAACGGGATCCCCGTCAGGTTCCCCGTCAAACCCGGGGGCATGATCGTCGAGAACCCGGTCAGCTCCTGTTCGCCGTCGTGGCGTTCCAGGCGCAAATAAAACGGGCTATAGGAGCCGGCGGCGTTATTCTGGGTACCCGCCACCGCCTGAGGCTTCAACGGCGGAACACCACCGGAGGGGCAGGCGCCTTCATGGACGCCGCTGGTCGTTTCGAAGGAGCTCGTCACGAGCTGCGGCTGCCCTGGCGCGGACCACGGCGTGAGTTCTGCCTGTGTCGTGTAGGTGCCGCAGGCCGGCGGGCTGACGAGCGGCGCGGTTGCGCCGGGACGGAACTTCAGCGTGAAGCGGCTGAAGGGCTGCTGGGGGTTGTTCAGAAACGTGGTCACCAGCTGGCCGGTGACCGGATCCGGTTCGATCTGGCCGGCGACCTTGATCATGATCCCGCGAAGGGGGTCCTTGGCCACGATGTACAGGCCGAGCAGCGAGTTGAACGGGTTGTCGTAGGGCTCGGCGACATATACCGCGCCGCTGATCTTTTCCGCCAAGACCGGTGTTTCGATTTCGGCCGAGCCGATCTTGGATTCTTCGGGGCACCCTCCGCGCGGCGCCGAGGACGGGGTTTCCGATTCGTACTGTCGCGGCGTGCACGCCGCGAGGCCCGAGCCGGCCGATGGGTTGATCGTCACACCCGGGGGCAACGCCAGCCTGACGTCCTTCAGGTTGGAAGCCGAGACGCCGACCGGGGTGTCCCAGGTCTGGGGACTCACGAGAAGGACGTTGAGACCGGTCGGCGATTCAGCGGAGTCGGTAGTCGGAGTCGCCTGAAGAGAGGGTTCGAAGGGGACACGTTCGCATTCGCCCATCGGTTCGATCCGCGCGGTTTCTTCAAGGACTTCTTCAGGGTCCTGCCAGCTGTTGGCGCGCAGAGTTGCGGTAAGCGGCGCGGCGGCGCAACTAGTCGGGGTGGAGAGGAAGGGCTTAAGCGGGATGTCGACCGTCTGGCCGCCACCTCCGCAAACGCCGTTGATGCAGTTCTGGCCGCGCTGCGGGTCGTGGGCGGGTGAGGCGGGGACCCCCCAGACCGTGACCGAGACCTGGGAGATTTCGCCGGCGGCGACGATGTCTTCGCTGCTCACGGTGAGACCCAGGTCGCCCGGGCGAACGGTGATCGGAAGATTCTGGATCACGATCCCACTGAAGTTAAAGCCGAGCATGGCGGCGATGCCGGGGTTGGTGCTTTCGATGCTGTACAGGGGGCGGGTGACGTCCGCCGGCGCGGTTTCAAAGCCGGGAATGCCGACGATCGTGAAGCTGATCGTCCCGACCTGAGTATCGGCGGGGCACTGGGCGCCGCCGCCGCTGCCGAGGCCTTCGGAGCCGCCGGTGGTTTCGGCGCCGGCGAGCAGCGACTCGGGACAGGTCGGGACGGCGGTGTTGGAGCCGACGAAGCCGGCAGGCAGTTCGACCGTGGTGTCCCTGACGCTGCCTTCGGTTTCGCCGATGCCGTTGTGGACGAATTGGAAGGAGGTGGTGAGATCCTCGTGGGCGCCCGCCTGGTGGGTGGAGGGGGTCACCTGGAAGGACCCGGACTGAAGGGCGAGCGCTCGGGCGCCCGCGGGTGCCAAACCACCGAAGAGCAGGCAGGCGCCGAGGACGAGGAGGACACGGACCGCGGCGAGGATCGTGTTCTGAGGAGCGATCACTTCGCACCTCCGTGGTTACTGCCAGCTCGCCGCCTGGCCTGATGCTTGTGCTTGGTCGGGTGCCTGCGCTTGTGCCTGGTCACGTGTTTCTTGGCGACACACTTGCCAGACTTCAACGCATCACCCTTGGGGCACTGCGGGTTCGTCGTCACGGCTGGGCGTACGTTGCCGGGACCGCTGTAGGTGGAGCTGGAGGGGGTGGGGTCGACAGGGGCGGCGGCGGGGGCCGAGCAGGCGTCGCCTTCGCATTCGGCGGCGGCGGGAGCGGGCGGCGGGAAGCCGCCACCGATGCGGACGTCGTAGACGTCGCCGCCGCTGTCGACGTCCTGGGGTACGAGCTGGGAGTGGGTGGCGATGAGGACGTCGTTGCCGGATGGAGTGGTGCCGAGGAGCATGTTCTTGTAGCCGCCGCGACCGGTGGTGATGAGGCTGACGCAGCCGGAGATGCGGGAACAGCCGGTTACGCCGTCGGCGCGCCACTCATAGACATCGACGGCTCCGGTATACACCCCCGCACCGCCAGACTGTCCAATCCCGGTTGCTTCATCATCAGGCTTGCCTTCGCCGTCGACATCGGCCGGGACGAGGGGGGCTTCACTCTCGAAGAAGACGTAATCGCCGTTGTCGGAGGCGACGAGCGGGCGGCGCGGGCCGCGTACAGGGCCGAGCATCATCCCGGCTTCGCCTGCGTGGATAAATCGGCCGCCGCCGAGCGGGCGGTAGGGAGTGGCGGAGAGCGAGGAGATCGCGCCGGTGAGACGGTCGTAGCGGTAGGGGCCGCCGGCGGCGAGGCCGTGCACGAAGTAGGTGGCGAGGTAGAAGAAGCGGCCGTCGGCGCTCGTCCAGCGGCTGTACTGCGGCTCAAGTTCCGGTCCCGTTTGGGCGACGAAGCTGAGCCGCCGAGTGGCGAGGTCAAAGGTATACCAGTCGCGAACATTGCCGGCAGAGGGGACCGGAGGAGCATCGGGGGTGAGCGCGCGGATCGAGTAGAAGTAGACGACCGTGCCGTCGGCCGAAACGGTGGCATCCCGTCGATCCCGATATTCGACTCCGGTTTCGAGCGAGAGCGGGGTCAGGGCGCGCGTTTCGGTGTCGTAGGCGTAGGAGAATTCGCTGCCGTCATGGCCGAGGAGGAGAGTCGAGCCGTCGGGGGTGGCCGAGTCGAAGACGTATTCGCCGATGTCGACGGTTTCCTCGCCGTTAACGCGCATGTAGAGGTGGGAGTGGAAGGCGGCCGGCTCGTAAGTCCACAGTTCGCTGGAGTTCGGGCAGGGCCCGCTGGGGATCGCTTCGAAGAAGAGCTTGGAGCCGTCGGCGGAGACGGCGTGGGGCGCGAACGAGATCCCCCCTTGGGATTCTTCAAGGCCGAAGGGGATCCTGGCGCCGCAGGAGCCGATCGTTTTGCCGGAGTCGACGTTTGCCTGACGCAGCGCGCCTTCGGAGTATTCGTAGAGGTCGGCGGCGCCGGCGGTGGTCCCCGTGCTGGGGGCGCCCGACAGGTGGTGGTCGGTGGTGGTGAGGACTGACTTGGCGAGGCTCGGGTTGGCGACAATCCATTCGTCGCGCGGCGTGAATTCGGTGGACTGGTTCTGGTCGAAGGGAGTCGCGAGGACGGCGGCGAACGGTCCCCCCGGAGGGCCGAGGACGAACTCCTGGTCGGGAGAGTGGTGGGCGCCGCTGGTTGTGGAGTAGGTCAGTGCTGCGACGCGGGTCAGGTCGGGGGTGCTGATGCCGCCGAAATAGCTGTCGACGCCGGAGCCGGGCGGGGTGAGGGAGGACATCGCCCAGCCGCCGGGTCGGCGGGAGAAGAAGTATTCGGAGGTAGTCGGGTTGGGGTCGGGGCCGTAGGCGGCGAGGCCCCGGAGGCGGGCGTGGTCGCCGTCTTCGCCGAGGCCGGCGAGGTCCACATTGCTGCTATAGCTGAAGATGTCCTGGGCGCCGCGCTTGGAGGGGGGGGTGACGAGCTCGTAGGCGCGGCAGTCGGGGAGGTTGGTGGAGGGACCGACGCGCTCGGCCTGGTTGGGGCAGGACTGAGGTTCGGCGGGGGCCGGGACCGGGACGGCGATGACCTGTTCCGCGCCCGTGGCCGTGCCGCCGGGGCCGGTGGCGAGGAAGCGGTAGTGGTAGGTGAGCCCGGGCCGGAGGGCGGGGAGGCCGGCACCGAGCACGGGTTCGGAGGCCTTGAAGCGCAAGATAGAGGCGCGGCCCGGGCGAGTTTCGACATAGGCTTCGCCGGCGGGTACCGGGAGCGGGGCGGTGCTCTGGGCCTGGGCGAAGCCACCTGCGGGATCGGGCGCTTCGAACTGTTCCTGGGTGACGTACTGGACCCGGTAGGTGATCGAGGGGGCGGCGCCGCCCTGGATGTCGGTTGTCGCGGAGACCGAGCCGGAGGGGATGAGGCCGGAGCCGTCGGCTTCGATCTGGGGCTGGTCGGCTTCGGCGAACGAACCCACGAACTGGACCGTGTAGGGGCCGCCGGAGAGGCCCTGAACGAAGACCCCGTCGCTGTAGTTTTCGTTTTGGGGGGACCTCAGGGTGGAGAGGGCGTTGAGAGCATCCTGGACCGTCGACCCGGGGGCGTCGAAGGGGATCGGGGCCGTCGTCTGGCCCTTGAAGGTGAGGGTGAAGGCGCCGCCGGTGGGGGCACCCTGGACGGCGATCGTCTGGACCTCGGTGCTGAGGGCGTCGTCGGGGTTGACGGAGCCGAGGGCGCGGACCGATTCGCCTTCGAGGCCGTGGGTGGGGATGGTGCTCGCGGTGGGAGCGCCGGGGGCTTCGAAGGCGAGGGGCGAGGAAGTGTCGACGCATTCTTCGGCCGGTTCGGCGGGGTTGCAGTGGTTGGCGGCGACGAGGCGGACGTAGTGTTCGGGGGCGGCGGGGAGGCCGGTGAGATCGGCCGAGACGTCGAGGTTTTCCTGGCCGGCTTCGGCGGCGGAGATGGTTCCCGAGGCGCCTGCAACGGCGGTATAGGGGCCGGTTTCGGCGGTGGCGGTTTCAAAGCGGTAGGAGGTTTCGGTGCTGGAGGGGAGGACGCCGCCGACGACGTGGGCGGAGGTCGCGGTGACGTCGAGGACCTGACCGATGGCTGCATGTGGGTGGGCGGTAGGGGTCTGGAATTCGACCGTCTCGACGGCGGGGGACCCGTGGCCGTTTTCGGCGATGGCGCGGAGGAAGTAGGTGGTTTCGGGTGCTAGTCCGGTGAGGTGGGCGAGTTCGGTTTGGGGGAGGAGGCCGGCGGCGGCGCCGGAGGCACCGGGGACAGGCGCATAGGGGCCGCTCTCGGCGCTTGAGATTTCGAAGCGGTAGGAGGCTTCGGCGCCGTCGGGGTCGAGGGCGGCGAAAACGATGGCGGAAGTGGGAGTGGCGACTTCGGACAGGCACATGCGCGGGTGCGCGAGGTCAGACGGGTTCTTGGGCAGGGCTTCGAAGCCCCCAAGTACTCCGGAGCATTCGGCATGGAGGAATTCGGGTGAGCCGACGGCGGTGGTGGTGAGTTCTATCTGTCGTTCGGCACTGCTCTGGGAGTTTTCGGCCCGCACGCGGACGAGGTAGGTCGTTTCGGGGACAAGGTTGTGGAGCGACTCCTTCGGTTGGTCGCCCGCTTCGTCCCCGAGACTACAGTCGCTGGGGCGGCTCGCCGTGCAGTGGCGCGTAGCGGCAAGCGTCCACGGGCCGCTCGGGCTCTCGGCGTATTCGAGGCGGTCGGTGGTTTCGGCCGCCACGTGTTCCAAGTTGGCGAACACTTCGGCGCGGATGGCGTGGACGTGCTTGATCGTCAGTGCTCGGATTTCGAGTGGGGGCGGGCCAGCGGCCGTGGACGCGGCGACGAGGAGGACGGAAGCCACGAGGGTTGCGAGAGCGAGTAGGAGGCCGGCGAGGAGGAGGCGGGCACGGCGAAAGGAGGGCCGCCGGGCGGGGGGCGCGGCGAGGCGCCTGGTGGAGCTCATCTCGGTGCCTTTCTCTGTTGGTGGTGTCATCTGCTCTGCGTCGTCTGGTGGGGTGAACGGATCAGCTCTGCACGCCTGGGCGCGGCGGGCGGCCCGGCCTCCCCGCACGGATTAAGCGTCCGGGGAGGCATGGCGCAGGCAGCGGAGGCGGGTCCGCCTATTCGGCGGTCACCGCCCAGGTACCGCCGTCCTCCGCGTAGCCGAAGGTTTCGGCGATTGCTGGGGCGAGCTTCGTTTCGAGTTCCAACTGAACTCCGGTCCTGCCGGGACCTTCACCGCTGGCAAAAGCCGTTTCCGGATTGCCGAATTTAGGTATGACGGAGACGTATTCTTCGGCGGGGACGCTGTCGTAGAGGCAGAGGAAGCCCGGTTTGGCCTTGGGTGCGGCGGCGCTGCCCGGGCAGTTGGCGGTCGGCGCCCCCTTGACGAATTCGGCCGCCGGGGCGGTTTCGAGGGGGATGTTGAAGGAGATCGTTTCGAACCTCACTTCCCCTTCCTTTGCGTGGCTGTCGGTCCAGGCGCCCGTCTCGGTCTTGCCAGCGGGCAGGGTTTCCGTAAAGCCGGTCGTGCCGTTTTCGCCGTTGCAGACAGCGGTGGAACCGCTCGCGGATGTGTACTTCTCGCCGCCGTTCTTGCATTCGCCACTCGAGGCCGCGGCGCCCGTGACGCTCGTGCCGGCCTTGCCTTCGGGGCCTTGTGGGCCCTGGGCGCCGGGGGTACCCGCGCCCGCGGCGCCAGCCGCCCCGGGTGCGCCGGCCGGACCAGCCGGACCCGGCTTACCCGCAAGCGCCTTCAAGACCTTCGGGCTGATCTGCTTGGTCGAGGTGATCAGGTAGTGCGAGGCGGCGTAGGCGCCGCCGGACATCGCGAACACGAGCGCGAGCGTCGCGGTGACATTGGCAAAGGACAGGCGCTTGCGAAGGCGAATAGCTGAAAACATCGGGTTGTTCCTCCCATTTCCTTTTTTGTCAAGTTTGTTCAGGCGCATCACACGATCCCTGCTCGTTGCCTGCATGAGCGCGGAGCGCTTGCGTTACCAGCGCGCCCCGCTCGGTTAGACGCCATTCGTTGCGCTCGCCCCGGGTGTGCCCGGGGCCGGAGTTCTCGGTCAGGCCGAGGCGTTCCAGCCGGGCGAGCAGCTTCGATATCTGGCCCTGGTCCGACACTCCGGCGAGATCCCCGGCGATGCGATTGCTCACCCCGGGACGCTGTCCGATCACTTCGAGCACCCGCGCGGTGCGATACGTCAGGCGCATCGGGATGCCCTGCAGCGGATCGTCCCCGACGGCCGCCACCCTCGGCGCGCCCTTCAGGGCGTCACCGTTCGCGGCGTATTCCGCGACCCGCGCCGGGAGGGGACGCGCCTGCTCGCTGCGCGCGGCGGCCGGCCCCAGGTACGGCAGCACGACCATGCCCATCAATTCCGGCAGCAGATCCGCGAGCGGCCTGCTGTCACCGCGCAGCAGCCGCGCGTAGACGATCGCGAACGCCGCCCCGACGAGACCCTCCGCGGTCAGCGGCGGACACTCCGGACCGCGGGGACCCTTGCCACCACTGCTACGGCCCTCGTCCACCACCGCGGCCAACTCGCGCAGAATCTCCTCGCGACGCTCCAGCACGTCCCGCGAGCCGCGCAACGCCTGCACTACGCACACCCGCGCGAGCACGGGCTCGCGATCCAAGAACGACAGGATCGTCCACAGCCCCCCGCGCACCCGCTCACGCCACGGCAGATCCGCAAGACCAGCCTGCTCGATCTCCGAACCGACCCGCAGCGTCGCGTCCTCCAGCACCGCGACCAGACAATCCTCACGGTTGGCAAACAGGTCATAGAACGTGCGCCGCGAGACCCGCGCGCGACGCGTGATGTTCGCGACCGTCGTGTGCGCGTAACCCAACTCCTCCACGGTCCGCACCGTCGCCGCCAGCAAACGCGAGCGCTGCATCTCCGCGACCTGCTCGTGGGAGTCGCCGCGACGAACGGAAGCCGTACGCGCGCGTGCCGTACCCGAGGGACGCGCAGAATGGGGGCGCTTGGTGATCAAGCTACGCCTCCAGGCGCGCGGCAGGTCCGCTCGCGGTGGGCTTGCCGGCCGATCGCGTGCGTGTAAGCGAGGTCTCGGTCTCGCGTTACAGCGCTCGGACGGCGAACGTCAGCGAGCGCGTGGCAGGGTAGCTTCGAACAGGGCGCGGGGTACGGGTGGCCATACCCCGCGAGGGGGCTGGAAACCCGGCCCGATTCGGCGGCTAGACCGAGGCTGCTACTGCGACAAGAGAGAGAGAGAGAGAGAGAGAGATGCATCAGCAGCGCTGAGGCATCTACCTACGGGCGTGTTTGCACCCGCAGCAATCCCCGACACGTATGTCCCGACTGAACTCACGCGAAAACAGCTCCCTCACCGAAGCGAATTCAGGTCCCTCTCCAAAGAAACCCTCTATTAAGCGCTGCAAGGTCGACCACTAAAAGGAAGACCCAACCCGATCCTTATGTTCTGACACCCGCCTGGGCGCCACTACAAAAAACACTGTATAGCACCTCATCACATATGTCAATACCGAACAGTCGGTCTACGGTCCACACGCCCCCAGGACAGCCGAACGGCCCCGGCGTCTACGTCGAGCGCCCCGTGGCGGCGTAGCCTGAAGGCGAGTCAGCACGCTCCTGAGCGTTCTCGACCGCAGATCAAGGACGCAAGGAGCGTGGTGTGCTCGGCACACGAGCGACTGAGGACGCGAGATGCGCCGCGTCGAGGACGCTCAGGTGATTTGGTACAGGGGGCCGTCGCCCCCCTCTGGCGTGGTGAGGCGCCCACCCTTGGCGGTGATCGCCCCGCATTGCACGCAGTTGGTGTAGTTGACGATCACGTCGACCTCGCCGTGATCGGGGGCGTCCTCGGGGATCTCATACACCCCCGCCGGGCACATCCAGCGCCACGTTTCGGCGACCTCGCGCGGTACGTGCTTCTGCACGCGAATGTGGTTGGGGGCGTCGTCGCGCGTGGCGTTGCCGGTGATGAACACCGAGGAGAGCTTGTCGAAGGTGTATTTGCCGTCGGGCTTGACGTAGACGTCCTTGGTCTTGCCGACGAACATGCCGATCGAGTCGTTGCGGTGCCAGGAGGCGCGGCCCGGGAGCTTGCCCTTGGTGATCTGCTGGATGCCGCTCAGCGGCCCGCCGATCGGCAGGCCCTTCTGCAATGGCTGGCGCGCGTTGCGCACCTCCCACAGCTCTTTGCCGACGGAGGAGTCCTCGATCGCCTGCTCGTATGCCTCGAAGCTGGATTCGCCGCGCTTGAGCGCGGAGTAGATCGTCTCGGCGGCGAGCATGCCCGACTTGATGCAGTGGTGCACGCCCTTCAGGGCCATCGTGTCGACCATCCCGCCGCTGTCGCCGACCAGCAGGGCGCCGGGCATCGAGAGCTTGGGCATCGACCAGTAGCCGCCGCCGGGCAGCGCCTTGGCGCCCCAGGCGACGCGCTCGCCGTCCGCGAGGATCTTGCGCACGAGCGGGTGGGTCTTGAACGTCTGCAGGAGGTCGTGCGCGGAGGTGGTCGCGTCGGCGTAGTCGAGCTCGACGACGAACCCGATCGAGACGAGGTCCTCGCCGGTCTTCTCGTTCTTCATCGGATAGATCCAGGTGCCGCCGATCTGCCCGTACTTCGAGGAGATCTTCAGCGGCCACGGGCCCATCGTGTGAATCAGGCGATCGAGCGGCTTGGCTACCTTCCAGACCTCCTTGACGCCGAGCTCCCACACCTGCGGCTCGCGGCCTTTGGCGAGGTCGAACTCGCGGATCGCCGCGCCGGTCAGATGGCCCCAGCAGCCCTCCGCGAGCACCGTCGCCTGCGTCTTGATGTCGGTGCCGGGCTCGAAGTTGCCGAGTGGCTCTGAGTCCTTGCCGCGGCCCTTGTCGCCCGAGCGCACTCCGACGACGCGGCCGTCCTGCACCACCAGCTGCGTGGCCGCGGTCTCGGTGAGGATGTAGGCGCCGGCGTCCTCGGCCTGCTGCTGCTGGTAGCGGGCCAGCGCGGAGACCGAGATCACCTCGTTGCCGTGGTTCTTGAACGGCGGCGGCGTGGGGATGCGCAGCGAATGCTTGGCGGTGGGCGTGAGATACACGGCCTCCTTGGTGACCTCGCCGAAGGCAAACCCCTCCTCCCGCCACTGCTCACGAGTGAGGTCCGGGAACAACTCTTCCAGCGGCCCCGGGCGCATGACCGCGCCTGACAAATTGTGCCCGCCGCAGGTCTTCGCCTTCTCGACCACCGCGACCGGAACTTCGCCCAGGCGCTCCAGCAGGTCGCCGCCATTCTCGGCGTCCTGCGCGAGCAGCTGCAGCAGACGGTTGGCGCAGGCCAGTCCCGCGGTGCCGCCGCCGACGATCGCCACGCCGACCTCGATCAGCTCGTCCTCGGCGTCGAGGCCGTGCTTGACGAACTCCTTCTGCGAATCGACCGGCGGCGGGAACGCCGCCGGTATGACCTTGCCGTTGTTCGAGCCGTTATGCGATGACATTGCCGACGCTCCCTTTCGTAGTGCGCTGGAGCACCCTCATCCGCCCTTCTAGCCTGCCTTCTTCGCCTTCACGGCCTCGGTCAACTTCGGCAGGATCTTGTTCAGATCGCCGACGATCCCGAGGTCGGAGAATTCGAAGATCGGCGCGTTCGAGTCCTTGTTGATCGCGACGATGTTCTCGGAGGCCTGCATCCCGACCTTGTGCTGGATCGCCCCGGAGATGCCCGCGGCGAGATACAGCTTCGGCGCGACCGTCTTGCCGGTCTGGCCGATCTGGGCCGCGTACGGATACCACCCGGCGTCAACCACCGCACGAGTGGCGGCGACGGCGCTGTTGCCGCCGAAGGCCGCGGCGAGATCCTCGGCGAGCTGGAAGCCCTCGGCCTTGCCGAGGCCGCGACCGCCCGCTATGAGGATCGAAGCGCCCTCGATGTCCACGTCGGCGCCGCGCTGTTCGCCGCGCGTGAGCATCGTCGCCTGCCGGGCCTGCGGGCTCAGCTCGAAGCTGAGCGCCTCCACGACCGCATCGCCCGCGCCCGACTCCTTGATCTCGAACGCGTTCAGACGGCCGATGACGATGCCGACGTCCGAGCGATACTTGATCTCGGAAATCGCCGAATCACCCAGGATCGGACGCTCGGCCACCAGTTCGCCGTTCTCGGCACGAACCGCCGTGACCTCCATCGCCACGCCCGCGCCCAGCCGTGCCGCCAGACCGGCGCCGATCTCAAAGCCGAGCAGACCGCCGCCGAACAGGGCGTAGGAGTAGTCCCCGCCAGAGATCGCCGCGGCCATCGCGTCGACCAGCGGCTGCGCCAGACCCTCGGGGCCCTCGGCGACGAGCACCTTCTTCGCGCCGTAGTTGCCCAGCGACGCGGCCAGCTCCTGCGGGACGTTCTCGCCGAGCATCACCACGTGCGCCTCACCGCCGAGCTCCGCGGCAAGCTTCGCGCCCTCGGAGACGGCGCCGAGCGAGTTCTTGTTGATCGCGCCGTCGTAATGCAGCGCGTAAACCAGGATGTTTGCCATTTAGATCAGCTTCCTCTCGTCGAGCCAGGCGACGATCTTTTCGACCGTTTCGCCGGTGTCCTCGTCCTCGATGATCTCTCCGGCGGCCTTCGCGGGCGGCGCCTTGGCGGCGGTCCACTGGGCGGCCGAGTTATCGCCTCCGACTTTGCTCGCGTCGATGCCGACATCGGCGGCGGTGACGGCGTCCAGAGGCTTCTTCTTGGCGCCCATGATCGCCTTCAGCGAGGGGTAACGCGGCTCGTTGATCGCGTCGCCGACCGAGATCACGGCGGGCAGCTTGATCTGCACCGTGTCATACCCGTACTCGGCCTGGCGCTCGCAGCGCAGCGCGTCAGACTCGACATCCATCTTGATCACCTGCGTCAGCGAGGGCATGCTCAGGTGCTCGGCCACGACCGCGCCGATCGTGTAGCACTCGCCGTCGTCTGACTGCTGGCCGAGCAGCACCAGGTCGGGGCTCTCGCGCCGCAGCGTCTGCGCCAGCGCGTAGCCGGTGGCCGCCACGTCCGAGCCGGCGACGGCCTCATCGGAGAGGTGCACCGAGCGGTCGGCGCCGAGCGAGACGGCCTTGTGCAGAGCGCGCACGGCGCTGTCGGGGCCCATCGTCACCGCGACGACCTCCTCGACCGGCACGGCGCCGCCCTCCTTGATCTGCATCGCCGCCTCGATGGCGTGCGTGTCATACGGGTTGAGATTCTTCTCGCCGCTGCGGTCCATGCGCCCCGTCGAGGGATCGATGCGCTTCTCGACGGCGGCGTCCGGGACCTCCTTTACCAGGACGCATATCTTCATGTCTAGGGCTGCTCCTTTGGGGTCTGTTGCGATAAATCCTACCCGATCCGGCGGTTGACTGACGAGTCAATCAGTTGTGACGGCGCCGCGGATGAACTCGACGATCGACTGGGTCGAGGCGCCCGGCGTGAACACCTCGGCGACGCCCAGCTCCTTCAGCTCGGGTATGTCTTCGGCGGGGATCGTCCCGCCGACGGTGACCACGACGTCATCCACGCCCTGCTCGCGCAGGAGCGAGACGATGCGCGGCACGAGCGTCATGTGAGCACCCGAGAGGATCGACAGCCCGACCGCGTCGGCGTCCTCCTGGATGACCGTCTCGACGATCTGCTCGGGCGTCTGGTGCAGGCCCGTGTAGATCACCTCCATGCCCGCGTCGCGCAGGGCGCGCGCGATGATCTTCGCGCCGCGGTCGTGCCCATCCAGGCCGGGCTTGGCCACGACCACGCGGATCTTGCCGCGGTGGGTCTCAGGGGTGGATGGGGATGTGGCGGGCGCGCTCATGGGATCGGCAGATTATTGGCGCGCCTGCACGCGCGTCCCCACGTGCCCCCTGGCGAGACCGCCGAGCCCGCCCAGGGCGGCCGCGCCGGCGAGCCCCGCGAGGATCTTCAGGCGCCGCCCCAGACGGTCCAGGTGCACGATCTCCCACCCCTCCTCGCGGGCGATCCGGCGCAGATCCGCGTCGGGGTTGACGACCACGGGGTGCCCGACGGCGCGCAACATCGGCAGGTCCGACTCCGAGTCCGAGTAGGCGTAGGAGGCGTCCAGGTCGATCGCCTCGCCGGCGGAGATCTCGCGCAGCGAGAGCAGCTTGCCCTCGCGGTAGTTGAACGGCCCCGCGGGCCGTCCGGTGTAGCGACCGTCGACGATCTCCGAGCGCGAGCCCACGCCGCCGTCGAAGGACAGCACGTGCGCGAGCAGGTCGGCCATCTCCTGCGAGGCCGCCGTCACGATGTACACGAGCAGACCCGCGTCCTGATGGGACCAGGCGCGCTCGAGCATCTGCGGATAAAGCCGCGGCAACACCCCCGCGAGCACCCGCGGAGACATCCGCGCCAGCACGTGCACGGGCACACCGGCGATCATCTCCCCCACACGCTTGCGCACCTCATCGGCGCGATCGTCAGTCGAGCCGCGCAAGCGAAAGCGCAGGTTTTCGTACACGTCGCGGGCCAGGCGCCGGCGCGAGATCATGCCCGACTCGTACGCCGCGCGGGCGAAGAAGATGCCCGAGGAGCCCGCCATCATCGTCTTGTCCAGATCGAAGAACGCCGCCGCGCGCGGGAGCCCGTCGGCGGAGGGGCGACCGTCGCCGCCGGCCGTGTTGACGCTCTCCTCGCCGACCTGCGCGCTCATCGTCGTCCCGAGGCTCAGACCTTGAGGATCACAGCGTCGCCCTGACCCCCGCCGGAGCAGATCGCCGCGCAGCCGTAGCCGCCGCCGCGACGGCGCAGCTCGTAGACGATCGCACCGAGGATGCGCGCGCCCGAGGCGCCGATCGGGTGACCGAGCGCGACGGCGCCGCCGTTGACGTTCACGCGGTCCTCGTCGATGCCGAGCATGCGGATCGAGTTGAGCGTCACCGAGGCGAACGCCTCGTTGATCTCCCACACATCGATGTCGCCAGGCTGCAGGCCGGCTTTCTCGAGCGCCTTCTTGGCCGCCGACGCGGGGGTGCGCGCCAGGTAGGCGAAATCGTCGGCCGACTGGGCGTGGGCGACGATCTCGGCCAGCGCCTCCTTGCCGTTGGCGAGTGCCCACTCGTCCGAAGAGAGCACGAGCGCGCCCCCGGCGTCGTTGACGCCCGGGGAGTTGCCGGCCGTGTGCGAACCCTCCTTGCCGATCAGCCCCGGCAGCTTCGCGAGCACCTCGAGCGAGGTGTCGCGGCGGGGAGCCTCGTCGACCTCCACCACCGTGTCGCCCTTGCGGCCCGGGACGGTCACCGCCACGATCTCCTCGGGCAGCCGTCCCTCGTCGGCCGCGGCCAGCGCGCGTTCGTGCGAGCGCAGCGCCCAGCGGTCGAGGTCGGCGCGGGTGATCTCGAACTCGTCCGAGACTTCCGTCGCCTCGACGAACATCTGCTTGCCGCTGAACGGGTTCGTGAGACCGTCGTGAACCATCGCGTCGAGCGCCTTCACGTCGCCCATCCGAAACCCGAAGCGCGCCCCCGGCAGCAGATAGGGGGCTTGCGACATCGACTCCATGCCACCGCCCACGCCGACCTGCACGTCGCCTGAGCGAATCGCCTGGTCGAGGATCACGGCTGCGCGCATGCCCGAAGCGCAGACCTTATTGATCGTCTCCGAAGAGACCTCCTTGGGGATACCGGCCTTGATCTGCGCCTGGCGCGAAGGGATCTGACCCTGGCCGGCCTGCAGCACCTGGCCCATCACCACGTGGTCGACCTGCTCAGGCTCGACCTGCGCACGCGTCAACGCGGCCTCGATCGCGGCCCCGCCCAGCGTGGTCGCGTCCAGCGTTGACAGTCCGCCGCCCATCTTGCCGATGGGGGTGCGCGCGGAGCCGAGGATCACGGTCTTGGGCATGGGTTGCTGGTTCTCCTGAGGTCGGGGGGAAAACGACGAGAGATCGAGAATGCTAGCGGGGCGAACACCGCCCGCAACGCCGGCCTCGATGATCGCACCGCCCTGGCGATGCGGGGTGGCGCGCGCCACGAGTGAGCGCACACGCGGCCGAGACTGCCGCTCCGACGTATATCCTGCTCTGGATCGTGCGGGTATCGAGCACTACACAACCTGGAACAGACACCGACGCCGACACCGTCGCCCTCGGTCTGTTCGAGGGCGAGGATCTGCCCGCGGGGTCGCCTTCGGAGCTGAGTCAGCTGCTGAGTTCAGGCGAGGCGCGCCGCTCGTTCAAGGCGCTCGGCTTGACACACGCACAGGGCAGACGTTGGTTGAGCGTGGGACTGGGCAAGCGCGAGCAGTTCACGGCCGAGCGTGCGCGGGTGGTCGCATCCTCGCTGCACGTGCGCGCACTCGAACTCGGTACGCGGGTCCTGTGCATCCAGACACCCGCGGGCGCCGGCGCGGCCATCGCGGCGGCCTTCACCGAGGGCACGATCCTGACCGACTATCGCTTCGACCTGCACAAGTCCTCAGCGCCCGACACCGATACCGGCGGCGAGCCGCCAGCACCCAAGCAGCTGGAAGGGCTGATCGTCTCGGCACCAAGCATCGCCGGTGACGGTGAGCTGGAGACGTTCGTGCACGACGCCGCGCTCGTGGCGCAAGCCGCGAACGCCGCCCGCGACCTGCAGAACCGCCCCGCCAACGATCTCACGCCGAGCGCGCTGGCCGAGTACGCGCTCGGGCTGGCCAACGAGATCGACGCGCTGTCCGTCGAGGTCGAGGGCCGCGCCGGGATCGCCGCGCGCGGCATGGGCGCCTTCGCCGCCGTCGCCCAGGGCTCAGAGCAGGAGCCCGCGCTGATCGTCCTGCGCTACGAGCCCCCGGGCGGCGCCGTGGAGGGCTCCCCCACGCTCGGGTTCGTCGGCAAGGCCGTGACGTTCGACAGCGGCGGCATCTCGCTGAAGCCCGGAGCGAAAATGGCCGAGATGAAGTTCGACATGTCCGGCGGCGCCGCCGTGATCGAGGCCGTCGCCGCGATCGCCCGTCTCGCCCTTCCGGTGAAGCTCGTGGCCGTCGTCGGGGCTACCGAGAACCTCCCCAGCGGGCGCTCGGTCAAGCCAGGAGACATCGTGACCGCCGCCAACGGCAAAACGATCGAGGTCAACAACACCGACGCCGAGGGCCGACTCGTGCTGGCCGACTGTCTGTGCCATGCCGTCAGCCTGGGGGCGGAGCGGATCGTCGACCTCGCGACGCTCACCGGCGCGGTGATCATCGCGCTCGGCTCGACCTACTCCGGCGTGATGTCCAACGACGACGCCTGGGCGGCACGCGTGATCGCGGCGGGGGACGCGACCGGCGAGATCGCCTGGCGGTTGCCGCTGCATGAGGAGTACGACGAGTTGATCAAGGGCACCTACGGCGACCTCGACAACGCCCCCGAAGGGCGCAAGGCCGGCACGATCGTCGGCGCGGCCTTCCTGCAGAACTTCGTCGGCGAGACCCCATGGGCGCACCTGGACATCGCCGGCTCGGCCTGGGACCTCGGTCGCGCCTACGTCGGCAAGGGCGCCTCGGGTTATGGCGTGCGGCTGCTGGTAGAGCTGGCTTGCTCTTATTGCGCTTAGCCAGCTAGGCTCGCCCGACGATGGACTTCGACCTCTCCCCCGATCACGAGCTGATCCGCCGCACCGTGCGCGAGTTCGCCCAGGGCGAGGTCGCGCCGGTCGCCGAGGAGCTCGACCGAACGAAGTCCTTCCCGTATGAGATCGTCGCGCAACTGGGGAAGCTGGGCCTGATGGGGATCCCCTTCCCCGAGGAGTACGGCGGCGGCGGCGGCGACACGCTCGCCTATGCGCTCGCCGTGGAGGAGCTCACGCGCGTGGACTCCTCCGTGGCGATCACGCTTTGCGCGCACACCTCGCTCGGAACTCAGCCCGTCTACCTGTTCGGCAACGAGGAGCAGAAGCGCGAGTGGCTGCCACGCCTGTGCTCGGGCGAGCGCTTGGGCGCGTTCGGGCTGACCGAGCCCGAGGCCGGCTCCGACGCAGGGAACGTCAGGACACGCGCGCGCCTGGACGGCGGTGAATGGACGATCGACGGCGCCAAGCAGTTCATCACCAACGCCGGCACCGACATCTCGGGGATGGTGTGCATCACCGCGCGCACCGGCGATGAGGAGATCTCGAACATCATCGTCGCAAACGGCACGCCCGGCTACGAGCAGGGCGAGCCCTACCGCAAGATGGGCTGGAACGCCTCCGACACCCGCCCGCTGACGTTCAGCGACTGCCGCGTCCCCGCCGAGAACCTGCTCGGACCGCGCGGCGCCGGCTTCAAGCAGTTCCTGCACATCCTCGACATCGGCCGCATCGGAGTCGCCGCGATGGGCGTCGGCCTCGCGCAGGGCGCGCTCGACGAGGCGCTGAAGTACGCCAAGGAGCGCAAGGCCTTCGGTAAGCCCATCTCCAAGTTCCAGGCGATCCAGTCAAAGCTCGCGGACATGGTCACCGAGATCGAGGCCGCACGGCTGCTCGTCTATAAGGCCGCGCTCGAGAAGGACCACGGGCGCAACTTCACCCTGACCGCCGCCGAGGCCAAGCTCAAGACCGGGCGCCTGGCCGTGCGCTGCGCCGAGGAGGCCGTGCAGATCCACGGCGGCTACGGCTTCATCGAGGAGTATCCCGTCTGCCGCTTCTACCGCGACGCCAAGATCCTCACGATCGGCGAGGGCACCGACGAGGTCCAGCAGATGGTCATAGCACGGGCACTCGGCGCCTGACCCACGCGCGGATCGCCACCAAAGCGCTCCCTCGACGCCGGCCAGTGCGGTGACCGGCGCCAATAGCAACCAGACGCAGCCCCAGGCTATGGGTCTCCCCGCACGGCCGCGCAAGTCCTCCGGCTCAGCGCGGCTCGAGCACCACGAGCGGGATCTCGCGCTCGGTGCGCCGCTGGTAGTCCGCGTAGCCGCCGTACACGCCCAGCATCAGCTGCCACAGTCGCGCGCGCTCCTCGGCGGTTGCCACGCGCGCGTGCACGTCCCGGCGCTCAGAGCCCACCTGCACGGTCGTGTCGGGATTGGCCACGAGGTTGTGGTACCAGGCCGGGTTCTTCGGATAGCCCCCCTTTGAGGCCACCAGCACCAGGTTCTGCCCGTCCTCGCCGTACACCAGCGGGCTCGTGCGGTGCGTCCCGCTCTTGGCGCCCACGTGGTCGAGCAGCAGTACCGACGGGAAGCCGGGCGTACGATGGCCGATCCGCCCGCCGGTGGCGCGGTAGATCGCGGTGTGGCCATCCATCAGACGGCCCAGCAGACCCCAGTTGCCCTCCACCCAGTCAAGGAACGCCATCGCTCGACCCTACACCCCGTCGCGCTCGAGCAGGGCGCTCGCCGCGCTGGCGGGGTCAAGCCTGCGAGCGACGACCTCGTCGAGCAGGCGCTGGAACTCGGCGTCCTCGCCCAGCTCCCGCTCCAGGCGCCGGCGCATCCGCGCCGTGGCGATCGCGAGCACCTCTCCCCGCAGATTGCGCCGGCGTCGCTCCTGGAGCTGCCCGGCGGCGAGGATGTGCGCGCGGTGCTCGTCCATGCGCTGCACCAGCTCCTCCACGCCCACGCCGTGCGCGGCCTCGGTCTTGACGATCGGAACGCGCCAATCTGCGCGCACCTCCTCGGGTGAACGATCGAGGTTCGCCAGCGAGAGCACGCCGCGGATCTCGCGCACCATCGTGTCGGTCAGCGGGTGGTCGGCCTTGTTGATCACGATGATGTCAGGAATCTCCATCACGCCGGCCTTCAGCGCCTGGATCGAGTCGCCGGAACCGGGCATCAGCACGAGCACGATCGTGTCGGCGTGGTCGATGATGTCGATCTCCGCCTGACCCACCCCGACCGTCTCCACGAACACGTCCTCGCGCCCGGCCGCGTCGAGCAGCAGCGCCGCCTGCAGCGCGGCCTCTGAGAGCCCGCCGAGCGCGCCGCGATTGGCCATCGAGCGGATGAAAACGCCCGGGTCAAGGAAATGCTCGCCCAGACGGATGCGATCGCCCAGCAGCGCGCCCTGGGTGAACGGCGAGGACGGGTCGATCGAGAGCACGCCCACGGTACGCCCCGCCTCGCGCCTGGCCTTCGTCAGCGCGCCGATCAAAGTCGACTTCCCGACCCCCGGCGGCCCCGTGAATCCGACCACGGCGGCCGCGCCGGTATGGGGATAGATCTCGCGCACGAGCTCCCAGCCCTCCGGGCGGTCGTCCTCGACCAGGGAGATCGCGCGCGCCAGCGCACGGCGATCGCCCGCGAGCAGACGTTGGGCGAGGTCGGTCTCGGTCATCGCGCGCGCAATCATCGCAGGGCGAGGATCGGCCGGACCCGCGCCGCGCGGCCGACGCTCGCGCCAAACCGGATCCGTCCCGCCGAGTCCCGGGGCAGACCCCTTACGATCCCGCGCGATGGAGCCGCCGCTCACCGAGCCCGCTTTGCGGGCCCCCGCGGAGCAGATCGCCGACGCCCTGCGCCGTACGCCCGAGCCCGTGCATGGCGGACCGTTGACGCTGTTGCGCTTCATGCGCGCCAACAACATGCTCAACCGCCACTACGCGCGGCTGCTCGCGCGCTATGTGCTGCTCAAGCTGCGTCACGGCCGGCGCCTGCAGACGGACGGGATCTGCTTCGTCTGCCCGGGCGTGCACCTGGAGATCGGGCGCCACGCGACGCTGCGCATCGGGCGCTGGGCGTGGATCGGCGATGGCAGCAAGATCCGTGTGCACGAGGGCGAAGTCTCGATCGGCGCCAAGACCGTGATGGGCCAGGAGTGCACGATCTCCGCCTACCAGCACGTCGAGATCGGGCGCGAGTGCATCGTCGCCGACCGCGTGATGCTGATCGACTTCGACCACGGCGTCGTCGAGGTCGAGCGCCCGATCCGCCTGCAGGGCATCTACAAGCGCGACGTCCGCGTCGGGCACAACGTCTGGATCGGCTACGGCGCCTGCATCCTGCGGGGCGTCACCGTCGGCGATAACTCGATCGTCGGCACCAGCACCGTCGTCACCCGCGACGTGCCCGCCGACGCCGTCGTCGGGGGCTCGCCCGCACGAGTCATTCGCATGCGCGAAGCGCCCGAGCGGATGCGCTGGGAGTAGACCTCCGCAGACCTCCGCCCGCGGGTCACTTGGCTCAACACGCCGGCAGGGTTGCGGGATCGGCGGCGCTCGCCAACTCTCGCAGCCCCTCGACACGCGCATCAGGCCCTGTGTGCAGCGCCTGCTCAAGCGCGATGCGATGGCCTTCGAAGCGCTCCCGCGCGTAAGGCACGGCGAGTCCGCGCGAGATCATGAAAGGCCAGTCTGAGGCTTGGAGCGCGAGCAGCTCGCGCACCGCGGCCGGTCCGGCCCGCCCCTGCACAGCGGCAGCGACCGTCTGAAGCTCACAGGTGCGCGCTCCGAAGGCCATGTCGGCCACCGCGGGCCCCGACCAGGTGGACAGATCGCCGCCGGCGCCCCAGGTGCTCACCTGCTCGCGCTGCGCTTCGCCCTCGACGATCGGCGCGGGCTCGAAGCGCTCGAGCGTGTCGTCGTCCAGGCGCACCAGCTCAAGGCCCTGGGCGGCGCTCTCCTCGATGACGGCCTCCAACCAGTGAAGTCCCTCATACCACCAGTGCCCGAGCAGCTCGGTGTCGAGCGCGCAGACGGCGAGCCCGCCGTCCGGCAGACCCTTCCCGTCGCGGCTCAACCGCTCGCGGGTGCGCGCGACGAAGTCGGCGGCGTGCTCGCGCGCGCGGGCGACCGCCAGCCCGTGGTCATAGGCGTCGCCGTCGTTGCGCCAGGGGTTGTGGTGCTGCATCGTGTGGCGGTGATAGTCGCGGTAGAGGGCATCGGCGGGATAGCCCTCATCGCTCCACACCAGCGAGACGGTGAGCCGGTCGATCGGGATCAGCG
Source organism: uncultured Solirubrobacterales bacterium (assembly GCA_963702725.1). GTDB lineage: Bacteria > Actinomycetota > Thermoleophilia > Solirubrobacterales > Solirubrobacteraceae > Palsa-744. The sequence goes on from CAVPDT010000002.1 coordinate 854,535, forward strand.
TGACGCCCGCGTCGGAGATCAGCGGTCGCAGGTGCGAGCGCGCTCCGAGCCCGTCGCGGCGCGTCAGCTCCACGCACGTGCGCCGCACTCCCGCCTCGGCCAACACCGTCTCCAGGTGGGGCGCGTGGGCGCACTCGGGCAACCAGAAGCCCCCCCGCCATTCGGCGTCGATCCGCGCGAGGTGCGATGCGATCCCGCTCTGCACCTGCAGGCGAGCGCCGGCATCGCTCGCGAGCAGCGGCAGCACCGCATGGGTGGCCGACGAGGTCCACGTGGCGTGCCGCGCGAAGGCCGCCAACAGGTCGTCCGCGCGCCCGGACATGCGCGTGGAGGCGTGCTCGTAGTCCTCGCTCCAAGCCCGTTCCAACTCGGCGGCGAGAGTCTCGTGACCGCCCGCGCGCAGCCCCGCGGCGTCCTCTGAGTGGGTGAAGCGGCGAGTGTCCTCGACGAACGCGTGAAAGCGCTCGGCGAGGCCCGGAGCGCCCAGCTGATCGCACAACACCGGGGTGATCGAGAGCGTCAGCGCGGGCTCGCGGGCGTCGAGCAGATCGAGCAGCGGCAGATAGCAAGAGGCGATCGCCTCCCACAGCCACTCCTCTCCGAAGGGCCACGTGCCGAACCCCTCGACGTAAGGCATGTGCGTGTGCAGCACGATCGCCAGCGCGCCCGTCTCGCGCGCACCGCCATCGCGCGCAGGGCTCACGGCGTGCAGAGCGCGACGAAGTCGAGCGCGCGATCCAAGTCCGCCTGGCCGGCGGGCCGCAGCACGAAGTCGGAGGTCGAGATCGCCGGGGTGAAACGATCGTAAAACGGCTTGGTCAGCCCCAGGCGCGGATGGATCGAGTCCCAGCCCGCGCGCAGAGCGAGCTCGTGCAGGCGCAGCTTGCGCGCGTGAAAGAGCCCGAACAGACTCACGGCCGAGAACGTACCGCGACACAGCTCCTCGAACTCCTCCGCGCGGTACTCGTGCACGTGCCAGGGATTGTCCGAGCGCGGCGCACCGGCCGGGGCGAGCGTGAGGACGTTGGGCGTGGACACGAACACCGCACCCGTGGGCCCTTGGGCCACCGAGTCCGCGATCAGCGAACGGAAGTGCTCGAGCACGGCGCCGGGGTCCTGGAGGTGCTCGATCGTCTGCAGGAACACGACCGCGTCGGCCGGCGTGGAGAAGGTCTCGACGAGATCGCGCTCGAAGCGCAGGTTGGGGCGGCGGTAGCGCAGCCGCGCGTGCTCGTGCGCCTCGGGGTTGGCGTCCACGCCGACGACCTGCGCGGCCGCGCGCGCGAGCACGTCGGAGCCATAGCCCTCGCCGCAGGCCATGTCGATCACGCGCAGCCCGGATACGCGGGCGGCGATCCATTCATACACGACCAGATGGCGGCGAAACCAATAGTTCTCGGCGGGCACGTCCGGGAGCGTGCGCTCGCCCGTCAGCTCCAGCGCAGGGACGCCGTCCGGCTGGTCGCGCTGGGCATAGGAGGGCACGGACACGGCGCGCGAGTATATGGTGCCGCCCCGTGAGCGCGTATGGCTGCGCTGGATCGGCGTCCTCGGTCACTCGCGTACGTAGTACGCCACGTTCCCTGCGTCCTTGCCCAGCTTGCCCTACACACTCACGACGGTAATGACCCTTATGGAGGCCGCCTCATGACACCGCCGACGATGACCGCCGAGGAGATCCGCGACGTCAACACGCGCTACCACGACGTGGCGGCCGATCATTACGACGCCAAGTGGGGGATCGACTTCGGCGAACTGGGGGCCGAACAGGTGCTGGGGAAGGTGCGCAAGGCGCTCGGGGACGAGGCGCCGGCCCACTTCCCACGGGCGCTCGAGATCGGCGCGGGCACCGGGTATTTCACGCTGAACATGCTGCGCGCCGGGCTGATCGGGCAGGCGACGTGCAGCGATATCTCGCCCGGCATGCTGAGCGCGTTGAAAGCGAACGCGAAGCGATTGGGGTTGAAAGTGAAGACCAAGCCGGCGGACGCCGAGCGGCTGCCGTTTCAGGACGCGAGCTTCGATCTGGTGTTCGGCCACGCGGTGCTGCACCACATCCCCGACCTGGAGCGGGCCTTTGCGGAGTTCGCGCGCGTGCTTGAGCCGGGAGGCACGGTGTTGTTCGCCGGTGAGCCCTCGCGCTACGGCGATCGTCTGGCGGGCGTGCCCAAGCGCGCGGCCGGAACGCTTGCGCCCGTGTGGCGGCGGGCGATCGGGGCGCGTCCCGCCCCGCCCGCCGAGGGCGGGGCACCGGAGGCGGCGTTGGAGGGCTCGGTGGACGTGCACGCTTTCGCCCCCACCGAACTCACCAGCGCCGCGAAGAGCGCGGGCATGATCGACGTGCGCGTGCGCGGCGAGGAGCTGCTGGCCAACTGGTTCGGTTGGACCAACCGCACGCTGGAGGCGAGCGCCGACCCGCGCGACGTGCCGTGGGGCTGGCGCCAGTACGCCTACCGCGGATATCTGCTCCTGCAGGGCGTCGATCGCAGCCTGCTGGAGGGACGGCTGCCGCCGGCGGTGTTCTACAACCTGATGCTCACCGCGCGCACACGATCGCGTTAGAGACCGAACAGGAGACACGCCCGGACGCCTGACGCTCCCGCTCAGCCGACCGGCTCGGATATTTTCGATCAATTGGAAATCGGTCGGCAGATGGCAATACACTGCCGCGCATGGTCGATCGAACCGAGGGTTTTCCCCTGTTCCCGCTGGGGATCGTGGCGCTTCCCACCGAGAGCGTGCCCCTGCACATCTTCGAGGATCGCTATAAGCGGATGATCGAGGAGTGCCTGCGGGATGACCGTGAGTTCGGAATCCTGTGGCTGTCCGAGGAGGAACTCAAGCCGGTCGGCTGCGCGTGTGCGATCGAGCGGGTGTTGGAGCGCGACGAGGAGGGCAACATGGACATCCTCGCGCGCGGAACCACGCCTTTCCGGTTGATCGAGCGCCAGGACGACTATCCCTACCCCGCGGGCATCGTCGAGCCGCTGAGCGACTCAGAGGAGGAATCGGACCCCGACACAGCGCAGATAGCGCGTGAGCTGTATGCCGAGTTGGTCGAGCAGGCGACCGACAAGCGGTTGGGCGATGAGGAGCTCGCGGGGCTCGACGCCTATGCGATGGCGGGTACGGTCGAGTTCGGCCCGGAGGGCAAGCAGGATCTGCTCGAGTCGCGTTCTGAGAACTCGCGCATGCGACTGCTCGCGGGGCTGTTCCGCACGGCGATCAAACGGTTGGAGCTGGTCGATCGCGCGCAGGCGCGGGCGCGCTCGAACGGCAAGGTCAGGTTCGGCTGAACAGGGCCGTTATCCCCCGGACTGGGGCAGGTGGCAGTTCTGCTGGGCGAGTTGCAGCACGAACAGCGCGAGATTGCGCAGAACCTTGGGTTGAGCGGCTGCGTTGTCGGCGAAGGTAATCTCGCCGGCTTCCTCGCGCACGCGGTATGAGAACACCGATCCGGAGCGCGGAGCCAGCACGAGGTGTTCACCGGCGGGGGTGACGAGTTCTTCCTGGAGCGCGCGCGCCTGGATCAGCTGGGGATCGCTCAGCGTCGCAGCGCGCGTGCCGTTGCAGCGCAGGCCGCCCTGTTCGTCGACGAGCAGCGTCAACCGCCCACCGGCGCCGGAGCGTTCGACGACGAACAGGTCGGGTGGCTTGACGCCGGCGCAACCCATGGCCACGACCGCGATCAGAGCCGCGCAGACGCCCAGCGCCCCCACGCGTACGGCGCCCGCGCGAGCGAGCACGCGTTTGCCCGGTGGGCCCGGGCACATCCCGGCCAAGGGCCCGCTCACGCGCTCACCGCGACGCCGCCCCTCCGGGGATCGCCCGCGCCCGTGAGCACGCCGTCGGATCTGTGCACCGCCTGGACACCACCGAAGAACAGGTTCAGGGCGTGAAACCGCACGATCTCCCGTTCGGGTCCGGACTCGTGCGCGCCGGAGATGTCGATGCCGGGCTCGTGATAGACGATCCCGTCCTCGAAGTGCGCGCGCGGAGCGTCCACGGCGTCGCGAGCGCTCAGCCCGTGGTCGACCACACCCACGATCGTCTGCAAGAGCGCGGAGCGGATGCGATTGGAGCCGGCGCTGCCGAGCACCAGCTCGACCTCGCCGCCGGCCGGCGATCGAGGAGATCGCCGATCGTCCAGCAGCACGATCGATGGCGCCATCATGCTCGGCATCCGCCGGCCGGCCGGATGGCGGTGAAAGCCCAGCGGGTTGAGATCCTCCTCGCCCATGACGTTGTTGACGTGAATGCCGGTGCCGGGCACGACCACGCCCGAGCCCTCGCCGTTGGTGCAGGTGACGCTGCACGCGCGCCCGTGGGAGTCGAGCACGGAGATGTGCGTCGTCGAACCCAGCTTGGCCTCGAGAAAGCGCTCCAGGAAGCCGTCCCGGGCGAGCCCTTCGACGAACTCGGGAGTGCGCTCGGCCTGCGCGGATTCCATCGCGACGAGCACGTCTGCAAGGCGTGGAGGCTGCGGGCCGCGGTCGAGCAGCGCGAGCGAATAGGCCAGCAGCGTGCCCCCCGCCGAGGGCGGCGGGTTGGTGAGGACGGTGCGATCGCGATAGGAGACGCGCACCGGCTCGCGCTCGATCGCGCGATAGCCGGCGAGCTCGTCCGTACTCAGCGAGCCCCCGCGCGCCTGCAGCCAGTCGCATACCGCACGGGCGATGTCCCCCCGGTAGAAGGACTCGGCGCCGTCCGAGCCCAGCCGGTCGAGCGCGTCGCCGAGGTCGGGATTGTGCAGCAGCTCGCCCTCTCCGAGCACGTGGCCGTCGGGCGCCCACAGCGCGGCGCACTCGGGTGTGGAGGTGAGCAGGTCGGCGAGGATCTTCGCGATGTATCCCTGCCCGGCGTTCAGCCTTACCCCCTCGCGCGCGGCGCGCGCGGCGGGGGCGGTGAGCTGCGCCAGCCCCATCGTCCCCCAGCGCTCCACGGCCGCGCACACGCCGGCGGGCGTCCCGTAGACCCCGCAGGAGGCGGGGCCGATGTAGAAGACCTGCACGGCGTCGCCGAAGGAGACGTCGACCGCGTCGAGCTCACACCCGCCGCCGTCCTGCCGGCGTGCGGGAGCTTGCACGAAGAAGTCGAGCAGCACCGGCTCCTCGCCGCCGCCGGCGACGAGCATGTGTCCACCGGCTCCCAATCCGGTGAGCAGCGGCTCGGCGGCGAAGGACATCAGCATCGCCGCCACGGCCGCGTCGACGGCGTTGCCCCCGGCGCGCAACACCTCCGCGCCGGCCTGCGCTGTGAGCGGGTGTCCTGCAGCTATGACGCCATGCTCGGCCGTGTCGCTCATGTCAGAGCGATACCACAGGCAGAGCTAGCGCGGCATGAACTCAGGTACGTCCAACTCATCGACGGCCAGGGTCGCCCGTCGTGGCGCGTGCGCCGGACGCGGAGGCCCGCTGCTGGTGCGCCGCACGCGCGGCTCGCCGGCGGGCTCGCGCAGGCTGCCGCCGGTACCGAGATCGCGGGCGATCTGACGGCGCGCGTCGCCGTACCCGGTGGCGACGACCGTGACCCAGACCTGGTCGTCGAGCTTCTCGTCGACCATCGCGCCGAAGATGATGTTGGCGTCGGGGTGGGCGGCCTCGGCGACGGCCTTGGCGGCCTCGTTGACCTCCCACAGCGAGAGGTCGCGCCCGCCGGTGATCGAGAGCAGGATCGAGTGGGCGCCGTCCATCGAGGTTTCCAGCAGCGGCGAGGCGACGGCCTGCATCGCGGCGTCCACGGCACGGGACTCGCCGCCGACGCCCATGCCGATGCCGAGCAGGGCGTTGCCGGCGTCGGACATGATCGTGCGCACGTCGGCGAAGTCGAGGTTGATCAGGCCGGGCAGGGTGACGAGGTCGGAGATGCCCTGGACTCCCTGGCGCAGCACGTCGTCGGCGACGCGGAAGGCCTCGACCATCGCGGTCTGCTTGTCGAGCACCGTCAGCAGGCGGTTGTTGGGGACGACTATGAGCGTGTCGACCTCCTCGGCGAGCGCGGCGATGCCGGCCTCGGCCTGTTCTGAGCGGCGCGAGCCCTCGAAGCCGAAGGGCTTGGTGACGATCGCGACCGTGAGCGCGCCGACTTCGCGCGCGATCCGCGCGACGATCGGGGCGGCGCCGGTGCCGGTGCCTCCGCCGGCTCCTGCCGTGATGAAGATCATGTCCGAGCCCTTCAGGAGGGCCTTGACGCGGTCATAGTCCTCCATCGCGGCCTGCCGACCGACGGCGGCGTCAGAGCCCGAACCGAGCCCGCGCGTGAGTTCGGCGCCGATGTGCAGGGTGATGTCGGCGGTGGATTGCTGCAATGACTGCTGGTCGGTGTTGACGGCCAGGAACTCGACGCCCTCGACCTCGGCCTCGACCATGCGGTTGACGGCGTTCACACCGGCGCCGCCGACGCCGACGACGCGGATGCGGGGCTGACCGACGGGCCCGCCGGAGTAGGCGGAGGCGGGCGTGTCGCTACGCTCGTACTCGTCCATCACCGGACGGGCGCCGCGCGCGGAGGCGGAGGCGGGAGCCTCGTCGCGATCCATGAGGCTCGCGGGGATCTCCGAGGAGAATGCCTGCTTGAGGCGGTCCTTGGGCGTGGGCACGCCGGCGCCGGAGGAGCGCTCGCGGGCCACGGCGGGCTTGGACGCGGCGGCGTTACTCAGGGCGGGATGGGGCGCGTCGCGCTGCTCACGCGCGGCAGGCGTCTGCGATTGCGGCGCAGCCGCCTCGGCACCTGCGTCGAGCCCGGCGCCGGGCTCGGCCGTGTCCTCGCCTTCGGTCTTGCGAAAGAGCGCCGCGAGCGGTCCTTCGCGCATGGACGCGCGTTTGGGATTGGTCATGGGCGCGACCGATCGAGCCTGGTGCTAGGACTTGCCATGTGCGAGGACCTCCTGCGCGAGTTGCCGGTAGGACTGCGCGGCCACACCGTCGGGCTCGTACTTGAGGACCGACATCCCCTTGACGGGCGCCTCGGCGAAGCGCACGGTCTTGCGGATGCGCGAGGCGAACACGCGATCGCCGAAGTTCTCTTCGAGGATCTCGATCGCCTCCTTGGCGTGGATCGTGCGCGAGTCGACGAGCGTGGGCAGGATGCCCTCGATGTCGACGTCGGGGTTGAGATTCTCGCGGATCATGGCGAGCGTGTTCTGCAGCTGGATGAGACCGCGCATCGACAAATACTCGCACTGCACGGGGACGATCACCTTGTGGGCGGCCGTGAGGGCGTTGATCGTCAGCAATCCGAGGCTCGGCGGGGTGTCGATGCAGATGAAGTCGTAGTCCTCTGAGATCGGTTCGAAGGCCTTCTGCAGCGAGCGCTCGCGGCCGATCATGGTGGACATCGCGATCTCGGCGCCGGCGAGGTCGATGGAGGCGCAGGCGATGTCTATCTCGCGCTTGCGGATGACCTCGCGGATGGAGACGTGGTGGACGAGCACGTCGTACATCGACTGCTCGATCGTGTCGGGGTCGATGCCCTGGGACATCGTGAGGTTGCCCTGGGGATCCATGTCGACGCACAGCACGCGATGACCCTCCTCCGCGAAGGCGGCGGCGAGGTTGAGCGTGGTGGTCGTCTTGGCGACGCCGCCCTTTTGGTTGGCGAACGCGATGACCTTGGCAGTGGGCACGGGAAGGCTCCTGGTTAGCTGGAAAGCCGCTGTCCGGTGGGTATTCGCATAAGCATGCGCGATTCCTGCATGCTCACCCACGGTTTGCGGGGATGAGTCAGACGGCGCGGATGAGCGCAGGGGCGGGTATGGGTGGGTAAGCCATAGCCGGTCCTTGCATCGGTTGCGGTCCAAGCCGCTTACCGCAGCGGCCGGCGTGGCGGGCGCGAGAGGACGGGCGGCGAACCCATAGCATCGCCTCGATGGCCACGCGTGCGGCGAGAGAGCTGAGGGAACGGCTGCAGGACAAGCGGGTGGTGGTGTGCGTGGGTTCGGGGGGAGTCGGCAAGACGACGGTCTCGGCGGCGCTCGCGCTGGGGCTGGCGATGCGCGGGCACAAGGTGGCGGTCGTGACGATCGACCCGGCCAACCGTCTGGCGAGCGCGCTGGGGTTGGACGGGCTCGGGGGCGAGCCCCACCGGATCGACCCAGAGCTGATGCGTGCCCAAGAGGTCAAAATGAAGGGCGAGCTGTGGGCGATGATGCTCGATGCGAAGCGCACGTTCGATCAGATCGTCACGCGACTGGAGGCAGATCCCGAGCGGTTGCGGACGATCTTGGAGAACCCGGTGTATCGCGAGCTGTCGAGCGCGGTGGCGGGGTCGCACGAGCTGAGCGCGATCGCGAAGCTGTATGAGCTGCACGAGGAGCACGACTTCGACACGATCGTGCTGGACACGCCGCCCTCGCGGAACGCGCTGGATTTCCTGAATGCGCCCGTGCGGCTGCTGGGGTTCTTGGAAGGGCGCGCGCTGCAGGTGTTTTTGGCGCCGAGCGGATTGACCGCGAGATTGTTCGGGCGCGGGACGGGGATCGTGTTCGGGATCTTTGCGCGTGTCACCGGGATCGACATGATGGGCGAGCTGTCGCGGTTCTTCGGCTCATTGACGGGTGTGATCGAGGGGTTCGGCGAGCAGACGCGGGGGGTGGCCGAGCTGTTGCGCTCGCCGGGGACGGCGTTTGCGATCGTGACCTCGCCCGAGCCCGAGCCGGCGCTGGAGGCCTCCTATCTCGCGGAGCGCCTGGACGAGGCGAGGATGGCGCGGGGCGGGCTGATCGTCAACCGCGTCCATGGCGAGGGTTTGCACGGTCATACGACCGAGCGGGTCGCGGAGTCGCTGACGGGCGAGCTGGGCGAGCGACTGGCGGGGAGAGTGGCGGCGAACTTGGCCGACTTCGACGTGCTAGCGCGCCGGGATGCCGCCACCGTCAAGCGGTTGGCCGCCGAGCTGGGTGAGAGCGCTCCGGTGGTGGTGCCGTATCTGGACGAGGACATCCAGGATCTCGCGGGGTTGGCCCGCATCGCCACCTACCTGTTGGGCTGACGGAGTCCTCGCACTTCGGATCGCAGACCGCTACACCGTCAAGCGCGCACGAGGAGAACCCGGTGAGCGGACGGGCGCTATGCCTCGACGAGGACCTGCTGCCGAGTGGCTGCGGGCTCGACGATGGGCGCGTCCACGGCGGGCTCGACCGCGGGCGCCGGACGCTGCACCGGCTCTGACTGCAGCTCGTCCGCCAGCCGCGCCAGATCGGGGGCGAGGTGACCGCAGATCACGTCGCGCAGCAGCGCCCGCAGGTGGTCGGCGACGTCGCGTGCGATGGCCACGCCGGCTGTGCGCTCGGCGGCGCTTCCGACGATCACGGCGCGCTCGAGCTTCTGTGCCTTGGTCATCCGTTCGGTCAGCTTGACTCGGTTCTCAGGGGTGGCGCACAGCGCTGCGATCCGCCCGGCGAGGAGGCCGCTGGAGGAGCCCTCGGGCTCCAGCAGGGCGCGCAGCGCGAGCAGGTGGTCGCTCAGCGCCTCATAGGGATGGGCGCGCTCGCAGCCCAGCTCGAACCGGCGCAGCGCCCACGCGAGCTCGTTGCCGTGGGGTGCGCGGCGGGAGACGAGCGAGCAGAACGCGCGCAGCTCGTCCTCTTGCTCGGGTGAGACGATCAGCATTCCCCGCGGGCGTCCGCCCGTGCCGAGCGCGATCGTGCTCCAGGCGTCTTCGCCGCCCGTGCGCGCCCATGCGAGCGCGCCGAGCGTGACGCGGCCGTCCCCGAAGAGGCGCAGCGCGCGCAGCAGATCTCGCAACACCTCGCGCCCGTCGGCGGCCTGCTCGCAGGTGAGCGCGACCAGCAGGTGGTCGGGCTCGTCCCCGTCGCCGGCGGCGGCCAGCGCCTGCGCCGGCGCCCAGCGCAGCGTCTCGGGCTTTGCGATCTGAAGGCCCGTGGCCAGACGGATCTCGGGCGTGGCGATCTGAAGGCCATGCAGCGTCGCCACGAGCGTGACCGTGTCGGGCGCGCTCGTCAGCTCGGCGCGCTCCAGCCGCGCGAGCGCCGTGGCGAGGCGGTCGGGGCGCAGCTCGAACTCGGTCTGCTCGGCGAAGATGTCGTTCAGCAGCGCGCTCAACGCCAGGCGCGCGCGCGCCTGCGCGCTCGGGGACACGCCCGCGCGCTCACGGCTTTTCAGCGCCCGCTCTGTACGACCGGCGAGGTAGCGATCGAGCCCGTCGAAGGCGGCAAGCTCGACGAGCGCCGTGTCGTGCTCGGGCAATCGCATGAGCTGTGACTCACGCTGGGCGATGAAGCGGTCGGTCAGCGGCCGGCAGCTGTAGAAGGGGGTCTGCGCGCGCCCGCGCTGAGAGCCGAGCTCCAGTTCGACCTCCGCCCCGGCGAGGATGTCGGCGTGCAGCAGGTGCGCCGCCGCCTGCGCGTACTCGCCGAGAGCGGCCTCCAGTTGGGGTGACAATCCGCTTGAGCGCATGGTCGGGAGAGTTCGCCCTCGCGCCTGGCGCTCCTGCCCGCGCACCCTCGGTTGCACTCTCCGGCGCCCCTGCAGAGCACGGGCAAGCGGTGAGTTTACGTATCGTCGCGAGCGGAGATTCGAGAAAGCTCAGGCCACGGCCACGGCCGCGGCGACGCCGGCGAGCAGTTCGGCGGCCTGTGCGGCGTCGCGTTCGGCGCATTCGGCGCCGAGCCAGCGTTCGCCATAGGAGCGCATGTCATCGATGATCGGCAGCAGCGCCCGACCCTTCTCGGTCAGCGCATACTCCACGCGCGGAGGCACCTCGCCGAAGGTGTGGCGCTGCACGATCCCCTCCTCCTCCAGCGCGCGCAATCTCAGCGAGAGCGTGCGCGGACTGATGCCGTTGAGCGAGCGCTCGAGTTCGCAGAAGCGCGAACGGCCCTCGGACAGATCACGTATGAGCAGGAGCGTCCACTTGCCGCACACCACCTCGGCGGTGCGGCAGACAGGACATGTCTCGTCTACAGCCATTCCAAGCTTTACTTTACCAACTGAAGTTTTGCTCGCCTGCTCTACGCGACGGTGAGCTTGGGCTTGGCGTCGGGCTCGCGGCGGGCGTGCGCAGCCTCGACGTCCTCCATCGTCGTGCCGCGTTTGCCGTCGGCCTGCATCAGCAGCTTGAAGTCGCTCGGGCTCGACGCCACCCGCATCGCGTCATCGAAGGTGACCAGGCCCGCCTTGACGTGCCCGAAGAGGGCCTGGTCGAAGGTCTGCATGCCGTAATAGGCGCCCGTTGAGATGACCTCGGTGAGCTTGCCTGTCTGGGAAGGGTCGACGATCATGTCGCGCACGCGACCGGTCATGCGCAGGATCTCGCAGGCCGCCACGCGCCCGCCGTTCGCGCCGGGGACCAGGCGCTGGGAGATCACGCCCTTGATCGTGCCGGCGATCATGCTGCGCGCCTGACCGTGCTGATGCGGCGGGAAGAAGTCGAGCATGCGATTGATCGACTCGGCCGCGTCGACGGTGTGGATCGTCGACAGCACCAGGTGCCCGGTCTCGGCGGCGGAGAGCGCCGTCTGCACGGTCTCCTCGTCGCGCATCTCGCCGATCAGGATCACGTCGGGGTCCTGGCGCAGCACGCGCCGCAGCGCTCGCTTGAAGGAGGTCGTGTCCATGCCGACCTCGCGCTGGTTGATGACCGAGCTCTTGTCTTCGTGCACGAACTCGATCGGGTCCTCGATCGTGACGATGTGCTTGCTCATGGTGAAGTTCATGTGGTCGATCATCGCCGCCAGCGTGGTCGACTTGCCCGAGCCGGTCGTCCCGGTCAAGAGCACGATCCCGCGCTCCTCCTCGGCCAGGTCGCGCACGACCTTCGGCAGCGACAGCTCTTCGATCGTGGAGATCCTGTGCGGGATCGCGCGGCAGGCCATCGAGATCACGCCGCGCTGCTGGAAGGCATTCACGCGGTAGCGGGCGACGTTCTCGATTTCAAACGAGAAGTCGACCTCGTGCTCGGCCTCGAATTCGGCGAGCTTGTGCTCGTCCGGCAGCAGCGCGCGCATCGCGCGCTCGGTGTCTTCTGCGCTCAGCACCGGTCCCGACTCCTCGGGCGCGAGCACGCCGTAGACCCTGTACAGAGGCTTGCTCCCGACCTTCAGGTGAAGGTCTGAGCCCTGCTTCTCGACGAGCTCGCGCAGAGCCGATTCGACATCGAACATACACCCGAATCGGCAGTTGCGCCGTGGGGCTTGAGCCTCAGGCCACGTCCCTCAGCTTCTGTGCCTCCGCGAGCGACTGCAGCTTCTTCAGCGACTGGTTCTCGATCTGGCGGATGCGCTCACGCGTGACGTTGAAAGTGCGCCCGACCTCGTCGAGCGTGCGCGGGTGCTCGCCGCCGAGGCCGTAGCGCAGCTCGAGCACGCGCCGTTCGCGGTAGGAGAGGTTCTCCAGGGCCTCGCGCAGGGCCTCCTTGGTGAGGATCTCGGCGGCGCGCTCGTACGGGGACTCGGCGCGCTCGTCGGCGATGAACTGGCCGAACTCCGACTCCTCCTCGTCGCCCACGGGCTTCTCCAGCGACACGGGGGCCTGCGCGGAGCGCTTGATCGAGTCGACCTCCTCGGGATCGATGCCGGTGACCTCGGCGATCTCGTCGGCCGTGGGCTCACGCCCGAGCTCGGTCACGAGCTTGCGCTCGGCGCGGCCGATCTTGTTGAGCTTCTCGACGACGTGGACCGGGATGCGGATCGTGCGCGCCTTGTCGGCCAGCGCGCGGGCGATCGCCTGGCGGATCCACCAGGTGGCATACGTGGAGAACTTGAAGCCCTTGCGGTAGTCGAACTTCTCCGCCGCGCGCACCAGTCCGAGCGTGCCCTCCTGGATCAGATCCAGGAACGGCAGCCCCTGGTTGCGGTAGTTCTTGGCGATCGAGACGACCAGGCGCAGATTGGACTCGACCATCTTCTGCTTGGCGTCGAGGTCTCCGCGCTCGATGCGCTTGGCCAGGTCGACCTCCTCCTGGGCTGTCAGCAGGCGCACCTTGCCGATGTCCTTCAAGAACAGCTGCAAAGAGTCGGTCGTCATGTCCGGCTTGAGGTCGAGCGCCGTTTTGGCTTTGCTGCGCCGCCCGCGCTTGTCCGGAGCGCGCTCGACCGCCTGCGCGGCCGCGGTCGCCGGGTCGATGTCCTCGACGAGCTCGATCTCGGATTTCTCCAGGAACCCGTGCAGCTCCTCGACGTCGGACTCGTCCAGGTCAAGCTCGGAGGTGGCCGTCGAGATCTCCGCGAACGTCAGCACGCCCACCTGCTGGCCTTTGGCGAGCAGGCCCTTCACCTCGTCGAGCTCCTGCAATTCGACTACTGACATACCTGTTTACGCTCGTTTCGATATCTGAGTGATCGCGATCCCTCCGGATCTCCCGGAGGCCCTTCTGATTGCCGTGCGCGTGCGAACGCCCGACGGACAACTACCGCCGCACGCTCGCTACGTTACGCGCGCCGCCTGCGACGATCCCGATTCCAATCCTTATCTCAACTTCTCCGGCGCCTATGCTAACGCGCATGAGCGAGTCTTCCAGCGGCGATCTTCGCGAGCCCACCTCCACCGAGGGCGCGGGCATCCTCGCCGGCCTGCCCCGCACCCGCCCACAGCGGGCCAGCGCGCGACGGACCGCCGCGCGTACGGTCAAGGCGAGCAAACGCGTGGCCGCGCCGAGCAAAGCCCCGCGCGCACGCACGAGCACCCCGAGCGCACGCACGAGCAGGAACGAACCGGCGGGGGAATCCGTACCCATGCAGGGCTACGAATCAGAGGACGACTCGCTCGACAGGTCGATCCAGCCACCCAACGGCGCCGAGCTGGTGGCGTCGGTCGCCGAGCTGGCGGGAGAACTCGCGAAAGCCGGCGTCAACACCGGCGGACGCGTGCTCAGAGACTTCCTCTCGCGCCTGCCCGGCTGAGTCGCCTGGCGGTCTCTTCCAAAGCAGCCGCAGAGCCCACCGCCACCAGCCACGCACTTTGCGGGATTCGCTTCCCGGTGGTTGTCATAACTCTGACCGACCCCGACCGGTTCGCGGGGAGGGTCTGTATACTCGCGCCACGCCGAGCTTCCACGGCCCAGGTCGCGGAAGGCGGGGGACCCAATGCGGATTAGCACGATCCGCTGGGGCGAATCGGCCCATCGCGGGCCGTAGCGCCGTCGTCGTAGACCGCGCGAGCCCGTCAGCTCACCCCGTAGGCGCCGATCACCCGTTATGCGTATCCCCGGTACCGCCACGACGACCCTGCTCGCCCTGCTCGCCGCCACGGCCTGCCTGACTTTCGACGCCGGCGCGCTCGCCGCCACGACCGAAGCGACAGGCGGTGTCATTCCGGCGCCGGCCAAGACGAAGGTCCACAAGAGTGGCATCGCCACCTGGTTCGGTCCGGGCTTCTACGGCCAGGCGACCGCCTGCGGGCAGACGCTCACTCCCGCGGTCGTCGGCGTGGCCAACCGCACGCTGCCGTGCGGCACGCTCGTGAAGGTCACCTACAAGGGTCACGCGCTGGTCGTGCCGGTGCTCGACCGCGGTCCCTACGCCAACCATGCCGACTGGGATCTGACGGCCGGCGCGGCGCTGGCGCTCGACATCACCGAAACGGTCCGCATCGGCACCCGCGTGGTGGGCGCCGCGCCCAACACCCCACAGCTCGGCTCCCCGCCCGTCACGCCCGCGGAAATCGCCACGGGCGGCGCGCAGGCCGCGGGCTGAACGCCCGCGAGACGACCCGGCCTTGCGCTGAGGGCCTATCCCGTCCCATGATGGCTGGTTGAGGGGCCTCAAGTCCGGCAGATATTTGGGACGCGAACCCTAAAGGGCCTATCCCGCAAGGGCCGCACGTCTGGATGCGCCCGATGGCCTTCGCGGAGCTTTGTCCTCGGACTCGACATGGCACCACCATGCCTTCGCCCTTGCGTCCGCGCTCCGCTCGACCCTCGAACGCCCCAGCCGCACGCCCTTTTGGGATAGGCCCTAAACGACCGGCTTGCCGGAGGCGCGCGCCGCGTACAGCGAGACCTCCGCATGGGCCGCCAGGACCGCCGCCTGGGCGCCGTCGGCGGGACACGCGGCGATGCCGACGGCGACCTCCAGCGGGGCGCCACCATGGCCGGCGGCGTCGCGCACCGCGCTCGCCAACCGCTCCACCCTCGCGCGGGCGGCGCTCGAGTCGGTCTCGGGGGCCAGCAGCCAGTAACGGCCGGGGCTCTCGCGCGTGAGCGAGTCCGCCGGACGCAGCTCTCCCGAGAGCGCGTTCTCGACCAGACCCATCAGGCGCGACATCTCCCCGGGCAGCTCGGTGTGGCGCAGGCGCTCGACGTCGACCAGCTCCACGACGAGCACGGCGAACGGAGCGTGATCGCGCTCATGGCGCTCCAACCTGCGCTCGATGGCGCCGATCCACGGGCCGGGCTCATCCACGCCGGCGGCCTGCCCCGAGCGCGCGTCCTCGTGGCGTTCGTCTCTGATTTCGATCTCCTGCACCGCTCGTTCGCCCGGCTCGGGCGCCGCCGCGGGGAACTCGCGGACGGGTACGGCGGCCGCCAGCTCGTCCACGAGGACCGCCGGCGAGGCGGGATCGCGCGGGGAAGGCTCGCGTAGCTCGGGCTCGCGTGGGCGTGGCGGGGCCGCCTCGTCGTGGATCGAGACCCCGCGGGCCGACGTGACCTGTGGCGATGCGAGCGGCTCACCGGACTCGGCCCGCTCGTCCTGAATCGGCGTCGCGGCGCGGGATCGCGGCGGCGCCGACACGGAGGCGTCTGCCTGCACGACGGGCTGGTCGGCTGCCGAGCGCGCCAGCAGGGCCACCGCCGCGGACACGTCCGCCAGCCGCACGCTGAGTTCGGCGACGCGCCGCTCTGAAGGGTCGGTCAGCTCCTCGTGCAGTGCCTCCCACAGGGTCTCGCTCAGCACCTGCGCGGCACGCGCGGCACGCACGAGACGCTCGGCGCTGCGCGGGTTCATCGGCTCCTCGCTCACGGACGTTGCATATCAGCAGAGAAGGACATCGTGCACGACGCGCGATCTCGCAACGTGCGGGGCCGGCGCGCCGGGGTGGATGCCGCGCCCCATATGGTGGTGGCGCGGATGCCACGCCGATGTACGGGACCGGCGCGCCAACGCCGCGACTGCGTAGCCTGCACGTCGATGAGGCCCGCGACGATCTTCGACTTGCAGGACCACACCACCGAAGACGCGCGCACGGGCGCGATGCGCTCTGTCCAGACGGCCGACCTGAGCCTGCCGGAGGCGGCGCTGCGCGAAATATGGACGCCCGTATACCTGGAGCGCCTGGCGCGCACCTACTGGCGTTTTCTGACGCGAGCGACGTTGGGTCTGATCCGCGTGCGCTACTCCAAGACCGAGCGCTCGGTCGTGCTGCTTGGATTGCGCCTGCGCCTGTTGACGTTCGCCGCGCCCGAATACGAGCTGGAGCCCGACCATGGGATCGTGCGCTGGCGCATCGCCCGTGGAGTCCTGGTCGCCCGTCACGGCCACGGCGGCGCCGGGCACCTGCAGATCGACGTGCGCCGCCTTTGCGATGGCGATGCGGACGGATATGCGCGGCTGCACGTCGAGGTCGAGGTCGCCAACTTCCACCCCGCGATCGCCTCGGGCTTCGGGCGGCGCATCTACAACGCCACCCAGGCACGCATCCACGTGCTCGTCACGCACGGCTTCCTGCGCTCGCTTGCACGGCTGGATCTGGCCCAGTCGCGCGTGGGACGGTTCGCGGGCGAGGGCGGGTCGGACGCGCCCGGACCCAGCGCCTGACGCGCTGTGGCGCCCTAGCCACGCAGTGCGGCCAGCTTCGCGCGGTCGTGCGTGGCCTTGATGCGCCTGATCGTGCCCGAGCGCGAGCGCGTGACGAGCGATTCGGTGGTCGCGCCACCCGCGTGCGGATAGCGTACGCCCTGCAGTACGTCACCGTCGGTAATGCCGGTGGCCGAGAAAAAGACATCGTCGCCGGCGACCAGATCGTCGCGGTCGAGCACGCGCTCGATGTCATAGCCGGCGTCGATCGAGGCCACACGCTCCTCATCGTCACGCGGCCACAGCCGCCCGAGCAGCTGCCCGCCCAGGCACTTGACGGCGGCCGCGGAGATGACTCCCTCGGGCGTGCCGCCGATGCCCCACAAGAGGTCCACCGTAGAGCGCTCGGCGACCGCGAGCAGCGCGGCTGAGACGTCGCCGTGGGCGATCAGGCGCACGCGCGCGCCCGCCTCGCGAATCGCCCTGATGCCCTCCTCGTGGCGGGGGCGGTCGAGCACCACGACCATCACGTCGCCGACCGAGCTGCCCTTGCGCTCGGCCACCAGCTTCACGGTCTCCCCCAGCGGTCGGTCGAGGTCGAGCAGGTCTGAGATCTCCGGGGAGCCGGCCATCTTCTCCATGTACACGCACGGCCCGGGATCGAACATCGTGCCGCGCGCGGACAGCGCGATCACCGCCAGGGCGCTCGGCATGCCGTGTGCCGCCAGCGTCGTGCCCTCGAGCGGGTCGACGGCGATGTCCACCTGCGGCGGCGAGCCGTCGCCGATCTGCTCGCCGTTGTAGAGCATCGGCGCCTCGTCCTTCTCACCCTCGCCGATCACCACCAGGCCGTCCATCGGGACGGAGTGGAGCATGTAGCGCATACCGTCCACGGCCGCCTGATCGGCCGCCTCCTTCTCGCCGCGACCGACCAGCGGCGCGGCGGCCAGGGCGGCGGCCTCGGTGACACGCACGAGCTCCAGCGCGAGGTTGCGATCGGGAAGCTGCTGGGTGGGGTCTGGGCTCATCGGCTAGCGGCAACGTATAACAACCGCGCCGTCACTACGATCGTGAGCGCATGAGCCCGAGCGCGATCGTCACCGAGTCCGAGAACCCGCTCGCGCTCGGACTCGAGCGCCGACCGGTGGCTCCGACCGCGCTCGTGATCTTCGGCGCCACGGGCGATCTGGCGCGGCGAAAACTGCTGCCGGCGCTCTATAACCTCGCGCACGAGGGGGCGCTGCCCGAGCGCTTTCAGCTGATCGGGGTCTCGCGCAAAGAGAAAGCGCACGAGGACTATCGCTCCGAGTGCGAGCAGGCGATCCGCGCGTTCTCGCGGCGCGCTCCCGACGAGGACGTGCTCACGGGATTGCTCGAGAACGTCCGCTATGTACCGGGCGTGTTCGACGATCCGAGCGTCTACGCCGAACTCGGCGAGGTGCTGGACGGGTTCGACGAGCAAGCCGGGGAGCGTTTGAACCGCGCCTTCTATCTGTCGACGGCGCCGAGCTTCTTCCCCACGATCATCGGCCAGCTGGGCGGCAGCGGTCTGTCGCGCCGCGCCGACACCGAGGTGCGGGTGATCGTCGAGAAGCCCTTCGGCTCCTCCCTGCAAGAGGCGCGAGAGCTGAACGCGCGCGTGCTGAGCGTGTTCGACGAGTCGCAGGTCTTTCGCATCGACCACTACCTCGGCAAGGAGACCGTGCAGAACATGCTCGCGTTTCGCTTCGCCAACGGCATGTTCGAGCCTCTGTGGAACCGCAATTACATCGACCAGGTGCAGATCACCGCCGCGGAGGACATCGGCATCGGCAGCCGCGCGGGCTACTACGACAAGGCCGGCGCGCTGCGCGATCTGATTCAGAACCACATGTTGCAGCTGCTCTGCCACGTCGCGATGGAGCCTCCGGGGAGCTTCACCGCCGAAGCGGTGCGCAACGAGAAGGTCAAGGTGCTGCACGCGATCGCCGCGCCGACGCCGCACGACATCCCCGAGATGGCCGCGCGCGCCCAGTACGGGCCGGGGCATTCGGGCGGCGAGGACGTGCGCGGGTATCTGCAGGAGGAGGGCGTCCCGGAGGACTCGATCACCGAGACCTACGCGGCGCTGCGCCTGGAAGTGGACAATTGGCGTTGGGCGGGCGTGCCGTTTTACCTGCGCGCGGGCAAGCGCTTGGCGCGCAAGGTGACCGAGATCGCGGTCACGCTCAAGCCGGTCCCGCATCTGGCCTTCAGCCATGACGGCTCGCTGGGGGTGCAGCCCAACCAGCTGATCCTCACGGTTCAGCCCAACGAGGGCGTGACGCTGCAGCTGGGCGCGAAGATCCCGGGCACGCGCATGTCGATCCGCCCGGTGAACATGCAGTTCCTGTACGGGACCTCGTTCCTGTCGCAGTCGCCCGAGGCCTACGAGCGGCTGATCATGGACGCGATGCGCGGCGACCCGACGCTGTTCACGCGCAACGACGAGGTCGAGGCCCAGTGGCGGATCTGCGATCCGATCGTCTCCACCTGGGCGCAAACGCCCGGGCCGCTGGCTCAATATCAGGCGGGCTCGCAGGGCCCGTCCGCAGCCGAGGAGATCCTGCGTGCGGGCAACTCCTGGCGGGCCATCTGAAGATGGCCGGCGCAGGCACCGACGACGGCGCCGTGTGGAGCGCACAGGCCACCACGCCCGACGCGATCGAAGCCGCGCTGCGTGACCTGCTGGCCGAGCGTTCGCAGGCCGGCCTGCAGAGCGATCAGGGCGGCCTGGCGCCGGCGCGGGTGCTGAACATGGTGGTGTTCGTGCAGAGCCGCCACAGCGAAGAGGTGGCCGAGCGCCTGCGCGGCGTCGGGCGTTATCACGCCTCGCGCACGATCGTGCTCTCCTATGAGGCCGAGCGCGAGCAGTTGAACGCGCGCGTTCAGATCGCTTCCGAGAGCAACCCCAACCCGGGCGAGCCGGCGCTGCTGCGCGAGACGGCGATCGTCGAGATCGGCGAGCGCCACCTGGACGATCTGATGACGATCGCCGACCCGCTGGTGGTGAGCGACCTGCCGACGCTGCTGTGGTCGCCACACCGCCACCCCGGGGCGGCCGATGCGCTGCTCCAGCTGGCGCAGGCGACGCTGATCGACTCGATCGAGCAGCCCGTGTGGAGCGAGGCGATCGAGCGCGCCTGCATGCTTTCCGAGCAGGCCTACGTGGTCGACCTCGCGTGGCTGCGCTCGACTCCCTGGCGCGAGCGCATCGCGGCGACGTTCGACCCCCAGCGCATGCGCGTCGAGCTGCACTCGCTGCGGCGCCTTCAGATCCGCCACCATCCCGACTCGACGGTCGCGGCGATGCTGTTCGTCGGCTGGCTGGCCTCGCGCTTGGGCTGGGAGCTCGACCATTCGCGGGTCGAGGCGCAAGCCGGCCGCGACGGCGCACTGACGGGCAGCGCGCTTACACAGACGGGCGCTCGGATCGAGCTGCTCCTGCAGGCCGCGCCGGAGTTGCGAGTCCCCGGACTCGCGGGAATCGAGCTGAGCGGCGAGTCGGGTCTGCAGATCGGCCTCGATCGAGGACCCGGAGGCCTGCGCGAGCGCCGCCGTGAGGGCGATGGCGCAGAGCGCGCGTGGACGCTGCTGGGCGCTTCGCGTGGCGAGGGAGGCATTCTCGGCGAGGGCATCCGCCAGGCGTTGCTGCGCGATCCGACCTACCTGCCGGCGCTGCACGCGGCACGCACGATCCTGCCGGCGACGAAGTCAAGGACGGTGGCGGCGTGACGCGACTGACGACGCTCGTGGACGCCGAGGCCGTGGCCCGGCGCGCCGCGCCGCAGATCGCGCGCGAGCTGCGGTCCGCGCGGCGCGCGCGCGGGGTAGCGCACCTGGCGCTCAGCGGGGGCACGACACCGGCGCGCACGTACGAGCTGCTGGCGGGCGAGCTCGGCGACTGGGACGGGATCGAGGTGTGGTTCGCCGACGAGCGCTGCGTCGGGCCCGAGGATGAGCAGAGCAACTATCGCCTCGCTCGAGACACGCTGCTGAGGGTGGCGGGCGTGCCGGCGGAGCGGGTGCATCGCATGGAGGGCGAGCTGGGTCCCGAGGAGGGGGCCGCGCGCTACACACGGCTGTTGCGCAGGCGGATCCCACCGGCGCTCGAAGGACCCGCGGGAGCGCGAGCGGTCGGCGACACCGGGGCCGTGCCCGCGCTTGACGTGATCGTGCTCGGCATCGGTCCGGACGGTCACATCGCATCGCTGTTCCCGGGAGCGCCGGCGCTTGACGCCGACCCTCAGGCGGTGTGCCTGCCGGTGCACGACTCCCCCAAGCCCCCACCTGAGCGCATCACGCTGAGCCTGCCCGTGCTGCGCAGCGCGCGCGCGTGCGTGCTGCTGGCCACGGGCGCGTCGAAGGCCGACGCGGTCGGGGCAATGCTGGGCGAGCCGAGCCGGCATGTACCCGCCAGCCTTTTGCGGCGCGGACGTCTGAGCGCGATCCTCGACGACGCCGCGGCGCCGCCGCCGCCGCGCAATTGACCCAAACGGCGGTGAGCGTCGTACAGTGAGAGGTTCCCGATGGCCTCGACCGCGACCGCGACCCATCAAGCCGCAACGCCGAGCCCCGAGGAGTTGGTGCTGGGAGCGCTTGAAGACGCGCGCGAGGGGACGCTCGCGCTGGTGGCCCATCTCGACGACGATCAGCTGGCGCGCGTGCACTGCACGATCATGAGCCCGCTCGCGTGGGATCTCGGCCATATCGCCGCCTACGAGGACCTGTGGTTGGGACACCGGCTCGCGGGCCTGGAGCTGCTGCGGTCCGACCTCGCCGGTGTCTATGACGCATTCGAGACGCCCCGCGCGGTGCGCGGCGACATCGAGGCACTGGGGCCGGCGGACGCGCGCGCCTACATGCGTGAAGTGCGCGCCCGGGTCACGGAGGCGATCGCCCGGCGGGGCGTGGGCGACGGGGAGGTATGCGAGATGGTCGTTCGCCACGAGCTGCAGCACTGCGAGACGATGCGCCAGACGATGGCGCTCGCGGACCTGCTCCCCGCGGGCGAGCCACCGTCTGTCGACGCTTCAGCCGCGGTCGCCTCCGGGCAGGAGGAGTGGCTGGAGATTCCCGCGGGATCGTTTGAGATGGGCGCCCCCGCGAGCAAGTTCGCCTATGACAACGAGCGCCCCCGCCACCGCGTGGACGTGGAGGCCTTTCAGATCGCGCGCCGGCCCGTCAGCGCCGCGAGCTGGATGCGTTTCGCCGAGGGCGGCGGCTATGAGCGGCGCGAGTGGTGGTCCGACGAAGGGTGGGCTTGGAAAGAGGAGCACGACATCACCCACCACCCCTCCCTGGCCACCGGCGATTCCGGCGCGCCGGCGTGCCACGTCAGCTGGTTCGAGGCCGATGCCTTCGCCCGCGCACACGACGCGCGCCTCCCCGGCGAGGCGGAGTGGGAGAGGGCCGCGACCTGGGAGGAGCGGACGCTCGCGCACGACGAGGACTCCACCGAGCTTGCCAAGTCGCGGCCCAAACAGGTAAGGTTCGCACAGGTGGGACGAGTGTGGGAGTGGACGGCCGACACGTTCGGTGGATACCCGGGCTTCGTCGCCCACCCTTACCGCGAGTATTCCGAGGTCTTCTTCGGCGAGCACTACCGCGTGCTGCGCGGCGGCTCGTGGGCGACCAACCCGCGCGTGAAGACGCTGACGTTCCGCAACTGGGATCTGCCCCAGCGCCGCCAGATCTTTGCCGGCGTGCGTCTGGCGCGGGACATCCCATGAGCGCCCGGCCCGACATTCCGTGCGGACAGGCCGAGCGCCGGGGCACGCAGGGATAGCGACGGCAATGGAGCCCGTGACCAATCCTCCGGCCCCTCCGGCGATCCAGATCGACTCGCATCTGGACGGCCGGCAAGAGCGCTCGCTGGCCGAGGACGTGCTCGACGGCCTCACCCGTCCCTTCAAGGAGTTGCCCCCTAAGCACTTCTATGACGCGCGCGGCGCCGAGCTGTTCGACCAGATCTGCGAGTTGCCCGAGTACTACCCCACGCGCGCCGAGCGCGCGATCCTGCAGGAGTCCGCGGGCGAGATCGCGGTACTCACGGGCGCCGCGGAGCTGGTGGAGCTGGGGTCCGGCACGGCCGCCAAGACGCGGGTGCTGCTGGACGCGCTGCACGAGGCCGGCACGCTGCGTCGCTACGTGCCCGTGGACGTCACCGAGAGCATGGTGCGCGAGTGCGCGCAGACGCTCACCGAGGAGTATCCGGGTCTGCGGGTGCACGGTGTGATCGGCGACTTCGAGCGCCACCTCGACCTGATCCCCGAGGCCCTCGGACCGCGCGTCGTCGCCTTCCTCGGCGGCACCATCGGCAACTTCCCTCCCGGCAGCCGCCGGCGCTTTCTGCGCACTATCGCCGGCCTGCTCGGGCCCAAAGATCACCTGCTGATGGGCACCGACCTCGTCAAGGACCCGGACGTGCTGGAGGCCGCCTACGACGACGCCCAGGGCGTGACCGCCGAGTTCAACCGCAACGTCCTGTGCGTGCTCAACCGCGAGCTCGACGCGAACTTCGACCCCGAGGATTTCGAGCACGTCGCGCGCTTTTACCCCGAGCACGAGTGGATCGAGATGCGTCTGCGCGCGCGCCGTGAGCACACCACGCACGTCGGCGCCCTGGATCTGCCCGTGCGCTTCGCCGCCGGCGAGGAGCTGCGCACCGAGATCAGCGCCAAGTTCACCCCCGAGCGCCTGAGCGGCGACCTGGCCGCGGCGGGGCTGGAGCTTGTGCGCTGGCTGACCGACCCGGAGGAGCTCTTCGCATTGACGCTTTCGCGAGGGGCGCGAGCGTAGAGCCTCCGCCACGACCGCTCGGCCGCCCTACTGCTCGGTGGGCCGAGACAGTGCGGCGTCGATCAGCGCGTTCAGCTCGTCACGCCGGGTGCTGCCAGGTGGATAATAAGGCGGGCCAACGCTCTCGCTGGTGTTGACGAACACGTCGGGAGAGCGGTCACGCTGCAGCTCATCACGCAGCAGACCGGGCGGGACGGAGCGTTCGAGGGCCTCAAGGTAGCGGGCTGGGCCCCTGGTTAGAGGCCTTCGGAGGGGATCCCCGGCTGAGCGCAATCTCGCACGCCATGTCATATCCGCGCCAAGGCCTCTTCGGATGTTCGAGCCGGCCGCTTACGGGCGGCCAGCCAGGAGGTCGCCAGGCACACGGTCACGAACGCGCTGAGGAATGTGGGAACGCGCCAGGCGGAGACCTGAATGTGACCAGGTGGGCTCAGCACCATGATCGCCGTCGCCACAAACGAGCACAGACCGGCGATCAGCGCCAGCAGGCGGATGCCCGATAACAGGCTGGTGGTCATCGGATGCTCGTTGGCGACGACCGTGTAGGTGGCAAACAAGCTGGGACCCAGCAGTAATAGCGCCGCGGCGGCGTCGGTACTGGCGCGATCGATGTGCGAGAGCATCGCAAGCGCGCCACCCAGCAGGGCGCTTACCAGCAGCGAAGTCACCAGAGCCGCCTGCACCACCAGCGCCGATCGCAGAGGACGTAGCTCCGCGTATATGAATCCCCAGGCGCGGTTGGGTGGGTTATTCACATATAGGTGCACAAGCGCGGTGCTCCCCAACTCCAAATCCCCCTCGCCGGGGATACTCCAGCGGCTCGCCGCCAGCGAGTCCGCGGTCACAGTGGCGGCGTCCTTGGGATCGGCCATCTCGTCGGTATGACCGAGAGCAGAGGTCCCGGTCATCACCTTGAGCCGCGCATCGGAGAACTGCAGACCGGATGGGGCGTGGATTTCGAAGTGATAGCTGGAAGAGTTGCCGATCGCGGTGGCGGGGAACCAGAGCCGGCGGGGTTGCCAGCCGAGCGCGCGGGCCACTCGGCCAGCGGAGCGCGACACCGCACGACCTCCTCGCGCGAAACCAGACTTGTCGTTCTTCGAGAGCTCATCCATGTACCCCGGGTAGACTCCGTGATCGAGCGGATCGCGTACGGCGTTCTCGTAGTAGGAAAATGAGAGCACCTGCCTGCGCGGAGTGAATGGAGCGCTGTAGGGAATCATCAGGATGTAGCTCCAGGTGAGCGCAGCGGCGAGATCATGCAGCGGGGCACACTTGGATAACAGGCGGCGCTGAGCGCCATCTTCACCGTCGCCGTCCGGCGGGGATGCGAAGAACCGATTGAGCACTTCATTGGCCTCCTCCGTACTGGCCACGGCAATCTTTTCCAGATCCGTTCGCACCGCCCCGGACAGCGTCTCTTGCCCGAGCGCCCCCTCGGCGAGCGCAACCAAGGCCTCCGCGGCAACGCATCGTCTGGTCTCGCGCGTTACCGACGGGATCGACTCGCCGGTCTGATTTTCGACCATGAACACGCCGAGCTTGCGTTTCTGCACCAATGCAATCGGCAGATAGCGCTCGTCGACTTCCATTACCGTCGTGTCGCCCCGGTTCCCGTGAGCACCGGTCGGCAGAAAATCAGGCGGCTTGGGAAACGAGAAGTCTACGACGACACGACGGCGCGCCATGCGATCGTCCTCGAAGATGACCGTCTCCGCGCGACGATGCAGCCAGTCACGCCAGCTGAAGATCAGACTGACGACATCAAGCGCAACGGGACGGAGCTGTGAGCGCGGAATTTCGCAACGGCGCTCACACACCTCGATGGGCAGATCGTCGGACATCGCGGCAACCTATGCGCGGGCACGGACGGACTCCTCGCCTACAGATCCACCCGCAACGGCGGGCGGCGATCGCGCCAGGGCGCGGCCTGCTCCAGCTGCGCGGCCAGTCCGATGAGGGTCTCCTCCTCCCACATGCGCCCCATGAAGTGCACGCCCACCGGAATGCCCTCCGGCGTCCAGTGCAACGGCACCGACATCGCCGGGCAGCCCGTCATGTTTGCCACGCGCGTGTACGGGGAGAAGGACATGTAAGGGGCGCTCACCGCGTCCGCGGCATCGGTGTCGAACGCGCCCAGCGGGATCGCGGGCCGGGAGAGCGTCGGCGTCAGCCACACGTCGCAGCGCTCCAGCAGCTCGGCCACCGCGCGCGCCCCGAGCGCGATCGTGCGCAGGTCGCGCAGGTGCTCGGATGCGGTTCGCGCAAGGCCCGTCTCATACCAGCGCCGCGTGCGCGGCTCGATGTCCTCCTCACCGACCGCGCGGCCCGCGAGCATCTGCGCTTCGAGCACCAGCGAACACACGACCTCGGCCCAGATCCCGAACCACGCCTGCACGAGCGCCGCGCCGTCATCCACGTGCGGCATGTCCTCCACGAGCTCGTGACCCAGCCCGGCGCACACCCGCGCCGCATTCTCGACCGCCGCCGCGCACTGCCGATCGGGTTGCTCGCCGGTCAGCGTCTGGGTCGAGACGGCGATCCGCAGCCGGGGTGTCGGCGCGCTCAGCGCATGCTCGAAAGCGCCCGGCGCGCTCGTCGGCGCCGGGTAGGGCTCGCCGGGCAGCGACCCGTGCGTGTGCTCGAGCAGGCGCGCGCTGTCGCGCACCGAGCGTGTGAGCGCGTGCTCGACCAGCAGACGCGACATCAACTCGCCCCGCTGCGGCTCGTTGGGCATCCGCCCGCGCGAGGGCTTCAGTGCGAACACGCCACAGCACGAGGCCGGGTTGCGCAGCGAGCCGCCCGTGTCGTTGCCATGCGCGAGCGCCACGATCCCCGATGCGACCGCCGCCGCCGAGCCGCCGCTGGATCCGGCCGTCGAGAGCTCGGTGTCCCAGGGATTGCGCGTCGCCCCGAACAGGCCTCCCTCGGTGATCGGCGCGCGGCCGAACTCCGAGGTGCTCGTCAAGCCGACCGGCACAAGGCCCGCGCGGCGCAGCCGCGCCACCAGCTCGCTGTCGACGGGTGCGACGTTCTCGGCGAGCAGGCGCGAACCGTTCGTGTGGCGCACCCCCGCGCACTGCGCCAGCAAGTCCT
This sequence comes from uncultured Solirubrobacterales bacterium, assembly GCA_963702725.1. GTDB lineage: Bacteria > Actinomycetota > Thermoleophilia > Solirubrobacterales > Solirubrobacteraceae > Palsa-744. The sequence goes on from CAVPDT010000002.1 coordinate 881,140, forward strand.
TGACGAGCAGCGGCACTCCGGCAAACGGCGTGCTCGGGTCCACCTGTTCGGCGCCCGCAAGCGCCTGCTCGTACATCGGCGTCACGACCGCGTTCAAGCGCGGGTTGAGTTCCTCGATCCGCGCGATGCTCGCCCGCACCAGCTCGCTCGCGGTCACCTCGCCGCGTCGGACGAGCTCGGCCAGCTCGGTCGCGTCGGCGAACGCCAGCTCACTCAGCACACAAAGAGTATCCCGCGGCGCGCGCGGGACTTGCGCCCGATCCTCGCCCCAAGCTCCTCCGACCGGTCATCCTGGGATCGTCCCGACCATCGCGCATAACCAGCGTAGGAGACAGTATTGACGTAGATCGTATGAGTCGGATAGTGTGTCCGACGGCGCCTCGGGCAGATGCTCGTGGACGGACTTCGAGGGGGTCGGAGCAGAGATATGGCATCGCAAGCGACACAGCAGGCTCCGCCGAGCCTGGACATCGCCTACGAGGACGACGCCGAGATCCTGCGCGGCGCGAGCACCGAGGATTACGCCGGGCATATCGCACCGGACTCCTGGCGGGCGGGACGTGGAGCGCTGGCGATGGCGTGGCTCGGCTTCCCCACCGCGATCTTCTGGATGGTCGTCCCCGCCGGACTCTCCTTCGCCGTGGGGACCGGGCCGGTGCTGATCGGCCTCGCCGCCTCCGCGGTGCTGGTGGCCGCCGGCGCGTACGTCGTGATCCCGTGGGCGACCGCCACCGGGCTGCCCGTGTCGGTGTTCTCGCGCCGCCTGTTCGGCTACTTCGGGGCGGCCTTCGCGACGCTCGTGCTGGCCGCGACCGGCATCTACTTCGCAGCCTTCGAGGGCTCGGTGATCGCGGTCGCCTTCCACCAGTACTTCGGCGGGCTCTCGCTGAACCTGTGGTACCTCGTGGTCGTCCTGATCGCCGTACCGCTGATGATCGGCGGCGTGCGCGTATGGCTCGATCGTCTCAACGGCGTGCTACTGCCGCTGTATCTGCTCGGGCTGATCGGCGCGATCGTGTGGGCGATCGCCGAATACGGCTATCACGGCGGCTGGTTCACGTTTAAACCGCCACATCCGCTCGACACCCACGGTCCCGCATGGGTGTTCGTGCTCGGCGCCTACATCGCCCAGCCGACGCTGCTGTTCGCGTGGGAGTACGCGCGCCTGGGCCGCCGCGAGGATGTGAAGGTCAACCGACGCATCACCTTCGGGCTGCCGTTCTGGCTGGCGACGTTCTTCGTGAACGGCCTGATCGGGATCTTCCTCGTGCACACGATCCCGGTTGCCGGCGAAGTCGGTGAGGTCACGCTCGTGCTGGCGCTTGTCGCGCTGATGGGTCTGGCGGGCGTGGCATTCATCTGGGTCACGCAGACGCGCATCAACACCGCCAACTTCTACGTCGCCTCGACCAACCTGCAGGGCTTCACCGCGCGCGTCTTCAAGCTCGAGCTTCCGCGCGCGGTGTGGGTCGTGCTCGCCGGCGCGATGGTCTACGCGCTGATGCTCGCCAACCTCTTCTCCTTCCTGCTCGAAGCGCTGCGCTACCAGGGCGCGTTCATCACCGGCTGGCTCGTGATCCTCGTCGCGCATGCCGTGATCGCGCGGCGCTCAGGCGAAGACCCGCGCCAGATCGAGTTCCGGCCTGGGCGACTGCCGCAGATCAACCTCGTCGGCTTCCTCCCGTGGGTGATCGGCGGCACGGTCGGCGTGGTCCTGTTGGCGGGCGAAACGGCCTTCGCCAACACCTGGGCGCTGCCGATCGACGCCGGGATCGCGCTCGTGCTGTTCCTGGTGGCGCGCGCGATCGCGCCCGCGAGCTGGGAGACGATGGCTCGACCGCACGATCCCCGCGCGGAAGTCGAGGACCCGTGGAATGCTCGCATCCGTTGCGGGGCCTGCGGGCACCTGTATCTCGCGGCCGAGACCGACCGCGACCCCAGCCAGGGCCAGCGGCCGGTGTGCGCGGTCTGCGCGACCACGAGCACGCGTCTGTACCATGCCGCGCATCTTGAGGCGCGCACGCATAGTGCATCTCCAAACGGGGCCTGACTCGACCGTGAGGCGCGCGCTCACGCGACGGCCGCAGGCGGGTCCCGACCGGCGCACGCCGCGACTTCACGCGAGCCCCGTCCCATCCACAGAGAAGGGCGTCCGCCGTGGGTGAGATCACCGTCGGCGACATACGGGTCAACTGCCTGCGCGACGCGATCGCGCCGTTCGCCCACGGTTCGCTCGCCTACGCCTTCCCCGGCGTTACGCTCAAGCAGTGGGCCCCCTACCGCGAGCGCTACCCCGACACGTTCGTCGGCGACAACTGGCTCGTGCGCTTCTGCGGCATCCTCGTGCAGACCGACGAGCTGACGATCCTCGTCGACACCGGCCTAGGCGCCAAACCGGACGCCTACTGGGGCGTCGCCGAAGGGCGCCTGCTCGACGCGATCCGAGAGGCCGGGGTCGCGCCCGAGAACGTGGACGTCGTCTTCCACAGCCACCTGCACGCCGACCACGTCGGCTGGAACGTCACCGCCACCGGCGACCCCACATTCCCCCGCGCCCGCTACATCGCCAACCGCACCGACTGGCACGCCTTCCACGAACCGCTGCTGGAAAAAGCCTTTCCCTTCCCCTATCTGGAGGAGCAGGTCTTCTCGCTGGAGCGCCACGGGGTGCTCGAGTTGATCGACGGCGAGCACGAGCTCGCCCCGGGCATCACCGCGATCCCCGCCTACGGCCACACGCCTGGGCACATGGTCCTGCGGATCGAATCGCAAGGTCAGCTGGGAATGATCTGCGGCGACGCGATCCTGCACCCCGCGCAGATCAACGAGCCCGACTGGCCGTTCGTGTTCGACATCGATCGCGAGCACGCCGCGCGCACGCGCCGGGAGCTGATCGACACGATCGAGCGCGAGGGCGCCACACTGATCCAGTGCCACTTCCCCGAGCCCGGCCACGGACCGATCGTGCGCGAGGGCGATAACGCGCGCTACTGGGAACCCGTCTGAGCGACGCCCGGGCGTAGGCTGCGGCTGAGACGATGGCCGCCGAACTGCGCTTCATCGGACAGATCGCGCCCGACCTTGCGGTCGGCGAGGACGCCGCTGCGCAAACTCGCTCCGCCCTCTCCCGGCTGACCCTCGCCCTCGCCGAGCGGGGGCTGGGCCTTGACGACCTGCTGAGACTGCGCCTGTTCGTGCGCGACCTCGGCGAGTTGCCGGAGATCGAAGGCGCGCTCGATGCGCACATCGGCACAGAGCGGCCGGCGATCACCGTCGTCGAGCTGCCCGGCGATCCGACGGCGTCCGGCGTGGCGCTCGGGCTCGACGCGGTGGCTGCCCCCGGCGCCCGCGAGCAGCGGCGCGTGGGCCCGCACGGCGCGCGGTTCGGGCCGTGGGTATTCCTCGGCGCGACCGCCGCCCCCGATCCGAGAATTCTTTTCGTCGAGATGGAAAAGCGGCTGGGCGAGCAGGGCGCCGCGCTGGGCGACATCGTCAAGGTCGAGGGTTGGCTGACGTTCCCGATGGGCGACTACGGCCCGCTCGGGGAGACGCGCTCCGCGCTGGTCCGCGCGGCGGGGCTGCTGCCGGCCAGCGCGGCGGCGCAGGTCGGGCGTGTAGGCAATGGCGACGAGCGGCTCGCCTTCGAAGCGATCGCCTTCGTACCCGAGGATCGCGATAGTGGGGAAGCGAGGCACGAGGCGACCTCGCGGCTGGCCGATTTCTACGTCGACGCGCGCGCCGCCGGCGGCTACGTGTTCACGAGCGGCGAAGTCCCCGACGGCCGCGGCTCGCCCGCCGAGCAGACCCGCGAGGTCTACGAGCGCCTGCGCGCCCACCTGGCGGAGCACGGCGCCACGCCCGCGGACGTGCTGCAGCAGACGGTGTTCGTGCGCGCCGGCGAGGACGGCGAGCACAGCGACGCGGCCGCCGACGGCGCGGTCGTGGTCGCAGCCTCGCGCGCCTTCTACGGCGCAAACACAACCACGCTCCCCCCCACCACCGTGCTGGCGGTCGCCGACTTCGGATTCCGGCCCGGCTGCGCGGTCGAGATCGAGCTGATCGCCGCGCACGACGGGCGGTCCGCCGATGCTCGATGATTCGCCGATGAACGAACCGGATGATCTGGAGCTGGATCTCGACACGCTCCAGGAGCGCGAGCGCTACTTCCTGCTGACCTCCGTCGTCGTGCCCCGCCCGATCGCCTGGGTCTCGACGCTCGACGCCCAGGGCGTGCGCAACCTCGCCCCCTACAGCTATTTCAACGCCTGCTCGGCCACGCCGCCGATCGTGCACTTCACCTCCACCACCTCGCGCGACTCGCTCGCCAACGTCAGGGCGACGGGCGAGTTCGTGATCAACGTCGTCAGCGACGATCTCGCGCCCGCGATGCGCGTCAGCTCGGCCGCGCTGTACAGCGGCGAGGACGAGTTCGAGGTCGCGGGCCTGCAGACCATTTCCTCGCGCACAGTCGCGCCCCCGCGCGTCGCCGGCGTCAAGGTCGCACTGGAGTGCCGCCTGCGCCAACTGCTGGAGATCGGCGAGGGCACGATGGTCTTCGGCGACGTGCTGCACGTCCACGTGCAGCACTCGGTCTGGCGCGAGGGCCGCGTCGACCCCACGCTGCTGCGCCCGGTCGGACGTCTCAGCGCTCCGCACTTCACGACCGTCTCAGACGTCTACACGCTGGATCTGCCCGAGGAGGTCAAGCAGCGCGTGGAGGACTACACGATCCGCGGCGGGCCTTCCGGCCCCGCCTGAACGAGCTCAGGCTTTTTTCGGTTTGGCCGCAGCGCGGGGTTTGGCGGCGGTCCGTTTCGCGGGCGCGGCTTTGGCCGCTTTGGCCGACGCCGCTTTGGTCCGTTTCGCGGGCGTGGCTTTTTTCGCCGAGACTTTCTTCGCCGGAGCTTTCTTGGCGGGTGCTTTGCCCGCGGCTTTTTTCGCGGGAGCTTTTTTCGCGGGGACTTTCTTAGCCGCCGCTTTCCCCGCAGGCGCTTTCGCCGCCGCGCGCGCGGCGGCCTCACCCGCGCTTGCGTCCGCGGCCGCGCCGATCTTGCGCGAGAGCGTCCCGAGCTGCTCCTCGATCTTGGACAGGCGGGTTTCGACGCCGTGGGAGGCGAGCGCGCGGTCCAGGCGGTGGACGCCGTCCTCGATGCCCTCCAAGCGCTGGGAGACCGAGCGCAGACGGCGCGTGAGGCGTTCGATGTCGGCGGCGGAGGGGATGTTGAGCGCGCCCATCGCCAACTCCTGCGCCTGGGCGGCCTTCTCGCGCGCGTCGAAGGCTTTCCCGATCGTGCCCGTCAGCAGCGGGTTGTCGAGCAGATCGGAGAGGGCCTTGCCGAGATGGTCTTCGCCGGCTCCGGCCAGGCGCTCGCGCAGGTTCTTGACGGCGGTGTTCGGGTCGGGCATGTGGCTCCAGACGGTCGTGGCGGGAGAGGAAGGATACGGTGCTTGGCGTGAGCGAGAGTCCCGAGAGCGGTCCGACACGCCTGTTCCTGTTCATCCAGTGCGAGCTGCCGTGGGAGCTGGGACCGCCGGACGGGCGCTATCTGCTGCGCTCTTTGAGCGACGGGGAGCCCGAGCGGGTGATCGTGCTGGCGACGCTGGGCGCGGGCAGGGCCACGCTCTCGCGGGAAGCGGGACCGTTGCGCCGGAGGGCCGCCGCACGCAGACGGCCGGTGGCCGCCGAGCCCGAGCCCGAACCGGTGAGCACGGCGAGCGCGACGATCGTCGACCCCGTGTCGGTGTCGGCCGAGCGCCAGGCGCGGGCGTGGCTCGACGAACTGCAACCCGAGCGCGAGGTCGCGGCGGCGTTCGCGGCCCTCAACCGCGTGCTGCACGCGCAGCGGATCGCCACGGCCGACCCGTACGCGCGCGAGGTCTCCCCCGCGCAGGCGCTGACGATCCGCGCGGGCTGGGGCGAGGGCGAGCAGGTGGCCGAGGGGCAGTGGCTGCACGCCGTCGAGCTGCCGTTGACGGGCGCACGTCAGCGAGTGCGCCGGCGCGCCTCGGCGCTGCGCCCCGACGAGCGCCTCGCGGAGATGCTCGCGGCCCGCGAACGCCCCCTGCTGTGCGAGGAGCTGACGCTGCGCGCGCGTCTGGACCTCGACCAGGGCCGCTTGGAGCACGCGACGATCGAGCTGGACCGCGCCCTGTTCGCCGCGCTGGCCGAGCTGGCGCAGGAGCAGCGGGCGGATCTGCCGCTGCGCGTGGCCGAGCTTGAGGCTTTGCACGAGAGCGTCGCCGTGGCCGCGCGCGGGATTCTCGGCATCGAGACTACGCCGCGGGAGGAGGCGAGCGCGAGCGAGACCACCGGCGGGCCCGGGGAAGATGGCGGCGATACGCCCGCGGCGGCGGACGAGGAGACGGTCCGCCATGCGCTCGGGCGGCTGGAGGCGGCGCTGCGTGCGCGCTCGGCCGCCGGGTATGAGCGTTCCTGACAACCCTCCGGTGAGCGCGCTTACCGCGGCCGGCGGCGCAACTCTCCGACCGCCGGACTGTTTGAACAGAGACTGGACTTTTCGTAGACAGTCGCTTGACGCGAGGACCAGGGGGTCGATAGAGTCTCGCCCGGGTCCTAAGATTAGAATTGCGGTCGTAGCCAAATGGGTCGTCTTCAACGGGAGAGGGTTTGACGTGATGGTTCTGAGAAGTGGTGCTCATCGCAGGCTCGCCGGCGCCGCCGGCCTGGTGGCGGCGGCCGCGTGCGCGCTGGCGCTCACGACGGGAGGCGCGGCGGCTGTGACAGCGCACGCCGCGCACACGATCACGCTGAACGACAGCGGCAAGCTGCACCTCACGAGCCACCACACGACCCATCTGAACCTGCAGGGCACGGCTTCGGGGACGATCAGGGGCACGATCTACATCCACCTGAACGTCACCTCCCAGAACCGCGTGAGCGCCGAAGTGAGCATCTATCCGAGCAACGGCTCGCTGACCGGCTACGGCACGGCCAACTACCGCGCCAACGGCGGGCAGGCGACGTTCTCGGGCACGCTGTCGATCTCGCGCGGGTCGGGCACCTACGCCCACGCGCACGCCTCGAACCTCAGCCTTCAGCGGCACGATCCAGCGCTCCAACGACGCCACGACCGTGCACGTCAGCGGCCCGCTGTCGTATTAGCGGCGGACCGGCGAAGATCGCTTCCATGCGCCGCCACACGCTCAGCGCCGCCGCCGTGACCGCCGCGGCGACGCTCGCGGCGAGCGCATTTTTGGGCGCGGCAGGCGCCGTGGCGGCGCCGGCGAGCGAGCAGGCAACGCTGCACGCCTCGTTCTCGCCCAACCGGCTCGGAGCGAGCACGACGATCGCGTTCGGCTTTCACCTGCAGACCAGCACCGGACTAGCGCCGCCGCCGCTTCAGAACGTCGTGCTGCACATGCCCGCCGGTCTGAACTACACGCTGACGACGCTCGGGCTGGCGCTCTGCCGCCCGGCGACGTTGCAGGCCGACGGCGTGAAGGGCTGCCCGGCGAACTCGCGCATCGGCTCCGGCAGCGCGCTCGTGGAAGTCCCGTTCGGCACCGGCTCAGGGCACGAGATCCCGGAAATCCAGGCGGTCGTCGGACCGTCTACCACCAACGGCAACATGGTCGTGCTGTTCTACGCCAACGGCCAGTTCCCGGTCTCCGCCCAACTCGTGTTCGCCGGCGAAGTCCTCCCCGACACGGGCGTGTTCGGCTCGCAGCTGGCCACGACGGTGCCATTGATCCCGAGCGTCCCGAACGGACCGGACGTGTCGATCGTCGACGTGAACGCCACGATCGGCCCGGCCGGGCTGACCTACTACCACCACGTGCACGGCAAGCTGAAGCCGTTCCACCCGCTGGGGATCGGCGTGCCGGAACGCTGCCCCCGGGGCGGCTTCCCGTTCAGCGCGGCGTTCGTCTTCCAGGACGGCTCGACCGCGAACGCCGCCACGACGGTCCCCTGCCCGCCACGGGTCAAGCGGCACAAGAAGTAGGGCCTCAGTCCTGTAGGGCGACGGCGGGCGGCACGCCCGTGGCGAGGTATCCGGGCAGCGCGACGATCACGACCGAGGCGACGGTGACGATCGATAGGCTCGTGAGCGCGACGAGCGCGCCGAAGGAGTAGACGACGGGAAAGTCGATCACGTTCGCCAGCGCGCGGTCGAGCAGCTGCTGGCCGTAGAGGCCGAAGACCGCGCCGCTGAGGCAGCCGACGCCGACCAGCAGGACGCTCTCCAGCAGGATCGTGCGCCACAGCTCGCCCGCGCGGGAAGCCCTCGAGCTTGAGCTTGGCCAGGCGCGGGCGGCGCTGCCAGACCATGTTGCGCCATCGCCGCGGCCATCGCCAGGATCGCGACGATCAGGATCAGCGTGGCGATCTGCGTGAGGCGTGCGAGGCCCTGGCGGCTGAGCGTGTTCTGGCGATCGGCGTGCTGCTGGGCGGTTTGCACCGCCAAGCCCGGTGCGGGGCCCGAGCGCGCGTTCGATCTCGCTGCCGCGCCTGCACGGCGAGACCCCGGGGGCCAGCAGCACGTTGTAGGCGCTCGCGTCCTGACTGCCCCAGGCGCGCGCGTAGTCGCTCGCGTTCATCATGATCGCGCCCGGCGCCCAGCCGATGTTCGTGGAGAGCGCCGCCACGCGCAGCGGCCTCGGGCTGGGGCGTGGGCAGCGTGAAGGAGTCGCCGATGTGCAGGTGGTGTTCTTCGGCGATCGCCTGTGTGAGCACCGCCCAGCCGCCCGGCGCGCACCCGCGCGTCGGCCTGCGCGACGTCGCCTTCGACGATCTGGCTCGCGGGCAGCAGCGGCGAGGATTCGCGCGGCGGAGCGATCACCCACATGCGCCGGTCGCGCCAATCCAGCAGCCCGCCGCGATACAGGCGCACCGCGCGCACGCCCGGCAGGCGCGCGAGCTTGGCCTGGTCGGTCGGGGTGAAGGGGGCGGTCTGCAGCAGGTTGTAGGAGCCCGCCGGGGACACCCAGACGTCGGTGAAGGCGTTCATGTCGTGCGCGGCGTTTTCCAGGCCGTGCAGCAGGTCGCCGTGCGCCGCCTGGATCGCGACGCTGCCGAACACGGCGATCGCGCCGGTGGCGGCGATCGCCACGCGCGCGCGTGCGCCCGGCGCGCAGCTCCATCACCGCGACGTGCGGCACCGCGCTGACGATCCGCGGCGCCAACGCGCGCACGAGCGCGAGCGTCGCCACCAGCGGCAGCGCCAGCAACAGCAGCAGCGCGGCGACCAGGAAGACCATCCCCAGGATCGCCAGTTTCGGCGCGGCCAGCAGGATCGCGGTGGCGCCCGCCAGGCAGACCAGGCCGGCGAGCGCGAGCTTGAACAGCCCACGCCGCCCAGCGTCTCCGCCGTCAGATCGCCGGGCGCGGTCACCGCGGGCGGGCGGCGCGAGAGGATGTCGCGCAGCGGGCTGAGCACCGCGACGATGGCCGCGAGCATCCCCCCGCCGACGGCGACGAGCACGCTCTGCGCGCTGACGACGCGCTCCGAGCCCACCGCAAAGGCCGAGGACAGATAGCCGGGGTTGGAGTGGAAGAGGTGGATCGACAGCTCCTCGCCGAGCACCAGACCGAGCGCGCAGGCGAGCACGCCGAGCACGATCGCGTCGAACAGCAGCACCACGATCACGCTCGCGGGCGGGTAGCCGTCGCGGCGCAGACTCGGCGATCAGGCGCCGGCGCTGGGGCACGGTCAGGAGCATCGCGTTGAACGCGAACAGGAAGCCGACGAGCGCGCTGATCACCGCGAACAGCTGCGTGGACTGGTTGGTCGCGGCGGACGCGCGCGCGAACAGCGTTTCGTCGTAGCTGGCCGGCTCCACGTTCAGGTGGGCGCGGGCCGCCAGCCTGCAGGAGGGCCGCGCGCACCGCGCGTTCGCGCCCCGGGGCCGGCTCGACGAGGATGCGGCTGTACGCGCCCGTAAAGGCCGCTCATTTCCTGGGAGGATGCCAGCGGCGCGACGGCGATCGGGCTGGAGGTCAGCGGCCCGATCTGGCTGGCGTGCAGCTGCTCGTAGAGCGGCGCCTCGGCGACACGGCCGTTCAGCCTGGAACGTGACTTCGTCGCCGAACTTGCTCACGCCCAGCTTGTGCGCCAGCGGCGCGGGCAGCGCGACCGCGTCGAAGCCCGCGAACGGGCTCAGCGAGGTGTTGCGCACGAGCGCGCCGCCGAGCTCGGTCAGGCTCGAATCGGCGCCGACCAGCTCCACCGAGCGCTCGCGCTGCGGGCCGCTCGCCTTGGTGGCTGGCTTCCAGCAGCGGCGCCGCGGCGCGCACCCCGGCGATCGCGCGCACCTGCGCGAGCGTGCCCGCGTCAAAGCCCTGCGGGTCGCGCGCGAGCAGCTGCAGCGTGGCGTTGCCGACGATCCCTCTCGAGAGCTGCGCCACCGAGCTGGACAGGCTCGAGCTCGCCACCTGGGAGGCGAACAGCAGCGCCACCCCGGCGGCGATGCCGACGATCGCAAAACACTCCTGCAGCAGGCGCGCGCGCAGGCGCACGCGATAGAGGTGCAGGACGTTGCGCGGCTTCACCGCTGTGTAGAGCCGGTCGGGCTCGTAGGCGCCGAGCTTGCCGTCGCGCAGCGCATACACGCGGTCGGCGTAGGCCGCGGCCTGCGGGTCGTGGCTGACCAGCACGATCGCCACCTCGCGCTCGCGGCACAGCTCGCGCAAGAGCTCCAGCACTTCGCGCCCGCGCTGGGTGTCGAGGCTGCCGGTCGGCTCGTCGGCGAGCAGCAGGCGTGGCTGTGTCGAGAGGGCGCGCGCGATCATCACGCGCTGGCGCTCGCCCATCGACAGGTGCTCGGCGCGGTGGCTCAAGCGCTCGCCGAGCCCGAGGCGCTCGAGCAGCGGCGCGACGCGGTCGTGGGCCTCGCGCCAGCGCATCGTTTTCAGGAGCTTCAGCACAGCGTTGTCGATCGCGCTGACGCCCGGCAGCAGGTCGAAGTTCTGGCGGATGAAGCCCAGTTCGGCCAGGCGAAAGTGCGAGGCCTCGCTTCTGCGAAAGCGAGGAGACGTCGCGCCCGCCGATCAGCACCGCGCCGTCGGTGGGCTCGAGCAGCGTGGCGATCATCAGCAACAGCGTCGTCTTGCCCGAACCGCTCGGCCCGTACAGCGCGACCATCTCGCCGGGCGCGACCGCAAGCGAGACGCCGTCGACGGCGCGCACCGGCTCCCCGCCCACGGCGGGATAGTGCTTGACCAGATCGCGCAACTCGAGCATCAGCTACTGAGCCCGTTTCGCCGGCGCGGGGATCACGAGCTCCGCGCCGTGCGCCCTGCGCCCGGGCGAGTCGGGCGCCAGGCGCCGCGCCGCCAGGCGCGCGCGGAACACGACCATCGCCATCGTCGCCGGGCCGTCGAGCGTGTCGAGCACCGCCCGGGTGATTCCCAACGCCTCCGGGGTGGATGCCTCGGGTGTGCACAGGTAGAAGCTCGCCATCGCCGCGAGCATCAGCGTATGCGCCCGAGCACCCGGAAGCGCCGCGGCGGCGCCGCAGCGAGCGCTCAGCCAGCAGGCGCATGCGCGCGGTGGCTTCCTGCGGCGAGGCATAGGCGCCGATCAGGCTGTGCTGCCCGGTCGCGTGATCCTCGGTCGCGTCCACGAGGTTGTCGAGCAGGGAGTGCAGCGCGCCGATCCAGGGAAAGTAGGCCTCCTGATACGGCCGCCACAGCCCGCGCGTCGAGCCGGGGCTCGGCCGCGAGCGCGATCAGCGCGTATACGCACAGCGAAGATCCGCCGGCCGCCGCGACCTCCCACCAGCGCAGGTCCGACCCGGCGGGGGTCGCCGCGCGCGCCCAGCGCTCAAGCGCCGCCAGATCGCCCTGGCGCTCGCCGGTGTTGCAACTCTGAAACTCGACGATCCGCTCGGCGGCGCCCAGCGCCGCGGGCGCGACAAGCCGCATACGAAGGCAGCTGCGCCAGCGCCGCGCGGCAACAGTCGAGCGAGTTCGCGCAGATAGCCGCCGTCCTCGCGCTGGGGACAGTGGGCGTAGTAGTCGACGTGCGACACCTCGCCCGGGTCGAGCGCGACGAGCAGCGCCCGGTGCAGCGTGCGGCCGTTGGCGACCGGATCGGTGACTCGGTTGCTCGCCGAGCATGTCCAGGTAGTTGTAGGCGGCCTGAAAGCACATCATCGCGCGCGCCGCCGCGCCGCGCGCGGCGGCGCGGCGCGAACGCCGCGAACGCCGCTGCGCCCTCGACGTTGCCCCACTTGCGCTGCGACTCGATCGCGACGCGACGCAGCAGAGGGTCGGGGATCGTCAGGGCGCGGGCGCGGCGGCGACGACGCTCGGCGCACACGCGCGGGAACAGGCCCAGCCAATAGCGCCGCGCGGCGCCCGCGAACGACACGGCGAGCGCGACCCTACGACGACGACGACCGTTGCCCTCAGCTGACATCTCCACCCGCACGACCCTCCCCAACCCCGACGCAGCGATCACTCCGATCGTGCAGTGGTCTCATCATAGACACGCATCGGACGCGATGTCTGGCGGTCGCGTGAGGCATCGGACTCATAAAGTACAGCTGTATGGACCCTACGGCGACGGCCATCGGCACCTGGAGCGGCGGGCGCTACATGCGCTTCGGCGAGCCGCTGGACGATGCGCGCCTGCGCTCGCTGCTGCGCCCGGGCGAGGGAATCGACACGGTGATCACCGCCGACGCCTACGGCGCGGGCGAGGCCGACACGCTGCTCGGCCGGGCACTGCGAGGGCATCCAGCGCGAGGACTACTGCCTCGTGGGCGCGATCGGGCACGACTTCTACACGGGCGAGCGCGAAGGCGCGAAGGGCTATCCCCGCTTCACCGACCCGCTGCTGCGCGGCGAGGACGGGCTACGCCGGCTACATCCGCATGGCCACCCGGCGCAGCCTGGAGCGCTGCGGGGTGGAGCGCTTCGACGTGCTGATGCTGCACAACCCCGACCGCCTCGGCTACAGAAGCGAGGCGGTGTGGGAGGGCATGGCGGCGGCGCGCGAGGCCGGCCTGACGCGCATGCTGGGCCTCGCCCCCGGACCGGCGAACGGGTTCACGCTCGACGTGATCGACTGTTTGGAGCGCTACGGCGAGCTGATCGACTGGGCGATGATCATCCTCAACCCCCTGGAGCCCTGGCCGGGCGAGTTCGTGCTCGACGCCGCCCTCGCGAACGACGTGAAGCTGATCGCCCGCGTGGTGGACTACGGCGGGCTGTTCCACGACGACGTCCTGCCCGGCCATGTTTTCGCCGAGCACGACCACCGCATGTTCCGCCCCGAAGGCTGGATCGAGTCCGGGCGCGAGCGACTGGAGCAGATGCGCCCGATCGCGCGCGCGCACGGGATGTCGATGCTGCAACTGGCGTGCGCGTGGGATCTCGCCCAGAGCCCCGTTAGCTGCGTCGCGCCGACGCTGATCCAAGAGCCCGGGCCAGGGGCGCGCGCGATCGAGGTCAAGCGCGCCGAGCTGGCGGCCGTGCCCGAGCGGATCGCACGCTCTCCGCTGAGCGCCGAGGAGGTGGCTGCGATGCGGGAGATCGGCGAGAACACCGGGTGCATGGCGCTGAAGGGCGCGAACCCCGCGCACGAGGGAACCGCACGCGCCGATCGTTGGGGCCTTGACCGAGAGCTTCAGAGCGTCGCCGAGCGCTGGGGCATCGACCCGGCGCTCGACCTCGCTCAGAGCGCCTGAAGAGGGGTCAGAACCGCGGCGCGGGCGTGCGCGCGTCATCGATGTCGAGCACGCTCGTGAGCGCACCCAACTCCTCGACGATGTCCCCGTCCAGGCGCACCGCGGCGAGGCGATCCAGGTGCGTGCGGCCCTGCGTGAGGATCGCGATCGCCCCGCCGGATTGCAGGGTGATGAGCGGCAGCGAGCCCACCGGCTGCACCTCCAGGGAGGTCCCGATGCACAGGATCAGGTCCGCCGCGGCGCACAGCTCGCGAGCGCGCTCCATCGCTTCTTCGGAGAGGGGCTCGCCGAACAGGACGACTTCCGGGCGCAGCGGGCCGCCGCAGACTTCGCAGCGGGGGATGCCGTCCGGATCGCCCAAACGGCGCGCGCGCACCTCCAGTTGGGGGATGTCGCCGCCGCAGTCGGGGCAGGTGCAGCGCGCGATCGAGCCGTGCACCTCGATCAGCTCGCAGGTGCCGGCCTTGCGATGGAGCATGTCGACGTTCTGGGTGATCACCCCGTCGAGCATGTTGCGGCGCTCCATCGCGACGAGCGCATGGTGGGCGTCGTTGGGGCTCTTGCCGCCGAGCGAGGCAAAGCGCTCGCCGTAGAAATGCCAGAAGCGCATCGGGTCGGCGACGAAGGAATCGATGTGGGCGACCTTCATCGGGTCGACTTTCGTCCACGTGCCCGTCCCGGGGGAGCGGAAGTCGGGGATCCCGGACGGCACCGAGATGCCGGCGCCCGTCAATGCCACCACCGAATCGGCTTCGCGCACCAGTTCGGCCAGTTGAGCAATCCCGGGCGAGACCTTCGTCATCGCTTTAGTGTCCCGCAAATCGCGGCGCGCGTTTGGCGAGGAACGCGGAGATGCCCTCGCGAGCATCCTCGCTTGCGAGCACGCTCGCGAATCCCTCCTGCTCTGCGACGATGCCGGAGTCGATGTCGCCGGCGCCGGAGACGCGCTTGATCTGCTCGATCGCCAGCGGCGCCTGCGCCGCCATTCGCCGCGCCCAGGCAAGGGCTGTGTCGAGCAGTTCGTGATCCTCGACCACGCGATTGACGAGCCCCAGCTCAAACGCCTCCTCGGCGAGGATCGGATCGCCGACGAGGTTCATCTCCAGCGCCTTGTTCTCACCGACCAGGCGCGGCAGCCGTTGCGTGCCGCCGAACCCGGGAATGATCCCGAGCTTGATCTCGGGCTGGCCGAACAGCGCCGAGCGCGCGGCTATGCGGATATCGCAGGCCATCGCCAGCTCGCAGCCGCCGCCGAAGGCGAGGCCGTTGACGGCGGCGATCGTGGCCACGCCGGAGGTGCCGATCTCGCGCAGCAGCCCGTGCATGCCCGCGAGCAGCTCGCGCCCGCCCTCCTCGTCCATCGTCGTGAAGGCCTTGATGTCGGCGCCCGCGCTGAACAGGAAAGGGTTGGAGGAGGCGATCACGAGCGCGCGCACGCCGCTGTCCTTGACCTTCGCCCATACGCTCGCGAGATCGGCCACGACCTGCGGGGAGATCGAGTTCATCTGCCCGTTCGCCAGCCACGCGATCGCGACCTGCTCGCCCCCGTCGGCGCCTTCCTCCTCGCCTGCGCTCGCGTAGGCGCGTGTTTCCAACTTGACCACCTCGGCCGGCTGCTCGGCGTCGGGCAGGGGATAGGCGTAGAAGCCCTGACCACTCGATTGCCCCAGGCGGCCCTGCGCGACGAGGCGGCGCAGGATCGTCGGCGGGGCGAAGCGCTCGCCGTGGGTCTCGGCCGCGTTCTCCATCCGCTCCAGGACCTTGTCGAGGCCTTCGCCGTCGGCCTTCATGAACGGCGGCATCAGCCCGCGGCGGGGATCGAGGCCCGCGCCGGCCATCATCCCGAAGTCGATGTCGCGGTGAGTCGCGACGCCCTCCTCGAGCACCAGGCAGGCCTCGATGAAGGTCTTCAGCGACAGCAACTCCACGAGCTGCTCGACGTCGGGCGCGGCCTCGCCCGGCACGTTGGGCTCGCCCTGCGGGTCATAAAAGCCGTCGCCGCCGGTCTTCGCGCCGAGCTTGCGTTCTGCGACGAGCTTCTGCATGCCCGCCGGGACGTAGAAGCGCTCGTCCCGTAGGACTCGGCCAGATGCTCGGCGACGTGCAGGACCGTGTCCAGGCCGAGCAGGTTCACGAGGTGGTAGGGACCGACCGGCACCACCCCCGCGGCGCCGACGCCCTCGTCGATCGCCTTGATCGACAGGCCCTGCTCCTCCTGTGCGCGCCAGACCTCGGAGATGCCCGAGTTGAGGATGCGGTTGACCACGAAGCCCGGCACCTCGGCGCAGGTGATCGGCTGCTTGCGGATCGACTGCGCGAAGGTGACCGCGGCGGTGACGGTCTCAGCGGAGGTCTCCTCGCCCTCGACGATCTCGATCAGCGGCATCAGCGAGGCGGGATAGAAGTAGTGAAAGCCCACAACCTTGTCCGGGCGCAGCGTCGCTTCGCCGATCTCGGTGATCGACAGCGAGGAGGTGTTCGAGGCGAGGATCGCGTGGCCGGGCGTGGCCGCGTCGAGCTCGGCGAAGACCGCCTGCTTGATCTCCATCCGCTCGGGCACGGCCTCGACCACGAGATCGACGTCGCCGAAATCCGCATAGGAGGTCGTGCCGGTGATGCGCCCCAGCACCTGCGCGATCCGCTCCTCGCCCTGCTCGGATGAGAGCTTGCCGCGCTCGACGAGCTTTGAGACCTGCCCGGAGGTCACGTTGCGGGCCTCGTCCAGTCCGGCCTGCACGAGCGCGTCGTCGATGTCCTTGAGCACGACCGGAATCCCGGCCGCGGCGATCGTCTGGGCGATCTGCCCGCCCATCGTGCCGGCCCCTACCACTGCGGTCTTGAAAACGAACATGAGATGAACTCCTGGCTGTTAGAGAGAGGTCGCGAACGAAAAAAACCGCAACGCCGAGGCGCGCGGCGGGTTATGGGTATGAAGTCGGGGGGACGCTGCCTCCGGCCGGAATCGGAGAGGGTTCGGCCGGAGGCGCGATTGTCGGGGCAGTTCCGGGCGGCACATGTGCCGCCCGGCGGGGGAGCGCATGCGCTCCCCCGAACCATGCCGCATGCGGCATGGTTACCGACCGGCGCATGCGCCGGTCGGCGATCCCGTACATGTACGGGATCGAACGACTACGCCGGAACCGCAGTCGGCTCCTCCACCCTGCGCGGCAAGAGCGTTTCGCGAGCGATCACCAGGCGCTGGATCTGCGAGGTGCCCTCGTACAGCTGCATGATCTTCGCGTCGCGGAACAGCTTCTCGACGGGGTACTCCTTGATGAAGCCATACCCGCCGTAGACCTGCACGGCGTCGGTGGCGATCTTCATCGCCGCGTCGGCCGCGAAGCGCTTGGCGTGCGAGGAGACCAGCGTGTTGCGTTCGCCGTTGTCGAGCATGAACGCCGACTTCCACGTCAGCAGGCGCGCGGCTTCGATTTCGGTGGCCATGTCGGCGATCATGAACTGGATCGCCTGGTGCATCGCGATCGGCACGTCGAACTGGATGCGTTCGCGCGAATAGTCGGTCGCGAACTCGAACGCCGCGCGCGCGATCCCCGTCGCCATCGCCGCCACGCCCGGGCGGGTGCGGTCGAGCGTGGCCATCGCCAGCTTGAACCCACGGTTTTCCTCGCCCAGCAGGTTCTCCGCCGGGACCTCGACGTCGTTGAAGGAGATCGTCGCCGTGTTCGAAGCGCGCTGACCGAGCTTGTCCTCCTTCTTGTCGACGACCACGCCCCAGTCGCGCTCGACCACGAACGCGCTGATGCCGCGATGTCCGGCCTCCTTGTCGGTCTTCGCGTAGACCGTGTAGTAGTCCGCGTAACCGCCGTTCGTGATGAAGCACTTCGAGCCGTTGATCACGTACTTGTCGCCCTGCTTGACGGCCGTCGTGCGCATCCCCGAGACGTCCGAGCCCGCGTCGGGCTCGGTCAGGCAGAAGGAGGCCAGCTTCGGCGCTTCGGTGAGCATTCCCAGGTACTTCTTCTTGACCTCCTCCGAGCCGCCAAGCGCGATCGGCGCGGTCGCCAGGCCGTTGCAGCCGAGCGAGGTCTGGATGCCCGAGCAGCCCCACGAGAGCTCTTCCTCGATCAGGCAACCGTCGAGGTAGCCCGCGCCGGCGCCGCCGTAGGCCTCCTCGATATGGGAGTTCATCAAGCCGACCTCCCAGGCCTTCTCGATGATGTCCTGCGGCCAGGTACCGTCCTTGTCGTACTCCCAAGCGACGGGGCGAATCTCTTTTGCGGCGAAATCGTGCGCCATTTCGCGCAGGCTCTGCTGCTCGTTTGTCAACGTGAAATCGACCATTTCTCTGCTCTCGCGCCTCCGTAGATTGACCAGTCAGTCAACGAGCAGGGTAGCGGAGGGCGCGCGTGCGGGCAATCGGCTCGCCATCGACTCGTTCTCCTCGACGTACAATCGATCGATGCAGAGCGCATTCCCGATCGTCGTCTTCGGCACGGTGGGGCTGTCGGTGGTGATGTCGATCGTCTTCATGCTCTCCAAAGGGAGCATGTACGACGAGATCGGCTCGGGCGGATTCCCCGACGAGGGCGAGCCCCCGGGCGGCGGTTCGCCCTACGGCGCGGCCGGCGCCGAATACGACTCGATCGCCATGAGCCCCGAGCTGCAGAGCGCCGAGCGCGAGCAGGAAGTCCGCCAGATGCTGCAAGCGCGCAGCGAGCGGCGCGAGCGGCGCGGCGAACCGGCGCTGGACGTCGACGCCGAGGCCGCCAAGCTGCTGGCGGCCCAGCCCGCGAGCGCCGGTCACGACGCCGGGATCGCCGAAGAGGTCCTGCAGCTGGTGGTCGCCCGCAACGAACGCCGCGAACGCCAGGGCCTCGAGCCGCTGGACATCGAGGCGGAGGTCGCGCGCACGATGGCCGAGCTGAACCCCTGAGCACGCATGGCGGCGCTGGATCGGCGTCCTCAGTCGCTCGCGTACGTAGTACGCCACGCTCCCTGCGTCCTTGCCCAGCTTGCCCTGCGTGCTCAGGAGCGCGGTTACACACCCCGCGGGCGGCATGCATCGGGATGGCGCTCTCGGGTATAAACGCGTCAATGGCCGAGCACCGCACGTTCGAGCTGGACGAGCTGACGATCCGTCCGGGGACCTACTTCAACCCCCAGACCGAGGTCCTGCTGGTCGTCGACGACTCGCCCGACCTCGACCATGAGATCTTCAACATGGAGGACTTCGAGGGCGACGAATGGGTGCTCGTCTCCGACGAGTCCCCCGTCGACGAGCACCGCCGCGACGAGCTGATCGAGCGCTTCCAGGTCACCTACCACCCCGGCGGCGAGCACTCGATCGAGGGGGACGCCGAGGAAGACGAGGAGGACACGCTGGAAGCAGACGACCAAGAGGTCGGCCGCGAGGACCAGGCGGGCTGAGCAACTGCGGCAGTACGCCGCGCACATGCGTAGCATCGGCTTGATGCGTACAAGACACCTCAGCGCGAGCGTCCTGCTCGTCGGATTGCTGACAGCCGCACTGCTGATCCCCGCCCAGGCCGGAGCGCGCGGGACGAGCGTGACCGCCGCGCTGAGTGGCCTCAAGAGCAGCGGTGCGATCACCGAAACCGCCTACCGCCAGTACGCCTCGGCGTACTCGGCCGCGAACAGCTCGCTGAAGAGGCTCAGCGGGACACGGCGCGCCGAACTGGGGGCCGTGATCGCGAACACGCAGGGGATGGCCGCCGCGGGGCAGTTCACCGCGACGCGACTGCCGGTGATCTTCCTGACACTCGAAAAGAACCGTCAGTGGTGGACGACCCAGCCGCTCGTCTCCTCGCGCGTGCGCGTGAGCTTTCCGCCGAGCAAGATCGTGTGGGAGTACTACGCCGGGCAGGGCATCCAGATCCAGTGGCTGGGGACGTTCGGCGAGGCCAACGGCTACTACCTCTCCGGGCACGAAAACACCAACCTGCGCCAGTTGCTCTCAGAAGTGCTGCCGCTGGCCACCAAGCGCGCCGGGGGGATCGCGTGGGAGTACATGTTCCACTTCGACGGCGGCGCCCCGCCGTGGACGAGCGGACTGTCGCAGGGCACCGCCCTGCAGGTGATGGCGCGTTCGTTCTCGCGCTTCAAAGAACCGGCCTACCTGACCGCCGCTCAGCAGGCGCTCGGCATCTTCCAGGCCGCGCCTTCGACGGGCGTGCGTGTGAAGACGACCGCCGGGGCGGAGTATGCCGAGTACACCTACGCCCCCAGCGATCGCATCCTCAACGGCTTCATCCAGGCCGACGTCGGCCTCTACGACTACACCTCCATCACCCACGATCCGCTCGGGCTGAAGCTGTTCGAAGAAGGCGACGCCGAGGCGCGCGCCGAGGTCCCCCACTACGACACGGGCGCCTGGTCGATGTACGACCAGTACGGCGAATCGGACCTCAACTACCACGAACTGCTCACCGAATTCCTCCAGCACCTGTGCGAACGCACGCGCAAAGGCCCGCCCGCGAGCACCACCGTCACGCCCGCGCCCTCCCCCACCCCGCCGACTCCGCCCGCCGGCGGCGGCGGCACCGGCACGACGGGGCCCGGCGGCGAAACGGGCGGCGCCAGCGCAGCCGTGGCGCGCTCCCCCGAACACCTCCTCGCGAGCGCCGCGAGCACGGTTGCCACCACCCCGATCGCCGGCGATCAGATCTACTGCACGACCGCCCAGAAATTCACCGCCGACCTGCACACGCCGCCGGTCGTCTCGCTGATCACCGGCAAGCTGCCCGCCGGCTCGCGCGCCGGCGTGCAGGTCTCGCTGTCGAAGATCGCCACCGTCGACATCATCGTCAAGCGCGCCGGCAAAACCGTATGGAGCAACGGTGCGACCGTCGAAGGAGGCAAGCCGAAGATCCTCTGGAGGACCCCGTCCCAGACCGGCGCCTACCAGGTCACGATCACCGCGACCGACCTGGCCGGAAACTTCTCCACGGCCAACGGCACGATCACCTTGAGCAGGCACTGAGGGCCGCACCGACGCGACCGCGGGCTGACGGCTGATGGCGCACCTAGACTGAGTGCCATGGCGCGCGACACCACGATCGGACGCGAAGGCGGGTCGGCTCGATGACCCGCTTGATGGGCGACTGGCGCGCGCTCGATCCCGACCGGCGCCTGGCCGCCGGCGCGGCGCTGGCGCTGTTCGTGACGATGCTGTTGCCCTGGTATCAGCAGAACGCGGTCGTCAACGCGCCTCGCACGACGCCGCTGCAGAGCCGCAATCTGAACGCGTTCGGGGCCTTTTCGTTCGTCGAGGCGGCGGTGCTGCTGGTCGCGTTGGCGGTGATCTACCTGCTGTATGCGCGAGCCGAGGGGCGCGACTTCCACCTGCCCGGCAGCGACGGCGCCGTCGTGATGGCGGCCGGGCTGTGGACTGTGCTGCTGCTCGTCTTCAGGCTGTTCGACAAGCCCGGCATCTCCAGCCACGGCGTGGCCGCGAACGTGGGCGTGCAGTGGGGCATCTTCTTTGCGCTCGGCGCCGCGGGATTGCTGGCCTACGCGGGCTCGCGCATGCGCGCCTCACGCCCCCTCGAACCGCCGATCGCGCATCCTGCGCGCCGGGGACGCGCCGCGCGCACCCCTCCGCGCCTGCCGCCCGCGCCGCCCTCATCCCCGACGCCGCCGTCTGCGCTGCCCGTGAACAGGCCGCCGCGCTCCGCGCGCCGGCCCGTGCCCGCCAACCCCGCGACCGAGCAACTGTCCTTCGAAGACGCGCCGACCGAGCCCGAGAAACGCCCGGCCTGACCTGTCCGCACGGCTGCTCGCGCTGGAGGGAGCCCTATCATTGGGCCGGCGATGCCTGCGTCCCCGTCCGCCCCGCCCGACATGACCTCACCGGGACCGGACTCCGTGCAGGCGCTGGCCGCGGGGCTGCGCGAGGTGGGCTATCTCCCGGGCGAGTCAACCGCGCTGGTGGCATATCTGGCGACGAGGCTCGGCAAGCCCGTGCTCGTGGAGGGACCGGCGGGGGTCGGCAAGACCGAGCTGGCCAAGGCGCTGGCCTCGTATCTGGACCGCGAGCTCGTGCGGCTGCAGTGCTATGAGGGCCTGGACGAGGCGAAGGCGCTGTATGAGTGGAATTACCGCAAGCAGCTGCTGCGCATCCAGGCCGAGGCCGACGGGGCAGGCTGGGACGCGGTCCAGGAGGACATCTTCGGCGAGGAGTTTCTGCTCGCGCGACCGCTGATGAGCGCGATCGCCTCCGAACGCCCGGTGGTGCTGCTGATCGACGAGATCGACAAGACCGACCAGGAGTTCGAGGCGATGCTGCTGGAGGTGCTCTCGGACTTCCAGATCTCGATCCCCGAGCTCGGGCGCGTTGAGTCCCGCACCCATCCCGTCGTGCTGCTGACCTCGAACAACTCGCGCGAGCTGACCGAGGCGCTCAAGCGCCGCTGCCTGTATCTCTGGCTGGACTACCCAGAGCTCGAGCACGAGCTGCAGATCGTGCGCCTGCACGCGCCGGATCTCTCAGAGACGGTCGCGCGCCGGCTGGTCGAGGTGATCGGGATGGTGCGCGAGCTCGACCTGAAGAAGCCACCGTCGATCGCCGAGTCGATCGACTGGGCGCGAGCGCTGCTGCTGCTCGGGGTCGATGACATCGACGAGGAGACGTTCACGGACACGATGTCGGTGATCGTCAAGCACCGCACCGACATGGACCTCGTGGCCGAGCGCGTCGGGGTAAAGCTCCGTCCGGCGGCCGATGCCCTCTGAGCGCTCGTCGAGCCCCGCGAGCGCAGCGGCGCCGCCGGAGGGGTTCGCGGCCCGCGTGCTCGAGCTGGGCGAGGAGCTGCGCCGCGAAGGCGTGGCCGTGGGCACCTCGGAGCTGCTGGACGCGTTCGCGGTGCTGGGCGAGATCGACTGGACCGCGCAGGACGATTTCCGCGAGGCGCTCGCGGCGACGCTCGCCAAGAGCCAGGAGGACCGGCGCGTGTTCGAGCTGGTGTTCGAGCGCTTCATGTTCCGCGCCGTCGAGCTTGCGGCGGTCCGCGAGGACGTGCGCGAGCACACCGACGAGATCGCCGGCGGAGGATTGGACCTCGATGAGCTGACAGACGAAGAGCTGGAGGGTCTGCGCGCGCAGATCGCCGCGGCGCTCAGGGACGGGTCGGAAGGCGCCATGCGCGATCTCGCGCGCATGGCGATCGCCGCATTCGCCCGCCGCCAGGAGGGATCGGGCGTGATCGGCGTGGACGTGCAGCGCATCAGGCGCGCGCTCGGACTGCGCTCAGAGCCGCAGCCCGAGCTGCCGGCGAACGACCCCCGCCGCGAAGGGCTGCCGCGCGATGCGCTGCGCCGCTTCGAGGCGCTGCTGCGGCGCGAGCTCGAACGGGCCCAGATCGAGCGCACCGGCTCGCTGCCGCCCGCCCGGCCGCTGGGCGAGCTCGATCGGGCGCTGCCTTCGGGCCCGCTGCAGGATCTCGCCGCCGTGCATCGCGTCGTCGCGCAATTGCGCCGGCGCCTGGCGACACAGGGGCTGCAGGCGCGCGGGCACCGCCGCCACGCGCACGTCGACGTCCGGCGCACGATGCGCGCGTCGCTGCAGACCGGCGGAGTGCCGGTCGTGCTCAAGTACCGACCCCGCCGACCGCGACGACCGGAGATCTACGTCCTCTGCGACGTCTCCACCAGCGTGACCTCCGCCTCGGTGTTCTTCCTGTCGGTGCTCCACGCCCTGCACGACAGCTTCCGGCGCATGCGCTCGTTCGTGTTCATCGAGCGCATCTCAGAGGTGACCGACATCTTCGAGCACGAGCGCGATTTCAGCTCCGTCAGCGAGCGTATCTCGGGCGACGCGGGCGTGGCCGACATCTCCGGCTACACCGACTACGGACGCGTGTGGTCGGAGTTCCTCGTGCAGGTCGAGGACGACCTGCATCCGCGCGCGACCGTGATCGTGCTCGGCGACGCGCGCACGAACGGGCGCGACCCGCGCGCGGACATCTTCGCTCAGATCGCCTCGCGCGCCGGGCGCACGTTCTGGCTGAACCCCGAGCCGCGCCTGTATTGGAACTACGGCGACTCGGTGATCGCCGCCTACGAGCAGCACTGCACCGCCTTCGAGTGCTGGACGACGGCCCAACTGGAGGACTTCGTGCGCGCGCTTGCCCGCCCCGGGGTGTCGATGACGCAGTAGCATCGCCTCAGCAGACGAACTCAGGGGAGCTGGCGGGAAAGGCCGGCTGAGATGGCGCACGACAGACGATGCCCTGCGCCGACCCGTCGAACCTGTGGGGTAATGCCCGCGAAGGGAGCAACGTGCAGACAGAGCTCACACCCGCGCGCGCAGCGCAGACACAGGATTTGACGACGCCGGGCCGCGCTTCTGGACGCCCACCGGCGGTGCTCGTCAATGGCGTCAGCCGCGCTTACCAGGGGCGAGACGGGACGGCGGTGCGGGCGCTGGCGGAGATCTCGCTGCACGCCGACACACACGAGCTGCTGGCGGTGGTGGGTCCCAGCGGGTGTGGCAAGACGACGCTGCTGGAGTTGATCTGCGGGTTGCAACCCTGCGATCGGGGCTCGATCGAGTGCGCACCGGCGGCGCTGATGCCCCAGCGCGACCTCTTGCTGCCATGGCTCGGCGCGCTGGACAACGCGGCGCTCGCGCTACGGATCGCACGCGTGCCGCGCGCACAGGCGCGCGCGCGAGCCGCGGAGCTGTTCGAAGAGCTGGGCCTCCAGGGATTCGAGCACGCCCATCCACACGAGCTCTCGGGCGGGATGCGCCAGCGGGTCGCATTCGTGCGCACGCTGCTCTCGGGCAAGGAACTGCTGTGCCTGGACGAGCCGTTCGGGGCGCTGGACGCGATCACCCGCGCGGAGATGCACAGCTGGCTCACCGATGCGCTGCACCGCGACCGATCGAAGATCGGCCGGCGGACGGTCGTGCTGGTGACTCACGACGTCGAGGAGGCGATCGTGCTGGCCGACCGCGTCGCGGTGCTCTCGCCGCGCCCCGGCCGGGTCGTGGCCGAGCTGGAGGTCGGGCTGGAGCGCCCCCGCTCACGGACCGATCGCGAGGTGGTGGCGCTGCGCGAGCGGGCGTTGATCGCCCTGGGCTCGGGGAGCGCACGGTGAGGCGCCGCGTACTGCACGCGCTTCCGGCCCTCGGACTGGTCGCGGTGCTGCTCGGCGTGTGGGAGCTGTATGTGGACACCGGGAGCGTGGACCGGCTCATATTGCCGGCGCCCCACGAAGTGGGCGGGGCGCTGTGGGAGAACGCCGGCTTTCTCGCCTCCAACCTGAGACCGACCGCCGAGGAGGTGCTGCTCGGCATTCTGCTGGCGCTGGCAAGCGGTTTCGCGCTGGCGGTCGCGATCCATCTCTCCCCCATGCTGCGCCGCGCGATCTACCCGCTGGCGGTCGGCTCGCAGGCCGTGCCGATCGCGGTGATCGCCGTCCTGCTGATCTTCTGGTGGGGTTTCGGCATCCTGCCCAAGCTCGTCGTGATCACTCTGATCTGCTTCTTCCCCGTGCTCGTCACGACCGTGGACGGGCTCGCGAGCGTCGACCCCGAGCAGCTGAAGCTGCTGCGCACGCTCGACGCCTCGCGCTGGCAGGCGTTTCGCTTCGCCGAGCTGCCGGCGGCGCTGCCGGCGGCCATCAGCGGCGCGCGGATCGCGCTCACGGTCGCCGTGATCGGCGCCTACATCGCCGAGTCCCAGACCGCCACCACCGGCGCGTACGCCGGTCTGGGACACGAGATCGACGCCGACCTGACGGCGCTTCAGACCTCGCGGGCGTACGCGGCCGCGGTGGTCCTGTTCGTGTTCGCGATCGCCTGCTTCTATACCCTCGCCCTCGCCGAGCGCCGCCTGGCTCCGTGGGCGTATCGATCCAGAGGAGAGATCCGTTGAGAATCATCAGATCCGCCGCGATCGCCGTAGCGATCGCGATCACCTGCGCCCTGACCATGTCCGCGTGCGGGTCCGAGCATGACGTCACCTCAGCGCCCGCGCTGCGGCCGTTCACGGTGATGCTCGACTTTTTCCCCAACGCCGACCACGCGGCGCTGTACTCGGCGATCGCAAACGGAGACTTCAGGGCCGTCGGGCTGGACGTGCGCCCACAGACACCCGCCGAACCGGCCGACCCCTTGAAGCTGCTCGCCGCCGGCAAGGTCGACATGGCGATCTCTTATGAGCCCGAGCTGCTACTCGCGCGCGATCAGGGCCTGAAGCTCGTCTCGATCGGGGCGCTCGTGCAGCGCCCTCTGACGTCGATCATCGCACTGCCGGGCCGGCACGTGCGCACGGTCGCAGACCTCGCGGGCAAGCGCGTGGGCACGGCCGGGATCCCTTACCAGGCGGCCGAGCTGCACACGGCGCTAAAGGCCGCCGGGGTGAATCCGGACAGCGTGCAGGAAGTGAACGTCGGCTTCAACCTCGTCCCGGCGATGCTCTCGGGCAAGGTCGCGGCGACGCTGGGGGGATTCTGGAACTACGAGGCGATCCAGCTGCAACTGCTGCACCGCCATCCGGTCGTGATCCCCGTCGATGAGGCGGGAGTGCCCAGCTATGACGAGCTGGTGCTCGTCGTACGCCGGCAGGAGGCGCGCGAACGCGGACAGGACCTGCGCGCGTTCATGCAGGCGCTCACCCGCGGACAGCGCGCGGTTCGCGCCAATCCACAGGCGGCGGCCGCGCTGGTGGTCAAGGCGAACCCATCCCTGGAAGGAAAGCTACAACTGGAATCGATTCGTCAGACCCTGCCCGCGAGCACGCCGGCGAAAGCGGACGACCCGTATGGTTGGCAGGAACCCTCGGCCTGGGCGAGCTTTGGAGCATGGATGCTCGCGCACGGGTTGATCCAACACGACCCAAGCGGCGGGCTGCCCCCGTTCACCAACGAGTTTTTGCCCGGACAGGGCATCTAACGAGCAGAGGAGACGACGATGTTCGAGAACGTGATCGTAGGAGTGGACGGTCGGCCCAACGGACGCGACGCGATCGCGCTCGCCATGCGCCTGCTCGCGGACGGCGGCAAGCTGACCCTGGCGAACATTCACGGGGGCGCCACCAACCCAGTGCACGCATCGACACCGGGGCGACTGACCGAGGAGAAAGAAGCCTCGCACGCCCTGCTCGAGCGCGAGCGCGCCGAGGCGGAGGTGCAAGCCGAGCTCATCAGCTACGCCGCGAGCGGTCCCGGCCGCGGCCTGCACGGCCTCGCCGAGGAGCAGCACGCCGACCTGCTGGTCGTCGGCTCGTGCAGCCGTGGCCCCGTCGGCAGGGTGCTGCTGGGAGATGACACCCGCGGCTCGCTGAACGGCGCGTCCTGCGCGGTCGCGGTGGCCACCCGCGGCTACGCCGAGCACCCCGTGCCGATCGCGGCGATCGGGGTCGGCTACGACGGCTCGCCCGAGAGCGAGATGGCGCTGTCGAGGGCGCGCAAGGTGGCCGAGCGCTACCACGCGGTGGTGCGCGCGCTGGAAGTCGTCTCGATCCCCAACTACGCGTTCACGGGCTTCGGGGCGCCTGCACTGGGAGATGGCATCGAAAAAATGCTCGCCGAGGCCAACGAGCGCATGGCCGCGATCGAGGGTGTCGAAGGCCGCGCCGTATATGGGCTGGCGGGCGAGGAATTGGCCGCGTTTGGCGATGAGGTGCAACTACTGCTCGTCGGGTCGCGTGGATACGGTCCGGTGAAGCGGCTGATCGTGGGCAGCACCTCCGACTACCTGCAGCGTCACGCGCGCTGCTCGCTGCTGGTGCTGCCCCGGGCCGTGGCATGATGACCTCGAAGGCCCTCGGTGGACATGCGGCCGGCTGGGCTCGTTCGACTATGTATGAGCCCGTGAAATGCCGGGCGGGACGCTGTGCATCCGTATCGAACCGCGCCAATCACCGTACTTTTCCCGTACCCGTAGGGGCGCCTTACGCGGTACGTTCAGATCGCTGATGCCAAATCAAGACACACCCCCGGCGGAGGTCGATGGGGCGCGGGCTCTCGATTCGGACCTGAAGACGATCAGAATCGTCCTTGCCGACGACCACGCCGTCGTACGCAGCGGGCTGCGCCTGCTGCTCGACGGAGAATCCGGCTTCGAGGTCGTCGCCGAGGCCGGAGATCTCGACAGCGCGCGACGTTACGTACGCGGCCACGGGCCCGACGTGCTGGTGCTCGACCTGAATATGCCCGGAGGATCGAGCCTCGATGCGATCCCCGACATCCGCGCCGAGTCCCCCGAGACGCAGATCGTCGTGCTGACGATGCAGCAGGAGCCCGCTTTCGCGCGACACGCCCTCGGCGCCGGCGCGATCGGATACGTGCTCAAGGAGGCCGCCGACGACGAGCTCGTTGAGGCGGTGCGCCGCGCCGCCGTAGGCGAAAGCTATTTGAACCCGAGGCTCGGGGCGAGGATGGCCTCCGAGCCCCCGCCCGGTCCGCCGGATGACCTCTCAGAGCGCGAGCTCGAAGTCCTGCGATTGATCGCGCTGGGACACACCAACGCGGAGATTGCCGAGCAGCTGTACCTGTCGGTGCGCACCGTCGAGACCCACCGCGCGCACATTCAGCAGAAGCTCAACCTCTCCTCGCGCGCCGAGCTCGTCGGCTACGCGCTGCGGCGAGGGCTGGTCAACGCCTGAGCTTGACCTCGGCGCAAGACGCGACGCTGGACACGCCCGTGGAAAATGCAATGCCATGACACGAGTAGGGCTGCTCACCGGCGGCGGCGACTGCCCAGGTCTGAACGCCGTCATCCGCGCGGTCGTGCGGCGGGGCCTCGTGGAACGCGGGCACAGCACGCTCGGCTTTCGCCACGGCTGGGCTGGCGTGATGGGCGACGACGCGACCGAGCTGACGCTGCAGAGCACCGCGGGCATCCTTCCGCGCGGAGGCACGATCCTCGGAACTTCGCGCACCAACCCGTTCGCGGACGGCGAAGGCGACGACGGTTTGCGGGCGATCCGCGAGACCTTCGCATCCCGCGAGCTCGACGCGCTGATCCCGATCGGCGGCGAGGATACCCTCGGCGTCGCGCTTCGGTTGCATCGCGAGGGCATTCCGGTGGTGGGAGTGCCGAAGACGATCGACAACGACCTCGGCGGTACCGATGTGACGTTTGGGTTTCAAACTGCGGTACAGATCGTGACCGAAGCGATCGACCGTCTACACACGACCGCCGAGTCGCACAACCGGGTCATGATCGTGGAGGTGATGGGCCGCCACGCCGGTTGGATCGCCACCCACGCCGGGATCGCGGGTGGCGCCGACGCGATCCTCGTTCCCGAGCGCCCGTTTGACATCGATGAGGTGTGCATGCGCCTGCGTCGCCGCCACGAGCGCGGGCGCAGCTTCTCGATCGTGGTCGTCTCCGAGGGCGCGAAGGCGCGCGCGGGAACGCTCCAGGTACGTGAGGACGCTCCAACCGACGCCTTCGGTCACGCCCGCCTCGGCGGGATCGGCGTGACGCTCGAGGGCGAGATCGAGCGGCGAACCGGATACGAGACGCGCGTGACGATCCTCGGACACGTCCAGCGCGGAGGCACGCCGGTGGCGTTCGATCGCGTACTCGCGACACGGTTCGGCGTCGCCGCGATGGACGCGGTCGCCGGAGGGCGATTCGGGACGATGGTCGGGCTGCGCGGCAGCGAGATCGTCGAGGTCGCACTGGAGGACGCGCTGCGCGAGCCCAAGCTGCTCGACCCGAGCTTGTATGAGACGGCGGAGCTGTTCTTTGGTTAACCGGATTGCCGACAATCGGCGCAGGCGATGGCGTTTGCCGATCTGCTGCGACCCCGTGAGCGGCTCAACCACGATCGCATCCTGACATCGCCCGATGCACGGGAGTGAGAGACAAAGATCAGCAATCTCTCTCCGAACGCGCTCTTCGACGGCGGCGATACGCCAATCCAAGCTCAATCCAAGCTGTTACTGGCATGGCCCAAGCAGAGAGACTTGATTCGTGCGACGTCCATCGTCTGCTTAGTGGCAACTTTTGGAATCGTTCTACACAAGATGAGGGGTTTGCGGTATCGTTCGCGTGGCTGGGAACGACAGGATGACCGAAGCGACAACGAACACCCGAGGATGGATGCGCGGCGCCTCGGCGCCGCTACGTGGAGCATTGCTCGGCATCGTGCTCGAGCGCCCCGGACACGGCGGGGACTTGGCGAGCCGGCTGGTGGCGAGACTGGGCGCCACTTGGCGAATCGACACCAACGACGTGTACCGCCTGCTGGATCAGCTCGTCACCGACGGCCTGGTCTCCGCCCGCGAGGAGCCTCGCCGCGACAACGCGCAGCGCACCCACGTGGTGTATCGCCCAACCGAGCTGACCGAGAACGCGATGACCGCGTGGATGGAAACGCTGCTCCCGCGCGAGCCCGTGCGGCTGGGACTGCACGCGAAGATCGCGGTCGCGCGCGATGCGGACGCTCACAGGCTGCTGCTGGCGTTGCGAGACTATGAGCGCGAGTGCCTGCGGCTGGCTCAGCTGGTGGCTCCGAGCCCCAACGAAATGCGCTCCTGGACCGCAATGGTGATGGACTGCACTCGCGACGCGGTCTGGCGCCAACTCCAGGCCGACGTCGATTGGGCCGCACAAACGCGACAGCGCATCAACGAACGCATAAGGGCGCGGGAGCGATAGTTTCAGAGGCGCCATGACGCCGCTGCTCTCATTCGCGAATGTCGGCAAGCGCTTTCCCGACGGGGGACGCGAGATCACCGTTCTGGAGGGCGTGTCCTTCGTGGTGGACGCGGGGGTGTTCGTCGGCCTATACGGCGCGCGCCGCTCGGGTAAGTCCACGCTGCTCAGAATCGCCGCCGGCATCGAACGGCCCGATACGGGCACGGTGCGCTTCGACGGTCGCGCGCTGGAGGAGATGACCGGCTCGCAGCGGGACCGTCTGCTGCGCCACGAACTCGCGTTCATGGCATCCGGAGACTGGCGTCCGAACCCCGGCGAGAGCGTCGTGGATCACGTCGCGATGTCATTGGGCAGCGAGGGCTTGACCGTCCGCGATGCACGCCGGCGAGCCCTCGGAACACTCGAGCGAGTAGGCGTTGGCGCGACCTGCGCAGACGAGCCGGCGGGCTCGCTGTCGCTGGCTGATCGAACGCTCGTGATGTTGGCCCGCGCACTCGTGCACGAGCCACGCGTGCTGCTTGTGGACGAGCCGGCGGTGATGCCGAGCCTCAGGGATCGCAGCCGCTTCTACGTGCTGCTGCGCGAGCTGACCGGCGAGCGAGACATGGCCTTGCTGGTGGTCTCCGAGGAAATGGGCGCCCTGCAGGGCGCCGGATTGATGATGTCGATCTCCGGTGGCGAGGTGTGCACGACCGAAGAGCGTGGGACCGTTGTGGCGTTGCCCACACGCACTGCCCGCGGCGCCGAGCGGTCCGTGCGTTGAGCACGCCCGACTCCGCGCTGCAACTGTGCGATGTCGTCAAGCACTATGCCAGTGGCGGTGACGAGCTCGTGCGGGCGGTCGACGGCATCTCGCTGACGGTCTCGCCGGGGGAATTCGCGGCGATGTACGGGCCGAGCGGCTCCGGCAAGACCACGCTGCTGCTGCTTGCGGCCGCGCTGATCGCGCCCGAAGCGGGGCGCGTGCTGTTCGACGGTCGCGATGTAAGCCATCTGTCTGAGCGCCAGGGGGCACGCTATCGCCTGCGAGACGTCGGGTTCGTGTTCCAGTCGTTTCACCTGATGCCCAACACCTCGGCTGTGGACAACGCGACGATCAAGCTCACTGCCGAAGGCCTGCGCCTGAGCGAGGCTCGGCGACGGGCGCGCCCGTGGCTCGAGCGGCTCGGTTTGGGCGCTCGAGCCGAACACACACCGGAGCGCCTGTCGATGGGCGAGCGCCAGCGAGTCGCCATCGCGCGCGCACTGGTGAACGAGCCGCGCTTGCTTCTCGCGGACGAGCCGACCGGCAATCTCGACTCCGGACGCGGCCGCGAAACGCTCGAACTGCTCCGCGATATCTGTCACGAACGCGACATTCCAGGACTGCTCGTCACGCACGATCCCGATGCCAGAGAACTCGTGGACTGCGCCTACACGCTGCGCGACGGCCATCTGGCCGGCAGTGTCGAGGTCGGCGAGGACGCCGGCGTCCTCTCGTGAGGGACCTGTTCAACCCCCGTATATGCGGGGTTCGCGTGAGCATGCTGTTCCACCTCTACAGGCGACGGCTGCGCTCGCACCTGGCGCAAGAGCTGCTGGCTGGCAGCGGCATCGCGGTCGCGGTCGCGCTCGTGTTCGGCGTACTGGTGGCCAACACGAGCCTCACGAGTTCCGCCGGAGCGTTGATCCAGCAGGTGATCGGCTCGGCGCGCATGCAACTCACAGCGCGCTCGCAGGCGGGATTCGACCAGCGTCTGGCGAGCGCGGTGGGACGCCTTCCAAGCGTGAGTGCCTCGGCGTCCGTCCTGCGCGAGAACGTGTCCGTCGCCGGCCCCCACGGCGTGAGAGCGGTTCAGATGCTGGGCGTGGCCCCAGGAATCGTCAATCTCGGAAGCCTCGACACCGATAACTTCGGCACGGGCGGGTTTCGCTTCTCGGAAGGATTGATCCTCCCGGCGATCGTGGCGAGCGAGATCGGCGCGCAACCGGGCAGCCGGGTCACCGTGCTTGCGGCCGGCGGTGCTCACCGGGTGAGGGTCGGCGCGGTGCTCGGCGGCTCGCTGTTCGGCGCGCTGACGTCGAGCCCCGTGGCGATCGCCTTGCTCGATGTGGCACAGCGCCTGGTGAGTCTCCCGGGACGGGTCACGCAGGTGCTCGTCCGGCCGCGCCCCGGCGCCGACCGGTTGCTCGCCCAGGGCCTGAGACGGATCGCGGGCGGGCGCGTGGATGTGGCCAGGGCCGACTACGAGCTACGTCTGCTCGACCAGGCGATCACGCCGAACAGCCAGTCCACGGAGCTGTTCTCGGCGATCAGCGTGATGGTGGGATTCCTGCTGGCCTTGAACGCGATGCTGCTGACGATGCCCGAGCGCCGCCGATTCGTGGCCGACCTGCGCATACAGGGTTATGACCGCCGGCAGGTGTTGCTGCTGCTCTCCTTCCAGGCGCTCGCCTTGGGAACCGTGGCCTCGCTCATCGGCGTGGCGCTCGGCGACGCCCTTTCCAGTGCGTTCTTCCATCGTGTCCCCACCTATCTGTCAGCCGCTTTCCCGATCGGCGCCAAGCAGATCGTGCACCCGAAGACGGTGCTGGCGGCGTTCGCCTGCGGCGTCCTCGCCACCGTGCTCGCCTCGCTGACGCCGGCCTTCGATCTGCGCGAGGGCAGAGCGGTGGACGCCGTATTTCGCGAGTCCGGAGGCAGAGGCGAGACCATCGGCGCCCGTGCCACCAGGACGCTCGGGCTCGCCGGACTGGCCTCGATCGCCGTGGTGACCGCGTTTGTGCTGATAACGCCCGGCCTGACGATCTTCGGTGGAGTCGCACTGGCGCTGACCACGCTCCTGCTGATACCCGCGATGTTCGCCGGGATCGCCCGCGCGCTTCCGTGGATGGGCGACCACGTCCGCAGCAGCGCGCTGGTGGTCGCCGTCTCCGAGCTGCGGGCCACCAACATGCGCGCGGTCGCCCTGGCCGGCATCGTCGGGCTGGCCGTCTACGGATCGATCGCGATCGGAGGCGCTCGCGGCGATCTCATACGCGGTATCGACCGTGCCACGGTCCAATACTTCGGCACGGCTGACATATGGGTGGGTACCGGCCACGACGTCTTCAACGTGAACCAGTTCGCCCCCGGCCATACCGTAGCCGCGATCGCGCGAGCGCCCGGCGTCGCGTCGGTGCGCTCCTATCAGGGGGGGCTGCTGGACGTCGGCACGCGGCGGCTGTGGATACGAGCCAGACCCACACGGGACCCCGAGATGATCGAAGCCAGCCAGCTGCTCCACGGAGATCTGACGCGAGCCACAGCACTGCTGCGCCAAAGCGGATGGGCCGCGGTCTCAAGCGCGTTCGCGGGCGAACGCCATCTTCACTTCGGCGACACGTTCTCTTTGCCCACGCCGTCCGGCACAGCGACGTTCAGGACGGCCGCGATCTTGACGAACTCGGGATGGCCACCGGGGACGATCACGATCAATAACCGGGACTACAGCCACTACTGGCAGACGGCCAATCCGTCGGCATTGGAGGTAACCCTGCGGCCCGGAGTCAGCATGGCGGCCGGCAAGCGAGCGGTCATGACCGCGGTGGGCGCCCGCCAGGGATTGTCGGTCCGGACGAGCGGTGAACGCGACAAACAATCGGAGGCCAGCGCACGACAGGGACTGGAGACACTGGCCGAGATCTCCACAATGCTGCTGATCGCAGCCGGCTTGGCGGTCGCCTCGGCGCTGAGCGCGGCTGTATGGCAGCGACGAGCACGGCTCGCCTCGCTGAAGATCCAGGGGTATGGCTCCAGCCAGCTGTGGCGTGCCCTGCTGCTGGAGAGCGCGATGACCGTCGGGGTCGGGTGCACGATTGGGGGAATCGTGGGCGTATACGGGCACGCGCTCGCCGGGCGCTGGCTGACGTTGACGACCGGATTTCCGGCGCCGTTCTCGATCGCACCGACCCAGGTGGCGCTGACGCTGACACTGATCACGGCGGTGGCGCTGGCAGTGATCGCGATCCCCGGGTTCGCGGCCTCACGTGTGCCGGCGCGCGCAGGCTTTCGGGATTGACAGCCCAGCGGGCCCTCGCGACTGCGTAAAGCTGTTCGCGTGGGCGAATGGATCGGGACCGATGGCGCCCTGCCGGCATTGGCAGGGGCGGCACGAAGCTACTGGCTGGGCGTATTCCCGGAAGCATGCCGGGAGGTGCGGATCTGGCGTGCGCGAGCGCAGGAAATCCCCGACCCGGCGCTACGCCGGATCGCGTTGCGGGCTCATAGCGAAAAGCGTGGCAATCTCGAGGGTGCGGCCGCATTCGCGGCATTTGTGCAGCCCGCCGGACGGCATGCCGCGGTGCGCGCAGTCGTCGCCTACCAAACGATGTTCGATTACCTCGACGACCTCTCCGAGGAGCCGAGTAAGAGTCCGATCGCCGATGGTTGCCGGCTCAACGGAGCGCTGCTCGCGGCAGTCGCGCCGGGGCGGCCACACCACGACTACTATCCACATCGCCGTCATAGCGAGGACGGTGGCTATCTGCTGGCGCTGATCGGCGCCTGTCGCAGCGCGCTCAGCGCTCTGCCGTCGTTTACGACGATCGCCGGGCTCGCGCACGAAGCCACCGAACGCGTGGTCACCTATCAGAGCCTCAACCACGGAGACGGCAACGGCCGACACGACTCCTTCGAACGCTGGGGACGCGCTTCGGGCAAGGAGCACGCACGTTTGCGGTGGTGGGAGACCGCAGCGGCGGCCGGCTCGACGCTCGACCTGTTCGCGCTGATCGCCGCGGCGGCCGATCCCGCGCTCGACCCCGGCGTAGCCAGGATGCTCGGCACCGCCTACTTCCCGTGGGTCGGAGCGCTGCACTCACTACTCGACAGCCTCGCCGACAGAGTCGAGGATCTCGCCACCGGCAAGCGCGGCCTGATCGACTACTACGGTTCTCCCGACGAGACCGCAGAGCGCATAGCCACGATCGCCGGCGAAGCCATGAGCCGAGTCAACGAGCTGCCGGGCGGCCGCAACCACACGTTGATCGTGGCCGCGATGACGAGCTTCTACCTGTGCGAGCTGTCGACGTCCTCGTCTCCGCACGCACACCTGGCCACGCCTGCCATCCTGGAGGCGTTGGGCCGCCTCGCGCGCCCAACGATGCTGATCCTCAGCACCCGGCGGGCGATCGGTCGCGTCACCGGCCGACTCGACGCATGCCCGTCGGCACGACGGGCGTTGCAAGGGATCGTTCAGCCCGGCCGGCGTCGAGTGCTTGAGTCGATTAGACCCCGACCTTGAAAATCAAGTATTCGATTTTCCTCTTGTATGGGAACTTGAAAGGCCGCAGCATTCTTTTGATAAGTCGCGAAGTCCACGCGCCGACCTGTGACAGATGATGCCCGAGCTCAGCGGCACAGAGAACAACGACATCACGATCACCCTGTCCAAGACCCAGGTCAAGCAGGTGATGCGCGGAGCCACCGACGAAGATGCGCTGGCGAAGCTATTGGGCGGAATCGGCGCCCTCAAGCTCGCGTCTTATCGTGAGCGCCTCGACGACGATCGCTTTTCGCGCTCGCTGCTGCGTGGGCTGATGGTGCTCGCCTCCTTCCCTGCCGACGGCAGCGCAAGACGCGTCACCGACGTAGCCAAGCAACTCGGTTTGGGGGCGAGCACGACCCATCGCTACGCGATCACGTTGGTAGAGCTCGGCCTGCTCGAGCGCGATCCGGCCTCACGCCACTACAGGCTGCCGACCGGCTGAGCGCCGACACCCAAGCCGAGAGACCGCCATTTATGCCGAGAATGACCTCAAGAGCGCCTGCCACCACGGCCGAGGACATCGACCTCGACACGCCGCCGTGGGCGCTACCGATCCTGCGTGGACCGCGCTACTCCCAGTCCCTTGAGCGCGGTCTGGCGATTCTCGGCTGCTTCACCTCAGAGCACCCGGTCATGGGCATCGCCGACATCGCCGACGAACTCGGCATGAGCCGGTCGACGACCCACCGCTACGTGACGACCCTGCTCGCGCTGGGCTATCTCGAGCAGGGGCGTTCGCGCAAGTATCGCCTCGGGTTGCGCGTAACGGACCTCGGCATGTCGGCCCTGAACGCCACGGGCCTGCGCGAGAACGTCCACCCGTTCCTTGAAGAGCTGCGTGAACGTACCGGCTACACGGTCGGCCTGGCGGTCCTCGACGGCGCGGAGATCCTCTACGTAGATCGCGCGCGAAGCTGGCGGCGGGCCGAGCGCGAGACCGACCTCGGTCTGTATCCGGGCTCACGGATGCCCGCCTACTGCACGGCGATGGGCAAGGTCATGCTCGCCCACCTGCCGGAGGAGGTGCAGCGTGAGCTGATCGCGCAGCTGAAGCTCGAGCGCAACAGTCCGAGCACGCTCACGAGCAAGCAAACTCTGCGCGCGGAGCTGGAGCGGATCGTCGAAGACGGTTACGCCGTCAACGATCAGGAGTTCCGGCCCGGCCTGCAGGCCATCGCCGTGCCCGTACGCGACGAGTCCCGCGAGGTGATCGCCGCGGTCGGCATCGCCGCCAGCACCGAAGCCATCTCACTCGCCGAACTGACCGACGCGCTGGGTCCGCACCTGATCTCCACCGCCGCTCGCATCTCTTCGCGCTTGGGCTACCGGCGCGACGACGAGTTGTAGTCGCCGAACTGACGGTCGGTCACTCGCCGGCGCGGCGCGGGCACGGCGAGGATAAGCGCCTTCTCATCGACCCCTCACGTTCGCTTAACCCGTCCTCTGCATGCTGGCCGCGTGGCCCTCAAGTCAAGACCGACCGAGCGAACGCCGAGTCGGCATGCAGCCCGGGCGGCCAAGCGCAGACGCACGGTCGTGCGCAGACGGATCGCCGCGCTCGGGATCCTGGCAACCCTCGTCCTCGCGGTGGCGGTCGCGAACGGACAGGACAACGATCGCAGCGCCGCACGCACAGGCGAGGGTGCGGGCACAAATGCGGGCAAGCAGGTTCGGGGGAGCCGACACCACTCCACAAGCGCGCAGGCGCCAGACACCGCGACGACGCTCGCTCCCGGCTCAGACCCATCGGTCCTGCCCGGCCCGGTGTTGATAGCCGACCGCGACAACAACCGGCTGCTCGAGGTGAGTCCGACCGGAACGATCCTGTGGCGCTTCCCGGCGCCCGGTGACCTGCGCCCGGGCCAGACCTTCAAACTGCCCGACGACGCGTTCTTCTCGCCCGACGGAAGCCGGGTGATCGTCACCCAGGAGGACGAATTCGCGATCAGCGTGATCGACCCCGCCGGCAATCACATCGTTTACCGCTACGGGCATCCTGGCGTTCCGGGGGCCGAACCGGACTATCTGCACAACCCCGACGAC
This sequence comes from uncultured Solirubrobacterales bacterium, assembly GCA_963702725.1. Classification (GTDB taxonomy): domain Bacteria; phylum Actinomycetota; class Thermoleophilia; order Solirubrobacterales; family Solirubrobacteraceae; genus Palsa-744. The sequence continues at coordinate 918,721 of CAVPDT010000002.1, forward strand.
GCGCTGCTGATGGCCTCCGGCGACATCCTCGCGGCCGACATCAAGAACTGTCGCGTGCTCGTGATCCGCCCTCCGGCCCACGCGCCGCTACGTCAACTCGGTCAGACCGGCAGCTGCGAACACCGGCTCGGCTCCAGTTACGGCAGCCCCAACGGCGCGTTCCCGATGGCGAACGGCGCCACCGCGATCACCGAGATCAACGGCGACTGGCTCGACGTGCTCGGCCCCGATGGACGGCCACAATTCGACACCCATCCGCCCGGCTTCACCTACCCGTCGGACACCAACGAGGTGCGTCCCGGTCTGTTCCTTTCCGCCGACTACATCCACCCGGGAGCGATCGAGACGTTCAGGAGCGACGGACGACTGCAATGGCGCTACGACCCGACCGGTCCCGACGCGCTGAACCAGCCCTCGCTGGCGCTGCCCCTTCCCAACGGAGACATTCTCGCCAACGACGACAAGAACCAGCGCGTGATCGTGATCGACCCGCATACCAACCGAATCGTCTGGCAGTACGGCCACACTGGCATAGCCGGCTCGGGCGCAGGCTTCCTCAGCAACCCCGACGGCGTCGACCTGGCACCACCCCACTCCCTGGCGATGCGCTTCGCCGCGACCCTGCACGCACCCTGACGGCTCGCCGGCCACCAGCAGCCGTGTTCTCGCAGGCGCGATCGGCGGTCTCTCACACCGCGGACATCCTGACTCGGCCATAGCGAAGCCGTGTCCACACCAGCGTCGAGCTCAGCCGCCCGAGCCTCGCGGGATCGGAGTCAGGGAGTAGATCGTGGACTCGGTCTGAGCGACGCTCTGTCCGCCTGCGAGCACCACGCGAGAACCGAGGACCGCAGCGGCCGTGTCCGACAGCGCCACGGGAAGTCGCCCAGCTTTCGTGACGCCGCCCGTCCTCGGGTCGATCGCGAGAATCTGCGAGCTCTGTGAGGTGGCCGCCGAACCACGACCTCCGAGCACGTAGACCATCCCTCCGAGCGCCACCGCCGAGCTGTGTGTCAAAGCGTCGGGTAGACGCCCGATCGCGGTCACACGGCCGTTCGCAGGATCGAAGCGCAGAATCTCACGCTGCGCGACTTCCCCGCGCGTGCCCCCGGCGATCACCAGCCGCCCCGCGACCGCCGCAACGGCCGCATAGCGCAGCGGGAGCGGCAGGCGCGCGACCGTGCGGGCCGGGGACCCGGGACGCCACGACACGATCGTGTCGAGCGCTTCAGCGCCGTCGTAGCCGCCGACGACATAAGCGGTCCCGCCGACGCTCGCGACGGCCGCGTCGGAACTGGCCCGGGGCAGGGTCCCTGACTGTGAAACCGAGCCCGTCGCGGGATCCAACCGCAACACATGATCATATGAGCTGACCTGCCCGCCCCCAAACACGTAGGCGTCACTCCCGAGCAGGGCGCCCTGAGCGTCGTGCTGGGGTATCGGCAACCGGGCGCGGAGGGACACGTGACTTCCGTCGAACACGAACACCCCGGCGGTCGAGGTGTCATTCTGGTCGAGCCCGCCGAGCAGCAAGAGCCTCCCATCCGGGAGTGCGACGGCGGCCGCGTCTTGCAGCGGCGAGGGCAACGTCGCGGTGAGCCTGCGCGCTGCCAGTGCCGCGGGCGCAGACGATACGAGGGTCACACCGTCGCGGCCGCGACGGTGTGCGACGGCCGCGGACGTGCTCGCCGCGCCCGTGGAGGACGAGCTCCCCCCCGAAAGGACCGACCAGGCGACGATCAACGCTGCGACCGCGAGAACTGTGCCGAACGCGAGCATGCGCCGCCTCCGTGCGCGCCGGCGCCGTGCCACCCGACGCGCGGCGATCCGCTCTGCCGAACTCACCGGTGCACCGGCTCCACGGCTTTGCGACCCGGCGCTCCGGGCGCGGACATCGCGCGCGCACCGCTCGCGAACCGCGGCAACTCGATCTCGATCCGCGCGCCGCTCTCGGGTGAGCGCCCGGCGGCGACACTGCCGCCGTGGGCCTCCGCGATCGCGCTCACGATCGCCAACCCGAGCCCCGTGCCTCCCGATGCACGATCGCGGGCGGCGTCGGTGCGGTAGAAGCGATCGAACACGCGCTCGCGCTGGAGCGCCGGGATCCCGGGACCGTCGTCCTCCACCGCGAATCGGACGCGCCCGCCGGGGAGTTCCTGCACCAGCATGCGCACGAGGCCCCGCTCGGCCGCCGTGTGATCGATGGCGTTACCGATCAGGTTGCGCAGCGCCTGTGCCAGCCGGTCGGGATCGGCTCGCAGCGTGCCTTGAGGGACCGGGCCGAGCTCGAAGCGGCGCTGCGCGAGCAGACTCATCCCATCCCACAGCTCCTTCACGTAGCCGCCGAGCTCGATCGGCTCGATGCGCAGGAACTGCGTCTGCTCGGCCTTGGCCAGCAGCAGCAGATCGTCCACGAGCCGGCTGATGCGCGCGATCTCAGACTGCACCAGGCGCTCCACGCGACGCACCTCCTCGCCCGAGGGCGCCGGTTGTGCCGCGAGCACTTCCAGCTGGCCCCGAATCACGGTCAGCGGTGTGCGCAGCTCGTGCGAGGCGTCGGCCACGAACGCGCGCTGACCGGCGAACGCGTCGGTGAGACGGTCGAGCATGTGGTTGAACGCATCGGCGAGGACCCTCACCTCCTCACCCTGCTCGCCGAGGTCGTGGATGCGCGGATACAGGTCACCGGCGTCCACGCGTGCCGCGACCGCCGCCATGCCTCTCAGCGGCCGCGACAGGCGCGTGCCGATCAGATAGCCGCCCAACAGCGCGCCGAGCAACGCGAGGACCCCGGCAAGCACGAACGCTCGCGCGAGGCTGCTCTGAGCGTGCGTAACGCTCGCCAGCGGCTCGCCGACACCGACCGTTACACGCGGTCCTCCGCGCACGTGCACGGTGCGCGTGACCAGGCGCAGATTGCCGACGTCGGGCAGCGCCAGGGTCCTATAGCCCGAGGTCACGCTCACCAGCTGTGCAGAGAGCCGGTTCTCCTGAGCCTGCTCGGCCTGGGTCTCGCCGTTGTCCGCCCGCGCGTGCGCGAACAGCTCCGGGCGGTTGGTGGCCGTTCCCGCCCCGGGGACGATCGCAAACAGGAACGTCGAACTGGCGCTGAATGGCTGATTGTGCACGTATGTGCTCGCCAAACGCTTGATCTCCGCAGGTGAGCCCACTCGCGCAGTGGTCAGATTGTGCGCGAACTCCGCCGCGTCACCGGAGACCTCATGGTCGATCTGGCCGCGCAGCTGGACGCCCGTCCCGCGGTAGACCGCGGCAAACGCGATGCCGGTGCAGATCAGGGTGACGAGCGCGATCCATCCCGCCAGGCGCCAACGCAGCCCTGCCGGCACGATCCGCGCGAAAGTAGACCCCATCCCCAGCCCCATCCCATCGCTCACGCGGCGGCGGCGCCGCCGAGGCGGTAGCCGACGGCGCGCACCGTATAGATCGGCGCCGGGTCCTCGCGGCGGCCAAGCTTGCGGCGCAGGTAACCGATGTATACGTCCACGACGTTAGTCGCCGGGTCGTGCTCGTAGCCCCAGACGGCGCTCAGGATCTGCTCGCGCGAGAGCACCTGTCCGCAATGGCGCAACAGATAGACCAGCAGCTCGAACTCGGTGCTCGACAGCTGCACCGAGACGTCTGCGCGACGGACTTTGCGGGTCAGCAAATTCGCTTCGATGTCCGCTCCGCGCAGCGTGGTCGCGGATGTCTGCGCGATCACGCGCAACTGGGCGCGCACGCGAGCCAGCAGCTCCGCGAGCGAGAACGGCTTGACGAGATAGTCCACCGCGCCGGCGTCCAGCCCGGCGACGCGATCCTCGATCTCCCCGCGCGCCGTCAGCACGATCACCGGCACCTCCGGCTTGGCACGACGTATCGAGGCGAGCACCTCCAGCCCGTCGCGACCGGGCAGCATCAGGTCGAGCACGATCGCGTCGAAGCTGCCGGCCAGCGCCAGCCGTTCTCCCCGCACTCCGTCGAGCGCCGACTCCACCGCGAACCCATCGGCCTCGAACCCGCGGCGCACGAAATCGACGATCCCGGGCTCGTCCTCCACCAGCAGGATCCGCGCGCGTTGCGCGCCGTTCACTGCCGTGCGTGCCTCCTGCGAGGGCGCCTCGTCACGGTCGGGGCTCGCGCCCTCGCCGTCACGTTGCCCCACCGCCATGTCCACGCGCGCCGGCTCGCCGCCGCCGGCGTCGGAGTCCGCATCTGCGACCTTGGCCATAACTCAAGGATAGGCCGCACGGTGCAGGCATTTTTTCAAACCGACGATTCGATGAGCTTTCTCATCAAGCGGTTATCAGTTCCTTAGCTGCACATCACACACTCCTCCCATGGCGCTTGATCCAAGGACGATCGTTCGTGAGCCTTCCAACGGGATCGCAGCGCACCACCAACGGACCGGCGCTGGCCGTTTGGGCGCCCACCAAACAAACGCCGATCGTCCGTTCTTGGAGCATATGCGAGCCGGTGGAACCGTCGGCAACGAGCGGCTCACGGCCGCCGCCGGGATCGTGCTGCTCGTCCTGCTGGCGGTGATCGGAGTCACGCTTTTGCGTCTGCGTTCGCTGCTGTGGGTGCACCTGTTCGTAGGCATGCTGCTGATCGGACCGATCGCGTTGAAGCTCGCAAGCACCGGATATCGGTTCGTGCGCTACTACACCGCCGAGCCCCGCTACCGCCGCAAGGGTCCGCCGCCGGCGCTGCTGCGGATGATCGCCCCGATCGTCGTGCTCAGCACACTCGTCGTGTTTGCCAGTGGCGTACTGCTGCTGCTGATCGGCCCTTCCTCGCGTGGCGCGCTGCTGCCATTGCACAAGATCAGCTTCATCGTATGGGTCGCGTTCACGTCGCTGCACGTTCTCGGCCATCTGCCCGAGGTCGCGGCAGCGGTCGGCCTCGGCGCACAGACCGCCTCCAAGCTCGATGTTCTCGCCGCGGTGGGCGTCCGCGAGGGAAGCGATTTATCCGCTTGGCACTCACCCGAGGCCGCGATCACGGCACGCGCCGGGCGCGCCGGGCGCGGACTCTCACTCGCCGGCGCATTGGTGGCCGGCACGGTGCTCGCGATCGCGGTCATTCCCCAGTTCGGCCCCTGGCTGAACGCCACCACGCAGCTTCACAACCACTGAATATGAGTCCACATTCACACACACGCGACATCGCGCTGCGGCGGCTTCATCGCGTTAATCGATGGCTGATCGCCGGCAGCGTGGCCCTGACCGCGGTGCTCGCGGAGGTGGCAGCGAGCGCGTTCCCCGGTTCGAGCTCGGCCAAATCCTCCGCGGCCAAGCGCACCGGCTCAGCGCATCACGCATCAGGTAGCGCCTCCTCGGGTCCCTCCAGTCCAGTGCAGCCACCGGCGCAAGCGCCGCAGGCCGGCCGGGAATCGGCGCCGAGTCAGGAATCCGCACCCACCCAAGAACAGGCGCCTGAATCGGCACCGACCGAAGAATCGGCGCCTACCCGGGAATCGCCCCCGGCGCAGGAATCCGCGCCGAGCCAGGAAACGGCCCCGACGCAAGAATCCGCGCCCGCCCAGGAATCGGCGCCCGTTCAGGAAGCCCCGCCGCCGGTCGTTTCAGGAGGCTCGTGATGGGATCAGACCAGCTGACCGCCACCGCAGCGGACGCACCGGCGAGCGCGAAGTCGCCGGCGATCCTTCCACGCGCCGAGCGCGAGCGCGAGCGGTTCGGGGAGACACGCTGGGAGACGTGGAGCACGAGCATCGTGCTGCGCCTCAGTGACTCACGCGGACTGCTCGCCGCGCGCGTCGCGGTCGAACGCGAGCTCGACGCGATCGACCGCGCGTGCAGCCGCTTTCGTCCAGACTCGGAGATCGCCCGCGCGAACGCGAGCGCCGGACGCGCGGTGCGAGTGAGCCCACTGCTGGCCGAGGCGCTGGCACTGGCGCTGCGCGCCGCCCGGCTGACTGACGGGGACGTCGATCCGACCGTCGGCTCGGCGCTGATCCTCGCCGGCTACGACCGTGACTGGCGGCAGCTCGAGCAGCCGCCGGGCGACCCACGATCTGAGGACTCCTCGGCACAGGAGCGCCCCCTTGCCCCGATCGTCCTGGCACGCGCGGTCTGCGGCTGGCGCAGCGTGATGTTCGACAACGCCGCGCGCACGGTGCGCGTACCGGCCGGTTTCACGATCGACCTTGGCGCCACCGCCAAAGCCTGGGCAGCCGATCGCGCCGCCCAGGCGGCCGCACAGACCGCGGGCTGCGGCGCGCTCGTCGCAGTCGGCGGGGACATCGCCACCAGCGGTTGCGCCCCGGCAGGTGGCTGGGCCGTGCACGTGACCGACGATCACCGCAGCGACCATCGGGCGCCCGGTCAGACGGTCACGATTCGCTCCGGCGGCCTGGCGACCTCGAGCACCGCCGTACGACGCTGGCGGCGCCGGGGCCACACGATGCACCACATCATCGACCCCGCCACCGGAGCCCCTGCGCGTGGCACATGGCGAACGGTCAGCGTCGCGGCTGCGAGCTGCGCGGACGCGAACATCGCGACCACATCGGCGCTCATACGCGCGGGCGCCGCCCCCGCGTGGCTGGCGCGGATGGGAGTGCCCGCACGGCTGGTCAGCCACAGCGGCCGCGTCTACACGATCGGCGCCTGGCCCGCAGATGGGCGGAGCTCTCGGTCTCCCGCCGCCTCGCCGTCACACCCTCGCCCGATCCGGGTCGCGGTGCAAACACCCCATACGCCTCCCGCCTGCGCCTGAGATGCCCGCGATCCTGGCCACCGGAGGAAGCCTGTACTGGTACCTGACCCGCTCGACGGGCGCGGTCGCGCTGCTGCTGCTGACCGGCGCGGTCGTGCTCGGCGTGGTGGACGTGCGTCGCTTCAGCACCCCCCGCTGGCCACGGTTCGTGGTGGACGCGCTGCATCGCAACGTCGCCCTGTTGGCGATGGTGTTCCTGTGCCTGCACATCCTCACGTCGGTCCTCGACTCCTTTGCGCCGATCTCGCTGATCGACACGGTCGTGCCGTTCGCCGGCTCCTATCGCCCGTTCTGGCTGGGCCTCGGCGCGGTCTCCTTCGATTTGCTCATAGCCGTGACACTCACCAGCCTGCTGCGCCAGCGCATGGGCTATGCGAGCTGGCGGGCGATCCACTGGCTCACGTACGCGAGTTGGCCGATCGCGCTGCTGCACGGCTTCGGCACCGGCAGCGACGTGAACAGCACCTGGCTGCTGGCGCTCAGCGTGATCTGCCTGGTGGCGGTGCTGGCATCGGTGATCGTGCGTGTGGCCGACGGTTGGCCCGAGCACCTCGGGCGGCGCGGTGCAGCGCTCGGGGGCGCGGGCGCGTTCTCGCTGTTCCTGTTGATCTGGATGCCCGGCGGTCCGCTCGGATCGGAATGGGCGCGACGGTCAGGGACCCCGTCCTCGCTGCTGCACCATTCCAGCGCTTCCACGTCCTCCGGCGCCTCCCACGGGAGCGGCGAATGAGCGAAGAGACCCTGATGATCGATCCGCCCGCTCAGAGCGCGCACGCGCAGGCCCCTGGCGCGCTGCCGCGCCTGCTCGCCGGCATTCCCCCCAATGGCCCGATGAGCCTCGACGAGCACCTCGCCGTCCACGGCCAGGCGCCCGTCCCCGCACGCCGTCGCGGACGCCGATCGGAGTCGCCCTTGATCGAGCAGATCGAGCGGGCAGGCCTGCGCGGCCACGGCGGCGCGGGTTTTCCAACCGCCACCAAGCTGCGCGCCGTCGCCGACTCGCGCAAGCGGGCGATCGTCGTCGTGAACGCCGCCGAGGGCGAGCCGGCGAGTCTGAAGGACCGCACGCTGATGCAGACGTTGCCCCATCTGGTACTCGACGGCGCCCAACTCGCCGCGCAGGCCGTCGGCGCCGACGAGCTGATCGTGTGCGTGTGCGAGACCGCACAGGCGAGCGTCGAGACGAGCACTCATGCGATCTCCGAACGCCGAGGCATGCCTTTGGACTCCGCGCGCATGCACCTGACAGCCGTCCCGGGTCACTACGTCGCCGGGCAGGAGGCGGCGCTCGTGAACCATCTCAACGGTGGCCCCGCGATCCCGACGTTCACCCCGCCGATGGTCTTCGAGCAGGGAGTCCGCCGGCGCCCGACGCTCGTCGCCAACGCCGAGACGCTCGCCCACGTCGCGCTGATCGCCCGTCACGGCCCGGAGTGGTTTCGCCGGCTGGGCACGCCCTCTCAGCCCGGATCGGCGCTCGTGACGCTTTCCGGCGCACTGGCGCATCCGGGGGTGTATGAGATCGAGCACGGCGCCTCGCTGCACTCGCTGATCGACGCGGCCGGCGGCATGCTCGCCAATCCCAGGGCGCTGCTCGTCGGCGGTTACGGCGGTAGCTGGATCGGGGGCGAATTCCTGCGCGGCGTCGCGCTCTCAGACGAACATCTCGCGCCCCACGGCGCTACCCTCGGCGCGGGCGTGGTGCTGCTGCTCTCCGAGGACGCCTGTCCGGTCGCCGAGACCGCGCGAGTGGCCCGCTGGATGGCGGGCCAGAGCGCCGGTCAGTGTGGGCCGTGCGTGCATGGCCTTGACTCGATCGCCGGCTCGGTGGAGGAGATCGCCGGCGGACACGCCCAAGGGAACGCCACACTGCGCATCGAGCGCCTGGCCGCGCTCGTTAACCGTCGCGGCGCCTGCGGACATCCGGACGGGACCGCACGCTTTGTGACCAGCGCGCTCGACGCGTTCGGTCCCGAGTTCGCCGATCACGCTCGGCACGGTCACTGCGAGGGCTGCGCCCGCCCGGGAGAGCTGCCGTTGCCCGTGCATCGGCCGGTCGCGAAGCCGACTCACGAACCGGTGTCCTTCAGATGAGCCAGCGCGTGCGCGTCAACCCGATCGCCTGCGAGGCCCACGGCATGTGCGCCGAGCTCTTGCCCGAGCGCATCTCCCTCGACGAGTGGGGCTACCCGATCGTCGACTCCGAGCCCCTCACACGAGAGGTTCTCGACCACGCCCGTCGCGCGGCCCAGGCCTGCCCGACGTTTGCGCTGTTGCTCACGCGCGATCGAGACTGACCAACGCCGAGGGTTGAGGTTGGGCGAGACTTGGCGGCATTCAGGACCGCGACCCGAGTCCGCCGCAGATCGCGTCAGCGACGATCGAGCCCTTGCGTCTCCGGGCACGCAGTCACACGCTTCGCCGGGTCGGTGAGAGCCTGGGCGTCTACAGCCCGGCAGCGTGCACCGCGGCCAGCCCCGCCCACTCGCCGTAGGGCTCGAACAGCGCCCGCACGTCCTCTTCGCGGGCCCTCGCCCGCGGATCGCCGCCGCTGATGATGCGCCCCGCCAGCTTCAGCAGGCCCAGGTCGCCAGCCGGCAGCTGGTCATAGCGGCCCTGCCCGCGCAGCGCCAGCATCTCCACCGTCCATGCGCCGATGCCCGGGATCGCACGCAACCGCCTCCAGCCGCGCTCGGGCTCGGCGTCGTGCAGGTCCACGCGTCCGGCCGCAATCTCGCGAGCGGCCCGCCTGAGCGCGATCGCGCGCGCGCCGCTCAGATCGCAGGACTGAAGCATCGCCGGCGCCGCCCCGCCGACCGTCGCGGCGCTCGGCAGATCGCGCAGACCGCTTGCCCACTCCTCGGCGCCCTGCCCGCTCCAGCAGCGCCCCAGGCGTGCGACCAGCCTGCTCTGAATGGCGGCGGCGCGCTCGTACTCGATCAGCTGCTCGCACACCGCCCACACCAGCGCCTCCCACGGCTCGGGCCGGCGATCCACCCGCAGCCACGGCCGCCGCCTCAGCGAACCGCCGATCAGCGGATCGCGCGCGAAGCGAGTGCGGAATTCGCTCAGATCGTCATCCACGCCCAACGCGAACCGCATCCGCGCAATGCCGTGCTCGGCGCTCTTTTTGCTACCGGCGCGCGCCCCGAACATCACGCTCTCCGGGGCGCTCTGTGCGATGCGCACGACCACCGGCGCTCCCTCCTGGTCGTGCAGCAGACGTTCGATCACCCCCCCGCGCCGGCGCGTCACGCCGTCCCTGCCGAGCCGCCTCGGCAGACGGTACGGTCCGGCGGGACGAACCTCCACTCGCAGCTCGACATGCCGGCGCGGCGCTGATCGCTCCACGCTCCGCCCCGGTTCAGCGCTCGGAGCCGCCCAGCAGGTGCACGTCGACCAGCAGCGAGCGCGTCCCCACGATCTTCACGGTCTCGTTCCGCTTGGCGCCCCGAGCGCCACGCGCCCCTCGGCGCTTGGCCGATCCTCTTGCGGCTCCTCCACGCCTGCGCACCGCCAGCCCGACCACGGCCGCGCCGGCGGCGAACCCGCTCGCGGCCAGAACCATCGCCTGACTCGCAGGCGCCACCGATCTGATCAACCCGCCGCGCCTGACCGGCTCGGGGGCGAGCACCGGGACGGCGTCCACCTCCTGCACCACCTCGATCGCGTGCGCCTGACTCACCCGGCCCAGTGTAGAGGCCGGTCCAGACCTCTTTAGAGGACCCGCTCGTACACGCGATAGCGGCGCTTGATCTCGCCCCCCATCCCCTCCATCGCGCGGTTCATCGACTTGTTGACCTCGAGGATCCACCCCATCTCCCCACCCTTCTGGGGCGTGCGTTCGGCCGCATCGAAATGCATCTGATAGAAGCGCGCAGCAACGCCGGTGTGCTGATACTCGGGCTTGACCCCGAGCGCGAACACGCGTACCGCATCGATCTTGCGTTTCTCGCGCAGGGCTGTAACCCAGCCGAATGGCAGCAGCCGACCATTGAGCTTCGCCAGCACCTGGTTGAAGTCGGGCAGCGTCAGCGCGGCCCCCACCACCTCGCCGGTGTCCCGTTTTTCGGCGACCATCGCCCAGTTCTCGTCGAGGACGGGCTTGAGGTCCTTGGCGTAGTGGCGGACCTCCTCCTCGTTGAGCGGGACGGAGGCCCAGTTGTTCTCCCAGGCGGCGTTGTAGACCTCCAGAAACCTGGTCACCTCCGCCTGCAGTTCCTTCTTGCGGAAGTTCCGGCAGACGATTCCGTGCTCGGCCTCGAGCCTGTCGGCGGCTTCCCAGATCGCGGGATGGACCTTCTCGCGCTTGTCCACATACAGGCTCCACATGTACAGGTCCATAGCCTTTGCCATGCCGATCTCCTGCTCGAAGATGCGCTGGTAGTAGCGGTGGTGCCAGGGGCACAGAATGATCGGTGGATACTCGTGCCCCTCGACCAGCAGCCCGATCTCATCGTTGGTCGTGAAGTCCATCGGGCCCACCATCCTGTCGCGGCCGCGCTCACGCAGCCACCCCTCTGCCGCGTTGAGCAGCATACGGGCCGCCTCGGGATCGTCCTCGCACTCGAACCAACCGAACAGACCCCAATCGTTGCCCTGAAATTCGTTGAAATTGCGATCGATATGCGCGCTGACGCGGCCGACCGCCCGCCCATCGCGCCAGGCAAGGAAGTACTGGGCCTCGGCGTGCTTGAAAAACGGGTTCTTCTGCTGGTTCAGCCGCTTCTTCAGTTCCATGAGCAGCGGCGCTACCCAGTTGGGCTCGTTACGATAGAGCCGCCACGGCAGCTTGATAAACGTGCTCAGATCACGTCGAGACGTTACGGGCCGAATCTCTACTGTCATTACGGCGTCACCTTATATGTCCACCACGACGACCGACCTCTTCGCCAAGGTTCGCGGCCACGAGCGCGAACAGATCCTGCGCGCGGCTCGCGAGGCCGATGTCCTCCCCTACTTCCACGTCCTCACCTCGCCCGCGATGCCGGTCGTGGAGATGGAGGGGGCCCAACGGATCATGCTCGGGTCCAACAACTATCTCGGCCTGACCGCAGACGAGCGCGTGATGAAAGGCGCCGAGGACGCCCTGCACCGCTACGGCACCGGGCTGACCGGGTCGCGCTTCCTCAACGGCACCATTCCCCTGCACCTGGAACTGGAGCAGGAGATCGCGCAGTGGATGAACACCGAGGACGCGATCGTCTTCACGACCGGCCACCAGGCCAACGTCGGCACGCTCGGCACGTTGCTCGGTCCCGGCGACACCGTGATTGCCGACTCCGGGGACCACGCCTCGATCCTCGACGGCTGCCTGCTCTCGCGCGCGAAGCTGCGCCCGTTTCGCCACTCGCGCCTGGACAAGCTCGAGCGTGCGCTTCAGCGTGCCCAGGGCGATGGCGGCGGCGTGCTGGTCGTGGTCGACGGCGTCTTCTCGATGGAGGGAGATATCGCTCCCCTGCGCGAGATCTGCGAGCTGTGCGAGCGCTATGGAGCGCGCCTGATGGTCGACGAGGCACACGGCGCCGGCGTGCTCGGCGCGCGTGGCGCGGGCACCGCCGAGCTGCTCGGGGTGGAGGAGCGCGTGGATCTGCGCATGGGCACGTTCTCCAAGTCGCTGGCCTCCTGCGGGGGTTTCGTCGCCGGACCGGCCGACGTGATCGAGTATCTGCGCCTGTACTCGCGCGCCTTTCTGTTCACCGCCTCGGGCGTCCCCGCCGCCCTGGGCGCGGCGCTCGCGGCCCTGCGTATCGTGCGCTCGCCCGAGGGGCCTGCGCTGCTTGAGCGAGTGCTCGAGAACGCGCGCCGCCTGCGCAACGGCCTGCACGAGCTGGGCTTCACGGTCGTCTCGCCCCAGCTCCTCCCAGAGGACGTGAGCACCGCCAACCCGGGGGTGGAGATCGAGGGCGACGATGCCCACCCCGCGATCCTCACCCCTGTGGTCCCCGTGCTCGTGGGCGATGACTGGAAGGCCGCATTGCTGTGGAAGGCCTTGTATGACGGAGGCGTGTTCGTCAACACCGCCCTGTACCCCGGCGTCCCCCCCGGCGGCGCGCTGCTGCGCACCAGCGTGATGGCCACCCACGACGGGCCCACAATCGACCGCGCCCTGTCGGTCTTCGCGCGGGTCAAGCGCGAGTTCGAGGCCGAGCACGGCCCGCTGCCTGCTCCGCCCGCGTAACGTTCCTTACATGTCTAAACCCCCACTCGGGACTTGTCCAATTCTTCACAAGTGGATCGGGCAACGAAAAAGGTCGCTGCTAGCGCACGAACCGTGCTCGGAGAGTTGACCGGACGCCCCTCGCTGTCGTAGCTTCCTAGGGCGCTCTGCATGACCGTTCGGGCTGAGTCCCGACGGTGACAATCTACCGGGAGGGCCCCCTCACGGGGGCGGTTATATCGCTGAGTATGGCTCTCCGCGACACCGTTCGCGGACCGGTCTCAGACGGTCACGACGAGCGTTTCATACGTCCGAAAATCAAGCATAGATGTCGCCCGTCCGCGTCCCAGCGGCGGCGACGGGGAGAGTCTCATCATGAACGCGACGGCAACGATCGCCCCTGCCGGTCCCCAGTACATGCGCGCCCTCGAACGCGCCAACAAGGTTCGCCTCGCCCGGGCGGAGCTCAAGCGCAGAATCTCGACCGGGGAGATCGATGTCACCGACGTGCTTACGGATTGCCCCTGGGAGGCCGACAGCATGGCCGTCGCCGACCTGCTGCTGAGCCAGCGCCGTTGGGGTCAGACTCGCTGCCGCAAGTTCCTCGCCCAACTGCCGATGTCCGAGAAGAAGACGATCGGCTCGCTGACCGACCGCCAGCGCCAGACCCTGGTTGCGATGCTGCGGGGGGTCAGGACCACGCCGGAGCGTGGCCCCTGGGTAACGGACAGCCTGATGAGAGCTTGACCTGCCACCAACCGGCGAGCATCCCGATCAGGCCCATGCGCGGGCGCACCTCCCACACCCCGCAGCCATGTTCCCCCAGGTCTCGCACCGGCAGGCGAACGAACTTGTAGCTGCGCGGATCGCGCTTCATCCGCTCCAACAACTCACGCGCACGCGTCTCCAACTCAACCCGTTCGGCGCCTGCGCGCCGCACCAGCTGCAACCGCCCCGCCAACTCGTCGCGCGTGCGCTCCAGCTGCCCAAGGTCAAGCAGGCAGGCGGCTGAGCCGGGGCTCGGAGTGCCCCCGCCGCCCGTGCCCCGGTGTGTCGGCGGTGCGATGTGCGGAAATCCGTTAACGACCAGTTCCGAGAGATCGCGCTCAAGCTTGGCCACCTGCGCCCGCAGGGCGCGTCTGGCGGCTCGCTCGTCCTTACCCGAGGTCGAGACCCGATCGATGCGCTCGGTGGTCAGCTGCACTTGATGCACTCCTCCAGTGTCCTCGTCCACCAGCGATCTTACCAGTGCCCGCACTCGGACGAGCACGCTAACGAGCACGCTCCAGGCCGTTGCGAGCGCTCCACAGCGCCTCCTCCAAATACAACATCGGCACACCGGCGACCTGCACGGCGAACAGCGTCAGCTCGCGCGTGCGGGCGCCCACCTCGCAGTCCCCGGCGAGCTCCCCGAACAGGAGCCCCAAGGCGACCGTCTCATCGGCCACCACAAGCCTGCCCGCCGGCAGCGACCACGCGTCACTCGAGCGCCCCAGCGGCTCGCCCTCCCGGCTCAGCCTGACGCCGAGCTCGCCGTGGACGGCTTGGGCGTCGAGCGCCCACACCGGCACGCCTGTGTCGACGAGAGCGATCAGCAGCACGTCCTGGAGCAACCCTTCCGACAGAAACCCACCGCGCAGCATCCGCTCCAGCACCGCCTCCTCGATCGGCGTCCGCGCGACCTCCGGGTCGAGGCCTATCTGGCGGTAGAACACGCGGTAAGCGGACGGCACCGGTTCGCGGCGCACGCCGACCGCGCGTGCGCCCCGGTAGCGATTGGACAAATCGTTCAGACGCCGCTCGACGCCCGGTGGGGAGCCTCGTCTGGAGGCGCCAGCGGCGGGCAGGCGCGCATGCGAGACCACGATCCGCAGCTGCGGCAGCTCCTCCTCGATCTCCGGCGCACGCCAGCCGATCCTCGGCGCCCGCTCGGTGCTCATCCCGAAACCCGCCCGGCCGTCGGCAGGCCGGCCGCCGTCACCAGTTTCACCACACGCCCCCGCAGCGTCTGCAGCGACGGCGTGTCCAGCAGCGCCGGACTCTGCACGACCCCCCCGGGCAGCACGAAGGACACCTGCGGGCAACTTGCCACCTTGTACAGACCGGCCAGGATCCCGTCGCTGTCGAAGGCGACCTGCACGCTTCGCAGCCCGTGCTCGCGCATCAGCGCAAGCAACGACTTTCGTTCGCCCTTGATGGCGACCGCGGCGAAGTTCACCGTGGGGAAAGCGCTCGTGAGCGTTTGCATCTGGTTGAGCACGTCGGGACACGAACCGGCTTGCACGAACAGCGCGAGCACGAGCGGTCTACCGCGGTAGAGCTCGCACACGTTCAGCACCCCCGACGCCCGCACCGCGCACGCCGGCACCCGGCCCGCGGTGCCCTCGTCGGCGCGCGTTGCGACGTTCACATCGCCGCTCAACGTCCCCCGCGCCAGTGGCGCGGCGAACGGTGGGATCGTATGACCCGGTTCGATGCCCCTGGCGCCGTTCGGCTTCGTCACGATCGTGTTGATCGTGATCAACACCAGAATCACAAGCGCCAGCAGCCCCACATAGCGCCCGTATCGGGGCTCAGGTCGGCTCATGGCGTGTGAGGCGGCGGCGCATGCGTGGCGTCGTCAATACGACGCCCACCCGCGAGCGCTCCGCCAACACCAACGCGGCGGGCAACGCGACGAGCACCCCGACGAGCGAGACACTCAAGTCGATCACGGTCACCAGGCCGAAGTCTCGCAGCATCGCGATGTCAGACAGCACCAGCACGCCGAACCCGGCGATCGCGCTCACTCCGGAGGCGGCCACGGCCGCACCCGTGTGGCCGTATGTGCGCCGCAGCGCCTGCACCACATCATGGCCGGCCAGCCGCTCCTGACGATGGCGCTCGGACAGCAGCACGCTGAACTCGGTCGTGATCGCGATCACCAGCGCACCCAGCGTGAGCGACATCGGGTTCAGCGGCACCCGCACCAGGAACAGGATCAGCGCCGACCAGCCGCTCGCCAGCACGATCGGCGTCAACGGCGCCAACGCGCGACGGACATCTCCGGCGAATGCGATCAACAACACCAGCGCAACCGCCGCCAATCCGACCAGCAGCGTCTGCAGGCGCCGCCACGGCGAAGCGACCTGGGCGTTCGCCTGCGCCGCCAGCACCGACAGCCCCACCAGCTGCGCGTCCACGCCTCGGGGCGGGTGCAGATTGGCGCGCATCGCTTCGATCACGCGCTGCTGTTCGTCCAGGCTCATCAGCTTGATGCCGAACGCCAGCGAGGCCAGACGCCGCCCCGGTGCGATCACGGCTTGGGAGAAATACGGCGGGATCGCGTCCAGCACACCATTCACTTCCGAGCGCTTGAGCTTCGATTTGGCGCCTTCGTGGCGAAACAGATCGGGCAGCGAGAACGCCGGGCACAGCCTGGCCTTGCCACACCCTCGGTTGGCGCTGTAGCCGAAGCGCCTGAGCATCGCACTCTCATACGAACTCATCCATTCGATCGTCGCCGGCTCCAGCACGCCCGTGCCGCCGATCGTGAGGTAGAGCACCCCACCCACCCCGCTGATGCGCTCCAGCGTGTTCAGGTTCCGCAGTGACGCCGTGTCCTGTGGCACCAGCTTTTCGATGTTCGTCTGCACCTTCGTCTGGGTATCCAACCCCCACCCGAGCGCTGCCAGCGCGAGTCCCACTCCGAGCACGCGCCCCGGATGGCTCATCGCGCGACCGAGGGCGAATCGAGACACGAATCGCGTCAGCGGGTTATCCGTCAACAGTTCGCGCGCGCCACGCCAGGCCGGCGCCATCAACCCCCGCCCCCGCTCGGCGGCCTCCGACAGCACACGCCCCGCGCGCTGTGCTCGCCGCGGCGGTGGCGTCGCCTCCTGCGAGACACCTGCTGTGGTGGAGCCCTCCGGCCGTGCGGGCGAGACGCTCTGGGAGCCACCACGCCCCGAGACGACCAGCGCCGCCGATCCGACGATCAGCGCGCACGCAAACGCAATCGCGATCCCGACCGCCAGCAGCAGGCCGAACCCACGCACCATCGGGACCGGCGAAAGCGCCAGCACGAGCGTCGCCGCGATGGCTGCTGCCGCCGCCGTCGCGATCGTCGGAGCGCTCACCCTGGCCGCCTCGCGTACCGCCGCGCGCCTGTCGGATATCCCCGCCGCGAGGATCTCTGCGGCGCGCGACTGAAACTGGATCGCATAGTCCACCGCCAGCCCGACCAGCACCGGCAACACCGCGACCTGAGCGACGCTCAGCGACGAGCTGACGAGCGCCAGCGCGCCGAAGGTCAGTGCCGTGGCCAACAACGCCACCCCCAACGGCAGCAACCGCGGACGCCCCCGGAAGATCAGGCTCAGCGCGATCGCCATCACCATCATCACCGCGAGCCCCAACAGCGCTATCGAGCGGCTGAGCGAGCTCGTCAGATCCGATACCACGGCCGGCTCACCGGTGACCAGATACCTCTCGCCATGCGTCAGCCGCCACTGCTTCATCGTGACCGCCCGGCCGATCAGCGCGATCGTGCGCTTGCGCGTCGCGGCGGACAGCCCGGGCTTCATCCTCACCGCGATCAGCGCCGCGTTCGGGCTGGGAAAGAGGTAGGCGAATCGCTGCTTGGGCGTGCCGGCCGGCCTGCTGGAATCGAACACGAGCGTCGAGACGAATTGCGGATCGTCGAGGCTCGGCTTGGAGGTCAGCCCGTACTGCAGCGCCAGCGTCACGAGCCCCTCCTGGAAGCGCTTCATCGTGATCGAGCTCGCCTGCGCCCCGAGGATGTGCGCTTCGGCCGCCGAGTGTCCCTGCGCGCGTGCCGCCCGAGTGACGACGAGCTGCGCGGCGTGCGCCTGCGCTTCGGCCTGCTTGGTCTGATTGGTCAGCTGTTCGTCGATCTGTTCGGCGGCCTCGTTCACGAACGTCCCCGGCCCCAGCACGACCTTCACCGCTTTGGTCCGCGCCAGCTGCGCGCACGGGCCCCGGGCGCCTCCCTCCGCCGCCAGCGCGTTCGTCGGCACGTTGCCCGACAGGCAACCCTCCAGCCCCACCAGCTTCTCGATGTCCGAGCTCAGCAGCAGTTGCTGCAGGCTGCCCCGCACGACCACGTCCACGGGCTCTTCGCCAAAGCTGCGGTAGTAGCGCTGGGTCGCCCGGTATTGCGCGCTGGAGTTCGACACGAAGGTGCTCGTGCTCGCACTCGGGCTCAACCCCAGGGCAAGCGCCGCACCGCCCAATGCGAGCGTCATCGCAAGTGCGAGGGTCAACCACGGCCGACGGGCCGCGCGCCCTACGAGAACCGAGAAGAACCGGGCGGTATTCACGGACACGAGGCTAGTCGGTCGACCTGCCGACGCGAGGCGCTACCGGGTGGGGCAAAGCAGCGCCACCGGGTCACTCCATGCCGAGCGGGCCCGCCGAGTCGCCGGCCAGGAACTGCCGCACGAACGGGTTTTCCGAGGCGAACAGCTCGGCCGCCGGACCGGACTGGACGATCTGCCCCTGCCACAGGACGGCAATGTGCTCGGCCACCCGCCGAGCGCTCATGATGTCGTGGGTGATCACCACATAGCAGCCGCCGTTCTCGGCGTGGACTTCCTTGATCAGCTCGCACAGCAGCGCCGTGCGCACCGGGTCAAGACCGGAGTCGGGCTCGTCGAACAGCACGATCTCCGGTTCGAGCACGAGCGAGCGAGCGAACCCCGCGCGCTTGCGCATACCGCCGGACAGCTCGTTGGGCATCTTCGTCCCGGCGTTGCCCAGACCGACCTCGCGCAAGCGTCGGTTGACGATCTCGGCTATCTCCTCATCGCCCTTCTCGGTGTGCTGGCGCAGCGGGAAAGCGACGTTGTCATACAGGTTGATCGACCCGAACAGAGCGCCGTCCTGGAACAGCACCCCGAACTTCTTGCGGATCTCGAACAGTTCGCCGTCGGACAGGCTCGGAATCGAGCGGCCCTGCACGAGCACGTCTCCCTGGTCGGGATACAGCAGGCCGACGATGTGCTTGATGCACACCGACTTGCCCGTCCCCGAGGGACCCAGGATCATCGAGATCTGTTCGTCGGGCAGGCTCATGTTCAGCCCGCGCAGCACTTGATTGCGCCCGAACGCCTTGTGAACGTCGATGAATTCGATCGCGTCCCGCTTGACCTCGGCGGGCTCGTCGGTCCCGGCGTCCCCCGGCGAAGCCGGCGGCGGCGATGGCTCGCTTCCCACCGTCAACCCCCGATCGGCGCCCGCGGGTTGGAGCCCCAGAAGACTTGCGTGCCGAGCATTCCGATGATGTGCACGAGGACGATGTTGAGGACCATCGACTTGGCCGTCGCCCTGCCCACCCCGACGGGCCCACCACTGGCGTTGTAGCCGTAGTAACACCCCACCAGCACGATCGCGGTGGCCATGAACATCGCCTTGATTAGGCTGTACAGGAAGTCCGGCGGACTTTGGAACTGCCAGAAGATCAGCAGGTATCCGCCCGAGGAGACATATCCGATCTGCTGCACCACAGCGATGTCGGAGGCGAGAAACGCAGCGCCGATCCCGGCCAGATAGATGAACGGCAACACGATCCACGCGGCCAGCAGGCGCGTCGCGCACAGGAACGTCATCGAGTCGATCCCCATCACCTCGAGGGCGTCGATCTCCTCGGAGATCCGCATCGCCCCGAGCTCTGCCACGATCCCCGTGCCGACCTTCGCGGACATCATGTAGCCGAAGGCGTACGGCGTGATCTCGCGCAGATCGCACCACGCGGTGAACACACCCGAATAGGCGGGCGCGCCCTGTGCCTCGGTGAAATAGGCGCCCTCGATGCCGCACTGCAGGCCGAGGATGAACATCAGCGTCCAGATGATCAGCGTCGAGGAGACGATCAGGATCCCCGCCTGGCGCAGACCCTCGCCGAAGAAGCGGAACACGCGCAGGCCGTAGACGTCGCGTACGACATTGCCCGTGAACCCCGCGATCTCGCCGGTCGAGGCGATCCATTCGCGCGGCATCGCCAGGAATTCGTTCATCGTCCGGCTCCTGCCGGCCGCGCGCGCTTCCCGGCACGGTCCCGGCGCGACCCGGCGGCCGCCGCAGCCACACCGGCCGCCGGCACGGCGAACTGGATCACTTGATCACCAGGATGTTCGGGTGGGTGGCGAGCAGCATCTGCGTGAACACGTAGTCAAACGCGCCGATACCCAGGAACGTGATCACGACCGCCTGGTTGACCGCGCGGCCGACGCCCTCGGCGCCGCCGGAGGCGGTCATGCCCTTGTAACAGCACACGATCGCGATGATCGCCCCGTACAGCGTCGTCTTCAGCACCGATCCCCACAGGTCCGTCGTCGATGCGTTCGCGAACAGCGTCGCCCAGAACGGCCCCAGCGGCTGGCCCTTGACGAGCTCCGCGAGCAGACCGCCGAAGATGCCGAACAGCAGCGCATAGATGTTGAACAGGCCGGTGACGACCATCAGCGCCAGGAAGCGTGGCACGACCAGGTTCTTGATCGGGTCCACCCCGAGCACCTGCAACGCGTCGAGCTCCTCGCGGATCTTGCGCGCCCCGAGGTCGGCCGTGATCGCGGTGCCCGCAACTCCGGCCAGCACGATTCCGGTCACAGCCGGACCGATCTCGCGGATCGCGGCCAGCACGAAGATGCCTCCCACACGATCCAGCGCCCCGAATATTTCGAAGAAGTTAGCCGCCTGCAATCCCGGCGCCGCGTAACACAGACACACCGTCGAGACGAGCAACGGGAACCAGCACAGCCGTAGCGCGAACAGGAACTGCGCGACGAACTCCTCCCCATAAGGATAAGGCGGGCGCAGAGCCGACCAGATGGTCCTGCCCGTCAGGATCATCATGTCCCCGATTTCCTCGAGCAGGTTCCGCGTCGGCAGGAACGCCCGCTCGGCTGCACTGCGAACCATCTTCTCTGACGCCCCTCCCTCGGGTAGCGGTCGCTATCGGCACGAACTCTACGCGATGCGCTGGCGGCGCGCCACCCCAACCCGCCGCCACATACCGGCCCCCTGTGGACCCCACTGGTATCGTGGCCTCGCTGTGAGGGGGTGCCACGCGTCAATCGCCGTCCTGCTCCTAGGCGCCTGCGCCGCGATCGCGTCTGGCTGCGGTGGGGCAGCACGCCAGGACTCCCACGAACCGGACGCGACGTTCACCGTAGCCGTCACCCACGCAAGCTTCCCCGCAGTGCAGGCGGTCGCGCGCCCGGCCACGATGACGCTGCGGGTACGCAACACGAGCACGGCCACGATTCCGAATCTCGCGGTCACCGTCGACGCGTTCAGCTACGTGTCCGACTTTCCCGAACTGGCCTCGAACAGGCGGCCGATCTGGGTGGTCGAACAGGGCCCCGGAGCCATTCCCAAGCGTCCCGTGCAGAGCCAGGCCGTCAGCCCTCCGGGGGGCGGCCAGACGGCCTATGTGAACACCTGGGCGCTCGGTCCGCTGGCGCCCGGGCACAGCCAGACGTTCGCGTGGCGCGTTACCCCGGTCAAGCCGGGTCTCTACACCGTCCACTACACGATCGCGCCCGGCCTGGCGGGCCGCTCCAGAGCGCGTCTGGCCGGCGGTGCGATCCCCCACGGCCACTTCAAGGTCGCGATCGCGCCTAGGCCTCCGGCCACGCACGTGAACCCGGAAACGGGCCAGGTCGAACCCGGCCGCTACGTGCCCGGCACATCCGCGGCAAGCGAATAGCCCGGCGGCGGCGGCAGCGGCAGCAGCGGCGGCGGCAGCGGCAGCAGCGGCGGCGGCAGCAGCAGCAGCAGCAGCAGCGCAGCGCGGGCTTGGCCCGGTGTCTAAACCGCCAAGCGCGGATTTCGCCAGACGGTGATGCCACGAGCTCGCGCGGGCACTACGATTGCACTCCGGCAATGCGTCGGCGCCCTGCCCGAGACTCGGGTACCGGCTGACCCCGCGTGAACGCCGCTCAAAACACTTCATAGGAGGAATCGCCCCGCCCATGCCCAGGACCCGTCAGCACAACGTGACCGCCGCCCAGTGGAGCGCCAACGGCTCGGCGCTCGGCACCCCCGACCTGACGCTGCCGGGAAACCAGGTGTTCGCGTCCAACGTGTTCAGCGCCAACCTCCAACGCCACCGGCTGCCCAAGCACGTCTACCGTGCGCTGCAACGCACGCTCGAGCACGGCGAGGCGCTGGACACCTCGCTCGCCGACCAGGTCGCCCAGGCGATGAAGGATTGGGCGATGGAGAAGGGCGCGACCCACTACACGCACTGGTTCCAGCCGCTGACGGGATCGACCGCCGAGAAGCACGACTCTTTTTATGCGCCCGCGGGCGACGGCACGGCGATCGCCGAGTTCTCCGGCAAGGAGCTGATCCAGGGCGAGCCCGACGCCTCCTCATTTCCTACCGGAGGCATCAGGGCCACGTTCGAGGCTCGCGGATACACCGCCTGGGACCCGACCAGCCCGGCGTTCATCCTCGAGAACCCCAACGGCGCGTTGCTATGCATCCCCACGGCGTTTACATCCTGGACGGGTGAGGCACTCGACAACAAGATCCCGCTACTGCGTTCGATGGACGCACTCTCGGGCGCGGCAATTCGCGCGCTGGACCTGCTCGGTTCGGGCGACGGCGCCGATCGCGTGTTCACGACCGTGGGCCCCGAGCAGGAGTATTTCCTGATCGACGAGCAGTACTACTTCGAACGCCCCGACCTGCTCACGACCGGACGCACGCTGTTCGGCGCCAAGCCGCCCAAGGGTCACGAGCTCGACGACCACTACTTCGGCTCGATCCCCGAGCGGATCCTCGCCTGCATGATGGAGACCGAGCTCGAGCTTGCCAAGCTCGGCGTACCGGTCAAGACACGCCACAACGAGGTCGCGCCCAACCAGTACGAGCTCGCCCCGATCTTCGAGAACTCGAACGTGGGCTGCGACCACCAGCAGCTGACGATGCAGGTGATGCAGAACGTCGCCCGCCGCTATGGCCTGGTATGCCTGATGCACGAGAAGCCGTTCGCCGGCGTGAACGGATCGGGCAAGCACAACAACTGGTCGATGGGCACCGACACCGGCGTGAACCTGCTGGAGCCAGGTGACACGCCCTCGGAGAACCTGCAGTTCCTGTTCTTCTGCACGGCCGTGATCCAAGCGGTCAACGCCCATCAGGCGCTGCTGCGCGCATCGATCGCCTCGCCCGGACAGGACCACCGCCTGGGCGCCAACGAGGCGCCCCCGGCGATCATCTCGATCTTCCTCGGCTCGGAGCTGGAGAAGGTATTCACGGCGATCGAGGCGGGCAAGGCCCAGCAGTCAAAGCCCGGTTCGTTCCTGGGTCTCGGCACGCCCGTGCTGCCTGCGCTGCCGCTGCACGGCGGCGACCGCAATCGTACGAGTCCGTTCGCGTTCACAGGCAACAAGTTCGAGTTCCGCGCGCTTGGCTCCTCGATGTCCCTGGCGCTGCCCAACACCGTGCTGAACACGATCGTCGCGGAGGCGATCGACGATCTGGCGGGCAAGCTGAAGACAGCGATGAAAGGCTCGGGCGGGCTGGAGAAGGCCGTCGCGAAGGTCGTCAAGGAGAGCTACGCACAGAACAAGCGGATCGTGTTCGGCGGAGACAACTACTCGCCGGAGTGGCACGACGAGGCGGAGAAGCGGGGGCTCTACAACCTGCGCTCCACCCCTGACGCGCTGCCGTGGCTCGTCGACAAGGGCACCGTGGCGCTGTTCAAGAAGTACAAGGTCCTCTCCAAGCGCGAGCTCGAGTCTCGCCACGAGGTCGTGTTGGAGCAGTACGCGACCAAGATCAACATCGAGTCCGAGACCGCCGCGGCGATCGCTCGCACCGAGATCCTGCCCGCGGCCGTGCGCCATCTCAACGAGCTCAAGGCCGCCGGCCTGGAGGAGCTGATCGGCGAGGTCGAGCCCCTGATCAAGGAGCTGCATTTCGCCATCCTCAAGCTCGAGGACGCCAACCTCAAGGAGAACCAGGACGACAAGACGGCCGTTAAGTGGGCCGCGTACATGCACGACCGGGTCATCCCCGCGATGGACGACGTGCGCGACGTCGCCGATCGGCTGGAGGGCCTGGTCGCCGACGACCTGTGGCCGCTGCCGAAGTACTCGGAGATGCTGTTCATCAAGTAGGGGCGGCGGGAACGCGCCACCGAGCCGCGTACGCGATCGTTTGCGTACGCGGCGCCTGCGGCTAGCATGGCTTGATGGCCCGCGACTACCTCAAGGCGATCTCCGAGCACGTCGTCGTCTACGACGGCGGCATGGGCGCGACGCTCGAGCAGTTCGAGCTGACCGACGAGGACTACGGCGGCCTGCAGGGCAAGTGCCACGAGGCGCTCGTGCTCAACCGCCCGGACGTGATCGAGGGCGTGCACTCCTCGATGCTCGAGGCCGGCGCGGAAGTGGTCGAGACCGACACGTTCCAGGGCTCGCGGATCAAGCTCGAGGAGTGGGGCCTGGCCGACTACACGGTCGAGATCAACACGCGAGCGGCGGAGATCGCACGCAAGGCGGCCGGCGAGAACAGGTTCGTCGCGGGCTCGATCGGGCCGACCGGCTACCTACCTGCCTCGGAGGACCCATCGCTCGGGCAGATCCGGTTCGGGGAGCTGGTCGAGGTTTTCGCGGAGCAGGCCGCCGGATTGATCGACGGCGGCGCGGATCTGATCATCGTCGAGACCGCACAGGACATTCTTGAGGTCAAGGCCGCCGTGTTCGGCGCACGCGAGGCGTTCAAGAGCACGGGGCGCACGCTGCCGATCCACACCTCGGTCTCGCTGCTGCCCAATGGCGGCAAGATGCTACTCGGCACGGACATCTCCTCGGTGCTGACGACGCTCGAGGCGTTGAAGGTCGACGTGATCGGGTTGAACTGCTCGACGGGGCCGGAGGACATGCGCGACGCGATCCGCTTCCTCGGCGAGTTCTGCCCGGTGCCGGTCGCGTGCATCCCGAACGCGGGGCTGCCACTGCAGGGCCCGGAGGGCGAGACGATCTTCCCGGAGCAGCCAGAGTCGTTGGCGGACGCGCTGAAGGAGTTCGTCGAGCGCTACGGCGTCGGCGTCGTCGGCGGCTGCTGCGGCACGACGCCGGCGCACATCGCCGCGATCGTCGAGCGCGTCTCCGGACGCGAGGTCTCAGCGCGCCCGGCGCCACGCCCGCCGCAGCTCTCCTCGATGATCGCCTCGACCCCGCTGGCACAGGAGCCGGCGCCGACGATGGTCGGCGAGCGTGTCAACTCGCAGGGCTCGCGCAGGGCCAAGGAGCTGCTGCTCGCCGACGACTACGACGGGCTCGTGCAGATCGCCGAAGACCAGGTGCAGGGCGGCGCGCACGTGCTCGATTTGTGCGTGGCGCTGACCGAGCGCGCAGACGAGGACGAACAGATGCGCCTGCTGGCGAAGAAGGTCTCGCTGACGCAGCCGGCGCCGATCCAGGTCGACTCGACCGAGCCGGAGGTGATCGAGCGGGCGCTGCAGCAGATCCCGGGCCGGGCGATCGTCAACTCGGTCAACCTCGAGGCGGGGCGCGACAAGCTCGACCGCGTCGTGCCGATGGCGCTGGCGCACGGCGCGGCGCTGATCGCGCTGACGATCGACGAGGTCGGCATGGCCAAGACGGCGCAGCGCAAGGTCGAGATCGCCAAGCGGATCCGCGACCTGTGCTGCGAGGAGCACGGTCTTGACCCGCAGCTGTTGATCTTCGACTGCCTGACGTTCACGCTGACGACGGGCGACGAGGAGTGGCGCCCGTCGGCGGTGGAGACAATCGCCGGGATCAAGGCGATCAAGGAAGAGATCCCCCACGTGAAGACCTCACTGGGGGTCTCGAACGTCTCCTTCGGCGTCTCCCCGGGCGCGCGCGCGGTGCTCAACTCGGTCTTCCTGCACCACTGCGTCGACGCGGGCCTGGACCTGGCGATGGTCAACCCGAACCACATCACGCCGTACTCGGAGATCTCAGATAACGAGCGCGCACTGGCCGACGACCTCGTGTTCAACCGCCGCGAGGACGCGCTCAAGCGTTTCATCGGGCACTTCGAGTCAAAGGGCGAGGAGGAGGGCCCTGCAGGAGCAGCCGACCCGACCGAGGGGATGGAGCCGGAGGAGGCGCTTCACTTCCACATCCTGCGCCGGCGCAAGGACGGCGTGGAGGCGCAGATCGACAAGAGCGTCGAGAAGATCGGCGCGGTGCCGACGCTCAACGAGGTGC
The DNA here is from genome assembly GCA_963702725.1 of uncultured Solirubrobacterales bacterium. Taxonomy (GTDB): domain Bacteria; phylum Actinomycetota; class Thermoleophilia; order Solirubrobacterales; family Solirubrobacteraceae; genus Palsa-744. The sequence goes on from CAVPDT010000002.1 coordinate 944,833, forward strand.
TGCTGCCGGCGATGAAAGAGGTCGGCGACAAGTTCGGCGCGGGCGAACTGATCCTGCCGTTCGTGCTGCAGTCGGCCGAGGTGATGAAGAAGGCGGTCGCGCAGCTGGAGAAATACCTCGACAAGATCGAGGGCTACACGAAGGGCACGGTCGTGCTCGCGACCGTGTTCGGCGACGTGCACGACATCGGCAAGTCGCTGGTCAACACGATCCTCACGAACAACGGCTACACGGTCGTGGATCTCGGCAAGCAGGTTCCGATCCAGACGATCCTCGACGCCGCCCAGGAGCACGAGGCGACGGCGATCGGCCTGTCCGCGCTGCTCGTCTCGACGTCGAAGCAGATGCCGGCGTGCATCCAGGAGCTGCACGCCAAGGGCCTCTCCTACCCGGTGCTGATCGGCGGCGCGGCGATCAACCGCGCGTTCAGCTATCGCGCGCTGTATCCGGGCGGCAAAGAATCCGAGGAGATTTACGAGCCGGGCGTCTTCTACTGCAAGGACGCCTTCGAGGGCCTGTCGGTGATGGACCAGCTGGTCGACTCCGACGCGCGCGGCGCGCTCGTGGAGAAGCTGCTCGCGGGCGCGACCGAGTTCCGCGCCAAGGGCGAGGAGCCCCAGGAGGAGTTGAACTTCGCCGATGACTCGGTGCGCTCGGCGGCCCGCACGGACGTGCCGATCCCGACGCCGCCGTTCTGGGGCGTGCAGGAGATCGATGTGGACATGGAGGAGGTCTATCGCCACCTCGACACGCACGTGCTGTTCAAGCTGCACTGGGGCGGGCGCGGCGTCAAAGGCGAGGCGTGGCAGAAGCTGCTCGACGAGGACTTCCGTCCGCGTCTGGAGCGCATGTGGAAGGAGCAGACCTATCTGCACCCGCGCGCGCTGCTCGGCTTCTTCCCCTGCTACGCGCTGGGCAACGACATCGTCGTGCTCGACCCCGATGACCGCGAGACCGAGCTGACGCGCTTCGTCTGCCCGCGCCAGCCCAAGGGCGACCGCATCTGCCTCGCCGACTTCTTCAGGCCCGCGGTCGGCCCGGACGGCGCGCCGTCGCCCACCGGCCAGCCACCGCAGGAGCTCGACGTGATCGCGGTGCAGGCGGTGACCGTCGGCTCAGAGGTGACCGAGCTGATGGCCAAGCTGGAGGCCGAAGGAGAATTCGCCGAGCAGCTGTTCGTGCACGGTCTCGGCGTGCAGACGGCCGAGGGATTGGCCGAATGGCTGCATTGGCGTGCGCGTCAGATGCTCGGCATCGACGAGGCGCGGGGCCGGCGCTACTCCTGGGGCTATCCGGCAGTGCCCGAGCAGGCGGAGCACCTGAAGGTGCAGAAGCTGCTCGACCTCGGCCAGATCGGCATGAAGATCACCGACGGTTACGCGCCCGAACCCGAGCAGTCGACGCTTGCGCTTATCGCCCACCATCCGCAGGCGATCTACTTCGGCACGCGCCAAGGCCGGCTGCTTGCAGACGGCTCGCCCGATGACCTGATCCGCGGCTCGGCCCGCGACCCGTCGCTGTTCGGTGAGATCGGCGACGACGACCCGCCCGAGGGCGCCGTCGAAGCCGAGGACGAACCGGCCCTCTCAGCTTAAGCGACCGCTCAGCCCTCGGCGCGCGAGAGGCCCGCGGCGCGCTCGGCGGGCAGCGGGCCGAGCGTGACCGGCGCGGCCTGCATCGTGCGCAGACGCACGTCGCGCCAGGAGAGACCCTCGTTGAGCAGCGCGGGCACACCCATCAAAAGCGCGGTTGCGACCTCGACCGCCTGCAGCACGATGCCGTAGGCGATCGCGTCGGCGGTGGACACGTGATAGGCGCCGGCCAGAACCGCCACGCAGGCGGCCTGGAACACGCCGACGTTCGCCGGTGTGGCGGGGATTACGGCGGTGACGTTGACCGCGAACAGAACCCCGGCGCCAGCCGCCGCGCCCGCGCGTGAATCCAGGCCGAGCGCCATCAGCAAAAGCCAGCACGACAGCCACTGCAACGCCCAGGCACAGAGCTGAGTCGCGGTTGCGAGAGCCGCTCGGCGTGGACGGCTGAACACGCGCAGACCGTCACGCAGACGCAACAGCACACCGCGCAAGCCGGCCAAGAGCGCCTGCAGGCGCCGCGACCTTGAGACCGCGGCGGGGGGAATCAGTACGGGCGCAAGCAGGACGGCCACGAGCGCTGCCAGCGGAGCGAGTGCGATCAGCAACAGCGCGCGATCGTGTCCGTCGAGAACGCTCACGCTGGAGAGGGTTACGCAGCCGAGGATCAGCAGCGCGAGCAGGTTGAGCAGCGTCTGCGAGACCATCGTGCCGAGCACGACCGGGAGCGTCTCTCGCGCGCGCCCCAGACGCCGGGCGACGATCAGCGCGCGCGAGGGCTCGCCTAGGCGGGCGGGTAGGGTCGATGACATCAACACTCCGATGAACGTGCCCTGCATCGCGTCGCGACGTTTCGCGCGCCGCCAGGTCGGAGCGACGACGAGGATGGAGTGCCACGCGAGCGCGCGCACGAACATCGCGGCGCACATCACCGCCAGGCCGGCGAGCAGCAGACCGGGCTTGGAGGCCACCAGCGAAGCGGCGACCCGGGTGACGCCGATGTGCTGGAGGGCCAGAGCCGCAAACCCGGCGCCGAGCAGCGAGCTGCCGGCAAGGCCGAGACGGCGCAGCGTGCGTACGCGGCGGGCGCGGTCTGAGGCAGGCAGCGTGGGCGTCTGCGCCTTCAGCGACGGCAACCTCTGAGCTGGAACCCGCGGCAATAGATCGGCGGGGGCAAAGCCGTGTCGGACGGCAACCCGGGTCAAGCGTGTCGTCGGCTCGCCGACCGCGAGGGCCTGCTCGTAGCAGTCGAGCACTTCGGCGGCCACGTGCGGCCAGGCGAAGCGCTCAGCACGCTCGCGGGCTGCGAAGGACATGCGCGCGCGCCGCGCGGGTTCGAGCGCCAGCAGGCGCAGAGCCTCGGCGAGTGCCAGCGGGTCACCGACCGCCACCAACAGCCCGTCGACGCCGTCGCGCAGGACGTCCCGATAACCGGGTATGTCGGAGGCGATCACCGGCGTGCCCGCGGCCAGCCCCTCGGTGATCACCATGCCAAAGCTCTCGCCTCCCAGGGAGGGTGCGCACAGCACGTCGGCGCGAGCTAGCTCGGCTAGCTTGTCGGCCTCGGAGACCTTGCCGAGCGCCCGAATGCCGCGATCGTCGAGCGTCATATGCGCGACCTCCTCGGACGAGGCGCCCACGAGCGTCAGCGTGGCCGGCACGTGGTCGCGCAGCGCCTCGAACGCACGCAGAAGGATGGACAGGCCCTTACGCTCGACGGCTTGACCGACGAACAGGATGCGCAGGGGTTCCGAGGTCTCGCCGGGCGCGTCCCGGGCGTCACCGACGGCGGGAGCCTCGCCGAGTTGGACGCCGTTTGGCACGATCCGGTAGCGCCCGCCGTAGAAGCGCCGCGCCGTCCAGGCGGCCGCCTCGGACACTGCGATGCGTACGCGCAGACGATTGATGCGCCGCCTCCCCCCGAGCGGGCCGGCGGCGATGCCGTTGGTGATCGGGTTCTCCGAGTAGGTGTGAAACGTACCCACGAGCGGCAGCGATCCAGCGTGGAAGAGGGCGTCCCAGCAGACCATGGGGACGATCGGCTCGTGCAGATGCGCGACGTCGTAGCCACCGCTGCGCAGCTCCCGGCGCAGGGCCAGGAAGGCGCCGGGAGCGCCGGTGATGTTCGAGACGGCGCCGTTGGCGGGCAGCCCGAACGTGCGCCCGAGCGAGACGAAGCCCGCGGGCGGGCGCAGAGACTGTGGACGGGCTCCACGATGCAGACGGCGCGCAAGCGCGTCATCGGGGTCATACGGCGCAAGAATGCGGGCGTCGTGCCCGAGCACGCCCAACTCGGCCGCGAGCGCCTCGATGTGACGCGTGACGCCTCCGGGGTAGGTCCAAGAGTAAGGCGAGATCAGCGCGATCCGCACACGGTGAGTCTAACCGCTCGGGCCGACCGCAAACCGGGCGCACGCGCGGTGGGCTGCGATAATCGCGTGGTGGCCGCTCGGCACTTCGTCAAGTACACGTTCCTGAAGCTCGATCCGGCGTGGCGGCGATTGGACTCCGGTCGGCGCGAGCAGGACAAGCGCGAACTGCTGGCGGCGTGCGAGGATTTCGCCGACGGGCATCTGCTGCAGGCTTTCTCGCTGATGGGCACGCGCGGTGACGCCGAGCTTTTGCTGATCGCCGAGGCGGAGAACCTGGAGCGCATCCACGAGCTGCACGTCGTGATGGGCCAGAGCGGGCTGATGAAGTGGGCGCAGATCCCGTACTCGTTCCTGGGGATGCGCAAGAGCTCGGAATACTCCGACGACGAGCGCACGAGCCCGCGCGGCTTCGAGGGCCGCTACGTGTTTGTGTACCCTTTTGTCAAGTCTCGGGAGTGGTACGGGCTGCCCGCGCAGGAGCGCTGGCGGATCATGCAGGGGCACATCGAGGTGGGGCGCGAATACCCGACGGTGGACAACCACACGACGTACTCGTTTGGGCTCGACGACCAGGAGTTCGTGGTCGCTTTCGACACCGACGACGTGGGCACGTTCCTGGATCTGGTGCAGCGGCTGCGCACGACCGAGGCCTCCCGCTACACGGTGCGCGACACGCCGAGCTTCACTTGCATCAGGATGTCGCTGGAGCGCGCGCTGAACGCGCTCGACGGCGAGCCGATCGGCGCCGAAACCACCGCGCTCCCGGCGGCCTGAAGACCAAATGCCGAAGGGCCTTGCGCACCTGCGCCGCAGCGATCCGGTGCTCGCCGATGTAATCGCCGCCGTCGGCACGCTTGCGTCCGCGCGCGAGGGCCGGCCAGACCGCGAGGATCACTACGGCGCGCTCGTGCGGGCGATCACCGGCCAGCAGCTCTCGGTCAAGGCGGCGCGTTCAATTTACGGGCGATTGACCGATCGCTTCGATGGTCGTCCACCTACGCCCGAGGAGATCCTCGAGGACGAGCCCGAAGAGCTGCGCGCCGCCGCCGGGCTCTCGCGGGCGAAGGTCGGCTACCTCCGGTCCCTGGCCGAACACACGATCACCGGCGAACTGGAGCTGGAGCGCCTGGACGAGCTGGACGACGACACGGTGATCGCCGAGCTGACCGCCGTGAAGGGACTCGGGGTGTGGACCGCGCACATGTTCCTGATGTTCCACCTCGAGCGCCCCGATGTGCTGCCGGTCGGCGATCTCGGCATCCGCCGCGCGATCGAGCGCGCCTATGAGCTGGAGGAGTTGCCGGACGCGCCCGCGATGGAGGCGATCGCGCTGCCGTGGCGCCCGCATAGAACGCTCGCGTGCCGGTACCTGTGGCGCTCGCTCGCGAACGAGCCGACGTAGGTTCGGCGCTGGATAGAACATCCGTCGATCGCGCCCGCGCGAGCGTCAGCAAATCGCGACGGCGGCCGAGGCACGGAGAATGGTTCACAGGCGCCGTGTCCGTGCCAAGCAAACGCATCACGGACCGCCGCGCAAGCACGCCGAGCATCACCGTCGCAAGCGCAAGCACAAGCCCCACAAGGTCATCCGCCACGCCGCCGGCCGGCCGCGGGGAGCGCTGCCGATCCCTCCTGCGAGCGCCCCGGCGTCACCTCCCGCGCCATCGCCCGCCCCGGTCGAATCGCTGGGCGCGCCGATCTCTTTCGCGCAGGCACAGCGGCTGTGCTGGCGCGCAGGCTTCGGACCGACGCCCGGGCAGGCGGGCGCGCTCGCGGGCCGGCCGCTGCAACAGGTCATCCACGGTCTCACGCGGCCCTCCGGATCCGCAACCCTGAGCGGCCCATCGCCGACCGACGACGAAGGCAACCCGCTCTCCCCTGCCGACGCTTGGGGAGAGGACCACTGCTGGTGGCTCGATCGCATGGTGCGCTCCGACCAGCAGTTGGTGGAGCGCATGACGTTCATCTGGCACGACTGGTTCGCGAACTCCAACGAGAAGGTGAACAGCCAGCAGATGATGCTCGACCAGAACGGCCTGTTTCGGAGCATGGCGCTGGGCAGCTTTCACGACCTGTTCGCGGCCGTAACCGTCAATCCCGCGATGTTGGTGTTCCTCGACGGCATCTATAACGACAGGTACGACCCCAACGAGAACTATGCGCGCGAGATGATGGAGCTGTTCTCGCTGGGCGCCGATCGCGGCGCTTACACCGAGGACGACGTGCGAGAAATGGCTCGCGCGCTGACCGGTTGGAGCGCGGAATGGTCGGAAAGCGCCGGCCTGCACAACTTCCACTTCGACCCCACCCGCCATGACAGCGGACAGAAGACGGTGTTCGGTCAGACGGGCAACTGGAACTGGGAAGACGCGGTGCGCCTGTGCGTCACCCATCCACTGCACGCCTCGTTCTTCGTGACGAAGCTGTGGGGCTACTTCGTCCCCACGCCGCCCGACGAAGCGACGCTTGCGTCGTTGCAGTCCCTCTACACGGGATCGGGCTATGACCTCCGCGCGACCGTCGAGGCGATCTTGCAGCATCCCGCCTTCTACGAAGGCCCCGAGCTGGTGACCCCGCCCGTCGTCTACAACGCAGGCCTGTTGCGGGCGATCGGACGGCCGATCGACACGACCGCGTGGTCCTGGCTCTCGGCGAACGCCGGCCAGCAGTTGTTCTATCCGCCCAACGTCTCCGGTTGGGATTTCGGCGACTGGATCGACACCTCGACCGTGAAGGCGCGCTGGGAAATGGCCAGCTATGCGACCGCCAAGACATACCCCAACCCCTGGCCGGCCCAGGGCGAACAGCCCTACAGCGCGACCGAGGATCCTTCCGCAGCGCTCGCCGGCGCGCTCGCCTACTGGGGCAACCCGCGGCTGTCCACCGAGTCGATGCAGTGCATCGGCGCGTTCTCGCAGTCGTGCCTGAGCGAACCTCTCGCCGAGTGGCAGCAGAGCCCCTACCGGGCGATGCGCCAGAACGCGCTGCGGATGCTGATCGCGACCGCTCCGGACATGCAGGTGAGCTGAGCGTGTCCGAGGGCTGCTCCTGCAACGACTTCAACCGCGCACAACTGCTGCGCCGCAGCGTGGCCGCGGCCGGTCGGGGGCTGCCCAAGATAGAGCCCGGCATGCCGGTGCCGGCCGGCACCGGCATGGACCGGCGCACGTTCGTGCTGCGGGCCGCGGGGGCGGCGCTGTCGGTGTACGGCGCGTCGATGCTCAGCCCGCGCCATTTCGAAGAGGGCATCGCGCAGGCCGCGGCGGCCGCGCCCGATCAGCCGGTGCTCGTGTCAATCTTCATGGAAGGCGGCTGGGACGCGCTGTCGGTGCTCGCGCCGGTCGGCGAAGCCCGCTACCACCAGCTGCGCCCGCAACTGGGGCTCACCGAAGGCGCCGGCAAGGTGTTCGCGGAGGACGAAGCGCTGATGTGGCACCCGGCCGCCGGTGGGTTGGCGCAACTGCACGAAGAGGGCAAGGTCAGCACGTTCCCCGCCGTCGGGTATGACCCGCCGGACGAGAGCCACTTCACCAGCCGTCACTACTGGGAGGTCGGTCAACTCGACACCAACGCCCGCTCGGGCTGGATGGGGCGCCTGCTCGACGCGATCGGCGAACCCGGCAACCCGCTGCAGGGCCTATCGCTGGACTACTCACTCGCCCCCGCCCTCGGGACGACCAAAGTGCCGGTCGCGGCGGTGTCTTCGCCGGCCGACTACAACATGTGGGCGTACGGGCTCGGCGAACCGGTGACCGATCCGGCACTGCGCGCGTTCGGCGAACTGGGAGCCCTGAACGCTCCCTCACCTGCCTTCGCACAGGCGCGCAGCGGGGCATTGGACACGAGCATCGTGCTCGACCAGATGGCCGCGTTCGTGCAGGCGCAGAGCAAATCGACATACACGCCGGCCATCCCATATCCAACGGCCGGCGGCGAATTCCCGGCGCGACTGGCGGCGCTGGCCGCGATGCTGGGCGCCGGGATGCCGATCAAATGCGCATCGCTGACGGCCGTCGGCTCTTACGACACTCACTCCGACGAGCAGGAAACGTTGAGCACGAATCTGGGCCAGACGGTCGCGGCGGTGGTCGCGTTTCAGCGTGATCTGGAACAGCGCGGGCTGGCCGATCGGGTGCTTATCCAGTTGTGGTCGGAGTTCGGTCGCCGCCCGCAGGAAAACGGCTCCGGCACAGATCACGGCGCGGCCGGCGTCGCGTTCCTGATCGGCACGCAGGCGGCCGGCAAAATGATCGGCGAGTTTCCGGGACTCGGCAAACTGGACGCGAACGAAAACCTCCTGAACACCTCGGACTTCCGCGCGATGTACTGCTCGCTGCTGGAGCAGTGGTTTCAGACCGATGCCGGTGTGGCGATCCCCGAAGCCGCGTCGTTTCAGCGACCGCAGCTGATCAAGGGCTGATGAAAAAGCCGGCGCGATCCCGAGCCACGCGCCTGCTTCCTCGCGCCCGAGCGGGGGCCGGCGACGGCGCGCGTCGACGGCGGCCGCGCGCTCGCCGTGGAGGCTCGGCGCTCGCTGTGCTGCTGCTGTGCGTCGTGGCCGGCGCGGCGGCCGCGACGTTTGCGCTCGCCGCCGGGGCCACGGCGCGTCTCGATCATCGCGCCACCCACATTGCCAAGCATTGCAAACGCTCGCGCCGCCATCGCTGCCCGAGGACGCACGGGCTCCGGCCGGGCGCGCCCGCGAAGCCGAACGACACGCGCAGGAGGGTCGTCACGGCGCCCGCCGCAACGGGGGGAGCCGCCGCTCCGGTGGGCGGCTCCCAGGCGCCCGGCGCTCCCATCATGGCTCCCGGTCCCGGCGGAGCGTCGGCTTCTGGCGGCGGCACCCCGGCCCCGGAAACCCCGGCCGGCCCGAGCGCTCCGGTGCACGTGCAGGTGACGGCGCAGGACACCGAAGGGTTCCGATACGTCCTGTCGCGCACCACCGTTCCCGCCGGCGAGGTGGTCATCGAATTCGTCAACCACGGCCAGGACGAACACAACCTGCACGCGCTCGAACCGGGCGAAGTCAGGGAAGCGGGCTCGCTCCCGAATACCGTTCCGGGCGCCCATCCCCAGCTGAAACTCGACCTTCGTCCCGGCAGTTACACGCTGTTCTGCTCACTGCCCGGACACGAGGCCAAGGGCATGAAAGCCACACTGGTCGTGCGGTGACGAAGGCCGGCCGGTGACTCAGCCGACGCGCCGGAGAACAACGGTGCGGTCGGCCTCGGCGGCGATCGTCCAGCCGCTCGTGCCTGTTGCAGAGCGAAAGCGGCGATTGACGACCGCAGTGGGCCCGGGCAGACCTCGGCCGCCCGGACGGTCGGCGCGGGCGTCGTGAAAGACGACATGCCCTCTGGGCGCGACGAAGCGATGCCACAGCGACCAGTCCAGCTCACAGCCGGCCTCGGAGTGATCGCCGTCGATGAACACGAGGTCGACCTCCTGTTGCCAGCGCGCGGCGAGCTCGGCGGAGAGACGGGGATGCCAGTGCACGGCGACGGCATCCGGGCCACGCCGGCGCAGCGCGCGGGCGACGGCGCGACGGGTCGCCCACTCGGTGGCGCCCCAGCCGGAGGGCAGCGCGTCGGGATGGCGGCCGAAGGGATCGACCAGGTGCAGCTGTGCCTCTGGGCCCAGCGCCTGACATAGGGCGACCGCGGAAGAGCCCTCGTACACCCCGATCTCGACCACACACCGCGCCCCGCGGGCCGCGTCCAGCAGCACGGCGGCGTCCTCGGCGGAGTGCATCGTGCGCGGCGGTATCAGCCCGGCGCCGACCGCGAGCGCGCGCAGGCGCACGTCGTCGCGCAGGCGTTCGGGCGTGAGACGACGCAGGCCGGTGGGTAGCTCGAACAACGGTCGAGAAATCTACTTCATGCCAAGCAACATAATCCTTGTCAACATGAAATCAATCATCCCAACAGAAACTTCCTATCCGGCATAGGACGGGAATGCGTTCCGTGCTCACGGACCCGTCTGACGGTCGGAGGGCAAGGACGCAAGGAGCGTGGCGTGCTCTGCACGCGAGCGACTGAGGACGCAGCATCCGCGCCGCCATCCGGCCGTCAGACCGCTGAGACCTGCTCCTCCTCGGCCACCCGGAACGACGAGCCGCAACCGCAGGCGGCGACGACGTTGGGGTTCTCGACCTTGAAACCGGCGCCCTGAAGCGTCTCCTGGTAGTCGATCACCGAGCCGCGCACGAACGGGAGGCTGTCGTTGTCGACCAGCAGCTTAAGGCCGTGGGTCTCGAACACCGCGTCCTCGTCTCGCTGCTCGTCGAAGGCCAACTGGTACTGAAAGCCCGAGCAGCCGCCGCCGCGCACGCCCACCCGCAGGCCGGCCAGACTCACATCGGCCTCCTGAGCGGCAAGGAACTCGCGCACCTTCTCGGCGCCCTTATCGGTGATCGTGACCATTGCTTTCCAAAGTATAGCGAGGGGTGAACGAGTGTTCTAAGCTGCATTCAGCATGCCGAACGCCGAGGAGATCAAGCAGCGAATCGAGGCCGCGATCCCGGGGGCGAGGGCCGAGGTCGAAGACTGGACGGGCGGCGGCGATCATTTCAAAGCGACCGTAACCGCGCCGGCGTTTCAGGGGCGCAGCCGCATCGAGCAGCACAGGCTCGTCTACGACGTCTTCGGCGCGGAGATCGGCGGCCCCATCCACGCGCTGTCGCTGAAGACCCATCCTCCCGAGTAGCCCACAGAGTCCCAGAGCCCAACAGCCAGGAGCGACCATGCCAGACACCGAGCAGAGCACCGAGATTCGCGAGGCGATCGCACAGGCGATCTCCGAGCACGAGACGATCCTGTTCATGAAGGGGACGCCGGATGCGCCCGCGTGTGGCTTTTCGGCGCGCACGGTGGCGGCGCTGCAGGCCCTGGAGGCTCCATTCGCGGCCGTGGACGTGCTGCCGGATCCGCGCATCCGCGAAGAGCTGTCGGCGATCTCCCAATGGCCGACGATCCCGCAACTGTTCGTCAAGGGCGAGTTCGTGGGTGGGTGCGACATCGTGATGGAGATGTACGAGTCCGGCGAGTTGGCGCAGACGCTGGGCGTCGAGGCGGATGCGATGGAGTCGGAGGACGAAACCCAGGCGCTCGCGCCCGGTCTCACGCAGATCGAAAATCGGCTCGGCTGAATCTCCCGATCCGCACTCGTCGGCGCCCGCCCGCTGGAGCAGGCTGCGAGCTTCCGCGAGGGTCGGCCATTGCGATAGCGTCCATCGAGGATGCCTGAATCCGTCGCGGTGGTCACCGACAGCACGCAATACCTGCCGCGCGATTTAGCGGACGCACAGGGCATCCGGCAGGTCAGCCTGTACGTGGGCTGGCAGGGCAAACCCGAGCGCGAGCTGGAGATGGACGGCTTCGACGGCTTCTATGAGCGCCTCGCCTCAGACTCCGAGCTGCCGACCACCTCGCAGCCTTCGATCGGCGACTTCCTCGCCGTGTGGGAGCCGCTGCTGGAGGAAGGCCGTGACATCGTCTCGATCCATCTTGCCGGGGGCATCTCTGGGACGTGCGAGGCCGCCAGGCAGGCGCACGGCCTGCTCGCCGAGCGCGGCCTCGGCGAGCGCGTGGAGGTGATCGACGGCGAAACGGCGTGCGGCGGGATGGGACTGCTGGTGCTCGCGGCCTGCGCCGCAGTCAGGTCGGGGGCAGATCGGGACGCGGTGGCCGGGCGCGTGCGCCAGGCGCGCCGGGCGTTGAAGATCTGGTTCTGCCTGGACACGCTCGAGTACCTGCGCCGAGGCGGGCGCGTGGGCAAGGCGCAGGCGTGGCTGGGCGGGACGCTGCGGATCAAGCCGATCCTCTCGATGGAGTACGAAATCGTCCCGGTCGAGCGCGTGCGCACCGCGGGCCGGGCGTTCGAGCGGATGGTGCAGTACGCCCAACAGCTGCACGACGAAGGGTCGGACGGATGGGTGGTGCAACACATCCAGGCCACCGAGCAGGCAGAGCGGCTGATCGCGCGCTGCCGCGAGATCTTCGACTCCGAGCCCGTGTTCACCTCGGAGGTAGGGCCGGTGATCGGCACCTACACCGGGCCGGGCCTGATCGGCGTGGGCGCGATCCCGCGCGCGTTGCTGAGCTGAGGGCCGCGAACCCTGAGTCAGCCGCGGCGATTGCGGCGACGGCGCAGCAGACGGCTGCCGATCACCAGCCCAGCCACGACCGCACCACCGATCTTCAGCTCGCGCTGATGACGCTCCAGGTGCCCGCGCCAGTCGGTGATGTATGCGATCTCGCCGCGCAGCTGCACGATCGAGAGCGCCAGCTCGTTGCGGTTGGCCTCGATCGAGTCGCGGATCTCGGTGGGCGAGCGCTGGGGCATCAGGCACCATCTCCCTCTCCGCCCTCAGATGCGGGCGGCTCGACGGCGTGGGGCGCGGCGGCGCCATAGGAGGGAGCCGGGGCGCCGGGATTTGCGGACGCGGCGGTCGCCGAGGCAGTGCCCCGATGCGGAGCGGCGCCTGGCCCATCGGTCGCTCCCGCGGAGACGGTCTCGCGGATGCGACGCGCCTCCTCGATCGCCATGTCCGGTGTCGGCGCGCCCCGTTTGACCGCGCGAGCTGCGATCAGCCCCGCTATGAGACCGAGGATCACGAGAATCAGGGCCATCGCGAAGAAACCCCAGAAGTAGGTGAACTGGTTGCCGATCGGCAGGTAGTAGTAGAGCAGCCAGGCGCAGCCGATCAGCACGAAGAACAGGGCCGTGACGAAGAAGATCCCCGCGGCGACGCCCACGACGGCGCCCTTGGCGAGCCTGCTCGCCTTCTGTGCGACCTCCGCCTTGGCCAGCTCGATCTCCTCGCGAACGAGCAGGGTCGCGCGCTCGGAGACCTCGGTGATCGCAGCGGCGATGCCCTTGGCGTCGCCGCGACCCGCCGCCGGGTCGCCGGGTCCGCCACGGTCCGTCCCCCCGGCGCCGAACTGCCCGCCTCCGGGCGAGGCGCTCACTCGGGGGGCTCCTCGTCGAACAGTCCAGTCCACACGCGCGTGGCGATGCGATGGGCGACGATGCTCGACAGCGCGCCGATACCGGCCAGCAGGCCGGACCACATCAGGCGCTTGATGACGTCGTTCTCCATGTCGCTAGGGCAGTCTATTGCCCCGAGACGACGCGCCCCGCCAGGGCGCGCGACGCCGGCGCCGGCTCCTCACGCAGGGGCACCCGGAACCGGCACGTCGAGACCGCCGCAGATCGTCTCGACGACGAGTCGCTTGGCCTGCTCGTAGTGCTCGGATCCGCGCGGCAAAAGCCCGAAGATCCAGCCGGTCAGCACCTGCTCGATCGCCCCATAGAAGGCGATCGCCGCGAACTCGGCCGTGATGTCGGATCTGAACTCGCCGTCGGCCTGCGCCTTGGTGACGATCTCGGCGATCTGCGTGAACGCTTGACGGATCTGCGCGAGATGGGTCTGACCGAAGGAGTTGGCCGCGCGGGTGACCTCGACGATGATGACCTTCATCAGGTCGGGATTGTGGGTGTAGGAGTCGATGATGAACGAGGCGATCGCCGCGAGCTTCTCGCGCGCCGGGATCTCCTGGGAGTCGACGTGGCGGATCGTCTCGAGCATGATCGCCCAGCGCTCAAGGAAGAGCGTGTCGAGGATCTCGTCCTTGGAGGCGAAATAGTGGTAGACGAGCCCGTAGGCGACGCCCGCCTCGTCGGCGATGTCGGCGACGCGACAGGCATGAAAACCCTGACGCGCGAACACGCGCACGCCCGCGTCGAGGATCGCGCGGCGCTTGTCGGCGGCGGTCTTTGCGCGGGTCTTCGTGGCGGCGCCCGCGTCCCCGTTGGCCGGTTTGCGCCGGCCCGAGAGCGAGCCCTCCGGATCCTCACGATCGCGATTGCCGGCAGACGCCGCGGCGTTCATCGGGAGTACGCCTCCGGACGGCGGTGCGAAAGCGCGGGCAGCTGAGCGCGGATCTCGAGCTGGCGCTCCAGATCGAGCTCGGCGAGCACGTGATGCTCGCCGTCGGGGGCCTGTGCGAGCACGACGCCCCAGGGATCGACGATCATCGAGCGCCCGCCCGAGCGCAGCCCGCCCGGATGAGGTCCGACCTGGTTGGCGGCGATCACGAACGCCTGGTTCTCGATCGCGCGGGCCCGCACGAGGATGTCCCAGTGATCGCGCGTGGTCGGCAGCGTGAAAGCGGAGGGCAGCGCGAGGATGCGCGCCCCCGCGACGGTGAGGACGCGAAACAGCTCGGGGAAGCGCAGGTCGTAGCAGATCGACAGGCCCAGCTCGACGCCGCCCGCCCCACCGGGGGCGGTGGTCTGACTGAGGACGACCTCCTCGCCGGGCAGCTCGATGTCGGACTCGCGGTAAGAGCGCCCGTCGATGCTGACGTCGAACATGTGCAGCTTGCGATACACCGCGCGCACGCCGCCCGAGGCGGAGACGTGCACGCAGGTGTTGGCGAACTTCTCCTCGCCGGGGATGCGCTCCAGGAACGAACCTGCGACGAGGTCCACTTCCAGCTCGGCGGCGGTGGCGCGAGCCCAGGAGACGGCGGGTCCGTCGAGCGGTTGCGCACACGCGCGCAACTCCTCCTCGGAGCCCATCGCAGTCCACTTCTCCGGCAGCACGATCAGCTGGGCGCCGTCCGCCGCCGCGGCGCGTGTGAGACGATCGGCGGTGGCGAGGTTCGCGCCGAAGTCGGCGGTGGAGTTGATCTGGACGGCCGCTGCCTTCATGTTTGCGCTCCCTTTCGCGAGCCGAGTCCCAACCCACGGAAATAGATTGACTAGTCAGTCAACGCCACCAAGCATAGCTCCAGAGCGCCCCGAGGCGAGCGCCGACGAGGGTCGTCCTCGGCGCCTGCCGCTGCTGCGGGGCGCGCGCCCGTTGAAGCAATGGCGATACGTGGGGGTGTTTTGCGAGGAGCTGATGGCCTGCGCGGCGCTCGTGCGGGTCGGGCCGGCGAGGCAGTGCTTCTGGGCGGTGTACACGCGCGAGGACGGGCGCTTGCGGGAGCGCACGCGCATGCTCGCGCGCCGCCGGGCCGTCGCGCTGCCCCCAGGGCGCATGACGGTGTGCGATGGCGAGGTGAGGCTGGACCTGGAGTTGGAGGAAGACGAGGGCATCCAGGCGCGCTGCGCCCACCGCGACGGCGACGGGCGGGGATCAGACGGCGCCGAGCCCCTCGACGGCACGGCGCTCGGACACGGCGAGGTGTTGACGCGCAAGCAGGCGGGTGTGCGCGCACATGGGACGCTGACGCTCGACGGCGCCGCGCCGCGAGCGATCGAGGCGCTGGCGGTAATCGACGACACCGCCGGATACCACACCCGCGAGACCGAGTGGTGGTGGAGCGCCGGCGTGGGCACGGGCGAGGACGGCGCGGCGCTCGCGTGGAATCTCGTAACTGGCGTCAACGATCCGCCGAGCGGGAGCGAGCGCGCGGTGTGGGTGGATGGCGTGCCGAGCGAGACACGGCCGGTGCGATTCGCCGCGGACCTGAGCGAGATCGTCGCCGCGGACGCCGACGACGCCTCCCGGCTGAGCTTCACGGCCGAGGCGGTGCGCCGACGCAACGACAGCCTCGTGGTGCTCAAAAGCGAGTACACCGCGCCGTTTGGCGCCTTCAGCGGCGCGTTGCCGGGCGGCGTGCGCCTGGCGAGCGGCCTCGGCGTGATGGAGCACCACCGCGCACGCTGGTAGCCCGTGGTCAGCGCCCGCGCTGGCGCGCGAGCTCGGCGAGTAGGAGCTTGGAGTGGATCGCCCCGATCAGCTCGCGCAGGGGCTCGGCGCCGGCCTCGATGATCTCGTGCGCGCGCTCCACCTCGACCTCGCCGGCGAGACGGTCGAGCAGCGAGCGGATCTCCTCCTGCACGAGCGGCTCGAGCGCCTCGCGGTAGCGGAGGGTGTCATAGACGGTGAACCCGAGCGCCTCGTCGTAGCCGCCGGCGCGAAAGCGGCTGATCGCCTCGACGATCTGCACGTCGTCGGGCCCGTAGCCGCGGCCGGAGGGGGTGAGCACGCCGATCTCGACCAGGCGCGCGAGGACGTTGCGGGGGATGTCGTAGCGCTCGCGGATCTCCTTCGCGCTCACGCGGCGCCCGCCGCCGCGCTGCTCGGCGCCGGCGAGCGCGCGTTCGAGGATGCGGTCCTCGGACTCGATCAGCGCCTGTACGCGCTCGGGCTCTGAGTCGAGCATCGCGCGGATCACTCGCAGCGGCATGAACCGCTCCTCTTGCAGGCGCCTGATGAGCGCGATCCGCTGCACGTTCTCGGCCGGATACCAGGCCATGTTGCGGCTCGTCTTCACGGGCGCCGGCAAGAGGCCCTCGCGCAGATAGTGCCGGACCGTGCCCGGGCTGACACCGGCGCGCTCGGCCAGTTCGCCGATCTTCAGCAGCTCCGTCTCGGGCGCGTTGGCGGCGGCGCCGGACGAGCTATCGCTTGACGGTCGCTCGCCACCGGTCGGCGTGCCGGTGGAGGCGGCCACGATCGCCGGCCCCCCTCACGCCCGGAACGTGGCCGGCGCGGCGGGCTGTGCCGGCCCGGCCGCGGCGCCGCTCTGAAGCAGCTCGGCGATCCGCTCGTCTGAGTAGCCGGCTTCGCCCAGGGCCTGCTCTGTGTGCTCGCCCAGCGCCGGGCCGGGCAGGCGCCGGTGATCGCCGGGCGTGCGCTCGAGCTTGACGGGGATGCCGAGCTGGCGCACCGTCTGCGCGGCTCCCGGCTGGTCGATCTCGACGACCATCTCGCGCGCGCGCACGAGCTCGGATCCGAGCGCCTCGTCGAGGTCGAGGACGGGCTCCAGACAGCAGTCGTGGCTGCGCGCGAACTCCACCCACTCGGCGCGCGGGCGGGCGCGGAAGATCTCCTGGACCTCGGCGTGAGCGTCGGAGCCGGGCCGTTCGAACTGGCGCTCGATCAGATCCTCGCGCTGCACGCCGCGACAGAACGCCTGCCAGAACTTCGGCTCCAGCGCCCCGAGCGTGACCCAGCCGTCGGCGCATTCGTACGGCCGGTAGCAGATCAGCGAGCCGGCCAGCGGCAGCTCGCCGCGGCGCGGGACGGTCCCGTCGGCGAAGTGAGCGCCAGCGACCATCGCCAGCCAGGAGAGCGCGCCGTCGGCCATCGAGACGTCCACGATCTGGCCCTCCCCCGAGCCGGGCCTGGCCGGGCGCCCGTCGCGGGCGGGCGAGCCGTCGCGCTCGTGCAGGGCGGCCATGATCCCGAAGGCGGCCATCAGCGAGCCGCCGCCGAGGTCGGCGATCTGCCCGGCCGCCTGCACCGGCTCCCCGCCATGCTCGCCGGTGAGTCCGAGCAGGCCGATGAGGCCGAGGTAGTTCATGTCGTGCCCCGCGGCCTCGCGCTTGGGGCCGGTCTGCCCGTAGCCGGAGATCGCGCAGTAGACGATCCCGGGGTTGACCTCGCGCATGCGCTCATAGCCGACGCCCAGGCGCTCGAGCACGCCGGGGCGGAAGGACTCGAGCACGACGTCGTATTCGCGCACCAAGCGCAGCAATGCCTCGCGACCGCTCGGGTTCTTCAGATCGAGGCGGATCGAGCGCTTGTTGCGGTTGAGCGCCAAGAACAGCGCGCCCTTGGCGCTGTCCTGTGCGCCCTCCACATAGGGCGGGGACCAGCGGATGTAGTCGCCCATGCCCGTGTCCTCGACCTTGAGCACGTCCGCGCCGAAGTCCGCGAGCAGCAGCGAGCAGAAGCCGCCCGGCAACAGCCGCGAGAGGTCGAGCACGCGGATGCCCTCCAGCGCCAGACTCATGACGCGGCGCTCACCGTCTCGGGAGACTTGATCGCCAGTATCGCGCGCGCCTCCGAGACGCTCGCCGGGCGCCGACCGACCTCTTCGGCCATGCGACGCGCCTGCGCGATCAGCTCGCCGTTTGAGCCGGCCATCTCGCCGCTGGGCAGATACAGGTTGTCCTCCAGCCCCACACGCACGGAGCCGCCCAAGGTCAGCGCGGCGGCGACCAGCAGCCACTGCTGCCGGGAGATGCCGATCACGCCCCAGTGCGAGTTGGCGGGGATGTTCTGCACCATCGCCGCGAGGTTGCGAGCGCTCGGCGGGATGCCGCCGGTGACGCCCATGATGCAGTCCACGTGCAGCGGCGGATGCAGCACACCCATATGTATCAACGGCTCCAGCGAGCCGACGTGGCCGATGTCAAAGCACTCGTGCTCGGGTTTGATGCCCAACTCGTTCATCGCCTCCAGCAGCGCGATGATCTCCTCGAAGGGGTTCGCGAAGACCATCTTGAAGACGAAGTCCTTGCGCGAGCGCGAATACTTGGCGTAGTTCATCGAGCCCATGTTCAGCGCCGCGACTTCCGGGCGGCACTCGCGCAGGTAGTCGACGCGCTTCTGGACCGACACGCCCACGGCGCCGGTCGAGAAGTTGACGATCGCCGCGTCCCCCACCTCGGCGCGGATCGCCTGCGAGATCGCGCGGTAGTCCTCGACCTCGAAGCTGGGCGAGCCGTCGGGCTTGCGCGCGTGAATGTGGATCATCACGCCGCCCTCGTCCACGATCCGCCGCGCCTCGGCGGCATACTCGGCGGGGGTATAGGGGATCGCCGGGCACTGCTCGCGGTTGGCGAGCACGCCGGAGATCGCACAGGTCAGGACTACGGGGTCCTCGACGCTCACAAAGCCTCCGTTCGTGTTGTTCCAGTCGGCGCATGCGCCGACTGGCGATCCCGCGCATGCGCGGGATCGTGACGAGCCGCATGCGGCTCGTCGACCGTTGGCGCATGCGCCAACGGCGAGGCCGCACATGTGCGGCCTCGGGGGAGGCCCGCATGCGGGCCTCCCGACCACATCAGCTTTTTATTAGTCATGCCTTCTCTGTCTACAAGCATCCACAGGTGCGTAGGGCAAGCTGGGCAAGGACGCAGGGAGCGAAGTGTGCTCCGCACACGAGTGACCGAGGACGCAGATCCAGCGCCGCCATACGCACCTGTGGTCATACCGGCACCACCCCATGCCGCTTCCAAGGCCGCTCGACGCGCTTGCCCGCGGACATCTCCAGCGCCCTGCAGATCGTCTCGCGGGTCTCGCGCGGGTCGATCACGTCGTCGATCAGATCGTTGCCCGCGGCGATGTACACGTCGAACATCTTGCGAAAGCCATCGATCAGCTCGGCGCGCTTGGCCTCGGGGTCCTCGGCTTCCTCGACCTGTTTGCGGAAGGCGATCTCGACGACTCCCTCGGCGCCCATCACGCTGATCTCGGCGCTCGGCCAGGCGACGATCAGGTCGGGCTCATACGCGCGGCCGTTCATCACGTAGTAGCCCGCGCCGTAGGCCTTGCGCGTGATCACGGTGATCTTCGGCACGGTCGCGTTGGCGACCGCGTAGAGCATCTTGGCGCCGTGGCGGATGATGCCGGCGGCCTCGACCTTCGTTCCGACCATGAACCCGGGCACGTCCTGGACGAACACGAGCGGGATCGCGAAGGCATTGCAGAGGTTCACGAAGCGCGCGGCCTTGTCGGCGGAGTCGTTGTCGAGGATGCCGCCCAACTGCTTGGGCTGATTGGCGACGATCCCGGCCGGGCGCCCGCCGAAGCGCGCGAAGCACGTGATGATCGTCTTCGCCCACTGGCCCTTGATGTCCAGGTAGGCGCCGTCGTCGACGATCGCGCGGATCACCTCGTACATGTCATAGGGCGTGCGATTGGACGGCGGCAGCACGTCCAGCAGCGACTCCTCGCGGCGCTCGATCGGGTCTGAGACCGAGCGCACGGGCGGCGGAGTCTCGCAGTGCTGGGGCATGTAGGAGAGGTACTCCTTGACGCGCTCGATGCATTCCTCGTCGGAGGCGACCTCCATGTCCCCCACCCCGGACTTGCGGCAGTGCACGCGCGAGCCGCCCAGTTCCTCCTGGGTGACGTCCTCGCCGACGGCCGCGCGCACGAGATGCGGGCCGGCGAGCGCCATCGAGCCGCGGCCCTTGACCATCGGCACGAAGTCCGCGAGACCGGGGATGTAGGCGGTCCCGGCCGCGCACGGACCGAGCAGCGCGGCGACCTGGGGGATTACGCCGCTCATGATCACCTCCTCGCGGAACAGGTGCCCGGAGCCGGCGAACATCGCGCCCGCGGCCTCCTGCACACGGGCGCCGGCGGAGTCGAGCAGCCATACGAACGGGATGCGCTTGGTCAGCGCCAGCTCGCGCAAGCGCGTGACCTTGAACTCGCCCGTCATCCCCATCGAGCCGGCCATCACCGTGAAGTCGTACGCGCACACCGCCGTCAGCCGTCCGTCGATCTTGCCGTAGCCGGTGATCACTCCGTCGGCGGGGGCCTCGACGCCGTCCATCGCGCGCTGGGAGGAGTGCGGGCGCCCGTGAATGCCGAGCTCCACGAACGTGCCCTCGTCCACGAGCAACGCGATCCGCTCGCGTGCGGTCAGCGCGCCCTTCTCGTGCTGGCGCTCGATCTTCTCCTGCCCCCCGCCGAGCGCGATGCGCGCGCGCCGGGCTTCCAGATCCTCGACCAGAGGGCGCAGCAGGCTCGACTCGGTGGAAGACGCGGCCATCGTTGCAATCCTAACCGGATCGACGCCCGCGGGAAGTAGAGAGTCCTACTGCGTACTTTGGTATCGATCCGGCGGCTTTCGTTGTGCGGCCACCGAGACATCCGACGTGCCCGACCAGCGCCTCCGTTCGATCCGCCTCGGGACTGGCCTCAGCTCCCGAGCAGCCATGCAACGACACAGGCGGGCACGGCCCACACCTCGCCGTCGGTGTCGAGCACGTTGCGCGTGGCGAGTATCCCCCGGCCGTGGGAGCTGGCTACAGTGCGCGCCTCGCTCTTCCAGCTACGTTCCACGTACTTGCTCTCCATCGGAACCTGGCCGGCGCCGACGAAGTCGATCTCCCTGCCCGTCTTGGTGCGCTCGTACATGACCGTTTCCCCGGCGACGAACCGATCGGCGTGACCACCGGCAGCGGCTCGGGCCAGGGCGAGACCGATCTGTTGCTCGCTGAGCTTGGTCACATCGGGGGTGCGGTGGGCGGCGTGACGCAAGCTGGGCAGCCGAGCGATGAGCGGATCGATGAAATACACCTTGCGTTGGGCGCCCGTGTTGGGTCGTCCGTGCCGATCCACCTGATGACACCGCCACGTCTGGAAGGCGAAAGCGAGGTCATTGATGCGATCGTTGACCGCATGGTGGCTCCCGAGGCCGACCTCTCGACCGATCGCGCTCGCGTTCAACGGGCTCGAGATCCTGTCCGCGACGCGGGCCAGGAGATTCAACAGATCGGCGTCGCCGAGGCTGGTCGCACGAATCGCGTCGCCGCGAATCACATCCCAAAGATCCTGCACGAACCCGGGCGTCACGTCGCCGGTCTGCAGTAGATCGCCGATCGCGCGCGGAAAGCCGCCGGAGCGCAGGTACAGCTCCCAGGCGTCGACGAGCTCGTTGACCCAGAAGGACAGCTCGGAGACCGCCGCTCGCGCGACCTTGGAGAGCATGTCCCCCGGGGCGAGAGGTCCTATCTCCGGCAGGCCCGCGACTCCGATCAGCCGGCAGTAGTCGCGAAAGGGAACGGGCATCAACAGCCGATCGGAGCGCTCGACGCCGGCTCCGCGGCGTCCGGCGAAGCTCTTGGTCGCCTCGCGCAACTCGCGGGAACTCGATCCCGTCAGGACGACGCAGTCGCGACGCAGCGGCGTATCGTCACGCAGATCCTTGACGACGCTGGACCATCCCGCCCCGACCGCCGTGATCTCGTCGACGAACCACCATCGCGCGCCCTCGACCCCACGTGTGAGGCTCTCGCCGGCCCGGAAAAGACGACGCAGGTCCTGTAGCGAGAAACCGTCGCACGAGCTGTAGATGATGTTGCGCGGAGGCACACCGCGGTCGATCAGCTCCTCGATCGCGCGACGCACTTCCAAGCTCTTGCCGACCCGGCGTGGCCCGCTGAGCGTGTACAGACCACCGGGTCGGAGGCCGTCGAGCGCCCGCGGGCGATACTCGAACGGCGCCTCGGCGGCCTCGCGGAGATTCTGGTCCCCTTCCTGCCATCCACGCGAGCTTCGCCACCAGGGGTTGCGATCCCGCAATCGTTCGGCGATCTCGGCGTCCCTCATGCCCCTATTCTACCCAAATCCTCCAAAAGAGTATGGTTTTTTGGAGACAGACATCCAAAAAGCTGGGGTTTTTTGGACGCTGAGTTCCAAAAATCTATAGATGCTGGCCCGTCATCGCCCTTTCCAGACAGGCTCGCGCTTCTCGAAGAACGCGGTGACGCCCTCGACGATGTCCTCGGTGGAGACCGCGAGCGAGAGCTGTGCGCGGAGATAGTCGAGCGCGTCGTCCAGCGGCATGTCCATCTGCCTGCGCATCGCTTCCTTGCCCAGGCGCATGATCGCGGGCGACTTGGAGGCGAGCTTCCCCGCCCACTCCTGCACTGCGGCCTCGAACTCCGAGACGGGAACGACCTTGTTGACGATCCCGGCCGTGTGCGCCTCGGCGGCGCTCCAGCGCTCCCCCAGCAGCAACAGCTCGGTGGCCTTCTTGCGCGGGACGTTGCGGTAGATCAGCGCCATGATCATGAACGGGAACGCGCCGATGTTGATCTCCGGCGTGCCGAACGTCGCCTCCTCGGAGGCGACGATCAGGTCGCACGCCAGCGCGATCCCCAGCGCACCGGCGAGCACGTGGCCGCGCACCGCACACAGCGTGGGCTTGGTCAGCGAGCCGATCAGGCGAAACAGCGAGACGAATCGCTCGGAGGCGAAATGCTTGTGCACGAGCGCCGCGTCGGCGGCGAAGCCGCCGAGGTTCGCGCCGGAGGAGAAGGTGCGCTCGTGCGAGGAGCAGAGCACAACACAGCGCGCGTCGACGTCGGCCTCGGCACGCTCGAACACCGCGATCAGCCAGGACAGCAGCTCGGGCGAGAGCGCGTTGCGGGTGTCGGGCTCGTTGAGCGTGATCGTCGCCACGCCGTCGGCGAGGTCGTAGAGGACCGGGTCGGAGGCGGATGCAGTCACGGTGAGGCATCCTAACGGCGCCGGCCGGTGCAGACGGCCCTCTACACGTCCAGTCCCAGCGCGAGCACGAGCGCGGCGTTGAGCCGACGCAGCGTAAAGGGATCGAGCGAGCCGCGACGCCGGACGAGGCGGTCCTTGGCGACGTTGATCACCCAATCGCAGTTCGCGACGCTCGGCTCCTCCACACCATGCGCACGCGACAGTTCTACCTCAGCCACGTGATCGCGCACCGTGCTGGTCACAACTACGCACGTCAGACGACTCAGGACGGGGATCGCCGTCTCCCTGGTGGCAACTACGACAGGTCGCCTGCCAGGTCCGAGATCGGCATCCCAGACGTCGCCGCGCGCGATCACGACAAAGCGTCGCCCACCAGCGCCGCGGCGGCGTCGAGCACATGCGCCTCATCCGCCGTGAGCGCCGTCTCGGCGTAGGCCGAGCGGTAAGAGTCCGCGACCCGCGCCTCCCGCAGGTCGCCCTCCAACAGCTTGATGCCGGCTCGCACGGCCTCGGCGCGCGAACGGAACGCACCCGCGGCCACAGTCGCATCCAACAGACGCAACTCCTCCTCGCTCAAACGCACCGCGATCTGTGACATGCGCTAAGCATACCATTTTGGTATGGGGTAGGTGTCGCGCGTCTATCGCCGCTCGGCCCCTGAGTGAACTACGGGAGCTTCTTCTTCTTCTTCTTCTTTGTCTTGGTCTTGGCCGCCCCGTAGTGTTTGCGGGCGATGCGTTCGCAGGCGGCGCGCTTTGCGTGGTTGTGCTTCTTGTGGCAGGCCCTGAGCGCGAGGGCGAGCTTCTGTGCGCGGGTGAGGGTCTTATTCTTCGCGCATCCCGTGACGCTCACGGGAGTGGACTGGCTTATCCTCGCACCATTCTGCGCGACGAATTCCGTGGGCATCGCGAGCTTCGAGGCGCAAAGATTGGTCCCGTTCGCCGTGAGCGCGGAGAACTTGCCCTGCGGTAGCGTCAATTCGAAGCTGCCGACAGGCGCGTCGGGAACCGTCTTGAACGTGCTGGAGGTGATCCCCGCTTTGCTGATGAACGTGTCCCCCACCAGGTCGATCGTGACGCCATAGCCCTGCAACACCACGATCAGATTCGGGAACGCTTCACCGCCGTTGGAGACGAAGTACGCCGGACCTTCCAACGGAACCGGAACCAACGGCGTGATCGCCTTCGCGTGACCCACGACCGACGCCGCGGGACAACCCGCCGGGTTCGCGTGGAACTGCGCGGCGGTACATGCTTTCTGTAGCGTCGTCAACCTGGACGGCAACTGCTTCGGCAGGTCGACTTTGACCTGCTTGATGTTCGCCTGCGATCCGAACGGCGCTTTCGGGTACGTCAACTTCACAGCAAGGCTCGCACCGTCCGCTTTCGAGGTCTTCCCGGAAGTCGAGACCGCGAATTTCGGAGCGAACCCCAACGTCGCACAGTTCGTCGCCTGGAACGGCACCGCCAAGACATCGGTGGCGCCTTCGGTGCTGTCCAGGGTCCCCGTGATATCCATCGGGTTGCAGTCGGTCGGGTTGAACGTGAACCCGGGCCGCGTGATCGTGACGTTCACATGCTTGATCTGCAACGGGATACCGTCGAGGACCGTCGGGATCTTGTACGGCCCTTCGTTGTCGCTCGTGATCGTGAGCGCCGCCGTCTGCGGATCCACTTCGATCTTGGCACGCACGACCACACAATCACACGCGGTGCCCTTCTCGAGATCGTAAGGCCCGGCCTTCGCCGGGTTCACGATCGATAGGCCAAACGGCGCACCCTTGTAGGGTCCCGTGATGTAGACCCTACCGCCCTTAACGCTGAACGGGTCGTTACCGACACCCACCGAGACGGTCGTTTCCCCGATCTCGCTTTCCGGACCACACGTCCCCGCATTCCCTTCAGCTTCCCCACACAGCTTCACACCAGACAGCAGACCCGACAGCCCGGCGGGCATGTGCAGGCTGATCGCCTGCAGGTTCTGCTGACCATCTTCACGCGACATCGTCATCGTGAACGGGCTGAACCCACCCGCCTGGATGCTCGTCGTGCCGGCCGTCAGCGCCGGGGTGAACGGGAGGCTCTGGCCGGGGCACGGGCCACCATTCGGACCATGTTCGATCTGGAACGACGAGCTGGTGTTCACCGGCCCGTTGCCGTCCCACGGGACAAACGAAGCCTGCGTCGTATACGTCCCGCACCGCGACGGCGTCGTCAACGGCGCGCGTTCCCCGCCGAAAAAATGCAGCTCGAGGTCTTCGAACGGAAGGTCGGGTGTGTTCTTGAACGTTGTTACGATCTGACCCGTTTCGGTCAGTTTCACTTCGCCCGCGAGCTTGATGATCGTTCCTGAGACCGGGTCTTCCGCGATCATGTACATCGCCACCATACTGCCGAACGGGTTGGCGTTCTGCGCGGCCAGGTAGACCGTCCCTTCGAGCGGGTTGGGCAGCAGCGGTGTCTTGATCTGCACGGTCCCGATCTTCGAGCCGTTCGGGCAGAAGTTCGCACCCGGCTGCAACGGCCGCGGCATTTCCGGCGTGAACGTCGCGGTCTTCACACCAGATTCGAATTCGGGGTTGAATTCGCTAAAGCCGGTGAAGCCGGCGAGGCCCTCCGTGCAGGCTTCAAGCCCGTCGGCGCCCGCAGGGTTGAGCGCGACTCCTTCGGGCAACGTCACGGTCGTGTCTCTGAGCGCCGACTCGGCCAAGCCCTCTGGGTTGAAGGCAGCCTTCTGCGAGACGTGGACGCCGACCGTCAGCCCGGACGATGTACTGGCGTCGGTCGTATCTGGCGAGACCGTGATCGTCGGCGGGAACTCGAGCTTTGAACAGCCCGTCAACGCAAGCGGCTGACCCGACACATTGTGCGTCACGGAGCCGACTTCCACGAAGCTATTCGGGGCCTGGTAGGAATCGGCGCGAACCGTCGACCTCAGCGGCCCAGTGCAGCCGGTCGGCAGCGTAATGAATGGCTTGCGACTGTCGACGCCTTTGAACGCGGGATTAGATCCATTTTCGTAATTGGCCTTCCCCACGAGCCCGAATATCGTGAGCCTGGTGGCGATTATCGGCTCCACTCCTGAAATGCCCACCGAGCTTCCCTCCAGTGGATAGTCGCCACCGGCGTGGACACCGATATTGACGAACACCTCGGGAATCACGAAGTTCGCACCGATCTGCGCGGCCACGCCGGGGGGAGGGACCATGTTGTAAACCGGCTCGGTGATCGGGTCGCCGACCGCGTCTTCGCCGAATTCCACCGCCAGTTCGCCGACCTGCGATTCAGGCGGGCAGTGGCCACCGCCGATTTCCCCGAGCGGTTCCAATTGAGCTAGCGTGCACTTCACCTGAGTTGCATTGGGATCGCCGACCAGCCCTGGCGGCAGGTCCACGATGATGTCCTTGGCGTTACCGTCGGGTAGGTTCACATACAGCGAGTCGGCCGTCTTTTCTCGCTCGAGGACGGCGGTGTTGAGCGCGACGCTGGTGACCATCTTGTACGGGTGCGAGCCGGCCTGCGTATCGGGCGTACCGTCTTCGTTGAGGAACGAGACGTCGAAGTTTTTGATGCCGAAACCGGGTCCCGTAGTCGCAAAGCGACCGCTGCTCGAACTCGGCCCCGTCGCGTTGCCGGCGACGACACGGAAGTCGTACAACTTCCCCGGCACGAGGCCTCCGATCTCGGCCGTCACAGGCACCGGACCGGCGCCGGCTCCTATCTGGGCCGCCGTCTGGTCACAAGGAACCTGCTGGCCGTAGCTGCTGACGGGAAGCTTGATCCGGGAGCCATTGACGGCTTCGAATTCGAACTGACACGACGTCACGGGCACATCCCGCGGATCGATCGTGCCCCGCAGCGTCACCGTCGTCTTTGTCACGTCCGTCGCCACCCCGGCCACAACCGCTGGCGCGTCAGAACCAAAGACATCGACCATCCCGGCGGCCGGGTTGGACACGTATATGTTCCCGTTGGCGCCGTTCACGGTGATGCCGCCCCCTTCGGGGGCTCCGGAGAGCTGCGTGGAGCCGAAGCTCGAGACGAGCGCACCAGTGCTCACGTCTTCAAAGTTGCTGGCTGGGGTTGGCAATTGCCCGTTCATGGCGCCGGTGTCCCACTCAGCGATCGAGGACCGATCCTCCACATAGAGGTGCCCCGTCGCCGGATCGACCGCAGCCGCGATACCGGAGGGACCTGGGTCGACCCGGCCGAGCGGTTCCATGTTGCCGCCGCGCTTCTCCAGGCAGCCGCAGCTTTCGAGCAGATACATGTCGCCCACCGGGCTGACGGCAAAGCCATGTCCGGCGAGCCCTTGACCTATCAAGCCCGTGTGGGCTCTGATGCCATATGCGAGTGTCGTGACGAAGGCGTTTGCCACGGAGTCGTCGAACACGACAACCGTTGGTTCGCTCCCACCTTGCGCATATACACGGACATCTCCGTTGGCCTCGACGCCCAGCCCAAAGAGCTCCGTCCCCAACAGCGTGACGCCGATCTGGCTGATGTAGGCGCCGTCCGGGCCGAACTTGTCGATTACGTCATGTCCTGCATCCATCACGTACAGGTCACCGGCGGAGGGGTCGGACGGGCTGGTCGAGTTGTCGACCGCGATCGCAGCCAGGTTGCCGCTTTCCGCAGGGAAGGCGAACGATCCGGCAGGCGTCGCCGATCCGGTCAGCGCGCTGGAGCCCAGCGCGGGGAAGTTGACCGGGTTGCCACTCGCGTCGAACTTGTAGACCGTGTCCGTCCCGATGTCGGCCACGTAGACGTTGCCGCTCGCTTCATTGACCGCGATCCCGTTCGGGTTCGAGAACGACGTACCGCTCGAAGCCCCGAAGCTGAACAGGAACGGATGAGCTTCACCGGCCGCGAACGCCGAGACGCTACCCAGCGAAAACCACAAGCACACCACAACGAGGAGCGCAACACCCAGCCGCGCCGGACAGCGCCGAAGCTCATCAAAGAAAGCGGTCCTCATGATCACTTACCCCCCTTGTGGGACTTGGCTTTCGCACGCACCGCGCGCGCCCGTGTCGCGCAACGCGCACGCTTATGCTTGTCATTGCGCTTACACACCGTCTGCTTGACCCTCTTCTTCTTAGGCTTCGACTTTGGGGTCGCTTCAGAGGCAAGCGCGAGGTTTCCGACGCCCGAGAACGTCTGGCTCGACGGCGCCCCATACAACGACGGTTGTGGCGAAACCGGTGTGCGGCACGCATCCGCAGTAGCACAAGCCGGCGGCGAGGAGACGGCCGCGAAGCCGCCGTTCACACGCGCGTCGTAGATCACCAGCGCTTCGGTGCCGCTGTCCTGTGCCACCAGGCTCTGGCGGCTCAGGAAGAAAACATCGTTGCCGTCTTCGCTGACGTCGATCAGCACAGATCGGGTACTGCCGGTGCCGGAGGAGATGAGACTCAACTGGCCATTCTCATACTCATAGACATCGACCTGGCCGTTCGTGTCGCGCGGAAGCAGAGCTTCCCGAGTCTCAAAGAAGACCTGGCCGCTGTTCGTGAGGTAGTGGGGGGCGCCTTCCCCCACATTGCCGGTCACCACACTGCCGGTCAACCCAATAAGCGCTGCACCTTCCGTAGTAGTTGGTTCCCCACTCGGGTTGCACGAAACGCAGACAAGATGGTCAGACGCGAAGCTGTAGAGGAAGATGTTCGAGCTTGCACCGTTGTCATAGCCGGTCAGGCTTGACGAACTGAATGCCAGGAAGGCGCCGTTCGGAGAGACCCGCACCGCTCCCCGCAGCGCTTGGTCTTCGCTGCCGCCGAGAGTCGCGATGAACGTGGTGTTCCCGCCATGCCAGAGGTACATGTTCGGCTGTCCGGCCTGTGCGGTTTCGCCGCGCTCATTTGCCTGCGAGCCCGGCAGCACCCCATCCGCCGCGAAGTACACGTACGAGCCGTCTTCGCCGATTCCCAGCACGCGAAGCACCTGGGCCTGCGCCGCCGGCGTGAGGTCGGTCAGCTGGCCGTTGGCGTAGCGGTAGAGGTTCGTGCCGCTGCCCGGAACCGTGTCACTCGTCAGGCCGGCCGATGCATCGTCGGCGAAGAACGCCTGCGTTCCGTCCGCGCTCGCTGCCTGGAAGGATCCTCCGCCGCCCGCTCCCGATCCGCCTCGCGGTTGATCGAGCTGCACGGTTTCTTCGCCGTGGACACGGACGTAGAGCTTGCCGCCCGCGGTGAAGAAGACGCGGGCGCCTTCGGCGGAGACGACGCGCGAGCGGCTCGACAAGGAGTCCGGGGCTTGTGCCAGCGCGCCCGCCGCAGGGGCGCCGTCCGGCAGGAGTGTCACCAGGCGGACGGCGCCTTCATCCCATTCATAGAGATCTTCGACCCCGGCCGGTGCGTCGGCCGTGAGCCGCGCGTTCTCGCTGAAGACCACATGGCTGAGGTCGGCGGAGGCGCCCTGGATGTGCACGTCCGCGGGTATCGCGCCCGCTGGCGGCACGTCGATCAGCCGGTAGGTCCCCGTCGTGTTGTCTCGCAACAGCAGGTTTTCGACGCCCAACGGTTCACCGGCGACCACTTCCAAGCCCTGCGCGCCGCAGCCGGCGGTCTTTTCAGATTTGGCCCAGTTCTCACCAGCGCCGACACGCACGACAGCGTCCGTGAGCTCGGGGGAGTAGGCCGTGACTGCATCGCCATTGGCTTCGGCGGTGCAGCGGTCGCCGTCATAAGACTGCAGCGGGTTCAGGGATTCCGAGGACCAGCCGCCGGCCCCACGCTTCGCAAGGTAGTCGAAGCCGCTTGAATTCGCGTCCGGCAGCACTTCGGCGCTGCGATACTCGAGCCGTTCGCCATTGCGTGCCGCGAAATTCCCGAAAATCCCACCACCGGGGGCGAAGACGTTAACACTTTGGCCGTAGTTCCCTGCTGCTTCTGTGTCAGGCTCGGCCGAGGCGCTGTTCGCAGGCGTGACGAGCTCGTAGGCGCGACAGTCGGGCAGCGCCGCCGAGAAGCCGATGCGCAGCCGTGCGTTGGGGCAGCTGGTCGCTTCGGCTGTCTCGGTGGTGAACGTCTGATCCGTACCGACGGCCGTGCCGAGCTCATTGGTCGCGACGACACGGTAGTGGTAGGTCGTGCCCGGCGCCAGGCCGCTGGCAGACGCCCAGACGGTTTCCGCCTTCACGCCGACCGCGGCGCCTTCCGGAAAGGGTGTGCTCAGCCCGTGAGAAGCTTCGCCTTCCTTGTATTCCCTGGTGTCGTATTCGAAGCGGTAGCTTGCCGTCCCCCCGGCTTTGATGAGCCCACCGAGCTTCGCTTCCGTGGTGCCGACTTCGGCGGCGAGCTCCTTGGTGACTTGCGGCGCGGTCAGCGGTCCGAACATCCAGACGGTGCCTTTAGGGCCATCTGTCACGTACACACGGCCGTCAGATTCGTTGACTGCGAGCATGCTCAAGTACGGGTTGAGTTCTGTTCCGGAGCCGCCGAAGTCGCCGGCGCCGACATCCGCGAGCTGCGTACCCGTGGAGTCGTACTCCAGCAGGTGTGGACAGGGCGCCACAAGCGAGCCGCAGGGGTCAGCATTGTTGTCGACAAGCGCGAACACGTTCCCATGTCCATCGAGTGCGACGGACCTCACGCCGTCGCTTTTGATTTCGCCGATGGGCGTGTCTGCCGGGCTCAGCTCCTGTATCCGATCGTTGCCGGTGTCCGCCACCCAAAGGTCACCGGAGGAGTCGACCGCCACGGCGCTCGGTTCCTTGAGCAAGCCGGCGCCCGAGCCCGTGAAGGTCTGCAGGAGGGTGCCCGTGGGGCTGTACTCCAGCACCTCGTTTTGGGGCACCACGGGCACATAGATGTTTCCCGCCGAGTCGGATGCGATCTGGACGATCGTCACGAAACCGAAGAAGTTGTTGGACGCAGGCACTGCAAACGACGACAGCGGTTCACCCGTGCTCGGGTTGTAGGTTTCGAGCGTCGTGCCATTGAGGACGTACAGATCCCCGTTGGCAGGGTTCACGGCCGCTGCCGCATACAACGATTCAGGTCCGAAGGATGAGATCAGCTTGCCTTCCCCGTCGAACTCGTTGATGCGGCCACTCGCCGTAAATCCACTTCTATTGAATAGACCCGCTGTGAAAACATCGCCGTTCGACTGATCGACCGCGACACCAGGGCCTTCCGAGGCGAATGTGCCGTAGGAGGTGAGCTTGGGGGCTTCGGCTTGGGCGACAGCGACGATGGAGAGCGCGAGCAGAGCCACGAGCGCACAGACAGCTATGAGGGAGCGGACCATGAGGGGAGCGGCGGTCGCGGTCAGGCCGCGTGCAGACGCACCACTCCCTCCAACACAGAGCGAATCAGCCAGGCAAGCCCGGGACCTCGGGCCGACCGACCCGCGAAGCGGTTTTACGGTCGGAACGAAGATTAAATCGCTCAGCCGCGAGGGTGTCCGGGTCCTGCGCTGCTCTGTGGGTTTCACCTTGTCTCCTTGGTGGGTGATGTGGTGGCTCATGCGGCTTTCTCCCCGTCGCGGGTGTTCGTGCCCAGCCGCCGCGCGACCTGACGACCCAGCGCCGTCAACCCCCAGGCGTTGCGTTCACCCTTGGCATGCCCCACACCCGTGTTCTCGGCGAGGCCCAAGCGCTCCAGGCGCGCCAACAGCTTCGAGATCTGTCCCTGATCGGTGACCCCGGCGAGCTCCGCCACGATGCGGTTGCTCACCCCAGGCCGTGTGGCGATCGCCTCGAGTACGAGCGCGGTGCGATACGTCAGGCGCATCGGTACGCCGGCGAGCAGATCGCCGACGCCCCCGCGCGCATCGCCTCCCGGCTCATCTTTCCCGGCGGGCGTTGCATAAGGGTGGCCCGCACCGTTGCCGCGGGTCGCCTCGGGTGCGGGACGAGCCTGTTCCCGGCGCGCGGCGGCTGGCCCGAGATAGGGCAGCACGATCATGCCCACCAATTCCGTGTGCAGGTCGGTGAGCGGCTCGCGCTCGCCCCGGATCAGCCGCCCGTACACGATCGTGAATGCCGCGCCGACCAGACCCTCCGCGGTCAACGGCGGGGGGACACGCGCCACTCTCGGGGAGCCCTCGCGCCGACCCTCGTCCACGATGCGCGCCAGCTCGGCGAGCACCCCCTCGCGGCGCTCAGACCTTGGGTCCGCCGCGCAGCGCCTGCACGACGCACACCCGCGCAAGAACGGGCTCGCGCTCGAAGAACGACAGGATGCTCCACAGGCCCGCACGCACACGCTCGCGCCAGGGCAGCCCATCGAGGTCCGCCGCGACCAGCTCCTCGCGAATCGTCTCGACGACGCTTTCCAAGGCGGCAAGCAGACAATCCTCGCGATTGCCGTAGAGCTCGTAGAAGGTGCGCCGCGAGACACGCGCGCGCGAAGCGATGTGCGCGACCGTCACCCGCGGATAACCAAGCTCGTCGATCGCGCCCAACGTCGCCGCGAGCAGGCGCGCGCTCTGAATCTCCACAACCCGCTCGCGTGAGGGGTCCACGCGCACTGGGCCCGCGGAACGCACAGCACGCGAGGAACGCGAGGGAGGCGCGGAATGGGAGCGCTTGGCGGTTGTGCCGACACGTGCGGCCATCACGCGTCCCTCCCCGCGAGGGGGGCCGTCGCGAGGCGCCTTTTGGCGGTTAGACCGAGGGCGTTACTGCGACAAGAGAGAGAGAGAGAGAGAGAGAGATGCATCAGCAGCGCTGAGGCATCTACCTACGGGCCCATCAGGCCGCGCAGCAATCCCCGTCACGTATGTGTCAACTGAACCCACGCGAAAACAGCTCCCTCACCGAAGCGATTCGGGTCCCTCTCCCAAGAGAACCCCTGCTGATCAATCAAGGCCGGCCACAGCGGCAAGCCCCAAACCCGATCTATGTCCCTGCGCCTATTGACAAGACGCACACAA
This sequence comes from uncultured Solirubrobacterales bacterium, assembly GCA_963702725.1. Classification (GTDB taxonomy): domain Bacteria; phylum Actinomycetota; class Thermoleophilia; order Solirubrobacterales; family Solirubrobacteraceae; genus Palsa-744. Next base: position 977,672 of record CAVPDT010000002.1, read on the forward strand.
CAGACACAACATACATCAACCCTCACCGACTTGTCAAGCCCACATCGACCGGGATCCTCCGGAGCGCGTCGAGCCCGGACGAAGTAAGCAGCACTACTGTTTATTTTCGACCCGCACTGCGTTAGCCTTCCCGAGGCGACTCTGCGCGCTCACCCGAGAGGCCGATGTTCGCTGCGCAGAGCGCGCTCCAGCCGAAGCACGAAGACCCGAGCCGTAAGCCCGAGAGACGTCGCAGAACACCGCAGACATCGAAGACACCCAGATCGAGACCGAGGAGACCCACCGCTATGGCCGCCACCGCCGAGAGCCTGCTGAAGCCCGATCATGGGGCCGCGCGCAAGCACTTCATCTTCACCGACGAGCACGAAGCGCTGCGCGAGTCGATCCGCAAGTTCGCGATCAAGGAGCTGGCACCGCACGCCGCGGAGTGGGAGGAGACGACGTTCCCCGACTCCGTGTTCAGGCGCATGGGCGAGCTGGGCTTCCTGGGCCTGGACAAGCCGGAGGAGTACGGCGGGCAGGGCGGGGACTACTTCTCGGCGATGGTGCTGGCGGAGGAGATGTCCAACGCGAACTGCGGCGGGCTGTCGATGGGCGTGGCGGTGCAGACGGACATGGCGATGCCGCCGATCCTGGCGTTCGGCACCGAGGCGCAGAAGCACGAATGGGCCGAACCGGCGATCAAGGGCGAGAAGATCCTGTGCCTGGGCATCACCGAGCCCGACGCCGGCTCGGACGTCGCCGGGATCAAGACGCGGGCGGTGAAGGACGGCGAGGAATACGTGATCAACGGGTCGAAGACCTACATCACGAACGGCCACCGCGCGGATGTGATCGTGCTCGTGACGAAGACCGACCCGGACGCGGGCTATGACGGCTTCACGCTGTTCCTGGTGCCGATGGACGCGCCGGGGGTGATCCGCGAGAAAAAGCTGCAGAAGATGGGCATGCACGCCTCGGACACGGCGCTGCTGGCCTTCCAGGACGTGCGCGTGCCGGAGTCGGCCGTGCTCGGAGAGGTCGGGCGCGGCTTTTACCACATCATGTGGGAGCTGCAGGGCGAGCGCATGATCGGCGCCGCCGGGTGCGTGGCGGGGGCGCAGAAATGCTTCGAGCACACGCTGCAGTACGCCAAAGAGCGCGAAGCCTTCGGCAAAGCCATCGGCCACTTCCAGGTGATCCGCCACAAGTTCGCGGAGATGGCGACCAAACTCGAGAGCGCGCGCCAGCTGGTGTACGTGACGGCGTGGCGGTTCGCCAACGGCGAGTATCCGGTGCGCGAGATCTCGATGGCGAAGCTGCACAGCGCGCGCGTGGCGTGCGAAGTCGCGGACGAGTGCATCCAGATTCACGGCGGCGCGGGCTACATGCGCGAGTACAACGTAGAGCGCGTGTGGCGCGACATGCGGCTGAACCGCATCGGCGCGGGCACGGACGAGATCATGCTCGAGGTCATCGGGCGCTCGTACGGGCTTTGATCCCCGAGCTGATTTGGTCGCCGTCGCCGTATACGGCGACGGCAGCAGGGTCACATGTGACCCTGCTTGAAACCGCACATGTGCGGTTTCACCGGACGGTACATGTACCGTCCGGCCGACCGGCGCATGCGCCGGTCGGAACTGCACCGACACATAGCGCCACTCAATCGACCGAGCCGCGCGGCACGACCCACTCGACCGGCTGATCGGTGACGGTGGCGATCAGGTCGAAGTCGGCGTCATAGTGCAGCACGGTCAGCCCGGCGCGCTCCGCGGCCGCGGCGACGACCAGGTCCGGGACGTTGGCGCCGCGGTGCTGTCCGCGCTCGGCGAGCAGGCCCTGAACCTCGACAGCGCGGTCAAACGTCCGCTGGTCAATCGAGACGCGTACGTATCGCAGCTCGACCTGGTTGCGCCGTTCGCGGTGCTCGGCGCCTGAGCGCGCGCTGAAGAGCTGCTCGAGATCGGTCATCGAACACGTAGCCGCTTTCCCCAAGACGACCAATTGCTCCAGCCGCGCCCATACCGGCGGCTTCCCTGTGCGAGTGAGGACGCTGTTGTCTACAAGGTAGGCGGGTCTGGCCACGCATGTCTCATGATCTCGGGGTTGTGCAAGTCCTCGTTTTCCTTGTACCACTCCATCAGTCTCTCGCCCGCCTCGCGGCGCAGAACCTCGCGCAGGGCCTCGTCCACCGTGTCCTTCACGCCCTTGGTGCCCAAGATCTCGCGCGCCTGCGAGAGCATGTCCTCGTCGATTTCCAATGTGGTACGTCTCACACCTTCTGTATAGCATGAAGTGGTCTCCAGAGGCATAGTTTTTCTTCTTCCTATATGACTTTGTTCAGAGTTTTGGGGCGCAACTCCCGCGGCGAGCGGGCCTGCGACTATGGGTTCTGAGCCGATCCCTATGTTGTTGTCGCCGGCATGACCCATCTGACTCCCCCCTTCACCGATGAGCACGAGCAGCTGCGCGAGTCCATCCGCGGGTTCATCGACCGCGAGCTCGCGCCCCACTCCCAGACATGGGAGGACGAGCAGTGGTTCCCCGACGAGGTCTTTCCCCAGCTCGCCGCGCAGGGTCTGCTTGGCCTGAAGTACCCGACCGAGCTCGGCGGACAGGGCGGCGACTACCTGCACGAGGCGGTCATGTGCGAGGAGATGGCGCGCATCGGCTCGGGCGGCACGGCGGCCGGCATAGGCGCACACGTCAACATCGCCACGCCGCCGATCTGGAAGTTCGGCTCAGACGAGCAGAAGCAGCGCTATCTCGTGCCGGCGATCCGCGGGGAGAAGATCGGCGCGCTCGGTATCACCGAGCCGGGTGCGGGCTCGGACGTGGCGGGCATCTCAACGCGGGCTGAGCGCGTGGACGGAGGCTGGGTGGTCAACGGCGAGAAGACCTACATCACCAACGGCGTGCGCGCGCACTTCATCGTCACGGCCGTCAAGACGACCAAGGAGGGCGGCCATCACGGCATCTCCTTCTTCATCGTCGACCGCGGCGAGGGAATCAGCTCGGCGAAGCTGCAGAAGCTCGGCTGGCACGCCTCGGACACAGCCACGATCGCCTACCAGGACGTGTTCGTGCCGGAGGACCGTCTGCTCGGCGAGCTGCACGGCGGCTTCAAGCTGATCATGGCCAACTTCCAGTGGGAGCGCCTGGCGATGGCGCTGGGCGCCGTCGGCGCGATGCGCCTGGCGTGGGAGCGCACGGCGCAGTTCGCGCGCGAGCGCAACGCCTTCGGACGCCCCCTGTCCGGCCACCAGGTCATCAGACACAAGCTCGCCGACCTCGCCGCGAGCGCCTATCAGGCGCGCTGCGTCACCTACGACGCGCTGCGCCGCTTCGTCGCGGGCGAGGAGCCCCTGCGCGAGGTCACGATGGCCAAGCTGCTGACCCAGCGCGCATGCTTCGAGCTGATGGACGCCTGCCTGCAGATCCACGGCGGCGCCGGCTACATGCGCGAGGTCTGGGTCGAGCGCGCCGCGCGCGACGCTCGCCTGGGGCCGATCGGCGGCGGCACGGACGAGATCATGCGCGAGATCCTCGGGCGAATACTGGAAGCCCCGCCGACTCGGTAGACGGCACGCCCGGAGAGCGAGCCGGCGTTCTCCCGCACGCGACGCGGGACGGATAGGCTCCCGGCCCACTTTCAGACGACAACAGACGACCGACAGGAGAACGAATCATGGGTGTACTCGACGGCAAGGCAGCGATCGTCACGGGCTCGGCGCGCGGCATCGGGCGCGCGACGGCCGAGCTGCTCAGCGAGCAGGGCGCGAAGGTGCTGATCAACGACCTCGACGGCGACGTCGCCAAGCAGGCGGCCGATGAGATCGCCGGCGAGACCGCCGTGTTCGCGGGCGACCTCACCAAGCCGGGCGCGGCGGACCAGCTCGTGCAGGCCGCCATCGACGCCTTCGGGCAGATCGACATCATCGTCAACAACGCCGGCTACACGATCGACGCGCCCGTGCACAAGATGTCTGACGAGCAGTTCCAGGCGATGATCGACATCCACACGGTCGTGCCCTTCCGCGTCATCCGCGCGGCCGCCCCGCACCTGCGCGAGCCCGCCAAGAAAGAGCGCGAGGAAGGCAAGGAGGTGTTCCGCAAGATCGTCAACGTCTCCTCCACCTCCGGCACCTTCGGCAACGCCGGCCAGGCCAACTACTCGGCCGGCAAGGCGGGCGTCGTGGGCCTCACGAAAACGATCGCCAAGGAGTGGGGCCAGTTCAAGGTCAACGTCAACGCGGTCGCCTTCGGCTTCATCGACACGCGCCTGACGCAGGCGAAGGTCGACGACAACAGCATGGAGATCGGCGGCGAGACCGTGCAGCTCGGCATCCCCGAGCAGATGCGCCAGATGGCCTCGATGCTGATCCCGCTCGGTCGCCCCGCCACGCCCGAGGAGGCGGCGGGAGGCGTTTTCTTCCTCTGCACCCCCTGGTCGAACTACGTTCACGGCCAGACGCTGCACATCACCGGCGGGCTGTTCGGCGGGATGAGCGGCTGAGAATCGCATCGCGCGCCGCGCGACGTTGCCTTTCGGGCGGCGCGCGCGGTGCGCAAATCTCTGTTGCGCGAGCGAGCCATAGCGCCTACAGTCGGTCGGCACGCTCCCAAGACAGGAGGCACTGATGGACACCTATGTGATTCTTCGCCGCGGCGGGTGGCGCTCCCCGGAGGACCTGCAGGCGGCCGCCGAGCGCTCGAAAAAAGTCGGCGACGAGGAGATGTCGAACGACATTCGCTGGATTCGCAGCTACGTCCTGCGGGAGGACGGCGGCTCGGTGGGCACGGTCTGCATCTATCAGGCAAGCAGTCCCGAGGCCATCCGCGAGCACGCCTCGCGCGCCGACCTGCCCGCAGACGAGATCATCGCGGTCGCCGACACTGTCCTCGTCCGCCCCGACCCCGAGCAGGCTTCCGCGTAGCGCCGGTCTGCGCCGGCCGACGCCGCCGCGAATCTCAGACGCCGCGCAGGTCCAGCAGGCAGCCCGAGAAATAGGCCCCCGCAGGCGAGGCGAGGTAGGCGGTGAGCGCCGCCGCCTCGCCCGGGGCGGTGGTGTTCCCGAGGGCGATCGTCACGATCGTGATCTCGTGGCGAGCCCACTCGACCGAGAGCGTGCGCGCCAGGTTCTCGAGCCCCGCGCGTGCCGCGTCCGCCTGCTCCCCCGCGCCGGGCGCCGGCGCGAGGTAGACGATCCGCCCGCCCCGCGCGCTTGGCAGGAATGTGCCGTTCACGACCGCCTCGGTCGCCTCCCAGACGTCCGCCAGACAAGCGTGCAGACCCCTTGCGGCGAACAGGCCGGCGCCATCCACGACCAGCGTGTCCACGTCGCCCGACTCGGCGGGCACGAGGTCGGGCGCGGAGGTGCGCACACGAGCGCCCAGCGGCTCGGCGCCCTCTACGACGGCCTGCCCGAACGAATCGCCGGGATTCGCGCCCGCGCCCGCCGGTGCCGTCACGACGAGGATCGACTTATCGCGCAGGAGATCGGCACGGAGCAACTCAGCGGAGACCGTCGACATCGGGTCTCCAGACTACCCGGCAGAGGGCGACGGACGTGCGACTGCCTGACGGATCGCGCTGGGTCCTCGGCGCAGATCGAGTTCCGTCGCGATGCCTGCGACCGCGGCGTTCCTCAGGCGACGGCGGTCCTGCCGGCCGATCCCCGTTCGGCGCGCCGCTGCGCCCGCGCGCGCTCCAGTGCGCCCTTGCGACCGTGCTCCTCAAGGCCCTGATAGAGCGCGCGGATCTCGGTGAGAATGGCGTCGGCGACCGCCTGCTGCTGCTCGCGGGTGGGGTTCTCGACGCGCTCCCAGCGCATCGCGTCGCCGTACTGAACGGTGACCTGGGGAAAGCGCAGGCGCTTCCAGTTGCGGATGCGCGAGGATCCGTGGATCGCGATCGGCACGACCGGGGCGCCCGTCTCGAGCGCCAGACGGCCGATGCCGCGCTTGGCCTGGGCGGCCATCTCGCCGGTGCGTGAGCGTCCCCCCTCGCAGTACATCGTGATGGCGCCCTCACGAGCGAGGATCGTCTCGGCGGTGATGAAGGTCTCCTCGTCGCGAGCGCCACGGCGCACCGGGAACACGCCGCCGGGGCTGTAGATGTAGCGCATGGGGAACGAGAACAGCTGCGACTTGGCCATAAAGCGGACCTTGCGGCGGATGTAGCAGCCCATCAGGAAGTGGTCCATGAACGAGAAGTGGTTGGGCGCGAGGATCACCGCGCCGCGTCCCGGGACCTTCTCGGAGGAGATCGAGCGCACGCGCAGCAGCGTGTACGCGTACAGCGAGGTCAGCAGGCGCGTGGCCTCGTACACCCAGTTCGGTTCGCGCGTGCGCGCGCGGGCGTGAAATTGGTCGAAGTACTCCTTCGGCCGGGGGTCGGCGTAGACCTGTTCGCGCATCGGCGCCAAATCGCTCATCAGACCGGACTACCTCGCAGCGGCGTGGAAGTTACGCGCGGACCCCAGCGCTTCGCGCCAGCCGCCCAGCAGGCGAGAGCGCTCCTCGACGGACATGCGGGGCTCATAGCGCCGGCGCTCGGCTCGTGCCGCGGCGATGTCGGAGATGGTGCGCTGCCCGGCGCCGACGCTCGCGAGGTAGGCGGCGCCAAGGGCGGTCGTCTCGGAGGTCTCGGCGAGCACGACGGGCACGCCGAGGATGTCGGCCTGGAACTGCATCAGCCAGGCGTTGGCGGTGGCGCCGCCGTCAACGCGAAGCTCCGCGAGGGCCTGCTCGGAGGAGTCTTCCATCGCCCGAACCGCGTCGTGGCTCTGGTAGGCGATCGCCTCCAGGGTCGCGCGCGCCAGGTGCGCGCGGGTCGAGCCGCGGGTGAGACCGACGATCGTCCCGCGCGCGTGCGGGTCCCAATGGGGCGAGCCCAGGCCGGTGAGGGCGGGGACGAAATAGACGCCGTCGTTGGACTCGAGCGAGGCGGCGAGAGACTCGGTGTCGGAGGCGGAGTCGATGACACCCAGGCCGTCGCGCAACCACTGCACGGCCGCGCCCGTGACGAAGATCGAGGCCTCCAAAGCGTAGGTCGTCGATGAGCCGATCTTCCACGCGACCGTGCTCAGCAATCCGGAAGCGGGCTTCTCGGGAGGGGAGAAGCCGGTGTTCAGGAGCGCGAAGGAGCCGGTGCCGTAGGTGTTCTTGCCGAGACCGGGATCGATGCACCCCTGCCCGAACAGCGCGGCCTGCTGATCGCCGGCGACGCCCGCGAGCGTGACGGCGTGACCGTGCAGCGCATCTGGAAGCGTCTGCGCGAACACCCCCGCGCTGGGGCGAACCTCGGGCAGGGCGCGGGCAGGGATGTCGAACAGGTCGAGCAGCTCCGGATCCCAGCGACCGGCGTGGATGTCGAACAGGAGCGTGCGCGATGCGTTGGAGGCGTCGGTCAGGTGCTCGCCCGTGAGCTTGAACGTGAGCCACGAATCGATCGTGCCGAACACGGCGCGGCCGTCCCGTGCCCTTGCGCGCAGGCCGGGAACGTGCTCCAGCAGCCAGGCGATCTTGGTGGCGGAGAAGTAGGGGTCGAGCACGAGGCCGGTGCGCGCGCGGATGAGCGGTTCGTGCCCCTCGGCGCGCAGCCGCTCGCACAGCGGCGCGGTGCGGCGGTCCTGCCAGACGAGCGCGCGATGCAACGGCTCGCCGGTGGAGGGATCCCACACGCAGACGGTCTCGCGCTGGTTGGCGATCGCGACCGCGGCGAGCTCGCCCGGGACGACGTCGCCGGCATCCGCGAGCGCCTCGCCGGCGACTGCCTGGGTGACCGTCCACAGTTCGGCGAGGTCGTGCTCGACCCAGCCGGGCCGGGGAAAGTGCTGCTCGAATTCGCGATACGCACGCCCGATCGGCTCGAAGTGTTCGTCGTAGACGAAGCACGTTGTGCCGGTGGTCCCTTGGTCGATGGCGAGGATCATGAGCCGCGGCTGAGCCTACCCGGCGGGTGTGTGGGGTGGGTGAGCCGCAAGCCGGGTCCTGCGTCTGGTTGCGGTCGGCGCCGCTCACCGCAGCCGTCGGCATTGAGGAAGCGCTTTCGCTTTCGCCACTCAGCCACGGGCGAAGTACACGCGGATGAAGTCGGCAAGCTGGCGGGCGCGATGCAGGAAGCCGGCGGGAGTGCGGCCGGTGGCACGGTGAGCCAGCTCGAGATCCACCTCGAGCACGCGATGGCCGGCGCGGACGGCGTCGATCGTCATGCCGATCTCCATGCCAAACCCGGACGCGAACGGGAGCACGTCGCGAGCGACCCCCGCGCGCAGCGCGCGCTGGCCGGAGATCGGCGCGCGCACGTACAGGCCGCAGCGACGGTGGATGGCCCAGCGCGCGAAGGCGAGCGCGAGACCGAATCCTCCGCCCACACGCGTGACGAAGGCGGCGACGGCGAGATCGGCGTCGCCGCGGCGCAGCGCGTCCACGAGCGCCGACAGCTCGCGCGCGGAGTCGCCCAGGTCACCGTCGCAGAGCACGACGATTGCTTCGTCTGCGCTCAACCGTTCAAGTGCCGTCCGCACACCCGCGGTCATCGCCTGGCCCTTGCCGATCACGCGCTCGCTGCGCACCACCGTGGCGCCGGCGGCGCGCGCCAGCTCGGGCGTGCCATCGGTCGAGCCGTCGTCGGCGACCCACACAGGCGCGCCCGGAAAGGCGAGAGCGAGCGCGGCGAGCGTTGCGGAGATGCGATCGGCCTCGTCCAGGGCGGCGACGACGATGAGGATGTTGGGCGGCATCGATGGAATCGGGAGGAGAGGCTATTGTCCGCCGCGGTTCTCGGCAATCGAGCCTCGGGCGGGACGCCGAGGCTCCGCAACCAGGAGGCGCATCGCGTGACTGACGTGGAGGCCCACATCACGGGCACTGTGTGGAAAATCGAGTGCGAGGTGGGAGACGAGATCGAGGAGGGCGACACGGTTGCGATCCTCGAGTCGATGAAGATGGAGATGCCGGTCGAGGCCGAAGGCGCGGGCACGGTGTCGGAGATCCGCTGCGAGGAGGGCCAGGCCGTGAACGAGGGCGACACGCTGGTCGTGCTGGAATAGAGGAGTGTCCACCTTGACCCGTCAACGCGAGCTCGCCGAGGGCAAGCTGCTCGTGGATGAGCCCGCTCCGGGTGTCGTGCGCCTGACGATCTCCAACGTGGAGAAGCGCAACGCGCTCGATCATCCGATCCTCGACGCGATCACCACGACCATCGCCGAGCATGCCGATCCGGAGGGAGCGATCCGCTGTCTCGTGCTGACGGGCGCGGGCGGGATGTTCTCGGCCGGATATGACATCGGCGAAATCCCCGAGGGAGAGTTCGAGGAGCAGGCCGAGCGTCTGGTCGCGCACCCGTTCACCGAAGCGATCGAGGCGCTCAAAGCGTTTCCCTGGCCGACGCTGGCGGCGCTGCCGGGACACACGATCGGTGGTGGTCTGGAGCTGGCGCTGACGTGTGACATCAGGGTGGCGCAGGAGGGCATCAAACTCGGCATGCCTCCGGCGAAGCTCGGGCTCGTGTATTCGCACACCGGCCTGCGGAGGTTCATCGACGCGATCGGCGCGGCGCGCACCCGCGAGCTGTTCCTGCTCGGCAAATACATCGACGCCTCGACGGCTCTGGATTGGGGGCTCATCAACCGCCTCGCGCCGGCGGCCGACCTCGAGGCGCTGACCGCGCAGCTCGCGGGCGAGCTCGCGGGCAACTCGCCGCTGGCCCAGCTCGGCAACAAGCGTGTGATCGCGGCGCTGCTGCAAGCGCAGGGCAGGCTCGACGAGGATGTCGAGCGCGATCTGATCGAGTTGCGCCGCGCGTCGTTCGCCTCGGCCGACATGCGCGAGGGAATGCGAGCGTTCGCCGAGAAACGCGCGCCCGAGTGGCGCAACGAATAGACCCTTCCTGGAGCCAGGGCTCGCGGCGCGACCCTCCGGGCATGGGACCCCGGCGAGAGCCCAAATCGTGCCGTCCGGGGCGCGCCATAACGTGGGGGAATGCCGCCGCTGATCACCCGCGAGGAGGCCCTGCGCCTAGGCGAGATCGAAGAGCACGCCCAGATCGAAGCGCTCATCGAGCGCGCCTGGGCGGCGCGGGTGGAGCGGTTCGAGGACTCGACCGACATGTGCTCGCTGGTCAACGCCAAGTCGGGCGGATGCGCGGAGGATTGCGGATTCTGTGCGCAGTCGCGCTTCGCCGAGGCGCAGACGCCGATGCACGCGATGATGAGCCCCGAGCAGATCCTCGAACACGCGAAGGCCGCGGAAGCGGCGGGCGCCCACCGTTTCTGCATGGTCACGCAGGGTCAGGGCCTGTCCAAGCGTGACTTCGAGAAGATCCTGGAGGGCGCGCGCATGGTCGCCGAGCAGACCAACCTCAAGCGCTGCGCGTCGATCGGGCACATGTCCGCGGCACGCGCGCAGGCGTTGCGCGAGGCGGGAATCCAGCGCGTCCATCACAACGTCGAGACGGCCGAGAGCTACTACGACGAGGTCTCCAGCACGGTACGCTACGAGGGTCGGATCAGGACGATCCAGGCGGTGCGCGACGCCGGTCTGGAGACGTGCGTGGGAGGCATCCTGAACCTCGGAGAGAGCCGTGAGCAGCGTGTGGAGATGGCCTTCGAGCTGGCGGCGATCGATCCGACGAGCGTGCCGATCAACCTGCTGAACCCCAGGCCGGGAACGAAGTTCGGCGACCGCGAGCCGATCGACCCGTGGGAGGCGGTGAAGTGGATCGCCATCTTCCGCCTGATCCTCCCCGAGGCCCTGTTCAGGTTGTGCGGCGGGCGTGTCGAGAACCTCGGCGAGTTGCAGCCGCTTGCGGTGAAGGCGGGACTGAACGGCGTGATGATGGGCAACTTCCTGACGACGCTCGGCTCCGAGCCCGAGGAAGACCGGGTGATGTTCGAGGAGTTGGGGCTGAACGTGGCGCGCCAGCCGGACAACGGCGCAAACCCACGACCCGACAATCGCTCGGGCTGGCTGGACGGTGAGACGCCGGACGTCGTCGAGGAGCTGCTCGCGAGCGACCTGACCGGAGTTGACGCCGGCGCACCGGACACCGGCGAGGCCCCGGCTCTGAATGTTCGCCTGTGGGACCCATCCACGCAGCTGCGCTTCAAGGCCAAGCGCAACGTTCCGCCCCGTCCCGACGGCGCTCCCAATCGGGCACCCGCGCACGCCACCTCGTCGAGGACGGACGAGGACGACCCGGTTCCCGCCGCCGCGGGCTGGGGAGACTGAGCGAGCAAGCCGCGAGGCGGAGATGAACGAGATCGAGCAACGCCTGGAGGAACTGGAGCGGCTCGGACTCGACCGGCGCCTGCGCATGGTGAGCGGACCGCAGGGACCGCGAGTGCTGCTCGACGGCAAGCCGGTGCTGTTGCTGTGCTCGAACAACTATCTCGGCCTCGCCGACCATCCGCGCGTGCGCGAGGCGGCGGCGGAGGCGGCGATGCGCTGGGGAGTCGGCGCCGGGGCATCGCGGCTGGTGTCGGGCACGATGACGATTCACCGTCGCCTGGAGCAGCGCCTGGCCACGTTCGAGCGCTGTGAGGAGTGCGTCCTGTTCGGCTCCGGCTATCTTGCCAACGCCGGCGCGATCGGCGCGCTGGCGGGGCATGGCGACGTGGTGTTCTCCGATGAGCTCAACCATGCCTCGATCGTCGACGGATGCCGGCTCTCGCGCGCGCAGGTGGTCGTGTACCGACATTGCGACATGGACCATCTCGACGGGCTGATCCGCCGTCACCGCGGCGCGGGTCGCCGGCTGATCGTGACCGACTCGGTGTTCTCGATGGACGGTGACGTGGCTCCCCTGGGCGAGCTCGTGGAGCTGGCGCGCAGGCACGGCGCGCGCACGATCGTAGATGAGGCGCACGCCACCGGTGTGCTCGGTCCGGACGGGCGGGGAGCGATCGCACAGGCCGAGCTCGAGGGCGAGATCGACATCGTGATCGGCACGCTCGGCAAGGCGCTCGGCTCATACGGCGCGTACGCGTGTGCGCGCACAGAGACGATCCGCTACCTGATCAACACCGCGCGTCCGCTGATCTTCTCCACCGCCCCGCCCCCGCCTGCGGTCGCGGGGGCGCTGGCCGCTCTGGAGCTGCTGCAGGAGCGCCCCCATCGCGTGCAACGGCTGCGCTCCAACGCGCGCGTGCTGCGCCGTGCGCTCAGCGCGCAGGACATCCCGGCGCGCGATACGGAGATGCACATCGTCCCCGTGATCGTGGGCGAGGAGCGCGACGCGACATCGCTGTGCGAGGTGGCGCTCGAACGCGGCGTGTTCGCCCAGGCGATCCGTCCGCCGACCGTCGCGCAAGGCACGTCGCGACTACGCCTCGCGGTGATGGCCAGCCATACGGCCGAGGAGTTGCGTGAGGCGGCGCACGCGATCGGCGCGGCGGCGCGCGAGCTGGGGCTCGATCTGGCGGCGACGGATTCGCGCACGGCGCGAGCTTCAGGGCGCGCGCGAGAGCCCGACGAGCTAGAGCGCCAGGTCTCGGCGCTCACCCCGGTAGCCCCCCCTGTTGCGCCGCGCGAGCCGATCTCACCGAGCGGTGCTCCGTTCGACGGCGAGCGCGACATCTTCATCCACCGCGCGGCCTAGCCGCGCTGACCGGCGCCGGAGCGCTCGAGATGCGCGGATTGTTCGTCACCGGCACAGGCACGGGCGTCGGTAAGACGATCGTGAGCGCGGCGCTGCTCGCCGCGATGTCCGAGGCGGGGGTGCGGGTTCGTGCGCACAAGCCGGTAGTAACCGGCCTGGATGAGCCTCCTGAGACGGGCTGGCCGCCGGACCACGAGTTGCTCGCAAGCGTCGCCGGCACGACGCCCGAGGAGGTCGCGCCGCTGCGCTACGGCCCGGCCGTCTCCCCCCATCTCGCGGCCGCGCTCGCGGGCGAGAGGATCGACCCGGCCGAGTCGATCGCCCGCGCGCGCGCGGCGGCGCCCAACGATGGTGTGCTCGTCGTAGAGGGTGTCGGCGGCCTGCTGGTGGCGCTCACCGACGAGTTCACCGTGCGCGATCTCGCCGTCGCGCTCGGGCTGCCAGTGGTGATCGCGGCGGCGCCGGGGTTGGGCACGATCAATCACACGCTGCTGAGCATCGAGTCGGCACGCGCGGCGGGGCTGGACGTGCAGGCGGTCGTGCTGACGCCTTGGCCCGAGGCGCCCGGCGAGATGGAATGCTCCAACCGTGACACGATCGCGCGGCTAGGGGAGATCGAGGTTGCCGATCTGGGCCACATACAGGGTCCAGCGGCAGCTGACCTTGCGCGAGCGGGCGGTGCGCTCCCGTGGCGGCGCTGGTGCCCCGAGAGTTTCATCCCAAGCGACTCTTAGCATCAAACGCATGGCTGGTCGAATGACGTTTCCGATGCCCTTCCTGCCCGAGGGTTCCGGGGTCGTACCCCCGGAGAAAGGAGGGCAAATGACTGGAACGTTGACTGCACTGGCCATCGCTCTGCTCATCTCAATGCTGGTTATCGACCGGCTGACGAGATAACAGGGCGCCCTGGCGGCCGCAGCACAGACGACTCCGGCGGCCGTCAGGGACCACTTAACCGGAGGGGACCCGGTTACCCGGGTCCCTCGGAGGCGCAAATGCCCGAAGCATTGAGCGCACTAGCCGTCTATCAGTGTAGCTCACCATCCGATGGACTCAACATGCGGGTTCAAGTCTCGCCGACAGCGGCTACTATCGCCCCGCTCACACGCGCCAGATCCTCCTCGTCGATCACATACGGCGGCATCGTGTAGATCAGGTCGCGAAACGGGCGCAGCCACACTCCCCGTTCGACCGCGATGGCGGTCGCGGCGCAAACGTCCACATCGCGATCGAGCTGCACCACCCCGATCGCTCCCAGCACGCGCACGTCCACGACGCCCGGCAGCTCCCGCGCGGGCTCCAGCCCCACGCGCAGCCCCCGTTCGATCGCCGCCACCTGCTCGCGCCAGCCCCCGTCGGCAAGCAGATCCAGCGAGGCCAGCGCGACCGCGCACGCGAGCGGGTTGGCCATGAACGTCGGCCCATGCATCAACCCGCCGCCTTCGCCGCCCGAGACGATCTCGGCGACGGCGGGCGTGCAGAGCGTGGCGGCGAGCGTCAAGTAGCCGCCGGTGAGCGCCTTGCCGACGCACATCACGTCCGGCAGCACACACGACTCCGTCCCCGCGTGCCGGCACGCAAACAGCTCTCCGGTGCGTCCGAACCCGGTGGCGATCTCATCGAGGATCAGCAGCAGCCCGTGCTCGTCGCAAAGTGAGCGCAACAGCGCCACGCACTCGGGCGCGTAGAACCACATTCCCCCGGCGCCCTGCACGACCGGCTCGACGATCACCGCCGCCAACTCGTGCGCGTGCGCGGCGATCAGCTCGCTGACGTGCGCGGCCCAGCGTTCGTCCAGCCCGGCGTCGAACCCGCCGGGCGGGCGCTCGGCGAAAACGTGCTCGGCGAGCACACCCGCGAACAGGCTGTGCATTCCGCCGATCGGATCGCACACGGCCATCGCGCCGAAGGTGTCGCCGTGATAGCCGCCGCGCATGCTCAGCAGTCGCGTACGACCGGTACGGCCCAGCGCGCGCTGGTATTGAAACGCGAGCTTGATCGCGACCTCCACCGACACCGAACCGGAGTCGGCGAGGAACACCCGCTCAAGACCCTCGGGCGCGAGCTCGACAAGCCGCTCGACGAGGCCGATCGCGGGCTCGTGCGTGAGCCCGCCGAACATCACGTGCGCCATCTGCCCCAGCTGCTCGCGCACGGCCTCGTCCAGCGCGGGATGACGGTAGCCGTGGATCGCGCACCACCACGAGGCCATGCCGTCGATCAGCTCACGGCCGTCGGCCAGCCGCAGGCGCACCCCCTGGGCGGATACGACCGGCAGCGGCTCGGGCGCCGCTCCCGGCAGCGGTCCGTAGGGATGCCACACGCGCTCGCGGTCGAGCGCCAGCAGCTCCCGCCAGTCGCTCAGCTCAATCCTCGTACAGCGTGAAATCGCGCTTGCGCGCGCCGCAGACCGGGCAGAACCACGTGTCGGGGATGTCCTCGAAGGCCGTACCCGCGGGGATGCCTCCGTCGGGATCGCCGTCGTCGGGGTCGTAGATATAGCCGCAGGACTCGCAGATCCAGCGTTGCAGGGTCTTGGTCGCGTTCATGCCCCGACAGATTACCGGCCGGCCCCGCGGACGGGTAGGGTGGTCGGACGATGGATTCCGAGGACCACGACGGGGAGGCTCCTTCCGAGGTTCTGGCCTCCGTGAGGTCCTCGAGCTCGTCCTCCAGCTCCGCCGCCGCCGCCTCCTCCTCCAAAGATCGCCCGGCGCCGGGCGAGGACTACAACCCCGGGCCCGCCACTCGCCCGCGCCAGGCCGCGACCGTGATCCTGCTGCGCGGTGGCAGCGATGCGCTGGAGGTCCTGCTCGTGCGGCGCACGCCCGAGGCGAAGTTCATGGGCGGAGTGTGGGTGTTTCCCGGCGGGGCAGTGGATGCCGACGACGGCGATGGCGAGGAGGCCGTTCGCGCCGCCGCGATGCGTGAGCTGCGCGAGGAGGCCGCGATCGCGCTGTCAGACCCGGGCGAGCTGGTCGCGTTCTCGCGCTGGATCACCCCGGCCGAGGTGAAGATCCGCTTCGACACGCACTTCTTCCTGGCGCCGTTGCCCCACGGACAGGAGCCGCGGATCGACGGCGAGGAGTGCGTGGACCTCGGCTGGTTCACACCCCGGGCCGCACTCGACGCGCACGCCGCCGGGAGCATCGTGCTGGTGTTCCCGACGATCGCACATCTGGAGCAGCTCGACCCGTTCGCTTCGGTCGATGCGCTGCTCGCGCACGCGCGCGATCTCAAGGTCGAGCCGGTGTTGCCGAAGGTGATCGTCGAGGGCGACTCAGCCCGGGTGCTGATGCCGGGCGATCCGGGCTACTGAGCTCGAGCGCAGCGCGCACCCGACCAGCCGGGACATGACTCAATCGCGCCCGGTCCTGTCGAGCTACGACGGTTGACCTTGCTGCGCGGCGACGATGTGCGTGACGGCGTTGATCAGCGCCAGGTGCGTGAACGCCTGCGGGTAGTTGCCGAGGTGGCGCCCGCTGGAGGCCTCGAGCTCCTCGGCGTACAGCTCCAGCGGCGAGGAGTAGGACAGCAACCGCTCGCACAGGTGCTCGGCCTGACGGTGCTCGCCGATCTCCGAGAGCGCTGAGACGAGCCAGAAGGAGCAGATCAGAAACGTGCCCTCCTCCCCGCTCAGCCCGTCGTCGGTCTCGGACGTGCGGTAGCGCATCACGAGTCCGTTCTCGGTCAGTTCGTCGCGGATCGCGCAGACCGTCGCGTGCACGCGTTCGTCCTCAGGCCCCAGGAAGCGCACGAGCGGTACGAGCAGCGTCGACGCGTCGAGCGCATCGGTGTCGTAGTGCTGGCGGAACACGCCGCGCGAGTCGACCCCCTTGGCGAGGATGTCCTCGCGCACCTCGTTGGCGAGCGCCTGGAACTCTTCGGCGTTGTCGGGGTTGCCGTGCAATTCGGCCAGGCGCGCGCCACGATCGAGCGCGACCCAGCACATCAACTTCGAGGAGACGTAGTGCTGGGGCTTGCCGCGCGCCTCCCAGATGCCCTGGTCAGGTTCCTGCCATACGGCCTGCGCGCATCTGATCTGGTCGATCAGCACCGGCCACAGCCGCTCCGGGATGTGGTCGCGCCGCTTGGAGTGCAGGTAGACCGAGTCGAGCACCGCGCCGAACACGTCGTTCTGGCGCTGGTTGTACGCGCCGTTGCCGATCCGCACCGGCCGCGCGCCCGCGTAGCCGCCCAGCCCGTCGAGCGTGGACTCCTGCAGATCCTTCTCGCCGCGGATTCCGTACATGATCTGCAGCGAGCCGTCCTCGTTGCGCGGAACGTCGGCCACGTACTGGATGAAGTCGTCCGCCTCCCAGTCCAGACCGAGCGCGTGCAGCCCCCACAGCGTGAACGAAGCGTCGCGCATCCAGCAGAAGCGGTAGTCCCAGTTGCGTTCGCCGCCCGGGGTCTCCGGCAGCGACGTCGTCGGCGCCGCGACGAGCGCGCCCGTCGGCATGAACGTCAACCCCTTCAGCACGAGCGCCGAACGCTGCAGGTGCGCGCGCCACGGATGATCCGGGTAGGAGCCTTCGGCGAGCCATTCGCGCCAGAAGTGCCCCGTTCGCTGCAGCACTTCCTCGGCCTCCTGCGCGGTGTGCGGCCCGCCGCGCGTCTCCGTCCACGACAGCGCGCAGAAGCGTTTCTCGCCTTCGGTCATCGTGTGGCGCCCGTGCGTGCGATTGCCCTCGATCCCCATCCGCACGTCGCTCAGCAGCCGAAACGACGTGCTCTCGCCGTCGCTCGCGTCCAGCGCGCACGTGCCCTCGGCGCCGACGTCGACGTGCTCCCACGTCGCGGGCGTCGCGCCGTAGGCGAGCATCGGCTCGCAGACGATCTCGACCTGCACCTTCCCCTGTACGCATTCGAGCATCCGCACGAGCATGTGGTCGGCGTCGAAGTCCGTCGGTGGACGCGTGTGACTCGTACCGTGCTCGTTGTCGTGCCATTCGCCGATCGCCAACGCGTCGACCACGCGCATCCACCCCGCCGGCGTCATCCACGTCGTCTCGATCATGTTCGTCCCGGGGATGTAGCGGCGTCCGGCCGGCACATACAGTCCGTACGGGCCGACGCGCCACGACCCCGCGCCGCGGTCGAGCAGCGCGCCGAAGATCGACGGCGAATCGAAGTACGGCAGGCACATCCACTCGATCGATCCGTCGGAGCAGACCAGTGCGCCGGTGTGGCAGTCCGACAGAAAGCCGTAGTCGGCGATCGGCGGAAACGGCGAGCCGGATGTGGAGAGGCCCGGCGTGAACGTGTGTGGCGCCATCGCATTCGACCCGGCCTGACCCGCCGGCGTCTGTCCGGGCGCGACGCCCGCCGGCGCCCGCCCGGCGCTTTCCTCGCGGGCGGCGCCTGGCGAGCTCACCAGTCGAAGCTGTCGAACGTCGGGCGCTGCACCCCTGCGGGCAGCACCTGCTCGTCGTCGAGCTTGTCCAAGTGCGCGGCCAGCGTGACGCTTGCCAGTGGACGCATCGACTCCGAGACGTCCGGCCAGACCGCGTCCAGCAGCTCCGATTCGGTGCGCGCGCCCTTGCCGAGCGCGTACATCAAAGCGTGCTCACGATCCAGGCGGTGGTTGACGTACTCTTCGAGCTTGCTGTGAGCGTCCCACACGATCGGGCCGTGGCCGGGGCAGAGCACGTTGAAGTCTTCGCGCATCCGCAGGCGCGTGAGCGCGAGCATGTAATGGGACATCGAGCCGCGATGCGGAGCGATGAAGACGCTGCCTTCGCCGAGCACAGCATCACCGGAGAAGCAGGCGCCGTCGGCGATCAGCGCGAAGTGGTCGATGGCGTGACCGGAGGTGGCCACGGGGTAGAACGGCCCGAACCGTACGCCCTCCTCGAGTTTCACGTCGACCTCGCCGCGGCCGGCCGCCAGCGGGGCGGGAAAGCGCGCCAGCACCGCGGGCACGGCTTCCGCGTGGTCCTCGTGGTCGTGCGTGAGCACGACACCGCCGAGTCCGCCCCGTCCCTCGATCGCGGTGCAAAGGCGCTCCAGGTGAGACTCGATCAGGGGGCCGGGATCGACGACCCAGGCAGGGCGACGACCTACGACCCAGGTGTTGGTGCCCGACAGCGTGTAGGGCCCGGGATTGGGGGCACGCAGACGCAGGATGTCGTAATGCGTCAGCAGATCGGTATCGGACCCGGACTCCGGGACGATCTCCTTCTCCTCGTCCGGATCGGACGAAAACGGTTCGCTCACGGTCGCGACGTTAGCCGACAGGACGATTCAACGCCTGCTCGTCGCGCTCGCATCACGAATTACGCGGCCGCATAGCGCTTGTTCACACGGCGCTCCTCGGGCACGGTGACCACATCCCAGCACAGTCCCAGACGGGCCATCGCGCGGATCACGAGCGCCGAGATGTCGGGCTGGCGCCAGCTGAGGCCGTGGCTGGCGGAAGTCGGAAACGCGTGGTGATTATTGTGCCAGGCCTCCCCGAATGTGGGGAGCGCCAACCACAGCAGGTTGCGCGAGTGATCCTCGGTCGCATAGTCGCGACGACCGAAGAAATGACACAGCGAATTGATCGAATAGGTCATGTGGTGCAAGACCAGCATGCGCACCGCGCCCCCCCACAAAAGGCCGGTGAGACCGGCGCGCAGCGAACCGCCGATCAGGTAGCCGAGCCCGAACGCCGCGGCCAGTCCGGCGGCGGTCCACAGGAAGAAGGTGCGATCGACGAACGACACCACCGGATCGGCGATCAGATCGGGAGCGTAGCGCTCGCGCGAGCCGCGCTGGGTGTGAACGAACAGCCAGCCGACGTGCGCATGGGCGAGCCCGCGCAAAGCTCCACGCCAGCCGACGCCGTGATCCACGTGCGGGCTGTGCGGATCCCCCTCGCGGTCGGAGAACGCGTGATGCTTGCGGTGGTCGGCCACCCAGGAGATGACCGGCCCCTCGATCGCCGCGGATCCCATCACCGCGAACACGCCGCGCAGCGCCGGTGAGGTCTTGAAGCTGCGATGGGTGAAGAGGCGATGAAAGCCGACCGTCACCCCGAGCCCGGTCAGGAGGTACATGATCACGAATACCACCAGGTCGGACGGATGCAGCAGTCCGTCCCACAACTGCCAGCCGACGAAGAACAGCGCGAGGATCGGCAGGACCGTTATGAGTCCTGTAAGCACACGATCGAGCGTCTCGTTGGACGCGGGTTGAACGTCGCCTGGCCCGGGGAGGGCGTGTGTCGGACCGCCGCCGAGAATATGTTGTTCGTCCATGGTGCCGACATGCAACTTACCAGCGCGACCAGGGGACTGTGTGGACCCGATGTGGCATACCCTGCGATGGTGATGAACCGGCCACACCCCCAGCGATCGACGCGCGCGGGCGAATAGGTGGCGCGCGCACTGTTTGCCTCACCCGCGCCGCTGCGTCGTGAGCTCGCGCGAGCGCTCCCCGAGCGTCCGTTCGGCGTGCGCTTCTGGGACGGCTCGGAACTCAGCCCCACGATCGCGGACGGTCCCATCTTCACCGTGCGCTCGCCCACCGCGATCGCGCACCTGTTGCGCGCACCCGGACAACTGGGACTGGGGCGAGCGTATGCGGCGGGCGAGCTGGAAGCCGACGATCTCGACCGGGTGATCGGTCTGCTCGACTCCTTTGACGCGCCCCCGATCGACCGTGCCACGCGAGCACGCCTGACGCTGGCCGCGGTTCGCGCCTGCGGGTTGACGCCCCCGCCGCGCATCCCCGCCAGCGAGTTGCGCCCGCGCGGGCGCCGCCACAGCCGCGAGCGCGACGAGCGCGCGGTGCGCCACCACTACGACGTCTCCAACGAGTTCTTCGCGCTGTTCCTCGACGACTCGATGACCTACAGCTGCGCGCTGTTCTCACGCGGCGCCGCCACGCTCGAGCAGGCACAGGTCGCCAAGCGCGAGCTGGTCTGCACGAAGCTTCAGTTGCGCGAAGGCGAGCGCATCCTCGACGTCGGCTGTGGCTGGGGCAGCTTTGTGATCCATGCCGCCCGCGAGCATGGTGTGCATGCGCTCGGCGTAACCCTATCCCCGGCTCAGGCCGAGCTCGCGCGTCGGCGTGTGGCCGAGGCCGGCCTGGAGGATCGCGTGGAGATCCGGATATGCGACTACCGCGACCTCGGCAGAGTGGGCGCCGGGGGCGAACGGTTCGACGCGATCGCCTCGATCGGGATGGTCGAGCACGTCGGCTCCAGCCGCATCGACGAGTACGCGGGCGTGCTCGCGCGCCTGTTGGAGCCGGGCGGACGGCTGCTCAACCACGGCATCGCGCGCCTGCGCCACGGCGACGCCGAGGCCGGCCCGTTCTCCGAGCGCTACGTGTTTCCCGACGCCGCGCCGCTGCATCTGTCGCGCATCCAGCTCGCACTCGAGCGCGCGGGCTTTGAGACCGACCACGTCGAGGACCTGCGCCAGGATTACGTCGACACGCTGTCGGCCTGGATCGACCGACTGGACGCGAACCGCGAGGCCGCCGAGCGGCTGGCCGGTGGCGAGCGCCTGCGCGTGTGGCGACTCTACCTGCGCGCCGCCCGCAACGGCTTCAGAACCGGCTTTACTTCGATCTACCAGGTGCTCGGCCACCGCTAGGACGCCGCTGAGCGGCGCGATACTGCGTCCTCAGTCGCTCGCGTACGTAGTACGCCACGCTCCCTGCGTCCTGGTCTCGCTTGCTCAGCGACGCCCTAGGAGCGTTGTCCTGTACGAGCGCGCCGATTGCCGGAGCGACTGCGGTTGCTGCCCCGCTTTGAGCGCTGCGAGGAGCCGCCGCGGCCGCCTTCCCCGCCGCGCTGCCCTGTGGTGTTGCTGGGCAGGCCGCCGAGCTCCAGCTCGCGATGCAGGCCGAGATCGCCGATCATCACCGACAGTTCGCGCGCCTGCTCGTGGGTTACGAGCGTCACGCCGACGCCGCTGGCGCCCGCGCGGGCGGTGCGCCCGATGCGGTGGACGTAATCCTCGCGGGTGCCGGGGATGTCGTAGTTGATCACGTGCGTGATCCCCGCGACGTCGATGCCGCGCGCGGCGACGTCGGTCGCGACGAGCGTGTCCACGGCGCCGGACTCGAAGCTCGCCAGGGCGCGTTCGCGCTGACCCTGCGACTTGTCGCCGTGCATCGCCACGGCCTTGACGCGGTTGCTCGCGAGTCGTTTGACGAGGCGGTCGGCGCCGCGCTTGGTGCGCACGAACACGAGCGTGCGCCCGCGCTCGGATCCGCCCAGCTCGGAGACCAGCCGCGCGACCTTGCCCTCGTGGGTGACCGTGACGAAGCGGTGCTCGACATCGCCCTTGCGCTCCTGCGAGTGCGCGTGCTCGTGACGGCGCGGGTCGGTGGTGTAGGCCTTGGCTATCCGCCCGACCTCGCCTTGCAGCGTGGCGCTGAACAGCAGCGTTTGGCGCTCGCGCGCGCACATCTTGACGATCCGATCGACCACCGGCTTGAAGCCCATGTCGAGCATGCGATCGGCCTCGTCGAGCACGAGCAGCTTGACGGCACTCAGCGAGATGTCGCGCCGGTCGATCAGGTCGAGCAGCCGTCCGGGCGTGGCCACGAGGATGTGGGCGCGAGCGGCGAGCCGCGCCTGCTTGACGATCCCCGCCCCGCCGTACACCGCGGCGATCGAGAGCGCGCGAGAGTGGGCGATGTCGCGCAGATCCTCGACGATCTGCGAGGCCAGCTCGCGCGTGGGCGCCAGCACGAGCGCGGACTGGCGCGCCTCGATGCCCTTCAAGCGCTCGACCAGCGGAATTCCGAAGGCGAGCGTCTTGCCCGACCCGGTGGGGGATTGCGCGAGCACGTCGTGCCCGGCGAGCACGTCGGGGATGACCATCTTCTGGACGGCGAACGGCTTCTCGATCCCGCGCTTGGCGAGTTCGTTTGCGACAACCTCGGACACGCCGAGGTCGGCGAACGTTTCATGATGCATGTTGGTGTTGCTCCTTCTGGCGACCTTCGCGGCCGCCGCTGCAGATGGAGATTCGACTGACCCCATCCGCGCATTCAGAGCGCCAACAAAGACAAGAACCTCGCGGACGACTTCGCCGCCCGTGGGCTGACCGTAGCAGGCTTCCCGGCCGAGGTCCCTATTGCAATGACGCCATCACGTGCTTTACGACCGTGTAGTCCTCCAGCGAGTACACGCTCAGGTCCTTGCCGTACCCCGAGTCCTTGAACCCCCCGTGGGGCATCTCGGAGACGAGCGGGATGTGGTCGTTGATCCACACGCACCCGAAGCGCAGTGCGCGCGAGACGCGCAGCGCACGGCCCACGTCGCGGGTCCACACCGAGGAGGCGAGGCCGTAGCGGGTGCTGTTGGCCCAGGCGATCGCCTGCTGCTCGTCGGAGAAGCGCTGCACGGTGATGACCGGGCCGAAGATCTCGCGCTGGATCATCTCGTCCTGCTGCTCCAGCCCCGCGACGACGGTCGGCTCCAGGTAGAACCCCGGCCGCTCGGGCGCCCGGCCGCCGGTGACGATCTCCGCGCGCTCGGGCCTGCGCTCCAGAAAGCCGGTCACGCGCTCGCGCTGGCGGGCGGAGTTGACCGGCCCGAGCGTCGTCTCGGGAGCGAGCGTGTCGCCGATCACGAGACCCTGCGCCTGCTCGGCGAGCCCCGCGACGACGTCGTCGTAGACCTTCGCGCCGGCCAGCACGCGGGTGGCGGCGGTGCAGTCCTGCCCGGCGTTGTAGTAGCCGGTGCCGGCGATCGTCGCAAGCGCGCTCTCCAGCGCGACGTCGTCGAAGACGACCACCGGCGCCTTGCCGCCCAGCTCCAGGTGCACGCGCTTGAGGCTCTCGGCGGCGGTGCGGGCGATGTGCTTGCCCGTGTCCACCGAGCCGGTCAGCGAGACCATGTCCACCTCGGGGTGGCCGATCAGCTCCTCTCCGGTCGGCTGCCCGTGCCCGGTGACGACGTTGAGCACGCCCGCCGGCAATATGTCCGCCGCCAGTTCGGCCAGCCTGACGGTTGTGATCGGCGTTGTCTCGGCCGGTTTGAGCACGATCGTGTTGCCCGCGGCGAGCGCCGGTCCGATCTTCCAGATCGCCATCATCAGGGGGTAGTTCCAGGGTGTTATCTGTCCGATCACGCCGACCGCTTCGCGGCGGGTGAAGGAGGTGTAGCCCTCCATGTACTCGCCGGCCGCGCGGCCCTCCAGGCAGCGCGCGGCGCCGGCGAAGAAGCGCAGGTTGTCGGCCATCACCGGCAGCTCGTCGCCGGTGACCGCCTCGATCGGCTTGCCCGCGTTCAGCGCCTCCAGGCGCGCGATCTCGGACGCGTGTTCGTCGATCAGATCGGCCAGCGCGAGCAGGGCCTGTGCGCGCTGGGCGGGCGTCGTGGTCGACCATTTCCCGAACGCACGGCGCGCGGCTGTCACCGCGCGATCGACGTCCTCTGCGGTCGACTTCGACGCCCGCGCCAGCTCCTCCCCGGTGGCCGGGTTGAGGATCGGCTCGCTCTCGCCCTCGGAGGCGACCGACTCCCCGTCGATGAAGTTGCTCAATGCGCCTTGCGTGCTCACGT
Organism: uncultured Solirubrobacterales bacterium; assembly: GCA_963702725.1. Lineage (GTDB taxonomy): Bacteria > Actinomycetota > Thermoleophilia > Solirubrobacterales > Solirubrobacteraceae > Palsa-744. The sequence goes on from CAVPDT010000002.1 coordinate 1,001,770, forward strand.
CCGCGCCTCCTCCAGCGTCAGGGCCTGGGCTACGGCCGGATGGGTGATCTTTCCGTCGTGCACGTTCAGTCCGAGGCGCAGACCCGGATCGAGGGCCATCGCCCGCTGCGGCCCGTTGTCGGCCAGCGCCAAGACGTATGGCAACGTGGCGTTCGTCAGCGCATACGTCGAGGTGATCGGCACGGCGCCCGGCATGTTCGTGACGCAGTAATGGGTGATGCCGTCGACCTCATAGGTCGGGTCTGAGTGGGTCGTCGGGCGCGAGGTCTCAAAGCAGCCTCCCTGGTCGATCGAGACGTCGACGAGCACCGCGTGAGGACGCATCAGCTGCAACTGTTCGCGGCTGATCACGTGTGGGGCGCGCCCGCCGTGTACGAGCACCGCGCCGATCACGAGGTCGGCGTTCGGCAGCATCTCCTCGATCGCCAAAGTGGAGGAGTACACGGTCGAGGCGCGTCCGGCGAATGCGACTTCCAGCTCGCGCAGTCGATCGATGGAGCGGTCGAACACGAACACGTCGGCCTGCATCCCGATCGCGATGAACGCCGCGTTCATGCCCACGACTCCCCCACCGATCACCAGCACCGTCGCGGCCGCCACGCCCGGCACGCCGCCCAGCAGGATCCCCCGTCCCCCGAGCGGCTTCTCCAGCATGAACGCTCCGGCCTGCGTGGCGATCTTGCCGGCGACCTCGCTCATCGGCGCCAGCAGCGGCAGCCGCCCGGCTGAATCCTCGACCGTCTCATAGGCGATGCAGGTGGCGCCCGAGGCCATCAATCCGTGTGCGAGCTCGGGCTCGGCCGCCAGGTGCAGGTAGGTGAACAACGTCTGCCCCTCGCGCAGCAAGCCGACCTCCTGGGGCTGGGGCTCCTTGACCTTCAGCACGAGCTCGGCCTCCCCGAACACCGCGTCGGCGTCGGCGACGATGCGCGCGCCCTGCGCGCGGAACTGCTCGTCGCTCATCGCGCTGCCCTCGCCGGCGCCGGTCTGGACGAGCACCTCGTGCCCGCGCGCGCTCAGCTCGCGCACCCCCGCGGGGGTGATCGCGACGCGATACTCGTCCGGCTTGATCTCACTCGGAACCCCAACGATCATGGCAGCCATCCTGGGCTCGCAGGGCAAGCTGGCCGAAACGGGGATGCGAGCGAAGCGAGTGTCTCCCGGCTTCGGTAAGGACGCAGGGAGCGTGGCGTACTACGTACGCGAGCGACTGAGGACGCAGATCCAGCGCCGCCATGCGTGCCCAGGATCATCGCGCCAGCTCCCTGCCGCGCAATGCCAGCCAGAACTCGATGCGATCGCGGGCGCTCGAGAAGTCGCGCCCGGTAAGCTGCTCGACGCGCCGGATCCGGTAGCGCAGGGTGTGGCGATGGCAGTAGAGCGCGCCGGCGGCCTTCTCCCAGTGGCCGTTGTTCTCGATGAAGACGTCCAGCGAGCGCAACAGCTCGTCGCCGTACTCGCCCTCGCCCTGCTCGACCGGTCCGAGCACGCCGCGGCAGTAGGACATCAGCGCGTCGTCGTCCTGTAGCGACAAGAGCAGCTGGAAGGCGCCGAGATCCTTGTAGGAGGCGACCGTCTGGTTCGCGTCCCCATGGCGTAGTCGCGCGGCCTCGAGGGCGCAGCGCGCCTCGTGGAAGCTCAGGCGCAGCGAGTGCGTCGCGGCCGGGCGGCTGGCGGCCGCGCGGACCTCTCCCAGCCTGCTCTGCAGCTCGGTGCGCGCGCGCCCCGCAAGCTCGATCGGATCGGGCTCGACCCCGTCGATGTCGATCACCGCGCACAACAGGCCGGCGCGGATCGCGACGAGGCTGTGCACGCCGGCGCGCTGCAACAGGCGCTCGAGCAGTGGCGCGCCGGTGGCGAGGTCGCTCAGCGAGAACGCCAGCACGGCGGCCTGCTCGCCGATCCCGAACGGGTGCAGCTTGGCCTGGAGCTCTTCGGGATAGAGGTTGCCGGTGAGCGCTTCGGCGAGCACGTCGCCGGCCATGCTGCGCTGCAGCAGCTCGTAGCGTTCGTCCACGAGCTGGGCGAACACGCGCTCGGTGATCGCGATGAAGGGCAGCTCGTAGGGGACCTCGAAGACGGGGAAGTCGAGCTTGCGCGCGGCGTTCAGGAGCGCCGTCGGCACTTTCTTGTGGGCGAACCCCGTTCCGAATCCCAAGCCGGCGATCTCGTGCTCTGCGAGTCGGTCGATCAGCTCGTGCTGCGCCTTCGGCCCCTTCAGCTGGATGCCGGTCGTGAGGAGCAGCTCGCCGCCCTTCAGCCATGGCGTGGGATCGATGAGCTCGGTGATGTGCACCCAGCGCACGTGCGCGCCGGCGGAGCCCTGCCCGCTGGAGAGCTCCAGGCCAAGCTCGGAGATCAGGCTCTCGACCGTGAGTTCCATCTCACCGTTCCGCGCTCCAGGGCGGCCCCGCGGCGCATCGCTCGGAAAGCGCCGGGGTCGCTCACGGTCGCGCTTTCGAGGACTGGCTCCACCGCGCCTTCGCGGAGGAGCTCCACCGCGCGATCCATTCCGAGGCCTCGCTCAACACCGGGCGCAGGATCGACTCGATTTCCTGAAACTGCTCCTCGCCCGCGATCAGCGGCGGCGAGAGCTGCACGATCGGGTCGCCGCGGTCGTCGGTGCGGCAGATCAGCCCGCGCCGGTACAGCTCGCCGGAGAGAAAGCCGCGCAGCAGCTGCTCGGCCTCCTCGTGATTGAAGGTCGCCTTTGTCTCCTTGTCCTTGACTAGCTCGATCGCGTGGAAGTAGCCGGCGCCGCGCACGTCGCCTACGATCGGCAGATCGCGCAGCCCGTCGAGCATCGCGCGAAAGCGCGCCTCGTTCGCGAGCACGTGCGCGCACAGCTGCTCGCGCTCGAGCACGTCGATGTTCGCCAGCGCGGTCGCGCACGCGATCGGGTGCCCGCCGAAGGTGAACCCGTGGTTGAAGGTCTCGGTGCCGTGCAGGAAGGGCTCGGCGATGTGATCGGCGGCGATCACCGCCCCCAGCGGCGCGTACGCGGAGGTGATGCCCTTGGCGGTGGTGATCATGTCGGGCGCGTAGTCGTAGCGTTCGCAGCCGAACATGTAACCGAGCCGCCCCCACGCGCAGATCACCTCGTCTGAGATCAGGAGCACTCCGTGGCGGTCGCAGATCTCGCGCACGCGCTGGAAGTACCCGTCCTGGGGCACGAAGCAGCCGCCGCCGTTCTGGACGGGCTCGAGGATCACCGCGGCGACCGTTGCGGGACCCTCGAACAGGATCGCCTCCTCGATCGCATCGGCCGCCCACAGCGGATCGCGGTCTTCTTTCCAGCGGTAGGAGTTGGTGTTGGGCGCGTGCCGCCCGCCGGGCGTGAGTGGCTCGAAAGGTTCGCGCAGAGCCGGCAGACCGGTGGCGGTGAGCGCCCCCATCGAGGTGCCATGGTAGGCGAGAAAGCGCGAGACGATCTTATGCCGGCGAGGTTCGCCGCGGGCGGCGTGGTAGGCCTTGGCGAGCTTCCACGCCGACTCCACGGCCTCCGAGCCGCCGGAGGTGAAGAACACGCGGTTGAGCTCGCCCGGCGCGAGCGCGGCGATGCGCGCGGCCAGCTCGATCGAGCGCGGATGGGCGTAGCTCCAGTTGGTGTAGAAGCCGAGCTCGGCGGCCTGGCGCGCGGCCGCCTCCCCCAGCTCGGCGCGACCGTGGCCGACGTTTACGCAGTACAGCGCAGAGAGCCCGTCCAGGTAGCGCTTGCCGTGCTCGTCGTACACGTAGCATCCCTCCCCGCGCACGATCACGGGGACCTCGCCGCCTTCCTCGTAGGCGCCCATCCGCGTGAAGTGCATCCACAGGTGGCGCTTGGCGAGCTGCTGGAGTTCGGTGGACGTGGGAGTCAGTAGCTCACTGGACATTGGGGATAACGCTACTCCGACAGGATGGCCGACTCAAGGCATAGTGCGTTCAACTATCGTCAGCTTCATTGTACGATATGTATAACGATCGCCGGACGTTTTGGGGATCGCGCCCATTGGCGAGCGGCGGTCGAGGACGTAGCGTTTGTCACGACCTAGTCGAGAGGAGCCACAATGGCCAGTGCAAGCGTCGCCGCACCCTCGCCTCCCGAGCCTTCGGGGGTAATGGACAAGGGCCTGAAAAAGGGCGCGATCGGCTATCTCTCGAACATCGTCATCGGCGTGGCCTCGACCGCACCGGCCTATTCGCTGGCCGCGACGTTGGGGTTCATCGTGGTGGTGAAGGGCGTCGGCGTGCACGCCCCGGCGGTGCTGCTCGTGGCGTTCCTGCCGATGCTGCTGGTGGCCTCGGCCTACAAATACTTCAACCGCGCCGACCCCGACGCGGGCACGACGTTCGCGTGGACGACCCGCACGTTCGGTCCCTCGACCGGCTGGCTGAACGGCTGGGCGATCTTCCTCGCGGACGTGATCGTGATGGCCTCGCTGGCGGACATTGCCGCGATCTATACCTTCCAGCTCTTCGGCTTCACCGAACTCGGGGAATCGAAAGCGGCGATCATCGTCGCGGCAGTGCTGTGGATCGCGATCATGACCTGGATCTGCTACCGCGGCATCGAGCTCTCGGCGCGCATCCAGCAGGTGCTGCTCAGCGCCGAGGTGTTCATCCTCGGACTGTTCGCGGTGGTCGCGTTCATCAAGGTGTACGGCAGCCATCCGCCGGCCGACTCGATCAAGCCGTCGCTGTCCTGGTTTAACCCGTTTGCGATGAACTTCGCCGATCTGGTGGTCGCGCTGCTGCTGGCGGTGTTCATCTACTGGGGCTGGGACTCGGGCGTGTCGGTCAACGAGGAGTCCGAGGATCCGGCCGAGGGTCCGGGCAAGGCCGCGGTCGTCTCGACGGTCCTGTTGGTGGTGATCTACGTCGTCGTTTCGGCGGCCGCTCAGTCCTTCCACGGGGTCGGCTTCCTGTCCAACGAAGCCAACCAGGAAGACATCCTCAAGGCGCTCGGCACCGGTGTGCTGGGTGAACCGCTGAACAAGCTGCTGATCATCGCGGTGCTCACCTCGGCGTCGGCTTCGACGCAGACGACGATCCTGCCGACCGCCCGCACGACCTTGTCGATGGCGCATTGGAAAGCCGTCACCAGGCTTCTCGCTCGGGTACACAAACGCTATCTGACGCCGACCGTCTCGACGCTCGGCTTCGGCGCGCTCGCGATCGCGATCACGATCGCGCTGCTGCTGCTCTCCGAAAGCGTGCTGTCGGATTCGCTCACGGCGATCGGCTTCCCGATCTGCTTCTACTACGGCTTCACGGGCGTGGCCTGCATCTGGTATTTCCGCCACGAGCTGCGCAAGAGCGCGCGCAACATGCTGCTGCTGGGGATCGGACCGTTGCTCGGCGGGTTGATGCTGTTCGGCATCGGCATCAAGGCGGCGTTCTACTACGGACACACGGCCAACGTCGAATCGGCGCCGATCCTGGGGATCACGCTGCCGCTGTGGATGGGCATCGGCGGGATGCTGCTCGGCGCGATCATCATGCTGATCTCGCGGCCGTATTTCCGAGAGTTTTTCGCGCGCAAGCGCGAAGTCGCGGCGCCGGACCTGCTCGACCGTCCGCCGCCGACCGAACCTGTCCCCGGACCGGTGGAGTTCTAAGCCGGGGACACGCCGCCCGTCATGGGGACGCGGCGCTCACGCACATGGACTGGGGGGCCTTTGTGTGAGCGCCGTGTGACGGGAGCAAGCGCGGGCCACCACCGCCGGCGATGGGCGCCATAGGTGGCCCGCGACGGGCGCCACAGGCGGTGGCCCGCGACGGGCGCCACAGGTGGTGGCCCGCGCAAAGGCCGTCTGTTCAGCCGACCTCCATCACCCCGTGCGGTGAGCCGAGCGCCGCGAGACGGTCGAGGAAGGGACCCGGCGGGAACGCCTCTGGACCGAGCACGCCGGCGCCCTGCCAGGCGCCTTCGTTCAGCAGCTCGAGCGCCACGACGGGGTTGACGGCGGTCTGCCAGACGACGGCCTGAGAGCCGTACTCGCGCATCGTGGTCTCGTTGTCGACGACGTGGTAGAGGTAGGTCGAGCGCTCGCCTCCGTCTACGCCGGTTCCGGTGATCCAGGTGCCGGCGCAGGTGCGCCCGGTCATGCGCTCGCCGAGCGTCGCGGGGTCAGGCAGCGCGGCGGCCACGACGTCGCGGGGGGCGACCTGCTGTCCGCGCACGCTGACGGGCTTGGTGGAATCCAGGCCGAGTTTGTGCAGCGTGCGCAGCACCTCGATGAACTCGCGACCGAGTCCGTACTTGAAGGTGACGCGCTCGCAGTCCACCCAGCGGGGGATCAGCACGACCTCCTCGTGCTCGACGTTGACGCACTCGACCTTGCCGATGCCCTCGGGGAAGGTGAAGATCTCGGGCTCGGAGAAGGGGACGGTCGTGTGAAAGCCGCGCTCGCGCTCCCAGATCAGGGGCGGGTTCAGGCACTCCTCGATCGTGGTCCAGATCGAGAAGGTGGGCGCGAAGTCATAGCCTTCGACGACGAGGTCGGCGCCGTCGCGCACGCCGACTTCGCGCACCTGGGAGAAGAGCTCCTGGGCGGCGTAGCGCGCGAACACGTCCGAGAGCCCGGGCTCGACGCCGATTCCGACGAGCGCGAGCAGCCCGGCCTGCTCCCACTGCTCGTGCGCGGCGAGCTGGTGGGCGCCGAGCATTTTGCCGGGCAGCTCGTAGGGACGCTCTGGATGGGGCGCCGAGAGCGTCATGGCCATGTCGAGATAGGTCACGCGCGCGTCGAAGCAGGCGCCGAAGATCGGCTCGTTGAAGCGCGGATCGCAGGCGTTGAGCACGGCGTCTGCTCGTGTGCGCTCGATCAACGCGAGCAGGTCGGCGCGGTCGGAGGCGTCGACGCGCTCGGCGGTGAAGCGGTCGGCTTCGCCCAGGCGCGCGACCACCTCGCGGGCGCGCTTTGGTGAGACGTCGGCGAGGGTGACGCGCTCGAACGCCGCGCGGCGCTGGGCGATGGCGGCGAACGCCGCCCCCACCCCACCGGCTCCGACGACGAGCACCTTCATGGTCAAACAGTCTTACGCAAATCCACTCACCGGAACGTCCTAAGCGGGCGCCGGCGATACGCCATAACGGACAGGCGACAGCAACGCCGGACGCCGGAGCGCTCGCGTATGCTGCGCCGTTCGATGGCGAGCGCGCTTCTCGACACGCCGGCACCTTCGCCTGCCGCCAAACAGCCAACTCGCTGGGCGCCGTCTCCGAAGCTCGCGGGGGCGGAGCTGGCGTGGGTGATCGTGGGCGGGATCGTGCTGGCGGTGTTGACGAGCTGGCCGCTGATCCTGCACCTGCCTAGCCGCATCGCGCCGGATCTCGGCGATCCCGTGCGCACGGCGTGGCAGGTGGCGTGGGTGGGGCACGCGATGTTGCACGACCCGCTGCATCAGTTCGACGCGAACGCTTTCTATCCGCATCCGCTGAGCCTGGCGTTCTCGGATTCGCTGCTGGGATACGGCCCGGCGGCGTTCATCGGTCACGGCACGGTGGCGGCGCTGGTCCGTTACAACCTGCTGTTCCTGTGGGCGTGGTCGCTGTGCTTCGTGGGCGCATATCTGCTGGCGCGCGAGCTGGGACTCGGCCGGCTCGGGGGCGCGGCGGCGGGGGTCGCGTTCGCGTATGCGCCTTATCGCGTGACCGAGGCGGGCCATCTGCACGTGATCTCAAGCGGCGGCATCCCGCTGGCTTTGTTCCTGCTGTTGCGCGGCTACCGGCGGGACTCGCGCGGGCTCGTGCTCGCGGGCTGGTTGGTGTCGGCGTGGCAGGTCAGTTTGGGGTTCACGCTGGGGCTGCAGTACTGCTATCTGCTGGCGGTGCTGACGCTCGTCGCCGCGGTGTGCTGGTGGCTTGCCGGGCGCCCGGAATTGCCTCGACGGCTGCTGGCGGTGACGTGCATCGGGATTGCGACGATGGGCGTGGTGGCGATCTACGAGGCGCGACCGTATTTGAAGGTCGCCAGCGAGTATCCGACGGCGAAACGGACGTTGAAGGAAGTCAAAAACTATTCGGCCGGCCCGGCCGCGTGGCTGTCGGCTTCTTCGGAGAACCGCGTGTGGGGCGATGTGACGGCGGGCGCGCGCGAACATGTCCACTCCAAGAACGAGAGCGTGTTCTGGCCGGGCGGGTTGATCCTGGTGCTGGCCGTTTGCGGGCTGGCGGCGCCGCTGTTTACGCGACGATTGCGCATCGGTCTGGCGGTGGGGATCGGGGTCGTGTCGATCCTGGCGCTCGGCATGGGGCTGACCGGGGCCGGCTACCCGTACCGGCTGCTGTATGACTACGCGCCGGGCTGGGACGGGGTGCGGGTGCCTGGGCGGGTGTTCACGCTGGCGACGCTCTTCTATGCGCTGCTGGCGGCCGCCGGCGCGCAATGGCTCGCGGGGCTGGCGGGCGCGTGGGGAAAGCGCCACACCGTGCGCGCCGCGGGGGCAATCGGCGGGGTGGTGCTGTTGATCGGGCTGCTCGGGGAAGGCGCGGGCCACATGGCGCACCCGGTCGTGCCCCAACCCAAGCCCGCGGAGGTCGGTTTGCGCGGGCCGCTGCTGGACCTGCCGAGCGACGGCGCGGCGGATCGCGTGTGGCAGTACTTCTCGACCGACGGGTTCTATGAGATCCCGATCGGCAACAGCACGTTCGACATCCCCCAGGTCGACGATCTGCGCGGGGGGATGAGCGGTTTCCCCGATAAGGCGAGTATCGAGAAGCTGCGCTATTACGGCATCAGCACGGTGGTGCTGCATCTGACGATGCCCAAACTGCCGGGGATCCACGGGTATGCGCTGGCGGAGCCGCCAAACGTGCGGGCGGCGGCGGCGAAACCGGTCGCGGGGCTCGGTGTGAAGCGCCGTCGGGTGGGCTCGCTGGTGATTTACGAAATCGGCCCTGGGCCGGCCGCACTCCACGGCACGGATTGAGGGACCCGAGCAGATGATCACCCGCAAACGCCTGGCGCTGGCCGCGATCCTGCTGGTGGGGCTGTCTTACGCGACGCTGATTCAGTCGTTTTCGTGGAATCAGACCTCGCACTACGACCTGATCCGCTCGTTGAACGTGGAACGGACGACGATCGACCAATATCAGCAGAACACCGGCGATAAGGCCTATTACAAGGGCCACTTCTATTCCGCCCGCGCGCCCGGGCTGGCGTTGATGGCGCTGCCGTTCTACGACACGCTGAACCTCGTCGGCGCGGAATCGTGGACGAACGCGCACGTGGCGCCGCCGAACCATCCGGGCGATGAGATGATCTATCTGGTCGGCCTGTGGGCGAACGTGCTGCCGGGACTGCTGTTGCTGCTGCTGGTATGGCGCGTGGCCGATCGCTTCGAGCCGGGCTATGGCGCGGCGGCGGCGGTCGCGCTGGGGCTGGGAACGATGGTGCTGGCGCTGTCGACGCTGCTGTTCAGCCACGTGTTCAGCGCGTTCTTGGGGTTTGGCGCGTTCGCGCTGATGCTGCGAGAGCGCGAGGGTCCCCCGAGCGCGATGCTGCTCGCGGTGGCGGGCCTGGCGATGGGCTATGCGGTCGTCTCGGAGTACCCGCTGTTCTTCGTGGCGGCCGTGCTCGGTCTGTATCTGCTCTCGCGCCGTGACGCGCTGACGGCGCCGTTGATCGCGCGCCGCGCGGGCGCGTATATCGCCGGGGGCATCGTGGGGATCGTGCCGCTGCTGCTGTACAACCACTACGCGTTTCACTCGTGGACGCATCTGGCCTATTCGAGCATTCCGCGCCAGCAGAAAGGGTTCTTCGGGATCTCGCTGCCGAGCCCGAAGGTGTTCGTCACGCTGCTGCTGGACTCGCGCGGCCTGTTGACGATCTCACCGATATTGATCCTGGGAGCGCTGGGGACGGTGCTGCTGTACAAGCGCGGCAAGCGCGCGGAGGCGCTGACGATCACGGGCATCTGCTTGTGTTACGTCGGCTACAACTCTGGCTACTACCTGCCGTTCGGTGGCGGTTTCATGGGTCCGCGCTTCCTCACGACGATGCTGCCCTTCCTGGCGTTCCCGGTGGCGCTCGCGTTGAAGCGCTGGCCGGGGCCGACGGTCGCGCTGGCGGCGGTCTCGATCACGACGACGGTGATCGCGACGATCACGCACCCGCTGGTGGGGTATGAGAACGAGACGGTCGTGTGGATGCGCTACCTGGGCGAGGGCTTCTTCCAGCCGACGATCGCCTCGGCTTACGGCATGGGCCGCGGCTGGGGCGGCGTCTGGCCGTTCCTGCTGGCGGCGGGGGGAGGCGTGGTGCTGGCCGCGTGGGCGACGCCGCGCCTGCGCCTGTCAAACGCGACGCTCGGCTACGGCCTGCTGGCGCTGATCGGCTGGTGCGTGTTCGCGGCGCTCGGCCCGACGATCCTCGGGATCGATCACGCGGGCCTTGAGAGCATCGTCAAAGCCGGCGATAACACGGCGCTGAACCTGACCCTCCACGACGGCAGCCGTTACCCCCTGAAGACGCTCGCCCCGGTCGCGGCGCTGGCCGGGCTGCTGGCCATGTGCGCGATGCGACTGTTTCGCTGCGAGCCTGAGTCACCGGTGCGGGTTGAGTTGGAGTCGAGCCCCCGCGGGCGGCGAGTCCCGGCTGCGTGACCGCGGCCGTTCGCGTGAGCTGAAGGCAGCGCTTTGGACACCGATCCTGCTGAACGGATACCGCCGAGTGGCGGCCGGGTCAGTTCTTCGCGAGTCTGACGCCGCCGCATTTGGCGCCGTGCAGCTGTTTGCACACGACGAGGTACCCGGCGCGGGGCTGGTCGTGGGCGTTCATCAGGCCGGCATCGAAGCGCGTCGAGGCGGTGCCGCCGGTCCAGTCGTAGATGTACAGGCGCTTGACCTGGGGCTGGGAGGCGGCGACGGCGAACATGTACTTGAGCACCTTCGCCGCGCGCGTCAAACCCGAGCCGCGGCGGTTGGGGAAGGCGCCGCCGAACTGGACGATCCCGCCGGTCTCGGTCAGCCACACCTGACCGCCGAGCGCGTGCGAGAGTTCGCGCGTGCGCCACGATTCGAGGCGGTTGATGTCGGAGTAGTTGTGCAGGCCCCAGATCTTCGGCATGATCGTGCGCAGGCGGCCGATCTCGCGCTTGAATTCGGAGATGTATTCGAGCGTCGGGCCGATGTTCTGGGCGTCGAGCACGTCCAGCCCGATCACGGTGCAGCCCTTGCAGACGCGCAGCAGCGCCTGGTAGTACTTCGCCGCCGCCACTGCCGAGGGACTCGCGAGCGCGTGCGGGATGTAGCCGCGGTTGGCCTCGTCCCAGGACTGGTACTGGCGCACATGAGGAAAGCGCTTGACGAATTTCTGCACATCGCGCTGGTAGGAAGCGACGCTGGGCAGCGTGAGCGGCGAGTACTCGGAGTGGTAGAAGGCGACCAGGACCTGCTCGTGGTGGGCTTGCGCTTCGCGGATGAACAGCCTGGCCTTGTCCAGCGAATAGGAGTGCGCGACGGCGTCATAGGGGGCGATGTAGCGGACGATTTTCGTGTGCAGCTGCGCCCATAACGGGTTGCCGAACATCTCGATCGACTCATCGCCGACGCCCGTCAGATAGGAGGAGGCGGTATGAGCGCGGGGAGACTGGGCGCCGCCGACGGCGCTCGGCACGCCCAGCAGGCCGACGCTCAGCGCGAGCACGGCTGCGAGCGCTGCGAGCAAGCGGAACGGTCGATGTGGGCGCGGCTGAATCATGTCTCGTCCTGGAACAGTTCTCGGGGCGTAGGGTTGCGCCGCGAAGTGGCGATGCTAGTAGCTTTACGCCGCGCTCACGCGGGTCCCTGCTCGCTTAACGCAACCTTTACCGCCGAAGCGCCCGCCCGTGGGCTCGCCTACTCCGCAACGCGCTGCGCGATCGGCGTCGCCTCGTCCGCTTCGCCTGCCGGAGCCTCGTCCTCGGAGCCATGCCGGCGAAGCGTTGGGTCGGCGACGATGCGCACGTCCACGCCCGGCAATCCCCGCAACAGGCGCGTCAGCAGCGAATCGTTCAGCCGGCGCAACCCGCGCCGCGGCGAGGGGGCGCCCATCAGCACGTAGGTGCTGCCCAGCGAGCGCGCCACCGACACAGCGACCGCGGCGACGTCTTCGCCCTCCTCCACGCGCAACCGCGCGCCCAGCATCGAGGTCAGCCGCCGCAGCGCCTCCAGGCGCTCGCGATCGGAGACGCTGGGCTCACGCCCCGGCGGGCGCACGACGAGCACGTCGAGCTGCGCGTCCAGCCGCTGGGCCGAGCGCCACGCGCGGCGCACCACGCGCTCGGACTGCGGCGCGAGCGTCGCCAGCGCGAGCAGCCGCTCGGCGATCGCCTGCGGCTCCTCCCGCGCCGGCGCCGGCAGCCCCTCTTCGTCGCGGCGGACGATCGGCGGGGGCTCACGCACGAGGCGCTTGACCTCGACGTCCTCGGCCACCTGGCGCAGGGCGGTCTCGCGCAGCGCGGCGAGGTTCTCGATCTTGAAGAAGTTGTTCAGCGCCGCCGGCACGCGCTCGGGCGGATACACCTTGCCGGCTTTGAGCCTGCCGATCAGCGTCTCCGGGGTGAGGTCGATCAGCACGACCTCATCGGCCATCGACAGGACCTCGTCGGGGATCGTCTCGCGCGTGCGCGAGCCCGTGAGCCGTTCGATCTGATCGTTAAGGCTCTCCAGGTGCTGCACGTTGACGGTCGAATACACGTCGATCCCGGCATCGAGCACGTCGCGCACGTCCTCGTAGCGCTTCTCGTGCTCGACCCCGGGCGCGTTGGTGTGCGCAAGCTCGTCGATCAGGCACAGCTCGGGCTTGCGCGCAAGCACCGCCGGGAGGTCCATCTCCCGCAGCGGCGTTCCGCGATAGACGACCGGGCGCCGCGGGATGAGCTCCAGTCCCTGCGCCTGCGCGAGCGTCTCCGCGCGACCGTGGGGCTCCAGGTAGCCGATCGCCACGTCGCGCCCGGCGTCGGCTTCGGCGGCGCCCTCCTGCAACATCCGGTAGGTCTTGCCGACCCCCGGCGCCATGCCGATGAAGACCTTGAGATTCCCGCGATCCGATGAGGCCATGCGGGCATTGTCGCCCACCGCGCGGCCTACGGGCGGCTCAGGCTCCCAAGAGGTTGTGTATGACCAGATCGATCAGCTTGATGCCGATGAACGGGGCGATGATCCCGCCGAGGCCGTAGATCCAGAGGTTGCGCCGCAGCAGCGCGCTCGCGCCGATCGGGCGGTAGCGCACACCGCGCAGCGACAGCGGGATCAGCAGCGGGATCACGAGCGCGTTGAAGATGATCGCGCTGACGATCGCCGACTGGGGCGAGCCGAGGTTCATGACGTTGAGCACGTGCAGCGGGCCCTTGCCGCCCGGCGAGGTGGCGTAGGTCGCGACGAAGATCGCGGGCAGGATCGCGAAGTACTTGGCGACGTCGTTGGCGATCGAGAACGTCGTCAGCGCGCCGCGCGTGATCAACAGCTGCTTGCCGACCTCGACGATCTCGATCAGCTTCGTCGGGTTGGAATCGAGGTCGACCATGTTCCCGGCCTCGCGCGCGGCCTGGGTACCGGTGTTCATCGCCACGCCCACGTCGGCCTGCGCCAGCGCCGGCGCGTCGTTGGTGCCGTCGCCGGTCATCGCCACCAGGCGCCCGTCCTGCTGCTGCTCACGGATCAGCGCGAGCTTGCGCTCGGGCGTGGCTTCCGCGAGGAAGTCGTCGACACCGGACTCCTGCGCGATCTTCGCGGCGGTGAGACGGTTGTCGCCGGTGACCATCACCGTCTTGATGCCCATCGCGCGCAGCTGCTCGAAGCGGGCGCTCATGCCCTCCTTGATCGTGTCCTTCAGGTAGACGACGCCGAGCACCTGGTTGTCGCGCGCGACCGCCAGCGGCGTGCCGCCCTCGTTGCCGATGCGATCGAGCTGGGCCTGCAGCTCCGGCGGAGGCGAGCCGCCTTCGCTTGTGACCAGACCGACGATCGCGTCGCCCGCGCCCTTGCGCAACCGCCGCCCGTCGATGTCCACGCCGCTCATCCGCGTCTGCGCGGTGAACGGCACGAACTCCGCGTTCAGCGTGGACATGTCGTGCTCGCGGATGCCGTACTGCTTGGCCAGCACCACGATCGAGCGCCCCTCGGGCGTCTCGTCCGCCAGCGAAGCCAGTTGCGCGACCTCCGCCAGCTCGGACTCGGGGACGCCCGGCATCGGCACGAACTCCGAGGCGAGACGGTTGCCGATCGTGATCGTGCCGGTCTTGTCGAGCAGCAGCACGTCCACGTCGCCCGAAGCCTCCACCGCGCGCCCGGACAGCGCCAGCACGTTGCGGCGCACGAGGCGATCCATGCCCGCGATCCCGATGGCGCTCAGCAGCGCCCCGATCGTGGTCGGGATCAATGCGACCAGCAGCGCGATCAGCGTCGTCTCGGAGATCGACGTGCCGGAGAACAGCGCAAACGGGCGCAACGTCGCCACGACGATCATGAAGATCAGCGTGAGCGCCGCGAGCAGGATGTTCAGCGCGATCTCGTTCGGCGTCTTGCGCCGCGAGGCCCCCTCGACGAGCGCGATCATGCGGTCGAGGAACGACTGTCCGGGCTCCTGGGTTATTTCGACGACGATCTCATCAGAGGTCACGCGCGTGCCGCCCGTCACCGCGCTGCGATCGCCCCCAGACTCGCGGATCACCGGCGCGGACTCGCCCGTGATCGCCGACTCGTCCACGGTCGCGATGCCCTCGATCACGGTGCCGTCGCCGGGGATCAGCTCGCCCGCGGGCACCACGACGACGTCGCCGCGCGTCAGCTCAGACGCGGCCTTGGTGGAGCCGTCGCGCATCGTCGCGACCGTCTCCTTGCGCATCGAGCGCAGCGTGTCGGCCTGCGCGCGGCCGCGCCCCTCGGCGAAGGCCTCGGCCATGTTCGCGAAGATCACCGTCAGCCACAGCCAAATCGCGATCGTGAACGTGTACCAGGCCGGCTCGTGCCCGCCGCCTAGCGGCTTGCCGCCGAAGGCCTGGATCAGCCACGTCACGGTCGTGATGACCGAGCCGATCTCCACGACGAACATCACTGGGTTGCGCACCTGCACGCGCGGGTCGAGCTTCTTCAGGCTGTCGATCAGCGCGCGTTTGACGATCTCGCGCTGAAACAGCGAGATCGCCTGGCGCTCGTGGGTGGCGGGGACGGTGGACATCAGCCTTTCACTCCTGCGAGACGGTCGAGCGCGAGGTTGAGCTCGAGCACGTTCACGCCCGGTTCGCCGGAGAACCCGAGCCCGCGCGAATCGGTGTACCGGCCGATCAGCGTGTTCACCTTCGCGAGCGCCAGACGGCGCACGGCCGCGATGCGGTGGGCCTGAATCCAGGCGTTGGCCTGTGAGATTTCCGGGTCGAGGTTCGAGGCCGAGGTGTTGACCGCGTCGACGGGTATCTGCGCAGTCGTCAGTGCAGGGTCATACGGTCTGTTCAGTTCGAGGTATTCCTTGATGTTTTCTTCGTCGGCTTCCTTGGTCCTGACGCTGTTCGGACCGCGGTTTGAGAACGTGCTCGCGGCCGCGTTATAAGCGCCGCCTTCGGTCGCCGACGGGCGCGACTGGAAATATTTGGGGTCGGCTTGCGTGACGAGTTCTTCTTCTTGCACCTTGGGCTTGCCGTTCTTTTCGAGCACCGGCCGCTTGAAGCTCTGGCCGATGATCTTCGACCCGACGAGCCTGCCGTTCACGTACACCTTCTGCCCGTTCGCATTGCCGGAGAAAGCGACCTGGCCGACACCGGTGATGAAGAGCGGGTAGACGAGCCCCAGCAGGACCGTGAAGACGATCATCGCGATGATGGATGTGACGATGTCGCGCTTCATCAGTACAGGTGTCCGGTCAGGCCCTGCACGATCGGTCCGAGCAGCAGGGCGGGGAAGAAGGTGAGCGCGCCGACGAGCACGATCACACCGAGCAACAGCACCGCGAACGTCGGGTTGTCGGTGCGCATCGTGCCGAGACCCGCGGGCGTCACGCGCTTGCCGGCCAGGGCGCCGGCGACCGCCAGCGCGAACAGGATCGGGGCGTAGCGCGCGAACAGCATGTCAAAGCCGCCGAGGAGGTTGGCGAACGTGACACCGTGCGCGCCGAGATTGCCGGCGTTGGGCTGAACGTACCCGGTGTAGCCGGCGAAGGCCGAGCCGTTGTTGTTGGCCTGGGAAAGGTAGGCGTAGAAGGTCTCTGAGAACCCCTGCGGGGTGTTGCCGCCGGACTTCGACAGCGCCACTTCGGCGATCGATTTGCGCCCGCCGGTGGTCGCGGTCGCCATCGCCGTGCAGAACAGCGCCGCCAGCGGCGTGATCAGGATGCCAAGACCGGCGAGCTTGATCTCGCGCGCCTCGAGCTTCTTGCCCAGCCACTCCGGCGTGCGCCCCACCATCAAGCCGCCGATGAACACGGCCAGCAGCACGTACAGCAGGATCGAATACAGCCCAGTGCCGACCCCGCCGAAGATCACCTCGCTGGCTGACAGGTTGGCCATGGGCACCGCGCCGCCGATGCCCGTGAAGGACTCCAGCGCACTGTTGACCGCGCCGCAGGAGGTGACCGTGGTGATTGTGTCAAACAGCGCCGAGCCCGCGATCCCGAAGCGCTGCTCCTTGCCTTCCATGTTGCCGCCCGTGGACCCGTGGATGACGCCGGTGTGCAGGCCGGCGGCGTGCTGCGCCGGGGAACCATGTGCCTCGGCGATGTACGCGACCGTGACCGCGCCGAGGAACATGAACATCATCACGCCGTAGATCGCATACCCCTGCCGGCGATTGCCGGTCATCCGCCCGTACATGAACACGAGCGCCGCGGGGATCAGCAGCACCAGCAGCATCTCGAAGAGGTTCGTGAACCCGCTCGGGTTCTCGAACGGGTGCGCCGAGTTGACGTTGAAGAACCCGCCGCCGTTGGTGCCGAGCTCCTTGATCGCCTCCTGCGAAGCTACAGGACCCATCGCGAGCTTCTGTTCGAGGCCGGTGATCGTATGAGCGGTCAGGTAGGTGGAGAGGTTCGCGATCACCCCCTGTGAGACCAGGATCAGCGCAGCCACGATCGAGATCGGCAGCAGGACGTAGAGGACCACCCGCACGATGTCCTGCCAGAAGTTGCCGATCCCCTTGCCGGTGCGGCCGATGATCCCGCGGATAAGCGCAGCCGCGACCACGATCCCAACGCCCGCGGAGAGGAAGTTCTGCACCGTCAGCCCGGCCATCTGGCTGAAATAGCTCAGCGTGGTCTCGCCGCCGTAGTACTGCCAGTTCGTGTTCGTCAAAAACGAAGAGGTCGTGCTGAAGGTCAGGTTCCACGTGCCCGAGTGATAGCCCAGCGGATTGAGCGCGTGAGGCACGTAGAACGCGTTCTGCGTCCGCAGGATGATGTACAGCAGCAGCCACCCCGCGAGCGAGAAGATCAGCAGACTTTTCGCGTACTGCTTCCAATCCTGCTCACGCTCGTGATCGACCCGCATCAAGCCATACAACAACCGCTCAGGACCGGCCAGCAAAGGTGAGAAGAACACCCGCTTACCGGTGAAGACCTTCGCCATGTAGCCGCCGAGCGGAAGCGCCAGTGCGGTGAGGATCACCGCGAACAGCACGATCAGGAGCCAGCCGCCGAAGGTCATTACAACTTCTCCCCGCGAATCAAGGCATAAAAGAGGTAACCGATGATTAGGATCGAGACGACCAGACCAAAGACGTCGGCACCGCTCATGTGCGCGATCAGCGCACCCACAGGCAACGACAAGGTCATACCCGGTCGATCCCCTCGATCATCGCGATCAGGATCAGGAACATCGCGATCCCGAGAACTATGGCGACTGCGTCCATGCGCTCACTATTCACCGCCACGCATCACGGCGACATAACAATCGCGCAGGTGCGCATTACGATTTCGTTACGGTTAAGTCAGCCCGCGAACCTGTAACCGACGCCGGGATCGGTGACGATGTAACGCGGCACCGGTGAATCGGCGGGCTCGAGCTTGCCGCGCAGCCGCGCGATGTGCGTGCGCAACGCCTGCACGTCGTCGGCGTATCCGGGACCCCAGACCTCGCCGAGCAGCGCCCGGTGGGTCATCAGCCTTCCGCGGTTGCGCGCGAGCACGCGCAGCAGGTCGAACTCGATCGGGGTCAAGTGCACCAGCTCGCCCTCGCGACGAACGGTGCGCGCGCCAAGATCGATCTCCAGGCCCTCGGCCTCGATGCGCGGCTCCTGCTGCCCCGGCGAGGCGCGCCGCAGCGCCGCCTGCAGCCGCGCCACCAGCTCGCGTGCGCCGAACGGCTTGGTCACATAGTCGTCCGCGCCCGCCTCAAGCGCCCGCACCTTCTGCTCCTCCTCCCCCACCGCCGAGAGCACCAGAATCGGCATCTCACTCCATTCGCGCAAACGGCGCGTCACGTCGATCCCGTCCCCGTCCGGCAGCACCAGATCGACGATCGCCGCCTGCGGCGGGCGCACCGCCGCGCGATCCAGCGCCTCGGCCGCCGACTGCGCCGCCACCACCTCAAAACCGGCGTCGCGCAACACCACCCGCAGAGCCCGCAGGATCTGCAGCTCGTCGTCCACCACCAGCACCCGCGGCGCGTCGGGCTCAGCCATCGCGCTCGCCGCTCGCGTCCGTAACTCCCACCGGCGCCTCCGGCGCCTCCTCGGAGGGCACGACCGGGTCGAGCCCCAGCTCGAACACGAACGTCGCGCCCTGTCCCGGCAGCGACTCGACATACAGCTTGCCGCCGTTCGCCTGCACGAACCCGCGCGCGATCGCCAGCCCCAGACCCGAACCGCGGTGCCCGCCGCTGGCCGTGCCGGCGCGGTAGAACGGCTCGAACACACGCTCCAGCTGCAACGGCGGAATGCCGGGCCCACGATCGACGATCCGTACGATCACGCGGTCGTTCTCCCCCGTGTGCGTGCGCACAGCGCGAGCGCGCACCGACACCGGGTGCCCGCCCGAATGCCTGCGCGCGTTCTCCAACACGTTCACCAGCGCGCGCTCCAGCTGCGCCGAATCGGCGCGCACCAGCGGCAGTTCGCGATCGACCGACAGCGTGAACTCCTCGCCCTTCGCGCTGAGCTCCTCAAGCGCCGCGCCGAGCACCTCCTCGACCGAGGTCCACTCGCGATGCGGTTCGGCCACCCCGGCCTCAAGGCGCGACTGGTCGAGCAGGTTCTCCACCAGACGCGAAAGGCGACGCGTCTCCTGCTCGATCACCGACGCCAGCTCCTCCCGCTCGTGCTGTGACAGGCCCGGCAGCGCCACCGCCTCTCCCGCCGCCGAGATCGCGGTCAGGGGAGAGCGCAGATCGTGAGAGACCGCGCGCAACACCGCCGTCTTGACCACGTCGGCGCGGCGCAGCGAAGCCGTCTCCACCACCTCGCCCAGCAGCGCGTCGCGCTCGGAGGCCGCGCTCAGCAGCGCCTCCAGCGCAGGCACCACCCGCTCCTGCAGCCGCCGCAGGCTCGCCTCGGGCGTGTCCACCCCCACCAGCAACGTCCCCAACCGCCGCGTGCCTTCGCGCAACGGGAACGCGATGCGGCGCTCGTCGCCCTCCACGGCCTCCATCTCGATCGCAGCCGAGTGCAGTCGCAAAACCTGCGCCAGCCGCGCCGCCGCCGTGGGCAATGCCTGCGCGAGATTGTTGCCCCGCAGCAACAGCCGCGCCATCTCCGCCGCGAGATCGGCCTCACGCCGGCGCTCCTCGGCCTCGCGCGTGCGTGCCCGCGTCACCTCCGCCACCGAGCTGGCCAGGGCTGCCGCCACCACGAACGCCACCAGCGCCACCCAATTGTCGGAGTCCCTGATCGTGAACTGCCCTACGGGCGGCAGGTGAAAGTAGTTGAACGCCCCCGCGCTCAACACCGCCGTGAGCACGCCCAGCCACGCGCCCCACACCGCCGAGACGACGAGCACCGCCAGCAGATACACGACCCCCAGCGAGACCACCGGGGCGATCTGCTTGAGCGGGTAGATCAACAGCGTGCAAACGGCCACGGCCGCAACCGCCGCCGGCACCCCCACGCGCTTGGGCGGGGGCTCGTTGGCCAGCAGGAATCCGAACGGGCGTAGTCGCATGCCTGCCCGTCAGCCTAAACGTGAATGGGGCGGGACTCGTGTCCCGCCCCATTCGTTGCGCCCTGCGTGGCGATGCCCGTACCTCGCCGGGCTTCACCGTGCGCGGCGCGCCGCGGGCTCCGATCGCGGCACGCTGCGTGTTGCGGCGGTCGTGCTCCCCCTACCACCACCCGCCAGAGTTGTGACCGTGGTCGTGACCGCCGTGACCGTCCCCACCGTGGCCGTTCCCGCCGTAGGCGACCTCGCCGGTCGTTTCGTCCAGGAACAGCTTCGCGCTGTCCGTGCGGAGGTGGTCGAAGTGGAACATGTCGTTCAGCGGGCCCGCTTTCGCGTCATACGAGCCGTCACCGACACGCCCGGTGCCCCAGTTGTCCTCGACGAACCGCAGGATCGAGCTCTGGTCGCTGACCGAATGGGCGACGTAGTCGTGCTTGGCCCATGGCGAGACGACCAGCAGCGGCAGTCGCGGACCGTAGCCGCAGCGATTCTCATACCCACCGGCCGGTTTGCCGTTGCCGCACTTGCCCGGACCGTTGAGCGCGTCCACGGGAGATGCGGAGGAGTTGACGATCGGCCCCATCGCGTGGTCGTAGAACCCGTCAGAGTCGTCATAGGCGATCACGACCGCCGTGCTCGACCAGTCGGGCGAACTCTGCAGTTCGTTGAGCACGTGCACCACGAACGCCTGCTCGTCCAGCGGATCTGAGTAGCCGGCATGGCCATCCTGGTACTTGGCCGCCTTCAGGAACGACACCGCCGGCAGCTCGTGCATTTGCAGCGCGGTGTAGAACGAGGACAGGTCGTACTGGTGGTTGGCCTGGTCGGAGCGCCCGATCATGCCGGGCGAGCTCGGCGGCAGATGGTGCGGGTTGGACGTCGCCGCGTAGTACTCGAACGGCTCGTGATGGGCGCTGTAGTCGGCGACCGTTTCACCGCCGATGTTTTTGTGGCTCGAGCCGCACACCGCTTTGCCGGCTTTGGTTTCGGTCGGCGCGAACCCACCCTGAAACCAGCCCCAGGTGACGTTCTTGGCGTTGAGCATTTCGCCGATGTTCTTGTTCGACGGCGCCATCGCGATCGTCGAGCCTTTGGAGCAGTCGTCATACGTCGGGTCGGCGTCGCCGTAGTCGGTCCCGTTTTCGGTCACGTCCGGCAGCGAGGCCGGAATCGCGCCGTGGGTCTGTCCGGAGACGAGGTTCAGCGCGCCGGGTGTGGACGGACCGAAGGTCGTGTTGAACGAGTTATCGCTCATCGCGTAGTTCTGCGCGTAGTTCCACAGCGCCGTCACGGTGTTCCCGTCGTAGTAGCCCATCGGCAGCGACTTGTCGGCGCAGTCGCCCGTGAACTGCGGGAAGCCGTCCATCAGGCCGCCGTCGAACGCCTGCTGCTCGGCCGTGTAGTCGTGGTCCTGATCGCAAATCAACGCCTGCGAACGATCCAGCCGGAAGGGGTTGAACGAGTTCGGGTTTTCGGTGAGCAGGTTTTCCGTCAGGCCGTTTACGCCGGGCGTATGCGGCGAGGCGACGAACGTGGGCTCGCCTTTCGGGTTGGCGGCATTTGGGTAGGTGCCGAAGTAGTGGTCAAACGACACGTTCTCCTGAAAGATCACGACCAGATGCTTGATCGGGGTCGAGGTCGCGGGCGGCGGCGTGGCGGCGGCCTGAGCGAGGCCGAGCACGCTCGTGCTCGCCAGCAGACCGGCGACCGCGAGAAGTCGATTGCGCAACGGAGTCCTCCTGTGTGCGAGTTGAACGCGAGCCGCGCGGCCTGTGCCGGCGACCCGCCTTGGCGCAATCCTGCGCCCCCACGCCTCGCCGCTGGTAACGCTCGCGTGACGCGCCTGTGACGGTCTCGTGACGAATTGTGAGCGCGCGGTGACCGACTCGTTATCGAAGTGTGACGAGTGTGACCCGGCGGATCTTCCGTCGGCATCGCCTACCCTTAGCTCAAGTCCGTTTGTGAATACGCCGAAGCCCAACACAGCGATGAGAACGGCCAACCGGGCACGCACCGCCGCAAGTGGCGCGCTCGCCGGGGCGCTCTGCCTGTGGCTGCTCGCGCTCGCGCTCGCACCCTCTTCGCAGGCGACGCTGTCGCCTGCCGCCTATCGGGTGGGCGCGCTCTGCTCGGCGCCCCGGCCCGGCTTCTCGGGCTGCCTGGGGCTGCGGCTGGTGGCCAAGCATCCACACTCGCTGCGGGGGGCTCGCGCGTCGGTGCGCGCGGCGGGCGCGAGCGGTGCAGCGCTGAAAAAATATGAATTCAGCGAACCGTGGGAAGGCAGCCTGTCTCCACAGAACGTGCTGAGCGCGTACAGCCTGTCCGATACACCGGCGCCCGCCAGTCAGCAGACGCTGGCGCTCGTGGACGGGTTCGACGATCCAACGGCCGAACAGGATCTGCAGACCTTCGACAAACAGTACGGTCTGCCCGCGTGCACCGCGGCGAACGGCTGCTTCACCAAGGTCAAGCTGCACTCGCCCGCGACCAACGCCGGCTGGGCACAGGAGATCGCAACCGATGTCGAGGTCGCGCGCGGCGTCTGTCAGAGCTGCAGGATCTTGCTCGTAGAGGCCCACTCAAACGAAAACGCCGACCTCGAAGAAGCCGAGGAAAAGGCCGTCCAGATGGGTGCGAACGAGATCTCCGACTCGTGGGGCGGGCCTGAGCAGGGCATCAGCGCCCAGGAAGACAACGCCGACGCGTTCAACCACCCGGGCGTCGTGATCGCCGCCGCCTCCGGCGATGACGGCTACCTGGATTGGGGGCTGGAAGAAAAATCCGAACGGGGCTTCGCCGACTACCCCGCCTCCTCCCCCCACGTGGTCGCGGTCGGCGGCACGCGTCTGAGCCGCACTGCCGGCGGAGCGTGGAAGGAAGAGACGGTGTGGAACGGCAACGGCGCCGGCGGAAGCGGCTGCAGCACAGCGCTGGCAGCGCCCGCTTGGCAGCAGAACGTGACCGGCTGGCCGGCACTCGGTTGCGGCGCCCACCGCGCGGTCGTCGACGTCTCGGCCGACGCCGATCCGTATACAGGGGTGGCCGTCTATGACTCCACGCCCGTGCGCGAAGGGGAAATCGAATACCGCGGCTGGGTATCGATCGGCGGCACCAGCGTCGCCTCGCCGATCATCGCCTCCACGTTCGCGCTCGCGGGCGGCGCCGGCACGGGCGCCGGCGGCAAAGCGGTCGCATATCCCGCGCAGACGCTCTACGAAAACTTCACCGCCGACCCCGCAGCTTTGCACGACGTGACCGTCGGCTCAAACGGGCAATGCACCAAGGGGTTCGACGAAAGCACGGGCGCCTCCAACTGCACGCTCGCCGAAGAGGACGCTTCGTGTTCGGCCACCGCGATCTGCCTCGCCCGCGGCGGCTATGACGGTCCCACCGGCGTCGGCACACCGCACGGGATCGCGGCCTTCGAGTCTCCCGGCGAAGCCGCGCGCATCAAAGCGCTCGAAGAACAGCGGAGCGCAGAAGAAAAACGGGCCGCCGAAGAAAAGCGGGCCGCGGAAGAAAAGAAAGCCGAAGAAGAACGCCTGGCCGAACAAAAAGCCGAAGAAGAACAGCAGGCCGCAGAAGCGAAGCGAGCCGAAGAAGAAGGACTGCTGTTCGCCGAACGGGCCAAAGCCGCAAAAGAAATAGCCGAAGCCGAAGAACGAGCCAAGCGGGAACAGGCCGCCGAACGCGCCCGGGAAGAAGCCGCGGTCGGCGGCACGTCAGGCACGCCCACGGGCGGCGCCGTCACCGGCGCCGCCCCGCTGTCCGGCGGTCCGCTCCGATCGCCGAGCCTCGGATCCGTCGCGCCGATCGTCTCGGCGCCGGCCCTGACGAGAACCGCCGCCGCGGCGCTGAGCCACCACGGGCCGCACGTTTCACGCGTCGCGTTTGCCTACACGCTGAACGTGGCCGCGCGGGTGCGCGTGACGCTGGCCAAGCGAGTCATCGGGCACGGACGTGGCGCCCGTTGGCAGACGCTGCCCTTCTCGCGTACGATCTCCGGCCTGGCCGGGCGCGACAGCTCGCACCTGAGCGCCCCCGGGACGCTCACACCGGGTCGCTATCGGCTGCTGCTCACGCCGATCGGCGGGGCCGGGCGTGGGTTGACGTTCTTGGTGGGGTGAGGCAGGAGGCCGGTCGGCAGGCGGCGCCTTAGCGCCTATCCCGCAAGGGCCGCACGTCTGGATGCGCCCGATGGCCTTCGCGGAGCTTTGTCCTCGGGCTCGACATGGCACCACCATGCCTTCGCCCTTGCGTCCGCGCTCCGCTCGACCCTCGAACGCCCCAGCCGCACGCCCTTTTGGGATAGGCCCTTAGCGCCGCGACGCGATCGGAACGTCGGCGCCGCTGATCTGCCAGCGCACCCCCGGCCCAAACTCAAGGACGACGCCGGCGGGACTGATCAGCTCCCAGTAGGGCGGATCGTCCTCGGCTTCGGCGGCAGCAGGTTTGATGTCGAGCGACGAGCCATCAGCGAGTCTGCAGCGCAGCTCGCCGGACTTCTCATCGATCTCGGCGTGGTCGATCGGACGCCCCAGCAACTGTGCCGGGTCCGCCGGCGAGAACTCGGCGTCTTGGGTAGCCAGGCGCCAAACCCCCCCGTGCGAGTCGCGAATTTCTACGTGCAGGACTTCCGGGTAGGCGATGCGCGCATCTACGATCGTCCCTCGCATCGCGCGCAGGACGCTCGTCGGTGATGCATCAAGAGCTATGACGGTCGCCATGAGTCCTTCCATTCTCGCAGCCATGCGAGCAGTTCTCCATAGCTCATGTCGTCTTGCCCGCCTGCCGACTCCTTCTCGGCGTGCAGTGCGTCGCTCGCTTCAAAGCGCTCGGATGCGGTCAAGCCTGCCTCCTTGCAGGCATGCAGGAATTGCTTGATATCGCGCTTCCGGGCCACGAGCCCGCGAGTTTATTGGGGAGACCTGTCCGCTCCGGCGCCTCGCCCGGCGGCCGCGTCCTCCCCTGCCCCCGGACGGAGATCCACCAAATCGCCCCCGAAGCGCCCCTGCACCCCACGCTCGACGCGCTCGCCGTGCTCGGTTAAGGCCCATGCGTTGGGGGCGCCGCGCGAGGTGCCTTCGCTCTGATTGGCGATTACGCCGGCGGCCTCTAAGCGCGATAGGAGCTTGGAGATCTGGCCCTGGTCGACGATGCCGGCGCGTTCGGCTACCTCACGGTTGCTGGCGCCCGGGTAGCGGGCGATCGCCTGCAGGACGCGACCGGTGCGGTAGGTGAGACGCACACCGAGGTCCTCGTACTCGGTGGGGGCGGCGGCGTCGTCGGCGGGCAGGCGCGGCGCCGGGGCGGGGCGCGTCAGCTCGCGCCTGGCGGCGCCGGCGCCCAGATAGGGGAGCGCGATCAGACTCATCAGCGAGCCGAACAGCTCGATCGTCGGGCGCTCGTCGGGCGGGTCTGAGTCCTGTGCGAGCAGGCGCGTCTGAATGACGGCCGCGACCGCGCCGACCACGCCCTCGGCCACCACCGGCGGCGGTTCGTTGCGTCCGGTCGCGCCCTCGCCGCGACCGCGGTCGACGACCTCCCACAGGATCGACTGCACCTCGATGCGCCGGCGCAGCAGCGCGGGACCGCCGCTCAGCGAGTGCACGATGCAGAGCCTGCCCAGCGCGGGCTCCTCGTCGAGGAAGCGCAGCAGTTCGGCGAGCCCGGCCCTGATCGCGTCACGCCAGCGCGACTGGGCTGCGTACGCGGGAGCGATCCGTTGCGTTGCCCGTTGCACACCGAGGTCGAACGCCGCCAGCAGGGATGCGTCGCGATCGGCGAAGAATTCGTTGAAGACGCGACGGCTGACTTCCGCGCGGGCGATCGTCTCGCCCAGCGTCAGCGCGGCTACGCCCTGCTCGGTCACGAGCGCGGCCGTAGCCTCGAGGATCTTCGTTCGCTGCGTGTCCTCCACGTGGCTCCTTCGTGCGGCCACGCGAGAACGGTCCGGACCTCTCCGACTTCCCCCAGCCACTGTTTATAACCGCTGTCAGCTTGAGAGTACCAATAGAAGCTATCTGCTTAATGTCTAACGATTGTGGGCGTGCAAGACGCCCTGCACGAACCCCGACGCGCTTGTGCTCGGAGGGCTCGCGGGCTAGCTTGTCCGCTCCCCATGCGCCCGCTTCAGCGAACCCTGCCCTTCGCGGCCACGATCCTGACCGTCGCCGCCCTGATCGCCGTACCGGGCGCGATCGGCTCCACCTCGGCAAGCCTGGAAAGCCGTATCGCCGCCTCGCGCTCGCGGGAAGGCGAGTTGCGTTCGGGGCTGGGCGCCGACAAGCATCAGATCGACGGGTTCCAGGGCAGCATCGACGACCTGCAGACGCGCCTCAGCGCGCTGGAATCAAGCCTGAGCGTCGAGCGCAGCGTGCTGTCAAGCCTGCGTTCGCAGCTGCGCGCCGCGCGGGCGCGCCTGGGCACGCTACAGATCCAGCTCGCGCGCGACCGTCAGGTACTGGTGGCGCAGGTGGTCGCGTCATACGAGTCGCCGCCACCGGACATCGCGACGGTCGTCCTGCAGGCGCACGGGTTCGCCGACCTGATCGAGCGCGTCGACGACCTGCAGGCGATCTCGCGCGAGAACGCCTCGGCGACGACGCACGTCGCGGAAGAGCAGAAGCTCGTGACCGCCCAGACCAAGCGCCTGGCGGCCCTGGAGGCCAGTCACGCGCGCGAGACGAGCGCGGTGCTCGTGCAGCGCGACGAGGTCGCGCAACTGCATCTCGCGCTGGTGAACCGGCAGCTGGAGTTCATCCGCGCGCGCGATCGCAAGAGCTCGGAGCTGGGCGCGCTGCAATCGCACAAGCGCTCGCTCGAAAGCGAGCTGAACCGGCTCGCGGCGAAAGAACTCGCCGCGCAGGGCGTCGCCGGCGCCTACACGGGCCCGATCGGCGAATTCACGCCCACGCCCCAGGGCTCATCCGGTTTCTTCCCCGCGGCGGGCACCAATTACAGCGTCGGCGAGGAGCCCACGCTGGCCGAGCACCTGAACGCGCTGGGGATCGCCCTGCACATACACCTGATCGGCATCTCCGGCTACCGCTCGCCCCAGCACTCGGTCGAGGTCGGCGGCTTTGCCGACGATCCGCACACGCGCGGCGAAGCCTCGGACACCCCCGGCGTGGAGGGAGTGCCCCAGGCGACGCTCGCGCGCTTCGGCCTCATCCGCCCGTTCTCAGGCGCGGCCGAGGCAGATCACATTCAGCTGATCGGCAGCCGTTACTGACAAAGCCTCTAAACGAAACAATGCCCTGACGGGGTTGGATCGTCGTTCCTGGCAAGGACGCAGGGAGCGTGGCGTACTACGTACGCGAGTGACCGAGGACACAGCCAGGGGCGACGAGGCGGCCCCGTCAGCCGCGGAAGATGCAGTGGTGCTGATGTTCGAGCTTCCGCACGTAGGCGGTCTGTTCTTTGGCCTGTTTGGGGCTGACCGAGCCGTTGGGGCCGGTGTGTTTTTTGTAGTAGGCGGTATATGCCTTCGTACACTTGGACTGCGACCAGTGTGAGCCGGCGACGGCTGCCGGAGCGAACGCGCCGGTGAGCCCGATCGCCGCGGTCGCGCCGAGCGCGAGGATGCGTGTGCGGATCATCTTGCTGAGTCTCCCCCTGTGGGCGTGATTTGACGTGCGCGGAGTCTATGCGGGCGCGAGGCGCGCGGGCGCGCCGTAGGGCGTGAGCACCTCGGGCAGCTCGACCGAGCCGTCCTCCTGCTGGCCGTTCTCGAGCAGCGCGACGAGCGTGCGACCGACGGCCACGGCGGTGCCGTTGAGCGTATGCGGGTGCTCGGTGCCGCGCTCGGCGCGGACGCGGACGTTCAGACGGCGCGCCTGGTAGTCGGTGGTGTTGGAGCAGGAGGTCAGCTCGCGGTAGGCTCCGTAACTGGGCAGCCACGCCTCGCAGTCATACTTCTTGGCGGCCGAATTGCCGAGGTCTGAGACGGCGATGTTGACGACGCGGTAGGCGAGGCCGAGCTGCGCCAGTAGGTGCTCCTCGATCGCGAGGATGCGCTCGTGCTCTGAGGCGGAGTCGGCGGGCGCGACGAAGCTGAACATCTCCACCTTGTCGAACTGGTGCACGCGGAAGATCCCGCGCGTGTCCTTGCCCGCGGCGCCGGCCTCGCGGCGAAAGCAGGGCGAGAAGCCGGCGTAGCGCAACGGCAGGACGTCGGCCTCCAGGATCTCGTCTGCGTGCAGCGAGGCGAGCGCGACCTCGGAGGTGCCGACCAGGTGGAGGTCGTCGTCTGGAAGCGCGTAGATCTGCTGCTCGGTGTCGGGCAGGAAGCCGGTCCCGTAGAGCGCCTGCTCGCGCACGAGCACGGGCGGGATCACGGGCTCGAAACCGTGAGAGCCGAGGATGTCGAGCGTCCAGCGCACGAGCGCGAGCTCGACCAGCACGAGGTCGCCTTTCAGATATGCAAAGCGCGAGCCCGACAGCCGTGCGGCGCGCTCCATGTCGATTCGCGGACCCGCGAGGTCGAGATGATCGCGCGGCTCGAAGGCGAACGAGGGCGGCTCGCCGACGGTGCGCACGAGCTCGTCCTCGGGCCCCAGCGCGGCGCTCGGCTCGGGCAGGTTGGGCAGCGGCGCGAGCGCCTGCTGAAGCTTCTCTTCGACGCTCGCGAGTTCGCGCTCGAGCTCCTTTACGCGCCCGGCTACCTCGCGCATCGCGGCGATCTCACGCTCGCGCGCCTGCGCGTCCGAAGCGGCGGAGATGCGCGTGTTGGCCTCGTTCTGCTCGCCGCGCAGCCCCTCGAGCTCCGGCAGCAGCTCGCGGCGGCGGGCGTCCAGGTCCAGCGCGCGATCCAGACCGGCGGCCGCCTCGGGTCCGCGGCGGGCGAGCGCCGCGCGGGCTGTGGCGGGGTCTGCGCGAATCGTCTTGAGGTCGAGCACCCTCCGGAGCCTACCCTCAGTTCCGAGCTATTTCGTCGAGAGCGTGATGTTCGTCGCGGGCACGTGCTGGGATTGCGAGCCCGAGTAGTGCGCGAGGAATTCGGCGACGGCCTGGGCGTCGTCGCCGAGGACGATGTTCTCGGGCATGATCGCTCCGGAGAAGCCGCCGTTGCGGATCGCGTAGAGGACCTGTTCGACGTTCTCCTTGCGGATGTTGAAGTTGGGGCCGTTCGTTTTGACGCGATCCTTGATCGACGTTGCCGAGCCCTGCGCGCCGACGACCGAGAGCGTGTGGCAGCCCGAGCAGTGGTCGCGGAAGAGGACCGAGCCGCGGTAGTAGGGACTGGTCTTGGGCACCTGGTTGCCCTGCGAGCCGCAGGCGCCGAGGACCGCGGCGCAGGCGAGCAGAACCATCGTGGCGAGCAGCTTCATGCGAGCGGGAATATATAGACCAGCGCCTCAGAACCCGTGAGCAGTGCCCGCGGCACGCAGCGCCAGAAAGACGACGACGAGCGCCGACAGCGCCATGATCCCCATCTCGCGCGCGAGGATCGCGGCGACGACGGCGTGCTGCTCGGGCTCGGGCAGGGCGCCGACGGCCTGCGCGTCGGGGAGCTGACGCTGGTCGAGGATCGTCTGGGCGGCGGCGACGCGCAGCTGTTCGGCGACGAACGCGATCGCCAGCGGGAGCAGCGCGTAGAGATAGAAGAGCTGGTCGCCGGCGTAGTGGCCGGCGACGGCGAGTGACCCGGCGAGGATCGCGAGCACGAGCGCCGAGCCCTGGCCGATGCGCAGCAGCACCCAGAAGGCGTGGCTGGATTCGCCGCGATACCAGCGCCAGGCGCCGAGCAGGGCGGGGAGCGCGTTGAGGACGGCGACGGCGAGCGAGCCGGCGACGACGGCCTGGGTCATGCGCTCCTCACGCGCCCGCCGCCCCCGGCCACGCGTCTGCTCGCGCCCGCCGGCCGGCGGGCTGGCCGGCGCCGATTTGGGGTCGCGATTTCGAGCCGATCGTCACTATGTAACACATTGCCACAAGCGGTGATATAACAGCGCCTCGTGCTGCGCAGCTATCTCCCCGCGATCGTATTCGTCCTGCTCGGTGGGGGTGTCGGCATCGCTTTTGCGCTGCTGAACTCGAAGATCGGACCGCGGCGGGCGCGGCCGCAGAAGCAGGACCCGTACGAGTGCGGCCTGCCGAGCGAGGTCAAGCAGGGGATGCGGTTCGGCATCAGCTTCTATTTGATCGCGATGTTGTTCATCTTGTTCGACGTCGAGGTCGTGTTCATCTACCCGATCGCGATCGAGCTGCGCGCGTATGGCTCTTATGCGCTGGCTGAGACGGTGACGTTCGTGGTGCTGCTGTTCGTCGCGTTCGTGTACGTGTGGCGTCGAGGAGCCTTGCAGTGGAGTTGAAACGCGAGGTGATACGCCGGGCGGGCGTATCACCGGGACAGGCCGGCGCCGCGAGCGAGGATCTGCGCGTGCGTTCGCTGAACGCGGCGCAGCTCTTGCGCGGCGGCGATCTGGAAGGCGCGAACCAGCCGGCGCACCTGGAGGGGACGGAGCTTGAACGCTACGTGGAAGAACGCACGTTGACGACGACGCTCGACAAAGCGGTCGCGTGGGCGCGGTCGAGCTCCTTCTTTCCGCTGGGGTTCGGGCTGGCGTGCTGTGCGATGGAGCAGTTTCACGCGGCGGGCCCGCGCATGGACATCGCGCGCTTCGGCTCGGAGGCGTTTCGCGCCTCCCCGCGCCAGGCCGATTTGATCATCTTGGCGGGGCGCGTGTCGATCAAGATGGCGCCGATCATCCGCCGGCTGTATGACCAGATGCTCGAGCCGAAGTGGGCGATCTCGATGGGCGCGTGCTGCAGCTCGATGGGCGTGTTCAACAACTACGCGCTGGTGCCGGCGGACAAGTTCATGCCGGTCGACGTGCACGTGCCGGGATGCCCACCGCGCCCGGAGGCGCTGATCCACGGACTGCTGAAGCTGCGCAGGATGGTGCAAGACAACCCGGACATGGGCTGGCGCGAGCGGTATGGGGCCGTCGGCACGGAGGAGGCCCCCTCAGATGGGTGAGCCACAGCCGGTTCTTTCATCGAATGCCGTCGACGCCGCTCACCGCACCGGCCGGCATGTCGGGAGCGCTTAAATGCCTGACGCAACGGGGCTTGAGCTGCTCGCCAAGGAGTTGGGTGAGGCGAGCGTCGAGACGGTGTATTTCCGGGAGCAGGCGACGATCGTGGTGCGCTCCGAGGAAATCCGCGCGGTCCTACAGAAGTTGCGCGCGCAGGGGTACGGGTTCTTGGCGAGCGTGCACGGCGTCGATCACTACCCGGAGGAGCCGCGGCTGGGTGTGGTGTATGAGCTGCTGGACATGAGCCGGGTCGATCGCGTGCGGGTGAAGGTGCGTGTCCCGCTTGGGGAGCCGCGCGTGGAGTCGGTGACGGGGGATTGGCCAACGGCCAACCATCAGGAGCGCGAGGTGTATGACATGTTCGGGGTCGTGTTCGAGGGCCACCCGGATCTGCGCCGGATCTTGATGCCCGAGGATTATGAGGGCCACCCCCAGCGGCGTGATTTCCCGGTGGGCGGCGAACCGGTGATCTTTACGC
This sequence comes from uncultured Solirubrobacterales bacterium, assembly GCA_963702725.1. Taxonomy (GTDB): domain Bacteria; phylum Actinomycetota; class Thermoleophilia; order Solirubrobacterales; family Solirubrobacteraceae; genus Palsa-744. Next base: position 1,033,335 of record CAVPDT010000002.1, read on the forward strand.
GCGACGAGCGCAAATGGCTGGAGGCGCGGGAGTGAGCGTGACTCCGACAGTGTCCGAGTACCGCCGCGGCGAGGAGAGCATCGAGCTAGCTCCGGTCGCCGAGCAGATCGAGGGCGCGGAGACGAGCGAGGAGCTGCTGACGCTCAACTTCGGCCCCCACCACCCGGCCACGCACGGCGTGTTGCGGCTGCTGGTGACGCTGCAAGCGGAGGTCGTGCGCGATCTGAAACCGATCATCGGGTACGTGCACACGGGGATCGAGAAGACGGCCGAGGACAAGGCCTACTGGAAGGTCATCCCGGTGGTCGAGCGGATGGACTATCTGGCGTATTACTTCAACGCGATGGCCTATGTGGGTGCGGTGGAGCGGCTGGTGGAGGTCGAGGTGCCGACGCGCGCGCAATATCTGCGCGTGATCCATCTGGAGCTGAACCGGATCGCCTCGCATCTGATCTGGCTGGGCACGAGCGCGCTGGATCTGGGCGCCAGCTCGATCTTTCTGTATTGCCTGCGCGAGCGCGAACTGATCTTGGATCTGTTCGAGATGTCCTCGGGCGCGCGGATGCATACGCGCTACTTCCAGGTCGGTGGCGTGATCGAGGACATCCCGACCGGGTTCGCGCGCAAGCTGCGCGAGTTCCTGGACGTGATGCCCAAGCGCGCGGACGAGTACGGGGCGATCCTGAACTCGAACGAGATCGTGCTGCAACGGTTGCGCGGGACGTGCGCGCTGGACGCTGAGACTTTGCTGTCGCTGGGCGTGACCGGCCCGTTGTTGCGTGCGGCGGGGAACCCGTGGGATCTGCGCAAGGCGGCGCCGTACAGCTCCTACGAGAAATTCGAGTTCAAGATTCCGGTGGGCACGGTCGGCGACAACTACGACCGCTTCGCGGTGCGCCTGGCGGAGATATACGAGTCGGTGAAGATCATCGAACAGGCGCTGGAGGGGCTGCCCGAGGGGCCGCACATCACCTCAGATCGCAAGGTCGCGCTGCCGCCCCGGCACGAGCTGGCGACCTCGATGGAGGCGCTGATCCACCATTTCAAGCTCGTGACGGAGGGGTTCAGGGTGCCGCCCGGCGAGGTGTACAACCCGATCGAGTCGCCGCGTGGCGAGCTGGGCTGTTACGTGCGTTCGGACGGCAGCTCGAAGCCCGCGCGGGTGCACATGCGCGATCCGTCGTTCGTGAACTTGCAGGCGCTGGCGCCGATGTGCCGGGGGAGCTATATCGCGGACATGATCGCCACTACAGCGATGCTCGATCCGATACTCGGGGGCATCGATCGATGACGCCTACCCGATGGGACCAGCCTGCCAACCTGGAGAAGGACCCGGCGACGATTCCCGATCCCGCGACGACTCCCGTCCCGGAGGAGTTGCGCAAGGAGATCGAAGCGCACATGGCGCTGTATCCGGACGCGCGCTCGGCCGCGCTGCCGGCGCTCGCGGCGGCGCAGCGCGTGCACGGGTGGTGCTCTCCGGAAGCGATCGAACAGGCCGCGTGCGTGATGCGGGTTACGCCGGCCGAGCTGGATGCGGTGGTGACGTTTTACGACATGCTGGAGACCGAGCCGGTGGGCAGGACGAGCGTGTATGTGTGCACGAACATCTCCTGCTCGCTGCGCGGCGCGGACGAGCTGTACGGCGCGATGCGCGAGGCGGCGGGCGATGACGAGGCGTTCAACGTGCGCGCGTTCGAGTGCCTGGGCGCGTGCGACATCGCGCCGATGGCGTCCGTGGACGGCGTCTACGTCGGACCGCTCACGACCGAGGACATCCCCCGACTCCTGGAGGACATCCGCGCCGGGCGGGAGGTGCTGCCGGATAAGCAACTGGCGAGACGCCTGGTCGCCGACCCGAGCGCGAACTCGCGGGAGTTTCCACGCCACGCTCCGCAGGACGGCGCGCGATGAGCGAGCGGCTGCTGTTCAAGGACATCGACGAGCCGGGGCTGAACACGCTCGCCGTGTACGAACGCCGTGGCGGCTACGAGTCGCTGCGCAAGGCCCTGCAGATGACCCCTGAGGACGTGCTGAAGAACCTCGAAGCCTCCGGCCTGCGTGGGCGCGGCGGGGCCGGGTTCGCGATGGGCAAGAAGGTCTCGTTCCTGCCGAAAGGATCGATCGAGAAGTACCTCGTGTGCAATGCCGACGAGTCCGAGCCGGGCACCTTCAAGGACCGCGAACTGATGCAGAAGACCCCGCACATGCTGATCGAGGGGTTGATCATCGCCTCCTACGCGGCCGGCGCCAGCCGTTCGTTCATCTACATCAGGGGCGAGTACGTGCTGCAGGCCGACATCCTCGACGCGGCGCTCGCCGAAGCCCGCGCGGCGGGGTACGTCGGCGAGCAGATCCTCGGCTCCGAGCACTCGCTGTCGCTCATCGTGCACCGCGGCGCGGGCGCGTACATCTGCGGCGAGGAGACGGGCCTGCTGGACTCGCTGGAAGGAAAGCGCGGAAACCCGCGGCTGAAGCCGCCGTTCCCGGCCAACCAGGGCCTGTATCAGGGGCCGACGCTGATCAACAACGTGGAGACGCTGTCGACCGTGCCGAGCATCATTCGCCTGGGCGGCGCGGAGTACGCGAAGCTCGGCACCGAACAGTCGACCGGCACGAAGCTCGTGTCGATCTCCGGCCACGTACGCCGCCCGGGCAATTACGAGATCGAACTGGGGATCCCTTCACGCGAGATCATCTACGGGCTGGCGGGCGGTCCCGAGGAGGGGCGCGAGGTCAAGTGCTGGTTCCCCGGCGGCTCCTCCTCGCCGGTCTTGACGGCCGCGGACCTGGACGTGCCGTATGACTTCGAGTCGATGGCGAAGGCCGGCTCGATGTTGGGGTCGGGCGCGATCATCGTGGTGGACGACACGACGCCGATCCTGGACGTGGCGCTGAAGACGGCGAAGTTCTACCGGCACGAGTCCTGCGGCAAGTGCACCCCGTGTCGGGAGGGGACGAACTGGACGGTGCACATGCTCGAGCGGATCGACCGCGGCGAGGCCACGCCGATGGACCTGGAGATCATGGCCTCGGTGCAGGAGCACATCATCGGCCACTGCCTGTGCGTGCTCGGCGACGCGATGGCGATGCCGATCGCGTCGATGATTGCCAAGTTCCGCGAGGAGTTCGAAGCGCATATGGAAACTCGACGCCTTGAAGCTCAGGCGCCGGTTGGGGCGGTGGCCTGATGCCGAGGCCGGTGGCGAGAACGATCACCTTCACGATCGACGGCCGTGAGGTCCAGGCGCCCGAGAACCAGATGCTGGTCGATGCGGCCAAGCACGGCGACGTGGAGATCCCGGTGTTCTGTTATGAGCCGAAACTGGGCAACCCCGTGGGCGCCTGCCGCATGTGCCTGGTGGAGGTCGAGGGCATTGGAAAGCTGCAGACGGGCTGCTCGACGCCTGTGAAGGACGGGATGGTCGTCAACACCCAGTCCGAGCGGGTCAAGGAGGCCCAGCGCGCGGTCGTGGAGTTCCTGTTGATCAACCATCCGCTGGACTGCCCCGTTTGCGACAAGGGCGGGGAGTGCCCGTTGCAGGACATCACGTTCGGCTGGGGGCCCGGCATCTCGCGGTTCGTGGAGCCCAAGCGCCATTTCGTGAAGCCTTTGGCGCTGTCGGAGAAGATCGCGATCGACCGCGAGCGCTGCATCCTCTGTTACCGCTGCGTGCGCTTCAGCCAGGAGATCTCCGAAGACCATCAGCTCGTGCTGCTCGAGCGCGGCGCGCACTCGTATGTGTCCACGTTCGACGGCCACCCGTATGAGGCGCCGTTCAGCGGGAACATCGTCGAACTGTGCCCGGTCGGCGCGCTGACCTCGCGGCCCTACCGTTTCCGGGCGCGACCGTGGGACGTCGAGGACGCCGGCTCGGTGTGCACGCTGTGCCCGTCGCAGTGCAACGTCACGCTGACGGTCCGCGACGAGCGCGTGCTGCGCGTGCAGGCGCGCGAGAACCCGGAGGTGGACGACGGCTGGCTGTGCGACAGGGGCCGCTTCGCCTATCCGGAGTCGGCCACGGAGCGCATCACCGAGCCGCTGCTGCGCGACGGCGGCGAGCTGCGGGCGGTCTCGTGGGAGCGGGCGCTGGAGGAGGCCGCGATGCGCCTCGCCCGCGCGGGGGCGCGCGTGGGGGCGCTGGCCGGCGGCGGCGCGAGCAACGAAGAGGGGCTTGCGCTGGCGCGCCTGATGCGCGAGGCGCTGCATTCGCCGCACCTGGACTCACGCCCCGCGGGCAGGCTGGAGCTGGAGTCACACCGCGCGCTGGCGGCGCCCGAGTTGCAGGCGAAGGTCCCGGATCTGGAGTTCGCGCACGCGGTGCTGGTGCTCGACTGCGACCCGATCGCCGACGCGCCGATCCTGGATTTGCGCCTGCGCAAGGGCGCGCGCCGCCACGGGATGCAGGTCGTGCGCGCGAGCCGCGAGCAGTTGCTCGACGAGGCGCAGCGGGACGGTCTGCTCGGCACGCTGCGCGCGGCCGGCGGGGAGGACATCGTGGTGCTCTGGCACGAACGCCTGGCCGCCGGTCCCGATGGCGAGCGGGCCGTGGGCGCCCTGCTGGATCTCGCGGCGACGCTGGGCCTGGCCGAGATCGACGGCGCCGGACTGCTCGAAATCCCAGCTCATGCCAACGGCCGCGGCCTGCGCGAGGCCGGCGTGCTACCGAACGCCGGCCCGGATCTCGGCGAGATCGGCGAGGAGGGGCTCGACACGCCGGGGATCGCGCAGGCTTTCGCGCGGGGCGAGCTGAGCTGTTTGTATCTGCTCGGCGTGGATCCGCCAACCGCAGGGTCTGGGACGGTGATCGCCCACGCGGCCCAGCTGAGCGACGCGCTGCGCGAGCAGGCCGACGTGGTGTTCCCGGCGGAGTCCTATCCGGAGAAGCAGGGCGAGGTCACGCACCCTGATGGGCGCGTGCAGCGCGTGCGCCGAGGGGTGCGTCACGTCGGGCAGACACGCGACGAGCTGCAGGTGCTGGAAGACCTGGCGAGCCGTATCGGCATGGCGGTGCCGGCATGACGCTCGCGGTCGTCGGCTTTTACGAAGAATGGTGGATCCAGGTCCTGAAGGCGATCGTCATCTTCGCGGTGGGCCTGCAGCTGGTGCCGGTCGTGCTGCTGGCCGAGCGCAAGCTGCTGGGGCGCTTTCAGGCGCGCTACGGACCGAACCGCATCGGCCCCTACGGCGCGCTGCAGCCGCTGGCGGACATCCTCAAGCTGCTGACCAAGGAGCAGTTCCGTCCGAGCACGTCGGTCGGCTTCCTGTTCGCGCTGGCCCCGCTGATCTCGATCGTGACGGCGGTGGCGGCGTTCGCGCTGATCCCGTTCGGCAACGTGCAGAACATCTTCGGCACGCCCGTGGGGCTGTACGGAGTGGACGTGTCGATCGGCCCGCTGTACCTGTTCGCGTTCGGGGCGATCGCCTTCTACGGGATCATGCTCGGCGGCTGGTCCTCGGGCTCGAAGTATTCGTTCCTGGGCGCGATGCGCGGCGCGGCTCAGCTGATCTCTTACGAGGTCGCCCAGGGCTTGGCGCTGGTCGGGGTGATCATGACCGCGCAGACGCTGTCGCTGACGGGGATCGTGGAAGCGCAGAAAGGCATGTGGTTCATCGTCCCCCAGCTGTTCGGCTTTTTGATCTTCCTCACGGCGAGCTTCGCCGAGACCAACCGCGCGCCCTTCGACCTGACCGAGGCCGACGCCGAGCTGGTCGGCGGCTACAACACCGAGTACGGCGGCGGGCGCTTCGCCTCCTATTACTTCGCCGAGTACCTGAACGTGCTGGTCGTCTCGGGCATCGTCACGACCGTGTTCCTCGGCGGCTGGCTGCTGCCGTTCGGCATCCACCCGCCCGGCTGGCTCGACCCGTTCGTGGTGCTGTTCAAGATGTCGCTGTTCACGTTCCTGTTCATCTGGGTGCGCGCGACGCTGCCGCGGCTGCGCTACGACCAGCTGATGTCCTTCGGCTGGAAGGTGCTGCTGCCGCTGGCGACGCTGAACGCGCTCGTGACGGCCGTGCTCGTGGTGGTGACGCACTGATGGCCGACGAGCAGACTCCTCTCCAGCCGGCCGCGGCGGCGTCCTCCGACCCCCTTCCGCAGGCCGCCGCTCCGCCCACGGCGGGCTTGACCGTCACGGCCTGGAGCCCCGGCGAGGACGTGATCGAGGTCAAGCGCACCCCCGCCCCGGGCCCCGTGCGCGGCACGTGGCGCACGTTCCGCGAGACCGCGCGCGGCCTTGCGACGACGTTCGGGCGGATGCTGGAAAAGCCCGTGACGGTCGAGTACCCCGAGGAGAAGACCCCCGTCTACCCGCGCTTCCGCGGCCGCCACAAGCTGCACAAGTTCGAGGACACCGGGCTTGAGAAGTGCGTCGGCTGCTCGCTGTGCGCCGCCGCCTGCCCGGCCGACTGCATCCGCGTGGTCGCAGCCGAGAACACGCCCGAGCATCGCGTGTCAGCCGGCGAGCGCTATGCGGCGGTGTATGAGATCAACCTCTCGCGCTGCATCTTCTGCGGCTACTGCGAGGTGGCGTGCCCGTTCGACGCGATCACGATGGGCCACGACTACGAGCTCTCCGATTACGACCGCAGCGATTTGATCTTCACCAAGGAGATGCTGCTCGCCGAGCCGCTGGAGCGCACGCCGCTGAGGAACGAGGGCGAATGAGCCAGCTTTTGTTCTTCATCGCCGGTTTCGGCGCGATCGCGGGCGCGGTCGGCGTGGTGATGCTGCGCGACCCGTTCTTCGCGGTGCTGGCGCTCGTCGCGCACCTGCTGTCGCTGGCGATCCTGTTCCTGCTCTTGCGCGCCGAATTCGTGGCGGCGGTGCAGGTGGTGGTGTACGCGGGCGCGGTGATGGTGCTGTACGTGTTCGTGGTCGCCTACGTCGGCGGGCGCGAGGAGCCGATCGGCGATCTGCTGCGCGGCCGCGGACCGGCGGGGGCGCAGCTGCGTCTGGGCGCGGCGATCCTAGGGGGCGCGCTGCTGGTGGAGCTTTTGATCGCGCTGCTCGGCACCGGCCTGAAGGCCGTCGACGGGGACGGCGCGCCGTATACGCCGGGCCCGAAGACGTTCGGCACGCCCGCCTACATCGGCCAGCTGCTGCTGACGCGCTTTCTGCTCGTGTTCGAGGTCGCCTCGCTGCTGTTGCTGATCGCGGCCGTCGGCGCGGTCGTGCTGGCACGGCGCCGAGGCGGCATCGACGAGGACGGCGAGGGCGAGGCCAGGCGAGTACTGACCCCGCTGGATCTGATACGTCCGCGCAAGACCGGCACGATGGCCGAGGGCGTCGGCGGGGTCCCCTACGCGCTTGCGCGCGCCCGCGAGCGCGCCGCGCCGAACACGCCCACGGGCGAACCGCTCGCCGCCGCGGCAGCCGGCGCCGACGAGGAGGGCGGCTCCTGATGGCAATCGGCTGGTATCTGGCGGTCTCCGCGATCGTGTTCGCGCTCGGCGCGGCCGGCGTGATGGTGCGGCGCAACCCGCTGGTGGTGCTGCTGTGCCTGGAGCTGATGCTCAACGGCGCGAACCTCGCGCTGGTGGCGTTCTCGCGCATGTGGGGCAACGGCGACGGGCAGATCTTCGCGCTGATCGTGATGACGGTCGCCGCGTGCGAGGTCTGCATCGGGCTGGGGCTGGTGGTGGCGATTCACCGGCGCAAACTCCCCATTGATGTTGACGAGCTAAGAGAGCTGCAAGGCTGATGAGCACGACGACCTATGGCTGGCTGGTGTTGCTGTTCCCGCTGCTGGGGACGCTGATCATCGGGTTCGGCTATCGCGTGCTCCCCGGACGCTCGGCGGGGGTGATCGGCACGGCCGCGATCGGGCTGGCGTTCGCGTCGGCGCTCGGCGCGCTGATTTCGCTGGAGGGCCATTCGACTTCGAACCAGGAGCTGACCTCGACGCTGTGGAGCTACGCGAACACGGTCGGCGTGAACGCGAAGGTGTCGATCCTCGTGGACCCGCTGTCGGTGTTCATGATCCTGATCGTCAGCGGGATCTCGAGCATGATCCACCTGTACTCGATCTCCTATCTCGAAGAAGACCGCGGGTTCGCCAGGTACTTCGCATACCTGAACTTCTTCGTGTTCGCGATGCTGCTGCTGGTGCTGGCCGGCAACTTCCTGCTGCTGATCGTCGGCTGGGCGCTGGTCGGCGCGGCTTCCTATCTGCTGATCTCCTTCTGGTACCGGCGCACGACCGCCACGAAAGCCGGGATCAAGGCGTTCGTGATCAACGTGCTCGGCGACGCGGGGCTGGTGCTGGGTACGTATTTCATCTTCAAGCACACGCACACGCTCGACTTCCTCGGTACGTTCGCGGCGGCGCCGCACGTGTTTCACTCCGGCGAAGCGGACGTCGTTGCGGGCTGTTTGCTGCTGCTCGTCGGGGCGATCGCGAAGTCGGCGCAGATCCCGCTGCACACGTGGCTGCCAGACGCGATGGAGGGCCCGACTCCCGTCAGCGCGCTGATTCACGCGGCGACGATGGTGACGGCCGGCGTGTATCTGATCGCGCGCATGCACGTGCTGTTCGAACTGGCCCCCGCCGCGCAGGACACGGGCGCGGCGATCGGCGCGATCACGCTGCTGATCGCGGGCACGATCGCGCTCGTGCAGACGGACATCAAGCGCGTGATCGCCTATTCGACGATGTCCCAGATCGGCTACATGATCATGGGCGTCTCCGTCGGCGCGTACGCCGCGGGGATGTTTCACCTGATGACGCACGCCTTCTTCAAGGCGCTCCTGTTCATGGGCGCGGGCTCGATCATCGGCGCGATGGCCGGCGAGCAGTCGCTGGAGAAGATGGGCGGGTTTCGCAAGGCGCTGCCGTTCACGTTCGCATGCTTCGTGATCGGCGGCCTGGCGCTGTCGGGGATTCCCCCGTTCTCGGGGTTCTTCTCCAAGGACGAGATCCTGCTCGTCACCGGCGAGGAGGGCGGCTGGCATTGGGCGCTGTACGTGATGGGCTACATCGGCGCGTTCATCACGGCGATCTACACGTTTCGCATGATCTTCCGCGCGTTCTACGGCGACCCGGTCGCCGAGGCGAGAGAGCTCGAAGCAGGCCATCTGCACCATGCGGAGGTTCCGCGCAACCCCGCGAACGGCGAGGTGGAGGACACCGACGTGGGCTTCCCCGGCCCGCACCACACGATCGCCGAGCGCGCCCTGCCGATGAAGGTCGCGATGAGCGTGCTCGCGATCGGGGCGGTCGGGGCGGGGCTCGTGCAGATCCCGGAAGTAGACGATGTGATCACGAACTTTTTGCGCCCGACGTTCGCGGGCTCGCCGCTGTATGAACCGCACACGCGCGACGGCCTGTTGATCTTCGGGCTGTGCTTGGGCACGGTGCTCGGCCTGAGCGGCATCGCGATCGCCTACCGCATCTGGGTCAAGAACCCCGCGTTCGCGGTACGCGCGCGCGAGCGCTTCGGGGGCGTGTATGAGCTGCTTTGGCACAAGTGGTACTTCGACGAGTTGATCGACGCGGCGGTCGTGCGTCCCGCGGCGGCGTTCGGGCGTTTCGCGACGGGCACGTTCGAGCGGGTGTTCGTGCAGGACACGCTCGTCGGCGGGACCACCGGTGTGGTGCGCGCGGGCTCGGCCGCGGTGCGCGCGGTGCAGAGCGGCTTTCTGCGCTATTACGCCGCGCTGCTCGTGCTCGGCGTGACGGGCGTGGCCTTCTACTTCCTGCTGCAGAGCTGATGCCGGCGCTTTCGATCCTCGTCTGGCTGCCCGCCGCGTGCGGGTTGCTCGGCGCGCTCCTGTGCACGCTTGCGGGGCGCGCTCGCGTCGCCGAGGGCTCCACCGCTCCCGCCGGCGAGTCTGACACGGTGAACGCCCGATGGGGCATCCCGGGCGTGCTCGCGCTGATCGGCGCGCTGGGCGCGCTGGGGCTTGCGATCGGCTACATCGCCGACTACTCGCCGGGCACGAGCGGCCTGACGCACGTCACCGACGTGGTGTGGATCTCGGAACTGGGCATCCACTACAAGCTCGGGGTCAGCGGCTTGAACGTGTTCCTGGTCGGTCTCACGACACTGCTGTTCGCGGCCGCGACGATCGCCGCGAACCTGAGGAGGTGGCAGCGCCCGCGGCTGTTCTGGTTCTTTTTCATGCTCGCCGAGTCGGCCGTGCTGGGTGCGCTGCTGGCGCAGGACCTGGCGCTGTTCGTGGCGTTCTTCGACCTGATGCTGATCCCGTTCTACTTCCTGACGGGCATGTGGGGCCGGGGCACGCGCGAGGAGCGCGTGCGGGCGACGATCAAGCTCGTGATCTACACGCTCGTGGGCTCGCTGCTGATGCTCGCGGCGGCGATCGCCACCGGGGTGCTGGCCTCTCAGGAGGGCGGCGGGCACATCACGTTCGTGCTCTCTTCGTTGCAAGCCCTGCCCTTGAGCAAGGGCTCGCAGGAGTGGATCTTCCTGTTCTTCGCGGCGGCGTTCCTGGTGAAGATGCCGGCGTTCCCGCTGCACGGCTGGATGCCCGACGGATACCGGGCGATGCCGATCGAGGTGCTGATGGTCTTCAGCGGCGTGCTGTCGAAGGTCGGCGCGTACGGCTTTCTGGCGATCGTGCTGCCGCTGTTCCCCCAGGGCGCGGCGCACTTTCAGACGTTGATGCTGATCGTCGCGCTGGTCTCGATCCTGTACGGGTCGGCGGTGGCGTTCACGCAGACCGACGCGCGCCTGATCGCCGGGTACTCCTCGGTCGCGCAACTCGGTTTCATCACGCTGGGGATCTTCGCGCTGAACCCGCAGGGCGCGCAGGGCGCGCTGCTGCAGATGGTCAACCACGGGCTGGTGGTCGCGCCGCTCTTGTTCATCGTCGCGGTCCTCTCGCGCCGCGCGGGCGGCTCTGAGGACGTGCGCGAGATGGGCGGGATCGCGTTCCGCGCGCCGGTGCTGGCGTCGGTCTTTTTGATCGTCTCGCTGGCGACGCTGGCGATGCCGGGCTCGGCGAACTTCGTGGGCGAGTTCATGATCCTGCTGGGCGTCTTCCAGGCCAAGCTCGTTATCGCGATCGTGGCGTTCGCGGGCGTGGTGATGGCAAGCGTGTATGCGCTGCGGCTGTTCATTCGCGCGATGCACAACCGCGTCGGCAAGGGCGTGGACTCGCATGAGATCTCGCTGCGCGACGGGTTCGTGCTGGTGCCGCTCGTGGCGGTGATCGTGTTCATGGCGATCTATCCGCAGCTGGCGCTCAAGCGCAGCGAAGGCTCTACGAAGGCCGCCGTGGCGAGCGCACAGGCCGCGTTGAAGCCACTGCCCGCGAGCGCCCTCGCGGAAATCGCGCCGGGTGAAGGCACAGCGGCTGAAAGCGCAGCACAGGCATCTGGCGCGGGCGCCGCCGGAGAAGAGAGGTCAGCGAGATGACCACGGGCCTGGACACCCTTGCCACGGCCACCCTCAAAGGCCCGCCCGTGGACTTCGCGGCCCTCTCCCCCTTGATCGCGTTGCTGGGCGGCGCGGCGATCGTGCTGCTCGTCGGCCTGCTCGGCTCGCGCTGGGTGCGCGCGCAGCTCGTGCCCGCGCTCAGCCTGCTCGCGCTGGGCGCCGCCGCGGGGCTGACGATCTGGCAGTGGAACGTGGAGAAGTCGATCGTCTCCGGCGCGCTGCGAATCGACTCGCTCTCCCTGACGCTGAACCTGATTCTGGTCGCGGGAGGGGTCTGCACGGTGCTGCTGGCGTGGCGCTCGCTGGCCGCACGCGAAGCAGCGCACGGGGAGTGGCATGCGCTGCTGCTGACGTCGATCGGCGGGATGTCACTGCTGGCGGCGGCGCAGAACACGGTCGCGCTGTTCCTCGGACTGGAGCTGTTGTCGATCCCGCTGTACGTGCTGTGCGCGACCGAGCTGAAAAGGGAGCACTCGCTGGAGTCGGGGCTGAAGTATTTGATCGTCGGGTCGGTCGGCTCGGCCACGCTGCTGTACGGGCTGGCGTTGATCTACGGAGCGACGGGCGCGACGGACTTCACCGCGATTGATACGGCGCTGTCGAGCAACAACCTCGCGACCGATCCGCTGACGCTGACCGGCATCGCCCTGTGCGTGGCGGGCCTGTGCTTCAAGGCGTCGGTGGCGCCGTTTCACCAGTGGACACCGGACGTGTACGAGGGCGCGCCGACGCCGGTGACGGCGTTCATGGCGGTGGCGACGAAGGTCGCCGCGCTGGGCGTGTTTCTGCGGTTGTTCGACGTGGCGCTGATCGAAGCGCACGCCAGCTGGGGCGTCGCGGTCGCGGTCCTGGCGGCGATCACGATCGTCGTCGGCAACGTCGGCGCGCTGGGGCAGTCTTCGCTGAAGCGGATGCTCGCCTACTCCTCGGTCGCGCAGGCCGGCTACATGCTCGCGGGCGTGGTCGTCGCGAGCAAGCTGGGCGCGCAGGCGACGGTGTTCTATCTGTCTGTGTACCTGTTCATGAACATGGCCGCCTTCGCGACGATTCTCGCGCGCGAGCGCGAAACGAGCCTCGGCGACAGCGTCGCGGGGATGCGCGGCCTGGCGCGCGAGCGCCCGCTGCTGGCGTGGCCGATGACGCTGGCGATGCTGGGACTGGCGGGGATCCCCGCGACCGCAGGGTTCATGGGCAAGTTCTACCTCATCGACGCTTCGGTCTCCGGCGGCTACACGTGGCTGGGAGTGGTGATCGTGATCGGCTCGATGATCTCGCTCGGCTACTACCTGCCGGTGGTCGCGGCGATGTGGATGAGCCCGGCGCCCGGCGAAGCCGGCGAGTCCGCGACCCCGACCGTCGCCGCCGCCGCGCCCGCGCCGCTCACCGGCGAGGGCGCGCTGCCAAGACTGGCGGGCGGCTCCCAGGAGCTCGACGAGGACCCCGCGCCGTCCGCTGGCGAAGGCTCGGGGACGATCGGCTCTCAGATGGAGACCGGCGGGAGCGCGACCGCGATCGCCCCCCAACCCGAGGTGGCCTTGGTGGCGATCGTCTGCGGCGCGGCCATCCTCTTCTTCGGCATCGTTCCCCAGCCGCTGTTCGACCTCGTGCACGGGATCGGCAGCGCGCTGGGACTGCTGTAGAGCGGCTTCGCCCGACGGCGCCGGACCACTACCCCGCGAGCGCGACCTCGGCCGCCTGCTCGGCTTCCTGCAACTGCCGCTCGACCAGATCCAGGCCCGACTCCCAGAAGCCGGGGTCGGCGAGGTCGACTTCGACGATCTTGCCGAGTTCCTGCGGTGAGCGCGAGCCGCCTGCGGCGAGCAGCTCCAGGTATTGCGGCACGAACTCGGCCCCGTGCTGCTCGTAGCGCTCATACACCGACAGCGCGAGCAGCTGGCCGTAGGCGTAGGCGTAGACGTAGCCGGGCGAGCCGATGAAGTGCGGGATGTAGGACCACCACGAGCGGTAGCCGTCGGTGATCTCCACCGAGTCGCCCAGCAGCTCGGCCTGGCTGTCGGACCACAGCTCGCCGAAGCGCTCCACCGACAGCTCGCCCTCGCCGCGCCGGGCGGTGTGGACGAGGTCCTCGAAGCGGTTCATCGCGACCTGGCGAAAGACGGTTGCGATCGTGTCCTGCAGGTTCTCCGCCAGCAGCGCCAGCCGCGAGGCGGGCGTGGAATCCTCGGCCAGCAGCCGTCCGAAGACGATCGTCTCGGCGAACACAGAGGCGGTCTCGGCGAGCGTCAGCGGGGTGCCCTGATGGAAGACCCCCTGGCGGGCGGCCAGGGCGAAGTGCACGCCGTGGCCGAGCTCGTGCGCGAGCGTCAGCACGTCGCGCCGGCGCGAGGTGTAGTTGAGCAGCACGTACGGGTGCACCGCGGGCACCGCCGAGGCGCAGAAGGCCCCGCCGCGCTTGCCCGGCCGCAGCGGGGCGTCGATGTAGCGCTCGTCGAAGAACCGTTTCGCGAGCGCCCCCAGCTCGGGCGAGAAGGAGGAATAGCAGTCGAGCACGACCTCCCGCGCTTGGGCGAACGTGTAGGTGGCCTCGTCGTCGGTGACCGCGGCCATACGGTCGTAGTCGGCGATCCGCTCCACGCCGAGCAGGCGCGCCTTCAGCGTGTACCAGCGGCGCGCGATCTCATAGCGTCCGCGCACGGCCTCGACGAGCGCCTGCACGGACTCGTCGCCGGCTTCGTTTGAGAGGTTGCGCGCGGCCAGCCAGTGCGGGTAGCGGCGCAGGCGATCGTCGGTGGCCTTGTCGGCGAGCAGCGTGTTGAACAGGAACGCGCGCGTGCGCAGGCCGGGCTCGAGCGCCGCGGTGATCGCCTCGGCGGTCGTGCGCCGCAGCTCGCGATCTGCCAGCACGAGGTTGCTGAGCGCCTGGTCGAGCGCCACGCGCCGCGGGCCCTCGGCCCCATCGCCGTCCTGGGCGGCGCCCGCGTCCCCGTCCGCGGCGCCGGGCAGCTCGACCTCGATCGCCGAGGTCAGCTCCTCGAACAGCCGCGACCAGGCCGAGGCGCCGGTGAGCGACTTCTCGGCGAGGATCTTCTCCTCGGGCTCACTCAGCAGGTGCTCGCGATAGCGCCGCGCGCTGCGCAGGTGATGGCGGCAGAAGTCCAGACCTTCGTCCTCCCCGCCCAGCAGCTCGTCCACGCGCGCGTCGGGCAGGGCGGCCCACTCGAGCTCGAAGAACAGCAGCGTCGTCTCGATCGCCGTGCCCTGCTCCTGGGTGCGCTGCAACAGCGCGCCGCGCGCCGGGTCGGCGGTATCGGTGGAGAAGTCAAGCGCCGCGTAGGTCCCCGCGCGGCCGACGAGGTCGTGGATCGCGCCCAGCTCGTGCATCGCCTCGGCCAGACCCGCGCTGTCCAGTCCACCCAGCTTGCCCGCGTAACGCTGCGCGAACGCCTGCGAGCGCGTAAGCGCCACGGCGAGCCGGCGCTCGACGCCCTCGGAACCCTCGCCGTCCACGAGCGCAGAGAGATCCCAGGCGGTCTGCTCGAGTTCGGGGTCGGCAATCGTCGCGGTCATGCTCACGGCAGCTTATCCGTCACGGCCCGCGGGAGGATGCCGTTCCGGAGGGCGCATGCGCCCTCCGGCGGAGCCTCGCATGCGAGGCTCCGAGAGACGCCGCATGCGGCGTCTCCGTCCGGGGCCGCATGCGGCCCCGGAGCCCTTGCCGCATGCGGCAAGGGCCTCTCCCTACTCGTACTGCAGCGCCTCCAGCACGTTCAGACGGGCGGCGCGGCGGGCGGGGAAGATCGCGGCGAGGATGCCGGCGAGGATCGCGGCGATCACGAACACCACGAGCGTGCCCACGGGGATCGTGAAGGTGGGGTATTCGATCGCCTGCCCGACCATGATCGCGAGCACGATCCCGACCGGGATCCCGAGCGCGGCGCCGATCAGGGCGGTGACGATGCTCTCGTGACGGATCATCCGGCGTAGCTGGCGGCGGCTCATGCCGACGGCGCGCAGCATGCCCAGCTCGCGGGTGCGCTCGAACACGGTCAGCACGAGCGTGTTGACGATCCCGAACAGGGAGATGATGATCGACAGCGAGAGCAACACGTACAGCAGGTTCAAGAGCGTGTCGATCCCCTGCTCCTGGCTTGACTTGAACTGGCTCTCGGTCTGGATCTTCGCGTCCGGGAAGCCCGCCAGCGCGTGTTCGAGCCTGAGCGTGTTCGCGGCTGTGACGCCGCCGGCGATGTTCACGAACGTGAAGACGTTCTGCGGGTTTTCGTATTCGGCGTCAAAGCGCTGCGTGGAGATCGTGACGTCGCCGTAAGGCGAGCCGCCCTTGGGGGGCGCGAAGATGCCGCGCAACTGCAGGCGCATGACGCGCCCGGAGGGCGTCTGCACGGCGATCGGCGAGCCGACGTGCAGGTGCAGTTCTTTGGCGTAGTCCTTGGATACGAACGCTCCGCTCTGACCCAACTCAGCCGGCACGGCGGCCGAACCCTGCTGCCACTTGACGACGATCACCCTGCCGATGTCCGGCGAGACGCCGCTGACGTTGATTTTGCTCCCGAACGCCCGGCCCTGCCCGGCGCGCACGCCCGAGACCACGAGTACCCCGGGCACGCCGCGCAGCGCCTGCGCCGAGGCGATCGAGACGGGCGAGAAGTTGTTCGTGGCAGTGAGCGCGTAGTCGGCCTTGAAGATCTGATTCACGGAGTTCTCGAACGTCGCCTTCAGCCCGGTCGCGAGCACCGAGACGAGCGTCACGAGCGCCAGGCCGATCATCAGCGCCGAGGCCGTCGAGGCGGTGCGCGTGGGGTTGCGCATCGCGTTTGCGCGCGCGAGTTTGCCGGCGGCGCCGCCGATCCTCGTCGCGGGCCAGCCGAGCACGGAGGCCAGCGGCGGCACGAGCACCTTCGCGAGCATCGCCACGCCCACGAACAGGGCCGCCGCACCGAGGCCGATCGCGAGCAGTCGTGTCCCCGTCGAGAGCCCGCCTACGAACAGGCCGACGAGCATCAGCGCGACCGCGACGACGATCGTCAACAGCGCCGCGGGGGTGCCGAAGCGCGCGAACCGCGAGGGCGGCAGCAGCGCGCCCTCGCGCACCGCCGCGATCGGCTGCACGTGCGTCGCGCGCAACGCCGGGCGCAGCGCCGCGAGCGCGGTGATCAGCACGCCGACCGCGAGCGAGACGACGATCGTGCGCGTCGCGAAGACCGTGCTCGCCTGCGGCAGGTCGATGCCGAAGGACACGAACAGCGAGTTCAATCCCTTCGCGAGCCCCAGGCCGAGGAACAGCCCGACCACCGACGCGAGCAGCCCGATCACGAGCGCTTCGAGCAGCACCGAGCGCAGCACCTGGCGGCGCGTCGCCCCGAGCGTGCGCAGCGTCGCCAGTTCGCGTGTGCGCTGGGCGATCGTGATCGAGAGCGTGTTCGCGATCACGAACGCGCCCACGAACAGCGCCACGCCCGCGAACGCGAGCAGGAAGTCCTGGATGATGCTGAGAAACCCGTTCGTGTTGCTCGTCGCGTGCTGCGCTTCCGCTTCGCCCGTGCGCACCTGCGCGCCGGCCGGCAAGATCGCGCCGGCTTCGCGCGCGACCCGCGCCGGGGTGTAACCGGGCCTGTCCGCGATCGAGATCGAGTCCAGGCGGCCGACCTTGCCGAACAGCCGCTGAGCCACGGAGAAGTCGAAGATCGCCATCGTCGCGCCGCCCAGCGAGGACACGCCGCCGATCTTCGCGATGCCCGCGATCCGCATCCGCTGCTCGGCGCCGCGCGCGACCACGCCGATCGTCTGGCCCACGACGTAGTGCTTGGTCTCGGCCGTGTTCGCGTCGATCGCCACTTCGCCGGGCCCAGACGGCCAGGTGCCGGCGACGAGCGTCAGCGGGTTGAAGCGCTGGTTGCCGCTCGCGTGCACGCTGAACGCAAGACTGGGAGCGCCGCCCCTCGAAATCACCTTGCCGTTGCGCCCCACCAACTGGGCCGTGTCGGAGATGCCGCCCTGCGCTTCCTTGACCCCGGGCAGGCCGCGCACGCTCGCGAGCAGCGATTCGGGAATCGAGGGCGTCGTCCTCGCGCCCCCGCCACCGCCGCCACCCCCTTCGTCGCCGCCGATCGCGCTCTTGCCGGTGACGACCACGTCGGTGTGCTTGTAGACCTGCGTGAACACCGTCCCGAAGGCCGATTTGATCGTGTCGGTGAGGATGTACGTGCCGCTGATCATCGCCACCCCGAGCACGATCGCCAGGGCGGTCAGCGCCGCGCGCAGCTTGCGCCGGGCGAGACCTTTGAGCGCGACCGCGATCACGTGGAGAGACCGCCCATCAGCGCGATCACGCCGACAGCTCGCCCATCACGGCCAGCACCTCGGCGGCGCTCGCTCCGCTGAGCTCCTTCACGATCAGCCCGTCGGCGATGAACAGAATGCGATCGGCGATCGCCGCGGCGCGCGGATCGTGGGTCACCATCACCGTCGTCTGGCCGTAGGCGTCGACCGAGGCGCGCATCAGCTCGAGGACCTCCCCGCCGGTTTTGGAGTCGAGGTTGCCCGTCGGCTCGTCGGCCAGCAGAATCGTCGGGCGCGTGACGAGCGCGCGCGCGATCGCCACGCGCTGCTGCTCGCCCCCGGAGAGCTCGGACGGGCGGTGGCCGCGGCGTGCCTGCAGGCCGACCTTCGTGACGAGCTCGTCGACCCACGCCTGCTCGGGGCGCTCGCCGGCGATCGAGAGCGGCAGAAGGATGTTCTCCTGCGTGTCGAGCATCGGCAGCAGGTTGAAGAACTGGAAGATGAAGCCGATGTGCTCCCGGCGCAGTCGCGTCAGCGCGGTGTCATTGAGCGGGCCGAGCTCCGTGCCGGCGATCGTGACCGTCCCCGACGTCGGCTGATCCAGCCCCGCCAGCAGGTGCATCAGCGTGGACTTGCCCGAGCCCGAGGGCCCCATCACGGCGACGAGCTCCCCCGCTCGCACCTCGACGTCGACACCGCGCAGCGCATCCACGGCGGTGTCGCCCTCTCCGTAGCGTCGCGTCAGCGCGCGCGCCGCGACCGGCGCCTCGGGCGGCGCGATCGCGGCGGAAGCCGTCTCTCCGAATGTGGCCATATGGCTTTGAGGCTACCCGATGTGCCACAGCGATAAGCGCCGCCCGGACAGGGATGTAGCATCGTCGGCCCGATGCACGAGACCACCCCCTCCGTCTTTTTGATCGCCCGCCCGTCGATCGACGTCGAGGGCATGCGCCGCTATCTGGCCGACGTCGGCGGCGAGTCCTGGCTTGAGCGCCGGCTGCAGGAGTCAGACGGGGCGCCCAACGGCGGCGAGCTGATCGTCGAGTTCGGCGGCCGCGCTTGCTATCGCAGCTGGGAGCCCGGGCTGAACCCGAACGTCACGCGCGTGCGCACCGACCAGCGCGAGTACTTCGCCAACATCCTGCGCTCCGCCCACGGCAGCGTCCTCGAGCACGCCAACTACTCGTTCGCGCTGCGCAACGTCAGCCGTGTTTTCACCCACGAGCTCGTGCGTCATCGCGCCGGCTCGGCCTTCAGCCAGGAGAGCCTGCGCTACGTGCGCCTCGCCGACATCGGCTTTCGCGTGCCTCCGGCGCTTGAGCCGGTGCGCGAGCAGGTGATCTCGATCGTCGAGCAGCTCGAGGAGTTCCAGGTCAGCGCGGCCGCGGAGCTCGGGATCGACGCCGAGGGCGTGCCCTTTCACGTCAAGAAGGAGGTCACCTCCGCGCTGCGCCGGCTCGCGCCGATCGGCCTCTCGACCGACATCGTCTGGACGGCCAACGCGCGCACGCTGCGCCACGTGATCGAGATGCGCACCGCCGAGGGCGCCGAGGAGGAGCTGCGCATGGTGTTCGACCAGATCGCTCGCGTAATGCAGGCCGAGGCGCCGGGACTGTTCCAGGACTTCGTCCATCAAGACGACGGCGCCTGGGTGCCCGAGCACCGCAAGGTCTAGCGCTAAGGGCGCCGCGGCCGACCGGCCCGGACGATCGATTCCCAAGCGTGCCCACCATTGCCCGGATTCGGCCTATTGCCAGATAGGCCAAAATCGTGTAGCGTTCAAATTCTGAGAACTATCTCATGTGATCTGATAACAATTCGGTAACGCGCACGCAGAAGGAGCAGAGCAGATGCCCGGACTCAAGCTCGGCAAGAAGCCCGCCACCGACGATGCCAACGACCTGCTGTTCACGAAGTACGTGGACGCCGCGCAGATCCCACCCGCGCCGACGGAATTCGGTCACGAGGCGCTGTTCCCGCCGAAAGGCTGGGGCATGCTCGGCAACGACGAATGGGGCGACTGCGCGTGGGCGGGCCCGGCGCACGAGACGATGCTGCTGAGCACCGAGGGCGGCCATACTGCGACGTTCACGACCGCGGGCGTTCTCAGCGACTACGCCGCCGGCACAGGTTTCGATCCGCACGCCGGGGCCCCCGGCAGCAACCCGACCGACAAGGGCTCGAACGTCCGCGACGTGCTGTCCTACCGGCGCAAGACCGGGATCGTCGACGCGACCGGCAAACGTCACACGATCGGCGCGTTCGTCAAGCTCGAGCCGAAGAACCTCGCGCAGATCTACCAGGCCATGTATCTCTTCCAGGCGGTCGGCATCGGCATCCAATTCCCGGGGTCGGCGATGGAACAGTTCCACGAAGGCAAGCCCTGGAGCGTCGTTCCGGGCGCGCAGATCGAGGGCGGTCATTATGTCTGCTGCGTGGCCAAGCGCCACGACGGCATCGACATCGTCACCTGGGGCGCCCTGCAGCCGATGACGGTCGAGTTCTTCGAAACCTACTGCGACGAGGCCTGGGCCTATCTCTCGACCGAGGACCTGCAGCAGGAAAAAGACCCAGAGGGCTTTAACCTGACACAGCTCAAGGAAGACCTCGCGGCACTGTAGGCGCGGCTACCGCGCGAGTGTGATCGTCCGCTTGGTGACGCGAGCGCCCGTCGTCAACGTCAGCGTGTAACGGCCCGGTGGCGCGGGCTTGCGCAATTTCAGGACGAACCGCCCGCCGGCGGCGGGGATCGTGCCGGCGGGTGCGCTCGCGTAGACGACGCCCTTACGTGTGAGCTTGGCGCTCGTGAGCGCGGGCGGCCGGCCGAGCAGGCGGATGTAGCAGGCGACGTGGTAGCGACCATCACCGCGGCGGCGGTGGCATTCGTAGACCACCGCCGGACCGGGAGGACCCTGCGCGCCGGCCGCTCCCGCGGGGCCTTGCGGCCCGGTGGCGCCGGACGTACCGTCCGAGCCCCTGGAGCCCTGCGACCCGCTGGGGCCGGGCGCCCCGGCGGGGCCCGTCGCGCCGTCGGCGCCCGCGGCACCGGGCGTGCCGGAGGGGCCGGGCGTGCCGACCGGGCCGGATGCTCCCGGGGGTCCAGCCGGTCCGGTCGCCCCATGGGGCAGTTGGCCGCCGGTGCCCGAGAGCGCGACGACGGTCGTGCCGGCGCCGGCGTTGCTCGCGATCTGCAGGGTCGCGGTGCGGGCGCCTTCGCCCTGAGGCGCGAAACGGACGGTCAGCCGGCAGCTGGTTTCGAAGGCGACGGGCCCGAGGCAGCTGGAGGAGCCGATCAGGAAGTCTTCGGGATGGTCGCTGACCAACGGGGAGGCCGAGTCGGCGAAGGTCGTGCCGGTGATCGACAGTGGATTGCCGCCTTCGTTGGTGATCGTCAGCGTCTGCGGCGCGCTGATGGTCTGCTGCGGCTGAGTGCCCGGGAATGTGAGCGAGGTCGTGTCGGGCGTAGCCGTCGCGGGGCTCGGGTAGCTGATCGTGACCGTCGGAGAGGTGCTCGGCAGAGCCACGCCGATCGCGTAGAAGGTCGCGCCGCCGAAGACGAAGTTGGCGCCGCCGCCACCGCCGCCGCCACCCGGTCCGGGGTCACAGGTTCCGCCGCCGCCGCCACCGCCCGCATAGCCGCCGCCCCCTCCCCCACCGCCGGTGAAGGGAAAGCCAAAGTCCTCACCGCCCTGGCCGCCAACGCCGAAGCTGCCTGCTTGACCGGTCCACGGACCGGGATTGGCGCCACAGCCTTCGCCACCGGCGCCTCCCCCGGTCAGCGTGCCGGCGCCACCGGCGCCACCGCCAAAGCCGACCGGGCCACCGGTCCCGCTCAAACCTGGATCGCCGGCGTTGCCGCCGACGCCGCCCGTGCTCGAAACGAACGAGCCACCTCCGCCCCCGCCGCCTGCGGCGACGAGCAGCCGCGATTCCTGCGAGCCGGATGCACCCGTGGGAATCGTGCGCACATCCGAGGCGTTGCCGCCGGTGCCGCCACCGGGTCCCCCAAGGCCCCCACCACCGAGGCCCGGAGCGGCGACCTCCACGTAGAGCGACTCGCCCGCGCTCACCGGCAGTTGCCCTACCACGTCGGCGCCGGAGCCGCCGCTGACCCCATTGAAACCGCTTTCGCCGGCGGCTCCGATCGCCTCCACGCGCACGCTGCTGACCCCGGTCGGCACGGTGAAGGACTGCTCGGAGCCGGTCGCGGAGAACGTTTCGGTGACCGTCGGCGGCGTCGCTGCGGACGCGCCAATGGGCGCGAGCGCACTCGCGCAGAGCGCGGTGGCCGTAGCGAGCGCGACGCGTGCGGCTCGGTTGGGATGGACTGATGCTCTGTACATGCCGTCGCACTGTTCGACGCCGACGGCTTGTCTTCCTCTAATCAGTCCTCCTGCGCCCGCAGCTCCTCGACGCGCTCCTGCAGCTGAGACATGACCGCCGGATCGCGCAGCGTCGTGACATCGCCGAGCGCCCGTCCCTCGGCGATGTCGCGCAGCAGCCGGCGCATGATCTTGCCCGAGCGCGTCTTCGGCAGATCCTCGGCCCAGATGATGCGCTTGGGGCGGGCGAACTTGCCGATGCGCTCGGCGACCGTGCCGCGAATATCCTCGACCGTCTCCTCGTCACCTGAGAGATCGCCCTGCAGCGTGACGAACGCGACGATCGCCTGTCCGGTGTCCTCGTCATGCTGTCCGATCACCGCCGCCTCGGCCACATCAGGATGGGCGACGATCGCGGACTCCACCTCGGCGGTCGAGAGCCGGTGCCCGGAGACGTTGACGACATCGTCGATGCGTCCGATCACCCAGAAGCAGTCGTCCGCGTCGAGCCTCGCGGCGTCGCCGACGAGATATGTCTCGGCGCCGAAGCGGCTGAAGTAGGTGTTCACGAAGCGCTCCTGCTCCTTGTAGAGCGTGCGCAGCATCGACGGCCACGGTTGGGTCAGCACGAGCAGGCCCTGGCCCTCGCGCAACGGCTCGCCCGTGGACTCCTGGCGCACCTCCGCCGCGACGCCCGGGAACGGCCTGGTCGCCGAGCCGGGCTTGGTGGCGGTGATGCCCGGCAGCGGCGTGATCATGATCGCGCCGGTCTCGGTCTGCCACCACGTATCCACGATCGGACAGCGTTCGCGACCGATCACCTTGTGGTACCACAGCCACGCCTTCGGGTTGATCGGCTCGCCCACCGAGCCCAGCAGGCGCAACGTCGAGAGGTCGTGTTCGTTCGGCCATTGCGCCCCCCACTTGATGCAGGCGCGGATCGCCGTCGGCGCGCAGTAGAGGATGGTGACGCCGTAGCGCTCGACGAGCTCCCACCAGATGCCCTTGTGGGGGTAGTCGGGCGCGCCCTCCCACATCACCGAGGTCGCGCCGTTACACAGCGGGCCGTAGACGATGTAAGAGTGCCCGGTCACCCAACCGACGTCGGCGGCGCACCAGTAGACGTCTGTCTCCGGCTTGAGGTCGAACACGTATCGATGGGTGGCGGAGACCCCCGTGAGATAGCCGCCGGTGCTGTGCAGGATGCCCTTCGGCTTGGCGGTGGAGCCGGAGGTGTAAAGGATGAACAGCGGATGCTCGGCGTCCAGCGCCTCGGCCGGGCACTCGGAATCGGCGGCCGCCAGGATCTCGTCGTAGTAGACGTCGCGGCCCTCGCGCATCTCACAGGGCGTGCCCTTGCTGCGTACGACCACGATCTTCTCGAGCGTCCGCAGGTCCCCCATCACTTCGTCCACGCGCTCCTTCACCGGTGCGGTCCTGCCCTTGCGCGCGGCCCCGTCGACGGTGATCAAAACGCGAGCCTCGGAAAACTCCATCCGCTCGCGCACAGCCTCCGCGGAGAAGCCCCCGAACACGACGTTGTGCGGCGCGCCGATGCGCGCGCACGCGAGCATCGCCACCACCACCTCGGGAATCATCGGCAGATAGATCCCGACGACATCGCCCTGGCGCACCCCCAGATCCTTCAGCGCGTTGGCGGCGCGCTGCACCTCGGCCAGCAGTTGCGCGTAGGTGATGTCGCGCTCTGAGCCGTCCTCGCCGCGCCAGTGGAAGGCCACGCGCTCACCCAGCCCCGCCTGCACGTGGCGATCGAGACAGTTATAAGAGACGTTCAGCTCGCCCCCGACGAACCACTCATAGAAGGGCGGGTTCGAGTCATCGAGCACTGCCTCCCACGGCTTGAACCAGTGCAGCCGCTCGGCCTGCTCGACCCACCACGCCTGCGGGTCGCTCCCCGCCCGCTCATACACCGCCGGATCGTTCAGCAGCGCCCGCTCGCGAAACTCCGCCGGCGGCTCGAAGCGCTCGACCTCCAGCAGAGCGGCCAGCTCGCCGTCGAGCGTATCCCCGACGGTCGGCGGCGCCTGCGCGTCAGACTCAATGCCCACTACTCGCTCCCCGAAATCGAAGTGACGATCTCCATCGGCACATCTTCCCACCGGCGGCCCACTTTCATCGGGCCGCCGCCGGGAGCCTAGCGTCGCTTGCGTCCGCGCTTGCGCGAGGAGCCGCCCGTCGAGGAGGGCTGCGCCGGCGCCGGAGCGACATCGGAGGCGGACGCGAGCGCGGGCTTGCCTTTGCCCGCCCCGTTTCCATTCGCCGACCCGTCTTCGCGTTCGGCGCGACGCTCCGCCTGCGTGGGCCATGGGCGCGCCTCGCCCGCCGCCCACGCCGGGGGATCTCCGTTCGGCCAGCGTTCGAGGTAGAGGATGCCCATTCCCAGCATCCAGAAGGCGGGCACGATTTCGAGCGTGGCGCCTCCGATCGGCAACAGGATGAGGATGCCCGAGAAGATCCCGATCACACCCATCCAGCGGGTGAGCAGACCGACGCGGATCGCGTTCAGCGACACCACGATCATGCCCGCCGTCAGGGCCAGCGCCGCGAGCAGGTCGAGATACTGGCTGGCGACGTTGATCGTGCCCTTCGTCAGCGCCTGTTCGACCGCATGGCTCGTGAAGTCATGGCCGACCGCAAAGTCGTGCGCCCGGATCGAGCCGACGATCTGGTGTGCGATGTTGATCACCGCCAGACCGATGCCTCCCGCGAGCACAACCGGGCGCGCCAGCGACCACGTCTGCGGCCGGCGAAAGCGGGTGGCGTCGAGCAGCAGCAGCAGCACGAGGGTGAGCACGACCAGCGCGATCGACTTGATCACGCTGCCGGCGATCAGCCCGAACGCGTGGTGGCTGATGTATTTGACCTCGACCGCGCGCGGACTGACGGCGGGATCGGCTTCGCCCCTGAGCGCGGGCCCAAGGCCTTGGAACAGGCCGACGGTCGGCGCCGAGCTGAGCGTCGAGGAGACGATGATCGCGCTCAGGAAATACAGAAAGCCGCCTGCGAACGCGGGCACACCCAGGCGAGCGCGGCGCTCGGACTCGCTTGCGAGTTGCTCTGCGATCTCGTTCTGGCTCGGCATACCTGCGGGCACAATATCTGGCGCCAGCCCCGAGCACGCCTCGACGGACGCCCGTATGGTCGCGCCGGTCTATGATGAGCGCATGGAGGGTGGCGGCCTAGGCGACCTGTTCGGCGACCCGGAGGAGCTTCAGCGCAAGCTGGCCGAGTTCGCCGAACAGATGCAGGGCAACCAACGCCTGGCGTGGGCGGACAACGCGATCAAGCTCGCCGTCGACATGACCGTCGCGGCCGTTCAGCGCGTCAACCTTCAGGGCAACGCCGAGGCGCAAGCCGAACAGATTCGGACCGTGATGGCGAGGGTCTTTCCCGAGGCCGTCACACTCGTGCGCGAGGCGCGCGAGGGCCTGCAGTAGAAGCGCGTTCGTCCCGGAGCTCCGATTCGCGCGAGGCGCGTCCGGCATTGAGCACTTCGCCGAACGAGCGAAACCGGAAGATGAACACCACCGCGCCGAGCCCGACGAGCGCCGTGAACGCGGCGATCGCAATCTGCTGACCCACGGAGTAGGCCGCCACGACCGCCGTCGGCGCCGTTCCCGCGAAGACCGTCACGAGCAGCGCCTGCTGAACCCCCGCGCCTCCGGGCGTGAACGGGACCGCGCCCGCGACCTGCCCGACCGCGAACACGAGCAGCACGTTCTGCACCGAGCCGCCCACCCTGAAGGCATCCAGCAGAAACCAGAAGGCCGCGAATCGGCAGATCCAGGCGGCCGCCTGCCAGGCCGCGACCTCGCGCAGATAGCGGGGTCGATCGGAAAGGATCGTCACGCCCTGACGCACCCGCGCCCAGAACGCGCGTACGCGCACCGACAGCAACGCGAACGCGAACAGGCCGACCACCGCCAGCGCGGTGATCAAAAACAGCGTGAAGCGGAAGTGCTCGGCCAGATAGGAGATGTCGAACGAGCTCAGTTTCGAGAAGTCCGGAGGCTTGGGGAACACGCCCTGGGTGAACGCGAAGATCAGCACCAGCACCCCCGCGCACACGTCGAAGATCGCCTCCACGAAGAATGCCGCCGCGACCGTCGGATAGCTGGACCCGGGGATCGAGGAGCGCGCCAGAAACAACTTGATCAGGTCCCCCCCGCGCGCGGGCACGACGTTGTTGAAGCCCACCGCCGCGAAATACGCCCCCCAGATCCGCCGCCATTTGATCGGCGAAGCCGGATAGGCGGCTCGCAGGCTGTGGTAGAAGGCGCGCGAGCGCAACGTCAGATTCAGGCCGAAGAAGGTCAGCCCCAGCACGAACGCGCCCCAATGGATCGCGGCCAGGTCCGAGAAGAACTGCCCAGCCGCGTTCAGGAACGAAGTCAGGCTGTCGCCGATCGAAGTCGATGCGAGGGTCACCGTCGGCACACCCCAAGCGTACGTGGCGCGCCGGAACGGGACCCCCGAAGCGATCCTTAGGCTAGGGACGATGACAAGCGAATCGCTTGAAACGACCGATCCGGACGGCCGACGAGTCGTGTTCGATGAGCGCACGAGAGACCATCTGGCAACGCGTAGACCTCAGATGCTCGATCACACGCGGGCGATCCTCGACTCCATCAATCGACCCGACTTCCGCGAGAAGGATCCCGCCCCGGGGCGCGAGCGGTTCTATCGTCGCGATCTCGATCCGCACCGCTGGCTCAGGGTGGTTGTAGACTTCAACGAGTCTCCAGGCTTGGTGGTTACGGCGTTTGTTCAAGACAACAAGCCGGGGTATGCGCCATGACTGTCACCGTCGCCGGGACCAGCTTCGACCAGCATGAGTATGACGAGCGCGGCGACGTGCTCTATCTCAGTGTTGGCGATCCAAGAGAGGCGTTCCGCACGGTCGCGACCCCCGAGGGCCATGCGGTTGATTACGACGAAGCGGGCACCGTGATCGGCATGGTGCTGGTGAACGTCAGATTTATCTTGGATCGGGATGGCGCGATTACGATCACTGTCCCCCCTGACCGGGTGGACGCGGAGCAGATCGAGCCGGCTCTGATTGCCGCTTGACAACGAGGAAGGGTGATTGACGATGGCCAACGTGGTGTGCGTGCTGTACGACGATCCGATCGACGGGTACCCGCCGCGGTACGCTCGCGATGAGATCCCGCACATCGAGCGCTATCCCGATGGGCAGAGCGCGCCCACTCCGCAGGCGATCGACTTCACGCCCGGGGAGTTGCTGGGCAGCGTCTCCGGTGAGCTGGGGCTGCGGAAATTCTTGGAGAGTCGCGGCCACGAGCTGATCGTCACCGCCGACAAGGACGGCCCGGACTCGGCCTTCGAGCAGGCCCTGCCCGACGCCGAGATCGTCATCTCCCAGCCGTTCTGGCCCGCCTACCTGACGGCCGAACGGATCGCCAAGGCGCCTTCTCTGAAGCTTGCGCTGACGGCCGGGATCGGCTCCGACCACGTCGACCTGCAGGCAGCAATCGAGCGCGGGATCACGGTCGCCGAGGTCACGTACTGCAACTCGATCAGCGTGGCCGAGCACGTAGTGATGATGATTCTGGGACTCGTGCGCAACTACATCCCCTCCTACCAGTGGGTCATCCACGGCGGCTGGAACATCGCCGACTGCGCCGCGCGCGAGTACGACCTGGAGGGAATGCAGGTCGGCACGGTCGCGGCGGGACGGATCGGCTCGGCGGTGTTGCGCCGACTGAAGCCGTTCGACGTCGGCCTGCACTACACCGACCGCCACCGCTTGGCGCCCGAGGTCGAGCGAGAGCTGGGCGTGACCTTCCACGAGAGCGTCGAGTCGCTGGTGGCGGCGTGCGACGTGGTGACGATCAACGCGCCACTGCACCCGGAGACGGAGAACCTGTTCGACGCCGAGCTGATCGCCAAGTGCAAACGCGGCACCTACCTGATCAATACCGCGCGCGGAAAGATCTGCGACCGCGAGGCGGTGGCGCAGGCGTGCGCGAGCGGGCAGCTGGCGGGGTACGCCGGCGACGTGTGGTTTCCCCAGCCCGCCCCCAAAGACCACCCGTGGCGGACGATGCCTCACCACGGCATGACGCCGCACACCTCGGGCACGAGCCTCTCCGCGCAGGCCCGCTACGCCGCGGGGGTGCGCGAGATCCTGGAGTGCTGGTTCGAGCAGCGCCCGATCCGCGAGGAATACCTGATCGTCGACGGCGGCAAGCTGGCGGGCGCCGGCGCGCACTCCTACAGCCCCGGCGACGCCACCGGCGGGGCGGGCGAGGCGGCTCGGTTCAAGGCGGGGTGACGGGCGGACTGAATCTCAAGCGTCGGGCTGTGCGACGGCCGGCGCCAGGGAGAGGTTGCCATTCCTAGAGAAGCTTGCCGATACCGTGAACCGCCGCGCTGCCCAGAACGACCTCGAGCATGACGCCCGCGACCCCGATGACGAGCGCCACGACCACAACGACGAAGTCTTCGAGCAGCACGCCGAGCGACAGCAGCACGACGCCGAGCGCCGGCAGCGTGTCGAGTCCCGTGAAGGGGGGAGCGAGGAACGCTCCTGCGGAGCCGGCGACCACCAGCAGCCCAAAGACGACGTTGCTCAAGCGATGATCGAACAGGAAGCGCAGGCGGGGCCGGGAGAAGCGCTCGAGGCGGCGGATGGTCTTCATCAACGCCGTGACGAAGCGCTGCTGCCTGTCGCCGGCCAACTCCAGCTTGCGCCAGCGCCGCGGCAGCCAGATCTCCTCGCGACCGACTATCAACTCGAGCGCGAGCAGCACGGCGATGATCTCGAACACGTGGGTCGCGCCGCCGGTGGGCAGTGGCAGCGCCGGCACGCCGAGCAGCAGCACGAAGACGATCGCAAAGCTCTTTTCCCCAAAGAGGTCGATGAGGCTGCCCAAGGTCTTCTCGCCGTCGCTCCCCAGCCAGCGTTCGAGCTGATCGCTGACCTGCTCCGGTTCCGGGGCCGCCATGCCCGGAAGCTACACGCCGACCGGCCCGCGGCTATGCGAGGGGCAGTGTCGGCTAATCAACGATCGCTACCTCCCAGGGAGCTAAGCAAACGATATGCCCTTATCGTTTAGTAAACTTGGGTGGTGGTAAGCGAACGCAAAGATCCCCCGACTCCCGCATCGAGCCCCCGGACAGGCGAATACCGGCTCGCCGACGGCGGCCCCGATGGGTACTGGGCCTTCCACCCCGCCCCGCTCCCACCCAAACCACCCCTACGCATCGACGCAGCAATGCAATCCCTGCTGGACCGCACCAACCAGGCCCTCGGCCGCCTTGACGGGATCACGCTGCTGCTCCCCGACCCCGACCAGTTCATCTACACGTTCGTCCGCAAGGAGGCCGTCCTCTCCTCCCAGATCGAGGGCACCCAGTCCTCCCTTTCAGACCTGCTGCTGTTCGAGCACGACGCCGCACCCGGCGCGCTACGCGAAGACGCTCAAGAAACCGCCAACTACATCGCCGCCCTCGACCACGGCCTAGACCAGATCGCGCAACCCGGAGCGCCGCCACTCTCCGCACGACTGCTACGCGAAGTCCACCGACGACTACTGCAGACGGGACGGGGAGCGGACAAGAACCCCGGGGAGTTCCGCCGCGACCAGAACTGGCTCGGCGGCCCGCGCCCCTCCGCCGCACGGTTCGTGCCGCCACCATGGCAAGAGGTCATCGCGGCGATGGGCGACCTCGAGAAGTTCATCCACGACGACCCAAACCCAACCCCCGTGCTCGTGAAGGCCGCGCTCGCGCACGCCCAGTTCGAGACGATCCACCCGTTTCTCGACGGCAATGGAAGGGTCGGACGGCTCCTGATCACCCTGCTGCTGTGCTCCGAGGGCGTACTCAGCCGCCCGCTCCTCTATTTGAGCCTGCACTTCAAGCGCAACCGCGACAGCTACTACGAGCACCTGCAGCGCGTCCGCACCGACGGCGCCTGGGAGGACTGGCTGCGATTCTTCCTCGAAGGGGTCATCGAGGTCGCCGAGTCCACGACACTCACCACTCAGCGAGTCGTCGCAATGGTCGAGAACGACCGTCAGAAAATCCACACCTTCGGACGTGGCGCCGCCACCGCGCACCGCGTCCACGACCTCGCGACACGCTCCGTCGTCATCGGAGCCGGCAGCTCCGCCGAACGCCTCAACCTGACCGGCCCCCCCGTGTACGCCGCCATCCAACGGCTCGAGCAAGCCGGGATCCTGCGTGAGGCAACCGGTCGACAGAGAGGGAAGCTCTACGTATACGACGAGTACCTGACGATCCTCAACGAGGGCACCGAACCGCTCTAGATGAGTGGGGCACGACGTACATCTACGTGGTCAACCAGAGCGACCATAAGCGTCTTGAGCGCAGACCCTCTAGATGACCGGCGGACTCGACTCCTCAAGCGCTGCCAACACCAGTGCATCGTGCTCCGCCGGCTTGACCTTACGCAGCACCTCGGCGACCTTGCCCGTAGAGTCGATGATGAACGTCGTACGCTCGTTCCCTTTGTACGTATTCCCGTACATAGTCTTATCGGAAGGGGTAGTAAAGACGGAATAGAGTGGGCTGACGTTCTGGCTGTGCCGCATCCCGCTGCCCTCAGAGTATGCAACTCCAGGATGCCTAGAGCGAACTAAGTGCTTTCCAGAGACCCGCGGTTGAGCTGTGGCCGTCCGCGCTGCCGCTGCTCAACAGCTCGTCGGGATTGGCCCGCAGCCGGTAAGCGGTCACGTTCGCGCCTTTGGACTCCCGCTCCTCTTGGACGACCACGCCGTGCTGTAAGAGCAATGCCTTCAGCTCCGGCCAGTGTTGCGAGCCGAGGATCGCCTGGGTGCGCCGTTCCTCCTTGTCATAGATGATCGCGGTCCTTTGATAGGCGCGAGCGACCCGCTCCAGCAGCCCGATCAACTCCTGAGCGTGCTCGGAGTATGTCGGGCGGCTGCCCTGCTCATCGGCGATTGGTGCCCCGAGTCCTCGCAGCAACTCGGCAATCGCCTCCGGAGCATAGATGTGACCCGGGGGCTCGTGATGTATGCGCTTGATGTTGACCCCGGGACGCAGTCCGGCGATTCCGATATGAGACGCCCCGTCGAGCGTGATGCCTTCGAAATCCGAGCTGACAACCTCGCAATCCTCGAAGCGCGCCCCCCGAAGATCGACGTCCACAAACTGACAGCCCTCCATGCGCACGCGCTGCATCTGTGACTTGCCTGAGCTAACGTCGCAGAAGGATAGGCCATGGACCGTCGCATCGCACAGCGGTCGCACCTCCCGGGTGTAGGCGAGTACGAGGCTGCCGAGATTACGACGCCGGTTCTCGAAGTTGACCCCGGTCGGGCACCTGAGCAACGTGAAGTCGAGCGTCTGAGCGCCAGCGCCAGCGCCAGCGCCAGCGAGGCTGGCCACGCCGGCGGCGACCACGGCTTCCGGAATCGCCCCCCGGTCCAAGAACCTGACGAGCTCATCGAGCCTTGACTCGCGCAACAACCGACCGATCGCGCGACCAAGGAAATGCTCGAAATAAACCTCATGCTCAAAGGCGAAGCTCGACTGCGAGCTATGGATACCCCGCCGTTGCTGAAAGCCCGCGTAGCTCGTCACCTTGGTTTCTAGCTGAAGCGCCTGCCCAGCATCCAGATCGAAGTCCTCGGCGACGAGCAGTGCAATCGTGCGCAGATCGCTCTCGCTCAGCTGGCGAGTACCGTTTTCCCACATCACTTCGACTGCGAGCTCGAACAGATAGCGGTGCCCCTCGGCGTTCAACACCGGCTCGCCGTGAGCGTCGACGATCTTTTCCGCCTCGCGCTCGATATAAGCGTGGATGAGATGCTCGAGTAGACGCCCCTCCCCGTCGCCATCGGCGTTGCGCACGAACTCCTCGAACTGACTCGCGAAGAAAGGCCTGCGCAACAGCTCACGATCCGAACCGGAAAGCTGCGAAAACGCGGCGATAGTCCGCGCCGGGTCGTATCCCTGACTACCCGCGGTCAGATACTCCTCCAACTGCTGTTCTGACCACGGCTGTATCTCGGCGGTGGAGATGCTCGTCGCGGCGTCTGTCCGCCTGCCACTGGACCGACCGAACTCCACATCGTAGAACGCTGACCGCGCAGAGACAACGAGGGTGCCCCGGTCTTCCAGTTCGCCGAGCAGCGTTTGTAGTGAGCTGAATGCACCCCCGTAGCCCGCCGTTCCGAGCAACTCGTCGAAACCATCGATGACCGGCACCAGTACGCCCTCGCGAGCCAAACACGCGATTGCATCGTGCGTGAAAGCTGCGCGCAGCTCGCCAAGCTCTCCGGCGAACGCGTCGCGCAGATTGCTGAGCTCTCGTCCCTGGGCAGGCACATAGAGACACAGGAACTCGCTTTCGCCATTGAGATAGCGCTCAGCCTGCAAGCGGGCCGTCTCGCGCAGAAGCGTTGTCTTACCCGCCCCGGCGTCTCCCTTGAGAAAGAAGAGCTGTGTGGCCAAGCCCTCATCAGCCTGCCTACGGGCAGCATCGATGAAATCGGCGAGCGCCGCTGCAGTGAGCTTGATCGCCTCGATATCCGGCCCGGCATCGAGCAGGGCTTCGCTGGCGACAAAGTCGCTCTGGCGGTCGATCTTTGCGAGGCAGCTCCGTGCCAGTTGCTCAAAGCCAGCCATCTCCTCGGAGGCGAGGAAGGAGCGGTAAGGACCATCGCTGGAGGGCCCGGACCAGTTCAGACCGCTGTCGATCTTCACGGTGAACACGGCGTCGCGCTTCTTGCCCTGCACCTGCCATTCAACCCTGAGCATGTTGCCCCCGGCTTCGAATGAGGGCTGCGTGCCGGGGTCAACGAACGCGGTCAGGTCCTGCGCAATCATCTCGGTAAAACCATCGATCCGACTCATTACACCACCCTAGCACAGCATACTGGTAAACTTTTGCAGTAGATATGTCTTCCACCCGCGACGTCGAGCGAGCTCTTCAGCTAGCGCCAGCCGAGATCGGACAGGCGTTCAACGCGATTCCCGAGGATCAGTGGTTCGACCGCAAGTCCTTCCGGATCGCTGCGCGCGATCTAGCCAACGTCGAGATCGGTCTTGCGAACGCAGACGGAGGCGTCATCGCGATTGGCATCCACGACGGCAGCATCGAGGGCACCAACGGCTCCCCTGAGCATCGCAACGAGCTGAGTCAGGCCCACATCCAGTTCAGCCAGCCCCCCGTCCCGGCCAAGATCCGGACGGTCGAGTGCCAGCGCGAGGACGGCCAGGCCGATCGACTGCTCATCGTCGAAGTCCCTCCGGGCGAGACGGTGTATACCAACGTCAAAGAAGAGGTCTTCCTGCGGATCGGAGACGAGAACCGACGCTTGACGTATGCGCAGCGCCAAGAGCTGCTCTATGACCGCGGCCACGGGTCTTACGAGAGCCGTGTGGTCGATGAGACCTCTTCAGGCGACCTGGATGACAATCTGCTCGTCAGCTACGCCAACGCGTTGAGGCACCCAGAGCCATTGCGCTTGTTACGAGCGCGCGGGTTGGCAGTTGAGGACCACCTCACGGTGGCTGGGGTTCTGTTGTTCGCGAAACACCCACAGCTCTACCTGCCTGAGTCCTTCATTCGCGTCCTCCACTACAGCGGCAACGAGCGCGGGGCCGGCGCAAGACAGCGTCTGACCCGCGATGAGAGAGTGGAGGGTCCGATCGCCCGCCAGATCGTCCGGGCACAAGAGGTCATCCGGGAGGAGCAACCCCGCAGGCGCGCCCTCACGAGCCGAGGCACCTTCGAGGCGGTTCCCCTCGTCCCCGAAGACGCCTGGCTCGAGGGGGTCGTCAACGCAGCGGTACATCGCTCCTACAGCCTCGCCGGCGATCACATACGAGTCGAGATCTTCTCTAATCGCATCGAGGTGATGAGCCCTGGGCGCTTCCCCGGCCTCTTCAACGCGGCCAACCCACTCGATGCGCCTCGCTACGCCCGCAATCCCCGGATCGCGCGTGTATGCGCAGACCAGAACTTCGGCCAGGAGCTGGGCGAGGGCATCCGCCGCATGTTCGAGGAGATGCGCCTTGCCGGACTGGTCGACCCCCTTTATGAACAGACCACGGCCAGCGTCAAGCTGACGCTGCTCGCCGAGCCCCTGGATCGGCGCCTGGAGGCGCGTCTACCCCGTGGGTCGAGGCACATCATGGCCACCCTGCGCAATGGTGGGCACCTCAGCACAGGAGAGGTGGCCGAGGCCGTCGGGATCTCACGCCCCACCGCCAGCAGCCATCTTCGCGCGCTAAGAGACGCCGGCCTGGTCGTCTGGACGGGCAAGTCCCCCAACGACCCGCGCGCCTCTTGGTCTCTGCCTTCAACCTAACTGACTGTCCGTGGACCTTGTAAACGCTGCCCGTCTGGACGTCCAACCCACCAGTGACCTACTGCAAAGCAACTGTAAAACTGTCTTGGCAGTAGCTTTTCAGTAGACGCTTCGCCTCCGCGCCCTTGGCCCGCCCCGCAGATTTGGTCCGCTTGATATGGACTGGTCAGCAGAGACGCTGAGATTGCCCTCGGAAAGTTTCGTAGCAGCACGCGCTGGATGGGGCGAGCCGAGCCATGGCCGCGCGGGGCCGAGGGTGCGAGACGCCAGAGACAGTGCGGGAAGTCAAGCGCGCGTATGTTCCCCGCGACCCGGATCAGGTGCCGGCGGCCACCAGCGTGCTCAGCACCAGATCGTCATGCTCGGCAGGCTTGACCTTCCGCAGCACTTCGGCGACCTTCCCGGCGGAGTCGATAACAAACGTCGTCCGTTCCACCCCCCAATATTCTTTCCCGTACATCGACTTCGTCACCCAGACGCCATAGGCATCAGCCACGTGATGGCCCTCGTCGGCGAGCAGAGCGAAGTTCAGCGCCTGCTTGTCGTGGAATTTCTTGACCTTGGCAACCGGATCGGGGGAGATCCCGAGCACAACCGCTCCAACCTTGGAGTAGTCGGCGAGATGGTCGCGCACGCCGCAGGCCTGAGTCGTGCAGCCCGGGGTGTCGGCCTTCGGGTAGAAGTAGACCACGACCGGTTGGCCACGGAAGTCTGAGAGCTTGATCGTACGCCCGTCCTGGTCGGGGAGCGAGAAGTCGGGGGCCTTGTCTGCGGCTTCGATCATGCCCAGGCATCCTAGCCGGCAGGCGCGCGACACCGTGAGGCGGCTTGGGCGCGAGGTCAGGGACGCCCCCCCGGCAGACCGGCACGGCGCAGCAGGCGGGCGGCGTCGTAGAAGCCTGTTTGAAACTCCGTCAGGCGAGCCGGAGGGCCGCCTGACTGGACGGGGTCGGCGAAGCGGGCGTTCGTCCACCGCTCCTGCCACTTGGTCACCTTCTGCGCCACGTCGGCATGGTTGGGCGGGGAATCGCGCGGGGGACCGTCGGTGAGGAGGTGGCCGAGGTGGTTGGCCGCCTGCACGCGCGCGGTCATCGCGGGGATCTGCCCGTCCACCTGGCAGAAGCGCGTGAGGATCGTCTTGATGATGGAGGTGTGGTCGAAGTGGAATTCGTCTCCCAGCAGCGCGGAGGACGTCGATCCCGGGGCGACGAGCGGTGAGGCGAGGATCGCCGGGACGCGCACGCCGAGGCGGCGGAATTTCGGGTTCTCGTCCTGCGCCGCCGGCGGGGGCACGTGGTCGTAGAAGCCGCCGTGCTCGTCGTAGGTGAGGATGAGCAGCGTCTTCTCCCAGCACGGGCTCGTGCGCAGCGCGTGGAAGACGCGCAGGATCAGGTCCTGGCCGGCCCGCAGGTCGCTGGGCGGGTGATCGTCGTTGGAGTTGGGCCCGAGCACTCCGGGGTCCTTGAAGTGCGGATCGATCCAACTGACCGCCGGAAGTCGTTCGTTGGCGACGTCGTCGAGAAACGACGGTCCCTCCTCCAGCAGCTCGCCCACGACCCGCTCCTGCACGCTGAGCGTGCGGGAGTCCACGAACGCGAAGCGATGGTGGTTCTCCAGCCGATACTTCGGGTCGGCCAGGCGCAGCGTGGCGGGGTCGAACGAGTACCAGCGCCAGTCGACCTTGTGATCGTCGAGGTGGCGCGCGAAGCTCGGGAGCGGGTAGATCGGCAGCGGGCGATCGTCGCGGCAGCCGTCCGCGCGGCCGGTCATCGCGTACAGGCGGTTGGGCCAGGTGGCGCCCGGGACGGAGCTGAACCAGCGGTCGACCACGCAGTATTCCGCCGCCAGGTGATCGTAGACGGGCAGCTCTTCGGCGTCGTAGTAGCCCATCACCAGGCCGGGTTCGGGCGCCTCCTCGCCCTGCGCCCGGGCGCGGGCGGCGCAGATGCGCGCGAAGTTCTCCACGAAGCCCGCGCCGTCGCCGGCCAGCTGTTCGTCGACTGAGTGGCCCGAGTGATCGGGGTCTTCGGTCTCGTCCTTGAACTTGGTCTGATCGAGGTGGTGGATCGGGAACCGGGCGCCGGCGTGGAGGTTGAAGTCGATCTCGGGGCCGCGCAGGCCGTCGACGTCCGTTCTGGCCCTGCCTCCCAGCTCGAGCGGTAGCGAGAGGTATCCGAGCATGTGATCGAACGAGCGGTTCTCGAGCATCACGACGACGATGTGATCGATCGCCTGCAGGCGCTGAGCCGCGGGATCTGCCGGGGCCGGCATTCTCGCCCTGGGAGTCGGTGGGACCGGCGCGGCGATCAGATCGACGACTGCGCGCCAACGGGCTGGCAACAGACGCGCGATCCACCGCAGGACAGCTCGCTTGAGAGCACCGACGAAATCGCTCACGTTCCCTCCGTTCTCAAGAGATGCGCCCGCAGGGCTTCGATCTCGCCCACTTACAGGCCCGATTACGACAGCCGGAACATTAGAGACTCACGCCGACACCTGCCGCGCGCGCACGTCGGCGGACCGCGAGTCTCGCCAGACGCGGACGCGTGGGCCTACTTCAAAAGCCGCGAGAGCCGCCTGTCCTTGAGCACGCGCCCGTCTGTCTGACAGGTGGGGCAGTAGGCGATCACGTAGTCCTCGAAGTGCACGGCCTGCAGCGTGGTGGCGCAGCGCGGGCAGGGCTCGCCCTCGTGGCGGTGGACCTGCAGGGGCATCGGCAGCTTGTCGGGGATCGGCAGTGAGATCGCCTGCTCGTAGTGGGAGATCGCGCCGCCCAGGGTCGCGATCATCGCCTCGCGCAGCCGCCGGCTCTCGGCGGTGTCGAGGTCGGCGCCGCGCTTGTAAGGGGAGAGCTTGGCCTGCCACAGGATCTCGTCGACCCACGAGCGTCCGATGCCGGCGATCGTGCGCTGGTCGCGCAACAGTGCGTGCAGGGGGCGGGGTGCGTCGAGCGTCTCTTGAAGCGGCGGCGGGTCGGGCCACGCTTCGGGGCCGAGCTTGGCGAGCATCTCGTCGTCGTCGAGCTCGCCGGCGCGCAGGAGCTTGACCCAGGCGGCCTGCTTTGAGCCGAACTCGCGCAGGCGCAGCTCCGCCTCGCCTGTGTCCTCTCGCGGGCGCACGCGCACGAGCAGTCTGGAGGTGCGGTCGCGCGGCCCGGCGCGCTTGTCGTACAGCTGCAGGCGCCCGGCGGACATCAGGTGGATCAGCAACGCCAGCTCGCCGGAGACATCGACGATCAGGTTCTTGCCCCGCCGGCGCACCCCTGCGATCGTCTGTCCCTCCAGCGCCGCGAGTGGCGGGTCGAAGGTCTTCAGCGCGTTGATGCCGGGGGCGAGCGCCGACTCGATGCGGGCGCCGCGCAGCGCCTCGTCCAGCAGGCGCGCGGTGATCTCGACCTCCGGCAGCTCGGGCATGCCCTACGCCCCTGAGACGGTCGTGGACCAAGTGATGCAAGGACGCGGGGAGCGTGGCGTACTCGGTACGCGAGCGACCGAGGACGCAGCAGCACGCCGTGTCCACGCCCGTCTCAGGCGCGCTGTGATCTCGACCTCGGGTAGCTCGGGCATCGCCTCCTTATCGTAGGGAGACGATGCCGGGACGATCCTTCAATCAGTAGGCCGCTATTGGGGAGCCTTCATATTTGACGCCCGTCGGGCTCACCCAGCGCACGCGCCATGCGGTGCCCTGCGTGGAGGAGCTGAGGCTCCAGTAGCCGAGCGCGTTGGTGGTGATTGTCTTCAGCGTCGTGTACTTGTGGGCGCCTTTGCGCTTGACGAGGATCGTGGCCTTGGTCGAGCCGAGGGTGGGTCGTATGAGTCCCCACAGCGAGTAGCCGTGCTGGCCGTGCTTTGAGACGCTGAGCGGCAGCGGCCAGCTGGAGTACAGCGGCTTGGGTCTGCCGGAGACCGTCTCAAGACCGGTTTGGAAGCCGACGGTGCCGCCGTTGACGCTCGATCCGGACTTGCCGCCGAGCGGGTCGTCCTTGAGCAGGTATTGCGAGAAGGCCGCTACGCGCGGGTTGCTCCAGGCGATGCGCTCGTCGAGCGCGTCGAACTGGGCCTGCTTGGCCAGGGAGACGCCGAGTTCGCGGTTGGGGACGCTCTGCACGCCGAACTCGGTCAGGTAGATCGGCACGCCGCCGGGGATCGCGTGTGCGCGGGCGGCGGCGTTCAGCGCGTTCGAGAGGCGCGAGAGCACGCCGATCGTGACGTCGTCGCGCCCCGGGGGCTTGTAGTAGGGGCCCGCGGGGAGCGTGTAGGCGTGATGGGCGTAGCCGGCGCTCTGCAGCTGTCCGCAGGAACCCGATTTCTTGTACTTGGCGTTCAGGCACAGCATCCCGCGCAGGAACGCGAGCGGCGCGACGTCGTGCAGCAGCGCGCGCTTGCCTTCCTTGTGCAGGTTGACGGTGTCATAGCCGAACGGGGCGGTCTCCCCCATCAGCACCTGCGGGCGCGCGATCCCGGCGGCCTGCAGGCCCGCGTAACCGGACTGGTAGAGGCCGCGGTAGATGCGCGGCGAGGCCGGCTGGCCCCGCGAGGTGAATTGCGGGCGCAGGAACGCGGGGTGGTTGGGCTCGTTCCAGATCGAGTACAGGACGGCGGTGCCGTAGTGGCGCCCGACGGCGGTCATGAACTGCTGGAAGTCGAGGTCGTCGGGGCTCGTGACATAGGGCGCGGCCTTGTTGGACGTGGCCCAGCGGGGAACGGGCGAGGTGACGGTCAGCAGCACCTTCCAGTGCAGCCGCTGCGCTTCGTCGATCAGCGCGTCGTATTCGCCCCAGCTGTAGCTCGCGGGGTTGGTGGGGTCGAAGGCGGGTTTGGCGGCTGACTGCTGTCCGGGCGCGACGTCATACCAGGAGAGCTCGACGCGCAGCGCTTTGACGCCGAAAGACTGCAGCTGGGAGATCGCGTGCGGGCGCGTGAGGGGATTGAGCAGGTCGGTCGAACCCTCGAAGTACACCGCCTCGCTGTGGGAGGCCAGGGCTGTGGCGGCAGGAAGGCCCACGAGGGCGCCGAGGACGGCGGCACAGAGCAGGACTGGGAGGAGGGTGAGTCTGTTTCTGAGCATGGTCGGTTAAGACACCTTGGGGGGTAGGGAGGTTGCGGTCGCACCTGAGATTTTCGTGAGGGGCGCCGAGGGTCCTGCACACCGGCGCCCGCGAGCCGAGCGACGCGGACACGGGACAATACGGTGTGCGGCGGCAGCCTCTCCCCGAGGCGTCGGGTAGCGTTCCGCGCATGCCCACCGCGACCGCCCCGGACGACATCGTCGCCACGCACGCGCGGGCCGCCGCCAACGCGCGTCCCCCCTGCTCGTGATCGAGCCCTTGCGCGAGTTCCTGGACGCGCACGGCCTCGGCGAGGGGGGGATCGAGGCGCGGCCGATCGGCGAGGGACACTCGAACGTGACCTACCTGATCGAGCGCGCGGGCGCGGAGGTCGTGCTGCGCCGCCCGCCGCGCCCTCCCCTGCCGCCGAGCGCGCACGACGTCCTGCGCGAGGCGCGCCTCTTGCGCGCGCTCGCGGACACGCCCGCGCGCGTGCCGGCGGTGCTGGCCGTGTGCGCGGACGAGGGCGTGATCGGCTGCCCGTTCTACGTGATGGAGCGAATCGCGGGCGAGGTGATCGTCGCGAGCGTCCCCGACGCGCTGGATGACCCCGCGCAACGCAGGCAGATCGGCGAGGAGCTGATCGAGGCGCTCGCGGAGATCCACGCGGTCGACTGGCAGGCGGCCGGGTTGGAGGGGTTTGGCAAGCCCACGGGCTATCTGGAGCGCCAAATGCGCCGCTTCGGGGGGCTGTGGGAGCACAACAGGACGCGCGAGATTCCGGCCGTGGAGCGCGTCGGGGAGTGGCTTGCCAAGAACATGCCCGAGTCGGGGCCCGCGACGATCGTGCACGGCGACTATCGCCTGGGCAACACGATCTTCGCCCCCGCCCCGCCTGCCCACCTGGAGGCGGTGCTCGACTGGGAGATGGCCACGATCGGAGACCCGCTGGCGGACCTCGGCTACCTGTGCATGATGTGGACCGAGGGCGGGGACCCGAAGGGCGGGATGCGCGAGTACCTCGGCGGAGTCACCCGCCGCGAGGGGTTTCCCACACGCGGCGAGCTGATCGAGATGTACGAGGCGCGCACCGGGCGCTCGATGGCGGACCTGCGCTGGTACACGACGCTGGCGCTGTGGAAGAGCGTTGTGTTCATGGAGGGCAACTACAAGCGGGCAATCGCGGGCGCCACGGACGACCCGTACCTGAAGTCCTTCGGCGAGGGCGTCGTGGAGCTTGCGAACCAGGCGGAGGGGGTCGCGTTCGGCGATGACTGAGCCACGGACAGGGTTGCTGATCGACTGGGGCGGGGTGCTTACGAGCAATCTGTTTGCTTCGTTCCACGCCTACTGCGTGCAGGCCGAGATCGACCCGCAGGCGCTGGTGGGACGCTTCAGGGCCGACCCGCAGTTCCGCGAGTTGCTGATCGCCCTGGAGAAGGGCGAGCTGGACGAGCCCGCGTTCGAGACGCGCTTCGCGGCGCTGCTGGAGGTCGAGCCCGACGGCTTGATCGACGGGCTGTTCGCGGGTGTGGGACCGGACACGGCGATGGTGCAGGCCGTGCGCAGGGCGCGCGAAGCCGGGATCAGGACGGCGCTCGTGTCGAACTCCTGGGGCGTGCACCGCTACCCGCACGAGCAGTTCGAAGAACTGTTCGACGGCGTCGTGATCTCAGGCGAGGAGGGCATCCGCAAGCCCTCGCGGCGGATGTACGAGCTTGGGGCCGAGCGCGCGGGTGTCGAGACATCGGCCTGCGTGTACGTGGACGACCTCCCGTTCAACCTCAAGCCGGCCGAGGAGCTGGGCATGGCCACGGTGCATCACACGAGCGCGGAGACGACCATCCCCGAGCTCGAACGGCTGCTTGGGATCGCCCTGCGCGAACCCGAGGGCGTCGCCTAGCCCCTGTCGCCGCGGCCGTATAGCAACTTGAACACGCCCGCGAGCATGCGGGATGTACGCCGCTTGTACGGGTACATGTGCGGTTCGCGCTTGAGCGCGAGCTTGGGCGTGACGACGATGGCCTGTTGCGAGCAGTACTTGCGGATGCCGCCCGCTCCATGGCGCGAGCCCAGGCCCGAGGCCTTGGCGCCGCCCATCGGCAGCTCGAGGACCGTGTAGTTGATCATCGCGTCGTTCACGTTCGCCGCGCCGACCTCCAGGCGGCGCGCGATCTGCTCGCCGCGGGTGACGTCGCGCGAGAACACCGAGGCGCCGAGGCCGTAGGGGGAGTCGTTGGCCAGGCGCACGGCCTCCTCGGCGTCTGCGACCTTCATGATCGGCAGCGTCGGCCCGAAGGTCTCCTCGGTCATGCACTTCATCGTGTGGTCGACGTCGACGAGCACGGTCGGCTCGTAGAAGCGCCCGGCGCCCCCGGAGACGGCGTGGCCACCGGCGAGCACGCGCGCGCCCTTGTCGATCG
This sequence comes from uncultured Solirubrobacterales bacterium, assembly GCA_963702725.1. Lineage (GTDB taxonomy): Bacteria > Actinomycetota > Thermoleophilia > Solirubrobacterales > Solirubrobacteraceae > Palsa-744. The sequence continues at coordinate 1,075,139 of CAVPDT010000002.1, forward strand.
CGTCGGCGACGTGAGCTTCGATCGTCTCCAATTGCGGCGGGAACGTGATCGCGCCGACCTCGACCGAGCCCGGCCCCTGCGGCTGACCGACGCGCAGCGCGCGGACTTTGTCGGAGACTTTCGCGACGAACTCGTCGTAGGCGGGCTCCTCGACGTAGACGCGCTCGATCGAGATGCACGTCTGACCGGCGTTCTGCATCGCGTAGTAGGTCGCGAAGTTCGCCGCTCGCTCCAAGTCGGCGTCGGAGAGGACGATCATCGGGTCCTTGCCGCCCAGCTCCAGCGAGGCGGGGATCAGTCGTTTGGCGGCCGTTTCGGCGACCTTGCGCCCGGTGCGGGTGGAGCCGGTGAACATGATCATGTCCACCTCCTCGACCAGCGCCGCGCCGGTCTCGCCGCGCCCGGTGGCGATCTGCAGGACGTCGTCGGGCAGCCCGCACTCGCGAAGCCCCTCGGCCATCAGCAGCGAGGTCAGGGGCGTGACCTCGGAGGGCTTGAGGATCACGCTGTTGCCGGCGGCCAGGGCGGGGATGCAGTCGCCGAAGGAGTTCGTCAGGGGATAGTTCCAGGGGCCGATCACGCCGATCAGCCCGAGGGGGCGGTAGCGCAGCACGAGCTTCTTGCCGAGGACGAGCAGCTGGCCGGACTTGACGCGCTCGTCGGCGAGGTACTCGGGGGCGTTCTTGGCCCAGAAGCCGAAGGCGTTGCCGGCGTAGGAGATCTCCGCCAGCGAGGCGTCCTCGAAGGTCTTGCCGGTCTCCGAGATGATCGTCTCGATCACCTGCGCGGAGTTGTCCATCAGCCACTTCTGCGCGCGAGAGAGGATGCGCCCGCGCCCGTCGAAGCCGTAGGCCTCCCAGGCGGGCTGCGCGATGCGCGCGCGCCGCGCCATCTCGGAGACGGCGGCGGCGCCGAGGTCGGGCACGGTGCCGGCGGTCTGCCCGGTCGCGGGGTTCTCGACGGCGATCTCCTCGCCGGCGTGCGCGAGGCCGTTGGGGGCGTGGGGTAGCTGCTCGACGGTGGCCATCTCGACTGATCCTCCTCGTTTCGCTCGGTGAGGAAGAGGCTACTCCTGTTCGGGTTTCTGTTCCGGACGGTGCATGCACCGTCCGGCGGAGCCGTACATGTACGGCTCCGGGAACCGCCGCATGCGGCGGTTCCACCGACAGGCACATGTGCCTGTCGCGACCACGTACATGTACGTGGTCGGACCAGGCCGCATGCGGCCTGGTCTACTCCGAGAGCTCGATCGTCGCGATCCCGATCGGCTCGGTCGGCCGGTCGCCCCCGTCGGTCGGCACGCCCTCGAGCTTGTCCACCACGTCCATCCCGTCGGTGACCTGGCCGAAGACCGTGTGCTTGCCGTCGAGCCACGGCGCCGCGGCGGTCGTGACGATGAAGAACTGCGAGCCGTTCGTGTTCGGCCCGGCGTTCGCCATCGCCAGCGCGCCGCGCACGATCTTGTGCGGGTTGATCTCGTCCTCGAACGTGTACCCGGGCCCGCCCGTGCCGGTCCCCTGCGGGCAGCCGCCCTGGATCATGAAGTCCTTGATCACGCGATGGAAGGTCAGCCCGTCGTAGTAGCCCTCGGAGGCGAGCTTGCGGAAGTTCTCGACGGTCTTCGGCGCATCGGCGTCGAACAGCTCAAACGCGATCGCGCCCTCGCTCGTGTTCATCGTGGCGGTTGACATCGGTATGCGTACCTCCTCGGCTGGGGTGAGCGGGCCACGATAGCGGTCTCGCCCGGACCGGGCAGGATTGCTATTGAGAAAAATTGTGATTATCCTCAATATGATGCTAGGATTCACGCATGAGCGCCATCGCCGAGAAGGAGCGGTTGGTCGGCAGCTTGGTCAGGCTGCGCCGAGCCGAGCGAGCGTCTCCCGCGCACGAGGACATCGCGGCGGTGCGAGCCGACCTGGAGCAGATGGCCGGGCCTACGGTCACACGCGCCATGACCGCGCGCCTGCTGGGCGTGAGCCAGACCGCGCTCGACCGCTGGATCGCCGCCGGCGACGTTCCCGTCCTCATAACCCGCCGCGGACGCCACGAGACGCCGCTGCACGCGCTGCTGGAGCTGATCGAGGCGGTGCGCGAACGTCGCCTGACGAATCCCGGCGACCGTCATCCGCTCGGCTCGGTGCTGCGCGAGCGCCGGTCCGAGGCGGAGCGCGTGAACGTTGCGGGGCTGTTGACCGGAGCCGAGCTCCGTCGCCACGACGGTGACGGTCATCGCGACGCCGAGTTGCGAGCACTCGCCTATCACCGCGCCGTTGCGCAACGCCTGGACGCGAGCATTCTCCGAAACGCTCGAGACCGGCTGCGGCGATGGCGCTCACAGGCCAGGATCGACCCGCGCTATGCGCGGCGGTGGGACGAAGTCCTCGCGATGCCACCCGCTCAGATCGCGCGACTGATCGGCGAGGACACCCCGCGCATGCGCGACCTGCGCCAAAGCTCGCCATTCGCCGGCGCCCTCGGCGAGCACACGCGTCGACGCGTGCTGGCCATGGTGGACGAGACGCTCGCGTGAAGCGCGACGAGCTCGAGCACGTCATCAGAGCCGCCGCGACGGCGGCCGGCGAGAACGAGATCGTCGTCGTCGGCAGTCAGGCGATCCTCGGCCAGTTCCCGGATGCGCCGGACGCGCTGCTGTTCTCCCAGGAGGCGGACGTGTACCCCCGCGAGCGACCCGAGAAGGCGATCGAGATCGACGGCGCGATGGGCGACGGCTCTCAGTTCCACGAGACCTTCGGCTACTACGCGCACGGCGTGGGACCCGAGACGGCCAAGGCACCCAGGGGATGGGAGGGACGGCTCATCCCGGTGCGCGTGCCCCTCGTGGTGGGCCACGACGCCGAAGCGACCGGCTGGTGCATGGAGGCCCACGACCTCGTGCTCGCGAAGCTCACCGCCGGCAGGCAACGCGACATGGAGTTCGCCGAGGAGGCCGTACGCGGCGAGATCGTGCAGCCTCAAGAGCTGCTGCGCCGAGTACGGGACCTACCTCTGGATGACCGCCACCGAGAGCACGTTCGATCGCTCCTGGAGAGCGTGATCGCCAAAGCGGCGCAGCCGCGGCCCTGAGCGACTGGTCCACCCCTTCGGCCAGGCGGCTCTCAGCGCTCGGTGTCGAGGGCGCGCTGGACCTCCTGACCTCTGTCAGTGAGTGTCCAGGAGTTCGATTCGCCCTTGGGTTGTCCCGCGCCGCTGTTCTCGATCAGACCGAGCTTGCACAGGCGCCCCAGGAGCTTCGATATCTGGCCCTGGTCGTGAATGCCCGCGCCCTCCCCCGTGCGTCGGTTGGATGCGCCGGGCTCGGCCGCGATCACCGACAGCACCATCAGTGTGCGATACGTCAGGCGCATGTTGAGACCCTCCAAAGGGTCACGCGGCGCGCCTCCGCGACGACGGCCGTTGCGCGCGCTGCTCGCGGCATGCCCGGAGACCGCCGACGCCGCGCGACGAGAAGCCCTGGAGCCCCTCGGCGCCGGACGCGCGAGCTCCCTGGCCGCGACGGCCTGGCCCAGATAGGGGCAGCACGATCACCGCCGCGTCGTTCATCGGCCACGCCAAGGCGATCACGCCGATCCTGCCCGTCCCGTTGGAAGGACCCGCGATCTTCGTCAGCCACGGCGGCGAAGCGTTCCCCAGCCTCGAGATCGTGCTCCGTCCCCAAATCGAACGGGCCGACCGTCGCGCTCGTGATCGACACCAACGACAGCGACGCGCCATGATACGGACCCGCCAGATACAGGCTGCCCGGAGTCTGCGCGAGCACGTTACCCACACCCGCCCCGACGAGCGTATGCCCGATCTTGCTCGCCACCGGACACGACGGTTCACCGAGCTCCTGACGCCCGCTCACTAGCCGTGCCGCTTCGATCGCGCTATCCGGACAAAACGGGATCCCCGACAGGTTCCCCGTCAACCCCGGCGGCAGAACAGTCGTAAAGCGCGTCAGCTCCTGTTCACCATCTTCACGGACGATGCGCAAGTAGAACGGGCTGTACGAACCCGCCGCGTTATTCTGCGTCCCCGACACCACCTGTGGAGCAAATGGCGGGACCCCGCCGGCGGGACACGCGCCTTCGTGCACACCCTTCGTGATCGTGAAGGACGAGCTCGCATGCACGACTTCTTCGGGCGCGGGATCACTGAGGTTGGCGGCCGACCATGGCACGAACGACGCCTCGGTCGTGAACGTGCCGCACGTGGGAGGTGACGCCAGCGGCGCGCTCTGACCTTCGCGGAAGTGCAGCCTGAAATGAGCGAACGGCAACTGCGGCAGGTTGTCGAACGTCGTCGTCAGCTGCCCCGTCACGGGATTCGCTTCGACCTTGCCCGCGAGCTTGACCAGAAGGCCCCGTTCGGGGAACTTCGCGACGATATAGACCGCCAGCAAGCTGCCGTTCGGGTGGCCCGCCTGCGGTTCGGGGAACGGGTTTTCATACGGCTCGGCGAGAAACAGCGAGCCCTCCACGGGTTCGGACAGCGCCAGGCTTGGCTTCTCCTGAACCAAAGTCGCTGCCCTGAGCGATCCAGGTGCCGGTCTCGGTCTTGCCGGAGGGGAGGGTTGCGGTGAAACCGGTTTTGCCGTTGCAAGCGGTGGTTTTGCTGGCCCCTGCCGTGAATTCCGAGCCGCCTTCTTTGTTGCACGCAGGTTCGCCGGGTTTTATTTCTTTGCTCGTCACGCTTGTGCCCGCCGTGCCTGTCGTGCCTTTTTCGCCTTTTTCGCCGGTGCCCGCGGGGCCTTGCGGTCCCTGTGCGCCCTGCGCGCCCTGAACTCCCGCGGCGCCTACGCCGGCAGCACCCGCGGGACCGGCCGGGCCGGCGGGACCAGCCTTCCCCTGCAACGACTTCAGCACCTTCGGGCTGATCTGCTTGGTCGAGGTGATCACATACTTACTCGCGGCATAAGCGCCGCCGCTCATCGCGAACACGAGCGCGAGGCTCGCGATCATCGTCGCGGGACTGACATGCATTCGTTTACGTATCGCTGAGAACATCGGTTATCTCCTTGTGCTTGGAAACGTGCCGGCGCTCGGCGCTACGCACGCGATTTGGCTGAAACTGCAAAAGATCGGGCCGAAGTCCAGGCCTGCTTGGCTGAAGTAGTGAACGCCGCGGCCTCGGGTTAAGACCGCGGCGCCCGCACTGCATCCCCCACGTGCCGGAGCACGCCTCGGGCCTCCTCGAACGCCTCCGCCGGATGAGGATGGCGACGGCGACGGTCAGCTGATGCCTGTCCCGGTCTCGAGATCCCGTCGGAACAGGAAGTAGCGGCGACCGGAATCCCGGCCGCCTCACGACCAAAGGAGGATCTGGCATCATGAATCCCGTGGCAGCACCACCCCATGTGACGCTCAGCGGCGACCGCGCCGGCGAGTACATCGTCAAGGACGAGCGCCCCGACGGCGAGTTGACGCTCGTGCCAGACACGTCTGCCCAGACGATTCTGAACAGGCTTGGCCATAAACGCGCGACGCTCGCCGAGTTCGAAGCCGAGTACGGACCCGTACGCCCCTCCGACGACGAGGGCTGAACCGTGCCCGCCAAGACGGGCCATGCGCCCGTCGCCTTCGACGAGAACGCGTGGAGCGAAGACCTGCGCAGCGCGACCGATGCCGGCCGCGCTGCTGCCATACAGAGGCGAGCGCGACTCGAGCGAGATGGTCAACCCGTCGACGAGCTGCTCGGGTGCAAAGACCAAGCCCGCGACGGGACCAGCCTGCCGGGTTGCGTAAAGACCTACGTCCCCTGGCCAGATGGACCGTGGGGCATCGTCTACCTGATCGCCAGCGATGAGACTGGGCGACTGCACCTCGATCATCTGGCGTTCGGACTGCGCCATCCGCCCGCGGGCCGACGGGCCACCGTCTACGAGATCGCCGACAGGCGACTGAACGCTTGAGACGGAAGCGGCCTCAGGCGCGCGAGTAACCAACTCCCGCGAGCGCTGCTCGGAACGGGGAAATCTTGCGCTTAGAAGCGGGGCGCTACTGGGACAAGAGAGAGAGAGAGAGAGAGAGGAAAGAGCCTTACTGCTCTGGCTCACCCGTCCACAGCCCGAGGCGAACCCTCCCGGACCCGGCTAACCCGGCACGCGCTCCAGGCTGAGCGACCGGCCCTGCACCTCGCGGCCCGCCAGCGCGCCGATCACGCGCTCGGCCTCGGCCTCGGGGACCGACAGGAAGGAGAAGCGCTCGAGCACGAGGACGTCGCGCACAGCCTCGCCGTCGAGGCCAGCCGAGGAGGTCACCGCGCCGACGATGTCGGCCACGCGCAGACCGGCCTGCTTGCCACCGCCGAGCACGAGCTTTACGTAGCGCTCGTCCTCGCTGCGCTTGCTCGACACGCGCGGCTTGGAATGCCGGCGCGGACGCTCTTTGACGGGCGTCGGCGCGCCCACCGCGCCGCGCTGCCAGGGCTCGATCTCCATGCCGATGTGGCGCTCGATCGCCTCCATCTCGCGCTTCTGGCGATCCTCCACGAACGTAATCGCCCTGCCCGAGCGACCCACCCGCCCGGTGCGCCCGATGCGGTGCACGTAGGTGTCGGGGCTCGTCGGCACGTCGTAGTTGATGACGTGCGTCACGGTCGAGATGTCGAGCCCGCGCGCGGCCACGTCGGTGGCCACGAGGATCGGCACGCGCCCGCCCTTGAACGCCAGCATCACGCCGTCGCGCGATCCCTGCGACATGTCTCCGTGCAGCGCCCTGACGTTCATGCCGCGGTCGCGCAGCGTGCGAAACAGCTGGTCGCAGCGGATCTTCGTGCGCACGAACACGATCGCCTGGTCGGGGCGCTCGGCGCGCAGCACCTCCACGAGCTTGTCCGGCTTGCCCTTCGTCTCCACCGGGAGCTGAAACTGGGCGACGGTGTCGATCGTCAGCGTCGTCGCCTCGACCTTGATCAATACCGGGTCATACAGATATCGGTCCGCGAGTTTGCGGATCGGCGGTGGCATCGTCGCACTGAACAGCGCCGTCTGCCGACCCGAGGGCGTGAGCGAGAGGATCTTCTCGACGTCCTCCAAGAACCCCAGGTCGAGCATCTCGTCGGCCTCGTCGAGCACCACGAAGCGGCAGTCGTGCAGCACCAGCGAATGTCTTGAGATCAGGTCGAGCACGCGCCCGACCGTCCCCACGACGACGTGCCCGCCGCCGCGCAGCTGCGCCTGCTGGGTGCGGATCGGCGCGCCGCCGAACACCGCCACGACGTCCAGGCCGTTGTGCGCGCCGTAGGTGCGCAGCGCCTGGGTGACCTGGATGCACAGCTCGCGCGTGGGCGTCAGCACGAGCGCCTGCACCTCGTGCAGCTCGGGATCGACGTACTCGGCGATCGGCAGCCCGAACGCGGCCGTCTTGCCCGTGCCCGTCTGCGCCTGACCGATCACGTCGCGGCCTTCGAGCACGGACGGGATCGCCTGTTCCTGGATCGGGCTCGGCGACTCGTACCCGACGTCGCGCAGGGCTTGCAGGGTGCGCTCGGACAGGCCGAGCTCGGCGAACGTCTTGCTCATCTCGCGCAGCAGCCTATCCGGCCGCGGGCTCGAGCCCGGTTACCGTCGTGCGACGCGGGGGCGCCACCGGCGCGCGCACTCACGCCGGGCTGCCGTTGGACTGGGAGCAGGGTTGAACCGCAGCGGCGCTCACACCGACGGGTCGAGCAGCAGCTTGCCCGCCGTGCGCCGCTCGCGCAGGTCGATCTGCGCCCGGGCGGCCTCGCTCAGCGGGTAGGTCCCGCCCACAACGGCCCGCAGCTCGCCGCGCGCGACGCGGGCGAACAGGTCCGCGAGCGCCTCGCCGAACATCCCCGGCCGCCCCAGGCAGTGAAACAGGTAGAAACCGACAATCGCGCGCGAATGACGCAGCAGCGAGCCCGTCGAGACCCGATTGGGCTGCTCGGAGGAGATCCCGCACACGACGATCCGCCCGAAGTGGGCGAGCGCATCGTAGGAGGCGTCGAACGTCTCACCGCCGGCCATGTCGAACACGACGTCCACCGGCTCACCGCCATTGGCCTCGATCAATCGCTCGCTCAGGCCCTCCGGCGCCGGATCGACCGCGACCTCGGCGCCGAGCTCGACCGCCAGCGCGCGGCGCTTCTCACTGGAGGCGGTCCCGATCACACGCCCGGCCCCAAGGGCGTGCCCGAGCTGAACCGCCAGCGAGCCCACGCCGCCGGCGGCCGAGTGCACGACCACGCTCTCGCCCGGCGCGAGGCGCCCGGCCGTGCGATACAGGTGCCACGCGGTCGTCCCCTGCAGGATCAGCGCCAGCGCCGTCCCGTCGTCCACCCCGTCGGGGATCGGAAACGCGTGCGCCGCCGGAGCGGTCGCGTACTGCGCGTAGCCGCCCGTGCCCGTCAGCGCCACCACGCGCGCTCCCACCTGCAGGGCGCTGCCGGCCGGGGCGCGCTCGATCGTGCCCGCGACCTCACCGCCGGGCACCAGCGGCAGCGTGGCCTTGCGCACGTAGGAGTTCGTGCGCGTATGCGTGTCGGCGAAGTTCACGCCCGCACGCGTAACCGCGATCAAAACCTCGTCCTCGCCCGGCGTCGGCGTCGGCAGCTCGGTGAGCTTCAGCACCTCGGGTCCGCCGAACTCGCTCATCTGGATCGCGCGCATGGTCGCTGAGGCTATAGGGTCTCGCGCCATGTCAATCACCGTCGTCGGCTCGATCGCATTCGACTCCGTCAAGACGCCCTTCGGCGAGCGCGAGCGCATGCTCGGCGGCACCGCCGTGCACTTCTCGCTGGCCTCCTCGTTCTTTGCCGACGTGCACGTCGTCGGTCCCGTCGGCGAGGACTGGGGCGAGGGGGAGATGAGCACGCTCGCCCGGCCCGGCGTGCACACCGGCGACGTCGAGCGCGTCCCCGGCGGCAAGACGTTCTTCTGGCGCGGGCACTACGACTACGACCTGAACACCGCCCACACCGACGACACCCGGCTGGGAGTCTTCGCCGACTTTGAGCCCAAGCTCTCGGACGCCTCGCGCGCCTGCGACGTGCTGTTCCTGGCGAACATCCAGCCCGAGCTGCAGCTGGGCGTGCGCGAGCAGTGCGAGCGCGCGCGGTTCGTGGCGCTGGACTCGATGAACCTGTGGATCGACACCGCGCGCGATGCGCTCGTGCGCGTGATCGAGACGGTCGATTGCGTGCTGCTCAACGACGCCGAGCTGCGCATGCTCACCGGCGAGCCGAACCTCGTCCGAGCCGCGCGCACCGTAATCGGCTGGGGCCCGGGAGCGGTCGTCGCCAAGCAGGGCGAGTACGGCGCGACGCTGATCACGCGCGGCGGCTTCTTCTCGCTGCCCGCCTATCCGCTCGAGAGCGTGCTCGACCCGACCGGCGCCGGCGACACGTTCGCCGGGGGCTTTATCGGCACGATCGCCGCACACGCGGGCCCCCTGGACGAAGAGACGATGCGCAGCGCGATGGCGCACGGCACGACGCTGGCGTCGTTCAACGTCGAAGAGTTCGGCACCGAGCGCGTCTCGCGGCTGGAGCATCCGGAGATCGAAGCGCGCGTGCGCGAACTCGGCGAGATGACCCGCTTCAGCGGGCGCCCGCTGCCGGCGCGCAGCTGAGCACGCGCCCGCTTCGACTGCGCCACCCACGCTCCCCGGGAGGCGCAGCCCGCCCCCCGTCAGACCCACATCGCCGGCCAGCCGGCCCGCGCAACCCTCGTGCTCGACCTCCGCGGGTCCTTACGGACCTCCGATCGGTAGTACGATCGGGCGATGGAAGTGTGGACATTCGTCTGGCTGATGGTGTTCCTGAAGATCCCGATCGTCGCGCTGTTTTTGATCGTGCGCTGGGCGGTCAACCAGACCCCCGAGTCAGAGCCCGGGCAGGACGGCGGCGTCGGCCCGCGCCCCAGCCCCCACCGCCCGCACCATCCCCGTTCGCGACTGCCGCGCAGGCGCGGCCCGCACGGCGACCCCGCGCCATGCTCGCCGACGCGTGTACGAACGCTCGCGGCGCGCGGGCGGCTCGCGGCGCGTTGAGACGCCGTGGCGTGCGAGAATTCGCGCGCGTATGAGCCAGAGTCCCTCCCCCGCCTCGGTCCTCTCCGACGGCACGATCGTCAGGCTGGTGAACGAGGGCCGTATCAAGATCGACCCGTGGGTGCAGGAGATGGTGCAGCCCGCGAGCGTGGACCTGCGCCTGGGCGGCTCCTTCCGGGTCTTCCACAACCACAAGATCACGGCAATCGACCTGCGCGACCCCCCGCGCGGACTGACCGAGCAGGTGGAGCCGCCGGAGGGCGAGCCGTTCGTGATCCACCCGGGCGAGTTCTGCCTTGGGCGCACGCTCGAGCACGTGGAGCTGCCCGACGACATCGTCGCGCGGATCGAGGGCAAGTCGAGCCTCGGGCGCCTTGGGCTGATCGTGCACGCCACCGCGGGGTTCTGCGATCCTGGCTGGCGCGGCACGCTGACACTCGAGCTCAACAACCTGACGCGCGTCCCGATCAAGCTGTACCCGGGGCTGGCGATCGCGCAGCTGTCGTTCATGACGCTCGACGCGCCCGCGCGCAAGCCCTACGGGCACGCGGAGCTCGGCAGCCACTACCAGGGACAGGTCGAGGCCACCGAAAGCCGCTACGGAGCCCACGTATAACGGGCGCATAAAAGCTTCCCCGACCCCCGGGCGCGGGGCCTGGGATCGCGCATAATCGGGTAAAGAACCCACGACAGGAGACATCCAGCTCATGAGCACCCCCGAGACACACGCGCAGGGACATGCGTCGGCGGAGGCGGACAACGGCGCCGGACCCAGGGATACGCTCAGCGTGACCGACAACCGCACCGGAGCGATCTACGAGCTGCCGATCACCGACGGCACCGTGCGCGCGACCGACCTGCGCCAGATCAAGGTCAACGAGAACGAATTCGGGATGCTCTCCTACGACCCGGCGTTCATGAACACCGCCTCGTGCCGCAGCTCGATCACCTACATCGACGGCGAGGCGGGGATCTTGCAGCACCGCGGCTATCCGATCGAGCAGCTCTGCGAGCACTCCACCTACCTCGAGGTCGCCTACCTGCTGATCAACGGACGGCTGCCGAACAAGGACGAGCTCGAGGGTTGGGTCGATGAGATCACGATCCACACGTTCGTGCACGAGAACGTCAAGGACTTCATGCAGGGCTTTCGCTACGACGCCAACCCGATGGGCATGCTCGTGGCCTCGGTCGGCGCGCTCTCGACGTTCTATCCCGACGCGAACAAGATCAAAGAGGAGCGCGTGCGCGCGATCCAGATCATCCGCCTGCTCGCGAAGATGCCGACGCTGGCCGCGTTCGCGTTCCGCCACAACATGGGCCAGCCCTACGTCTACCCCGACAACGACCTCGACTACGCGAGCAACTTCCTCGGGATGATGTACAAAATGACCGAGCTCAAGTACCGGCCCGACCCGCGGCTGGCGCGAGCGCTCGACGTGCTCTTCATCCTGCACGCCGACCACGAACAGAACGCCTCCACGAGCGCCGTGCGCTCGGTCGGCTCCACGCAGGTCGACCCCTACTCCGCGATCGCCGCCGGCGTCGCGGCGCTGTACGGGCCGCTGCACGGCGGCGCCAACGAGCAGGCGCTGCGGATGCTCACACGGATCGGCAGCGTGCAGAACATCCCCGCCTTCCTGGAGGGCGTGAAGGCCGGCGAGGAGCGCCTGATGGGCTTCGGCCACCGCGTCTACAAGAACTACGACCCACGCGCGCGGATCATCCGCAAATACCTCGACGACGTCTTCGAGGTGCGCGGCAAGAGCCCGCTGCTGGACGTCGCGACCGAGCTGGAGAAGCGCGCCCTGGATGACGACTACTTCACCTCACGCAAGCTCTACCCGAACGTGGACTTCTACTCCGGCCTAATCTACGAGGCACTGGGCCTGCCCGTGGCGATGTTCCCCGTGATGTTCGCGATCGGGCGCACCAGCGGCTGGATCGCGCAGTGGAAGGAGCTCGTCGAGGACCCCGAGCAGAAGATCGCCCGCCCGCGCCAGATCTACACGGGCGATCGGGATCTGGACTACGTGCCGATCTCACAACGCGGCTAGAGCACCAAAGTCGCGCCGTGACGGCGCAGCCAGTCGCGGTCTTCGCGGTAGCGGGGCCAGCGGCGCTCCAGCAGCGCCCAGTAACGGGGCGAATGGTTGAGGATCTCCAGATGGCAGACCTCGTGCCAGATGACGTAGAAGAGGACTTTCTCGGGCGCGAGCAGCAGCCGCCAGTTGAAGCTCATGTGCCCCGTCGAGGAGCACGACGCCCAGCGCGTGCGCTGCGCGCGAATCGACATGTCGCGGTAGGACACTCCCGCCACCCGCACGGCGCGATCCAGGCGCGAGCCGATCTCCTCGCGCGCGGCGCGCCGGTAGAAGCGTTCGATCGCCGGACGGGCGTCGCCGGCGGGCACGAACAGCCGCTCGCCGCGACGATGCACGCGCGTGCGCCCGGGCTCGGGGACGAGACGTAACGCGCCGTCAAGGTAGGGCAACTCGCCCGCGCGGCGCACGGGCGACTCGACGATCAGCGGCGCCACAGACATCCCGATCAGCGTAGTGACCGGACCGGGCGCATAATCTCCACCGACATGGCGCCCGAATCCCGAGTCAAGCTCCCGCGCCAGGTCAAGGGCGACTACGAGGTCTACCTCAACGGCGTGCACCAGCGCCGCGGCGCCGACTATGAGGTGCGCGAAGGGATGCTCGTGTTCGCGACCGAGCTGCGCAAGGACAAGATCAGCGGCTGGCGCTGGCTGCTCGGCGCATGGGGCGTGGGCACCTACCGGCAGAACGACTCGGTCGACGTGCGCTACGAGGCGCCCGACGGCTCGCCCAGGGTCGCCGAGGGCCTGGAGATCGAGCTCGTCGCCTGAGCGCCGCCCCGCTGCCACGGGCGCGAGAGCTTCAGCGCCGAGAGGATCGCGCGCGTCGCCGGCGAGCGGTTGAGCGTGATGAAGTGGATGCCGGGCACGCCCTCGCGCAGCAGCTCCGCGCACTGCAGCGTGGCGTAGGCGACGCCGAAGTCGAGCACCGCCTCGGGGTCCTCGCCGCGCGCGCGCAGCTCGCGACGCAGGCCGTCGGGAATGGAGGCCCCGCAGAGCTTGGCCATGCGCTCGACCTGCCCCACCTGCGTGATGGGCATGACGCCGGGGATGACCGGCACGTTCACGCCCGCCGCGCGTGCGCGCCGGACGAAGTCGAAGTAGAGGGCGTTGTCGAAGAACAGCTGTGTGATCAGGAACCGCACGCCCGCGGCCACCTTCTCCGCGAGATGTTCCAGGTCCTCCTCAGGGCTGACCGCATGGATGTGCGTCTCGGGGAAGCAGGCGCCGCCGATCGCAAAGGGGTAGTCGGCGGCGATCAGCTCCACCAGTTCGCGCGAATACTCCAAGCCGCCCTCCGTTTTGCGCCACTGCTCCTGGCCCGCGGGCGGGTCGCCGCGCAGCGCGAGCACGTTGTCGATGCCCGCGCTCTGCATCTCGTCGAGCGTGGCGCGCAGTTCCGCGACGGTGGCGCCCACGCAGGTGAAGTGCGCCATCGCCTCCAGCCCGTACCGCTCGCGGATGTGCTTGACGATCTCGATCGTTTTGCCCCTGGTCGAGCCGCCGGCGCCGTAGGTGACGGACACGAACGACGGGTTCAGGCCGCGCAGCTCGGCGAGCGCCGTGCGCAGGTTCTCCTCCCCCGCCTCCGTCTTGGGCGGGAAGAACTCGAAGGAGAACGTCGGCCCGGCCCCGGAGGCGAGGATCTGGTCGATGCGCATGGTGCTCGATGCTATGCGGCCCGATGCCTCGCGTCCAGTCGGAAACCGAATGTTCGGGTTTCCGAGTAGAGCCCGCAGACGGGCATTGGTCACTCAGGTGCGGTCCAACGCTCGGGCTCGCCCGGCAGGCGCAGCGCCTGGCCGGTGACCTCCAGGTGCAGCAGCATCGCCAGCGTCTCCGTCAGCAGCCACTGCGCGAGCATCGGCGCCAGATCGCTCCCGTACGCGCGCGGCAGTATCTCGAAGGCCGTCAAAGGCTCGCCCGCGTCGCCCTCCGAGACAACCGCCAGCACCTTCGCCAGGCGCTCGGCCACAAGCGCGCGATTGCCCTCGATGTGCGCGTGCACGTCGGCGAACGTGCGCCCATGACCGGGCAGGCACAGGCGCGCGTGCAGCGACTCGACTACGTCGAGCGAGCTCACGAACTCCCCCACCGGGTCGGGCGAGTAGCCGTAGTCGAAATACAGCGAGATGCGCCCCAGCAGGTGATCGCCTGAGATCAACAGACGCCGCTCGGGCTGGAACAGACACACGTGCGAGGGAGCATGGCCGGGCGTCTCGTGCACGGTCCAGGGGCCGAGATCGGTGTGCACGACGACGCCGGGCACGAGCGCCCGATCGGGCTCGACGATCGCGGCGATGCCCGTTTCGTGATCTGAGCCGCGCTCGGCGGCATAACGGCGCAGCGGCTCCTCGGGGACGCCCGACTGACGAGCGATCTCCAAGCGCCGCAACAGCGCCGCGTCGGGATCCTCGGCCCAGCGCCGAGCGTGTTCGTAATTGGGATGCATCCACAGCTCACAGCCCGCGCGCGCCACGATCGGGGCGGCCTGGCCGTAATGGTCGGAATGGGCGTGCGTGCACACCAGCAGCCGCACGTCCTCCAAGGCAAGGCCGCACATCGCGAGCGCCCGTTCCAAGTGCGCCAGCGAGCCCGGCGCGTGAATGCCCGTGTCGAACAGCACGATCCCATCGCCCGCGGCGAGGGCCCAGGCGTTGCCGTGCGGCACGCCCGGCCAGGGCAACGGCAGGCGCAGGCGATAGACGCCCGGCAGGACACGCTCGCCCCGCCCAAGCTCAGGCTTGCGCTTTCCCTCGGCCACTGAGGCAGGAGACTAGACTACGTATCTCTGCCGGCGTCAGCAAAGGAGACAGTGATCGCGATGGCCGAGGAGGAGAAGGCGAACAACGCGGCCACGAAGGTGCAGGAGGCGGCCGCCAACGTGCAGCAGGCATCGGCCGCGAAACGACGCGGCCGGATCACCGGTAACAAGGCCGAGGCGATCACGCGCCGCTACTTCGAAGCGATCGGCGCCCACGACCTGCAGGGCGCGGCCGCGATGTGGGCCCCGGACGGGCGCGAGGACGTGCGCGGCCAGGGCCTCTACATCGGCCCCGAGGGCGTGAGCGAGTTCATCGGCGGCCTGATCGAAGCGATCCCCGACCTGAAGGTCGAGATCCTCTCAACCACCACCGAGGGCGAGCGCTGCGCGCTGCAATGGCGCTTCAGCGGCACCTTCGCCGGACCGGGCTCCTTCAGCGGCATCGCCCCCACGGGACACCGCATGGAGCTCGAAGGCGTGGACGTGCTGACGGTGCGCGACGGCCTGATCCACTCCAACGACGCCTTCACCGACACGATGTCGGTGCCGCGCCAGATCGGGATGATGCCGTCGCTGGGCTCGCCCGCGGAGCGGCGATTGACGGGAGCGTTCAACGTCAAAACGAAGGTCAGCGACGGACTGACGGGCGCCGAGGCCAAGCTCGTGGCCGAGGGCGTATGGGTCGTGCAGGGCCAGCCGGGTCGCTGCAACGTGTATCTGATCGAGGGCGAGCACGGAGTGACCGTGTTCGACGCGGGTGCGCGCACGATGACCCACGCCGTGGCGCGCGCCGGGGCCAAGCTCGGCGGGATCGAGCGGATCGTGCTGGGCCATGGGCACACCGATCACCGCGGCACGGCGCCCGGCCTGGGCGCGCCCGTGTGGTGCCACCCCGAGGAGGTTCAGGACGCCGAGGGCAGCGGCGGCTGGCGCTACTGGCCGGCCGACCTCGCAGGACTGCCGCCGGTGGCCAAACAGGTCCATAAAGCCTGCCACCGCTATGCCTGGGACGGCGGCCCGGTGAAGATCGCCGGCACCGTCTCCGAGGGCGATGAGGTGGCCAGCTTCAAGGTGATCGAGCTGCCTGGGCACGCGCCCGGCCTGATCGGGCTGTGGCGCGAATCCGATCGCCTCGCGCTCGTCAGCGACTGCTTCTACACCCTCGACATGTTTGGACGCAGCCGCGAGCCGGGGGTGCCCGTGGAGACATACAACTACGACACCAGTGTGGCCCGCGAGAGCATGCGCAAGCTCGCCGAGATGGAGCCCGCCGCCGCATGGCCCGGGCACGCCCGCCCTGCGACCGGGGACGTGCGCGGTCAGCTGCTGAAGGCCGCGGGCGCATTGCCCGACGCGTCCTGCTGCTGAGCGCCCGCCGAGCGGCGCGGCCGGACGATCGTGACCTCCTAGGCCGATGAGCTACTAGACCATGGGTAAGCGCAGCCGCCGGCGCATGGCCGGCAGCGGGGGAGCACGCCCGGAAAAGCTGACGGCTTTGACGAGCGAGTACACCGACGCCGAGGGCAACGCACTGACACTGCGCGGCGCGCTCACGCCGGCCACGCGGCGCGAGTACGCCGACACGCTCGCCGGCGCCCGCGCAGGAGCGGCATCGACGACCGAGGACACCTGGCAGCGCGCGACCGAGCTGCTGTTCGAGCGCCTGGCCGTGCGCTGGACGATCGCCGACGCGCCGATCGAAGGCCAGCGCGAGCTGCTGGCCCGCTACCGCGCGGCGAGCCCCGGCGAGCGGGCGTGGATCAGGGAGGCGCTGCGCGAGCACTGCGCGGAGAACTTCCCCGACGTGCAAGCGCCGTAGTTTCAGGCAGCATCGCCCAGCAGCTCCAAACGCGGGCCATGCGCCGCGCCCGCGGCCACGAAGCGGGCGGTAGCCGGGCTGAGGACGAACTCCAACGTCTCCCCCGACTCGCCCCGCACGCTCACACGACGCCCCTCCTCGGACACGCCGACGACCGTCCCGCGCTCGAACGAGCCGCCGAAATGGGCGATGCGCGCGCGGGCGCCCACGCGCGGAACGGGTCGCGACGGTCCCAGCATCCGAGGATGGTAAGCCTCGCGAGCGAGCCCGTCCACAGCGCGGCCACCGCAGCCGCGGGGAATCGTCGCTACGGTGCGAGCATCATGCGCCGCACCAAGATCGTCGCCACCATCGGACCCGCCTCGCGTGAGCCCGCCACGCTGCTGCGCATGGTCCAGGCGGGGATGGACGTGGCGCGACTGAACTACTCGCACGGAACGCTCGAGGAGCACGCCGAGACGGTCCGGCGCGTGCGCGACGCCGCCGGGCGCGCCGGGCGCCCGGTGGCGATCCTGCAAGACCTCCCCGGACCGAAGCTGCGCATCGGTCCGCTGCGCGAGGACATCGTCGAGCTGACCGCCGGCGAGCGGCTGACGATCACCGGCGGGGAGACCGACGAGCTCGGCGACGCCCGGCACATGTCGATCACCTGGGAGGGCCTGGCCGACTCGATGAGCCCCGGCGAGGTGCTGTATCTCGCCGACGGCTCGGTGCGGCTGCGCGTCGTCGAGGTCCGCGCCTCCACGCACGAGGTCGACGCCGAGATCGAGATCGGCGGGGCCGTCGCCTCGCGCCAGGGCCTGAACATCCCCGGCCCCACCGAATCGCTGCCCTCCGTGCCCGAGCACGACCTCGAGCTGCTGCGCCACGGCGAGTCGATCGGCGTGGACATGGTCGCGCTCTCGTTCGTCCAGCGCCCCGAGGACGTCGAGACCGTGCGCAACCACACGCGCCTGCCGCTGATCGCCAAGATGGAGAAGCCCCAGGCGGTCGAGCGCGCCGATGAGATCGTGCGGGCCGCCGACTGCGTGATGGTCGCCCGCGGCGACCTCGGCATCGAGCTGGCGATCGAGCGCGTGCCGATCGTGCAAAAGCAGCTCCTGCGCCTCGCCGGACACCTCGCCCGCCCATCGATCACCGCGACGCAGATGCTCGACTCGATGGTCACCTCCTCGCGCCCCACCCGCGCGGAGGTCGCCGATGTCGCCAACGCGATCCTCGACGGCACCGACGCCGTGATGCTCTCCCAGGAGACCGCCATCGGCGCCTACCCCGTGGAGGCGATCGCGATGATGGCCTCCGTCGCCGAGCAGGCCGAGGCGATCGCGCCGTATGAGGACTGGAACGCCTCGCGCGTGCGCCGCGTGGACTCCGACCCCGCCTACACGATCGCCCACAACCTCTGCGTCGCCGCGCGCGAGCTACGACTGGACGCGCTCGTGATCCCCACGCTCTCCGGGCGCTCCGCGCGCCTGGTCTCCGCGCACCGCCCCACCGCCCCGATCTACGCGCTCTCGCCCGGCAAAGAGACCGTGCGGCGCTGCGGGCTGATGTGGGGCGTGCAGGCCGCCTCGATGCGCCGCCACGAGACCACCGAGGCGCTGATCGCCGACGCCGCCCGGCGCGTCGTCGAGCTCGGCTGGTGCAAGCCCGGTCAGCGCGTCGGCATCACCGCCGGGCTGCCCTCGGGCCGGCCCGGCACGACGAGCCTCGTGCAGATCCAGACCGTATAGGGACCGTGGCCGGACGGCCCGGGCCGAGGACCGACCCGGGCCGGGAACGACCCCCGCGGTGACCCGGGCGGGCTCCCGTGCTCAGATCCCCAGCGCCCGCGCCTTGGCGGCGGCGAACTCCTCGTCGGTGAGGGCGCCGCTGGCGTGCAGTTGCGCAAGCTGGTTGATCTTCTCCACCGTCGGGTCCGCAGGCGCCGGCGCCGGCGCCGCCGGCGGAGGGGGCGGGGCGGCCTCCTGCCGGCCCTGTTCATAGGCCTGCGTCTGCTGTTCCTCGGAGACCCGCGCGTTGCGCTTGCCCATCGCGTAGGCGCCTCCGCCCACAGCGGCCGCGCGGAGCAGGGGACGACGTCTTCCGATCGGCATGATCTACGCCTCCTCGGGCAGCGCCAGGCCCAGCGCGAGCATGATCTCGGGCGCCGCCGCGACGACCTTCGGACCGCCGACCTGAACGGCCACCGCGCGCAGCACGCCGAGGATGTCCTCGGGCGTCGCGCCTTCGTCCAAGGCGTTGCCGATCTGCCAGGCGTAGGACACCGGCGGAGCGTCGAGCGCGATCAGCGCCGCGATTTTCACCAGCGCGTACGTGCGGGCGTCGAGGCCCGTGACCTCACGGCCGAGCTCGCGCATGCCGATCGCCGTGTCCAGGACGCTCGTGTCACCGACGGAGAGGCCCGACAATACCTCGTGTGTGTCTTGTGCCACATCAGCCATATGTGTTCCTTTCCTTCCCCCACGCGCCGCGGGTTTGAAGTCGTCGAATTGATCCGGGGACGAAGCGATCGCCGGCCATGAGGCATCGTACTCCCATGCGTACGCCCCGAGGTTGCCCCCACGTGGCCGCGCGGTTCGGACATGTAGCAATATGCTCCACGATTGCACTGGGCTTCGCTGCCGTGAGCGGCACCTGCGGAGTGGTTCTCGACCGATTGGACAGACGACATGATCGCCGCAACCAGCTATCCGTTCCTCGAAGTCTTCTGGACGATGCTCATCTTCTTCGCGTTCGTGATCTGGATCTGGATCCTGATCACGGTGCTGATCGACATCTTCCGCCGCCACGACACATCCGGATTCGCCAAGGTCCTATGGATCATCTTCATCATCGTCCTGCCCTACCTCGGCGTGTTCATCTATCTGATCGCCGAGCACAAGGGCATGACAGAGCGGGCCATCAAGCAGCAGGAAGCGGCCCAGTCACAGATGGACAAGTACGTCCAGTCGGTCGCCGGCAAGACCGACCCGGCCGAGCAGATCGCCAAGGCCAAGGGCCTGCTCGACTCGGGCACGATCTCCCAGACCGAGTTCGACCAGATCAAGCAGAAGGCGCTGGCCGCGAGCTAGTCAGCTCGCCTGCACCGGTACGCGCGTAGAACTCGGCCTCTTCGCGGCCGAGTTCGGTGAGTGGATCGTCTCCGTACATCCACTCGCGCGCGATCCGGTGCCAGTTCGCGCGGGCGCGCAACTGTGACAGGACCGCCAGCGTCAAGAGCTCCATACGCCGCCCGAACAGATGCTCGGGGCGCATGTCCTGGTGGCGCATCTCCGCGAAATAGCTCGAGCGCGGGTCAGAGCTCTCGATCATCACCTCCGTAGCCACCTCGGGAGTCAGCGCCACCGGTTCGTCAGCGGTCGTATACCACCAGATCGCCGATCCGACGAACGCCAGCAGATGCTCGGGATCGACCCGGTCCGGTTCGGGCAGGAAGCCCGACTGCGCCAGCAGCCGATGCAGCTCCGCGCCATCGCCCTCGGACACCGCCCGTTGGCAGGCCAGCTCCAGCGCGACCGGGTCGCTGGACATGCGCTTGAACAGGCCAAAGTCCAGGAACGCCACGCGCCCGTCGCCCAGCAGCATGAAGTTGCCCGGATGCGGATCGCCCGAGAATTGGCGGTGGCGATACAGGCAGCCGAGAAAGAACCGGAACACGATCTCGCCGATGCGATCGCGCTCGGACTGCGAACGCGTCTTCAGCTCCTCGAACCCCACGCCCTCCACGAACTCGCTCACCAGCACCCGCTCGCGCGAAAGGCCCGTCACGACCTCCGGCACCATGATGAACGGGTGGCCGCGAAATATCCGCGCAAGCGTGCTCTGGTTCTGGGCCTCGAGCTCATAGTCGAGCTCCTCCCCGATCCGGTCGCGGATCTCCTTCGCGACCGCCTTCGCATCCATCCCCGGCGTCATCCGCTTCAGCAGCCGCATGATCATGTCCAGGTTCTGCATATCCGCGCGCACCGCCGCCGCGACCCCCGGGTACTGCACCTTCACAGCCACCTCGCGGCCGTCGTGCAGCCTCGCGCGATACACCTGCCCGATCGAGGCCGCCGCGATCGGCTCCTCATCGAACGCCGCAAACACCTCGCCGATCGGCTCTTCCAGATCGTCCTCGATCACGCGCCGCATCTGCTTGAACGACACCGTCGGCGCCGCGTCGCGCAGCTTCGCCAGCTCGCGCTGAAACTCCTCGCGATACTCCTCCTCCACCAGCCCCACATCCAGGAACGACATCACCTGCCCCAGCTTCATCGCCGCGCCCTTCATCGTCCCCAGCGCCGCCACGATCTGCTTGGCGGTCTCCAGCTGACGGCGCGCCAGCGCCTGTTCGGAAGCCTCCTCCCCGCGCGTCACGTTCGCCGCGCGCGTGCCGAACTGCTTCACGGCCTCTTTCGCGGCCAACCTTCCCACCGTCGCCGTACGGCGCACACGCGAAGTCGGGATGCTCTTGTCGCTCTCTCGCGGGGCCATACGCACTGCATCCTAGGCGCTCTCCCCCGCACAGCCGCGCCGCGCCGCCCGCCGCGCCGGCCGGGTCCCTCCCGCCGGGGAGGGGCTTGCCGGATTCAGGCGCCCGCTTCAGCCGCGCTGGACTTTGGAGCCCGGCACGATGTCATCCTCGCCAGTCGGCCGGCGCACCCAGGCCTTCGTGCCGCCATCGTAGTCATCGCACAGGAGCACCAGCGTCGCCGGCTCCCCCAGCGCCGTGCAGGGCTCGGTCCCCTCCGCATCGACGCCCCGCCATATGCGGATGAACGGGTTGCGCTCCCACTCCTCGCCGATCGTGCTCGCATCCGCATGACCCGGATGGACGATCGTCTCCGGCGGCAGCTCCATCAGCGTGCCCATGATCGAATCCCTCAGGTCGGTATACGTCGTATGCCCCGACGCGTGCACCCCGCCGACGGAGCCCGCGAACAGCGTGTCGCCGGTGAACACAATCGCCTCACCCCCCGTGAACCCCCCCGGCGCGGCGCTCACGGCCGGGCGCCTCGCCGCCCCGCTCGGTTCGCTCACCAGGAACGACAGCATCCCCGCGGTATGCCCCGGCGTATGCAACGGGCGCACCTCCAGCGTGCCGAACCGCAGCATCTCTCCCGCCTCCACCGTGTCCACCTCCCCGAAGCCCTCACCCAGCCCCTCGCGCTCGGACGGGTGGATCAACACAGTCAGCTCCGGCCAACGCTCCCGCAGCGCCGCCACCTCGCACACGTGGTCGTGGTGATGATGCGTCAGCAAGACATGGCTCGGCGCGATCCCCAGACTCTCCGCCGCCGCGATCAGCGGCTTCACCGGGCCGCCGGCGTCGATGAACAGGCCCGGGCCACCCACGCCGTCCGCGACCAGGTACGTGTTCGACACGTACTTAGGATTGGACACGCGCTCGATGAGCATCGCGCCATCCTTGCACGAGTCGCGCTTACGGTGCCATGCGCGTGTCTGGCGGGGTAAGGCGGGAATGGGGCGCAGTCGGGGCGGCAGGCTCCAGGTATCGACGTACACTGCACCCCATGCCCCTCATCCACACCTGCTACCGGATCACCGACATCGATCGCTCGGTGGCCTTCTACAACGCGCTGGGCTTCGCGGAGGTCGGGCGCATCCCGATCGGCGACGAGGCCGTGAACGTGTTCATGAACATCCCCGGCGACGGCGAGCAGCCGCGGCTGGAGCTCACCTACAACTTCGGCGTCGAGGAGTACGACCTCGGCTCCGGCTACGGCCACATCGCGCTCGGCGTCGAAGATCTCGACGCCACGCTCGCCCGGCTCGCCGAGCAGGACATCGAGCCCGAGAAGCCCCCCTACTCGGTGCGCGAGGGCGGCTCCCGGCTTTGCTTCGTGCGCGACCCCGACGGGTACCGGATCGAGTTGATCGAGCAGGGATAGGCGCCGCCGCCATGAGCTACGACGCGGCATCAGCGGGAACCGTCCACGGCGAGCACCGCTGGGACTTCGTGTTCGCGGCGCTGTATGACCGGATCATGCGCCGTGGCGAGGAACACACCATGCGCAAGCGCCGCGCCGCGCTCGTCGCGCAGGCGCGCGGTCGCACGCTCGAGATCGGCGCGGGCACGGGCGCCAACATCCCCTACTACCCGAACGCCGTAGAGGAGGTGGTCCTGGCCGAGCCGTTCGAGCCGATGCGCCGCCGGCTGGAGCAAAAGCTGAGGCAAAGCGGCAAGTCGGCCAGCACCCTGGACGCTTCGGCCGAAGCGATTCCGCTGGACGAGGAGTCGGTCGATACGGTCGTCTCGACGCTTGTGCTGTGCACCGTCGACTTCCCCGATCGCGCGCTGGCGGAGATCGCGCGCGTCCTGCGCCCGGGCGGGCAATTGCTGTTCGTCGAGCACGTCCGTTCGCACTCGCCCCGCGCCGCCCGCTGGCAGGACCGCCTGGAGACGCCGTGGCGGTATTTCGCCGCAGGCTGTCGCTGCAACCGCGACACCCTCGCCTCGATCGCGGCCGCGGGCTTCACGGCCGAGCACGAGGATGCGCAGTGGCAGGGCGTGCCGCCAATCGTGTCCTCGATCGTGATCGGGCGCGCGGTCAAGGAGCCGCCCGGATAGTCGATGACGTCGTCGGGGCTCCGCTCGCCGCGCGAGCACAATCGAACGGGCGGGCCCGCTTCCTGCCCTACCAGGCTCGCCGGGCTGCGCCTGCGCACCTATAGTGAGCGCCGATGGAACTCGGCCTAGCGACCTTCGCGGACGTGAACCCGGGCGCGGGCCCTGACCGCGTGGCGAAACGCCTGAAGGAGCTGCTGGAGGAGATCGAGCTGGCCGATCGCCTGGGGCTCGAGGTGTTCGGCGTGGGCGAGCACCACCGCCCGGACTATGCGGTGTCGGCGACGACCGTGGCGCTGGGCGCGGCGGCGGCGCGGACGGAGC
Source organism: uncultured Solirubrobacterales bacterium (assembly GCA_963702725.1). Classification (GTDB taxonomy): domain Bacteria; phylum Actinomycetota; class Thermoleophilia; order Solirubrobacterales; family Solirubrobacteraceae; genus Palsa-744. The sequence goes on from CAVPDT010000002.1 coordinate 1,098,737, forward strand.
GAATCCGGCTGAGCAGCGCGGTGACTGTGCTCAGCTCGGCCGACCCGGTGCGGGTCTTTCAAGAGTTCGCGACGGTGGATCTGATCTCCGATGGGCGCGCGGAGATCATGGCGGGACGGGGGTCGTTCATCGAGTCCTACCCGCTGTTCGGGTTCGATCTGGACGATTACGACGAGCTGTTTGCCGAGAAGTTGGAACTGCTGCTGGCGCTGCGGGCATCCGAGCGGGTGACGTGGTCGGGCAAGCATCGCCCGGCGCTGAACGACGTCGGCGTGTATCCGCGCCCTGTGCAGGATCCACTGCCGGTGTGGATAGCGGTCGGCGGCACGCCCGCCTCGGTGGCGCGCGCGGGAGCGCTGGGCTTGCCGCTGATGATCGCGATCATCGGTGGAGAACCCGCGCGGTTTGCGCCGCTGGTGGAGCTGTATCGCGAGTCCGCGCGGCGCGCGCAGGCCGATCCGGCCGGCCTGCGGGTGGGGGTCAATTCGCACATGTATCTGGCCGAGACCGCGCAGCGGGCGCGCGATGAGTTCTTTGGGCCGTACTCGCAGATGATGAATCGCATCGGCCGCGAGCGCGGCTGGCCGCCGATGAGCCGCGCGCAGTTCGACGCGGGCTGCGAGCCGCAGGGGCATCTGCTGGTGGGCACGCCGGAGGAAGTGAGCACGAAGATCCTCGCCCACCACGGGCTGTTCGTGAACGACCGCTTCCTCGGCCACATCAGCGTCGGCGTGCTGCCCCACGAGCGGGCGATGCGCGCGAGCGAGCTGTATGCGAGCGAGGTCGCGCCGGCCGTACGCGCGGCGCTGGCGGCGCCCGTCCAGAGCTGACTCAGGCGAGGACGCGTTTGCGGAAGTTGCGCAGACCGAGCGCCAGGAAGGTGGCGCAGAAGCCGATCAGCACGGGGTAGACGACATACAGGGGCATGTGCGCCGCGTGCGTGAGCCCGGCGCGCAGACCCTCGTTGACGTAGATGAGCGGGTTGACGAGCACGATGATCTGCAGCCAGTGCACGCCTGCGACCTGCACGGGCGCGAGCTTGGTCCACTGGTAGTAGGTGCCGCCGAGGAACGTCAGCGGGAGCACGACGAAGCCGAACATGAGGCCGAGGTTGCGTGCTTCGAAGGCGGTGCCGAGCAGCAGGCCGAGCGAGGTCATGGTCACGCAGGCGAGCGGGATCAGCGTGATGACGATCGGCCAGCTGACCGACAAATGGGCTTCGACCCCGCTGGCGTGCACGACGGAGGCGATCGGGAAGACGATCAGCGCCGCGATCAGTCCCTGCGTAGCCCCCGAGAGGACCTTCGCGACGGCGACCAGCCAGATCGGGCATGGCGCCTGCACGCGGTCCTCGATCTCACGCGTGAAGCCGAACTCGGTCGAGATCACCATCGCGACGGCCTGGATGCCCTGAAACATGATCGTGATCCCGACCACGCCGGGGACGAGCACGGTGGCGAAGGCCGACTCGGCGACCTTGCCCCCGCCGCCGCCGACGCCCTGGCCGATCGTGGGGAACACGTAGAGGAAGACGAACACCAGCAGGAAGGGCTGCACGAGCGTGCGGATGACGAACTCGAGGAAGTTCTTGCGCAGCACGACCAGGTCGCGCAGGATCAGCGCGAGCAGCGCCGAGCGGCTCGCGGCCATCGTAGAGCGGGCGGGCTCGATCGCGATCCGCGGATGTTGAGAGGCGCTCGTCGGGATGAGCGGATCGGCGGTCGTGGCCATCAGTCGCGCAGCTCCTTTCCGGTGAGGCTGATGAAGACGGTCTCGAGGCTCGGTTCGGATACCGACAGGTCGGCGAGCTCGAAGCCGGCGTCCTCGGTGGCGCCCACGACGCGGGGCACGAGCCGCGGAGCCTCCTTGACGTGCAGCTCGACGCCGCCGTCGATCGTGCGCGTGCGCGTGACCTCCTCGATCTCCTCGTCCAAGCGCTGCGCGAGTTCCTGCATCTCCCCGCCGGCGGCCTTGACGGTGACGATCGTGTCGGCGCCGACCGTGCGCTTGAGCGCGGCGGGCGTGTCGAGCGCGAGGATGCGGCCGTGGTCCATGATCGCCACGCGGTCGCAAAGCTCGTCGGCCTCCTCCATGTAGTGGGTGGTGAGCAGGATCGTCTGGCCCTCGCGGTTGAGTTCGCCGAGGATCTCCCACAGCGCGAGACGACTCTGCGGGTCGAGGCCGGCCGTGGGCTCGTCCAGGAACAGCACGGCCGGACGGTGGAAGATCGCACGCGCCATCATCAACCGCTGCGCCATTCCGCCCGACAGCGCGTATACCGACGCCTTCGCCCATTTGGAGAGGTGGAGCTTCTCGAGCAGCTCGTCGGAGATGCGACGGGACTCGGCGGCGGATATGCCGAACAGGCGACCGTGGAAGTAGAGGTTCTCCCAGACGTTCAGCTGGCGGTCGAGCGTGTTCGTCTGCGAGACGATGCCGATCAGCTGCTTGGCGAGCGCCGGATGCGCGACGACGTCGATCGCGCCGACGTGGGCCGTGCCCGAGGTCGGGATCACCCGCGTGGTGAGCATCCCGGCGGTGGTCGTCTTGCCGGCGCCGTTGGGCCCGAGCAGGCCGAAGATCTCGCCGCCCAGAACGCTCAGATCGAGCTCGTCGACGGCCTTGAAGTCCGAGCCGGTGTAGACCTTGGTCAGCCCGGCGGTCCTGATCACCTGATCGTCATCGGCCATCGCTTTCAATGTACCCTGAAGACGAGCCATGACCGACCCGGGCAAGATCGCCAAGAACCTCGAGCGGTTCGCGCAGGCGGTAGCCGCGCACGATCGCGAGAACCCGACGCACACCGCCTACGGCATCGGGCTGGCGCATTTCGACATGGAGCGGCTCGGATTCGACGAGGGCGAGACGGTGCTCCCCGGCATCACGATCCACGCGGACGGGAAGACGAGCGGCAATTTCAGGGTGCTGTGCGACGGCGAGCACGACGAGGGCGAGCGCGAGTCTGAGGAGGAGGTCGTCGAGGCGGTGGCGACGCAGTCGGTGCCGGCGGCCGCGCCGGGGCGCTCGGCATTTGAAGAGGACTAGCGCCGGGCATCTCGCCGGCGGGCACGGAGATGTCAGCCGGCGGGGAGCGGCGCGGGCACGCCGGCGCGAGCGGCGATCATGAGCACGAGCCGTTCGATCGTCGGGCAGGCGAGATCGTGGCGGGCGCCGGCCCGCAGGATCGAGCCGGGGATCGCGTCGAGCTCGGGGACGCGCCCGGCGGCGATGTCGCGCTGCATCGAGCTGCCGAGCGTGTCGTGGGCGCGTTCGAGCTCGGCGAGGGCGGTTTGGGGATCGACGTCCTGCGCGCCCTCGGCCCGGCCGACCGCGCTCGCCTCCTCGATCGCGCCGAGCAACTCGGCGCGCAGCTCGGGCGTGCGGCGGATCTCCCCGAGGAGCTTGTCGTGGGCGCTGGTGGTGCAGGCGAGCGCGTTCAGGCGCACGAGCTTTGACCACATCACCTGCGCTTCCGAGCGCGCGGACACCGGCAGGGTGACCCTGGTGGATATGCCTGCGCTGTCGAGCGTCTGCGCCAACGCATGCATGCGCGGCAGCGCCGCTTGACTGCGGGTGGCCATGTCGATCAACAGGAAGCGGCTCGTGTGGACGATCACACCGGGCTCGGGACGATCGGACTCGACGCGGATGGTGCTCGCGAGCACGGTGTCGGGCTCGAAGCGCTCGCGCAGCAGGGCGATGTGGTCGAGCCCGTTGAGCAGCGGCAGCACGATGCGGGGCTCGCATTGCACGCGCTCCAGCGCCGAGCCCAGACCGGCTGCCTTGGTGGCGACGATCAGGACGTCGATGCTCTCCTCGGGTGTCAGTCGCGCGCGCGCGCGCACGCGCGCAGTGAAGTCGCCGAGCACGACGCTGCGCACCGAGAGCCCTCGCTCGGCGATCGTCGCGGCGGTCGACTCGCGTGCGAGCAGGACCACGTCGCTCCCCGCGCGAACGAGCGCGCCCGCGAGGAGCCCGCCGACCCCACCGGGCCCGAGCACGGCGATCCTCGCCGTGGAACCGTCGTGTCCCTCCTCGTCGACCTCCCGAGCCTCCGCGGCCTCGCCGCCGTCCTGGCGATGCTCGCGGGCGCGGGCGATCTCGTGCGCCTCCTCAGCGCTCATGCGGGCCTCGGAGGATCGACGAGCACGCCCGGGTTCATGATCCAAGCGGGGTCGATCGCAGCTTTGGCGCCCCGCAACGCGGCCGCGAACGGCTCGGGTCGCTGGCGGTCATACCAGGGTCGATGGTCGCGCCCGACGGCATGGTGGTGGGTGATCGTGCCGCCGTTTGCGATCACCGCGTCGGAGGCCGCGCGCTTGACGGCCGCCCACTGCTCGACCTCCTGGCCGCGCCGCGCGGGCGCGATCACGGTGAAGTAGGGGGCGGGACCGTCGGGGTAGACGTGGGTGAAGCGGCAACTCACCTGCCCCGCGCCGCGCGCCTGTGGAGCGGCAACCGCGTCGATCGCCTCCAGCACCGCGGCGGTGACGTGCTCGTGGAAGGCGGGGAAGCGCTCCCAGGTGATGGCGGTCTCGAACGTCTCCGAGAGCACGCCCATCGCGACCAGGACATCGCGCAGGTAAGGGGCGCCGAGGAAAGCGCCGCGCCATGAGCCGACAGCATCTCCACCACCGCGCTCTCCGCGGCCCTCCGGCACGATGCCGCCGTGCTCGGCGCAGATGGCGAGCGCTCGCGACATCGCCTCCTGCACGGGATGGTCGGCGGACTCCAAGCCGAGCACCAGCAGCGCGGTGGAGCCGTCGCCGGCCATAGTCGTCATGGCTTCGCGCGCGTCGATCAGCCGGCAGTTGGCGGGAGACAGGCCGGACTGGCCGATGGCGCGCACGCATTCGGCGCCGTCGAGGAAGCGCTCGAAGCGCACGCCGACCGAGGCGCGATGCGAGGGTCGCGGCTGCACGCGCACCCACGCCTGGGTGATGACGCCGAGGACGCCCTCGGAGCCGGCGAGCACGCGGTCGGGCGAGATCCCGGCGCCCGAGCCGGGCAGGCGGCGCGACTCCCAGGCTCCCGCCGGGGTGATCGCGCGGGCGGACTCGACGAAGTCCTCGATGTGGGTGAGGACGGTGGCGAAATGACCGGCCGCGCGCGTGGCGATCCAGCCGCCGAGGGTGGAGTACTCGAAGGACTGGGGGAAGTGGCGCAGCGTGAGGCCGTGCTCGGCAAGCTGGGCCTCCAGCCCGGGCCCTGTGGCCCCGCCCTGGATCAGGGCCGCGCGCGAGACGGGGTCGACCTCGAGGACGCGGTCCAGCGCGGTCAGGTCGATCGAGACGGCGCCGTTGTAATGGGCGCTCACGTCAGGAGTCACGCCGCCGACCACGGATGTGCCGCCGCCGTACGGGATCGCGGCGACGCGCTCGGCCGCGCACCACTCCAGCAGCCGCTCGATCTCGGTCTCATCGCGCGGGTGAGCGACGAAATCGGGAGGGTACGGGAATTGGCCGCGAAAGCCGTGGACGACGTCGGAGTAGGACTTGCCGAGCGCGTGCGTGGCGCGCGCGCGATCGTCGGCCGTGCAGATGCCGGCAAGCGACGCCGGGGCGAGGACCCGCGGCGCGGGCAGCTTGACATCCTCCAGGGCGAGGGGCGACTCGACCTCGCCGAGTGTGGCCTGGCCGAGCGCGGGGCGAAGATGAGCCGCGAGCCCTGCGCCGGCTTCGCGCACCTGCGCGAGGGTGGGCTGCTGGTCGGCGAAACCCCAGCCCCAGTGCTTGCGCGGACGGACGTTCACAGAGGCGAGTCTATGGGTCCGCGCGAGCCGTAACCGTGAGCACTAGCCTGTAGTTGAGATGGCCGCCCACTCCCAGCCCGCATCCGAACCGCAACCGCTGCAGGCGCAGGCGAGCGCGAGCGAGCAGCCGCGGATCCTCGCGCGGGGACCATGGCCGCTGGAGCGGGTGACGGCGAGTTGGCGCGAGGAGCACTACGAGCCCTCACGCGAGCACGCGCAGGCGGCGGACACGGCGATCGACGCGCTGCGCGAACGGGGATCGCCGAGTCACGACGGGGTGGCTGCGCGCCTGATCGGCTATACCGATGACCCCGAGGACGGGCTGGCGATGGAGCTGCAACCCCAGCGCTGGGCGCTGAGGCTGCTCCCGGAGAACGCTTCGCAGAGCGTGGCCGCGCTGTGCGTCACGCGCTCGGCGGACGGACGCTGGCTGGCGGGCAGGCGCGCGGGCTGGGTCGCGTCGTGGGCTGGGCGCTGGGCGCTGGGCGCCGGCGGCTCGGTGGATCTCGACGAGAACCCGGCGGACACGCTCGTGCGCGAGCTCGCCGAGGAGTGGTCGGTGACTCCCGAGCGGGTGCGGGGCGAGGCGCTCGTGCAGTTGCCCCACCGGCTGGTGATGTTCGTGGGGCAGGCGTGGCTCGCCGACGGGGACGACGCGCAGGTGAGACCCGACGCCGAGCACGACGAGTTCGCCTGGTGGCCGCGCGAGATCGATGAATGGCCGGCGCAGGCCGAGGCGCCGCTGCGCTTGATGGCGCGCTGGCTGTCGGCGGAGTGAGCCCGCCGGGGGCGCCGGAGATCGAGCCGGGGATGGACCTCGCTCCCCGATCCACCGTCGGCTCGGCCACGCCGAACCTGACGAGCGAGGCTCCTCGCGCCGCCAAGCCACGCCCCACGCGGGTGGGCCCGATCACGCGCGGACGCTTGCAGTGGGTGTCGTTCGGTCACTCGTGCATCTATGCGGCCCTGCTGGTGTGCGCGTTCGTGGCGCACAACCCGCAGCCGCTGACGTTTGCGCTCGGGCTCGGCCATGGGCTGTTGTGGATCGGAATGTCCCTGACGTGCATCGTGTGCGCGCGCCTGCGGATCGTGTCGCTGCGGCTGGCCGTGGCCGTCGCCGTGCTCGGCGGGATCGGACCGTTTTTCGGCAGCTATGAGTTCGTGCGCGAACAGCGCCGCGCTCAGAAGGACGCTGGGCGCACGGAGGCCGTGAAGACTCTGTGAAAACGCTCACGGCCCGCCGGTGATATCCGGCGGCGGGGAACGCTAGAGTGAAAATAGACATGGCGGCGGGCACCACCACGACGGCTCAGCAGACAATAGATGTCGTGACCCCAGCTGCGGGCGAGTCGGTGACCGAGGGGACGATCCTCGAATGGCACGTGCAGGTCGGCGAGCAGATCAAGCTCGACGACACGATCGTGGAGATCTCCACCGACAAGGTCGACGTCGAGTTGCCCTCGCCCGCGAGCGGCACGGTCACCGAGATTTTGGTGGCGGAGGGCGAGACGGTCACCGTCGGGCAGGTGATCGCGCGCATCGCGCCCGGCGAGGAGGCGAGCCCTGACGGAGTTCCGGACGGTAACGGCGCCGGCAACGGCACGCAGGAGTCCGCCGGCAACGGAGCGGGCGCGCCGAGCACCACCGAACCGCCCGCGCAAGACGGCCGGGGAATCCCCGACGGCGCCAAGATATCGCCCGTGGCCGCCCGCGCCGCGATGGCCGAGGGAGTGGACCTGGCGAGCGTCTCCGGCAGCGGACCGGGCGGGCGGATCGTGAAGTCCGACGTGCTCGAAGCGACGAACGGCAGCGCCGCCGGCGCCCCCAACGGCTCGGCGGGAGCACTCGCTCGTAAGCCGGCGGGAGCGCAGCAACTGAAAGGCGCAAGCGCGGCGCTCGCGAGATACATGGATCAGTCGCGGTCGATCCCGACCGCGACGAGCTTCAGGACGCTGACGGTGACGACCCTGGACGCGCGCCGGCGCGAATTGAAGGGAGCGGGCAAGCGCGTCTCTTACACCCACCTGATCGCATGGGCGATCGCGCGCGCCGCCCGGGAGAGCGCGGCGATGGCCGACCATTACGCCGAGATCGACGGCAAGCCCCACCGGATCGAGGACGGGCAGGTGAACCTCGGGCTGGCGGTCGACGTGGAGAAGAAGGACGGCTCGAGAACGCTGATGGTGCCGGTGATCTCCGACGCGGGCGCGATGCGATTCGACGAGTTCCTGGCGGCGTATGACGCGCTGGTGGAGAAGGCGCGCACGAACACGCTGACCGCGGACGATCTGCAGGGGGCGAACATCACGCTCACCAACCCGGGGGGCATCGGCACGGTCGCCTCGGTCCCCCGGTTGATGGTGGGGCAGGGCACGATCGTGGCAACGGGCTCGATCGCCTACCCGGTGGGGATGGGCGCGATCGGCGAGATGATCGGCGCGGAGAAGGTCATGACGATGACCTCGACGTATGACCACCGGATCATCCAGGGAGCGGAGTCGGGGCGGTTCTTGGCGAAGATCGAGGAGTTTTTGCAGGGCGAGCATGCCTTCTACGAGGAGGCGTTCGCCGCGCTGGGCGTCGAGCTGGGAACTCTCCCCGCACCTCCGGCGCCGGTGGCGGCCGCGACTGCCGCCGCGAGCGAGACGGCAGGCCGGGCGCAGGCGAGCGCGCCGGCGAGCGAAGAGCTGCTGGAAGCGGTGCAGGCGGCGAGCACGCTGGTGACGCGCTTTCGCAGCCACGGCCATCTCGCGGCGCGCCTGGACCCGCTGGGCTCAGAGCCCGAGGGCGAACCGGGGTTGGATCCTGAAGCGGTCGGGCTGACGCCGGCGATCAGCGCGCAGATACCGGCGAAAATCCTGCACATGTACGTGCCGGGGGCGACGCTCGCGGACGCGCTGCCGCACCTGCGCGAAACGTATTGCGGGACGATCGCGTATGAGATCGAGCACATCGCCTCGCACCGCCAGCGGGTGTGGTTGCGCGAGCACATCGAGTCGGGCGCCTTCCGCGCGCCGCTGCGCAAGGAAGAGCAGGAGACGCTGCTCAAGCGCCTGATCGAGGTGGACGCGCTGGAGCGGTTCATGCACAAGGCCTATCTGGGCCAGCATCAGTTCTCGATCGAGGGCCTGGACATGACGGTGCCGATGCTGGATGAGCTGATCCAACTCTCGGCCGCGCACGGTGGCCGGGAGGTGGTGATCGGGATGGCCCACCGCGGTCGGTTGAACGTGCTCGCGCACAACCTCGGCCGCCCCTACGACACGATCTTCGCCGAGTTCGAGGGCGCCTCGACGCTTGAGGCGGTGACCACGATCCCGCAGGGCGGGACGGGCGACGTGAAGTATCACCACGGCACGCAGGGCACCTACAAGCTGCCGGGCGGCGGGGCGATCATGGTCAACCTGGAGTCAAACCCGAGCCACCTGGAGTACGTCTCGGCGGTCGTGGAGGGCGCCACGCGCGCGGCGCAGACGACCAGGCACGGGCCGCACGCCCATCAGGACACGAACGCGGCGGTGCCGATCGCGATCCACGGCGACGCCTCCTTCCCGGCGCAGGGCGTGGTCGCGGAGACGCTGAATTTGCAGGCGCTCGACGGCTACAAGGTCGGCGGGACGGTGCACCTGATCATGAACAACCAGGTCGGGTTCACGACCGACCCCGACGACGCCCGCTCGACGCAGTGGGCCTCGGATCTGGCGAAGGGCTTTGACGTGCCGATCATCCACGTGAACGCCGACGACGTGCCGGCGTGCATGAGCGCGGTGAGGCTGGCGTTCGCGTTCCGTCTCCAGTTCGGGCACGACGTGCTGATCGACCTGATCGGCTACCGGCGCTTCGGCCACAACGAGTCCGACGAGCCCGCGTACACCCAGCCGGAGATGTACGCGAATATCAAGGGCAAGAAACGCGTGGCCGAGCTGTGGGCCGAGCGGCTGGTGAACGACGGGGTGGTGAGCCAAGAGGAGGTCGAGAAGCTCGGGCAGGGCGTGTGGGACAACCTGACGATCCTGCACCAGCGGTTGAAGGCCAAGATTAAGGCCGCCGCGGAACATGGCGGCGAGGAGGGCACGGGCGAGTATCAGCTGGATCGCTCACCGAGCCCGGACGTGGAGACGGCGGTGCCGGCGGACAGGCTCAGACGACTCGGCGAGGAGATGCTGCGCACACCGGACGGCTTCACGGTGCACCCGAAGCTGGTCAAACAGCTCGAGCGCCGGCGCGAAGCGCTGAGCGAGCGACCCGACGAGCACGGGAGCGCCGCCGGCGAGGACAGGTCCCCGCAGCCGCGCCCGGCGATCGACTGGGCGCACGCGGAGGCGCTGGCGTTCGCTTCGCTGTTGACGGAGGGCACGCCGATCAGACTTACCGGCCAGGACACCGAGCGGGGAACGTTCAGCCAGCGGCATATGGTGCTGCACGACGCGAAGACCGGGCAGACGGTGTGCCCGATCCAGAACCTGCCCGAGGCGCTGGCGCCGCTGGAGCTGCACAACAGCCCGCTCTCGGAGCTGGCGTGCATGGGCTTTGAGTACGGCTACAGCCAGGAGGCGCCGGAGACGCTGGTGCTGTGGGAGGCGCAGTTCGGCGACTTCGTGAACTCCGCGCAGGTGATCGTCGACCAGTTCATCGTTTCGGGGCTGGCCAAGTGGGGGCAGACCTCCAGGTTGACGCTGCTGTTGCCGCACGGGTATGAGGGCTCGGGTCCCGAGCATTCCTCGGCGCGACTGGAGCGCTTCCTGGCGCTGGCCGCCGAGGGGAGCATCCGCGTGGCGAGCCCGACGACGCCGGCGCAGTACTTCCACCTGCTGCGCCGTCAGGCGAGGATCGCCAAGCAACGCCCGCTGATCGTGATGACGCCCAAGTCGCTGCTGCGTCTGGCGCAGGCGACGAGCTCGGTCGCGGACATGGCGGAGAACACGCAGTTTCAGCCGGTGCTCGCGGAGCCGGGGGTCAAGGACGAGCTCGTCACGCGGCTGGTGTTGTGCACGGGCAAGGTCTATTACGACCTCGTCGGGCACCCGGACCGGCCCAAGCACGACGGGCTGGCGGTGGGTCGCGTGGAGCTTCTGTATCCGTTCCCGGAGGGACAGATCCTGGCGCTGATGGGCCGCTATCCGCGACTGGAGGAGGTCGTGTGGGTGCAGGAGGAGCCGCGCAACATGGGTCCGCGCGCGCACATGTTCCCGCGGCTGATGCAGATCATGCCCGATGAGATGGGCTTCGGCTACATCGGCCGGCCCGAGCGCGCGAGCCCGGGCGAGGGCTATCCGGCCGCGCACATCGCCGAACAGAGCCGCATCGTGACGACCGCGATCGATCCGGGCGTGCCGGTCTCGCAATATCCGCGTAAGACGCCGGGGCAGCGCTGATGGGCGCGCTACTGAGGCGATTCAAAGAGATCCTTGCGCAACGCAGGCGCAAGAAACGCGGGTACTGACACCTTCGAGTGTGTGAGGGTGGGTAAGCCATAGCCCGCCTGCTGCGTCGAGTTGCCGCAGGCGCCGCTTACCGCAGCCGGCTACACAACGGGAGCGCTAACGGCCTTGCCACACGGGGTCGCGCTTCTCCTTGAAGGCCGCTGCGCCCTCTTTGGCGTCCTCGGAGACGAAGACCGGCCCGGAGATGGCCCCCTGGCGCTCGAACATCTCGGTGGTGGGCCAGTCGAACTGCTCTTGGAGGATGCGCTTGGAGGCGGCCACGGCGAGCGGTCCGTTGCGGGAGATGGCGCCGGCCAACTCAAGGGCGACGTCGAGGGCCGAGCCGGGCTCGGCGAGGCGGTTGACGACGCCGAACTCGTGAAAGCGCTCGGCCGGCAGCGGATCTCCGGTGAGCGCGAGCTCCATGACGACGTGGTAGGGCATCCGTCGAGGCAGGCGCAGCAGCGCGCCGCCGGCGGCGACGAGCGAGCGCTTGGCCTCGGGGATCCCCAGCTTGGCCCCGCGCGCGGCCACGATCAGGTCGCAGGCGAGCGCGATCTCCATGCCGCCGGCGACGGCGAAGCCCTCGATCGCGGCGATCAGCGGCTTGACCGAGGCGCGCTGGGCGATGCCGGCGAAGCCGCGGTCGCCGAACCAGGGCGACTCGCCCTTGACGAACGCGCCGAGGTCCATGCCCGCGCAGAAGAAACCGCCGGCGCCGGTGAGGATGCCGACCGACAGAGAGTCGTCAGAGTCGAGCTCGTCGAGCGCGCCCGCGATCCCCTCGGCGACGGCGGCGTTGACCGCGTTGCGCACCTCGGGCCGGTCGATCGTGATGATCAGCGTCGCGTCGCGGCGCTCGGTGAGTACTGCCTGGGAATCGCTCATCGGCGCATCCTACGCGTTTGCCCGGGGGCGCCTCAGGCCGCAAATAGCGTGAGCTCCGGCTCGCGGTTGCCGCGCAGGACCTCGATGTCGACCTCGACGCAGTCGATGCCGCGTGCGCCGGCCAGCACGCGCGCCTGGGGCTTGATCCACTTGGCCACGAGCACGCCCCGACACGAGGCCATCGCGGGGTCCTGCCGGATGCGCTCCAGGTAGCGGGTGAGCTGCTCGACGGACTCCATCGTGGCGATGCGCTTGATCTCCACGGCGATCCACTCGTCGGCGGTGTCGCGACACATCAGATCGACGGGCCCGATGTCGGTGGGCCACTCGCGGCGCACGAGACGAAAGCCCTCGCCACACCAGTGCGGAGCGTCGGCCAGCAGCCCTTGCAGTTCGCGCTCGAGGCCCTCCTTTTCGAGCGCGGCGACGTCGTCGACCGGATGATCGATGTCGGCGATGATCTGCGAGACGGCGATCTCCAGGCGCTCGTCCGAGCGCTGCTTGCGCACGATCAGGCGCTCGATCGCGCCATCGCCATCGGCGCCGGCGCGCTCCTCCTCGAGGACGGTCGGCGGGGTCATCCAGTTCAGCGGACGCACGTTCGGGCTGCCGCCGTCGGCCCACACCATGAAGGTGCCGTCGGCCTTGAGCATCAGCATGCGCACGGCCTCGGGCAGGACGGTGGTGGTGCGGCCGATGTAGGAGACCTCACAGCGAGCGACGATCAGGCGCATGATCGCCCGAACGTACAGGCTCCGGCGGATCGACCTGCGGCGCCGGCAAGGGCTCGGGCGAGGGCGCCACCACCACGGCATCCTCGGGCGCAACCTGGACGCTCGGCGGCGCGGGCGCGTGAGAGGGGCCGGTCACGGATCCGTCGCTGATCGCCTGGCGAAACTCGCGGATGCCCTTGCCCAGCGAGCGCGCCAGTTCGGGCAGGCGGCGGGGCCCGAGCACGACGAGGGCGACTACGGCGATGAACAGCAGGTGGACGGGGTTCTCGATGCCCATGCGACTCCTACGCAGGCGACTGTCGTGGTCGATCACATCCAGGGTACAGCCGAACCGGACCGTAGGCTACGCAAGCATGGCCCAAGCACCCTCTCTGCAGCCCGGCCGTCCGTATCCACCGCCGGGAGACAGCGAGGCCTTTTGGCCGGCGCAGCTGACCGTGCTCGCGGCGATCGTGGTGCAGCTGCTGCTGCCCGATCGACTTACCGCCGGTCCTTCGTGGCTGGTGCCCTCGCTCGAGGGCGCGCTGCTGATCGGAATGTTCGTGGTGACACCCAACGTGGTCGAGGAGGAGCATCCGCGGCGCCGGCACATCGCGCTCGGCCTGACGGCGTTCGTGAGCGCGGCGAACATCTTCTCGCTCGGAGCGCTCACCCATTATCTGCTGCACCACAAGGTCTCGGACGGCCGCGGCCTGATCTTTGCGGGCGTGCTCATCTGGCTGACCAATCTGCTGATCTTCGGCCTGTGGTACTGGGAGATGGACCGCGGAGGTCCGGGCAAGCGCGCTATGGGCCGTGACGGGCAGCCCGACTTCCTGTTCCCGCAGATGAGCGACGACCGCGTCGAGCCGCGTGGATGGCGACCGAAGTTCATCGACTACCTGTATGTGTCGCTGACCAACAACACTGCGTTCTCGCCGACCGACACGATGCCGCTGACGCCGATGGCAAAGTCGGTGATGGGCGTCCAGTCGGTCGTGTCGCTGATGACGATCGGGTTGATCGTCTCGCGGGCTGTCAACATCCTCTGAGCGTCGCGGTGAGTATCAAGCCGCCGAGACCGCGCCGCGCGGCTCCAGCGCCAGGGCCTGTTCGATCGGCTCGCGCACGGACTCCCCGGCGCCGAGCGCGCTGGCCCGGCGCAGCGCATCCAGCGCGCCCTCGCGGTCGAGGAGCTGCAGCCTCAGACGGCCGAGACGCTCCCACGCGCCGGCGTCCGAGGGGCCCCGGTCGGCCGCCCGGGTGGCGGCCTCCTCGGCGAGGTCGATCGCGCCCATGTCCTCGTAGATGCGCGCGGCGAAGCGATGCGCGGCGGGACGCTCCCCGTCTGCGCGCGCCCAGTCGCGCACCGAGCGCGCGGCCGCCTCGAGGTTGCCGGCCTGCCAGAAGGCGAGCGTCATCAGGCGCAGCACCGCGACGTTGCGCGGCTGGGCGTCGCGCGCATACACCAGTCGCTGCGCGGCGAGCGTGAACTCGCCTTCGGCCATCGCGCGCTGGGCGGCGATCAAAAAGCGCTCGACGCGCTCGGAGGCCGGGTCGGGCTTTGAGAAGTCGACGAATTTCATGCTGCCCGCGGGCACCGTGCGGATGCCGTGGCTGAACTTCACGCGCGCCCACTGCTGGACCTCTTCGCCTGAGTGTTCGGGGTTCGTGAAGTAGATCCCTGCGACCGTGCCGACGCCCCACTCGGGATAGGACAGGCAGCGCGCGTAGCGGTGCACGACCGAGTGGTCGGGGACGCGCGAGCCGAAGGGGTCGTTTTCGGCGCGGTCCTTGGCCGCGGCGCGGGCGCGCTGCTCGGCCTCGTACGCGCGCCGGCCGGCCTCCTCGCGCTCGCGCCGCGCGGCGGCGGCGCTGACTTTGACGGCGTTCGCCGAGACCTTCCCCCCGCGCGAGCCCTCCGCCAGGCGCTCGAGTTGATCGGCGGCCTCGTTGATCGCCTTCAGATGGCGCTCATGCTCGTACTGGCGCCCGGCCGGCGCGATGTCCGGGTGCCAGCGCTTGGCCATACGCCGGCGCGCGAGCTGCACGTCGCGCTTGTCGAACGGCGGCTCGAGCTCCAGCAGGAGCAGGTGCTGCTCGACGTCCAGGACGGTGGTCGGCATGACCACGAAACGTTAGCGACCCGCGGAGCGCCCGGGGGCCGGCGCGAGCGCCTATCCTGCGAGCGACGATCATGTCCTCGCAATACATCTTCACGATGCACCGGCTCTCGAAGCTGCATCCGCCGAACAAGACCGTGCTCGACGACATCACGCTGGCCTTCTACCCGGGGGCGAAGATCGGCGTGCTCGGCTACAACGGCGCGGGCAAGTCGACGCTACTGCGGATCATGGCCGGGGTCGATCAGGAGTACCGCGGCGAGGCCCAGCTGGCGCCGGGAGCGAGCGTGGGGATGCTCGAGCAGGAGCCCCACCTGGACGAGTCCAAGGACGTGAAGGGCAACGTCGAGGATGGGGTGGCGCAGACGAAGGCGCTGCTCGACCGCTTTAACGAGCTGGCGGCCAACTACTCCGACGAGGTCGCCGACGAGTTCGGCGCGCTGCAGGCGAAGATCGAAGCCGCCGACGCGTGGAACCTGGACACGCAGCTGGAATACGCGATGGACGCGCTGCGCCTGCCGCCGCCGGACGCCGACGTGAGCAAGCTCTCGGGCGGCGAGCGCCGTCGCGTGGCGCTGTGCCGGTTGCTGCTGTCCGCGCCGGACCTGTTGCTGCTCGACGAGCCCACGAACCATCTCGACGCGGAGTCGGTCGCGTGGCTTGAGCAGCACCTGTCCGAGTACCAGGGCGCGATTGTGGCGGTCACGCACGATCGCTACTTCTTGGACAACGTCGCGGGCTGGATCCTGGAGCTCGATCGCGGCAAGGGCATCCCTTACGAGGGCAACTATTCGGGCTGGCTCGAGCAGAAGCAGACGCGCATGGCTCAAGAAGAGCGCTCGGAAAAGGGCCGCGAGCGCACGATCGCGGCCGAGCTCGAATGGGTCAGGACGAACCCGAAGGGCAAACGCACGAAGTCCAAGGCGCGGCTGGCGCGCTATGAGGAGCTGGTCGCTCAGGAGCGCAACGTAAAGCTCGACGAGGTGCAGATCCACATTCCGCCGGGGCCGCGCCTGGGCGAGAGGGTGCTGACGGCGCAGGACCTGCGCAAGGGCTTTGAGGAGAAGTTGCTGATCGAGGATCTGAGCTTCGATTTGCCGCGCGCGGGGATCGTCGGTGTGATCGGCGCCAACGGCGCGGGCAAGACGACGCTGTTTCGGATGATCACCGGCGAGGAGACCCCCGACGGGGGCACGATTGAGCTGGGCGAGACGGTGCAGCTTGCTTACGTCGACCAGTCGCGCGACGCGCTCGACCCCGCGAAGACCGTGTGGGAGGAGATCTCCGAAGGCTACGAGCACCTGAAAGTCGGCGATCGCGAGGTCAACTCGCGCCAGTACACGGCCGGCTTTAACTTCAAGGGCTCGTCTCAGCAGGCGAAGATCGGCGCCCTCTCGGGTGGCGAGCGCAACCGCGTGCACCTGGCCAAGCTCTTGCGCAGCGGCGGCAACCTGTTGCTGCTGGACGAGCCCACGAACGATCTCGACGTCGACACGCTGCGCGCGCTGGAGAACGCGCTGCTCGAATTCCCCGGCTGCGCGGTGATCATCTCCCACGATCGCTGGTTCCTCGACCGTGTGGCCACGCACGTGCTGGCCTTCGAGGGCGACTCACAGGTGAGCTGGTTCGAGGGCAACTTCGAGGCCTACGAGGAGCACCGCCGCGAGACACTCGGGGCGGCCGCCGATCGGCCGCACAGGATCACCTACAAGCGACTCGTGCGGGGCTGACACCGTCGAGCGTCCGCTGGGACTTGCACCGGGCACGCTCGGCCATGGAGTTCTCCGACCACCGTGGCTTCTTCGGCGCCGTGCCGCGATCCGAGTAAGCTCCGTTGCGCGATGCAACTCTCAAACTCGCGACCAAGGAGATTTGGCGATGGCTGACTACACGAGCAAGCAGATCGATGAGATGGAGGGCGCGTTCGGCGGCGGCCTGAAGAAGGCTCGCGCCGAGCTGGGCGTGGCTTCGTTTGGCATGCAGGTGGTCGACCTGCCCCCCAACTACACCGATTACCCCGAACACGACCATGAGGGCGACGGACAGGAGGAGGTCTACTCGGTCATGCGCGGCTCCGGTGAGATCGACGTCGAAGGCGAGCGCATCCCGCTGACCCCCGACGTGCTCGTGCGCGTCGGACCCGCCACCAAGCGCAAGATTTTCTCCGGCCCCGAGGGCCTGCGCCTGCTGGCGCTGGGTGGAACGCCCGGTACGGCCTACGAGGCGGCGGAGTTCACCGAACTCACAAGCGCCTAGCAACTCTCGTGGAGCGACCGGCGCCGGTTGAAAAGCGACCGGCGCCGGCGGGGCCCGCGTCCCCGGTCGGCCGCAGCGGCGCTCAGCGCGTGAACGACGCGTCGCCGTCTAGTCGCAAGATCGCGGCGGCGATCAGGCGGGCGGCGGCGTGGACGTCGCCGAGCTGTACGAGCTCGACCGGCGAGTGCATGTAGCGCAGGGGGATCGACACGAGCGCCGTCGGCACTCCGGCGCGGCTGAGGTGGACGGCGTCGGCGTCGGTGCCGGTGGCGCGCGCGGAGGCCTCGACGGTGAACGGGATCCGCTCCTCGCTCGCGGTCTCATACAGCAGCTCGAACAGGCGCGGATGGATGGTCGAGCCGCGGGTGATCACGGGCCCGGAGCCCAGCGCGTGCTTGCCGAGCTCCTTGACCTCGATGCCGGGCGCGTCGGTGGCGTGGGTCACGTCGATCACGATCGCCGCGTCGGGCGCGAGCGCGAAGGTGGAGGTGCGCGAACCGCCGAAGGTGATCTCCTCCTGGGCCACCGCCACGGCGTTGACCTCCCACGCCGCCCCGCCGGCCTCGGAGACCAGCCTCGCGGCCTGCAGCGCGACGAACGAACCGATGCGATTGTCAAGCGCGCGCGAAACCAGCCGTCCACCCAATACATCGACTGGGTCGGCGTCGATCACGGCGACGTCGCCGATACGCACGTGCGCGCGCGCCTGCTCACCGTCTGCGGCGCCGATGTCGATGTGCAGCTCGCGAATCTCGGCGACCTTCTTACGGTCCTCCTCGCGCAGCAGATGGATCGGCTTCTTGCCGACGACCCCGCGGACCACGCCCTCGCGGGTGGCGAGGGCCACACGCTGGCCTACCAGGATCTGCGCGTCCCAACCGCCGACCGGCGCGAACCACAGGTAGCCCTCGTCGTCGATATGGGTGACGATCAGCCCGATCTCGTCGATGTGGCCCATCACGAGCATCCGTCGCGGCGACTCGCCGGCACCGTGCTTGGCGGCCACGCGCGCGAGCGGCGTGCCGAGCACGTCGCTGCTCACCTCCGCAAAAGCGCTCGCGGCGCTGCGCCAGACCGCGGCCGGGTCGCTCTCATAGCCCGAGGGGCCGTGCGCGGACAGGAGGTCGAGCAGCAGCCGCGGGGCGCCGTCGGTGTCGCTCTGCGCCGCCTCGCTCATCGGGCGGGCGGTCGTTGCGGGCGTCTCATGCGGTGAGCAACTGTCGCAGAACGAACTGCAGGATGCCCCCGTGACGGAAGTACTCGGCCTCGCGGGGAGTGTCGATGCGCACGCGCGCGTCGAACTCCACCGCCTCGCCCTCGCGCCTGGCCTTGACCCGCACGCTCTGCCCGCCGCCCTTGCCGGCCGCGACCGCCGCGGCGGCCTCGGCGATGCCCTCGATCGCGTAGATCTCCTCGCCGCTCAGTCCCAGCGAGGCGGCGCTCTGCCCGTCGGGGAACTGCAGTGCCAGCACGCCCATGCCCACGAGGTTGGAGCGGTGGATGCGCTCGAAGCTCTGCGCGATCACGGCGCGCACGCCGAGCAGCTTCGTGCCCTTGGCGGCCCAGTCGCGGGAGGAGCCCGAGCCGTACTCCTTGCCCGCCAGCACGACCAGCTCGACGCCTTCCTGCGCGTAGCGCATCGCGGCCTCATAGATCGAGGTCTCCTCGTCCGCGAGCGCCTCACCGTCGGCGCCGCCGCGCAGATGCCGTGTCACGCCGCCCTCGGTGCCCGGCGCGAGCTGGTTGCGCAGGCGGATGTTGGCGAAGGTGCCGCGCATCATCACCTCGTGGTTGCCCCGGCGCGAACCGTAAGAGTTGAACTCGCGCGGCGCCACGCCCTGCTCCTGCAGATAGACGCCGGCGGGCCCGTCGCGCTTGATCGCGCCGGCCGGGGAGATGTGATCGGTCGTGACGCTGTCGCCGAGCTTCGCCAGCACGCGCGCGCCCTCCAGCTCCTCGACGGCCGGCGGCTCGGCCGGCATGCCCTCGAAGTACGGGGGCAGGCGCACGTAGGTCGAGCGCTCCTCCCACGCAAAGCGCTCACCCGCGGGCACCTCGAGGCCGTTCCAGCGCTCATCGCCGGCGAACACCTCGCCGTAGCTGGAGCGGAACATGTCGGCCCGCACCGCCTCGGCGACGGTCTTTGCGATCTCCTGCTCGGAGGGCCAGATGTCGCGCAGGTAGACCTCCTGCCCGCTCTCGTCCCGGCCGAGCGGGTCGTGGATCAGGTCGATGTCCATCGTGCCCGCGAGCGCGTAGGCGACGCACAGCGGCGGGGAGGCGAGGTAGTTCATCTTCACGTCCGGGTTGATCCGGCCCTCGAAGTTGCGGTTGCCCGAGAGCACCGACACGACCGCCAGGTCGGCCTCTGAGACCGCCTGGGAGATCTCCGGTGCGAGCGGGCCGGAGTTGCCGATGCAGGTCGTGCAGCCGTAGCCGACGAGGTTGAAGCCGAGCTGCTCCAGGGGCTCGGTGAGGCCGGCGCGGTCGAGATATTCGGTCACGACCTTCGAGCCGGGCGCGAGCGAGGTCTTGACCCAGGGCCGGCTCTGCAGGCCCCGCGCGAGCGCGTTGCGCGCGAGGATCCCCGCGCCGACCATCACCGATGGGTTGGACGTGTTCGTGCAGCTCGTGATCGCCGCGATCACCACGTGCCCGTGGTCGAGCTCGAAGCTCTCGCCATCGACGCTCACACGGGTGGCGGTGCCGTTGTGGGGGAGCGCTGTCGCCGTGCCGCCCTCTGGTAGCTGCGGCTGGGAGACGCCGAGCACCGCAGGCGCGTGACCCGGCTCGTTGGCGGGCGGATCGGATGCCGGATAGGACTCGGCGACGGCCTCGTCCTGCGCGTCGGCCTGGTCGCCGTCGCTCGGGATGTAGTCGCGCAGCGCCTGGAGGAAGATCGCCTGAGAGGAGCCCAGCGGGACGCGGTCCTGCGGGCGCTTGGGCCCGGCGAGGCTCGGCTCGACGCTCGCCAGGTCGAGCTCGATCTCATCCGAGAAGGTCGGCTTCTCCGAGCGCTCGTCGTGCCACAGGCCCTGCTCCTTGGCGTAGGCCTCGACGAGCGCGATCTGCTCGGGCGGGCGCCCGGAGAGCTCGAGATAGGCGAGCGTCTCGGCGTCGATCGGGAAGATCGCGCAGGTCGAGCCGAACTCGGGGGACATGTTGCCGATCGTCGCGCGGTCGGCCAGCGGCAGACCGGCGAGGCCGGCACCGTAGAACTCGACGAACTTACCCACGACCCCGCGCTCGCGCAGCATCTCGGTGACCGTCAGCACGAGATCGGTCGCGGTGGCGCCCTCGGGCAGCTCGCCGTGCAGGCGAAAGCCGAGCACCTGCGGGATCAGCATCGACATCGGCTGACCCAGCATCGCCGCCTCGGCCTCGATCCCGCCCACGCCCCAGCCGAGCACGCCCAGCCCGTTGACCATCGTCGTGTGCGAGTCGGTGCCCACGAGCGTATCGGGGTAGGCCTGCCCGGTCTTCGCATTCGGAAAGACAACGCGCGCGAGGTACTCGAGGTTGACCTGATGCACGATGCCCGTGTCGGGCGGCACGACCGCGAAATCGTCGAACGCGCCCTGCCCCCAGCGCAGGAACGAGTAGCGCTCCTGGTTGCGCTCGAACTCGCGCTCGGCGTTCACGCGAAAGGCGTCGCGAGTGCCGAACGCGTCGACCTGGACCGAGTGATCGATCACGAGCTCCGCCGGCACGAGCGGGTTGATCTGCGCCGCGTCGCCACCCATCCGCGCGATCGCGTCGCGCATCGCCGCCAGATCGACGACCGCGGGCACGCCCGTGAAGTCCTGCATCAGCACGCGCGCGGGCGTGAACGCGATCTCCTTGCTCGGCTGCGCCTTCGCGTCCCAGCTCGCGAGCGCCTCGATGTCCGCCGCGTCGACCGAGCCATTGCCCTCGGTGCGCAGGAGGTTCTCCAGCAAGATCTTCAGCGAGAACGGCAGCCGCGCGACGTCGAAGCGCTGCTGCAGGGCATCGAGGCGATAGATCTCATAGCTGCCGCCACCGGCCTCGAGCGTGTCCTTGGCGCCAAAGCTGTTCTTCGTCATCGCACCTCCCAGGGCGTGGGGGCTCTCTCTACGGGCATGTCCTCAGTCTCGCAGAGTCGCGCACTCCCGGCCGATGCGAGGGTCAACCTCGGCGAGCCGTCCGGCCGAGCGGCCCCGGGAGGACCCGATGACCCGGTCTTCGTGGAAACGAGCCGTACGCCTCGCGCGGTGCGTCCCGCAAATCGTCACAACTATGATGGCCCGTCGATGCCCTCCCTCAAATCCCGCGTGGCGGCGCTGCTGCCGCCGCGCGTCAAGGACGCGATCCTGGAAGGCATGCTCCGGGCGACGGTCACCTGGCGCCTGATTCGCCGCCGGCGTTCGGAGTTCGTCTCCGGCTATCTGACAGGGCTGCGGGGGATCGAGATCGGGGCGAGCAGCCACAATCGCTTCTATCTCGATGCGATCAACGTGGATCGCTTCGGAGACGGTGACACCGTGTACAAGCGCGAGGAGCGCCGACTCGTCCTGCATGCGGTGAAGGTGGATGTCGTGGCGCCCGGGGACGAGCTTCCCTTCGAGGACGACTCTTATGACTTCGTGTTCTCCTCCCATGTGATCGAGCATTTCCCCGATCCGATAAAGGCTCTGTATGAGTGGATACGCGTCGCCCGTCGCTATGTGGTCGTGATCGCGCCGCACCGCAATCGCACGTTCGACATCGACAATCCCCTCACTCCCGTGAGCGAGCTGTTGCAGCGCCACAGGAGCGGTTTCACCTCAGAGGTGGATCGGCACTGGAGCGTGTGGACGTGCGAGAGCTTCATCGAGCTGTGCGGCGCGGCCGGCCTGCGGGTGATAGATCGTCAGGACCCCGACGACAAGGTCGGTAACGGTTTCACCGTGGTCATCGACGCGGCCGGCTCTCGACCTCGAATCGGTTAATTTGGGGAGCGCCACGACGACGGCCCCGGATCAGCTCCGGGGCCGTCGCTCTCATTCCCCTGGGGAGGGAATGCGCACTGCCTTATGCGTACCCGATCGCCGCGCGGATCAGTGGGACGAAGTCTGTGCAAGAGCTCAGCGCGCCGACGTGGACGCCCGCGTGACGCGACCCTTGCCCTGACGCTTGGAGCGCAGCAGCGCGGCGTCACAGGCCTGCAGCAAGGCGTCGGCGTCCATCGGCGCACTCCACTGCGCGACCCCGATCGAGGCGCCCACGCTGGAGGCGACTTCGCGTGAAGGAAGGTCCTGCAGGCGAGTCAGCGCGCGCGCGGCGGCCGCGGCCGCCTCGTCCAGCTCGGCGTTGGGCAGGATCACCACGAACTCGTCGCCGCCGTAGCGCGCGACGCGATCGAAGGCGCGAAACTCCCCGACGAGCGCCTGGCCGACCTCGCGCAGGACCGTGTCGCCGGCCTGGTGGCCGTGACGGTCGTTGACGAGCTTGAAGTTGTCGAGGTCGATCAGCATGCACGACAGCGGGCTTCCGGTACGCATCGCGCGCCCGATCTCCTCGTGCAGGCGCCGGCGCATCCCGCGGTGGTTCATGCAGCCGGTGACGGCGTCGGTGCCGGCCTCCGCGCGAGCGCGCACGAGCGCGAGCGCGGTGGCCGCCTGGTCGGCGAGCGTGGTGGCGATCTCGATCGAACGCTCGTCATAGGGCTCGGCCAGCTTGCGGCGCACGAGCACGACGACCGCCTCGACCTCGCCACGGACCGCGACCCCCAGCAAGAGCGCACATCTGGCGTCGCCTGTGGCCACGAGCCGGGGCAATGAGGCCTCGAGCTCGCGGTGCTCGGCGGCGAGGAAGCTGCGCCCGGTATTCGCGACCCAGCTGACACCCGCGGGGCGCTCAGAGCGGGGCGCCAGATAGGACAGGCGCCCGTCGCCCTCGAACAGGTACACGACCACCGGCTCCTCCTCGGCCGGCGGCTTGCACAGGTGGTGGACGTGCACCTCCTCGGCCCCGGGCGCCAGCAGCAACTCGCGCGCCAGCCCTCTGAAGATGTGCTCGAGGTCGCCGGCACCATCGGCGAGCGCCGTCAACCGCCGCACGCCCGCGAGCATCGGGTCGGTGCGCGCCGAATCCAGACGCGCAGGCTGCTCGAAGGTATCCGTACCCGTACCGCCCACCCATGGAATGTAGCGTGTCTTAGGAGTGCCGGCGAGCGCGTCGGCGCTTATGGTGCTTGCGCTTGACCTTGCGCACATGACATTTGGCCACCGAGATGCGTGTGTTCCGCTTGACGCGCGCGCCGTTCTGAGCGGTGATCGTCGTCGGCATCACAAGCTTGCGCTTGCACAGATTGCCGTTCGCGGCCAGCGCCGAGTGCCGACCGATCGGCAGGTTCAGCGCAAAGCTCGACACCGGCACGTCGGGTATCGCGGCGAACGTCGAACTGGTGACCCCTTTCTTGATGTTCGTGTTTCCGACGAGGATCACCCGAACACCGTCGCCTTCCAAGATCAGGTCGAGATCCGGGAAGGCAAGGCCGCCGTGGGAGACCAGATAGGCCGGGCCCGAGAGCTTGCCCGCCAGCACGGGCGTCGTGACCGTGGCGCCGCCCACCAGCGAGCCGGGCGGACAGATGCGAGGGTTCTGCTTGAACGTCACTTCCGGACAGGCCTGCTGCAGCGTGGTCAGTCGCGCCGGCAGCTGTGGCGGCAGCTGCGCGAACACCGATTTGACGTTCGCCTGATGGGCCGGCTCGGTGAGTTTGACCTGTAGGCCGGCGCCGCCCAGTTTTGAGGTCTTCGCGGAGGTCGAGACCTTGAACGACGGTTTGAAGGCGAGCGCCCCGCAGTTCGTGGCCGCAAACGGGCTCGACACGCTATCGGTCGCTTCGAAGGTCGAGGTAAGCAGCGAGTCGGTGCTCAGTGCCCCGCAGTTGGTCGGGTTGAACAGGAAGTTCGGCCGCGTGACGGCGACACTCAGATGCTTCAGCCGCAGGGGCACCCCCTTGACGATCGTCGGCAGCGACCCCGTCGCGACCACACGGGCGGTGTAGGGGTCTACGCCGATCGCCACCCGCGTGACCACGCAATCGCACGGACCGCTGCCGAGGTCAAACGGCCCGGCCTTTGCCGATATCGGGATCGACAGGCCGTAGGGCGCACCACCGTAGGGGCCGGTCAGGTAGACCGGGCCGCTGACCGCATACGGTTCGGAACCGGCGCCGACGTCAGCGCTCGCCTGGCCGATCTCACTCGCCGCACCACAGGTCCCCGCCTGCGCCTGCGGCTCCCCGCACAGCGGCACCGAGGGGATCGCACCGACGAGACCGGGGGGCAGCGTCGTCTGCAGGCGAGACAGGTACTGCTGGGCGTCGGCACGGTCCAGGTTGAACGTGAAGGAGGTATAGGCGCGTGCCGTCGTGTTCGAGCTCTGTGTGCTCTGCGTCAAGGAGAACGGCAGCGGCGAGGCGCATCCCGTGGTCGTAAACGGAGTCGAACTCAGGGCGGGCGCCAGCCCGGTGTAGGGCGTGAACAGCGTTTCGATCGACGCCGTCCCGCAGACCAGCGGGTTTGCCACCGGTGCCTGCGGACCACCCTTGAGCTTGAGAACGATGTCGCTGAACGTGAGCTGCGGGTTGTTCGCGAACGTGGCCTGCAGCCTGCCGGTATTCGGGTCGGCGGTGACCGTCCCCTGCAGCCTGACCGAGACGCCGACGGTGCTCTCGGCGTCGAGATAGATCGTGTAGGGGGGTTCCGTGATCGGGCCGCCGTTCGGGCCGGCGAGGTAGACGTTGCCCGTGAGCGAGCCCGGTGGCAGCACCGTTTCGATCGCCACCGTCCCCACTTTGGAAGCCGCCGGACACGTGACGGCGTTGGTCGTGCCGATCCCGATCTGAGCGGCCGTGCAAGCGGCCAGTCCGTGGGCGGCCGAAGGATCGAGCGTCATCCCTTCGGGCAGCGTCACGTGAACGTCCCTGATGTCGGCCGTGTTGATTTCTTCAGGGCCGGCTTTCTGCGGCGCCTTCACTTCGGCGGTAGCGCCGTCGGGTTGGTCAGAAGCGGAGTTTTCCGGTGTGACCGTAACCGTCGGTTTGAACGGCACTTTGTCACAGCCTTGCACTCCCACCGGAGTGTGCGTGTCGGCGTGTGCGATTTCGCCGCTCCACGATTCCAGTTCCAGATGCGAGGTCGTGGTGCTGGAGCATTCGCTCGGCAGGGTCAGGAAGTCGCCGCCCGCGCGACCGTTGAAGTTCAACTTCGACATCAGCACCTTCAACGGCGCTTTCACCGGCAGCACCGCATTTACCTGGGCTTCGTTCGGGACGTTGTTGATTTCGAAATACTCGTGATAGTCGCTCCACCACGCAACGTGGCCTTCGAGATAGAGATGGATCGGACTTACCAGTTCCCCCGCCGGTTCGACCGCGATGCCGAAGTCGAGCGACAACCCGGGTGGCGCATTGAGGTTGTAGACCGTGCCTTCCAACGACGGGAGTGTAAGTGGAACCACCAACCCGGCGATGGCTTCCATTTCGACCGTGCCGACGATGCTTTCGGCCGGGCATTTAGAGGGTCCTTCTTTGAACGTTTCGATTGGACACTTCGGCGTCGGCGCCTGCGGATTGGCGGCGAGCCCGGGTGGCACATCCACGCGCAGCCGCTTTACCGACGAGCCTTCGACGTTGCTGCCGCTGTGTTTCATGACGAACTTCGTTCCGCCCCACTGCGGATGTCCGGCCGCCTGGGTGAATGCTTCTTTAGGTTCTTTTTCGACAGTGGCGTACGTGCACGTTTTGGTGACGCACGTCCCGGCTTCGAAGACTTCCGGACCGAACGCCGCCTGGGCGGCCGGCGCGAGTGCGACGACAGACAGACCGGCGCAGGCGAGCGTCAACCATGCGACATGAGCACGCTTCAGCATCTCTACCTCCCCTGATGAACCCAGTAGGACTAGAGGTCGTATACCCCGCTTGGCGCGCTTCTAGTCATCGCGGCCCATCAACGACAACGGGGGCCGCGCTATCCGCGGCCCCCGTTGGGCGGAACCGGAGTGTCGTGCGAGCGCTACCCGAACCGCACCGTCGTGTATGCGACCGATGACGGAGCGCCCTTCTTCTTGGGGAAGAACCCGACGCGCACCCGCGTGCTGAACGGACGCCCACGGCGCCGTCCCGCGTTCGAGAGCGAGACCTTCAACGAGGCCGATTTCTGCGGCTGGCTGAGGTGACGATAGGTCGTCGCCAGATCCGCGCCCGAGCCGCTGATCCGTCCGGGCGAGAACGTCTGGACGGTCAGGTAGGCGGTGTTGCCGATGACCTTCTGCCCGGCGATGCGCACCGGGCAGTTGTTGACCTTGATCGTCGTGCTCTGCTTGAACGTCGTCCCGTTCTGCCCGACCATCGTCGTGGGCATCACGAGCTTGTTCGCGCACAGGTTCCCGTTCGCCGTCAGCGCGGAGTGCGCCCCGGTCGGCAGGTTCACGGTGATGCTCGACACGGGCACATCGGGCGGGGTCGCGAAGTTGGTCGTCGTGATCCCGTTCTTGATGTTCGTGTTGCCGACCAGGATCACGCGCACGCCGTTGGCGTTCATCACCAGGTCGAGGTCGGGGAAGGCCTGCCCGCCGTGTGAGACCAGGATCGCCGGCCCGGTCAGTTTCCCGGGCAGCGTGGGCGTGTTCGCCCTGGCGCCGCCGACGAACGAGCCTGCCGGGCATTCGTAGGGGTCATTCGCGAACGTCTTTTCCGGACACGCTTTCTGCAGCGTGGTCAAGCGCGATGGCAGCTGCTTGGGCAGCTGCACGAGCACCGATTTGACGTTCGCATTGCCCGCCGGCATGTTGATCGTCGTTTCCAGGCTCGCGCCGTTGGCTTTCGAGGTCTTCGCGCTCGTCGCCGAGCCGAACTTGGGCTTGAACGCGAGCGCTTTGCAGTTGCCGACCTGGAAGGGCGTCGACAGTTTCTGTTCGGCGCCGAGCGTCGAGGTCAGCGTCGTTTCCGTAGCCAGCACGCCGCAGTTCGTCGGGTTGATCAAAAAGCCCTGACGGTTCATGTTGACCGTGACCTTCCGCAACCGCAACGGCACGCCTTTGACGATCGTCGGCAGGTTCGTCGTCGCCGTCACCCTGGCGGTGTAGGGATCGACGTTCAATGTTCCCCGGCTGAGCACACAATTACACGGCCCGCTGCCGAGGTCGAACGGACCGGCGACACCGGATGTCTCGATCGTGAGCCCATACGGGGCTCCGCCGTATGGGCCGGTCAGGTAGACCTGCCCCGCGAACGCATAGGGCGAGGGACCCGAGCCCGCTTCGACTCCGACCACGCCGATCTGACTGGCCGGCGCGCATTCGCCTTTGCTCGCCTGCGGTTCGCCGCACAGCGGCACCGTCGGGATCAACCCGACCAGACCCTCCGGCAGGGTCGTCTTGACCTGCGCGATGTACTGCTGGCCGTCAGTCCGGTTGAGGTTCAGTGTGTACGAAGTCTTCGCGCCCGCGTTGCCCGGAGGCTGGTTCACCGTGGTCTGGGTCAGCACGAACGGCAGCGGCGAAGCACAAGCGCCGCCTTTGCCGTTGCTGTCCACGACAAAACTGCCGCCCGGCGTCTGTGCGGCCGTGCCGGTGTACGGCGTCAAGTTCGTCGACGCCGTCGCGGTGCCGCAAGCAAGCGGATTGGCGATCGGCGCCAGCGCCCCGCCGTTGAACTTCAACGAGATGCTGCTGAAAGGCTGTTCGGGGTTCTTTACGAACGTCGCCGTCACCTGACCGGTCGTCGGGTTGGGCGTGACCGTGCCTTCCAAGCGCACGTCCACTCCATATCTTTTCGATTCGGCGTTGACATACATCGTGTATTCCGGCTTGGCTTCAGTGCCGCCCCTGATCAGACCGGATTCGGGACCGCCGAGGTAGACGTTGCCTGTGAGCGAGCCCGGCGGCAACGTCGGGACTTCAAGAGCGACCGTGCCGATCTTGGATGCACTCGGGCAGGCAACCCCAAAGGTTTCGCTGTGGATCCTCGCCTGAGCCGGAGTGCAGGCTTCCAGCCCGCGTGCGGCCGAGGGATTCAGGGTCATGCCTTCGGGCAGCGTCACGACCGCGTTTTCAAGTTGCGAGTTGTCGATCCCCGTAGGACTGGGATCGTGTTTCAGGCTCAGGTTCGTCGTGATGCCGTCGGGCAGATCTGACTGAGATTCTTCGGGGCCGGAGGCCAGGGAGAACCCTGGTTCAAACGGTACCGCCGAGAAGGGGGGTTCGCCTTTGCAGCCTTCGGTGGGAACCAGCGTGGTGTATTCCTTTTTCACCGTCTGCCCGGTGGCCGCTTCAAGCGTAACTGTGTTGGTCGTGGCGGGGCCAACGCCCGCGCAGTTGCTCGGGAGCGTGATGTAGCCACCTTTACCGGTGCTACCGATATCGCCTTTCAGCACCAAGCGTGAGGAGATCAGCGGAAGCGCCGTGGAGACATCTATTTCGTAGTAGTCGTGATAATTGCCTGCCCATTCCACATTTCCGTTTATGAGCGTGTGCGCGTAGTACTGCTGTGCCTCGAGGAGTTCTTCCGTGTGTTTTTTTTCTGGTTCTGTGCCTGGCAGAGGGTGTTCCGCAAATGCTTTTTCGAGCACGACTTTGGTGAGCGGTATCGGGAGTTTGAGCGCCACGCCGAAGACCGAGGCGACCCCCTGGGGCTGCACAACGTTGTAGGCGGTGCCTTCCAGCGGAAGGTCCGAGACCCCTGGGCCAGCACCGTTGGGTCCAACATAGACGGTCACTTTGTTAACGCCGATGACCGTGCTTCCCGAGCCGGTTTCTGCGCATTCGGGTTTGTGATAAAAGCCAGTGCCGGGAATGGCTTCTTTTTCGCCAAATTGTTCCATCGTGCACTTCGGCACCGCCTCTGGGTTTGTGCTGACCCCTGGACCAACGTCGGTGCGAACGTGCTTTACGACCTTGCCTTCAGCGAGACCCGCGGGGACCTCGTTGGGGAGCGTTCCTTCGGTGTTGACCTTGAAGTCTGTGATCCCGAAGGGAGGGTGTCCCGCCGCCTGAGAGTAGGCCTGTTCTTTGGCTTCGGTCGGGGTTGGTTCCTTGGGGAACGAATAGGGTCCCGACAGAGGGTCCGTGCTGCACGCTTCAAAGCTCGCCGTGCAGTTGCCAGCCACGAGGATTTCCACGCCAAACGGAACGGCAGCCTGCGCCGCTGGCGCTGCGACTACAACACATGCGCTAACGACCAGCGCGACGAGCGAGACACGGACGTGGGACCTCATGCGGCTACCTCCCATTGCTTGCCAGGGTTCCTGTACCCGGCCCTTGACCCTTCATGCTCTCGAAAGTTGCGCTCCTACGAGAATCTTCATCAGGCGAATCCGACCCATCCTCGCCACGGTAGAACAAGCACTCGCTGACCCACGCATCTTCCATTGCAAACCCCACGTTACACGGCCGTCAAGCATTCATGCGTCAGTACCCGCCCGTTCGGTTGGTGCGGGGGACTACGGAGTCGCCACCAAGTACGGCATCGAGCCCGCTCAGCCGACACCGACTTCGCGCGATTCACCGAGGTGCGCTGGCACAACTGACGAGATTAACTCTGGCGATGCCGCTCTCAACAACCAAAAAGTGTTGTTCCAAATTTGGTTGTAAACTAGAGGCATGGCTACTTCACGCCCCATCGACGCCTTTGTCGGCCGCGAGCAGGAGCTGACGCGTCTGGAACGCACGCTCGACGGCGTGCGGCGTACGGGCCGCGGCTGCCTGCTGTCGATCCGCGGCCGTCGGCGCGTCGGCAAGAGCCGCCTGGTGGAGGAGCTGATCCAGCGCTCAGGCGCTACGGCGGTCTTCTACACCGCAATCCAGGGACCGGGGCCGCAGGAGCTCGAGCGCTTCATGACCGCCGTGGCGCACTCCGACGTCCCGTCAGCAGAGGCAGTCCGCACGGGGACGAGCGCCAGCTCGTGGGAGGCAGCCCTCGCGCTGGCGGTCCGAGGCGCGACCCGCTCGGCCCCCGTTGTCCTCGTCGTCGACGAGCTGCCATACCTGATCGCCAAGGAACCGACGATCGAGGCGGTGCTGCAACTGCTGTGGGATCGCACGTTCCAGCGTGCACCGGTTCTCGTTGTCCTGATCGGATCCGACCGCGCGACGATGGAGGCGCTCGCCGAGGAAGGCCGACCATTGTATGACCGCACCCGGGAGATGGTCGTCAAGCCGCTCGCGCCCTCGACCGTCGCGGAGATGCTCGATCTCCCACCGGCCGAGGCACTCGACGCCTACACGGTCATCGGCGGGTTTCCCGTTCTCGCACTCGAATGGGGTCGCGGCCGATCGTTGCAGGATTACCTCCTCGACGCCCTCACGGACCCCGGCTCCTTCCTAGTCATCAGCGCCGAGAAGGCATTGGCCGCGGAATTCCCAACCGACGTGCAGGCGCGCGCGGTGCTCGCTGCCATCGGCAGCGACGCGCGCGCTCACAAGACGCTTCTCGATCGCGCCGGGCTGCCTCAGACCTCTCTGAATCGAGCGATCGAAGTGCTGCTGCGCAAGGGCGTCGTCGATCGTCTGACGCCCTACTCCGCCAAGCCCCCGGCCAAGAATCGCCTGTACCTGGTCGCCGACCCCTACCTGCGCTTCTGGCTGCGCTTCATCGGCGGCGCGCTCGACACCATCGATCGCGGGCGCGGAGAGCTTGTCGCTGCCGACGTCCAGCAGGGCTGGCCCACATTCCGAGGACGCGCGATCGAGCCTATCGTTCGCAACGGGATCGAGCGGCTCCTGCCGGATGAGCGTCTGGGCACCGCCCGCCATGTCGGCGCCTTTTGGACCCGCAACAACTCAACCGAGGTCGACCTCGTCGGCGGAGACACGCTCCCCTCTGCGAAGCACATCGGTTTCGTTGGATCGGTGAAGTGGCGCGAGGACAATGCCTTCGACCGAGCCGACAGCGCCGCGCTGGCAACCAAGCGACTCTCCGTACCGGGCGCAAACGCATCTACCAAGTTGATCGCCGTCTCCCGGCAGGGCTTCGCGCCGCGCGGCATTCTGGACGTCGAATTGGAGCCCAACGACATCATCACCGCCTATCGTGAGCGGAACTCCGCATCAGCCTGAGATACCAGCATCCTGATTATGTTTGCTACTAGAATCGATCTAGTAACGGGGCGTCTAAACCACCGGGGGTCCCGCTGTGAGCGCCGTGTCGTTGGACGGACGATTCACACGGTCCTGCCTGTCGAGAAGCCTGCGCTGGCTCCATCAGGGTTTCCCTCCAGATGTGCGTTTCCGTACGTTTCCGTACGCTTCCGTACTGGTTGCTAGACTGGGGCCATGGCAACGATCAAAGCCGAGGAGGTTCGCATCCCTCGTCGCATGCGGGATGCGGTGGCACGTCACGAGGATGTCGTAGTGGTCAACCGTGAGCGGCCCGTCTACGTGATCACCCATCCCGACGATCGTGGAGCGAGCTCCCCGCGCCGCGGACGGCCGCTACGGGAGGCGCTCTCCCTGCTCGCACAGGCCGCACCGCCCGATCCCGCCTTTGCCGAGGACATGGAGAGCGTGCTCGACGCCATCGGGCCGGCGCCGGGCGACCCGTGGGCACAGTCCTAGACACCACCGTATTCATCGAACTGGAGCGAGCCATGCGCGGGCTGCCCGCCGCGCGGGCCATGGCCGAGGTCGCGGGGCACCTGGAGGCTCAGATCGGCGAGAGCGAAGAGGTGGGAATCGCCGCGATCACAGCCTCGGAGCTATTGCACGGGGTGCACAGAGCCACGGAGGAGCACCGTGGACAACGCGAGGCGTTCGTAGAGGCGACGCTCGCGGCCTTCCCAGTGCTCACCTTCGACCTCCTCGTGGCCCGCGTCCATGCCCGGCTCTGGGCCGGACTTGTCTCCTCGGGAGCTGAAGTCGGCGCTCATGATCGCCTCGTCGCAGCCACCGCATTGTCGACCGGATGGAGGGTCGCCACCGCCAACGCCCGTCATTTCAATCGCGTCTCCGGACTGGACGTCATCGCCGTCCAAATGGCCTGAGTTATCAGCGGCAGGTGGTCATCCGGCGGCGCGTGTTGGCTTCGATCGACATAGTTGATCGTGTTGAGCCATCCATCTCGCAGTCCCGTGTACATGCGATCCCTCACCGGCTTCAGCGAGCTTGCTTTCTCGGACCCTCACCGCACAAGCACAGACTGTCCCTGCGCCACGCCGCCCGTCAAGGACAGCGCGAGCTTGACCTTCAGCGGATGGCGTTTGACGTGCGCCAGCTGCTTGCGACCGGCGGCGGTGAGATGGAGCACGACCGCCGAACTGGTGCCCGCAGCGATCGAGAACATGCCCTTGGCGAGGACGATCGTCTGTTTGTGCGAGACGGTTCGGTGGCCCTTGCGGCGCCTGACCACGACCTGCATCGTCAACTCGACCGAGCCCTGGCATGTCGCTCCAGCGCAAGCGAGCTGTAGTCCCCGCGCCGAGCCTCCCGCCACGAGGCTCTTCGCAGCCGCGACGTCGATTGCCGGCTTCGGCGGCGCCACTAGGACGGGGGTAACCGGCGGGTGATGTCTAATCGAGACCGATGCCAATGCCATCCTTGCTAGCGATCTGTTCGCCGAACAGCGGCTCCGTACCGCGGCTCCGGCATGCGTGACGCGTAGTTGCGGGCAAAGACTATAAGGTTTTATCCGTCGTTATCCGATTGTTGGCGCATAATGCCGGATAGTTGTCGATAAGTTAGATAACCTCACGCTATGGACCCGGACGTAAACCCATACTCGATGAGTGCAGGCAACCCACCGCCTGCACTGACCGGCCGCGAAACTCAGGAGCAGCAGTTCAGGACGCTCCTCGCCCGGCTGGGCGGCGGTTTGAATGAGCGCAGCATGATCCTCTCCGGGCTCAGAGGCGTCGGCAAGACGGTTCTGCTGCTGGAGTTCGAGAGCATTGCGAAGGACGCCGGATGGACCGCGCCACGACCGATTGAGATCAAGTCGAACACCGATTTCCGCTCCCAGCTCGCGGATGCCGCGTATCAGGCGCTGCTGCAGATCGGCGCTCGCAAGGCACTCGGAGACCGGCTGAAGTCATTCACGGCGTTGCTGCGTGGGTTCAAGATCGGAGCGTCCTCCGACGGCAGCGTCGAGTTCTCCTTCGATGCCGATGCGCTCAGCGGCTCCACAGGTGACCTTGAGCGAGATCTGACCAACCTCTTCGAAAAGCTCGGCCAGACCGCTCATGAGCAGAAGACCGGCGTCGTCTTCCTGGTCGACGAGATGCAGTTCTTGGCGCGAGAGGAGTTGGAGTCCCTGGCGGCGGCGATGCACCGAATGTCGCAGGCGAAGCTGCCCATAGCCCTCGTCGGGGCGGGCCTTCCACAGCTACCGGGCCTGGTTGCCGACGCGAAGTCCTATGCCGAGCGACTGTTCGCCTACCCAAGGCTCGGACCCCTCGGCGAGGACGCGGCACGGCGAGCGCTCGTGGAGCCGGCCGAGACTCAGAGTGTCGTATGGAACGATGACGCCCTCTCCCGGATAGTCAGCGCGTCCGGCTGCTATCCAGCGTTCATCCAGGCATATGGCAAGGAGGCATGGAATCGTGCGCCAAATTCACCTATTCGTGACATCGACGTTCGGAACGCCGAACCGCTCGTGCTCGCAGAACTCGATGAAGAGTTCTTCCATGTGCGCTTCGAGAAGGCTACCGAGCGAGAGCGGGAATACATGGCTGCGATGGCCGACCTCGGCGAGGGCCCATACCGCACTCCGGAAGTCGCCACGCGACTCGGAAAACACCAATCCCATACGTCGGCTCCCCGCGACTCGCTGATCAAGAAGGGGCTCATCTACAGTCCCGACTATGGTCAGGTCGACTTCACGGTCCCCAAGTTCTCCCCGTTCATGCGCCGCCGCTACCCGTTCAAGTCGCCGAAAACCCCGCCCGAGGCCCGAAGCTGACCCGCAGCAGCGCCCCGCCGCCCTCCGCGTTGGCCGCCTCGGCATAGCCCCCGCACGCTTCGGCGGCCTGGCCACAATCGCCAGGCCAGCCCCGAGCCGGGCAGGCCGCGCGCGCCGTCGGCGCGGTAGAAGCGGTCGAACACGTGCGCCACGTCCCGCTCGCGAGACACGGTCACGACGACTTGAGCGCTATCCGCTCCGTCCCGCTCGCCGGATCCGGTCGGATGAGAGGGGGAGATGCCACGCTCAACATCTGACGACAACGCCCCACCGCCGCCGCCCACCGTAGGTGAGCCGCTCCCGGGCGCCGCGGAAGCGTTCGGAGTGCGCTACAAGCTGGAGACCTACTCGCTCGACCTCGCCCAACGTCGGCGGGCCCAAGGCCCTCGGGTTCAAGCTGATCCTCGGGATCACAATCGACGCGATCGACTACCTCGAAGGCCAGATCATGGCCCGCATCCTCGACACGCCCGTCAGCGAGATTCGCGACAACCCGCCCTACGGCGTCAACTGCGTAGTCGACATTCAGGTCCAGGGGATCGGCGCTCAGGCCGACCGCGTCATCGACGTCCGGACAGCCTGGCTGATCAGCATCGCAGGCGACCCTCCGCGCCTTGTATCCGCCTACCCCAAGCCTTAGAATCGAGGGACCATGACTATCTCCAAGCAAGCCATCCACGAGAACGACGTCGTCGCGCTCACCAAACCCGTCGACAAGGTCGACGGGACCGGCAGCTGGCCCGCCGGCACGATCGGCGCCGTCGTCGCCGAGCACAGCGAGCACAAGATGATCGAGATCGCCAACGACCGCGGCGAAACGCTGGACTTCATCTCCGAGATCGAGGCTCAACTCAAGCTCATCGCCAAGTACAGCTGAAGCCGAGCCGCTGCGCCTACCAGACGCTAGCCGCGACTCCTGCGGCTAGCGCTCCCTCTATCCCCCAGAAGCCGAAAACCCGGCCCGCGGCCCGAAGCTGACCCGCAGCAGCGCCCCGCCGCCCTCGGCGTTGCCCGCCTCGGCATAGCCCCCGCACGCTTCCGCGGCCTGGCGCACGATCGCCAGGCCCAGCCCCGAGCCGGGCAGGCCGCGCGCGCCGTCGGCGCGGTAGAAGCGGTCGAACACGTGCGCCACGTCCTGCTCGTCAAATCCGGGGCCGTGGTCGCGCACGCTCAATATGCCGTCCTTCAGCGCCATCTCGACGAGGCCACCGTCGGGGCTCCACTTGCGGGCGTTCTCCAACAGGTTCCCGACGGCGCGGTCGATCCGTTCGGCCTGCCCGGTGACGACCGTCGACTCCAGGTGCTGCTCGAAGCGCACCCCTCCGCGCCTGCTCGCCTTCTCGATCGCGCCCGCCACGATCGCGTCCAAGCGCACGTCGTCCGCCTGCCTGCCTTCCGAAGAGGTTCCCCGCGCCAGCTCCACGACGTCGGCCACCAGCGCGGTCAACTCGTCGAGCTCGCCCACGATGTCATCGCGCAGACTCACCTGCTCGGCCGCCGGCAGCCGCTGCGCTTCGCCCAGCACCTGGATGTTCGCGCGCAGGCTCGCGATCGGGGTACGCAGCTCGTGCCCCGCATCGGCCACGAGTCGTCGCTGGGAGTCCACCGAGCGCTCCAGCGCGTCGAGCGTGCGGTTGAAGCTCTCCGCCAGGCGTCCCAGCTCGTCCCTGCCCTCGACCTCCAGCCGTCGTGAGAGATCGAGGCTCGCGCCGCGCAGCGCGCCCTCCTCGGTCATAGATCAGGCTGTGCGCGAGCACCCGCTTGGGATTCAGCATCAACAACTCCAGCAACTGATACTCGGTCCGCGTCAGCTCCACGAACTCGCCGCTCACCTCGGCCCCATGCCGATTTCGGCCCAGGCGCACCTCCGCGAAGGAGAGCACGTCGGGATCCTCCGTCTCGGGCCCGCTGCGTCGCAACAGTGCACGGATCCGCGCCTTCAGCTCGCCCACGTCAAACGACACGAGCAGCGCGTCAGGGTTGTTATGGCGCGAGATCCCCACCGTGATCGGCGTCAGCGCCAGCGCCAGACCGGCCACGAAACCGCCGAGGCGCCCGCAGCAACGCCCGACCAGGTCATACACGAGCGCCACGCTCGCCACCCCCATCAGCGCCTGGGGCACGAGCATGCTCAGCGGGTGATAACCGAACACGCGCACCCACAGCGCCAGCGGCGGCTTGTCGACCGTCATCACCCCCGTGCGGTCCATCGCGCCGAACAGGAAGTCGTGCCAGCTCGAGCTCATCGAGCGCACGGCCGCGCTGTAGTAGGCGTTGGCCCAGCCGTTGCGAGCAAGCGCCCACAGGTTCAGCCCGCCCGCCAGGCTCAGCAGCGCCGCCGATTGCAGCCTGGCCGAGCCGAGCACTGCGGTAACCGGCGCCGGCCGGGCTGTAGAGGGACTTGGCCCACGTGTTTCCCCCCAAAAAGACCGCTCTTGTGCGTTCATGCCGGGCAGCATCCCCGCCCGCCGTAGGAGCAGCGTGTTAACAACCTAATTGTTTGCTGAACCCCTATGTGCGCATGTCCATCGTGCCCGCACCGAATCTCCGACTCAGGTCCATACCGGCCCGGGGCCCGCATCGGCGAAGCTCTTACAAGCATGGGATAGGCAACACTCGACGCACCGACACTGCGAGACCCAGCGATGCGACCCTCCCGACGCGCCCCCAGGCGGACCCCCCAGATCGTGGCCCTCGGCGGCGGCGGCTTCTCGATGGAGAAAGACTCCTCGCTGCTGGACGACTACATCCTCTCGCTCACCGACTCGCAGCGCCCGCGCGTGTGCTTTCTGCCGACCGCCTCCGGCGACGCCGACCACTACGTCGTGCGCTTCTACCGGCGCTTCTCCGCCCACTGCGACGCCTCGCACGTCTCGCTGTTTCGCCGCGACCAGGGCGTCGGCGGCGTCGAGGACGATCTCGCCACCCACCTGCTCGCCCAGGACCTCATCTACGTCGGCGGCGGCAACGTCGTCTCGATGCTCGGCGCCTGGCGCGCCCATGGCCTTGACTCCGTCCTGCGCCGGGCCTGGCGGCGGGGGATCGTCCTGTGCGGTCCCTCCGCCGGGTCGCTGTGCTGGTTCGCCGAATCGCTCTCGGCCTTCCACGGCGCCCCCCGGCGCGTGCGCGGCCTGGGCCTCTTGCCCTACTCCAACTGCGTCCACTACGACGCCGAGCCCGCGCGCCGCGCCGAGTATCACCGCTTCGTCGCCGCCGGCATGCGCCCCGGCTTCGCCGCCGACGACGGCGTCGCGCTGCACTTCCGCGGCACGCTGCTGGAGCGAGCGGTGAGTTCTCGACGCAAGGCCCGCGCCTACCGCGTCGAGCCCGCCTGCGAGTCGGTCGTCGAGGTCCCGCTCGAGGTCACCTATCTGGACTCCGATCCCCAGCACACGCTCGCGGGCGCGATCGAGCGCACGCCCGCACCCTCCTCACCCTCTCCCGAGCCCACGAGGTCGAAGGCCACCGCGCCCGGACCCCTCACCCGCGCGCCGATCGGCGCCGCCGCGTGAGCCCGCCCGAGGCGCCCCCCGAACAGCGCAAGATCTTCGCGATGGGTGGCGGCGGCTTTACGATGGAGCCCTCCAACCCGCTGCTCGACGACTTCGTCCTCTCACTCACCCCCGCGCGCGGCTCGGCCGGGACGCGCGAACCGCGCATCCTTTTCCTACCCACCGCATCGGGCGACACGACCGCTCAGATCGCCGCGTTCCATGCCCGCTTCGCCGACCGTCACTGCGTCGCCGAGCACCTGTCGCTGTTCCGCCTGCACGAGTTGCGCCGGCCCTTGGAGGAGATCGTCCTCTCCCAGGACGTGCTCTATGTCGGCGGCGGCTCGATGCGCAACCTCCTGGCGATCTGGCGCGCGCACGACCTCGACCGCCTGCTGATACGCGCCTGGAAGCAAGGCATCGTCCTGGCCGGCATCTCGGCCGGGGCGATGTGCTGGTTCGAAGGCGGCATCACCCGCTCCAGCGGCCGGCCCGAGCCGCTGGCAGGGCTCGGGCTGCTGCAAGGATCGCTCACCGTCCACGCCGACGGCGAGCCCGAGCGCCTGCCCGTGTGGCTCGCGGCCCTGCGCGACGGCGAGCTGCCCGGCGGTTGGTCGCTGGATGACGGCGTCGGACTGCTGTTTCAGGACACCCGCCTGCAGCGCATCGTCAGCTCACGCCCCGGAGCGAGCGCCCAGCGCGTCGACCAAGTCGCCGGCGAGCTCGTGCGCAACCGCCTTGCGCCCGAGCTGCTGGGCGCAACCGATCCCGCCGCGACGCCACCCTCGCTGGACGAGGACGTGCAGGAGCTGCGCCGCGTCCAGCGCCTGCGCCGCACGATCTCCGGGCCACGCGGCGGTCGCATCGGAGGGCCCCAGGGCCTGTAACATCGATGACCCGACGACGATCGTTTCTTGGAGGTCCAGATGGCGGCGGTAGACAGCAGCGACCTGGAGGACGTGCTCCTCACCGAGCGCGAGCACTGGGAAGGCGGCGTGCCGGACGAGTTGTTCGCGCGCATGCGCAGGGAGTGCCCCGTGCACTGGACCGAGAGCATCACCGAATTTCCCGAGGAGCCCGGCTACTGGTCGGTGACCACGGCCGAGGACATCCGCACCGTCAGCCGCGACTGGCAGACCTACTCTTCGGAACTGGGGGGCGTCACGGCCGCCAACATCGGTCTGCCGATCGAGCTCTCGCGAGCGATGTTCATCGGCATGGACCCGCCCAAGCACGATCGCATCAAGGCCCTCTTCCAGGCCGGCTTCACCCCGAAGCGGATCGCCGCACACGAAGACGCCGTGCGCGCGATCGTGGTGGAGGCGCTCGACGGGCTGCAGGGCCGGGAGACATGCGACCTGGTCGCCGACGTCGCCCAGCCGGTGGTATCGCGCGTGATCGGCAGCTTCATGGGCATCCCGCCCGAGGAGGACGAGGTGTGGGCGCGGCTGATGAACATGATGCTCGGCGCCGGCGACCCCGACCTGAACCCGCACGAGAGTCCTCAAGCGGGAGTCGAAGCGGGGGTCGCGGAGATCTTCCAGCGCTGCGGCGCGCTCATCGCCGAGCGCCGCGAGCGCCCCACCGACGATCTGACGAGCGTGCTCGTCCACGCAGAGGTCGATGGGCAGCGCCTGGAGGAGCACGAGATCGTGATGGGCTTCTTCCTGCTCGTCGCCGCCGGCAACGACTCCACGAAGGCCACCTACTGCAGCGGCATGCGCGCGCTGATCGAAAACCCCGAGCAGCGCGCGCTCGTGCTGGCCGATCCCGAGCTGATCCCCGGCGCCGTCGAGGAGTCGCTGCGGATGTTCCCCGCGTTCGCCCATTTCCGCCGCACGGCCACGCGCGACAGCGAGCTGAACGGGCGTCAGATCAAAGAGGGCGAGAAGGTCGTGATGTGGTACGTCTCCTCCAACCGCGACGAGAACTGCCACGCCGATCCGGACAGCTTCGACGTGCGCCGCACCACCGAGCACCAGGCGTTTGGCGCCGGCGGGCGCCACTTCTGCCTGGGCACCGCGCTGGCGCGCCTGGAGCTGCGCGTGCTGTTCGAGGAGACCCTCGCCCGCTTCCCCGCGATGGAGCTGGTGGACACCCCCACGATCGTCGAGTCCGTCTTCCTCAACCAGCTCAAGTCGCTGCCGGTGCGGCTGAAGCCGTAGGTACCCACGCCAGAAGAACATCCGCCGGGGCCGAGGCCGCCGTTCACGGCATCAGATCACCCACGATGCCCCAATTCCAGCGAGGGTCCTGCACCCAGGCGCGATCAGGCGAGAGCGTGTTCTGCGATGACGGCTCGAGCATCGTGTGCACGCACGGCAGCTCGAGAACACTGCGCGCGCAAGCCAGGCCAGGCTGTGCACAGCGCAGATGTGACAAGGCTGTGACTTCTTTGTGCCCGGAGAGACGCACGCCGGCGCCCGAGGCCTGCCCCGGCGTTCGCCGACCCTACAGTCTGACGCGAACACATGTTCGCCTACACGGGAGACGACGATGAGCAACCACGAGCAGATGACCGTCCGCGCCACCGACCTGGCCGAGCGGATCGTCGACGAGATCAGCCATTCCAACCAGGACTGGCGCGCCATCGAATGGCACGCCCGCAATCTTCTCGAACTCCTCGCGCGGCTCAGGCCTCCGACGGCGCGAGGACGAGCGCCCGCGATCGCGCCGCGCGCACGGCCGCGCTGAGCGTCGCGACGTCATACACGCCGGTGTGACGGCGGCCGTTGATGAAGAACGAGGGCGTGCCCGAGACGCCGCTGGCGTCGGCGCTTGAGACGTCCTCGCCGACCCGGGCCGCGTGGGTGCGACGGCGCAGCTCCTCGGTCAAACGCTCGCCGTCGAGGCCGAGTTCTTGAGCGTACTCGCGCAAACTGCCCGGCGTCAGCTCGCCTTGGTGGGCGAGCAGGATGTCGTACATCTCCCAGAACGCCCCCTGCGCGCCCGCGGCCTCGGCGGCCTCCGCCGCGAGCTGTGCCCAGGGATGCACGTCGCTGAGCGGCAGATGGCGAAAGACGTAGCGCAGATCGTCGCCCCACTCCGAAAGCAACTCGCGGATCACGGGCTCGGCGCGCCCGCAATATGGGCACTCGAAATCGCCGTACTCGACCAGCGTCACCGGCGCGTCGGGCGCACCGCGGATGTGATCGCGCGCGGGATCGACGTCCTCGGCGAGGTCGATCAACTGCTCGGCCGTACGGCCCAGCTGACGGGCGCGCACCGCCGCGGGGACGCGGGCGATCAGCCGGAACACGATCCAGGCCAGCAGCGGAGAGACGATCGCGGCGGCGAGGACGCCGAGCTTGGCCTGCGCCAGCGCTTCGCCGCCGAAGGCGCGATCGGCGATCAGCAGCGACACCGTGAACCCGATCCCCGCGACCGCGCCGGTCCCCGCCAGGCCCGGCCAGGTGACTGCGAGCTTGGTCGGACCGGCGCCCAGCACTCGGCGCGTGCCAAGCCAGGAGGCCCCGAGGATGCCCAGGGGCTTGCCGAGCACGTAGGCGAGCACGATCCCGATCGTCACCGGCGAGCGCAGCGCGCCCGAGAGTACGTGGCCGTCCACGTGAATACCGGCGTTGGCCAATGCGAACAGCGGCACCACGACGAAGCTCGTCCACGGATGCAACCGGTACTGCAGCCGCTCGTTAGGGGAGATCGTGGAGGCCAACCCCCGCTGGGCCAGATAGGCCAGCTCGGGCGTCGGCTGCTCGCGAAAGGAGCGCGTCAGCTCGGTGGCGCGCTCAAGATCGCCGCGCGCCGGCGGGTAGGCGCTGGTCACCAGGCCGATCGCCAGGCCCGCCACGACCGGGTCGATCCCCGACTCGAACATCGCCAGCCACACCCCCACGCCGACGATCACCGCCGCGGGCTCGCGCCAGCTCCCCGCGAAGCGCAACAGCACGAGCACCGCGAACAGCGCGAGCGCGACCGTGAGCGCGAGCGGCGAGATGTGGGTGCTGTAGGCGAGGGCGATCACCACGAGCGCCCCAAGGTCGTCGACGACGGCGAGCGTCAACAGGAACACGCGCAACCGTGTCGCGCCGCTGGGCGCCACCAGCGCGAGCGCGCCCAGGGCAAGCGCCGTATCGGTCGACATCGCCGTGCCCCAGCCGGCCCTACCAGCGCCGCCCGCGTTGATCGCCAGGTAGATGCCCACACACAGAGCCATGCCCCCGAGCGCGGCCACCACCGGGATCGCGAGCCGGTTGCGCTCGCGCAACTCACCGAGGTCGAGCTCGCGCTTGGCCTCCAGGCCGACGACCAGAAAGAACAGCGCCATCAAGCCTTCGTTCACCCACTGGCGCAGGCTCGCCGAGAGCACATGCCCTCCCAAGCTGAGCGCGAGCTTGGTGTCCCAGAAGGACTCATAAGAGTGCGGCCAGGGCGAGTTCGCCCACACGAGCGCCGCCACGGCCGCCGCGACCAGCACCACGGCGCCACCTGTCTCGGTGCTCAGAAAGTCGCGCACCGGAGCGCCCAGATTGCGTGCCCACGCCGTGCGCCCGGCGGCGGTGGACTCAGAACTCGTGGCGTCCGCGGCGGCTGATGCCATGGCCGTCAGTATCACGACCGCGCGCCGTGCGTTCGTCGCCGCGGGATTTCTCTGTGCTCAGCCCGAGACGGCGGCGGGGCGATCGTCGGCCGCACCGTCCTCTTCGTCCTCTTCGTCCTCTTCGTCCAGTGCGGCGATGTAAGGGGCCAGATACAACGAGGCGATCTTGCTCGGTGGCGACCAGGTGGGAGCGTCGGTGATTTCCGAGCCAAAACCCTGCCCGCCGGTGACGCGAGCCGTGAGGTAGCGCGGCTGTGCGCCGGTCAGCAGGATGCCGCGGATCACCGGCTTGAACGGCTCCGGGGTCATCGCCGCGCCCGCGAGTGCGGCGATCGACTGGGCGACCGCGTCGGCCTGCTGGGAAGAGAGGCCGCCGTGCTTGATCGGGAAATCGGTAGCGTCACCGGCGGCGTAGACGTGCCCGACATCGGGCACCAGACCGTGACGGTTGACGTGGATGAAGCCGTGCTCGCCCAGCGGAATACCGCGCACGCACGGGCCGTACAGCTCGGGCAGCGCGATCGCCCGGTCGACCCGCAGGCGCCGGTCGCCGGGGTTGATCACGATCTCCCCGGTGCTCGGGATCTCAGCATAGGCCGAGCCGACCACCGTGATGCCCGCGTCGCTGAGCAGCTTTGCCACCGACTCGCTGGCGGAAGGTCCGAAGATCGCAAGCGGACTGTCCTCGGGGGTGACGATCGTCGTGGCGAGCTCGACACCCATGTCGTACGCGCGCGCGGCCGTCATCAACGCGAGCTCATACAGCGGCAGCGGCCAGGCCATGCGCCCCGGCGCGACGAACGCGAGGCCGTGGACGTAGCCGCCTTCGACGTCCTGGATCAGCCCGTGCAGCGTCTCGTCCAGGCGACGGTCGTCGATCGTCAGGGCGTGCTTGTAGCGGGCGGTGATGCGGGCGCCGAGCGCGAGCACGAGCGCGTCGTACTCGAGCGCGCGCCCATCCTCGGTATGAACCGTGTGCTTGTCGGGGTCCACGAAGCCCAGTTCGTCGACCAGCAGGGTGGCCTGCGCGTCGTGCGCGATCCGCGACAGCGGATAGCCGCGGGCGGCGCCGTAGGCGAAGGGCTCGCGCACGGACAGCGGGCGATATGAGAACTCGGCGTTGGGCGCGATCAGCGTCACGTCGGTGCGCTCGCCCGCGAGCTGTGCGAGCGCGAGCGCCGTCTCCAGCGCGGCCACGCCACCGCCCGCGATCACCACGCGGAGCTTGTCTGGCTGGATGACGGCCTCACTGGTCATGGCAACAGAAAGCGTAAGCGCAGCAGGCCGACTCGTCAGCCGAGAAAACCCGCCGTGGCATGAGG
The DNA here is from genome assembly GCA_963702725.1 of uncultured Solirubrobacterales bacterium. Taxonomy (GTDB): domain Bacteria; phylum Actinomycetota; class Thermoleophilia; order Solirubrobacterales; family Solirubrobacteraceae; genus Palsa-744. The sequence goes on from CAVPDT010000002.1 coordinate 1,142,163, forward strand.
ATAACTACGGAGTAAGCTCGGTGTGCATGGACACGAATTCCGAAGAGTTGTGGATTCGTCGCCTGCTCGACGTGGGGCGATCGCTGATGACCGAGCTCGACCTGGGCGCTGTTCTCGACCGGGTGCTCGAGACCGCGCGCGAGATCACCGGGGCGCGCTATGCGGCGCTCGGCATCCTCAACAAGGAGCGCTCGGAACTGGAACAGTTCCTGACCTCCGGCATCGACGAGGAGACCCACCGCGCGATCGGCGCCCTGCCACGGGGACGCGGCGTCCTGGGAGTGCTGATCGAGCGCCCGCATCCCTTGCGCCTGCCCGACGTGGGGCGCCATCCGAGCAGCTACGGGTTCCCGGCGGGACATCCGGTGATGCAAAGCTTCCTGGGGGTGCCGATCGTCATCCGCGGGCAGGCATGGGGAAACCTGTACCTGACCGAGAAGCAGGGCGAGAGCGCGTTCGACGAGCGCGACGAGGAGGCCGCGACGATCCTCGCCGACTGGGCGGCGATCGCGATCGACAACGCGCGCGTATATGAGATCAGCGAGCGTCGCCGCGAGGAGCTTGAGAAGGCGTTCCGCAGCCTCGAGGCCACCCGCGACGTGGCGGTGGCCATCGGCGGAGAAGTCGCGCTCGAGCACGTGCTCGAGCTGATCGTCAAGCGCGGGCGCGCACTCGTGGAGGCCCGCAGCCTCGTGATCATGCTGCGCGACGGTCAGGAGCTGGCCGTGCGGGCGAGCGCCGGCCACGTCCGTGACATGCACGGCGCACGCCTGCCGATCGCCGATTCGACCGCCGGCCAGGTGCTCGAGCATCGCCGCCCCGAACGAATCACCGACGTTCCGGGGAAGCTGCGGACCGCCCCCAGCGAGTTCGGCGTGCTCGACGCGCAGACCGCGTTGCTGGTGCCGATGCTCTATCGCGGCGAGGCGCTGGGGGTGCTGGCGGCGTTCGACCGCGGCCGGCACGGAGACGTGTTCGGGGAGGACGACGAGCAGATGCTGCGCACGTTCGCCGTGAGCGCCGCGACAGCGGTGGCGATGGCTCAAAGCGTGCAGGCCGACCGCCTGCGCAGCTCGCTGGCGGCAGCAGACGCCGAGCGACGCCATTGGGCGCGGGAGCTGCACGACGAGACCCTCCAGGGTCTGGGCGGCCTGCGCGTGCTGCTGTCCTCGGCGCTGCGCCGCAACGATCCCGATCGCGCTCAGGAGGCAATGCGCGAAGCGGTCGATCACATCGAGCAGGAGATCGGCAACCTGCGCGCGATCATCACCGAGCTGCGCCCGGCGGCGCTCGACGAACTGGGCCTGAGCGCCGCGATCGAGGCGCTGCTCGAGCGCCATCGTGTGCAGAGCGGCTTTGAGGTCGAAAGCGAGCTCTTGCTGCCGGGACCCTCCACGCGCGAGGGCCGTCTCGAGGGAGATCTCGAGACCGCCGTCTACCGGCTGCTCCAGGAGGCGCTCACGAACGTCGCCAAGCACGCGCGAGCTGACCTGGTGCGCGTGCGAGTGGCCGTCGGTGAAGTGGGCGAGGAGCTGTCGATCGAGGTGCGAGACGACGGCGTTGGGTTCGATCCCGAGACGATGAGCGAGGGCTTTGGCCTGGCCGGTATGCAGGAGCGGGTGACGCTGACCGGCGGCACGCTCGTCATCGACTCCGGCGAGCAGGGCACGCTGGTCGCGGCGCGAATGCCGGTGCGCCGTGACGAACCCACGGTCCCCTCCGGCGATCCTGCCTAAGGGCCTATCCCGCAAGGGCCGCACGTCTGGATGCGCCCGATGGCCTTCGCGGAGCTTTGTCCTCGGGCTCGACATGGCACCACCATGCCTTCGCCCTTGCGTCCGCGCTCCGCTCGACCCTCGAACGCCCCAGCCGCACGCCCTTTTGGGATAGGCCCTAAGCGGCGGTCGCGACCCGCTCGGTGGCGGCGCCGGCTGACGCGCCACCGGTGCCCTGGAGCACAACCTTCAGCGCGCCCGAATTGGCGGCGTCGCCGAACACGTCATACGCCGCCATCGTGTCCCCGAGCGAGAAGCGGTGGGTGGCGAACAGCGAGGGGTCCAGGCGGCCGCTTGAGATCAGCCGCATCAGCTGGGGGATGCTGTAGGTGTCGACGAGCCCGGTGGTGATCGTGACGTCGCGAATCCACAGCCTCTCCAGATGCAGCTGCGCCGAGCTGCCGTGGACGCCGATGTTGGCCACGCGTCCGCCGGGACGGATCAGCTCGGCGGCCAGCTCGAAGGTCTGCGGCACGCCGACCGCCTCGAAGGAGACGTCGGCGCCGAGACCGTCGGTCAACTCCATCACCTGCGCGACGGCGTCCTCGCGACCATTGTTGATCGTGGTGTCCGCGCCGAAGCGCTTGGCGGACTCCAGCCGGCTGTCGGCGAGGTCGATCGCGACGATCCGCCCGGGCGTGTACAGGCGCGCGGTCAGGATCCCGGCCAGGCCGATCGGTCCGGCGCCGACGATCGCAACGACGTCACCGGGGGCGACCATCCCGTTGAGCACGCCGACCTCAAACGAGGTGGGCAGGATATCGGCGAGGAACAGCACCTGCTCGTCGCTCAGCTGCTCGGGCACGTTGTAGACCGAGTTATCGGCGAACGGCACGCGCGCATATTCGGCCTGCAGCCCGTCGATCAGATGACCGAAGATCCAACCGCCACCGCCGAGGCACTGCCCGTAGCGACCTTCCTTGCAGAAGCGACAGCGCCCGCAGGAGCTAACGCAGGACATCAGCACACGATCGCCGGGCGCCACCGTGCTCACGCCGGCGCCGACCTCCTGCACGGTGCCGACGGCCTCGTGGCCGAGCACCGTGCCGGGCGTCGTCTCGGGCACGTCACCTTTGAGGATGTGCAGATCGGTGCCGCAGATCGTCGAGGTGTCGATCCGCACGATCGCGTCGGTCGGATCGATGATCGTGGGATCCTCGACGCTGTCCCAGCCCCGCTCGCCGGGGCCGTGATAAACGAGTGCCTTCATCGCGGGTGCCTACCTTTGGGTCGTAGAGCTGAGAAGTTGCTCGGCGCGGGACCGTGCGCCTGCCCAATCGAAATTAGACCCGTCCCGCAGCCAGCACATCGGTGACTCTCCCCATGGCGGATGTGCGTTAGTACTTACCCCGGCCATGATCGACCTGCACTGCCACATCCTGCCGGAACTCGACGACGGCGCGCGCGACCTGCAAGACAGTCTGGCGCTGGCGCGCCAGGCGCTGGAGGACGGGATCGAGGCAGTGTGCGCGACACCCCATATCCGCCACGACCACAGCGTGGCGATCGAGGAGATCGCCGGGCGCGTGGACTCGCTGCAACACGCACTGGACGAGCAGCGGATCGGCGTCCGTCTGCTCCCCGGCGGCGAGCTGGCCCAGACCGAGGCCGATCGCCTCGACGGTGACCAACTGCGAGCGGTGACGCTCGGCGGCGCAGGTGGCTGGGTGCTGTTGGAGCCGGCGCCCGGCCCGCTCGGTGACGAGCTGGAAGAGCTCGTGGGACGGCTCCACCGACGAGGAGTGCGGACGGTGCTGGCCCACCCCGAGCGCCACGCGGGCGTGGATTTCACCGAACGTGTGCGGCGCCTGGCGGACGCGGGCTGCCTGATTCAGTGGACGGCAGAGTTCATCGCGCGATCCGAGCCCGGGGGTCCAGTGATGGAGCTGGCCCGGGAGGGGTTGGTGCACCTGCTCTCAAGCGACGCTCACTCCTCGCACGCCGGTCGTCCGCTGCGTCTGGCGGCCGGGTTCGCGAGCCTCGCGAGCGTCTGCACTCCCCAGCAGCTCGCCTGGTCTAAGGATCTCGCCCCCCGCGCGATCGTGCGCGGAGATAGAAGCGTCCTCCCGCGCCCGTAGCGCGGCAGGACGGTCTCGCCGGCCGCGCTCCCCTCAGCGCTCCCGTGGTCTCAAGCGTCGGTGAACGGCTCCAGCACGACGCTGTCCACGAGCCCCTCGACGACATCGCGCGAGGCGCTGCCCAGGCCGTGGCGCAGGAAGTTGGCCGCACCGGCGGCCGCCCCGACGCTCAGCGCCCGCTCCAACGTCTCACCGGACGCCCAGGCGGCGGCAAGGGCGCCCATCATCGCGTCGCCGCACCCCTCGCGATAGCCGTGCTCCAAGCGCGGCGGTGTCAACCACCAGGCCCGCTCGCCGACGAGCGCGAGCGCGGGCTGCTCTCCCGGGTCACGACCACGGCCCCGGCGCCCTCCTCGCGCAGGCGCTGCGCGGCGCGGTGCAGCTGCGCGGGCTCCGACACGGGGCCGTTGACGTATCCGGCCAGCTCCCAGTCGTTCAGTTTCACCAGGTCCGGCTCTCCGCGCAGGGCGCTGTTCAGGCGCGGTGCGGACAGGTCGACGAGCGTGCGCGCGCCCCCGGCGCGCGCGTCGGCGATCAGGTCGCCGTAAACATCCAGCGGGAGCGCTTCGGCCGGCATCGGGTTGGTCACGATCAGCCACCCGTCGGCGATCGCCTCCGCGCAGGCGATCGAGAACAGCTCGTCGAGCTCGTGCCGGGAGGGCGGATCGCTGAGCGTGCAGATGAGCACCTCGCGCTCGCCGCCGCGGCGATCGGTCACATAGCAACCGCTCGCGGACGCACTCGTGACGAGGCGCCGCTCGCCGCCGATGCGGGCCAAAAGCCCCTCCAGCAGCTGACCGCTCTCGCCGCCGAGGAACCCGCACAGCACAGGCTCGGCGCCCAGACAGGCGGCCATGCGCGCCACCCACACGCCTTGCCCGCCGGGGTGGAAGTGGACCTGCTCGCGCTCGGGTCCCTCGCGCTCGAGCGTGACCGTGAGCAGCGGATGGGGTCCGAAAATCGCCAGGCGGGGCGCGGGTGGGAGGGCGCCGGCGGATGTCATGGCGAGGAGGATCCCACCGCCTGGCTCAGCCCGAGCGCACGGCGTAGGTCGCGGGCACGAGGTGCTCGGTGCGGATCGGCGGGCGCACGTAGCTTCGCTCCTGGCGTGGCGGCAGGGTCGGCGAGTGGCCGTCGTCGAGGTGCTCGTAGGGCACGAGCGAGAGCAGGTGGCTGATGAGGTTCAGGCGCGCGCTGCGCTTGTCGTCGGCCTGCACCACATACCAGGGGCTGTCCTGAGTGTCGGTGTAGGCGAACATGCGGTCCTTGGCCTCGGCGTAGTCGACCCAACGGGCGCGCGCTTGCAGGTCGATCGGGCTGAACTTCCAGCGCTTGCGCGGGTCCGACAGCCGCTTCTCAAAGCGCCGCTCCTGCTCGGAGTCGCTGACCGACAGCCAGTACTTCACGAGCACGATCCCGTCGTTGATCAGCGCCTGCTCGAAGGACGGGCAGAAGCGCAGGAACTCTTCGTACTCCTCCTGACCGCAGAAGCCCATCACGCGCTCGACGCCCGCGCGGTTGTACCAGCTGCGGTCGAACAGCACGATCTCCCCGGCGGCGGGCAAGTGTGCGGTGTAGCGCTGGAAGTACCACTGCGTGCGCTCGCGCTCGCTCGGAGTGGGCAGCGCCACGACGCGGCAGGTGCGCGGGTTCAGGTAGGCGATCACGCGCTTGATCACCCCGTCCTTGCCGGCGGTGTCGCGCCCCTCGAACAGCACCACCAGTCGCTGTCCACGCGCGACGATCCACTCTTGCATGTACACGAGCTCTGTCTGCAGGCGCAGGAGCTCCTTGTCGTACTGCTTAGTCGTGAGCTCGCGTGGTTTGGACATCGACCGATGATATGGCGATATCGCACATGTGCGATATCGAGACATGCCGCATGCGGCATGTCTGCGAACGGCGCATGCGCCGTTCGACGAGGGGCGCATGCGCCCCTCGGACCTGGCCGCATGCGGCCAGGTCGTCCGTCTGCGGCTAGTTACCGCACTCCGCGACATCCCGGTCAGTGACCTGGCCTCAGCGCACGCAGCGCGTTGAGGATGACGGCGACGTCGATCGCCTCCTGGAATAGCGCCCCCGCCACCGGAACCAGCAGGCCGACGGCGGCCAGCGCCATCCCGCAGGTGCTCAGGCCGATCCCCCAGATCACGCTCTCCCGCGCGATCCGCATGGTCCGCCGTCCGATCTCGATCCCGTCGGCGACACGATCGATGCGATCGACCGTGATCACCGCGTCGGCCGTCTCGGAGGACACGGTCGCCCCGGCGCCGCCCATCGCGATGCCGACATCGGCCATCGCCAGCGCGGGAGCGTCGTTGATGCCGTCGCCGACCATCACGACCGGTGACAGCCGCGGGTCCTCGCGCAGGCGCCGCACGATCGCGAGCTTGTCCTCGGGGCTTTGCTCGGCGTAGACGCGATCCATGCCCAGCTGCTCGCCGACCATCCTGGCGACATCCTCGCGGTCGCCGCTGAGCATCGCCACGTGACGCACCCCGACCGAGCGCAGGCGTCGCACGAGCTCGTGCGCGTCGGCGCGCACACGATCGCCCATCACCAGCACGCCGGCAAGTCGGCCGTCCACACCCACGAGGACGATCGCGCCGCCGTCCACAGATCCCGGCAGCGCCTGTGAGTTGCCGGGAACGATTCCGTGCTCAGCCAACCAGGCGGCGCTGCCAACGACCACCGAGCGCCCGTCGACGATGCCCTCGATGCCCTGGCCCGGCGCCTCGCGCGCGCTCTGCGGACGCACCAACGCGATCCCGTCGCTACCGGCCTGGCGCACGATCGCGCCGGCGAGCACGTGGCTCGAGAGCTGATCCAGCGACGCCGCCAAGCGCAGCAGCTCTGGTGGCGCGATCCCATCGAGCGCCTGCACACGCTCGACCATCGGCACTCCCAGCGTCAACGTACCGGTCTTGTCGAGCAGCACCGTGTGGGCTGCTCCGAGACGCTCGATCGCCTGTCCCCCCTTGACGATCACCCCGACGTTCGCGGCGCGTGAGAGCCCTGCGACGAATGCGATCGGCGCCGCCAGGATGAGCGGACAGGGAGTCGCCACGACCAGCACCGCGAGGGCGCGCACAGGGTCACCACTGATCGCCCAGGCCCCACCGGCGATGGCGAGGGTCAGGGGCAGGAAGAACACGGCGTAGCGATCGGCCAGGCGCGCGAACGGCGCCCGGCGTTGCTCGGCTTCCCGCACGAGGCGCACCAGCGCCGCGTAGGCGCTGTCGCCCGCGCGACGAGTGGCTCGCAGCTCGAACGCGTCACCGGCGTTGGCCGTCCCACTGGAGAGGGTGTGGCCACGCGTGTAGGTGGCCGGCAGCGGCTCACCCGTCAGGCTCGACTCGTCGATCACCGCGCGCTCGCCGACGATCGCGCCGTCGGTCGGCACGACCTCGCCGGCGCGCACCAGCAGCACGTCGCCGACCGCCACGTCGTCGACCTCGATCTCCTCCCATCCGGTCTGCGTCCGCCGCCGCGCCACCCGCGGCGCCCGCTCGATGAGCTTCGTCAGCTCGCGTCGCGCCCGGCCGGAGGCGAACTCCTCCAGCGCGTTGCCGCCGGCCAGCATCAGGGCGATCACCGAGCCGGCCAGGTATTCGCCCAGCGCGAGCGCGCCCGCCATCGCCAGCAGCGCGATCAGGTCGACGCCGAGATCGCCGTGGATCAGCGCGCGTGCCACCGACCACGTCAGCGGCACGAGCATCAGCGCGACGGTCGCCGCCCACACCGCGTCGGCCGGGTCGGGGCCGACGAGCAGCGCGAGCAGTCCGCCCGCGACGATGCCGCACAGAGCGACGAACGGCGGCCCCAGCGTGCGCACGCGTTCCCAGCGGCGCGGGCCGGAGTGCGGAGTGGTCGCTGGTTCGCCCTCGATGTCCATGGTGTGGGCGCCTGTCGGTTCTCGTCCAATCTACCGTGACGCCAATCACCGGTGTGCGTAGTTACCCACAGTACGGGCGGGGCCTGCCCCCGATGACGACATACCGACGCGTGCTCGAAGATGCGAGCAGATGCAGTCCGTAATCCACACGGAGGGGCTTTCTAAGCGCTACGGCGACACGCTTGCGCTGGACGGTCTCGATTTGAGCGTGGGCGAGGGCGAGGTCTACGGCTATCTCGGTCCGAACGGGTCGGGTAAGACGACGACGATCCGGCTGCTGCTCGGCTTGCACCGCCCCAGCTCGGGCCGGGCGCGGCTGTTCGGGATCGACGCCTGGAGCGATCCCGTGAGCGCCCATCGCGAGGTCGCCTATGTCGCGGGGGAGCCGTTCCTGTGGCCGGCGATGACCAGCCGTGAGACCTTCGAGTTCCTCGCGCGGGTGCACGGTGGGACCGACGTGGCCTATCGCGAGAAGCTCGTCGAGCGCTTTCAGCTGGAGAGCGACAAGCGGGTGCGGGCGCTGTCGAAGGGCAACCGCCAGAAGGTGCAGCTGATCGCCGCGTTCGCCACGCGCGCGCGCTTGCTGATCCTCGACGAGCCCACGAGCGGCCTGGATCCGCTGATGGAGGTGGCGTTTCGCGAGACCGTCCACGAAGCGCGCGAGCGCGGGCAGACGGTTTTTCTCTCCTCGCACATCCTCAGTGAGGTCGAGGCGCTGTGCGATCGGGTGGGGATCCTGCGCGAGGGACGGCTCGTGGACGAGGGGACGTTGCCCGAGCTGCGCCATCTCGGCGCGCAGACGATCGAGGTCACCTTCGCGGGCCCGGCCCCGAGCTTGCCGGCGTTGCCGGGCGTGAGCGTGGTGAGCGCCGGCGCGAACGCGCTGCGATGTGAGGTCAGCGGCAGCGTGGGTCCGCTGATCGCGGCGCTGGCCGAGCATCCGGTGATTGCGCTGAGCTCTCGCGAGCCCTCCCTGGAGGAGATCTTTCTGCACCACTACGACTCGAGCAACGGCCGTGTCGGCGGTTAGCCTCTCCCCGCCGCCCGGCGTCCGTGGGGCTGTGCCTTCAGGCGTGAGCCTCTCCGGGAGCCGTCCGGCCGTCTGGGCGCTGACGCGGCGCGCGTTCCGGGACGCGCGCACGCGCACGATCGCCTTCGCGTACCTGTTCGCGTTCTACTCCTACATCCAGCCGGTCGGCTACCGCCATGCCTACCCGACGCTCTCCGAGCGGCTCGGGTTCGCGCACAGCTTCGCCGGCAACGACGCGCTGCGCCTGTTCTACGGCTATCCCTACGAAGTGACCTCGGTCAGCGGCTACAGCGCGTGGCGCGTGGGCGGGACGCTCGTGATCGCCGCGGCGGTCTTCGGCGTTCTGGCCGCCGTGCGGGCGCTACGCGCCGAGGAGGACACGGGCCGGATGGAACTGGTCCTCGCGGGGTGCGTGGGGCGCGGCGCGACGTATCTGTGTGCGATGGCCGCGATCGCGGCGGGAGCGGTGCTCTTGTGGGTGGCCCAGTTCGCCGGCTTCCTCATCGGCGGCCTTGCGGTCGGGGGGTCGGCGTATCTGGCGCTGGCGACGGTGTCGGTCGTGCCGGTGTTCGTCGGCGTCGGCGCGCTCGTCAGCCAGCTCGCGCCCACCCGTCGTCTCGCGCTGGAGCTGGGGACGGCCGTGGTCGGACTGTGTCTGCTGTTGCGAGTGATCGCCGACACGTCAGCCGGCGCCGGCTGGCTGCGCTGGGTCACACCGCTGGGGTGGGCGGAGGAGCTGCGCCCGTTCACCGGCGCTCAACCGCTGGTGCTGCTGGCGCCGGCCCTCACGAGCGTGCTGCTGATCGCGCTGGCCGCACGCATCTCCGCTCGTCGCGACGTCGGCACCGGACTGCTCCCCGCACGGGACACCAAGCAGGCGCGACTCGGACTGCTCGGCTCGCCGACGGCGCTGGCGTGGCGTTCGGAGCGCGCCGGCCTGCTCGTGTGGTTGGGCGGGGTGAGCGTGTTCGCGCTCGTCCTCGGCCTGGTCTCCGCGAGCATCTCCTCGGCCGGGATCACGCGTGGCGTGCGCGAAGAGATCGCCAAACTCGGCTCCGGCGCGATCACGACGCCGACCGGCTATCTGGCGTTCGTGTTCATCTTCTTCATCCTCCTCGTCAGCCTGTTCGCGTGCGCGCAGGTCGGCGCGGCCAGGCAGGAGGAGTCCGAGGAGCGCCTGGAAACGTTGCTGGCGCTGCCGGTAGACCGTTACCGCTGGCTCGGCGGGCGGCTGTTGCTGGCGAGCGCCGGCGCCGTCGCGCTGTCCCTGGCGGCGGGGCTGTTCGCGTGGGCCGGCGCCGCATCCCAGGGGGTCTCGATCTCGTTGCCGCGGACGCTCGAGGCCGGAGCGAACTGCCTGCCGGTGGCGCTGCTGTTCGGAGGTATCGCCGCGCTGGCCTACGCCGCGCTGCCGCGCGCGAGCGCCGCGATCGCCTACGGGCTCGTGACGGTCGCGTTCCTGTGGCAGCTCGTAGGTTCGCTCTTGGGGGTGCCCAAATGGGTCGTCGAACTGACCCCGTTCGCGCACGTCGGGTTGGTGCCCACGCAGCCGTTTCGCACGGGCTCGGCCGCGATCATGCTCGCCCTGGCGCTCGCCTGCGCAAGCGGCGCGCTGTGGGTCTTTCGCCGGCGCGACCTGACGGGGTCTTAGCGCGATGCTCCAAGACGTCTCGGTCGGACGGTGGTCGTTGAACGCCTACCGGGACATCGTTCCCGATCAGATCCTCGAAGGGCTGCGCGAGCAGGCTCGCGCGTTGCGCGGCGCGCGCATCCTGCACGTCAACGCGACCTCCTACGGCGGCGGCGTCTCGGAGTTGCTGCGCTCCTCGGTGCCGCTGTTGCGCGATCTCGGGTTGACGGTCGAGTGGAAGGTGATCGGCGGGCGCAACGACTTCTACCGCGCTACCAAGGCGCTGCACAACGCGCTGCAGGGAGCGTCTGAGACATTGAGCGAGGCCGACCGCGAGGCCTACCTGGATTGCACGCGCGAGAACGCGCCGCAACTCGACGGTGGGCATGACTTCGTGATCGTCCACGACCCCCAGCCGGCTGCCCTGCTGAGCGTTCACGGTCGCGAAGACGCTCGCTGGGTGTGGCGCTGTCACATCGACACCTCCGCGCCCAACCCCGACGCGTGGCGCTTTCTGCGGCCGTTCCTAGCCGACTACGACGCGGCCGTGTTCACGATGGGCGAGTTCGTGCCCCCCGACCTGCCGGTCGCGCGGGTGCGCACGATCGCCCCGGCGATCGACCCGCTGAGCCCGAAGAACCTGGACATCTCCGAGCGCACCGCCAATCAGATCCTCGACTGGATCGGCATCGACCGGCCCGGCCCGCTGATCACGCAGGTCTCGCGCTTTGACGCCTGGAAGGACCCGTTCGGGGTGATCGCCGCCTACCGGCTCGTGCGCGAGGAGATTCCAGACCTGCAACTGGCGCTGGTGGGCTCGATGGCGCTCGACGATCCCGAGGGCTGGGAGGTCTATCGCCAGCTCTCCGAGCACGCCGCGAACGATCCGCTGATCCACATCTACACGAACCTCACCGGCGTCAGCAACGTCGAGGTCAACGCCTTCCAGCGGATGTCCGACGTGGTCGTGCAGAAGTCGATCCGCGAGGGCTTCGGACTGGTCGTCTCGGAGTCGCTGTGGAAGGGCACGCCGGTCGTCGCCGGTCGCGCGGGCGGCATCCCGATGCAGATGCCCGAGGGCGTCGGCGGGGTGCTGGTCGACTCTGTCGAGGAGTGCGCAAGCGCGCTGTCGAAGCTGTTGCAAGACCGTGCCCTGGCGCGGGAGCTCGGGCGCAGCGGGCGCGAACACGTGCGTGAACACTTCCTGCTGCCACGGCTGCTGATGCAGGAGCTGGAGCTGCTGGCCTCGCTGCAAACGGACGGGCCGGCGAGGACCGGCGGAGCGCCAGCGCGACCGCCGCCATGAGCGAGGAGCTCTTCGCGCGAACGCCTGTCGAGGTCGACGCGACCGAGTCCGCGGCGCTGCTGCTGCGCGACCTGCGCAGCTCGCCGACGGGCCTGAGCACGAGCGAGGCCCAGCGCCGGCTGACACAGTACGGACCCAACGAGCTGCGCCGTCGCGGCGGGCGGCGTTGGCCCGGGGAGTTGGGACGCCAGCTGACCCACCCGCTGGCGCTGCTGCTGTGGCTCGCCGCAGGCCTGTCGTTCGCCGTCGGCAACCAGACGGTCGCGATCGCCGTGCTGCTCGTGATCGTGTTGAACGCCGCGTTCGCGTTCGTGCAGGAGATGCAGGCCGAGCGGGCGGTGGAGGCTTTGGCCCGCTACCTACCCCAGCACGTCAGGACGCTGCGCGACGGCGCCGCGACGACGATCGAGGCCGTCGGGCTCGTGCCTGGAGACGTCGTGCTGCTGGAGGAAGGCGATCGCGTGGCCGCGGACATGCGCCTGCTGAGCGGCGCGGTGGAGGTCGATCTGTCGACGCTGACGGGCGAGTCGGTGTCGGTGCTGCGCGCGGCCGACCTCATCGACCACGGCGTACCCCGTCTGAACGCCAGGGATTTGGTGTTCAGCGGCACCACCTGCCTGGAGGGCGAGGCACGGGGCGTGGTGTTCGCGACCGGCATGCACACCGAGTTGGGGCGCATCGCCTCGCTTTCCGAGCGCGTGAAAGAGCAGCCCAGCCCGCTGGAGCGACAGGTGCGCCGGGTGGCATGGCTGATCGCGGGCGTGGCCGTGGGCATGGCGGTGGCGTTCATCCCACTGGCGATCTTCGGCGCGGGTCTGTCGCTCAACGACAGCGTCGTGTTCGCGGTGGGGCTGCTCGCCGGCAACGTGCCCGAGGGTCTGCTGCCGGTGATCACGCTCGCGCTCGCGGTCGCGGTCAGCGCGCTCGCGCGCCGCGGCGCGCTGGTCAAGCGCCTGAGCGCCGTCGAGACACTGGGCTCCACCGACGTGATCTGCACCGACAAGACCGGCACCTTGACCGAGAACCGCATGCGTCCGACCGTCGTGTGGACGCCGAGCGGCGAGATCGCGCTCACGCAAGCGGACGGCACGGTGCCCGAGCGAGTCTCACACGACGCCGCGGCCGGCACCCTCGCCGAGACGGCGGCCGCATGCAACAACGCACGACTGGCGCCCACCCCCACCGGCGACCCGACCGAGGTGGCCGTTCTCAGCGCCGCGCGGGCCCTTGGCGCGGACGTCGATCCCGAGCAGCGCGAGCAGCGGCGGCGGCTGTACAACTTCGATCCCGAGCTCAAGCTGATGTCGACGCTCGACGGCGACGGCCCTGTGCTGTGGCTGCACACCAAGGGCGCGCCGGAGTCGGTCCTTCCGCGTTGCACGACGCTGCTGTGCGCCGACGGAAGGACGCGCCCACTGGAGGTGGCCGCACGCGAGCGCGCCCGCGAGCAGGTCGAGAGCTACGCGAGCCGGGGGCTGCGCGTGCTGGCCTTCGCGCGCAGAGAGATCCCGGCCGGCGCGCTGCCCGCCACGCGAGCGGACGCCGAGCAAGAGCTGTGCCTGCTGGGTCTCGTGACGATGTTCGATCCACCGCGCGCAGAGGTGATCGATGCGGTACGGCGCTGTCATAACGCCGGCATCCGCGTGATTGTGATCACCGGCGATCACCCGCTCACGGCCGCGGCGATCGCCGCTCAGGTGGGGATCGGCGCCGGCAACGACGGCGCGCGCCCGCGGGCGGTCGACGCCAGTCGGATCGACCATACCCATGAGCGGGAACTGCACGAGCTGCTGGGCAAGGGCGAGGAGCTCGTGTTCGCGCGCGCCTCGCCGGAGGCCAAGCTGCAGATCGCCGAGGCGTTGCGCGGCGAAGATCACGTGGTGGCGATGACGGGCGACGGGGTCAACGACGCGCCCGCGCTGCGGGTCGCCGACATCGGCGTGGCGATGGGTCGCTCGGGGACCGACGTGGCGCGCGAGGCCTCGACGATGGTGCTCACCGACGATGATTTCGCGACGATCGTCGTGGCGATCGAAGCGGGCCGTCAGGTGTATGACAACGTGCGCAAGTTCATCCAGTACATCTTCGCCCACGCCACCCCTGAGGTCGTGCCGTTTCTCGTGTTCGCGCTCGCGGGCGGGGCGATCCCTCTACCGCTGACGGTGATGCAGATCCTGGCGTTCGACGTCGGCTCTGAGACGCTGCCCTCGCTGGCGCTGGCGCGCGATCCGATCGAGCCGGGGATCATGCACCGCCCCCCGCGCCCGCACACGGAGGGCGTCATCCAAGCGCCGATGCTGATCCGCGCGTGGCTGTTCTTGGGCGCGATGGTCGCGGGATTGTCGCTGGCGGGATTCTTCTACGTCTTGACGCAAGCGGGTTGGCACAGCGGAGATCCGACAGGTGCCGGCAGCCCGCTGCACCACGCCTATTTGCAGGCCACGACGATGACGTTCTTGGGCATGATCTTCGGTCAGATCGGCACGGCCTTCGCGGTGCGTACCCGCCGTGCCTCCCTATTTTCGATCGGCGTCTTCAGCAACCGCTACCTGCTGGGGGCGATCGCGGCAGAGCTCGCGCTGGCGGCGGTGTTCGTTTATGCGCCGCCGCTGCAATCGCTGCTGGGAACGGCCGCGCTGCCGGCGCGCTATCTCGTGCTGCTCATCCCCTACCCCTTCATCGTGTGGGGCGCGGACGAGCTGCGGCGCTGGTTCGTGCGTCGCCGCGACGCCCACGCGGACCTCGCTGCGGTGACCGCGGGTTGAGCGCGAGACGTTTCAGGCCGTCGCGTGCGCCGGCGAGGTCATGTCGGCGGCGCGCCGCGCCTCACGCGAGCCGCGCGACAAGCGGCGCCTGCCCGTCGAAGGTGTCGGCCAGCCCTGGACTGTCACCGAGGAAGCTTGCGACCGCATCGGCGGTGAGCGGGCGAGCGAAGAGGAATCCCTGGGCCAGATCACATCCCTCGCGCTGAAGCTCGCGGATCTGGTTGTGATGCTCGACGCCCTCGGCGTGCGTCTGCAGGCCAAGCGCCTTCCCGAGCTGGATGAGCGTGTGCGTCAGCGCATGCGCCTCGCGCGAGATCGCCAGTCCGGTGATGAACGTGCGATCGATCTTCAGCGAGTCGACCGGGAACTGACGCAGGTAGGCGAGCGAGCTGTAACCCGTCCCGAAATCATCGACGGCGATCCGCACGCCCAGTGCCTTCAGCTCGCCGAGCAGGAGCGCGGTCTCCTCTGGATTGCTCATGAGGACCGTCTCGGTGATCTCAAGCGTCAACGTCGCCGGATAGAGGTTGCTGTCATGCAGCGCCATACGCACCTCCTCGATGAACTCTCTGCGCTCCAGTTGTCGGGCCGAGACGTTGACCGAGATGTTCAACGGGTGCCCTTCGCGGCGCCAGGCGGCACATTGGGAGCACGCCTCATCGAGCACCCAGCGGCCGATCGAGACGATCGATCCGTTGCCCTCCGCGAGCGGTATAAACACGTCGGGCGCGATCACCCCCGCCGGTGGGATGGCGCCAGCGCAGCAATGCCGAGGATCGTGACCAGCAGGCGGGCGAAGAGACCCTGCGCATCGATCGAGACCGAGCGATCAGTCGTTGCGGTCACACCGACCAGCCGACCTTCCCCACTAGGGCCGTCCAGTAACGGGATGCGGCCAGAACCGCGAGGCGTTCATCAGTTAGACAAGTTCCGAGTCTAACAGCATTTCCCGGAATCGATCAGGTTCCTTGACCGTAGAGCCGCCAGTGTATATGACTCGGCGCCAGAGGCATATCGAGCCGATCGCTAGACATTTGTTGAGTTGCGCATGTTTGGCTAAGCCCGGAGAGGCGATCTGCCGGTTACCTACGCAGGTCGAAAAGACCGGGGAGCCATTCCCCTTCTATCGCGGTCATCGAATGCCGCAGTGAGGAGACGCCCATGCAAAGCGGCGTCCCACCGACGTACGAGTCGCTTTCCAACGACTCCCTCGCAGTAAGCCGGCGTCCCGTCTCGCGGGCCGGCGGCAAGATGTTTCGAGCAGGATTGCTCCTGCTCGGGTCGCTTTCCACCCTCCTTTTCACGAGCAGCGCCCTGGGCGCCCCGGCGAGTGTGGGCCTGGGATCGGCGGCAAGCTTCTCGGTGCTGGGCGGCTCGACGGTCACCAACACCGGCCCCACGACGATGTTCGGCGATCTGGGGCTGAGCCCCGGCTCCTCGGTCACCGGCGCTCCGCATGTGCTCGGTCAGACCCACGTCGACGACGCGGTGGCGATCGGCGCCAAGAACAGCTTGACCACCGGCTACAACAACGCCGCCTCGCGTCCGAGCAACGGCTCGGCCGGAACCGACCTCGCCGGTCAGGTCTTCCTGCCGGGCGTTCGCAACGCCAGCAGCTCGTTGCTGCTGTCATCGGGAGCAGTCACGCTCGACGCTCAGGGCAACCCCAACGCGGTGTTCATATTCCAGATCGGCTCCACGCTGATCACCGGCTCGAACACCAGCGTCGTGCTCGTCAACGGCGCACAGGCGTGCAATGTGTTCTGGCAGGTCGGCTCCTCCGCAACGCTGGGTACGGGAACACGGTTCGTCGGCACGATCATGGCCTCGGCGACCATCACCGCCAACACGGCCGCCACGATCCACGGCAGGCTACTGGCGCGAACCGGTGCGGTGAACCTGGACACCAACACCATCACCACGTCCAATTGCCCCTCGAGCGCCAGCGGCAGCGGCGGCGGCACGGAAACGACCACGGGCCCCGGTGGCCCGGGCGCCAGCACGGGCACGACCACCCCATCGGCGTCGAACGGATCGGGGACGACCCACAAAACCGCACGACAGATCGCGGCGGCAAAGAAGCGGGCCGCGGCCAAGAGAGCCGCAGCCAAACATCGCCACACGCACCGGCGCTCCTCCGCGCGGCCGGCGCTCCCCAACAAGCGCGGCTCGTTCACCGGATGAGCCATCTACCCGGAACCCGTCACCTGATCGGCAGTCTCGCCACGGTATGCGTGGCTGCAATGACGGTCGGCTCGACCGCCGCTACGGCCGGCACAGTTCGCGCACAGGCGACTCAGGAACTCGCGGTCTTGCTCACCCCGCACGGTGCCCACCGGGCGCCCGATGCGGGATCCCCGCAGTCCACACTCGTTCCGGCGCGCAGGCCGATCACCGGTGAGCAGACCACCCTGCCCGTGATCGCACGCTCAATCGACCCTAGCGGGGTGCGGTGGCTCGACGTGATGCTTCCCGGTCGCCCCAACGGATCGACCGGCTGGATCGCCCAACAGGGGACCCGCCCGCTCGTCACGCCCTGGCGCATCGTGGTCAACGTCACTGCCCGGCGGGTGAGCGTCTATGACAACGGCCGCAAGGCCAGATCCTTTCAAGCCGTGGTGGGCAAGCCTTCGACACCCACGCCGACCGGCCGGTTCTTCGTCGAGGAGGCGCTCCAGATGCCGGCCGGCGAGGCCGGCGGCCCGTACGCGCTGGCTCTCAGCGCCCGCTCGGACGTGCTGCAGGAATTCGAAGGCGGTCCCGGCCAGATCGGGATTCACGGGCGCGACAATCTCGGAGGCACACTCGGGTCGGCCGCCTCGCACGGCTGCGTCCGCGTCGCGACCGCGAGCATCGATTGGCTGGCCGCACGCATCGGCCCGGGGACGCCGGTGACGATCGACTCCTAGCCGGCTGGGATCCGGGGTCCCGTTCTCCTCGGCGAGCGCCTCGCGTAGTGCCCGCTCGAAGGATCCCGGCGTGAAGAAACCTCACCGTAACCACAGGCTTCGGTGAGGCGCGAGCGGATCGTGCGCCTCATCAAGATGTCAGCGACTGTCGATGAGTTGGTGAGACCATGCCCAACGCAGCCGATGCCAACGCCGAGAGATATGCCGAGGAGACCTTGCCCGCGCTCTGGCGACAGCATCGCGCGGGAGCGCTGGAGCGCGTGGACCTGATCGAGAGCGCCGTGAGGGCGTTGACCGCGGGCGAGCTGGACGAGCAGCTGAGAGTCCAGGCGCAACACGCCGCGCATTCGCTGATCGGGTCGGTGGGCACATTCGGCTTCATCCGCGCCAGCGAAGCGGCGCGCGAGTTCGAACTCGAGCTCGCCGACCCGGCGCCGGAGCGCGCGTCGGATATGTCGAGGCTCATCGCCCTCACCCGTCGCGAACTGCAGAGTGAGGCGCCGACGCCTCACGGCGCACGGAAAGCTACGCCGGTCGGCAATCGGGCGGCCGTGAGGAATCGACCGCCGGCGGGTGACGACCGGTTGCAGGTCTTGATCGTCGACGACGACCGCGAACTGTGTGAGCGGATCGTCGCCGAGGGGAGCGCGCGGGACATGCGTTGCGATTCGGCCGCCAGCCCGCATGAGGCACGAGTGATTTGCTCGGAACGTCCGCCGGCGATCGTGCTGCTCGATCTCACCTTTCCGCCCGACGGCATGACCGACGCCTACGCGCTGCTGTCGGAGCTGAGCGCGGCGACGCATCCGATTCCCGTGCTCGTGCTGACGGGCACGGGCGCCTTCACCGACAGGGTCGAGGCGGCGCGGCGCGGCAGCCGCGCGTTCCTGTCCAAGGCGCTGCTGCCGGGCGAGGTCCTGGACGCTGCGGAGCGGTTCCTGGCACGCGACCGCTTGGCGGCCACGCGGGTGCTGGTTGTCGACGACGATCCGGCCGTGCTCGACGCGATCGGCGCACTGTTGCGGCCTCACGACCTGGAGGTCTTCACGCTCGCCGATCCGCTTCGCTTCTGGGACACCCTGGAGCAGGCGGCGCCCGAGCTGCTGATCATCGATGTCGACATGCCGACGATCAATGGCCCCGAGCTGTGCCGCACCGTGCGCAACGACCCGCGCTGGAGCGGCCTCGCGGTGATCTTCGTCACAGCGCACACCGACGCCGCGACGGTCGAAAAGGTGTTCGACGCGGGCGCGGACGACTACATCCCCAAGCCGATCGTCGGCCCGGAGCTCGTCAATCGCGTCGCCAACCGTCTGGAGCGCGTGCGCCTCTATCGTGCGCAGGCGGAGACCGACTATCTCACCGGCCTGGCCAACCGGGCCAAGTCGGACGAGGGTCTGGCGCAGCTCACCACGCTCGCGGATCGGTTCTCAGAGCCCCTGTCAGTCGCGATGCTCGACCTCGACGGCTTCAAGCTCGTCAACGATCGTCACGGTCATGCCGTCGGCGACAGTGTGCTGCGACGCCTCGGCGAGCACCTGCGACGCGACTTCCGCGGCAACGACGTCGTCGGACGTTGGGGCGGCGAGGAGTTCATCGTCGGCATGTACGGGATGAGCGCCGAGAACGGTGTCAAGCGCCTCGCCGAGACACTCGCGCGTTTCGAGGAAGAGGAGTTCACCGGCAGTTACGACACGTTGCGGGTCAGCTTCAGCGCGGGCGTCGCCGAGTACCCGCTCGACGGGAGCGACCTCGGTACGGTCTCGCGTGCGGCGGACGATGCCCTCTACAGGGCCAAGGAGGCCGGGCGGGGTCGCGTGCTGGCGGCCGGCGATGAATCACCGGCCGGGCTGCCGGTGTCACGCTGACACCTGGGGGCATCGGGACCTCAGCCGAACGGCTCGTTTGTGTCTTCTGCTACGCGGGCATCCGAACAGAGGCCCACCGGTCCCTGTATGCCGGCCCGCACTCTCGCCAGCAGCCCCGACAGCATCGGCGCCTGCTCGACCCGCGGATGCAAAAGCTCGCATTCGAGGCGGCGAGCGGCGTCGGCGGCGAGTATGAATCCGAACATTCCGAGTGAGCCCGCCAGCATGTGTGCGGCGCGCTCGGCTTCGCCTCGAAGGCCTGGGTCGAGACGGTCATCAACGAGTTCCGTGAGCGCGTGCTCGATCGTTGCCATCCGATCGTCCACTCGACCCTCCTGACGCTCCCAGACCGAGAGCAATGCGTGAACGGTCCAAGCAGCGTCATCGGCGTCGGAGTTTCCTGCGCGCGTCTTATCTTCGGCGGTTGGCATGGGAGACCACTTCATACATCGACCGTCGCGAAGGACAGGCAAAGGAGGAATTTCCGCAGATCGGCTGCGGCGAAATACCGGTCACATACGCTCGGGGACCGTCGTTAACAACCATGTATGGCCGCGATTCTTCCTGCTCAGAGCGATGCGATCCGTGCGCCTCAGGATGCTCGCGAACCGACTGACTCGACACGACCGGAACTCGCGCGCTCCCACGACGCGGACAGCGCACGGACACGTAACGCGGCCGTCGCGCTGGGCGCATTCGTGCTGTTGTATTTGAGCTGGCAGATTTTCGACTGGATTCCAGGCAGCAGGCAGAGCGTTGGGGATCTGTTGCTGCTCCCGATCGACGCAGCCGCCGTGTATGCGGCGTGGCGCGCGTCGCTGCGCTGCGCCGGATCGAGCCGGCTGCGTTCGTTCTGGCGACTGATGGCGTTCGCGCTGGCCGCGGAGGCGCTCGGCGACGTGATCCAAGCGGTGTCCAACGTCGGACTGCACGAATCTCCATATCCGTCGTTGGCAGATCCTTTTTACCTCGCGTTCTACCCACTGCTGCTGCTGGCGCTGCTGACGGTCACGACGCGCACGAAGCTGCTGAAGCCGACGCTCGACGGTGCCACGATCGTCGTCGGTGGAGGCGCCGTGGTGTGGTACCTCGTCTTGGGACCGACGGTCGAGCAGAGCCAGAACCCCCTGACGATGGGGGTCTCGATGGCCTTCCCGCTCGGCGACCTGTTCCTGCTGGCGGGCTTGGCGGCGATGCTGCTGCGCCCGGGCCCGAGCGCGTTCCGCGCCCCGTTGAAGCTGATCACGGCCGCGGTTCTGTTGGGGATAGTCGCGGACATCCTGTACGGATACGGACAATTGCACGGCACCTACACGGCGGGCGATTGGATCGACACCCTGTACGTGCTCGAGTTCGCGACGTTCGCGCTGGCCGGGTTCAGCCAGCGCTCGGTGCGGCCCGGCGACCCGGACGCAGAGGTCGCCGACACCGCCCAGTCGAGCTCGCGCGCGAGCTGGCTGCCCTATCTAAGCCTGGCAATCGGGCTCGGCGTGCTGTTGGGCGTGGAGTGGGGCGCCAGGTTCTTCCCGACGGTGAGCCTTGTGCTGATCGTGATCGTGCTCGCCCTCCTGGTCGCCGCGCGCCAGTACGTGGCGCAGCGCGAGCTCGTCCAAACTCAGGAGGCGTTGCACGAGAGCGATCGCGTGAAGGACGAGTTCCTGTCGATCGTGGGGCACGAGCTGCGCACCCCATTGACCTCGATCCGGGGCTCCTTGGGGCTGCTGGAGGGCGGGGTGCTCGGTGAGCTGCCCCAAGACGCGGCGAACATGGTGTCGGTCGCGGTGCTCAACACCGACCGGCTCGTGCGACTGGTCGGTGACATCCTCGACATCGAGCGCATGACCGCCGGCGGCCTGCTGCTTGAGCCGGCACCCACACAGGCCCAAGAGCTTGTCGAGCAGTCACTGCAGGTCCTGCAGGCAAGCGCCGATGCGGCCGGCGTGCGGTTGAGCTGCGAGGTGGAGCCGATTGCGGTCATGGCCGACGCCGACAGGGTCGTGCAGGTGCTCGTCAACCTGGTGGGCAACGCGGTGAAGTTCTCAGCGCCCGGCAGCACGGTGAGGGTGGCGGTCCGGCGCAACGGCCGCTGCGCGATCTTCTCCGTCGCGGACTCGGGCCGGGGCATCCCGGTCGACCGCCTGGAGGGGGTCTTCGAGCGCTTCCGTCAGGTCGACGCCTCCGATGCGCGCGAGAAGGGTGGCACAGGTTTGGGATTGCCGATCGCCCGTGGCATCGTCGATCGCCACGGCGGGCGCATCTGGGCTGAGAGCCGCGAGGGAGTGGGCAGCACGTTTCGCTTCACGCTTCCGATCGCGGTCGAGGATCTGGAGCCGATGGGGGGCGGTCTCGCATGAGCGGGCGGTTGCTGCTCGTCGACGATGCCCGGGACATCCGCGAGATCGCGCGTCTGAGTCTCGAACGGATCGGCGATTGGGCCGTCGTCGCGGTGGCCTCGGGAAGCGAGGCGATTGACGCCCTACGCACGGAGGGGCCCTTCGACGCCGTGTTGCTGGACGTGATGATGCCCGGCATGGACGGACCCACGACCTTGGAGCGGATGCGAGCAAGCGGGCTCCCGGCGCAGGCGCCGGTTGTCTTTCTGACCGCCAAGACGCAGAGCGCCGATCGCCTGCGCCTGAGCGCCATCGGCGCCGCGGGGATAATCTCCAAGCCGTTCGATCCGACGACCCTTCCCGAAGAGGTGGAACGGATCCTCGATCGTTGACATCTCCGCCGGTCACCGACTTTGTCACCGGCGAGACCATCTATGACACCAGTTCGAGTAATTACCTCTTGATATTTATGAATTAACCACACCCCACGATCGGTGCTAGCCTGACCGAAGTGGAAGAGGCCAGGGATGTGGAACTCAGGCCTGAAGAGTAGAGGCCAAGGGACGCGGCGCATCATCGCCGCCGCGACCGAGCCAAGGGCTCGGTCGCGCGAGCTCGCGGCACACATGGCGCTGCTCGATCTGGCCCCGGACGCGATCTTCGCACGCGACGCCGACAGACGAATCACCTTCTGGAACCACGGCGCGCAGACCACCTACGGCTTCTCGGCCGAGGAAGCCCTAGGCATCGACCCCGGCTCGCTGCTGCGTACGGAGTACCCGATATCACTTGAGGAGATCGAACGGCTCGTGACCGAGACCGGCGGCTGGGACGGCGACCTCGTGCAGCACACCAAGGACGGCCGGCGCCTGGAGGTCGAGAGCCGCTGGGCGGCGCAGTACGACGAGCACGGCAAGCTCGAGGGGCTGCTGGAGGTCAACCGCGACATCACCTCACGGCTGCGGCTGGAGGCCGAGGCCGAGCGCGAGCGGCTGCGCAACAAGCTGCACGAGGCCCAGCGCCTGGAGAGCCTCGGACAGCTCGCGGGCGGGATCGCGCACGACTTCAACAACCTGCTGGCGGTGATCATCAATTACGCGGCGTTCGTGGCCGACGACCTCCAGGCCCCCGCCCTTACCGACGAGCGCCGGCAGGCGATGCGCGAGGACATCGAGCAGGTGCGGCTCGCGGCCGAGAAAGCTGCACATCTCACCCATCAGCTGCTCGCGTTCGCACGCCGCGAGGTCGTTCAACCGGAGGTCGTCGACGTCAACGACGTCGTCGGCGATGTCGAACAGCTGCTGCGACGCACGCTCGGAGAGCAAGTCGAATTTCGCAGCTCGCTCACCGACGGACTGCGCCCGGTGCTCGTCGATCCCGGACAACTCGAGCAGATCCTCGTCAATCTCGCCGTCAACGCCCGCGACGCGATGCCCGACGGCGGCGTGCTGCGGATCGCCACCGCCAACATGGACGTCGACGAGAGCTATGCGGCGTCGCGCCCCGAGCTCACCCCCGGCCCCCATGTCTGTCTGCGTGTGAGCGACACGGGGACGGGGATGCCTCCCGAGACCGCCCAGCGCGCGTTCGATCCGTTCTTCACGACCAAGCCTCCGGGACAAGGGACTGGCCTGGGCCTGGCGACCGTCTACGGGATCATCCAGCAGGCCGGCGGGCAGGCGCAGATCTACTCCGAGCTCGGGATCGGCACGACGTTCACCGTGCTGCTGCCGGCGACCGAGCGGGTGGACGAGCCGCAGGAGCCCGCGGAGGACGGTCAGCCCACAGCACGTGGCGAGGAGACGATCCTGCTGGTCGAGGACGAGCAGGCGTTGCGCGAGGTCACCCGCCGCATCCTGACCGGCGCCGGGTACCGGGTGATCCTCGCCGAGAACGGTCCCGAGGCGCTCGCGGCCGCCGATGCGCATCCCGACACGATCCATCTGCTGCTCAGCGACGTGATCATGCCGCAGATGCCCGGGCCGACGCTTGCGCGAAAGCTGCTGGAGCGGCAACCCTCGCTGAAGGTGTTGCTGATGTCCGGGTTCGCCCAGCCGATCCTTGACGCCGGCGGACACCTGGAGAACGGAATGACCCTGATCGAGAAGCCCTTCTCGGGCCCCTCGCTGCTGGCGAAGATCGCCCACATCCTCCAGCGGGCGGGGTGACCGGGAGATGCCCGAGCTGCTGATAGTCGACGACGACGAGGCCCTGAGACGCTGGGAGGAACGAGTCGTGCGCGACCAGGGCTACTCATGCGACGGCGCCGGCGACGCGCCCTCGGTGCGCCTACGCCTGGAGCAGAGCTCCTATGACCTGACGCTGCTGGACGTGAACATCCCGGGCGAGTCCGGGATGGAGCTGCTCACCCATATCCGCAGCAGCCATCCCGACGTCGCGGTGATGATGGTCACAGGCGAGGACAGCACCGAGCTGGCGCTGAGCGCGATCGAGCAGGGCGCCTACGGCTACCTGATCAAGCCGGTCGCGGCCGGGGAGCTCTTGATCAACGTCGCCAACGCGCTTCACCGGCGCCGTGGCGAGCTGCAGAACCAGCGCCTGGTGCAGAGTCTGCGCGCGACCGCCGAGGAGCGCGGACACAAGCTGGAGGAGGCGCTGCAGGACCTCGAGCTGTCCGAGACCAAGGTGTGGGTATCTCAGGCCGAGACGATCTTTCGCTTGGCGCGGATGGTCGAGTTCCGCGACGAGGAGACCGGCCATCACCTCAACCGGATGAGCTGCTACTGCGAAATCCTCGCTCGGCGGGTGGGGTTCTCCGAGGAAGACTGCGAGCGGATCCGCCTCGCCAGCCAGCTGCACGACGTCGGCAAGGTGGCCATCCCCGACAGCATCCTGCTCAAGCCGGGCAAGCTCACAGCCGAGGAGTTCGAGATCGTCAAGGGTCACGCCGAGAAGGGCTTTCAGATGCTCTCGGGCTCGGCCTCCGAGGTGGTCCAGTTGGGCGCGCTGATCGCCTACACCCACCAGGAGCACTGGGACGGAAGTGGATATCCGCGCGGGCTGGCCGGCGAGGAGATCCCGGTGGAGGGTCGCATCGCGGCGGTCGCAGACGTGTTCGACGCGCTGACCAGCGACCGGGTGTATCGCTCGGCGCTTCCGGTCAAGTCGGCGATCGAGATGATGAGCTCCGAACGCGGCGGCCATTTCGATCCGGCGATGCTCGACGCGTTCTTCGACGCACTGGGCGAGGTCGAGGCGATCCGGCGGGCGTATGCCGACTGACGAGCGGCCCGCGTCGCCGACGACGATCGTGGTGGGCGAAGCTCCTCCCCGCGCTCACACGACCAGCCGCTCAGGCCGCGCGGTCGTTGTGACCGGAGTCCTCACGACGACGCTCGCGCCGGATCGTCCGGCGCAGGCGCAGGGCGCGCTCGATCGCGGCCCCGAGCTGCTCGAGCGTGAAGGGCTTGACGAGCGTGGCCGTGAAGGAGATCCCGAGTTCGGCAAGCTCGGACGGCGGAGCGGTAACGCTCGCGCAGATCAGCGGCAAGGTGGGATCGATCAGGTGCGCCGCCTGAGCCAGCACCGCGCCGATCGGGTCGGCGGGCTCGAGCACGAACACGTCGGCGCTCGTCAGCTGCTGGGGCGTCGGCGCCCTGACGGCGACCGGCTCGTGACCGAGACGGACGACCATCCGCTCGAGCAATCGCCGTACCTCGGCGTGGGACTCGCTGATCAATATTCGTGCCATGGGTCGATGATCGGCGAGACGCGCATGGTTCCGGGAGTCGGTCGGTATGAGCCGCGTATGAGCCGTTCTTGCCCTCGGGGGCGAAGGGTGGCGACGATCCTCTCGCGCGGGTCTTCGGGCGTGCGGTGAGGCGCCGATGAGTCGCTCGCGGATACTTGTCGTGGACGACGACGAGGTCACGCGGGAGCTGGTGCGCGGCGTGCTCGAGCGCTCCGGACACGACGTGCTCGAGGCCGTCGATGGGCGCGCGGGGCTGCGGGAGCTGTATGCGATCTCGCCCGACCTCGTGATCCTGGACGTGGAGATGCCCGAGCTGGACGGGTGGGCGACGCTGGAGCGCATCCGCGACATGAGCGACGTGCCCGTGCTGATGCTGACCGCGCGCGAGACCGAGCTGGAGCGAGTGCGCGGCTTGAAGGGCGGCGCCGATGACTACGTGGTCAAGCCCTTCGGCCACCAGGAGCTGGCCGCACGGGTGCAGGCGCTCCTACGCAGAGCGGGCGATCGCGAGACCGAGCCCGAGACCTACGCCGACGCGCGTCTGCAGATCGACTTCGCCAGGCGCGCAGTGCGCTACGGCGAGCGCGAGGTCACGCTGACGCCGCTGGAGTTCAGGCTGCTTGCGACCTTCGTGCGCAACCCCAACCAGGTGCTCAGCCGCGACCAGCTGCTGGAGCTCGTGTGGGGCGACTCGCTCGCGGTCTCACCCGAGCAGGTGAAGTTGTATGTGGGATACCTGCGCCACAAGCTCGACCCTAAGGCGCCCGAGACGACGCCGATCGAGACGGTGCGGGGGTTTGGGTACATGTACCGGCGGTAAGCGCAACCGGACCACGCGCGACAAGAGTCACCGAGCGGGTCAGGGTGTCGAGACGTGGCGCACGGGCGAGTCGAGTTCGGTGTGTCCGCGGTCGATCGCGTGCCCCGAATGGAGCGCTTTCGAGAGCGATCCTGCTGAGCGGATGTCGGTCGGAGCGAGACCTCGGCGGGCGGCCCGAAAGGCATAGGCTCGAGGCGTGAGCTTCGGAATCCTTCTCGCGATTGTGCTCGCGGGTCTCGGCGGCCCGCTGCTGGGGCTCTCGGAACGGCGTTTCGTGCCGGTCGTGATCGGCGAGATCGCGGCGGGGGTGCTGGTCGGCAAGACGGGGCTTGAAATCGTCGACCCGGGCGAACCGACGATCGCGTTTTTGGGCGAGGTCGGTTTTGCGATGCTGATGCTGACGGTGGGGATGCACCTGCCGTTGCGCGACCCGCGGCTGGCGGCGTCGTTGCGCGGAGGGGCGGTGTTGGCGGCGATCGTCGGGGTGCTGGCGGTGCCGGCGGGGTTCGCGGCGGCGACGATCGCCGGGACGAGCCACGCGGCGGTATATGCGGTCGTGCTCGCGTCGGGCTCGGCGGCGGTGTTGCTGCCGGCTTTGCAGGAGACGCAGGCGGAAGGTCCCGACGTGCTGGCGGTGATGGCGCAGGTGACGATCGCCGACGTGGTGACGATCCTGTCTGTGCCGATCGTCCTGCAGCCCCAGCGCACGGTGCACGCGGTGATCGGCGCAGCGCTCGTGACGGCGGCGGTTGCGGCGCTGTATGGGGTGGCGCGGCTGCTGGCCGACCACCGCTGGGTGGATCATGTGCGGCGGATGTCAAAGCAGCGCAACTGGGCGCTGGATCTGCGCTTGTCGCTGCTGGTGCTGTTTCTGCTGGCGTGGATCGCGCAGAAGAGCGGTACGAGCGTGCTGATCGCGGGGTTCGGCGCGGGGGTGACCGTGGCGTTGATCGGCGGTCCGAAACGCCTGTCGACGCAGATGCGGGGCGTCGCGGACGGGTTCTTCATCCCCCTGTATTTCGTCGTGTTGGGCGCGACGCTCGACCTGAGCGGGCTGGTGAGCGACCCGGCGATGATCGCCCTGACGGGGGCGCTGGCGGCGCTGAACGTCGCCATCCATCTGGCGGCGGTGGCGGTCGTGCGCCGTCCGCTGAGCGCGGGCCTTACAGCGACGGCTCAGCTGGGGGTGCCCGCGGCGGTGGCGTCGCTGGGATTGAGCGAGGGCGTGCTGTCGGGTCCGGTGGCGACGGCGATCGTGGCGGCGGCGGTCGTGAGCCTGGGCGTGTGCACGGTCGGCGTGGAGCGGCTTCTGGACGGACAGAGCGCGGGCGAGAGGGCTCCCGCCGCCGGGGCGTAGCGTCCTCGCGGCGCCGAGGTCAGGTGCGCTGTTCGCCGGCGCGGTAGTGCTCGCGCCAGATCAGGCGGTAGATGGGTATCCAGCGGGGCAGCCGGTTGACGACGGGAATGAAGGGGATGCAGATGAACGCGAGGCTGAGGACGCCCATCACGAGCATCACGAGGATGTCGGCGTTTTCGGAGGCCTTGAAGGGTTCTACCTGATACCAGAGGGCATAAAGCCATAGCCAGGCCTGGCCGGGGTAGCTGCCGGTCTCGTTCATCATCCCCCACTGCTCGCCGAGCAGGTGCTGTTCTTCGGCGCGTTCGTCGAGCAGGCCACCGTCGGCCATGAATAGCAGCGGCTTGGTGTAGTCGGTTTGGAAGAACTGTTTGCTCGTGAGCAGGTCGCCGTCCAGGGCGCCGCTGTTGGCAAGTCCGAGCAGGCCGCCCATGAGCACGGGCACGGGACCTGCGCCCGTGGCTTTGACGGTGACCGCGCCGGTCGCGGTGTCGGCGGAGACCGTGCTCGGCGGCGTCTTGCCTTCTTCACCGGCAGCTTCATATTCTTCGAGCGGCTTGGCATAGGCTTCTCCCCAAGCCTTTTTGGTGGCTTCGGGGGCGGCCTCGTATTCGCTGATCGCTCGCTGCAGCGCGGGGTCGCCCGGCACGGTCTTGAGCGGGCCGAGCACGAAATCGTTGGTCGTGTCGATCGGATGGCTGACGCCGAGCCATTTCTGCGGATACAGGAAGGCGGCGTGCTGGCCTTCGCCGTTGTGGTTGTAAGGAGGCCCGTATTCGGCGGTGTCGCTGGTGCCGTTCAGCTCCTTGGTGGCGTCGGCGGTGAAGTTGATCGGCTGCTGTCGTGACCACTGCGCGATCGTGCTTGGTGGATCGTCGGGCGAGGAGAAGAGCACGCTCAAGACGATCGCCAGCAGGGCGATGACGCCGATCGCGATGAAGAGCTCTTTGATCAGGTCATACGGGGCGTAGGGGCCGGTCCAGGGGCGGGTGTCGTCGGTGGGGCGAAGGAAGCTCATGACCCGGTCCCGGCAGAGGTGTGTGGAGGGGGCGAGCCGGGCGGGGGCGCCCCGGTGGAGGTCGGCGGCGGAGGCGGACCCTTGGGGGGAGCGGATTTCGCCCCCGCCGCCGATGATGAGGCGAGCGCCGCTTTACGATCGTCGATCTCAAACGGCGGCACGACCCCGTGGCGGCGCACAAGCAGCACGTGCGCCGCGACGAGCGCGATCACGGCCATGGGCAGCAGCAGGACGTGCCAGCTGTACATCTGGCCGAAGTTGGTGACGTTGAAGAAGGCGCCGACGCCGACCGCGTTGAGCCCGTCCTTGGCCTGGGTGGCGATCCATTGGGCGTCGAAGTTCTGCTGGGAGACGTAGCCGGTGAGCGCCGTGGGAACAGCGACGAGGAATGTGATCGCGCCGGTGATCCACACGCGTGTGCGCCCTCCGCGCCAGGCGGCCATCCAGAACTTGCCCCAGAGGTGGATGACCATTACGAAGAAGAACAGCTCGACGCCCCACATGTGGATCGAGTTGAAGAAGTGTCCGATGCCGGTGTAGTGCCACCAGGCGGGCCCCTTCAGCGCGAGGATCGAACCGGAGGCGACGATCACGACAAGCGCGGCGATCGAGGCCACCCCGAATATGTAGATCCAGGAGGCGACGTACGTGGGCTGCCCATCGGGCAGGAGCTTCTCGGGTGGCAGCGCGTCGACTGCGCGCTCGCGTGTGCGGACGGTCCAGGATTTTGACGGCGGGGCGGCGGGTGGGGAGGTTGTGCTCATGAGGTGCGCTCCCCGCGGCGGGCCGCGGCGCGTCTGGCCGCTCCCGGGAAGGGCAGCAGGATCGCCAGCAGGAAGACGATAAGCATCAGGCCGATCACGATGACGTTGGCAACCGACAGGTGGATGAATTCCCAGTCCACCGTGTGTGCCGGGTGGTTGAGGTTGAAGACCGCTGCCGCCAGCACGCTCATCGCAGATTTCCCTCTCGAAGTGGGACGATGAGTGAACCCTATGCGTGGCTCTGTCTGCGTACGTCAGTAGAAACCCCCGATCCGATGGGTGGATTTTCACGTGATGCGTAGTCCTACGGAGAGCGCGCGGTCGCCCAAACAGGGCTCACGGGTAGACCTGCTCGCCGGTCTGCGAGTCCACGATCGTGATCGCTTCCACCGGGCATTCGCGCGCGGCGGTGAGGATCAGATCGTCGGGGCCGGTGCCGATGACGGTGGCGAAGTCGTCCACCCGAAACACGTCGGGTACGAGGTCCACGCAGTCGCCCTGGGCGATGCAGCTGCCTTCGTCGATCGTCGGTATGTAGCTCATGGGTGTCGCTCCTTCGCTCGTATCAGCCGCCCCGCGAGGGGGTGGGTTGCATCTGCACGCGTGGCGGCGCTATCTGCGGCCGACTCGCGTTCGCGGCCGGGGTCGCCGGGTTGCGCTTGGGCGTTACGGAGCGCCGCGAGCGCTGCAGGCGCAGCGCGAACAGGAATAGGACGGGCAGGACGCTCGCGAGCATCGTGTAGCGCACCGCGGGTATCGAGGCGTCGGTCCCCGACCCCAGCGCGTGGGCGAGGCCGAACACGTAGACGATGACCGTGAAGCGGTGCATCCGCCGCCACAGCCGCGCGCCGATGCGCCGGCGCGCGTAGAAGCTCAGCCCGAGGATCGCGGCCAGGTAGCCGCCGAGGATGCCGAGACCCGTCCACAACGGGCGGTAGCCGATCGTGAAGGGCACCACGATCCCCTTCACGCCGGCCTTCAGCCAGGGGTCGGCCAGCAGGAACAGGCCGTGGGCGGCGATCGCGCCGAGTGAGAGCAGCGCGAGGTGCTGATGCAGACGCACGGCTTCGCCACGGCGGCGCGGCGGGATCGCGCGCGCGGCCATCGCCAGCCCGAGGATCACGGAGGCGGCGACGAGCAGCAACGCGACCATGCCGGCCGAGCGGCCGGCGAGCCACCAGACGTAGTTGGCGGGCGCCGCGTGCTGGGTCATGCCGCACCTTCCAGAACATGGAGGCGCGTGCCGTGGCCATCCAGCGCTCCGACCGCCTCGACGTCGCCGTCGTTGTGCACGACGATCCCGCCGTGCTCGGCCAGCGCGCGCCGGGCGCCGGCGGGACCGGTCAGAAGGGCGAGCTTTGACAGGGTCTCGGCCTCAAGCGCGGTGGGAGCCAGAGCGGTCGCACCGATCAGACCGCTCCAGACGGGCTCGCCGGTGCAGGGGTCGAGCAGATGGTGGGCAAACGTCCCGTCGGGACGGCGCCAGATGCGTACGTTCAGACCGGAAGTGGCGACACCGCCCCGGGCGAGCCGCAGGGTGTGGACGCACTCGCCACTCAGAGGGTGCTCGACCTCGATCGCCACGGGGTCGAGCTGCGCGCCGATGCCGCCGACGGCGATGTCTCCGCCGCAGTCGACGACGAAGCGCGTGTATCCGCGCAGGCGGTGGGCGACGGCGTCGGCGGCGAGACCCTTGCCGGTCCCGCCGGTGTCGATGCGCACGCCCGGCGGGCGGCGCACGGTTCCGCGTTCGTGATCGACCTCGATTTCACGCCAGCGCGAACGTGGGCTCGGTTGCGCCGCGCGGGCAGGCGGGGCGGCGGCCAGGGCCTCGCGCAGGGATGCCGGGGTGCAGCCCTCTTGGGAGCTGTCATAGCCGACCGCCTCGATCTCGCCAAGGAGCGTGGGGTCAACGAGACCGTCGCTGCGCTGTGCGGCCCACAGTCCGGCGGATACGGCAGTGCGCAGCAGGATCGACGCGGGCGCCTCTTGGGCGCTGTCGGCGTTGAGTGCGCACAGCTCACTGTCGGGGCGAAAGCGCGAGAGGCGGGCGGCGAAGTCTTCGATGTAGCGGCGCTCGCCGGCGGCGGCCTGCTCGGGCGGGAGCTGGGTCGCCAGCAGGGGAGCGTGCACGATCAGGCGTACGTCGCTGCCCATCGAGCGGAAGGTGGTGTCGTGTACGGAGTTCATGACGCGCGCGTGACAGGGAGGGGTGTGAGATCGCCGGCGAGACTGACCTGCTGAGAGGCACGCGTCGGCTGGGCAGGTGCGCTCGGTGGCAGGTGGACGATCACGCGGCGTTCGATCACGCGGCGAACCAGCACACGCCGCGTGGCAACCGGCGTTGCGGCGGCACGAGCGCGCAGCGCGGGGTCCTGGCCGGAGGCGACGCGCGTGGCGAGCAGGGCGAGCAGCGCGAGGAACACCGCCGCTGCGCTCCAGAGCGCGGCGAGTGCACCGGGACTACGAAGCGTGCGATTCGCCGTCCTAGCCTCATGACGCGCGGGCGTCTGCGGATCGCCAGTCGAGGACTCAAGCGTTTGCGGATCGCTCGTCGAGCGCTCAGTCATCGCCGGCTCCACTCTCTCCGGGCGTTCCGCTCGTACGAGTGACGATTGCGGGGGTGGCCGCAGCGGACCCTTCGGTGGCGGCAGCCGGTGTGGCGCTCGTGCCAGCAGCGCCACTCGTACGCGTGGTGATGGCGGCAGCGCCCGAGCGCCCGGCGACGAGCGCGCTGGGAGCGCTCGCGCGCAGCGCCGGATCGGCGCCCGCTTGCAGGCGCGCCATCATCAGGGTGAACAGCACGAGGAAGGTGGCGAGCGTCATCACCGTGAGCGGGAAGGCGTTGAGCAGCGGATGTCGGCGGCGAGCGGGCGCCGCCGACGGCTTGGAGGCGGCGTTCTGGCTTTGCGTCGGTCCACCTCCACCGACCACTGTGGTCCGCCGCTGCTCTGGAGTGTGCGCCGGCTCAGTCATCGTGCCCACCGCCGTGATCTCCGCCCTCGCCGCCACCGCTTGCGCGGGTGCTGACCGGGCGCGAGGCGCCCGAGCCGCCACCGGACGTGCTGCCGCCGCTGGCGCGGGTTTTGACCGGAGGAGAGCTTGAGCCGCCTTCGCCGGAGCCTCCGGCGTGGGAGCCCGAGGTCGGCCGCGAGCCGCTGGTACGGGTTTTGACTGTGTGGGAACCGGATCCACCGCCTGAAGAGCGCCCGGAAGAGGTGGAGCCGGAGGTCGAGTGCGAGCCGCTTGAGCGCGTGCTCACAACCGGCGCGGCTGAGGCGGTGGGCGCGACGGCGTGCGCGCCGCTCGAACGTGTGCGTGTGGCGGCAGACAGCGCGCTCGCCGTTCTGGGAATGTTCGCACCGGAGGAGCCCCGGCCACCCGCGCCGGGGCCCGTCACGTGATGGGGGTGTTCGCGGCGATAGACGTTGACCGTCTTGCGGATGACCTCGGTGCGCACCTCGACCGGCTGTGCTCGCGGAGCGAGTGCTTTGGGCGTGCCTTCGCCCGAGCCGATCGCCAGGCCCACCAGCGCGCCCAGGCCCGCGAGGGTCACTCCGCCTGCCGTCATCATCTCCGCACGTCGCATCGGGGTACTCCTGAAAGTTGGGTGCATCCACTGTCGCTCGCGGTCGGCCAGCCGTGACCCAGGCGAGGGTTAAGAGTCGGCAAAGAAAAGGGGCGGCGACGCCGCAGGCGAGTTGCTTGCGCGCCTCGGCTGCGGACCAACGCGCGTAGTCAGTCGTCGCGGTGGGAGCTTGAATCGCCGCCGCCGTCCCGTTCAGAGCCGCCCCCAGACGCGGAGGGTTCGGCGGGCGCGGCTTTGGAGGGGGCCGGTTCGGGGGTGGGTTCCGGTGTGGCCACGGGCGGCGCGCTGGGGGCCGGCGTCGTTGTGGAGGACGTGGTCCTCGCGGGGGTGTGCGTCCGGGTAGAGCTGCCCGTCCGCCGCGAGCTGGAGGTGGGAATGGAGCGGGCCGGGGTCCGCACGGTGGGCGGCAGCAGCCGCCGCCCGACGGTGAGCGGTTCGGAGGCCAGCCCGATGCGCTGGCGCACGAGCTGACTGGTGCCCCAGGTGATCGCCGCGGCGATCACGATCCCGAGCAGGGCCGTGACGAGGACCAGCAGCGTGCGACGACGGGCGCTCATGGGCTGCCCGCCGGAAACTCGAGCACCGCGATCGCACCGCCGCCGGGCCGGTTTCGCAGGCGCGCCTCGCCGTCCCAGGCACGCGCGAGGGTGCGGGCGATCGCCAGCCCCAGCCCGCTCCCTGCCGGTCCCTGCCGCCCGGCGCGACCGCGGTGGAAGCGCTCGAACACGAGCTCTTCCTCGCCGGGTTCAAGTCCTGGACCGCGGTCGCACACCTCGATGCGGCCGTCGCCACCGGTGACCGTCACCTCACCGCCTGGCGGTGAGTAGGAGAGGGCGTTCTCGATCAGCACGTCCAGCGCGCGGTCGAGATCGGCCGGAGCACACCATGCCGTGCCGGCCCCGTTCACGGCGGGATTCAGCGCGATCTTTCGCGCGTCGGCGGCGACCTGCCAGCGCGCCACCGCACGCCCAATAGCCGCGGGCAGCTCGACAGTCTCCCCTTGCAGCTCGCGATCCTCCGCACGGCTGAGCACAAGCAGCTCGTCGAGGATCGCCGCGAGGCGGTCGACCTCCGCGGTGCCTGCGTCGAGCTCGGCTGCCGCCGTTGGGGAGACTCCGGTCGCACGTGCCTCCTCAAGGCGCAGCCGCAGCGCGGTCAGCGGGGTGCGCAGCTGGTGGGAGGCGTCGGCGACGAACTCACGTTGCGCGCCGATCAGCCGCTGCACACGGTCGGCCATCTCGTTGAAGGAAGTACTGAGCGAGCGCTGCTCGGAGCTGCCTTCGACGACTGCCCGTGCGCCGAGATCTCCGCCCGCGAGCTTCCGCGCGGCGCCCTCCAGACGCCTGAGCGGCAGCGCTATCTGACGAGCGATCAGCCCACCGGCGAGCAGACCGAGCAGCAGCACCACTCCGGCGACCAGCACGAGCTTCAGCACAGTGCTGCGCACCGCGCTCTGCACCGCCGCGACGCTCTGAGTGACACGGACAGCGCCGATCGTGGCGCCGCGACGCAGCACGGGCACCGCGGTGGCGAGGATGTTCTCGCCCAGCGTGCGACTGGCGCGCTGTGTCTGCACGGCGCGCCCGCGTAGGGCAGCGGCGATCTCCGGACGGCTGGCGTAGCTTGATCCGAGCGTGGAGGCGCTCGCGCTGTCGGCCAGGACGCGCCCGCGCGCATCCACGATCAACACGCGGCCGCGCACAGATGCGCCGCTGGATCGCGCGAGCGCGCCAAGCTCGGCGCTGGACGGCGGGATCAGCAGGTCGGCCGAGGTCGCGGCGACGACGTCCGCCTGGCTGAGCGCTTGGGAGTGGACCTCGGCGTTCACCCGATCGCGCAGGCTGAGCGCGAGTGGGACCCCGAGCGAGACGACGGCCAGCACGAGCACATAGGCAAGCGACAGCAGCAGGCGCGTGCGCAGGCTCAACGCTCACGCCTCCGGCGATGCGGACGCGAAGCGAAAGCCGACGCCGCGCACGGTCTGGATGTGACGCGGCGCCGCGGGATCCTCGCCGAGCTTGCGCCGCAGCGCGGCCATGTGGACGTCGAGCGTCTTGGTCGAACCGAACCAGTTCTCATCCCACACGTCGCTCATCAGGTCCTCGCGCGTGACGACGTGGCCGGCGCTGCGCACGAGGCGGACGAGCAGGTCGAACTCCTTGCGCGTCAGCGACAGCTCGTCCTTCGCAAGCCACACACGGCGCGCGGCGACGTCGATCGTGACATCGCCCGCGGTCAACCGCTCGTCGGGCTCGCGGCGGGTGCGACGCAGCACGGCACGAATGCGGGCGATTACCTCCGCCGCGGCGAACGGCTTGACGACATAGTCGTCGGCCCCCAGCTCGAGACCGAGCACGCGGTCGATCTCGCTGCCGCGGGCGGTGAGCATGATGATCGGCAGTCGCGAGGAGGAGGAAGCCCGCAGCTCGCGCGCGAGTTCGCGTCCGTCGCCGTCTGGCAGGGTGAGGTCGAGCAGGACGATGTCGGGCTCGCGCTCGCTCAACCGGGCGCGCGCCTGCGCGAGGGTCGCGGCGAGGATCGGCTCGAAGCCTTCGCGGGTCAACGCGCTGGAAAACGGCTCGGAGATCGACGCCTCGTCCTCGACAAGCAGCACGCGCTCGCCGCCGGCCCTCGGGGAAACGCCCGCGATGTGCATATCAGGATGAATGTAGTACTCCCGCCGGAAGCCGGTCCACCTCTCGTCCCAGAAGTGGCGTAGGCTGGACACGATGGGCGTTTGTGCGCCAGAGCACCGGAACGGTTAAAGGAGCTGATCCCATGGACGACGAGCATCCGACGTATGCAACCGGGCCCGATCCGACACCTGGCGAGGGCCTTCCGGTGGGAGACGGCGGGTACCCGGTGAGCTTCTCGGTCGACTACCCCGACCGTGCGCTGGACCGCCTCACGAGCGCGCTGCGCGTCTTCACGGTGATACCGATCGCGATCGTGTTGGGCAGCATCGGCGGCCTTGGCAATTACAGCGGAGGCGGACGTACGATCGCCATCGGCGGCGCCGGACTGCTGTTCATCCCGCCACTGCTGATGATCGTGTTCCGTCAGAAGTACCCGCGCTGGTGGTTCGATTGGAACCTGCAGATGCTGCGCTTCACCAATCGTGTGGGCGTGTATTTCGCGCTGATGGACGACCGTTACCCGTCGACCGACGAGCAGCAGGCGGTGCGTCTGGACTTCGGCTACCCCGACGCCCGGGACGGTCTCAACCGCTGGCTGCCGCTGGTGAAGTGGCTACTGGCGATCCCCCACTACATCGTCCTCTTCTTGCTTTACCTGGGCGCCTTCTTTGCAGTGATCGCTGCCTGGGTGGCGATTCTCTTCACGGGCCACTACCCGCGGGGAATCTTCCACTACGTGGAAGGCGTTATCCGTTGGCACAACCGCGTGGTCGGCTATGCACTGATCCTCGTGACCGATGAGTACCCGCCGTTTCGGTTGGACGCCTGAACGCCGCGGGCGAGTGGAAGCCTCAGATCGTCTCGGGGATCATTTCGATCGCCCCGCACGGGCACTCGGTGACGCAGATGCCGC
Organism: uncultured Solirubrobacterales bacterium; assembly: GCA_963702725.1. GTDB lineage: Bacteria > Actinomycetota > Thermoleophilia > Solirubrobacterales > Solirubrobacteraceae > Palsa-744. The sequence goes on from CAVPDT010000002.1 coordinate 1,178,561, forward strand.
AGCCCTTGCAGTAGTCGAGGTCGAACGCGTAGCCGTCGCCTGAGTCGACCTTTAGGACGGCGTTGTCGGGGCAGACGCCGTAACAGTTGTCGCACCCGAAGCAGTTGCCACAGGAGAGGCAGCGGCGGGCCTCGAACAGCGCGTTGGTCTCGTCCAGGCCGAGGGTGACCTCGTCGAAGTTTGACTGGCGGCGAATCGCGTCCAGGCGCGGGGCGACGGTTCGGGGCGCGTCGGAGTAGTACCAGGTGTTCAATTCCTCGAAGGTCGCGAGCTCGGCCCGCGGCGGATGCTCGTAGGTCGTGGAGCGCAGGAAAGCGTCGATGTTGCGCGCGGCCTGCTTGCCGTGGCCGACGCCGACGGTGACGGTGCGCTCGGCGGGCACCATGTCGCCGCCGGCGAAGATGCCGGCGTGGCCGGTCATCATGTTCTCCGCGACCTGCACGACGCCGTCGCTCACCTCAAGGCCGGGGACGCCGTCCAGTAGCGACAGGTCGGCTTCCTGTCCGAGCGCGAGCACCAGCGAGTCGGCCTCCAGCTCCTCCAGCTCGCCGGTCGGTTGCGGAAAGCCGGTCTCGTCGAGTTCCATCCGCTCCAGCTGAAGCCTGCCGCCGTCGGCGTGCTTGATCGTGGACAGCCAGCGCATCGTCACGCCCTCCTCCAGCGCTTCGCGCACCTCGAACTCGTGCGCGGGCATGCGCTCACGGGTGCGCCGGTAGACGACGATCGCCTCCTCTGCCCCGAGGCGCCTGGCGGTACGAGCCGCATCCATCGCGGTGTTGCCCCCGCCGTAGACGACCACGCGCCGCCCCAACAGCGGAGGCTCCTCGCCGTCGACCCCCTCCATCGTGCGCAGCAGCGTGACCGCGTCGAGGATATGGGCCGCCTCCCCGGCGGGGATGTAGGCGCGACGGCCGATGTGCGCGCCGACGGCCAAAAAGGCGGCGTCGAAGGAGCCCTCGCGCATCGCCTCGAGAATGTTCGTGACCTTCGCGTCGCACTGAAGCGTGACGCCGAGGTCGAGGATGCGCTGGATCTCGGCGTCGAGCACGTCGCGCGGCAGGCGATACCGGGGGATGCCGAAGCGCATCATCCCCCCAGGCAGCGGACCGGCGTCGCGGATTGTGACCGCGTGGCCGCTACGCGCGAGGTGGTAGGCAGCCGACAGCCCGGACGGGCCGGCGCCGACGACGAGCACGCGCTTGCCGGTCGGCTCGCTCTGGACCTGCAGGCGCCAGCCTTGACGGATCGCCTCATCGCCGAGAAACCGCTCGATCCCGTGCACGCCCACCGGATCGTCGAGTTGGGCGCGGTTACAGGCGGTCTCACATGGGTGGTAACAGACGCGGCCCATCACACCCGGCAGCGGATTGTCGGCCACGAGCTCACGCCAGGCCGACTCGTAGTCGCCGGACTCGGCGTGGTAGAGCCACTGCTGGATGTTCTCTCCCGCCGGACAGGCGTGATTGCAGGGCGGCAGGCGATGCACGTATTGCGGGCGCTCTTGACGCCAGGAGCCGGTCTTGTTGGCGAGACTGGAGCCGACGTCGAGGGTGATCGCGAAGGGCTTGTCCATCACCGATCACGCCCCTCCCCCACCGCGACCTCGCCGCCGACGCTCTCCGCGGGCGGGGCCTGAGCGCCGTTGCTCGTCCGAGCGCCGAGCCGCGCCGGAGCGCCGTCGCCGAGCAGCCCGAAGCGGCGAATGTTGCGATCGGCGCCGGCCTGGATGCGGGCGATCACGTCGGTGCGCGGCTCGGGCGTGAACAGGTGCGCGAAGCGCTTCTGGGGACGCAGGTAGTCCTCGACGGGGACCTGCCGGCGGATCTTCGAAACTCCGGTCACCTCCCCGTCGCGCGCCTCGAACACGGGAAAGATGCCCGACTCCTTCGCCAGGCGCGCGATCAAGATCGTGTCCTTCGAAGCGCTACCCCACCCGAGTGGACAGGGCACGAACACGTGCAGATAGCGCGGGCCGCGGATCTCCATCGCGCTCTGCACCTTCGCCTCCAGGTCGCGCAGCTCGGCGACCGTGGCCGTTGCCACGTAGGGGATCTCGTGCGCCATCGCGATCAGCGGCGCGGACTTGCCCTGACCGAAGACGTTGCCCGGCTCGGGGCCGACTGCCGGGGTGGTGGTCGTGCGCGCGGCCGGCGGTGTGGCGCCCGAGCGCTGCACCCCGGTATTCATGTAGGCCTCGTTGTCGTAACAGATATACAGCACGTCGTCGCCGCGCTCGAACATCCCCGACAGACACGCCATGCCGATGTCCACGGTGCCGCCGTCACCGCCCTGCCCGACGACGCGGATGTCCTCGTCCAGGCCCTTCGCGCGCAGCGCCGCGGCGATGCCCGTCGCGACCGCGGGCGCGTTGCCGAACAGCGAGTGCAGCCACGGGATCCGCCACGATGTCTCGGGGTAGGGCGTGGAAAAGACCTCCAGGCAGCCCGTGGCGTTGGCGGCGATCATGCGACCACCAGTCGCGCGCATCGCGGCGTCCAGCGCGTAGCGCGCGCCGAGCGCCTCGCCGCATCCCTGACAGGCGCGGTGGCCGCAAGTGATCGAGTTGCTTCGCCCCTCGTCGGCCTGGACCGAGCGCTGCTCGGGGTCGAGCAGGCGGTTGCCGACCGCGATGCTGCCGGTCTGGTAGAAGCGGATCGTCTGCGCCTTCATGCGCGCGTGCTCCTCATACCGGCCCCGCCGCGACCGAGCCGACGTCGCGCAGGATGTTCTCCGCGTGCGGACCCGACGCGCGCGAAGCGTTCATGCGCTGTAGCTCGCGATCGACGAGATCGCGATTGAGGTCCAGGAACGTCAACGGCTCCAGCCGATCCGCCACGGCGTCGAGAAAGAGTGAGCGCAGCGAAGCGATCGTGATCGGTCGCCCGCCGAGACCGGCGATGATGGTGTAGCCGCGCAACTGAATCCCGGTCAGCGCCATGCGCACGTTGGCGGAGACGATCCCGCCGATGCCCACGGCGAGCGCCTTCTCCAGCACGACCACGCGCTTTGCGTGGCCGAGCGCGGCGCGGACCGCCTCCAGTGGGAATGGACGGAACGAGCCGATCCCGAGGGCGCCGATCGAAACGCCCTGCTCGCGCAGCTCATCGACCGTGTCCTTGATCGTGCCGAGCACCGAGCCGAGCGCGACGATGATCGTCTCGGCGTCCTCGCAGCGGTAGCCGCGGATCAGTCCACCGGAGCCGCGCCCAAACGCGTCCTGGAAGTCGGCGGCGATCCGGGGGATCAGTTCGAGCGCCTGCATCTGCTTGGCGTGTGCGAGATAGCGAACCTCCATGAATGCCTCCGGGCCGACCATCGCGCCGATCGTGACCGGCTCGTCCGGGTCGAGCACTTGGCGCGGAGCGAACGGCGGCAGGAACGCGTCGACCTGCCCCTGCGATGGCATCTCGACGCGCTCGACCGCATGCGTGAGGATGAACCCGTCCATGCAGACCATCACCGGCGTGGACAGCTCCTCGGCGAGGCGGAAGGCCTGGATGTGCAGATCCAAGGCCTCCTGATTGGTCTCCGCGTAGAGCTGGATCCAGCCGCAGTCGCGCTGGGACATCGAGTCGGAGTGGTCGTTCCAGATGTTGATCGGCGCGCCGATCGCGCGGTTGGCGAGCGTCATCACGATCGGCAGACCAAGCCCGGAGGCGTTATAGAGCGCCTCGGCCATGTACAGCAGCCCCTGGCTCGCCGTCGCCGTGTAGGCGCGCGCGCCGGTGGCGCTGGCGCCGATCGCGACGGACATCGCGGCGAACTCCGACTCGACGTTCACGAACTCGCACGGCGCCAGCTCGCCGCTCTTGACGAGCCCCGAGAGGTTCTCGACGATGTGCGTCTGCGGGGAGATCGGATACGCGCAGATCACCTCGGGGCGGCACAACGCGACCGCCTCGGCCACCGCGCGCGAGCCCTCAAGCTGGCGAGGCACCCGCTCAGCTCCCCTCGGCGTTGGCTGTGACCACGGCACCGTCCAGCGTGCGCGCGCCAACGTCCGTGGCGCTCAGCTGCAGCAGCTCGTCCCGCACATGCGCGTAGGCCGCCCGCGCGGCTGCCACGTTGCCCTCTCCCACCGGTCCGGCGAAGCGTTCGGAGATCGCGCGTGAGACCGCATCGAGCGAGACCACGCCGGTGAGCGCCGCGAATCCACCGAGCAACGAGGCGTTGGCCATCGCCCGTCCCGTGTGCTCGCGCGCGAACTCCGACGCCGGCACCGTGAGCAACCGCTCGTGCTGAAAACCTTCGACGAACTCACCCATGCCCAGTTCGTCGAAGGTGCGCGTGGTGTTCACGAGCACACACCCGTCGCCTCGCAGCCCACCGAGGACGTCCACCTGGTGCAGCAGCGTAGGGTCCTGCACGATCAGCGCGTCGGGCTCCATCACCGGCTCGCGCACACGAATCTCTGCCTCAGCGATGCGGCAGAACGCGACGACCGGCGCGCCCATGCGCTCGGAGCCAAAGCTCGGAAAGGCCTGCGCGTAGCGACCCTCGTCGAAGGCGGCGAGCGAAAGCAACTCCGCGGCGGTGACGACACCCTGCCCGCCCCGGCCATGGATGCGGACCTCAAACACCGCTAGCCCCGGGCGGATATCGGATCGGCCGAGCCGGCACGCCCGCGACGGGGTCCTCCGCGCCCACTCGGGCCGCGTCCGTTTCGTCCTTCCCCACCCCGCTCGCTCTCACGCGCGGCGTCGAGCAATACCCGCCGCTCGGCAGCCGCGACCAGTGCGCGCGTGCGATCGAGCACGTCGACGCTGACCGAGATCGCGTCGATCCCCGCGCGCACCAGCAGCTCGGCGTACTCGGGATGAACCGAGGGCGCCTGTCCGCAGATCGAGGTGCGCAGCCCGAGCTCCCGCGCACGCGGGATCAGCTCGCGCAGGTAAGCGGTCACGGCGGGGTCGCGCTCGTCGAAGGTCTCCGCCAGCACCTCGTTGTCGCGATCGGCACCGAGCAGCAACTGCGTGAGGTCGTTGGAGCCGATCGATATCCCCGCGATCCCGAGCGCGGCGTACTCGCGGAGGTTGAACAGCACCGAGGGCACCTCCGCCATCACCCACAGCTCGAACCCGGGGCGCTCCAACAGGCCCGACTCGCCGATCAGCTCGCGACAGCGGCGCAGCTCGCGGGCGGTGCGCACGAACGGCAGCATCACGTGCAGGTTGCGGTGACCGGCGTCCCACACCTGGCGCAGCGCCGCCAGCTCCAGCGCGAACACCTCTGGCTCGCACGTGTAGCGCAGGGCACCGCGATAGCCGATCATCGGGTTTGACTCCTGCGGCTCAAAGCGCTCGCCGCCACGCAGTCCCGAGAACTCGTTCGTGCGGAAGTCGATCGTGCGATAGGTGATCGGGCGCGGCGCGAACCCGGCGGCAAACGTGCTCAGCCCCTCGGCCATGCGCGCGACGAACTCCTCGCCGCGACCCTCCTCCAGGAGGATGCGAGGATGATCCCCGGCGAGCGCCTCCAGCACCATCATCTCGGCGCGCAGCAGTCCAACGCCGTCAACTCCCAGCGCCGCCACCCGTTGCACCTGCGACGGCTCTGACAGGTTGACGAGGATCTGCGTGGCCGTCACCGGAGCGCCCTGTGCCGCGAGGACTCCAGGGCCGCCGGCGGCGGCCCCTGCCACGGCGCCGGACGCGGCTGTAGTAGCGGACTCGGGCGCCGCCCCCTCCAGCACCAAGCCGTGGGTGGCGTCGACGGTGACGATCTCGCCGTCGCGCAAGCGCCGCGTCGCTTCGCCCGTGCCCACCACGCACGGGATCGACAGCTCGCGTGAGACGATCGCCGCGTGACAGGTCATCCCGCCCGAGTCCGTCACGATCGCGGCGGCGCGGCGCATCAGCGGCAGCCAGTCCGGCGAGGTCATGTGCGTTACAAGCACGTCGCCATCGTTCAGGCTCGCCGCCTGCGTGAGCGATGAGAGCACGCGCGCGGCGCCCGAGGCCAAGCCGGGTGCCCCGCCGAGACCGCGCAGCAGCACCGTCTGGGGAGTTCCGGCGGACTGGGACGCGTCGCCATTGCGAGACCCCCCTCCCGGGGCGAGGGCACGCTTAGACGAGGAGACGTCGTCATGCAAAGTCGTGATCGGCCGTGACTGCAACATCCACAGCACGCCCTCGGGATCAAACGCCCACTCCGTATCTTGAGGCGAGCCGTAGTGCTCCTCGATCAGCCGGCCCAGCTCGGCCACCGCGACGACCTCCGCGTCTTTCAGCACCGGACGCAACGCCTCCGCCTCGGAGAGCGTGCGCTGACGGGTGCCGCCGTCGGGGGCGTACTCGATCACGAGCTCCTTGTGATGGACCTCGCGGCGACGGATCGCGAGCGTCGCCTTGTCCACCACATAGCGGTCGGGCGAAACCGAGCCCGAGACGACGGCCTCTCCGAGACCGAACGAACCCTCGATCACCAGCTCGTCGCGCTCGCCCGTGGCGGGGTTCACGGTGAACATGACCCCCGCGCGGGTGGACTGCAACTGACGCTGAACGACCACCGCGATGTCCATGTCGGCCTGCCCGAAATGGTTGACGCCGCGGTAGTAGATCGTGCGCGCGCCGAACAGCGAACGCCAGCAGCGGCGCACCGCGTCGATCAGCGAATCGTCGCCGCGGATGTTCAGGAACGTCTCGTTCATGCCCGCGAACGAGGTATCGGCGGTGTCCTCTGCCGTCGCCGAGGAGCGCACCGCTACCGGCACGGGACCGTCATCGCCGGGCTCCTCGCCCGCCGCGGTCAGCCGCGCATAGTTTGCAAGGATCTCCCGCGCCAGGGGCTCGGGGATGGGCGTCTCGTCGAACAGCGCGCGAGCCGCGCTCGCGGCCGCACGTAGCGCCGCCGTGTCCTCCACGTCCACGCCGTCCAGCATCGCGCTCAGGCGCTCGCGCAACCCTGTTTGCGCACAGAACTCCGCGTACGCGGGCGCGCCGATCACAAACCCGTCGGGTACGGGCAATCCGGCCGCGGTCAGCTCGCCGAGATTGGCGCCCTTGCCGCCGGCATAGGCGACGTCATCGCTCCCGAGACGCTCAAACGGACGAACGAGGTCGAGCGCCGGCTGGATGGGGACGGTGGTTGAAGCGCTCATGCTGCTCCTCCTGGCCACGATGGGGATCGGTACGGTCGCGGGACCGTGCGGCGTTTGCGACGAGCATCGGCTCCCACACACAGTCAACCGGGCATCGCGCCGGGCGCCTACCGCAGTAGCCACGCGACCGGCTCCGTAGTTCACACCCATGACGTGACCCACCGGTACCCATAGCGTGACGATCGTGAGGGTCATCTCCCCAGAGCAACTCGCGGACGCGCTCGCGGCGACAGGGACGCAAGAGCCGAGGATCGTCGCCAGCGGCAATCTGGCGACTCCGCACGCGCTGCTCGGCGTTCTCGATCGCACGGTGGAGCGCTTTCGGCTGTTCATGCTCGCTGCCCACGGTCCGCTGCCCGATCGCGACGGTGTGATCTATGAGACGCCTTTCGTCGGGCCGGGCATGCGCGCCGGCAGAGAACGCCTGGACTACCTGCCGATACGCCTGTCGCTCGTGCCGCGACTGTTCGCCACCGTGCGACCTCCGGATGTCGTGCTGCTGCACACCACCGCGCCCCGCGCCGGAAAGGTCTCGCTCGGGATCGAGGTGAACGTGCTCGTGGCCGCCGTCGAGCAGGTGCGCGCCCGCGGCGGGCTGGTCGTCGCGCAGATGAACCCGCGGATGCCCTACACCCGCGGCGACGGCGAGCTGCGCGAAGACCTGATCGACCTGGCGATCGAGGTCGAGGACGAGCTCCCCTCACCGCCCATCGATGACGCTCACGGAGATGCGCGGCGGATTGCCGAGCTCGTGGCGGAACTGATCGACGACGGGACGACGCTGCAACTCGGCATCGGCCAGGTCCCGGACGCGACCCTGCGCGCGCTCGGTGCCCGCCGCCGGCTGGGCGTGTGGTCGGAGATGATCTCCGACGGTGTGATGGCACTTGAGCGCGACGGCGCGCTCGACGCTTCGCGCCCGATCGTCTGCTCGTTCGTGTTCGGCTCGAAGGAGTTCTATGAGTGGGTCGATCACAACCCCCGCGTGCGCATGCTGCGCACCGAGACGACCAACGACCCCGCGCGCATCTCCGCCCAGCCGGGGATGGTGTCGGTCAACACCGCGCTGCAGGTCGACCTCTCAGACCAGGCCGGCGCGAGCCACATCCGCGGACGCGTCTACTCCGGGTTCGGCGGGCAGCCGGATTTCGTAAGCGGCGCGCTGCACTCTCCCGGTGGGCAGGCGGTGATCGCGCTGCGCTCCCGGCATGAGCCGAGCGCCGGCTCGACGATCATCCCCCGACTGACAGAGCCCGTCACCTCCTACCAGCACACGGCGCTCATCACCGAGCAGGGGTGCGCGCGCCTGTTCGGGCGCAGCGAGCGCGCGCAGGCGCGGCTGATCGTCGAGCACGCCGCCCACCCCGACGCCCGCGAGGCTCTACGCGAAGCGCTCGCGCGCGATCCGCCAGTTGGCGGTGGGAAACTGCACCGAGTCGAGGCCTTCGTGGAACGTTAGGCGCGCATCGAACCCGTCGCGAAAGACGTCCAGCATCGTGCGGTTTTCCGGGAGCACCTCCGCCGTGAACGTCACGATTCCCCGCCGCTGCGCGACCTGCGCCAGGCGCTCGATCAGGATCGTCCCCAGGCCGCACCCGTGCAGGCTGTCCGCGACCTCGATGGCGACTTCCGCGCGCGTGGGCTCGCCGCGCGGGACATCCAGCTGGACGTAAGTGGCATGGCCGACGATCGCACCGGACTCGTCGATCGCGATCAGCCCGTAGCGCTCGGGCCCCGCGGCCACCGCCCAGCGCGCGGCGATGTCGATGTTGGCCGCGCCCGAGAAGAATCGCAGCCGCCGCGCCTCCAAACACAGGCCCTCGAGGAACTCGCCCAGCGCCGCCTCGTCCCCGGGCGTGGCCTGGCGCAGCCTCACCGACGAGCCGTCGCGCAGGCGCACGCGCCCTGTCTCGCTTGGGCTCACAAATCCCAGTAGTGGGCGACATGCGCCGCCGCGCGCGCCGTGAAGAAAGGCTCGGGCGCCGCCGACTCCGGCGGCGCGCCGTCGGCGAGCGCCGCGAGTGTCACGGCCACGCATTCGGCCAGCGCCCGCGGCGCGTAGCCACCCTCGAGCACCGCTCCCAGCGGGATCTCGCGCTCATGCGCGAACGCCCGCACATGCCGTGCCATCCGCGCAAACGCGGACGCCTCCAGGCGGCAGCCGGCGAGCGGATCGGCGTGGTGGGCATCGAACCCCGCCGAGATCAGCACCAGATCGGGCACGAACGCGGCCGCGGCGGGCAGCACGATGTGCTCGATCAGCGACAACCACAGATCCGCTTCCGAGCCCGCCGGCACCGGTAGGTTGATCGTGTAGCCCTCCCCCGGGCCCGAGCCCATATCGCTCAAGGGACCGCTGCCCGGATAGATGCCGGACTGGTGGATCGAGACGAACAGGACATCGGAGCGGCGGCGAAAAGCCTCGGCCGTGCCGTTACCGTGATGCACGTCCCAGTCCAGCACCAGCACCCGTTCGGCGCCCAGCTCGGCGATCGCCAAGGCGGCCGCGATCGCCGTGTTGTTGAACAGACAGAACCCCATCGCGCGATCCGGTTCGGCATGATGGCCCGAGGGACGCACGCCCGCGAACCCCAAGCTCGCCTCGCCCGCCATCAGCGCACGCGTCATCGCACACGCGCCCCCCGCCGCGTGCAGCGCCGCGCGATACGAGGGCTCGCCGACGAACGTATCCCCGTCGATCGCCCCGCCGCCCGCTTCTGACAGCTCCCTGATGCGCTCCACGTGGCGAGCGGAATGCGCCAGCTCAAGCTCAGCGTCACTCGCCGCCGGCGCCGCGCGGCGCTCCCACCCCAGCCAGTCCCGTGCCTGCAACTCGGCCTCGATCGCAAGCAGCCGTTCTGGCGTGTCGGGATGCTCGGGCATATGCACCCGCGGATCGTGCTCCAGGCAGGCCGGGTGGCTGAAGTACAGGCCGGGAGGCGTAGCCATCGCGCCTGAGTGTCACACAAAAGCGCTCCCTCAATGCCGGCCGCTGCGGTGAGCGGCGCCGAGAGCAACTCGATGCAAGGACAGGCTATGGCTCTCCCATCAATAAAGCGCTCGGGGTGGACGCCTCGGACGAGGGCGCCCACCCCAGTTGTCTCGCCAGAGAGACCGGCCGCGCTCAGTGCCGGTCGTCGTCCCCACCATGGCAGCGCCCGCTGCCGGCGTCGCTGTAACTCGCAGGCGTGCCGGCCGGCGCTTCCGGTCCGCGCATCGCCGACTCGTAATCCCACTGATAGCCGTTCTGGCCGAGCGTCAGCTTCATCGTGCCGTAGTACCAATCGGCCGATGCTTCCAGGTTGGGCGTGCTCGGGATGATCGTGTCCAGCGACTCGCCGCCCGTCCCCACGACGAACTCGCGAATGCCCCGCCGCGAGTCGGCCTGACCGGCCGGATTCATCGGCGCGAACCGCGCATACACGTGGTCGTGACCGTTCAGCACCACGTCCGCGTTATGCGCATACAGCAGCTTCCACCACGCATCCGCCGCCTGACCCTCTTCACTGTCCGAGGTCGTCGGGCTCGCGGTCGGACTGAACGTCGGCTGATGCCAGTACGCGAGCGTGCACTGCGCGCGATCCTCGGAGAGATCCGTGTTCAGCCATTTCGTCTCGCTCGCGAACCATTCGCCGTTCGGGTTGCACCCGCCCGGCTGCACCGCGCACTCGACGTTCAGCGAAATGATGTGCCACGCGCCGAGGTCATACGAGTACCAGCCGTCACCGTGCTGGCCGACTTCCCCGGCCTGACCGTCCTGACGCGGACGCGGCTGGGTGATCGTGCCGGTGAACGGCGGTTCGGCGCTGAACGTATCCGTCACAAACCCGCCCGTCGGGTTCAGCTGCGCCCCGTTGTAATAGTCGAAGTAACCATCGCCATGCACGCCCGTCTCGCCGTGCGCGCTATAGAACTCGTGGTTGCCCGGCGCCGGGCGCTGCAAGAACTTGAAGGCGCCGTAAGTGTGATCGAACGAGCCCATGAAGTCTTCGTAGCGACCTACCTCATACTGCTCGTCGCCCAGGATCGCCACGAGGTTCGGCTGCATCGCCTCGATCTGATTCGCGGTCGCCGTCTGCGCTTCCATGCGTTCGGTGTTGCCTTTGCCGGTCTTATCGCAGACGTCCTTCTGTTTCTCCGCTTCGATCGGCGCGCTCGGCTGACAGGAGATGTCCCCCACCGTCGCCAGCACCGGATCGCGCGGGGTTTGCGCGTACGGCCACACGTTGTCATCGGCCGGAGCAAACATCCCGGAGGCCACCATCACCGTCCCCGCCAGCGCCACCAATACGGTCACGCAGGCCACGATCCCGACACGCGCTCGCCGTGAGGCGCCAAGCTTCGTGAGCCTCCCGCGCCCACCCACCGCAGCGCGATCGTGCATCTCCGGCTCCTTCATCGCATCCTCCTTGAGTCGTTACATGGACAGACGCGACGCTATGAACGAGGGGCCGGGCATTTTGTTACCAACGCGACACTCGACGGTGAACACTCGGTGAACACCCACACCCGCGCGTGTCAAGACCGTGAAGGCCACGCGAACGTGGCGCTCGTGCGAGTGTGAGCAGGGTCGCTGAGAAGCGCGAGCCTCAGCGCCCGAACCAGCGCGCGCGGCGACTCGCGCCGAACTCCTGCTTCTGTGCGACCAATGCTTGCGAGGGCTCGTGAAAGGTGCCCGTGGGCTTCTCTGCCGACATGAAATCCACGTCCACGCGACCCACGCGGCCGTCGCCGAACTCGATGTAGCAGGAGCCCAAGCCGTCGTACTCCCCGCCCGGCTCCTCGCCGCGCTCGATCTGTGCGATCAGCGATTGCGCCACCACGCGTGCCGCGCCCTCGGCGAACACCCCCGCTTTGGGCACCCCCACCGCCGCCACATCCCCCACCGCATACACGCCCGGGAATCGCGTTTGGAGCGTCCTGGGGTTCACCGGTATGTACACATCGTCGACCATCCCCGAGTCCATCACCACGTCCGGCGCGCGGTGTTTGGGGACGCCCAAGAACAGGTCATAGGCCATCTCAGCGCCACCGTCGAACAGCGCGACTTTGCGCGCCGGATCGAGCGCTGCCACGCGCGTGTTCGGCACGAACTCGATGCCTCGCTCGGCGAAGGCCTCGATCAGGGCGGCCGAGGTCTCCGGCGATGGCGGCACCGGGCTGGGCAGCGGCAGCACGAACGAGATCTCACACTCCTCGCGTACCCCCTGCGCGATCAAATACTCGTGCAGCAGCAGCGCCGCCTCGCTCGGCGCCGGCGGGCACTTGAACGGCGCTCCGCACACCCCCACGAGCGCCCGCCCCCGCGTGAACGTCGGCAGCACGCCCGCCAACCGTTCCGCGCCCGCGACCGAATAGAACTCGTTACCGCCCTCTATCAGGCCGGGCGTCGCGTCCAGGTCGTAGTCCGCGCCCAGCGCCACCACCAGCGCGTCGCCCTCGTACTCGCCGCCGTCCGTCGTGACCCGACGATTCTCCGGATCGATCGCCGTGATCGTCTCTTTCACGATCCGCACCCCAGGCTTGGCGACAGCGCGGTAGGGCAACCTCACCGCCTCCGGCGAGGTGCGCCCGAACATCACGTCGAGCTTCGAGTAACCGAACACGAAAGCCTCGCCCTTGTCGATCATCGTGACCGCGACCTTCTCGCCCAAGGTCTCCGAGAGGGTCGTGGCCAGCTCCAGGCCGCCAAAGCCCGCTCCCAGGATCAACACGCGCGTGGACATCGGCGGAGGATAGTGGAGGGGTATCGTCGGCGCTTGGGGCTCGGGGTCAGACTCGGCTCAGCGGCTCGAAAAGCCCTGGTTTCGGGGCGATGAGTGAATGATAGATTAGATTTATCATGACTCCTCGTGGGATGGCTGACACCCCGGCCCAACTACCCAAGGTTGCTCCAGTAGCTGTGGTCGAGCGTTTCCTTGACCGTCTGCGCGCGATGGACAGCGACGGGGCAGCGGAGTTCCTCGCGGTCGACGTTGAGTACGAAAACAAGGGCCTGCCGACCGTACACGGCCGTGAGCGCGTGCGAAGCCTGTTCCATGCGCTGAATCGGGCGGGCACCGGATTCGAGGTCTACGTGCACCTGATCTCCACGGACGGCGAGTCTGTTCTGACGGAGCGGACAGACGTGCTGACGTGGGGCCGGCTGCGCATCCAGTTCTGGGTGTGCGGGCGCTTTGACGTTCGCGATGGACAGATAACGGTTTGGCGTGACTACTTCGACCACTTGACCATCCTTGCGGCCACGGTCCGCGGGCTGCTCGGGACGGTCGTTCCCGCTGTGCGCGCGAAGCCTCCCTCGACGGCCTGAGCTTGCGCGGCGTCCTCAGCGTACGCGCGACAGCCCGACGGACACCGTCAATGCCCGCTACCGTCCTCGCGCCCGCACCACCGCGACGTGTCTGAGTCGGCCAAGCACGTCGGTGGTGGGTGCGACCTTGGCGTGCTCGTAGTCGGACAACCGCGGGGCCGAGGTGCCGGCCGCTGTTGCAAATTCGCGGAGCGTCATCCCGGTCTGCGCACGCCAGGAACGGATCTGCGAGGCATACTCGGCCCGTCCTCGGTGGGCGACATCTTCGCGGGCGTGGCGAATCACCCGCGACATCAGCGCGTCTACGCCGTAGTGCTCTCCCCAGGCGACAACTGCCTCGGTCGTACGCGCCGCGGGCCCCCAGGGGCTGCGGCGGATCGCGTCGGCGAGGCGTCGCCAGTCTGATAGAGAGCCGCGATCGACGACCGTCGCGATCGCCTCGGCCGGCCACTCGTCCAACGGAGCGTTCGAGTCGAAGTCGAGATTACGAAAGCGCACAGTCATCGCACTATCCGCTCGGCGAGGTCAGCGAGCACCGCCTTGACCGCCGACCAGTCGTGCCAGCGAGGATCGAGCGCCTTGTAGCCGGCCAGCTGAGCGGTAACCTCGACGTCGCGCGGGTGTGGGTCGGCGAGCTGCCTGACGAGCTGGGTGGCCACGGCCTCCGGGCGCGAATTGACATCGGCGTAATAGGCGTCAATGTCACTCAACACGGCGGCCGCCTCGTCGAGACCGATTGCGTCCGCCAGGGCCGCGATGTCGAGATAGTCCCGCGTCTGGTTGCGACTGAGAGCGAGCCATGCCTTGATCCGCAAGATCTCGGCGGCCGTGGGCACCAGGAGGGGTTTGCCCTGCACCTCGATCTCGATGCTCTCCAACGGCCGGCTACGAAATAGCTGACGCACGCCGGTTTCGATGCCGCCCAGCTCGCCCAGGATGATCTTTCCGGGCTGCGCCTTGGCCGTTGACCAGTCCCCAAGGGCTTCGAGATGCTCCAGGATCGAGTCGAAGCGCTCGGCAAGGTCGGCGACGACGTGGTCATGGTCGTGCGACTCCCGATGATGGGCGTAGAGCGTCGCGGCGGAACCTCCGACCAAGACGGCGCCGGGTACCAATTCTTGTAGTTGCGCCGCCTTCTCAAGGACATCCTGCAACGAAGGTTCCATACCAAGAGATGTTATCGGATCTGATAACAGTAGATTTGAGTGCAAACTCCCGGCCGGCGGCCCTTTCGGCTCAGCTCCTCGAACTCAACCGACCTTTTCCGGGTGGCGCATCGGCAGTCCCGCGCGCGCTAACGGAACCGTGACCGCGTCGCCGGCCGGACGGTTGCGCTCCTCGCGGACGATGTAGAGCGGGCGGTGCTTGACCTCGTCGTAGATACGTCCGACGTACTCGCCGATCACACCCAGGGCGATCAGCTGGATCCCTCCCAGCAGCAGGATCGCGATCGTGATCGAGCCGAACCCGGGCAGGTAGGAGTCGAAGATGCGCAGCACGATCACGACGGGGATCGCGATGAAGGCAACGCCCGCCGAGAGCAGCCCCACGTAGGTCGCCAGTTGCAGAGGCAGGTGCGAGAAGGAGGCGATCGCATCCAGCGAGAAGCGCAGCATGCGTCGCAGCGTGTACTTGGTCTCGCCGGCGTGACGGGCATCGCGCTCGTAGGAGACGGCGGTCTGCGAGAACCCCACCCACACGGTCATGCCGCGCAGGAAGCGCGAGCGCTCGGTCATCGACAGCAGCGCGTCCAGCGCGCCGCGGTCGAGCAGGCGAAAGTCGCCCGAGTTGGGCTCGAGATCGACCTGGGCGAGCTTGTCGAAGAGTTTGTAGAACCACGATGCGGTCGCGAGCTTGAACGCGGTCTCGCCCTCGCGGGCGCGGCGAACCGCGTAGACGACGTCCGCGCCGGTGCTCCAGCGGTCGATCATCTCTGAGATCAGCTCGGGCGGGTCCTGCAGGTCGGCGTCGATCATCGCGACCACGTCCCCACGGGCGTGCTCCAGACCGGCCGTAAGAGCCGCCTGATGCCCGAAGTTGCGAGATAGGTGCACGACCCGCACGCGCGGGTCGGCGTCGGCTATGCGGTCGAGGATCTGCGGCGTGCGATCGGAGGAGCCGTCGTTGACGAGCACCAACTCGAACGGGTGGCCGCTCACGGCGGCGATCGCGCGGGCGACGAACTGCTCGATCAGCTCCTCCTCGTCGTAGACCGGCGCGACGACGCTGAGCAGCGTGGGCGTGCGCGGCGGGCGCTGATCGGAGTCCAGGGGGGGCGGCATGGTCATCATCGTCATCGTTGTGGCCGGTGTGCGCCAATTACAGTAGAGGCGACGATGCAAAGAGTACGTGACGGACATACATCGACGCTAAACGCGAAGGTGATCGTGCAGTTCCTGAAGTTCGGGATCGTCGGCGTGTCGAACACGCTGATCGCGTTCGCCGTGTACACGCTGCTGCTGAAGGTGTTCGGCGTCTGGTACGTAGCCGCCTCGGGCATCGGGTTCGCCGTGGGCGCCGTCAACGGGTTCCTGTTGAACCGGCGCTGGACGTTCCGTGAGCACGTCGGCGACGCGCTCACACCGGTGCGCTGGGCGATCGTGCAGACCTGCGGCCTGGGGCTTAACCTCGGCCTGGTGTACCTGTTCGTGCACGACCTCGGCATGGATGAGCTGGTCGGCCAGGTCCCGACGACGGCGATCGTGACGGTGCTGACATTCGCGGTGAACCGCTCGTGGACGTTCAGGACGCCCGCTGTCGCTGCGGCCGGCGGAGACGGATGAGGCGTGAGGACCGGGGAGCGGGGTCGTCGGCCGCGGGCCGCGGGCTCGCGCCGGCGCGCTGCTAACGGAACAGGGTCAGCAGCGAGAGCCCGGCGGGGATGCGCCCGCCGCGCCCGATCACCGCGGCCTCGAGCGCCAGCGGGCGCTCCAACAGCCAGTTGACCGGCGCCGGCGGGACCCACAGGTCGAGGCTCGACTCGGTCGTTTTCGTCGAGAACCGCTCGAGCACCCGCAGGACGATCGCGACGGGGAGCAGGAGCGAATTGAAGTAGGTCGTGCGCACGGTCTCCCATCCGGCCTGCTGGGCGACCCGCTGCAGCGAGCGGCGGGTGTAGCGGCGGTGGTGGTGGTTGATCTCGTCGTGCCCGCTCCACAGCCATTGGTACGCGGGCACCGTCACGAGCAGGGCGCCGCCCGGAGCGATGACGCGGCGCAGCTCGCGCAGCGCGCCCAGGTCGTCCTGCAGGTGCTCGATCACGTCCAGGGAGACCGCGAAGTCAAAGCTCTGAGCCTCGAAGGGCATCTCCAGCACAGAGCCTTCGATCACCTCTCCGCTGTTACGCGCGCGCGCCAGGGCGACGCTGGTGTCCGACAGCTCCACGCCGGTGACGGCGCCGTGGCGAGCGAGCTCGACCATGTTGCGCCCGCTGCCGCAGCCGGCGTCGAGAATGCGCGCGCGCGCAGGCAACCGCAGGCGCTCGATCACCCCCTCGAGCACGGTCCGGCGCCCGCGGTACCACCAGTGCTGGTCCTCGGCGCGGTGGGTCTGGAGCTCGTAATCGCGATCCATCTGCCGGGCATCTTTTCCTAAAGCGTCCCCTCCGCGCGGTGTGCCTGCACTTGAAAAAAATCTTGGCATGCCATAAACTGTGTTCATGGCCGTCCAAGAACACGCGGGCCCGCACGCGCGATCCTCGGCGGTGGAGGACTACTGCAAGGCGATATTCGCGCTGCAATCGCGCGCCGATGGGCCGGTATCGACGAACGCGCTGGCCGAGCGCCTGCAGATCACGTCGGGGTCGGTGTCGGCGATGCTGAAGAAGCTCGACGGCGAGGGGCTGATCGTGCGCGTGCCCTATCGTGGTGTGCGCCTTACGCCGGCCGGGCGCAGAGTGGCGCTCGAGGTCATCCGCCACCATCGGCTGCTGGAGCTGTTCCTGGCAGAGACGCTGCAGATGCCCTGGGATCGCGTGCACGCCGAGGCCGAGGTGCTGGAGCACGTGATCTCCGAGGAGCTCGAGGGTCTGATCGCGGCGAAGCTCGGCGATCCCACGCTCGACCCTCACGGCGATCCGATCCCAAACGCCGAGCTGGAGCTGCCCGAGCGCGATCACAGCCGCAGCCTGTACAGCCTGCGCGAGGGCCAGGGCGGCGTGTTCGTGCGCGTGTCGGACGCCGACCCGGAGATGTTGCGCTATCTCTCCGAACAGGGCATCTCGCCGGGCGATCGCGTGCTGGTGACAGAGCGTCAACCGTTTGACGGGCCACTGCTGGTGAGCTTCGCGGGCGGCGAGCGCGAGCAGGCGATCGGAGGGCAACTGGCGCGCGCCATGAGGGTGGCGGTCGACGTCGCGTGAGCCCGCCGCCGCCACCACCACCGCCGCCGCCGCCGTCGTTGGGCAGCGAACCGGCGCTCGAAGGCGCCGCGGTTGCAGGGGTCGGCGGCGAGGTCGCGCTTGGACCCAGCCATCTGGACGCGCTGCTGGCGAAAGGGCGTCTGAAGGCGTCGCTGGCGATGCTCGGCCCGGCGTTCGTGGCGGCGATCGCCTACGTGGACCCGGGCAACTTCGCGACGAACGTGCAGGGTGGCGCGCAGTTCGGGTATCTGCTGCTGTGGGTCGTGCTCGTCGCCAACGTGATGGCGATGCTCATTCAGTACCTCTCGGCGAAGCTCGGGATCGCGACCGACCACAACCTCCCCGAGCTCTTCCGCAAGCGCTACCCACATTCCCTTTCATGGGTGATGTGGGTGCAGGCGGAGATCATGGCGATGGCCACCGACGTCGCCGAGTTCGTCGGCGCCGCGCTCGGTCTGAACCTGCTGTTCGGCGTGCCGCTGCTGCCGGCGGGCGTGATGACGGGGTTCATCGCGTTCGCGATCCTCGAGCTGCAGTCGCGTGGCTACCGGCGCTTCGAGCTGGCGATCTCGGCGCTGCTGGGAATCATCTTCCTGGGGTTCCTCTATGAGGCGCTGAAGATCGGGCCCTCGGCGCGGGAGTCCCTCGGCGGCCTGGCCCCGCACCTGGGCGACCGCGACAGCCTGTATCTGGCGGTGGGCATCGTCGGCGCGACCGTGATGCCGCACGTGATCTACCTGCACTCCGCGCTCACGAACGGGCGCACGCCCGTGCGCAACACCCGCGAGCGCGCGCGGGTGCTGAAGTTCGAGCGCACCGACGTGATCCTCGCGCTGGGGCTGGCGGGCGTCGTTAACATGGCGATGCTCGCGGTCGCCGCAAAGCTGTTCCACGGTACCGGCCACTCGGACGTGAGTACGATCGCGCAGGCGCACGCCGGGTTCGCCCAGCTGGTCGGCGGGGGCGCCGCGCTGGCGTTCGCTGTCGCGCTGCTGGCCTCCGGCGCCTCCTCCTCGAGCGTCGGGACATACGCCGGTCAGGTCGTGATGAAGGGGTTCGTCGGTCTGAATGTCCCGCTCGTGGCTCGCCGCCTCGTGACGATGGCGCCCGCGATCGCGATCCTCGCGATCGGGCTCGGTCCGACCGACGTGCTCGTGCTCAGCCAGGTCGTGCTCGCCTTCGGGATCCCCTTCGCGCTGATCCCGCTCGTGTTGCTGACGAGCAACCGCGAGGTGATGGGGGTCCACGTCAATCGCCGCCTCACCACCGTCTCGGCCGGAGCGCTGGCGGTCTTGATCACCGCGCTGAACGTGTTCTTGATCTCACAGCAACTGCTGTAGCGGACGCGCCCCGTCGCCGCAACGGGACACCCGCGAGGCGACGGCGAGGCAGCGCGTACGTCGGTATGTTTCGGCCAGGCAATACAACCGAAACGGAGGACGACGTGCGGCGAGCAATGCGGTTCAAATCGGGCGGCACGGTGGTTGCAATGATGTTGGCATTGGGCATGAGTTGCGCTGGTGTGGCGGTGGCCGCGAGCCATGTCAAGGTCAAGGGCGGCTCCTACGCCGGCACGCTGGCGCCGAGCAGACCGCAGATCGCGGTGTCGTTCAAAGTGTCCGCCAACGGCAAGCGGATTACCGGACTGACGATCAACGATACGCCGTTCTACTGCCAGGGCGGCGGGCGCGCGATTCCGGAGCGATTCGCGAACGCGTCGATCTCCAAGTCGGGCTCGTTCACGAGCACGGGCAAGTTCGTGATCAAAGAAGGCCCGTTCAAAGGACAGCTCTCGACGAAGCTGAAGATCACCGGCAAGTTCGCCCCGGGTGGGACCGAGCAGGGGACCGTCACCGCCACCTGGACGAAATCGCCGGAATGCACCGGCAAGTCGAGCTACACGACGAAACTGGGCTGATCGAAGACCGGCCGCGTCCCTAAGCCCGGCGGACGGCAGCAGAGTCGTCGTCCGCCGGCTTGATATACGATTCCACCGAAGCGAATGTGCGAAATCTTCGCCCGCCAGCTAGATTTCCGGCGGTATGAACGATTCTGGATCTAGGGGTGGCACGGCCCAGCGTCTGCACGCCTTGCTGCAGCGGCACGGAGTCCTCCTGGTACACCATCGGCGCATTCCGGGATCGCAGACGAACATCGACCATCTCGCGGTCGGCCCGGGAGGTGTGACGGTGATCGACGCCAAGCGAAGCCGCGGCCGGGTGAGGGTGGCTCGCGCGAGCAGTCTGTCCGGCGACGCGCGGGATCGTCTGCTGATAGCCGGCCGCGAGGAGACCGGGCTCGTGGAGGGAGTCTGCCGACAGGTCGCGGCGGTCAGCGAGCTGCTCGGCGGCGGCATCGTCGTGATCGGCGCGATGTGCTTTGTCGAGAGCGGCGGCCTGCCCTTGTTCTCAAGCCCGACGCTCGACGGCGTGCGCATCGGCGGCCTGCGAGGGATCGCGCGACTGGCCCGGCGGGACGGGCCGCACACTGCCGGCGAGGTGGACGAGATCGCCGAGCGGCTGCGGACCTCGCTGCCGGAGGCCTAGCCGTAAGACCTGCTCAGCGAGCCTGCGCTCGCGCCAGCCAGTGGTTCAGCTGTGCGTGCATCGCCTCCACGCCCACGATCGGCTCAGAGGGCTCGCTCCATTGCATCGGAATGACCGCGAAAGGGTGGGTCTGAGGCCCGCCGAGGCCGCCGTGGGAGCCCATGAACTCCTCGAACGGCGCCACCTCGTCGGTTATCGGGTCGTATATGCAGTTGACGAGTATGTCCGGGCAGTGCGGAAAGCGATCGTGGCGGCGCAAATGCTCGGCCGCAGTGGCATCGAATGGCGCAAGCGGGTCCTCGCCCTGCACCATGTCATCCCGCAGACGCCGGCGTCCGTGCGCGCCGATCACAAGCGCGCCCTGCTCGCGCGAGCGCACCATCACGAACCCGATCCCGGGGTGGGCGCTCAGCACGTCGATCAGCCGCGGGTGGGCCTCGGAGATCTGCTCGATCGTCAGGCGCTCTGAGCTGAGCGGCAGGTATACGAGGCCGAGACCGCCGGAGACGAGCACGATCGCCTCGTCCTCCTCGGGCGCCTGAGAGGCAACCTCGCGCTCGGCCAGCGCCTCGCGGTTGGGACCGAGCGCGACGGTGCCCTGCACCGCCCGGCCACGCGTGGCCCGCGCGAGCGCGCGGCCGCCGACCGAGGAATCCTGGCGCGCGTCGGCCAGCACCGCGCCCATGTCCCCCCATGCCTCGTCGACCGCCACCGGAGCGCGCACGTCCCCGTGGGCGAGCGCGCCGCGCACGACTTGCTCGAGCGTCTCGCCGTAGCGCCCGCGAAAGGGCGCGCCCTGGGTCTGGCCGTGGTCGGAGAGCACCACCAGGTGGTAGGGACGGGGCGCCTGGGCGACCGCGTACTCCAGCCGGGCGAGCTGGCGGTCATGGCGCTGCAGCACCGCCAGCGCGTCGGGCTCGCGGATGCCGGAATGGTGGGCGACCTCGTCGTAGCCCACGAACGTGGCGTAGCTCACGGGCACGCCCTCGACGATGTCGGCCATCAGCAACGCCACGTTCAGGTCGCGCATCACCACCGCGATCGCCGCGCGGATCAGCGGGTAGAGCTTGCCCCGATCGACATGCGGGGCGCCGCTGCGCCGCTGGCGCCGCGCGGCCCACAGCTCGTGGGCGATGTCCGCGAGCGAGAGCACGATCGTGCGCATGAACCCGTACGGGTCGGCGAAGTACGCGAAGAAGTCCTCGGCCTTCGAGCGCGAACGGTCGCGGATGACGCTCATCGTGGCCGTGCAGCGCGGGGCGTCGCCGGAGAACATGTTCCCACGACTCGTGCCCTCCCCGACCAGCAGGCCCTCGCCCGTGGAGCGCCGGCGCTCGATCTCGGCGGCGTCGGCGGGATGGTTGGAGACGATCGTGCGCCGCGACTCCTTCTCATACCAGCGAAAGGCCGGCATGTCCCAGTTGCTGCCGAGCAGCAGGCCGGCCTGGCTGGCGCCCGTCTGCGAAGAGAGGTCGCACTCCCAGCCGAGCAGGCGGTGGGAGCCCTGCGACAGCCAGCGCGCGATCGTGGGCACGTGTCCGTCGCGCAGGGCCTCGCGCAGCACCCCCTCGCCGAGACCGTCGATCTCGAACAGGATCGTCCCCGAGACCTCGCTGCGGTTGCGCCCGCGCGCGTGGCGGGCTCGCCGGCGGACGACCCGCAGCTGGCGGGCGTCCCCGCCGACGTCCAGCAGCGGCGCCACGAGCGTCGAGATGACGGCCAGCGCGAACGCGATCGCCAGGCTCGAGGAGAACGGCGGCGAGGCGCCGTCGATCAGATAGAACGCGAGCGCCACCGCGCCCGCGCTGAGCACGAGCGAGGCCAGCCCGAAGGTGACGATCGTCAGCGGCAACGCCACGCGCGTGATGAGCGGCCACAGCAGCGCGTTGATCAGCGCCATCGTCGCCGCGACCAGCAGAGCGGCGTCGAAGGAGAGCGTTTCCAGGCCCGGCAACACCTCCGCGAGGACCAGCAGAACCGAGGCCTCGACGCCGAGCATGATCACCGCACGGACGACGAACCCGAACAGGCTGCGCGAGCGTCTCACGCCGCGCATACCGTCGTGCGGAGCGTGGCTTGCCCGAGCGCGATCGTGCCGGCGCGGCGCTGGGCGGTTGCTAGGTTCTCCTCCATGGTCCAGGTCACGACCGATCGCGGTGGCATGGCCGGGGACCGTATCGCGTTCCTGGGGCATTCGACCGTGCTGATCGAGCTCGACGGGGTACGCCTGCTGACCGATCCGTTGCTGAGAGATCGCGTCGCGCATTTGCGCCGTCAGACCGGGCCGATCGACCCGGTCCTGACCGAGGGAGTCGCCGCGGTGCTCGTTTCGCACCTGCATCGGGATCATCTCGACCTGGCCTCGCTGCGAGCGCTCGGTCGCTCCACACCGTTGCTGGCGCCGGCGGGCGCGGGGGCATGGCTGCGCCGCCGGGGGTTTGCGTCGGTGCGCGAGCTCGGCGTCGGTGAGAGCGTTACAGCGGGCGCGCTGTCGATCACCGCCGTTGAGGCCCGCCACGACGGCCGCCGCCACCCCGGCGGAGTTCGCGCGCAGACGCTGGGCTTCCTCGTGCGCGGTGCTCGCACGGTCTACTTCGCCGGCGACACCGAGCTGTTCGAGGGCATGGCCGAGCTGCTACCCGGCTCGCCCATCCAGATCGATTTCGCGCTGCTGCCGGTCAGCGGCTGGGGACCGAGGCTGGGCCCCGGCCACATGGACGCGCAGGACGCCGCGCGCGCGGCCGCGCTGTTGGCGCCCAGCGTGGCGATCCCGATCCACTGGGGCACGCTGCTGCCCATCGGCGGCGCCCGCCGCCACCGGGCGCTGCTGTATGACCCGCCGCGGCTGTTCGCCCGACACGCGGCGCGGTTGGCGCCGGGCGTGACGGTGCGCATCCTGGAGCCGGGCCAGGAGACCGCTCTTACAGACCCCTCTCGGCCGTCACGCGACCGGACTTGACGGCCTTGGCCAGCGCTCGGTAGTCGCGTTCGTTCTGCTCGGCGTAAGCGCGCGAGAACTCGACGATCGCGCGGTCGAACACGGCGCTCTTGCCGAGGTAGGCGGCGATCGCGATGCGATCGCCGCTGCGTGCGTGGGCGCGAGCGAGCGTCCACCCGCACAGGCGTCCGTAGGCGGCCAGCCCGGAGGGCTTCAACCGCTCGATTTCCGCCGATCCCTTCCAGTCCTTCAGTTGGCGCCCGTAGAAGTCGCGGTTGCCGCCGTCGATCCCCTCCACGACGTGCAGCCAGCCCAGGAAGATGTCACTCGAAGCCTGCATCAACCTCTGTCCGGTGACGACGCGCTCGCCGTGGTTTGCGAACTCGCTGGGGCCGAGGTGCTCCTCGAGCACCGAGGACTCGGCCTCCTTCAGCTGCAAGAACAGCGGGTCCTGACCATCCCGGCCGAGCATCAGCGCGATCCACGCGCGCGTGCCGACGCTGCCCACGCCGACGACCTTGCGCGCGATGTCGGTCAGCTGGAACTCCTCGAGCAGCACGCGCCGGTCGTACTCGAGCGTCTGCCGGTAAGAGCGCAGCAGCTCGTGCAACCCCTCGAACATCTCCTCACGTTCCTCGTCTCCGGGCACGAGGTCGTGGATCGGCACGATCAACGGCGGTTCGGCGAGGATGCGCGCCTGTCCGTCCACGACGTGCGTGAGTTTGGAGAAGGCCGACATGCTGTCCTTCGTGCGCGCCTTCGCGAGCGCCTTCTCGGTCCGCTTGACCTGTTCGGGCTTGAGCTGGGGTCCCAGTTCTTTTAGCGCCGCTTCGATGTCGAGGTGGGAGTACCAGACATCGAGGTTGTTCATCGCCGCGAAGCCGGCCATCGCGGTGCGGTACTCGGCGACACTCGCGAGCACGACCTGATCCTGGGCCTTGACGGAGAATTCGTTGTCGCGCGCGGCGATCCCCATGCTCACGGCCAGGCGCTTGACGTCCCACTCCCACGGGCCGGGGAGCGTCTCGTCGAAGTCGTTGACATCGAACATCAACCGCCGCTCGGGCGAGGCGAACACGCCGAAGTTCGACAGGTGCGCGTCCCCGCAGCACTGCACGGTCAGACCCGAGCGCGGGGTTGCCGCCAGATCTCCCGCCATGATCGCCGCCGCGCCGCGGTAGAACGTGAACGGCGAGACGAGCATGCGCCCGTAACGGATCGGCACGAGCTCGGGCACGCGCGTCTGCGCCTGGCGCTCGAGCACCTTCACCGGGTCGGCGCGATGCGGAGCGGGCTCGAACGCCGCGTGGCTTGAGCGCGGCACCTCCGCGCGCGCGGCCTTCCCGCGCGCGACCCGCTCGGCGACGCTCAGGTGCGGGACCGCCGCGGGTGCGTCGCTGACCGTGGCCATGCTCAGACCTTACTCCGCCCGCGGTGTCTGCGGGCAGGGGGAGAAGTACGGACGCCGGTCGCCGATGGAAGTTGATCAGTAGGCAGCGTACAGACGGCGAATCCACCTTGACTATCAGCTTTACTAGCTATACTATCAACCTGGTGGTGGCGACTTGACGACTGATCTGCCGAAGATGAGACGACTCGTCTTGGTGGGCGAGGCGTTCCGTCCGGCGGCTCCCGTGGACGACCTCGAGCTCTTTGCCGGGCGCGAGAAACAGCGGAGCGAGGTCATCGGTGCCGTCGCACAGATTGGCTATCACGTTGGTCTCTACGGTGAGCGTGGCGTCGGCAAGACGTCGCTCGCGCGCGTGCTTGCATTGATCTTCGAACAGCCGGGCTTGAGCGAGTTCAAGTCGACGATGGTCAACTGCAACACTGACTCAACCTTTGCATCACTATGGGAAACGGTCTTCCGCCGTCTGAACGTTGAGCCGGTCGAATTCACTCCAGAGGGTGTTCGTTCCACTCTTGAAGCACTCGGTGGGCGGGTCCTGATCGTTATCGATGAGTTGGACCGACTGGAAGACGATGAGTCGCTGACGCTCCTTGCGGACACGATCAAGACGCTCTCTGATCACGCTGTTGGGGCGACCTTGATCCTCGTGGGTGTGGCAGCCTCGCTGGACGAGCTGATCGGGGAGCATGGCTCCATCATTCGAAACCTCGCACAGATCGAGATGCCGAGAATGCTCCCGGAGGAGCTTCGTGGTGTCCTCCAAAAGGGTTGTTCTCATGCGGGGCTGACCATCTCGCCTGAAGCGGAGGAGATCATTGTCCGACTCTCAGAGGGTCTGCCGCATTACACCCATCTCCTCGGATATCGCGCAGCCGAGCGGGCGGTCCAAGATGATCGCCTCAGCATCACGCTTGACGATGTCAGAGCATCCATCCCCAAGGCAGTT
Source organism: uncultured Solirubrobacterales bacterium (assembly GCA_963702725.1). Lineage (GTDB taxonomy): Bacteria > Actinomycetota > Thermoleophilia > Solirubrobacterales > Solirubrobacteraceae > Palsa-744. The sequence goes on from CAVPDT010000002.1 coordinate 1,204,171, forward strand.
GAGAGGCACACGATCCAGAATGACTATATCCGTGCCGTCCGAAGCTCGCAGCCGGGGAATCTTTACCGAGAGGTTCTGCTGGCGTGCGCTGTCGCGCCAAAGGACAGCCTTGGCTATTTCACGTCCGGACAGGTTCGCGAGCCGCTGGAGGTCATAGCAGGCCGACGCCTCGAAATTCCGGCCTTTGCAAAGCATATGAACGAGTTCCTATCACCGTCGCGAGGAAGCGTTATCCGCCGGGAGGGAAAGCCGCGCGGCTACTCCTACAGGTTCTCCGATCCAATGATGCAACCCTATGTGGTCATGAGTTCGCTGAACAGCGGCCTCATTTCCGAAGAGCAACTCAGGCAGCTGCAGGTGCGTTATTCAGACGCGAGCGCTCCACGGCAAGGTTCTCCGAACGAGCGCGGGCAGCTTTTCTAGCGATCTCACTACGCACCTCCGAGTGGAGGCGATCGCTTGTAAGTGTCCTGAGCCCGCTTGTCGGTCGCTCGCCCTACTTCACCGTGCCCCCGGACGCATTGAGCGCGTACCAGCGCCCGCCGAAGATGGATTCGCCGACGTATGAGGTTTCGCCCGGGCTGGAGTCGCCGGAGTAGAGGTAGAGGGGGTGTCCGGCGTAGGTGACCTGGGTCTTGTTGCCGGGGATTTTGATGCTGGAGAGCAGCGAGGCGCGCACGCCGGGACCGGCGCTCGGCCGGCCGCTGGTCGTGTAGGGCGGCCAGGTGCCCGAGCATTCGTGGATGGACACGCAGCTGTTGTGCGGGCCGCGGTCGTGCGTGAACTCGTACAGCGTGAACCCCGAGGATGCGACGAGGATGTTGCCCAGGCGGGTGTGGCGCAGCGTGACCTTGGCGGCGCGGGCCGCGTGCGCGCTCGGTGCGGCGCCTTGCGCGACGGTGACGGCGCAGATGCTGACGGCGCCAGCGAGGAGGGCGGCCAGGAAGATGCGGGTTCGCTGCATGGGAGATTCCTCCGGATGTCGCGGTTGGGGACGGTGACTGGCAAACGCCGGGTCACGGGCCTGGGACCGTGTGTGTCCGGCCCCTCGACTGCCAAGACGCCGTCACCCGGAGAACCTTCCCCGGACGGTAGCGCGCTCGGGCGCCTCGTCGGCGCGGCCGCGCGCACGAGTTACGCGGGGGCAGGCCGCCGTTACCGGTGTCGCAACGGCGACCTGCCCGGACGCTCAGCTGGTCTGGGCGACCATCAATTTGTTGCCGTCGGGGTCGCGGAAGAAGAACATGGGCGGTACGGGGCCGCCCATGCGCATTACCTCCGCGTCCACGTCGACACCGGCGGCCCGCAGGCTCGCGTGATCAGCGTCGGCATCGCTCGTGGAGAGGCCGATGCGTGTCTCGATCCCGACTGCTTCCCCTTCGCGGGGCGGGACGAGAGCGATCGTCGTGGCGGCGCCGGCGGGCGCGACTTCGACCCAGCGATCGCCGTTGCCGAACGGGATGTCGTTGCGCAGCTCGAAGCCGAGCTTGCCGGTGTAGAAGGCGATCGCCTGATCCTGGTCTGAGACGGGAACCATCACGATCCCGACCTGGGTGATGCGAGTGCCGGTCGTGGTGTCGCTCATGTCGATCCTCCTGTTCGTAGGGTGTGCAGTGCAGACGTGCGGACGGATCAAAGCTAGTCGGTCGAGCCCGAGGATGGGTTACCCGGATGTGTGCTCGCACATGCCGATTGGTGTGGGCCGTGCCGCATGCGGCACGGCCGGAGGGGCCGCATGCGGCCCCTCCTCGAACCCGCACATGTGCGGGTTCGCCGGTAGGCGCATGCGCCTACCGGCCGGGTGGCGCATGCGCCACCCGGGACCACATCAGCTTTTGCAAGTCACATGTGCAGCGCGCTCGTCCGGGCGCATGCGCCCGGCGGCCAGGTTGCATGCAGGCGTGTATGCACATGACGCGCTGCTCGCTTGCCTGGGCCGCTTGGACGCGGTACCGTCGGGGGTATGTGCAGAAACATCAGGACGCTCTACAACTTCGAGCCCCCCGCGACCGAGGATGAGGTGCGGGCCGCCGCGGTGCAGTATGTGCGCAAGATCAGCGGCTTCACGAAGCCCTCGCAGGCGAACGTGGCCGCGTTTGAGCGCGCCGTGGAGGAAGTGACCGAGGTCTCGGCCAGACTGCTGGACGAACTGGTCACGACCGCGCCGCCGAAGGACCGCGAGGTCGAGGCGGCTCGGCGTAAGGCCCGCAGCGTGCAGCGGTTCGCGGCGTAGGGCTCGCAGCGCGCAGCGGTTCGCGGCGTAGCTGCGGCCTTTTTCGGGTCGCTCCTTCCTGGACGGCGTACCTGGGCGCCTGCGCTCTCTTATGCCCTATTGCAGGCATTATAGTTTCTCTGTAGCGCTAATAGCGCTAATATAATGTCGCTATGAACAGGCCACGCACATTCTCACCGGTGACCGTCGAGGCTGCCCGCCTACTGGGCGCCCGTGTCCGGTTGGCGCGACGCGAGCGCCGCTGGACCCTGCAAGAGCTGGCCGAACGCGTCGGGGTCACCCATGTGACGATGCGCAAGGTCGAGCGCGGCGATCTGACGGTCGGCCTGGGCGTGGCGTTCGAGGCGGCGGCCGTGCTCGGCGTTCCGCTGTTTCACGAGGATCGCTCTCGCCGTGCGCTGGAGGCCGGCCGCGTGGAGGATCGACTTGCGGTGCTGCCGGCGCTCGTGCGTAAGCCCGCGGATGTAGACGATGGCTTCTGAGCCCCAGCAGGCGTTCGTATGGGTATGGCTTCCCGGCGAGACCGACCCGGTGGTCGCCGGTCGTCTGGACGGGGACGGGGCGCTCGTTACGTTCACGTACGGGCAGAGCTATCTCGCGCGCGAAGACCGCATTGCGCTCTACCTGCCGGAGCTGCCACTGGGCCGGGGTCCGATCTCACCGCTGGTCGGCGAGGTGGCCGGCTGCATCGCCGACGCCGCTCCCGACTCGTGGGGCCGGCGGGTGATCTTGAACCGCAGGGTCGGCCAGAACACCCGCGACACGACGGACCTGAGCCTGTTGACCTACCTGTTGGAGTCCGGCTCTGAGCGGATCGGGGCGCTGGACTTTCAGGTCTCCGCGTCTGAGTACGTCGCCCGGGGAGCAGCGGGCGCGACGTTGGCGGAGCTGATCGAATCCGCGCAACGAGTCGAGCAGGGCATTCCGCTCTCGCCCGAGCTCGACCAGGCGCTGCTGCACGGAAGTTCGGTGGGTGGTGCGCGCCCGAAGGCGCTGTTGAGCGACGGCCCTCGCCGTCTGATCGCGAAGTTCGGCTCGACCACGGACACCTATCCGGTCGTCAAGGGGGAGTTCGTGGCGATGGAACTCGCCCGTCGCGCTGGTCTGGACGTGGCTTCTGTCGAGCTCACCGACGCTCTTGGCCGAGACGTGCTGCTGATCGACCGCTTCGATCGGCCGAACGGCGGCGGACGGCGGGCGATGGTCTCGGCGCTGACGATTCTGAGCCTCGACGAGCTGGGCGCGAGGTATGCGAGCTATGCCGATCTCGCCCAGACGATCCGCGCTCGGTTCACCGATCCGGTCTTGACTCTGCGCGAGCTGTTCTCCCGGATCACGTTTAACGTCCTCACGGGCAACAACGACGACCACGCCCGCAACCACGCGGCGTTCTGGGATGGGGCCGAACTCACCCTCACGCCCGCCTATGACATCTGCCCGCAGCCGCGCGCGGGTGGCGAGACCGCGCAAGTTATGGCGATCGGCCAGGACGGCTACCGCATGAGCCAGGTCGCCGGATGCGTCGCCCGGGCATCCACGTATCTGCTGTCAGAGCGGGATGCCCGCGAGATCGTCGATCGCCAGATCGAGACGATCGAGACCGACTGGGCGGAGGTGTGCGATCTGGCCGGCCTAAACGAGGTCGATCGCGCGGGGTTCTGGCGGCGGCAGTTCCTCAACCCTTACGCCACCGAGGGATACTGATCGTCGGTCGAGGGCGATCGGCCGTCGGGAGCAAAATCCTCGGGCGGGTTGGGGCGGCCAGAATGGGCCGGCGCACGCCGTGTGAGAGGATCCCGTGCGTACCTATGCGGCTACACGGAGTCCGATCCAGAGCACGGGCTCGCGTGATGGCGGGAGTCGCGGTCGTTGTCGCGATCGGGGCGATGTGGTCGGCGCTGCCGAGCGCTCTGATCGCGCGGCCCGGTCTCTCTGACGCCGCCTGGACGGCACCCGGCGCCTCAATTGCCCCCACCCGCTCGGGGGCGCGGGCTCGCCCACTGCCCTGCAAGCTCCGTCACGTGCGTTTGCGCTGCCCGGACATCGTCATGTCGGCTCCCTCTCTGCTGCACATCGACCGCGGCACCGAGCCCGGACACGTCCTGCTGCGCGCGGCCAGCGCACTGAACAATCGCGGGGCGGGACCGCTTGAAATCCGCGCTTTTCGCAACGGGCGGGGAGGAATGGCGGTCTACCAGGGGATCTACGACCGCCGTGGTCGGCGCCACCTTTTTCGCACCCCGGCCACGCTCATCTACAAGTACGTGCCGGGCGAACGCTACGGGGTTGGGAATGTCGGGGCCGCGAGCTATTGGAAGTTCAAGCACGCGGCCGCCTTTCAGCTGTGGTCGATCGATTCCCACTTTCGGGCGTTGCGGCTCGTGCGGACGGGACCGAAGGTCGATTACTGCCTGCGCGACCTGTTCAACACGCGCCCCTCGCGCAACTCACCGAGCACGCCCGTCTATCCGGCCTGCAATCAGAACCCGTACATCCACCACGACGTCCTCGGGACCTCGGTCGGCTGGACGGACGCCTATCCGTACGAGTACCCCGAGCAGTGGATCGACGTGACCGGCCTGCGCGGGCGCTACGCCTACGTGCAAAGGGCCGATCCGGACAATTTGTGGCGCGAGTCAAATCACCGTAACGACGTCTCGGAGACCTACGTCGCGCTGCCATCCGGGCGGGTGTTGGGGCACCGCGTGGGTGTGTCTGAGCCGTGATTGGGGGCCTCGCGGCACTGGTGTGAACGCCGCGCCTCTTTACGCGCCGGCTCGTGCTATCTCGGGTCGATCGCTTCTCCCCAGACGGTCGCGACGAGTGAGCGGGCGCCACCGTGGTCGCGGTGCTCGCACAGGTAGATGCCCTGCCAGTTTCCAGTACAACGAGTCGCCCGCCGCCGATCGGCAGGTCAAGAATGGCCGTCGAAATAGCGATTGACCCGTTTTTTGTCGGGTCGCATCCTCTGCACCTGACTACGGAATTCGCGCTCGCAGATCGGCGATGAACTCCTCGGCAAGGAAGACGTCGATCACCTCACTCACACTCCACTTCCGGCCCGACTCGGCGAGCACTGGGAAATGGATGTGATCGTCGAGCGGCGCCGGCTGCAACACGTTCAGATGCGCGCCGAGCGGTTCGAGTCCTGGACCCGGTCGCTCGTTGTCCACATCGTATCTCACGAGACAGACCGCGCCTTCGGACGACGCAAACGGCAGGCCGCGCACATTGAGACCAAAGCTGCTTTGCCACAAGATCGGCTCACCGCGGGGGACTCGCCGGATCGTCCATGACAGGTGCAGCGACCAACGGCCGGCTATCTGCCGTTTGCTCAACACCTCTATAGGTGTTGTGTTGCGAATCGCCACTACCTCAACGCCGTCCGCCTCGGGTTCCTTGCGGTCTTGGAATCCGGCGAACAAACCGTGCCGCTGGAGTGCGTCGATCGCCTCCTTCACATAGACCTTTGACTCCGGGAACAATGACTGCGATGCCATCACGCCACGCGAATAAGCTCGTTCTTCACGATGTTTCGCATACGCCTGGACACTCCAAGAATCTCGAACACCAGGGTGTCCACCTCACCGCGTGCATCTCTTACCGAAAGCACCCGCCTTACGGGATTCTCCTCCGACAGCGCATCTACCACGGCCGTCGCAGAAGCGCACATCTGCGTCAGCTCGATCTTGGACAATTTTGGAAAAGGCAACGATCGCATGTCGGCGACGGTGACCTCAACGGTCTCATCCGCGCGCGGAGACCCAAGTCCTCGCAGCAGCCACTGATAGAAGGCGCTGTTGAACAAGGCGGCAACACCCGGCAGGTCCTTGGCGGCTAGATCGTCAATGCGCAAGGCGTGCACTCCTCGCATGACGGGCACATATCGTCCCTCCGGATCGGCTACGGCCGCCGGCTCTTGAGCCACGGCTCGCAACAACACCTTCGGTCCAAGCAGCGTCGGCAGATAGCCGTGCTGATAATTAGCCGGCAAACCGCCACGAGCCGTGAGCTCTGCCAGCAGCTCGGGATCGCTGGCAGGCTGCCCGTCGCGCTCGAAGGGCAGCAGCAGCCGTCTACCGGTCTCGTGCAGGTAGAATGGGGATATGTCAGACGCGTAAACGACTCGGGGCAGGAACCGTTCTGGGATTTCCCGCCCGGCGATGACAACCTTCCCGACAGGACCGATGTCGCAGGACTCCGGTCCGATGATAAAGTCGTCCACGCGCGCCGTCTTGACACCCGTTCGAACGTCACGCTGTGCGTCCGTCGCCACGGATAGGAGAGGTTCTGTCGAGCGTGTGAGCTCTCCACGCAGGTCGTTCTCCCAGCGGACACGAAAAGGCGTCCACCCGCTGGCGGCGAGCACGCTCAGCCGCTTCGATCGCACTGAGCGCCGCGCAATCGCGCGGGAGCCGCCACTCGCCAAGTCATCGAGCAGTGCGCGGGGGTTGGTGCGCGAATCGGCGACGGATTCAATACGAACCGTGGCGGGCCCCCGCCGATCGAGCACGATGCCGGCTACGGATGCCGAGACACCCGGAAACACCCGAGCCGCACGCAGATCGCAAATCCATCCGATCCCCGATTCCGCGAGGAACCGGCGCGCGGTCGCCCCTTGGCCGAGTCCGAGAAGGCCCCTCGGCATCACCAGGCCGGCGCTTGCGTCTTTGGCCAGCAAGCGCAACCCCAGAGCCAAAAAGCAATAGGCGTAGTCCTGGCCAAAGGCTTTGATCTCGGGGTAGCGGCCGACGAGCTTCGAGATCTGCTCGACACTGAGACGTGACGCAAGCTTTGCCTGGGCCCCAAACGGCGGATTGCCCAACACCATCGTGAAGTGTCCGCGCTGTCTGACTATCGCATCCCATGAGATCTGCCCCGCCGCCGCTTGCACTCCAGGAGGGGCCGGTAGTGAGTCACCGCACAGCAGGTTGTGTCCCAGGCTGGGGAGGCGCCCGGTCAGTTCTGCCGTCTCGAGCAGTTGCACCTGGGCCAGCCCAAGGGCTCGCTCATCGACGTCCGCGCCAAAAATGCATTCCACCAACAGCTCCTCCCGCTCCCTCGCCCTGAGCGCGCGACCGCGCTGATCCTCGAAATACTTGCGCAGCCACTCATAAGCGGCAATCAGGAAAGCGCCGGAACCGCAGGCGGGGTCAACGACCCTGATATCCGCGGGTGAGCACGGGGCTCGCCGATCGGCCCAGCCGCGAAACGCGTGCTCCGTGAGCAGCCGCGCGAGCGCCGGTGGCGTATAGAAGGTCGCCTGCTTCTCGCGCTGATCGATTCCTCGCGCGACAGGGAACAGTCGCCGGCGCTCGCCATCGCCATGCTCCTCCGCAGGAAGGCTCGCCAAGTAGCTCTCATAAAGGCGTCCCGCCAAATCCTTTCGCGCGACCGAGAAATCCAATCGCAGCCGATCCCATGGCTCCACGGTCTGGCGCAACACCTCTCGCAGAGAGCCGGCGGGCAGCGCGTCGACGGTTATTCCGGCTGGCTCGAACAGCTCTGAGTTCGCCTGCTCCCGATAGTCAGCGAGCAGGTCCTCCAGATCGGGGCCCAGCCGATCGGAGTCCAGCACCTCCCGGACCCTGAGCCGAGACCGGGCCTGACGACGATCCTCGGCGACTCGCACATAGAGAATCTGATGAAACAGTCGCAGCACTGCCGTGTCGCGACCCACCGGGTCGCGACCGCTGTATGCCTCCACGTCAGCGACATCGAGCCGCAGCCGGCGCAGCGCATTGCCGAGGAGCGCCGGAAGCGCCTCGCGCTGCCTCGCCGGCGCCAGCAGATCGGACGGGACCTCGTCGAGGATCTCATCGCGGCCGAACAGCTCCAGCAGCTCCGCGACCTCGGCCTTATCGCCAGCGTCCGCCACAAACAGGGGCGTATCTCCGGGACGCACGGACCAGCGCAAGGTGTCATATAGCGAAACCTGCTCCACCGACCACGACATGGCATAGCGCGCCTGCCGTGTATATCCCAAGCTGGTCAACCGCTCTCCCTGTCGAGGAACGACAAACGTCATGAGGGCGGCGGGTTCCGCTGCGATCGAGAGCTCCCACAACGGCGCCGCCTTCTTGCGAGGCGTTCCGACCTGCTGCAAGCCCGAGGTCCATCCCAAGCTCTTCAGCACCGCGCCAAGGGCAGCCGTACCGCGAGCGTCGCCCTTGGCGAGCGCGCGAAGGTCTGGTCTGGAGAGCGTGAGCGGCATGGCGGTGAGAACATATGTTCGCATCTGCCGCGGCGGCGGCTACTGACTCTTCAACGGGCGAGCACAGAAGCCTCCACCGACATTGTTCAGCGTCGATCGACAACCGCCGACACCGGCATGGCGCTGCTTGCGCCCGCCGTGCTGCGCGAGGTCGAGTATGGGCGCGCGCAGTCGAACTGATCCTCCAGGAATCGGCCGGCTACCCCACTCGTTCAGGAGTACGGCCACCTTTGGGAAGCAGACAGAGGGTCAATGAGTCGGACCACGCCTCATCCCTGCGCGCGTAGGATCTGTCGATGAGCGAGCTGCGCAAGGCGAATGTACTGAGCGGGTTCGAGTACGACGACACGGACCCCACCGGCTATCGCTCTGGCATGGTCCACCTCGACAAGACGGTAGGTGGCGAGGCGCTGGCGGTCAAGGCATTCGAACTCCCTCCAGGGCAGAGTGCGTGTCCGTATCACTACGAGTACGAGGAGGAGTGGCTGCTGGTGCTCGAGGGCGCCGTCCTGGTGCGCGCACCGACCGGCGAGCAGGAGCTCATGGCGGGCGAGATCGTTTGCTTCGCGCCCGGCCCCGCCGGTGCCCACAAGGTCAGCAACCGCACCGAACAGACGGCGAAGATCGTGATGTTCTCCAGCGCCCGCGAGCCGGCGGTCGCGGTCTATCCGGACAGCGACAAGATCGGCGTCTGGCCCGGCAACGACGAGGATCGCGTGATGTTGCGGCGCGGGGATGGCCAGGTCGAGTACTACGATGGCGAGCGCTGACCGATCTCGCGATGGCGCAAGAGCGGAACGTGTGCGCGGGTCCTTTCGGGGCTGTGTACGACTTTTACATCGAACGCCCAGGCCTGGCACGGCTGGTGCTCGGAGCGATGTGGGGCGTCGATCCGCGACCGTTCTACAGCAGTCTCGCCACGGTCGCCGAGCTACCCGACGGCGCCACCGTCCTCGACGTCCCGTGTGGAGGCGGAGTGGCCCTCCGCGGCCTGCGCCCCGGTCAGGACGTGCGCTGGATCGGGGTCGACATCGAGCCGGCGATGCTCGATCGCGCGCGGCGCCGCGCGGCACGCTACCCCAACGCCGATACCCGTCTGATCGAGGGCGACATGTACCGCCTACCGGTCGAGGACGCGACGGCCGACCTGTGCCTCAGTTATGGCGGTCTGCACTGTCTCGCCCGCCCACAGGCTGCGCTCGAAGAGATGGCGCGCTGCCTGCGTGCCGGCGGACGCCCGATCGGCAGCACCTTCCTTGCACGGGGCAGCCGCCGTCAACGCCTCCTGCTCCGCAAGGATGACTTCGGTTGCACTGGCAACGCCACAGACCTGCGTCAGTGGCTATATGGCGCGGGTCTGAGCGACGTGTCGATCGACCGCGACGACGGCCTGTCGGTGTTCAGCGCGCGACGGCCCTGACCAGGCTCGACGGCAGTGCCGGTCAGCTCCGTACCTTGGTAGTGGCCGCAGTCGCCCTCTGCGCCCGGCCCTTGGGCGATGCTCGATTGGCCTCGGCGATCTTTGTGGGATCGATTCCATACGCTGCGAGGACCGATATGTCGAGCGACCAAGTCCGGTCCGATCGTCTTTTCCATATGGCAAACGCCTGGTCGATGTATCGATCGGCGGCCTGCGGAGTCCAGCCGTTGACCTCAGCAAGATGAGCGCTTGCCTGCTCGCCGCGCCCCTTGATTCCCGCGAGGCCAATGTGCTTGACCTCGTGGCAGGCTGGGCAGAGGGCAAGCATCCGCAGGAGTCGCTGAGTGCCCGTGGCCTCATCGTATTCCCACATCTCGTGGCACTCGACCGGGTGCCTGGTCCCGCATCCGCCGCACACCTCGCAGCGCCGGTCGGCTCGTTCGTAAACCTGGTTCCGTATCCGATCCCAGTCCTGCCTCGATACTCGATCGCGCACGTTCGAGAACCAGCATGTCCGAGGGACGAGCTCAATCGTCAATCTCGGTGTTGGGTCGATCGACATATAAAACGCCACCTCTTCCTGGTAGTGGTGAGTCCCTACCTCCTAATCCGACCGCTCTCGACCAACGGGACTTCGCCCAAGCTATTTCCAGCGATGAAGTCGATGAGATCGACCGTGCGCCACGCCGCGAATTGCCCCTGGGCCAGCCCGAGCGGAGGTGAGAATGCAGAGATCCCAGCGGGGATATTGCAACATGTACGGCGGGGAGAATGCAGCCGAGCCGAGCCTTCCGGCTATGGCCTCTATCTGTGAGTTCTAGTGCGTCAGCGGCGCGCCCAGCAGACCGGCCACGCCACCGGCGGTACCGGCGGCGAGCAGAGTCAACACCACGCTTCGACGGAGTGCGAGCAACGCGATAGCCGCCGCGGCGAGCACGACGTACTGCCAGGTAGCGCTCAGGGCGGCTGCCAGCGGGATGGCCGAACCGATGATCGCACCGGCCGCCGCCGGAGCCGCCCCGGCAAGGAAGGCGATCACGCGCTCGTTGACGAGCAGGCGCTCAAAGCGCGCGGCGCCGAACAGGATGAAGGAGAACGAGGGCACGAACGCCACGAACGCCGCCAGCAGCGCATCGTGGAGACCGCCCGCCGCGTAGCCCACAGCAGCGACGGTCTGCGTGATCGGCCCCGGCGTGATCTGTCCGAGCGCGACGGCGTTGAGGAACTGCGCGTGGGTCATCCAGTGGTAGGTGCTCACGGCGTCGGTCTGCATCAGCGGGACGATCACGAATCCGCCGCCGAACGCGAGCGCCCCGACCTTCAGCGCGGTCCATACGAGCGCGCCCGTCCCACCGGGCTCGACGACAGCGCCTAGCAGCGGCCAGGCGTGCAGGCCGATTCCGCCATGGTGAAGATCGCGCCACAAGAGCTCGATCGCGCCGCAAGCCAGCAGCACGAGCACGAGCCACTGGCCGGCAGTGGCGGCCGCGAGACCCCCGGCGAGCGCGTACGCAAGGGCACGAGAGCGCTCCGAGCCGACCGTACGCCGCCAGATCGGGACCGCGACACCCACCCCCGCCCCGACCGCGACCGCAGCGACCGCCGCGCCGGCTCCCATCCCGGCGCCCGTTATCCACGCGGGCGGCGATCCCGCAAGGAACAGCACGGACAGCGCGAGGATCATCGCCAGGCCGGGCAGAATGAAGCCCAGACCGCCGACGAGCGCTCCCCTGTTGCCTCCCAGTCGCCATGCGCAGTAGATCGCCAGCTGCGTCGAGGCCGGCCCCGGCAACAGGTTCGTCACTGCGATCGCTCGCTCGAACTGCTCGTCGGTCAGCCATTCCCGTCGTATTACGCACAGCGTCCGGAACAGGGCGATGTGCGCGGGCGGTCCACCAAACCCCGTGCAGCCGATCCGGCCCCACTCGCGCGCGATCTCAACAAGCGATGGCTCTGCTCGAGAGTCGGCCGACACCATCGCGGCAGCGTATGTGTTCGATCCGCGGCGACTCGCTCTCAGCCGCACCGCGGCCGCATCGGACCGTAGCCGCGGGATCCGACGACAAGGAGGTCCACCCGATCGCCGGTCCCGGGGATCACGTGCGAGCGGGCGTGTGGCGCACACACCCGTGACCAGAAGATCCGGTCACCGGGTGACTGCTGCGATCGTTGTCCGCACATATCACCGAGCAACTTCGGACAGTCCGCGGATGATCGATGTGCGTCGAGCTGGAACACGTCTGCGGGCCTCGCCGACGGCAAAGTGTGCCAACTTTGTGACTTCTCTGCGGGAGCGGTTGAACCGAACCGGGTGCTCGTGTTATTGCTGGGAATATGCACACCCGCTTGCCCCGATCCGGGCTCCCGCTCACCGGCGTTCACGGACCCGCTTTCGGCGGAGCTGGGAGCTCGTGATGCCGGGCAAGGATCCAGCGGGGACTGTGCTGACCCCTGCCAGCCACCCCGTATACAGTGGTTGGGGAGAAATGACGAGCGAGATCAAGATCGAAGCCGCCGAGGAAGCCGCGAGGCTGCTGACCACCGCGTGGCCCTTCGGGATGATTCCAGTCGACCCCGTCACGGTCGCTAGGACCGCGGGCCTGCGGGTCGTGGATGCTCCACTGGACGAGGACACCCTGGGCGCCCTCATCAAGACGCCGGGGCAAGAGCCGACCATCATGATCAATCAAGGCGATCCAGAGAACCGCAAACGGTTCACGTGTGCCCATGAGCTGGGCCACTGGGTCAGGCGCTCAGAGGAAACTGACGAGTATTCGACCGTGGACCTTCGCAGTGGCCTGTCTGCCACGGGGGAGGATCCGGAGGAGGTCTTCGCCAACAAGTTCGCGGCATGCCTGCTGATGCCCGAGCCCACAGTCAAGAGCTTGCATGCTGACGGTCTCAACGACATACAGTTGGGTATCCAGTTCAAGGTGTCACGCGAAGCCATGCAGTTTCGGCTCAAAAATCTCGGTCTGATGGAATGACACATGACCGATGCGACCTCCGGTGCGAGCAATGCGGTCGACCCTGAGAAGGAGCAGGCTGAGCAAAGCGCGAAGCGTATCCTCGAGGAGGGTGCGGCGAGCGACGCGCCGGCGATGCCTGAGGCCCTCCGGTTTCTAGCCGAGAAGGCGCAGCTCCAAGAAATCGAACTCAAGAAAGAATACGCCAGGCAAGAGATCGAACTGCGTGAGACATACGCAAAGGGCCTCCTCGCCATTCTTGCAGCCGAGCTGATCGCAGTGACCGTGATCTTCTGGTTTTATGCGGAAAAAGGCAAGAATTGGGACATCCCCGACGGCGTGATTCAGATATGGCTTGGAGCGACAGTAGTGCAGGTCGTCGGCGTGGTGACAGTTGTGACGCGCTACCTGTTTCCGAACCGCGACAGTCAGCCGCAACCGCCACCATTGCCCACACCTTCGAGTTAGCCGTTCGGTACGCAGCACAGCTGCGCCGAGCCCGTCGCGAGCAGCCTGCCGCCGGTGTCCCAGACCCGCTCGCCGTCATCCCCCTTCCCCCCACACGGTCGCGATCAGCGAGCGGGCGCCGGCGTGGTTGCGATGCTCGCACAGGTAGATGCCCTGCCAGGTGCCCAGCGCGAGCCGACCTCCACCGATCGGCAGCGTGAGCGTGGGCCCGAGCAGCGAGGTCTTGACGTGCGCGGGCATGTCGTCGCTGCCCTCGAGCGTGTGCGTCCACAGCGGACTGCGCTCGGGCACCGCCTCGCTGAACCACGCCTCGAAGTCGCGGCGCACTTCGGGACTGGCGTCCTCGTTCAGCGTGAGCGAAGCGGAGGTGTGACGGATCAGAAGATGCAGCAGGCCGACAGCGGCCTCCTGGATCTCGGGTAGCTGTGAGAGCACCTCGTACGTGACCAGGTGAAAGCCACGCGCACGGGGCTCGAAGGTCAGCTCGCGTTGCAGCCACATGGCCGTAGCATGATGCACGATGAGCGCGTTGCGCAAGGCGAACATACTTGGCGTGACCTTCGCCTATGACGACGTCGACCCCGAGGGCTATCGCTCGGGCATGGCTCATCTCGACAAGGCGCTTTCAGGCAAGGCGCTCGCGGTCAAGGCATATGAGGTTCCATCCCATCAGGGCGTCTGCCCGTACCACTATGAGTACGAGGAGGAGTGGCTACTGGTGCTCGAGGGCGTCGTGCTCGTGCGCACGCCGACCGGCGAGGAGGAACTCACGGCGGGGGAGATCGCGTGCTTTGCGCCCGGCCCCACCGGTGCCCACAAGGTCTTCAATCGCAGCGAGCGAGCGGCGAAGATCGTGATGTTCTCCAGCGCCCGCGAGCCGGCGGTCGCGGTCTATCCGGACAGCGACAAGATCGGCGTCTGGCCCGGCAACGACGAGGATCGCGTGATGTTGCGGCGTAAGGACGGTCAGCTCGAGTACTACGAGGGCGAGCGCTAGCGTTGGCGATGATGCAGGAGCTGCGCGAATGGCTGTACGCCGCTGACCTGACCGACGTTTCGATCGACCGCGGGGACGGCCTGCCGGTGTTCAGCGCGCTGCGACCTGACATGACTCGGTTCCATGACCACGGAGGTTGAGATGGCCAAGCTGATCTACTCGGCAATCGCATCGCTTGACGGATATGTCGAGGACTCTCAGGGAGAGATCGGTTGGGCGGCGCCGGATGACGAGGTGCATGCGTTCATCAACAATCTCGAGCGCCCGATCGGCACTTACCTGTACGGGCGCCGGATGTACGAGACGATGGTGTTCTGGGAGACCGTGAGCACCGAGGCCGATGAGTCGGCGGTGTTCTGGGACTTTGCCGGGATCTGGCGGGCAGCCGAGAAGATCGTGTACTCCCGCGCGCTTCAGACGGTATCCAGCACGAGGACGCGGATCGAGCGCGAGTTCGATCGGGACGCCGTCCGGCGACTCAAGCAGTCCTCGGGGGCCGACATCACAGTCGGGGGCGCGGAGCTCGCCGGCCACGCAATCGGCGCGGGACTGGTCGACGAGTGCCATCTGTTCCTGTGTCCGATCGTGGTGGGTGCCGGCAAGCGCGCCCTGCCAGACAACGTCCGCGCGCAACTCGAGCTTCTCGATGAGCGCCGGTTCCGAAACGGCGTCGTTTACCTCCGCTACCGCGTATGTGTCTGACCGAGAGCCAGGCGAGGTGAAGATCGTGGACCTCACGCCAGCGTTTCTCCGCGGCGACTACACCCGTTGCGTGCCGCCTCGTAAGACAGGGCATAGGTTTTGAGCGAGCCCTGGGACCCCGAGGAGCTCGAGGCGCGACGGGCGCCGGCTGAAGCCGAGCTCTCACCGTTGACGACGGCCGGAGCCGTGCATCTGACCGTCGCCCAGTTGGAGCGTTCCGTGGACTACTACCGGGAAATCGTCGGTCTCGAGATCCTTGAGCAAGGCGCCGGGCGAGCCTCGTTGGGCGTGGGTGGACGGGAGCTGCTGGGGCTCGTGGAGGAGGCGCACGCGCGACCGGCGGTGGGGCACAGCGGGCTCTATCACTTCGCATAACTCGTACCCGAGCGCGTCGACTTGGCGCGCTGGCTGGCGCACGCAGCGCGCGATCGTGTGTCGCTCGTGGGGCTCTCCGATCACTTCGTCAGCCAAGCGCTGTATCTGAGCGATCCCGACCTTCACGGCATCGAGATCTACTGGGATCGGCCCCGCGAGGTCTGGGAGGGACAGGTCGCCTCACGCATCACCACGCTTCCGCTGGATGTCGAGAGTCTGCTCGGAGAGCTCGAGGACCCACGAGCCGAAGTCTTCGCGGGACTTCCGGGGGACACCAGGATGGGACATGTGCATCTGAAGGTCGCGCGCATCGCGCAGACGCTCGACTTCTATCGCGACGTGCTCGGCTTCGCGGTCATGGCGCAACTCGGCTCGCACGCCGCGTTCCTCAGCGCGGGCGGCTACCACCACCACATCGGAGCGAACACATGGGAGAGCGCCGAGATGATGGTTCCTGCGCCGGGCGCCGCGGCATTGAGGCACGCAACCATCGTTCTGCCCGACGAGGCCGAGCGCGATCGAGTCCTCGAGCGGGTGCGGCGCAGCGGCCAGACTCCACAGGAAAACACCCCGAACGGCCCCATGGTTTACGACCCTTCGGGAATCGCGCTCCTGCTCACGACGGCTTAGGGCCTGAAAGATGGGCGCGGCGGGTTTCGAACCTGAGACCTCTCGCGTGTGAAGCAGGACTGCGGTTTGGGCGGGTTGGGCTGGTTTTTCCTGCAAATCCGCGTGGTTTAGGTCGCTGGCTGATCTTCGGAAACCGGCTGATTTGGGCTCGATTCGGCTGGGTTTGGGCCAGCGAGCGGCTCCACTGGCCTAAACGTTTGGAGGCCCATCCGGCCAAAGCAGAGGAATGAGGTGCTTGCGAACGGCCGGTCGCGCGTGGGACATCGTGACGGAGGGACCGATGTACCGGATGATCGACGCCGCGCGTCCGGGTTCGCTGCTCAGCGGAGCCATCCAGCTGTCCCCCTCTTCCAGGGGCTTGCGGAGATCATCCACACTCGCAAACGCCGCGTAGTTCGAGGGCTCACGTTGCTTGGCGTCGTCGAGCTTCTTGGTCAGGCACCTGATGCCATCACTTGTCGTAGCTCAGCCAGCCGCGCAGGCGCGACTGCGGGATGTTGATCTGCAATCCCGTGGCCCGGTCTCGGGGCCACTCGCCGGGACCGAAGGCTCCGGTGAGATCCAGCCGCGCCTTGGAGCTGCGCGTGCGTTGCACTGCCGCCATGATGCTCTGTGCGAGATCGCGCTGGTCCAGCTGCTGGCTGTAGAACGCCGCTCGCAGCGCGCTCACCCCGCCCAGGCGTGTGGCGTAGTCGACCAATCGGTCGGTGTCCAGGCGCTCCTCATGGACCGCTCGTCCCCATGCCCGTGCCACCAGCTCGTTGCCCGCGCAAAGGTCGGGGCGATCCACGGCATCGAGCAGCGTGCGCTCCAGGTCCGAGCGCCAGTACCCGGAGTGGGCTTCGCCCTTGACTCGCTCGCGACCGAACCACCGGCGGTCGCTGCTGACGCGAACGATCGTCACCTTCAGACCCTGCACGGACAGTGCGTCGTTGCCGCCCACCGCGCTGGCTCGTGCCGCGATGATCGGATCTACGTTCTCGTCGATCAGGCCGTGGTCGGCCAGCGCCGACCCGAAGGCGAGGTAGTACTCCCGGCCACCCATCGCGACGTCCAGCGCAACCGAGAACGGCAACGCCTGGCTGACGTCCACGCTGCCGCGCGGCGCAACCGCGTAGCGACCCCCGCCCAGCTGAAAGAGCGAGCCCTTATCGGCCATACGGTCCAGCAGCTGTCGTAGATGCGGCGTGCCGACCTCTTCGGCCAGCCACGTCTTGTCCCGGCGCAGGTCGAGCCAGTCGCGTGGTCGACCAGTCGTCCGGTCGCGCCTGCACAGGGCCTCGAGGACACGAGACTCGGTGCGGGAAACCCGCCGGTCGGGGGCTATCGGGGAGTGAGTCTGGGTCATTGTATGCATCTTACGTGGAGCGGGCGTCACTAGAATCGCGACTGTATCTCCACATAGTACGCGATCCTTCTGCTTTTGTGGAGTGTTTGTCGCCGGTATGGTGACTTGTACTCCATGAAGTATGCCGAGGTTCCGAAAGTTGAGGTCGGCGAGGGCGGTCTGAAACACCTACTCATGGTTGCCCGTCGGCTGGCGACGTGAAGTACCGCACGTCCGCGGCGTTCCGCACAGCACAGGGTCCGGGGCCTTGCGTACCATCTCCTGCGTGTTGACTGTCGCTGAGGCTACCGATCGGCTGGGTAGGAACCCCGAGACTGTTCGTCGCTGGATTCGTTCGGACCATTTGCTCGGAAGGTCGTCGACGCGAAGAAGAGTCACGGGCTCGACAACAACACGATCGCCGACCTCGAGTGGAAGCTCGGCTATCTGATCGGGCACTTCGGGCGCATGGAGCTCCTCGAGATCGATGTCGCCAGGGTCGACGGGTTCCGCGACGAGCTCGCGCACCGCTCACGCGTGATCCGCGAAGCCGAGGCTCGCGGCAAGCCGCTGATCGAGACCGTCGAGCGCAAGCCGGGGAAGCCCTACAAGCGCCGCAAGCGTCCGCTGTCGAACACGTCGATCAACGGGCTGCTGACGCTGCTCAGTCAGATCATGCAGCGCGCCGTGGACTACGGCCACGTTCCGCACAACCCGCTGAAGATCGGCGAGCGCAAGGACCGCTTCCTGCCATCGGTCAAGCCCAATCGTACGTTCCTGGAGGTCGATGAGCTGCTCGCGCTGCTCGACGCGGCCGGCGAGCTCGACGGGGCCGCCCGGCGCGACCGGCGGGTGGGACGTCGCGCCGAGCTGGTCACGCTCGGGCTGTCCGGCTTCAGGATCTCCGAGCTGTGCGACATGCGCTGCTCGCAGGTCGATCTCGCGCGAGCCCGGTTCAAGCTCCCCGACGCCAAGACTCCCAAGGGCGTTCGCGAGGTCGAGATGACGCTGTGGAATCGCGGCGAGCTCGTTCGCCACCGGAGCAGCGCCTGCGCGACGGCTTCCCGATGGAGCCGGCTGACCACTTCTTCGACACCGCGAACGGACGCCGGCGAGACCCTGACCGCTTCCGCGACCGCGTGCTCGCGCGCAGCGCTCGGCTCGCAAACGAGAGGCGGGCCGAACAGGGCCTGCCGGCGCTGCCGAAGATCACGCCGCATTCGCTGCGCCGCACCTGGGCGATGCTCGCCGCGCAGGCCGGCCGCGACCCGCACTGGATCGCCGATCAGATCGGCCACACCTCGGCGGCGTTCACGTTGCAGGTCTACCAGCAGACTCGCAACCGCCGTCTGACGGATCGCGAGCGCCAGGCGATCTGGGAGCTGATGCGCTTCGCCGACGAGCCCGCCGAGTGCCCGTTCACGCGCCAGGTCACCCGCACAGACGACCCGGAGTTTGGGCCAGTGAATGGGCCAATGAGCAATTTCAGCCCCTCAACCGAACCGGACGACCTTACCGGAGATTAGTAAAGCTCCCCTGTTTCCAGGCTGTTTTGTGATGGGCGCGGCGGGTTTCGAACCTGCGACCTCTCGCGTGTGAAGCGAGCGCTCTCCCACTGAGCTACGCGCCCTGGATGGGCTGAGTCTATTGAGCTTTGCAAGCGAGTCGGCTATACGTGCGCCAGCTCGCGCATCTGGCGCACGGGATGGCGACCAAGCCGGCTTGCGGTCGCGTAGGGCGCGGCGTGGCCGTGGGCGCGATGAGTCACGTTGACGCTGACGCGCCCCCGTATCCGATCAATCAGGCTCCGTGGCAGTGGCGTCAACAGCAGCTCGAATTCGTCGCTGACGAGGACGGTGGCGCGACCCTCCGTGAGGTTGCGCCAGAGCACCTCATCGGCCCACTCCTGGTCGCCGGGAACGAACGCGACCCTGTCGGGGTAGCCGAGGTCGTCGTCGCTGAGCGACGCAGCCATAAAGAGATCCCATGTCTTATCGACGGCACTCATAGGGTGTTCTCCCAGCTACGCACGATATCGGACCAGCCGCCACGGAGCTTGACTTCGACGGCATGCATCGCGCCATTCACCGGGCCGTGGGTTACGATCGGGGCTTGCTTCTCGGGGCCGACGTAGCGGTGCTCGTGGTGCTCTTCGGGCGCGTGGGCGTTGTCGAAGGTCCGCACCGTATGCCAGACCCCATCGCGCTCGACCAGCAGGACGATCCCGTACTCGACGGGGTGCGCGCTTGACCGTTGAAGCAGGACAAGCACACCGGGAGCAAGGAACAGTTCTCGCAGTCGATCCTTAGGCATGAGCCGGATGATCTTAGGACCCGAGCCAGAGGGACCGAAAAGCAGCACCCAGGGGTAAGCCCAAGTCAGTGGTCGAGGGCGCGCGAGGACCACGGGCAGCCCCGGCGCCGGGAGTTGTTGCGGACGGGTCGCCGCCCGCGACGTGCACCGGAGGCGTCGGCTTCGCCTCCTTGTTGCGGGTGCGCTTCGACGTTTGGGCAGCGGATTGTTCGCGCTGCCTAAACCCAATCGAATCGCGCGCAATTCAACAGAATCTGCATGGCCAGCCGACGGCGAGAATCACTTACAAACACAGGGAAAAAGAGACATTGACGCTCTACGCCAGCTCGCGTGTGAAGCGAGCGCTCTCCCACTGAGCTACGCGCCCTGGAGGACTGAGTCTATTGACCTCGCGAGAGAGCCGGCTACGCGTGCGCCAGCTCGCGCATCTGGCGCACAGGATGACGTCCGAGCCGGCTTGCGGTCACGTATGGCGAGGTGTGTCCGAGGGTGCGATGAGCGACGTTGACGACGACCTGCCCACGTAGCCGGTCTACCAGACTACGGGGCCGTGGAAGCAGCAGCAGCTCGGCGTCCTGGCTGACAAGGACCGTCGGATGGCCTTCGGTGAGATTGCGCCAAAGCACTTCGTCGGCCCACTCCTTATCCCCGGGTATGAACTCGACCTCATCGGGGTAGCCAAGGTCGTCGTCGCTGAGCGACGCGGCCATAAAGAGGTCCCAGGTCTTGTCGTAAACGGTGCTCATCGAGTGTCCTCCCAGCTACGAACGATATCGAACCAGTGTCCCCTGATCTTGACTTCAGCAGCGTGCATCGCGGCGTTTACAGACCCGTGCGTGACAACCGGCTCCTGCTTCTCGGAGCCGACGTAGCGGTGCTCGTGATGCTCCTCGGGTGCGTGGGCGTTATCGAAGGTCCGCACCGTATGCCACTCCCCATCGCGCTCGGCCAGCAGCACGATCGCGTACTCGACAGGATGAGCACTCGAGCGCTGAATCACGACGCGCACATCTGGAGCAAGACGGTATCGCCGAATCCGATCCTTGGGCATGGACGGACGATCTTAGGAGGCGCCTCAGAGGGACCGTAAAGCAGCACCCAGGGGATGCGCGAGTCGGTGGTCGAGGGCGCGCGAGGACTACGGGCAGCCCCGACGTCGGAATCGTCGCGGGCGGATAGCCGCCGCTACGCGCATCGATCTAATCGCCATGATGGCCCAAGTCCAGCGCTGCCCCCTCTTGGCCGTCTGCCATCCGTACACCGTGCGCTCTGATGTCCGTCAGCATGGCTTGAACTTCGGCCTCGGAGATGCCCAGGCGTCGGGAGAGCCACTCGATCGACCGCACGACGTAGTCGCCGGACAGCAACTCGATGAGGCGCTTTCGTCGCCTGCGCGTACGCAGCCAGGGAGGTATCGCTATGAGAAGCGACGTCACAGTGGACGCGATCGCAGCGATGATCGCCGCGACCAGCGTGGCGGTGCCCTCGTCTATAACGGCCATAGCGCCCTGGAAGGGCGATTCTATTGGGGTTTGGGGTCGGTGCCGGCGCCGGGAGTTGACGGACGCTGCCGCTGCCGGTTGCCGCCCGATCAGGCCGATCGAATCGTCACGACCCCAGCCGCACCCCGACATGCGGGTGCAGCCGCACGCGGGCTTCGGAATAGGCTTCGGCGAGCGCCTCGACTTCGGCCTGTGTGAGCGAGCGTCCGAACGCCGCCGGCCCGCCGAGCTTGCGATAGCCGTCGCTCAGGTGCTTGCCGATCTGCGCCAGGTCGAAGTGGCCGTCATAGACGCTCTCGATGTACAGCCCCACGTTTTCGCGCGCGAAGCGGGCGGCCGCGGGCGAGCCGCGCTGGATCTGTCCGATGGCCGCGTCGGTGAGCGTCCAGCCGCGCGTGCTCAGCCCGATGTAGTTGCGGTACAGGCCCGCCAGCCCGGCGCCGGGGCCGGTCAGGGAGTCCGCCTGGGCTTCGCCCAGCGCCGGGGGCGTCGGGACGCGGGCGGCGCTCGTCGCGGCCGCCGCCACGGGACCGCGCGTCCTCGCGAGAACGCCGGCGTCGGTGGGCAGCCCGTTGGCGATCGACGGCCACGCACGTTTGGCCGCGGCCACCTCGCCGGCGACCGGGCGCTCGACCGTGGCCAGTGCTCTGCTCACCGCGACGAGATCTTCACGCTGGAGTCGAAGTTCGGCCGGGGTGGAACCTGCGCCGCCGCAGCCGCCCAGAACGCAGGCCACGGCGATGCTTGACAGCAGGACCGACGCCCACCGTCTTGCTGCGCGCGCGACGACGCGGGGTGTATCGCGCGTGCAAATAAGGCCCTGGCCTCCGACGCCTGGGGGCCCTGTCCGCACGCTGCGGCGTAGCTCGACGGTGCTAAGCGCTCAGCAGATCGACGACGAAGATGAGAGTTTCGTTCGGCGGGATCGACGGCGGCGAGCCTTTCGCGCCGTATCCGAGCGCGGGCGGGATGATCAGTTCACGCCGCCCACCGACCTTCATGCCGATCACGCCCTGTTCCCAGCCGGGGATGACCTGGCCTTTGCCGAGCGTGAACGTGAACGGTTCGTTGCGCTTCCAGGACGCGTCGAAGACTTTGCCGGTCTTGTACAGCGCGCCGACGTAGTTGACGGCGACCGCGCTGCCGGTCTTTGCTTCGGCGCCGGTGCCTTTGACGATTTCCTTGGTCACGAGCTTGGTCGGCGGCGGGACCGCTCGGCGGGGTGATGTGCGGTTCTTTGGCGAGCGGACCGCTCGTCGGCGTCTTCGCCGCCGCGCCGGCGGTGCCGGTGGGACCGGTGGCTGCGGTCGAGGCGCTGTTGTTGGCGAGCGCTTCGTCGGCCTTGTTCTCGGCGCCGACCGTGATCGTGCTGGAGCTGCCGGAGCTGCCACAGCCGGCGATCAGGGCGCTTGCCCCGAGGACGGCGAGGCCGAGTCCGATACGTCGCGTGCGGGCTCGCGGGAGCCGGGTGGGGATGTCGCTGAAGTAGGTCACGGCCGGGCAGCCTAACGCACCTGGGGCTCTCGCGCTACGATCGTCTCGGACCGTGCTAGGCGGGGATGTAGCGGCGCCCTGAATCCGCAATCCGCTCTAGCGGGGCTGAACTCCCCTTTGAGGGGCTTTCGTCCCGGTCGCCCCGCCGCCGCGGGCGTCGATGGTTCGGGTCCCACGCGGTGTCGGCTTGCGAACCAGGTCAGGTCCGGAAGGAAGCAGCCTTAAGCGATCACCGGCAGGCGCAGCGGGAGCACCCGGACCGGAGTCTGCGGCAGCGATCAGGCGCCGGATGCGGAGGCGACGAGGAGGGGTGCACGGTCCGTATTTCGCGTCTCCGACTACGTGTGACTACGAGCAGCGCGTGAAGATCAGCCACGAGCGGTTGGTCGCGGACTCGGTGAACCCGGGCGGCACGCTCACCGCCAGATGCGGGTCGTGGGGGTCGAGCACGTATTCGCGTTCCACGTCGACGCTCGCCGGGTCGACGTAGGTGCCGTATGAGATCTGGTTGACCTGGGCGCTGATCACGTTTTTCGGGCTCGTCTTCAGATACAGCGCGAGCAGCGGGATCGGCGCATGGTTGGGCACACCCACGGGCCCGCAGCGCAGACCGATCGCATGGTCGCGCACGAGCGCGAGCAGGTCGCCTTCGATCCGTTGCGCCGAGGCCAGCGCGTTCAGCTGACGGTGCGCGTTGCGGTACTGACTGGGCGCGTATGCGAGGAGTGCGAGCGCCACGATCAGCCCGCCGGCCATCCACCAGCGCCGCCGCGGATCCCCGGGTGCGAGCAGCGTCCAGCCGAATACGCCCGCGCCGCAGAACACGCACAGGATCGCCGCCGCGACGAACGCGTAGCGCGTGTTGATCGGCAGCCCGGCGGCGGCGAACACGGCGAACACGACCACAGCCACGACACCCACGATCGCGCCCAGGCGCGCGCGCGCCCCCAACCACAGCAGCGACAGCACGCCGCCGAGCGCCGCTCCGACGAGCACGGGCGGGCGCAATATCTCGCCGATCCGCCGTGGGATGTACTCGGGGACGTTCGCGATGCCCGTCACTCGGTCGAGCGTTTGGGCGGTGTGGCGGGTGTTCGTGAGCGACCACAGCGCGTCGCCGGTGATGGCCAGATCGCTGAGCACCCACACCAGCGGCGCCGCCGCCGCGAGCAGCGTCAGGCCGACCAGCTGCCTCCGCGAGCGTGCGGGCGTCCAAGTGCTCGCCACGGCGCCGACGTTCGAGTCCTGTGCGATCCGGCGGTGCAGCCAGGCCGGCGTGCGCTCGTGCGCGGCGATCCGCCAACGCCAGGCGGGCCAGAGGATCAGGTAGACCCAGTAGAGCCCCGAGAACGCCCACGCCTCGGGCCGCAGCAGCCCGGCGAGCGCCAGGAGCGCCAGGACCGGCCAACCGGCTCGCGGACGGCGGGACTCGACGAGCAGCGCGCTCAGCACGAGCAGCAGATACGGAATGTCGACGTACGCGCGCACCCCGTAAGAGAGCACCGGCACGCGCGTGATCAGCAAGAGCGCCCCGAGCGCGCCCGCGGGCCGCCCGAACCAGCGCGCGCCGAGCGCGTAGATGACCCAGGCGCACGCGGACAGCGCCAGGAACGCGAGCGCGACGGTGGCGTGCGCCACGCCGGCGGGCCCGAGCGGCGCCAGGACGACGCCGAGGATCTCCACGAGCGGATGGGGCGTCGGCGCGATCGCGACGCCGTAAGCGGGCAGGCTGCCACGCGAGAGCTGTCCACCCCAGGCGAGCCCGTAGAGGGTGTCGTAGTTGACGAACCCCACGCCCGCGAGCACCCGCAGCACGACGGCGCCCGCCACGATCGCGGCGGGGACGGCCAGACGCTTCATCCGCACGTTCACGCGCGCGGACGCTATCTGCTCGTGGGTAGACTCAGCGCAACGGTGCCGAGCGAGCCAAGCGCAGCCCAACCACAGCAGTCTTCCCTGTATCGCAGGCATCGTCCGCGCACGTTCGAGGATGTCGTCGGTCAGGAGCCGGTCGTGCGCACGCTGCTGGGCGCGGTGCAGCGTGATCAGGTCCATCACGCCTACCTGTTCGTCGGCTCGCGCGGCACGGGCAAGACCTCGATGGCAAAGATTCTGGCGGCCTGCCTGAACTGCGAGCACGGCCCCACGGTCACGCCCTGCGGACAGTGCGACTCGTGCAGAGCGATCGCGCGCGCTAACTCGCTGGACGTGATCGAGATGGACGCCGCCTCGAACAACTCGGTCGATGACATCCGCGAGCTGCGCGACTCGGTCGCGCTGGCGCCCGTCTCGGGGCGGCGCAAGGTGTACATCCTGGACGAGGCCCACATGCTCTCGACGGCCGCCTGGAACGCCTTCCTGAAGACGCTCGAGGAGCCGCCGCCGAACACGGTGTTCGTGCTGGCGACGACCGAGGCGCAGAAGGTGCCCGCGACGGTCGTCGATCGCTGTCATCGCTTCGACTTCCAAAGACCCACGGTCGAGCAGCTCGCGCAGGTGCTGACCCGCACCGCGCAGGCGGAGTCGATCGAGATCGGCCCCGAGGCGATCGCCGCGCTCGCGCGCGCGGCCACGGGAAGCTTCCGCGACGCGCTGGGAACGCTCGAGCAGCTCCTGGCTTACAGCGGCCCTGAGATCGCGCTCGAGGACGTGCTGGCGGTGCTCGGGATCGCCGACTCGGCCCTGCTGGAGCGCACCGTGGACGCTGTCGCCGCCTCCGACGCGCGCGCGGCGTTGCTCGCGCTGGCGCAGTGCGCGGACTCTGGGCGCGACGCGAGCTCGTTCGCATCAGACCTCGAGTCCAGGGCGCGCGAGCTGCTGCTCGTGCAGACCCTCGGAGAGATCCCGGCAGAACTCCAGCTCACGCCCGAGTCCGACGCGCGGCTGCTGGCTCAGGCCGAGCGCGTGCCCCATGCGACGGTCGTGCGCCTGCTCGAGCTAATCGGATCTGCCCTGGAGTCCGTGCGCGCCGGCGCGGACGCGCGCACGAGCCTGGAGTTGGCGCTCGTGATCGCCGCGCGCCCCGAGGTCGACGCCTCCACGCGGGCGCTGCTGGCCCGGATCGAGCGCCTGGAGGGCGCCGGGGGCGCCCCTTGGCGCCACCGCCCGGGGGCTCCGCCGCGGCTAAGCCTCCGGTGCCTGCGGTCACACCGTCTGAGCCCGTGTCGGCGGTGGTCGAGCCGGCGGAGGATGTTCTAGCCCCAGTAGTCGAGCCGCCGGAGGATCTTCAGGCGCTGATCGACCTGTGGCCGGCGGTGGTCGAGTTGGTGGGAACGAGCAACAGGATGGTGGGCGCGGTGCTCGACGAACGCGACACCTGTCGATCTTGCCGGTGAGGATCTGACCGTCGGGTTCCCTTCGAGCGCGTCGTTTTTCAAGAAGAAGGCCGAGGACGTGGACAATCGGCAGATGGTGACCGACGCGCTGCGCCAGCTCGCGGGCGGGCGCTGGCGGATCTCATATGAGTTGCGCGAGGATCTGAACGAGGGCCTCGCCGGCGACGGCGCCCCGCCTGCTTACACCGAGGAGGAATGGATCGAGCGCTTCAAAGCCGAGCTCGACGCCGAGGAGATACCCCTCGACGCCGACCCTGAAGCCCAATCCGAATCCGCCCGCTCGGCGGTCGCCGGCGTCGAGCGGGGGGCATGATCACGATGTCCAAACGCACGACCCCAGCCAGGCAGCGCGCGCCCAAGCCGGGCAAGGGCGGAAGGCCGGACGTGCAGGGGATGATGGCGCAGGTCCAGCAGATGCAGCAGGAGATGGCCGCGGCGCAGGAGCAGCTCGCGCAGGAGACCGTCTCGGCCTCTGCCGGCGGGGGCATGGTGAGCGTGCAGGTCACCGGCGACCTGCGCGTGACCGCAGTCAAGATCGACCCCGAAGCGGCGGACCCAGAGGACGTGGAGATGCTCGCGGACATGGTCCTCGCGGCGGTCAACGAGGGCCTGCGCGCGGCGCAGGAGCTGGCGGCCAGTCGCATGGGCGGAGCCACCGAGGGTCTGGATCTGGGCGGGCTCGGCGGTCTGGGATTGCCCGGCCTGTGAGTTCTTACGCCCCGCCGGTACAGCGGCTGGTGACAGAGCTCTCGAAGCTGCCCGGCATCGGCACGCGCACGGCCCAGCGCCTGGCCTTTCACATCCTGCGCGCCAGCGACGAGGACGCGCTGGGCCTGTCGGAGGCGATCCGCGAGGTGAAGGAGCGCATCGGGCTGTGCGAGGTCTGTTACAACCTCACCGACCAGCCCCGCTGTCGCATCTGCGAGGACACCCGCCGCGATCACACGCTGATCTGCGTCGTCGAGGAGCCCGGCGACGTGATCCCGATGGAGCGCACGCACGAGTATTCGGGCGTCTACCACGTGCTCGGGGGAGCGCTCTCGCCGATCGACGGGATCGACCCGGAGGACCTGAAGATCTCAGAGCTCTACGCGCGCGTCGCATCGCAGACGCCGCCCGTCAGGGAGATCGTGCTCGCGACCAACCCCACGACCACGGGCGAAGCGACCGCGCTGCACATCGCCCACGAGCTGCGCGCACGCGCCCCCGAGCTGAGCGTCACGCGCCTGGCGAGCGGGCTGCCGGTGGGTTCGGACTTGGAGTACGCCGACGAGGTCACGCTCGGCAAGGCCTTCGCGGGACGCCGGTCTCTGTAGCTGTTCAGACGGGCACGCGTGCCCGTCTGCGGGGTCGCACATGTGCGACCCCGTGAGGAGCCGCATGCGGCTCCTCAGCCGAACGGCGCATGCGCCGTTCGGGGACCCGGTACATGTACCGGGTCCCCCAGGGCCGCATGCGGCCCTGGCCCCTCGCCGCATGCGGCGAGGGCATCCCATCTATCCTGCCAGCGTGTCCGACATCGTCGTGAGCAATGTCCTTTTAGGACTATAACTTCCAGCCGGACGGAGCGGATGGCACAGCACGGGGGATATCGGTCAGGCGCCGCTCTATAGGTAGCGTGGCGCCGACTCCGCCGAACCTCACCGGGCCTCGGGACCATCGCCGTTCGGCCGACGCGCACCGGCAAGGCTATCGTGCGGAATGGGCCGCCCCACCGCGTCGAAGTGCTGATGAGCTTCACTGATTCGACGGGCGCGACCGCCCACGAGGCACGGAGTCTCAAGCCATGAGATGTTTGGTCTCCTGGACCGGTTCAATCCCCTGCGTGGCCGAGCCCCGTCGAGGCTGCCCGCGACTCGTGTTCTTGGCGCTGATGACGCTACTGGTACTCGGCAGCATGGCTGGTCAGGCCGCCGGGTATTCGCCCGGCTGCGGCCAGATCCCGATTGTCTACGGGATTCCGCCGTGGGGCTTCCACACGGGTGCACCGATCACGGCGGCGAACGGCAGCTTCGCCCGCGGGCACGGCGAAATCAATCTGGAAGCGCACACCGTCTCCGGGGTTCTCTGCCAGGAAGACCACGTCCGAGACCAGCCAACTCGTTCGATCACGATGACGGTCGAACACCATCTAGTTTACCAATCGCACTACGCGGTGATGTGGGGGTTTCCCGGGAACGTCATGAAGATCGAGGTCCGCGTGCGGGCCAGCAACGATCCGCGGTGCGAAGTCGGGACCGTCGGACGCGCGACTCTGTTCGCGAGCCACAACGGCGTCCGTAGCGACAGCGTCCAGTTCTACTTCCCGGCTGCCTGCAAGGATCAGGACCACCTCTATCACGGGACCCACGTCAACAACCAGGTTCCGCCGCTTTAGGGCCTATCCCAAAAGGGACGTGCGGCTGGGGCGTTCGAGGGTCGAGCGGAGCGCGGACGCAAGGGCGAAGGCATGGTGGTGCCATGTCGAGCCCGAGGACAAAGCTCCGCGAAGGCCATCGGGCGCATCCAGACGTGCGGCCCTTGCGGGATAGGCCCTTAGCCCTTTTCGAGCACTTGTTCGTGGTGGCCGGCGGGGCGCGGGCTTGACGCCGAAACAAAGTGCAGCAGGCGGAGGCACGGACGGCGCCGTCGAGTCGCGAGGCGACTGGCGTGCGATTCTGCTGCGCGGTCGCGGTGACTCGGCTGTTCGGAGCCACGAAAGCTAAACCCCGGCGATTTGCCTCACCGCTGGCGGTGGGTAGGGATCGTTCCGGGGTTTGTGTTCAACAGGATAGCATCGACCGATCGCTGCCGGAACTCCATTCAGCCTGCCACACATCGAGGTGCTGCGAGCACGACTTGCGCCTGCCAGGTTCGACAAGTACGTCGCGGCGGCGGGGGACGATCCGGTCCTCGCGCTGCGTCTGTATGAGTGGAACATCCGGGCGTCAGCCTCGTTGCATGAGGCGATCGGGCAGTTCGAGGTGCTCCTGCGCAATGCGCTGGACATCCAGCTGAGCAAGTATCACCGTACGGTTCTCGGCGGCGATGGGTCGTGGTGGACGGATACGACGATGCCATTTCAGATCGATCTGGCGGAGAAGGTGACGGATGCGCGTAGGCGCGCGCGCCGCGGAGGCGCACCGGAGACCCACGGCAGGGTCATCGCCGAGCTGATGTTCGGCTTCTGGCGCTTCCTGCTCGACTCGCAACACTCGGGCACGTTGTGGGCTCCCGCGCTGCGGCATGCCTTTCCGCACCTGCGACCGAAGGTACGAACGGAGGTCTACGATCGTGTGGAGCGCCTCAACGCCCTTCGCAACCGGGTCGCACACCACGAGCCGGTGCACTACATGCCGCTCGATGATCGCTGGCGCGACCTGCTGACCGTCGCGGGATGGATCTGTCCAACGACGGCCGCATGGATCTGGTCGACTTCGACGCTGCCGGCCGTACTCGCCGCCACGCCATAGCGCGTAGCGGCCGCCTGGCCCCAGACTCGCAGTCATCCTCGCTTTCGAGCGACTCCGGTCGAGCTGTGCATCACCTGTTAGGCGGCGCCACGCGCGACGTAATGAGCGTCTCTGATGAGCGCCTATATCCTGGGCAAACAATGAGCAATGACATCGTCGTGATGAAGTTCGGCGGCACCTCCGTCGCCGACGCCACCCGCATCCGCCGCGCCGCGCTGCGGATCGTCGAGATGCGCGAGTCGGGCGCCCGCGTCGTGGCCGTGCTCTCGGCACGCGGCAAGACCACCGACGAGCTGATCGCGATGGCCGCCGAGGTCTCCGACACCCCCGATCCGCGCGAGATGGACATGCTGCTGTCCACCGGCGAGCGCATCTCGTGCGCGCTCTGCGCGATGGCGATTCACGATCTGGGGCATCACGCGATCTCGCTGACCGGCTCGCAGGCCGGCATCGTCACCGACTCCTCGCACACGCGCGCGCGCATCATCGACGTGCGCGCCGATCGCATCATGTCCGCGCTGGACGAGGATCGGATCGTGCTCGTGGCCGGATTCCAAGGGGTCTCGACCGATTCCAGCGACGTCACCACGCTTGGCCGCGGAGGTTCGGACACGACCGCCGTGGCGCTCGCCGCGGCCGTCGGCGCGGAGGTGTGTGAAATCTACACCGACGTTCCGGGCGTCTACAGCGCCGATCCGCGGATCGTGCCGGACGCGCGCAAGCTGGACATGGTCTCCTTCGAGGAGATGCTCGAGATGGCCGCCTCGGGCGCCGGTGTTCTGCAGTTGCGTTCGGTCGAGTACGCGCGCAACCACGGTGTGCGCATCCACTGCCGCTCGTCGTTCGACGACGGCCCTGGTACAATTGTCGTCACCGAAGCCGAGCTGGGGGCGCCGTCAAAGACATGAACCATCCCGAGCGACCACTGATCACCGCCGTCACCCACTCGAGCACCGAGGCGCGGGTGACGCTCACGGGCGTGCCCGACGAACTCGGCGCCGCCGCGCGCATCTTCGAGGCGCTGGCCGAGGTGGGCGTGAACGTGGACATGATCGACCAGAACGTCCCCACCGCGACCGGCGGCCTGGCGAAGATCTCCTTCACCGTCCCCCGCGACGATCTGCGCGACGCCCGCGACGCGCTGCGGCCGCTCGCCGGTGAGGCCTATGCCGAGCTGAGCGCGCAGGATGAGATCGGCAAGGTCTCGATCATCGGCGCCGGCATGCGCACCCACCCGGGTGTCGCCGCGCGCGTGTTCCGCGTGCTCGCCGACGAGGGGATCAGCATGGAAATGATCTCCACTTCGCCGATCAAGATCTCCTGTGTCATCCCCCACGACCGGGTCGAGTTGGCGGTGCGCGTGCTGCACGAGGCCTTCCGGCTCTCGGGTCCCGACACGATCGTCGCCGAGCAGCCGTTCGCCTCCGGCGGGACGAGGTAGCCGCTCGGCGATCGGCGCGGGCGATTGCGCGCCGATCGCACGATATTTTTGCGCTTTACCGAGACTTTATCCGGTGACTGGGTATATAGCGGCTATGAGCCCATCCCCCGCGACGTTCACCAGGCACGCCGTGCTACGGCCTTTCCTCTCGCTGCTGGCGCCGCTCGCCGTCGTCTTCGCGCTGACGACATCCGCGGCCCTGGCGGCCTCCGCGCCGAGCGTGAGCACGGGCAGCGCCTCCAGCGTCGGCTTCTCCTCGGCGATCCTCTCGGGCTCGGTCAACCCGAACGGTCAGATCACCAACTACGTCTTCCAGTACGGGACCACAAGCGGCTATGGCGGGCAGACGCCGCTGGCGCCGGCCG
This sequence comes from uncultured Solirubrobacterales bacterium, assembly GCA_963702725.1. Taxonomy (GTDB): domain Bacteria; phylum Actinomycetota; class Thermoleophilia; order Solirubrobacterales; family Solirubrobacteraceae; genus Palsa-744. The sequence goes on from CAVPDT010000002.1 coordinate 1,235,405, forward strand.
GCAACGGGACGATCTCGATCAAGCTCACGCAGTCGGTGGCGGGACTGCAGCCGGGAACGACCTACCACTACCGCATCGTCGCCGTCAGCTCCGGGGGGCCCTCCAACGGCAAAGACCGCACGTTCAAGACCGCCAGCATCCCGCTGGCGGTGCAGATCGCGGGCGTGCCCAATCCGGTCGTGTTCGGGGCCCCGTTCGTCGTCGAGGGCAATCTCTCGGGAACCGGCGCGGCCAACCACGAGGTCGTGTTGCAGGCCAACCAGTTCCCTTACCTGGCCGGTTTTCACAATGTCGGCAACCCCGAGCTGACGAGCAGCACCGGCGGCTTCTCCTTCCCGTTCGTAGGCCTGCTCGAAAACGCGCAGCTGCGCGTGGTGACGGTCGGCAAGCCCGAAGTCTCGAGCCCCGTGATCGTCGAGGGCGTCGCCGTGCGCATCTCCTTTCACGCCCACCGCACCCGCCATCGCGGGTTTGTGCGCCTGTATGGAACGGTCGCGCCGGCGCAGGTTGGGGCGCTCGTCGGCTTCCAGCTGCTGCGTCCGGGCAAGTCGGTGAACGAGGGCGGCACGGTCGTCAAAAGCGCCACGCCCACCGTCTCTCGCTTCAGTCGCGTCATCCGAGTTCGCCATCCCGGCCTGTATCGCGCGCTGGTGCGGGTAACCGACGGGGCGCACGTCTCGAACTACAGCGCGCCCGTGTTCGTCCGCTGAGCGCTCCGGCGCGGCCCGCACGCCTCCCCAGCCCGCCGGTCAGCCTTCCAGCGAGCGCTGCAGCTGCTCCAGCACCCTGACCACGCGCAGCCCGCTGTGTCCGTCCGAGCGCGGCGTCTGCCCGGTGCGGATGCACTCGACGAAGTGCTCGCACTCCAGCCGCAGCGGCTCGACGTTGGGGATGCGCGGAGAATAGATGTCGCCCGAGCGCGCGATGTACTCGCCCCACGAGCGCACGTCCTCGTCAAAGCCCTTGTCGTACACCGTCAGCTTGCCCTCGATCTGCATGTCGTCGAACGTGGCCATGCGCTTGGAGCCGACGATCGTCAGGCGCCGCTCCTTGTGGGGGTCGAGCCAGGACAGGTGCAGGTGCGCGACCGCGCCCGAGGGAAAGCGCAGATAGCAGAAGACCACGTCCTCGACCCCCTCGCGCACGAACGAGGACCCGTGTGCGAGGCACTCGACGGGCTCCTCGCCGATCAGCGCGAGCACGACCGAGACGTCGTGCGCGCCCAGGCTCCACAGCGCGTTCTCGTCGGCGCGCAGCTTGCCGAGGTTCAGGCGGTTGCCATAGACGTAATAAAGCTCCCCCAACTCCCCCGAGTCCAGCAGCTCTCCCAGTCGGTGGACCGCCGGGTGGTACTCGAGCAGATGCCCCACCATCAGCGCCGTCCCCGCCGCAGCGGCCGCGTCCACGGCCAGCTGCGCGTCGGCGGCTCTGGTCGCCAGCGGCTTCTCCACGAAGCAATGCTTGCCTGCCTGCGCGGCGCGCACCGCGAGCTCGGCGTGCGTGGGCACCGGTGTCGCCAGCACGACCGCGTCGAGCTCGGGATCCTCCAGCAGCTCCCGCACGTCTGCCGTCGTGCGTGCGTTCGGATAGGCCCCCGCCAGGCGCTCGCGGGCGGACTCGGAGGCGTCGCACAGCCACGTCAGCTCACACCCCGCGATCGCCGCGAGGTTGCGCGCCAGGTTCGGCCCCCAGTAACCCAGCCCGGCCACTCCCACGCGCACGGTCTTTTGCTCGATCCGCGTCTGTTCGTCCGCGCTCACGAAGTTCCGAGCCTCCCGATCGCCCGCACGCAGCGCTCGGCCGCGTGCCCGTCCCCGTACAGCGCCGGGCGCTCAGCAGGCGGTGTACGGCTCAGCGCCGCGAGCACAGCGTCCGCGTCCAGGTCCACGAGCGTGTTCCAGCCGGTATCGACGGTCTCGACCCACTCTGTGTTGGCGCGCAGGGTGATACAGGGCACCCCGGCAAGGTACGCCTCCTTCTGGACGCCTCCCGAGTCGGTCAGCACCGCGCGCGCCTGACACAGCAGCGCGCTGAACTCGACATAGCCGAGCGGCCCGGTCACGCGCAGGCCGTCGATTCGCTCCAGCTCCTCGGTGAGCCCGGCGTCGCGCACCCGCGCGCGCGTGCGCGGGTGCAGCGGCAGCACAACCGGCCCCGGCAGCGCCGCGACGAGGTCGACGAGCATGCGCAGGCGCGCGGGGTCATCGACGTTGCCCGCGCGGTGGGCCGTCAGCAGCAGGTACTCGCCGCTGCGCACGTCATGCTCGGCAAGGGTGCGCTCATCCGCGCGAGCCGATGGCTGGAGGCGCAGCGCGACGTCGACCATCACGTCGCCGACGACCTGCACGCGACCGACGACCGACTCCCGCCGGAGGTTCCCCGCGGCCGTGTCGGAGGGGCACAGCAGCAGCCCGCTCAGGTGGTCGGTCAGCACGCGGTTGAGCTCCTCGGGCATCGTCCGGTCGTAGGAGCGCATCCCCGCCTCGACGTGCACGACCGGGACGTGAGCCTGCGCCGCCGCAAGGCCGCCCGCGAGCGTCGAGTTGGTGTCGCCGTACACCAGCACCGCGTCCGGTCCGACCTCCGCGAGCAGCGGCTCCAAAGCCGCCAACATGCGCGCCGTCTGTGAGGAGTTCGTACCGCCGCCGATTCCCAGCTCGCGATCCGGGCGCGCGAGGCCGAGCTCTGAGAAGAACACGCGCGAGAGCGAGTCGTCGTAGTGCTGGCCGGTGTGCACGAGGATCTCCTCGTGGCGCTCGCGCAGCGGCCCCGATATTGCCGCGGCCTTGATGAATTGCGGGCGGTTGCCCACGACGGTCAGGATCTTCACCTGCCGCACCCTATCCGTCGCGCCCGGCGGTGAACGGGCGCGCGAGCGCGCTACGTGCTCGCTACCAGCCCGCCGAGGCGCCGGCGGCGGCGCCCACGACCGACGTCGACCAGTCGATCACCGAGGTCGGCCTGACGACGTGGCGCTGCAACCCCAGCTCCTTGGGCTCGCATCCGAGCGCGAGACCGACCAGCTGAGGGAGGTGAAGCACCGGCATGTTCAGCTCGCGCCCGACCGTGCTTTCCGCGGCCGGCTGCTGCAGGTCGAGGTTCAGGTGACACAGCGGGCAGGGCGTCACCAGACAGTCGGCCTGCGCGTCCACGGCGTCGCCGAGATGGCGCCCGGCCTGCGTGAGCGAGGCCTGCTTGTTCATCGTCACGATCGGAAAGCCGCAGCACTTGCGCATCCCGGCGTACTCGATCACGCTCCCGCCGAGCGCCTCGATCACCTGCTCCAGGTAGTGGTCGCGCGGGTGCTCTTTGTCGATGCCCAAGCGCTCGCGCGGGCGCACGATGTAGCAGCCGTAAAACGGGCCGACCCTCAGGTTGGTCAGGGGGCGACGTACTTTCGAGCGCAGCTCCTGTAGCCCGATCTCCTCGACGAGCAGCCACAGGAAGTTCTTGTTCGTCAGACCCTTCTCGTAGGTCAAGCCCTCGGGGGCGAGGGTCTCGTTGACGTGCGCGCGATACTCGGCGTTCGCGTCCAGGCGTTCCTGGCACTCGCCCTGCGCGCCCTGGCAGGTAGAGCAGATGTTCATCATCAACTCCGCGCCCTCCACCTGTTGGGCGAGCGCGAACGTGCGCGCGTTCAGCGTGTCCGCCAGCTCCTGGTTGTGCTCGGCGATCACCCCGCAGCCGCTGCAGTTGGCGCGGTCCAGCTCGACCAGCTCGATGTCCAGCAGCGGCGCCACGCGCGCCATCGAGCCGTGCAGCTCCGGAGTGAACCCGCGGCTGACGCACCCGGGCCAGTAGGCGACCTTCATGCTATTGCGCTCCCTTCGCTTGGGCGGACGACGCCCCCGACGGCTCGTCCGATTGTGTCGCGACCGCGCCCACCCCGACCGGCTCGTCGTCTTCGTCATAGCCCGTCACGTACAAGTTCAGCTCATAGCGCTGCGGGCGGCTCTCGACCTTGTCATAGATCGCCTGCACGGCCTTCAAGTCCTTGCTCGCGAGCTTGTGCCCGAACATCGCGGTTTTGACGCTGATCTTCCCGCGCGCGATCGCCTTGACGGCCGTCGGCAGCAGTGACAGCAGCTCTTTGCCGGCCGCCGGGTGGAATTTCCCGAACCACGAGTTCCCGCCGTAAGAGCGCGGCGGCAGTTCGGCCTCGTGCAGCAGACCGTAGTCGCGCACGAGCGTGCTCAGCGCCGCCTCGTGGCGCTCGCCGTTGTTGCGGTCGACGATGTGCTGATCGGAGCCGGCGATCCGGCGCAGGCGCATGATCTGGCCCATCGGGTTCACGCCCTTCGGACAGGCCTCCACGCACTTGAAGCAGTGCGTGCAGTCATAGATCCCCTGCGGATCTTCGGCCAGGTCCTTCAGGCGGATGTCCTGCTGATCGTCGCGCGGATCGCCCACAAAGCGGTAGGCCTTCGCCAGCGCCGCCGGGCCGACGAACCCCGGATCGACCTCCATCGCCAGGCAGTCCGACACGCACGCCCCGCACTGGATGCAGGCCATCGACTGGGTGATGTCCGCCATGTTCTCGTGAGGGACGATGTACTCGCGCTCGGGCACCGGCTGCTTTGCGATCAGCCAAGGAGTCACGCGCTGGACCTTCTTCCAGTGCACCGCGTCCATGTCCACGATCAGGTCCTTGATCACCGGCATGTTGCCCATCGGCTCGATCTCGATCACACCGCCGGCCTTCGCGCTCTCGCGCGCCTCATCCAGATGCGTATGGCAGGCCAGGCCCGGTTCGCCGTTGATGCGCACCCCGCACGACCCGCAGATCGCCGCGCGGCAGGAGCAGCGAATCCCGATCGAGCCGTCGTGCTTGGCCTTCGCCTGCAGGATCCCCTCCAGCACCGAGCGGTGCGGCTCAAGCTGCACCGTGTGCTCGTCCCAGTAAGGCGCCTCGCCCGACTCGGGGTCATAGCGGCGCATGCGCAACTTGAACGTCTCCGGGGGCCTGCTCGTGTCGGACATCAGCGAGTTCGCTCCTCGGTCGGGGATCGATGGGATCGGGCGCGAGCAGCGAGGACTGGGAGGGCGATCACCACTAGTACTTCCTCTCCTCGGGCTGCCACTGGGTGATGGTCACCGGCGAGTAGCTCACCTGCGGGCCGTCGGCGCCGCGCGAGATGTCGATGTGCTTGAGCCACTGCTCGTCGTTGCGCTCGGGATAGTCGGTGCGGAACTGCGCCCCGCGAGACTCCTTGCGCTCGATCGCCCCCAGTACGGTCGCCTCGGCGCAGTCGAGCATGTAGCCGAGCTCCAGCGCCCCCAGCACGTCCTGGTTGAACACCGTCCCGTGATCGTCCACATACGCGCTCTTGGCCTCCTCTTTCAGCCGGCCGACGATCTCGTGCGCCTGCTGCAGGCCGGCCTCCTCGCGATAGACCGCGACGTTCTGATTCATGATCGCGCCGAGCTCGGCCTTGATCTCCGACACGCGCCGTCCGCCACCGCGCTCGCGGGCGAGGATCCGATCGATCTCGGCGACATCCTCGCGCAAACGCGCGTCGGCCACCTGGGGCATCGGGATCGTCTGCGCGCGCCTGGCCGCGTGCTCGCCCGCGCGCCTGCCGAAGATGAGCGTGTCCAGCAGCGAGTTCGCTCCGAGGCGGTTGCCGCCGTGCACCGACACGCACGCGACCTCGCCCGCGGCATACAGGCCCGAGACCTGAGTGGCGCCGTCGGCGTCGGTCTTGACGCCGCCCATGATGTAGTGCTGGCCGGGGCGGATCATGATCGGTTCGCGCGTGATGTCCACGCCGGCGAAGTCTTTGCCGATGTTCACGATCTCGCGCAGTGCCTCCAGCGTGCGCTTGCGCGGGACCTTCGTGATGTCGAGCCAGATGCCCGAACCGTCGGCGCCGACGCCGCGGCCCTCGAGGATCTCGGTCTGCTCGGCGCGCGAGACCACGTCGCGCGAGGCCAACTCCATCTTGTTCGGCGCGTATTTCTCCATGAACCGCTCGCCCTCGCTGTTCAGCAGCACCGCGCCCTCGCCGCGCGCGCCCTCGGTGATCAACAGGCCGTTCTCGACGAGCGTCGTCGGGTGGTACTGAACCATCTCCATGTCCATCAGCGGCGCGCCGATCCGGTAGGCCTGCGCGATGCCGTCGCCGGTCACGATCAGCGCGTTGGTCGTCGGGCTGTACACCTGTCCCGCGCCGCCGCACGCGAGGATCGTGTTCTTGGCGTGAAAGGTCTCCATGCGCCCCGAGCGCACGTCGCGCGCGACCACACCGCAACAGGCGCCCTGCTCGTCTTGTGCGAGCGAGGTCACGAACCACTCCTCGTAGCGGTCCACCGTCTCGTGATGCTTCATCAGCTGCTCGTAGAGCACGTGCAGGATCGCCTGGCCGGTGATGTCCGCGACGTAGGCCGTGCGCTTCATCGAAGCGCCACCGAACGCGCGCAGGTCCAGCTCGCCCTGCTCGTTGCGATGGAACGTGACGCCGATGTGCTCCAGGTGCATGACCTCCTGCGGCGCCTGTGAGCACATGATCTCGATCGCGTCCTGGTCGCCCAGGAAGTCCGAGCCCTTGACCGTGTCATACGCGTGCGAGCGCCAGTCGTCGGCCACGGCGATCGCGGCGTTGATGCCGCCCGCGGCCGCCACCGAGTGCGAGCGCACCGGATGGACCTTGCTGAGGATCGCCACGCTCGCGCCCTCCCGCGCAGCGGCCAGCGCCGCGCGCTGGCCCGCGAGGCCGGCCCCGATGATCAATACGTCGTGTGCTGGCATGGCTCCCTGCGGTCGATTCGGAGGACGTCGGGCGCTTGGCGGCGCCTGGGTCCCGGACTCTATAACGAGCGACCCCGTCGGCAGCGCGTCCCCGTCATATGCATCCCTCACCCCATGGCGGCCGGACGCAGCGCTTTGCGCAGTTGCGCCACGGTCACCACGCCCTGCAGCACGCCCTGCTCGTCGACGGCCACCATCGCGCCCAGATGTCCGAGTCCCTCGCTGCGCAACAGCGATTCGACCGGCTGATCCTCGGCGATCCGCACCGACAGGTTCTCCTCGAGCACGTCCACGACCGCGAGCGCCGGGCGCCCGGCCGCGATCTCCTCGTCCACGCGCTGCTCGCGCACGACCCCCAGGAAATGGCGGGCCGGGTCCACCACCGCGAACCACGGCCAGCGGTAGCGCAGAAAGAACTGCTCCTGGGCGTCGAGCAGGCTCAGCTGCGCCGGGATCGTGACGGGCTCGCGGTCCATGATGTCCGCGACCTTCACGCCGGCGATGCGCTGCCCGAAAACGCCCTGCGCCACCGCGCCGCCGGCGGCCTGGTAGAGGATGAACGCGAGCAGCATCGTGAACAGGCCGAACGAATCTCCGCTGGCCAGCCCCGCCAAGCCGAGAGCGCCGAAGGCGAGCGCGAACCCCTGTCCTGCGCGCCCCGTCCAGCGGGTGGCGCGGTTGCGGTCGCCCGTGCGCCACCAGATCAGCGCCTGGGCGATCTGGCCACCGTCCAGCGGGAACGCCGGGATCAGGTTGAACAGCAGCACGAACACATTGACGACCCCCACCCAGCTCAGCCATACGAGCACCGGCGTCGCCTGAATTTCACCGCTGCCGGTCACCGCTTCGGCGAAGTGGCCCTGTGGCGCGATCGCGCTGGCGGCGATCGCGCACACGATGATCACCGCGAGCGTCACCAGCGGACCGGCGATCGCGACGCGAAACTGCACGCCCGGGGTGCTCGCCATCTCGCGCATGCGCGTCAGCCCGCCGAAGGCCCACAGGTCGATGCCGGCGACCGACAGGCCGTTGCGTTGCGCGACGAGCGCGTGCCCGAGCTCGTGCAGGATCACCGACACGAAGAACGAGAGCACGACCGCGACCGCCACCAGGTACGCCGTCGTCTGGGAACCGTGCAGCACGTTGTGGAACTGCGGGGTGAACCAGATCACGAACACGAACACCACGACGAACCAGCTCACGCCGGCGCCGATCCTGATGCCGAATACGCGGGCCAGCTGGAAATTTGTGCGCGGTCCCATCACTCCATGGTAGGGCCGGCGCCCGCGACGCCGGCCCGCGCGGCGCTACGAGCGTGGGCGAGCGCGGGCGATGATCGCCTCGAAGTCCGTGCCGCCCGGAAGCGTCCCGTACTCGAGCCCGCCGTCCCCGGCCAGGCGCGCGGCGCAGAACGCGTCCGCCACCGCGTGCGGCGCGTGGCGCACGAGCAGCGAGCCCTGCAGGCACAGCGCCATCGACTCGACCACCCGCCGCGCGCGCTCCTGGAGCGTGGCGGGGTCCGCGAACTGGGACTCCAAATCGCGCACCCGCGCGTCCAGCCGCTCGTCGGCGCCCTGCGCCTGCCTGAGCTCGTGCAGGAACACCTCCAGTGAGCGGGGCGTGCGCACGAGCGCGCGCAGCACGTCCAGGCTGATCACATTGCCCGAGCCCTCCCAGATGGAGGCCAGCGGCGCCTCGCGATACAGCCGGGGCATCCCCGACTCCTCGACGTAGCCGGCGCCGCCGAGGCACTCCATCGCCTCGAACGCGTGATTCGGCATGCGCTTGCAGGCCCAGTACTTGCCGACCGCGGTAGCCAGCCGCTTGAACAGCTGGGCGTCGCTGTCGTCCGCGCCGGCCTGCGCGTCGGCTGCCGCTTCGTCATATGCACGCGCGAGGCGCATCGCCAGCGCCGTCGACGCCTCGGCCTCCAGGCACAGATCCGCGAGCACGTTGCGCATCAGCGGCTGGTCGATCAGCAGCTTGCCGAACGCGTGGCGGTGCGCGGCGTGATGGGTGGCGTTAACCACGGCCGCGCGCATCCCCGCCGCGGCGCCGATCACGCAGTCCAGGCGGGTATGACCGACCATCTCGATGATCGTCGGCACGCCCCGCCCCGGCTCGCCGACCATGCGCGCCCACGCTCCGTGCAGCTCGATCTCCGAGGACGCGTTGGAGTGGTTGCCGAGCTTGTCCTTCAGTCTCTGGATGTGCATCGCGTTGCGCGTGCCGTCGGGCAGTATGCGCGGCATCAAAAAGCACGACAGACCCTCCTCCCCGCCGTCCGAGGACTGCGCTTGGGCGAGCACGAGGAACAGGTCAGACATCGGCGCCGAGCAGAACCACTTGTGGCCCGTGATCTCATACTCCGCGCCACCGCCGCCCCCGTTCAACGGTCGCGCGAGCGTGGTGTTCGCGCGCACGTCCGAGCCGCCCTGCTTCTCGGTCATCGCCATGCCCGCGATCGCGCTGCCCTTCTGCGCGGCGGGGATCGACCGTGGGTCATATGTGGTCGCGCTCACCAGCGGCTCCCACTCGGCCGCCAGCTCGGGCTGGGCGCGCAGCGCCGGCACGACCGCGAATGTCATCGTGATCGGGCACGCATACCCCGCCTCGGCCTGCATCGCGGTCATATACATCGCCGCCCGCGCGACATGGGGGGCGGGCTTCTCCCTCTCGCGCCACGGCAGCGCGTGCAACTCGTGCTCGACCCCCATTCTCATCAGCTGATGCCACGCCGGATGGAACTCGACCTCGTCGATGCGGTGGCCGTAGCGGTCGTGGGTGTGCAGCACCGGCTTGTTCTCGTTGGCTTGGCGTCCCCACAGCTGCTGGGGATCGCCGCCGATCAACCTGCCCAGCTCGCTCGCGCGCTCGAGCACCCACGTCGCGCCCTCGCGCTCGGTGGCCTCCAGCAGAGGCGTGTTATCGGAGAACACGTCCCTTCCCTCCAGCGGCGGGACCTGGTTGAACACCTCGTGAGTGCGCCAAAGCGCGCTGCCCTCGCCCGTGACTGCTCGCGCCATCGTGGCCATGACCTGACAGGGTACTCCCCCGCGATAGCATCGCCGGCCCGGCGAACCCTCCACCCCCGCAAGGACCCCTGACCCATGGCCAAGATCAAGGTGCAGCACCCGGTAGTCGACCTCGATGGCGACGAGATGACGCGGATCATCTGGTCGTTCATCAAGGAGCAGCTGATCCTCCCGTATCTCGACGTCGAGTTGAAGTATTTCGACCTCGGCATCGAAAGCCGCGACGCAAGCGAAGATCGCATCACCGTGCAAGCAGCCGAAGCGATCAAGCGCTATGGAGTGGGAGTGAAGTGCGCCACGATCACGCCCGACGAGGCGCGCATCGAGGAGTTCGGGCTCAAGCAGATGTACCGCTCGCCCAACGGCACGATCCGCAACATCCTCGGCGGCGTCATCTTTCGCGAGCCGATCGTGATCGCGAACATTCCACGACTCGTGCCCGGCTGGCGCAAGCCGATCGTGATCGGCCGTCACGCCTTCGGCGACCAGTATCGCGCGACCGACATGGTCGTCCCCGGGGAGGGCACGCTGACGCTGACGTTCACGCCGAAGGACGGCTCGGAGCCGATCGAGCTCGACGTTTACGACTTTCCCGGCCCCGGCATCGCGATGGCGATGTACAACCTCGACGACTCGATCCGCGACTTCGCGCGTGCCTCGATGCGCTACGGCCTGGATCGCGGCTATCCGGTCTACCTGTCGACCAAGAACACGATCCTCAAACGCTACGACGGGCGCTTCAAGGACCTCTTCGAAGAGGTCTACGAGGCGGAGTTCAAGAGCGACTTCCAGGACGCGGGCATCACCTACGAACACCGCCTGATCGACGACATGGTCGCCGCCGCTCTGAAGTGGGAAGGCGGCTATGTGTGGGCCTGCAAGAACTACGATGGCGATGTCCAGTCCGACACCGTCGCGCAGGGCTTCGGCTCGCTGGGCCTGATGACGAGCGTGCTGATGAGCGCCGACGGCAAGACCGTCGAGGCCGAGGCCGCGCACGGCACCGTCACGCGCCATTACCGCTCCCACCAGCAGGGCAAGCCGACCTCGACGAACCCGATCGCCTCGATCTTCGCCTGGACGCGCGGCCTGCACGCACGCGGGCGGATGGACGACACGCCGGAGGTCGGCGAGTTCGCACAGACGCTCGAGCGCGTGTGCGTGCAGACGGTCGAATCGGGGCACATGACCAAGGACCTTGCGCAGCTCGTCGGCCCCGACCAGGAGTGGCAGAGCACCCAGGAGTTTCTCGCGTCAATCGACGACAACCTCAAGCAGGAGATGAACCAGTGAGCAATCCAATACGTGTCACCGTGACCGGCGCCGCCGGCCAGATCGGCTACAGCCTCGTGTTCCGCATCGCTTCCGGACAGCTGCTCGGCCCAAACCAGCCGGTCGATCTGCGGCTGCTGGAGATACCGCCCGCGATGGGCGCGCTCGAGGGCGTGGCGATGGAGATCGTCGATTGCGCGTTTCCGCTGCTCTCGGGTCTGGACCTGCACGACAATCCCGACGAAGCGTTCGACGAAGTGGACATCGCGCTGCTCGTCGGCTCGCGCCCGCGCACCAAGGGCATGGAGCGCGCCGAGCTGCTCTCCGAGAACGGCAAGATCTTCACCGTCCAGGGCCGCGCGCTGAACGATCACGCCGCCGAGGGGGTGAAGATTCTGGTTGTCGGCAATCCCGCCAACACGAACTGCCTGATCGCGATGAACAACGCGCCCGACATCCCGCGCGAGCGTTTCACGGCCATGCTGCGCTTGGACCACAACCGGGCGGTCGCCCAGCTCGCCGCCAAGCTCGCCGTTCCGGTCTCCACGATCACCAACATGGGCGTCTGGGGCAATCACTCGCCGACGATGTATCCCGACCTCTTCCACGCGCAGGTCGATGGACTAAAGGCCGCCGCGGCCGTCGACGATCAAGCATGGATCGAAGAGGACTTCCTGCCCAATGTCGGTAAACGCGGCGCCGCCATCATCGAGGCGCGCGGCGCCTCCTCGGCCGCCTCGGCCGCGAACGCCGCGATCGACCACGTGCGTGACTGGGTAGCCGGCACCGATGGAGGCTGGGTATCGATGGGAGTGCCTTCTGACGGCTCCTACGGAGTACCGGAGGGTCTGATCAGCGGCTTCCCCTGCACGTGCGCAGGCGGCGAGTACTCGATCGTGCAGGGCCTCGACATCGATGATTTCTCCCGCTCCAAGATCGACGCCACGGTCGCCGAGTTGACCGGCGAGCGTGACACTGTCAAAGAGCAGGGACTTATTTGACAGTCGGACCTATGCGAGTAGCAAAAGGGCGCGGCAAATGCCGCGCCCTTTTTGTGATCGTGATCTGTCTAAAGGCTAGCCTTTAGGGTGCCAGCCGCGGCCTTTCTTCGAAAGCTTCCCTTCCTGTTCGAGCGAGGGAAGCACTCGGTACAGGTAGTTCTGCTTGATCCCCATCTTCGCGGCGAGCTCGGGGATGGTGATGCCGGGCTGTCCCTGCACGAACGACAGCGCCTGCGCGGCACGCGTGCCGCTGCCTTTGCGCCGTCCGGCACGACGTTTCGCCGGCGCCGCAGCGGTCCCGGAGGCGGGCGCCGATGCGGGTGCGACCGCCGCTTTGGTGGTGTCGGCGACCGGGCGTCCCACTTTTTTGCCTTTTGGCCGACCCACTTTTTTCGGGCGTCCCGGAGGGCGACCCCGTTTTTTGGCCGGCGCCGCGGCAGCGGCAGCGGCTTTTTTGCCCGAGCCGGGCGGGCGTCCCGGTCCACGACGACGGGGGGTCACCGCCGACACGGCCTTCCCGCCGATGCCGACCAGAGCCGCCGCGGCGGCCTCAAGACGGTGATACTCCTCCACCAGCGGCCCCAGCTCCGCCAACCGGTCGGCGATCTCCCGGCGCTTCTCGTCAAGAAAGTCAGTCACGATCCAATCCTCTTTCACTAGTGCGAATGCGAGCATGTCACATTCCGTTCGCGTCACCTTACACCATTCTTTCGTCAAAACCCGTGAGGTAATCGCTCAGAGACCGGCGATAATGGCGGATGCGGACGGCGAAGCCGGCACGCCGGGCAGGTAAGTCGGTGGCGTTCGGCGCGGTCTCACAACGGCGTGCTCAGATCGCAAAGCGCACCGTTACCGCAGTGGACGTGTAAACGTGTTCCTACTCCAATTGAGCACGCAAGCGCTCGAGCGTGCGCTCGGCCTCTCGCTTGGGGATACCGCCGACCAGAGCCCTGCTGACGATGGCGCCGATCGGACCGAACGGGGTGCGGAACTCGTTGCGATAATCGAACCGCGTCCCACCACGCTCCGTCCGCAACGCATACTCGGTGTGCGCGCGCGAACGCGCCGGTCCGCGACCCTCCCACACCGCGCGGGCGCCCGGGTCGCACTCGACGAGGGTCCAGTGAACGTCCAGGCTGACACCGCGCAGATGGATGTGCTGATCCATCCTGTAACCCACTCGCGGAGGTCCGCCGTCGACATGCCCGAGCCCGCGATGGATCGTGACCCAATCCCCGAGTCGCCGGGCGTCCATGACCACTTGCCATACCTCCTCCGGCGGCGCGTCGATGTGAATGGATGCAGTTACGAGGCTCATCGAGTTGCCGGTCAGCGCGCCGCGAGCCCTTCGACCGACTCCCATTCGCGCAGCGCGCGTTCGACGGCCGCGTCGAATGAGTGCAGATCGATTCCCAGCATCTCGGCGGCACGCAGATGCGAGGAGCCATTCGGGCCGCCTGGGAGCAGATCGCCCCGCAGACTTTCCATCAGCGCGATCACCAGCTCGGGATCCTCCTGCGCGATCGCGGCGGCCAGGCGCCCGGTAAGCGGTGTCATGTTGACGCCCAGACCGAAGGCGGGACGCGCGAGCAGCATCTCCTCGGCTATGCGCCGGATCATCTCTCCGTAAGTGAGGATGTCGGGTCCGCCCACATCCAGTGTGCGTCCCGCGGCCGCGGGTACGGTCGCGCAGGCCGCGAGCATCTCGATCACGTCGCGTGCATCGATCGGACGGGTGCGATGGGTGTGCCAGGCCGGCAGGGCGAGCACGGGCATGCGCTCGATCAGTCTGACGAGAAACCGGAACGAGCGCGAGCGCGCGCCGATCACGATCGAGGCCCGCAGCACCACGGTGTCAGGGACGCCGTCGCGCAGGATCCGCTCGACCGCCTCGCGGCTGCGCAGATGGGCAGAAAGCGCCTCCTGATCACCGCTGTGACCTGAGTCGGTCCAGCCGGCGGTCGGACCTCCCAGGTACACGATCCTGCGCACACCGGCGTGCGACGCCGCGGCGGCAAAGTTCTCGGCCGCGATCCGCTCGCGCTCGGGGAACGCGGCGGCCCGCCCGCCCGCGACATCCGGGCGTGAGGAAATGCGCTCCATCGAGTGGATCAGGTAGTAGGCGACCTCGACTCCGCGCAGCGCCCGCGCGAGCCCGCGACCGGTCAACGCGTCCGCGGTGGCGATACTCAACGCGTTGCTGTCCGCGGCGCCGACTCCGCGCGCGGGTGCCCGCAGCTGCTCGTCGCCCTCGCGCACGCCCACTCGGGGACCTGCGACTTGAGACATAATCGCCGCCACGTCGACCCGCGCGGGATCTCGAGCGAGAGCCCTTACTCGATGCCCACCGCAGAGCAGCTTGGGGACGAGCTGGGAGCCGACAAAGCCACTGGCGCCGGTGACGAGGACGAGCATCGAGCCCAGATGATGACGACGTGCGGCGCCGCATGTCCGCAAAATGCGCGGAGAAGACAGGCATTGTCACGAGAAAGTGACGTGAAAGAAGCTCTTTCCGGGTAGAAGTCGATTTTCTCTGCGATTTGCGGGATGAGCGAGGAACGGGCGGCAGCGGCCGTGAGATGATGGCGCGGTCCGTTCGACCGTCCGTCCGATCCAACCCGCTGGGGGGCATGTGCAGAGAAAGCAAGGCACCGGCAGGCGCGTAGCAGTCGCCAAGCCCGTCAGTTGCGAGGATTGCTTCTTCCGGCGCAACCTGCTTTGTGCGCTCGACCTGGACGAGCCCTGCGCCACGTTTCGTCCCAACGAGGCCCAGCTGCGACCGCCGCAGCAGCTGCGGTTCGTGTTCCGAGCGGAGCGCCGCACACGGTCGGCGTGGGCGTTTCCTTCAGCACAGGAGCAGGCGGCGCTGCACACGTAGTCATTTCCGTTCGCCGCGTTCTGCCCGGGCCGCGTGGGCTGCGATCCAGTTGGCGCCGGGCGTGTCGGAGGCGCCGTGCACGAGGATCGAGCAGAACACGACCAGCGCGACCAGATCGAAGATGCGTTCCCCGGCGGCGATGTTCTGGTCGAGCACGAGCAGCGCGAAGGTCATCGTCGCGACGCCCTTGGGGCCAAACCACCCCATGAACAGACGAGTGGGGTTGTCCGTGCGGGTGCCGAGCAGCGCGACGAACACCGCCACCGGCCGGGCCAGCAGGAACACGACGGCGACGAACGCGAGCGCCGGCAGACCCTCGCGGGTGAGCGCGTGCAGGGTCAGCAGCGAGCCGAACACCAGAAAGATGCCGAGCTTGACGATCTCGACGATCTCATCGGCGCGGCGCTCGAAGTGCAGACGCAGGTCCGGTCTGCGAACCCCGAGCACGATCGCGGCGACGAACACGGCGATGAAGCCGTTGCCTTTGGGGGACAGCACGGCCAGGCCGTAGGTCGCAAAGGCGACGCCGAGCGCGAACAGCGACTTTTGGTGAGAAGGGATCGAATGCTCCAGGGGACGCCTGTCGGCGCGTGGCATCAGCACAGAGGCGAGCCATCCGCAGGCCAACCCGTATGCGAAGCCCAGGCCGATGTCCTGGATCACGAACCGCCACCACACGAATTCGCCGGAGGTGGCGCTGAGCGCGGCGAGCAGCGCGAGCACGGCCGGCAGCGCGAGGCCGTCGTTGAGCCCCGACTCCAGGTTCAGCGAGTGGCGCACGATGCGCGGCACGCGCGGGTTGGTGACGATGCTCGACGTCAGCACCGGGTCGGTCGGCGAGAGCAGCGCGCCGATCAGAAAGGACTCCGTCCAGGAAAACCCGATCAGCGTGTGGGCGGCGACGGCGACGATCCCCGCCGTTATCGGCATCGCCAGCACGAGCTTGCGCACGGGCAGGCGCCACTCGCGCTGGAGCATCTCGCCCTCGACCTCCAGCCCGTCGCGGAACAGGATCACGATCAACGCGACGAACGCCAGATCCTCGACGAAGCCCGAGCGGGCGCGGAAGTCGATCCAGCCAAAGCCTCCCGGACCGACCAGGAATCCGGCGAGCACGAACAGCGCGGTGAGCGACAGAAACGAGCGCTGGGCCAACCCCGACAGAAGCGCGCCGAGGATCAGCAGCAGCCCCAGCGCGGTGGCGGTCGCCTGGAATGTGGGCACACACCTATTGTCACGTTCGCGGCGGCAGCGCGTACGTTCGCGCCGAGGGGGCGTATATTGGAGCGCAGAACTACAAAGCTCTTTTCAGAGGCGGTGGCCCAACAATGGCGGCGAAAGATCGTACTAGCGGTGGCAGTGGATTCGGCAAGGCAGGCGAGGCGGCGCGCGCCGCACGCAGCAACCGGTACATAGAGCGGCTGATCGAAGACGAGGAGTTGCGAGGAACCCTGCTCGCGGCGTACGGCGCGGCGCGCAGCGCCTACGGGCGGATGAGCAACGGCAAGCCCGCGACCACGGCGCTGTTCGAGGATCGCAAGCTGCAAAAGGAGCTGCGCGAAGCGGCAAACTCGCTGCGCGACGCGGCGAACACGCTGCGCGAGCCCCCGCGCAAGGCCCGCAAGCGCCGCGGTGGGCTCGGGCGAAAGCTGCTGTTGCTCGGGATCGCCGGCGTGCTCGCGCTCGCGCTCAGCGAGGATCTGCGCGGCAAGGTGCTCGACCTGCTGTTCGGCGCCGAGGAGGAGTTCGAGTACAGCTCGACCACCGCTCCGGCCGAGCCCGCGCCGGCCTCCGCGCCGGCGTCCTGAGCCGACCGGGCATCTCGAGAAGACCGCGACGAGATGGCTGCAGCCGCGGCGACCGCCGAGGACACCGGGGCGCACGCGGTCGCCGCGGGTGAGAAGCCGCGCCGGATCGTCGTGGAGGGCGAGAAGGCGCGGCGGATAGTCGAGGCGATGCGCCGCAGCGTCGCCCGGCGTGGGACGGCGGGGTCGACCTTCGACCACGTCGCGCGCGAGGCCGGTGTCTCGCGGGGTCTTCTGCATTACTACTTCGGCACCAAGGAGCAGCTGCTGCTCGAGGCCGTCAGGCGCGACTGCGAGGTGCGCATGGAGCTGCTCGAGCGCCAGCTCGCGGGAGCGCGCACCGCCGACGACTTCATCGGACTGATGGCCCAGAACCTTCAGGAGACGGTGCGCGAGGACCCGGACTTCGTGACGCTCATGTTCGAGCTCTTCACGCTCTCGCGCCGCAACAAGGACATCGCCGTCGAGTACGCCCAGCTGATGCGACGCACGCGCGGGCAGGTCGCGGACATGCTCGCGATCGCCCAGCGCGAGGGCGTCGTACGCCTGCACGCCGCGCCTGACACGGTCGCCGAGATCCTGTTCGCCCTCGCCGATGGGTTCGCGTTGCGGATGCTCACCGAGCCCGAGCGCGACTTCGCGGCCACGGTGCGGGCCGGGATCGCGTGCGCCCGCGCGCTGCTGGCCGACTGAGCCACTCATATAATCGGCCCGAATGCCAATTTACGAGTACAGACGCCCCGATGGCAGCACGTTTGAGATCGTGCAGTCCTTCAGCGACGATTCCCTGACGCACGACCCCGATACGGGTGTGCCCGTCGAGCGCGTGCTGCATGCCCCCGCGGTGCACTTCAAGGGAAAGGGCTTTTACAACACCGACTACGGCACCCGCAAACGCCAGCGCGAGACGGCAGCGGCCGCTTCCTCCGAGGAGTCTTCCTCCAAAAAGGACTCCTCCTCCGAGGGCGCCTCGAAGACCGCCGGCGAGGGCAAGTCTTCCGAGGGCGCCACCAAGAGCGAGAAGCCCTCCTCCTCCGGCGCCGCCAAGGCCACGGACGCCAAGCCGGTCGCGGCGAAGACCTGAGGTCGCACTCAACCCGCCTCAAAGCGCGCGATCGCCGCGCGGCGCTGGGCTTCGGAGACCGTCAGGCCCTGCTCGCCGTCGGGCAATGTGACCGTGCCGGTGGGCTTGAGCACGTGCGTGGGCGGCGTGCCGGAGATCGCCAGCGCCCCGAACATCCCGAGCAGAGTGGGGCCGCTCATGTCGGAGATGATCGTCGGCGGCGCGTTCCAGGCGATCAGCGGCAGGCGCAGGAAGCTCGACGGGGAGAGCAGTCCTGACTTCATCGCCGTGAACAGCGCCTGCTGGTGTTCCTCGCGCTGGATGTCGGTCTCGCTGGGCGCGCACAGGTTCTCGCGGGTGCGCGCCAGCGCCAGGGCCTGCTTGCCGTCGAGGCGATGGCTGCCGGCGCTCAGGCGCAGCGTGTAGCCGCCCTGGCTGAAGCCGCCGTCCAGGCGCGAGATGACGCAACCGCCGGTGTAGGTGACGCCGCCCATCGCGTCGATCAGGGCGGGGAAGTTTTCGAAGTCGACTTCGACCAGGTGGTTGATGGGGATGCCGAGCCAGTTCTTGATCACCGAGATCGACTCCGCCGGACCACCGAACTCGTGGGCGGCGTTGATCTTCTGCAGGCCGTGGCCGGGGATTTCGACGACCGTGTCGCGCGGGATCGACAGCCGCGCCGCGTGCCCGCCGCCGGTGCGGATCAGCATGATCGTGTCCGAGCGGCCCGGACCGGTCGTTTCGGCGCCCGGTTCCTTCGAGCCCTTCTGGCGGCGATCGGAACCGAGCACGAGGATGTTGTTGGCCGAGGTCAACGGGTATCCAGCGGGGTCGAGCACGCTCGCGACGTTCGCCGGCGGGGAGGTGCGCTTGAAGTGGGAGCTGAGCAGGAACAGCACGAGCGACAGGACCAGCCAGCCGGCGATCAGCGCGAGCAGGCCGAGGACCACCCGTTTCGGTGTGATCCGCTCCTGCCGCCCGCGCCGAGGCCCGGTCTCGCGGGCGCGCTCGGCGCTCAGCGGATCGATCAGGCCCTCGTCCTCACGGCGCGCGCGCAGGCTGCGCCCGGCGCGATAGCGGGTGTATTGGGGCTTCTCGGAGTCGGCGGGCATTTTGGGGGAGGCGATACGGGTACGGAGCGCGATCCAGGTTTGGGGTCCTGCGACTTGGATGGCCTGCGAGTGGTCCACCCGTGGTGGCTTGCTCTGAGACCCGGGGCTGAACCTATAGTTGCGAGATGGGCGCCCAGAACCCTCCGGTCGAGTTGCTCACGCACGGCCGCTTGCTGGTCTGCGCGACGCCGATCGGCAACCTCGAAGACGTGACCCTGCGCGTGCTGCGGGCGCTCGGCGAAGCCGATGTGCTCGCCTGTGAGGACACGCGGCGTACGCGGGTGCTGCTCGATCGCCACGGCATCCGCGCGCGATCGCTCGTGAGCCTGCACGAGCACAACGAACGCGCGCGCGCCCCCGAGCTGGCGGCGCGCATCAGTGCGGGAGAGACGGTCGCGCTGGTCAGCGACGCCGGGATGCCGCTGGTGTCCGATCCCGGCTACGCGCTAGTGCAGGCGTGCATCCGCGAGGATCTGCCGATCGAGGTGCTGCCGGGGCCGAGCGCGGTGCTCGGCGCGGTGATCCTTTCGGGGCTCGCGCCGGATCGCTGGCGCTTCGTGGGGTTCTTGCCGCGCAAGCGCGGCCAGCGCGAACGCCTGCTTATGGACACGGCCGAGACGCTCGTGGCGTTCGAATCGCCCAAGCGCGTGGCGGCCACGCTCCAGATGCTCGCGCAGGCCGATCCGCAGCGTCCGGTGGCGGTGTGCCGCGAGCTGACGAAGCTCCACGAGGAAGTCGCGCGCGGCACCGCGGCCGAGCTGGCAGAGCGCTACGGCGAGCGTCCTCCCAAGGGAGAGGTCGTGCTGGTAGTTGGAGCGGCGCGCGCGGCGAGTAGCCTTCAGCGGGAGTGAGCTATTACGTCACGACCCCGATCTATTACGTCAACGCGGCTCCGCATCTCGGGCACGCGTATACGACGATCGCCGCCGATGTGATGGCGCGCCACCAGCGCCAGCGCGGCGAGGAGGTGTTCTTTCTGACGGGCACCGACGAGCACGGCGAGCCGGTCGCCGACGCGGCGCACGCGCTCGGGATCGAGCCCCAAGAGCTCGCGGATCGCAACGCCGAGCGCTTCAAGGCGCTGGCGCCGCGGATCGAGGCTTCGAACGACTTCTTCATCCGCACGACCGACCCCCAGCACGTCGCCGTCGTGCAGTCGGTGCTGGCGCGGGTGCGTGAGAACGGGTACGTCTACGAGGGCCAGTACGAGGGCTCCTACTGCCCGCGCTGTGCCGACTTCAAGGCCGAGAACGAGATCGACGAGGGCAACCGCTGTCCGATCCATCACATCGAGCTGACGCGCGAGCGGGAGGACAGTTATTTCTTCAAGCTCTCCTCCTTTCAGGAGCCGCTCGAACGTCTATATGAGGAGCATCCGGAGTTTGTGGCGCCGCGCACGCGCTACAACGAGGCGCTGTCGTTCATCCGCTCGGGACTTCGCGACGTGCCGCTGACACGCCATCGGTTGACCTGGGGAGTGCCGGTGCCATGGGATTCCGAGCACGTGTTTTACGTGTGGTTTGACGCGCTGCTGAACTATTACTCGGCGCTCTCTTACGCCGATCCGAGCACCGATCAGACCGCGAAGTTCTGGCCCGCCAGCTGCCATGTGATCGCGAAGGACATCCTGCGCTTTCACGCCGTCTACTGGCCCGCGCTGCTGATGGCCGCCGGCCTGGAGCTGCCCGAGCGGGTGTTCGTGCACGGGTATCTGCTGATGGACGGCGAGAAGATGTCGAAGTCGCTGGGCAACGTGCTCGACCCGTTCGCGGTGATCGAGCGCTTCGGCGCGGACGCGCTGCGCTTCTATCTGCTGCGCGACGTGCCCTTCGGCCAGGACGGCTCGGTGTCGAGCGCCTCTTTCGAGCAGCGCTACGAGTCGGAGTTGGCGAACGAGTTCGGCAACCTTGCTACTCGCACGCTGGCGATGGTCGTGCGTTACCGCGACGGCCTGGCGCCGGCGGTCGAGCCCGATGTCGCGATCGTCGAGGACTTCGCGGGCCTGCCCGAGCGGGTCGGCGAGTTGATCGACGACGTCCAGCTGACGGTGGCGCTCGATGAGATCTGGCAGCGCGTGCGCCGCTTGAACCGCTACGTCGAGGAACAGGCGCCATGGGTGCTCGCCAAGGACGAGGAGCGCGCACAGGACCTCGATCGCGTGCTGGGGACGCTCGTGGAGGGGCTGCGCGTGCTGGCGGTGCTCCTGCACCCCTATCTGCCTTCGAGCGCCGCCACGCTGCTTGGAGCGCTCGGCGCGCCGGACGTCGCTTTCGTCCGAGCGCGGCTGGGCGCGGGCGCCGTCGGGCAGGTGGCGCGGATCGAGCCGTTGTTCCCCAAGGACCGCGACGCCGTGCAGGCGGCCTGACACCGATCTCGAGGACCGGCGAGATGATCGACAGCCACACCCACCTGGACCTGTGCGAGCCGCCCGACAGCGAGCTCGTGGCCGCTGCTGTCGAGGCGGGGGTGACGCGGATGCTGACGGTCGGCACCGAACCTGCGTCCTGCCGCGCCGCGCTCGCCGCGGCCGAGGCCTTCCCGCAGGTGTACGCGGCGGTCGGTCGCCATCCGAACGCCTCCAGAGGCTTCGACGACGCCGACCTGGCGGAGCTGCGCGCGCTGGCGGCGCATCCGCGCTGCCTGGCGATCGGCGAGACGGGGCTCGATTTCTACCGCGACGGCGCTCCGCGCGCCGATCAGCAGCGGGCGTTCGCCGCGCACATCGCGCTCGCGCGCGAGACGGGCTTGGCGCTGGTGATCCATTCGCGCGAGGCCGCCGCCGAGACGTTGGCGCAGCTGGGCGCGCAAGCGCAGGGGTGCAGCGTGGTGATCCACTGCTTCTCGATGCCAGAACAGCTGCAGGAGTGTCTGGATCGGGGGTATGCGATCTCCTTCGCCGGCAACGTCACCTATAAAAACGCCGCCGACCTCGCGACCGCCGCGCGAGCGGTGCCCGACGAGCGGCTGCTGGTCGAGACCGACGCGCCGTATCTGACGCCCCAGGTGGTGCGCAAGCAGCGCAACCAGCCCGCGTTCGTCGCGCATACGGCCGCGTTCGTGGCGGAGCTGCGGGGCGTGAGCGTGCGCGAGCTCGATGCGCTCGTGGAGCGCAACGCCGCGCGCGTGTTCGGCTGGTGATGGCCTCTCGGCGCGGGAGGGATCTGGGTCAGAACTTCCTGCGCGACCCGAACATACTCACGGTGATCGGGCGGGAGAGCGAGCTCTCCCCCGAAGATGTGGTGCTGGAGGTGGGAGGCGGCGAGGGAGTGCTGTCCGCGTATTTGGCGCCACGCGTAAGGTGGGTGCACGTGGTCGAGTTGGACGAGCGGTTGCGCTCAGCGCTGCAGGCCGGGACGGCGGACCATGCGAACGTCGAGGTGTGGTGGGGGGACGCGATGCGCGTCGATCTCGCGGCGATGGAGCCGGCGCCGACCAAGATGGTCGCGAACCTTCCCTACGGGATCGCGGCCGGCGTGGTGTTGCGCACGATCGAGGAGCTTTCCGGCGTGAAGATGTGGGTCGTGATGGTGCAGCGCGAGGTGGGCGAACGGCTGGCGGCCGGGCCGGGCAGCGGCGCCTACGGCATCAGCTCGGTGCTGGCTCAGCTGGCGGGTGAGGTGAGCGTGGTGAGAGCGATTCCCCGAACGGTGTTTCGCCCGATGCCCCGGGTGGATTCTGTGCTCGTGAAGATCCTCCGCACCGGCGCCGCGGCCTCGCGCGAGGTGCGTGCGCTCGTCGGCGGGGCGTTCGCCCATCGGCGCAAGGCGCTGGCACGGTCGCTGGTGCTCGCGGGAACTCCTCGCTCGCGCGAGCAGATACGCGCGGCGCTCCTCGAGCTGGGCCACCCCGCCGACGTGCGCGCCGAACGGTTGACGCCGAGCGAGTTCGTGGCGCTGGCGGGAAGGCTGGGTCTGTGACGGTCTTCCCCGTACATGCGCTCGCGCCCGCGAAGATCAACCTCGGGCTGTTCGTCGGTCCACCGCGCGAGCACGACGGCCGGCACGAGCTGACGAGCGTGATGCAGTCGATCTCGCTCGCCGACACGCTCACGCTCGAAGCGGCGGACGCCCGGCCCGGCGAGAGCGCGAGCAGCGACGAGGTGCTGTGTCCGGGAGTGCCGGGCGACCCCGGCGAGAACCTGGCGGCCGCGGCGCTGGGCCTGTTCCGCGAGGCGACCGGTTGGGATGCGCCGCCGCTGCGCTTGAGCATCGACAAGCGCATCCCCGTGGCGGCGGGATTGGGCGGCGGCTCGGCGGATGCCGCGGCCGCGCTGAGGTTGGCCTCGCGCATGTCGGGGCTCGGCTCGGGAGAGCTGCTGCTGGAGCTGGCCGGCGAGCTCGGAGCGGACGTGCCCGCCCAGATCGCCCCGGGGCGCTGGCTGGCCACGGGAGCGGGCGAGCGGTTGCGCGAGCTGCCCCCGCCGAGCCATCCGTTCGGCGTGCTCGTGCTGCCGCTCGCAGCCGAGCTGTCCACAGCGGCGGTTTACGCGCGCGCGGACGAATTGGGGGCGGCTCGCAGCGCGCGCGAGCTGGAGGGTCTGGAGCACGAATTGGCGGTCGCGTTCGAGCTGAGCGCGGCCGTGCCGGATGCGCGCGCGCTGTTGCACAACGATCTGCAAGCGCCCGCGATCTCGCTGTGTCCGCAGATCGAAACCGCCCTGACGCAGGCGCTTGAAGCGGGCGCGGACGTGGCGTTCGTCAGCGGATCGGGCCCCACGGTCGTCGGGCTGTTCCTGCGCGCCAATGGCCCCGGGCGGGCGCAGCGCGCGGCCGCGGGCCTGGCCGGCGAGCGCAGGTCGGCCGGGGAGTCCGAGCCGGTCTGCGCGGTGCCCGTGGACGCGGAGTTCGCACTGGCAGGGTGACAGGCGCGGTCGCGCACCCGGCCCCGCCCGGGTGACCGCGAGGCGTCGAGCGACTCTGGCGATTTTGCCGCGAAATAGCGTCATGTCGCTATTCATTGACATCCCCATGCGTCACAATCACGACCGATGAGCAGAACGTTTGTCAACGAGCTGGTGGCCGTGTGCGCGGGCGTGTTCGGCCTGGCGCTGTACGCGGGCCTGATCCTGGCGCCGGCGTGGAGCAGCTACACGCGCCTGTGGGAGCGCGTGGCGGCGGGGATCCTGTCGCTGTACGTGCTCGCGGTGCTCGTCGGCATCGGCGTGGCGGGAGCGCTCGCCGTCGTCTACTTCTGGGGCTGAACCGGCCATGTCCGAGCTCGCGGCGCTGGAAGCCGTCACCGAGGCGGTCGAGTCCGGTGCGGGCCTGCCCGAAGTGGTCCGTGCGGCGGCCAAGGCGCTGGATGCGAGCCTGGCCGTGGCCGACGCTTGGGGCGCGACCCTCGCGGTGGCCGCGCGCTCGCCCGCGGAGGAGCGCGCGTTGCTGTCCGGAGGCAAAGGTGTGAGCAGCACGCCGCTGCGCGTCGGAGACACGGTCGTGGGCACTCTGCACATGCGCGCGACCGGCAGCGCCGGCGAGGACGCAAATCTCGAGTCGGGCGAGCCGAGCGAGCAGATGAAACGGCTGCTGGTGACCATGATCGCCTCGGAGGTCGAGCGCGTGCGCGCGCCCGAGCGCGCCTCGGTTCTCGCGACGAGCGAGTTTCTGCGCGCGATCCTTCAGCGCGAGCTGACCGAACGCGAGGAGCTGCTTGCGCGCGCGAAAGAGCTCTCGCTGGACTTGCAGGACGGCGCGAGCATGATCGTCGCGCGCGCCGTCCCCCAGGCCCCGACCGACGAGGGCTGGCGCGCGCGCGTGCGCGCGGTCGCCGAGCGCGGCGCGCGCGCGGTCGTGAGCCGTTCGATCGCCGCCCTGTCCGAACGCGAGGGCGCCGGCGCCGGTGTGGGCGCGGAGGTGCTGCTGCTGGCGCCAGGCGGAGAGGAGGCCACCGCCGCGCGCGCCGCCGAGGCGGTGTTGCGGGAGATGGAGGCCGGGCTGGCGGGCTATACGTTCGCGCTCGGCCGCAGTCGCATCGCCGAGGATCCCGGCGATCTGCCGCGCGCCGCCGGCGAGGCGCTGCTGGCGGCGAACGTCGCCCAGGGCGGCTCCGACGGCGTGGCGCTGGCGTTCGAGCAGACCGGCGCCTACCGCCTCTTGCTGAGCGCGATGACCGAGAATCCAGCCGAGCTGCAGCGCTTTTACGCCGAGACGGTCGAGCCGTTGCTGGCCTATGACGAGCAGTACGAGACAGAGCTCGTGCGCACGCTCGCGACGTTCTTGGATGCCGACGGCAACGTCGCCGGCACCGCGCAACGGTTGTTCACGCACCGCCACACGATCTATTACCGCCTGGAGCGCGTGCGCGAGCTGTCGGGCCTTGACGTCAGCTCCAGCGACGGGCGCGAGAAGCTGAGCCTCGGCCTGAAGGCGATGCGCGTGCTCGGCATCTCCGCCGCCGGCGGCCCCGCCTCGGAAGTCGGCGCCGAAGGCGGGCGCGTGCCGGGACGCTCGACACGGCGCTCCTGAGCCGCGGTCTGCGCGGCATGCGAGGATGTGGGCGGCCCTTTGGGGGGTCGTCCAACGGCAGGACACCAGGTTTTGGTCCTGGGAATCAGGGTTCGAGTCCCTGCCCCCCAGTAGCGATGCTGTCCCTGACGGCGCACGCGCCGTCAGGCGATCTCGCACATGTGCGAGATCGTGACGAGCCGCATGCGGCTCGTCCCCACCGGCGCATGCGCCGGTGGCCGGACTGCACATGTGCAGTCCGGGGTCATGCCGCATGCGGCATGACCTACCATCCATCGCGTGACTGCCGCTCCCACGGTCCTGATCCTCGCCGCGGGCAGGGGCACGCGGATGCGCTCGCGCACGCCCAAGGTGCTGCACGAGCTGTGCGGTCTGCCGATGGTGCTGTGGCCCGTGCGCGCCGCGCTGGCCGCCGGCGCCGGACAGGTCGTGGTCGTGGACTCGCCCGAGCGCGCGCTTGCGGGCGTGCTGCCAGAGGGTGTGCGACTCGCGGTGCAGCCCCAATCCGACGGCACCGGCGGCGCCGTCGTGGCGGGCCTCGCGGAGCTCGACTCAGACGATGTCGAGGCCCCGGTGGTGGTTCTCAGCGGGGACGTTCCGCTCGTGAGCGCCGAGACGATCGTCGAGCTGGTGCGCGCGCACGAGGCCGGAGGCGCGGGTGCGACGATGGCGAGCACCGTCCTTGACGACCCCAGCGGCTACGGTCGAGTGGTGCGCGACGCGAACGGCGCTGTCGTGTCGGTTGTCGAGACCAAGACCGACGGCGACGCCACGCCCGAGCAGCTGCTGATACGCGAGGTGAACACCGGCATCTACGTGTTCTCGCCCGCCGCCCTGCGCGAGGCGCTGCCGCGGCTGAGCGCCGAGAACGCCCAGGGCGAGCTGTATCTGCCCCAGGCGCTCGATCTGATCCGCTCAGATGGCGGTACGGTCGCCGCGCACGCCCTCGCCGACCAGCGGCTGGTTCTGGGCGTCAACGACCGCGCGGCCCTCGCGCAGGTGCGCGCACTGGCCCAGGAGGCCATCCATGCGCGGCACATGGCGGCGGGCGTGACGATCGTCGATCCGCGGGCGACCGTGATCGACGTCGATGTTCAGATCGGCCAGGACACGACGATCGAGCCGTTCAGCACGCTGCGCGGGGCCACCCGCATCGGCGAGGGCTGCCTCGTGCGCCACTCCTATGTGATCGACAGCCTGCTCGAGGATGGCGCCGTCGTCGGCCCGTTCGCGTACCTGCGCCCGGGCTCGGTGCTGCGGGCGGGAGCGAAGGTCGGAACGTTCGTGGAGGTCAAGGGCTCGGACATCGGCGCCGGCACGAAGATCCCCCACCTCTCTTACATCGGCGACGCCGACATCGGCGAGCGCTCGAACCTCGGGGCGGGCACGATCACCGCCAACTACGACGGCCACGCCAAGCATCGCACGACGATCGGCAGCGGCGTACGGGGCGGCGTCGACACCTCGTTCGTCGCGCCCGTGACGGTCGGCGATGGCGCTTATACGGCGGCCGGCTCGGTCGTAACCGAGGACGTCCCCCCAGGTGCCCTGGCGATGGCCAGGGCCAGGCAGCAGAACATCGAGGGTTACGCACGCCGGCGCGAAGCCGAGCCGCGCGAGAGCGAGCCCTCGCGGGAGCGTCCGTCGTGAACATCCCGGCCCTGAGAAGCCATGCGTTCGTCTGGTGTTTGCGTAGCGCTCGCCGGGAATGTCCCGACAGACCCCTACACTCCGTGCCACGATGAGCAGCGCGATCGACACGCGCGCGCAGCAGGCCGCGCAGACGAGCCTGCCGATCGACTACAACAAGCGGCTGATGCTCTTCAGCGGGCGCGCGAACCCGCAACTCGCCCGCGACATCGCCGACAAGCTCGGTGTCGAGCTCGGGCCGGTGAAGCTCAACACGTTCTCCAACGGCGAGGTCTATTGTCGCTACGAGGAGTCGATCCGCGGCGCGGACGTGTTCATCGTGCAGTCCACTTGCGGCAACGCCCAGGCAGGTGTCACGGCGAACGATTCGCTGATGGAGCTGCTGTTCATGATCGACGCCGCCGTCGGCGCCTCTGCGCACCGCGTGATCGCGGTCACGCCGTGGTTCGGCTATTCCCGCCAGGACAAGAAGTCAGCGCCGCGCGAGCCGATCTCCGCGCGGTTGGTCGCGCGCATGC
The DNA here is from genome assembly GCA_963702725.1 of uncultured Solirubrobacterales bacterium. Taxonomy (GTDB): domain Bacteria; phylum Actinomycetota; class Thermoleophilia; order Solirubrobacterales; family Solirubrobacteraceae; genus Palsa-744. The sequence goes on from CAVPDT010000002.1 coordinate 1,262,951, forward strand.
TCGAGTCCGCCGGCGCCGATCGTGTGCTGACGATGGACCTGCACGCCGGTCAGATCCAGGGGTTCTTCCAAAAGCCCGTCGATCACATGACCGCGCTGTTCATGCTCACGCAGTACTTCGGCGACCTCGGGCTGTCGGACCTCGTGGTCGTGGCGCCCGACGCGGGCAGGGTCAAGCTGAACAAGAAGTTCGCCTCCAAGATCGGCGCCGAGCTGGCGATCCTCGACAAGGAGCGCCCAGCTCAACAGGTCGCCGAGATCGGCTACGTGATCGGCGACGTGCGCGGCAAGACCGCGGTGATCGTCGACGACATGATCGACACCGCCGGCACGCTCGCGGCGGCCACCCGCACAGTGCTCGACGCGGGCGCCACACGCGTGTATGCGGCGGCCACCCACGCCGTCTTCTCGGGCGCGGCCTTCGAGAACCTCAAGGCCTCCGGCCTGGAGGAGATCGTGGTGACCGACACGATCCCCGTGAGCCCCGATCGACCCGAGAACATCCGCGTGCTGCCCTGCGCGGAGCTGTTGACCGACTCGATCCGGCGCATCTTCGTCGACGATTCAGTCAGCGAAGTGTTCGGCGGCGAGAACCAGCTGTTCTGAGCGGGCCTCGCGCCGACGACGCTTTCGCGACCCCGCCGCCCGACCCCGCATCGCCGACATCTCCGCCCAGCACGACCACTCCCCTCCGCCGCCCTCGCCCGAACGGACGCCGCGCACGTGGTGGCGGGCGATCCCGCGCCGCCGGCGCGTGGCGATCCTCGCCGGCGCGCTCGTTCTGCTGGTGGTGATCGGCGCGCTGCTCGCGCGCTGGCTGTTCACCGAAAACGTCGAACGCCACGACATCCTGGCGGTGCTGCAGGCACAGGCGCGCGGCGACGCGCCACGCGAGCTCGCGCTGCTCGAGGGCTGCCGCGCGAAACCTGCGTGCGCCGCGACCGTGCGCGCGAGCGCCCTCAGGCTCAGGCGTCCCGGCCAGGTCAAGCTCCTCTCGATCAAATCGTCCACCGCCGGAGCGCTCGGCGAAGCGACCGGAACCGCGCGCGTCGCCTGGACGGTGATCGGCCGGCTGCCGATCGTGCAGTGCGTGGTCGTGCATCGCAGCGGCAACGCCCTGCAGGGCATGCGCGTATCGCTGCTGTCCCTGAGCGCGCCGATCGAAAACGAAGCTAATTGCTAGAGTCCTCGGGCTCCATGGCCAACGCCACCACCAAGCTCGACGTCTGCAGCCGCGCGCCCGAAGGCTCGCGCGCCGCACGACGCCTGCGCCGCTCGGGACGCGTGCCCGGCGTCGTCTACGGCGGCGGCGGCGAGGCGATGAGCTTCGACGCCGATGCGCGCGAGCTGCGTCTCGCACTCGCCGGGTCGGGGGCCGTCCTTGATCTGAGCGTCGACGGCAAGGCGCCCACCCCGGTCGTCCTCAAGGAGGCCCACCGCGACCCCGTGCGCGGCGAGACCGTGCACGTGGACCTGCTGCGCGTGCGCCTGGACGAGGCGATCCATGCGGTGGTCCCGCTGGAGCTGACCGGCGCCGAGGACGCACCGGGCGTCAAGGAAGGCGGGGTGCTCGAGCAGATCACGCGCGAGCTGAACGTCCAGGCGCTGCCGACGGCGATCCCCGAGTCGATCTCCCACGACATCGGCGAGCTGCAGATCGGCGAGACGATCGTGCTCTCCGCGCTCGCCACGCCCGAGGGCGTCACGCTGCTGGACGATCCCGAGACGGTCCTCGCGACCCTCTCCCCACCGCGGTTGCAGACCGAGGAGGAGGAGATCGAGACCGAGACCGAGCTCGTGGGCGAGGGCGAGGCCGCGGAGGGCGAGGCCGCCGAGGGCGCCGGCTCCGAGGACGCCTCCGGCGGAGACTGAACTCCTGCGGCGGCCGTTTCGTCGCAGTGGCGGAGCTGACGGCGACGCCGGCGGTCGTTGCGATTGGCTGATCGTCGGGCTGGGCAACCCCGGGCGCGAGCACGCGCAGACGCGCCACAACGTCGGCTTCATGGTCGCGGACGCCCTCACAGAGCGCTGGGGGCTGGGCCGTGCGCGGGAGCGCTATCGCGGGCGCATCGCCGAGGGCCGGGTAAGTAGCGAGCCGGGCGCGCCCGCGGGGCCGCGCGTGGCGGTGCTGTGGCCGCAGACATACATGAACGAGGCCGGACGCTCGGTCGGCCCGGCGCGGGGCGCGCTGCGCGTGCCGCTGCAGCGCGTGCTGGTCGTGCACGACGAGATCGACATCCCCTTCGGCGAGGTTCGCTCGCGTCTGGGCGGCGGTCTGGCGGGGCACAACGGACTGAAGTCGCTCAAGCGCGAGCTCGGCGACGCGGAGTTCGCGCGCGTGCGCGTCGGCGTCGGACGTCCCGCGTCAAGCGATCCGGAGATCGTCTCCGCCTACGTGCTCGGGCGCTTTCGCGAGGACCCGGCAGACGTGCGCGACCTCGTCGAGCGCGCGGCCGATCGGGTGCAGGACATCGTGCTCGGCGCGGAGCCGGTCTAGCGATGGCGCTGCGCTCGCTGCTCGGGCTGATCGAGGACGACCCCGCCGCCACGACGCTCGCCGGCGCGGGCGGTCACGCGTTCGTGTCGGCCTCGCTGCGGCCATACCTGATCGCCGCCCTGTCCGACCGCGATGCGGTCGCGCAGGCGCGCCCGACGCTGGTCGTCGTCGGCGACGACCGCGCCGCGCGCGAGATGGCGGCAGACCTGCGCGCGTGGCTCGATCCCAGGCGGGTGCGCTACTACCCCTCGCGCGGCGTCGCCTACGAGTCTCACCTCGCTCCCCCACCCCATCTCGTCGGTCTGCGCGTCGCCGCGCTCGATGCGCTGCTCAGCGCGCACGGACCCGGCCAGGAGCCGCCGGTGGTGGTCGTCAGCGCTGTCGCGCTCTCGGAGAAGGTCCCCGATCCGGCGCTGCGACCGCACTCTTTCGTTCTGCGCGTGGGCGAGCTGCTGGATCTCGAGGAGTGCGCCGGCGAGCTCGTGGCCGCCGGATACGAGCGCGTCGATCAGGTCGCCGAGCGCGGGCAGTTCGCGCTGCGCGGAGGGCTCCTGGACGTGTTTCCGGCCACCGAGGACCGGGCGGTTCGGGTGGACATGTTCGACGTCGAGATCGAGTCGCTGCGCTGGTTCTCGACCTTCACCCAGCGCTCACTCGGCGATGTCGCCGAGGTCGAGATCGCACCGGCGGCGGAGCTCGCGATCGAGCACCGCGAGCTGGCGGAGATCGCCGCGGGCGAAGAGGAGTCAGACCGCCCTGATGTCGCCGAGCTGTTGCCCGTCGAGCGCTTCGGGGCGCTGCTGGACCTGCTCGACGCCGACACCGAGCTGCTGGTCGGCGCCGAGGAGGAGCTGAAGCCGGCGCTCTCTGACCACTGGAGCGACGTCTGCGCCGCGTTCGCCGACGCGGACGCCCATCACCTGTATGTGAGCCCCGAGGAGATCGAATCCGCGCTCGCCGGACGCGCGCGAATCTGGCTGTCGGCGATCTCCGGCGAGCAGCCGCTGCAACTGCGCGCGCAGGCCGCCGACACCGCCGCGCGCTCGCTCGCCGAGGCCGAGCCCGAGCTGGAGAAGCTCGTGCGCTCGGGCTATCGCACGGTCGTCGCTTTCCCCCGCCGCGGCGAGGGCGAGCGCGCGGCCTACAACCTCGGGCGCATGAAAGCGAGCTGGCTCGGCGAGGACGTGGACGCCGGCCGCCAGGTGCTCGAGCCCTCGCTGCGCTTCGTGGCCGCGTCGCTGCGCGAGGGCTTCGTCGCGCCGCAGCTGAAGCTGGCGGTCTATCCCGAGCATCGCCTGCTGCGCCGTCGCCGCGCCGAGCGCGCGGGTACGGCGCCGGGCGAGGCCGGACGCGGCGTCCCGGGCGGCGCTCGCCGGGGGGCGCTGCGCTCGTTCACGGAGCTACGCACCGGCGACATCGTCGTGCACGAGGACCACGGCGTCGCGCGCTTCGCCGGCTTTGAGACGCGCACGGTCGCCGATGTGACGCGCGACTACCTCTACCTCGAATACCAGGGCGACGACCGCGTGTTCGTCCCGACTGAGCAGCTCGCGAAGATCTCGCGCTACGTGGGCGCCGGCGGGGAGCACCCGCCGCTGTCAAAGCTCGGGGGCACGCGCTGGGAGACGATGAAGGCGCGCGCGCGCCGCGCCGCCCAGGAGCTCGCGGGGGAGCTTTTGAGCCTCTATGCCGAGCGTCGCCGGCGCAGCGGCCATGCGTTCGAACCCGACTCCGACTGGCAGCGCGAATTCGAGCAGCGCTTTCCCTTCACCGAGACTCCCGACCAGCTCGAGGCGATCGAACTGGTCAAGGCCGACATGGAAGCGCCGCGACCGATGGACCGGCTGATCTGCGGCGACGTCGGCTACGGCAAGACCGAGGTTGCCCTGCGGGCGGCGTTCAAGGCCGCCAGCCAGAGCAAGCAGGTGCTGCTGCTCGCACCCACCACGATCCTCGCCCAGCAGCACTACGGCACCTTCTCCGAGCGGCTCGCGGACTACCCGATCAACGTCGAGCACGTCTCGCGCTTTCGCTCGGCGGCCGAGCAGAAAGAGTCGATAGCCGGGTTCGCGACCGGCAGGGTGGACATCCTGATCGGCACCCACCGCGTGCTCTCGCGCGACGTGCGCGCGAAGGACCTGGGCCTTCTGATCGTCGATGAGGAGCAGCGCTTCGGGGTCAAGCAGAAGGAGCTGCTGCGCCAGCTGAAGCTGCGTGTCGACGTGATCTCGATGTCGGCCACCCCGATCCCGCGCACGCTGCAGATGTCCCTGGCGGGCCTGCGCGAGATCTCCGTGATCGAGACCCCGCCCGAGGGGCGCCGACCGGTCAAGACCTATGTCGGCGAGTACGAGGAGGAGCTCGTCAAGCGCGCGATCATGCGCGAGCACGAGCGCGACGGCCAGGCGTTCTTCCTGCACAACCGCGTCGAGTCGATCGACCAGACCGCCGAAAGGCTGCGCGCCCTGTGCCCCGGCGTGCGCTTCGCCGTCGCCCACGGTCAGATGTCCGAGGGCGAGTTGGAGACGGTGATGATGGCCTATCTGCGCGGCGAGCAGGACGTGCTCGTGTGCACATCGATCATCGAGTCGGGCATCGACATCCCCCAGGCGAACACCCTGATCGTCGAGCACTCAGACGCCTTCGGCCTCTCCCAGCTCTACCAGATCCGCGGTCGCGTCGGTCGCAGCCGCGAGCGCGCCTATGCGTATCTGATGTACGACTCCGCCGCAGCGCTCACCCCCGACGCCGCGCAGCGACTGGCGGCGCTGTCGGACTACACCGAGCTCGGCGCCGGCTTTCGCGTGGCGATGCGCGACCTCGAGCTGCGCGGCGCCGGGAACCTGCTCGGTGACGAGCAGTCCGGGCACGTCGCGGCGCTCGGATTCGAGCTGTACATGCAGATGCTCGACCAAGCCGTTCGTCAGGCCGGGCCGGCGGGCGATGACGCCGAGCAGCAAGATCTGCCCGAGCCGGTGCGCCTGGACGTCAACGTCGACGCGTATGTCCCGTCCGACTACGTCCCCTACGAGCAGGCCAAGATCGAGATCCACCGCCGTATCGCCGGCGCTCTGGAGGTGGCCGAAGTGCAGCAGTTGCACGACGAGCTCGAGGATCGCTTCGGGCCGGTGCCCGAGCCGCTCGCGAACCTGCTTGCGCTGCAGCGGGCGCGGATCAAGTTCGGCCAGGCCGGAGCGACCGTGGTGAGCTTTCGCGGCGATCGCCTCGCCGTCACCCCGATCGAGCTCGACTCCGCGCGCGCGCGGGCGCTGCGCGAGGAGCTGCCCGAGGCGCTGTACGAGTCTGGGCGCTCACAGGTCTCGGTGCGCGTCCCCCGCGAGGGCCCGGCGCGATTCCCGACCGTCGTCAAGGCCGCGGACGTGCTGCTCTCGCTCAAGCGCGAAGCCGCTTAACGTCTCTTCAGGAACTCCTTAACCACGACACATCAGTTTCCGCTAGAGTGCCCGCGTCGTGTTCAAGAACTTCCGTTTCATCTCGGCGCTGGGCGCCGTTTTCTTTGCCGTCCTCGGCCTGGCCGCGTGCGGTGGCGGAGGCATACCCGGCAACGCAGTCGTGCAGGTCGGCGGCAATCCGATCACCAAAGCCACCTACGAACACTGGCTGTCGGTGGCCGCCGCGTCGAGTTCGGCGGCCGCACCGGGACAGACCGCGCCCAAGCCGGTCGTCCCCGTCCCGCCCGACTACACAGCCTGCATCGCGCACCTGCAGGCGACCGCGCCCAAGCCCGCCAAGGGCCAGGCCAAGCCGACCGCCGCACAGCTGAAGAGCCAGTGCGAACAGCAGTACAAATCGCTGCAGCAAGAGGTGCTCGGCTTCCTGATCTCCTCCGCCTGGGTGCTCGGCGAGGCCGAATCCAAAGGCGTGAAAGTGACCGACGCCGAAGTCAAGAAGCAGTTCGAACAGATCAAGAACCAGCAGTTTCCCAAGGCTGAGGAATTCAAGAAATTCCTAGCCAGCTCCGGCCAGTCCGTCTCCGATCTGCTCCTGCGCGTCAAGCTGAACCTGCTGTCCTCGAAAATTCAGCAGAAGGTTTCGAAAGAAAAAGCAAACGTCACCCAGGCGCAGATCAGCAAGTACTACAACGAACACAAGTCCCAGTTCGGCACGCCCGAAAAGCGCAACGTGAAGATCATCCTCACGAAGACCGAAGCCGCAGCCAACAAGGCCAAGCAGGAAATCGAATCGGGCAAGAGCTTCTCCTCGGTCGCCAAGGCGGTCTCGATCGACCCCACGAGTAAGGCCAAAGGCGGCGAAATCACCGGCGTCGTCAAAGGCCAGGAGGAGAAGACGCTCGACGAAGCCATCTTCTCGGCGCCCAAGGGCAAGCTCGGCGGCCCCGTCAAGACCCCGTTCGGCTACTACATCTACGAAGTCACCAGCACCACCGTCGGCAATCAGCAATCGCTGGCTCAGGCCCAGGCTTCGATCAAGCAGCAGCTGGCGGCCCAGCAGCAGCAGCAGGGGCTGAGCAAGTTCGTCAAAGAATTCCGCACCCGCTGGGAAGGCAAAACCGAATGCCGCAGCGGCTACGTGGTGCAGGATTGCCACGAGTACAAGAAACCGGCAACGCCGACCGGCGCCACCCCGCAGACCGGCGCACCTCAGACCGGCACACCTCAGACCGGCGCTCCGCAGACGACGTCCACGGCCACCACGCCGACTAAATAAGGAACCGTCGCATGAGCGAGATCGAGCGGGTTCACGCCCGTCAGATCCTCGACAGCCGAGGCAATCCAACGGTGGAGGTGGAGGTGGGTCTGCGCTCGGGCGCTCATGGCCACGCAGCGGTCCCCTCGGGCGCGTCCACAGGTGAGTTCGAGGCGACCGAGCTGCGGGACGGTGGCCAGGAGTGGGAAGGCAAGGGCGTCACGCGCGCGGTCGCGAACGTCAACGGCGAGATCGCGACGGCCGTGCACGGAGCGGATGCGGGCGACCAGAAGGCGCTCGACGAGGCGCTGATCGCGCTCGACGGCACCCCGAACAAGTCCCGTCTGGGGGCCAACGCGATCCTGGGTGTCTCGCTGGCGGCAGCCCACGCGCAGGCCGCGGAGGAGGGCCTGGCACTGTGGCGCTACCTCGGCGGCGAGCAGGCGCGGGTGTTGCCGGTGCCGATGATGAACGTGCTCAACGGCGGCGCGCACGCCGACAACAAGGTCGACTTCCAAGAGTTCATGATCGTCCCCTGCGGCGCGTCGAGCTTTTCGGAGTGCCTGCGTATGGGCGCGGAAGTGTTCCACGCGCTGAAGCGCACGCTTCACGAACGGGGCCTCAGCACCGCAGTCGGAGACGAGGGCGGCTTCGCGCCCGATCTCGCTTCCAACGAGGACGCGCTGAAGATGCTCCTGGCGGGCATCCAGGCAGCCGGATACCGCCCTGGCGAGGATGTCGCGATCGCGCTCGATCCGGCGGCGAGCGAGCTTTACGGCGACGGCGCCTACGTGCTCGAGCACGAGGGTCGCGCGTTGAGCGCCGAGGAGCTCGCCTCCTACTGGGCCGACCTGGCCGCGCGCTATCCGATCGTCTCGATCGAGGACGGCATGGACGAGGAGGACTGGAAGGGCTGGAAGGCGCTGACCGATCGAGTCGGCGCCTCCATGCAGCTGGTCGGCGACGACCTGTTCGTGACGAACACCAAACGGCTCGCACGCGGGATCGAACTCGGCGTGGCCAACTCGATCCTGCTGAAGGTCAACCAGATCGGAACGCTCTCAGAGACGCTCGACGCGATCGCGATGGCCCGCGAGGCGGGCTACAGCGCGGTCATGAGCCACCGTTCGGGCGAGACCGAGGACGTCACGATCGCCGACCTCGCCGTGGCCACGGGCTGCGGGCAGATCAAGACCGGGGCGCCCTCGCGCTCGGATCGGGTCGCCAAGTACAACCGGCTGCTGCGCATCGAGGAGCAGCTCGGTGACCGCGCCGAATTCCCCGGGCGCTCGGTCTTCCGCGGCTGAGTCCAGAGCCACCGTCCGCCTCCCTCGATCGGTCCGGCACAGCGCTTGCAGGAACCGCCCGGCGCAGGGGTCGTTTGCAGGGATCCTCGACGAGGGGGCGAATGCGATCAGCAGTGGCAAGCGTGCAAGCATCCTCCGCCCGGCCCCGAGCGATCGGCGCCGGCTCCCCGGTAGCGCGCATCCGCTGGGACAGAGTCGGGCGCTTCGCAATGCTGTGCCTGCTCGTCGCGCTCGCCTACCTGTATCTGAGCGCCGGTATCCGCATCTACTCGACCTGGCGCCAGGCGCGCGAGGACAGCGCGCAGCTGGCGACGCTGGAGCACGAACACGTGCGTCTGCTGCACCAGCACGAAGCCCTCGGCCGGCGCGGCACCGTCGAAGAGGAGGCGCGCCGGCTGGACATGATGCACGCAGGCGAGCAGACCTACGTCATCACCCATCTGCCCCGCAACTGACGGCGCCCCGGTATTCCACGGAAGGCCGCTACCCTCGACGCGTGTCGTTCGAGAACGCGATCTATCAGTGGCAGCGAGGCGAGCGACGCCTGAAGGACGCCTCCGCTGAGCACGCGCCGCTGCTGGAGCTGGTTGTGGGCGAGCTCGTCTCAGAGCTGCGCCGTCGGCTCGGCGGCAGGTTCTCCGCCCAGGAACTCGCCGATCTGTACGGGACGGGCACCGGCTGGTGCATGCAGACGGCCATGCGCACAGCGCCCGACGATCCCTGGGCGTGGGACTCGAGCGTGGTCGTCGACGCCGCCTTCGGGCGCTACCTGCGGGAAGCCTCCGATTACGCCGGAGGCAGACGAGCGCTGACGGAGGCGTGACCCGCTAGCCGTCCTCGCCGACGCGGCGAATCACGATGCGATCCTCTTCGACGGCGACCTCGACGGGCCGGTGTCCGGCCCAGTGCTCGGCGTAGATCGGATTGTCCTGGATCGCCGGGTCCAGCCACAGACCGTAACCCTCCTCGCCGTGGTCGAAGGTGCCCTCCAGGGGTCCTGCGCCGCCACGCGCACCGGCCCGTTTACGGCCTCCGCGTCGCCCTCTGCGGCGGGTGCGGACAGGCGTCTCGTCCTCCTGCTCCTCGCCCTCGCCCTCGCCCTCGTCCTCGTCCTCGGGCTTCTCGCGCTCGGCCTCCTCTTCGGCCGCCTCCAACTCCGCGGCGATCAACGCGTCGTCCTCGGCCCTGAGGTCGACTTCGTCCGGATAGTCGCCGGTCGCGACAGCGCCCTCGGTGGGATCGCTGTCGCTGACGAGCTCGTTCTGGCGCTTGAACTGCTCGATGTCACGCACGGTGACCTCGAGCTGGTGAGCCACCCAAGCATCGGTACGGCCTTGCCGTACCCACGCGCGGATCTGGTTCAGGTGCGGGCGCAGAGATTTACGAGCCATGGACGGTCCGGGAGACTAGCGCATACGGGCGGCGTCACGGTCTCCTCGCGCCGGACCGGCTTGTCACAGGCACGACCGACTATGCTTGCCTGACCGGCGCGGTCCGGGGCCAACTCCGTTCCACTGCTCGTCGGCCGATAGGAAGGTGCACCATGTTGGTGCTCACACGCAAGTCAAACCAAAGCATCATGATCGGGGACGACATCGAGGTTTCGGTGCTGTCGGTCATGGGCGACAAGGTGCGCATCGGCATCCAGGCTCCCCAGGACATCCCCGTCTTTCGCACCGAGATCTACCTCGAGATCCATCGCGACGAGACCGAGCGGGCGACCGCCGGCGCGTCGCCGGCGGTAGTGACCGACGAGGGCACGAGCGAGCCAAGCGCCGGCTGAGGCCCCGGCGCAAGGGCCTTCTCGAGTCGGGCCGGCGCTGCTTGGCGACGCTAGCTGTTGTGCCCGGTGACGTCCCGAACGCGGTGGATGGGTGGGCGGTTGCCGAGGGCTGAGTGGGTGCGTTGCTCGTTGTAGTGGCGGACCCAGTGTGGCAGCGCTGCGCGGCGGGCGTCGCTTGAGGCGTATTGCAGGGCGTAGGCCCACTCGCGTTGCAGGGTTTGCTGGTAGCGCTCGACCTTCCCGTTGGTGCGGGGCGTGTAGGGCCGGGTGCGGAGATGACGGATCGCACGGCGGTAGAGCAGCTCGCGCAGCGTCTTGTTGTGGATGTAGGTGAACGCGTTGTCGCTCATCAGCCGCTCGGCGACGATCCCGTGGTCGAGGAACCAGTCCAGTGCGCGGCGGGTGAACGCGGTCACGGTCGGGGCCCTCTCGTCGTCATGGATCTCCGAGTACGCCAGGCGGCTGCAGTCATCGACGATCGAGTGCACGAACTCCCAGCCGGCCCTGCGGGAGCGCCGGGTGCGATCACCCGTCAGCGCGTGCCCGGGCTCGGTGAACTTCCCGAGCTTCTTTACGTCCATATGCAGCAGGTTCCCGGGGCACGGCCACTCGTAACGGACGACCGCCGCGCGCTCGGATGGCTCCCGCCGCGAGCAGCCCCCGCGTCGCAGAACCTGGTGGACGGTCGAGTGAGGGCGCCCAATCAGCATCGCGATCGTCCTGGGACTCCAGCCCGTCCTGCGGCGCAGCTCGCAGATCCGCTGCTCCTCCTCGACAGGACACCGAGAGGGGGAACGGTGAGGGCGACTGGAACGCTCCGTCAGACACACCAGCGACTCCCGCTCGTCGGTGCTCGCCGCCCGCCAGCGGCGCACCCACTCCCAGACCGTGGACTTCGACACGTTCCCCCACGCCCCGGCCTGCGCGAAGGACATCCCATCATCCACGACACGACGAACGACCATCTCCCGCCCACGCGGGGTCATACGGGCTCTATGGTGCGGCATTCCGGGCCTCCTTGAGGTGGTGAGCTTTGACACCCACAGCCTCTCGGTAGGCCCGGACCCCTACCTACACAGCGTTCTGAACGTCCCTGGGCACGTCAGCTAGCCGAGGAGCAGATACAGCGTGCGAAACATCACCACGGTGACGATCGCCGCGGTCATGATCAACGTCAGCACCAGCAGGCCAAACCTGACCGATCCGCGCTTGTGACGACGCTCCACCTCGCGCTTGAGCGCGCGTTGCTCGGTCGTACGTCGCAGCGACGCGCGCCGGTGACGATCGAGCGAGATCTCTTTGACGAACGCCTGCTCAAGCTCGGCCAGGCTTCGCCGCATCTTCATGACAGCCACTCCTCGCCCCTGGCTGCGTCCTTACCGATTGGAGATCGTAGGATCTCCAATCGGCCAGCACGCGTACGCAGTACGCCATGCTCCATGCGTCCTTGCCAGGAACGACGATGTGCAGCCCTTAGGAAGATCTCTTGAATGTCTGAGGTTGCGTGTGCGCCAAGCATCGCTCAGGCGACCGGCGCCTCGGTCTCGGCGCGCTCGTAGACCTTGACGAACCTCAGGTAGTTCTCGGCGATCTGCCGGGCGCCGGCCGAGCGTTCGATCTTGCCCGCGACGTAGGCTTTCAGCGGATCCCACCAGATCGAGCGGCCGATCGCGAACCCGACGAACCCGTCCACGGGCGCGGCCTGGGAGAGCCAGTGGTCGACCTTCGCGTCGTCCGCCCCGCGGCCGAGCACCACGCACACCACGCCATCGCGCCCCCCGGAGCGGGCCTGAGCGACGAGCATCTCACAGTCCGAGCGGGCGTTCACGCCCTCGATCTTCCAGACATCGACCTCGATCCCGGCGTCCTGGATCTCGGCGATCGCACGCCGCATCAACTCCGGGCGCAGCTCGGCGTCGTAGCGGTCGGCATCACCGTCCACAGCCCGCAGTTGCGCGTCCTCGGCCGGCACGAGCAGCTCGAACAGGAACTTGCGCTCGTTCTGCGTGAGCCAGTCCGACAGTCGCTTGAGCTTCTCCAGCTGCTCGCCGTTGCCGGCGGCGTCGCCGTCGGGGTTGTAGCGCACGAGCACCTTCGTGAAGTCAGGATCGAACTTCTCGATGTGCTCGCCGAACCGATCTCCGTACTGGAAGTCGAACATTGGCTGCCCCGAGCGCTCGGCGGGCATCGCCAGCTTCAGACCGCGGGCGCCGGCCTCCTCGGGCACGGTCGAGCCGAACTGCTCGTCCACGAGCACCCCGGTCACCGATGGATCGGCCCCGGCGGCGACGGCCTGGGAGAGGCCCTCGAAGATCAGGTGCTTGGCGTCGGCGATCATCGCCGTCTGCTCGGCGTCGGGTTCGCCCTCGATGCCGAAGAACTTCTTCTGAAACGACCCACGGTGGTCGAACGCGAGTATGTACAGCTTCTGGTCATATCCTGGTGTCATGGCCTGAGTATCCCACGGGCGGACGCCGGCCGGCGTCCAAGCCTCGGCGGCGCTGGGCCGGTGGGTCCTTCGGTGTGTCCTTAGAATGCAATCACGATGTCCCCCGGCCCCGACCTGTTCGTCGTGTGCAATCAGTGCGGTTCGGAGGTCAGTCCGTACATCACAGAGTGCCCTTACTGCGGCTCCAGACTGCGCAGCCGAGCACCCAAGCTCCCTCGCGTCAAGAGCCGGGGGCGAGTCTTGCGACGATTCGGGCGCGCGCTCACGTTCAGCCGCGCGGGGGGGCGCCCCCGCGCGCGGCTGGGGCGCTCCTCGCCCCGAGGGGACTATCCACGCGGAGAATCGCCGCCGTATGCGACGGTCGCGCTGGTCGCGCTCGGCTGCGCCGGCTGGGTGCTCGTGCGCGGGGGCTATTTGGGCGCCGTGCACATCGCGGGTCTCGGCTACATCTCGGGCGCCTATGTCAGCTTCTTCAAGATCGCGATCGGCGGTCCGCTTCACGGCGACTGGTGGAAGCTTCTCACCAGCCCGTTCGCGTATCTGAACGGCCAGTATGCGTTCATCGCCCTGCTCGCGACCGCAATCTTTGGCTGGCTGCTGGAGCGTCGCCGGGGGCCGGCGATCGTGCTCGTGGTGTTCTTCGCGGGGAGCATCACCGGCGCGCTCGCAGCGCTGGCGTTCTACGCGGAGCCGGTCGTCAGCGGCGCGAACGCGGGTGCGCTGGCGCTGATCGCCGCCTGGTCGCTCCCCGACCTGCGGGCGCTGCGTGGCGACCGTTACTACGAGGGCGACCTGCTCGGCGCCGGGACGATCGCGACGCTACTGCTCGTGCTGCCCTACGCCCGTCCGGAGGCCAGCTGGGTGGCGGGCGTCGTCGGGGCGCTCGTCGGCTTGACCCTCGGTCTGGGACTCGATCTGATCGACGCGCCGGAGTCTTAGCGGCGCACGTCCATCTCCGTTTGGCGTGCCTGCGGCATGGCCTTGCCGAAAACATGCCCCTCGTCGCGCACGCGCTCTTATCATGATGTTGCTCACCCCATCCCGCCCCACGACACAGGAGCAGCACAGACCATGGACATCCGCTTCCTAGGCCACGCGGCGTTCGAACTCAGCGACGGATCCACCTCGGTGCTGATCGACCCGTTCCTGACGGGCAACCCCAAGGCGGCGGTCGCCGCTGAGGATCTGAGTCCGCAGGCGATCCTGCTGACCCACGGTCACGCCGATCACCTCGGCGACACCGTCTCGATCGCGACTCGCGCCGGCTCGGAGGTCGTGGCAATCGTCGAGATCGCCAACGAGCTTTCCGCGGACGGCGTCGCGCAGGTCCACGACCCCAACCTCGGTGGCGCCGTCGCGTTCGAGTGGGGCTCGGTCAAGCTCGTGCCGGCCTGGCACACCTCGACGACGCCCAAAGGCACGTCGAACATTCCCGCCGGGCTGATCGTGCGGTTCGCGGGCAAGACGATCTATCACCTCGGCGACACCGCCCTGTTCTCCGACCTGAAGCTCATCGGCGAGACCAACGGCCCGATCGATGTCGCGCTGATGTGCATCGGCGGGCACTACACGATGGATCGCCACGACGCGGTCCATGCCGCCGGGCTGATCGGCGCCAAGCAGGTCATCCCCTGCCACTACGACACGTTCCCGCCGATCGTCACCGACGCGCAGGCGTTCAAGTCCGAGGTCGAGGCGGCCGGAAGCTCGGAAGTCGTCGTGCTCGCGCCCGGCGAGCGTCATTGCCCATGACCCTGACCAACGCCGTCGTCCTGATCGAGGCCGAGCGCGACGCGCTGTCGACGCTCGGCTCGGCGCTGGCCGACATCGAGGGCGTGGCCGAGGCCTACTCCGTCACGGGTGAGTGGGATTTCGTGGCGATCGTCCGTGTCCCTGACCACGAGCAACTGGCAGACGTCGTGACCACTGAGATCGGCGGTCTGCCGGGCGTCGGGCGCACTCAGACGATGGTTGCGTTCGCGGCCTACTCCCGCCACGATCTGGAAGCGCTGTTCTCGCTGGGCGAGTAGCCCGTCGCGATGGCCTCGATCCCACTGAAGCCGGAGTACGGCCCCACCCTCGGCGAGCTGCTGGCCCCCGCTTGGCACTCCGCGTCCCGGCTCGTTCAGGCGCTCGTCGTGGCCGGCGGTGTCGGCCTGCTCGCGCTCGCCGCGGGGGCGGCGTTGACGCTCGAGAACTCCCACTACTCTCACGGCGGAGCGGCGCCGTTCTCGTTCAGTTACCGCGGTCTTTACCGTGCGGCGCCCGCGGCCGGTGAGTATGTCCAGGTGCGAAATCCCGCGCGTGGGCCGCTGCGCAACTCGTTCGCCGTGGGACCGCTGCGGCTGCCTCCTTACAGCACGAGCCTGAGCGCCGAGCTGCCGCTGTATGCGACCTCCTACATTCTCGGCCTGCGACACCGTTACGGCGGGTTCGTCTTGCGCGGGGAGGGCAAGACGCGCGTCAACACAGTGCCCGCTTACACGATCGCCTACACCGCCCGGGTCGCTGGCCGGACCGTCTACGGACGCGACATCCTGCTTCTGCCCGAACGGCGCGGCGCGCGCGCCGGCGTGCATATCGTGATGCTGAGTTCTCCCACCTCGCAGGTGACTTCGCCGCTCCTCGTCGGCACCGCGGGCGTGCTCGAACGGCCGCTCGAGACGTTCACGCTCGGCTAGCCTGGCTCGCGACTACGGCGTGGTCGCCGAAGTGCTCGATTCCCCCGTGATCGCGACCGAGGACGTCCCCTGCGTCACCGTTTCGGCGGGCGGTGCGGTGTCCACCGGGGGTGGCGTCGTTGCCGTGGGCGGTGATTCTGAGGGCGGCGTCGTGGCTTCGGCCGGTGGCGAGGGCGTTCCACCCGTCGGGTCGGTCGTGGGCGTCACCGGTACGGTCGGCTGAACCGGCGTGTCGGTGGCGTCGCTCGGCAGCGTGGTCGTCTCCGTCGTGACCTCGGTCACGGGCGGTGCCGACACCGGCTTTGCCGGCGCCGGCGTTTTGGCGGCCGGTACTGGAACCGGGGGAGCTTCGGTGGGCTGATGCAGCGCCGCGATCGGGACCGCGATGTTGGCTGTCTTGGCCGCCAGGCGATGGCGGACGGCGCGTCGGGCCACACGGTGGGGGGCGAACCTCCGCGTCGAGCTCACCTGTTGGACGCTTGCGTGCATCACGACCGGTTCGCTCGCGTGCCTCGACACGAAGGCCGTGGCGGTTGCGATGGCGTGATGGCGATGCGCGGGATGCCCGACGTGTTCGGCGGCGACCGCCGTCACGATCGCCGCTGCGGCGAGCCCGGCGACGGCCTTGGTCGCGACGGCGCCCGCGCCCGCTGTCAGGATGCCTCCGGCCGCGCTCGCTCCCCCCGCGCCGGCCGCGCCCGCGGTGGCCCCGGCCGTCGCGCCGGCGCTGGCGCCGACATGACCCGCGGAGGCGGTCGTGCCCAGCTTGGTGAGCAGCAGCTTTTTGGCCAGCAGCAGAGGGCCCACGGGGAAGATCGCCGCGAGCGCGTGGTTGTTCTCCTTGAGTTGCTTCTTGAAGGAGCGGCAGCGCTCGCACCCGCGCACGTGCCTGCGCGCGGGCGCGCACAGCTTGGTCAGGCCCTCCGCCGTCTCTCCGAGCTGCAGGCGCACTTCCTCACAGCTCAGCTGCCGAGCCTCGGCGGCCTCGGCCAGGGAGATGCGCGCACGCACGAGCAGCGACTTGACCGACGGCACAGTCGTCTCCATCGCATCGGCGATCTGCTCGTAAGAGAGGGCGTCGATCTCGCGCAGCAAGAGCGCCGTACGCTGAGTCTCGGGCAGCTCCTTGACGTCGCCGAGCAGCTGCCTGAAGCTCTCGCGCTTGAGCACCCGCTCGCCGGTTGAGAGCCCGTTGTCGGCGTAGTGGACGTCCATCGAATCCACGCCGATCGCCGAGGCGCGGCGCAGGTGGTTGAGCGAGCGGTTGCGCGCGATCCGATACAGCCACGGCCTAACATTGATCTCACGCTCGTCGGCGAGCACCGCGTTGAATGCGGCCGTAAAGACCTCCTGGAGCACGTCCTCGGCGTCCTCGCGCGAGGAGAGCATGTGCCGGCAGAAAGCCAGCAGACGGGACTGGTAGCGCGAGAACAGCACCTCGAACGCGGCGTGCTGGCCGCGCCGGGTCATCGCGATCAGTCGCTCGTCGGACTGCAGCCGCAGCAGCGCCGACGGGCCGCTGAGGCCCGGCATGCTCTTGTGCGTTAGTGCTGAGACCTCCACGGCGCGTATCCGGTCCCTTCGGCTGCCTTGTGTGTATCTATCCTCATCTACACCGTAGCAACCGAAAAGTTGCGCCCTGCGGGCTCGATTTCGGCCGTGAAGGGCCGGTGAGGTCCCGTATCCATGCGGATAGATACGATCGCTGCGCCCGGGTGGACAAACTGGCAAAGTCAGCGGACTTAAAATCTGCCGCTCGTGTGAGCTTGCGGGTTCGAATCCCGTCCCGGGCATACCGCCGACGCGACCGTGGCGATAGAGTCCCGCGCGTCGATGGGCGCCGAGCAGAGCACTGAGGAGACGACGGAGACCTTCCACGGAGGGCGGCTGGTCGCGCGCCGGCTGAAGGCGCATGGCGTCAGCCGTCTGTTCACGCTCTCGGGCGGGCACCTGTTCTCGATCTATGACGGCTGTCGCGAGGAGGGGATCGAGATCGTGGACGTTCGCCACGAGTCCACGGCGGCGTTCGCCGCCGAGGGCTGGGCAAAGGTCACGCGTGAGCCGGGCGTGTGCGCGCTTACGGCCGGACCGGGCGTGACGAACGGGATGAGCGCGATGGGCTCCGCGCAGGCCAACCATTCGCCGATGCTGGTCCTCGGCGGGCGGGCGCCGGCCGGGCGTTGGGGAATGGGGTCGCTGCAGGAGATCGACCACATCCCGTTCGTGCGTCCGCTCACCAAGCTTGCCGTGACGCCCGAGAGCACGGCCGAGATCCCCGGCCTGCTCGACGAGGCGTTTACCACCGCGCTGGCGCCTCATGGCGGGCCGGCGTTCGTCGACTTCCCGATGGATTACGTCTTCATGGAGGCGCCCGAGCCGGAGGATGCGCTCGACGGTCCACCGCCGCGGGCGAGCCGCGGCGCCGACGGTGGGCCGATAGAACGCGCCGCCGAGTTGCTGCGCAGCGCCGAGCGACCGGTCGTGATGGCCGGGACCGATCTGTACTGGGGGCACGGCGAGTCAGAGCTGCTGGCGCTTGCGGAGGCATTGCGCATCCCGGTCTTCCTGAATGGCCTTGCCCGCGGTTGCGTGGCCGCCGACCACGAGCTGTTCTTCTCGCGCGCGCGCTCGCACGCGCTCAAGGGCGCAGACGTCGCCCTGGTGATCGGTGTGCCGATGGACTTTCGTCTCGGCTTCGGCGGCTCGTTCGGCGATGACACCGAGATCGTCGTCATCGACGTCGCCGAGCCCGCCCGGCGCCATCCCAGGCCGGTCGCGGCCGAGCTGTACGGCGCGCTGGGAGCGACGCTCACCGACCTGCGTACCGCCGCCGCTGGTACGGCTTCGACGAACTCGCGGTGGGTCGAGGACCTGCGCGCCGTGGAGAGCGAGCGCCGTGGCGCCGAGCGGGTCGAGCTTGCAGACGATCGCTCGCCGCTGCACCCGATGCGGCTGTATGCCGAGCTCGGCCGGGTGCTCGACCGCGACGCGATCGTGATCGGCGACGGCGGCGACTACGTCTCCTACGCGGGCCGTGTGATCGACTCCTTCCAGCCCGGCTGCTGGCTGGACCCGGGCCCATTTGGCTGCCTGGGCGCCGGCCCGGGCTATGCGCTGGCCGCCAAGCTCGCCCACCCCGAGCGCCAGGTCGTGCTGCTGCTCGGCGACGGCGCGTTCGGGTTCAGCGGCATGGAGTTCGACACGCTCGCCCGTCACGGGGTGAACGTGGTCGGCGTGATGGGCAACAACGGCATCTGGGCGCTGGAGAAGCACCCGATGGAGTTCCTCTACGGATACTCCGTCGCCGCCGAGCTGCGGCCCGCCACACGCTATGACCAGGTCGTCCAGGCGCTCGGCTGCCATGGCGAGATGGTCGAACGTCCTCAGGACGTCGTCCCGGCGCTCGAGCGCGCATTCTCCGCGGGCGTCCCCGCGCTTGTGAACGTGCTGACCGATCCTGAGGTGATCTACCCGCGCAAGTCAAACCTGGCCTGAGCTTCTATGAGGAAGCCGCCCGGACGGGCGGCTTCCTCGGGGCGAGGCCCCGAGGAGCAGGCAGGGGTACGCACCTCGGAGCCGAACGGCCCGGACACGGGAACGCCTGTTTGCGGCGAAGTCCGGACCTTATGGACCAGCTCAAGGATATGCCTCTAGCACACACCCTCGCCCCACAAGAGTATCAGATATCTGAACTGCCGTGGGTGCCTGAATCTTTCGGCGAGGTAACGGAGAGCACGCCTCCCTGCAGGATGTCGTGCTCAGAGACCTCGACCTCCTCCAAGTCGAAGGCGCGCATCGCCTCCGACAGCAGGATCATCCCGGCCACGATCGTAGGCGCGCGACTGGGATCCAGGCCAACGACCGCGCGGCGCTGCGCCTCGTCCATGTCGGCCAGTCGCGCGAGCAGCATTTCGACGGTGGCCAGCAGCAGCGAGTAGCCGTGCACGCGCTCGGGGTCGTAGGGATCGAGCTCCTGGTCGATCGCCGCGGCCGACGTGGCCGTGCCCGCGACGGCGATGCCGCGCCTCACGGGTGCTCGCTCCGGCGCCGGCAGACCGGCCAGGTACACCGTCCGGACGTCGGCCGCGAGCGCCTGCAGGTCGTCCGAGCGCGGAGGGTCGCCATGGATGTGGCGCTCGCTCATCCGCACCACGCCCGCCGGCAGCGAAACGTGAAAGCCCGCCGTCTTTCCCACACCGACGATGAACTCCGTGGAGCCTCCACCGATGTCCACGACGACCGTCGGCTCCACTGCGCTCGGGCGACCAGACATCGCACCGAGAAACGTCATCCTCGCCTCTTCCTCGCCCGTGAGGATTCGGGCGTCTAGGCCGCACTCCTCGCGGACCCGCGCAGCGAACTCGCGTCCGTTGCTCGCGTCGCGCACCGCCGAGGTCATCACCGCAAGATTCGGGTAGGACTCGCCAGCGGGCGGCCGGTAGGCGTCGATCTGTTTGCGAAACTCCGACAACGTGGCCAGCACTCGCTCGCGGCCCTCCTCTGAGAGCGACCCCTCGGCATCGACCCCCGCGCCGAGGCGCGTGACGACCGAGCGGCGCACGATCTCCACCACTTCGCGATCGGCCATCACGTCGGCTATCAGCAGGCGAGTCGAGTTCGTACCGATGTCGGCGACCGCAGCTCGCATGCGGCTGATGCTATTGACTGTCGTCCAGAACAATCACGACTGCAACGGAGGAGCGTAGTCACATGCACGACAACACCAACCCCGTCGCGCTGATCACCGGCGCGGGCAGGGGCATCGGGCGCGAGGTCGCCGCGCAGCTGGCGGCGCGAGGCTATGACGTGATCCTGAGCGCCCGCGATCCCGACGCCGCCGGACGGGTCGCGAGCGAGGTGGCGGAGCACACCGGCGCTCGGGTGAGCGCGCTGACCCTAGACGTCGCCGATCCTGCGAGCGTCGCTACGGCGGCCGAGCGCGTGAGCGGCGAGCCGGGGCGCCTGGACGTGCTCGTGAACAATGCCGGCGTGGGCACCGATTGGGGCGTCAGCGGAACTGACCCCGACTTCGACGCGATGGAGCGCGCGCTGCAGACGAACTTTTACGGCGCCTATCGTCTGACGGTCGCGTTGCTCGACCTCCTGCGCGCCTCCGCGCATCCGCGCATCGTGAACGTCTCCAGCGGCATGGGCGGCATTGCCGAGATGGGTGGCTGGTCGCCCGGATACCGTGTCTCCAAGGCCGCTCTGAACGCGATGACCAGGATCCTCTCCACCGAGCTGGCCGGCGAGGGCTTCCTGGTCAACTCCGCCTGCCCCGGGCTCGTGGCCACGGACATGGGCGCCCAGTTCGGCGCCACCAAGCCCGTCGAGGAGGGCGCCGCGGGTGTCGTATGGCTGGCCACGTTGCCCGACGACGGGCCCACCGGCGGGTTCTTCAGGGATGGGTCGCCCGTGGCGTTCTGACGCCTTGATCCCGGACTGCGCTGCGGTTCTTTGCTAAAACATCAGTAGCGACGCGGGGTGGAGCAGTCTGGTAGCTCGTCGGGCTCATAACCCGAAGGTCGCGGGTTCGAATCCCGCCCCCGCTACTCAACGAAACCCGCTTGAACAAGCGGGTTTCGTGCTTTCTGGAGGCTTGCGCCGGGTGTCATCGGAGGCAGGGTGTGAACAGAAGTGCAAACACTGGGCCTGGCATCGGTCTCACGGCCCAGTGCTCAGCTGCGGCTGCGGGTGAGGCTCGGTAAGGTCGCGCGATGGCGCACCCGAGCGACTCACTTGCGCAGCGTCTCGCCGAGCCGCTGATCCTCGCCGGCGCGTCGCGGGTGCTTGGCGTTCAGCTCGCGCCGCGATCGCTTCGCCTGGGGAACGGCGCGCGCACGGATGTCGATGGTGTGGCAATCGACGAGTCCGTGCTCGTCGAAGTCTTCGCACACCGGGGGCGCTTCAAGGCTGGCCAAGCCCACAAGGTCGCAAACGACGCGCTCAAGCTCATCACGCTTGGACGATCGAGGCCCGCGAGCAGGCTCGTGATCGCTCTCGGAGATGCCGTCGCCGCTTCGTCCATCACCGGTAGGAGCTGGCTCGCCGAGGCCCTGCAGACATGGGGCGTCGAGGTCCTCGTCGTGCCGGTCGACACCAACACTGTCGCGCGCCTTGACGTTGCGCAAGCGAAGCAGAAAATGATCAATCCGCCGTTGCCGTGAGCGGTCCGCCAACGGCGACGGCGGACGTCGCCGATCTGCGCACACCGACGCGGTTCCGCGATTCGCAGCCGAGTCGAGTCACTCGGATGGGCCGTCGCCTTCGACTTCTCGCTCGCGGGCGGTCTCGTCGCGCCGTTCGACCTCGGCCTCTGCGTCGCCGAGTAGCTCGGCCGCCCGCTCATACAACGCCAGCATCGCCGACAGCACGTAGGCGGAAGCGGTGTTGTCGCCAGAGGTGAGCAAGGTGCCCGTGCACACGACGAGCGAGAGCGCCACAGCGGACGCGGGTGTGGCGATCGCGACGAGTGCCGGGCCCGTGACGAGGGTCGAACCGAGATGCATCGCGTCGGGCGGTTCGAGGACGATGCCGGCGGATGCGTGCACACCGGCAGATGCCTGCCGGTAGTCGATGCGAAGATGCCCGAACTCGGTCGCCACCTCGATCGCCCGGAAGCCACCGTGACCGTTGTGCGGCAGCGCGTCGGCCGCCCAGCCGTAGTCGTCTCGGAAACTGGCGCCGTACTTCTCGACCAGCTGGTCGACGCTGGTCTGAACCTCAGCGAGCGCGTTGCGGTCATCATCGTCGATTCGTCCCGATTCGGAGAGCGCCATCAGCAGGCGCCATCGATGGACCGCAAGGTGCTCGACGTATCGCACGGCAGTCTGCTCGCCGTGCTCCTTAATGAAGGCGCCCACGACAACGATCTCGTGCAGTGAGCGCCACCGCGAGTAGGCGCCGAGCCCATAGCCGTGGCGAGCAAGTAGGAGGGTCTCCTCGGCGATCCGGCACGCGCGGGCCTGTAGGTGCGCGATCACCCACGGGACGGCGGGCACGTTGCCGCTGGGGTGGTCGCCGAACTGCAACTCGACGTATTCCTCGCCGCACTCGCTCGCGATTCGCAGAATCGCCTCGCACAGGTCGATTCCGGGGCCGTAGGTGCGCCGGACCTGCTCAGCGGTCGTCGCCTCAACGCCGCGGCGGTGGGCGAGCATTTCGGGCGCGCCAGCCATGAGCCCGTCGACGAGCGTGGCCGCGACGGGCGGGATCGTCTCGTCCACGACGCTCCTGAGCGCCCCGGAGTTGACGAACTTCTCCACTTCCTCGTTACTCCGACCGTCGAAAGCGTCCTGAAGCGCCTTTTCGAGGGTGGAGCTGATCCACTCATCCATGGACATTGTCCCCGCAGGGTAGGCCCTCACGCCAGTGGCCAAGCCGCAGCCCACCGAGGCTGGACACCCACCCGCATTTCACCGGCTGCGACCATCCGTGCATGACCGAGCCCACCATAAACCGGAGGACGATCCGATCGAGCCTCAAGCACTGGAACTTCGCTCGCCGAGAAGCCGCGCTTTATGAGTCGGCGATGTCAGATCTCCCGACGTGGCGCGCGGCCAATCAGGCGCGGAAACACCTCGCAGGGATCGTGGCTGAGCTTGCTAACGGCATGCCCACACCGACATCGTCCGTCGCCCTGAGCCAGCTTGACGCGACGACAGCTCGCCAACTGGCTTCGGTGAACCTGGGAGCCCTAATTGTTCGAGGTACTAGCGCCCTCATCTCCCTAATCGGTTGCGGACACGAGCGCGAGGCGCTTGCGTTCGACCGGGCGAACTTCGAGGCGTTCATCCGGGGGCGCCAGCTTGCCGACGATCCGTCCGGTGATGTTGCTCGCAAGCTGCTTGCCGGGCGCCGACCAGGCTCTCTCAAGTCCGCCGCTCGGCGCTATGGCGGCGAGAAGGACATCGCGGTACTCGACAGATTTGCCCATCCCGATCTGCTCGGGCTCACAGTCATCTCAGTGGTGAGGCCCAACGGGGTTGAGGCCGACCTTGAAGTCATGCCGCAGCGCGGCAACGTGGCGCCAGCCAACCAACTCCTAATTGCCGCGCGCCGCGCAGCCATGTTTAGCACCCTTCTCGCCGACGTGTTCGACGAGATCGCCGTCGAGATTCCGGGATATCTATCCGGCCAGCTGAAGCACTACAAGGAGCACCCGCTCCCGCCGGGGATCTAGGGCGATCCAGACGCAGCCGACGCTCTGCCTTCGAGGTGGGTATCGGCAGCGGTCAGCGCCCACGACCGACATCCCGGTCCGGTGCTCTGCCCGCTGGTGTTCGAAGGAGATGCTCTACGTGCGGGACGAAGCGGTGAAGGCGTAGCGGGTCGCGCGTGGGGTTCCATCTGAGGTCGGCCGACTCCCGGTATGCGACCGAGGGTGCGTGGATGCGGCTGTTGGTCATGCGTTGCGCGAGGCGTGTGATGCGGTGGGGGTCTTGGCCTTCTTCACCGAGCTGGTCTCGCGCGAGGTGCCAGTCGGTCCCGTGTCGTGCGCGGGTGGCTTGGACGTAGGCGGTCTCCTTGCTGGTCTGCCATCCGCCAGTGAGCACCACGGCACGATCGACGGTCGCTCCCTGCTGGCGGTAGACGTGTTGGGCGTAGGCGAGTCGCAGCGACTCGACATCGTCGCCGTTGAGTTGGAGGGTGCGGCCTGAGCCGTCCAGGACGAGGGTGACGGTTCGATCGCGGCCTATGTCCCTGATCTCGGCGCGGGTGCCGTTCTCGACGCGCGCTTCGCCGGGCGGCCGGTATTGGGTGATGAACGCGACGTGATCGCCTTGGCGTAGTCCGTAGTGGACGCTCGATAGCGGGAGTTCGTCGGGGCCGAGTTCGCCGCGCTCAGCGCGGAGGTGTTGTGCGCGAGCGTTGAGCCGGTCGATCTCCTGATTGGAAGCATCGGCGATCAGGGCGACTTGGCGAATATCGTGGTGTTCGGTGAGCTGCGCCCAGGCTAGGACGGCGCTCTCAGCCGCCTGGTTGCGCGTGTCTGCCAGGTGGAGTCGGCCGCGGGCCCGGTAGTGGGCCATCGCGCGCTCGGGTTCGCCGGCGCGGAGGGCCTGCCATGCTCTTTGCTCGTCAGGGTCCTTGGTGCGGTGGATGGTCTCTAGCTCGACCATAGGCGCGTGCTGGGTGAGCCGGTCGAACATGCCTCCCGGTCCGATCGAGGGGAGCTGCTTGCCGTCGCCGACGGCGATCAACTTCGCGCCTGTGCGCTCTACCAGCTCGGTGAGCGCGTCGAGGCGTTTGTGATCGACCATGCCCGCCTCGTCGAGGATCACGGTCGTATCTGGTCCAATATGGAGGCTGCCTGTGTTCGCCCGCGCGACGAGCGCGTCGAGCGTGAGGGCCTGGTCTTGGAGCGCTGGACTATCGGCGCCCAGTCGCTCGGCGGTGGAGCCGGAGACGGCGATCCCGAGCGTTTCTCGTCCGGCCAATTGCTCCGCACGCGCGGTCGCGTCGATCACGACGCCCTTTCCGGTGCCAGCGGGGCCGATGAGCGCCGCGCCGCGCTCTGGGCCCGTCAGTACGCACAGCGCTCTTGCCTGCTCGTCGGTGAGCGGACTGCCGATGCGCTCTGCGACCTCGCGCGCGGCGCTCGCCCTCGCCTGGTTCCCGACATCCCATCTAGATGACTGATTCCGTTTGCATGGGTTCAGTGGTCGTATGCGGTGAAGTGGCGGCCGGGGGTGTCGATTTCGCCTTGCTCCCAGAGCAGCCAGTTGTGCCAGACGCCGGCGGCGAGGGTGAGTACGCGTTGGCAGACGCGTGCCCAGACGCCGTCGGGGATGTGCCCGCCGTGCTGCTCGAGGGAGAGTTGGCCCTTGGCGGTGTCATAGACCGACTCGATCCATTGGCGCATGCCGCCGAGTTTGCCGAACCGTGGCTGCTCGCCTTTGCGGTCGGGGCGGATGAGTGTGGCGTCCAGGGAGGCGACGGTTTCCTCGAACTCTCGACCAGCGAATCCCTTGTCGGCGATGATGGTCTCGCCGCCTTGGAGCATCCCCTGCTTGCGGGCGCGTTCGAGCATCGCCGCGGCGACCTCGCGCTCTCCCTCGTTCGCGGGCGCGAGCGCGAAGTAGACGGGCATCCCGTCCGGTGCGCACAGCAGGTACAACCGCAGACCCCAGAAGTAGCGGCTGTGGCTGGCGCAATACCCGTAGGCAGCCCAGCCCGCGAGCTCGGAGCGCTTGACTGTCTCCCGGGAGGCGCCACACGGCACCGGGGTGGAGTCCAACAGCCGCAGACGGTCGTTGAACGACGGGGAGACCCTGGCCAGTTGGTTGATGATGAGGCAGATCCTCGGGGTGAGCGCCCGTATGCGCTTGTTATACCCCGATTGTTGAGGGATATAGGGGAACAGGTGCGAAAGCCGGCGGCGAGCGAGGCGCAGGAAGCGCCGCTCGGAATGGCAGTCCAGAAAGATCTGCGCGACCGCGAGCGTGATGAGCTCGGCGTCGGTGATCTTTGGGCGCCTGCCTGCACCCTTACGCGCAGGCAGGAAATCGTCCACCAGCACGTAAAGTGCGGTGAGCAGGCTGTCAAGGTCGGCGTGCACGAGGCCACCTCCGTGGTCGACGTTGCGTTAGCAACGCCGACCTTCGACAGCCCGCCCATGACCCCTCGCGCCCACGCCACCCCAAGCGCCAATTCGGAATCAGTCATCTAGCAGGTCGGGCGAAGTCGGTCGTGCGTCGTTCGATGGCCTGCTCTTGGGCGCGGATCGCAAGTGTCGTCATCCTGCCACCTTCGAGGGTGAGGATTCGCCGGTCGCGGATCATGTCGTCGGCGATCTGAAGCGCTTGGTGGGGTGCGAGCTCCCCGGCGGTCTGCTCCAGCGCGACTGTGCGCAGCTCCCGTGCCTCGAAAACGGCATGACGTTCGGTAAGCCGCTGCTCGATCAGGTCCTCCACCGGCCCCAGCGTGGGGGGTGAACGATCGTCGGCAAGAAGCCGCAACGCCTCGTCCGGACCGAAACCGTATTGGCTGGCGGTCTCTCGCCAGGCGTTGTCGAGGTCCGAGCGTGTGGCGAGTTGCTTGGCACGGCGGTTCTCGAGCGCGAGGTTGCGCAGCTCACCGCGCTCGGGGGCTCTGCCGTAGCGGGCACGGAACCTGTCGGCGGCACGCGCGACCTCCCGAGAGCGACCTGAGAATGCCTCACGTAGCTCCTCGGGTACGCCCGCGATCTCGAAGTATTTGCCGTCCCGGCCGGTGCCCTGGTCGATCCGGTAGCCCTCTCGGGTGAGTTCTTCTGCGAGCACGGAGCGGTAGAACGCGCCGAGCTCCCCGGCGGCACGAAACACCGGCCGGGATGCGACGGCAACGATCCGATCGTCCTCACGGATCGCGCTCGTGATGACGACATGACTGTGCAGCTGCGGGTCGGGCGCGCTTGCTCCCAAGACACCGCGTGCGGTCGTGTGGCGGTACTCCACCGCGATCAAATCCTTTGCGGGCTCCTCGACCACCTCGCCGCCGTAGCGGCGACGGACTATGGGGACGTGCGCGCGCATGTACTCGACGGTCTGCTGGACGGCGTTGGCGTGCGCGTTCTCGATCTGCTTGCGCTGCCACGGATCGGCCAGCGCCCATGTGACCGATACGGACTTCGGAGCGCTGAAAACGCTGTCTATCCCGCCGCCGCGACCGCCGTCCGCGCCGGCTCGCCGCAACCACCTTCCGCTCTGTGGATGACGACCCTCCATCAGCGAGACGAAGTCCTCCCCATCCGCCGAGCCGTCCGGCCGGACGCCGAGCCGTTCGAGGGTCTGCGGGTCCGCGAGCCATCGCCCAGCGGCCTGCCTCATCTCCCCGTCGGGGGTGAGGTAGTAGTCCCCGCGCTCCGGTGCGACGGTCTTGCTCTCCAGGTATCGGGCGTAGTCGCCACCACGGGCCGCGGGGATGCTCGCTGCAGTCATCACATTAAGTGATGACCGTGAGCGGGCCGAAACGGCCAACGACTTCGTCACACAGTAATCACACAGCGATTCGCACCTTGTGCATCTGGTCTGTGCCTTCTTTGTCGTTGCGCGCTAAGACCGGCGCCGTCTCAGCAGAACTCGCTGGCGTCGATTGTCTGAAAGCGGCAAGGCGTGGTCGTCAGCGACGCTTGCTGACCAGCTGCTCGGCGCGTGCGTGGATCTCGGAGGCGGGCAGTTCGAGCGCATCGGCGATCTTGAGGATGTTGGCGAGGGCGATGTTGCGCTCGCCGCGCTCTACGTCTCCGTAGTAGCCGCGGTTCAGGCCGCTCTTGAGCGCGAGTCCTTCCTGGGAGATGCCGCGCTCTTTACGAAGCTGGCGAAG
Organism: uncultured Solirubrobacterales bacterium; assembly: GCA_963702725.1. Classification (GTDB taxonomy): domain Bacteria; phylum Actinomycetota; class Thermoleophilia; order Solirubrobacterales; family Solirubrobacteraceae; genus Palsa-744. The sequence continues at coordinate 1,290,641 of CAVPDT010000002.1, forward strand.
CGCATCGCCGAACGCGGCGTGCGCTGGTGAGAGGGCTGGCATGGCTTATGCAGTCTGTCCAAGCCGCCTGTTATAAGTCTACCCGTTATACGAGTCAATCAATGACCCCGGCACGGCGGCAACCGCACCGGGGCCGACACAGGAGAGTGACCTCCCATGCACGACGCATCCAAGCAGGTTCCGCAACCCTCAAGCAGCGTGCAACGAGCCATCGTCCTGCTCCTCCTGGAGCACCCCGATGGGCTCGCCTCGTCAGAGCTGATCGTCGAACTGGACGATCTCGCACCAAACACGCTCACAGACGCTCTGGCAGCCCTCACGGAGGAGGAGGTCATCCTCTCCGACGAGGGAGAGCGGATTCGAGCGTCGCGGTGCACGTGGCATCTGGACGCGCTCTCGCTGATCTGCGCCTGAGGCGAGCAGGATGCCCACGAATGCCGATCTCGGCGTAGCCCTCCGTCGGCTGCGCCGAGATCGCAAACAAACAATCGAAGACGTCGCGTTCGCGGCAAAAGTCCATCCGACATACCTATCGGGCATCGAGCGTGGCCTCCGCAACCCGACCTGGATCAAGCTTTGCGCACTCGCGAACGCCCTGGGTGTCTCGATCGCCGCGCTTGCTCAGTGCGCCGAATCCGAGGCTTACGTCGCCGTCCGTGTTCGCCAGGCCCGAGCAGAGCTAGACGCCCAGACCGACAGCGAGAAAGGCTCGGCAGATAGCCGCTGATGCCCGCCGTAATCCGCCCCTACCGCCCGCACCAACCTAATTCGTTGGCCGTTTCGGGCTTCTCACGGTCATATATAGAAAGAGGTGCAAGCGAGCATCTCGATAACCGCGAGTCATGGAAGGAGGTCCGGGCGATGATCGAGCTGACTGTCAGGCTGTCCGATGAGCAGCTGGCGGAGATAGCTGCTCAAGCCGCTGCGCTCATCGCGACGGGCGCTCCTACCGCGTCGCCGTGGCTCAACGTCGCAGACGCCGCCGAGCGTTTGCGCTGCCGCAAAGACAGGATCTATGACCTGATCGCTCTCGGCAAGCTTCAGCCTCGCCGCGATGGCCGCCGCGTCCTCCTGCATCGCGACGACCTCGACGCATACATCGAAGGACAAGGCGCTACTTGAACACCGACTACATGAGAGCGAGGGAGTGATGGCGGCGAAGATGGAGAAGACTCGCACGCCGGGCGTCTACAAGCGCGGGAGCCGGTACGTGTTCGCCTATCGCGTTGACGGTAGGCAGCGATGGGAGTCCTGCCGCACCCTCGATGAGGCCCGTCGAGCAAAGGCAGCGCGGGCGACCGACATCGGGCGGGGTGAGTTCGAGGAACGCTCGCGGATCACGCTGCACGAGTACGCCCGGGAGTGGATCGAGCGCTACCAGGGCACGGGTCGCAGGGGCTTTCGCGAGGAGACGCGCTCGGAGTACCGGGCGCTGCTGGACAAGTACGCGCTGAATCACTTCTCCTCGCAAACGAAGCTGACGGAGATCACGCCCAGGCACATCGCATCTTTCGTGGGCTGGCTGTGCGAACAGACCAAGCCGGCGGCAACCAAGGATGACGCGGACCGGCGGGTGCCGCTGTCAGACAAGACCGTGCGCAATGCGCTCGGACCGCTCAAGGCGTGTTTGGCGACTGCTCGTCGTGAGGGTCTGATCCGGCACAACCCTGCAACCGACGTGGCACTGCCTCACAGGGCGCGAGTGGACGATGACGACGATCGGCCACGACCCTTCCCACGCGTCGAGGGCGATGACGGCGGGCCGATCGAGACGATGGAGCTGGTTGTCGAGCGTGTCCACGAGTCGCACCGGCTCCTGTTCGCCCTGCTCGCCGCCACAGGTCTGCGGCGCTCAGAGCTGCTCGTCCTCGAAGGGCGACATCTTGTGCTCGAAGGGAAGCGCCCGCATGTGAAGGTCCGTCAGCGTGTGCGCCGCCGCCGCGGCGAGGGTCTCGTGATCGGCCCGCTGAAGTCTCGCTACTCCAAGCGCGACGTGCCCATCCCGCCCGCGCTGGCTGATCGCCTCCGTGCGCTCGGCACCACGCCCGGCGACTTCGTGTTCTGCACGGCCACCGGCACGGTCCTGGACCCGGACAATCTCGCCCTGAGAGTGCTCGCACCTGCATGTAAGGCGGCGGGTGTCGAGTGGGCCGGCTTCCACACGTTCCGCCACACCGTCGCGTCGCGACTGTTCGCGGAGGGTCGCAACGTCGTTCAGGTGCAGCGGTGGCTTGGCCATCATTCGGCGAGCTTCACGCTCGACACCTATGTCCACCTGCTCGAGAACGATCTCGGCGAGCCGCTCTAGGCAGGAGATGAGCCGGTGGAGAACGTCACGACTGATGGGTGATGAGTGGGTGCTACTATCCTTGTGTATCTTCTACGCAACACTTTCGGGAGGAAGCCGGTCGATGTCCAGCACTGCTCTAGATATGAGCCTTCATGAGCGCCGTCGGGCAAAGCGCATGGAAGACCCCGAGTTCCGGGGTGCCTACGAGCGCTCCATGCGGGAAATCGAGCAGACCGATCAAGTGATCCGCGAGCTCGACGCGTTGCGAGTCGATCTCGGTATGTCGAAGGCAGAGCTCGCCCGCCGGATCAATCGCAATGCGTCGAGCATCCGCAGGCTGTTCACGGCGAGCAGCTCAAGGCCGGAGCTTCCACTGATCGCCGCGATTGCCGACGCATTGGGTGCCGAGGTTCGCGTCATGCCCAAGACGCCGGCATCGAAGCGTTCTACGCGCCGACGTCGCGAGCCGGCCGCCGCATAGATCGTCGGCAGCTCCGAGTACGCTCGGCGCAATGCCTCGGCGGCGCCCCCAGAGCGACAAGACAGCCCCGCGGACGCCGCAGGTCGATCGCCGTCCACCGTGGGCAATCGTCTACTACGAGACCCACAACGGGTCCGCGCCCGCCCTTGACTTCCTTGACGGGTGCCCAGGCAAGATCGACGCCGAGTTCGTGGCTGTCCTCGATGCAGTCGCCGCGGCGCCACCGCCGCAGTTCTCTGGCGGCGGAAAGTGGGAGGCGATGCACGGCAACATGGGCGGCTGGCACGAGATCCGTCTCACAGGGCCGGGCCGCGAACAGTTCCGCCTCTTCTGCGTGCTAGAGAACGCGGTCGACGAGGAGCTACTCAGGCGTGGCCTCACGAAGCCTGCGATCGCGGTCATCACCGGTATGCGCAAGCCTTGGCGCACCAAGTTCTCGGAGACCGACTATCGCCGTGTCCGGCGACTCGGTGACGAGTACAAGATGTCCCATCCTCGTCGGATCGTGCGGTGATTCGTTGAATCGTCAGGGCGCAAACAAAGTGCAAACACACCCGCTCACTCGGAGGGGGCGCTACTGCGGGCGGGATTCCATAGTTCCGCACAGTCGCGTCGCGCCTATGACCACCAGCGCTGCCGCTGGGCCGCCTCCGGATCAACCGCTCGCGGCCCTACCCTTATGCGCGCTTCTTTTGCAAATCGCGCCATCTGGTCGCCTAGCTTGTCGCCCAGCTCCTTCAGCTTCGCGGCATCGTCCTCAGACATTGAGCGTTCGACGTAAACCTCAGCGATCTCGTCTAGCGTCCGCATGGCTACCTCGTAAGCGGCCATCAGTGGGTCGCTTGGTGCCAACTGGAGCCGCAGGCGGTCAAGTGCACTGCGCGCAGCTCCGGCGGCCTCGCGCTGCTCTGCTTCCGCTTCATCACGTTTTGGATGGGGTGTTCCTCGTTCAACGGACCAGAACTTGCCCATTCGGATGTAAGCTTTCCTGACGCTTCCGAGTGCCTCGGCGGCATCGCCACACAGGACGCGCAGAACTTCGAGATCTCTGAGGTCACGATCGTGTCCAAGCTGAAGTCGCAAGCGCTCGTTCTCGCGAAAGGACTGATATCGCTGGCCCACGAGCCCGAGCAGGCCGACGACAACGGCGCCGATCAACGCACCAGCCAGAGCGAAGTAGGCGTCGGAGTGACCCGGCGAAGGAACATGATCGACTACGACGTGAATGACACTCACGGATCGGTCTCCGCCGCTGCGGCCTGCTTCGCCATCCACAGCGCATACATCTCATCGAAGTCGTTGACGTACACGCGAAGCAGGTCGCCTGGCATGAGGGTGGTGTCATCGTGACCGAGGTCTTTACGCATGAGGAAGAGCAGTTGCTCGTAGGTCAGTAGATAAGTGGGGTCGGTCATGTCCTTCGGCATTTCAAGCGTACGGAAGGCGTTCCAGGACTTGATGATCGGCGGCGGACCGTAGAGCACCAGCTTCGTTGAGAAGTCCTGGAAGAAATCGGCGGTTGCGGTCTCCTGTCCGCCAGTCGCCTTGACGATGCTGATTTGCTGCTCGTAGATCGGTGCCATCTGTTCGCGACGGAGCCGCTCCAGTTCTTGGCGCTTCTCCCATCGGCGCTGTAGCACTGCGGCTGCGACGACGCCGATCGCGCCCGCGATCGGGCCCGCGACTTGCGGATCCTGGACGAGCCCGTAGATGAGAGCACCAACACACACCGCAACGACGGCGACTCCTATCAGCCCGAACGCAAATAGTTGGCGATTCTGCATGGGGCGAGCATATGCGTGCATGCGACGGAAGTGTGGATGCGCGCCCTGTGATCCGGGTGAAAAGGTGGTCGCTCCCGAGCGCTATGCGGCTGCTGCCGGTGCCTTGGGGTCGCTTTTAGGGCTTGTCCTTCATAACGGCGATGCTCTCGACAGATCCGGCCGGGTTGGCGATCTTCGCTAGCTTGACCTTGACCCCGGCCCTACGTGATCGAGTGCTGGTGGCGGGAGCGCGAGCGTCGACTGCTGGTCCTCACCGAGTAAGCCAAACGGGTCGGTGTCGGGGCTCAGACAACTTCGACCCGGGTGCCAGAAAGGTGCAAACAAAGTGCAAACATGCCCCACGCCATTCCACGACATCGGCAAATCAGCCGTGAGCCGCATCCTCAGCAATAGAGCCAAACCGACCGACACAGCGACACCCCGCGACACCCCCGAAATGGGCTCATAACCCGAAGGTCGCGGGTTCGAATCCCTGTTGTGCCCGGTGACGTCCCGAACGCGGTGGATGGGTGGGCGGTTGCCGAGGGCTGAGTGGGTGCGTTGCTCGTTGTAGTGGCGGACCCAGTGTGGCAGCGCTGCGCGGCGGGCGTCGCTTGAGGCGTATTGCAGGGCGTAGGCCCACTCGCGTTGCAGGGTTTGCTGGTAGCGCTCGACCTTCCCGTTGGTGCGGGGCGTGTAGGGCCGGGTGCGGAGATGACGGATCGCACGGCGGTAGAGCAGCTCGCGCAGCGTCTTGTTGTGAACGTAGGCGAACGCGTTGTCGCTCATCAGCCGCTCGGCGACGATCCCGTGGTCGAGGAACCAGTCCAGTGCGCGGCGGGTGAACGCGGTCACGGTCGGGGCCCTCTCGTCGTCATGGATCTCCGAGTACGCCAGGCGGCTGCAGTCATCGACGATCGAGTGCACGAACTCCCAGCCGGCCCTGCGGGAGCGCCGGGTGCGATCACCCGTCAGCGCGTGCCCGGGCTCGGTGAACTTCCCGAGCTTCTTTACGTCCATATGCAGCAGGTTCCCGGGGCACGGCCACTCGTAACGGACGACCGCCGCGCGCTCGGATGGCTCCCGCCGCGAGCAGCCCCCGCGTCGCAGAACCTGGTGGACGGTCGAGTGAGGGCGCCCAATCAGCATCGCGATCGTCCTGGGACTCCAGCCCGTCCTGCGGCGCAGCTCGCAGATCCGCTGCTCCTCCTCGACAGGACACCGAGAGGGGGAACGGTGAGGGCGACTGGAACGCTCCGTCAGACACACCAGCGACTCCCGCTCGTCGGTGCTCGCCGCCCGCCAGCGGCGCACCCACTCCCAGACCGTGGACTTCGACACGTTCCCCCACGCCCCGGCCTGCGCGAAGGACATCCCATCATCCACGACACGACGAACGACCATCTCCCGCCCACGCGGGGTCATACGGGCTCTATGGTGCGGCATTCCGGGCCTCCTTGAGGTGGTGAGCTTTGACACCCACAGCCTCTCGGTAGGCCCGGACCCCTACCTACACAGCGTTCTGAACGTCCCTGGGCACGTCAGCTAGGTGCGCAGAAGACGTATGTCAGACGATCTGGATGCAGCAGCAACAGATGGCCCCGGGCAGGCGAGGCTATCCGGCTTCCGAGTGATTCGTGCGGAATTGGCCCACGTCTAGCCCGGAACGTGCAGTAAGCGTGTGAGGGTGACCGGGGAGTCCGTGTGCGGCGATCCGGGGGTGGTGAGCGTGGTGTTGTCGGGCGTGATGGTGGCCGTGCGAGCGGTTTCGCGGAACCGCGATGCTTGTGCGGCCGGTTTGCGGGCAGCCGTGAGCGGGGCCAGTGGCCGGAAAGCTGTTTGGTGATGTGATCGGCCGGTGGCGGTGGTCAGCCGGTGAGGGCTGGGAGCGCTTTGAGCTTCTCGAAGGCGGCGACGAGCTCGGCTGTCCATGGCCATGTGTCCTGGAGGTGGAGCTTCGCGCGGCGGCCGGAGAACGCGAGCCGCCCGGCGACGTGTAGCAGCCGGTAGCGGATGCGCTTGGGCTCGGCCTTGGCCAGGTCCCCGGTCAGGGCGAGCGCTTGGGTCCAGACGAGCAGGTCGTGCGCGAACATCACGATCTCCAACCACACCTCGTTCAGCGCGAACTCCTTGAACGGGAACTTGGAAAGGCCGGTGTCCTTGTCGTCACGGATGCGGTCCTCGACGTGCGCGTGCTGGCGATGGCGGCACTCCAAGACGGCGATGTCCGGGTCGGTCTGGTCGGTGAGGATCGCCTGGAAGCGGTACCCATCGCGGTCGGTGAACGACAGTTGCGCTCCGGGGTGCGGACGCTCGCGCCGCACGATCAGCCTGGAGCCCTGCGGCCACGCCGACAAATCGACCATGCCGGTGATCTCGGCGACCTCGCCGTTCTTGCGGGGCGAGCCGTCCTGGTCGAGCGCCCCGATCCACGTATCCGCGGGGATCTGCAGGATCGCTGAGCGGACCGTCTCGGTCAGCTCGTAGCCGACCGAGAACCGCATGTTGCCTTCACGGCAGTAGTCAACCAACCCGTGGGTGGCGCCGGCGGAGTCCGCGCGCACCAAGATCTCCAACGACTCGATGTACTCAGCCGGGATCTGCTCAAGCGCCCGGTCCAGCACCGCCACATGATCAGCGGCGGTGTTCGAGCCGGCGTTTCCTGCCCGCAGCAGCCCACCCATCGCCTCGCGTGTCTCATCGAGGTAGACCTGCAACGGGTGAAACCCGTAGCCACCCTTGTAGTTCCCAGCCGCCTTCTCCTTCTCCGAATGCGCTGTGATCAGCGTCGCGTCAACATCGAGCGTCAACGACCCCTCAGGCGCACCATGTAGCTCCCAAAACCGGGCTCTCGCCTGCGCGTGCGCGACACGCAGAGCATCCAGCAGCCCCGGCTCAGAGGCGACCCGGTCGATCATCCGAAACGCCGTCGAATCAGACGCGACCGCCCCGAACAACGCGTTCTGCTCACGGACCGCACCGAGGTCGGAGACGCACTCGCCGCCGTCGGCCAACATCACCGCGAGATCGCGGATCACCCGGCCCGGGTCATGACCGCGACGCCGCTGCTTGACCTGAGCCAGCCCCAGCGACAGCGCCCTCGTCAACCCGAGTTTGTCGGCCACCCGGGCAACCAGCGCGCTGCCCGCATGCGACACCAAACCCGCTCCGTCCGACGTGACTTCTACGGTTACCGAGCGTCCATCACGCATCACCCTCAAGGTGAACCTCCTGAGTTCGGGAATCGGCCCTTCAGCAAGCCCAATTCTCCAAGCCCAGCCGGACGTATCCGCGCCCCCGCTCACCCCGGGGGCGCGGCCATTACTGCACGCCCCGGGCTAGCGCTCCAGCTTTTCCTCCGCGCCTCCTTCTCGTCGCGGATTCCCAGCGGAACACGAGGGCGGCCTCAACGGCACGACAAGGCACATAGGAGCCCTATCACCCGGATGCGTTTCCTCCGCGCCTCCTGCCGCAGATTTCCCAGATCATCGCGAGATAGGCCCATATTATCAGGAGTTGTGGGCCATTTGGACCTTCGGATCGGGCGTATGGGGCGTTCGCCATGGGCGTCAGGGGCTTGTGGCCTGCCGCGCGGCTTTGCCCTTCGAGGGCCTTTGAGATGCGCGCCCCGGTGTCGCACCCGCACCACCCTTCGGTGCTGTCGTGCGCCAGTCATCGATCAGACGCCGGTATGCCTGCTCGGCCTGTGCTTGCAGCTCGCGCTCGGCCGCGCGCTGGCTGCTGGTCGGGCTGACGGGCGGCCCGCCATGACGGCGCGCCAACGGTGGGGCGCCTGCGAGCAGTTCCAGGCGACGCGTCTTCTGCCGGGTCAGCGATGGGCGCGCGAACGCGTAGTCCTGATCCTTCGTGAGCAGATGCCAGCAGAGCACGACGAGCTTGCGCGCGACAGCGACCGCCGCGATCTGCGCACCGCGACGGGCGCGGACACGCTCACCGAACGCCTTCAGCGGGCCGGGGCTTCGAATCGAGATCCACGCGGCCTCGACCAGCATCGAGCGGGCCTGCGGGTCACCGCGCTTTGAGATGTGCCCATAGCGCGCCGGCTCAGAGCCTGACTGGCGGACCTTCGGGTCCAGGCCAAGATAGGCAACGAGCTGGCCGGCGGTGGGGAAGCGCGTGATGTCCCCGATCGCCGCGATCACCGCCGCGGCAGTGCCGACGTCGACTCCAGGAATCGTCAACAGTCGCTGGAAGCCTGGGAACGCGAGGGCTTGCTGGGCGATCCGCTGGTCCAGTTCGGTGATCTCGCCGCCGAGGAAGTCGATGTGCCGCAGACAGCTTGCGACGGTCTCTGCCTCCTCCTCGGGCAACTGCTGCTCGAGCAACCACACGCGGCCTTTCTTCCCGAAGAGGTCGCTCACCGGTGGTCGGCCGATCAGGCATCTCGCGAGCACTGCGTGCACCTCGTTCTTCACCCGCGTGCGTGCCCGCACGAGTCCCGCACGCCGAGCGACACGCCGCCGCAACGAGCTCGTCGCCTCGTCCGGCACCCACACCGCTTTGAGCATCCCCGCCGACAGCAACTTGGCGAGCATCGCCGCATCGAACCGATCGGACTTCACGCGGGCATGCGAGATAGCTCGCGTCTCCGCCGCGTTGCATACGACGACCTGCCCGACATCGCTCTCTTCGAGGAGCCGGGCGATCATCATCGCGCCGCAGCTGGCCTCCAACACCACCTGGTCACTTCCATTCAGGCCGGCCGCGAACTCCCGGATCGCCTCCGGGGTACTCGCGATCCGACCGACGCGCGAGACCCGGCCGCCCTCGGCGACCGCGACCTCGCAGAAATCGAGGTGAACATCCAAACCAAGCTAGTGTCCTGCGCCGTTAATTCGTTTTAGAAGTCGTGATATGGAGTTGAGGATCTGCTCGGCGGTCTTGACCCAGATAAATGGTTTGGGGTTCTCGTTCCATGCCGTTACCCAGTTGCGGATGTCCTTCTCGAGTGCTTGGACTGAGCGGTGATCGGAGCGCCTGAGTAGATCGTCGGTGAGGTAGGCGAACCATCGCTCGACCTGGTTGATCCAGCTGGAGTACGTCGGGGTGTAGTGCATGTGGAAGCGGGGATGGGTATCGAGCCAGCGTTGGATGGCTGGGCTCTTGTGTGTGCCGTAGTTGTCGCAGATGAGGTGCACGTCGAGGTGCTGGGGTACCTGACTGTCGATCTTGGTCAGGAATTTCTTGAACTCGATCGTGCGGTGACGGCGATGAGTCGAGCTGATCACGGTCCCGTCTTGGGTGTTAAACGCGGCAAACAGGCTCGTGGTGCCGTGGCGCAAGTAGTCGTGGGTGCGCTTCTCGCACATGCCGGGCATCATCGGAAACGCCGGCTGAGACCGCGCCAGTGCCTGCACCTGGCTCTTCTCATCAACTGATAGGACCACGGCGGCCTGCGGCGGGTTCAGATACAAGCCACAGATGTCATAGACCTTCTCCACAAACAAGGGGTCGGTCGACAGCTTGAACGTGTCCGCCCGGTGGGGCTTTAGATCAAACGCCCGCCAGATCCGCCCGATCGTCGACTTTGACAATCCCGAGCGCTCAGCCATCTTCGCGCGCGACCAATGCGTCGCGTTCTCCGGTGTGGACTCCAACGTCGCCACCACCACGTCCTCGACCTGCTCGGCGGTGATACTCGCCGGGCGGCCCGGACGCGGATCATCCGAGAGCCCGTCCAGCCGCAGCTCACAAAACCGTCGGCGCCACTTCCCCACCGTCGGCGTTGACACCCCACACGCCACCGCAACATCCTTATTGGAGTGCCCCTCCGCGCATCGCAAAACGATCCGCGAGCGCAACGCCAACGCCTGCGAAGACTTCCTACGCCGCTCCCACCGCACCAACTGATCGCGCTCGGCGTCAGTCAACTCCAACACCTGCTTGGGCCGTCCGGTTCTTGGCATGCCACAGCATACCATACTTAAGCACCGAACTTAAGACGCAGGACACTAGCCCTGGAGCACGACGAAGGGATCGCCCGACCGTCGTTGGAGAACGAACTCGGTGACATCCAACGCGAGGAGGTCGCCGAAGCCTTGATCCGGCTCGGGGACGAGGGAGTGATCGTCCTTGACTGCGGTCGTGTTCGGGCCTCGCGATGCGCGAGACAGCTCGACGCACTCGGCCTGATCTGCGTCTGAGGGGGGTCCGAGATGCCTACGAACGCCGATCTCGGTCGCGCGATCCGACATATGCGCTGGGCGCGCAACGGGACGATCGAAAGTCTCGCGATCACGGCCGGGATGCACCCGACCTATCTCTCAGGCATCGAGCGCGGGGTACGCAACCCGACATGGAGCAAGCTCTGCGCCCTCGCCATCGCCCTAGACGTGACCGTCGAGCAGATCGCCCGCGACGCGCAAGCAGGGGCCTACATCGCAGCCCGTGTCCGCGAGGCCCGACGCGAACTAGAGGCTCGGACCGATCACGGCGCAGAAGCCGCACAGACAGGGCCGTGATGTCCGCCGGTCTCGGGCTCCACCGTCGGTCGCGAGCAAATTCCTTGGCCGTTTCACCGGAGTTGCGGTCATTAAGAGTAGTGAGGCACACCCACGTCCCCATATCAGCATCCCCACCCGCCCCGGATCCGGCCGCCATTCTCGCCGATGGCCCGCTCCTCTCTCCGACAGAGGCCGCTCGGCTGCTGGCGGTTAAGCCAAGTTGGATCTACGAAGCTGTGCGAGCCCGGCGGATGCCATGCCTGCGAGTCGGGAAGCACATCCGCTTCACGCGCCCGCTGCTCGAACGATGGCTCGCAGAGAACGAGGAGCTGTGATGCAACACGCAACCCGTTCCGTCGATCCGCGGGCGATGCGCGATGACCGGTAGGCGCTCATACGGCACCGGGCGCCTCTTCGAGGTCACCGATAGGACTGGACGCGTCAGTTGGTACGGCTCGTGGTGGTCTGGCGGCACGCGCGTTAAGCGAAAGCTCGGGCTCAAGCGCACCCAGGCCACTGCCGACGGGCTCACTCGCGCGCAGGCCGAGAAAGAGCTGCGCAGGCGAATCGAGCGCGACGTGATGGTTCCCACCGCGGCCCGGCGAACCATCGAGCAGGCGGGTGGCGCCCACGTCGATCACCTGGAGCACGTCATGGAGCGCAAGCACTCCACGATCCAGGACTACCGTGGGCACCTGCGCCGGCATCTCGTGCCGTTCTTCGGCGAGCGGCCGATCGACAAGATCGACCCGGCGCACGTATCGCGATACCTCAAGCGCAAGCGCGACGAGGGCCTGTCCTCGAAGACTATCCAGAACCACCTGAACTTCCTGCACGGCATCTTCTCGTTCGCGATCAAGCGAGGATGGGCTCAGAGCAACCCGGTGGCCCTCGTGGACCGTCCGAAGAAGAATCGCTCTCCCCATCAGCGTGTCCGCTTCCTGCAGCCAGCAGAGCTGGACGCGTTGATTGACACCGTGCCCGAGGACACGCTCGGTGCCGTCGAGCGAACGTTGTACCTCGCCGCAGCGCTCACCGGCCTGCGTCAGGGCGAGCTGCTGGCGCTGAAGTGGCTGGACATCGACTGGCGGGTCGGACGCATCCGTGTCGCCGACAACTTCACGCGCGGTCGGATGGACACCCCGAAGTCCCACGAAGGCCGCTCGGTCCCGATGGCCGCGCGACTTGCCCGCGAACTCGAAACCCTGCACTTGAGCTCCCGCTACAAAGTCGACGGAGACCTCGCCTTCTGCCACCCCGAGACCGGACATGTGCTCGACCCCTCCAAGGTGCGCAAGCGCTTCAAGGACGCCCTCGCCAGGGCAGGCGTGCGCGAGATCACCTTCCATGAGCTGCGCCACACGTTCGGCACACAGATGGCCGCCGCCGGCGCTCCGTTGCGCGCGATCCAGGAGTGGATGGGCCACGCCGACGCCAAGACCACCGAGATCTACCGGCACTACGCGCCCGATCCGACGCACGGAGCGGCGTTCGTCGACCGAGCGTTCGGTGGCCGCGAGGATGACGACGCGAACGGCCGCGACGGTAACGTCGGTACTCGCCGGTAGCGTCACGATCATGTCGTCGTTTGCTCTCCAGGCGTGGCAAGGAACTCGTAGCGGCCAGCTCGACGAGCTGAGCTTGGCGCACGGTGCCGTCGGTGGCGCTGGGCCAGGTAGACGCTATGCGACGCGCCAGCTCAACCATGCATATGCCGTGGCGATCGCATCGCAGTTCCAAGGCTTCTGTCGAGACCTGCACAGCGAGTGCGCCGACGTGGTCGCAAACGCAATCCACTCAGCTGGCGCATCAGACTCGATGAACAGCACGGCCATCGCCGATATCGCATTGACCGCCCTGACGCGGAACCGCCAGCTCGACCGAGGGAACGCCAGCCCGAGCAGCGTCGGGGCGGACTTCAAGAGCTTCGACATCGACATCTGGGATGCCGCAAAGCAGTTCGATTCGCGCACCGGCATACGATCGCGACGGTTGGATCAGCTCAACATCTGGCGCAACGCGATCGCCCACCAAGATTTCGACTTCACGCGGCATCAGCTGGAGGTATTGGCGGGTGCCACCAGGCTTGGGCTTGATGAGGTGCGCGCCTTCCGGTCGTGTTGCAACCAGCTGGCGGTGACATTCGACACGACTCTCGCCCACCATCTGGAGTCGATCGTTGGCGGTCGACCCTGGTGATACCGTTGGTAACCCAATGAGTCGTGAGAACGGACATCGCAGGCAGCGTCGCGCAACTCCCAAGGTCGGCTCGGTCGTCGGTGTTCGCATGGGTGCAGCCGTAAGACCCGCCCGCGTCATCGAGGACCGCGGCAACATCGGCGCTGGTGGTCGACGCATCGTGCGCGTGGAGATCGACCCGGGCTCGGCATTTGACGATGAGCCCATACGCTTTGAGCGGCCAGTTGAGTGGCTGCTGGACGCTCCGGCCTGAGAACCGGAGCGACGCGTCGCTCGTTCGTCCGATCCATACATTGGACGGGACGCCACCAGATGGACTTTCTCGATAGGTTGCGCCTATGGCAACTGCCAGCGATGGCGTACAGCCCGATGCGGGCGCGAATGACTGGTTGCATGCCCGCCTGATCCCGACCTACGGCATTCGCAGTCAGGAGGAGCAGGAGAAGCGCGCGACTTCCTGCCTGCTGGCCGTGATGCATGGTGTTCCCGAGTTCGGCCACGCCCTACTCCGCGAGCTGGGTGCGCCGAAGTCGCCGAGCATCGACACCTTTGCGGAGGTTCGCTTCAAGAACGCCAACGGCAAGGTGGACATCCCTGACGGAGCGATCGTGTGTGAGCGGGGCGGGAAGCGCTGGACATGCCTGGTAGAGGTCAAGACCGGTTCCGCCGCCTTGACCGAGGAGCAGGTCGGACGGTACCTCGACATTGCGCGCGATCAAGGCTTCGACGGGGTGCTCACGATCTCAAACCAGATCACACACAGCGCTTCTGAATCGCCGGTAGTGGTCGATGGGCGCAAGCTCCGCAAAACCAGCCTCTGGCACTTTTCATGGTGGCGAATCCTGACCGAGGCAGTTGTGCAGAGCCGCTACCGAGGGGTGTCCGACCTCGATCAAGCGTGGATTCTTCGCGAGTTGATCCACTATCTCAGCAGCGAAGCATCTGGAGTCGCCGGCTTCGAGGACATGGGGAAGGACTGGGTGCCGGTGCGCACCGCCGCTCACGACGGGACGCTACGCAGTGGAGATCCGCGTGCCCGGCACGTCGCGGAGCGATGGGACCAGTTCACGGAGTATCTGTGCCTCAGCTTGTCCCAAGAACTCGGGCGCAACGTCGTGTCGGTTCGACCACGCAAGCAGACGACCAGCGCGCGGCTCGATGAGTTGGAAAAGACGCTTGCTGCTGAGGGCTGTCTTCGCGCGACGGTCCGAGTCCCGGACGCCATAGGAGACCTCCAGATACGAGCCGACCTCAAGTCACGACAAACATCTCTCAGCGTCGAGGTCACCGCGCCTTCGGAGGGGCGGCCGAAGTCCCGTATCAATTGGCTGCTTCGGCAGCTCGGTGATACTTGGTCGGACCTGCGAGTAGAGGTCTGGTACCCGCATGCGCGGGAGACGGTCGCGGCGACCCTTGAGCAGGCACGGGAGCGCCCTGAGATCCTGCTCTTCCCTGCGGATACCACACGCGAGCCCCGATCGTTCGTGTTGACGCTCAGCCGGCCGATGGGCCAGAAGCGAGGCCGTGTCGAGGGCTCGTTCGTGCGCGAGACGCGCGAACAGGCCATGACGTTCTACCGCGACCTCGTGCAGAACCTGAAGGCATGGCAGGTACGCCCGCCCAAAATCCGTGCTGAGCCTACCGTCGCCGACGGTAGCGATCCGCCATCGCCACCAGACTTCCTACCCCTTACACACGCCGACCGGATGCTACCTGCTCCCGCCAACGGCAACGGGTTGGACGACGGCGCGTCCGATGGAGTTGCGCCCAATCCGCCTCAAGCGCATCCGCTCCAGGGTTCCGTTCAAGGTTCCGTTATGAGCAAATCCGACCCCACCGAACCCGAGGCAACCCCAGCAAACACGGGCAACCTCACCCAACCCGACCCTGCTCCGGAGAACTCATAACCCGAAGGTCGCGGGTTCGAATCCCGCCCCCGCTACTCGAAAATACCCCGCTCAGGCGGGGTTTTTTTGTGGGCGCAGACGGATCGTTGGGTCGGCGTAGCTTTCGGGTCAAGCTCAGGGTCAAGGTGTTGCACGGGCTGCAACGTCCGGGCCAAGCGGGCCGTATGTGTGCTCGGTACGACAACCGCCTGAGTGCGCGGCGGTGGCGCCGGGTCTTCGCTTGGGCCGCGCCTGCGTCGCCGAGAGCCGCTGAGCCCGGAGGTGGGACCCGGGGTGGACGGCGCCGGCGATACCGTGGGGCTGGTGGTCGCCATCGTCCCCTCGTATCTGAAGAAGCTCACCAAGGCCAAGGAGGACCTCGCCTCCCTGGAAGAGGACATTGAGCGCTACGTGATGCGCGACCCCTACCGCGTCGTCGAGAGCGCAGAGGGCAAGCGCCAGCCGAAGGTGCGCCGCCTGGAGATTATCTCCGACCCCGCGAACACCGAGATCCCCACCATCGCGGCGGGCATCATCTACAACCTGCGCTCGGGACTCGACCACTTCATGTCGGCGCTCGTCCCGAAGAAGCAACGCGGGAGCGTGCAGTTCCCCATCTACTTCCAGGGCGTGTGGGAAGAGCCCGTCGGCGAGGAGAACGAGCAGCGGGCGAAGGAACGTGGCCGCTGGTGCTCGGACACGAAGGCGCTGCCGGAGCCGGTGCTCGACATCCTGAAGGGCTTGCAGCCGGCGGATGGCGCCGAGCAGCCCGATGACGAAACGCACGTGCTGCAGACCATCAACCAGCTCGCCAACGCCGACGACCACACACGCGCGCCGGTGGCTGCGCTCGGGCTGAGCGACTGCATGGTCAAGTGGGTGCTCCCCGATGGCACCGTCCAGTACGGAACCGGGCACGCGCAGCGGGACGCGCGGGGGCGCCTCGACACCTTCATCCAGGACGGGTCGAAGCTCAAAAACATCCCCTTCGACGCGACGAGCGTGGAGGTCGCCGGCGTGCCCGTGGTCGCGCTGCATATCGCCAGCCAGGGCCGCTACTCGCCCATCCCGCATCTGCTCGCGCACGCCGCCGGCCTCATTGAGAAGCGCGTCATCGCACCGCTCATCCCGTTCGTGCGCTCCGACGCGGCGTAGGTCTTGCTCGACGATGCCCGAGTACGGCGCGCGCCCGTGCCTCAGCGCTTAGTGAGCGGCGGCAGGTACTCCTTCTTCATCGCCTTCTCCAGCTCCACGGCGGCGGCCTCGGTAGGGCACTTGCGCCAAGCGATCTCGCAGCGGTCGAGCCAGGCGCACACGCGCCCCGCCTCCTCGGGGCTCACACGGTAGAGCCCCACCTTGATCTCGTTGGCGGTCGCGATGCCGAGATGCTCGGCGACGTTGCGGCGCATGGCCGAGGTGCCCATGCCCCGCCCGCGCCCAGAGTGGTTCTTCCAGACACGCCCCTGCAGGCTCTTCGCCTTGCCGACGTACGTCGGCTTGCCAGCGCGGTAGAGGGCATAGACACCGGGGTCGAGAGGGATGTCTTCCTTCCCGAGGCTCGACATCGACCGGCGCCGACGGCGACCCATCTGCGACCAGAGAGTGCCCATCAGCGAAGACTCCCACGGACGGGAGCGCGGAGGAGTCCGGCGCTGGGCCTGCCAGAGCGGCCTCTATCGTCCTCGGGGTGTCGATCGCGCTGGACCCGTTGTTCCCCGAGGACGTGCGTCAGGTCACTGCTGGCCGTGCGTCGCTGACCGACGCGCCCAGGCACGGACACGTCTCGCCCGTTGCAGCCATCTATGGCTTCCTCGAAGAGCAGCCGACGATGGCCGTCGAGCTGGCGTTCTATCCAATTGGCGACGCTCCAGAATTCCTGACCGAGGAGTCCTGGGTTCGCTACCGCGAGAGGCTCGGCCTCGCCCTGTTCGCGGGGCCAGGTTCGCTCCGTGGTGGCCTCGATGACGGGTGGCGCTTGGAGTTCGGGCCACACGCGCTGATCTCCAACCCCGCACGCCGCTTTCAGTTCGTCGTTCCTCGCCCCGATGCTGAATGGGAGGAGACAGTCAAGGCGAACGGCTCGTGCTGCGTGATCCTCGGCTCTGGGCTGGGCGCTGATGACGAGACCGGCGCGTTCGGGATTCCTGCGACAGCCGCGGCCCTGGCCGCCGCCTACGCCGGTTCGTGGGCTGTCCCCGAGCTCGCTGACATCTCGGGTCTCCATGTGGTGCCCCTGAACAGCTTCCGGCCCTACGACCCGATGCGGCCCGCGACGTTTGTGCTCGACGCTGACGTGCTGATTGCGATGCAGCGCCTCTGCTTCGCGCCCGAGCGACTCGGCGAGAAGGCAGAGACCGTGCGGCATCTCACCGCCAACCTCCTCGGGCGCGACGTGCTTCCTGGGCCTGCTCTCGGTCAGCTCCATCAGCCGACGAGGGCGACCCTACAGCCGCGCGCAGCCCTGGAAGCGCACGCGGCGTTCGAGTTGCTCATGGCTCTTAGCCGCGCCGAGGTCATGGACGAGCGCCGCCCGCCCGAGATCTTCGACCCGAGCTACGAGCGCGAGATGACCGGCGCCGCCGACATCCCTCAGATGCTGTGGATGTACGCCGGGGTTCTCAGGCTCAGGCAGCTATGGGACCCAAGCCAGAGCCTGTCGCAGCGGGCACAGGACTTTGAGCAGTTCATGCGCTGGCTTCGCCACGACCTGCGCCTCAACGCGGCGCTGCTGGTACAGGTCGCCTTCAACCTATGGGTTGCCGACGACGACGCGCAGCGTCAGGCGAGCCGGCTGCTGCGCTTTCGAGCCAGACCTGTGACCGACGCCACCCTCGGCGAGCTGTGGGGAACGGCTCACGACCTCTTCCTCCTCAGCGGCCAAGTAGATGCCATGCAGGTGCCCGATGTCGTGGATGCGGTCATCCTCACCTTTGACGCCGGGCTCGCGGGGATGCGCGACTTCTTCGAGCACGTGGGCATCGCCGAGATCGCCTCGGCCACGGGAGCTGAGGCCAGCTATGCCTGGAACTCCCGGGTGAAGGCGAACTTCCATCCCCGCCTTGAACACATGAGATCGCGGGTGGCGAAGCTGGCGGCTGACCTTCATGCCGACATGTTCATCCGCTTGGAGGAAAGGGACATGGCCGCCTTTGACGCGGAGCGCCTGCTTGCGTTGGTCGAGCGGGAGGAGCGGCTCGTGAAGGAGTCGCGGTGAGCAAGCTGACGATCGGCGAGGTCTTCAAACACGACGATCCCGTGGGGCACTGGATGTTCTCGGTGACGGCGCTCGCCG
Source organism: uncultured Solirubrobacterales bacterium (assembly GCA_963702725.1). GTDB lineage: Bacteria > Actinomycetota > Thermoleophilia > Solirubrobacterales > Solirubrobacteraceae > Palsa-744. The sequence continues at coordinate 1,309,016 of CAVPDT010000002.1, forward strand.
AAGACCTCATGGTGGGAATCAAGCCGTCGCGGCAGGCACAAACCGACGGCGATCTTCGCGCGATGCTGTTCTGGCACCGGCATACGGTCACGAGGCTCTACGAGGCGAACCGGCTCGTGCATCCTGTGACCTCGAATGCCGAGATCCGGGAGTTCGTCGGTGATCTGCTCGAACGCGCGCCCGGCGGAGCCAACCTCGTCGAGGCATACCGGCGTCCGACGCCCGCCGGCGCATCACCGATCGAGCATATGTACGGCAACTTGCGGCACCTGACAGTGCATTACTCCAAGATTGGCGAGAAGGAGCTCTCGCAGACGCTTGAGAACTACGCCTACCTGCCAGCGCGCGCCACGATCGGGCAGAACACCAACGGCACCCCGGAAATGACCTTCGGATGGTTGCAGGGCGTGCGCAGCATGGAGGTCTTCGGCGAGATCACCGACGGCTTCCTCGAGCGGCTGCGCTCCGACGGAGAAGTGATCGCGAGCCTCACCGCATCATGGTTGATGGTCGTCCCGGTCGCCCTCGCGCTGTACTGCCGCGCACGCGACATCGACCTCAGCGAGCTCATAGACGCGACCGGTTGGATGCCGCCTGCGAGCTGACCGCCCGATCGGCCTCACGAAATCGACTGGCTGCCTTGCAGCTTGCGTTCAGTGGCCCGTCGCGAGCTCCGAGTGCCAAGAAAACTCGTTGGCCGCTTCGGCGTGCTCACGGTCATTAACCGAGACACCACAAACAAACCAAGAGCTTCCGAAGGGAAACGACATGACACCCGTCACAAAATCGACCGACGAGCCGTCCATCGCCGCTCCGTCGAATGCGCGGCTGCAAGATCCACTGCTGCGCCCGGAGGAGGCAGCCCGACTGCTCTCCGTGAGAACGAGCTGGATATATGAAGCCGTGCGGGCTCGTCACCTTCCATGCGTACGGGTCGGTCGCCACATCCGCTTCACCCAACGAATGCTGGAGGAGTGGCTGGCCGACAACATCCATGCCTGACCTGCCCATGCCCCCTGCGCAGCATCCCCGGTCTCGCTCGGCCTCGACACCGAGGCTCGCCGGCCGCTCTGCCGCCTACAATCGGGCGGTCATGGCTAAGCGCTCCTACGGCAGCGGTCGTCTCTTCGTCTACAAGGACAAGACGGGCAAGGAGAGCTGGTACGGCTCCTGGCGAGCTGGCACAAGGCGAGTCCAGCGCAAGATCGGTCCCAAGCGCGCACAGGGCGGCACGAGCGGCCTGACGCGGGTTCAGGCCGAGCGCGAGCTTCGCAACCGGATCGACCACGACCTCGTGCTCGCCACCGCCGAGCGTAAGACGCTTGCCGACGCTGGCGCGCTCTACATCGACCATTTGGAGCACGTGATGGATCGCAAGCGCTCGACGATCCAGGACTACCGCGGATACCTGCGTGGACACCTCGAAGGATTCTTCGGCGAGACGCCGATCGACAGGATCGACCCGGCCAGGGTCGCCTCCTACCTCAAACGTAAGCGCGCGGACGGCCTGTCGAGCAAGACGGTCCAGAACCACCTGAACTTCCTGCACGGCGTCTTCGCCTTCTCGCTCAAGCGCGGCTGGGTCCTGACCAATCCGGTCGCGCACGTCGATCGCCCCAAGAAGGCGCGCTCGCCACACCGGCGCATCCGCTTCCTGCAACCCCGCGAGCTCGACAAGCTCACAGACGCGGTCCCCGACGATTCGCTGGGCGCCGTCGAGCGACCGCTCTACCTGGCCGCTGCCCTGACCGGACTGCGCCAAGGGGAGCTGTTGGCGCTGAAGTGGATCGACGTCGACTGGCTGGCGAGCCGCGTGCGGGTCGCCGACAACTTCACCCGCGGGAAGTTCGACAGCCCCAAGTCACACGAGGGACGCTCGGTGCCGATGGCCGACCGTCTGGCACGAGAGCTCGAGCTCCACTCCCAGCGCTCGGCCTACCGCACAGACGACGATCTCGTCTTCTGCCATCCCCACACCGGCAACGTGCTCGATCCGTCGAAGATGCGCAAGCGCTTCCGCGAAGCCATCGCCCGGGCCGGTGTGCGTGAGATCACCTTCCACGAGCTGCGCCACACCTTCGGCACGCAGATGGCCGCCGCCGGCGCGCCGCTGCGCTCGATCCAGGAGTGGATGGGCCACGCCGACGCCAAGACGACCGAGATCTACCGCCACTACGCCCCCGACCCGACCAACGGAGCGCAGCTGGTCGAGCGGGTCTTCAGCACAACCCAGCCGTCGGCGCCGGATGAGAGCCCAACGAGGGAGCAAGCACGATGAGCGCCACAGCAGACGGGGTGACGATTGAGCGCGCCGGACGAGCGCTGATCGAGGCGACCGCGGCCCCGGCCAAGGTGATCCTGTTCGGGTCGCGCGCTCGTGGCGATGGGGACGAGCGAAGCGACTTCGATTTCCTGGTGATCGAGCGGGAGGTCCACGATCGCTTTGGCGAGATGGTGCGCCTGGGAAGGATTCTTGGGCGGCTCTTGATCCCGGCCGATGTCGTGGTAGCCAGCGAGCAGCATGTGCGGAAGTGGGAGTCGGTCAAGGGCACCATGATTCACGAGGCTATGAGCCAGGGCCGTGTCGTCGCCGAGTCCTGAAGCGCGCGAGCTGGCACTGCTGCTGGTGCGCAAGGCCGAAGGGGATGAGTCGATCCTCGACCGGCTGCTCGATGACTCAGACGTGCCCGACGATGTGCTGGGCTTTCACGCGCAACAGGCGATCGAGAAGCGCCTGAAGGCGGTACTTACGTTCCACGAGATCGATTACGACCGGACGCACAGCATCGGCTATCTCACCTCCCTTCTGGAGCATCACGGAATCGATCTTTCAGAGGGCCGGGAGCAGATCGAGGAGCTGACGCCGTGGGCGGTCGCCGCGCGGTATGAGGGTAGGTTCGAAGAAGTGCTCGATCGCCCCGCCGTGCGGGAGCAGGTGTCGGTCGTACGCGACTGGTCGTCACGCCTGCTGGGCAACGAGGAATAGCAGCGCGCAACGAGTCTGCCGGCCGTTCTGGCTGCGAAGGTGGTCTGAAGGAGGCGTCCGTCCGTCACGCAAAGATGCGCTCGTGATCGCCCTGCACGGACTCTGGTCTCGGGACTCGAAGCTGTGCGTGTGGGGAGAGGACTCGGAGTCGCCGGCGCGTGCGCAGAGACGTCGAGGGGGCAGGCCGGCGAAACCGCGGGCGCGCAAGCACCCGTTTGCCTGCGCGGTGCGGGACCTTGCCGGAGCGTTCGAGGCGTTGGGGGTTTCACTCGAACCCGATGCCTTCCTCGAACGCGAGCTGCACTTGATGTTGCCTTCCTTCGACGAGGGTCCGCAGCACTCTCCGCAGCTCTTGCGAGGAGACGAGGAGGGGCGCCTCGGCAGTCCAGAGCTGCTCGATCCGTGGGTGGTTCCGGCGATCGGGCTGAGGCCGGCCGCCGCGCTCGAGCTGCTGCTTGCCCAGCCGGCCGCCGGCTATGCCGGTGGCGCCCCTGACCCCAAGGGTGTGGCACTCGGCGATTCATTGCGGTTTCTGGCCGAGGCGGGCAGGCTCGCGCTCGAGCTGGTCGCGCGCGGTCGCCTGCTCCCCGGAGTGGTACGGCGCGAGGAGGGATCGCTCGCGTGGTGGCGCGTGATGCCTGGCGATCCCGAGGACTCAGAGCGCATGCGGATGCTGGTCGCGGCGATGCCGCCGCTCGTGCGGGCGGAGATCGCCTCCTCCGGGGAGCCCAACGCGCCCGAGGCTGTCGTAGGGGATCTGCTGGGGACGTTCGTCGATGCGTGCGCGCGGAGTTTTCTCGCCGACGGCCTCACGGGACGTCGAGCGGGCCGGCGCTCGAAGCGCAAGCTCCCTGTCGTCGATGCATGGCTGGCGGCGTTGACGGACCCCGCCCCGGTCGCGGTCGATGCGCACGAGCGAGAGCTGGCGGTGCTGGCCGAGGAGCTCGACGAGTGGCGCCAGGCGGGAGAGCGGTATGCGGAGCACCGCATGTTTCGGACCTGCTTTCGCCTGTGCGAGCCCGACGAGCCCGACGAGCCCGACGAGCCGGCGGATTGGCGTGTCGAGATCCTGCTCCAGGCGAAGGACGATCCGAGCGTGCTGATCGGAGCCGAGGAGGTGTGGCGCTCAAACGGAGATGGGCTGAAGGCGCTCGGCCACCGGCTGGCGGACCCGCAGGAGCGTCTGCTCGGCGGGCTCGGCCATGCGCTGCGACTGTGGCCGGGCCTTGAGCCAGCGCTGCGCGAGGCCGCCCCGACAGGCGTCGATCTGGCCCCGGAGGCGGCGATCGGGTTCGTGCGCGACGCCGCTCCAGCGCTCGAGCAGGCCGGGTTCGGCGTGCTCGCGCCGCCCTGGTGGAACAAGCGGCTGCGTCTCGGTCTCAAGATGGAGCCGTTCGATGAAATCGAGGAGGGCAGCGGGCTGTTCGGTTTGGACGGCCTGTGCGCATATCAGTGGAGGATCGCGGTCGGCGACGCGACGCTGACGCTGGCGGAGCTGCGCGAGCTGGCGGCGCTAAAGCTGCCGCTGGTGATGGCGCGCGGGCGCTGGATCGTGCTGCGTCCCGAGGATGTCGAGGCAGCGCTGGCTTTCTTTGAGCGTCGCGCCGAGCGGGGCCAGGCGCCGGCGGGCGAGCTGATCCGCGAGAGCCTCGAGCTGGGCGCCGGCGCCCAGACAAAGACCGACTCGCTGCCTGTCGAGATCGAGGCCGGCGGGTGGCTGAAAGAGCTGCTCGGCACGGGCGTCGAGCGCAAGCTGCGGGAGGTCCCCACCCCGGCCACGCTCGACGGGGAGCTCCGTCCCTACCAGCAGCGCGGCCTTGCGTGGCTGTCGTTCCTGTCGAGTCTTGGCCTCGGCGCGTGCCTGGCGGACGACATGGGCCTTGGCAAGACGGTGCAGCTGCTGGCGCTGTTGCTCGCCGAGCGCGAGCACGCTGCGCGCCAGAGAAATGGGGGACAGTCAAATGGATCAACTCGAACGCCCGCATCACAGACCAAGACCGTCACCGGCAACCCTCGGCGCAAGCGCCTGGCCCCGACGCTGCTGGTCTGCCCGATGTCGGTGGTGGGCAACTGGGAGCGCGAGGCGCAGCGATTCGCGCCGAGCCTGCGCGTGCATGTGCATCATGGTCCCGAACGGCTGACGGAGAAAAAGTTCGCGCGCGAGGCGCGCGCAAGCGATCTGGTGATCACGACGTACGCGCTTGCGACCCGCGACCGCGAGACGCTCAGCGCCACGACGTGGGAGCGGATTGCGCTCGATGAGGCGCAGAACATCAAGACAATCGACACCAAGCAGACGCGCGCTATTCGCTCATTGCCGGCACGTCACCGCGTCGCGCTCACCGGCACGCCGGTCGAGAACCGCCTGACCGAGCTGCACTCGATCATGGACTTCCTCAATCCCGGGCTGCTGGGTCCGGCCGCGACGTTCAAGCGCTGCTACGCGAGGCCGATCGAACGCTACCGCGACGAGCACGCCACCGCACAGCTGCGCCAGGCGACCGGTCCGTTCATCCTGCGCCGCCTAAAGACCGACAAGCAGATCATCGGCGACCTGCCCGAGAAGATCGAGATGCGCGTCGACTGTAACCTCACCAAGGAGCAGGCGAGCCTCTACGAGGCGGTCGTCGAGGAGATGCTCGCAAAGGCGGCGCAGGCCGAAGGGATCGAGCGCTCCGGGATCATCCTCGCGGCGCTGATCAAGCTCAAGCAGGTCTGCAACCACCCCGCGCACCTGCTCAAGGATCGCTCTGATCTGGCTGGGCGCTCAGGCAAGCTCGCGCGCCTGGAGGAGATCCTCGCCGAAGCGCTCGCCGAGGGCGATCGCGTGCTCTGCTTCACCCAGTTCACCGAGTTCGGGCACATGCTGCGCACCCATTTGCAGGAGCGCCTCGGCCGCGAGGTCATGTTCTTGCACGGCGGCACCTCGAGGAGCGCGCGCGACGAGATGGTGCGGCGGTTTCAGTCCGAGGACGGGCCGGCGGTGTTCGTGCTGTCGTTGAAGGCGGGTGGTATCGGGCTCAACCTGACCGCTGCCAACCACGTGGTCCACTTCGACCGCTGGTGGAACCCCGCGGTCGAGGACCAGGCGACCGACCGGGCTTTCCGGATCGGGCAGAAGAAGAACGTACAGGTGCGCAAGCTGACGTGTGTGGGCACGCTCGAGGAGCGGATCGACACGCTGATCAACCGCAAGAAGGACCTCGCCGACCGCATCGTCGGCACGGGTGAGGCGTGGATCACCGAGCTCGACACGTCCCAGCTGCGCGAGCTGGTGACGCTCTCGGCCGGCGCGGTAGCGGACTGACGATGACCTCCTTCGACCATCATCCCTTCTATGAGCCCTCGCGGCCACTGCCCGCGGAGGGTGGCATCCAGGCGCGCAGCCGGCGCGGGGAGATCGGCGAGACATGGTGGTCGCAGCGGTTCATCGAGCTGCTCGAGTCCTTCGGCGTCGGCTCGCGGCTGAAGCGCGGACGCAACTACGCCCGTGCCGGCCAGGTCGTCGAGCTCGATGTAGAGCACGGGGTGGTGCTGGCGAAGGTGCAGGGGTCGCGCTACTCGCCATATCGCGTGCGCATCCGTTACAAGGCGCTCACCGAGAGCCAGTGGCGCCGGGCGGAGAAAGCGATGGCGGCGCAGGCGTTGCCGCTCGCAAAGCTGCTCGCCGGCGAGATGCCCCACGACATCGAGGAGCTCTTCGACTCGTGCAAGCTGTCGTTATTCCCGCGCTCGCCGAGCGAGCTGACCGCGACCTGCACCTGCCCAGACGCGGTGAACCCGTGCAAGCACATCGCGGCCACCTACTACATCCTCGCCGAGCGCTTTGACGAGGACCCCTTCCTGATCTTCACCTGGAGAGGACGCGATCAGGACGAGCTCGTGGAGAGCCTGCGCAAGCGGCGCGCGCCCGCCGGGCGCGGCGCCAAGACGAGTGCGACCTCGGCCGGGGCCTCAAGCGTGCCCGAACCAGGCGCGCCACTGTCCACCACCGTGCTCGACTCATTCTGGTCCTGCGGGCCTGAGCTGGACGCCTTCCACGTGAGCCCGCTCGCCGGCGAGGTACCCGACGCGCTGCTGCGCCAGCTCGGACCCGCCCCGGTCGAGGTCGGGGATCGTAACCTCACCGACGTGCTCGTGGGTGCCTACGCGATACTGGCGCAGGCGGCGGAACGGAGAGCGCTGGGCGAGTAGCCCAGGCGGGGATCTCGTCAGCCGACTCGCATTCTGTCTCTGTAGACGAGGGACCGCCCCGGCAAGGATGAGTCCGCCATTGTTCCATTCGTCGTTCCAATTTGAGCGAAACCGGCCCGAGCGAACCATTCACAACCCCAATAAACACGGGCAACTCCGCCGTACCCGACCTACCTATCGCGATCTCATAACCCGAAGGTCGCGGGTTCGAATCCCGCCCCCGCTATGCCGTTAATCTGCGACCGCCCCGAGGGGCGGTCGTTTTCGTCGGGGTCGAACTCGGGTAGCAGCTCGGGTGTGATCGTCGCGGCGAGGTTGAGGATTTGGCGGTCCTTGTCATAGGTGATCTCGATGTCGAAGGCGCGGAAGATCTCCGCGAGTTCGGCCTCGGTGGCGGTCGCGAGGGTGGGGCGCAGGTCTGGCACGGTATCGAGCATCGCCATGATTTCGTCGGGGTGATGTCCTGGGGGGCGCTTCGCCTTGAGCCTGTCGAGCTCGTTCGTGACGGCCGTCTTGTGGGCGCTGAGCTCAACGATACGTTCGGAGGCGAGCGCGACGATTGGGTGGTGGGGGTCTTCGTGCTCCTCGAGCCGGAGCGTCTGCGCTCGGAGGGAGCGGTTCATCTTCTGTAGCTCGCTCTCGAGTCGTGCGACTTCGCTGCCGTGCTCCTGCCAGGTCGAGGCGGTTGCCTGGGCGAGTTCGTCTCGCAGGAGGCGGAGGCGATCTGGGCCGAACACGCGGCGGGCCAGGAAGTCGAGTATTGGGCTGAGGATCTTGTCCTCCTTGATCCCGTGGACCTTGGGGTGGCCGGCGAGCGCGGCGGCTGCAGCGCCGCGACGGTATACGTACTGGCAGCGGTACCAGTTGGAGCCCTTCTGGTGGGAGCCCTCCATGCGGTGCCCGCACAGCCCGCAGCGCACGCGCCCGCGCAGCGGGTACAGGCGCCGGGCCTGCGGTTTGGGTCGCCGGTGCGCCGCGCGTGACCGTCCTGCCTTCGCCGCGTCGGCGTTGCGCTGGGCGCGTTCCTCGACCATGTCGAACAGCTCTCGTGTGATGATCGGCAGGTGGGTCGGGGTTGGGCTCCACACCCACTCCTCGCGCGGGCGGATCTGCGGGTGGCCGGGGCGCTTGTCGTTGCGTCCCCACACGTTGAAGCCCGTGTACTTCGGGTTGCGCAACAGCGCATTGAGAACGGATCGGCTCCACGTGTGTGGTAGGTCGCTCTCGTCCTTGCGGTTGGGGATCGGCGACGGATAGAGCTCGGGGCTGCGGTTGAGCTTGTCGCAGATTTCCCCGAGGCCGAGCAGGCGAATGCAGTAGTCCTCGAAGATCATCAGGACGACTGGGGCGCGTACCGCGTCGATGATGAGGCGGTGCTTGTGCTTGCCCTCCCGCGCCTTGCTCGGGTTGGGGTGGAGATGCTCCTCCAGCGTGTAGCCGTAGGGAGGGCGCCCGCCGGTGTGCCATCCCTGCCTGACGCTCTCCTCCATTCCCCGGCGGCTCTTTTCCATCAAGTCGCGCACGTACCACTCCGCGATCCCCTGCTTGACGCGCCGGGTGAGGATCGACGTCGCGTTGGTGTTCATCGGCTCGTCGGCGGCGAACAGCGCCACACCGAGGCGCTCCAGTTCCTGCTCGACGCACGTGGAGCCCGCGGTCATCCGTGACACCCGGTCGATGCTCTCCACGATCACCCCGTCGAACCTGCCGGTCGCGGCGTCGCGGATCAGCTCCCTGATACCGCCGTCACGAGGCACGGGAACGTTGAAGTCCGACCAGTCGCCGCCGCCGTTGCCACGGCTCTCCAGGCACTTGCGCCCGCTTTCAACTTCCCAGTAGTGCGCCACGACCTCGTCGCCGAGGGGCTTGACGACCACCTCGCAGCTGTTCAACTGGCGAGGGATCGAGAGCGAAGGGTCCTGGGCGTCTTCGTCGGAGGTGCGGCCGAGGAAGGCGAATCTCATCGCTCGCTCAGCTCCCTTTCCGCATCGGCGTCGTGCGCCGCTTGCGAGCCCCGGCATCCTCCGGCGAGGCTGTGTGCTGCTCGGCGCCTTCTCCCGCTGCCCGGCGCAGCAGGTTCACGATCACCGCGAGCTGCCGGGCGCGCAACGGATTCGACTCCGAGTTCGGCAGAGGGATGATCCGGATCGTGACCTTGAGCCCGCCGGAGACCGACGGCTCGGCCGGACCAGGGCAGCAGGCCGGACCTCTCGCGACGGCTCGGCGGCGGCTCGCGAGCGGCGAGCAGTCCGGGCGCCTGCGGGAGCATCGCGGAGCGGTCTGTCGGCGGGGTCGGTTCGATGTGTCCATGTCTACCTCGATCCGTGGGGGATCTCAAGTCCAGCCGCGAGGGGCCGATTCTGGCGTGGCAGACAGGTCTAACTCCCTTTCGGTGGAAGCGCAAGCCTCGGTTTGTCGGCGATGCCGGGAGATGACGGGTTCTTCATGGAAGGTCTTCGCAGAGCGAGAACGGACGCACGCTCCTGGGGCGTGGTGCTTCTGATGGAGATACCCCTACGGACATATAGATGTAGCCGGCCGTGATCCGCGCGAATCCCCCGGCCGGCACTAGCGATTCGCGCCATCCCCCACCACGACCGTGAGGAACAAGGTTTGGAAGCACTTTGGAACCAGGTTTGGAAGCAGATAGGAACCCACAACGACGCCCATCAAGCTGCTCTCGTCTACCGGCTGCGGGCGGCAGCGAGGGCGTCTGTACGCCGCTTCGCAGTGGCGAGGCGCCTGTGCTTCTTGGCGGCGAGCGGCGTGCCGGACATGCCGAAGTAGAGGTTGAGGAGCTGGCGGGCGCGCTCCTGCCCTACGTTGAACCTCGCGCCGATTTCGGCCAGGGTCAGGCCCTCCACGACGCGCAGGCGGAGCATCTCTCGTTCCCGGTCTCTCGGGACGTGCGGCAGGTAGCGTCCTACTGCGCTGCACGGCGGCTCTAGATGTTGTGCCCGGTGACGTCCCGAACGCGGTGGATGGGTGGGCGGTTGCCGAGGGCTGAGTGGGTGCGTTGCTCGTTGTAGTGGCGGACCCAGTGTGGCAGCGCTGCGCGGCGGGCGTCGCTTGAGGCGTATTGCAGGGCGTAGGCCCACTCGCGTTGCAGGGTTTGCTGGTAGCGCTCGACCTTCCCGTTGGTGCGGGGCGTGTAGGGCCGGGTGCGGAGATGACGGATCGCACGGCGGTAGAGCAGCTCGCGCAGCGTCTTGTTGTGAACGTAGGCGAACGCGTTGTCGCTCATCAGCCGCTCGGCGACGATCCCGTGGTCGAGGAACCAGTCCAGTGCGCGGCGGGTGAACGCGGTCACGGTCGGGGCCCTCTCGTCGTCATGGATCTCCGAGTACGCCAGGCGGCTGCAGTCATCGACGATCGAGTGCACGAACTCCCAGCCGGCCCTGCGGGAGCGCCGGGTGCGATCACCCGTCAGCGCGTGCCCGGGCTCGGTGAACTTCCCGAGCTTCTTTACGTCCATATGCAGCAGGTTCCCGGGGCACGGCCACTCGTAACGGACGACCGCCGCGCGCTCGGATGGCTCCCGCCGCGAGCAGCCCCCGCGTCGCAGAACCTGGTGGACGGTCGAGTGAGGGCGCCCAATCAGCATCGCGATCGTCCTGGGACTCCAGCCCGTCCTGCGGCGCAGCTCGCAGATCCGCTGCTCCTCCTCGACAGGACACCGAGAGGGGGAACGGTGAGGGCGACTGGAACGCTCCGTCAGACACACCAGCGACTCCCGCTCGTCGGTGCTCGCCGCCCGCCAGCGGCGCACCCACTCCCAGACCGTGGACTTCGACACGTTCCCCCACGCCCCGGCCTGCGCGAAGGACATCCCATCATCCACGACACGACGAACGACCATCTCCCGCCCACGCGGGGTCATACGGGCTCTATGGTGCGGCATTCCGGGCCTCCTTGAGGTGGTGAGCTTTGACACCCACAGCCTCTCGGTAGGCCCGGACCCCTACCTACACACCGTTCTGAACGTCCCTGGGCACGTCAGCTAGCCGAGCGCGTTCTGTCGCGCATGCGCGCAGGCTTGGAGCTGGTGCGCACGGACGGCACGGTACGCCGCGCGTTTCAGCTTGCGAATCACGCAATGCTGTTGCAGCAGCTCAGGACGCGTCGTCGCAATCCGCGCGAAACGGTGTACAACGGTGACACGGCATTGATAGAGGTTGCCGACCATCTCGACGTTCCCGACTGGCGCAGCGTTAGCGATCGCGGGGACTGGCGGCCTTTTCAGATCGCGTTCGTGCTCACCGCTCTCGGGTCGACCGCGTCAGCTGAGTCGCAGGAGCGCGACACCGTTGAGCTGATCTTCTTTCCCACCGGTGGCGGGAAGACCGAAGCCTACCTTTGCCTGGCAGCCTTCTCGATGTTCTACCGCCGGCTCGCTGACCCGAGCGACGCCGGCGTTGACGTGGTAATGCGGTACACGCTCCGCCTCCTGACCGCGCAGCAATTTCAGCGCGCGGGCGCTCTCATCTGCGCGATGGAGCACCTGCGGAAGAAAGCGCCTGATCTCGGTGATCAGCGTTTCTCGATCGGGATCTGGGTGGGAAGCGCCGTAACGCCAAATGACCGTGTTGATGCGCGAGCGACTCTGAAAAGGCTGAACCGCGGTGACAGCTACGCTGAGAACAAGTTCGTAGTCCTGCGCTGCCCGTGGTGCTCGGCGCAAATGGGTCCGATCAAGAGTACGGGCAAGAGGCAGCGCAACGCGCCGCGCGTCGCTGGCTATGTCGAAAGCGCCAAGACGGTGGTGCTGTGCTGCCCAGACGGCGGCTGTGAGTTCGCCAATGGCCTCCCGATCCAGGTCATCGATGAGGACATGTACAGGGACCCGCCATCGTTGGTTATTGGAACCGTCGACAAGTTCGCGATGCTTGCATGGCGCCCCGAAGCACGAGCTCTGTTTGGCATCGGGTCCGACGGAAGCCGCATTGCATCGCCACCTAACCTCGTTCTCCAGGACGAGCTGCACCTCATCTCCGGGCCGCTCGGCTCCCTAGCTGGGCTGTATGAGCCGCTGATCGATGAGCTGTGCACCGACCGTAGGGACGGTCGGTACTGCCGGCCAAAGATCGTCACTTCGACGGCGACGATCCGCCGGTCGGAAGAACAGATCAGAGGTCTCTATGCCCGGACGGACGCACCTCTGTTTCCGCCTCACGGCCTGGATGCCGCCGATTCGTTCTTTGCTCGCTACGCAGAGGATTCGGATGGGAAGCTCATGCCCGGGCGGCTGTACGTTGGCGTTCATGGCCCGGGGCTCGGCTCGGTGCAGACGGCACAGGTCAGAACCTTCTCGGCCTTGCTTCAGGCTCCGGTCGGCCTTTCGCGCGACGAGCAGGACCCGTGGTGGACGCTGGCCGTTTTCTTCAACAGCCTGCGCGAGCTAGGAACATCGCTGTCCCTGCTGCAGTCGGACATCCCAGACTACCTGAAGGTGCTTCGTAACCGGCTTGGAATCGCGCCGCCCGATGTCCGCCGCCTGTGGAACGTACTAGAGCTGACGAGCCGGCTGCGGAACGACGAGATTCCAAAAGCTATGGAGGATCTGGAGATACCGACCTCGGGCGGCGGCGGCCGGCCGGTTGACATCTGCCTTGCCTCGAACATCATCGAGGTCGGGATTGACATTGATCGCTTGTCGCTGATGTGCGTGGTCGGTCAGCCGAAGACGACATCGCAGTACATACAGGTGACGGGCCGGATCGGACGCAGGTGGAAGGAGCGCCCAGGTCTCGTCGCGACCATATACAGCGCATCTAAGCCGCGCGACCGGTCCCATTTTGAGAAGTTCCGGACCTACCACGAGCGCCTGTACGCGCAAGTCGAGCCGACGAGTGTCACGCCATTCTCGCCGCCGGCACTTGATCGCGCGCTCCACGCCGTTCTTGTTGCATACGTGCGCCAGCTGGGCGAGGAAGGAGCAGCACCTCGTCCGGTTCCGGACGATCTCATAGAGGCGGCCGGCGATCTTCTGTCCGCACGCGTAGCCGTCGTCGATCCGGCCGAGGAGGAGAACCTGCAGCAGGTGTTCGACGCGCGCTACGACGAGTGGAAGCGGTGGCGCCGGATCCACTGGTCAGCGTCAGGAGACGGGGAGATTCCTCTCATCCGGCCAGCAGGGAGCTACACCACGCGCGCAGCGGCGCGACTCTCCTGGTCGGTTCCGCAGTCGCTGCGCAACGTAGACGCCGACTGCCGCGCCGAAATCAGCACTATCTACCTTCTGGACGACGAGGATGTCTAGCGGGCCGATCAAGCGGGGCCACCTCATCGCCCCGTTTGGCGTGGGTTCGATGATTACCGTGCCAAATGGCACTTCAATGCTCGCAGCTGGGCTTGACCACTGGTACGAGCGGGAGGGTGGAGAGGACGACTCGCGCGACCTGGACCTGAGCGAGTTCTGCGTCGAGGAGTGGCGTCTCGAGAGGCTGCTACACGTCGACCACTTTCGCGAACCGCCGGATTTCCGCTTCCCCGAGCGCGGTCAGCACATACCGAATCTCAACCTGACGATCCCTTTTCTCCGGTTTCCGCTGTGGCATTTCTGCTGGCGGTGTAACCGCTTGACTGATCTCGAGCTGGCGACCAAGGGGAGGCAGAAGTGTCCCTACTGCCAGAAAGAAGGAAAGAACTCGTATCTCGCGCAGGTGCCGTTCGTCGCGATGTGCGAAGACGGTCACCTCCAGGACTTTCCTTGGCGCGAGTGGGTACACCGGGGCGCTGATCCGCAGTGCGATCGACCCGTCCGGTTGAGGTCGACCGGAGGGGCGACGCTGTCCAACCAGGTTGTTGAGTGCGAGTGCGGGGTCGGCCCGCGGACGCTTGGAGGCATTGTCGAAGCCTACCCTGATGGCTCCACTTACTTGACGAACTCACTGGAACCAGGGGCCCGGTACATGTGTCGCGGTGCGTCCCCGCAGCACGGCTCCACAGACGCGTCGGGATGCGGCCGCGCTCTTCGGGGCTCGTTGAGGTCGGCGTCGAACGTCTACTTCGGGCGGGTCGCCAGCGCCATCTACCTTCCTCGCACGACGGAGGCGGTCCCCGAGGCCCTCCGGTCGGCTCTGGAGATTCCGCCGCTCTCAACGATCGTAAATCTGGCGGGGAAAATCGGTGGCGAGCTGCCGGCTGCGCAGCTCCGCGAGGCAGGTCGAGAGCTTCTCAAGCCTTTCACGGATGCTCAGCTTGACGAGGCGGTCAGGCTGATGACGAGTGACGTCCCGGCCGAGGAGGACACCGAGCTATCGCCGGACGAATCCGCGGAGATAGTCTTCCGGCGGGAGGAGCACGAGGCGCTGCAGGTGGAGCGGCATGAGGAGCAGCTGTCGGTGACGGCTGGCCGCCTGGCGGACTACGGCGCGAGCCTCCGGCCATTCGTCGCACGGATCATGCTCGTCGAGCGCCTGCGCGAGACGCGGGTGTTGACAGGTTTCAACCGCATCTATCCAGAGCAACCGATGACGGACGAGGCGCGGATCGGGCAGCTGTGGAGGCGCGTCCCTGAGTGGCGCGATCGGTGGCTGCCGGCATACACCGTTTTCGGTGAGGGCATCTTTATCGAGCTCGACCTCGAGCGGATTCTGGCGTGGGAGGCTCGGCCCGAAGTGACTCAGCGCGCCGCCATGGTTGAGCATCGTTACGGCTCAGCGCGCGACGGCCGTCACCTGCGACCAAGGCAGATAACGCCGCGATTCATTCTGCTCCACACCTTTGCGCATTTGCTAATCAATCAGCTCACCTTCGAGTGCGGCTACAGCACCGCTGCGCTTCGGGAGCGGCTTTACGTCTCGACTGCAGCGGAGTCTCCGATGGCGGGATTCCTCCTGTTACACCGCTGCCGGCGATGCGGAGGGCACGATGGGTGGACTGGTGCGCATGGGGAAGCCGGGCTATCTGGAGCCCGCGATTACCGCCGCCCTTGAGGGGGCGCTGTGGTGCTCCGCGGATCCCGTGTGCATGGAGATCGGGACGCAGTGGGGCCAAGGGCCAGACTCTTGCAACTTGGCAGCATGCCACAACTGCGCGCTGGTGCCCGAGACCGCGTGCGAGGAGTTCAATCGCTTCCTCGACCGCGGACTCGTGGTCGGCGAACTGAACGACCGGAGCATAGGCTTCTTTCACGGATTGGCTTAACCGGCAGTCCGTGCGATGTCGCTGCTAGACACTATGGAGGCCTGCTCTCCGTCTGGTGGGGGTGTGAGGGTCGGCACCCGCGCATGAGGTGCGCGGGTTGAGCGTCCAGGAGTGGCCTGGGCGCCGACCGCAATCATGGAGGTGCCGACCATGGCAAAGGTTCGCAGCTGGGCGGGGTTGGATGTGCACGCGGCGACGGTGGTCGCGGTGACGGTGGATGGCGAGTCTGGTGAGATGCGCTCGCGTCGTCTGTCTGGCAAGACGAGCGAGGTGGTGAAGTTCTGTGTCGGGCTGCCCGGGCCGACACGGGTGGCGTATGAGGCTGGGCCAACGGGGTTCACGCTCGCCCGAGAACTGGAGCGCGCTGGGGTTGGCTGCGTGATCGCGGCGCCGGGCAAGATCGAGCGTCCAGCACAGGATCGGGTGAAGACCGACCGGCGTGACGCGGAGCGACTCGTGCGGCTGTTGATGGTCGACGCTCTGCACCCGGTGAGGGTTCCGAGCACCGAGGAGGAGGCGCTGCGTGATCTCATCAGGGCGCGTGAGGACGTGCGCGGCGACTTGATGCGTGCCCGTCATCGCATGGGCAAGCTGCTTTTGCGCCACGATGTCATCTTCGGTGGGCCAGGCGGGAACTGGAGTGCCCGGCACCGCGAGTGGCTTGGGCAAGTGCAGTTCGCTGACCGGGCAGCGCAGGTAACACTGTTGGACTATCTCGGCGCGATCGACGCGCTGATCGTTCGCCGGGAGAGGCTGGAGAGCGCGATCAGCGAGCTCGTGCCCTGCTCGCCGTGGGCGCAGACCGTCGCGCGGCTGCGGTGCATGCGGGGGATCGACACGCTCTCCGCGGTCGGGCTGTGCGCGGAGATCGGTGACTGGGAACGCTTCGCGCGAGCCGGGCAGCTGATGAGTTTCCTCGGAGTCGTGCCCTCGGAGAACAGCAGCGGTGAGCGCCGTCGTCAGGGAGCGATCACGAAGTCCGGTTCGCGTCACGCCCGCCGGCTGTTGGTCGAGGCTGCCTGGCACTACCGACGTGCGCCAGCGAAGGGCGTCGCGCTGCGCCGCCGCCAGGAAAACCAACCACCACACATTGTTGCGCTCTCCTGGAAGGCCCAACAGCGCCTGCACCGCACGTGGCGCCGGCTGGACGACGAGCGCGGCAAGCGCAAGACGATCGTCGCGGTCGCCGTCGCTCGTGAACTCGCCGGGTTCTGCTGGGCGATCGCGAACGCCGACTGAACGATCCTGCACCACGTCGGTCAAGGAGGCGGCGGGAACAACCTGGACACCACGCGCGAGAGCATCCGCGAGATGGCTATGAGCAACCCCCACACAAGGGGCCACGCTCGATCCTAGACAGCGGGCTCTCACGACGAAACCCGGTCCTGCGGTACCCAACCCGCGCATATCAGCCTGACCGCGCGTCGCGCACCACCAGGCCCCGCCGCCCCCTTGACCGACCAGGATGCCCGCCCAGCCGCGGGCATCCAGTGCTGCACACTTGACAAACCAACGTCCATATCAGCCATGCTACGGTGCGCCCCTCGCAAAGCGGAGCGCGGCCGGCGGCACAGCGGGATCTTCCTGGCGTGTGGCCCCGGCTCTGTCCGTCAAACCGCGTCCACTCCACAGGGCTCGACGAGCTGGTCGCCTCCAAGATCCTCGACTGGTACGCCGAGGCTATGCGCGAGGTGTGAGACTTCCGGCGCCGGCCGTGAGGTGTCAGGCGGTCGTCTCGGTGCCGAGTTGCGCAACGGCGGCGCGGGCGATGTCCTGCTCTTCGATCAGCTCGGCGTCGCGATCGACGGCGCCCACGAGGGCGGCGTGGGCGATGCCGAGGGTGGTGCGCAGGTTGCGCGCGGTGCGTGCGCGGTTCAGCTCTGTGAGGGAGTTCACCGCGGCAGCGGAGAGAGCCTGGCTGCCCTGGGTGCCTGCGGCGAGTTGTGTGCGCCGGTCGAGGATCCGCTCCAGCTGGCCGCTGACGATTGGTGGCACCGGAAGTAGTCGCTCGAGCGCGCCGTGCTCTTGCCTCGTCCTCTGGAAGCACTCCATGTCGAGGTATTCCTCGTGCACCGCGACGATCACGCCGGCGTGCAGCGCGGTGAGGGCGCGCAGGACTGGTCCGAAGAATGCTTCGATGAGCTGTTCACGGGTGCTGCCTGACCCCTGGCGGCGGGTGAAGCTGTCGGAGTCGTCGATGACGATCACCGGATGGCGGCCGGTCTCGGCGATCGTTTCGAGGGCGCGGTTGACGTTCTCGAGCATCTCGCTGGCGGGCCGCTTGAGATCGACGCCTTCAAGCGTTGAGGTGACCTCGCCGGCGAGCTCTGCGCTGGCGACCCAGAACTTCGCTGCGAGCCGCGCGCCGCGGCGGCGCTCCTTGCCGGGGAGGGGGCGTCTGTCGGCGGCCGCGGTGAGGATCGCCTTGCGCTCCTGGGAGGAGAGTGTGCCCGCGCGCTGAGCATCCCTGACGATGCCCTGAATCAGGTGGGCTGCGAAGCGGCGCACGTCGAGCACGACAGCGTCCTCATCGAAGGCGACCGAGACCCAGATCGGGGCGACCGCGCAATCGGGATCGTCTAGGGCATAGCGCAGCAGGCTCGTCTTGCCACAGCCGATCGGGCCCTGCAGGCCGAGCCGCTCGCTGCTCTCCGCGGCACGGACGACGCCGCTCTCAGTGCCTGTGCGCTGTTCATCGTCGAAGGGAACGTGATATGCGGGCATGTCGACGTGCAGCGGACTGCCGTCGAAGGCGTGCTTGTCGAGCAGCTGGTTGAGGGTTGTGTTGCTCATGTGGGTGTCTTGATCGTGAAGCGGCGTGCGGGGCGGCCGGGTCGTCCTTCCTTGGCCTGCTCGACGGTTTGCAGCAGGCCGGCGGAATGCAGTTGGTGCATCAGCTGGCTGGCGCGCTGGCGGCTCGCGCCGATCTGACGCAGCATGCTCTCATCCGAAGCGGATGCCGCCCCATGCTCTGAGAGGTATTCGACGAGGCGTCCGGCGAGCGGCCCGGCGAGGCTCGTCGCCTTTTCCACCATCTCGTGGGTGGGGGCTTCGTTGGGTGGGATGCCGGCTTGAATGTCGGCGGCGGTGCGCAGCAGCCGGCGCGGGTTGCCGTCTCCCGCCGCGAGCACCTTCTCCACATCCGGCTCTCCAAGGTTGGGGATGTGGGCGTGCAGCAGCTTACGTGCGTCTGCGTCTGAGAGCGGCGCGAGCACAACGGTGTGCGCGAAGAACGCGTCCGCCGGCGGCTCGCGGTAGAGCGGTCCCGCAGCGCTCTCGCCCGCTACGATCCAGCTTGCTCCCGGCAGCGCCCACAGCTCGTTGCGCAACGTGCCGAACACGCCGTGCGCGACGGCCGGGAGAACCTCGTCGATCATCAGGCACACCGGACGCTCAAGTTCTGCGAGGCGCTCACCGAGCAGGTCGATCAGCTCCATCAGGATCGCCGGCTGAACGACTGTGCCGAACGGGCCGTCGGGCATCGAGAGCGCCTGCAGGTCCTCAAGCCAGCGCGCGCGCGAGCCGCCAGGCGCCGCCAGGCGCCCGATACGGGCGACGAGCACTCCCAGGAGCTGCGCCGGGTCGCGGGCGAGCTCGCCGCTGATCAGCACCGAGTCGCGTGGTGTCTCGTCGTGGGCGAGCAGCCATGCCACGTGGTTGAGCAGCGAGGTGCGCCCGCTGCCGCGACCGCCAAGCACAAGCACCGGCTGCGATGCCTTGACAGCTGCGATGATCGAGCGGGTCTCCTCGTCGCGGTCGACGAACCGGCGCTGGTCTGAGCGCGACTGGGCGAGTGGCTGAATGAGCACGGTAGCGATATTAGCAAAACAATTGTGCTCATCGCTAGCATAAACAGAAGCTACTCGCGACTGTCCGCTGCGCCGCGACCGAGCTCGCGCAGCCAGCCAACCTCTCGGCCGAGCGGCCACCACTCCTCGATCCGGTGGGCGATGGCTGCGACGGTCGGCCTCTCAGCGAGGGTTCTCTGGGCCGCAGGGCCGGTCGCAGGTTTAGGGATCATCCCGCCCCCGCTATATATACGAATACCCCGACGGGACCTTCGGTGTACGGCTTGCCGGTCCTGTGGGTGGAGGATCAGTTGTTCCCCGTGAGAGCGAGCACCAGCTGCGAGACCTCGTACCGGTCACCTGGATTACACCGGGCGACGCGCTGCTCAGTCTCGTCGAGTGCGGTGACGAACCCGTATCGCGCGCGGACGTTGCTGAGCCATACCTCCGGCTCGACGGGCCGCGTCAGGAGTCCGATGTCCTCCGGGGGCAGCGATTTCGCGTCAACGTCCGCGATGATCTCCGCGGGGTCGAAGGGTCGCTGGCCGAGGCCATCGTCGACGACGTCGTGCCAGACCTTCAGGACGAGCAGCCTGCGGACCTGAGCCTCCTCGAGGGCGCCGCGGCCGAAGAGATCGAGGTCGTAGAGATCCCTCAACTTGCGCCGCCGGCGCCACGCGGCGAGCTTCTCGGCGAGCGACTCCTCCAGCGCCGGCGCCGGAATCACCGGAGGGGTGAACTCGTAGCCAGCGTGCACGGCAAGAACGACGGGCGCGGTGAGCTGGGTAGGCAGCCACAGCTTTCGCGGTGAGACCTCGATGCGGGCGGGGATGGCCGGGCGGCCGAGCGGCGTGTCGACGATCAGCTTCGCGCGCGTGGCCTCGCGCTCGGCGAGGCTGAAGCGGACGTCGAACAGCTCGGCGCCGTCGAGTGTGTCGAGGAGGAACTCGGCGGTCTCGAGATCCGGTGTGGCGAAGTCGAGGTCCGTGGAGAAGCGGCCCGCGTTGCCGGCGCGCAGCTTCCGCAAGGAGGTGCCGCCCTTCAGGACGATGCCGAGCGCGAAAGCGCCCTGGTCGTGGAGGTGCTCGAGCGCGTAGTCCTGGGCGACGTCGAGCAATGCTGGATCGCGCATGCCGCTGCGGCCCTGGAAATGGCGTGCGAGATAGCCCTGCGTGATCATCGTCGTGGGAGCAGCGAGTCGTAGACGTGCCATCGGCTGCTCCACAGGGCGCGGCGGTCACGAGGCCCGAGGAACGTGACGGGCAGCCGGGAGGGAAGCAGCGCCTCGATCTCCTCGGCGACGTCGTTGCCGCCTGCCCATTCGGCGAGGTAGCCGAGCCGTGCGAGGGTGGAGGTGCGCCGCCCTTCCGCCTCTCGTAACAGGTCTTCGATGATGGCGGCTCGGAATGTGTCGGCAAGCCAATCGTCAGCGTTGCCCCAATTGCCCTGCGCCGCGGGACGCTCGGCGGCAGCGACGAGGATGGTGGCCTGCATCCACACGGGCAATCCCCGCACCGTCTTCGCTGGCACGCGCCAGTCGAAGGTGACCGCGCGAACACCCAGCGACCGGGGTGGGCGCCAGCCCCGCCGGTGCGAGAGCACCGGGCGGTCCGGCTGGTGGGAGGAGTGGCCCAGCTCCCAGACCGCCGACTCGAATGCGACTGCGACGGGAGCGTCCGGGCTGTGCGCGAGCAGCGCGCGCAGCTCGATCCACGGATCACCCGCCCGGTACCGGCCGGCTCGGGCGGCCGGCGCGAACTCCCAGGCCCCCCGCGTACGCAGGGGCAGCAGCCAGCCGAGGCGGACCAAGCGCTCGGCTACCGCCTCGGCCGGGAGAGGCACCTGGGTCTGCGCCAGGATCTCCGTGAGGAGCGATCGGGTGACCACCGCCGGCTGGCGCAGCTCCAGCTCCTCGAGGATGGGAGCGAGGCGCGCCGACACTGGTCGTGTTTGCATATGCGCATCCATGACGTCATCATACTACGCCGTAAACATCTGGATGCAAAAACGCCGCGATGGTTACCGTCCTTTTGTCGCGCCGGCGACCTGAGCTGGACCAGGTTTGAATCCCCCCCCCGCTATCACACGAAACCCGCTCAACTGGGCGGGTTTTGTGCTTTCTAGGGTCAGGCGGAGCGGACCGAGTCGGCTGGGGTGTGAACAGAAGTGCAAACAACGTTGAACGCTGCGGTGCGAGCCATCGACGTAGCCCACCGGCTCATGTTCGCCCTGCTCGCAGCGACAGGCCTGCGGCGCTCTGAGCTGCTCGTCCCCCTCAAAGGTCGCCACGTCCACCTGCTCGAGAACGATCTCGACGAGCCGCTTTGAAGGCCTGGCCGCACTGTCATCTCGGGCGCAGGCTCAAGAAGCGCCTGCTTCAATACCTTCAGTCGCCACCTGTCGTGAGCGCGGGCGCCTCGCCTGTACCAAATGCTCCCGCCGGCACCGCAACCTGCCGTTGAAGTGCGCGGCCAGCGGCCTTGCCGCGGAATCCATTGGAAGTGATCTGGACAACTGTCATTCCCGCTGTACCGGAGTCGATGGTGAGCACAAGCGACTCACGTTTGCCGGCGATCAGCACGTAGACGATGCCGGGGATCACGAAGCACAGCAGGAGAACGATGGCAACCAGCACATTGGGTCCCTTGTGGTACTGGAAGTTCGCTCCGTGGTCGCTCTGCGCCATAGTCTGCCAGCGCCGCTTGGCGCCGACGATGCCAACGGCGGCCATGATGACGCGATGCGGGTCGGACGATGTCTCGAACCGTAGGTTCTCGCCGGATCGCATGACGAAGAACGCGACGACGGCTGCGATGAGGATAAGGGCGATCAGTACCGACATTGACTCTCCTTCCGTGGCTTGTCTCCCCCGATGATCCGGCAGTCAGGATGATACGGCAAGTCCGCGAACGAGACCATTCTCGAAGCGCTCAGCACTACGGCATATCGACGATCTGCTCGAGCAGCTCCCGAAGCTGCTCGTTCTCCCCGTTGAGGCTGCGCACGTTGGCGGCGAAGCTCCGTTCGTGATCGAGATGCTCCCACGTGATGCGATGCCCGGCTTCTCCGGCGAGCTGACCCAGGAACGCGCGCAAGCTGCGCGTGTTGCCCTCTCTGAACGGATGGACGGCATACATCTCGGCGTGGTAGTGCGTCAGCCGCTCCACGAACGTGGTGCGATCGAGACCCTTGAGGCGGTCCTCCCGAGCAAGCTCGGCAAAGATGCCCCGCGCATAGCCTGCGATGTGCTCCGGTCGGGCATAAAACGCGTCGGGCAGCGATGAATCGCCTGCCAATGCACCAGGTCGTAGCCGCCTGGGAGCGGCTCGCTGGTCAGCGCGCGGAGGGCCAGACCAACGATGTCCGCCTCGGCCTGCGACAACTCACGGGAATCGCGGGTTCGAATCCCGCCCCGCTAGGTATGTCGTATTCGCGACCGTCCCCGGGATGGTCGCTACCGGTGCGGGGGAAGCATGAAGCGTGAACCGTACCGGTTCCGTACGCGGCGTCTGTCTGAGTTCGGCACTAACCTGCGAACCCGAGCTGCTGGCGTCTCAAGCCCAGCATCTTTGCTTTGGCCTCGGCCGCGAGTTGCTCTATCCAGGCATCGGGGGACAGCTCCTCTCCGAGCATCCGCGCCTGACGCTTGACCGTCGCGAAGTCTCCGGGCGCAAGGTCCTCGATGGCGTTCAGCGCCTGCCCGAGCTCGTCCGCGCGCTGGGGCTCGGAGCTTGGGTCGAACCCGCTCTCGGCGCAGAACATCGACCACGCCTGCTCGCGCCGAAGGGCCTTGAACTCGAGCTTCCAGGTGAAGCGGCGCATGGCCGCCGCGTCGATTGAGTCCATCAGGTTCGTGGCGGCGATGAAGATTCCCTCGAATCGCTCCATTCGCTGCAGCAGCTCGTTAACCTGCGTCACCTCCCAGTGGGCGCGCGCGAGCGTGCGATCGCGCAGAAACGAGTCTGCCTCGTCGAGGAACAGCAGCGCGCCCTCGTTCTGCGCCTCTGAGAACATCTTCGAGATCTGCTGCTCGGTCTCGCCGAGCCACATCGAGAGCAGCTCCGAGGCAGAGCGCATGAGAATCGGCAGGTCGAGCTCGACGGCGATGTGCTCCGCGAGCTGCGTCTTGCCCGCACCCGGCATGCCCCAGAAACACAGCGAGCCCCGTGGGCGCTCCCTGAGGGCCGCAATGATCTGCTGCGGCGTGAAGCGCCCGGCGATGTTCAGGAGGTCGAGGTCGTAGCTGGTGACCGAGTCTCGTATCCCCTCGGTGCGGTCGCGCCCGAGGACCTTCTGACTGTGAGCGACCGCGCGCTGGATCACGCGCTCTCGCTCCTTGTCAAGCCGCTCCCGGCGCCTGGCAGACTCATCGCCCGGCTCGTCGTCTGCGAGCACGGTGAGACGGGCGAGCTCAGCCGCCTGACGGACCTGCTGCTCACCGAGCAGGCTGTACTTTGCGAGATCGCGCTCCAACCGCGAGGAGAGGCCGAAGTCCGAGATCACCTGTGCGACGCGCGCCCGCCGCTCCGCGCGTGAGCCGGGAAACGCTTCGCAGTGGAACAGTAATGCGCCCAGGTTGCGCTCCGAGAGCTGGCGTGCGCGATCGGTGATCCACACGCAGCGCACACTGCTCTCCGTCAGGCCCTCGTCGGAGGCGCGCTCGGGGTCGTCGTCGTGAACGAGTTCGTCGTCGTCGAGGTCGAAGAGGTGAAACCTGGTGCGAGGCCGGGAGGCGAGCGCCTCGTGGGCGCGATCTACGACGAGCACCGCGTCGGGCCTGGATCGCTCGACGTGGCGCTGGGCGATGTACGTCCAGGTCGGCATATCCCCTGCGGTGACGTGCCTCGTGACGACCGCGTGCGCGCTGATTCCCTCCTCGCCGAGCAACCGCGCCATCATGTCTCGCTTGTCCACCGACTTCGGACCGTAGACGAGCGAGTGCACGCCGCGATCGGCCGGCAGCGGTTTGCATAGGAGACCCAGGAGGATGCGCCTGTCGTCCTCGTGTAGGCGCCCGAGCGACCTCGTCGAGGGAGACGGCAAGAGCGGCTTGACGAACCGCTCGACGAGCTCGACATCCTCTCCGGCGGGCTCCGCGAGCGTAGCGCTCAGGTGGTGCGACGGTCCGGTCACCCGCAGCGGTCGCTCCTTGACGCTCAACAGACCGGAGCGTGCCAGCGTCCCCTGCTCCGAGAGCGCCGAGACCACCTCTGACTCCGAGCTGCCGAGCGCCGCTCCAAGTACCGCCTTCGTCGCACGGTCGGCGTCCATCAGCAGTTCGAATAGCTGCGAGAATCCAGGCCGAGAGCGGCCTATCTGAAACACAAATATGTCGCGCTCCGCCGTCGTCAGATCCAGCAGCGTCGCGATGCGCCCGACGTTCTCGTCCAGTGGGGTGATGAACCGCGACGCCTCGACCTCCGCCGCTTGCGCCCAGTCGCGCAGCGCAGTCTCGAAGGTGCTCGCGTCCCGGTCGATCAGTCCGAACGCGCTCGTTCCGCGCAGATACAGACGGACGAAGCGCCCGCTGGTGCGCTCGCCGAACTGACGCTGGAGATCCTTCAGGGTCGGCAGCAGCTTCTCATCGGCCGCGCTCGCCTCGCGGTCATCGCCGGCAAGCGGCTCCGGCGGCGCCACGGCCGCGGCACAGCTTGCGTAGAGCATCGCGAACAGATGCGGGTCTGCGGCGAGCAGCCGGCCAAAGCCCGGGCTCTGCGCCAGGCGCAGCGTCCACGCCGCCATCTGCTGCGCGCCAGGCGTTTCGAGAGGGTTGTCGGATGAGCTGTGCGAAGGGTTCATGCTCGCGGGTTGCGCGCGATCGGTCGAATGGCCATGAGTATTGCATACAGTTGTCACGTATGCGAGCCGGCCGGGAGCGCCGTGTCGGGCGCGTACGATGTCCGGGCTGGGGTACGCGTCGGTGCTGCTGTGGCCGCGTCCGACGGTGATCCGGTTCGGGTCGGCTTGACAAGTGGTTTTGTGACAGACTTTGTTCCAGCCGGTGCCGTGAACAGGGGAGGTTCGGGGAGAATGGAGACACGACCAGCGGGGATGGTCAAGCTCGGGGCGGTGGGCCCGCCGGGGTCTGCGCCGGCTCTCTCGGTGAACGTTCGCCGTGGACTGCGGGTCTGGACGCCGGGCCTATGGCCGCTGCTGCTCGTGGCCGCGCTGCTGGGGTTGGTGCTCGGCGCAGCTGTGCACGAGAGCTTTCCCGGCGGGCGCTCGGTAGGCGCCGCTCACGCGAAGGCCCACCGCTTGTCGCATGCCGGCCTCCTGAGTCTCCCTGCGACCGCTCAAGGGGCGGTGTCGGCGGCATTGGGGGCTGAAGATCAGGCCTACCGGGTCGGCCGCACGAGGAGCGGATTCACCGCGCCGAGCCCTGTACAACGCCTGCGCGCGAGCTTCACCCGCTCGGGGGTGTCGGTGCGCTCCGGGACCACCGCGGTCGAGCTCGGTCTTCTCGCCATCGGCTATGGCTCGACGCTTGATGCGGTGGCGCAGGTCGCGCCGAGCGCGCATGCAAACCGGGTCCTTTACCGGCATCCCGGTCTGGACGAGTGGTATGCGAACGGCCCGCTCGGTTTCGAGCAGGGGTTCACCATTCCGCATGCGCCGAGTCGACACACGGGTGGGCCTTTGACGCTCTCGATGCCGCTCTCCGGCAACGTGAAGGCCTCGCTGTCCAGGAACGGGCAGAACGTCCTCATCAATCGTGCCGGCAGGGCGCTCCTGCGCTACACGGGCCTGCATGCAACCGACGCCCGCGGGCGCGCGTTGCACAGCTGGCTTGCGCTTGACGGCGGGCGGCTGTTGCTGCGGGTCGACACCGCCGGCGTGCGCTATCCGCTGCGGATCGACCCGCTGATCCAGCAGGGCTCGAAGTTCACCGGTGCGGGCGCGGTCGGCACCGGCCGGTTCGCCTACAGCGTGGCGCTGTCCGCCGACGGCAAAACTGCGCTGGTCGGTGCGCACTACGCCAACCCCGACGCGGGCGCGGCGTGGGTGTTCGTGCGCTCGGGCTCAACCTGGACCCAGCAGGGCAGAAAGCTCGTCGGCGCCGGCCACACTGGGCCCGGCGAATTCGCCCACGTCGGAGAAGGCGAATTCGGCTACAGCGTGCGCTGTCCGCCGACGGCGACACCGCGCTGATCGGCGCGCCCACCGACAACAGCAGCGCCGGGGCCGCGTGGGTGTTCACCCGCTCGGGCTCCACCTGGACCCAGCAGGGCGAAAAGCTCACGGGCGGCACCCCGCTCGCCGAGTTCGGCACGAGCGTCGCGCTCTCCGGAGACGGCACCACCGCGCTGGTCGGCGGTCCCAATGACAGCGCCGTGGGGGCGGCGTGGGTGTTCGTGCGCTCGGGTTCCACCTGGTCCCAGCAGGAAAAGCTCACCGGCGAAAGCGAGGCCGAAGGAGGTAATTTCGGCTTCAGCGTCGCGCTGTCCGAAAACGGTGACACCGCGCTGATCGGTGGTTCTCGCGACAACAACGGCGTGGGCGCCGTGTGGATGTTCGCGCGCTCGGTTTCCGCCTGGACCGAGCAGGGCGCAAAGCTCACCGGCGAAGGCGAGATCGGAGCGGGCGGGTTCGGCACGAGCGTGGCACTGTCCGCCGACGGCGACACCGCGCTGGTCGGCGCGCCCGGCGACAACGGCACAAAAGGTGCGGCGTGGTGTTCAAACGCTCGGGCTCGACCTGGACCCAGCAGGGTGAAAAGCTCACCGGCAAAAAAGACGAGACCGGCGCGGCCTGGTTTGGCTACACCGTGGCGCTGTCCGGAGATGGCAAAACCGCGCTGGTCGGCGGCTGGCTGGACAGCGGCTGGAAGGGCGCGGCGTGGGTGTTCACGCCCTCGGGCTCCGAATGGACCCAGCAGGGATCAAAGCTCACCGGCGAAGACGAGACCGCGGAAGCCATGTTCGGCACGAACGTGGCGCTCTCCGCGGACGGCAACACGGCGCTGATCGGCGGTTGGAACGACGAAAACGTGGCCCGCGGCGACAAAGACTACAGCGGCAAGGGCGCCGCCTGGGTGTTCACACGCACGGGCTCCGAATGGTCCCAGCAGGGACCAAAGCTCACCGGCGCGGGCGAGACCGGGGAGGGCAAGTTCGGGACGATCGTCGCGCTCTCCGCGGACGGCCACACCGCGCTGATCGGCGGCTGGAACGACGACACCAGCAAGGGCGCCGCGTGGG
The DNA here is from genome assembly GCA_963702725.1 of uncultured Solirubrobacterales bacterium. Taxonomy (GTDB): domain Bacteria; phylum Actinomycetota; class Thermoleophilia; order Solirubrobacterales; family Solirubrobacteraceae; genus Palsa-744. The sequence continues at coordinate 1,336,330 of CAVPDT010000002.1, forward strand.
TCTTCACGCGCACGGGTTTCACCTGGTCCGAGCAGGGCGGCAAGCTCACCGGCGGTGGCGAGACCGGGGAAGGCAGGTTCGGCGTGAGTGTCGCGCTGTCTGCCGACGGCCACACCGCACTGATCGGCGGGCTCGCCGACAACAGCACGCGGGGCGCGGCGTGGCTATTCGTGCGCTCGGGCTCCACCTGGATCCAGCAGGGCCCGAAGATCACTGCCGCGGACGGGGCCGGGGAAGGTGAATTCGGTACGAACGTGTCGCTGTCGGCCGACGGCGACACCGCGCTGATCGGCGCCTGGCGCGACAACGGCGGCACGGGCGCTGCGTGGGCCTTCGTGAACTCGCCCGCCCCGACCGAAGCCCCGGGCAAAACCTCCACGACCACCACCCCGCCGGCCCACGTGACCTCCACGTCGTCGTCGGTACCCAGCGAGACGCCTCTGCCGCCTCCTGTGGTGCAGAGCGCACGCCAATCGGCGACGAGATGGCGCGAGGGCAATCGACTCGCTCGCATCAGCCGCGCGAAGACGCCAACCGGCACGACCTTCTCGTTCTCGCTCAACGAGCAGGCGACCGTGACCTTCAGCTTCACCCAGCGCGTCCGCGCCCACAAGGTCAGCGCCGGCAGGCTCACCTTCACGGGCCACAGTGGCGCCGACAAGCTGGCGTTCCAGGGCCGCATCTCGCCCGTAAAGAAGCTCAAGCCGGGGAGCTACACGCTCGTGATCACGGCCACCGACTCTGCCGGAGCGCGCTCTGCGCCGAAGTCGCTGAGCTTTACGATCGTGAAGTAAACGCGCGGTGGGCGAGCGCGCCCCTGCTCGCCGCCCATTTCTGGATCAGAGGCGGGGCGCTGCCAGCCGTACGGGTCTTTTATCGCCGCTACGAGCGGCTCGTGCTCGGCTACCTGCTGCGGCGCAGCGGTGATGCCGAGCTGGCCGCCGACCTGTGCGCCGAGGTCTTCGCCTCCGCCCTGCGCTCGGCCTCGCGCTACCGCTTCCCGCCACGCCCCAGCGTTGCTGAAGCCGGCTCCCCATCCGGGAGCTCGGGTCCTCGGGACCGCCCACCTGCCCGAGCGTCCCGCCGCCTGCCGATAAGGCATCACTTTATCGACCTAAGTGTATACTTAGTCTCCGGTGGATGCGCGCGCGAGCACTCCCGTGCAAGCGCGATGCGTCTGAGGTGCGATCGGCGAGGAGGGCCCGGGCATGCAGGGAAGATCGACGGAGTCGGGCGCCGCGCGGCAGGTGCTCGAAAGGGCGTTGCTGCCGAGCAGGAACCTGCTCGAGGAGACCGGGGACATGATGCTGCTGGCGGGCAGAACGGTCTCCTCGGCGCTGCGGCCGCCGTACCCTTACGGTGAGGAATTCGTGGCGCAGTTCCTGTTCGTGCTGCGTCTGGTGTGGTTCCCGCTGCTGATCACGACCGTGGCGATCAACTACGGCGCGCCGGGGCTGCAGGCGGCGAACTTCCTGCGGCTGTTCGGCGCGACCGATCGGTTGGGCGGGTTCTTCGTGCTCGCGGCGATCCGCGAAATCGGGCCGTTGATCACCTCGATCGTGCTCGCCGGTGTCGCGGGCACCGCGATCACCGCCGACCTGGGGGCGCGCAAGATCCGCGAGGAGCTCGACGCGCTGCAGGTGCTCGGGGTGGACCCGATCAAGAACCTGGTCGTGCCGCGGTTTCTGGCGTTGATGCTGATCACCGGGCTGTTCGACCTGTACGCGCTGCTGTTCGGCATCTTCGGCGGCATGCTCGCCGCGGTCGCCACCGGACAGCCGCTCGGCCCGTTCTGGGCGACGCTGTTCGCCAACGCCACCTCCACCGACCTGTGGGGCTCGGTGCTGAAGACGATGCTGTTCGGGGCGATCATCGCGATCGTCTGCTGTTACAAGGGCATGACCGCCTCCGGGGGTGCCGAGGGCGTCGGCCGGGCGGTCAACCAGGCGGTCGTGATCTCGATCCTGGCGTTTGGCTCGTTCAACTACGTGTTCACGCAGATGCTGCTGGCCACGCATCCGAACATCCTCGTGATCAAGTGACCCTGGACGACCGATGACCTGCGTCCAGCTGCGTCCTCGGTCGCTCGTGTACCGAGTACACCACGCTCCCTGCGTCCTTGCCGGCCTTGGTCCTAGGCCGCCCAGGGAGGCAAGTCGAGGGTCGGCGCGATGAGCGAACTGCTGGCGTTGCCGCGCGCGTGGGTCGGCGCGGCGGGCGAGATCGCGAGCTTCACGGGCACGGTCGTGCGCGACGTGTGGGGGTTGCGCGTGCTGCGCTTCTTCGGCGAGGCGCTGCGCCAGGCGGGCATCTTGATCGTCGGCTCGACGCTGATCATCTGGGCGTTGGTGTTCATCACCGGCCTGGGCACGTGCGGGATCGAGGGCGCGTACTTCCTCGAGTCCCAGGGCGCGCCGTCCTACGCGGGCGTGTTCACCGCCCTGTGCGACCTGCGCGAGGCGGTGCCGTACGCGTTCGGGTACATGATGTCCGCGAAGGTGGGCACGGGGATCGTGGCCGAGCTCGGGGCGATGCGGATCAGCGAGGAGATCGACGCGCTGGAGGTGATGGGCTTTGACTCGATGACGTTCCTGTGCGCCACGCGCCTGCTGGCCTCGTGGATCGTGTTGCCGTTCGTGTACATCGCCGCGATCGGCGTCGCCTATCTGGGCTCCTACATCGCGGTGGTGTTGCAGATCGGATACACCTCCCCCGGGGGCTACCTGTTGAGCTTCTGGGAGTTTCAAAGTCCGCCGGACCTGCTGTTCAGCCTGATCAAGGGGATGGCGATGGCCACGACGATCGTGCTGGTGGGCTGTTACTACGGATACACCGCCGGCGGCGGCCCCGTCGGGGTGGGAGAGGCCACGGCGAAGTCGATGGTGCTGAACCTGGTCATGGTGACGCTGATCGGGATGCTCGGGACGCAGGTCTTCTGGGGCACCAACCCGCACGCGCCGGTCGGCGGATAGGCGCCCGGCGCGCGTGCGCGTTCAGGCCGAGCCCGCCAGGCGGCGTTCGGCCAAGAAGGCGTGGTCGAGCTTGCCCATCGCGGTGGTCGGGTCCTCGCCCCGGTACTCGGCGCTGATGGCCGCCCAGTCGTTGGTGGCATGCAGTTCGGCCAGCACCGAGGAGAGCGCCAGCTCGATCCGCGTCCACGCCAGGCAGTCGGGCTGCATGGTGAGGTGTCGCAGCGCGTTCGCCGAGCGTCCGGTCGGCGAGAACCGGTGCTCGGCCCAGCTCGCGGCGTACTCGGGCGTGATCGTGAAGGGCTGCTCGTCCCACAGATAGCGGAAGGGCTCGTGCCACCAGGCGAACACTTCCTCGGGCGTGACGGGGTCCGAGGAGCGCCAGTATCCGACCTCCACACAGGCCCGCCAGGTCCCGAGCACGTCGCCGCGCAGGCATGCCCGCAGGATCGCCGCGGCCATGTCGGTCTGATCGCGGCGGAAGCGCTGCACGCAGCCGAAGTCCAGGAAGCTGACGCTGCCGTCGTCGTGAAACACGTAGTTCCCAGGCTGAGGATCGGCGTTGATCATGCCAAAGCGAATGTGCGAGCCGTACACGAAGCGCCAGATCGCCTCGGCCCAGCGGTCGCGCAGCTCCTGCTCGGCGCCGATCGCCCCGCTCCAGGATCGCCCCAGGCACAGCTCCTGGGTGAGCACGCGCGTAGTGCACAGCTCGCCGATCACCTCGGGCACGTGGATGAACGGGTGGCCGCGGTAGCGCTCGGCGAACCGCGCCTGGTTGGCCGCCTCGACCTTGTAGTCGAGCTCCTCGGTGATGCGGGCGCTCAGCTCGCGCGCCGCGCCGCGCGGATCGACGCTCGCTTTGCTCGAGGACAGACCGAGCGTCAGGCCGACGAACGCGGCCAGCAACTCGCCGTTCTTCAGATCGGCCGCGATCGCGCCCGCCGCTCCGGGGTACTGGATCTTCACGGCGACGGCTCGACCGTCGTGCAGCCTGGCGGCGTGCACCTGACCGATCGAGGCCGCCGCCAGCGGGCGCCAGTCGAACTCGGCGAACGCGCTCTCGGTCGGGCGATCCAGCTCGCTCTCCAGCACGTGGCGGGCGAGCTCGGGCGCCATCGGCGGCGCCTGATCGCGCAGGCGCGTGAGCGTCGCCCGGTATATCGACTGAAACTCCGCCGGCACCACGGCGCCGAGCGATGCGAACGAGAGCATCTGCCCGGCCTTCATCAGGGCGCCCCTGGAGTTGCCGAGCAGCTCGGCGTAGCGCTCGGCCGTGCGGACGTGGAACTCGGTGGGGTCGGCCCCCGTCAGCTTGCGCCGCAGCGACGTGAGGGCCGCCTCGCCGGCGGTGCGAGCGCTCAGAGCCGCCAGCGGCGCGGTCCGCCGCAGGCGTCCACCGGGGATGCCGTCGCTCGCCGCAGCCGCGCCACCCGGGTCTGCGAGAGGCCCGCTATCGGACACCAAACACCGCCTCCTCCTCGACTGCTACTGACTTCGGCTAAGTGTATTCTTAGCAGGGCCGATGTCAACCACGACCCGCGAGCGCATCGTCGAGGAGGCGATGCGCCTGTTCAGCGAGCACGGCTACGCCGCCACCTCGATCGCCAAGATCGAGGCCGCGGCCGGACTCACACCCGGGGCGGGCGGCATCTATCACCACTTCAAGAGCAAGGAAGCGGTGCTGGCCGCCGGGATCGAGCGCCAGCTCTCGAGACTCGGCGCGCTGCGGGAGATCCGGGACGTGCTCGGATCGCTGGGGGACCTCAGGGCCGAACTGACGCTCACGGCTCGCTACGTCCTGGCCGAGCTCGACAGCGAGTCACAGCTGCTGCGCATCCTCGCCTCGGACGCGCGCAACCGACCGCAACTGCTGAGCGCCGCCGTGGAGGAGCTCGTCAGCTCGACGTTCACGGGCTTTGCCACCTGGATCGGCGAACGCGCCGAGCGCCCGATCGCGCCCGAGGAGGCGACGGCGATCGCCGTCTTCGGCCTGGGGTCGCTGCTGTGCACTCGCCTGCTGCGCGACGTGCTCGACATTCCGACACCGGTCGAGGACCGGACGCTGGTCGACACGTGGGTGCAGACGATGGCCGGCGCCCTGGGCGATCCGGGACGCTGAAACGCGCGCGTCCGGCGGCCGGCTACCGCGCCCGCACCGCGTTGCGCACCGCTCCCAGACCGTCGACTTCGACCTCGACCGTGTTTCCGTCGCGCAGGAACCGCCCCTGCGCCGCGCCGACGCCCGCGGGCGTGCCCGTGGCGATGATGTCGCCCGGCAGCAGCGTCATCGTGCGCGAGAGCCAGGCCACGATCTCGGCCGGGCCGAAGACCAGGTCGGCGGTCGTTCCCTCCTGCACGAGCTCGCCGTCGATGCGGGTGCGCAGCGCCAGGCCGTGCAGGTCGGGGATCTCCTCGAGCGTCACGAGCGCGGGGCCGCAGGGGGCGAACGTGTCGATCGCCTTGCCGCTGGTCCAGAGCGGGTTCTGCAGTTGCAGGTCGCGGGCGCTGACGTCGTTGAAGGGCATCGCCCCGGCGATGTGCGAAAGGGCGTCCTCGACCGTCACGTTCCGCGCCGGCCTGCCGATCACGAACGCGAGCTCGGCCTCGTAGTCGACGTACTCGGGGTGCGCGCGCGGGAGCACGATCTCCTGGCCGCTGCCGATCAGCGAGTTCGCGAACTTCGCGAACCACATCGGCGCGGCCGGGATCTCCTGGCCGGTCTCGGCGGCGTGATCGCGATAGTTCAGGCCCAGACAGACGATCTTCTGCGGGTCGGTCACGGGCGCGCGCAGCTGCGCGCCGGCGAGCGCCAGGCGTTCGCCCGCCTGCTCGGCGCGTTCTCCCAGCACGCGCAATTCCTCGGCGTCGAGCGCCTCCAGCAGGCCCCGCACGGTCGTGGCGGGGGCGTCGAGCGCAGAGACCGGAACCAGATCCTGGCCCAGCAGCACGGCCGCTTCGGGCCCGTTGCCGGCGTTGACGCTGACGAGGCGCATCGCTACCGCTCGGGCCGTGGCGTCTGTCGCGGAGAGCTTGCCATCTCGGCCGTGAGCTTAGGGCCTATCCCGCGATTGCTCACGGCCCGTATGATTGCCCGGTGTCCAGCCCGGTCGTGTCGATCACGTTCGACAACCTCGGCGAGGCCGCCCAGCTGGAGCAGGGCATGTGGCCGGCGGACGTGCCGATGGGGGAGCATTTCACCGTCACGGAAGTCCTTCCGCGCCTGCTCGATCTGCTGACCCGCCACGGCGTGCGGGCGACGTTCTTCGTGGAGGGATTGAACGCGCAGATGTATCCGCAGGCGCTGCGCACGATCGCGGGCGCCGGCCACGAGCTCGCCGTGCACGCGTGGCGCCACGAGGAATGGGCGACGCTCGACGCCGGCTCCGAGGCGAAGCTGCTGCAGCGCGCCACCGAGGCGATGCGCGCGATCGGGGTTCGCCCACGCGGCTTTCGTCCGCCGGGAGGCGGCCTGACCGAGCGCACGGCCGCGCTGCTGGGAGAGCACGATTACACCTACGTTTCCCCGGCGGGAGAGCGCGAGGGCGTGCTGGAGGGCCTCGCGGTGCTGCCGTTCCGCTGGCCGCTGGTGGACGCCTACTGCTACCTGCCCCAGTTTTCCGGCCTGCGCGAACGCTACGGCGAGGGACCCGACCCGATCGCACCCGAGCGGATGCGCGACGAGCTCATGATCGCCGCCCTGGACGAGCACGCGAGCCTGAAGGACGGACATCTGACGCTGCTCTTTCACCCTTTCACGGTCGCCTTCACGGGCGAGCCGGGCTGGGAGGCGCTGGACGCGGTGCTCGCGCACGCCGCCGGCCTCGCCACCGCGGGCGCAGTTGCGGTCGAGCGCATGGATGAGGCGGCCACACAGATGCTCGAGCACCCGGCCGAGCCGATGCGCGCGCCCGAGCTGGATCAGGCCACCTGGATGACGCCATGAGCCTGCGCCCGCACCACAACTCGACGCGGCCACCTGGATGACGCCATGAGAGTGCGCCCGCGCCGCCCGTTCACGGTCCTGAACGCGCTCGGGACCGCCGCCCATCACGCCTTCGAGGTTCGCGCGGGCGTCGGTCTGGTGTTCGAGCCCTTCATCGGCAGGCGCGCCGCCACCGCGATGTGGGCGGGGGCGCTCCCGGGGATGGCGTTCGCGGGTTGGAGCGCCGAGGGCGAGGGCATGGAGAAGTGGATCGCGCTCAACAACGCCGCCGGCCTGGCGGGCGCGATCGTGCATTTCGTGGAGTGGCCGTGGGAGCTTCGCAACGGCATCCCCTATCTGAGCGAAGCCGAGGGCATGACGCCGGAGCAGCTCGTCCCGTACAACCGCGTGCTGCACCTGTGGGCGCTCGCGGGCCTGCTGTCGGTCGCGCTTGAGACCCCGCGCCACGCCCGCCGCTACGCGCTGCTGGGCCTGATGCTCGGCGAGCCCTTGCGCCGCTCGGCCGTCCACCACTTCCGCTGGGCGCGCGAGCAGGCACAGCGCGACCCCGAGCGCTGGAGCCCGGTGCTCAGGTCATAGTCGCGCGGGACTGCCTACCGCCATCTGGAAGAGCCGGCTGAGCTTGGGAGGAGCGATCGTGGCGCATGCGCCACGATCCCGGACGGCGCATGCGCCGTCCGGCCGGGGGTGCATGCACCCCCGGTGGAGGCGCACATGTGCGCCTCCAGGGGAGGGCCGCATGCGGCCCTCCCGGCGGCACCGCATGCGGCGCCGCCCCTTCCCCTGCGCGTGCGGGCGTGTAACGATCGTGTAAGTGATCCGCCGGACCGCTCCACGGGCTCAGATCGTGTGTTCTGATTCGGCAATGACGCTTTCTCGGCGCCGCCGTTTCCTGCTCGCGCTGCCGGCTCTACTGCTCGCGTTCGCTCTGGCCCACGCGGCGGACGCCCGCGCCGAAGCCTGCCCCGGGTCGGGCGGCGCGCCCGCGTGCCCGTATGCCTCGGCGGCGATCGTCGGGCAGCGCGCCGAATCGATCCTGCGCTTTCCCGAGGCCGTCGCGCTGGACAGCACCGGCGACGTGTATGTCGCCGATCAGCTGAGCTATGTCGTGCAGAAGTTCAACGCCGCCGGCGCTTATCTGGGCGAGTGGGGCTCATATGGCGGCGGCCACGGCCAGTTCGGGCCGATCGGCGGCCTCGCCACGGACGCGGCGGGCAACGTGTATGTGGTCGACTCGGCGCATAACCGCATCGAGAAGTTCACCTCGGGCGGCGAATTTTTGACCGCCTGGGGACATACCGGCAGCGGGCTCGGGCAGTTCGAGTTCGGCTCTTCCCAGGACTACACCAAGCCCCCGGGCGGCGGCATCGCGGTGGCGGGCGAATACGTGTATGTCGCCGATTCCGGCAACAACCGCATCGAGCGCTTCTCGCTGACCGGCGGCGAACCGTTGCAGTGGGGCTCCAAGGGCGCGGGCGCGGGGCAGTTCTCCTATCCGCGCGGCGTCGCCGCGAACGCCGGCGAGGTGCTGGTGGCCGACGACGATAACCACCGCATCGAGCGCTTCAGTCCGACCGGCGAATATCAGGGCTCGGTCGGCTCATACGGCGCCGGGCCGGGACAGTTCGGGTTCCCTTACGGCGTCACCCTGGACGCGGCCGGGAACGTGTTTGTGGCCGACGACATCAACCATCGCATCGTCAAGCTGGACGCGGCGCTCGGGTTCGTGAGCGAATGGGGCGGCTTTGGCTCGGGTCCGAGCCAGCTGGCGTTCCCGCGCGCGCTCGCGGCCGACCCGGCCGGGGACACGTATGTCGCGGACACCGCCAACGACCGCGTGCAGGTGTTCGACCCGAACGGCTCCTACCTGCGCACGATCGGCGCCTCCGCGCACATGCCCGGCCCGTTCGTCGCCCCGCGCGGGCTCGCGGTCGATCCCACCGGGCGGCTGCTGGTCGCCGACACGGACGGCAACCGCATCGAGTCCTTCTCCCAGGGCGGCGGCGCGCTGCTCGGCGTCTGGACGCGGGCCGGCGGGCATGCGGCGGGCTTTGACGAACCCTCCGGCATCGCGATCGATCCGCGCGGGTCGGTGTACGTGGCCGACACCGGCGCCGCGCGACTGGTGCGACTGTGGGGCGAAGGCACGTACCTGTCTGAAATCGGCGGTCCCGCCGACCTCGGGGGCGCGGCGCTCAGCGGCGCGCGCTCGGCCGCGGTGTCCTCGGCCGGCGAGGTGTATGTGGCCGACACCGACCACAACCGCGTGCTCATCTACTCACCCGCGGGGGTGCTGCTGAAGCGCGTCGGCGCCGGCGGGGGCAATGGAGCGGCGGGAAGCGCGGTGGGCGCCTTCGACCACCCGGCGGCGCTCGCGCTGTCGCGCGCAGGCGACGTGTACGTGGCGGACACTGCCAACAATCGCATCGTCGAGCTGTTCCCCGACGGCTCGGTCGCGAACCAGTTCGGCTCGCTCGGCGCCGGCGACGGGCGGTTGCACACTCCGACCGGCGTGGCGGTGGACGCGGCCGGACGGGTGTATGTGGTGGACAACGTCAACAATCGCGTCGAGGTCTTCGACGAATCCGGCCGCTACCTGGCGAAGTGGGGGCTGCGCGGGGTCGGGTTGGGCTTCCTCTCGCAACCGACGGCCGTCGCGGTGGGCTGCGAAGGCAGCGTGTTCGTGGCCGACACGAACAACAATCGCGTCGAGCGCTTCGACCCGGCCGCGCCCGCGGGTCTCGGTTGCGTGCCCGCGAGCGCCTGGCCGCCGCCGCTGGACGTGGCGCCGGTGCTTCACGTCAGCCTCCCCAGGCGCTCGGGCGTCCTCGCGCGGCGCGGCCTGGCGCTCAGCGTCTCCTGCGAACGGGGCTGTCGCGTGCTCGTCAGCGCCACGCTCTCCCCGCGCTCCCGGCGCCGTGGCGTGGCGCTCGTCGCGGCCGCGCGCCCGCTTGCGGCCGGACTGAGCGGGCACCTGCGTCTGCGCGTGGGCCCGGCGGCGCTGGCGCGCCTGCGTCGCGCACTGGGGCGCCGCAGCGCGATGCTCGCGCGCGTGCGCATAATCGCCGCCGGTCCCACCGGGCGGCGCACGGTCATAACGCGAACTTACGCGGTAACGCGATAATGCTCGCGTGAGCACCGATCCGACCGTCACCAGCGAGGGCGAGCCCGACCTCGGTGGCATGGACCACCGTCGCGAGCGCATCCGCGTCGAGACCGAGCGCCACCGGATCATCGGCGAGCTCACCCTCGCCCGCGACGGGTATCGCAGCCGCGTCTCGGACGTGCTGAACGCCCCCGAGCGCGACTTTCTGACGCTCACCGAGGTCTCGGTGGAGCCGCTCACGGGCGGGCCGGTTGAGCTGTTCCCCTACCTGACCCTCGCGCGCCGTCACATCGTGTTCGCGGTCGCCGCGCCCGAGGACTGAACCCAAAACACAAACCGACACTGGAGGCATACCGATGGGCAACTATCTATTCGCATACCGCGGCGGCAGCATGGCCGAGACCCAAGAGGAGCGCGACGCGGCGATGGCCGCCTGGGGAGCGTGGTTCGGTCGGCTCGGCGGCGCGATCGTCGATGCCGGCAACCCGTTCGCCGGGTCGGCGTCTGTCGCCGGCGACGGAACGGTCTCCGAGGGCGCCGGATCGGGCCTCGGCGGCTACTCGGTCATCCAGGCCGACAGCCTCGCGGCGGCCTCCGAGCTGGCCAAGGGCAGCCCGGTGCTCGCGGCCGGCGGCAGCGTCGACGTGTACGAGACGCTGGCGGTGATGTAAAGGGCTCGCCGCCCCAACCACTCCGGGGCCCGCCGCCCCAACCACTTCGGGCCTCGGCCCAAACCATTCCGCGGCTCGCCGCCCCAGCCACTCCGAGGCCTCGGCCGAAACCAGCCCGGGGCTAGCCGCCCCAACCACTTCGCACCGGCAGGCGCCGGCGCGGGCTTGCAAACGAGGGCGCCATGGCCGACCCGCCGCTTCCCGCGCGCGGTCAGTCCTGCAGCGGAGGGGGAGAGATTCGAACTCTCGGTACGCCGATAAGACGCACAACGGTTTTCAAGACCGCCGCATTCAACCGCTCTGCCACCCCTCCGGGGGAAATCAGATGCTACGGGTCCGACGCGTCCAAAGCCGTCGTGGTCGCGGGCACGCACCATGGGCGGGGCACGCCACCGCGCGCGTCCACTGCGCGCGGCGAGCCGGCGAGCGCGGAAGGTGTTCGCTTCAGCCGGCCGGACCGGCCACCGCGATCGCCGCGTCCGCCCACGGCCCCGAGCAGTCTCTAAACTGGCCAGATCCTCTGGAGAGGTGGCCGAGAGGCTGAAGGCACTCGCCTGCTAAGCGAGTATGGGGGTTAAACTCCATCGCGGGTTCGAATCCCGCCCTCTCCGTTTTCGCCAGAAGGGCATGGGCGGCTCGGGAGGTTTCGTACTACAATTGCCTGGTGGAGATCCATCCGTCGGCGAGTAAGCACGATATCGCCCACGAGGACATCCATCACGCCACGGAGCAAGCAATGACGATCGAGGATCAGGACGACGATACCCGCCTCTATCTTGGCCCGGCGCGAGATGCCGCGCTACTGGAGGTCGTCACGATCAAGCGGGACGACGGGTCGGAGTTGGCGATCCACGCGATGCCGATGAGAGCGAAGTATCAGCGGCTGCTGCCGGGAGGCTAAGCATGACGAAGAAGACGCACGGAAGAACAGCGAGTGGAGTTCCCATCACCGACGAGCTGGTCGGCAAGCTCGCTGAGAAGGCCGAGGCCGGTTACGAAGTCGAGGAGATTCTCCGTCGGCGCGGAGGACGGCCACCGATGGGATCGGCGGCTGCCGGCGTCGAGTCAGTACGGCTGGAGCCGGAGTTGCGCCAAGCACTGACCAGCCGAGCCGAGCACGATCACGAGACGACATCTTCGGTGATCCGCAAGGCGCTGCGCGAATATCTCAAAGTCGCCTGATCGCGGCCGCTGCCCGTCGCCGCGCCTCCCGTCCAACCGGCTCCATCAGCGCCTCGACCAGCCGATCCAGATCCGCGGCGGGGTTCGCACGTTCATGATAGGTCCGACGAGAATGAGTCGTCAAAGGCGAGTCGCGCGCCAGCTATCACGAGCAGACTCTGCGCACCCCTTGCGTGGCGGCCAGAGCGCCAGCAATGCGACCTCCGCTGTCGCCGGAAGCTACTTGCCGTCCGTCGTCGTCTTTCGGCGCGCATGCGACGCAGCGGCAGCTGTAGCGCCCACCAGTGGGCCGCCGCTACCGAACTTCAAGATACATGACCAAATAGTAGTACCGCTGGTGATGGGTCGTAGACGTCAGGTACGCGACGCGAAGCGCTCGGCGTGGGAGGCGTTGGAGCGGATGGGTATATCGGACTGTGGTCCCCGCCGTTGGAGCACACTGTCAAGATGGGAGCGATTGCTCCTCGCACTCGCTCTTGGTGTCGCGGCTCGCCCACAGCTCATGCCTGGCTGGATCTCCGCAACAGGGCTGTTCACGGCCGGTACTCGGAGTACGACGTAGCACAGGTCTCGGCCTTGATTCGAGACGTCAGCGAGTTTCTGACCCGTTATCCGGCCTGAGCAGAACCCCTGGGGCGGTAGGCGCATCCCAGCGAGCGCGAGGCTGTGTCGGATCAGACCCCGAGACGCCCTATTGATGATCCGCAAGGCCTTACGCTAGTACTTCAAGGGTGCCTGAATCACTTCGGCTGCCCGTCGCCGCGCCTCGCGCCCCATCAGATCTATACCGCCAGGATCGTAAAGCTGGATCCCAGAAGCATGCGCATGTCCTCGGGGTCTGAAGTGGCGAGAGCGTCGCGTCGCCTGCGGACGCCGACCGCGATGCATGCGTCGATGGCTCCGGCGTCGTGTGTGGCTCGTCGCAGACGACCGGCCTCTCGCGCCAAACGCTCATCGACAGTCTCAATCGAACTTGCCTTGAGCAAGCGCGCGACGCGAGCATCCTTGGCATCGCCGCGCCAGACCTCCGCAAGCGCAATGGCCGGGATGTTCGGCACCAAACCGCGGGCGTAGGCCGTCGCCAGAATCTCGCGGATGCGCGCGTCGCCTCGTTCGTAGGCGATCAGCGCGCCGGCGTCGAGCGTCAGGCCGGCCACTCGGCGGCGACTCGGTCTCTGACATCGGCAGGCACGACGCCAAACCGCTCATCGTCCTCAGCGAGAAGCTCCAGGCCGCGCGAGACCCGCAGTTCGCGGAGCACCGCCGCGTTCACAAACGCAGACAGGCTCCCGCCAGACTCAGAGAGCCGCTGCTCGGCCTCGTGCAAAACGGACTCATCGAATGAGATCGAACGCTTCTGACTTGCCATGATCTGATCCTACCACGGTAGGAAAATATACGCGCGAGCGGGTGGGCAGGCGTCAGCGATCTGTGTGGTGGATCGTATCGGCTGCCTGCCTTCGCGCTTCCCGACCCGACCGGCTCCATCAGCGCCTCAACCAGCCGATCCAGGTAGCCGCCGGGGTTCGCACGTCGTCCCGGTCTCCCCCGTCCGCCCTGTTTGGGGTTGCCCTCGCCGACGTGCGTCAGGGCAGGTCGAGCACCATCAGCAGTGCATCTTCCACGGCCTGCAGCTCGTGGTGCGCGAGATGTCCGATGCGCTTGCCCAACGTGCGAGTGTCCACAACTCCGACCATCTCGCAGAGAACCCCCGTGGGGTGATCGAGGACTGCGATCTCGGGATGAAAGCTGGCTGGGAAGGCAGAGCGCGAGGTCGGGCATATCACGACAGTCGAGAGCGCCAGCAGGGCGTCCGCCTGCACGATCACCGCGTAACGGCGACCGTGCTGTACGTGACCGCGTTTGCCGGGGAGCTTGATCTCGTGGACATCACCGCGAACCACGCAGCGTCTCCATCAGATCGGAGACCTCGTGGGCTTCGCGTACGTAGTCGTCATTTTGCATGAGGCGTCTTGCCTCCGCGGCGAGTCCGATACGTCTGCGCTCGCGTTCCGCCGTCTCCGTGATCGCTTGACGCGCGGCCTCCGCGCGGCTCAAGCCGCGCCGTCTCGCGATTGCGTCCAAGGCGCTGAGTCCGTCACGACCGAGTCGCAGGGACAGGGGGTGAGGGGCAGATGCCACGGCCCGAGTGTAGCGCGTAATGCACTACACCACACTACGTTTGACACCGTGTTAGATCGTCGTGGCTCATCCCACCGCGAGAGCACTTCGGCCTCGGAGAGACATTCCGGCGCCTCGATCTTACGGTCCTCGATCAGCCCGACCACATAGGTCCTCGATCAGCCCGCCCACATAGCTCAGTGCGTGACTCTTCATGAATGCCATACCCTCGGGCCGATCCGGCTGCCCGCCGTCGCTGACCCATCCAACTGCGAGTAGGTGTTCAATGTGCTTGGCACGCAAACGGGCGAGCCACCGTTCTAGCGGAGGGAACGTGGCGATCAGGAGCCTCTACAACGCGCCGCCGAGGATCAGAGCACGTACATAGTCAATGACATCAGACAAAGATAAGAAAACCGACAAAAAGGTCGATCGGCGCGCGTTCGTAAAGAAAGGCCTGCTCGCCGGTGGCGCCGTGGCCGGCGGCGCCCTTGCCGTTTCCAGGCTGGCAGACGCAACCGGCGGCTCGGACGCCAGGGTGAGCGCGGCGGCGACACCGTCCCCCACTTCCGCGCAGGCCGCTGCTCGGCCGGCGCCCGCGGATCCGCGGGCGCCGAACATTCTCGTGATCATGGTCGACCAGTTTCGCTTTCCGCAGTGGTTCGGTGTCGGTCCGGGAGGGCCGGGATTGCCGCCGAACCTGCAACGGCTGCGTCGGGACGCGGTCTCGTTCGCGCGCCATTACACGGCGTCCAACGACTGCACACCGGCGCGAGCGGCACTCCTGACCGGGCTGTATACGCATCAGACGGGATGCATGATCACGGGCGGCAGCACGCTGGACCCGGGCTTTCCGACGTGGGGATCGATGCTGCGCGAACATGGCTATCACGCACGCTGGTATGGCAAGTGGCATCTCACGCACGGCGATAACAAGTGGGATCCGGCGCGAGACTCCCGCCGGCTGGAGCGTTACGGGTTCGCGGGGGGCACCTATCCCTCTCCCGACGGGGCGCCCGGTCAGGGCTGGCGCGTGGACCCTCAAATCGCGGGCCAGTTCGAGCAGTGGCTCTCGACGGTCGGCGAGTCGAGGCCGTGGTGCACGACGGTGTCGTTCGTGAACCCGCACGACATCGCGTGGTGGTATGACTGGAGCAGCCGCGTTCCCGCCGAGGCGTTCGCTCCGAGCGTCATCGGAGCGCTGCCGCCGAACTTCGAGACGCCCGAGTTGCTGGCCGCGCGCAACAAGCCACGCCTGCAGCGTTCCTTCCAGGAAACGGCGGCGGCGTCCTTTGGGCCGGTGCCGTTTACGGGCCCTGAAGTGACGAGCACCTGGCTGGGCCTGCTCAACCTGTATGCCAAGCTGCAGCTGGAGGTGGACAGCCACATCGGCCGGGTGCTCGACGCGCTGGAGAGCCGCCCGCGGGTGGCGGCCAACACGGTGGTCGTGTTCACCTCAGACCACGGTGAGTACGGCGGATCGCACGGCCTGCGGGGCAAGGGAGCGAGCGCATACGAGGAGGCGATCCGGGTGCCGCTGATCGTGAAAGATCTCCGCGGCGCGCTCACGAAGGCGCCGGAAATCGCGCGCACGCAGCTGACCTCGAGCGTCGATGTGGCGCCGCTGCTGTTGACGATCGCCACCGGCTCCGGGGAATGGCGGCGCGAGCGCCGCTACTCCCACATTGCGCGCCGACTCGACATGGCGAGCATTCTCGCCGACCCGACGGCGCCGGGCAGACCCTACGTGCTGCATGCCACCGACGAGACGGTGACCGAGTTCGCGAACGAGCCTTACGCGGCCGACGCCCCGCTGCACGTGGTCGCGTTGCGCACGGCGGCGGCCAAGTACGCCACCTACTCGAACTGGCCGGACGAAGGCATCGGCCAGCTCGCGGAGGGCCAGGAACACGAGCTCTATGACTACCGCACCGCCGATGGTCGCCTCGAGCTCGACAACGGCGCCGGCGCCAACGCGCTGGAGGGCTCGCTTCAGGCGATGCTCCGGCGCGCCTTGCCGGAGGAGCTTCGATGCCCGCTGCCGGCACGGCTGCAGGCAGCGCGCGAGCGCGGGTTCAACGACTATTTCAGGGTCGCCACGCGGGTCGCGACCCGCGCGGCGGCACATCGAGCCGAACGGGAACTCGCGCTGGGATCATCCCCTGATCGTCGCCGAGCGTCCGGTCACCGCGCCGGCCGGACTCAGCGCCTGCACGGCTAAATACCCCGGCGCCGAGGCGAGCGTGATGCTCGTCTGAAAGCCCCGCTTGGGAGCGCTCGCGACGACGGTCAGTGATGCCGGCGAGGCTCCCGCGAGCACCTGCCACGAGGCGACTTCGGTCGCTCCGTTCCAGCTGGCGGCGACGCTGACCCCAGCCGCGCCTTGAGACTGGACCGCGAGCGAGGGCGTGCTCGTCGGGTGGGCGCTCCACGGCGAGGAGTAGGTGCGGAAGTTCTGTACGTTCTTGCCGAGGGTCGCGTCGAAGAGAACGTGCCCTGAGGGATCGAACTCGGTGAAGTTCGGAAGCCGACCGTAGCCCAGCAGCCAATCTCCACCCGGCAGGCTCTGCATGTTGCCCTGGCTTTCGGCAAGCAGCGTGTGGGTGGGGTTGATGAACTGCCTGACCAGGCGCACCGTGTGCGCCGAGGCGCTCGGCGCGAGCAGCAGCCCGCGCGAGCGCTTCTCCTTCGGTGGGTCAGAGCCGTTGTCGAACACCGAGATCAGGCCACCGGGCTGAAACTCGGCGTCGTGCTGCCAGTAGAACTTCACGCCCGAGCCGAGCCTGAAGTCCGAATGCTTGCCCCCGCCCAGCCGCCAGTCATATCCGCCGGTGTGGATGTTGACGTCATACAACGTCCACGTGTTGCGCCCCGACAGCAGCACGTCGTCCGAGGCGCCGGGATCGACGCTGTTCATGTGCACGTAGTCCCAGGGACGACCGTTGCCTGGGAGCGGGTTGAAGGAGTCGCCGATCGCGATGTGCCCCAGCGCATGCCACTCCCACATCACAAGCCCGGTCTTGATGTCGATCTCCTGGATGACCGAATCGGTGAGGATGCCGTTAGAGGAGCCTTTGACCGCCGTCAGGTTCGTGTGGATCGGGTCGAAGATGTCGATCCAGGCTGTGCCCTGTGGCGTCAGGTGCACCTCGTGCAGGTCGGCGCTGTAGCCGTTGCCGGCCCTCACTTCGGCGATTTTTTCGTATGAGTCGTTGTAGATGAGATCCTCACCTTGACCAAAGCCGACGCCGAGGATCTTGCCTTGCCACCAGGTCAGCATGGGCTTGCCTTCATAGTTCTGCACCTGGAAGTTGGTCGCCGAATCGCCGGCCGGCAGCGCGTGAAACCAGACGAGTTGACCGTGCTGATCGACGATCATCGGACCCGGTGTGCCCTTGCCCTGATACGGCGCCAGGAAGAAGTCACCGGGTGCGCTGCCGGGCTTTGCGGCGGTGGTGACCGTGACTGTCGAGGGCGTGAGCGTGGGCGCGGAGCTGTAATGCTGGACGGCGCGCGAGTCGCCCGGGTTGTTCGGGAACGGCGCCCGGCTGTAGCCCGCCTGGTGGGCGATCGTGAACGTCGTACTCGCCGCCTGACCGGGACCGCCGGCGGTGGTCGTGATGGTGGCGTGCACCGTGACCCGCTCACCGGCGCGGAATGGGCGCGAGGGTAGGAAGCTCGCGCCGGTACCGGTCGAGTAACCCTGTATGCGGCCGCTGTGAGCGCCGCTGGAGGAGCCTACGACGCGCACGTCAGAGACCTGCGTACCGGCAGGGCCGAGGAAGCTGATCTGCGTCGCCGACGAAGCATCCACGGTGCCGGGCAGGGGCGAGACCGTGACGGGGTTTGACGCCGCGGCGCCGATGGCCACCGCGGGCGTGATCGTGCCGGGGCTCGCGGTGGAGGCCACGCCACCGCAGGCGCCCAGCGTGCATGCCATCGCCATCGCCATCGCCATCGCCATCGCCATCGTCGCCGACGCCGCTCCTGTCAGTCGCCTTGCTTTCATCGCCATCGCTCCTCGCTGCTCGCCGGCTTGCTTGGTTTGCTCTCGTCACGGCCACCACTATGGGGTATTTCTGAAATCCTGCACATCGATCCGGTCATCTCATCCTCCCGACGTGAACAGTCGTGAGGTCCCGATGATGCGCCCGTTCGCGTCGAGCGCCTGGACCTTGAAGCGCGTATCGCCCTGCGGCACCGCGATCGCGGTCTCAAACCCTGACTTGGCGGCCCTCGCCACGACGCTCAACGGTTGCGAGCTGTGTCCCGCCAGGACTCTCCAGGAGACGACCTGCGTGGCGCCGTTCCAGCTCGCGTACACCGTCGTGTTGCCGTCGTTCGTCCGCGATGCGACGCCCGCGGGCGCAGACAGCGGTTCACCCACCCAGCGCCCTACCGTCGCCCGGTAGGTGAGATCGGGTCCGGGGAGTTCGGCGCCCAACAACAGCTTGCCCGAGCGGCTGTACTCGGAGAAGGAGGGTTCCGATCCCCAGCCGACGAACACGGCGCCGTTTGGCAGCGGCTGTGCGTCGCCCATGTATTCGGATTCGAACTTGCCATCGCCCGGGTATTGGGCCAGGAGCGTCGCCGTGCGGGCGCCCTCATCCAACCCGAGCACGAGCCCTCGCGATGGTCCGGTCGCGGGAACTGAGGTGCCTCCACCGGTCAGCTGGCAGCAGTGATCGTCGAACATGGTCACGGTCGAGCCGTCGAGCCTCGCGTCGTGCTGCCACTGGAATGCGGCGCCCGGGCCGAACCTGAAGTCCGAGCGCTTTCCGCCGAGGGTCCATTCGATCTTGCCCGTGGCGATGTCTACGAGGTAGACGCCCCAGGTGTTGCGCATCGAGACGAGGAACTTTTCGTTGCCCAGCAGGTCGATCGCGTTGATGTGGTAGGCGTCCCAGGGGAACCCATTGGTGGGCAGCGAGGCCTGGGCCTCGCTCAAGGGGATGTGATCGAGCGCGTCCCAGTTGCGCACGAGCTTGCCGGTCTTGAGGTTGTACTCCTGCACCGCCGAGTCGACCAGCGAACCGTTGTAGGCGCCGCCATATTTGGAGAGATCGATCGGAATGTTCTTGTTCGCGGTCACCCAGGCGTCTTCTCCGTGGATCGCGAGCTCGTGGAGGGTGAGGACCCAGCCGTTCGTCGCCCTCAGCGTCGCGATCGTCTGATAATGCCGGTTGACGACCACGTATTCGCCGGTTTCGGTGGCGCCCGTGTTCGTGACACGGCCCTGCCACCAGGCCAGCGCCGGCTTGCCCTGGTAGGTCTGCAGGCTGAGGTTCACGGCGGCGACGCTTTCGGGCACCGGCTGAAACCAGACGGGCTGCAGCTCCTCGTCGAGGATCAGCGGGCCGCTCTGACCGACGATCGGCGGTTCGTTCAGGTCATAGAAGTTCGTGGTGAAGATGTAGCTGCCCGCCAACTGCCCAGCGGACGCCCGCTGGGTGCTGCGGATCGTGGGAGGGTGCAGCGACGGCTCGGTGAGAAAGCTGTAGGCGCCGTTGGTGGTGTACGCCCCGATCGGAGCGGCGTGCGAGCCCGCGAACGCGATCGTGAGGGCGACGAAGCCGGCGAGGATCACGCCGATCGCCAGCGCGAACCGCCGAGCCGCGGCCCCCACCGCGACGGCGGGCTTGGGCAGCGAGGTGAACGTGATCAGCGCCGCGGCGCCGGCCAGAGCGGCGCCAATCAGGTAGGCGAGCCGAAAGCCGTCGGTCAGCGCTTGGGAGACCTGCTGGCCGGTCCCGATCAGATGGCTCGTGCGCTGCGTGGCGAGCGTGATCAGAACGGCGAGCCCCAGGCCGCCGCCGACCTGGCGCGAGGTGTTGACGAGGCCCGACGCGAGCCCGGCCTGGCCCTCCTTGGCGCCCTGCGTGGCGGCGATCGTCGAGGGCACGATCGACATCGCGATCCCCGCGGCCGCGAGCAGCCCGGGGATCATCACGTACACGATCGCGCTGCCGCTGGATCCGATCCGCGTGAACAGGAGCAGCCCGCCCGCGAGCATGATCAGCCCGCCCCCGAGCACCGAGCGAACTCCGAAACGGCTCACGAGCCTGCCTGCGCGCGAGGCGACGAGCATGATCGTCAGAGTCATCGGCAGGAAGACGAGACCGGCGTGAAATGGAGAGAGGCCCAGCACCTGCTGCATGTACAGGGAACTCACGAACCACATCGGGAACAGCGCGGCGCTGAACAGCAGGACGATCGTGTTGGCGGTACGCAGCGACTTGGTCAGCTCCTTGAAGGGGATCAGCGGCGCGGACGCCACCCGCGACTCGATCACCCCGAAGACCCCCAGCAGGATCAAGCCGAGGGCGATCGGGCCGAGCGCCGCGAACGTGTCCCAGCCCTTTAGGCCCGCTTCCACGACCCCGTACACGAGCACCATCTGACCGATCGTCAGAGTCAGCGCGCCGGCAAGATCGAAGGGGGCGGCCTCCCTGCCCTTGCGGCGCTCGGCCACGACGATGTAAGCCACGAGCGCGGCCGCGATCGCGATCGGAGGGTTGATCAGCAGGACCCAGCGCCAGCTGAGCACTTCGGTGATGATCCCGCCGAGCAGCGAACCGGCCGCCCCGCCGAGTCCGTTCATCGCCGCCCACAGGCCGATCGCGCGATTGAGCTTTGGACCGGGCGCAAAGGACGCGGTGATGATCGCCAGCGAGGTCGCGGCCATCAGTGCGCCGGCGAAGCCCTGCACCGCGCGGGCGCCGATCAGCACCTGCTGGTCGGGCGCGGCGCCCCCGGCGAGCGAGGCCAGCCCGAACAGGATCAGACCGGTGACGAGCATCCGGCGCTGCCCAAAGCGATCGGCCGCGCGACCGGCGAACATCAGAAAGCCGGCGAACGTGATCGCATACGCGTCCACGACCCATTGCAGGTCGGGAGAGGAGAAGCCGAGATCCGATTGAATCGAGGGCAGCGCGACGTTGACGATGCTCAGGTCGAGGATGACCATGAACTGGGCCACGCAGCACACAACCAGCAGCCATGCCGAACCGGAGCCCTGCTCGATCTCGCGCGCAGACGAGCTCTGCGCGCCCTGCGGACTCACCGTCGCCTCCGTGCTCACGGGCGCCTGCCCAACCGCGATCGGCGTGGCGGGCGACTGGTAGGGTGAGCGCCCGAGCCCGCACACGACCACTGGAGCCCGGCCCATGAGAAGAACGCCACTGACCGCAATCCTAACGCTCGCGGCCGTTCTGGCGAGCACCCTCGCGGTGGCCGGTTGCGGCGGCAAATCGGGGGGTTCGACGGCGACACCGGCGACGAGCGGCGCCCCTGCGACGAGCACGACCACACACAAGCATTCCTCCAAACCGGCCTACTGAGCGCTCCGTCCGCGCGTGCGCCAGAGCGCCGATGGGTCGATCCGTCGAGCATCCTCCTCACCCCGCCTGTCCTGGGTGTGACAGCGACGCCGCATAGCTGATCACCCGAGAGGCCCGTGAGGAGCCGATCGCGCGACCGGCCGAGTCGAGCGCCTGCACCGCCACGTAGTCATATCTCCGCGGCAGCGTCGTCGAGCTCTCGAAGGCAGTGGCCACGATCGTTGCTTGGGCCGCCAACGATCGGGGGTGCTTGCCGGCGAGCACGCGCCAGGAGGACACGCCGGTCGCCCCGTTCCAGCTCATGTGCACGATCGTCTCTTCGCCGGTGTTGTTGAGGCCGGCCAGCACCGCCGGCGGGCTCTGCGGACGCCCGCTCCAGGGGAAGCGGAAGGCGCGATAGAAGGACATGTCAAACGGCTGGTGGGCGTCGAACAGGAGCGAGCCGTGAGGGGAGTACTCGCTGATCGCGGGCACACCGCCATAGCCCACGACGGCGTTGCCATCCGGAAGCGTCTGCATGTTGCCCTGGCTGGCGGCGAGCAGCGGCGGGTCGGTGTGCGTGTAGGCGGAGAGCAGGTGCGCTTGGTGTTTGGCGAGGTCCAGCTTGATCCGCAGCGCGCGCGACTGGCCGTGGATCGGCGGGTTGGAGCCGTCGTCGAAGAACGTCAGCTCCCCGTTTGCGAGGACGCGCCCGTCGTGCTGCCAGGCCATGCTCGTGCCGGGCCCCATCTTGAACGAGCTCCTGTTGCCGCCCAGGCGCCAGAGGACTCTGCCGCTGCCGCCTTCCAGCAGATAGCCCGCCCAGGTGCTGCGAGCGGAGATGAGGATGTCGCCGTCGCTCTCGGGATCGATCGAGTTGAGGTGGAAATAGTCCCAGGGCGTCGAGTCAGCGGGGGTCTGCACTTCAGACTCCGAAGCGCCGACGTGGTCGAGGCTGTGCCATTCCCAGCGCACGAGGCCAGTCTTCATGTCGATCTCCTGGACGGCCGTGTCCACGACCGCCCCGCCCCGTGCGCCTTTGACGGGCGTGAGGTCGCAACGGATCGGGTTGAACGCGGTGATGTAGGCGATGTCGTGGGGGGCGATCTGGAAATCGTGCAGGTCCGCATGCAGGCCGTTGGCGCCGGGGATCCTCGCGATCGTCTGGTAGCGGGCGTTCATGACGAGGTCTTCGCCCTGTCCAAAGCCCAGCGAGAGCACGTTTCCCTTCCACCACGTCAGCACGCGCCGGCCTTCGTAGGTCTGCTCGCTCAGGTTCTCGGCCGCTTCGCCCCCTGACAGCCGATCGAACCACACGAGTCTTCCCTGCGGGGTGTAGATCAGCGGCCCGTACTGGCCTGGGCCGGGGCCGTTGGTCGTGAGGATGTCCCCGGCCGTCGAGTCGTGATCCGGCACCGTCACGGTCATGATCGGAGCCTGAGCGCCGGGCAGCGTGTAAAAGCTCTCGTAGTCGGCGGGCGATGCCGTGGGGTTGGGGAACTCGGCGACGCCCGCGGTCGGATAGGGCGTGTCTACGTTGAAGTGGAAGCTCGCATTGCGTTCCCGTCCGCTCGGGCCGATGACGGCGCTGACGGTGACCCGCTCGCCGGCGTCGAACGGGGTCTTGGGTATGAAGCTGGCGCCATCGCCCTGGTGATAGCCGCGCAGGCTGCCGGCGTGCTCACCGGATGTGCTGCCGTGTACCGACACGTCTCGCACATTCGCGACGTTCCTCCCCAGGAAGCTGATCTGGGTATGGGGGTTGGCCGTGCCGGTTTCGGGCGCGGGCGAGACGTCGACGTCGGCGCCGGGCAACGCTGCGGTGTGCTGCAGGGTCGCAGGCAGGCAGGCGGGCGAGGCGCCGCTGGTGGCGGTCGTGCGCGAACCCGAGGACAGGTCAAGGCTCGCGGAGCCCGACACGATCGCCGCCACAACCCAGGCGAGCAGAGCGACGCCGAGGGCGATCAAAACGGTGCGTTTCATGAGCGCCGCGCGGGCGCCGTGCGGGCGCCTACCACTGCAGCAGCATCAGGCCGACCGTGATGCCGGGGCCGACGGTCACCATCAGGCCGCGCTCGCCGAGACCGGGCTCGCGCTGCTCGATCGTCTGGTGCAGTACGTAGAAGATCGACGGCGTACCGATGTTGCCGTGGTTGGCGAGCACGTCGCGACTGACGGCGACATCCCCATCCGGGAGCGAGAGAGCCGCCTGCACGCAGTCGATGATGCGCCGCCCGCCGGGGTGGACGATCCAGTGGGCGATCTCCGTACGGTCAAGGCCGGCAGACTCCAGGAAGGAGTCGGCCAGCTCGCCGAGGTCGGCCGCGGCGACGTCCGGGAGGTCACGGTTGAGGTGCAGGTAGCTGTCCTGCGACGCCAGTTCGAGGCTGACCGCGTCGAGCGTGCCCGCGATCTGATGCACCTTCGCGGCGAGGATCTCCGGGCCCTCCGCGCCCGGGTCTTCGGACAGCAGCGCGGCGGCGCAGCCATCGCCGAAGATCGCCGAGCCCACGACCTTCGCCTTGGCGTCATCCGGGCGGGCGCCCATCAGGATCCCGCTCATGCTCTCGGCCGCGACGATCAGCCCGACCTTGCCGGGATGGTCGCGCAGCGACTGACCGACGAGGCGCATCAGCGGCACCGCGCTCGCACAGCCGACGCCGACGAGGTGATACTTGTCGGTGTCGGGCGCCATGCCGAAATGATCGACGAGCCGGTGGGCCAGCGTGGGCCCGCCAAGCGAATACAGCGTCGCGGTCACGACCGTGCCGATCTCACGAGGGTCGACGCCCATGCGTTGCACTGCGCTGACGGCATGGCCGAACAGCTCGTCCTCGATCATCGCGGTGCGGCCCTGTGTCGTCGTGGCGAGCATCTCCGCGCTCAGGTTCAACCGCCGTCGCTCGACGCCACAGCGGGCGAAGATGCGCTGCGCGAACTCGTCCTCGTGCATGCCCAGCAGCGCGAGGACCTCATCCTGGGAGAAGGAGGTCTCGGGAGAGACGACCTGCAGGCCGCTGATCCGCGGGCCGAGCGCCGGGGGGATCTCGGCGAACGCCGTCGCGCCGCCGATGCCCGGCGACGGAGCGTGAAGCGACGAGAATTGCGACGACGGCGACAATGAAGATACGTCTACCTGCAAGCTTCAGACCCCCTGGGTCCGGGATGGGAGCGACCTGAGCGGAAAACGGCTCGAACGCGGGACGATATCGGTGCAACCCGACTGCATTCGACGTCGAAGCGCACTTACGACCGATCCTTAGCAACTTCTTCGCAGACCGCGAACCGCGGCTCAGGAGGCCGCGTCGAGCGCGTTCACCTCCGCCGCCATCGCCTCCGCGAGCGCGAGCATGGCCGAGCGCGGACGGACCATCACGGTGAACTCGTCGATCAGCCCGTCCCGGCCCGTGTGGATGAAGTCGCACCCATGGAGTTCGCGATCTCCGACGCGCGCTTTGAAGACCAGCGCGTGATCCTCGGCCCCCTCGGCGCCGATTTCGCGTTCGTAGCGGAAATCCTCGAACACGCGCATGACCGCGACGAGGATCACGCCCAGCGCCTCACGCCCGTGGTAAGGGCGGAACACGACTGGGCTGGCGAAGACGACCTCGGGCGAGCACAGCTCGAGCACGCCCTCGGTCTTGCCTGTCTCGATTGCGCTCTCGATGGCGCTGCGGAACGGATGCATGAGACGCTCACCTTTCTGTGGATTGGCATGAGCCGTTACTGGTCCGATCATTACATCCAGTCCCCGACGCCCGGGCCCACGACCTCAACCCTTTCGCGCCACGATAGACCCGTCGGACGCCCTCCAAACCTCCTCAACCGGGTCAAGAGGAAATACACGCACCCAACGAACGGCCTAATGGCGTGTTGTCCTCCGGTGGCTCAGTGGCCTTCTTCGAGCGTTCTGCGCAGCCCGGCGAGCGCGCGGGCGCCGACTCGTTTGAAAGCGACCTTGAGCAGCGGGCTGGCGAGCTTGAATGGCCCCTTCAGGGCGAGATCCGCGTCGTAGGTGATTTGTGTGCCCCTCTCGGAGGACTCGAAGGTGATCCGGTCCAGCGAGACGACGGTCGAGCTTTCGCCGCGAAATGTGACGGCGTTTGGTGGGTCGTACTCGACGATGCGGTAGGTGAGGGAAATCTTTCGGTGAAGGAAGCTGGCCAGGAGTCGGAACTCGGTCCCTTCGTGGACTGGTTCGTCGCCGAGGCGCTCGGCTTCGATGACGCCCGGGTCCCACTCCTGGGTGCTCGAGAAGTCGCTCAGGTAGGCGAACATCTCATCGCGTGGACGCGCCGTGTCGACGCTTGCGTTGTAGTGAGCCATCGTGTTCTCCTTATCGGTCTGCGTCGGCCGGAGTTGGTGTTTGGTGCCAGTCGCTGAGGTGTTCGCATTCGGTCCACAGCCGCTCGTGGTCCTGGGGTGTCTGCTTGGTCCACGGCACGCGGTGGGCTGGGCGCTCTCGGCGGTCGTGCCAGAAGCCGCCGGAGCTGCACGCCGGTCGGGCGGCAGCGCCGAGCCAGACGATCGTGTCGGCGCCTTCTTGGGGCGTGCGCAGCAGCCGCTTTGTCAGAGCGTGGAAGCGTGGCAGCGAGGATTTCAAACCTGGAGTGTCTGCCCAGCCGGGGTGCATCGCGTGGACGACGATGCCGGTGTCCCGCAGTCGTTCTGCCCACAGTTCGGTCAGGATGACCTGGGCGCGCTTGGTGCGTGCGTACGCGACGGGACCGTCAAAGTCCTCATGTTTCATCTGCAGGTCGTCGAGGTGGATTTGCTGCGTATACATGCCACCCGAGGACACGTTGACGATGCGCGCGGGCTTGCTCTTCTCCAGCAGCGGGACGAGTAGGTTGGTCAGCAGGAACGGTCCGAGGACGTTGGTCGCGAAGGTCAGCTCGATGCCGTCGACCGAGAGCGTCCGCTCGCGTGCCATCGCACCGGCGTTGTTGACGAGCACGTCCAGGCGCGATGTCTGCGCGCTGAAACGCTCGGCGAACCGGCGCACGGCTCCCAGGTCGCTGATATCGCAGAGGCTGACCTGAACATCGCTGTTTCCAGACCGTTCGGCGACGCTCGCGCGCGCACTCTCGCCGCGCTCGGCGCTGCGGGCGAGCAGCCGGACAGCGGCGCCGAGGCGCGCGAAGCCCTCGGCGGCGGCGAGGCCGAGCCCCGAGGTGGCGCCGGTGACGAGCACAACCTTCCCGCCCATCGGCTGTAGTTCGGCAGGGCTCCACGTGCCTCTGCGCATGCGATAGCCGACGCGCGTATAGCCCGCAACGACGGTCCGGTCGAGGATCGTGTCAAGCAGTGACCGTAGGATAGTGCTATGTAGATGATCCTGGAAACGTTCGATGTCGTAGAACATTCATGAGGATCGCGATCGTCGGTGCAGGAGTCGCTGGGCTCGTATGTGCGCACATGCTGCACCGCGATCATGAGCTGGTCGTATTCGAGGCGACCGACCGACCGGGCGGACATGCGAACACGGTTCATGTCGAGACGGACACCGGGGCCTATGATCTCGACACGGGCTTCGTCGTCTTCAACGACCGCAATTATCCCGGGTTTGAACGCTTGCTGGGCGAGCTTGGGGTGGTGACGCAGCCGTCGCAGATGAGCTTCGGTGTGAGCGATGGCGTGGACTTCGAGTACAACGGGGCCTCACCGAACGGCCTGTTCGCGACTCGCGGCAATCTGTTCGCGCCGTCCTTTCACCGGATGATCGTCGACCTGGTCCGCTTCAACCGGGATGCCCGTCGGCTGCTCGCCTGCGATGAGGACCCGCCGCTTGGGGAGTGGCTTTCACAGCAGCACTATGCACGCATGTTCGTCGAGCGGCTAATCGTCCCGCAGGCGTCGGCCGTGTGGTCGGCGGACCCGGCGCAGCTGTGGTCTTTCCCGGTGCGCTTCCTGATCGAGTTCTTCGAGAACCACGGGATGTTGGGTTTCCGTGGTCGGCCGCGCTGGCGGACGATCGTCGGTGGATCGAGCAATTATGTGCAGGCGCTCATACGGCCCTGGCGCGAACGCCTGCGGCTCTGCACGCCGGTGACGGAGGTCGCTCGTCATCCCGGGCATGTGATGGTGTTCGCGCGCGGCTGTGAGCCGGAGCGCTTCGACGCGGTCGTGATCGCGACGCACTCCGACCAGGCGCTCGCGTTGCTGACCGACCCAGGGGAGCGCGAGCGTGAGCTGCTGGGGGCGATTCCCTATCAACAGAACGATGTGGTCCTCCACACCGATCGCTCGCTGCTTCCGCGGCGCCGGCGCGCGTGGGCGAGCTGGAATTACCATCTCGGCGCCTGTGCGCCGGGACGCTGCGCGGTGACCTACCACTTGAACCGCCTGCAGTCGTTGCGCGCCGACCGCGAGTTCTGCGTCACGCTCAACCGTACGGAGGCGATCGACCCGGAGCAGATCATCTGCAAGACACGGTACGCGCATCCCGTCTACACGCCCACGGGCGTCGCCGCGCAGCCTCGCCACTATGAGATCAGCGGGCGCAATCGCACGCACTATTGCGGCGCCTACTGGGGATCTGGCTTCCACGAGGACGGCCTGCGCAGCGCGCTGCGGGTGGTGCGCGAGCTCGGTGTGCGGGGCGAGCGGAGCCGGTGAGCGCGGTGAGCGCATGACGGCCAGCGCGATCTACGAGGGTACGATCCGTCACCGTCGCCTCGGTGTGCGCCCCCACGAGCTCTGCCACCGCTTGGCGCTTTTGTATATCGACCTACAGGAGCTCGATGGTCTGCTCGGCGGCCGGCTCGTCACCGCCCGCCCGGGCCTCGTGCGCTTCCGCCGGGCCGACTACCTCGGCGATCCCCGGATTGGGCTTGCGGATGCCGTGCGCATGCTCCTCGAGCGTCGCACGGGCAGTGTGCCCGCCGGTCCGATCCGTCTGCTCACGCACCTGCGCACGTTCGGACACTGCTTTAACCCGGTGAGCTTCTACTACTGCTTCACCGCGCAAGAGCGGCTCGACGCGGTGGTGGCCGAGGTGACGAATACGCCGTGGGGAGAGCGACACGCCTACGTGCTCGGGCGCACGGGCGAGGAGGGCCCGGTTCTGACCGGCGGCTTTGCGAAGGCGCTGCACGTGTCCCCGTTCATGGCGATGGAGCAGCGCTACACGATGCGCGTGTCCTCACCCGGCCAAACGCTGGCGGTAAACATCGAGAGCCACGAGTCTGGAGCGCTCGCGTTCGACGCGACGATCGCACTGCGTCGTGTGCCGCTGAACCACCGCGGTCTGGCTCGCCTCACCGCGCGCTATCCGGTGGGGACACTACGCGTGCTCGCGCTCATCTATGGGCATGCACTCGCCCTGAGACTCAAACGCGTGCCACTTCACCCCCATCCCGGGACGCCGGCGTGACGGTGGCGCAGCGCATCGCGCGGGGTATCGTGCTCGGCCTGCTGGAGCGCATGCGCGCGGGCCAGCTGACGATCGTCGAGGGCGAGCGAGCACTGGTGCTGGGTCACGGCAGTCCGCGGGCAACGGTACGGGTCAACTCGCCGCGGCTCTGGCCGCGCCTGCTGCACGGCAGCCGCGGAATGGCCGAGGCATACATGCAGGGACTGTGGGAGTCCTCGGACCTGACGGCCGTGGTGCGCGTGGCCGCACACAACGCGAGAAGCCTCGATGAGTGGCGTCGTCGCGTTGCGCCGGCACGGGTACCGCTGCAGGCCGCGCGTGGGATCCGCGCACGCAACACTCCCGCGCGCAGCCGCCGTGACATCGCGGCCCACTACGACCTCGGGAACGAGCTCTTCGCGTTGATGCTCGACGAGACGATGATGTACTCCTCCGCCTACTTCCCACACCGGGGGATGACGCTCGCGCAGGCCTCGAGGGCCAAGCTCGAGTTGGTGTGTCGCAAGCTCGATCTGCGAGCCGGCGACCATGTGCTTGAGATCGGCACGGGATGGGGTGGTCTCGCCGTCCACGCCGCCAAAACGAGGGGCTGCCAGGTCACGACCACCACGATCTCGCACGAGCAGTGCAAGCACGCCCGTAAATGGGCGCGGGCGGCCGGGGTCGGCGATCGAGTCACGGTGCTGTGCGAGGACTATCGCGACCTGCGCGGACGCTACGAGAAGCTCGTCAGCATCGAGATGATCGAGGCCGTCGGGTATCGCGACTTCGACACGTTCTTTGCGCGCTGCTCGAACCTGCTCACCGACGACGGGCGAATGCTGCTCCAGGCGATCGTCGTCGACGATCGAGCCTACGAGGTCGAGAAGGCCTCGCGGAGCTTCATTCGCACCCACATTTTCCCCAATGGCTGTCTGCCTTCGCTCGCGGTGATCGCGGGCTGCGTCGCTCGGCGCACCGACATGCGAACCGTCGGGCTCAAGGATCTGACACCGCACTACGCCGAGACGCTACGGCGCTGGCGCGCCAACTTCGAGGCCGCGACCCCGCGCCTGGAGGATCTCGGTTACGACGAGCGCTTTCGGCGGCTGTGGCGGATGTATCTCGCCTACTGCGAGGCCGGTTTCGCCGAGCGGCGGATCGGCGTCGTGCAGATGTTGCTGGCCAAGCCGGGGTGGCGCCGATACGCCGCTCGTAGCCTCGCACCACGCTAACCCGCTCGCGTAAGCCGACGCCGGGATTCGAACCCGGGACCCCCACTTACGCCGTCGGCTTCTACGACCACGACAAAACGTCGCGCAGCCGCTCGTTCTGAAGAAGTTCACGAGCTGAATCAGACCGGACCGCCCGAAGGCTCAGTGCGTGCTCACAGCCGGCGGCCAGCAGGACTCGCAGACACGTGCACCCGAACCCGGGTGAGCGCGTGCCAGCCGAAACCACCCACGCGCCTGCTCGCACGAACAGAAGCGCACCCCGCAACGCGGCTGACTCCCGCACCCGGGCGAGAGCAGGCATCTCGCGGGTGGCTTACAGCGTGGCTGCCCTGGACGAGTTGCAGCGGCGCCCGGCGGCACTCATCTGGCTACTGCTTCGTCCCCGGTTGCGAGCGTGTCCGCGTCAACGGCGGCGCCGTTCCCACGGTGCTGAAGGCCGTCCGTGTGGGCACGAGGCGAAGCCCCTGTTTCGCCATGCGAGGGTATTCGTGTCCGAATCCGCCTGGAGACCCGGAAAGCGCGGACGGCCGGCTCGCACGGCTGTCTCGCTCGCGCCTGTAGGCATCAGGCGGCCTTGATGCCCTCGCGCGTGGCGGCCTTCAGGACCTTCTGATCGAATGACGAGACCACTGAGCTCGTGTGCTTCGCGGTCGCGAGGCAGTAGGCGTCGGGGAGACTGATCGGGTGCCGTCCTCGCAGGCGCGCCGCCTCGACCCCGATCGCCTCGTTCGGCTGGTGCACGGTGACGCCGAGGGCGGCGATCGCCTCCCGGGCTCCGGCGAGCTTCGACACGTCTGCGGAGGGAGCGACCAGCACCTCGGTCAGGTTCACGACGCTGACCGCGCAAGAGTCTTGGTCCTCGCGCCACTTGGTGAACAGCGCGCGAGCGCGATGATGATGCGGGTCGCTGCCGTCAAGCGCTCCGATCAGGACGTCCGCGTCGAGGAGCAGCTTCACCGCAGTTCATCTTCGGCGTCGAGCTGCTCGAGATAACCGGCAGGGTAGGTGCCAGTGAGCGTCCCGAACGCATCCTCGAAGGTCGCAGTTGTGCGGCGGATCCGCAGCTCCCCGTCACCGGCCGGCTCGACCGTGACTCGCTCGCCTGCGTGCAGCCCGACCTCGTCGAGCGCCGCGACGGGGATCGTGATCTGGTTCTTGGTCGAGATTCGCGCCATCCCTTTACCCTAGCAGTAAAGGCGGTCGTAGGGTTCAGCGCCCGGGGAGACCTGCTTCCGCCGTGGCCCACGCATCCCAACACACCCGACTGCCGCCCTCCAAAGCTCGGAAAGGAGGCGCGCCCGGCCATAGCAGTGAGACGCCCGAGTTAAGTTGGACGACTTGGGGCAGTCTTGTGTATCAGTCCGCTCACGCCTGCTTTCGCCCAGTGATCGGGGGCGTCCACTGCGCTGGTGCCAAATGCGCCACACAGTTCCGAGTCCTCTCAAGTGCTACACAAGAGTGCTACCATCCCGATATGGCCTCCCGTCACCCCCGCCTGGGAGTCGAACGCGACCCCGAGATGGAGCGTGCTCTGACCCTCACCCAACCACTGCTCGACCCCGCCGAGACACGCTCCGCGGCGGCGCAGATCCGCGCGCTCACCCTGCGCGGCGCCCAGGCTGTGCTCGCCAACGCCGGCTCGGTGTCTCGACTGCAAGCCCGGCTGACTGAGCGCTACGGAGCCAAACCCGCCCGGGGGAATCTGCTGGAACTGGACCTCCCACCAGGCCAACCAGACCCCACCGCCCCTGCGTCTAAAGCGCTGCAGTGGGTTCGCGGCGAGTGAACGCCGCCTACATCGACACCTCCGCGCTCGTCAAGCTGTTCAAGGCCGAGCCGGAGACCGACGCCTTCCGAGCTGCGCTCGGCGACTGGCCCGTGCAGGTCGCCAGTGAGCTGATCCGCGTCGAGGCCATCTGCACAGCACGGCGTCTCGGCGACAAGGATGTTCTCGCGCGAGCACAGACAGCGGTCGAGCAGATCAACCTGATCCCGCTGACACCGGAGATCATCGAGCGCGCCACCAGCGCCTACACCCCGCCGCTGCGAGCGATGGACGCGATCCACCTGGCCACTGCGCTCACGATGCGCGAAGACCTCGGAGCGATGTTCGTCTACGACAACGACCTGCACGCCGCCGCACAAGCCCACGACCTCAACCCCCTCGCGCCACGATAGACCCGCCGAACGCCCTCCCGACCAAGCCGACGCCGGGATTCGAACCCGGGACCCCCACTTTACGAGAGTGGTGCCCCCTCAGGGCGTTTTTCCTGCAAATCGTAACTTTCTAACTTTCTGATGTTCTAGAAATCGTTTGTGGGGTCCCATCACCGCAGTGACGCCGCGCTTTCACGGGCTTTGATCGCCTGCACTCGACCGGTTGATCGTGCCGGCCAGAGTCGCGTCGGCGCCGGTCCGCGCTCGTGGTCCCCCGCGAGAAAGGTTGGCAAGATGGCCAGACCATGGCCCAAGCGCTCCGCGTGGCCGTACCTCGCCAAGAGCGGCCGGCGTTCCTACGCGATCGGCTTCTATGACCACGACAAGGCCGAGCGCAGCAAGACGTTCCCGTCGGTGCGCCACGCCCGTGCGTGGATGGACGACTACATCACGGCCGAGCGCCGAGGTCGGGAGAGTCTGCGGCGGTTCCTGCTGGATCTCGACGCGAAGGAGGCCAACGCGGCTGAAGCGGGGCGCACGATCGGGGAGGTGCTCGAGCTCTACCTCGCGCTGAATGCCCATCCGCGCAACAAGGGTGGTCTGGCGCCCTCGACATATGAGCGCTACGAGTGGACGATCGGGCGTCATCTCCTCGGTAAGCCACGCCGTCGGAGGCGTCACGGCGGCGTGCAGCCACCGCCACGCCACGCTCTGGCAGTCGCGACGGTGCCTGCGAGGCGCTTCAACGAGCCGCAGGCACCGCGAGCGTGGCGCGAGGACATGCTCAGGGCCGGGGTGGCCAAGCCAACGCGGGATCAGGCGTGGAGCGTGCTCTCGGCGGCGCTGAGCTGGGCCGCCGCATCACAGCTGGTGCCGTAGATCCAGACCAACGGGTGCGGGCTTGCCAACGAGCCCCGCGTGAACCGCCGTCGCTCGATGCGCCACGGCGGCACCGGCTACGCCCCGACCGGTCGCCGCCACGGGTTGGGGGTCGCGAGCTGGGCGCTCTCGCCCCAGGCCGTCGAGGCGATCAGAGCCGAGCTGCTCTTGTCTATCGACGGGCGGCGTGGGATCCTCGCACAGCGGGACGCCATGATCGTGAGCTTGCAGTACGGGCTCTGTGCGCGTAACCAGGAGGTCTGGGGACTGCGTTGGGCGTCCTTGGAAGGCGAGTTCGCGTGGGTGCTCGAGGCGCTTTCCTCCGGGCAGCTGAATGACTGGGGCAAGACTGAGCACAGCACCCCACGACGCACCGCCGTTCCGGGCATCCTGTAGGATGATCTATCCGAGTGGCGGACGGCCATGCAAGACGCCGGGTATCCGGTCTGCGAGTGCGACTTCATCATCCCCGGAGACCTCGCCGGCGCACAGCACGGCACACGGGACGCGCGCACCGGTGCTTGCCACTTCAGCGAAAGCCAAGCACGTTCTTGGGGCGCGCGCTTCTTCACTCCAGCGGTCAAGAAAGTCGCGCAACGCTCCGAGTTCGTCCCGATACTCGGCGCAACCCCCTACGCGCTGCGCCGAGGCGGAATCTCTCTACGTCTGCGTGCCGAGGACCCGCAAACTGTGGCCAGCGAGTGCGGCACCAGTCTCAAAATGCTCAGCGACCACTACGCCTACGCCATCGAAGACCTGCGGCGAGTCGGCCCCAGATCGGCAGATGTCGAGTGGCGGGCCGCGCGAGCAGCACAGGCGAACCGTCATAGGCACGAGCAAGCCGCGCGCACCACCGCTCATGACGATGCGAGGCGCAGGCGAACGTTCTTTGCTTGGCTTTCAGCCCGTAGAAAGGCCCAACGCGCGTCATAGCCCACGGCCAGACGCTCAGGCCAGGTGTTCACGGTCCTTGGGGGCTACCATTGGCTCATGGCGACCGTGGTGAAGAGGCTCGATTTGACGATCGGTGAGCTTGTGGAGGTTGCGGGGCGCCGTTATGAGGTCGTCCCGGATCGCGAGGGTGGCGTGACGATCGAGCCGCCGATCACTCCCGCGGCGCAACTGCACGCTCAGCGAGGAACGAAGCCCGCCTCCGAAGAGGATTTCGAGCGTCTCTCAGCCGACGTCCCCTACGACGACGAGGGCTAACCGTGCCGGATAGAGCGGCGGGCGGTCTGCCGCCCGTCTCGATCGAGTTCGGCTTGGTCGAGTGGGAGGAGGAGGTCGAGCGCTACGACCGTCGCTCGCCGGCTCGCGCGCAGGCGCAGAGCGCCCGCAAAACGATCGAGACCGGCACGGCGAAGCTCGACTGGAAGCGTTGCAAGACCGATGGCCCAGGCGCCACAAGGCTGCCAGGCTGTCGCAAGCTCTACGTACCGCTCGGCCGACAGGGCGCCTCGGACGCACCCTACGGATTCGTGTTCCAGCTGATCCAGAAGCCCGACGGCAGCCTCGCGTGGAACATGATCGCCTTCGGCGAGCGCCACCCCGCCGATAAGAGAACCCGCAATGTCTATGAGCGAGCACACAAGCGTCTGCATGGCCACTATCCGTAGTTGAGTCTTGCGCGCCTTCGCGCTCCTGCCTCGGACGATGCGAGGGCAGATGGCGTGTCTGGGTGGCTGCAGTTGACGCCTTCCGCGTCTGCATGCGGTACTTGCGCCAGCGGATCGAGCGGGAGCGCGCTCGTGGCGCCCCGCCGTTGATGTGTCGTGTTCTCTCAAGGGCCCAGGGCCGTTAGACTCCCAGTGCCAAGAGTTAGAGCGTTATCGCTGATTCGACAAGTCGGGAACAACCCATGCCTGGAGGACAGACACCCCAGAAACATCAGTCGCACTCGCGGACGCACAAGCGGAAGGCCAGCACGAGTCCGGGTCGTAACTCGGACTCGAGGTTCGTCTTGGCCGGGATAGTCGGATGAGTGACCGTTATTACTCCACGGTCCTGCTGGACGCTGGCGGGGTCCTGCTGCTGCCGGACCCGCGCGCAATGAGAGAGGAACTCGCGGTATTCGGTGTCTTTCCGGACGACACTGAATGTCATCGAGCGTTCTATCACGGCGTCTCGCAGCTCGACCGGCGGCGACTGCGCGACTGGCGTATGGTCGATGATGTTGTAGCCCGTGCCGTAGGGGTCGGTCCCAGCCAGCTTGAGGAGGCCGCCGAGCGCATCGGGATGATCTACCAGTCCAAGCCTTGGGTGTCGGCGCCGCGGGCCGACCAGGGAATCCGGAGGCTTCTCGATGCAGGCGTTCGGGTAGGAGTCGTCACCAATTCAGATGGGACCATGGGTCAGCAACTGATGGACGGCGGCGTCTGCGCCGTCGAGGAATGTCATCTGCCACGGGTCGCGGCGGTCGTTGACTCAGGATGCATCCAGAAGAGAAAGCCAGATGGCGATATCTTTCTCCACGCACTGCGGACGGTTGGCGCCAGTGCAAGCGACACGGTCTATGTAGGCGACTCGATCACATTCGATGTCGATGGCGCGCGCGCGGCCGGGATCGCAGCGCTCCACTTCGATCCCTTCGGGCTTTGCTCTGACCGCATGCACGAGCATGTCCGCTCGATGGAGGCGCTCTAGGTGCTGGGCTCCCGGGGAAGGCCGAAGCGCACCTCATCGCCGGTTGCTCCATTCAGCCAAGCGCTGGATTCACGAAGGCGCTCGAGGGGCCAGTCCCACCACTTGAGCTCGAGCAGAGCGGCGACGATGTCGTCCGAGAACCGCCGTCGAACCTCGCGTGCCGGGTTCCCGGCAACGATGGCGTACGGTCGTACGGCGTTCGCCACCACGCTATATGCGCCCACGACCGCGCCGTGTCCGATCGCAACACCTGCCAAGATCCGCGCGCTGCGCCCGATCCACACGTCGGCCCCTACTTCGATGTCAGCGATCACGACCGGATTCTCCCGGGTACCGTCGAAGCCAAGAACGAGGCTAAAGGGAAAAGTGCTGACCCACGCAACGTTGTGCATGCCACCAGGCAAGAACTCGACATCCTCGCCGATCGAACAGAATGGACCGACCTTGACACCGACACGGTCGCCAGGATATATGTGGACGCGCGGTCGTCCGTACGAGTGTCGTCCCATCGTCAGGCGTCCCGTCTCTACGGCATCGGCGAACGACGAATGACTGCGAATCGAAGGAGGGAACGGCATGGCTGACGCGGAGATGATCATACCCGATCACGAGTCGCGACCTCCAGAGGCGTCCGACGCCCTTACCGTCAATCCCGCGGATCCAACCGAGCAGATAGACATCTCGGTAATCGTCTGTTGTTCGAACGACTTCGACGTACTACATGCGCTCGAGAGCGCACGGGAAGCGTATGAGATTATTGTGGCGATGACGCCCAACGCGCTTCTTGAGGACTACCTCGCGCGCCGAGGCGTGCGTTTCGTGCTCGCCCCCGCCGGAAACCATGCGATCCTCACGAACGCCGGGCTTGACCAGGTCACCCAGTCGACCGTTATCATCATCGACAGCGACACAGTGCTCGTTCCCGGAACGCTGGCAGCAGTGCAAACGGCGCTGGAGAACGCCGAGATCGTAAACGTGCCGATCAAATTCGATCCCGGTAACAACGTGGTGACTCGGGCAGTCGCGAAAGTCAGAACCTTCGACAATTCGTATGATGGGCAGGCATACAAGCCGGGGATCGCCTGGCGCATGTCGGTCAAGCAACGACTCGGCGGATACTGGTACGACAGCCGCGTTCGATGGCCCTGCGATGCCGAGATGCTGTGGCGAATCCGTGAGCATGGGATCACCATCCGGCACCTGCCAGGACCGGGTTTGGTCCACAGGCCGAATCCTCTCGCGCACGCGGTGCGCGCTTACTTTCACTATGGAGTGGGCGACGGCCGTCGGATCGCGGCCCTGGACCAGGACACGCACTGGTGGCCCATCCGGCACCTGCGAAAGCGCTACCGCGCTGCTACCCAAACGGCTCAAACGCTCAGCCGCTGCGAGGCAGCCGAGTTCTTGGCGGCTCTCCTAATCCTCGACGGTTGTTCGTTGCTCGGGCTGGCGTGGGAGCTAGCGCGGCCGACAAGAAGATAGCGTGCACGGGCTCGACGGACAGATGGTAACGCGGCTCCTAACCCGGAGCATGCCGGCGTTCCAGGTCACGTGCGAGGACACACAGAACCTTGGGATGGGGTATCTCTACTACGGCATCGCCAGACTGCTCCGGCCTCGGGAGGTGGTGGTCATCGGCTCCAAGGCGGGATTCGCGCCCCTCTGCTTCGCCCTGGCGGTACGCGACAACGAAGGCACCGGCGTCACCGCAGTTACTCACTCGGCGACCGAGCCCGCAAGCAGAGAGTCCGGTCATGTCGACTTCATCGATCCATCCTACTCAGTCGACCGCGGTGACCCCAATCATTCCTATGGGTTGGGAATGTGGGACAACCCAGAAGAGGTCGACGCTCGGTGGTGCGAGTTCGGTGTCGACGGATTCATCACCCACTTCAAGATGACCTCTGCGGAGTACCTGGCCAGTGACGCCACTGCCGGCGGCATCGAGATGCTGTACGTCGACGGCGATCACAGCTACACCGGTATGCGCCACGATCTCGTAGAGTTCGCGCATTTGCTGTGCCCAGACGCGATCGTGTTGGTACATGACGTGCACCCGGGATTCGAGTACAGCGACGGATACGAGGTGCTGCAGGATCTGCCGCAGGGGCTGTACGAAACTGCGCGGCTTCCGATTGTGCCTGGCTTGGCGCTGCTGCGCCGGATCGGCACCACCTGAGGGCGCGTGGGGTGTGCTGTGATCGTGATGGGAATAAACGTGGGCCCGGGCGGATGGCATGATCCGGCGGCATGCATCGTCGATGAGCATGGACACGTTCTGGCGTTTGCGGAAGAGGAGAGACTGACACGGAGAAAGCATGCGCTCAAAGGCGGTGCGCGGTCAGCGGCAGCCTACTGCTTGAAGGAGACGGGCCTCGATGTGCAGGATGTCGATATCGTTGCCGTGGGTTGGAATATACCACTCGTCGCGCGCTGGTATGGTTTGACTTGGGCGATTGACGACGCGGTCGCCTGGCTGTACTCAGAATTGAACTGGCAGGTTTCGCTGCGAGATGCCCCGGAGATCCGCTTCGTCCCGCACCATCTGGCACATGCGACAGCGGCATTCTTTGCCTCCGATTTCAACGAGGCGGCCGTCCTCGTAATCGACGGTAATGGTGACGACGAGTCGATCTCGGTCTATCAGGCTTCGCGGGCGACCGGCCTCATCAGGCGCAGCGTATGGTCGCGAATGTTCTCTGTCGGGTGGCTATACGACGCTGCGTGCGAGTTCGTAGGATTCGATTTTCTGGAGGCCGGCAAGCTCATGGGACTTGCCGCCTGGGGGGCGGCCAAGCGATTTGAGCCGTGGCCTCTGCTCCCCGATGCCGAGCCACGATCGCCGATCCGGCCGACGGGCGAATACACATACGCCGATGTCATCAGAGCGTGGCGAGATGAGTTTCGTCGCTACGCTGGCGTCGATGGCGTGCAACGGCCGCGGGATGAGCTACACAACGACGAGATCGCGCTTGTGGCGGCGCTAAGCGCACAGGTTGCGGTAGAGACGGTCGTGACCTCGTTGGCCCGACAAGCCCGTGCGGAAGCCGGCTCGGCGAACCTCTGTCTAGCGGGCGGTGTCGCGCTTAACTGCAAGGCGAACGGACTGCTAACCGGCGACGTGTTCGTGCCCCCTATTCCCAACGACTCGGGGGTCGCACTGGGCGCCGCGTGGCACATCGCGCCTCCACGGGATGCACCCGAGCGCCTTTCGCCGTACCTCGGCCCACCGCTCGGCGGGCCTCCGGACACCCACGGCTTGTGTTGCACGCCCGTGGACATCGAGGTGCTCTGCGCATCGCTCGAAGCTGGTCGAATTGGCGCCGTGGTAACGGGCCGAGGCGAGATTGGTCCGCGCGCGCTGGGCCATCGATCGATCATTGCCTCGCCGGCGAATAAGGACATGCGCGACCGGCTGAACCGGGTGAAGGGACGAGAGTCCTGGCGCCCGTTCGGCGCCAGCGCCCTCGCATCCCGCGCTGGGGCTCTGTGGGAGCCGAGGTCTCGCTTGACCGACTACATGATCGGTGGCACACCGGTGTCTGCCCGCGCGCGCGAGGTTATGCCGGCGGCAGTGCATGTCGACGGCACCACGCGACCTCACGTAGTCGACGAGGACGAAGTAGGTACCCTCACGGTGCTACTACGCGCGTGGGGCGACCGCGCCGGCGGAGCGCTGATCAACACATCGTTCAATATGAATGCGGAACCACTGGTGTCCTCCAGCGATGACGCCCTCGCGGCATTCCGCGGCATGGACTTGGACTTCCTCGTCTTGGACGAACAGATCATCACCCGAGGATCTCGCTGGTGGCATGTGTGACGAGGAGTCATTGCGCCCGCTGGTGCTAATCGAGCCGTATGCCTCTGCCCTCAGCGGGCATTGGACCAAGGCGCTGATCCTCCTGGCGCGCGAGGCGGCGCGCCAGCGCCGGACCTGTCTGATCGTCGCGCCGAACGGTGTCCATGAGGTGCTGGCAGAAGAGCTGATCGAGAACGGGTGCGTCATCGTTCAGGACGCCGGCGGCCGTATGTGCTTCGCAGGTCTGCTGATATCCGCCGGGAGCGGCCTGACTAACGTGCACAACGCGCTCGTCCGTCGTTATCCGGACCGAGCGGTCACATACCAGTTCCTCCATTTCGCCAGGGCCCTCAAGGAGGCCGCAGCCGTCAGACTGGCCTCCCAGGTCACTGCTCACCGCTCACCCATGGTATTGATTCTGACGGCCAATGAGACGTTGCATGCGTTTTCGGCGAGCCTGTCTGGCCGCCCGCACCTGCGCTATATCCACGAGGCGCACTGTCACGAGGGCCGAGCGATTCGGCTGGCAGAGCGATTCGGCGCTCGCGGCCTCTCACTGACGCACGCGTTCTGCCCGACCGCCGGTGTGGCACTCGCGGTGAACGCCAGGGAGCCGGGGCTCAACACCACAATTATGCCGTTCGGCCTCGCCGGTGAGGTGGACTACATCAGCGAGAGCGAGCGAGCGGAAGCGGCGGCAAGCCTGAGGATCGGGAGCGGGGCACCAATCGCATCGCTTGTAGGGGGATGGTGGGCGTCAAAGGACATGGCCACGGTCGCCGATGCGGTCCATCGGCTCCGCACCCCGATGCGGCTGCTGGTCGCCGGCCATCCCCTAGACGACCGTCTCCTGGACCGCATGCGAGCTGCTGAGAACGTCGAACTCATAATCCGGCACGAACAGCTGTCGGCCGGACTGATGAGAGCCGTGTACGGCGCGAGCAGCTTCACGATCGTGAGCAGGCATCCGGATGGATGTGAGAGCGGTGTGCTCTTGGACGCGGGTGCATACGGCGTGCCCGTAGTCACATCCGACCACGATCCCGAACTTGCAACGATGCTACGGGGGCAGTCATGGGCGCGGGTATTCCACGCTGGGGACCCGGAGTCACTTGCGGAGGCTCTGGAGTGGGTTTGCCGAGAGGCACTGACGCGACCGTCGCCTTCAACTTCGCGCGAACTCGGAATGTTGACGCCTGGCGAGATGCTCCGCCGGCTCGACCGGGAGATGACGTGCCGTGAGCGCAAGCCGGGATGATGTGACCTTGATCTCGGTGATTGGCGCCGTCGAGGAGAGCCTTCTGGTGGCGTTCGTCGAGCACTACAGATCCCTTGGTGTGAACACCGTCAGGCTCGGCTTCCACTTCACACCCACTGTCACGTCGAGAGTCCGGCGAAGGTTGGTCGCCCTAGCGGGACAACTGGGTGCCGCAGCACCGATCGTGAGTGAGGGCCCATGGAGAGTCGAGACCAACGGACTAATCCGCGACGAGCTAAGGCGACGCGCGGACTCGCGATGGCATGTCCTTGCAGACGCCGACGAGTTTCAGGCTCACCCCGGAGGAATCGGACGGACCGTCGCGCGCTGCGAGGCAAATGACCATCCCTTCGCGGTGGGACTGCTCGTGGACCGGTTCGCGGATCGCGCACTCACGCTGGTATCGATGCCAGCGTCGAACAAGCTCGACGAGACGTTCCCGCAGGGCAGCTTCTTCACGCACCATGTTCTGGATGGCGATCCGCGCAAGCTCACTGTTGTCCGAGACGACATCGCAGTGGGTTCTGGCCAACATCACGCGCCAGAACACACGAAGCTGGAGCGACTCAGGCCGCTGCCGGTACACCATTTCAAGTGGACGCGCGAGGTGCGTAGCTATCTCAGGGCCCGGGCGGGGTACTTCATTGACTCCGAGGATCCAAGCGAGGCAAGCATGCGACATGAGGCCATGGCAGCAGAGCGAGCGCTGGACGCGCCCGACCTCGACCAGCGGGGCCCCGGAGCGCTTGCGTGGTTCGATGCCTCGCTCCGCCGACTCCCGGAGGCCTGGACCGAGATCGCGACTCCGGTGTGGGAGCACTGGCAGGTGACACGGTGGGAGCGGGACGAAGTTGGGAGATGATCGCGCTATGGGCACCGAGCCGCTTGGGATATCGGCGATCGTGCCCACTTGCAACGGCGCCCGGTATATCAGCGAGTTGCTCGCGAGTCTCGCTGAGACGCACGGCATCCCCTGGGAGATCGTGCTCGTAGATGACGCTTCCACCGATGAGACGGTTGAGGTCGCAGAGCGATTTCAAGCTGCCGGGCTACCAATCGAGATTCTGCGGCTGCAGCGCCGGGGCGGCAAGGCCAAAGCCATCAACCATGCAGTGACGGCCGCTCGCTTTTCAAAGCTCGCGTTCCTGGACCAGGACGATGTGGCTACAGGGGGATACTTGAATGCCCTCGAGGAAGCGCTCGAAATGTGGGAGTTCGTGTGCGCGAGCGTCGATCTAACGTACTTGAACGAGCGCCACCTGGTGCACGCGATGTTTCGGCCGGACACGGACTACTTTGGGATCCCTCTGCACCGTGACGTGGGAGGCAAAGAGCTGGCAGAGGTGCCTGTATCCATGGGGGGCACACTGGGCATCAGCCGCAAAGCGTTTGAGGAGGTCGGGGGTTTTGATCCTCGGGCGGAGGCCTGCGACGACCTCGACCTGTGCATGCGCCTGTGGCTGCGTGGCGTGACGCTCCGCCCCGCACATGCCAC
The DNA here is from genome assembly GCA_963702725.1 of uncultured Solirubrobacterales bacterium. Taxonomy (GTDB): domain Bacteria; phylum Actinomycetota; class Thermoleophilia; order Solirubrobacterales; family Solirubrobacteraceae; genus Palsa-744. The sequence continues at coordinate 1,378,467 of CAVPDT010000002.1, forward strand.
GCTCAACTACCGGCTCAGAGCGTCGCTGACCGGCACGTTCCGGCAAAGACTCGGTTATGGTCGAGGCTGGGCGAGGCTTTACGACATCTTCCGCGCTAGCGGCATGGCGCGACCGGCTCGGGCCGACCGTGCATGTGCGTTCGGCCTGTCGTGCGTGCGATTGGCCCGCGTAGATCGCCGTGCGCTCATGTTCGCGATGGTTGCTCAGGCAGGTTTTTCGTTAGGGCTGGCGATGGGGAAAGGAGATTAGGGACGGAGGCACAAGTGTTCCTCCAGAACATGACGAGGACGGGCACAGTTGTAATCGCGTCCTCGCGGTGCGCTGGCTTTCTATATAGCGCCGTCGGAGAGCGCGTCAAAGCAGCCGTCAGCAACGTGGCGCGCCATCTCGGAGGCGTCATCGCGATACTTCACTTGGCGCATCGAATACGCGTAAGCACTTGCCAAGATCTCCGCCTGCCCCGCGCTCACCTCGACAGCCCACCCGCGACACGCGCGAACGAAATCCTCGACGGGGCATCCGGCACAGTAGCTCTCAAGGTCCCTCCACAATCGAGCCTGCTCCAAAGTCGGCCAGCCACCGAGGCGTCCCGCCATTGCCGGGTGGTAAAGCACGCTTAGCTCTAGCGTGACAGGGTCGAGTGCCGCATTCGCGGGCATTACCTCGCCGTAGTCGATGAGGGTAGGCTCGCCCTGCTCATTGACCAGCACGTTTAGCCCATGAAGATCTCCATGGGCGCGCGTCTGGCGTACCGAGACCTCGACATCGCGGTCGTCTCGAAGCTCGGCACCAGCCTCTAGGACATCCTCGTCCGTAATCAGATGGCGGCGCACCTGTGCGAGAGTCTGAACGGCCTCGGGCGAGTCTTGTACCCACGCCTTCATTCGGTCAGCGAGCCTCGAAGTTGCTGCCGCGGCAACCGGACTACGTTTCTCCAGAAGCCCAAAAAGACTCTCTGTATATTCGTCTGCGAGCTGGTAAACGAGCGCACCGCGCGTGCCCGCGCCTGCCTGAACAACATCGAGTACATGAGCACCTAGCCCCACGGGCATTTTCGCCTCTACCGTGTGGTAACGATCGGCCTCGTTGATCACGCGCCCAAGAGCTCCGAGCTTAATGACGACACTCCCGACTGACTTTCCATCCGGCTCGCGATAAGAGACTCGCAGTGTCCTGCTGCCTGAAAGTCCTCCTGAGAGCGCCTCGACATTGGCGCGCTCGGCACCGAGCCGCCGGCCGTAGATGCACAGCGCCCGCGCATCGCTAACCGATAGGTCAACGCCACCCTCGAGCTCGAGGGTGTCCAACGCCTTTGTCCGGGCGATGTGAGTTCGTACGAACTCAATAAATGCCGGCAGTTTCTCCTTGTCAAATGCCTGAACCAAGGGCTCTTCGGTACGACGCCCGTAGATGTCGGCGCTCCGGCTGGTCTTGAGAAACCCTTGGAGAATTTGTTGGCTGAGATTACCTGACAGGATAACCACCGGCGTCCCAGGGGCGCGCTCGCGGATCAGCGCAAAGAGACGGAGACCTTCCTGCACCTCCGGATCGAGGTTGCGGTCGTCGGCCGGAAGCGCCAGGTCACAAATGATGAGGTCATATTCGTGCTCGGCGACAGCGTCCGCAGCAGCCTTCACGTCTGTAACAACATCGATCGCGGCGGTGTCGGCGTCGGGGCAACAGCGCTGTTCGATCGACCTTGCCTCGGCACGGTCGTCCTCAATCAGCAATAGGCGACACGTGGGCTTCACGGTTATTGCTCCGGCCACGAAAGGATCACAGTGGTCCCGCCGAGATCGTTACGCTGCACGAGAACCTCGCCGTCGAGAGAGTGCATCGCCTCGCTAGCGGTCGCAAGACCGTAGCCGGGGTGCCCATCCTTGGTGCTCACGCGCGCTTTCGGGGGTCTTGCCAGAAAGCCTGGTGGACCGGGCCCCCGATCGATGATCGTGACATGCACCCCTGTGGCAGAACTACCCCAGTTGAGTCTCACTGCTCGTCCGTCGACTGGACCCGTAAACAACGTCGCCTCCGCCGCATTCACGAGCACATTGTTGACCGCCAGCGACAAAAGCGCCCAGTCAGCGGTCACGGTGAATGGGGCGGGGCCAGCTGCGAGCACAGGGCAGACGAGGTTTTGAGTGATTGTATCCGCGACCTCACCGAGACGCTCGCCTAGGTCGAATTCAGACATAGTCGGTGCGTCGGTCGCGCTTGCAAGCGTGCGCAAACCTTTGCATATCGCCGTCAGGAACGCAAGTTCTCGAGCCGTCTCTGAGTTGCCGTAGCTGGCAGAAAGCTCCTCCCGCGCGGCGACATCCACGCGCCCAACTACCGCCGAGACCTCGTGAAGAACGCGCCGCGCGCTTGTGTGTAGGCTCTGGCGAGCTAGCTCCGAGGGAATCCCCTCAAGCGGCTGATCCCATGACGGGGCCGGGACGACGACGCCCTCCGCGAACGCGGGGCTTCCCGTTTCGAGGATCTGGAGTAGCAACCCACGAACCCAGGGAAGGTCCTCTTTGGTGAGTGCCTCTCGCACCTCAACGTCGACTGCCGCGGGCAGTTCTCCGCCGAGTTCGAGAATTGCACGCGCGGCCCGCGCGCGGATTGGTCCACTCTTTGAGCGGAGATCGGAGCGTGCGCTCTCGATCTCGTAACGGCCGGGGTCGTCATCGGTCATTGCTGTGTTGGCTGTAAAACGCCGCGCGTCGCGCGAACGCCTCGGCGCCGCCCTCCATGAGCGTTGTAATAGATTTGACAACGTCGGGTTGCGCGAGTGGCCCAGCGGTAGAAACGAACCCGTGCCGTCCGTCTGACGTAAGCACAATCACGTTCTGTGCGTCACCGAGCACAGGGATGTTAGCGTTGTGGGTGGCGACCAACACCTGACCGTTATTTGCCCTATCGCGAATCGCCTGTACGAGCGTCTCTACAATAAATGCGTTGTCGAGATGATCCTCCGGCTGGTCGAGGACAATCGACTCATGGTCCGCAGCAAGCAGAAGTGGCAACACCACCGTGCAGCGTTGTCCCATCGAAAGCTGGCGAGTCGGCTTGTATTCGGTTCCGTCGAGCAGCGCGAAGTCGACTGAGTCCTGCAGCGGTGCCAGAAGCAGAGACGCGATCTGCTTGCCCTGGAGATGTGCGACGAGTCGGGCTGCTCGGTCTTTGGTGATATCAGCTGCGGCTGCGATGCTGTCGCTGTTGGAGTCCTCCAGGTGGGTGAGGAGCTCACGGGGACTTATGTGTTGCGCGAGAGTTGTCGCTAGCGGTTTGTATTGCAGGTTGCTGCCTTGGAGTAGGCTGACGAGCGCCGCCTCGTAATCAGCAAGTTCTCCGGAACGCGCGACGCGCACCTCGATCCGCCCGTGGAAGCTCGTCGTTACCTCGGCAGCTGTGTCGGCGCGCAACCTGTAGCGCTCCCCTGAGCGTTCTTCACCTTCGTCGAGTGCTCGCTCACGGGCGGCAGCGAGCGTTCCGATCTCCCCGTTGAGTTGTTCCACCCGTTTGAGCTGCCCCTCGTGCTCCTTGAGCTGCTGACGCAAAGCGCTGACACGGCGACCGAGCTCACCGGCTCCCTTTTGCACGTCCTCAAGCTGTTCGGTGCCTTCCGTGAGCTCGGCCTGCAGCTTGCCTTGCTTGGCGTGTTCGCTGACGCGCTCTTTGGCGAGCTTCCGTTTCGTCGCGTCAAGCTCCTTGAGCGACGCCTGCAAGTGCTCGCGGACCGTCCGGAGGCTCGAAGCAAGCTCAGCCTCGACAGCGGCGGAGTGCAGCTTCGGCAGCGAGCGCTCGACGGCTGCGTCCTTGATCTCCCTCCGCCACTCCGTGACGGCCTCCTCGGCGATCCGGTAGGCGTCGGCCGCCGCACGGATGCTTCCGAGCGCATCCGATTTTTCCGCGATCTTCTTCTGTAGGGGCTTCGTCTTGGCAACAGCCTTGGCGTGGACGGCTTGCTCCTTCTCGGCCTCTGCTAGCTGATTGGTGAGCTCGTCGGTAGCGGCGCTCCGGGCCACAAGTTCGTCGCGCTCCTGACGCAGCGACTCTAGGCGCCGCTGGAGCGTCGCGGTCTCGGCGGGAGTATCTGCGCCGGCAGCCCGCTGCCACTTGTCTGGGTCAATGAGGCGATCTAGCATCTCCCGGCGACTCGGGGGGTTGAGACCGATTGCCTCGATCTCGTTCTGAGACACGATGAGCGGCGGAGCGTAGGCATGCTCAGAGGAGAGGACTGGCGCTTCGTCCAACCCACTGCGTGTGAAGAGGAGTGGCCGTCCAGCGACCGTGCAAAATACCGAGACCGAGCCGTCCGCTAGCACCGCGAGGGCTTGGTCGCGGGCAGCCCTCTCAGCGTCAGTTGTCATCGCTGGAACCCCGAGGCCGTACCGGATCAACTCGAGGATTGAGGTCTTCCCGGCACCGCGGGCGCCGATCAGAACGTTCAGCCCGTCAGCAAAGGGGAGCTTCAGACCGTCGAGGAATCCGCCGCTGACCTCTAGGCGTTCAATCTTCACGGACCTGTCCCGACCCTGAATCCACAGACGCAGGATACGGCGATGGTCGGCATGAAGTTTCGTCACATGATTACTCGAACGAATCAACCTGATCCCGATCTCGCCAGAGATCCTCGAACTCGCCACCAGCGCCTACACCCCGCCGCTGCGAGCGATGGACGCGATCCACCTGGCCACTGCGCTCACGATGCGCGAAGACCTGGGAGCGATGTTCGTCTACGACAACGACCTGCACGCCGCCGCACAAGCCCACGACCTCAACCCCCTCGCGCCACGATAGACCCGCCGAACGCCCTCCCGACCAAGCCGACGCCGGGATTCGAACCCGGGACCCCCACTTTACGAGAGTGGTGCTCTACCAGCTGAGCTACGTCGGCGCGGATACCGATGCTATCGCCGTGGCTGGGCCGAACGGCGTCCCCCACAGCTCGCCGAGCTGTTCCAGCAGGGAGTCTCCGTGCTTGGCGCAGAAGGCCGGGCCGATGCCGCGGATCGCGAGCAGCTCCTGCGCGTCGGCGGGGCGCCGGCGCAGGATCTCCTCGAGCACGGTGTTGGCGGCGACGGTGAACGCGGGCTTGCCCTCGGCGCGCGCGTAGCGCCACTTGCGCAAGCGCTCGAACTGGTCCTCGTCGACGGGCTCGGCGAGGATGTCCGGCGCGGGATCGGTTGCCCGCACGGCGGTTTCGGCGCGAGCTGGTGAGATCCTCTCCGCCGCCGTGGCGGCGCCCGAGCGTGTCGAGCGCGAAGAGGACCGCGAACGCCGTCGCGAGGACGCGACCGGGGTCGCGCGCAACGCCCGTTCGAGCGCGGGATCGGGGTCGCAGACGTCGCAGCAACGCCCGCTCGGCGCCGTCGGCGAGCGGTCGCCGAAATGGTCGAGGATCTGTCGGCGCCGGCATTGCGAGGCGCCGGACATGTAGCGCTCGATCGAGCGATAGGACTCCCAGCCGCGGTTCTTCGCGGACTGGATCGCGGCGTGGGCAAGGCGCGGGCTGCCGGCGCCGGTGGGACGCACGAGCAGGCCGCTGGACCCGCCCGGGCTCAGCTGCACGGCGCCGGCGCGCTCGGCGATCGACAGGAGCATGCGGTCGCGCTCGCCGAGCTCTGAGTGGCCGATCGTGGCGAGATCTTGCTCGTCGAGGCGACGACGCAGCGAGGCGACATAGCTCTTGACGTCGGCGACCGTGGTGGTGCGCTGATCGATGAAGCGGATCAGCCGGCCGAGGTCCATGCGCGCGGCGAGCAGCAGCGCGCGCGCGGGCAGACCGTCGCGTCCGCCGCGCCCGGCCTCCTGGTAGTAGGCCTCGAGGCTCGTCGGCAGCGCCCAGTGGGCGACGGTGCGCACGGCGGCCTTGTCGACGCCCATGCCGAAGGCGTTCGTGGCGACGACCACCTCGGCCCCGTCAGTCATGAAGGCCTCCTGACTGCGACGGCGCGCGTCGGGTGACATGCCGGCGTGGTAGGCGACGGCGCGAATGCCGGTGGCGCAGATCAGCTCGGTGACGGCGTCGGTGTCACGGCGGGTGCCGCAATAGACGATCGCCGGGCGCGCGGCGGGGTCGCTAAGGATATGCAGCAGGGTGGCGCGCTTGCGCGCGAGCACGCCCGCACCCTCCAGGGAGACGACGTCGAAGGCGAGGTTCGGCCGGTCGAAGCCGGCGCGCACGGACACGGGCTCGCGCAGACCCAGACGCGCGGCGATCTCCTGGGCGACGCGCGGCGTGGCGGTGGCGGTGGCGGCCATCACGGGCGGGCGTCCAAGCGCGGCGATGGCGCCGTGCAGGCGCAGATAGTCGGGGCGGAAGTCGTGGCCCCACTCGGTCACGCAGTGGGCCTCGTCGACGACGAACAGCGAGACGGTTCGCTGTGCGAGGGCGTCGCGAAAGGCGCCCGAGGCGAAGCGCTCGGGGGCGGCGAGCACGAGCCGGGTCTCACCGGAGGCGATCGCGCGCAGCGCGGCGGCGTTGTGCCCGTCGGCCATGCCCGAGGCGAGCATCGCGGCGGGAACGCCGGCGTCATGCAGGCGGCGCAGCTGGTCGGCCATCAGCGCGATCAGGGGGCTGACGACGACGACCAGCCCGTCGCCGGCGAGCGCGGGCAGCTGATAGCAGAGCGACTTGCCCCCGCCGGTGGGCATCACGACAAGCGAATCGCGACCCGCGAGGGCGGCCGCGACGGCCTCGCGCTGCCCGGGCCGGAAGGCGTCGAGCCCGAAACGGGCCAGCAGTGTCTCGGGTGAGTCCATCGCTGGGAAGTTACTCGCCGCTTCGGAAGGGATTCTCGGGGCTCGTGAGAGGTTTGTCGAGCCCGCGCGGCGCGGCGAGTCCGCCGGTGGGTGTCCGCGGTCGTTCGCGTGCGTGAAATGCAGCGCTTTCGACACTGATCCTGCTGAACGGAGAACGGGCTATGGACCCGCGTGACGAGGGTCCTATGCGTTCAGCGCCGCTGCCAGAGGACGCGCGCGCCGGCGCCCGGCACGAGCGTGATCGCGCGCCTGCGGTTCCATTCGCCGCGGCGCCAGACGCTGCGTGCAGGCACGCTCGGGTGCAGCTCGGAGAGCATCGTGCGCAGCATCGTGCGCATCTCGAGCATCGCGAAGGACGCGCCGATGCAGCGGCGGATGCCGCCGCCGAAGGGGATCCAGGCGAACGTGTCGGGCTGGACGCCGAGGAACCGCTCGGGGCGGAACTCCCGCGGGTTCTCGTACACGCGGGGGTTGCGATTGGTGAGGTAGATCGAGGCGATCACGCGCGTGCCCTTGGGCAGCTCATAGCCGGCGAGCGTCAAGGGCTCGTGCAGCAGCCTGACGACCCCGGGGATGACCGGGCGGCAGCGCAGCGTCTCGTGGATGACGGCCTGCATGTAGTCGTCGTTGTCCTCGCCGCTGTCGATCTCGGCGAGCAGGCGCGCGAGCGCGTCGGGATGGCGGATGAGGCGCTCGATCGCCCAGGCGGTCGAGGTGGAGGTCGTCTCGTGGCCGGCGAGCAGCAGCGAGACGAGCTCGTCGCGCAGCTCGCCGTCGGTCAACTCCTGACCGTCCTCGTCGCGCGCTTGCAAGAGCAGCGAGAGGATGTCCTCGCGCTGCTCGAGATCGTGCTGCTTTCGTCGGCGGGCGATCTCGGCGTAGATCAGGGCGTCGAGCCGGTCCAGGGCCTTGCCGAGCTCGCCCGGGGGGCGATGGCTACTGGGTTTGCTCAGCGCGAAGCGCAGCATCGCGAACGTGCGCGTCGGTTCGGCGAGCTCGCCGATGGCGCCTTTCAGGGAGCCCATGCGCTCGGCCTCGACGCCGAAGACCGCGCGCAGGATCACCTCCAGCGTGATGTTGCGGGTGTGCGCGCTCAGTCGCATCGGCCGGTCGAGCGTCCAGCCGGCCATGTCGCGATGCGTCGCCTGCACGATCGTATGCTCGTAGGCGCGCATGCGCTCACCGTGGAAGGGCGCCAACAGCAGCTTGCGCTGGCGCATGTGCTCGGGTCCGGTCAGCGTGATCACCGAGCGAGGTCCCAGCACGGAGGCGATCGGCGTGTCGCCCACCGCCGAGGCGGCGACCTCGGGCGGGGCGCTCAGCAGCGTCTTGACGGCGGCCGGGTCGCTGATCAGCACAAGGCGCCGTCCGCTCGGGGAGAAGGTCAGTGTGAACACCTCGCCGCGCCGTCTGGCGCAGTGGTCCATCAGCACCGTCGGAGCCAGCGCCCATCCCAGGGTCTGCGCGACCGGACCCATCCGCGGCCCTGGCGGCAGTGAGGGCTGCTGCGGGGAGGGCTGCTGGCGCAGGGTGGCGGGGTTGGGTTTGGGGTGTGCGATCGTGCCGGCCATCGGTCAGGGCATGGTCGCAGATCGGGCGACGCTCGCCGGAGCGCTCCTACGGCGTGGCGGCGTTCGCGCCGATCGGGTAGGGCAGCGGGGCGGGCTGATTCACCTTCCAGGCGCCGCCTTCGTTGAGCATCGGCATCACGTACTTGCCGTTGTGCGACCCGCGGTACAGGGCGAAGGCGCTGTCACCTTTGATGCGCAGCGCGACGATGTCGCCCGTGAGGACGCCGGCGCCTGCTTCGCCTCCTTTGGAGACCGCGGCGAGGACGGTCGCGCAGTCGTTGGATGAGCCCTTGGCGGCCCCCGCGAACCTTTCGAGCTGCTTGCGCGTGGAGGCGGCGAGGTAGGAGCAGGCGGTCGACCGGTCGCCGGAGGAGCGGGCGCGCAGGAAGGCTGATAGCGCGGCGGTGGCGCGCGCTCGATCGCCGTGGGACGCTTCGGCGCCGAAGTCGGGGATGCTGTTGTCCCCGTGCGGCACGCGGAAGCTCGCTGCGCCTCGGCCGGAGGCGCTGGAGGCAGGCGCGGGTGCGGGCTTGTTGTCGTTGGTCGTTGGCGCGGTCGGAACGGGCGTGGTCGGCGTCGGCGTGCTCGCCGCGGGAGCGCTTGTGCTTGTCGTAGCCGGGGTCGACGCGGCGCTCGTGCTCGTGATGGTGGCGGTCGAGCCGCTCCCTTCGCCGCAGGCGGCGAGGCCGACCGTGGATAGGGCCGCGAGCAGGGCGAGCAGGGCGCGCTTGTAAAAGGCGGCTGTGCGTCTCATCGACTTGGGCGCCCGCTTGAACTCATGGCACGATCTTATCTATCCCTCCCCGTGACCACGTCGCCTGCGGCTCCCGGCGGCTTGACTACTTTTTCTTCTTCTTCGCCTTGACGGGTCCGTATTGCTTGTGTGCGGCGTGTTCGCAGGCGGTGCGCTTTGACTTGTTCCTGTCCTTGTGGCAGGCCTTTAGGGCTCGGATGAGTTTTTGTGCGCGGGTGAGGGGCTTCTTCTTCGGGCAGCCCGTGACTGTAACGGGGGTGGACTGGTTGATTTTCGCGCCGTTCTGGGCGAGGAATTCGGTCGGCATCGCGAGCTTTGAGGAGCACAGGTTGCCGTTCGCGGTCAGGGCGGAGTAGGGACCTTGGGGCAAGGTCAGTTCGAAGCTCGTAACGGGCTGGTCGGGGACGGTCTTGAACGTGCTGGAGGTGATTCCCGCTTTGCTGATGAACGTGGAGCCGACGAGATCGATCGTGACGCCATAACCCTGTAGCACTATCTCGAGGCTGGGGAACGCTTCCCCGCCATGACTCACAAAGATCGCCGGGCCTTCCAACGGGACCGGCAAGATCGGCGTGAGCGCCCTGGCATGCCCGATAAACGACGCTGCCGGGCACCCCGCCGGATTGGTGTCGAACTGCGCTGCCGTGCATGCCTTCTGGAGTGTGGTCAGACGTGAGGGGAGCTGCTTGGGGAGGTCGACCTTGACCCTCGTGATGTTCGCCTGTGTCCCCTGCGGCGCGCTCGGGTAGGTCAGCTTCACGGACAGGCTGGCGCCGTTGGCTTTGCTGGTTTTGCCGTTCGTGGTGACCTTGAACGATGGTTTGAAACCCAGGCTCGAGCAGTCCGCCGCCTCAAACGGCGTACCAACCGTCACCGGGACCTGGTCGGCGGGGTTTGCGGGGTCCGCGCCGGCACCGTCGATCGTGTCGGTGATCGACAGCGAGCTGCAGTTGGTGGGGTTGATGATGAACTCGGGACGGTTCATGTAGACGCGGACTTCGCGGACGTGCACCACGATGCCCTTGATGATGTGCGGGATCGGATCCGACCCGTTCGCGGACACTTCGACCTGCGCGGTGGTGGGGTTGATGTTCAACGCGAAGCGAATCACGACCGTCCCGAGATCGAACGGACCGACCTTCGCACTCGTGATCGACACGATCGAGAGGGGTGCACCGTGATACGGGCCCGCCAGATAGACCTTCCCCGGTGTCTGCGCCAGCACAGTCCCGACACCTGCACTGACGATCGTGTGCCCAATTTCGCTCGCCACCGGACACGACGGGCTGGCCTCCTCTTCGGCACCGGTGACGCCCTTCGCGGCTTCGATACTCGCGTCGGGACAGAACGGTATCCCCGAGAGGTTCCCCGTCAACCCCGGAGGAAGCGTGGTCGAGAACCGTGTGAGCTCCTGTTCGCCGTCTTCGCGCAGGATCCGCAGATAGAACGGACTGTAGGAACCACCCGCGTTATTCTGGGTGCCAGAGATGACCTGTGGTTTGAACGGCGGGACACCACCGGTGGGACAAGCGCCTTCGTGAACGCCTTGAGTCGTTTCGAAAGAGCTCGAGAGCGATCGTGGTTCCAGTGGCGCGGACCACGGTGTCAGTTCGGCCAGCGTGGTGTGTGTCCCACAGGTGGGTGGGCTGACGAGCGGCGCTGTCGCGCCGGGACGGAATTTCAGCGTGAAGCGGCTGAACGGCTGCTGCGGGTTGTTCAGGAACGTCGTCACGAGCTGCCCCGTAACGGGGTTCGGTTCGATCTTCCCCGCGACTTTGATCAAGATCCCACGCGCCGGATCCTTCGCCACGACATACAACGCGAGCAACGACCCATGCGGATGCCCGGGTTCTGAGAACGGGTTCTCATACGGCTTGGCGATATAGATCGCGCCCGGGATCGCTTCCGCGAGCAATGGTGTTTCGATCACGATCGACCCGATCTTCGATTCCGCGGGACATCCTTCCCCGGGCAGCGAGCTACTCGTTTCAGCCGCGTACTGCGCCGGGGCGCACGCTCCCAGTCCCGCCGCGAGGGACGGGTTCGCCGTCATCCCTTCAGGGAGCGTGACCTTCGCGTCCTTGAGGTTCGACGTCGCGATCGTGAACGGATTTTCCCACGTCTGCGGGACCACGAGCGAGACTTCCAGCCCCGTCGGCGATTCCGCCGAACGGGTGCTGGGCTGCGCTTCGATCGAAGGATCGAACGGCACGCGACCGCATTCGACGATCGGGTCCGTTTCGGTGCTCGCCTTGGTCCACGCGAACGGTTCCTCCCAGGAGTCCGCTTCCATCCTGGATTCGAACAAGCCACAACTCGTCGGGTTCGACAGGAACGGCTTGACAGGGATATGAGCTTCCTGAGGAGAACCAAATTCGTTACGGCAAATCGCCGGCCGTTCACCGTAGAGGCCGCAGACCGCGCCACGCAGGGCGTCGTGTTCGTGGGCGACTGGTAGACCCCAGATCGTGACCGAGACGTTGTGGACTTCAGCGATCTTAGGGATGTTCGGCGTGATCGCGGTCAGACCGGTGTCTTCCGGGCGAATCCCGATATGCAGGATCTGGGTCAGGATCAGCGCCCTGAAACCGAGCTCCGCCGTGACACCAAAACTCGTCACTTCCATGTTATACACAGGAAACGTGACCAGGTCGGGGATCGGGCTGGTCGCATTCAGGAAGAGTTCGAGGGTGATCTGACCGATCTGGCTGGCGATCGGACAGTCGGGCAGCGCCCCGCTTGCGCCGGGCGGGCCGGGGTGCAGGAGCAGCAGCTGCGCCTCGGTGCACGTCGGGACCGCGGTGTTGCTCGCGTCGAAACCGGCCGGGATTTCGTTGACGGTCGTACGCGCGTCGTTATACGTCGCGCCGCTCGCTTCATGCGCAAAATCAAAGGACGTCACCCAATCCGCATGCGCACCCGCCCGATCACTCGAAGGAGCGAAATGAAAAGAACCGGGAACTATTTCGAATGGATGTTCGCCGCTGGGCTTCGCGACAGCCGACCCCACCACGACCAACATGACACCCACCACCGCAGCCAGAACGAGAGCAAGCGCTCGTGCGATACGCATGATTACCTTCCCCTCCGCTTCTCGCCGGCTTTGCGGGCGCGCTTCGCGCCCGCCTTCTTGCCCTTCCCGGGCTTCCTTTTCGCATGCTTCGCCTTGACCTTCTTTTTCTCCTTCGGCTTCTTCGCCTTCACCGCCGGTGTACTCGACGATGGCGGTATCAGATTCCCGGCTCCCGAGAACGTCAAGCTCGACGGCGTCGGATCATTCGGTGGGCTCGGCGGCGTCGAGCACGCATCGCCTTCGCATTCCACCGGACGCGGCGCCAACGGCGCGAAACCACCACCGATACGCGCATCATAAATATCGCCCGCGGAATCATCATCCTGCGGCAACAGCTCAGAGCGAGTGAAAATGAACACATCGCGTCCTTCATCGGCCGTACCAAGCAGAAGATTCTTATAACCCCCCCGCCCATCCGTGATCAACGCCAAACAACCCTCCACCCGCGCACAACCATCAACACCACCCGCACGCCACTCATAAACATCACTCGACGGCGACGTAGCCGCACCAACATCACCATATTCGCCGCTGCTCCCATGTTCAACGTCAATGTTCGTTTCGACTTCCGTTTCACCGTCGACGTCCTGGGGGACGAGCGCGGCGGTACTGGTGAAGAACGCGAAATCGCCGTTGGCCGACACCGTCCTAAACACGGGCAGACCGCCGTTGGCCTCGGGTTGACCGTCAACGCTGTGCAGAAACGAGCTCAGCCGCGGTTCGGGATCGAACGGCGAGGCACACGAGATGCACTCGATGAGATGTTCGACGCTGTCATATCGGTAGACCTGCCCCGGAGCCGCCGCGGAATCCCCCGCGATCCCGAGCTTCGCCTGCTCTTCACCGTGCTCGGGAACAGAGCTGAAGTAGACGTAGCGGCCACGTTCGAGGGCGCCTTCGGGATCGGCCTCATAAGGATTACCTACGCCAGCATTAATCCCGAGAGACGCAAGTTCGCGAGGAGTTTCCAGTTCCGCCGACGAGGGCGCCTTTACCGCCCGCCTCACCGTGTCATAACCGACGACTTCGTGGGTGCCGTCATCTTCAAGCAGGAGCTTGGCCCCATCGGCGTTGGCGCCAAGCAGCTCATACACGCCGATATCGACCGTTTCCGCGTCCGGTTCGCCGCCATCGACCCGCATATAAAGATGCTTAGGTTCTGAACAATTCTTACCGGGAACGGCTTCGAAGAAGACGCGCGAACCATCCGCGGAAAGACTATGGGGACCACTATCGTTGTGAGACCCACCGCCTTCTTCGTCACGTCCGTGAGCGATCGTAGCGCCGCAGGCGCCGATCGTGACCCCCGCAGTGGTGACGTTCAGCTGCACCAATCCGTCCTGCGCGGTGTATTCATAGAGATCGGGACCGCTCGTCGTGTGGGTCGGTTCGCCGAGCAGCGCATGGTCCTGGGTCTGCAGGACAAGCTTTGAGAAATCGGCCGAGGACGCGACCCAACCATCGCCCACACCCGCCTCCGCACGAGGAACCGCCGCGACCGTGCTATACGGGCCGCCGGCGGGACCGACCTTGTATTCGAGGTCTTCCGAGTGACTCAAAATCGACGGTTCGTATATCGATTCGAACGCGAACCGCGTGAGATCGGAGTTATAGACCTGCGGCAGGACCGAGCCGATACCCGTTTCGGGCTGCGGCGCACCGGCCGTCATCCGCCACCCACCCGCTTCACGCGCAAAGAAATAGGGACCCTGGCCGGCGCCCGGACGATCACCCCAACTGGTATGCGGCGCTTCCAACGCGACATGATCACCGTCTTCACCGGCCAACACCGCGCTGCCGAAACTGACCCCATACTTGAAAACTTCCTGAGCGCCCCCCTTGTCCACCGGGGTCAACATCTCATACGCACGACAATCCGGGAGATACGCAGACAGACCCGTACGAAACGCCTCGTTGGCACACGAACCATCCCCCGCCATAGACGGCGGGACAGGAACCCGCAACGTCTCTTCCGCGCCTTCGACCAGCGAAGTACCTGGCGCCGTATTGCTCGCGAGAAGACGATAATCATAGGTTTCCCCCGTCTTCAAAGCAGGCAGATCCGCGCCGACATACACGGGCGTGTCACCGGCACCAGGATCCCCTTCGGCTGTTTCCCCCGCTTCCAGCCAACCGTGTTCACCAAAGCTTTCCTGGCTCACATACTGAAAACGATAATGCGTGTCATACGCTTCGCCGCCCTGCTGGACCGTGGTAACGCTCACCGTACCCGACGGCGTCAAACCCGACCCATCCGCTTCGATCCGCGGCTCACTCACACCACTGTCACCCCCATCGAAAAAGACCGTGTAAGGACCACCATCCGAACCTTCGACACCCACGCGCGGTTCCCCGGGAAGCCCGACAAGCGCGCCCTGAACATCATCCGCGGAAGCGTCGACGGCGATCGGCCCAGTCTCGTGACCCTCAAACGTCAACGTGAACGTCCCACCCGTCGGCGCACCCACGATCGCAATCGACTGTTCCGCGGACGTCGGCAAACTGTTCGGATTCACCAACCCCAACAACCGCAACGATTCACCATGCAACGCATGCACGGCAAACGTCGTGACCGACGGCGCACCTGAGGTTTCAAAACTCCCCACACCCCGCGTCTCGGTCAACACAGGTTCACAGATAGGTTCATTATTATTTTGTTCAGAGTTGTAACAGTACTCCCCGCCTTCGGCATTTTCAGCAAACATACGGACGTCATAGACCGCGGACGCACTGAGACCACTCAACTGTGCCCCAAAAGTAAAACCCCTGCTATATCCGACTGCCTGCGCTTGCGCAGTCGAGATCGTGCCTCCAGCCCCCGGTACCGGCATCCACGGTCCCACCACCGACATCGAGTATTCCAAACGCCAGTGAGTTTCCAAACCATGCGGAACCACCTCACCGGAAAGATGAGCGGAATCGCCCCTCACATTACGAACTCCAGGCTTTGTCACTTCTGCCTTTGCTGTGCCAGTAGTGAATGTTTCCAGCAGGGCTCCTCCACCAAGAGCATATTTGGTTTGGTTTATTTCACCCTTTTCGTTGCTCGCTTTGAGACGGACGTAGTATTCTTTTTCTGGCATCAATCCTTCTAGATGCGCTTCGACCCGCTTATAATCTTCGGCTGAAGTTATAGCCCCCGTCGCACCTGTGGTGAACGGCGTCCACGGTCCGTCCTTAGACGTAGCGTATTCAAAGGAGTATTTGGTTTCGGCTCCGTTCGTCTCGATCTTGGCCTTGGCTACCGCCGTATCGTCCGTGATTTCCGCAATCGTAAAGCGCGGCAAGCCATTTTCCGCTTCTTCCCGAGCTTCTCTTTTGGGGAGTTCGGGCTTTCCCACCGGCAGAGTTTTTAGTAGGATCGTTTCTCCGGGTTCGCCATCTTGACTCACGGCTTCGCCGGCTGAGTTCTTTGCCAGAAAGCGTACGTAGTAGGAGGTTGCAGGTTCGAGGTGACGCAGTTCTATGGGTTCCCTGGGAAGCGTTTCCCCCAGATCGGAGGCCCCGATATGCACCCGTACCGAGCACCGGCACGCTTGTGTCGTCCCGCCGTTGACCACCGTCCATTTATTACCTGGAGGCGGTGGTTTACCGTCAGCTTCCGGTAGAGCGTACTCTGCCTGCCATTCCGTGGCCAGCCCTTCCGCGTGGAATTCACTTTCGACCGACACCCGTGTCGAGTGGACCACCTGCTGAAGTTCCCCGTGGACAAACGTGGGCGCATCGGCGAAAGCCTGTGAAACACAGAGAAACATTCCTATTACCACAACGGCAACGACCGGCACGAAACGACGCACCGCGATCGTCGCGGTGCTGCTCCCGAGGCGAAGCGATGGCGCACCACCCACCGAAAGGCCGACGAAGGCACGCAGCATGGCGAAGAAACTGGTCTTCGACGTGAAACGATGCTTCGCGTTGTGCTCGATGGAAATCACTGTCATACCTTTCTCGTTGGATGATGCGCTACCCCGCTACCGTGAACTATTCGGCCGTCACCGCCCACGTGCCGTTCAATGCCACTTCGCCTTCTTCGTGCGACAGTGTCTCCATACCAAACCCAAACCGGCTCGCGTTGTTGAAGTTCGGGTTCTCCCAGCTCTCAATCAGCGGAAGAATGAGCCCGCCCTCGAATACATGATTGGCATTGCTTTCTGAATGCGCGAAAATGCACAGGTTGCCTGGTTCCGCGCCCGGTTCTTCGACGCTGCCGGTGCAGCCGGCTTTGGGAGTCACTTCTTCCGCTTCGTGCGTCGTTGCGTTGAGAGCCCATTCCTCGTTGTTGATGTTGATGTAATGAACAGTCTTGGGAGCTTTGCCGAGCGGGATGACAAAACTGACGCTGTTGCCGATCGGACTTTCAGCCCCGCTCGCGTTCCCCACCAGGCTCCACTCGCCCTTCAGGGTCTTGCCCGCGGGAAGCGTTTCGGTGAAGCCGGTCTGACCGTTTTTGCCGTTGCAGACGGCTTCGGTTTTGCCGCCGACGCTGACCGTCGTGCCGCCCACTTCGCATTCGCCGGCTTTTTTGCCGACTTTAGCCGTGCCAAGCGTCACGCTTTCGCCGTTGCCGCCATTGGCGCCATCTTTGCCGTTCGCGCCCGCGGGACCCTGCGGCCCCTGCGCACCCGGCGCGCCCTGAGCCCCCGCAGCGCCAACCGCGCCCGCCGGCCCAACCTTGCCCTGCAAAGACTTCAACACACTCGGGCTGATCTGCTTGGTCGAGGTGATCAAATACTTCTTCGCGGCATACGCCCCACCGGTCATCGCGAACACAAGCGCGAGGCTCGCGATCACCGTGGTGGAACTGACATGTGTACGTCTACGTATAGCTGAGAACATCAATTATCTCTCCTTTGGGGAGTCGAACGTGCCGGCGCTCAGCGCTACGCACGCGTGTTGGGTTGAAAATGGTGAAACTGAAGGCTTGCCCTGGCATCACACGCCGGTCTCCTTCTGCTCGTGAGTCGGCGTGCCGAGACGTCCCGCGACCTGGCGGCCCAATGCCGTGAGTGTCCACGCGTTGCTCTCGCCCTTGGCGCGGCCTTTGCCTGTGTTTTCGGCCAGGCCCAAGCGCTCCAGGCGCGAGAGCAGCTTTGAGATCTGACCCTGATCGGTCACGCCCGCGAGGTCCGCGACCACACGGTTGCTGATCCCCGGACGCGTCGCGATCGCCTCCAGCACGAGCGCGGTGCGATACGTCAGGCGCATCGGCACGCCCGCCAGCGGGTCACCGGTGCCGCCACGCCCGTTGTTTACCCGCTCGCCGTCTCCGGCGGCGACTGTTCCATATATGTGGTCTGCGCTGTCGCCCCCGGGCGCGACGGGTGCGGGGCGCGCCGTCTCGCGACGCGCGGCCGCCGGGCCCTGATATGGGAGCACTATCAATCCCATCAATTCCCCATACAGGCCCGTGAGCGAGTCGTGCTCGGCTCTGACCAGCCGCCCGTACACGATCGAGAAGGCCGCGCCGACGAGACCCTCCGCGGTCACCGGCGGGCACTGCGCATTGCGAGCGCCCTCGAGCCGTCCCTCGTCCACTGCGCGCGCAAGTTCCGCCAGAGCCCGCTCACGACGCTCCAGCACCCTCGGACCGCCGCGCAACGCCTGCACGACCAGCACCCGCGCGAGCATCGGCTCGCGCTCCAAGAACGAAAGGATGCTCCACAAGCCCACGCGCACCCGCTCGCGCCAGGCCAGGCCATCGAGCGCTGCCGCACAGCACTCCTCGCGGATCATCCCGACGACGCTCTCCAGCGCCGCGAGCAGGCAATCCTCGCGATTGTCGAACAGGTCATAGAACGTGCGCCTCGACACGCGCGCGCGTGAGGCGATATGCCCGACCGTCACCCGCGGATATCCCAGATCGTCGATCGCTCCCAATGTCGCCGCGAGCAACCGCGTGCGCTGGATTTCCACGACGCGCTCGCGCGAGGATTTCTCGCCCGGGACCGCGCGCGAGCGCACGGCGTCCGAGCGTCCACGCGCGCGCGGGCGACGTGCGGGGACACGCGTGGCCATCACGCGGCCCTCCGCGCGCAAGCGCCGTGCGAAACGGAAGCGCGGTGTGAAGCACACGGGTAGCCACACCCCACGCGCGGGGTGTGCTCCGGCGGCGCTTCGGCGGTTAGTTCGGGGCTACCCCAAGTAGCAGAGAGAGAGAGAGAGAGAGAGAGATGAGTCAGCAACGCTGACGCATCTACCTACGGGCCCCACCGGGCGCGTAGCAATCCCCGGCACGTATGTCCCCATCGAACTCACGCGAAAACAGCTCCCTCACCGAAGCGATTCAGGTCCCTCTCCAAAAGAAACCCTCTATTGCGCTGCAAGGTCGACCACTAGGGGAAGACCCAAACCCGATCCTATGTTTACAGCGTCCTATGACAGGACGCAAACAATTGACATAATATAGCTCAAGCCCGAACACTTGTCAAGCCCTCAACCGCCGAGACGGTCGGCGAGGATGACCGAGGCTTGGCTTCAGGCGGGGTGGCGACTGTGGCGGCGGCGATCGGCGACGCGCTCGCACCCATCCCATGTTAGAGGCGGCGAGCTATCCCGCCACGCGGCGGCGGTGCGATCCTCCCCCGCGGTGCTCGCGCAGCGCGCTTGCCACGCTCGCCTGCGCCTGCCCCACCTGCTCGGGCGTGAGCGTCGCCCGGCGGCGGTCCAGGTATCCCGGCAGCATTCTCGCGGGCAGCACCCGCACGCCCTTGCGACGCGCCAGCGGACGGTCGATCCAGGCGCGGCTGTAGACGATCAACGGTTCGACCTCAAGGCCCGTGACGCGCGCGATCGCACGCTGCTGAGCCTGGGCTTGGCCGATCGTCGCGCCGTGGATGCGCGCGACGCGCACGGGTCCGGGGTGGCTCTTGGTCTCCACGGTGAACACTCCCGCGGGGCCGATCAGGATGTGGTCGACGTTTCCGTTTCCGAGACTCGCGTCGTGGATCGCGTGCCAGCCGCGGCCCTCCAGGCCGTCGAGCAGGCTGCCGACCTGCTCCTCGCCGGTGGCGCCGCGGTCGTGGCGTTCGACGAGCGGCATGACGTAGCGGAGCACGACGAACATCGCCACCAGCAGTCCGACCTCCGAGCCGAGGAACCTGACGTCGCGCAGTCCGAACGTCCGTCCCAGCAGGGCGGTCGCGACGGCGAGCACGCCGAGTGCGACGAGCGTGCGCAGCCGCAGCCGCCTGACGATCGCGCGGGTGTGCTGTCCCGGCGCGCGAGCGGTCGGGTCGTGGGCGATTGCGTGGACTATTTGCATCTCGTTTGCGATCACTCCCTCTGCGTTCTACATCGGCGCTACCCGGTTCGTTCCTTTAGTACTCCCCTCTGGCCGATCGTTCTAGTTCTTGGATGGCCTCCTTTCCGGCAAATGGCGCACCGTCGATGCGTAATGCGACCGGAGAGACGTGGAGAGTGGCTCTTACTTCTAAAGCCCCCGCCCGCTTCGGTCGAAGCCCTGACCAGACGCGCTTCCCGAGAGCACGGATGCCTCGTATGTCCCACGATTCCGACCAATCCAATCCCCCCCCTTCCGACGTCTGCCTGCTGCTGCGCGCGTACGCCGAGCAGCGCTGGCTGAGCCGCGAGGTCGTGCCTGTGCTGCGCCAGCTCCAGACTCCGAACGAGATCCCGGAGGAGCAGTTGGGGGCCGCGCTGGCCTACCTGGAGGTCACCTGGCTGGAGGCCGCTCGGCACGCCGCCGAGACCGACGCGGCGCTCGCCGACCTGGAGACGGCGCGCCTGGCCGCAGAGGAGGCTCTGCCCTCCAAGGCCCGCCGCTACCACGAGGCGGTGCGCTTCCTGCGCGAGGCCGTCCGGCGTCACGTCGATGCCTTCATCGCGGCTCCCTGCAGCACCGAGCGGGCGCGCGAGCACGCCGGGTATTGAAGCCGCGCGGTATCGACGCTTCTTCCTCGCTGCCCGGAAACCCGCTTCGCGCGCCGAGACGCCTGAGATCGGCCCCGCGTGGACGATCTTTTGGGATCGCGTAGGCTCTCGTCCCCGTGGCGCTTGCCTTCGATCTGCAGTCGCACTCGACCCACTCCGACGGCGCGCTTGGCGCCGGCGAGGTCGTGGCTCGCGCCGGCGCCGCCGGTGTCGAGCTGTTGGCGCTCTCCGACCACGACACCGTCTCCGGGGTCTCTGAGGCCGTCGAGGCCGGCGCGCGCCATGGCGTGCGCGTGGTCCCCTGCGCGGAGATCTCCTCGATCGACGACCCCGCTTGCCAGGGCGCTCCGGGCGCCGCGCGCGAACTGCACATCCTCGGCTATCTGATCGACCACACAGATCCGGCTTTCGCGGCCACCCTGGCGGATTTCCTGGCCGACCGCGAGCGGCGCACCCTGCGCATGGCCGACGCCCTGCGCGAGCAGGGACTGGAGCTCGACGACGCGGCGATCTTGGCGCGCGTGGCCGCCGGTCAGCCGATCGGGCGCCCCCATCTCGCCGAAGCCGTCCTCGCCGCGCCCGCCAACGCCGCGCGCTTGCGCGCGGAGCAGATCGACGACGTCGGCTCGTTGATCCGCGGCTATCTGATCGAGGGACGCCCGGCCTTTCGTCTGCGCGAGCGACCGACCGTGGCGCAGGCGATCGAAGCGATCCACGCCGCCGGTGGCGTGGCGGTCTGGGCGCATCCCTTCTGGGACGTCTCAGACGCCGACGAGGCGCTGGCGATGGTCGAGCGCTTCCGCGCGCTCGGGATCGACGGCGTGGAGGCCTTCTATGTCACCCACACCCGTCCCCAGACCGAGTTGCTGGCCGCTCGCTGTGAGGGGCTCGGCTTGCTGAGCACGGGCTCTTCGGACTTCCACGGCCCCGACAACCGCCTGTTCTCGCGCTTCCTCGCCTTCGAGACCTACGGGCTGGAGCCGAACCTGGGACCACTTCTCGGCTGAGCGCCGCCCGAATCAGGTGGGCGGCGCCTTCATCTCTGGGGCCGCTCTCTCCGATCGCCCCAAAAGATCCACGTCTCAGCCTTCCGCGAGCGCTTGCAGCCGGTAGGCGAGCGCTTCGAGCGCCAGCTCCTCGCCCACGTTCAGCGCGATCCGCGCGCGCGTCTCGCGCACCAGCTCCACGCCTGCGCGCGCCGCTGCGCCGTGCGCCCGCGTGTCGGCTTCCAGCTCCTCGATCCTGTCCACCCCATACACCAGCTCGGATGCCCCCTCGCGCAGGCACATCATGTCGCGCAGCCACAGCTCCACCAGCGAGAGCCCGCTGTCGAGCGCCCGCGCGCGCGCCCTGCGCTCGACCCGTTTGCGCCCCTCCTGTGCTTCGCGCTCCAGTTTTTTGCGCTCCTTGCTCGGAGCCAGCTCGAGTTCCCCCGCCAAGCGCTCGTCCACCTGCTCACCCGCGCTGGCCCCTGCCGCGGTAGCGACCGCCAGCAGGTCCACCCATTTGCGCCTTCCCGTCTCGCCTTTCAGCGCGCAGCGCACATACCCCCGCGAGGCCTCTCGCAGCGCCCGGCCCTCCTCGCCGGCCAGCGTCCGCGCGCGCGTCGCGTCGCCCAGCGCCAGCCGCGCGCACGCCAGCGCGTCCTTCTCGTCCGCACACCCCTCCGCGAGCAGCCCCCGTGCGATCTCCCGGGGCGTGAGCGCGTCGAAGCGCACGTGCACGCAGCGCGAGACGATCGTCGCCATCACTTCCTCTTTGCGATCGCTCACCAGCACCAGATGCGCGTAGGCCGGCGGCTCCTCCAGCGTCTTCAGCAGCCGGTTCGCCGCCTGCTCGTTCAGCGTCTCGACGGCCTCGATCACGAACACCCTGCGCTTGGACTCGAACGGCGTGCGCGTGGCCGCGGCCACGACCGGCTCGTCGATGTCGCTGACCAGCATTTCCGCCGCCCCGCTCGGGCGCACCCACGTCAGGTCCGGATGCGTGCCCCGCTGCACCCGTTCGCAGACCGCGCGCCTGCTCGCCTGCTCGCCGGCCCCCTCGGCCAGCAGCGCTCCCGCCAGCGCGCGCGCGATCTGGCGCTTGCCGGACCCCGCGGGCCCGTGCAGCAGGTACGCATGCGAGGGCCTGCCTCCCGGCCCGAGCCCCGCTCCGAGAACCGCGCGCGCGTGGGGATGGGACTCGATCCCGGGCAGCGCCACCTCCACGTCGCAGATGCTCGCCGCCGGCGCTGCTGTCCCGCTCATCCCACCTATCGTAGGCGACCCTCGGACACCCACGTCATACCGCCCGATCCCCGCGAGCCGTTACCGTGCCATCTCGTGCCCGCCGGCCGTTTGATCACGATCGAGGGTCTCGACGGGGCCGGCAAGTCGACGCTCGCCCTCGGCCTGCACTCCGCCCTGGGTGAGCGCGGCGTGCGCGTGGAGCTCCTGCGCGAGCCCGGAGGCGTGGCCCTGTCCGAGCGCATCCGCGAGCTGGTGATGGACCCCGACCTCTCCGTGGACCCGCGGGCCGAGGCGTTGCTGTATGCGGCCGCGCGTGCCCAACTGGTCGGCGAGCGCCTGCGTCCGTTGCTCGACGCGGGGGTGCTCGTGCTGCTCGACCGCTTCGTCGACTCCTCCCTCGCCTACCAGGGCGGTGGGCGCGAGCTGGGGATCGAGCCGATCCGTGCGCTCAACCTCTTTGCCACGGCCTCCCTGGCCCCCGACCGCACCCTGCTGCTGCGCATCGCTCCCGCCGCCGGGCGCGCGCGCCAAGAGACGCGCGCCGGCGCCCCCGACCGCCTGGAGCGCGAGGACGACGCCTTCTTCGCGCGCATCGGCGCCGCCTACGAGGAGCTCGCGCTGACAGAGCCCGAGCGCTTCCGCGCGATCGACGCCGACCAGCCCCCCACCCGCGTCCTCGCCGACGCGCTGCTGGCGATCGAGGACCTACTATGAGCGTCGTGGCCTCCACGCCCACGTTCCCGACGCCCGCCTCGGCCAAAGTTTCGCCGAGCGCCACCGGCCCGACGGGCGCGGTGACCACGCCGACGGCGCCCGTTACCACGCCGACGGCGGCGAAACTTTTCAACTCGACGGCCGTCAACACGCGCGCCCACGCAGCCGCGCGTTCGCATGGCTCGGGACATGTCTCGACAGAGGCCCTCGCCCTCGCCGTCCTCGCCGCCGTGCTGCTGCTCGCGTGCGCCGCCTGGGCGTTCGCGCGCTCGCGGGCCTACGAACCGCACTGGCTCGTCTCGATGCGCCACGCGATGGCCGAGGCGGGCTTCCGCACATCGGCCACGTGGGCCGAATTTACAGATTGGGCGCGACTCGGCAGGTAGCCTCGTCGGCAGCCGGAAAGCTGCGGAAAGCCGATAGAATAGCGGTTTAGGCGGCTTGTATTTATTCCGACCGGGCCGCGCGGGACGATGCTCGGCCCCAAGCTGAACCAAGTCGAGTGGGCGTCGCCGCGACGCCGGCGCGGAAGGAGCAAGGCCGATGGACATCACGATGCAACGTCCCCCCGTCGAGGATATTTCGACCGACCACGCGCTTACGATCGAGCGCTTTTTCACCTCGCCTGACACGCATCCTTTCGACACCGTGCAGTGGGAGTCGCGCGACGCGCGCATCGGCCACGGCGAGCGCGTCGCGTTCGAGCAGAACGACGTCGAGTTCCCCACCACCTGGTCGCAAAATGCGACGAACATCGTCAGCCAGAAGTACTTCCGTGGGCAGATCGGCAACCCCGCGCGCGAGCGTTCGGTCAAGCAGATGATCGGCCGCGTCGCCGGCACGATCGCCGGCTGGGGGCGCGAGCGGGGCTACTTCGCCACCGACGCCGACGGCGACGCCTTCGAGGCCGAGCTCACCCACATCCTGCTGCACCAGATGGCGGCGTTCAACTCGCCCGTCTGGTTCAACGTCGGCTTCGAGGAGTCCCCGCAGTGCTCGGCCTGCTTCATCCTCTCCGTGCAGGACACGATGGAGTCGATCCTCGCCTGGAACACCAAGGAGGGGAACATCTTCCGCGGCGGCTCCGGCTCGGGCATCAACCTCTCGAAAATCCGCGGCTCGATGGAGCCGCTGGCCAAGGGCGGCACCGCCTCGGGCCCGGTCTCGTTCATGCGCGGCGCCGACTCCTGGGCGGGCACGATCAAGTCCGGCGGCAAGACCCGCCGCGCGGCCAAGATGGTCGTGCTCGACGTCGATCATCCCGACATCGTCGAGTTCATCCGGTGCAAGGCCAAGGAGGAGGACAAGGCCGCGGCCTTGCGCGACGCCGGCTTTGACATGTCGATCGACGGCGACGGCTTCTTCTCGATCCAGTACCAGAACGCGAACAATTCGGTGCGCGTCACCGACGAGTTCATGCAAGCCGTCGAGGAGGATCGCGAGTGGCGCCTGATCGCCCGCGCCACCGGCGAGCCGGTGGGCGAGCCGGTGTCCGCGCGCGAGCTGATGCGCGAGATCGCCGAGGCCGCGCATCGCTGCGCGGACCCGGGCGTGCAGTACGACACGACGATCAACGCCTGGCACACCTGCCCGGTCTCGGGGCGGATCAACGCTTCGAACCCGTGCAGCGAGTACATGCACGTCGACGACTCCGCCTGCAACCTGGCCTCGCTGAACCTGATGAAGTTCCGCCGCCCCGACGGCACGCTCGACGTGCGGTCCTTCGAGCACGCCGTCGACATCGTGCTGCTCGCGCAGGAGATCGTGGTCTCGCCCTCCAGCTATCCCACCGAGGAGATCGGCTCAAACGCCCGCGCGTTCCGTCAGCTCGGCCTCGGCTACGCCAATCTCGGCGCATATCTGATGAGCAACGGCATGCCCTATGACTCCGACGCCGGGCGCGGGACGGCGGCGGCGATCACCGCGCTGATGACCGGTCGCGCCTACCGCGAGTCCGCGCGCGTGGCGGGCGCGCTCGGGCCGTACGAGCGTTACGCCGAGAACCGCGCCGAGCACAACCACGTGATGGAGATGCACCGCGACGCCGCCGTCGCGATCGACGACGAGTCCTGCGCCGACACCGAGCTGCTGGCGGCGGCGCGGCGCTCATGGCAAGAGGCGGTGGAGCTGGGCGAGCGCAACGGCTATCGCAACGCGCAGGCGACCGTGCTGGCGCCGACCGGGACGATCAGCTTCCTGATGGACTGCGACACGACCGGGGTCGAGCCGGACTTCTCGCTGGTGAAGTTCAAGGAGCTCGTCGGCGGCGGGCAGATGACGATCGTCAACCGCACCGTCCCGCTGGCTCTGCAGACGCTCGGCTACTCAGAGCAGCAGGTCGAGCAGATCGAGGCGCATCTGGCAGAGCACGGCACGATCATCGGCGCCCCGGGCCTGCACGACGAGCATCTGCCCGTGTTCGACGTCGCCGTCGGCGAGCGCGCGATCTCGCACATGGGCCACATCGAGATGATGGGCGCGGTGCAGCCCTTCATCAGCGGCGCGATCTCAAAGACCGTCAACCTCCCGCAGGAGTCCACCGTCGAGGACATCGCCGACGCCTACACCCAGGCATGGCGTCTGGGCGTGAAGGCGCTTGCGATCTACCGCGACGGATCCAAGACCGCCCAGGCGCTGCGCACCGACGCGCAGCAGGACGCACCCGCGCCGCCGGCCGATGTCGACGAACTCGTCGAGGCAGCGGTCAGCAAGGCTTTGGCCGAGGTTGGCCCGCACCGCAAGCGCATGCCTCGCGAGCGGGAATCGATCACCCACAAGTTCTCGATCGGCGGCCACGAGGGCTATATCACCGCCGGCAAGTACGAGGACGGATCCGTGGGAGAGATCTTCCTCACCGACATCGGCAAGGAGGGCTCGACGCTGCGCGGGATGATGAACTCGTTTGCGACCGCCATCTCGATCGCCCTGCAGTACGGCGTGCCGCTCGAGACGCTCGTGCGCAAGTTCAGCTACATGCGCTTCGAGCCCGAGGGCATCACCGGCAACCCCGAGATCCCATTCGCGAAGTCGATGCCCGACTACATCATGCGCTGGCTCGCCTCGCGCTTCCTGGATGTCGACGTCCAGGAGGACCTGGGCATCCTCACGCAGGAGGTCCGCGCCCGCAAGTCCGCCCAGGAGGCCGCCCAGTCGGCGATCGCCTCCGACACCGCCGGTCCCAGTGCCGCGGATCCCGCCGAGCCCACGGCATCCGCCGGAAACGGAGGAGCGAGCGTCCCCGCCACCGCCGCGCTGACCGACACTCCACCGGTCGTCCCCGCCCGCATGCAGGGCCTCGACCTCGGGCCCGCGTGCAGCCAGTGCGGAGGCATGATGCAGCGCACGGGCAGCTGTTACACGTGTTCTAGCTGCGGCAACAACACCGGCTGCGGCTGAGCCACGAGAGGCAGTGCTGGACGATCGGGGACCGCATCTGATCCCCGATCGGTCTGCGTCCTCGATCGCTCGTGTGCAGAGCACACTTCGCTCACTGCGTCCTTGACCTGCTTGCCTCTCGTGGCTCAGGGGCGTGTGGGATTTGCCCGGCGGACCGCCAGCCTTCAGCCTGAGTAAGAGGCTGGTGGGGCTGGGTCGTTGCGGATCGCCTGCAGCTCGCTGAGCAGCGATTCCGGTGAGGTGCCGCCGAGGACGCGCAGGCGCGGGAGGCGGTAGGGGTCGCTTTCGGGGCCCGCCCAGCCGGGGATCACGGTGGTCGAGCCGGTGTAGCCGGCGGCCTTGACGGCTGCGATCACGGTGGCGTCGTAGTGGCCGGAGGGGTAGCAGAACCAGTTCACCGGGACGCCGTAGCGCTGCTGGATCGTCTTGCGCGAACTCGCGACCTGTTCGGTGAGCTGGGTCGCGTTCAGGGCGATCAGGTCGGCGTGGCTGATGCCCTGCGTGTCGAGCTCCCAGCCCGCGCTGACCAGGCCCTTGACCTGGGCCTGCGAGAGCCCGCCCTGCGAGGGCGGCAGGCCCGTCAGCTGGATGTTCTCATCGCCCACCCAGCCCAGCCGGCGCAGGACGGGCAGGGCGTTTGAGTATTGCGACTGGTAGCCGTTGTCGAAGCTCACGACGATCGGTTTCTGCCCGGCGGGCAGCGGGATGACGCCGCGCTTCCAGTAGGCCCACATCTGATCCTGCGTGATCGCGTGGTAGCCGGCGCCCGCCAGCGCCTGCATCTGCGCTGAGAATTCGCTCGACGACACATACAGGCCCGGGAACGGCGCCCCGGCCGGCGGCGGGTTGATCACGTGATACATCAAGATCGGCACGCGTTCGGTTCCGGGCTTGCCGGTGGCCTTGCCCGTGACCGTGCTGTGATGGACGACCGCTGTCGATCCGGCGCCCGAACCGCCGTGGGTGAACTTGCCGGTGCTCGCAGCGCCGGTTGCGGACCGGGAGGAGCCGTTGCCGCCGCCCCCGCACGCGAGCGCCACCGCCACCACCGCACCGACCGCGAGCAGCAGGCTCAGACCGGCGAGTGTGCGACGGCGGCGGCGCGCCGGTTCCCGGCGACGGGCCTCGCGACGCGCCTGGCGCCGCTCACTATCCATCCTGCTCCTACGGGTTCAGGCGCTTCTTCAGTGCGCTCGCCGCGGAGAACTTCGCCGCCTTGCTGGCAGCGATGTTGATCGTCTCGCCGGTCGACGGGTTGCGTCCCTGGCGAGCGGCGCGGTGACTGACGCTGAACTTGCCGAAGCCGGCCAGCGCGACCTCACCCCCGGCGGCCAGCTCGTCGGTTACCGCCTCTATCGCGGCCTCCAGGGCCTCGCGCGCATGGCTCGCGGCCATCCCGGTCTTCCCCGCGACCTTGTCGGCTAGCTCGTTCTTGGTCATTGGCACTCCCTTCTCGGGTGTTGTTGCTGTGAGCAGGCTAACCGCTGGACAGGACGACGACACGCTCAACTGTTGGATTTGTGCTCGATAGAACCCCTAATTTCCGGGTTTGGGCGCCCATCCGAGACGCGTTGCGCCGTGTTTTGAGGGTATGGGAGCCGAAATCCGTGCCCCGCGAGGGTCTGCGGCGTCCGGCTCGGGCCCGCACGATTTGGGGGCCTGTGTGCGGCGATTCAGGCCGAGATCCGCGCCCGCGGCGCCATCCGGCGCTCCTGCGCGGGCTCCGCCGATGCAGTCGCGGGGCCGGCGGCGCAGGCCGCCCACAGAGTCGCGAGCCACGCGAGGGAAGCGAGCCCGACGTGCACCCACACGAGCTCGGTCGGCAGATGGGTCTCGTACTGGTCGAGACCCACCACGCCCTGCAGCGCGATCAGAACGCACAGCGCGCTCAACGCCCTGCGCACCGTCGGGTCGGCCTCCCGCCGGCGCGCCAGCCACCACACGGCGAGCGCGGCGAGCCCGAATGCGAGCGCGATCTCGCCATGACGGTGGATCACGAAGTCCATCGATCCGCGCCCGTCGATGTCCAGACGATTGATCTTCTGCCCCGGCGAGCCCCCCGCGTGCGGCCCCGCGGCGGTGGCTGCGGTCCCGGCGAAGATCGTCAGGGCGCCGAGCGCGAGCAGTCCTCGCACCGACCACACGAGCGTCACGTCCACCGGCTCACCGGCGGCGTCCGCGGTCGCGGATTGGTCGCCGGGCTCGTGCGTGGCGCGCCACACGAGCGCGACGGCGGCCGCGAGGATCAGCATCGACAGCGCGAAATGGCCCATCACCCAGCCGTAGTCGAGCGCGCCCCGCACGGTGAAGCCCCCGAGCACTGCCTGGCCGATCACGCCCAGGGGCAGCAGCGCGCCCAGCCATACCAGGTCGCGGCGGTAAGGACGGCGGCGCAGCGCGCCCAGCCAGGCCAGACCGGCGGCGATCGACACGGGCGCGGTCAGCAGACGGTTTGAGAACTCGATCACCGCGTGGGTGTTCAGCGGCGGGTAGACGTTGCCGTAGCACTTCGGCCAGGTCGGGCAGCCGAGACCCGAGCCCGTCAGCCGCACGGCGGCGCCGGTGAGCACGATCAGCGTGAGCGCGACCAGCGCCGCGTAAGCCACGATCGCGTACTGGGACGGGGTCAGCGTGTAGCCGTTGGTGCGCTCGCGCAGTCGGTCTAGGC
Organism: uncultured Solirubrobacterales bacterium; assembly: GCA_963702725.1. GTDB lineage: Bacteria > Actinomycetota > Thermoleophilia > Solirubrobacterales > Solirubrobacteraceae > Palsa-744. Next base: position 1,407,518 of record CAVPDT010000002.1, read on the forward strand.
TTTGCGACATGGCGGTTAGTTTGCCAAGCGCGCGTGCCGGTCGGCGCGCGTGGGCGATACCGGACGTGGTCGTGGTCTGGCGCGTGGACCTGAACCGGGCCGCCGACGCCGGACTGACGGAGCTGTTGGGCGCGGGCGAGAGAGCGCGCGCCAAGCGGATAGTGGATGCTCGCAGGCGAGCGCTGTGGATACGCTCGCGCGGCGTGCTGCGCGCGCTGCTCGCCTCCCACCTGGACGCCGATCCGCGCGAGTTGCGGTTCGCGTCCGGGGCCCACGGCAAGCCGGCGTTGTGCGAGCGCGCGGGGGTGGAGAGCAGGCCGGGCGAGGGGCCCGACCTGCGCTTTAACCTGTCGCACTCGGGAGCGCTGATGCTGCTGGCGGTGACGGCCGAGCGCGAGGTGGGAATCGACCTCGAGCGCGGGCGCGAGCGCCACACGGCCGAGTCGCTGCGCGCCTGGACCGTGCGCGAGGCTCGCGCCAAGTGTCTCGGCCTCGGGCTGGGCGCGATGGCGATGGCCGGCGAGGACACTCTTGGGGAGATGTGGACGGCCGAGCTGGACGTCGGCCCGCGGGCGTTCGCCGCCGTGGCGCTGGCCGGACCGCGGGCGTGCGAGCTGCGACGCCGCGACTGGCCGAGCTAAGGGCGAGCGATCGTTGCGGTGGGCATGGTCAGTAGGCGAACGGCAGCTCGTCGGCGAGATCGCGCAGGCGCGGCGCGGCGGCATCGCGCTCGGAGACGATCAGCTCCGCCGCGGGCAGCGGCCATTGCACGCCGACATCGGGATCGTCCCAGGCGATGCCCCGCTCGAGGGCGGGGTCGTAGTAGGCGCTCTGCTTGTAGAGCACGTCCGCGACGTCCGAGAGCACGCAGAACCCGTGGGCGAAGCCGATCGGCACGTACAGCTCGCGCAGGGTCTCGCCGTCGAGCTCGACGCCCTCCCACTCTCCGTACGTGGGCGAGCCGCGGCGCAGGTCCACCGCGACGTCGAGGATCCGCCCCCGCGCGCAGCGCACGAGCTTGGCGACACCGGGGCCGATGTGAAAGTGCATGCCGCGCACCACGCCGTATGACGAGCGCGAGTGGTTGTCCTGGATGAACTCCTGCGCGTCCGGGATGCCCGCTGACTCATGCCAGGCGCGGCGGTAGGTCTCGGTGAAGAAACCGCGCTCATCGCCGTGCACGGCCGGCTCGATCACGGTCAGGCCGTCCAGACGGCAGGGGGTGGTTTGCATGGTCGCAGAGGGTATCCGGCCGAGAGAGCAGTGACGTAGGTGCCACACAGTGACACTGCGTGATACGATCGGGCCAATGAGCGATCACTTCACCCTGCGACTGTCGACCGGAGTGGGCGATCGCCTGCGAGGACAGGCACGTCGGACGGGGCTCGCGCAGAGGACGCTGGCACAACGGTATGTCGATGAGGGGTTGCGAAGCGCAGATCATCCGCTGGTGCGCTTCGTTGACGGTCCGAGCGGCCGGCGCGCTGCGCTCGTAGGCAGCGGGCTCGACGTGTGGGAGGTCGTCGCGAGCGTACGCGAGCACGAGAACGATCTCCCCGCGACCGCCTCCTACCTGCAGATACCGCCGGGTCTGGTGGAGGCGGCCATCAACTACTACGGCGCCTACCGGGAGGAGATCGACGAGCAGATCGCGCTCAACCGGGCTGAGTGGGAGCGCGGTTACGCAGCCTGGGAGGCGGGGCAGAGAGCGCTCGCTTCGTGAAGGTGCTGCTCGACGAGCAGCTGTCGGGGCAGATAGCGCAGCTGTTGCGCGACCGCGGCCTGGACGCACAGGCCGTCGTGGAGCGAGCCGACCTGCCCCAGGCGGCGGATCACGAGGTCATGGAGACTGCGACCCGCGAGGGACGGGCGGTCGTGACGAACAACGTCAAGGACTTCCGCCCGCTCGCGGCCGAGCGCATCGCGGACGGTCGTAACCACGGCGGGCTGATCCTCCTGCCAGCCACCCGCAGCCGCAGCCGCGATGCCGCGGGTACGCTGGCGGATGCGATCGAGGCTGTGATGCGAGCGCATCCCCAGGGAATCGGCAGTGGGGAGCACTGGATCGCGCCGGTGAGTCGAGCGGTTTGAGTCGAGGGCCACAAGGGGTCTCGAGAGATCGGGATTGACCCTCCCCCGAGATCGGACCTAAAGAGCAGGCGCAGTGACAGCCATACGCTGAAAGTACATCCCCAGCGGGCGGGCATCCGGGGAGATGCCCAGTTCGCGCGGAGAGCGCGGCTCGCGTATGCGCCATGCGAGCAGCAGCTCGCCGGTCGGACTCAGAACCGTTACGGAAAGGGGCACGTGGACCGGGGTCCTCCCCGGGTTGGTCTCGCCGTAGACGATCGTTGCCAGGGAGTGTCCGTTGGCGAGCACCTCGACCTCGAGCTCGCGCGCGGGCGCTCCGAGGAGAGGGAGCGCCAGGAACTCCAGGTCGAGCGCGCCGGCCTCCTGCGCCTCACCCCGCGTCGACTCACCGACGCTCGTACCGGACGCTGCAACGGTTGCGCCCGCGTCGTTCGGCGGCGGTGGAGACACGCGCAGCAGCAGCTGAGCAAGGGGGCCGGACGTCCAGCGCCCCTCGGGCTCTGCCTCGTTCCAGCCCCCCGCGAGCATGTCCTCATCTCCCGTGCCCGCGCCGAAGGAGAGGCGTTCGCCGAACGCGTAGGAGCGCGGCTCGCGCACGATCAAGCGGCGCAGGTAGATGCCCATGCTTCGATCGTCATCGCCGAGGCCGAGCTGCGCCGGCGAGGCGGCGTGGGGAGCGCGCAGTCTCAGATCGAGAGTGCTCCGAGCGGCGAGAGCCTCGCGCGGCAGGACGATCGCCCGCGCCTCTGGATCGGAGTCGGCCTCGATCGTAAGCTCGGCGACGTCGCAGCCGTTGACCGACACGCCCATTCGTTGACGCGGACGGGCCGCGGAGAGGAGTCCTTCGGCCTGGACCTCCAGCAGCAGCGAGGTCTCGGGCGCACGCCCCAGCGCCAGCACGAGCCGAGCCTCGCGTCCAGCGATCCAGCAGCCCGCAGCCTCGGGACGCCACATCCCGTAAGCCGCGTGCTCGCGAACGAAGTCGGCGTCCCCCAGCTCGAGTGGCACGCCGATCGCGATCGGCGTGGACGAGGTCGCCTCGATGCCGGCGCCCACCGCAGCCGCGGTTTCCGCGAAGGGCCTGCCGGGCCCGGGGAGGTAGCCGTGGCGCAGCTCGAACAGGTCGCGCGTGCGGGCGAGGCCCAAGCGCTTGCGAGCAAAGCGCAGATGCCTGCGCAACGTCGCGCGCTCGCCCAGCGGGAGTGAGTGTCTGAGGGTGTGCTGATGGGCCAGCACCTCGCGCTGAAGCGCGGTGCGCCGCCGGGGCTTGGTCATCTGGGCACGGTGCTCGACGCGCTCCAACGGGCGCGGGCGCCGCGGTTCGAGCGCGCGCATGGTCGCGTCGGGGATCTCAGCTGCGACGACGCGCCGCAGATATGCGAGTCCTGCCCGCAATGAAACCGTGACGCGACGCCGGCGCGCCTGCTCGACCAGGCGGTCGTGGTCGACCTCACCGAACGCGCCCGAGACGATCACCGCCGCGTCGAGCGCCCAACGGTAGGTGGGCAGCGCGTTCCAGCGCAGGCCGTGCAGCACCACCAGCAGCAACTCGTCGGCTGGACATAGCGCGAGCGTGGGCACACCAAGCAGCTCGATCGCGACCGCGCCGGCCCAGAAGTCGGCGTCCGCGTCCGGCTGGCGGGAGGCGTGTAGGACGTTCCAGTGCAGGTCCAGCTGGCGGTCGAGCTCATCGCGAAAGCCATGACTGGGGACGAATCGGGGCGCGTACTCGACGACGTACCAAGGCTGCACCTCGCCAACCGGCACGAGCCCCTCCGCCAACAGAACCTCGACGGCGTCACCGATGCGCTCAGTTGGCACGAGCACGTCGACGTCGTTCATCGAGCGCATGCCTGCGTCCAAGCGCTTATCGGCGATGAACGCGGCGCCCTTCAGCAGCAGCGTCGGGATGCCGGCTCGCTCGAGCGTCTGCACGCGTGGGACCATCGGCGCGAGCAGCGTCTGGGTGCGTGCCCAGCTGTAGCGGTGCACTCCCTTGAACAGCCCCAGCAGCTCGTCTTGCACGCCGAGCGCGATCAGGTTCTTGCGCAGCATCGGCAACAGCGCCTGGCTGGGGCCGTCGAGCCGGGCGATGTCAAGCAGCGGGCGCACCTGCCGCCAGGCCGAGAGCGCACGCTCGTCGCGCAGCAGCGTCGCCTGCAGCAGCAGCTCCTGGGCGTGCGTCGGCCAGGCGTCGCGCTGGTCGGGCACGGCGCCCCAGAACGCGTCGGGCGCCTCCGTGGACGGCGGGGACACGGCGGCCGTGATGCCAGGGGCGGGGCTCACCGCTCGGCGTCCGGGCGTGCGGGCGTCGCGGACGCGGAAGCGATCGGTTGGGTGCTCGCCGCCGGCGCGGGCGCGGCGGCTCGGCGCCGATCGAGCGAGGCCTTGAGCGTGCGCGCGAACTCGCCCATCGAGTCGCGATGGCGCACCGAGTTGTTCTCACCGTGCACGCGGCGCCAGAGCACCTGGTCCTCGACCGTCACGTCCTGCGCCGACAGCTCGCGGGCGCGCAGCAGCCAGTCCAGCCCCTCGGCCACGCGCACGCCCGTCGGGAACGGGCCGACGCGCCGCAGCGCGCTGCGTCGAACGAGCATCGAGCCGGGGAGCGGTGACGGGTGCGGTGGGCCGATCGGAACGGGCTCCCCGTCGCTGATCTCGGCGAAGCGGCGCTCTTGACCGAACACCACGTCCACGTCCGGACGCGCCGCCAGCACCTCCAGGCGAACGGCGATGCTCGGCGGCGTATAGATGTCGTCGGCGTCCAGGAATCCCACGATCTCGCCGCGCACCAGCTCGACGGCGCGATTGCGCGCCGCCCCGATGCCCGCGTTGGGTTGACTGACCACGCGCACGGGCGCACCGAAGCGCTCGGCCACGGCCGCCGTCGCGTCGGTCGACCCGTCGTCGAGGACCAGAATGTCGCCGGGCGCAGTCGTTTGGGCGAGCAGGCTGTCGATGGCCTGCGCGAGCCAGCGCTCGGCGTTGTAGGCGGGGATCGCGACGCCCACGCCGGTGCGCGTCTCAGCCCGCATCGGGTGCCTCCCGCACGGCCGAAGCCTGACGAGGCTCCGCCTGGCGCTGGCGGGTCGCGCTGCCGCGCATCATGCGCAGCATCTCGCGGTGCATCGTCTGCTGGTCATGGGAGCCGTTGGCGTCGTGGATGCGCCAGATGACGAGCGCGTCGGGCAGCATCGCCGTGGCGCCGGCGAGGCCGGCGTCCTTGAACCGCGCGAGCCAGTCGGAATCGCAGGCGATCTCATACGTGGTGTCGAACGGTCCGATCCGCTCGAACGTGTCCCGGCGCATCAGCCAAGTGCTGGGGATGTAGCCGGGTTGGGGTTGCTCCTGCCATTCGCGCGGGAACCACGATGGGCGCGGCGTGCCCGGGGCCAGGACGACGTGCATGTGCGTGAGCACGAGCGCCACGTCGGTCCGCTCGCGCAGCGTCGCAACCTGGCGGGCGAGCTTGGCGGGATGCCATTCGTCGTCCTGGTCGAGGAACGCGAGCAGCTCACCCCGCGCTGCGGCGGCTCCGGCGTTGCGGGCGGCCGCGACGCCGGCGCGCTCCTGGCGCAGTACGCGCACACCGGCTCGAGCAGAGGCGATCTCGGCGGAGCGATCGGGCGAGCCGTCGTCGATGACGATCGTCTCGACAAGCGGATGGGTTTGCGCGGCGATGCTGTCGAGCGCCGCGCCGAGGAAGCGCTCGCCGGCGTGCACGGGCACGATCACCGAGACGAGCTGGTCAGCCACCGGATCGGCCTCGTTGACGGCGGACCGAGTCGCGCAGGATGCCGAGGATCGCGGCCTGGTTGGCGACCGTGAAGCGGGATGTGTTGGCCGCGTGCACGCGGTAGCGCAGCACGATGTCCTCAAGCGTCGCCGAGACGACGCCGGCGTCCTTGGCGCGCGCCAGCCAATCGATGTCCTCGCCCAGCCACAGCGACTCGTCGAAGACCCCGATCCGGTCGAACACCTCACGCCGGGCTAGCGTCGTGGCGGCGTGGCCGGGCGCCGAATCTCCGGTGACGAGCTTTGGATAATGCGCCGGGCGCGGCTCGTCGGGGTTGACGAAGAACTGGGTGTGGCCGAGCACGATGCCGACCTCCGGATGACCGACAAGATGGCCGATCTGGCGCGACAGGCGGTCGGTGGGCCAGATGTCGTCGGAGTCGAGGATCGTGACGAACTCCCCGCGGGCGACCTCCATGCCCGAGTTGCGAGCCGCGGCCGGGCCGCGATGGGGCCGGCGCAAGAGCTGGACGGGGTGAGACGCGGCGATCTCGACTGTGCGATCGGTGGAACCGTCGTCGACGACGATCACCTCGAACGCGTCGTGATCCTGGGCCAGGGCACTGTCCAAAGCTTCGCCCAGGTAGGCCTCGGCTTGGTAAGCGGGAACGATCACCGACGCCAGCCCGGGCACGATGTCCTGATCGGCGCCGCTCATCCGAGCAAGCTCTCGGTGGGGACGGTGTCGAGTACGCGATCGATCGCGCCGGGGAGCTCCTGCACGTCGTCGCCGACGTCCAGCACAAACGCCGGCACGGAGCGCGCGACGGCGGCCAGCGACGCGACGACCGCGCCGTCGTCGTAGGGCATCTGAAAGGCCGTGCTGGGCGCGAGCGCGAGCAGCGCGACACCGGCGCTGGTGGGCCGCAGGGCGCAGCGTCCGCCGTGTATACGGGGCACGACGATCGCCCTGATCGGCAGCGCCGGTACGAGCGCGTCGGGGAACAGCTCGGCGACGTCGAGCACCCACTTCTCGTCGGCGACCGGGTTCGGGGAGATGCTCGCGGCGGACGCGAGCTGGGGAATCCGAGCGAGGTGGCCGGCGTCGAGCTTGGCGGTGGCGAACAGGTTCCACGCGACCGGCTCGGGACGGGTGTGCAGCAGCAGGTAGTCGTCCGCCACATATCTCATGCCTCCGGCGAGCGCGGTCAGCGCGACGATCGTCTTACCCGAGCCGCCGGGCCCCGCGAGCAGCACGCCGCCGCGATCGTCGCCGACCGCTCCGGCGTGGACGAGATGGCGATCGTGCTCACTCAATGCCCAGAACAGCGCGGGGCGCAGCGGCGCGGCGCGCTCCCACCAGGGCAGGACGGCGCGGTCGGGGACGCGATGCAGCAGCAGGCGGGCGCGACGGTCGATCAGGGTGATCGCGCCGTAGCCGAGCTCGTGCACCGCCGCGACATCGCTCCCGTCGGGACCACGCAGCAGCCCGCGCGCGGCAAGATCGGCCTCGCGCCAGGGGATCGGCAGCGCGTGACCGGGAACGTCGCGCTCCTGCCACAGCGCGATCGTCGCGTCGGGCGGGGCAGCCGGGTCGAGGTCCGAGCGGGCGACATCGAGACCCGCCAGGCGCGGACGGAACGGAGCGAGCAGGGCATCCGCAAGCTCGTCCCCGGCGAAGCGCAACCGGATCAGGCGGTCGGCGAAACGCAGGTCATGGTCGCGCCCACCGGTGCTTGCCACCGTCGCGGCGTGCTCTCGGGCGGCGTCCTCGAAGAAAGCGGGGAGGGCCCTGTCGGCGGCGGTCTCAGCCGGCCTTGACATGCGGCCAGCCGGCCTCCTCCTCGACGTCGTGGATCGGGTCGATGAGCATGAACTCCTGCATGTCGGTGTACTTGCTGAGCACGGGCGCCACGAAAGTGGCGGGAAGCGAGGACGGAGGTGCGTGGGGCCGTAGGACCGGGTTGGCGTCGGGCGGCACGGCCTCCTCGCCGTTGGCGGCGGCGCGATTGACCGCGGCAGCGTGGACGATCCCACCGTTGACCTCCTCGCCGGAGGCGAGCAGGCCCTCGTCGAGCAGCTCTCGCAGGAGCGATCCGACCGCGTCGGCGACGAGCTGGGGATCGGCGTCGTAGAGCGATTGCACGGCGGCGATAATCTCGCGCTCGCCGCCGCCGCCGGAGACCGCCAGCCCCCAGACGTGGGCGCCAAGGCCCTCCAGGCTGTAGTAGGCGCCGGTGCCGAGATGGATCAGGATCGTCTCTCCGTCGATCGTCTCGTGTACGACGTGGGGGGCGTTGACCCGCAGCTGTCCGCCTGACATGTGGGCGTTGAGTCTAATCAGCCAGGTGTGGGCGTGACAAGCCCACCGTGTCCAGGCGTGCGTGCCGGCAGATCAGCTCGGCCGCCAGCTTGGTGCGCCCGTAGAACGAACCGGGAAAGAACAGGCGAGCTGAGCCCCTCGGCCATCGACCCTGGTCGTATTACAGGTCTGAGCGTTCCCGGTCGAGCGGGTAGTGGCGGCGAACATACGCGGCGCAGTGCGGCACGGTGAAGTCGACCAGACCCCGCTGGGGGGCATAGATGACGGCGTTGCGCATCAGATCGTCACGGACCGTGGAAAGAGAGGTCGGCTTGCGCCCAAGCAGCTCGGCGACCCGTCCGCTCTGTTGCGGTCCGTCGCCGAGTGCCGCCATTGCGCCGGCATAGGCCCTCTCTGTGCGTGTGAGCCGCCCAACGCGCCCCTCGAAGAAGCTCTCGTCCAGCTCCGCCTCCACGAGCAGCCTGGCGGCGTGGATGTCCGCCAGGGTAATCCGCCTGCCGGTGTTCAATGCCCACGCGCGCCGTCCGTACTCTTGGATGAAGTAGGGGTATCTCTCCGTGTATGCGAGAACCTCGGCGACACCATCCAACTCCCAGGAGACGCCCTGCTGCTCTGCGGGCTTGACGAGCGCGTCGCGGGCCGCCGGCTCGGAGAGCTCTCCGATGGAGGCATACGCGAACATTCGCTCGGCATAAGACTTCGCCTCGGCCGTCAGCGACGGGATGAGTGGGAGACCGGCGCCGACGAACGCGACCGGCAGGCGGCGCTGCTTGGCTCTGTGCAGAGCCATTATCAGCGCTTCGTAGTCGCTGCGACTCAGGTTTTGGATCTCGTCCAGGATCAGCGCGAAGCCGAGGGCCGACTCCTGTGCGGCCTCTCCCACCGCGACGAGCAGGTCACGCAGGTCTTCGACCAGATCGCCGGAGTCCGCGATTCCAACCAGGGCGGTCACATCCAGCTTGAAGGAGGCGTCGCCGACGGTCACCTCGAATGCCTTCAACGCACCCAGCGCCCTGCGCAGCATCTCCCCGGCGCGCTTGCGAGCGCTCATCTGCAGAAGCGCCTTCCGAACCGTGCGGCCGATGAGTGTGGACAGCGATGTGTTGCGCCCGACCTCCTTGGTCTCAGCGGGCCATCCTGCCTCCTGGCACAGAATCTCGAACTCGTTGAGAAGCACCGTCTTGCCGACACCGCGAAGACCGGTGATAAGGACATGCCGCTCAGTGCCTCCGGCCGTCAGCTGAGAGACGATGCTGGCAAGGCGAGCGAGCTCCACATCACGGCCGGTGAGCGCCGGCGGGCGCACACCGGAGTCGGGGGTATACGGGTTGTATGTGCCTGCGCCTCGTCCCACGGGTAAACCCGCTTTCTCGCGATTTATAGGCTAGTATAGGCTGAACTACGATATAAAGCGATACCTCTCTAGAGATGACCACTTCCACGCAGCGACCCTCTCGCGTCTTTACCGACGGCGAGCATCAGGTGGGACATGCTCAGCTGGCGCTCTGGAGCCTCGCGATCAGCCGAGCCGCCCCGCAAGCGTCGCAACAAGCACGATTCCCCCGTCCGAAACCACGCGATCATCGTCAAAGACGACCCGCACCCCGTCCAGTCCGACCCGCTCGTCATCCTGCACCATACGAGTGACCTCCTGACTTCCTGACCTCCTGACCTCCTGACCCCGGGCCGCGACAGCCGCAATCTGTCGCTACCAAGCCCGATTCAGGAGGTCATTCTTCGCTCACCACCGGGCAATACCGGCAGATCCAGGGTAAGAAGCTGTGCTTTGCGTTCGCCAAGCGCATGGCCGATCTGACGGCGCAGACCGGTGAGAAGTGCCACACGCGGCCACCAGTCGAGCTCGCGGCGGGCTCGCGAGATGACGGCATGGGTGCGAAGCGCCTCACCGTCGTGGGCAGGCACCCGCTGGACGGGAACGGGCTTGCCGAGCGACCGTTCGATCAATCGCAAGGCATCGATGACCGCGACCGGCTTAGGCCCAGCCACGTTGTAGACCGCGCCGGCGGGGGCGTGCTCGAGCGCTCGCACCGTTGCATCGACGACATCTCCGACGTGGGTGAAGTGACGCAGATGCTCGCCGTCGGCGATGAGGGGGGCCGAGCCACCGTCCAGGGCCGCCGCAATGAACGCCGCAAAGGCCATGTCGGGACGCTGGCGCTCGCCGTAGACGGTGAAGTACCTGAGCACCACCGTATCCAAGGGTGCGCGCCGGCAGATGAACTCGGCCGCCAGCTTGGTGCGCCCGTAGAACGAGCCGGGAGCAGGCGGCTCGTCCTCGTGCACGGGCTCCTCGGAGCGACCGTCGTAGATCGAGGACGAGGAGGCGAGTATCAGCCGTGGCACGCCCGCCTCACCGAGGGCATCGAGCAGCCGCGCCGTGCCCTCGACGTTGACCCGTCGCAACCCTTGCTCGTCGCTCGTGCGCACGCCCGGCACAGCCGCCATGTGAACGACCGCGCGGCATCCGCGCAGGGAGCGGGCGATCGAGGGCGCGCGGATGTCGTCCTCGACGAGCGTGAACCGAGGCTCGTCCACCAGCGCGGCGAGGCTGCGCTCCTTGCGCTCGCGTGAGTAGTTGGGTGAGAAGCAGTCGATGCCGAGCACCTCGTGACCCTCGGCGATGAGCCGCTCGACGAGATGGGAGCCGATGAAGCCCGCCGCACCGGTTACGCCGATCCTGCTCATCTCGCACAAGGTAGTGGCTGGCGGTGCGGCATCGCCCGACATAATGCCGCGAGGTGTCGCTCTCCATCTGCATGATCACTGCCGACCCGCCGGCGCGCGTGGCGAGGATCCTCGAGCCGGTGAGGCCGTACGCCGAGGAGATCGTGATCGCCGCCGACTCGCGCGTGGATGAGCAGACGCTGGGCGAATACGGCGCGATCGCCGACAAGCTGTTCAGGATCGAGTACGTCCTGCCCGAGCGCCACCTGGCCTGGCTGTGGTCGAAGTGCGAGGGCGACTGGATATTGCGTCTGGACGGCGACGAGGTCCCCAGTCAGGCGCTCGTCAGGCGACTGCCGGAGCTACTTGGCTCGCGAGACGCGCGGCAGTACTGGATTCCTCGCGCGTGGCTGTACCCCGACGGGGGGTGTGTGCTCGCCGAGATGCCGTGGTCTGAAGACTTCGTCAACAGGCTGGTGCGCAACGACGGGACGTTGCGCATCAGCGGGCAGACGCACTCCCACCCTGAGCCCGTTACGCCGCGCGAGTACATCGATGAGCCGATCTACCATCTCGACCTGCTCACGAGCAGCCACCGGCAGCGACTCGACAAGGTCGTGCGCTATGAGGCCGCCCGCTCGCGCCTGCTCGCGGCGGGTGGCGGCCGGCTCAACGAAGCCTTCTACCTGCCCGAGCAGCGCCGCAGCCCACCGCCGCTGCAAGCGGTGCCGGAGGAGGACCGAGCGACGATCGCGCAGATGCTCGGGGGATCAGGGGCGGCGGCGTCCACCGCACACGTGGAGGGCGTGCCGTTCGTGTCACTGCACGAGATGGACCGCATGTGGGAAGGACGCAGGGTCGGCGCGAACGCTTATCGCGCGCGTATCGAGCCATATCGGCCACCCCTGTCGTTGGCGCCATCGGAGCGTCGCCACGTGGCTTTTTGGGTGCGCAACGAGGGCGATGAGCGTTGGCCGGCGGGCCTGGAGGAGGAACCGTTGATACGGCTGTCCTACCGTCTGCTGAACCCCGATGGGAGCATCCATACGCCGGAGGGTCCACGCTCGGCCTTTACCCGTGCGGTCTGCCCGGGCGAGCGAGTCCTCGTGCCGTTGCACGTCGATGCGCCGGCGCGCAGCGGCGAGTATCTGCTGGAGGTCGACGTCGTGCATGAGAACGTGCGCTGGTTCGGCTGCGCCTGCCGCGTGCCCGTTCGTGTCGAGCATCCGCCGGGGTTGCTTGCGGCCGAGGGACGGCTCCGGGAGACGTCCGCGCCGCGCTTCAAGCGCTGGCGGGCGCCGCGCATCCCGCCGACGATCCACCGGGTGTGGCTCGGCGGCAAGCCGATACCAGAGGAGCATGAGCGTTTCGGGGGGACGTTCGCGCGACATCACCCGGACTGGGAGATGAGGCTGTGGACCGAGGAGGATCTGCCGGAGCTCGAGATCGGCGAGTGGGAGCGAGAACGAGCCCGCACGCATTCGGAGCTGGCAAATCTCGCGCGCTATGAGATTCTGCATCGACACGGAGGCGTGTATGTGGATACCGACGTCGAGTGCAAGCGCCCTCTGACCCCGTTGCTGCGGGGGATCGATGCGTTCGCCGCACTGGAGGTCCCGGGCGGCATCGGCACCGCGATCCTGGGCTCGATCGCCGGTCACCCGGTGTACGCTCAAGCGGTCAGGCTGGCGCGACAGACGCTCGGGACGGGCGTCCACTCACCCGACGCGAACGGCCCGCGCTTTCTCAGCCTGCTCGTCGAGCAGCAGCAGAACGTCGCGATTTTCGGGGCCAAACTGTTCTACCCCTATCTCTGGGACGAACTCGAGCGCCGCCACGAGACGTTCCCGGACGCGTATGCCGTCCATCATTGGACGTTGAGCTGGGTGAGGAAGAACGAGTCGAGCTGAGTGCGCCTCGGTTGTCTTTTTGTGGAGGTTTCGCGGCCCCGGTCACGGCATGGAGCTTTGTTTGGGGCGTCATGACGATTGCGCGGCGCTCACGCGTGCTCGGCCTTGTCGCTCAGCTCGCGGGCTCTGCGCGCGGCGTACTCGGTGACCTGCTGCTCCACGCGCCGCAGGCCCTCCATCTCCTCCTCGAGGCCGTCTATCCGCAGATCCGCGGATAGACGCTGCACCACGCCGCGTGTGCGCCTTCCCAGCTCCGGGCCTTCCTGTTCCTGGCGCCGCAGGATCTCCCGGCCGATCTGCCAGTACACCTCGATCAGCTCGGCGTTGATCGCCCGCGCGGCCCGCGCCTGCGCGCTGCGGATGCGGGCCTTGATGTCCGCGAGGAACTCCTCGTAACTCTGAGGCGCGGGCTCCGCTGCGCCGGGTGGCGAGATGACGCGCGGGTCATTCGAGGGCGCTCCTCCTCTGCCGATGGTGTGCGTCATGTGGTCTGCTCCGTTCACATCGCCGAATGGCCGCGCGCTGGACCCCCTGTTGCATATACCGACGGCGAGCGTCCGGCGGGACGACCTGGGTGGAAGTCGGCAGGCGCCGCAAGCGGACTCGTGGGGCTGAGAGCCCTTTGGACGTGTTTTGGGGAGACCCACAGCCGGTCCTTCGTAGGACCCTGTTGGCGCCGGTCACGGCAGCGGAGCTTTGCTTTAGTTCGCCGGACAGCGCTTGACGCGGGTCAGCGGGAAAGCACCGGTAAACGAGCGGTCATCTGCGACGATCCTCAGTGTCGAGACTCACGACCGCGATCAACAGACGCCCGGGCGATCGAAAGAGACAAGAAATTACCGACCCAGCGGTCGACCACCCGCAACCACCTCGAGTTCTCGATCGCCAATACACAGCGGCGCGCGCCCGGCTGGACGCGCGCCGTGCATGTGCCTAATTAACAGGTACTAAAGGTTATATGTCCAGCAATCCATTCGTAGAGGCTTACACAGGTGTGTGATTCGGACCACCATTCTGCTTCATTCCAATTATACCAATTACCGTTTAGATGCTCGGCGATCGGTTGGGAGTGACCCGAGTTTTCGGGCTCGGTTTCACCGGCTGCCTCCATTCCGACTTCTATGTTTTTTGAAGTGTTCGGTACGCCGTTTAGGCCACATGAGACTTGAGTTGAACCGATCGTTGCGCACCAGCTTTCTTTGCCCGTCGATGTCAACGTGTATGTGTTCCATGTATACCCTTCAACCCGGTAGGGTGAAAAATAGGTGTGAAGCCCGCTAGTGGTTCATCCTTTTAGTTCGGGCGTGGTTGGAGGGGTCTCGTAGTCTTTGCCGAACGGGTTGCTGGTGTGTCCAGCGATGATGGGGGTTCGGTATGCCTGCTTTGGCAAAGCGCATTGAGATCGATGGTGAGGATCGAGCGGAGCTCGAGCGGATCGTTCGTTCCAGCACTGCGGAGGTGCGGCTGGTCGAGCGCGCCCAGATCGTGCTTGGGGCCGCGGAGGGCCGCTCGGCGGCTGAGATCGGTCGGTTGGTGGGGTGCTCGGTGAACACGGCGCAGAAGTGGCGTGCACGCTATGAGCAGGACGGGATCGCCGGGCTCGGGGATTTGCCGAGATCCGGCAAACCGCTGATCTATTCACAGCAGGACAGAGCGCGGCTGATCGCGAAGGCGTGCACCCGCCCGCCGGAGACGCCCGAGGGAGCACAGCAGGAACGCTGGACCTATGAGCAGCTCGGCGAGGCGGTCGGGATGTCGGGCTCCCAGGCGCATGTGATCCTCTCGCGCGCGGAGGTCAAGCCGCACCTGACTGACTACTGGATCATGAGCGACTTCTCCCAGCCGGAGTTCGAGGAGCGCCTGGGCGAGATCTGTGGTCTTTACGTCGATCCGCCAGAGAACGTGCTCGTCGTCTCCTTGGACGAGAAGACGGGAATCCAGGCCAAGGCTCCTACCAAGCCCGATGTCCTACCAGCTCCCGGGCGCCCGACCCGGCGCGAGCACGAATACACCCGCAACGGGACGCAGTGCCTGTTCGCGTGCCTGAAAGTTCACGAGGGTGACGTGCTCGCAATGGCGTCAAAGACGCGCAACCGCTTTGACCTGATCCGCTTTCTGGACCAGCTCGACTCCGAGATCCCGGTTGTGAAAGGCCAGAAGATCGTCGCGGTCAGTGACAACCTCTCCACCCGCGGCACCCAAGAGGTCACCGATTGGCTGGAGCAGCATCCGCGCTGGAGCTTCCAGTTCACCCCAACGCACGCCTCGTGGCTGAACCAGATCGAGATCTTCTTCTCGATCCTCTACCGCCGGCTCCTGAAGCACGGAACGTTCTTCAGCGAGGAAGACCTCGCCGAGCAGATGCTCGCATTCATCGAGACCTACAACCAAACCGCCAAACCATTCAAGTGGACCTACACCGGCAAGGTCCTCGAGGCATAACCCACGAACTTCACGGATGAACCACTAGAATTGTCCCAAGCATAGAACCAGTGCATAATATTGTTCGATTCGGTCACCCCGCCCGCGATCTGACCAGCCTCCACCCAGTAGTTATGGTCAGAGGGAAACGTGGCCCACTCCTCATTCGTGACAAAGTTTTCACCGCTCGCATTCCAGTCGGACACGTTCATCGACGTTGTGTAGAGTTTGGACGACAACCCCTCGACCTGTTCAGATGCTTCTGGCATGTCCCAGTACGTGATCGCATAGCAGTGTGGTACATGGTTTGTGCAATGACTCCCCCAGCTCGCCGAGGCCGACGCTGGGAGCAAGAGCGTGGCCACGATACAGCCGAGAATCAAGCGACATCTAGACATATTCGCAAGCCTTCCTTTTCTTTATGGGGCACCACAGATGAGTCGTGCGGTAGTTGTAGATTTCCGTCGAAGCCGCACAGTTCGCGCACACCAACCGGCGGGGTATGTCGGAGATCCGACGGGGTGACCTTTTAGCTGATAAAAACCCGGCCTCAACCGGAACACAAAAATGCCTTTCGAGTTAGTCTCTGCAGAAGCGATCGTGTGCCCATGTGCCTTTACCGTCACCCGCAAATTTCGTGCGGGGAACAGTCCGGTCCCACGCGGGCCGCCACCGTAGTAGGCGTGTCCACGCAACGTGACGGTCGTGCTCGCAGACGCAAGAGGTGCACCCCACGCCAGCGCGAGCATCAGGACAGTCAGGGATTGACGCAACATGACGACCTATCCGAGATCGGTGACAGTAGCGTTTAGCTCACGCAGATTGGGGGTCGCCGCGTTCCCAATGTACTCGCCGACGACGGAGCCACTGACCGAATCAATCAGTAGCTCCATCAGTGAGCCCGTCGGCGGGGCGGTACCTCTCGGCGCTGGTACACCACCGCCGGTAAAGTGGCCGGTCATTGCTACGAAGATCACCGGTGAGTCTGCCCACGGCTCCCCAGTGCGCGGGTCGGTAACATTCGGTGCTCCCTCGCCCGGCGTGAACAGGCTCGCCGCCTCTCCGAGCGTCGTCTCTGCCGCTTCAATATGTGGACTAGGTTCACTGGCAATCGCCGCGATACGCAGCGCGGTTTCGCGTACTTCCGAGAGCGCGACTCGGGTTTCTGGCTGCGCTGGCGTAGCTGTCGCCCCGCCCGACAGCACAGCGATCAAGATGGCCCCGATCGCCGCTGCGACCAATACCGCAAGTAGTCGTTTCTTCAAGGTAGCCTCCTTATACCCGGCGGGTAACACCCTTCAGGCAGTTGTGTGCTTGTCCAGCAACGATATCTAATCTGAAGGTCGGACTTTTTTGGGTGAAACTTCACACGTCGCGAGAAGAGAGCTTTTATGCCTATTATCTGCCCGACTACAGGCATATAAGATGACTATCTGCTAGGGACCGAGACCCAATCTTGCGAGATCGCTGATGCGTTGTGGACGGAGCCCGAGCCGTTGATCCCCGTGCAAGCGTCGTCGTCGCTATTCAGGTCACAAGACGCTTGACTGGCGCTCAACCAGATCTTGCAGGCAGCCAACGTCGACTCGACTGCTATCCGGGTCTCGATCGGGGGATAGCCGACCCGACGCGGGACGCCGCCGACGGTCTCGTGAGCACTCGGACTCGCCCTGCATGAAACTGGCGCACATGGCCGACGAACTGGAGACCAGACCGACCACCGACAGGCCGCTGAGAGCCACGAGCAGGACCGACCAAACCCGAGGTCGGCGTAGCAGCCACCGCGATCTGACGACAAGGCAATGCAGCCAAGGCTCCCATAAGCCCTTATGCAAAGAATCGCTCTGCCTCTCCGCGTACACTGTCCACAGCACGACGAAGAGGCCCGCAACTCAACGCATATGGGCGCGTTGCAGTCTGTACCGCGCCCGACGGCCAAACGAGTCCATGAGACGCAACCTCGCCATAGTCCCCGCCTTCAACGAGGCCGATGCCATCTCCGGCGCTGTCGCGGCGATCCGCCAGCAGGCACCGGACTTCGACGTGCTGGTCGTTGACGATGGCTCGATCGATGCAACCGCCGAACGCGCCCGGACCGCGGGGGCGAAGGTGCTGCGGATGCCCTTCAACCTGGGCATCGGCGGGGCGATGCAGAGCGGCTACATCTATGCGCTGGAGCAGGGCTATGAGGTCGCGGTGCAGGTCGATGGGGACGGACAGCACGATCCCGGGCACATCCACGACCTGCTCGCTCGTCTGCGTGGCGAGCCTGACCTGAACATGGTCACGGGCTCCCGCTTTCTCGACCAGTCCGGAGATGGGTACCGCTCATCGGCGACGCGACGCATCGGAATTCGCATCTTCTCGCGCGTGGTCTCGTGGATCACGGGTCAGCGCGTGACCGATCCCACGTCGGGCTTTCGCATGACCAACCGGCGGGGCATTGAGCTGTTTGCGCACGACTACCCGCACGACTATCCCGAGGTCGAGGCGATCCTGCTGATGCACGCACACAAATTGCGCAGCTGCGAGATCTCGGTACAGATGCGTCCGCGCCTGACTGGGGAGTCGGCAATCTCCTCGACGCAGTCGATCTACTACATGGTCAAGGTGCTGCTGGCGGTGTTCGTGGGTCTCTTCCGCCGCAGGCCGACCGTCGAGCCGAAGCCGGCGAGGCAGAGCGGCATGGAGCGGGCGGCGTGACCAAGATCACCCTCCTGCACGCGCTGTCGATCGCCGTCACCCTCGCTCTGCTGCTGCTTGTGTTCGAGCTGGTGCGCCGCAAGCGCCTGTCTGAGCGCTACGCGATCCTGTGGCTGCTCGCGGCCGCGACACTGTTCGTGCTGGCCACGTGGAAGGGCCTGCTCACCTCGCTCTCGTACGACGTCGGCATCTCCTACCCGCCGTCCGCGCTGTTCACGGTCGCGATCGGGCTGATCGCGATGATCCTGCTGAACTTCTCGCTCGTGGTCTCGCGACTGTCCGACCAGAACAAGATCTTGGCGCAACGTCTCGGCCTATTGCAGCAGCGTCTTGAGGAGCTCGACGGACGCCCGTCATCGTTCGCCGACGCCGCCCATGTGGACGAGGACGGAGTCGAGCTGCGGACCGGGCCAAGCGATCGTGTCGGCACCGAAGAGCTCTCCCGCAGCCGCTGAGCGCAGGTGCCAGACTTGGACGCCCTCGCCATCGTGGTGGTCACCCACCAGTCGGCGGATCACCTCGCGGATCTCATGCAGGCGCTCATCCCACAGCTGCGGGATGAGGACGAGGTCGCGATCGTCGACAACGCCTCCACCGACGGCACGCCCCAGATCGCTCGCTCGCTGCACGAGCGGGTGCGAGTGATCGAGACGAACGCGAACCTGGGTTTCTCGGGCGGCTGCCACGTGGGCGTCGAATCGACGCGGGCACCGTTGTTGCTGTTCCTGAACCCGGACTCCCGGCCACAGCCGGGCTGTCTCGAACGGCTACGTGCGGCGAGCGCGAACCATCCCAGCTGGGGCGCCTGGCAGGCGGCGGTGCTGCTCGATGACGAACACATCAACGCCAGCTGCGGGATCGCGCACTACCTGGGAATGGGCTGGGCGGGTGACTGCGACCGGCCGATCTCAGCGCTGCCTCACGCAGAGTGCGAGATTCCATTCCCCTCGGGTGCGGCGATGGTCGTTAGACGTGGCGTGTGGACGAAGCTCGGCGGTCTTGATCGCGAGTACTTCATGTATGTGGAGGATCTCGACCTGGGCCTGCGCCTATGGCTTGCAGGACACCGCGTCGGCCTCGTTCCGGCGGCGCGCGTGACCCACGGCTATGAGTTCGACAAGGGACCCTCGAAGTGGTTCTGGCTCGAGCGTAATCGCTGGCGCACGGTGCTGTCCGTGTATCCGCTCGCGCTGCTCGTCCTGGTCGCGCCGGCTTTGCTCGCAGCCGAGCTGGGACTGCTCGCGGTGGCCACGCGCCAAAGCTGGCTGCGGTCGAAGCTGCGCGCCCAGTGGGCTGCACTGTCAGGCCTTCCCCGAACACTGGCGCGCCGGCGCACGGTGCAGGCCACACGCTGCGTCAGCGCTGCTGAGTTCGCAACCCACCTGACCTCGTCATTGGACAGCCCTTACCTGAGTGCCGCGGACAGCCGCTGGTTGAGTGCGCCCCAGGCCCTGTACTGGACCCTGGTCCGCCGCATCCTCTCCCTATTGGCGCGCTGATGCGCGTCGGCCTGGACCTCCTCTATCTGGTGCCGGGCGAGACCGGAGGGCGTGAGACATACGCCCGCGAACTCGTCCCCGCGATGCTGGAGTTGGCGCCCGAGCTCGAGCTCGTCGCGTTCGTCAACCGCGATGCCGGATCGCGATTCGTCGCCGAGCTGGGAGACGGGGTGGGCGCTGTCGTCGTCCCGATATCGGCACGCGGTCGAGCGCAGTGGGCGCTGGGAGAGCTCGGATTGGCGTCGATGGCGGCGCGCCGAGCGCGTGTGGAGCTGTTGCATTCGATGGCGAACTTCGCGCCCGTGTGGGGACCGTTTCGGCGCGTGGTGACGATTCACGACCTGCAGTACATGGCGGTGCCCGAGCTGCTGTCGTGGCCCGTGCGCAAGACCACGCACGCAATGGTGTCCCTGGCAGCGCGCAGGGCGCATCGCATCATCGCCGTCTCGAATGCCGGCAAGCAGGAGATCGTCACCGGGTTGGGCATCGCACAAGAGCACATCGACGTCGTTCCCAACGGCGTGCGTCCCCCGCCGCCCGCGCCAGCGACGGACGGGGTGCGCGAGCGCTACCGGCTCGGCGAGCGCCGAGTGATCATCTCGGTCGCGACGAACCTGCCCCACAAGAACCTCCCCGTTCTGCTGGATGCGCTGGGCCTGATCGATCCCGAGAAACGTCCGTTGCTGGTGCTCGCCGGGCACGGCACGCAAGAGCGCTCGCTTTGGACTCGGGCGCTCGCCGCGGGAGTCGCGGAGGACGTGCGCCTGCTCGGCGGTCTTTCGACGGACGAGCTCGACTCGATGTACGCGATCGCCGACTGCCTGGTGCTGCCTACCCTGCACGAGGGGTTCGGACTACCCGCGATCGAGGCTATGGCACGCTCGATCCCCGTCGTCTGCTCGGACATACCAGCGCTGCGCGAGGTGGCCGGCTCGGCGGCGCTGTACTTCGATCCACGCGCTCCCGAGCAGATCGCCGCAAGGATCGCAGAGGCGATCACCGACACCGCCCTGGCCGATCGGCTGCGTGCACAGGGCCGCGGACGGGCGGCGGAGTTCAGTTGGAGAGCTGCGGCGCGGGGGACGCTCGAGAGCTATCGACGGGCGATGGGGACGTGGCGGTAAGCGACTTGGTCTTGGCGCTCGAGAGATGCAGGATCGCCGCGATGCAGATGAAGCCAAGGCCGCCTGGGACGATGCGGAAGACCGTGGTCTGAATGTAGAAAGGCAACCCGCTGTCACCGTACGGACTTGTCCAGTAAGCCGCGAGGAGGCTCAGGAAATAAAGGAGTCCCACCGCGAGATAGAAGCCCGCCAGTGGAGTGCGTGTCCGTCCTCGAAGGCGCAGCAGCCCGAGCGCGAGCGCGATGACGATCAGGACCGAGGTGCTGGTCTGCATGGTGATTTGGCCTTCCAGGGCCTTGAGTGAGGGCCAGACACGATTGAAATGGTCGACCAGATATGCGGGGTTGAGGGTCTCCCCCAGCGAATGATCGCTCGGGATGTGCTTGGCCTCCAGCCACAGCCGCCAAGGGAGAATCGCCACCAGCACCACGCCGGCGGCTCCGATCGCCAGCTCCCGGAGCGCTGACAGTTGACGCCCGGTCAGCAAATAGCCGGCGGCGACCACCAAGATGATGATCGCGCCGATGAAGCCCTCGTTCTTGATCTGCACGGCGCCCGCGAGCAGCAGACACGCGACCCAAAGGTCGGCGCGACGCCGCCGCTCCAACCATATGCCGGTGGCGAGCACGCTGAGGCACAGGAAGATCGCCACCGGTATATCCGCATAGCCGCTGCTTGCCTGCGGATAGACGAAGAGCACCGTACCGGGTAGCAGGGACGCCCAGACTACGGGTCTCGTCACCTGCGAGGCCAGGAACGCGCCGGCCCATACGAACGCGACCAGCAGCACCCACACCACGACATGCACGATGGAGCTCTCATATATCCCCATCGCGCGCATGTGCGCCGCCAACAGGAGCGGAAAGCCCAACGGATAGTAGGCCTGGATATAGCCCTCGACACGGCTCTTGAACACCGCTGCGGGCAAGTGAGAGCCGAAGAACATGAGGTTGGCCTTACGCAGCCACAGATTCCATGCGTCATAGTTTTCGCGCCCGATAGCCTGTCCGCTTAGGGTGAAGATCCCGATCAGTCCAAGCAACACAAATGCGGCCATCGTCACCAGTACCAGGCGCTGTTCCAAACTCGTTTCGCGCCAATAAGCCTTGGGGCTGGTGAGCCACAGCGGCCGTACACGTCTCGCTCGTGAACGCGATCGGAAATCGACCAGCAGCGGCGCAGCAAGCAGCAGGCAGATGACGACGAAGGTCGCAAGGGTGAACGGCCCACCGATGACCAGCACGAGAATCGAAAGGGTCAGTGCCGCCGCCAATCCGCACAGGTATGCAAGTCCACCGGCGGCGAGCGCCCGCATCGACCAGAGGCGTGGCACCACGCCCGCCAGACGCAGCAGGCCAAGGCCGGCGAGCAGGATGAGCAGGTGCAGCAGGATGGGGGCCAGGTCTGCTCTCATGCTGTCCCGTTGCGCACGACGCCGCCATCCGAACGGTTGAGTACGACGTGCAGGTGTGCGGTCGCGCCGACCTTTGTGGGAGACGTTCCGTACACGAGCACATACTGAGCTTCTTGAATTTTTTCGACGAAGAGCCGGGGTGAAAGTTGGTAGCTGATCCACTCGCCAGAGCAACCGACGGCACCGGGCTCGCAGATTAGATAGACGCTCGCGTCACGGGGGATGGCCGCTTCGACCGGGTTCAGGAGATTCTCGTCGGCAGGG
Source organism: uncultured Solirubrobacterales bacterium (assembly GCA_963702725.1). Taxonomy (GTDB): domain Bacteria; phylum Actinomycetota; class Thermoleophilia; order Solirubrobacterales; family Solirubrobacteraceae; genus Palsa-744. The sequence continues at coordinate 1,429,687 of CAVPDT010000002.1, forward strand.
AACAGCGACCCCGGAGTCACGTTGGCTTCGTGGATCGACGGATAGGTACCTGCCTGTTCGATGAACATCCGGCCCGTCGACCACACTCCGCCCCAGAAGGCGATCCCGGTGACGGCGATCGCGAGCACCGTCACGCCCACAACGGTTCGATGCCCCGTGCCTCCGAGCATCGATGCGCCAAGCAATGCGCCCAGGAGGAGTGCTCCAGCTACTTGAACGACCAATGCCATGAATGCGCACCGTATATGGACGGCAGGACGTGGCGGCTCGCATCCCTCAAGACCGGTGCAAGCCGCGCATGCGCGCCGGCAGCACGTGCATGAGCTCAGCGGGGAACGCGCGGAGCAAGAGCAGCAGCGTCACGTAGATGACTGAGGCGATCGCCCACAGGGCGATGCTGGGCAGTGGGATCAGCAGCACGCCTGTCGCGACCGCGCCCGCGAACGCCACCCGCGGCAACACCGGGAAGTTCGGACGCAGCTTGACATGGCTGCGCGCGAGCGCGAATAGGTAGCCAACAGCCACCACGAACTCGCATACCGCCGAGGCGATCGAGGCGCCGTTCGCTCCGAGGCCTGGCACCAGGGCGAAGGAAAGCCCGATCGATACGACCAGGGCCACGAGCGTCACGCGCAGCAGCTCGCCGTGGAGTTTCAATGAGAGCAGCGTGTAACTCCAGGTCGCCGCGAGAAAGCCGCCGAGCAGCGCGATCGCCTGGATGCGCAGCGTGGGCACGGCGGGCGCGAAGGCCTTGCCGCCTATCACCTTGATGACGAACGGAGCGGCGACCACGAGGCTTAGGGTCACGTATGCGCCGACGATGAGGGCCGTGTCCCCCACCTTCCCCACCGCGTAGCGCAAGCGCTCGTGATCGTCGCGTCCCGCGCGAGCGAAGACCGGGAAGGCGGAGGTCGCGATCAATCCCGACGTGCCACCGATCACCTCTACGACCTTGAAGGCGGTGGAGTAGTAACCCGTCTGATCGGCGCTTGACAACAGCGAGACCACGATCAGACCGACCCGCGGGTAGAGGATTCCGACGGTTGCCGCGGCGGCGTATGGGAGCGTGTCGCGGGCCAGCCTGCGCCACTGCGCAAGCTCGAAGCGCGGCAGGAGCGAGACGCGGCCGCGCAGGTAGATGGCGCAGGCCAGCAACGCCGCCGCGGAGGAGGCGACGCTCACGAAGAAGAACGGGAACAGCTGCGCCCCGATGAGCACCAGCAGGACCGTCCCCGCCGCCACGACGGCCGAGTTGATCAGTTCGAAGACCGAGAAGGCCCCCCAGTCCAGCTGTGCCGTCAGCGAGATCGAGTAGGTCTGCTGGATGTTGAGGAGCATGAGACCGAAGCCGGAGACGAGCATGCCCAACACGACCACCTGCGGATAGCCGGCCAATGCCATCAACAGCGCGGCCACCGCGAGCCCCGCCAGCGTCAGCACCGTGCGCAGACCGAGCAGGTTCGCGAGCAGGGCACGGCCCTCGGCCGGCGCCGCCAGGGCGTACTCGCGCATGCCGATCCCGCTGAGCCCGAACTCGGTGATACCGGCGACGATCATCACGACCGCCGAGGCGGTGACGAAACGGCCGAAGTCGGCCACTCCGAGATGTCGCGTCATGAGTGGGACGACGGCTGCGGTGAGCACGATCGTCGCGCCGTATGCAACCCCCCTGATGGCACCCCCGCGAATGACCTTCGCGCCGGCCTCCGGGCGGTCGAGGATGTCAGGGGAAGCCGGTGGCGACACCACTCCCTCGGTCTCCGGTCCCGTGCTCATCGACACGGGTACGTTACGTGCTCACAGATACTCGGCCAGGTCCCGCTCGTCCGGCGCCCGCAGTCCCAGCGCACGCAGCAGCCGCTCGGCGACTTTGGGCCACGTGTAGAGCGCGGACCGCGCGTGCGCGGCCGCGCCCATGCGCCGGGCCATATCGGGATCGGCGAGGCGCAGCATCGCCTCGAGCAGCCCCTCCTCGTCGGCCGGGTCGACCAGGATGCCGCCGTCGGCGCCGACCACGTCGCGTGGCCCGCCGACGCTGCTGGCGATGCTGGGGACCCCCGCCGAGGCGGCCTCGACGTAGGCGATGCCAAACGGCTCGACGAGAGAGGGCATCACGAAGCAGGTGGCGCGCGCGAACAGCGCGGCCATCGTCTCCCGGTCATGCGCGTTCGCCGGTGAAAGCACGCCGTGGGCGTTGACGCCCGGCTCGCGCAACGGCGGATGACCACCGACCACATCGAGGGTCGCGCCGGATATTGCGCCGCGCAGGCGCGCAAACGCGCGTAAGACAAGCGGTCCTCCCTTGCGCTCCCAGTCGATCCCCACGAACAGGAAGCGTGGAGAGCGCCAATCGCGACCGCTTACGCCGGCATGATGGTTGGCGCCGAAGCCGACTACGGCAACCCGCTCTGGCGGCAGACCGTAGTCGTCGAGCAGCGAGTCGGCGGCCCAATGGCTGGCGACGGTACACCTGCGCGCCCGGCGATAGATGTCGGCCCGCCGCTTTTCCCAGCTCTCAACACCGCGCTCGGACATACGGCTGAAGACCGGATGGATCTGAGCACCCTGACGCAGCGTCATGTCCTCGAGCGTGACATAGGGCACCCCTTGCGGCAGAGCAAAGCCGGTGTTCATCTGGATCACACCGTCGAGATTCGCTCCCTTTGCCTGTCGCCGTGCAAGCAGTCCGCGGACCGTCATCGTCAGCGCCGCGCCGTGAGCATCGAAGCGATTGCGTGTGGATGTGGCGGCACCTGCGAGCAGCGCCTGCTCGAGTCCAGGGGGCAGAGCCAGGTTGAGTCCCTGAGCCTCGACGCCGAGATCGCGCAGAGCACGGAAGAGGCCGGCTGCGGTCCCCGACCAGGTGCTGGTCGATTCGGGATCGCCGATCGAGGCGATCCCCACCCGCGGCGGTCGCCTCGCGGGCACGGATCTGCGGTCGCTCGGACCGGGTGCGCTGCTCATCTCGGAGACCGTGAGCGAACCGCCCCGGGACGCGGGGTCTCGGCGGCAGGGGAGTCTCCGAGACCCAGATAGGTGTACTTCGCGACGTAGAACTGGACCATCCCCGCGTAGAGCCCTTGATAGAAGGACATCCGCAGGTTCTCGCGCACGCCGTAAGCATCTCGTTCGCGCCAGAGGTTGACGAGGAAGACCACCGGCACATACGGGAGACAGAGCAGCGGCGAGAGCCTGTTGAGAAGCTGCCGCCGGGGCGGCCAGTCACGGGGGCCGTTCCAGTTGAACTTGGGCAGGTCCGCGAAGGGCATCAGGAACTCGCGAGCGTTGATTCGCGCCCAGCGCCGCCACTTGGTCAGCACGGTCCTCAGCGCCACGTTGTTGTATTCAGGTCGGTGCTCGAGGCGCAAATCGACCTTGCGGATCGGCGGATCGACCTGCTCGATGCCGTGGATATGGCCGACCAGATGGACGCGGGAGCGTCGGAAGAGCGCGAGCTTGTGGGGACCGTTCTCGGTGATGTAGCGCCGGCCGTCCCATCTCGGCCAGAGCAGTTCATAGCCGTTGACCTCGACATCGTGGACGAGCTGTCGCAGCTGCTGCCGCAGCGACTCGCTCAGGTACTCGTCGGCGTCGAGCGAGAGGATCCACTCTCCCCGCGCCTGCTCGTAGGCGAACACCGTCGACGCCTCCGCGTGACCGATGAGTGGCCGCACGAACGTTCGGCAGCCGTGGCGCTCGGCGATGGCGATCGTCGCATCCGCGCACTCCCCGTCGTGGACGAAGACGATCTCATCGACGACGCCGTCCAAGCTCTCCAGGCAGCGCTCGATCACCGCCTCCTCGTGGCGCGCGACCAAGCACGCGGATACGGAGCCGGGCGCCGGCGAGCTGGTGGAGAGTGGTGCCATGCGTGGACAGACTAGGAGATGCCTAACCGCCGAGCCGTGGGCCCAAGCGCTCGCCGCGCGCGTCGCCGAACCCTTCCCGTACCGCCTGCAACGCCTCACGGCGGTTAGAGCGAGTGAGCGCATGCAGGACGAATGCCGCGAGTATCGAGACGCGGCGCAGAGCGTTGCCCACCACACCGAGCGGTCGCCGTCGCTCGAGCACCGTCACGGTGTTGCGGACGCCGTAGTAGAGGGTGTGAGTCGAGGTCGCCTCCCCGCCCGTGGAAGCGGACACGCTATGCCAGGCGCGCGCGGCGGGAGCGAACAGGATCTGAAAGCCGGCATCGCGAACGCGCAAGGCCCAGTCGACGTCCTCGACGTAGGCGAAGAGATCCTCGTCGAGCAGGCCGACGGAGTCGATCGCCTCGCGTGAGATCGCCATCAGAGCGCCCACGGCGCGGCCTGTGGAGCGCACTGTCTCATAGCGCGGACCATCGGCTCGACCGTAGCCACGCGGCCGTCCGGAGTAGCCGAGCAGCTCGCTCACGCGCTGGCCGGCGAACCAGATCGTCCGGGGACGGTCGGCGAAGTAGACCTTGCCGGCCAGGATCCCAGCGCGCGGATGCTCTCCGGCGACGCGCTCGAAACCGGCGATCACGTCGGGGGCGACAGTGGCGTCGTTGTTGACGAGCATCATCCAGCGCGCTCCGTGCTCGAGCGCGTGGCGCAGACCCAGGTTGTTGCCGCCCGAGTAGCCGAGGTTGGCGCCGGCCTCGATCAGGACAACCTGCGGGAAGCGCTCGCGTACGGCCTGTTGCGTGCCGTCGGTGGACCCGTTGTCCACGCAGACGATCGCGAGATCTGGATGCTCAACTCGGGTGAGCGACTCCAGGCAGCGCAGCGTATCCTCGCGCCCGTTCCAGCTCAGCACGATCGCGTGCCAGCCGACGGTCGTCGCAGACCCTGAGACCCCTCCGACGGAAGACATAAGTCGGACAGTATGGCCCCGTCCGGTCTATCGCAGCGCACCGGACGCGCGGGGCCAAGGGGCGCGTCTCTGCCGATCCAGCCGATATAGATACCCGCTTGACCGGATCGTTCATCTGCGGCTGCATCCTGTTTCCGCTGGTCCTGCTTGGCCTCAGCCTGGGCGGGGGCCTGCTGGTACGCAGGCTGGGCGCCGGCTGGCTGCCGGCCGGTTTGGTGCTGCCCGTCGGCTTCGCGCTGCTGGTGGCGACCTGCTCGTTTGCGACGTACATCGATTGGCTGGCGCCGGCCGCGGGCTACATCGTGCTCGTCCTCGCCCTGACTGGCTTTGGACTGGAGTGGCGAGCCGGAGCACTGCGCCTGCCACGTATACACGGGGTCCCGTGGGGAACGCTCGCGGGGCTTGCCGCCTTCGCGGCGATCGGTGCGCCGACGCTACTGACCGGCACGCCAACCTGGACCGGCTATACGCGCATCGTGGACATCGGACTGCAGATGGACTTCGCCCAGCATCTGGCGCAGGCCGGGCGCGCGGCCGTGGGGAACGACTCGTCGTTCCACGTCGACGTGCAGAAGCTCGTCGGTATCGGCTATCCCGGAGGCGCGCAGGCGACGCTCGGAATGGTGGCCAGGCTGATCCGCACGAACGTCGCGTGGTGCTACCAGATGTATCACGCGTTCGCCGCGGCAATGGGTGCGCTCGCGATCTACTCGCTGCTCGGGCGCTTTACCCGCAACGGACTGCTGCGGGCCCTCGGGGCCGCCGTCGCGATCCAGCCCACCGTGCTCTATGCCTACGCGCTGGAGGGCGGGATCAAGGAGTTGACGGCCGCAAGTCTTTTGATGATCGTGGCCGCGGTGCTGGCGGAGCGACTCCCGGGAGAAGGCCCGCGCCTGTCGGTGCTGCCGGCGGCGGTAGCAATCTCGGGCGCGTTTGCGGCGTTCAGCGACGGCGTCGCGCCATGGCTCGGATTGCTGCTCGCCGGCCTGTTCGTTGTGACGCTTGTGCAGCGTGAGCGTCTTCGCGCACTCGCGGATTGGGCGCTGCTCGCGGCGATCGCGATCGTCATCTCCCTGCCTGGGCTCATCAGTGCCGCAACCCAGCTGAGCGGGATCGCCGGCAGCGCCATCGGAGGCACGGTCGACCTCGGGCTTGGCAACCTCTCCGCGCCCGTCCCCGACTGGTCGGCGGCCGGGGTCTGGCTGAACGGCGACTACCGCTTCCCGCTCGTGCACATCACGATGACCCACCGACTGGATGTGTTCGTGATCGTGTTTGCGGTCCTCGGCGTCCTCTACGCGCTCGGACGACGACGGTGGGTCGTGGCCTTCATCGGCATCGCCGCGCCGATCGCGCTTGCCTACTACGTCGCCCACACGACCGCCTGGCTGCAGTTCAAGGCGTTCACGATCACCGGTGTGTTCACCCTTACACTCGCGTTCGTGGGCACCGCGGCGTTGCAGCAGAACCGACGGCGCGCGCTCGCACTGCTGGGCTGGCTGGCTGCTGCCGTGATCGCAGGTGGCGTGCTGTATGGCAACGCGATCGTCTACCACGACACGACGATCGCGCCCGCCGCGCGCTACCACGACCTCGCCGCGATCGGCAAGCGCTATGCAGGACAGGGTCCCGCCCTGTTCCCCGCGTTCGACGAGTACGCCGAGTACTTCCTGCGCGAAGAGCAGGGAACCTCCACCGTGAATCCCGCCAAAGGCGAATTCGAACTGGCGCCGGGTGTGGTCGAGCCGAACGGGATCGGCTTCTCGCTCAGCCTCAACCAGGTCGGTCTTGCCTACCTCCAGAAGTTCAATCTCATCGTCACCCCACGCAGCCCCCTGACCGTGCGTGCGCCCGCGAACTGGGACCTGGTGCAGCAGACGCCCTACTTCGACGTGTGGCGGCGTGCCCGCCCGGCATCGGATGTCTACGTTCACTTGCCGCTGTCCGCACTCCCACACGAGCGCACCGCGATCTTCTGCCGCGGGCTGCAGAAGAACCTGCGCCAAGCCGGTCCTGGCGCCTCGGTGGCCTATGTGATCGCACCCAGCGCGACGCAGGTCACGCTGACCGCCGGCACGCACCCCGACTACTGGAAAGCCCAGGGCAACGAGCTGGTCGCCTATGGTGCGGGCAGCGATCGGGTCTCCTTCACGCTGAAACGCATGGCCACCTACAGCGTGTGGATGGAAGGTACCGTGGGACGACCTGTCAACTTCCAGATCGACGGGCGACCAGTCGGTATGCTCGCCTACGAAGAGCGCTATCCCAACCAGTTCTTGCACATCGAGACCGTCTCGCTGGGAGCAGGGCGACACACCCTTACGATCGTTCGCGGCGGCGGCAGCCTGCATCCTGGCAGCGGGGATGACATCGATCCGGACACACGCGGCCTCGGACCAGTCGTGTTCGTGCCGCGAGGCGCTCAGACGTATCGAGTGCGCGTTGCCCCGGCGTCCGCGGCAGCTCGTATGTGCGCCGCACCCGTGGGCTATGAATGGATGGAGGTGCTGCGCCCCGGCGCAGCCTCGGCTCAGCTCTGACGTTTCTGGCCAAGCTCCTCCAACCGCCGCCGCATCGCCTCCCCGGTGGCCCGCGGGGACAGCTCCCGAGCAATATCCTCTCGCGCCCGCGCGCCGATCGCGGCCGCCTCCTCGGGCCGCTCCACCACCCGGCGCATCAGCTCAGCGGCGTGCTCGACGCTGGGCTTGGCCCACGTACCCTCGGGCGGGTAGATCTCGCAGTCCGGGCCGACGCGCCCGAGCTCGTACTCGACCAGATAGCTGTTGTCGGCGTTCATAAAGTCGAGGTTGCCGGAATAGCCGGTGCCGATGACGGGCTTGCCGATCGCCATCGCCTCGGCCATCGTCAGCCCGAAGCCCTCGGAGCGGTGCAGCGAGACGTAGGCGTCGCAAGCGGCCATCAGCCCGTTCAGCTCTGCCCCGCTGAGCGAGCGATCGATCACGTGGATGTCGGGGCGACCGTGCGCGGCCCACAGCACCTCCTCCTCGGCGAGCGGGCGCAGCGGTCCGTTGATCGTCTTCAGCAACAGACGCGGACCCTCGCCGGGCGCGAAGGCGCGCTTGAATGCTTCGATCAGGCCGACGGGGTTCTTGCGCTGGATCGTGCTCAGGTAGTCGAACACGAACAGGAACAGGAAACCGTCCTCGGGCACGTCCAGGCGCAGCGGTGTCGCCGGCTCGGCGGGTGCCTGCACGGGCGGCGGCAGGGCGATCGTGGGTATCGGCGCGGCCGCGCCGATGTTCTCGGCCATGAACCGCGAGTAGACCCATACCTCCTGCACGAGCGCGAACGCGCGCTGCCAGCGTGCGGGAATGGTGTCGGTCTCCCAGCCCCAGATGCCGATGCGCGGTCCGTGGAAGTAATCCTCGCCGAGACGGGCGACGAAGCTCGGGAGCTCGTCGGCGTTGACCGCGACGATCTCAAAGCCGTGAGGGACGCCATCGTCGTGGATGACATCTTCGAACCCGTGCCGGCCATAGCCAGCCTGAAGCTCGACGGGCAGCTCCAGGTGATGCAGCGGCACGCTCGCGGTGCTCACCGCAACGCCGGCGGCCTCCAGCGCCTGCGCGTAGCCGCGACCGGCGGCCCCGAGTCCAAGCGTGTGGCTGAGATAGCCCGTGACCCGCACCGCGGGCTGAGACCCGTTCTGAGAATGCGAGGACTTACGCTCAGACTCTCCTGCAGTCGGCTGCGGCTCAGACGCGGTGGTCTCGTTCGCCGCGATCGATACATCCTCCGCCGACCGAGATGCGCTCGGCTCTGTCTGATCCGTACCTGGGCTGGTGGCGCTCGGCAGCAGAACGACAGCGGAGCCGGGCTGGGGCGGCATGAAGCGATCGGGGATCGAGACCTCTTCGCGCCCGAACACCCAGCACCACTCAACGTAGTCCGCCCCATCGGGGCCGTCGAGATCGGGATAGGCGCGCATCACGTCGGGGCGCTCACGCGCGACGCGGTAGTACACGTAGCGGTTGACGCTGTATGCGGCGCCTGCGGGCGCAGGGCCCTCGAGCCAGCTCGCAAAGGCGCGCGCGTCCACGCCGTCCGGGTCGAACAGGTCATCATAGCGCTCACCTAGTGCTTCCGCGCGCGTGCGCAGAGCGTCCAGGGCATCGTCGTAGACGAGCCCGTCGGCCAGGCGCCGGCCGATGTCCTGGCGGCGATCGACGGCCGACCATCCGGCTCGTTCCAGCTCCTGCGCGTAGGTGAGGCAGAGCTCGCGCAGCGCCGGCGAGCGGCTGATCCGTACGCGGCTGGCACCCGCGCTGAGCTGATGGGGACGGTCGGGCCTGAAGTCGGGGAGATCGAGCCAGCGCAGCGGCCGGTCACCGTCGACGAGCGCTCCCTCGGGGGTGGACTGAAGCGTATGCAGGTGCAGGTTCCACATCGAGAGGTTGCACCCCGGGTCCTCGAGCACGGCCGTCGCGAAGCGCGCAGGCGCCAGCTCCAGCAGGCGTGCCAGCCATGACCGATCCTCGGGCCGGGCGCCGGCGCGGCGGCCGTCGAGCGATCCCAGCGTCTGCTCGACCTGGGCCGCCCACCACACCAGGAACCCGTCGGCGCCGGCGGTTCCGTCGACCCCCATGACGGTCTCGGCCATGCGTCCGGAGCGTTCCATCTGCGCGCACGTCGGCTGCAATCCGTCGTCGGGAATGTCGGCGCTCATGCGCGGGACGAGCAGCACGCTGCGCGTGGCGAGCGCCGCCTGCACCGGAGCGAGGTCGCCCAGCACCCAGGCCGTGGGCGGCAGGTGCAGCAGCGGACCCGCGCCGCGCGCGGAGTAGGAGCGGAGCACCAGGGGCAGCAGCAGTGCGATCAGGTCTGCCTCGTCGTAGCGGGCGATCACGCTTTCGATGTCGATGTCCAGCTCGTCGGCGACCGAGCGCAGCCGTGCGTTCCCACCGCCGGTGTCGGCCTCCCGCTCGCGGCCGACGAACAGGATGTCCAGCGGCCAGTCGGGCTGGTGGCGGCGCAGCGAGTCGGCGAGCACGCGTGCCTGCGGCAGCGTCGAGGGCGTTGCGAGTGTCAGGACCTGCATCGGCATCAGAGTGCCCGCCCCCCCTCGGCCATCGCATCGGGCGCTGTGGCCACCACCGCATAGGCAGGGGAGTCGAAGCGGGAGCGCTCGAAGCTGTCAAATCCCGGCGCGAACACATATCCCGAGCGAAAGCCGGCGATCGCGCAGATCGCCAGCGCGACCTCCGGGAAGATCGGGTGCTGGTGGGTTAGATCGACCCAGAAGGTCTTCAGCGAGGAGATCCTGTGCGGGTTGACCGTCTCGGCGATGAACAGCCCGCCCGGCGCCAGCTTGCGCAGCGAGAGCTCCAGCAGCCGGCGCAAATGCTCGTGGGGCAGGTGCTCGATCACCTGGGCGGAGAAGATCGCGCCGAGCGATCCGTCCGGCAGCCCGGCAAGATGCTCGTTGGCGTCACCCTGCTCGACGTCCAGCCCGAGCGCGCGGCAGCGCGCGACCATGCCCGCGTCGCTGTCCACCCCCCGTGCGGCGATGCCCTCGCCCGCGAGCAGCTCGAGGAACTCCCCCCGCCCGCAGCCTACGTCCAGGACGGGCTCGTGGTCCGCGAGGAGCGTGAGGTAGGGCCGCTGCAGCTCGGCCACGCGCTCGACGGGGCCGCGGAACAGCTGCTCGAAGGCAACGTAGTCGCTGTCGCCGTCGCCTCGCTTGGCGCCCTCGCCCGCTCCCGTTCCCTCGCTCACGCCCGTCCCGGCGCCCGCGCCAGCGTCTGCGGAGAAGCCCAGCGCCTCTCCCACGGGCGTGGAGCGAAGCTCGAACGGGCTGTCGGCCATGTACGGCGGGGCATACAGCTCGGCGGCGATCGGCTCGATGCTCCGCCGCGCCGCGGTGGCGTCCGCGGCGGCGTCGGCGCTGGCGCGGCGCAGCGACTCGGCCGTGAGGATCAGCTCGCGCACGAGCTCCTCCAGACGCTCGATCTGCTCTGTGTGGCGCTCCAGCCCGGCCTGCTGATGGCGTAGGGCCGCCACCAGCTGGGTGTCGAGCTCGTGCTGGTGGTGCGTGTATGGCCGCAGCGCCCGCAGCATGATCCGGCGCAGGAAAGCACGCGGACCCCGCCCGGGCATGGGGGCGGCGCCCGCTCCCCGCCTTAGCGTCTCGGCGGCGCGAGCCGTCGGTGTGGTCTGGTCCTCGGCAGTCATCGGCGCGGCGCTGCGCTCCATTATCGCCCACGGCCCGCCCGTTGCCACCACGCCTGCTCTAGGCTGCGCTCTCGGCCGGCGGCGGTCGAGGCGACCGCCGGATGGGCGGCGCGACCATGAGCCACGACGAAGAGACGCATACGAGCCGGCGCCTTGAGGTGACGATCGACGCCCGCGCCTTGGACGGAACGCGGATGGGCACCCAGGTCCACGTGCTCGAGCTGGTACGAGCGCTCGCGCGCACCGAGCGGCTGTTCCTGCGCGTGCTCGTGCGCGGCGAGAAGATCGATCGCGAGACGCTGACGCTGCTGCGCGACCTGCCGAGCACCGAGCTTCTCGACGCCCGAGAGGTCGCGGAGGATACGCCGAAAAGCGCTGTGTTTCACCGCCCGCTGCAGACCTTCTCCCACGACGACGTCGCGCTCGCGTGCGATCTCGGCGAGCGGATCGTGCTCAGCCAGCTCGACCTGATCGCCTACAGCAGCCCCGGCTACTTCCCCGACGCACAGGCCTACGAGGACTACCGCCGGGCGAGCCGTCACGGCATGGCGGCGGCAGAGCGCGTGGTCGTCTTCTCCGAGCACACGCGGGGAGAGCTGCTTGCACAGGACCTCGTCGAGGACGAGCGGATCAGGATCGTGGCGCCCGGTCTCGACCATCGCCCCCCCATGGCCGAGCCGCGCAGGCCGGCCGGGTTGGAGCCGCGCGTCGACGGAGATTTCCTGCTCTGCCTGGGCGCCGACTACACGCACAAGCACAGGGTGTTCGCGCTGGAGCTGCTCGCGGAGCTGCAAGCGCGTCATGACTGGCATGGAGAGCTCGTGTTCGCGGGCGCCCACGTCGCGCACGGCTCCTCGCGGGAGGCCGAGCACGAGCTGCTGGACGCACGGCCACAGCTGCGCGCGAGCGTCAGTGATCTGGGGCCTGTGGATGAGGCCGAGAAGGCGTGGCTGACGGCGCGATCCGCCGCGGTCGTCTACCCGTCGCTGTACGAGGGGTTCGGGCTCGTTCCGTTCGAGTCCGGACTTCAGGACGTGCCCTGTCTGTTCGCGGCCACATCCTCGCTCGCCGAGGGACCGATCGCGAAGGCCGCGACGATCGTCCCGGGCGATCCCACGCGAAGCGCCGCCGCGGCGCACCCGCTGCTCATCGATCCGGACGCCCGCGCGGAGCACGTGCGTACGCTCGCCGAGGCCGCACGCGGCCTCACCTGGGAGCGCGCGGCGACGGCGATGGTCGCGATCTATCGCGAAGCGGCGGGCGCACCCGTGCGCGTCGCGGCAAGCTTGAGCCGCGACGCGGTGGCGCGCGAACGCGAGCTGAGCGCAGCTCATCAGGAGGTCGTGCAGATGCTGATCGACGAACGCGAGCTGGTGCTGCGCGACTACGAGACGCTGCTCGCCGAGGTCGGCGCCGGACGCAGTCTCGTCGGCCCCCACGGCTCGCTGCCCGAGGATCTGCAGCGCGCGCTGCTCGCGCTCAGCGCGCGTCCCGCCCTCAGCCGACCGCTGTACGGGCTCGCGGCGGGTCTGTACGCGATCGCACGCAGCGTGGCTCGAATCGTGCGACGCCCGTTTCGCCGCGCCTGAGCGCGGTCGCCCGGCCCGAGAGATCGTCACGCCGATATACGCTGTCAGCGATGACGGCTCCCAGCCAGAGGACTGTTCCTGGACACCCCGCGCTGGCCGCGCGCGGACTCGACAAGCGGTTCCGCATCCCCGAGGAGCGCACCCATACGCTCAAGGAGCGGGCGCTGCACCCCTTCAAACCCACGCGCCACGAGCAACTGCACGCGCTCAAGGACATCTCGTTTGCGATCGAGCAGGGAGAGTTCTTCGGAATCGTCGGGCGCAACGGCAGCGGCAAGAGCACGCTGCTCAAGTGCCTCGCGGGGATCTACCGTGCCGATAAGGGGCAGATCTGGTGCAACGGCCGGATGTCCACGTTCATCGAGCTGGGCGTCGGCTTCAATCCCGACCTGGCGGCCATGGACAACGTGACTCTCAACGGAATCATGCTCGGACTCTCACCGCGCGAAGCGCGAGCGCGCTATGAGCGCGTGATCGAGTTTGCTGAGCTCCAGGAGTTCCAGGATCTCAAGCTCAAGAACTACTCCTCGGGAATGCATGTGCGCCTGGCGTTCTCAGTGGCGATCCAGGTGGACGCGGACATCCTGTTGATCGACGAGGTGCTCGCGGTGGGCGATGCCTCTTTCCAACAGAAGTGCTATGACGTGTTCAACCGCATGCGCGACGAAGGCCGCACGATCGTGTTCGTCACGCACGACATGGGCGCGGTCACCCGCTTCTGCCATCGCGCGATGCTGCTCGACCGCGGCGAGCAGGTGAGCATCGGTGACCCTCGCGACATCGCCGACCGCTACCTGGAGGTGGCGTTCGGGCGCGAGGTCGGCTACGTGGACCCGGACGTCGGCAGCGCGCGTATGGGCGATGGGGCTGCGCGGGTGCGCGAGGTGTGGCTGGGCGAGCATCCCCAGGAAAAGCGCGCAGTGGCGCCCCAGTCACAACCGCTGACGCTGAAGGTGATGGTCGCGTTCAACACCGATGTGCGCGATCCGGCCGTAACGCTGACGCTGTTCAACGAGCACCGCCAACCGGTGGTCGTGGCGACGACAGAGCGCGATCAGGAGCACACCGGCGGCTTCCAGGCCGGCGAGGAGGCTGTGTTCGCGTTCTCGTTCCACAACATGCTCGCCCCCGGCCGCTACCACCCGGTGCTTACGATCACCCACCGCGGCGGAGGGCTCGATGTGATCGACCGGTTTGCCGGCGGGCTGTCGTTCGTCGTCAGCGGGATGGTCCAGAGCGGCGGCATGGTCGAGATCCCCGTGCAGACTGAGGTCAGCCGCGGCGGCATCGCTCAGTACACCGGCCCTCCGGCGAACATCGAAACCAGGGTCGAGCCGACTGGGAGCAACCGGTGAACGCTTCGACAGTGGACAAGCCGCCGCCGCCGAGCCCCTACGTTCCGCCTGCAGAGGATCTCGGCAAGCCGATCCGTGGCCCGCGCGCGTTGACCGATGACTGGTCGCGGTTCTGGCACCTGACCTTCAACATCGCGCGCAACGAGTTCAAACTCAAGTTCTTCGGTTCGGCCCTCGGCTATTTGTGGCAGGTGATGAAGCCGCTGCTGCTGTTCGGGGTGCTGTACGTGTTCTTCGTGCTGATCTTCAAAGTGGACAAGGCCCACGGCGCGGCGGGGAAATTCTATGGGGCGCAGCTGCTCGGGTCGATCGTATTGTTCACTTTCTTCTCGGAGTCGACCACGGGCGCGGTGCGCAGCGTGGTCGAGCGCGAGAACATGGTTCGCAAGATCCAATTCCCGCGACTGGTGATCCCGCTGTCGGTCGTGCTGCTGGCGATGTTCAACCTGGGTCTGAATCTCGTCGTCGTCATGATCTTCGCGCTGATCGCGGGTGTGCGCCCGATGCTGAGTTGGCTGGAGCTACCGCTGATCGTGACCATGCTCGTCGTGTTCGCCACCGGCATGGCGATGCTGCTGTCGGCCCTATTCGTGCGCTTCCGCGACATCCAACCGATCTGGGATGTGCTCTCCCAGATCCTGTTCTACTCCTCACCCGTGATCATCCCGGTCGAAGTCGTACGCGAAAAGCTCGCCTACGGCGACTCGTTTCACAAAGCGCTCTACCACCTCTACACGCTCAACCCGCTCGTGGCAATCTTCCAGCAGTTCCGTCACGCGATGATCAACCACGCCACCCTCAGTGCCGGACAGGCGCTCGGCAGCTGGGCAGCGCTGCTGGAGCCAATGGCCATCGTGGCAGCGATACTCCTGCTCGGCTTCTGGGTGTTCAACCGCGCTGCGCCGCATATCGCCGAGGACCTGTAGAGGACCAGCGTCTTATGACCGGGCACGCTGCGTGAGATCGACGGCCCGGAGTCACAAGCACTTCGCCACCTAGAGCATCCAAGTCATGGCGCAGACACACCACGAGCTGTACCTCGCCGGTAGTGGCTCGTTCGCCACAGAGGTTGCCGACTGGGCCCAGGATGCTGGATGGATGGTGAGAGGCCTGATCGAGCTGCTCGACGCCACGCGGGTCGGATCGATACGCGATGGATTCCCGATCGTCGCCGCCACCACCTGCCCACACCACGCCCGTGCAGCAATCGCCATCGGCGGCGATCGCCGAGAGTACTGGACGACGCTGGCAGAGCATGGATGGCAGGCTGCCACGATCGTGCATCCACGCGCGCACATGTCAAAATCCGTGAAGCTCGGTACCGGTTGCATCGTGGGACCGGGGGCGGTGATCGGGGCGCAGACGAGCGTCGACGAGCACACCCTCATCTCTCGCGGAGCGCTGGTGGGACATCACGACCGCATCGGCGCCTTCGTCTCGCTGATGCCCGGCGCAAACCTCGGCGGGCATGTCACGGTCGGGGAACAGACGACGATCGGAATGGGTGCGATCGTCGTGAATGGCACCGCGGTGGGCGTCGACACGACGGTGGCGGCCGGCGCCGTCGTGCTGAGGGAGGTGGCGGACGGCACCCGCGTGCAGGGTATGCCCGCCAGGGAGTACCGAGGGTGATCAGCAAGCGTCTGAAGGCCGCGATCGACTGGCGCTTGAAGGCGATCACGAGTCGCCTCGACGGCCTGCATGGACGTGCCAACGAACTCGATCGCCAGCTTGGGCAGATCGCTGACAGGCTCGATGAGATGACATCCACTCTCGGACAGGTGCGTGAGCTGACCGCCCACATGCCACGGACCGCCGACACACACACGCTGCTCGAGCAGCGCATCCAGCCGGCGTTGCGGGCGATTCTCGACGAGCAGTCTCAGAATCGCCGGCGGCTGTATCGCGTGCGCGCGGAGCCGGTCTATGACGAGCCGTTCACCGATCCCGATCCACTGGTGTCCGTCACCGTAGCGACCGTCGGGCGACAGACGCTGCTGGAGCGGGCGCTGCCCTCATTGCTTGCGCAGACCCACGCCAACCTGGAGGTGATCGTAGTCGGCGACTCCGCGCCACCAGAGCTGACCGAGGCGATCGCCGCGATCGGCGATCGCCGCGTGCGCTACACCAACCTCAGCCAGCGGATAACCGCTCACGAGGATGCGCGCCGCCACTGGCTGGTCGGCAGCACGATGGCGCGCAACGAGGCCGCGTGTCTCGCCACGGGACGCTGGCTGGTTCACTTCGATGACGACGACCATCTCCGCCCGGGAGCGGTCGCGGCGATGCTCGAGATCGCACGTCAACAGCGAGCGGAGGTCGTCTATGGAGGTTTCGAGGAGCATCGGCCCGATGGCTCCTCCTCCGTGGGTCTCGACTTCCCACCCCGCCTCGGTTGCTTCAGCTGGGCCGGCGCACTGGTACATGGTGGCCTGCGCTTCTTCGAGCGCGAGCTCATAGCGGCCGACCTGGAGATGCCCGGCGACATGTATCTGCTGGAGCGCATGCTGCGAGCCGGCGTGCGCTTTGCGTCGCTGGAAGAGATCGTGCTCGACTACTTCCCCTCTACCCTGTGGCAACCATGAGCCGCACCGAGCGCCGGTGCCTATAGGCATAAATGGTGGCGCCATGCTTATGTTGCACCTTCACCAAAATAGTCTCAGGAGGGACTCATCGGCGAGCGCTGACGGCACTTCCCGACCGCCCATCCTGAACAGTGACAACCACGACGCGATCCTCGGCTTCGACGAACACATAAATAAGCAGCAACCACCGCCAGGGACCAAGGAGAAAGCGGAAGCCTTCCCACCGTCCGCCCAAGGCTGGTCCTATCAGCGGGAAGCGCTCCAGGACGCGCAACGAGTGGACGACCCGCTCGCGGGTGTCGGCGGGCAGGCTGTGCGTGCGGACGAGCCTGTCGAGGTCTTCAACGGCGACGCTCGCGAGTTCGACGCGAGCCACGGACTACAGCTCATCCAGCGAGACGGTCTCCCCGGCTTGCGCCTGCCGGAGCCCGAGCTGTGCGCGCTCGTACGCTCCGGGGATGCCATCCAGCAGCTCGGTGACGTTACGCGCGTCCGGGTCGGAGTCGTCGAGCGCACTTGAAAGCAAGGAACGAGCGACCGTCCCGGGTTGGATGTGCATGCGATCCGCGAGACGAGCGAGCTTCTCCGCCTGCTCGTCCTCAAGAGTGATATTCAACCGCTCCACACCACGATCATACACGAGACGTTACTGGACGTGCAGGAGTGCAGAGGCGATTAGATTGTCCGGTGAACAAGACAAATGTCCTGTATACTGGACATTGTGGATGTGTCTCGCACTTACAGCGCGGTAGCCCCGACGGTGGAGGGCGACGTGCTGGTCGTGCTCGCCGGCACGACGCAGCCGCTCACGGGACGGCGGATCTCTCGGCTGGCACGGCGCGGCTCGGTGGCTGCGGTCGCCAAGGCGCTTGACCGACTTGTGCGCCAGGGGCTCGTCCTGCGCCAAGAGGCGCCGCCCGCATCGCTGCACACGCTCAACAGGCGACATGTGGCGGCACCCGCCGTCGAGGCCATGGCCCTAATCCGCACGGACTTGCTCGACCGCCTGCGTCGTGCCTTCTCGACCTGGGAGATTCCGCCCCTACATGCGTCGCTTTTTGGATCGGCCGCCCGAGGGGACGGGACCCTCGATAGCGATATCGACATCTTCGTCATCCGACCCATGGGCGTGGACGCAGAGGACCCGACCTGGGACCAGCAATTGCAATCCCTCGGCGATGCCGTCTTTGCGTGGACGGGCAATCACGCAGGCATCATTGACTTCGCCGAGGGAGATATAGAGGAGATGCGCGAGGAGCATCCACCCGTCCTCGATGACCTTCGTCGAGACGGCATCGACCTCGCCGGAACACCACTTCGCAAACTACTACTCGGAAGCACACCGTGAGCCCGGGCGCGAAGAACCCGCGCTCGCGCGAGTGCAACTCCGCCGACGCCCGCAAGCGACTCGCGGACTACAGTTTCCTCAACGTGTCCGGCCAGGACCGCGCGGCAGCCATCCGGCGTGCCACCAAGCTGGTTGACTTCGCACGCGAAGTCCTACAGCGCTGACGGAACGATCCCGAGGTCCTCGATCTGGCGCGCGAGCAGCGTCGAACCATCGTCACCGACAATCTGGTTGATATGAGGCCCCGGCACTACGAGGCGATGCACCGGGTGGTCGCGGCGACCACGGGATGATCTTCATCCCCGGAGGGCGCCCCCGCACCCGCGGCAACACCGGCATGATCGTCGCCGCGCTCGAGCGCAAGCTCGCGGCGTATCCCGGCGAGAACGACCTCGCCAATGGTGAAGACTGGCTATAGGTTCGACTGCTGCAAAGTCGGTGAGCCACGCGTGGAATCCGCGTCACAGTGAGTCCCCTTCAGCATCGCTGATCTCGCGGCGAACGTAGGCGCAGAAGAGCGGATCGGCCAACGTCCAGGAGCCCCGCCCCCCTGGCCTGATCACGATCGATGTGTCGGCGAGCGCGTTCAGGGCACGGTTGGCTGCCTTCTTCTCGAGGTGCTTGTATGGGGAGCGGTGGTGTGCGAGGCGGATAGTGACTTCGACGGCGGTGTTGCCCATGGCCCGGATACGGTCCATCAGGTCGCTGTGCCGGCCCGCATCGTCTGCCAGCGCGCCGCGATAGCCCCGCTCGGCGATTGTGCCATCGATATGGCGGGTGCCATCCTCAACCGAGGCGTGGTGTGTCTGCTGGGCGATCAGCATCGTCGACCGCGGATGTCCTTCACCTGAGGCGATTATGCGCTCCAGGGCCTCCTCGTCCACAGTGCAGTCATCCTGGGCGAAGCGCTCACCGAGTCCCACGCGCCACTCATCCTCAGTGATTCGCGAGAGTTCGTGAAAGCCACCGAACTGGTAAAGCGCGCGGTGCTGGTTGCTGAACAGGTCGCGCATCAGATGCTCGACGCTTCCCGCGAACAGGCACGTCACACGAGGGGAGGCGTGGAGCGTCTCGCGCAGCCGCTGGGTGATCTGCTCGGGGTCGCCGTAAGCGCCACTGGTCAGCTGCTGAAGCTCGTCGATCAACAGGATCATCTGCCGATCGTCACGCTCGGCGATCCGCTGGGGCAGCTCGAGCGCGACATTGAGCTCTTGCAGTGGTTCGCGGCGTCTGCGCGCGGGCTCCAGCGCGATCTCCACCGCCTCGCCCAGTTCGGACTTCACGCGCAGCACAGCGGTCAGCGAACGCCCGCTGAGCGCACCCGAGCCGAGGCTGCGCGTGCGCTCAATCAGCCGCTTGACAGCCGAACGGTTGGCGAGCGTCTCCTGTGCGAGCGCCTCTGCGAGCGAAGCGGCATTGGTGTACTTGAACAGGCTGACGCTCACCGTGTAGAACCGTTTACGCCGTAGCGCCGCGATGGTCGCTTCGCAGACCGTGCTCTTCCCCGTGCGGCGTGGCGCGGCGAGGACGCGATGCAATCCGTTCGATAGCTGGGAGGAAAGCTCCTCGACGTCGCTCTGGCGGCCGATGAGCTTACCCGGCGGACGGACGGGCTCCTCGGAGGGAAACAGATCTCGGGATCGCATGCGAACCATGTTGTCCATTATGCCAACTTAGGTTGACACATTAGCCAACTAATGGCAAGGACGACCATCCTGCACCGTAACAACGACAACGCGGTCCTCGGACTCGATGAAACACATAGACGAGCCGCAGCCACCGCCAGCCGTGCTACCGCATAAAGTACTACTCCACGAAGTAGCCGCCTACGAAGCCTCGGCGCTCTCCCGAACCAGCACCTCTCCGCCCCGCGCCATGCTGCGCGAACGGGCGACCCGCCCGTAGAAGTCCTCGAGCGCGTCGATGCGCCGCTCCCAGGCGTAGTCGGCGGCCGTTTCGATGCCGGCCCGTCCGAGACGCGCGCGCAGTTCGGGATCGCCGAGCAGTCGCGCGATCGCGGCCGAGACCGCGCGCGGGTTGGGCTCGGGCATCAGGCAGTTGAGGCCATCGCGGCAAAAGTCGCGGTTGCCGTGCGCGTCGGTGCAGACGACCGCCGCCCCCGTGGCCATCGCCTCCAGCGGCGGCAGCGCGAAGCCCTCGTGGGTGGAGGTCTGCACGAACACGGTGGCCTGGCAGAAGAGCTCGTTCACCTGCTGATCATCGGGCGAGCGCACGTAGCGCATGCCGGGGTCGCTCGCCAGCTCGGGCTCGATCCCGAACAGGCACAGTTCGGGCCGGGGCTCTCCAAGCGCACGCCAGGCGTCGAGCGTGAGCGGGAGGTTCTTCAGCGGATTGGAGCGCCCGAGCGCAAGCACCATGTCCTCGCGCCGCGCGAGGTCGGGCAGCGGCCTGAAGGTGTCGAGGTCGATGCCGGGCGGGATCAGCTCGGCGTCGAGGCCCAGCTCGCGCAGGCGCTCGCGGTTCCAGGCGGAGATCGTCATGTAGCGGAACTCGGGGCGGTAGGAGTCAAGGACGGCGTGGCGGGCCTGCTCGTGGTCGGGGTAGTAGGAGGTCTCGATGTCCTGCACGAAGTACACGGGGATGCCGCGCGCGACGCTCGCGCGCCACACCACCGGAGCGGTCATCCACCACGTCGCGACCTTGATCGCCTGAAGCGGAGCGAGCGCCGCGGCAAGCGCGTCGTAGTCGGCGAAGGTGCGCACGGGCGTAGTGGCGCGCAGATCGAACCATTCGGGGCGGTCGCCGAGCGTGTACAGCGCGACGTCGTGACCGCGGTCGGCGAGCCGGTTGAGATGCTCGAAGATGTCGCGGTGCCCGCCGCCGATGCCGGTGTCCTCCGTCACGTAGACGATCCGCAGCGGCCCGCCATCGCCCCGTCCGAGGTCCTCCGTGGCGCCGGTTCCGGGCGCGTGGGACCTCACACCCCAGCCGTCCCCCCCACCGGTCTCTTCGCCCTCGAGACCGTCGGGCGGCGGATCGCCCGCGTAGACGGAGCGGTCGTCGAAGAACTCCGACCAGCGCTCCCAGAACAGGCGCTGGGACTCCAACTCGCGCTCGCCCTGCGTGACGCCGCGCGTGGCCGACTCGTGGTGGAGCAGCCGGGCGATCGGGAAGTAGCGCACGCGATAGCCCGCCTGCCATGCGCGCAGGCACCAGTCGACGTCCTCGTAGGCCATCGGATAGCGCTCGTCGAGCATGCCCACGCGCTCGATCACCGCGCGACGCACGTACATGCAGGCGCCGGTGACGGCGAGCGCGGAGCTGGTCTGCGCGGCCGGGCCCCAGTCGCCGGGCTTGAAGCGGTAGCGGTGGTCGAACCACTCGGGCGCGTCGCGGTTGCGCACGGTTCCGCCGAACTGGATGCGCCCGTCGGGGTAGAGCAGCTGCGCGCCGACGATGCCCACGTCGGCGTCGCGATAGGCGGCGTATTGCAATCCCTCAAGCCAACCGGACAATGCCTCGACGTCCGAGTTGAGCACGACCACGTCGCGCTCGGGCAGCGTGGCGCGCAGGCCGCGATTGACGTTCGCGGCAAACCCGCTGTTGCGCTCTGACTCGACGAGCAGGTCGATCCCGTCGATCGCCCGCAGCGCAGCCAGGTGCTCGTGCCCGCTTGCGTCATCGGCGACGATCACCCTCGCCATTCCGCGCGGGGTCGTGCGCCGGATCGAGCGCACGAGCTTGCGCACGTGGGCGGCGTCGCGATAGCTGGGGATGACGACGTCGACGGGCGTGCCGTGCTCGCGATACCAGGTGGCGGCGCGGCGGCGTTCCTGGTCGCGCGCGTGCGTGCGCAAGCGCAGACGCCGGTGCAGCGGGGTGAAGCGCAGCGGGAAGGTGATCGCCCGCCACAGGATCGTGCGCAGCCCGAAGTGGGTGTAGGTCAGGTGGATGCGCCGGCGCAGGTTCGAGAGCGCGCCTTCGGGGCGCCCCTGGATGGGGTCGTGGCTCATCGTGGAAGGCGTCTGGTCACGGTCACGGCCCGAGCGCTCCGATGGGAATGACCATGATCCCGTCCTCACGAAGATAGCCGTAGCCAGTCCCAACAATCACGCCGAGGGCAGCGGCGCTGCCGCACCTTGCGGTGTCGATCTGCCCGGCGAACTTGTGGAGGTTGAGCGCGGCCTCGTCGATCTGTCCTGGTCCGAGCTTGATCTCGAACGCAGCCCAGCGCCCGTCTGCAGCTTCGACGATCGCGTCGACCTCCAGTCCATGGCTGTCGCGGTACTGGAGCACGCGAGCGTCGGCCGCCTGGGCGTAGACGCGCAGATCGCGTATGACGAGCGACTCGAAGAGAAAACCGAGCAGCTTCATGTCCCCGAGCAGTCGCTCGGGCGTGGCGCGCAGAGCGGCCACGGCCAGAGAGGGATCGACGAAATGCCGCTTGGCCGCGCTGCGCAGGGTGTATCTGGATCTCAGATGCGGCGCCCACGCCGGCTGGTCCTCGAGAATCATCAGCCGCTCGAGTGCGTCGAGATAGGCACGCACCGTGTCGTCCTTCAGGGGCCCATCGGCCCCCCCGGTGTCGCGGGCAAGTGTGGCGGCAGCGGCATAGGTGCCGACATTGCGAGCCAGGCTGCGCAGCAGCTGCCCCACCTTGCCGGGGTCGCGGCGTCTGTCATCAACCCGGCTCACGTCGACACGGCGAATCTCCTCGAGATAGTCGCGCACGGCATGCAGTGCCTGATCGATCTTCAGGTCGCGGAAGCCGGGCCAGCCCCCGATCGCGATCTCGCGTGCGAGGTCCGTGACCGTCAGGCCGGGGTCGGCGCTGCGCGCTGGCTCACCCGCGAGCAGACGCGTAAGGGAGACCTCGCCTCCGCTCGCGCCCGTCTCGAACAGGGTCATCGGTCGCATGCGCAGTCGCGTGATCCGTCCGGCCCCCGTGTGCCGCGTGATGTCGTCGGGTGGAACGGCGGAACCGGCAAGGATGAACTGGCCGGGCCGATGGCGATCGTCGATCGCCCGGCGAACGTGATTCCAGATCGCGGGCTCCAGCTGCCACTCGTCGATCAGGCGCGGCGTCGCACCGTCGAGCACGAGGGCAGGATCCACCGCGACCGCCCGGCGAGCGTTAATGTCGGTGTCGAGCAGCGCCTCACTCGCTGCTATCTGCCTCGCGGTGGCGGTCTTTCCGCAAGCCTTGGGACCCTCGATGGCTACGGCGCCCGTTGCGGTCAGCCTCACGGCAAGCTCATCGTCCACGATCCTGGGCTGATAGGAGACCGGCATCTTCAACGGGGAGTATATCTAGATTCTAACGGGAAGATTATCTAGTTTTCAGCGGGGGATATATTCTCGATTCCGGCGGCCTTGGACCGGGTCGTGATTGCTCATCCGCGAGGCGCGCCCCAGGGGCCGTGAAAGGCGCGGGTGGGACTGGGGCGGCGTTGTGGTTCGGTGGTGTGGGGCATCGTCAGCCGCGCGCGAGCGTATCGAGATGCAGGGGCTGAAACGAGGAGCGCCCCTCCAGCGAGAGCCTGCGCCGAGCGCCGGGCGGCAGTCGATCGGCCCGCGATCCGAGCAGCGCCCCGACGAGGCGCACGACATGGTGACGGGTGATCGCCGCGAGCGTCGCCCGGCGATCGGACAGAGAGGCGCCGCGACGATCGAGCTCGCGCCGCGCCCACCCCAACTCACCCTGCAACCGGCGTGCGAGATGGATCGGCGAGAGCGGCTCGCGCCAGCCGTAGACCTCGCGCAGGCCGCGCCACTCGTCGAAACAGCGACGCAGCTCCTGAGAGGAGGTATAAGCGTGGGAGTGCACGACCGGCGCATCCGGGACGTATGCGCGGGCATAGCCTGAGCGCAGCATGTCGATCGCGAGCAGCCGATCCTCGGCATAGGGAACCTGCCTGAACGGCACCCGTTCCCAGGCGGCGCGGTCGATGCAGGCGTTGGCGTCGGTGAAGAACCCGCGCGCGCCGATCAGCGCCAGTGCCGGTAGCGCACGGCGCTCGTGCTCCTCCAGGCGATCCACCCGTGGGTGCGCGTCGGGCGCGAGTGAGTGAAACCAGCGTTCCAGCTCCAAGCGCACCGCCGGCGAGGCGTCGAGGCGAGGTAGGTAGGGCCCGCAGACGAGGCCGACGTCGCCGGCTAGCTCGAACCCCGCGAGCAGGCGCTCGAGCCAGCGGACGTCGGCGGGCTCGGCGTCCTGGGTGAGCAGCGCGACGTACGCACCGGAGGCCTCGTTCATCAGCAGGTTGCGCGTGCCGCCGTGGCTGAAGTGCGCGGGATCGATCTCGATCACGCGCGCCCCGTGCGAGCGGGCCAGTTCGGCCGAGCCGTCGCCGGAGCGGGAGTCGCACACGATCAGCTCGTGAGCGACCGTCTGGATGGACAGCGCCTCGAGTACGCGCGCGAACAGCGCCCCGCCGTCGCGGACCGGGATTGCGACGGTTACGTCAGGCATGGTCTTCTTCCTGATGAAACCAGGGCCGCATGCGGCCCTGGTCGAAACCGCGCATGCGCGGTTTCGCGGACGGCGCATGCGCCGTCCGAACTGCACACTCCAAGCTCATTTCACGCATAGAACCCTGTCAGCGTCACCAGTTGCGCGGCATAGCTGAGCGCGACCATCGCCACGAGCAACACCACTCCCGCCTGCAGCACCCAGCGCCGCCCGAACGCGTGCAGGCTCGCGACCACGAGCACGGCCACCGGGGCGATCGCGGGGAACGTGTAGCGGCCGAATTCGGCGATGAACGGACGTGCGCCGGGCGTGTAGAACGCGGCCTCGAACCCCGCGACGACCGCAAGTGGCATCAGCACGAGCAGCCCGAACTCGATCGCGTTGCGCCGCACGAACCGGGCCCACTCCCGCCTCAGGGCGATCAGGCCGAGGATCGGGACGGCGATCATCGCGGCGAGGATCGCGTAGTAGAGGCGGTGGGGGAAGAACACGTCATACCAACCGAATGCGCCCCAACCGCGTTCGACGAAGATGACCATCGCCGGGAAGTGCGTCGTGGGAAAGTGCTCGCTCATGCCCGGCAGCCGCGGCAGCAGCGACTGCCACAGGTAACTGAGATAGTCGAGCGGATGCGCGAGCGCTTCACCGACCGAGCTCTCCGCCGTGCCGGCCTCCGCAGGGGTGCCCCCCGTGCTCGCGGCCGCTGCGGCGGACGGGCGGAACACGTGCGAGAGGCCTCTGGACAGCGCCCCGACGGCGATCGCGGCGCCCGCCAGCGCGGCCCAACCGCGAAGCTCGGTGCGGCGATGGTGGCGGTACACGATCGCTACCAGCGCGAGCGCGACGACGGGATACAGCGAGAGGGCCGTTTCCTTGACAATCGGCAGCGCGACCAGCAGGCCGCCCGTGAGCAGCCCCAGGCGCCAGCTCACCCCGCGGCGCAGCATCACGATCAGCAGCAACTCCAGCGCCGCGGCGCCGGCGTTGATACCGACGTCGTTGTTGACGGCGCCCGAGATGAACCCATACATCGGCTGATAGGCGACCAGCAGCGCCGCCAGCACCGCCAGCCAGGGACGACCGGGCGCGAGCTCGCGCGCGAGCAGGTAGGCGAACACGACCGTCAGCGCACCGATCAGCGCCGAGGTCAATCGCATCAGCGTCAACTGCGAGAACGGCGACTCCGAGGCCAGCCAGTAGGCGGGCGCGAGCGCGGCATAGTAGATCGCCCCGTGCGTGGCGGCGGTCTCGTTGCCGCCGCCGTCGGCAGAGCTCGGGTGGGCGGCCGCGACCTGCTCGCGGTAGAGCGTCTGCGCGCGCGCGGTCCACGGCGCGCGGGTGTCGCCGACCTGATGGTCGCTGAAGAAGCTCTCGTCTTCCAGCGTCAACGTCTCCGCGCTCGACCAGCGCGCGAGCGCCGAGGCGGGACTGCGCGAGGGAGCTTCGCCGCGCTGCACAAGCGATTGGGTGTACGCGAAGTGATCGACCTCGTCCGGCGCCTGGAAGGGCGGCGTGATCAACGCCCAGCAGGCAAAGTTCAGCGCCGCGATCGCGAA
This sequence comes from uncultured Solirubrobacterales bacterium, assembly GCA_963702725.1. Classification (GTDB taxonomy): domain Bacteria; phylum Actinomycetota; class Thermoleophilia; order Solirubrobacterales; family Solirubrobacteraceae; genus Palsa-744. Next base: position 1,455,581 of record CAVPDT010000002.1, read on the forward strand.
CAGCCACGCCGCCGTGCGTCGAGCGCTGTGACCGCCGCCGCCACCACCATCGCCGCCCCGGCTGCCGGCGCCGCCCTCCACCACCGCGAGCGCAAGGCGGCGCACCGCCGCGAGCGCCAGCCCGGGGAGAACGACGAACAGGATCAGCACATACGCCCACGGCCCGATCGGGCTCGGCCGAAACAGCGACGCGCGGCTGAGGATCGCCCCGATGCGTGAGACATAGCTGCGCTGTGAGCCGGCCGGCGGCTCGTACCAGACGGCTATCCGCCCAGCGACCGGGGTGCCGCCGTCCGTCGGCGGGGCGGAGCTGGGGGGCGCGAGCAGCGGGGTGCCGCCCCAGTTGACCAGACCGCCCGCGGTCAGGCACAGCGAGGCGGGACGTTCGGAGGTCTCGGCCGAGAGCCCCGGGAGCGTGAACACGGCGGCGCTCACGCGGTTCGACGGGACCGTCACGGGCGCGAGCGTGCTGTCGATTGCGCGGGCGCCGGGAACGTCCACCGAGCCCGATCCTCCGATCCCCGCACCCCGATCGCTGGGGCTCGACTCGGTGGGCATGTCGAGATGCAGCACCATTCCCAGCGCCGGGCGAGCGCGCGTGCGCGAGATCAGCTGCAGGCGGATGCGGGCGGTGCCCGCGGGGATCCTCAGTCCGGGAACGCACACGGGCTCGCCGGCGTGGGCTTCGGCGACGTAGGTGTAGGCCTCGACCGAGTTCGTGCCCGTGTAGTAGTCGCGCGGACGCACGCAGTAGTAGACGACCAGCGCGATCAGCAAGACCGCGGCGATCGCCGCGGTCTTCCACACGCGAGCGTCGCCGGCGAACACCGCCCCTGAGACCCGTCCTGCCCTGGCGCCGAGCCTCGACCCTCCGCCTCGCACCCCGCGGGCCCTAACGACGGCGCAGACCGAGGATCGACAGCAGGAAGGAGGAGAAGAAGATCTGAATGCCCACGATCAGCAGCGTGGCCGCGAACAGCGCGAGCTGCTCGTAGGAGAGCTGTCCGAAGCCGTTGGAGATCCAGGTGACGAGCACGACCGTGCCCATCACGCACCCGGCCAGCATGAACAGGCCGCCCAGCAGCAGGCCGTGCTCGAGGCGAAAGCGCGCGCGCATACGATCGAACCAGGGGTCGCGCTCACCCATGAAGTAGGTGCCGTACGCGTGCGCGCACAGACCCAGCGCCAGGATCTGCGTGCCCACGATCGTCAGCAGCGCGCCGCCGATCAGCGCGTGCAGTCCCCAGGCACGCCCAAAGAAGGAGAGGCCCGCGGCGACGAGGATCATCAGCAACATCCCCACGCCCGAAAGCACGAGGCCCGGGAGGATGAACAGGTGCGTGGGCGAGTGCACGAGCAGGAAGCGCAGATGCCGCCAGCCGTCGCGGAAGCTCGACAGCTTGGACTCCCCCCCGCGCGGGTGGTACTCGATCGGGAACTCGGCGATGCGAAGGTTCTCCTTGGAGGCGCGTATGACCATCTCCGAGGCGAACTCCATGCCGGTCGTGCGCAGGTCCAGGCGCGGAAGCACGTCGCGGCGCAGCGCGCGCATGCCGCAGTGCGCGTCGTTGACGCCCGTGCGAAAGAACAGGTTCAACAGGCCCGACAGCAGCGGATTGCCGACGTAACGGTGAAGCCAGGGCATCGCGCCGGGCTTGATGTTGTCCATGCGATCGCCCATCACCAACTCGGCCCCCGCCTGCAACTCCTCCACGAAGTGTGGGATCTCGCCGAAGTCATACGTCAGGTCGGCGTCGGCCATCACGATGTAGTCCCCGCGCGAGGCCGCGAAGCCGGCCAGGTAGGCGCTGCCGTAGCCGCGCCGCGACTCCACCACGACGTGCGCGCCCGCCCGGGCCGCCAGCGCCGCGGAATCGTCCTCGGAGGCGTTGTCGGCGACGACCACCTCCCCCGGCACGTCCATCCGCTGCAGCGCCGCGTGCGCGGCGAGCACGCAGTGCTCGATGTTCTCGGCCTCGTTCAGGCACGGGATCACGACCGAGACGACCGGCGCGGTCCCCCGCTCACGGTCCTTGGAATGGATCGGCAGTGTCTGCTCGAGCGTGCTCATGGTCGGTTCAGGGCGATGCGGTAGGTTCGGGGCGATGCGCGTGTGCGTAGTCTACGACTGCCTGTTCCCGTACACCGTGGGTGGGGGTGAGCGCTGGTACCGCAACCTGGCCGAGCGACTGGCCGCGGAGCCCCAGAACGAGGTCACGTATGTGACGTTGCGCCAGTGGGATCGCGGCGAGCGACCCGAGCTGGCCGAGGGCAGGGCGAGGGTGATCAGCGTCGGCCCGCGGATGGGGCTGTATACCGACGACGGGCGCCGCCGCGTGTGGCCGCCACTGGTGTTCGGACTGGGAGTGCTGCTGCATTTGCTGCGCCATGGTCGGCGCTACGACGCGGTGCACATGTGCTCGTTCCCCTACTTCTCGCTGCTGGCGGCGGCCGTGGCGCGTCCGCTCGGGCGCTACGGGCTGGCGGTCGACTGGTTTGAGGTCTGGAGCGACTCTTACTGGCGTGAGTACCTCGGCGGCGTCGGCGGTCGCGTCGGGGGCGGCGTGCAGCGCTTGTGCGCACGGGTGCGCCAGCAGGCGTTCTGCTACTCGCGGCTGCACGCACGGCGGTTGCGCGAGGAGGGCCTGCGCGGCGAGGTGACGGTGCTGCGCGGGCTCTACGCCGATACGGTCGCGCCGACATCCACCGAGGGGCCGGCGGACAGGCTGGTGCTGTTTGCGGGGCGGATGATCCCCGAGAAGCGCGCGCCGCTGGCGGTGGCGGCGATCGCCGACGCGGCCGAGCGCATCGAGGGACTGCGGGGTGAGCTGCTGGGCGATGGGCCCGAGCGGGAGGCCGTGCTCGCAGAGATTGCCCGACGGGGTCTTGAGGAGGTCGTCTCAGCGCCCGGGTTTACCTCGGCGGAGACGGTGGACGCTGAGATGCGCAGCGCGATGTGCCTGCTGCTGCCCTCGATACGTGAGGGATACGGGCTGGTGGTGGTGGAGGCCGCCGCGCGAGGGACGCCCGGCATCGTGGTCGCGGGCCCGGACAACGCGGCCGTGGAGTTAATCGAGGAGGGCGTGAACGGGTTCGTGTGCGCGAGCTCCGATCCAGAGGAGATCGCCGAGGCGATCGTACGGGTGCACGAGGCGGGTTCGGGGCTGCGTGAGAGTACGGCGCGGTGGTACGCGCTGCACGAATGGGAGCTGTCGCTGGAGAGCTCGCTGCAGCGGGTGCTGGCGAGCTACGGGCGCGACCGTGAGAGCGCGCGCGCGTAGCTGTCGAGCGTCGCGCGAGCGGTGCGCTCCCAGGTGAACTGCCGCGCGCGGGCCATACCCAGCGCGCGCATACGCGCTCGTGCATCGTCGTCCAGCCAGAGCAGCGTCTCGATTGAAGTCGCGATCGCGCGCTCGTCGTGCGGATCGAACATCAGCGCCGCCTCGCCTGCGACCTCGGGCAGGGACGAGGCGCGCGAGCAGGCGACGGGCACGCCGCGGGCCATCGCCTCCAGCACCGGCAGCCCGAACCCCTCATACAGCGACGGGAACACGAACGCGCGCGCGAGCGCCCACAATCCCTCCAGCTCGGCAGGGGAGACCCAGTCGAGCAGGCGCACGTCCTCGGCGACGCCCAGCTCGGCGGCATGGGCGCGCAGCTCGGCCTCGTGCCAGGTTGGGTAGCCCGGCAGCACCAGCAGCGGTCGGCGCGCGGGCACGATCAGCGCCAGCGCGGCGATCAGCTTGAGCAGGTTCTTGTGGGGGCGCTTGGCCGAGAGGCTGAGCAGCACCGGACGCTCGCCGAGCTGCAAGCGCGCGCGCGTCTGTGTCTCGGAGACGGCGATGTCGCGGCGTATCGGAGCAAGGCCGAGCGGCGCGACGTCGATGCGCTCGGGCGCGGCGCCCAGCAGCTCGATCAGGTCGTTGCGCGTGGACTGCGAGTCGGCCAAGACCCGCTGCGAGCGCCGCACCGCAGCGGGCACCAGCACCCGCATGCCACGGTCGCGCAAGCCGGAGTGGGCGTCGGGGAAGCGCGCGTAGATGAGGTCGTGGACGGTCGTCACGCGGCGAAACGGGCCCCACAGCGGAGCGGTCGAGGCAAGACTGTGCACGAGATCCACGCGCGCGCGTGCGGCCAGCGCCGGCAGCAGGGCCTGCTCGCCGAGCACCCATTGCACGCGGTTGCGGGAATGCACGGGCACGGTGACGGCCGGCAGCAGCTCTCCCCACGGACCGTCGCCCGCGGCGGCGGCCTCGCGCGCGATGAACGCGGTGAAGCGCAGCTCGGGAGCCGCCGCGATCAGCGCCGGGATCAGCTCGCGCGCCACGACCTCCATCCCGCCCGTCTCCCCAGGAACCAGGAACACCAGGTTCAGGCCGATGTGGGTGGGGCGGGCGGTCATCGCCGTGACAGGCTATGCCACCATCGCGGCTTGCAAGTCGGGCGAACGCCGACGCGAAGACCGCGGCAACCTCTAGCATGGGCGCCCGTGGCCGTTTCGATCGACGTCGTCGTTCCCGTCCACAACGGTTACGCGCTCACGCGCAAATGCCTCGAGCACCTGGCGCGTCAGACGCTAGCCCACCGCGCGATCGTCGTCGATGACGGCTCCGGCGACGGCACTCCCGAGTTGCTGCGTCGCGACTGGCCGCAGGTCACGCTCGTGGAGCTTGGCTCCAACCAGGGCTACACCAAGGCGATCAACCGCGGGGTGAGCGCCGGCGATGGTGAGCACGTGGTGCTGCTCAACAACGACGTGCAGCTGGCGCCCGACTGCCTGGAGCGGCTCACGGCGCCGCTCCAACGCGACCCGCGAACCGGCTCGGTCGCGGCGCTGATGTTGATGCCCGATGAGCGCAGGATCGACAGTCTCGGCGTGACGGCCGACGTCACGCTGGCGGGGTTCGCACGACTGCGGGGCCACGACGTGAGGGACATTGCGACGCGCATGCCCGTGCTGGCCGGGCCCGAGGGGACCGCGGGCGCCTACCGGCGTGCCGCCTGGGAGCAGGTCGGCGGGCTGGACGAGACGATCGGCGCCTACATGGAGATTCTCGACCTCGCGCTGCGCCTGCGTGCGGCCGGGTGGGGCACCGCGAGCGCACAGGACGCACGCGGAATGCATCTGGGGTCGAGCACCTACGGCAAGCGCTCCGCCCGCCAGCGTCGCCTGGCCGGTTTCAGCCGGGGATATCTGCTGCGACGCTATGGCGTGTTGCGCAGCAGCGCCGGTGCGCGCGCGCTGCTGACGGAGGTGGCCGTGGTGTTCGCCGACATGGCACTTTGCCGCGACGCGCAGGCCCTGCGTGGGCGCTTGGAGGGTTGGCGCGCGGGCGCGGGCATGCCGCGCCGCCCGGCCCCACCGGGCGAGGCGATCGACTCCTCGATCTCGCTGCTGGACTCGCTGAAGCTCAGGCGCGCCGCCATCGGCGAGTAGCCATCACGACCGGCTCGGGGCGTATTCCTGAAGATGGGATCCGCTCTCAGGCCTCCGCGTAGTGCTCGCCCCAGGCGTCGCGCGACAGGCGCCGGCGCAGGCGCGGCGAGGCCGCGGCCCAGTCCTCGGTGCGTCGGTCCGCGACGAGCAGGTTATCCTGCTCGCCGCTGCGATAGGTGCGCGAAGCGGCCCAGTCCTTGACGCCGTAGATATGTCCGTCGCGTCCGATGACCACTGCACGCAGACCGCGCTCGAGGATCTGGCGCGTGATGCTGCGGCGGCCGCTCTCCAGCAGGTAGGTGTCGCGCTTGTCGCGCGCGCGGTCGAGCTCCATCGGTAAGAGGTTGGCGCGTTCGATCATGAACGCGGTGCTGCGGATGTGGGGGTTGGGAAAGCGCGGGTAGTCGCGGCGCGCGGCGCGCAGTCGCAGGAGCTGATAGGGCCAGTGACGGGCGCGGCCGCGAATCCACCGGGACTGGCTCTCCCAACTGGCGCTGGCGCCCGCGAGCCCGATGTGGGGATCGTCGAGCGCTTGCGCGAAGATCGCCAGCCAGCCGTCGGTGAGGATCACGCTGTAGGAGTTCAGGAAGCACAGCCGCGTATGTGACAGCTTGCCGGCCGCCAGGCCGTAGGCCGCGAGGTCGAGCGTCGGCCGGTCGAGCACGATCAGGCGGTGCTCGATCCCCGCGAGCTCGGCGGCGAGCTCGCTTTGCGTGAGCGTCGCGCCCGTTTGCGAGCTCGCCTCGGTGGAGTCGGCGGGCGCCCCGTTGAGCACGATCACGAGCTCGTGCGCGATCCCGGGCGCATGGGCGCGGTAGGAGCGCAGAAACGACCGCACCGGGTCCGGGCCCAGCGGTGCCCACGCGAGGTAGACGACGGCGAGCGCATCGGGCTTTGCGCGATTCAACGCGGCAGCGCGTGCGTGGGCTTCGAAATCCAGCATCAGCCTCGCAAGGCCCCCTCGCCGGCCGGTTCCCCTGCGGGCGGGCCGGGGTGCATGCGGGGGCCCCAGGCGAACGCGGAGAGCAGGCGGCGACGATCGTGAGAGCCGTTGTCATAGGAGCGGGTCTGGTTGTCGGCGACGAGCAGGCCCTGCTGCTGGCCCCGCCAGAACGTTTCGCCGGCGTACCATTCGGGGTGGTCGTAGAAGGCGCCGTCGCGGGCGACCACGAGCGTGCGCAGACCCATGTTCTGGACCTGGCTGGTGAAGCTCGCGCGACCGCTCTCCAACAGGTAGGCGTCCATCTTTCTGCTCAGCGGACGCATGTGCAGCTTCGCGAACGTCGCGCGATCGAGCATGAACGCGTTCGTACGCACGTGGTAGGCCGGGAACGGGGCGAAGCGCAGCAGCTGCTCGGGCATCGGGCGAAACGAGCGCAGCGTCGAGACCACTGAGCCCGAGAGCGTGCGCCGGGGCGGCTCGGCGCCGAGGGTCGCGGCGTCCTCGGGGATGCGCGCGGCGTCGAGTTCGAGTTCGATCTCGCGCATCTGTTCGCGTGCGATGCGACGAGCGGGTACGACCCGGCGGTAGGGGTTGGGCAGCAGGAACGCGTTGAGCACGGCCGAGTGCAGGCTCGCCCACGAGCCGGTGGCGCCCACGAGCCCCGCCCGCGGCTGATCGAGCGCCTGGTTGAGCTTGGCCAGCCAGTCCGCCGCGAGAATCTCCGAGTAGGAGTTCAGAAAACACAGCCGCCGGTGCTCGAGATGCTCGGCCGCATGCGCGTAGGCGGCCAGATCCTGAACCGGTTCGGGGGTGCGGAGCCGACGGTGCTCGACGCCCGCGAGCGCCGCCTCGAACTCGGCTCCCAGCGGGTCGGGGACGTTGTTCAGGAGCACGACCAACTCGTGCTCGACCCCCGCGGGGTGACGGCCGTAGGAGGCCAGGAACTTCCGCAGCGGGCCGGCGCCGAGAGGGCCCCAGACGAGGTGCACGACCGCGATCACGGCCGGGACACTAACTGGGAAGGGGTGCGGGACTCTGACGTGGACCGGTGGTCACGCTCTCCTGGCGCGCAGACCCGGGAGCAGGTCGAGCAGCTCAGCGGGATAGGCATGGGTGATGAGCAGGGCGCCGGCGAACAGCGCTGTGGAGATCGCGAGGCGCGCGATGACGGGGATCGTCGTGAGCGCCAGCGGCGCCAGTCCGAGCGCGGTCGCGAGCGCGACCCCGGGGACGATGCGCAGGGACGGGCGCAGCTTTGGGCGCCGGCGCACGACCAGGACGCACTGCACGATCGCGAGCACGACCTCTCCCGTGGAGGTTCCGATGGCAGCTCCCTGTGCGCCGTCGATCGGAACCAGCGCCGCGACGAGCGCCGCGGTGAGCAATAGGCCGCCGATGCTGCTCGCGAGTATCTGCCGGTAAAGGCCGAGGCCGAGCAGGCCGTTGGCCCAGACGAGGCTCACGCACATGGCGCCGAGAGCGATGCCCTGCACGGCGAGCACGGGCGCGGCGGGGGCGAAGCGCGGACCCCCGACGATCGCCAGCGCCAGTGGCGCTCCGACCGCGATCGAGACGGTGACCCAGGCGCCGACGATCAGGGACACCTCGAACACTCGCCCGAGCGCGTATCCGAGCCGCTCGTGGTCGTCGGTGCGGACGCTGTGGGCGAAGATCGGCAGCGCCGAGCCGGCCAGCAGCGCGGGGATCGGGGTGAGGACTTCGACGATCCGAAACGACAGGCTGAAGTAGCCCAGCTGGACGGCGGTGCCGAGCACGGAGACGAGGATGATCGACACGCGCAGATAGACCGAGGAGGCGGCGACCGCGGCCGAATAGGGCAGCATCGGCCTGACTAACCGCCGCCAGCGCCGCAGGCTGAACGTGGGCGTGAGCGCGCGCGTGTTGCGCACGAGCATCACGGTCGCGACGAGCGCGATCAGGCCCACCGGGATGGAAACGCCCAGGAACGGGATCAGCGCGGCGCCGGCGAAGACGAGCGCGATCGTGAACATCGTGGTGAGCAGTTGGCGAGAGAGTTCCAGCGCGGCGACGGCGCCGAGTCGCAGGCCGATCAGCAGCGGCAGCGCAAAGTTGTCCTGTGTCGCCTGCAGCAGCAGCCCGACGCAGGCCAGGGCGACACCGACGGCGAGCGTCGGCGAGTAGGCCAGCCAGGCGAGCGCCACGATCGCGACGCTGCCGATGAGCGTGAGCGTGATCCGCAGTCCCAGCAGGTCGCGTGCGAGCGACCAGCGCTGCTCCGGTGGGCGCATCGAGAGCTCGCGCACGCCCACGGCCGTCAGCCCCAGATCCGACAGGGCGCCGACGAGCGCGACGAGCGAGAGCGCCGTGACGTATTCGCCGAACCGCACCACGCCGAGATGGCGCGTCAGCAGCGAGGCGGAGATGACGCTCGACAGGGCGCCGACGATGTAGCCGCCGACGCGCAGCCCACCGCCCCGTGCCGCGGCCGGTCCCGCGGCGGCGCTCGACAGGATGTCGCCCCCCGGAACCTCCTCGCCGGACCCGTCCTCAGCCGGCGGCTCGTGCGCCGAGGACACTACGGCTCCTTGCGCATCAGGACCGTTACGGCCGATCCCCGATCGCCGGTGCGCTCGAGCGGCGCCAGCGTGCGTTCGAGCGCGCGTGCGCTGTGGCTGACGAGGTCCGATGTCCGACCGACGGCCGGGTGAGGGCGCAGCGCGCCGACCCAGCCGAAGAAATTGCACTCGAGGCCGTCGGGGTCGTTGCTGAGGAGCGCCACGTCTGTGAAGCCGAGATCCCTGCCGCGGGCGATGAGGGCAGCCGGCGGCATCAGGCAGAGATGCCGGGGGGCGTCGAGGTGCACCCAGCGGGTCCGCAGGACGCGAAACTGCAGGGAGCGCGGGTTGGGAACCGCGATCGCGAGCACGCCGCCGGGCTGGACCTTTTCGGCTGCCCGCGCGAACACCTCGGCCGGGTTGGGCAGGTGCTCCAGCACGTGCCACAGCGCGACCGCGCGTGCCGGCGGGAGCGAGTCGATCGCCTCCAACGGTCGGTCGCTGCAGATCGCCTCGATCCCCTGGTGCTCGTTCAGGTAGCGGCAGCAGCGCTCGCTCATCTCGATGGCGCTGACCTGGAAGCCCGCCGACTGGGCCGCCACCGCGAACGCCCCGGTACCGGCGCCGATCTCGATCAGATGCCCCGGTTCGGTGTGGGCTCGCAGCAGATCGACGCGATATGACGCGGCCCGCATCAGCGGCGGATCGCTCTTCCAGGCAGGCTCTCCGTCGGCGTCGAAGTGGTAGTAGTCATCGGCGTAGTAACGTGCGAGATCGACCGGGGGATGCGGCAGGAACACGGTCTCGCATGTCTCACACCGGGCGTAGGCGAACCGCTCCCGCGTGGTCTCACGGTTGCGATCCCACGCATCGAACATGCGCACGCCCGGACCGGCGCAGAACGGGCAGGTGGCGGTGGGGGCGTGCCGGGGTGTCATGTCGAGTGCGCTCGCCGTCGAATGATCGGGTGATCCTAGCCCCGAGGGGGGCGTGCGAATAACCTGGACCCCATGACCTACACGACCGCGGATGGACGCAGGCAGGTGCTCGAAGCGCTGGCAAGGGCGATCGAGCGGATCGGGGTGGCGCTGGCGGCGCTGGGCGAGGCGTATGAGTTGCTCGACGAACGGACCGCCGAGCGCCTGGAGCAGGAGCTGTTCCGGCCGGTACAGAGCGCTTACGGCAGGTCACAGCGTGCGTATGCGGGATTCGCCGAGCGCCACGAGTTGCCCGCTCACACGTTCGAGTCCGCGCCCCAGGGCGCGCCGTCCACGGGCGTCAAGGGGTTTGTCGAGGCTGCGGTGCAGGCGGCCGGCGAGGCCGATGGCGAGCTGGCGGCGCTGCAGGACTCGATGCTCCCGATCGAGGTCGGCGACGCAGAGTTGCGAGCGGGTCTGCAGGAGGTGCGCGAGCTGCTCGGACAGGTGCGCAGTCGCGCCCGCGAGCTGGTGCGCACGCTCGGGCGCTGAGTCAGGTGAGGAGCCCCAGAGGAGTCATGGCCCACTGATCGGCGAGACCATGCGTGGCGTAAGGGTCACTCCCGCCACTTGATCGAGCAGCCCACGGGCGGGGTCTGGGCGAGCTTGGGGTTGCGCCCGGCGAGGATCGCGTCGAGGGCGTCGCGCAGGAAGGCGGCGTGCTGTGAGGGGTCCTCGTAGTCGGCGTCGGGAGCGCCGCGATAGCGCAGCAGTCCGCCGGCGTCGAGGACGAACACGTCGGGCGTGGTCTTGGCGTCGTAGGCGCGCGCGACCTCTTGGGAGGAGTCGCGCAGGTAGGGGACGCCGTCGAACTCGCCGATCTGCACGCGGGCGCGCATCGCATCGATCGAGTCGCGCGGGTAGCGGGTGGCGTCGTTGGGGTTGATCGCCAGCACCCTCACGCCGCAGTCGGCGTAGTCGTGGGCGAGCGCGAGGATCCGATCGTGCCAGGCCAGCGCGTAGGGACAGTGGTTGCAGGTGAACACCACGACGGTCGCGGGCGCGTGGCCCGGTGTGTGCTCGGCGCCCTCGGTGTCGGGCAGCGCGAACGTCGGGGCGGGTTCGCCGATCGCTGTCATCTCATCTCCTGTGGTGGGGGTCGGTTTGCGGGGTCGCATTCGCAGGTGCGCTCGCCGCTCGCAGTGCGTCGCGCACGTCGTGCGGGTCGGGGGTCGGGGAGACTCGGCCGTCCCGGCGGTGGTAGATGCGGCAGGCGAGCCCGAAGGGCTCTTCGCCCGGGGGCTGGATGTCGATTCCATCGATGCGGATCGTGGGCGATCCGACGAATCGCTCGCTCCTGGCCTGCTCGTGTGTCTCGATCTCGCGCAGGACGACCGTGCTCGGGTCGAGACCGACGTCGGCCATCGCGGCGCGCAGGTCGGCGAGTGCGCGCGGATGCGAGGGGCAGCCCTCCCAGAACAGCAGCTCGACGTTCATGGCGCCAGACTAGAAGGCGACGCGCGTGAGACGGGATGTGTTGGGTTGGGGGGGTCGCATCCGCGCAGGCGAGCGTGCCCCCGCGGCGGGCGGGCGCGGGGCTTCCGGCCCCGCATCGGGGCTCGCCGGACCTTTCGATCCACGGGTGGGAAACGGTCGTTGTAAATCCGACATTGTTCTGTAAGATTCGGACCTATCGTATTACTGGCATAGGCGAGAGTGATGGACAGGGAGCAGAGCGCAGCGTTGGTGGAGGGTCGCTCGCCGATCAAGGCGGCGGCGCTTGCCGTGCTGCTTGAAGGTCCGACCTACGGGTATGAGGTCGCCAAGCGGATCAACCGTCGGATGGGGGCCTCTTGGCACGTGCAGGCGAAGCACATCTATCCGGTTCTCAAACAGCTGGAGACCGAAGGACTGCTGCGGTCGCAGAGCATGCCGATCGACGGCCCTCCTTATTCGCGGCGGTTCTTCTATCCGACCGATCGGGCCGTGTTGGCGCGTCAGGAATGGCTGACCACGCCGCCGGCGGCGAGCGTGATGCGCGCCGACATTCACGCGCGCCTGGCGTTTTGCACCGAGGATGAGATACCCGAGTTGTTGCGCGCGTTGAGCGAATGGCGTGTCGATCTGCTCGAAGAGATCGAGGAGAACGTGGAGACCGAAACGCCACGCGTGTCGTGGCTGGGGACGATCATGAGCCTTTACCGCTCGGCGGTGGACAAGCGGTTGAAGGCTGAACTCGAGTGGGTGGGTGAAGCCTGCCGAGCGCTCGAAGAGGGCGTGACAGAACACTCGCGATGACGGTTCTCGCGTTCCGGGAGGTGACCAAGCGCTTCCGCGACGGTCTGCGCAAGGTCGCCGTGCTGGATGGCGTCTCGTTCGAGTTGTTTGCGGGAGAGACGCTCGGGGTGCTCGCGGCGCGGGGCGCCGGCAAGACGACGTTGTTGCGGATCGCCGCGGGGCTCGAGTCCCCGGACGAGGGCGAGGTCTGCTGGCGGGAGCGCGACCTTGCGAGGTTGAGCGCCGACGAGCGCGCTCGCACCCGCCGCCACGGTGGGATCGCGCTGGCGCGTGGCGATTGGCGCGCGGGCGATTCGAAAATCGTCGTCGAGCACGTCGCGATGCCTTTGTACGCCGAGGGGCTGGGCGTCGAGCGCGCCGAAGCGTGCGCGTGGAGGGCGCTGGAGACGGTGCAGGCGACGGGACACGGCTATACGCAGACCGGCGGGCTGGGACTGGCCGATCGAGTACGCGTCGAGCTGGCCCGCGCGATCGTGCGCGAACCGGCGTTGCTGCTCATCGACGAGCCGGCTGTGCTGGCGCGGGGGAGTGACGCGCAGGCGTTTTACGCCCTCGTCCACTCGCTGCCCAAGCGGCTCGATCTCTCGCTGCTGATCGCCTCCGAAGAGGTCGCGGCGCTGCGTGGCGCCGGGCGTGTGATGAGCCTTGACAATGGCCGGTTGCACTCCACGGATTCCCGCCGCAAGGTCATCCGCTTTCCGGAGCGCCGCGGCGCGGCATGAGCGTCCACCGGCCGTGACGCTCGAGCTGCGCGAGGTCTCCAAGCGCTATGCGGGCGCGGGCGAGACCGTCGATGCGGTCGATCGTGTCTCGCTGACGGTCGCTCCGGGCGAGTTCGTGGCGTTGTACGGTCCGAGCGGTTCGGGCAAGACGACGCTGCTGATGCTCGCCGCCGCGATCATGCAGCCCGACGAGGGGAGCGTGATGTTCGACGGGCGCGAGGTGAGCGGCCTGTCGGCCGGCGAGAGCGCGCGCTACCGGCGCGAGCAGACCGGCGTGGTGTTCCAGTCCTTCCATCTCACGGGCGCCTCGGCGCTCGACAATGCGGCCGTGAAGCTGCTCGCGCTGGGGATGACGCTTGGCCAAGCGCACGCGGCCGCCCGCCCCTGGCTGGAGCGCGTTGGTCTCGGCGGACGAATCGAGCACGCCCCAACCGAAATGTCGATGGGCGAGCGCCAGCGCGTGGCGATCGCGCGCGCCCTCGTCAGCAATCCCCGCCTGTTGCTCGCCGATGAGCCGACCGGCAATCTGGATTCCAAGCGCAGCCGCGAAATCTTGGGAATGCTCGCCGACATCGTGCATGAGCATCGGCTGTCGGCATTGCTCGCTACACACGATCCTCAAGCAACAGCCTTCGTTGATCGGATCTACACAATGCGCGACGGACGACTGAGCGTCGGCCTGGATATCGAGTTGCGCCCTGTGCTTCCGTGATGACGGCACGCTTCCTGAACCCGCGAATCTTCGGTCTACGGGTAAGCGCACTATTTGGCCTTTATCGACAGCAACTGCGACACAACATCGTTCGGGAGTTGCTGGCCGCCAGCGGTATCGCCGCCGGCGTCGCACTCGTCTTCGGAGTGTTGGTAGCAAACAGCAGTGTGCTGGGCTCAGCGCGCGAAATCCTCACCGCGGTCAACGGCTCCGCCTCGCTTGAGCTCGATGCACGCTCACCGCAGGGTTTTAGTCGGCGACTCGCGGGCCAGATCGTGAGGCTTCCCGGCGTGCAAGATGCCGCTCCGCTGCTGCGCGAGAACGCTGTCATCAAAGGGCCAAAGGGCAGCAGATCGGTACAGCTCGTTGGCGTGACTCCAAGTTTGATCGGGCTGCGGGGCTCGGCAACCAAAGATATCGGCACGGGCAGGGCGCTACTCGGCAGAGGAATAGTCTTGCCGTCTGAGCTGGCCGACGCCATCGGCACACAGCAGGAAGGCAGGGTCACGATTCTGGCTGACGGCGCGGCGCATAACGCAGCGGTTCGTGCGACGTTTAATGCCGGGGTGATCGGCGCTCTCTCCTCGAGCGGGCTGGTGGTGGCAGGGTTGAAGGTGGCTCAGAGGTTCACCGGCAAGGCGGGACAGGTCACCGAGGTGCTGATCAGGACCCGCCCCGGACAGACGGGGCTTGTCGCGCGCGAGCTACGCCGGCTGGCCTCCGGCAGACTAAACGTGCTGCCACCAGAAACTGAACTGCGGCTGTTGAATGAGACAGCGGGACCGACGAGCCGGTCCTCTGCGCTGTTCGCAGCAATTGGTCTCATGGTTGGATTCTTGCTCGCCCTGAACGCCATGTTGCTCATCGTTCCTGAACGGCGCCGGATGATCGCCGAGATGCGCTGTCAGGGCTATGACTCGAAGCAGGTTCTGACGGTGTTTACCTTCCAGGCTGTCCTGTTGGGGACCATGGCTTCGTTCGCTGGGATCGTAGTTGGCGACATATTGGCACAGACGCTATTTGGAAAGGCGCCGATTTATCTCTCCGTCGCATTTCCGATCAGCGGCCAGCAGACGATCCACCCGATGACCGTCGTAATAGCCTTGACGTTTGGTATTGCCGCGGCATTGGGCGCCTCGCTGATACCCATCCTTTTCGACCTGACGTCCAACCGGCCGGCTGACGAGGTATTGCGCCGTCGCGGGGAAGCAGGTCAGCAGATCGGCGTCAGTATGATGCGTCGCCTGGCGCTGCTGGGCAGTCTTATCGTACTCGGTGTAACGGTTGCAGTCCGAATCGACCCGAACCTTACCGTTGCCGGCGGTGTGGCGCTTGCAGTCGCATCACTGTGTTTTATTCCGCTTATCTTCCGCTTGGCGATAAGGTCACTCAGAGCGTTTGCCACGAAGCTTCACGGTGGAATGCTGGCCGTCGCCGTCATCGAACTGGACGCGGGAACAGTACGTGCGGTAGCTTTGGCCGGGGTCGCCGCGCTGGCAGTTTATGGAAGCACCGCCGTCGACAGCGCACGCCGTGACCTTGCGCGTGGCTTGGACCTGACATTTGCCGAATACATCGGTACTGCGGACATATGGGTTACTCCCAGCGGGAACTATCTGACGGTCAACAGCTTTCCAGTGAATCATTCAGCCACAGATGTCGCCCGCTTGCGCGGCGTAGACTCGGTCGGGATCGATCAGGGCGAGTACCTTGATGTTGGCTCACGCCGCATGTGGATCATCGCTCGTCCAAGCAGCGCCCGGACGATTCTTCCGACGAGTCAACTTCTCGAAGGCGACGTCGTTCACGCAACGCGCTTGCTCCGCCAGAACGGCTGGGCAACTGTCTCCAGCGCCTTCGCGAGCGAACGCCACCTCCGAGTTGCAGACAGATTCGTACTCCCGACACCGTCGGGGTCCGTGCCTTTCAAAGTCGCAGCAATTACTACCAACGTCGGATGGCCGCCGGGAACTATCACGCTCAATACGACAGATTACACCCGCTACTGGCAGACTGGTGACCCTACCGCTCTTGAGATAAACCTCAAGCCTGGAGTGAGTCCGGCGGAAGGTAGACGCGAAGTCGCGCTTGTACTACATGGGAGACAGGGCCTCAGGGTCCAGACGGCGAGCCAACGGATCGCTCAGTTCCAAGACAACGCCGGCCAAAGTCTGCATTCTCTCACGGAGATAGCCTCACTATTGCTGCTGACGGCGGCCCTCGCCCTCGCGGCAGCCCTTAGCACCGTGATCTACCAGCGACGGCCACGATTCGTTTCGCTCAAGGAAGACGGCTTCGATCGCTGCCAGCTCTGGCGTAGCCTGCTGATCGAGAGTGTCGTCCTGCTTGGTATCGGATGCCTCGACGGCGCCATTCTTGGCGTCTACGGACATGCTCTGGCAAATCGGTATCTGCGGCTGGACACAGGCTTCCCGGCACCATTCAGTTTGGGTGCACCTCGGCTAATTCTGACACTCTTGATCGTCGCCGGTGTCTCGCTTGCCATCATCGCGCTGCCTGGCTACGCCGCTGCCGGCATTGCTACGACACGCTCCGATATTCGAGAGTAAAACGCGAACAAGGGTTGCAGGCGGGCGGGTGTGCCGAGAAGCTATCCAGCGTGCGCTTTCAAACGAGCCAGTGGCAAACACCAGCTAGCGCCTTCGCCTACGCCGCAAGTCGGTACTGGCTAAATGTCGTTCCCACCGCGAGGCGTGAGCTTCGTTGTCTGCGAATTCGAGCGAGCAAGATCCCCGATGGCGTGCTTCGCCGTCTTGCGCTCGACATATACAGACACGACTGGGCAAGCGTGGAGAGCGCCGCTGCATTTGCGGCGTTTGCTCGCCCAGATCGACGTGCTGGCGTTGTGCGACTCCTAGTCGGGCTTCAGGGCATCTACCAGTACGCAGACGTTCTTTCAGAGCAGCCCAGTGGTGATCCTGCAGCCAACGCGCGGCAACTGCATACAGCGATTCTCGTGGCGCTTCAGCCTGGCCGAGCACACGTAGACTATTACGCACACAATGCGCAGAAGGGCGATGGAGGCTTCCTGGTTGAGCTGATAGGAAATTGTCGAGTGCCGCTCGGCGCGCTACCTGCCTACGGGCTTGTCCAGGCAGCGGTGCTCGAACAGGCTCGGCGAATCCGCTTCTACCAAAGCCATATCAACCTCGCCAAAGAGCGAGATCATGCGGCACTCGTGCGCTGGGCCGAACTGGAAGCACCGTGCGCCAAGCTGAGATGGTGGGAGCTGGCGGCCGCGACCGGCTCCTCGGTGGCGGCCTTCGCACTACTGGCCGCCGCGGCCGATTCGGACCTCACCAAGGCCCAAGCACGAGCGATCGAGTCGCTGTATTGGCCCTGGATGGGAGCGTTGCATACGCTGCTCGACAGCCTGATAGATCGTGCCGAGGACGCAGCGACGGGTCAACACAACCTCCTCGACCACTACTCCTCAGGAAGGGAGATGGCCGACAGGATGGAGCTGCTGGCCGTCGAAGCCGCTCGCCGAGCCAAGGCTGTCGGCGTCGAGCACCGCCTGATTCTGGCGGGTATGACGAGCCTCTATCTGTCCGATCCGAACGCCTGGTCGCCGTACGCCCGCGAGACGACAGAACGCGTGCTCGCCGCGCTCGGCGGCCTGGGCAAACCGGCGATGTTGGTGCTTCGTGCCCGCCGATTCGTACATCGCGACGGGCCCCGTGCCTCCTTGCCGCTGTCCGGAAGCGCCGCGGGGCGCTTGGTCTCGGATATCCGCTAGAGGAATACTCCCCCAACGGACTTGTCGCGCGGACCGGAACGCGTCAGGATCACAGGCGGATGACAGAGGACGGACATACCGCTGGGTGCTCACCCGCAAGAAGAGAGGCGCCGTCGCCAGACGACGCGCGGGTAAGGGCCGAGCGGGTGTTGAGTTCCGCATGTCCTCGTCTCTGCCAGAGATAAAGGCCGGGCGTCGCCCCACGGCGCCCGGCCCATATGCCTGACCGGCGAGCCGAACCGTGGACGACTCGATCTCGATACCCCACTTCCTCACGATCGGCCGTGGACCGCTTGGCACTGACGATCGGCGAAGGAGGATCCTTCCCGGACATCGCGGGGAGACCGGCAGGCGTTTGCCTTGAGTCGCACCGGGCCATACGACGAGGCGTCGCAGATGCCGGATTTCTCTGGCCCGCGCTACTCGCAGTCGCTGGCGCGGGGGTTGGCGATCATGGAGTGCTTCAAGCCCGGACGCTCGGTGCTTGGGATCGCCGACATCGCCGACGAGCTGGGAATGAGTCGCTCCACGACGCATCGCTACCTCACGACGCTCGTCGCACTCGGATATATGGAGCAGGACAAAAGTCGCAAGTACCGGCTGTCCTTGCGGGTGACCGACCTGGGGATGTCCGCGCTGAACTCGACCGGGTTGCGCGAGCACGCGCACTCCATTTTGG
Source organism: uncultured Solirubrobacterales bacterium (assembly GCA_963702725.1). GTDB lineage: Bacteria > Actinomycetota > Thermoleophilia > Solirubrobacterales > Solirubrobacteraceae > Palsa-744. The sequence continues at coordinate 1,473,586 of CAVPDT010000002.1, forward strand.
AGGAACTGCGCCGGGAATCCAACTTTACGGTCAGTCTCGCGATGCTGGACGGTGCGGAGATCGTCTACCTCGATCGGGTCGTCAGCTTTCAGCGGGTCCAGGACAAGCTCGACCTCGGCGTGGGGATCGGGTCGAGAGTGCCGGCGTACTGCACGGCGCTGGGCAAGATCCTGCTCGCTCATCTCCCCGCAGAGGAATGTCGGGAGTTGCTGTTGCGCGCGAGCCTGGAACGCCGCGGGCCGAACGCGATCACCGGCAAGGAGGCGCTCTGGGTGGAGCTTCGAGGCGCCCTGGAGGAGGGTTTTGCGACCGAGGACGAAGAGTTCGTGGCCGGTCGGATCGCGATCGCCGCGCCCGTTCGTGACGAGGCGGGAGTGACGGTCGCGGCGATCGACCTCTCCTCGGATGTCTCGGTGATTACCGCAGAGCGGCTCGCCGGCGCGCTCCACCCCCACCTCATCGCCGCCGCCGACCGCATCTCCGCGCGCCTTGGCTATCGACGCGAGGACGAGATCGCCGCACGCTGAGTGACAGGCCATCGTTCCGGCCCAGATGACGACCTTCAGTGTGGAGCAAGATCGCGCGGCTGTGTGAGACTGCCGCCATGCGCGGATTGAAGGTGGCGGTGGTGGGCCACGTCGAGTGGGTGCGGTTCGCGCGGGTGGCGCACATGCCGCAAGCCGGAGAGATCGTGCATGCCCACGATCCGTTCGAGGAGCCGGCCGGGGGCGGCGCCGTCGCCGCGGTGCAACTGGCGCGGCTGACGGGAGCGTGCGTGCTCCTCACCGCGCTCGGCGAAGACGAGCACGGCCGGCGCTCGGTGGAGCGTCTGGGTGAACTCGGCGTGGAGGTGCGCGCGGCTCGGCGCACAGAGCCGACGAGAACCGCGACGACGCTCGTGGACGACGCGGGCGAGCGCACGATCGTGACCTACGGTCCACGCCTGGAGCCACTGGGCCGCGACGCGGAGCTGAGGTGGAGCCGTCTGGCGGACGTCGATGCGGTCTACTTCACCGCCGGCGACATCGGCGCGCTGCGCGCGGCGCGCGCGGCGCGAACCTTGGTGGCGAGCCCACGCGCGAGCGACGCGCTCGGGCGCGGCGTCGCGCTCGATGCGCTCGTGCTCAGCGCAAACGATGCGATCGAGCGGGGCGAGGCGCTTCCCGCCGAAGGGGACGCCGAGTTGGTCGTTTCGACGCAAGGAGCGCGGGGTGGCGCTTATCGGGCACGCGATGGCCAATCGGGCTCTTGGCCTGCCGCCACGGCGCCGGGCGCGCCAGTGGACTCCTACGGCTGTGGCGACTCCTTCGCCGCCGGGCTCACCTACGGGTTGGGCGCCGGGCTGTCCCCCGCCGACGCCCTGGCTGTGGCCGCCCGCTGCGGCGCCGTGTGCCTGACCGGCCGAGGACCATATGAGCGTCAGCTCGCACGGTCAGAGCTGGAGACCATATCGGCGTCGCCTGGCCGATAATGGGGCGCGGGAGAATGGCTGAGCAGGCACTCATGTCCCGGAACAGCGCGGTAGGTCCGCCGCCCGGATCCGTGCGCCGGATGTCGACGGCGAAAGCCGTCCTGGCGGTCGCGGTGCTCGGCACGTTTATGGCGTTTGTCGACGCGACGATCGTCAACATCGCAGTGCCGAACATCGCGGAGCACTTCTCGGGCTCGCCGCTGTCGAGCGTGTCGTGGGTGCTGAACGCGTACAACATCGTGTTCGCGGCATTTCTGGTGGGTGGAGGCCAGCTCGCGGACCTGCTCGGCCGCCGCCGGGTGTTCTCCGGCGCGCTGGCGCTGTTCACGCTCGCCTCGGCGTTGTGCGCCTTCGCGCCCTCTCTGGACTTCCTGATCCTGGCCCGCGTAGTACAGGCGGCGGGCGCGGCCGCGCTCGTTCCCAGCTCGCTGGCGATCGTGCTGGAGTCGCGTGCAGAGCACGAGCGCATGCACGCGGTCGCACTGTGGGCAGCCGTCGCAGCACTGGCCGCAGGGATCGGCCCACCGCTTGGCGGATTGCTGATCACTGCATCCAGCTGGCGTCTGGTGTTCCTCGTGAACATCCCCGTGGGGCTGCTCGCATGGTTTATGGCCCGGCGCGTGCTTGTGGAGAGCCGCGCCCCCGGGCGCCGGCACATGCCCGACCTGGTGGGTGGCGCGGTGCTGGCACTGGCGATCGCCGCGCTCGTGCTGGCGGTAGTCAAGGGGCAGGAATGGGGCTGGGGCAGTGCGCGCATCGTGGGGGCGTTTGCCCTGGCGCTATTGCTGGGCGTGTATTTCGTGCTGCGCTCCAGCCGCCAGCGCACGCCGGTGATCGACCTTTCGCTGCTGCGAATCCGTGCGTTCTCGCTGTCCAACGGCGTAACGATTGTGATGGCGAGCGGGTTTTACGCGTACACGCTGTGCAACGTCCTTTTTCTGACAAGCGTGTGGCGTTACTCGATCCTGCAGGCGGGGTTGGCGCTGACACCCGGGCCGTTCGTGGCGATGGCGGTCGCCGCGCCCGCGAGTCGGCTGGTGGCGCACGTCGGACATCGCCTCGTCGTGGTTCCGGGCGCGCTCGTGTGGACCGGTGGGATGGCTTACTTCGCCACGCAGCTCGGGGTGAGTCCGGACTTCCTCGGCGAGTGGCTACCCGGAATGGTGATCCTCGGCACGGGCGCGGGGCTGACGTTCCCGACGCTCAGCGGGGCAGCGGTGGGTTCGGTGCCGGGTCCACGGTTCGCGGTGGCGACGTCGCTTAATTCCGTCGCACGCCAGCTCGGCGCCGCGCTCGGCGTGGCGATCCTGATCGCGATCATCGGCACGCCCGCGCCGGCGCATGCGCTGCACGCGTTCGAGCACGGGTGGGCGTTCGCTGGCGCGTGCTTTCTCGTTGGCTCGCTCGCCTGCCTTGGGCTCGTCCTCCCACTGCCCACAGAGTCTCCGAGCGATCAGAACCGTGGAGAACTCGCGCAGGGAAGACGGGACGGAGCCGACTTGGACGGTCGTGCGCGCACACCTGAGCTGCCCAGCCTCGCCGAGGTTGTGGGCGAGCGGGCCGCGGTCGCCCCCCAGACGGTCGCGGAGTTCCTGCGCAACGTCCCTGTGTTCGCCGAACTGTCACAGCGGATGCGCGAGCGGATCGCGCAGATAGCGCAGGACGTGAGCCTGCGCCGTGAGGAGTGGCTGTTTCGAGAGGGCGATCCGGCGGATGGCGTGTATATCGTGCGCGTCGGACACTTGGAGGTCCTCCAGAGCGGTGCGGACGCGCAGGAGAGAATCAACACGTTGACCCGCGGCGCCGTGCTTGGAGAGCTGGCGTTGTTGAACGGATCGCCACGCAGCGCCTCGATCCGCGCGCTGCGCGACACGGAGCTGCTGCGGATCGAACGGACCGACTTCGATGCGCTGCTGCGATCCGAGCCAGAGCTCGCGCTGAGCCTCACTCGCGTGCTCAGCGCCCAGCTGCAGGCCAGCCGCGCAATCCCACCGCCCCGCCGAGCCCGCCCGGTGACGATCGCGTTGCGCGCCCTCGGCCCCGGTGTTCCGGTGCTCGAACTCGCCGACGAGCTGAGCCGTGCGCTGTGTGCGTGGGGCAGGGTCGCGGTGCTATATCCGAGCGAGGCCGGAGTCGAGAGTGACACGGAGACAGAGACGCGCGCCGAGGCCGCGGCGCGCTACGGCCCGCTGGTCGAGAGTTGTGAGCTTGATCATGACCACGTCGTGATGGTCGGCGGAGCAGGCGAGCGCCCCGGAACGTGGGAGGACTTCTGCGTCGCGCGCGCCGATCGCGTGCTCGCGGTCGTAAACGGAACCGCAGACGAGGCGCGAGAGCACACCGTCACCGACGGGAGCGGATGGGCCGCGGGCCTGCACGGGTGCGATCTGGTCGGTCTGGGTGTGCGATCGGGCTCCGGGAGCCTGGCGGACTGGATCGAGCGGTTGGCACCGATGAGCATTCACACGATCTCCGGCGAGGAGGATCGTCGCGGCGACGTCGCCCGAATGGCGCGGCGGCTGGCGGGGAGATCGGTCGGTGTCGTGCTGAGCGGAGGCGGCGCGCGCGCGTTCGCTCATCTCGGCGTGCTCGACGTGCTGCTCGATGCCGGACTTATCGTCGATCGCGTCGGCGGCGTCAGCATGGGCGCGTTCGTCGGCGGGCTGCTCGCACTGGGTCAGGACGGGCCGGCGATGGACGCGTGCTGCTATGAGGAGTGGGTCAGGCGCAACCCGATCAACGACTATACCCTGCCCCGTGCCGCCCTGATCAAAGGCCACAAGGCCGAAGCGATGCTCGAACGCACCTTCGGCGAAGCGCGCCTGGAGGAGCTTGCGCGTCCGTTCTACTGCGCCAGCGTCAATCTGCGCGGCAACCGCCTGGTGATCGACCGCGACGGCCCGATGGTCGACGCAGTCGGCGCCAGCATGACGCTGCCGCTGATCGCCCCGCCGATGCGCCGCGACGATCGCCTGCTGATCGACGGATCGCTGCTTGACAATCTCCCGCTCGCGCCCATGAGCGCGACCGGTGAGGGACCCGTCCTGGCGCTCGACATCAAGGGCGGAGACGAGCGCAGCGGTTCCAGCCGCGACGCGGCGCAGTCCGGCAAGACGTCCGCAGACGCGCGTCCGGCCACGACGGCGCGATCGAGTCGCCAACATCGCCAACGGATCCCCGCCCTGCCCGAGACGATGGCCCGCATCGCCCTCCTCTCCAGCGCCAACACCGACGAGACCGCCCGGCGACTCGCAGACCTAACGATCCGCGTCCGCGTCCCCGGCGTAGGGCTGCTGGAGTTTCACCAGATCGATCAGGCCCGCGAGGCCGGCAGGCAGGCCGCGCTCGCGGCGCTCAACGACGCACCCGAGTGGTTGCTCGGCGGCTCGGCGGGAGCATCGGACCTGTCCGGGCGGCGCACCGTGTTGCGCGTCTGAGGGCCCGACCCACCTCGGCGGCGCCTCACGGTGCTTTAGCCAGGTACCTGTGCCCCGTCTTGACCACGACGTGCTTGTGCTTGACGAGGTTCGTCACCGCGACCTTGTCGCGCGTGACGCGGATCAGCGTGCCTTCGCACAGGTCCTCGGTCAACCATTCCGTGCCCTGCACCGCCCCGGCGGCGTAGTTGCCCTTGGTGGAGAATTTGCCGTGGGCGTTGGCCCATAGTTTGCGCACGACATGCTTGCCGGACGCGGCCGCGCGGGCCTGCGCCGATGAGACCCGCGCGATGTGAGCGCGCTCGCGCTTGGTCGGGCACACCGAGAAGTTCCCGCCGGTCAGTTCCGCCACGACCAGCCCGTTCGGCCCCTGCCGGAGGACGAACTCGCCGTTGAAGAACTGACCCGTCTGCGTCTTCCCGCCAGGCAGCGCCGTCGTCACGCTCACCGTCCCATTCGTCGCGTCGATCACCGACCCGAAGGGGATCTGGCGCAGCGACTGCAACGGCACGAACGTGTTTGCCCCCGGGAGCTTCACGAGGACGGTTCCGGAGACCGGCGCAACGTTGCCGGTGCGGGCCAGCACGGGCGGGGGCACGGCGGGCGCGCTCGAGACGATGGGGACGATCTGTTCGCTGGGCAGTTTCGAGAACGGGCCACCTCCGTTGCCGCCACCAGTCGCTTCTTGGGGGGGCGTGACCTTATAGCACCCCCAGGAGAAGGCGTTGTTGGGATCTTCCGGATACCCATAGAAGCCGGTGCCGCCGTCTTCGTGTTCGCAGGCGTCTTCCATGCTTGGGGCGACGCCGGTGTCGGCTATCAGGGTTTCGGCGCCGTTGTTGGCGACACAGGCCCAGTTGTCGTAAGCGAAGCCAAGGCCGCCGGATTCTTCCCGCTCCAGCGTCACGGCCTGGTCGCCGAGGCTTTCGCAGTAGGCCGACAGCACCAGTCCGCTCCCGGACGTCGCCGTGCCGTGAATGTAGGTGAACTTGTCGGCCGCGCCGGCGGCGGAGGTCCCGTGCGGGGTTTTCACGGTAATGTCGACGGTTCCTGTCCCCGACGGCGTTGTCGCCACGATGGTTTCGGCCGATTCGACTTTGAAGGCGGTCGCGGGCGTGCCGCCGAATCGCACAGCGGTGGCGCCAGCGAGTTCGGAGCCGGTGATCTTGACGGAGGTTCCGCCGGCTTCGCTGCCGATCGCGGCGCTGACGCCGGCGACAGCAGGAGCATCGGTGTAGGTGAACTCGTCGGCGCTGGTTTCTGCGGAGGCGCCGACCGCGTTTTCGACCTTCACTGGGATCTGCCCTTCCGTCCCGGCGGGGCTGATGGCCACGATCGAGCTGGCTGAGTGTACGGTCACGCTCGTGGATTCTTCAACGCCGAAGAGAACTTTGGCGCCTTCAGCGAAGCCCGAGCCCTTGATGTAGACCTGCTCGCCGCCGGAGGGCGAGCCTCGTTTGAGATCGATGCGCGAGACGGTCGGTTTGACGGTGCGCGTCAGCTCCACGATCGCGTGATCGTTCTGACCGGCGACGTACAGGTTCACGCCGTCGGGGCTGACGGTCACCCGCCGCGCTCCCGCGATACCGGTGGCGCCGCTCGTGCCGCAGGTGTTTTTGCCCGTTTTGCCGATGCATTCGTAGGGCGCCGGAAACGCGGTCAGTGCGCCCGTTCCGACGTTGCGGGCGAACTCCGCCTCGTCGTCTTCAAAGGAGCTGCTGGCGTAGACGTCTTCCCCGCCGGGGCTGATCGCGACTCCCAGGGCCCTTTCGAGGCCAGTTGCTTCGGTGCAGGCAGGTTCGGTGGGGGCCTTCATCAGGCAGGCATTGGGCGCGGCGAGCTGCGTGAGGGCGCCTGAGGCTTCGCGTTTGAACTCGAGCACGGCGTTGTTCTGGTTCGAGTTCGTATAGACGTTGCGCCCGTCGGGGCTGATGACGATGTCCTCCGGTCCGTCGATGGCGACACCGTGGGCGCATTTGGCGTTGGCGGTGCTGATGCAGCCTTCGCTGCCGGGCAGCTGTGTGAGCGCGCCGGTGCTCGTGTTGCGTTCGAAGGCGACGACCGCGCCTTCGCCGTTCGTCGCGCCCGCCGCTATGTACACGTTCTTGCCGTCGGGGCTGACGACCACGCCGATCGCCCGTTCGAGGCCGAACGCCCCTTCGGTTTCGCAACCAGTGAGCGCTTTGGTTCCGCTCGTGATGCAGTTGTTCCCGCTGCCGAGCTGAGTGAGTTTGCCAGTGGAGGTGTTGCGTTCGAACTCGGCGACGGCTTCGTCGGAGTAGCTGGCGACGTAGACGCTCTTGCCGTCGGGGCTGGCCGCGATGCCATAAGGAACGTTGAGCCCCTTGGCTTCGACGGTGGAGCAGCCCGCGAGGGAGCTTTCGTGGGTGATGCAGCCTTCTTTGTGCAGCAGGCCTGTTTCGGCGTTGCGGCTGAATTCGACGAGCGCGTTGCCGGTTCCCTGGGTGACTACGTAGACGCTGGTGCCGTTGGGACTGAGGGCGATCGCGGCGGGGTTGGCTATCGCGGCGACTTCCATTTCGGCGTGCGCTTCGGCGGCGCCGGTCGCGCACGGTTCGGCTTTGGCGGCGGCGGTGACGCATCCGATCTCGGCGAGCGAGCCTGTGCTCTGGTTGCGGGCGTACTCGACGAGTGCGCCATTGATGGCGACCGAATAGACGTTCTTGCCGTCGGGGCTGACGACCGCCTCGTAGGAAGAGTTGATCGCTCCGACTGGCAGCAGCGTTCCGCAGCCGATTTCAGGGACGTGGAACCCTTCTTCGCCGACGCAGTTGAAGGGAGTGGACAGCTGCGAAAGCGAGCCGAGGGGCGCCGCCGCACGTGAGACCGCGGGCGCCACGACAAGCGTCGCCAAGACCGTCGCGAGGAGGAGCAGCGACCGATATGCGCGCAGCGCGACCATCCGCCCCGCTCGCGGCCCGATCGCTCGAACGTTGTGACCTCCGGTTAGCATCGTCCTGGTGCCAGCGGGGATGATGACAGCACGAGGCTTAGATCGTCGCGCCAGATCGCCCCGGCCCCGGGGTGGGCGCCGGCACCGTAATCGACAATCAGATCGGGCGAACCGGACCCATGTTGCCAGTCTATCTATGACAGGAGCGAGCTGAATGGGTCGCGCCAGATGGGGACAGCGTAAGACGGCGCTGCTGATTGTGGTGGCGGTGGTGGCCGCTGGAGTCGGCGTGGGCGCCTACGCGACGCACGTGCTGCGGCGCAGCGAGTTGCAGACGATCGACGCGCGGTATTCGATCCGGGGTTCCCGCAGGCCGCCATCGAACATCGTGTTCGTCGCGATCAATCCGGCCACCTCCCAGGAACTGCGGACCAACTTTCCGTTCCCTCGTCGGTATGACGCCAAGGTGATCGACAATCTTCGTCAAGCCGGCGCACGCGCCATCGCAGTCGATATCGACTTCTCTCACGAAACCGACCCGAGAGATGATCTGGCCCTCTACGAAGCCGTCAAACGGGCCTACGGCAAAACGGTGCTGGCTGCCACCGAAGTGGGCGCACACGGCTACACCGAAGTGCTTGGCGGACCGCAAAACCTGAAAGAAGCTGGCGCGCGTACGGCCGAGGACCACTTCACGACCGATACCGACGGCGTTGTGCGCCGGTTCGCCGGCAGCTACAACCGGCTGGGAAGCTTTCCGGTGGTTGCTTGGGAAGTATTCGCGCATCGTCGCGTCGCTCCCTCGCGCTTCGACACCGGTCCGCTTCCGATTGATTACGTGGGTCCCGAGGAATCCTTCAAGGCGATCTCCTACGCCAAGGTTATGCGCAAGGAATTCCCACCGAACGTGTTCAGGGGCAAGTTGGTCATCGTCGGGGCGTCGGCGCCGGTCCTACAGGACATCCACGCTACGCCGATGACCGAAGTCATGCCAGGCCCCGAAATCTGGGCGAACGCAACGTCGACGCTCTTGCAAGGCGTTCCCCTGACCGACGCTCCGACCTGGCTGGACGTCCTCCTGATCGTGCTTCTCGGAGCGGCGACGCCGTTGGGCAGTTTGCGTGTGCGCAGATGGCGCTCGCTGCTGGATGCGGTGGCGTTGGCGGTGGTGTTTACGGTCGCGACGCAGGTCGCGTTCGACACGGGTTGGATCTGGACGTTCGTATACCCGTTGTTGGCGTTGGCGATCGGCACGCTGGGGACGTTGGGCGTTTTGTATGTGGGCGAGGCGATCGAGCGCGAACGGGTGCGGGATGTGTTTTCGCGGTTTGTGCCGGGGGATGTGGTGGATCAGGTGTTGGAGAGCGCGAACGAGAACTTGCGCTTGGGCGGGGTGGAACGGGACGCGACGGTGTTGTTCAGCGATCTGCGCGGGTTTACGAGCTTCTCCGAGAGCCAGTCGCCGGAGCGGGTGATCGAGGTTGTGAACCACTATTTGAACGAGATGACCGAGGCGATCATGGCGGCGGGGGGAACGCTGATCGCGTATATGGGCGACGGGATCATGGCGGCGTTCGGGGCGCCGCTGGAGCAGGACGATCACGCCGACAGGGCGTTGCGGGCGGCGCGGGAGATGATCGGGGTGCGGCTGGAGCGGTTCAACGCGTGGCTGGCGCAGGAGGGGCACGAGAGCGGCTTCGCGATGGGCGTGGGCCTGAACAGCGGCCCGGTGATGGCGGGGAACGTGGGCTCGGAGCAGCGCGTGGAGTACACGACGATCGGCGACACGACGAACACGGCCTCGCGTCTGGAGGGGATGACGAAGGGCTCGGGGCACATGTTGTTCTGCGCGCAATCGACGCGCGACCGGCTGAAGGAACCGCCCGCGGACCTGGTGCTGGTGGGCGAGTTCGAGGTGCGCGGACGGGAGGCGAAGCTGCCGGTGTGGACGCTTGCCACGGAATCCCCTGCCGCGGGGACCGCTGATCGCGTCGAGGACGCCCAGACCGGGGATACGCCGAACCCGGCGCCGGAGGGCGCCTCGAAGTCCGCGTCCGCCGACGCTCAGCCGACCGGCGGCTTGTAAGGCCCGGGCTTGCGGCGGGGCTTGCCGCCGGGAAAGGCCAGGCGCAGGATCGTGCGGTGGACGGTCCCCAGCTGCTTGCTCAGAGGGCCGGTGTTGTAGGGCAGGCCGTAGCGGTGGCAGATGTCGCGCACGCGGGGCGCGATTTCGGCGTAGCGACTGGAGGGCAGGTCGGGGTAGAGATGGTGCTCGACCTGGAAGCTGAGGTTGCCGGCCAGGAAGTGAAAGAGGGCTTTGCCGTCGATGTTGGCCGAGCCGGTGAGCTGGCGCACGTACCACTGTCCGCGGGTCTCCTGTGCGGCCTCGGCCTTGCTGAAGGTGTAGGTCTGGTCGGGGAAGTGCCCGCAGAAGATGATCGAGTGCGCCCAGACGTTGCGGATGATGTTGGCGGTGAAGTCGGCCGTCAGGGTCGCCTTGAAACCGCGCCGCGCGGCTGCGCGCGATCCGCCCCCTCGCCCGGACGCGGCCGACGCCAAAGCCGAGGCGGCCGCGGAGAGCGCGGGGAAGGCGATGTAGTCCTTGATGACCTGCTTGCGGGCCTTGACACCGACCCCCTTGAGCTCGGAGATGACCTGCGCCCTGGACTTCTCGCCGGTGCCGATGGCGTCCCAGTTGAGGTCGTGCAGGGCGACGCCCCACTCGAAGAAGCCCATCAGCAGCAGGTTGTAGAGGGGCTGACCCAGGTAGACCGGGCGCCAGGGCTGGTGCGGGTCGATGCGCATGATCTCATAGCCCAGGTCGCGGTCGAGGCCGCGGATGTTGGTGAAGGTGTGGTGCTCGTAGTTGTGGGAGTGCCGCCATGAGTCCGCGGGAGAGGCGGTGTCCCAGTCCCAGGATTGGGAGTTGATGTCGGGGTCGTTCATCCAGTCCCACTGGCCGTGCATGACGTTGTGGCCGATCTCCATGTTCTCGAGGACCTTGGCCAGCGACAGCGCGGCCGTGCCCGCGAGCCAGAACGGGCGTTTGCTCGAGCCGAGCAGCAGCGCGCGGGCGGCCAGCACGAGGTGGCGGTGGAGCTTGATCGTCGAGCGGATGTAGCGCGAGTCGCGCTCGCCGAGGTCGGCGAAGATCTCGGCGTGCAGGGCGTCGAGCTCGCGTCCGAGCTCGTCGAGCTGAGCCGGGCTGAGATGGGCCATCGGGCTCTCGATCTCCTCGAAGCCTCGATCGGTCCTCGTGGTGGTGGTGGGCTCTGCGTATGTGGCAGACATGGGATTCCTTTGGTGTGGGTGTGAAGAAAAGCGGGTTTGGGGAATGAGTTTGTGAAAGCTCAGAGATCGATCTCGACGGGGCCCTCGGGCGCGTTGATGCATGTCTGCACCAGTTCCCCGGGCTGACCGTGGACGCGGCCGGTGCGCAAGTCGCGGACGCGGCCGCTGCGCAACCGCCCGGTGCAGCTGTGGCAGATGCCCATGCGACAGCCGAAGGGCAGGTTCGCGCCGGCCTGCTCGCCCGCCACGAGGATCGGCTGCTCGCCGTCGCTGACGGCGTCGAGGTCGCTGGAGCACAGACGGATCGTGCCGCCTGTGCCACGTTCGCCCTCGCCCACTTGCTCGTGTGGCTGGAAGTGCTCGACGTGCAGGCGCGAGGGATCGCCCTCGCCGAACCAGTGCGCGTTCATCCTCTCCAGCAGCCCGGCGGGACCGCACAGGAACGCCTCGCGCTCGGCCCAATCGGGGCAGAGCTCCGGCAGGCGATCCGGGTCGATCCGACCGTGCTCGGCGCTGGTCCACTCGTGCAACCGGTAGCCGGAGTGCGTTCCGGCCAGCTCGCGCAGCTCGCGGGCGAAGGCGAACTGCTCGGGTGTGCGGGTGCTGTGGACGTGCAGGACATCCTCCAGGGCGCCGCGGGCGGCGAGCGATCGCAGCATACTCACGATCGGCGTGATCCCGCTGCCGGCGCTCACGAACAGCAGCCGCGCGGGGAGCGGGTCGGGGAGCGTGAAGGCGCCTTCGACGCCCCCGAGCCGCACGATCGCTCCCGGTCGCAGACGCTCGCACAAAAACGGCGAGACGGCGCCGGAGGGCACGAGCTTGGGCGTGATCGAGATGCAGCCATCGGCGCGGCCGGGCTCTGAGGTCAGCGAGTAGGCGCGCCAGTGGTGGCGGCCGCCCACCTCGATGCCCAGGCGCAGGTACTGGCCGGGTCGGTGCCCGGGCCACTCCCAGCCGGGCTTGATCAGCACGGTGACCGCGTCGGAGCTTGCGCGTTGCACTCGTTCGACACGTCCGCGCAGCTCGCGCGTGGACCACAGGGGATTGACCAGCTCCAGGTAGTCGTCCGGGAGGAGCGGCGAGGTGAACGAGCGGATCAGCCCTAGAGCACGGCGGCGCAGAGCGGGGACCTGGGGGACCGCTCCTCGTTCAGCCACGGGGGCCGCCCGCCTTGGAAAGAATCTCGTCGGATCGAGTGACGCGGCAAGCGCAAACCGTCGCAGTGTGGAGGGTGCAAAGAATCATGACGCGAGATCATGCTACCTCAAATGAGGGAACATAGATATTGGTACCCTAAGAATTGCATATGGCGCACACGGACACCGACACACCCGACCGGCCGGCGAAACGCCCCGCCAAGCCACGCGAGGTGGTCGGCAAGGGAACAGAGGCGGGCGCATCGACAGCTGCGAACTCATCCTCCTCCGCATCCTCCTCCTCTCCCTCCGGATATGACCTGACGGTCGAGCAGCTCGCGGGCGAGGTGGGCATGTCGGTGCGGAACATCCGCAACCACCACACGCGCGGACTGCTGCCCCCGCCGGAGGTGCGAGCGCGGGTGGGCTATTACAACGCCGAGCACGTCGCCCGGCTGCGGCTGATCCTCGACTTGCAGGCCGACGGGTTCAATCTCGCGGCGATCGAGCGCCTGTTGAGCGGCTCGGACGGCCTGGCCGAGCGCCTGCTCGGACTGCGCCGGGCCGTGACGACCCCGTATGAGCCGGAGAGCGCCGAGATGATCACGGCGCAGGAACTGGCGAGCCGATTCGGCGAGACGGACGCGAAGGACGTCGAGCGCGTGCGCAAGCTGAAGCTCTTGATACCGCTCGGCGACGGGCGCTTCGAAGTCCCGAGCCCGGCGCTGCTGCGCGACGCCGAGCAGGTCGTCGCGCTGGGCATCCCCCTGCACGCCGCGCTCGTGCTGGTCGAGCGGGTCAACCGCGACGCCGACTCGATCGCGCGGGCGTTCACGAAGCTGTTCCTCAGAGAGCTGTGGGAGCCCTTCGAGCAGGAAGGTCAGCCGGCCGAGCGCTGGGATGAGTTGATCGAGGCCGTCGACTCGCTGCGCCCGCTCGCCTCCGAGGCGTTGCTGGCGCTGTTCAAGCAGCGCATGACCGGCCAGCTGGAGGCGGCGTTCGGCAAGGTCATCGAGCACCAGGCCAAGGGCGCCAAGCGCAAGTAGGCCCGGCGGCGCTCGATCGATCTCAGCGCCGCCGCGACCCCCCGATACGCGGGATGCGCTCCCGTGCGAGCGCCAGCCGCGCGGCGGCGTGACCGGGCACGCCGTGGACCGCCCCGCCCGGGAAGGTGGCGGCGCTGCCGATGTAAAGACCGCGCACCGGCGTGCGGTAGGGGGCGAGCGAGCGCACCGGACGGAAGAGGACCTGGTCCAGCGTGTAGCTGCCGCCGCCCACGTCGCCCCCGACGAGATTGGCATTGCGCGCCTGCAGCTCCGCGGGCGTGAGGACGTGGCGGGCGAGGATACGTTCGCGAAAGCCGGGCGCGAAGCGCTCGACCTGGGCCTCCATACGCTCCACATGACGCTCGCTTTCCGCCGCCCAATCGACCGTTTGGGGGCCGTGGGTGTAGCCCCAGGCGGTGTGCTTGCCCGCCGGCGCGCGCGTGGGGTCCGCCAGCGACTGCTGCCCCAGCAACATGAACGGACGCTCGGGCAGTCCTGTGCGCATCGCCTCGGTGCACCGGAGCAGCTCGGTCGCAAGGCCGCCGAGATGGACGGTCCCGGCTTCGCGCGCCTGGAGCGCCGTCCACGGGATCGGGCCGTCGAGCGCCCAGTCGACCTTGAGCGTCGCCGGACCATAGCGGTAGCGGCGCAACGCCCGGGCGTACCTGGCTGGGAACGCGTCCCCGGCGAGATCGGCGAGCGCGCCGGGCATCGTGTCGGCGATCGCCAGGGGCGCGGAGATCCGCTCGCCGCCCGAGAGTTCGACGCCCACGACTCGCCGGTGCTCGAGAACCACGCGCACGACCTGAGCGCCCGTGCGCACCTCGCCGCCCAGCTCGCCCAGATATGCCAGGAGCGCGTCCGCGAGCCGGCCCGCGCCGCCCTCGGGGCTCGGCCAACCGGCGCCGTGGCCGAGCAGCGTCAGGTAGGCGGCGGCGATCGCGCTGCCCCGCCCGGACGGGGGCACGTCGGAGTGCAGCGCCGACCCATACAGCCACGCGCGCGAGCCCTCGCCCGCGAACAGGCGCTCGCCGAGCGATGTGGCGGCCATTCCCAGCAGCCCGACGAAGCCGAGCATCCCTCGCGGCCCCAGCCCGGCGGTCAAGCGCAATGGCGCGCGCACAGGCGGGAAACCGCCGAGCATCGTGTCGCGCAGCGCATCGAAGGAGTCCACGAACGGCTCCGCAAACGAGCGCCAGCGCTCGCCGTCGCCGCGGTGACTCGCCTCGAGGCTCGCGGCCGTGCGCTCCAGGTCGCGATAGAGCGCCACTGCGCTGCCGTCGGGCAACGGGTGAGCCAGGCATGCCGGCGGGTGGATCCAGCGCAGGCCATGGCGCTCCAGGTCCATCGCCGCGAACACCGGGGAGGCCGAACCGGCCGGGTGGACCGCGGAGAAGGTGTCGTGGTGAAACCCCGGGAGCGTCAGTTCCTCGGTCGCGAGAGCGCCGCCGGCACGAGGGGCGGCCTCCAATACGAGCACGCGCCGGCCCGCGCGGGCGAGGGTGATGGCCGCCGTCAGGCCGTTGGGGCCCGACCCGACGACAAGCGCGTCATAGCTCACAGCGCGCAAGGATAGGCGTGTAGGTTCATAATGCCGGGGCATGCGTCACGAGAGTTCGATCACGTCGGTGTCGTGGATCCCTTCCGAGGCGGTCGAGGGCTCTCAGCGCCTGGCGTTCGATGCGGGCATGGCCCACTACGACGAGCCGCTGCCCGACACGATCGAGGACCTGGAGGAGCTGCGCGACGCCGACCGGTTTCGCTTCGCGAACGTGCTCAGGGCATGGATCGAGGTCGACGAGAAGGGCCGCATCGCAGACCACGGACAGGGCGGCGGCGGGCTGATGGGCGCGACCACCGTGAAGGTCGGCCCGGTCGCGCGCACGTTCGAAGCGATCGGGCTGCCCGACATCGCGCCCAAGCCGGTCAAGGGCGAGGGCTGGGTCACCTTCACGCAGACCGCCGGCGGGCGTACGGGCGTGCCGGCGCCGCGCCGGGTGCGCCGCAGGCCGTTCGTGCAGTGGCAGGCGCCGCTGGTGTGGACGACGCTGTCATTGACGCTGCATGCCGACGGGCGCGTACAGGGACAGATGACGGGCGCGAGCAAATTCCCGCGCCACTGGGTCTACGACGAGCAGCTGCGTCTCAGCCACAAGTCTGGCTTGGCGGACTTCAAGGATTGGTATCGCAAGTCCTTCGGCCGCCACACACCGTGGGGAGATACGGATTCCAAGGCGCTCGTGACGGCCGTGGAGAGCGCGCTGGAGCGAACGCTCTCGGCGCAGATCATGCAGGGCGGCGCAAAACCCGAGATCCGCAAGGTTAAGGCGGGCGAAGCGCTGGTCAGGCAGGGCGAGCGCGGCTCGGAGGTGTTCTTGCTGCTCGACGGCGTGCTGCGCGTCGAGGAGGACGGCGTGCGCCTGGCCGAGTACGGTCCGGGCGCGCTGCTGGGCGAGCGCGCCGCGCTGGAGCAGGGCCTGCGCACCTCGACGCTCGTCGCGGTGACGCCCTGCCGGGTGGCCGCGGTGCAGGCCGCCCAGCTCGACAGGGGCTCGCTGCAGGAGCTCTCCAAGGATCACCGCCGCACCAAGCCCGACCCGCGGAGTTGAGCGTTTGAAGGTGCACATGTGTGGCGTGCGGGGATCGACCCCCGCCGTCGGCCGTGAGTATGTGCGCTACGGGGGCCACACCTCGTGCGTGGCGCTCGCGCACGACGACGCTCCGAGCAGCGCCTCGGGAGCTGCGCGCCCAACGCTGATCCTGGACGCGGGCACCGGGCTGCAACTCGCATCGCGCCTGCTGGACGGCGAGCCTTACGAGGGGACGATCGTGCTGAGCCACCTGCACTGGGATCACACGCTCGGGCTGCCGTTCTTTCCCGCGGGCGACGAGGAGCGCGCGCGCGTGCGCGTGATGGCGCCCGCGCAGGACAGCGGCGAGGACGCGGTGACGTTGCTCGCCGGGATGATGCGACCGCCGTACTTTCCGATCGAACCGACCGAGCTGCGCGGAGACTGGACGTTCGCGACGATCGCGCCGGGCGCGCTGGAGATCGAGGGATTCGACGTGCTGGCGGCGGAGATCCCGCACAAGGGCGGGCGCACGCTCGGGTACCGCATCGGCGACGGCCACGCGACGCTCGCGTATCTGCCCGACCACTGCCCCACGGCGCTCGGGCCGGGGCAGGACGGCTGGGGCGAGTATCACGCGGCGGCGCTCGAGCTGGCCCGGGACGCCGACGTGCTCGTGCACGACGCGGCGATGTTCCCGCAGGAGCTCGCCGCGGAGGCCGGCTTCGGCCATGCCGTCGCCGACTACGCCGTTGAGTTGGGCCGGCGCGCGGGCGTAAGAGAGGTGGTGCTGTTCCACCACCGCCACGACCGCAGCGACGAGGATCTCGACGGACTCGCGCAAAGGCTGGGGAGTGTGGGCTCCCAGAGCACCCCCGAAGTGCGCGTGGCGAGCGAGGGGACCATCATCGAGCTGCCGTGAGACGGCGAGAAGTCGGGCGTGGCCTTTGCTCGGCACGCGCTGATTGATGTCCCTGGCGGCGCAAGCGCCGCCAGGCGGGGCCGTGCATGCACGGCCCCGAGACACGCCGCATGCGGCGTGTCTACCGAGCGGCGCATGCGCCGCTCGGCGAGGCCGCACATGTGCGGCCTCGAGGCAGGGCCGCATGCGGCCCTGCCGGTCGTGGCGTATACGCCACGAGCACCCCAATCAGCTTGTACCCGGAGCATGCGGGCCGCCAATGACCGTCGCATGCGAGATCCCGAACCGCCCCCGCATCGGCCCCGGCTGGAAACGTCCGGCGCGACACGAGCGCGAGTGAGACCGACAGCTCGCCCGAGGTCTGTTGCGAGCCTTGCCGGCGGTGGCGTAAATCCCTGCGGGACTGCGCAAGGAGTGCCACCGGGCCCAGGCGCCGCTCGGCTTGGTGAGGGAAACGGCGGCTGATCGCGTCGCCGTGAACAGCGACGCGGGCGCGGCCGGCTGGGTGGCGGGCTGCACGCCGACGCCGTCGATGCCGGCGACGGTGACGGGCAGGGATGAGCTGGTGATGAACAGGATCGAAGCGTCCTTCTCCCCTGGCGTGGTCGGTTCGAATCCGACCGTGACCGCACAGGTGGCGGCCGGATAGACGACCTGTCCGCTGCAGGCGTCGGAGAGGACGGGGAACATCAGCGGCGTGCCCGAGACGCGGAAGGCCTGCTGTACGCCGAGGGGATAGTCGCCGGTGTTCGTCAACACGATCGTGTGACTGGTGGAGGAGCCGAGCGTCACTTCGCCGAGCAGCGCCTGGTCGCTGTTCAGAGAGATGCGCGGACCGTACAGGCCGGTCCCTTCGAGTTCGACCGCGAGCGGCGAGGTCGGGGAGTCGGAGGCGATCGTCAACCGCGCATGCTTGGGTCCGGGCGCGAGGGGCTGGAAGCGGATGCTCATGTTGCAGGTATTGCTCGGCCCGAGCTGGTCGTGTTCGCAGTTGCCCCATTGCACCGCGAACGAGGACGCGTCGGGTCCGCTGATGCTCACCGCTTCGATCTGCGTCGAGCCGGTGGGGCTGTTGTAGATCGTGACTTCCTCGGACTCGTTCTGTTCGCCTTCGTGCGAGCCCTGGCTGGAGTAGGGGATCGGGGAGAAGCTCAGCGAGCCCGGACTCGCCGAGAGCGTGCCGGGCTCGGCCTGTTCGCCCGGTGGGGGCGGGGGTGGCGGAATCGACGGGGGCGGCTGCGAATCGGCCAGGGCCGGTGTCGCGCCGATGAGCGCGCTCGCGAGACCGATTAGTGTGAAGAGTGAGATCGCTGGTCGTCGCATCGTGGAAGCTCCTGACCTGGCGCGGGGCGCTTGCCTGCGCGGTGCGCCCGCCGGGATGGCGGGCGGCCCGATCTCCTCGACGTGCTGAGCGGCGGTTGTGAGCGCTGCACACGACGGTGCACTTCCCGAGCCTCGATTGCTCGCGTGCAGTCTTGCGTCTCCCCGCGTTTCCCCGTGAACCCCGCGAGCGTAACGGGCCGCGCACGCCTCGTTTGAGATTTGCCGCCTACAACGAGTGCGAGCGGGCGCGCGCGAGCAGCTCCGAGTACAGCTGCTCCTGGGCCTTCGCCGGGAACGGACGCACCGTGCCCGAGCTCGTGAGCGTGACCTGCGAGGGGCCGTCGACGAAGCCGAGGATGTCGAAGTAGAGCGAGATCGGGATGCCGCGGATGGTCAGCTTGGCGGTGACGCGCCAACCGAACCCTCCGGTCGTGCCCGGCGCGGGGGGCGTTCCTGCGGCGATCGAGACGCCGAGCACGCTCTCGCCGGGAGCCTGCTGCTGCGCTTTCAGCAGCTCCGACAGGTAGCGGGAGAAACACGCGCGCACGCGCGGGCTGCGGATCGCCTGCAGCGCCGAGTCGGCCTGCGCGGAGGTGTGCGCGACGCTCACTTCGGAGCTCACGCTCAGTGCGAACACGCCGCGCTTGAGTTCGAAATCGGGCGAACTCGCTTCGGCGAGCGTGCCGCGGGAGCGCCGCAGGGTCGAGGCGCCCGGGACGCCACCGCAACTGCGCAACTGCCGCTGCAACCGTCGTTCGGCGGGCGATTCGTGTTTGGGCTTGCGCGAGGGCGTGAAGCCGGGGACGTCCGTGGCGGTCAGGTTGACGACGTGCGCAAACGCCAGCGCCTGAGCCTGCGTGGGCGAGCTGCCGTGGTGGGCGTGAGCCCCGTGGTCGGCGCCGGCGGCGGTCGAGGCGGCGCCGGTATAGGCGCCCTTGCCGCACGCCGCGAGCGCTGCGCAGGCCGGGAGGAGCGCGAGAAGGATGGCCGTCCGGCGCATAAAGGCCATTGTGTCAGAGCCCGCCGGGACCTCCGACCGCGCGGCGGCGTGCGTGTGGGCGTCGGGACCGTGAGCGCCCGCCGGGAAGGTGAGCGCCGTCACAGGCTCGGGCAGATGCCCGATCGGGCGAGCGCGTGACGGTGCTCAACCGATGAGGCGCTGCACGCGATAACTGCGGACACCTCGGGGAGTGCGCACCTGCACCGACTCACCGACGGGACGACCGAGCAACGCGCTTGCGACCGGCGACTGGGCCGAGAGCTTGCCCTGGGCGAGGTTCGCCTCGGTCGAGCCCACGATCGTCCACGTGTGGACGGTGCCGCTCTGCTCGTCGAGCACCTCGGCGGTGCCGCCGAAGGCGAAGGTGTCCTCGTCGGTGTTCGTCTCGACGATGCGCGCGTTAGTGCGGCGCTCGCGCAGGCGCTTGATCTTCGTCTCCAGATGCGCCTGATCCTCCTTGGCGATGTGATAGTCGGCGTTCTCGCTCAAATCCCCGAGCTCGCGCGCGGCGAGGATGCGCGCGGCCATCTCCCGCCGGCCGGTGCTCTCCAGCTCCTCGATCTCCGCCTCGAGCGCGACCAGGCCGGCCGGTGTGATCGGCTCCCCGTCCGGTGGGATCGCGTCGGTCGGTGTCATCGCCGTGGATGCTCGCAGATGACGTCAACCACCGGGGGCTGCCATGGCTCGCAGCCATGCCCAGGGCCCTGCACCCCGCCGTTTACGGTCGCAGGCGTCCCTGACCTTGCTCGAGCTCGAGCAGCAGCCGCTTGCGCTCCAACCCGCCGCCATAGCCGGTCAGCGTTCCGTTCGCGCCGATCACGCGGTGGCAGGGAACGATCACGGCGATCGGGTTGCGCCCGTTGGCGAGACCCACGGCCCTCGCCGCGGACGGCCGGCCGACGCGCTTGGCGATCTCGCCATAGCTGACGGTCTCACCGTAGGGAATCTCCGTGAGCGCACGCCAGACACGCAGCTCGAACTGGCTGCCGTCCATCGCGAGCGGCGTCTCGAACGCGACGCGGTCACCGGCGAAGTACTCTCGCAGTTGCGCTCGCACACCCTCGAGGGGCGCCGCCGATCTCTGCCACTGCGGGGAGATCTTCACGGGCTTGCGCCCCTCCTGCATGTACAGGCCGTGCAGCGCCCGATCGTCGCCGAGCAGCAACAGCTCGCCGATCGGGCTGTCGATGGTCGTGTAAAAGAGTGAACCGGTTGCGGTGGCGCTCGACATTTCTCTCGTCCTCCTTTTCACGCGGCGAGCCGCCGGGCTTCGCCGATCGATGATGGTGTCGTGTGTTTGGCTCGCGCAGATGGATCCAGGGATGCCCACAGATGCTGCACCGCGTATGCGCGATACGGCCGCCAGCGCTCTGCGAGCGTCTCGGCCGACTTCGGTGAACCGTCCGAGCCCAGCCGTTCGAGCGCACGACGAACTCCCAGATCGCTCGACAGGAACGCGTCGGGGTCGCGCAGCGCGCGCATCGCTATGTACTCGGCCGTCCAGCGCCCGATCCCCGGCAGTTCGAGCAGCCGGCGCCGTGCGTCCGCACGATCAGCACCGGCGTCGATCACCAACTGCTCGTGCGCGAGCGCCGTCACGAGCGCGAGCAGACCGCGGCGGCGGGCGACGGGCATCGCCAGCTTCGCCGGGTCCACGCCGGTCAATGCCTCGGCCGATGGGAATACGTGGGTGACGGTGCCGAGCGAGCGTTCGAGTCGCTCGCCGTGATCGGCGACGAGTCTGCCGGCGAGCGTGCGGGCGCCGCGCAAAGAGACCTGCTGTCCGAGCACGGCGCGAACCGCAAGCTCATGCCCGTCGACGGCGCCGGCCACACGCCGACCCGGCGCCTTCGCGACCAACCCTCCAAGCAGCGTCTCGCCACCGAGCACGTCCATGACGCTGCGCGGGTCCGAATCCAGGTCAAGCAGCGCGCGCGAGCGCTGCACGGCGCTGGCGAGATCGCTCAGATCGGCCAACCGATAGTGCGCGCTCACATACCCGTCGGCGGGAGTCAGCTCGACGATGCCCGCGCCGTGCGCCAAGCGCAGACTGCGACGGTAAGCGCCCGCGTGCACCTGCTCGACGCCGGGCACGGCGCGAATCCCCAGATAGGCGATCAGGCTGTGTGCGTCCAGCGGCGCGCGATAGGGCAGGCGCAGCAACAGCGCGCCGCTGTCCTCGGGTCGGCCATATTTCCGCGCTCGCGCCCGTAGCGCGGTTGGCGTCATCGCGAACACTTCCTGCACTGTCGAGTTGAACTGACGCACGCTCTGAAAGCCCGCCGCGAACGCCACGCCGGAGATCGACAGCGCGGTCGTCTCGAGCAGGATGCGGGCGGTCTGCGCGCGCTGGGCGCGCGCCAGAGCGAGCGGACCGGCGCCCACGACCGCCACGAGCTGGCGGTGCACGTGGCGTTCGGTATAGCCCAGGCGGGCGGCAAGACCGCTAACGCCCTCGCGATCCACGACACCGTCGGCGATCAGCCGCATCGCGCGCCCGATGAGATCGGCGCGCAGATCCCACTCGGGTGAGCCCGGAGTGGCGTCCGGGCGGCAGCGCTTGCAAGCGCGAAAGCCGGCCGATTGCGCCGCGGCCGCAGACAGGAAAAAGTCCACGTTCTCGCGCTTGGGCATACGCGCCGGACAGCCCGGACGGCAGTAGATCCCGGTCGTCTTCACGCCACAAAAAAACCATCCGTCAAAGCGCGAATCGCAGGCCTCGATCGCCTGCCACATGCGGTCCGAGTCGTAGTTCATGCCCACACCGTGACACATCCGAACGCTCGGGTATAGCGGAAATCAGACCTCGATGGTCGCCGACGATGCACAGGTCCGAAAACCGCCACCCCCGGAGGTCGTAGGACGTCCTCTGTGCGGTCGGGAGGGCGCCTATGCGGGACCAGAACGCGCGCTATGGGGCCGGCACGCGCCCGGCTGGGCGCGGACCGCTGCAGATCACGCGCAACCAGACAACCCGGCCGTCCTGCTCGCGCAGATACGCTTGCTGTTCGAACACGAACGGGCCGTCCGTGCCGCTGCCGTAAACACGCCAGCCAACGCGCGTCGTGTCCTCTACGGACGCCGGCTCCGTCGGCTCGACGCGCTCGACGTCGCGCTCGGGATGCTCGAACCAGGCGCTCAGCACCTCTTCGACGCCCGCGGGATCCTCCGCCTCCCAGATCCGCTTCGGGGTCATCGCATGGAAGTCGATCGCGTGATGCAGCAGGTCGCGGGCGCGGGGAAAGTCCCTGGCCAGGATCGCATCGACGAACTCGGCAGTGGCACTCTGCGGTGCTGCGCTCATGGGTGAAGTTTTGCAGTTCTCGCGAACCGGGTCAACACGTC
This sequence comes from uncultured Solirubrobacterales bacterium, assembly GCA_963702725.1. GTDB lineage: Bacteria > Actinomycetota > Thermoleophilia > Solirubrobacterales > Solirubrobacteraceae > Palsa-744. The sequence goes on from CAVPDT010000002.1 coordinate 1,496,044, forward strand.
CGAGGCCCGAGCCGGAGTCGCACGAAACGAGCTCGTTCTCGTGTCCGCGAGATCTTCGGTCGTGCAGTCGATAACAAGCTTGATATCATCTGGACAGAACCAAGATCAAAGGAACGGCATGAAGCTCAGCGACATGAAGACAAGCGAGCAGGTGTTGGCCGAGGAGCTGCGCGACCCGGAGTTTCAGCGCGAGTGGGATCGCACCGCAGTCGCGCGGGCCGTCGCGCTGAAGGTACTGACCTACCGCACCGAGCATGGGCTCTCCCAGCGAGCACTTGCAAAGAAGCTCGCCATGACCCAGCCACAACTCGCGCGCCTGGAGGCCGGCGAGCACAACCCCACCATCGACACCCTCGCGCGACTCGCGCAGACACTCGACATTGAGTTCGCCATCGACATCCACCCACGCGAGCGCGCGCCCAAGCTCCTCAGCGGACGCGCGCAAGGCCGAAACGCCATTGCGTCCTACGAGACCGACACCGCGGCAGTGCTACTCGCCGCCGGGTGAGGTCAGACGCCAGCATCCGTGCGATTAGACAGGTGACAAAAACGGGAGCGACGGGGGTCGAACACGCGACCTCCGGCGTGACAGTAGTGGTCCCGAGGCGCGCCGATGCCTCGAATCCCCTGTATCTAAGGGCCTATCCCGCAAGGGCCGCACGTCTGGATGCGCCCGATGGCCTTCGCGGAGCTTTGTCCTCGGGCTCGACATGGCACCACCATGCCTTCGCCCTTGCGTCCGCGCTCCGCTCGACCCTCGAACGCCCCAGCCGCACGTCCCTTTTGGGATAGGCCCTAAGCCAAATCCGAGACCAGCCAAGATTCGGCCGTTCCGGCAAAAAGCCGCAATTAGCGGGTTTGTGCTGTGGATTTGGGCACAAATCTATCGCCTTGCCTCGCGCGCGGACTACACCTCACGCGAGGACTACATCTTCTGCTCACACCTCGGACGACGCCTGGACCCCCTCCGCCGTGCGCCGCCGCTTCAAGGCCGCGCGCGACGCCGCGGGACTACGCCCCCTGAGCTTCCACGCGCTGCGCCACGCCGCCGGCAGCCTCATCGCCCGCCACGCCGACGCTCGCTTCGTGCAGGAGTTACTTGGACACTCACGGATTACAACCACAGAGCGCTACATGCATGCCAAGGCCCGGCCTGAGGATGTCGAGCGGGTCAACCTGGCGTTCCGCGTTGCTGCAGAGAAGACCGAGACGGCGTGACGCTCCGCCAGCAGGCGCGTGGTGAGCACCTCAATCGTCGGCTGAATCACCCTCAGCCGACTTGTTCTCAGGCGACTCGATGACGCTCTGCGCCCACTCGACCGCCGAGTCCGCCCAGCGCAACGCTTGATCCCGGTCAAGACCACTCGGAGTGCTCGCGCCATAGCGCAACTGGACGCCGTAGGGCGAAAGGCGATCAACTTCGGAAAGCTCTCCCGGGACATCGATGCCGTTCTCCCGGCAAAGCTCAAGCAGCCCATCGAGATCGTGCGTGAACGGAAAATCGACTCCCCGAAGCGCCAGCACCGCCTTCAACGACTTCTCGACAGCCTGTTGCGTATGGAAACCGAGGATGGCATCGGTGACCCCCTCGACTGGAAGCAAAGCGTTCGCCGCAAGCCGATCGTCGTGCGCGAGCCCGAGCAGAATTCGTGGAATGTCATCCGAGTCAGACATCAGGCCGCCAGTGGGCGACCCTCCGAAAGCGCCGCGTGAATCAGGCTCCCACGCACGTCGCCCCACTTCTCGGCTTCGCGCTCGCTGACGACGATGACATCGGCGAACAGACCGAGCCCGCGAAGCGTCCGGCGCAGCCGGATCGACTCCTCCGTGGCGTCCTCGACCGTCGGCTCGACCACCAGGAAGTCGAGATCGCTACGAGGACCAGCATCGCCCCGTGCGTGAGAGCCGAACAGGATCACTCGCGCTTCAGGGGCAGCATCGGAGAGCCGTCGGCCCGCTTCGGCGATCAGGGTCTCGTCAAACATGGGACAACGGTAGCGCGACCCAGCGCATCGTCGCCATCACGCCCCGTCGAGCCTTCGCCGCCTACTTCACGACCATCGACCCAGCCCGCCCCGCACGCCCAAAGGAAGTCCCAAAAGGCGGGGTGACAAAAGCGGGAGCGACGGGGGTGCCTCGCGAAGGGCCGCAAGGTCTCGCTGCAACGTCCGCGGCGAGACGCTGAGACGCTCCTGCAGCCGGTGGGCATCTAGCCCCCCTCTTGGGCTAGCTCGGCGAGGATGGACCGGCACCGACGGGCTACATCGCCTTTGCCCAACGCCGTTATCCCGCCATTTATCTCGCTAGTTATCCCGCCACTTATCTCGCCACTTTGGCGGGATGGCAAGATACCCGAGCCGGCGAACGACGGATGGGGCCAAAGGGTCGCGCAGAACAGCGGACCATCTCCGTCGAAACCGGGCTCAGGATAGCCGTCCGCTGTCTCCGCTTCGATCTTCTCCCACGCGGTGCCAAATTGCTCCATGTAACGCACGCGTCGTAGAACGCTCGCGATACCGCGGTTGCGGATCTTCGAGCGGCCGTTGCGGATGTCCTCGGTCGTCAAGCCCGGCAGCATCGGCCCCGGATTGACGATCTCGATCCGGTCATCGAACACGAACACCTTGATCGTCTCCCCAGCCCTCGAATAATCGGCGTGAGCGATCGCGTTGACCATCAGCCCGCGGACATCGAACCCGACGAGATTGCCTGGCGAGTGCGAGAGGACGCCCAGGACGCCGAGTTGTTCCGTCTCCCCGCCTACACCGGCCTGCGCCTCGGCGAGTTGCTGGCGCTGCGCTGGGAGGACATCGACCTCGACACTCGGCGGATGGTCGTCCACCGTGCCGTCTCTGCCGGGGTGGAGGGACCGACCAAGAGCTGACAGGCGCGCTTCATCCCACTCGCCGATCCGCCACCGACGCCCTCTATCGCCTTGCCTCGCGCGCGGACTACACCTCACGCGAGGACTACATCTTCTGCTCACACCTCGGACGACGCCTGGACCCCCTCCGCCGTGCGCCGCCGCTTCAAGGCCGCACGCGACGCCGCCGGACTGCGCCCCCTGCGCTTCCACGCGCTGCGCCACGCTGCAGGGGGCCTCATCGCGCGCCATGCCGATGCGAGGTTCGTACAGGAATTCCTCGGACACTCGCGGATCACCACGACCGAGCGCTACATGCATGCCAAGGCCCGGCCTGAGGATGTCGAGCGGGTCAACCTGGCGTTCGCCCTAACGACAACGAGCCAGTCAAAGCGCAGCTGAACAGTAAATGGTCGGCGTGTGCTGTGATGATCGTTGGGACATAGCACCAACTGACGGACGGTCACGCGGCGGCCTCATGCGTCGTGTTGCCTGCCACCGGGATCATCGAACGCGTAGCGCAGCCACCGACCGTCGATGGCGCCCCAGTCGAGGTCGGCGGGCTCGAAGTAGGTCGTGACGAAGCAGTTGAACGTAACGGCGAGGACCTGCTGCTCGTCGTGCTCATAGGCTTGCTCTGAGCCGTCGGGCACGATGTCGCGATCGTCGCTGATGATGTAATCGGCACGACTCTGTAGGGCGGTGTAGACGATCGGGTCGTCTTTGCGGTCGCGTGTGAACGAGGGGGTGTCCTCCCGGTTGAAGGCCTGAGACTCCGCGATGCAGACCGCCTCCGCTTCGCGGCGCAGCTGTTGAACGTCGATAGCGCGCACGTTCGGGTTCAGGCGCCGGCCGATCTCACGAACCTTGCCCTCATACTCGTCGAAGATCGCCGCGCCACCGACCGCCACCCAGTGCTCGGGCGTGTCGTGGGGCAGAAGATCGCGCAGAACTGCTCGCCGTCGCTCGGCGGCGTGCGCTTCGGCCTCGATGCTATGCAGGGCACCGGCGAGCCCACCCGTGACCTCGCTCTCCGTGCGCACTTCCTCGATCGCGAGGCGATGGTGCTCTATCTGGTAGGTGAGAGCACCGAGGGCGAGCAGAAGCCAGAGCTTGCGTGCCATTCCCGCCGAGCTCAGCGTCGCCGGGAGCGAGACACTCGTATCCATGACCACGCATGGCATGGACCGCAGCGTATGGGCGACGCCCGACGGTTCGGGCGATTACTCGCTGGCCGCCATCGCGGTGCGAACCTGCTCCTCGGTGACATCCGCGAAGCGCTCGTCCAGTTCGGCACGCGCGCCGCCCAGGTCGTAGGTACCGCTCAGCGAGGCCAGGAGCGATGTTTGAGGGATGCGGTAGCCGCCACTCGGCAGCTTGAGATAGGGAACCTTCTTCGCCTCGATCCAGCGGCGGACCGTGCGATCGCTGACGTTCAACAGGGCCGCAGCCTGCGCGACGGTCAAGAGTTGGAGGCGGGGGGCTGTGAGTGTCATAGGAACCTAGAAGCAGTGGATGCCCATAAGCATAGCGGACATTCCGGCCATAACAGACAGAGTACGACAAACGGCACCAACCGAACTGCAAGCCGATCGCCACACGCGCCCAAACAAGACTGGTGGAACGTCACCGCGACACGCTACCGCCGCCCACGACGCTGAATCGCCTCGGCACGCTCAAGCACCGCTGATGCGGGCAGGTCGAGCGCGCCGGCGATCTTGGTGATGTTGGCGAGCGCGACGTTGCGGACGCCTCGCTCCACGCCGCTGTAGTAGCCGCGGTTTAGGCCGGCCTCAAGGGCGACGGCTTCCTGCGACATGCCGCGCTCGGCGCGCAGCTCGCGCAGTGCGTCTCCGAACGCGGCATGGACGGGAGAGATCGCTGGCACACGAGCAGTCTCGCCGGTTGACTACTATGAGTCCATACGCTATAAGTCGCAGGCACAAACCCAATTGGCCCCCGCGCAGCGCTAACTGCCGGGGGCCGCGGCACGGAAAGGCGGTTGCGGCGGGGCGCGACCGTCGAGCGCTCTGTGATCGTCACCGGCGGCTGGCAAACCAGCAAGGAGACCGCCTACGTCGAGGCATCACGCGCCCGCCACGGCACCGAGTGGTACCTCGCCCGCGAGGAGCTCGGCGCCGACGGCCAAGACGAGCGCCGCGTCAGACAGCTCGCCGGCATGATGCGCCAGAGCCGCGCCCAAACACCCTCGCTCGCGCATCGCGAACTGGCCGACCCCGATTACGGGCTGAACTTCGACCGCGTGATCGCACCGAGCCGCAGCCGGCTCCCGGGACTCGCCCGCGCGCCCAGCCACACCCCGCGACCCGATCGAAGCCCTGAGCGCAGCATCGGCGGACGCTGAGGACCAAATCGGGGAGGCCAAGCACAACCTCCGGCCCGCAATCCGGCTCCGAGCGCATTTCGCTGCAACACAAGGCCCGGTGTGGTACTCGCAAGCGGTACTCTCCGCCACCAGCGAGCACCACCCGAGTACCAAAGCCCAACAAAAAGCCCCTGGTTACCAGGACTTTCTCGGGACGGGAGCGACGGGGGTCGAACACGCGATTGACACCCCGCGGATTGAGATACGGCTGTGAGCGAGCTTCCAGCCTAAATAAGACTTCTCGGTCCAACCTTCATCGCAAAGACGGGGCCGCCCCCAAGACTTGCCCGGTCGGGAGGCGGCCCCTGGGATCGTTATCCAGATGAGACACCGGCAAACGTACATGTTGACCCCGACAGTCCGTCCGACCTAAAGCGTAGTGTCGTCTGTCACAAGGCTTGCCGAATCCGCCCGGTCGTGGCGAGCGAATCCAGATGAACGTGGAGGTCCGCTATGGCGATCAACCCGGAATCCCCCGACCCCCCGAATACACCCCAAACTCCCTCGGTTGCGTATGTTAGCCTCCAGGGCCATATCAACCTCGGCTCAACCGCCTCCCTACTGGCGGTACTCGCACACCTAGTGTCCTGCGCCGTTAATTCGTTTTAGAAGTCGTGATATGGAGTTGAGGATCTGCTCGGCGGTCTTGACCCAGATAAATGGTTTGGGGTTCTCGTTCCATGCCGTTACCCAGTTGCGGATGTCCTTCTCGAGTGCTTGGACTGAGCGGTGATCGGAGCGCCTGAGTAGATCGTCGGTGAGGTAGGCGAACCATCGCTCGACCTGGTTGATCCAGCTGGAGTACGTCGGGGTGTAGTGCATGTGGAAGCGGGGATGGGTATCGAGCCAGCGTTGGATGGCTGGGCTCTTGTGTGTGCCGTAGTTGTCGCAGATGAGGTGCACGTCGAGGTGCTGGGGTACCTGACTGTCGATCTTGGTCAGGAATTTCTTGAACTCGATCGTGCGGTGACGGCGATGAGTCGAGCTGATCACGGTCCCGTCTTGGGTGTTAAACGCGGCAAACAGGCTCGTGGTGCCGTGGCGCAAGTAGTCGTGGGTGCGCTTCTCGCACATGCCGGGCATCATCGGAAACGCCGGCTGAGACCGCGCCAGTGCCTGCACCTGGCTCTTCTCATCAACTGATAGGACCACGGCGGCCTGCGGCGGGTTCAGATACAAGCCACAGATGTCATAGACCTTCTCCACAAACAAGGGGTCGGTCGACAGCTTGAACGTGTCCGCCCGGTGGGGCTTTAGATCAAACGCCCGCCAGATCCGCCCGATCGTCGACTTTGACAATCCCGAGCGCTCAGCCATCTTCGCGCGCGACCAATGCGTCGCGTTCTCCGGTGTGGACTCCAACGTCGCCACCACCACGTCCTCGACCTGCTCGGCGGTGATACTCGCCGGGCGGCCCGGACGCGGATCATCCGAGAGCCCGTCCAGCCGCAGCTCACAAAACCGTCGGCGCCACTTCCCCACCGTCGGCGTTGACACCCCACACGCCACCGCAACATCCTTATTGGAGTGCCCCTCCGCGCATCGCAAAACGATCCGCGAGCGCAACGCCAACGCCTGCGAAGACTTCCTACGCCGCTCCCACCGCACCAACTGATCGCGCTCGGCGTCAGTCAACTCCAACACCTGCTTGGGCCGTCCGGTTCTTGGCATGCCACAGCATACCATACTTAAGCACCGAACTTAAGACGCAGGACACTAGAGAGCCAGGGCGTCCCGCGCGTTGTCCTTGCTCTGACGACCAGAGGGGGCCATATCGAAGCCGGGATGGGTCTTTATGAGAAGCTGCGCGCCTTCTCTTTCCAGCTTGTTACTCACGCTGTTATGACGGTACAGTCAATGGGTGTAGCTGTCTATCTGGCAGGAGATGAGCGAAGGACTGGCCCGCAGGCCACATTCATGCTTCACCCGGCCGCCTACATCTGCCAGGCTGGCGAACAGCTACCAGTTAGCTCATTGCGTCAGATCATCACCAACCTTGAAGCCAGCGATGCTCGTGAGCGGTCAATTCTGGAAGAGCGCACCTCCATGCAACCGGATCGGGCCAAAACCGTAGTAGAGACGACCACCATGCTGAATGCCGAAGAAGCCGTCAGCGACGGCATAGCGCATGAAATCAGGATGCTGGAGGTAGAGCCGGTCGACGCCCCTGTCTTTCCTCTCGGACCGTATCCCTACCCAGGCGAAACACCGAATGTGTGAGCACCATTAGTAGTTGTATGGTTGTGGCATGTAGCAAGGCAATATCTCGATCAGCTGGGAGGGAAGCGGTCAAGGTTTCAGATGCTCCCACCGTAGGGCTGACGAGCAAGCACGACCTCAGAGACCTCCTTAGCACCAGCATCGCGCAGCGAACTTGCAACTGCGCGGAGCGTGAGACCCTCCGTGTAGACATCATCATAGACAAGAATGCGCTTCCCGCGAACCAGCTTAGGGGCAGGAACGCTTAGCGCAGGCCTCAACTGGTGTTCGGCAATCTCATAGCGGGCTCTCCACGTCTTCCCGCGGAATGGCGTGGTCGCCGTGGTCTTTTGCACGACCCCGGTCTGAAAGGGCCAGGTGCCGTCATCCTCGATGATGGCACGCTCGATCACAAGCCCCGTATGATCGAACGCTCTTCCTCCGTTCCCAACCCAGGTTGGGCTCGGGATGATGAGATCGTAGCGTTGAAATACCACGTCTTGGGCATTGAGGTAGCCAATGAGCACACGACCGAAGATTGCTGCCCACGCTCGCTTTTCCCCGACCTTGTATCTGTCGATCGCTCTCCTAAGCGGGCCCGTTCGCATCGAGATGGCCCACACCCATTTGAAGAAGCGACTGTCCTCCCCCCAGTTACAGAGAGGATTACCGCACGATCCATCCTCCTTCAGCGCAAGCTCGCACAGCTCACAGCGATCCTCCGCAAGCCGCTCGAAAGAACTCTTCGCACAATCAAAGCAGACCTGTGCGGGACCGCTGACGAGGTACGGACACCTTGCGCAATTGCCAAACCCGGCGGGCTGCGGACGAGCGTCCACCGGCTCACGCGAGCTCGAGTGCGAGCTGTCGCCGGCCGGCCGAGAGTTGCTCGATCGCGTCTGGCGACCGGAGCCGGGTCAGCACGTCCTCGACCGAGCGGACCTCAATCGCGCCGCGCTCCGCGACGTACTTCTTCGCCCATGGCTGAGAGGTGACGAGACGGCTGACCAAGAACACCCGCTTGCCGTGTTCAAGCGCGAGGCGAGCCTGCATCTTGGCCCCTGAGGTTTTGCTCGCCTCGATTACTACCGTGCCCTGACTCAGCCCAGAGGTCACGACGTTGCGGCGGGGAAAATTGTACCTCGTGGGTGGCTGGGTAGGCCAGAACTGAGACACGAGTGCGCCGGACCGCACGATGCGCTCGGCAAGGTCCGAGTTCTCCTTGGGGTAGCAGCGCAAGATGCCCGTGCCCAGCACCGCGATCGTCCGGCCTCCGCGCGCGAGCGTCTCCTCGTGCGCCGCGGTATCGATACCGCGCGCGAGCCCGGACAGAACCGTCACCTCGTGCTGAGCAAGGAGGCTGGCCATTCGCCGTGCGCTCTCGATTCCCTCATCGGAAGCGTCACGCGTACCCACGACAGCAACCGAGCGGGCGTCCTCACGCTCCAGGCACCCCCGATAGAAGAGGAACGGCGGCAGGTTGTAGATCACCCGAAGATTCGCCGGGTAGTCCTCATCGAGGACCGTCACGAGCCTCGCACCTACGTCCTCTTCGGCACGCCGAATCTCCTCGGCCGCGCGCCATCTTGGCTTGTCAAGGTCTCCACGGGCATCGAGAATCAGCTTCTGTGTCTCACGAGCCTCTTTGGACTTCTCGGTGAGCTCCCCCTGTAGGAGCCGCTCAAGGCCCCCCGGTTGCTGCGCTTCGCGTGCGATCACATGCCAGTTCACGTGATCGATCGCGCATAGCGCTAGAAACGACGACTGCATCTCAAGATCCACCAGGCTACTCCTTATCGAACATATGTTCGTATTCTCATCGACTGTACCCGGGTACGCGGACATTACTCCCCCACCCAGTCCACTCGACCTACCGCCGCGGCCGAGCTCCGCCCTCCCTGGCTCGTCCTACTGAGGCCACGTTTGTGTGTGAGCTACTGGTTCCGCGGCTCTCGGTCTTGCCACTTGACCCACTGCTCGACGTCCTCTCGGTGCCAGAGCCGCGCGCCTCGGACAACGACGACCGGCGGCGGGAAGCCTCGGGTCTTCTGGGCGTCCAGGAGGCTCTTGCGGGTCTTCCAGCCGACGAGCTTCAGGATCTCGCCCGCGCCGATGAGATCGGCGGGATCGACCTGCTCGCGCTTGGGCCAGCTCGTCACGGCCCGGATTATCGCCGTCCGGGCTCTTTTTCGACCTTGGCCTTGACATCGACTAAACGCCCGTTTAGGCTTAGGTGCGTGTTTGTGCCTCTCGCTGACCCCTCCCAGCCAAGCCCTGCGGGGCCGCTGACGCTGGCCTCGTTGCGTCCGGCGACGGGACTCAATCGGCTGGCGGCACTGAACACCCATCCATGTAAAGCGGCCCGGCGGTGCTGTGAACACCCCGGGCCCGGCACCGAAGGACGGACCTTCGATACACGAGCAACGGTATCCCCTGCCACGGGATCGCTGTCGCGCGCCCCCGAACCATCCTCCCGGTGTCGAGATCCGAAAGGAACCCGACATGAACACGATCACCAATCCCTTCCGCGTACGCGTCTTGGAAGGAATCATGCGGATGCTCGGCCGGGCGGTGGCGGCGTGCGCGCGACGCCTGCTCGACGCGGGCGTGAGCATCCCGGACATAGCCCTCATGTTCCTAAGCGAGGGCACCGTCGAGCATCCCGACATCATCACCGAGCGGCTGCTCGTCCTTCAGATCCTCGAACAGCAAGAGCCACGATCACACGCCGAACTCGAGAACGCGCTCGGCGACATCAAACCACTGGCGATCCGTGCCGCGCTATATGCGCTGGAGGCCGAGGGTGTCCTCTACGTCGGCCATAAGCGGGTATGGGCGTCCGGTTGCGTCAGGCACCTGGACAATCTCGGTCTCGTTGCGATATGAGCACCCACGCGACAGGTGCCGACTTGGGGAGGGCGGTTCGTCGCCTGCGGAAGGCTCACGGCCTGAGGATCGAAGACCTCGCGTTCGCCGCAGAGATGCACCCTACCTACCTGTCGGGCATCGAGCGTGGTCTTCGTAATCCGACCTGGTGCAAGCTGTGCGGGCTCGCCGACGCGCTCGGCGTGTCGGTCGCGGCGCTCGCGTCACAGGCCGAAGAGGAGGCCGCAGTCGCACGGATCGCACGGGCCGCGAGAACACGCCTGAGAACCCAATCCGTCGCGTTCGGAACATCCCCGACGAGACAGCAGATGCCCGTCTCACCACGGTCCGGCGCGTAAGCGCGTCGGACCGCTCCCTTCCGTGTCGCTCGCTGGACGAACGTTCGACGAAATCTCTTTGCCGGTTTGGGGAGTTCGCGGTCAGTACACGCATGCAGCCGACAAATAGTCACCCATCGAACACCTCCGATCAGCAGGACCCCCGGCAGCCCCTGGGCGCGACAAAACTCGTTTGCACATTCGGGGCCTTGCTCGGTTTAAATAGATATGCCCTCCGCCGAGATAGCGGCACGAGCCCTCACCGGCGCCCTCGCATCGTTGCCGTTCGGTCGTGTGCGATCGGCAACCCGCGACGTGCCGTATGTGGCTTGGTGGCGGGAAATCCGGGCGGACCGGGCGCGCCCGACTCTCTCTACCCGTCCCTACTCGTGCCAGTTGACGCTTGCTGTGTCGTGTTCATGCCGTCCGCGAGTGCCCAGATCTTCTGCCCATGAGTAGTTTTCGCTCCAGCGACCGTGATCGTGTCGTCCGGGCTCGTCGTCGTTCCCCCTCCCCCACCGGCGGGGCAAGCGCACTAACCGACCTCGACCGGCGATTGCTCGACGTATTGTGCGCGCATCGCGTGGTGCGCCAGGACCAGCTCGCACGACTGTTCCCCGAGATCCCCGAGCGAACGCTGCGCTACCGCACACGCCGCCTACACGATCTCGGACTCGCAGGACGCACCCGCCCCTACCGAGAGCATGGTTCCGCTCCGAACCATCACTGGCCGACACGCCGCGCGGACTGTCTGATGCGCGGGGAGCCCGTCCCACGCGGTGGGGAGCGCCGTGAGCCCAACCCGGTCTTTCTCGCGCACGCCACAGCACTGACCGAGCTGTACGTCGCGGTGGTCACGAACGCGCGCACCGCCGGATTCAAGGGCCTTCGCTACGACCGGGAGAGCGAAGCCCGCGAGACCTTCAAGGATGGGATGCGAGAACGAGCGCTCGCCCCGGACGCCACGCTCGGCCTGTTGGACGAGCAGGACCGCTCACTGTGGGCGTTCGTCGAGATCGACCTCGGCACGATGTCCCATACCCGCCTGCGTGCCAAGGCCGCGCTCTACGCCGCCTACATCGAGTCCGAAGCCTGGCGCAAACGCCACGCATACCCGCCCGCACTGTTGTTCCTCACGACAACCGACGTTCGTGCGCGCAGGTTCCTGGGCGCTCTTGCCCGTGCCCTCTCCCACGGTCCATCCCTGCACAAGCGCCGCGCGTTCATCGCCGGTGCCGCCGGGATCGCCTGGACCCCACACCAACTCATGACCGACCCCTGCCTCGCTGATCTGGATGGGAACACCGGCCTGACCGTTCTCGACATCCTTCACGCCGCCCACGCGCCCCATGAACGGATGCTCGCGCGTGAGCTCAAAGAACGCGAAGCCGAAGAGGCCAAGCGCCAGATACTGCGCGACGATCCCGAGAAGATGCGCGACTGCTTGCGCGACCACGAGCGCTCGCTCGCTCCCTACTTCGACGCACTTGAAGATCCCGGCGCGCAAGCGATCGAGCTCCTGCTCGCCTCAAGCGCGGCACCGCTGCCGCAGGAGAGCGAGGTGTTGCGCGCTATCGCGCGCGACCTCGCAGACGCGCTGCCCGAGCTCCGAACGCCACCCAACACCCCACCCGACACCACGGTGACCGAGGAAGTCGCTCTACTCGCCAAGGACTACACCGACACCCAGGCCCAACAGATCAGAGCGCTCGCCGTTTCCCACGGTGAAGGACCGTCCCTGCAACGCGCCTGGAACCAGTTGCGCAGAGGCGAACTGCTCAGCCCGCGCGACCTCGACCAGCTCCCGCAGGACGCGGAGCGCGACGCAGCCGGTCGGCGCGACCAGCACGAGCGGCACGCGATCTATTTGGAGTGGCGCGAGCAAACCGCACGAGCGCTCGCGCGCAAAGCCGGACCGCTTGGGCGACTCACCCACCACTCCGAGGACTTCTACCCGCAGCTCGACCGCAAACACTTGAAGGTCTGCGGCGCCTGCGGCGAGACGATCTACCCCGGCTCACGCAAACCCGGCAGCCACCTCTACCACGCTCCCATCACATGCCACTACTGCACCGAACCGCACCCCACCCAACCCTACGACCCCGACCAGAACGCCAGCAAGGAAAGCGAGGCGCACCGATGAGCAAGGCCCCGAAGGAACCGCAGCGGCCGCTAACCGACTGTGCCGCCCCGGCCCGGCACCGCCGAGCCCATCCGCTGTTGAGATCCTAACCCCATCGAGCTAGAGATGTCTGCCATGAGCGATCGCGTCCGTCCATCCGCAGAGGAGACGCCCATGACCGACCTGTCAGAGACCCCCACAGCGAACTCGAAGGATTCGCGCGCTGGTTCGCCGACTGGTGGCTTCGTCGCGGATGCCATCTCACCAACACCCACAGCCAAGGAGGAGCAGATGAGTAGTCCGTCAGAGACGACAACGGTCAGGCAGCGCGCGGTCGCCTATGTCCGCGAGTCAACTGAGAAGCAGGGTCAGGGATTCTCCCCCGACGCCCAGCGCGAGACGATCCGCAAGTTCGCCGTCGAGAACGACCTGGAGCTGGTCGGGGAGTACTGCAACTTCCACTCCGGTTGGCGCAAGTCCGAGGCCCGCCCCGAGTTCCAGCGCCTCATGGCCGACGCCGCGCAGGGCTGCTTCGACGTGGTGCTCGTCTTCCACACCTCCCGCTTCGCGCGCAGCCAAGTCGAGGCACGCCGCTACAAGCAGCTCCTACGCGAGCGCCTCGGCATCCGCGTCGTCCCCGTCACGCAACCGATGGGCGATGACCCCACCGACCCCTCCTCGTTCCTCGCCGAGTCGATCCACGAGATGTTCGACGAGTACTACTCAGTCTCGCTGTCCTTCTGGACTCGCAGCGGCCTGCGCGAGAAGGCGCGCCAGGGCCACCTCGTCGGCAACCTCCCCTGGGGTTATGTGCGCGACCCCGAAAGCAAGCTCGCCGTCCCCGATCCGCAGCGCGCCCCGCTCGTGCGGGCGCTGTTTGAGCGCTATGCCACCGGCCAGGAGTCAGACCGCAGCCTCGCCGACTGGCTGAACGCCACCGGCGCACGCACCGCCCGCGACCGGCTGTTCGGCAAGGACACCGTCCGGGAGATGCTCTGCAACGCCGCCTACGCCGGCTACGTCAGCGGGCTGCGCGACAAGACCCGCAGCATTCGCGGCCTGCACGAGGCGATCGTCACCGACGAGCTGTTCGACCAGGTGCAGGAGATCCGCTCCTGGCGCACCCGCGTCCTGAAGCCCGGCCCCCCTCCGAGGAGTACCTGCTGCGCAAGCTCCTCTGCTGCGAGAGCTGCGGCGCGCGCATGCACGGCACCCGCGGCTCGCGCGCCGGTATCCGCCGCTACCAGTGCTCCACCCGCCGCCACCACGGCGACTGCCAGCAACCGATCGTCAAGGCCGAACCACTGGAGGAGCAGCTCATCGACTGGCTGCACACCTTCCAACCCGACGAGGAGCTCCGCCAGCTCGTGCTCGACACGATCACCGCCGAGACCCAACGCCACCCAAGCGAAGACCAGGAGCGCCGCCGCGAGCTGCTGACCCAGCTCGACCGCCTCCAAGACCTCTACGTCCTCGGCGACCTCACCAAGCCCCGCTACGTCATGCGCCGCCAAACCCTCGAGGAAGAGCTCCAGCGCCTCGCGCCCCCCGCCGACCCCCACCTCGACCGCGCGCAGGAACTGCTCGGGGACTTCGCCACCTTCTGGCACGCAGAGCCCGACCCCGCCGAGCGACGCAAGCTCCTCGCAAGCCTCTTCGACCACATCTGGCAGGACACCGGGCGCATCGTTGCCGTAACGCCCCGTCCAGCCTTCGCCGTCTACTTCAAGACGATCGACCAAGCCCGCCCAACAGGAAGGCCCAAAGGCGGGGTGACAAAAGCGGGAGCGACGGGACTCGAACCCGCGACCTCCGGCGTGACAGGCCGGCGCTCTAACCAACTGAGCTACGCCCCCGCGTTTCGCGCGGGTCGGACCGCTTTCCGCGGACCTGCGCGCATCCCCAGTATGCCAACCAGCCGCCCCGCTCGCCCTCCTCGCCATCGCGAACAGCCAATCGCCCGCTCGCACAGCCGATCGCCCCCTGTATCCACGCGCCCGCACACCGCCACCGCCTTGCCGGTAGCTCGCCCGCCAAACGCAATCCCCGGCCCTCGCCGTCCGCTCGCTCCGGCAAACTGGCCAGGCAGCCAGTTTTCGTCTAGTCTTCCTCTCGCCCATGCCACCACTCGAGTCCCCAGCACCCCTCCGCTCCTACAACCCCTTCGTCGTCCTCGTCCAGGACCTCCTCGACGAGCGCTCAGCCACCGTCCCCTTCCCGCCCGGCGAGACCCGGCCCTCGTTCCGGCGCACTCAGCGCTTCGCCAACGAACCGCTCCCGCTGCTGCTCGAGTCCTACGAACGCTACGGACCCGTCTTCACGCTACGGCTCTTCCACGCCAACTCCGTCTTTGCGCTCGGGCCCGCAGCCAACCACCACATCACCGTCTCTCACGCCTCCGACTTCGCCTACCGCACTTCCTATTTCCGCGATCTCATGGGCTTCGCCGGTGACGGCCTGCTCACGACCGACGGCGATTTCCATCGCGCCTCCCGGCGGATCATGCTGCCCGCCTTCCACCACGAGCGCATCCTCTCCTCGCTCGACACCATGCTCGAGGAGACCACCAGCGCTCTGGAGTCCTTCACCCCGGCGGCCACCATCGACCTCTACGCCTGGACCCGTCGCCTCGCCCTGCGCATCGCCATGCGAGCGCTCTTCGGCCTCGACCCCGACGGGCCCGCCGCACGCTCCATCGACGCCGCCGCCCTGTTCGAGCAAACCCTCTCCTTCTACTCCCGCGACTACACCCTGCGCATGCTCCGCGGCCCCTTCTCTCCGTGGGATCGACAGCAGAAAGCCACCCGCGCCCTCAACCGCCTGATCTACTCCGAGATCTCCCGTCGGCGCGCCACCGGTGAGCGTGGCGATGACGTCCTCTCCCTGCTCATCGACGCCACCGACGAGGACAGCCAGGCAGCTCTCTCAGACCTGCAGATCCGTGACGAGGTCATGACCCTGCTCTTCGCCGGGCACGACACCACAACTTCCACGATCGCCTTCATGTTCTACGAGCTCGCTCGCCACCCCCATGTCCTCGCGCGCCTGCTCGCCGAGCAGGACGCCGAGCTCGACGGCGCGCCGCCCACCCCATCTCAGCTCACCGGCGCCGGCCTGCCCTACCTGGAGCAGACCCTCGACGAGACCCTCCGCCTCTACCCGCCCGCCTGGATCGGCCCCCGTCGCTCCGTCGCACCCTTCGAGCTGCACGGTCACACCGTCCCCGCCGGAGCCTTCGTCAACTACTGCTCCTGGGCCTCCCACCGCCTGCCCGACGTCTTTCCAGAGCCCGATGCCTTCCGCCCCGAGCGCTTTGCTCCCGAGGCCAAGGCCGCGCTCCCGCGCGGCGCCTACATCCCCTTCGGCGGCGGCTCGCGCACCTGCATCGGCATGCGCTTCGGCCAACTCGAGATCCGCGCAATCGCCACGCTCATCCTCTCCCGCTTCACCCTCTCCCTGCCCACCGACTTCCGCCTGACCATCCGCCAGATGCCCACCATCAGCCCGCGCGAGGGCCTGCCCATGATCGTCTCCCCACGGGCCGCCACCCCGTCCGCTCCGCTCAGCAGGAGCGGTATCGAAAACGCTACCGTCAACTGACGCGATCCGCGACGGACTCGCGCCTGCGTCAACCCCTCACCGCAGGCTCGCCCACATCGAAACCTCGTATCTGGCACCTTCGCCCGAGTCGCCGCCGAGCGCGTGCGCTTCCACACCTTCCACATACACGTTCGGATCTTCAAACGCCGTCAGTTTGAGCTCGCTCAGCAGCAGTCCCGTCGGCCTCGCCACGAGCTTGCCTTCTTCGGCCTGCGCCACCGCATCCACGCTCACCCCCACCCCGAACAGCCCCCCGCTCGCGCGCACCTCGACGGTGCCCGCTTCGCTCTTGACGAACGCCACGTCGACCCCTTCCGGCAGCGCCCGCTTCACGTCCGCTTCGCTCAACACGCCCTGCGCGCGCAGCGCGTTCCCGTGCTTCAAAAGGCTCGCATCCGCCAGCCGCAGACCTTCTATTTCCATGCTTTTCGCGCGCAGCTGCATCTTCGCCACGCCCTTTGCTTCCTTCAGCAGCGACACCGACTGCCCCAGGCTCATCTTCAGGTGTCCGGCGCTCACCCGCACTTCGTCCGCGTGCCCCCACGCCAGCTTCACCGCGGGCCAGGCCTTCACCTCCACGTTCTCGACGTTTCCGTACTTCTCAACCCGATTGCGCACCACCCTGGCCGCAATCCCCGGGGCAAACAGCTGCGCGAGCACGACCAGAACCACGATCGCCGCTCCAACCCCGATCGCGATCCGCACAGTCCACCCCGACCTCCCCTTGCTCACTCCCTTAGTTTTGCACCTTTGGCGCCCCACACGCTTCCTCGCGCGGCCGGTGTGCTCCCGCGCTTCGCTAGCCTTGAGCCTCCCGACCTTGGGCGCGTAGCTCAGTTGGCCAGAGCACCTCGTTTACACCGAGGGGGTCGCCCGTTCGAGTCGGGCCGCGCCCATCCCCATTCCAATCGATGACCGACTCAACCGCCTCCGAGCACACTCCCTTTCGCGTAGCCGTCATCGGCTCCGGTCCCGCCGGCTTCTACGCCGCCGGGCACCTACTCGCCGACCCCTCCGAGCGCTTCGAGGTCGACATGTTCGAGCGCCTGCCCACCCCCTGGGGTCTCGTCCGCTCCGGCGTCGCCCCCGACCACCCCAAGATCAAGTCCGTCACCCGCATCTACGAGCGCACCGCCGCCCACCCCCGTTTCCGCTTCTTCGGCAACATCGCCTTCGGCGAGCACATCTCGCGCAAAGAGCTCCTCGCCCATTACCACGCGATCGTCTACGCCACCGGCTCGCCCGCCGATCGTCCACTCGGCATCCCCGGCGAAGACCTTCCCGGCTCGCACGCGGCCACCGAGTTCGTCGGCTGGTACAACGGCCACCCCGACCACTCAGACCTCGAGCCCGACCTCCTCTCCTGCACCCGCGCGATCGTCATCGGCAACGGCAACGTCGCCCTCGACGTCGCCCGCATGCTTGTCCTCGCCCCCTCCGAGCTGGCACCCACCGACACCGCCGATCACGCGCTCGACGTGCTCGCCCGCTCAACCATCACCGAGGTCGTCGTCGTCGGCCGTCGCGGACCGGCCCAGGCCGCCTTCACCAACCCCGAGCTCCGCGAGCTCGCCGATCTCACCGACGCCGACATCATCGTCGACCCCCACGAGCTCGACACGGCCCTCGCCGTCACCGATCCAGACACCGAGCTCACGCCCACCGCCCAGCGCAACGTCGAGCTGCTGCAGGGCTACGCCGCCACCCCTCCGGCGGGGCGGCCCAAGCGCATCGTCCTGCGCTTCCTCCTCTCGCCCACCGCGCTCATCGCCGCCGAGGCCGGCCATCTCTCCGCGGTCGAGCTCGTCCGCAACCGCCTCACCCTCAGCGCCGGAGGCGGTCTGCGCGCGCAAGCCACCGACGAGCGCGAAACCATCCCCGCCGGGCTCGTCTTCCGCGCCATCGGCTACCGCGGCGTACCCCTGCCCGGAGTCCCCTTCGACGAGCGTGCCGCCACCATTCCCCACGATGCCGGCCGCGTCCTCGACCCAGACACCGGCAGCCCGCTGCCTGGAGAGTACGTCGTCGGCTGGATCAAGCGCGGCCCCTCCGGCGTCATCGGCACCAACAAGAAGGACGCCCAAGAGACAGTCGACGCGATCTTCGCCGATCTTCCCGCGCCCGACACGGACGATTCCCCCAGCGCCATGCACGGGCTCGCCCACACCCCCGACACGCCCGACCCCGACGCCATCGAAACGCTCCTGCGCACCCGCCAACCCAACCTCGTCACCTACTCCGGCTGGGAAGCCATCGACCGCCACGAGCGCTCCCTCGGCGAGCCCGCCGGACGGCCCCGCGTCAAGCTCACCCGTATCGACGAGCTGCTGCAGGTCGCCGCCTCCGAACAGCCCCCTTCGTAGTCGCCCCACCAACCGGCCGCCCCGCACGCCCTGGCAAGCCCCGCGCTCCGCGCTCTTCCCGCCGCTACACCCACGCGCACCCCCTCATGTGGCAGACTGACCGCCGCTAGCCCCGTTAGCTCATCTGGTAGAGCGCCGGACTTTTAATCCGGTGGGGCGGGTTCGAGTCCCGCACGGGGCATTTTCGAGGACCTTTTGCTCCTTGTTGAAACCCGAAGTGCCGGTAATGCCCCTTGGCTGCACGATGCACGCCCTCAGGGACAAACTCAGCGAGCCATCGACCTATATGGCCGCGGACATGTCGGGCTTCGGAACTCCGCCACTACCCCTGCTAGCTTGAATCCGATGGCCCATCACAAGCGAAGGCGACCCAAGCAGCGCCGCGCCGGCTGCCTGCTGTGCAAGCCGCAGAAGCTGCCCTCGCTGAAGAAGGCCGAGCGCAGGCGCGGTCGACGCGACGCGCTCCTCCATGAGCTTGCGACACTGGAGTCGTCCCAGTAGCGCCGGCCTCAGCACACACCAGCCAGATACAGTCCCGGTGGCTGACGGATCAAGCGAAAGCTATGCCGCCGCGGCCTCGACCTGCGGCGGCGGCAGCATGCGTAGGAACTCAGCTGGTAGCCGACGGCTCGCCTGCCAGAACTCCAGACCCACGATCTCTCCCGTCGCCGGATCGAGTTCCCGCAGCCCAGAATCCGACTCCTCGCCCACGGCCGTATTAGCGTCATAACCCTCGAAGCGAACCCACGCGATGTCCGCGTCGGCGTCGTAGTGCCCTTCGATCCGCATACCCATAGGCTAGCGCCGACGCCAGACCGTGACAACACGAGCGAACAACGGATCGCCGCCGTCCGGATGCTCGTAGACCACCACGATGCGCCCAGCAACGACCTTCCAGCCCGCCTTACCGGCATTACGACGCCGCTCGCGATGCTTGTCGAGCACCGCGTCCTCCACATCGGCGCGAGCGAACCCGAGCTGCCGTGCCTTATCGATGGCATGGAGCGTCCAGCTCACGGAGACCGGGTCGGTCGGCACGGCCTCAGGCTACCGACGACCTCAGTCCCTCGGCCTCGGCGCACCTCGCGTCGTCGCCAATCACATGCCCAACTCGGGCTTTACGGCTTGGCCCCCGACTCCATGCGATCATCAAGAAGCGGACTCCTCCCCAAGAAGCCCAATGAGCCTCTGCCGCTCCCGCCGCGCCGGCGGCTCCAACAACGCCCGCACCAAAGCCTCAACCTGTACTTGACCATTTTGGTGGGTCGTCCCGGCTCGCGCATATCGGGAGGACGGGCAGCGAGGCGAGACTCCGGGCGCATCACATGACCCAAGCAACCTTCTACTTCGACCTCGGCTCCCCGTTCGCGTACCTGACGGCCGAGCGCATATCCCAGGTCCTTCCCGGGCCCGTCACATGGCAGCCGGTGTCCCTCGGCGCCCTCTTCAAGCACACCGGGCGCTCCTCATGGGCGATGGGCGCCCCCGACCAGCGTCAGGCCGGCATGGCCGAGGTGGAGCACCGCGCGCGCCGG
This sequence comes from uncultured Solirubrobacterales bacterium, assembly GCA_963702725.1. Taxonomy (GTDB): domain Bacteria; phylum Actinomycetota; class Thermoleophilia; order Solirubrobacterales; family Solirubrobacteraceae; genus Palsa-744. The sequence continues at coordinate 1,516,315 of CAVPDT010000002.1, forward strand.
TACGGACTCCCGGCGATCCGCTGGCCCGACCCGTGGCCCACGAATTACCTGTTCGCGATGCGCGCCGCCACCTACGCCTTCAAGGTCGGCCGCGGGCACGAGTTCACCCTGCGGGCCTTACGCCACGCATTCCAACACGGCAACGATCTCGCCATCCAAGAGCACGTCCTGCGGGTCGCCACAGACGTCGGCCTCGACCCACACGCAGTCACCGAGGCGACCGCCGACCCAGAGATCAAGCTTGCGCTGCGAACCGCCACCGACGCCGCCCACACGCTCGGCGTTTTCGGCGTCCCCACGATCGCCGTTGCAGACGAGCTGTTCTGGGGAGACAACCGTTTGGAGGAGGCCGCCGCGCTCCAACGCCGCACGTAGAGGGCTTCGCGGCCCCCGGCTCAGTTTTTCTGCCCCGCCATCCCCCGCACAGCCCCAGCGACCGCCGCGGGATGATCGTATGGCTGCATGTGCCCGCCGTAGAGCATCACCAGGCGTGAGTTGGGAAGCGCGGACGCGAGCGCGCGGCCATGAATGGCGTGGACCAGCTCGTCCCCCTCGCCCTGGATCACGACGGCGGGCATCTTAATGCTGCTCAGCCCCTTGTCGATCTGGGCCACGACGCCGTTGGCCTCGAGCATCTCCCCGGCCCAAGCTTCGAGGTTCTCCTTTGTCATGTTTATCTCGAGCACGCGTTCGTGGTGCGCTGCGACGACCGGCTGTGGGTGGAACGCTTCGCTTTCGGCCTGATTGACGGACGCCGTGATCAGGAGCTGCCCGAACGTCGCGTTGGCCACCTGCCTGATGACCGGCGTTTGGAGGAATTTCACGAGATGAGCCTGCGCCTGCGCGAACGCATTGAGTTTCTGGCCCGCGGCCGCGGCATCGACGAGCACGAGCCCGCCGACTTCGCTCGGGTAGCGCTCGGCGAATCCCAGCGAGATCGTCCCACCGTAGGAGTGCCCGACGAGGATCGGGCGTACGACGTGCAGTTGGTGCAGCAGCGCATCGATCGCTTCCAGCTGGCGGTTGAATGGAACATAGCCACCGGTCGAGTAGCCGAACCCGGGCCGGTCGATCGCGATCGTGCGATGGCCGGCCAGCAGCGGCGTGACGTCTTCCCAATCGTCGGCCGTCCCGGGCAGGCCGTGTATGAGCACAATCGGCGTGCCCGTCCCGGGGTGTTCGATGTAGTGGATGCGCAGGTTCCCAACCTGAGCGAACGAGCCCGTCGGCGTGGGCTCCGCCGGGAGGCGGCCGTAGGTCCAGTTGAGCGCGACGACGACCACGGCCAGCACCGCCACGACGATGAGTAAGAGGCTGCGGACTCGGGGACGGCGGCGCACGGCGCAGAGTGTAATGGGCACTCTTTACCATCCGTACGTGCGAGGACGCCCGAGATCGAAGTCGACCGCCGTGCGCGTCGCGTTCTCCCTGGCGCTTGCGCTGTGCGGTCCGCTCATAACAACGGCGGCCGCCCAACCCCCACTCCCGGTGGCGGTAACAATCAACCGCCTGGCTCCGGGTCCGCCTGTGCCCCGGGAGTTCCTCGGCCTCTCTTTCGAGGCGGCGGCGTTGGATCAAATCAGTCGCTACGCCGACCGGGGCGACCTCGTGAAGTTGCTGCGCTCGCTCGGCCCGGGAGTGATCCGCTTCGGGGGCATCACCTCCGACCAGAACATCGGCTGGAGCGACGCGGCCACGCCGAAGCAGCCGTGGGCTTCGCGCGCGATAAATCCCGCACAGCTGCAGGCGATCGGGCGCCTTGCACGCCGCAGCGGATGGAAGGTGCTGCTGACGGTCGGCATGGCCCACTTCGAACCGGCGGCCGCGGCACGGGAGGTCGCGGCGGCGCACCACGCGCTCGGCGCGAACCTGGCGGCCGTGGAGATCGGCAACGAGCCGGACGCGTACGGCAGACACGGGTTTCGCACGTTGCCGTGGATCGCGCAGGGCTATGAGGAAGAGGTCAGCGAATATCGCCAGGCGATCGGGGCTCTCACGCCCGGCGTGCCGATCGCCGGCCCGGACGTGTCGGGCTCGGGGATCTTCATCGAATGGGGCGAGGAGGAGGCGCTCTCCCAGCAGCCGGCGCTGCTGACCGGCCACCACTATCCGATGGGGTGCGCGCAAAAACCGCCGCCGACGATCGAATCGCTGCTCAGCGTGCTCACGCGCGGGCGCGAGTCCGCGTCATTGGGCACCTACATGAAAGTCGCACGCAACCAGCATGTGCCCTTGCGGATCGACGAGGCCGGCTCGGTCTCCTGCGGAGGTGTGGCCGGGATCAGCAACACTTTCGCCTCTGCCCTGTGGGCGACCGGCTACATCACCCAGGTGATGGCCTCGGGCGCGGTGGGGATCAACCTGCAGGGCAACCCGGGCAACTGCGCCGGCTACACCCCACTGTGCGCTCCCGATCCGGCGGCGCTGGCCAAGGGCTCGCTGCGTGCCCAGCCGGACTGGTACGCGATGCTGCTCACTCGCTCGCTCGTCGGCTACCGTCCGCTGCCCACGACCGTGACTGAGCAAGGCGCGCCGGCGCAGCCGATCCCGCCGGAAGAAGCGCCCGCCGGTAGCGAAGGCGCGCCCGCCGGCAGTGAAGCGATACCCCCGCCCGCGACAACCGGGCCGAATCTCGTCGTCGCCTCGTTCTCGGGCCCTGACCACGGGGTGCAGGTGGTGCTCGTCGACGACGAACCGCCGGGGGCGCGCCCGCTCGCGCTGCGCCTGAACGTCGGCGCCGGTCTGAGCCGTGGACGGGTCCTGCGCTTGACCGGTCCGGCGCCGAGCGCCACCGACGACATTCTGCTGGGAGGCCACGCGGTTTCGCACGACGGCTCGCTGAAGGCGCCCATACGCCCCGAGCGCGTCATCGCGCACGCAGGCATCGTGACCGTGAAGCTGGCGCCGAACAGCGCGGCGCTTGTGATTGTCGGCCCGCGGGCGGCCGGGCGCAGACATGGCAAGCACAAACACTGACCACCATCGGCCGGTCGCGTGGCGGCCGGCCTCAGAATCAGCCTCTCTTGCGAGCGACCTCTAGGCTTTCGCGGGTGAGCGTCCCCTCCGCAAGGACCACCGCCACCCACCACCGCATCGCGATCGTCGGCTCGGGCTTCGCCGGCCTGGGCGCGGCGATCAAGCTCAAGCAGGCGGGGGTCGAGGACTTCGTGGTGTTCGAGCGCACGGGCGACGTGGGCGGCACTTGGAACGTGAACACCTATCCGGGCTGCCAGTGCGACATCCCCTCGCACCTGTACTCGTTCTCGTTCGCACCGAACCCGGACTGGACGCGGACGTATTCGCTTCAGCCGGAGATCTGGGAGTACCTGCGGCGCGTAAGCCGCGAGCAGGGCATCGACCCGCACGTCCGCTTTTGCCACGAGGTCAGGGCTGCGCGCTGGGACGAGGACGAGCAGCTGTGGCGGATCGAGACGAACATGGGCGAGCTGTCCGCGGAGATGCTGATCGCCGGCCCTGGACCGCTGTCCGAGCCGAAGCTGCCGGAGATCGAGGGGATCGATACGTTCGCGGGCACGATCTTCCACTCCGCGCAGTGGGATCACGAGCATTCGCTACTGGACGGGCGCGTGGCGGTGATCGGCACGGGAGCCTCCTCGATCCAGTTCGTGCCGCACATCCAGCCGGAAGTGTCGAAATTGCACCTGTTCCAGCGCACGCCGCCGTGGGTCATGCCGCACCGCGATCGGCCGACCTCGCGCGCCGAGCGGCTCCTCTATCGGGTCTTCCCGCCCGCGCAGCGGCTGGTGCGCGGGCTGGTGTATTGGTCGCGCGAGCCGTTTGTGTTCACGCTCATGCACCCGCACGAGGGCTCGCTGGCGGAGCGGAGCGGACGCAAGCACCTGCGTGAGCAGGTGTCCGACCCTGAGCTGCGTGCCAAGCTCACTCCCCATTACCGGATCGGGTGCAAACGCACGCTGCTTTCCAACGACTATTATCCGGCACTGCAGCATCCCAACGTGGAGGTTGTGACCGACTCGATCGCTCACGTCACGCCGCACGGGATCGTGACCGCCGACGGTCTCGAACGGGAGGTGGACACGATCATCCTGGGAACGGGGTTTCACGTGACCGACATGCCCGTCGCTGAGTGGGTGCACGGCTGCGGCGGGCGCACCCTCGCGGATGTCTGGAAGAGCAGCCCCCAGGCGTATCTCGGGGCCACAGTCGCGGGCTTTCCCAACCTGTTTCTGCTCGCGGGTCCGAACACGGGCCTGGGGCATAACTCGATCGTGTTTATGATCGAGTCCCAGCTGAATTACCTGATCGAGTGCATCGCCCACCTCGATCGCATGGGCGCGGGCACCGTGTTCGACGTGCGCGAGGACGTGCAGGAACGCTTTAACGAGGAGGTTCAGCGCAAGCTGCAAGGCAGCGTGTGGACCTCGGGCGGGTGCGTCAGCTGGTATCTGGACGCGCACGGGCGCAACTCCACCGTGTGGCCGGGCTCGACCTGGCCGTATCGCCGGCGCACGCGTCGATTCGATCCCGCCGACTATGAGCTGCGCCCGCGCCTTGAGCGTGAACCTGTAGAGTTGGCCGCCGCATGAGCCGCAATCGGCGTAAAGGGCGCAACCAGGCCGTATTCGATGTGAATGGGCGTACCGTCTTCATCACGGGCGCCGCGCGCGGCATCGGTGCAGCGACCGCCGAACGGCTGCACGGCAAGGGCGCGAATGTCGCGCTGGTGGGCCTCGAGCCCGAGCGCTTGGAAGAGCTGGCGGCCCGTCTGGGGGACCGGGCGGTGGCGTTCGAGGCGGACGTCACCGATTTCCAGGCGCTGCAACGCGCGGTCGCCGCCACGGTTGAGCGGTTCGGGGGAATCGACGTGGCGATCGCCAACGCGGGCCTGGCGTTCGTGGGCACGCTGGCGAGAGCGCCGATCGAGCAGGTCGAGCGCACGTTCGCGGTCAACCTGCTCGGCGTGTGGCGCACCGATCGGGCGGTCATCGAGCAGATCGCCGCGCGCCGGGGATATCTGCTGAACATCGCCTCCCTGAGTGCGATCGCACACACGCCGATGATGGGTCCGTACACGACCACCAAGGCCGGGGTCGAGGCCATGACGGACTCGCTGCGGATGGAGACCGCGTCCACGGGGGCGCGAGTGGGGTGCGCTTACTTCGGGTTCATCGACACCGATCTGGTGCGCGCCGCGTTCGCTCAGAGTTCCATCGAAGCGCTCAACAGTGGGTCGCCGGGATTCGTGAGCAACCCGATCCCGCTGTCGAGCGCCATCGATGCGATCGAGCGGGGGATCGAACGGCGCTCGGCGCGTCTGTGGGCCCCGCGCTGGGTCGGCGCCGCGATCGCGCTGCGGGGGATCCTGCAGCCGCTGACCGAACGGCGCATCCTGCGCGACCCGGCGGCCCTCGGCGAGGCGATGCGCATGACCGACCCGGCTTCGGGCGAGGTCCCCGAGGACGACCTCATGCTGGGCGTGGCCGCTCAGGCGCTCGATTGAGCTGAGGGCTACTCGGCCCGGGAGAACTCCCAGATGGCGACGCCGAGCATGATCAGCCCGAGGATCGCGATGACCGCGGCCTCGACGAGCGTGGGCACGTGCCAGCCGAACCAGGTGATGCCGGGAGCGAGCGCTTCGCGGGCCGCCGGGGAGACGTCGATGTGCGCGAAGATCGCTCGGCGCATCGGTTCGACGGCGTAGGTGAGCGGGTCGAGGCGGTTCAGCACCGCGAGCCACTGGGGTAGGTTGGCGACCGAGAACATGGCGCCGGAGAGAAAGAACAGGGGCATGATCACCATCTGCATGAGCGCCATAAAGGACTGCATCTGGTTGATGCGCGCGGCGAACATCACGCCGAAGGCGGTGATCGCGAAGGCCAGCAACATCGAGAGCGCGAACAACTCCAGGATCAGGCTGAGTTCGTAGGGCACTTCGACGAGGCCGGCGATCGCGATCACGATCAGGCCCTGGAAGGTGGCGACGGTGGCGCCGCCGGCGACCTTGCCGAGGACGATCGAGCTGCGGCGCACGGGCGCGACCATCATCTCGCGCAGGAAGCCGAACTCGCGATCCCACACGATCGAGGCGGCGGTGAACATGGCGGTGAACATCACCGCCATGCAGATCACACCGGGATAGATGAACGTTTTGAAGTTGACCCCGTGGGTGCCGGCGGAGGCCAGTGAGGAGATGCCGGTGCCGAGCACGAATAGGAACAGGAAAGGTTGGATCAGCGAGGTCACGATGCGCAAACGATCGCGGCCGAAGCGGATCAGCTCGCGCCGCCAGACGACGCGGATCGCGCGCAGCTCGCCGCGCCAGCTGCGCGCTGGGACTCGCACGCGGGCGAGATGGTGGGCCGGCGGTCGCGCCGCGGGGGTCGCTCCGGGCGGGGTGGCGGCGGCGATGTCGGTGGCCATTACGGGGTGCTCCTCACAGTAGGGCGCGTTCTCAGCGGCTCATCATGCGGGCGATGTTGCGGTTCATGTCGCTCACGCCGGACTCCTCGGCGTCGCGGATGGTGGTGCCGGTGTAGGACATGAACACGTCATCCAGCGACGGCCGCGAGACGTTGACCGACTGGATCGGCTGGCCGAGTTCGGCGAACAGGCGCGGGACGAACTGCTCGCCGGCGGGGACGCCGAAGGTGACGGCGCCTTCGGCGACGCTCGCCTCGATGTCGAAGCGCTCGCGCAGCGCGGCGATCGCGGCCTGCTCGTCGGGGGTTTGGATCTGGACGCGATCCTTGCCCACGGCCGCCTTCAGCGCCTGGGGGGTGTCGAGCGCGACGATCGTGCCGCGGTCCATGATCGCGATGCGGTCGCAGTACTCGGCCTCGTCCATGTAGTGGGTGGTGAGGAAGATCGTGATGTCCTCGTCGCGCTTCAGCTCGGAGATGTAGCTCCAGATCGAGCTGCGCGTTTGCGGGTCCAGGCCGACCGTGGGCTCGTCGAGGAAGAGCACGCGCGGTGAGTGCAGCAGGCCGCGGGCGATCTCCAGGCGGCGCTTCATCCCGCCGGAGAAGGTCATCACGAGGCTCGCGCGCCGCTCCCACAGGCCGACCATCTCCATCACCTGGCGCAAGCGCTCGGTGACGGCGTCGCGCGGGACCCCGTAGAGCTCGGCGTGCAGGCGCAGGTTCTGCTCGGCGCTCAGGTAGCCGTCGAGCGTGGTGTCCTGGAAGACGAGCCCGATGTTGCGCCGCACCTCGTCGCGTTCGCGCACGACGTCATGACCGGCGACGCGCGCGGAGCCGCCGCTGGGGCGTACGAGCGTGCAGAGCATGTTGATCGTCGTCGACTTGCCGGCGCCGTTGGGACCGAGGAACCCGAATGTCTCACCGGCGGCGACGGTGAACTCGATTCCCCGCACCGCTTCGAGCTCGCCGTAGCGCTTGACGAGGCCTTTGACGGAGACGGCGGGCTCGGGAGCGGCGCCGTTCGGGGAGGCGGTGCCACCGGGAGAGGCGGGATGATCACGCGGGGAAGCCTGGGCCGGGAGGTCCACCGGTCCAGCATAGCCAGGCGCCGAATACCGCCTGTCAGTGCCTGAAGTGGCGTATCCCCGTCGCGACCATCGCCACGCCCGCGGCGTCGGCGGCGGCGATCACCTCCTCGTCGCGTACCGATCCGCCGGGCTGGACGATCGCGCCGACACCCGCGTCGATCGCCAGCTGGGGGCCGTCGGCGAAGGGGAAGAAGGCGTCGGAGGCGAGCGCCGAGCCGGCCAGGAGGCCGGGTTGGGTGGCGCGGGCTTTCTCGATGGCGAGCCCGACGGCGTCGACGCGGCTTGTCTGACCGGCGCCGATGCCGATGGTCGCGCGGTGCGCGGCGATGACGATCGCGTTGGAGCGCACGTGGCGACAGACGCGCCAGGCGAACAGGAGATCCTCCCATTGGGACTCGGTGGGCTTGGCGGCGGGATCGCTCATCACGCGCATCTGCTCCCGTGTCTCGGTGACGAGGTCGCGGGTCTGGACGAGCTGACCGCCGAGCACGGGCTTGCCTTCCACCTCGTGGCTCCGGGCGGGCCAGTCTGCAAGCTCGAGCAGGCGGACGTTCTTCTTGGCCGTGAGGATCTCGAGCGCCGCGGGCTCGAAGCGGGGGGCGAGCAGGACCTCGATGAACTGCTGGGACAGCCGCTGCGCACATTGGGCATCGACGTGGCGATTGAGCGCGATCACGCCGCCGTAGGCGCTGAGCGGATCGCAGGCGAAGGCCTTCTCGTAGGCCTCGGTGATCGTCTCACCCAGAGCGGCGCCGCAGGGGTTGTTGTGCTTGACGATCGCGCAGGCGGGATGGTGGGGGAACTCCTCGACGAGTTCGCGTGCGGAGTGCAGGTCGAGCAGGTTGTTGAAGGAGAGCTCCTTGCCGTGCAGCTGCGTGACACCGTCGAGCAGGTGCGTGGGCGCGCCGACGCGGGCGTAGAAGGCGGCCTGCTGGTGGGGGTTCTCGCCGTAGCGCAGGTCGGTGACCTTTTCGTGGGCGTCGCGCCAGGTGGGCGGAAAGCCCTCGTGGGTGCGTGATGCAAACCAGGTGGAAATGGCGGTGTCATAGCGGGAGGTGAGCGCAAAGGCCTTGCCGGCGAGCCGAGTGCGGGTCTGCAGCGCGAGCAGGCCGCTGGACTCGCGCAGCTCCTCGAGCACCGGGGTGTAGTCCTCGGGATCGACCACGACGGCCGCGAACGCGCTGTTCTTGGCGGCCGCGCGGATCATGGTGGGACCGCCGATGTCGATGTTCTCCACGATCTCGGCGTCGCTCGCGTCGCCGCGGGCGAGGGTCTGCTCGAACGGATACAGGTTGACGCAGACGAGATCGACGGGCTCGATCGAGTGCTCGGAGGCGGCCTGCAGATGGTCCGGGTCGTCGCGCAGCGCGAGCAGGCCGGCATACAGCCGCGGGTGCAGGGTCTTTACGCGCCCGTCCATCATCTCCGGGAAGCCGGTGAAGTCCTCGATCGCGCGGACGGGTATGCCGGCGTCCGCGAGCGCGCGGGCGGTGCCGCCGGTGGAGACGAGTTCGACCTCCAGCTCGACCAGACCGCGAGCGAAATCGATCAGGCCGGTCTTGTCGGAGACGGACAAGAGCGCGCGCCGTACGCGGACCTCTCCTGGGGCGGTCTGTTCGAGCATCGGTGAAGCGCCACAGCCTATCCGTCGAGGAGGACCCGGCGCGGGTTCTCGGGATCGGCCCGCAGGGCCCCCCGCGCGAACAGGCGCACGGCCTCGGGCAGCAGTGCGTGCTCGAGGGGACGCAGCGCCGCGAGGACCTGCTCGGGGTCGCGCGCGCCGGGGAGTTCGATGGCGCGCTGCAGGATCACGGGGCCGGAGTCGACGCCGGCGTCGACGAAGTGGACGGTGACGCCGAAGACCTTGACGCCGTAGGCCAACGCCTGCTCGATCGCGTGCAGCCCGGGGAAGGCGGGCAGCAGCGAGGGGTGAACGTTGATGACGGCGCCGGGAAAGCGCTGCAGGAATGGCTCGGAGAGCAGTGCCATGTAGCCGGCGAGGACGATCAGGCGGGCGCCGCGGGCTCCCAGCCAGTCGGCGAGCGCGAGATCGCGGGCGAGGCGATCGGGGTGCTCAGCGCGCGCGAACACCTCGGTGGGCACTCCGTGCGCGGCGGCACGCCCAAGCGCGGTGGCGCCGGCAACCGACGATGCGACCGCAACCACCTGGGCCTCGTGTCCGTGGACGGTGTCGAGCAGCGCCTGCAGGTTGGTGCCGGCGCCGGACACGAGCACGGCGACGGGCAGCGGCTCGGTGGGCTCGGTGGACACGGCGCGGACGATAGCTGTGACTCAACTCACATTGTCCGCAGCGGGTGCGTCGCAAACTACGGTTAGCGTGAATGGGTGCGGTGTCGATTCGTTCCCAACACGCCCAATAGACCCTCGGATTATCAACGGAACGAAACAATGATTACATCAATAGTCGTCACGTTCATCATCGTGGCAATGCTCGGTGTGTCGCTGCGCTCAGAGCGCGGCAACCGCTCGCTGATCTCACACCAGCCCTATAACAACCCGCACAGCGACGCCTCGGGCGCCCGCGACGACCACTTCGCCTGAGGAGATCCCTCCGCCCCGGCGTCTGGGGCGGAGGGCCGCGTCCGTCGTGAGCGTTACGCGCTGACGAGCGGCAGCGGCGGCGCGTCCTCCTCGAGGGCGTACTTGCCGCCCGCCTCGCCGGTGCGCTCCAGCGGGTAGCGCCCGCTGAAGCAGGCGTCGCAGTGGGTGGAGCGCTCGCCCTGGATCGCCTCGTAGACGCCGTCGAGCGAGAGGTAGTGCAGCGAGTCGCAGCCAAGCTCGGCGGCGACCTGCTCGCTGGTGCGGTCATGCGCGATCATCTCCTCGCGCGTGGACATGTCGATGCCGTAATGGCAAGGATTGACGATCGGCGGCGCGGAGATGCGCATGTGGACCTCGGCGGCACCCGAGTCGCGCAGCATCTGCACGATCTGGCGGGTGGTGTTGCCGCGCACGATCGAGTCGTCGACGACGACCAGGCGCTTGCCGGCGATGACCTCGGGAAGCGGGTTGAACTTCAGGCGCAGGCCGTGGCGGCGCAGCTCCTGGCCGGGCTGGATGAAGGTGCGGGCGACGTAGCGGTTCTTGACGAAGCCGTCGTCCTGGGGCAGCCCCGCGGCGCGGGCCAGGCCGCGGGCTGCGGCGTTGCCGGAGTCGGGGACCGCGATCACGAGGTCGGCCTCGACAGGGGACTCGCGCCAGAGGATCTCGCCCATGCGCCCACGGGCGACCTGCAGGACGTGGCCGTTCATGCGCGAGTCGGGCCGGGCGAAGTAGATGTACTCGAACACGCACAGCGCCGGACGAACGTTCACGGGAACCTGGCGGCTACAGAGGCCGCGCTCGTCGAGCGTGACGATCTCACCGGGGGCGACGTCACGCAGGTAGCGAGCGCCGATGATGTCAAAGGCGCAGGACTCCGAGGCGACGCAGTAGCGCGCCTGAGCGGCCGGATCCTCCTGACCGGGCTCGAGCACGCCGAGCGCGAGCGGACGCAGGCCGTGGGGGTCGCGAAAGGCGATCACGCGATCGCGAGTCATGAGCACGATCGAGAAGGCGCCGCGCAGGCGCGGGAGGATCTCGGCGATCGCGTCCTCGATCGACTCGGCGGGGTGGGTGGCGATCAGCGCGGCGACGATCTCGGAGTCCGAGGTGGAGCTGAAGGTGACGCCGCGCGCGAGCAGCTCCTCGTGGAGCTGGACGGCGTTGATGAGGTTGCCGTTGTGGGCGAGCGCGAGCTCGCGTGTGGAGCCGTGGGTTCCCTCGGAGCGCTGCACGGGTTGTGAGTTCTCCCAGGCGTTGGAGCCGGTGGTGGAGTAGCGGACGTGTCCAATCGCGAGCTCGCCGGCGAGCGTACGCAGGTCGTTCTCGCCGAACACCTGACTGACGAGGCCGAGCTCGCGGCGCGTCATGATGTGCCCGCCGCGGTCGGCCGCGGCGATCCCGGCAGACTCCTGACCGCGATGCTGCAGGGCGTAGAGCGCGAAGTAGGAGAGCCGTGAGACCTCGTGCCCGGGCGCGTACAGGCCGAACACACCGCACTCGTCGCGAGGGCCGTCACGCATCACTGTTCACAAGCTAGCAGGGGAATAGCTCCGCGAGCGAACCGTGCGCGTCGGCCAGCTCGCCCGTGGTCGCGGAGAACGAGAGATCGCCGAACTCGATGCGCAGCGCGTCCGCCGCGACGGTCCCGATGACGCGCACGCGGGTGCGCCGGCCGAGGGCGCGCACGCCGGTGGGGATGCCGCTGACGATGAAGCCGCCGGGGCCCTCGCCGAATAGGACCCGCAGGGGATCGTCGTCCTCGCCGTCCCGGTCGCCGAACGCGTCCAGCCGCACCTCGGCGCCAAGCCCGCCCGCGAGGCAGCACTCGGCCAGGGCGATGGCGAGGCCGCCCTCGGCGATGTCGTGGGCGCTCGAGAGCCCGCCGACGCGCACGGCGCCGCGGACGGCGAACTGGGCGGAGCGCACGGCCGCGATGTCGATCTCTCCCAGCGCGTCGGGGAGCGCGTGACCGTGCAGCTTGGAGAGCTCGCTTGCGTGCAGCGAGGGAGCGAAGGGACCGACGAGAGCGATCGTGTCTCCCGCCCGCGCGAAGCCCAGGCGACCGGCATTGCGCGCGTCGGGCAGGCGGCCGACCATGCCGACGACGGGCGTGGGATAGATGGGGCCGGCGGCGGTCTCGTTGTAGAGGGAGACGTTGCCGCCGACGATCGGCGCCTGCAGCGCCCGGCAGGCCTCGCCGAGACCGCGGACGGATTCGGTCAGCTGCCAGGCGACGTGGGGCTTCTCGGGGTTGCCGAAGTTGAGGTTGTTGGTCGTGCCCAGCGGCTCGGCGCCGACGCAGGCGAGGTTGGAGGCGCACTCGAGCGCAGCCTCGATCGTGCCCCTGTAGGGATCGGCGGCGACGCGGCGGCCGTTGCAGTCGATCGAGACGGCAAGGGCGCCTCCGGCGGGCAGCGCCAGCACGGCGGCGTCGGCCTGCTCGGGGCGTCGGACGGTCCGCGACTGGACGATCGCGTCGTAATGCTCGAACAGCGGACGTCGAGAGGCGATGTTCGGAGAAGCGAGGAGTGCGAGCAGGCACTCGTGCGCGCAGGCATCGGAGTCCAGCGTGGCGCGCGGCGGCGGATAGATCGGCGTGGCGGAGCGGGCCGGCGCGAGGTCGTACAGCGGGCAGTCGTCGACGAGCGCGCGGACGGGCATGTCGCCGACGAGCTCGGCGCCGTCGAACACGCGCATGCGCCGCGTGTCGGTGACGGCACCGATGGCGGTGCCGTGGATCTCGAAGCGCTCGCACAGCGCAAGCACGTCGGGCACGCGCGCGGGCGCCACCACGCAGAGCATGCGCTCTTGGGACTCGGAGACCATGATCTCGAACGGATCCATGTCGCGCTCGCGTAGGGGCACGAGCGCGACGTCGATGTCGATGCCGACCTCCCCGGCGCAGGCCATCTCGGCGGCGGCGGAGGTCAGGCCGGCGGCCCCGAGGTCCTGCAGGGAGACGAGCAGCCCGCGCTCGAGCAGCTCCAGCGAGCACTCCAAGAGCTTTGACTCCTCGAAGGGATCGCCGACCTGGACGGTGGGGCGCTTGTCGGAATCGTCGTCCCCGAGCTCGGCCGAGGCGAGCACGGAGGCGCCGCCGATCCCGTCGCGCCCGGTGGAGGCGCCGAACAGGATCACGACGTTGCCCGGCCCGGCGGCGGCGCTGCGCACGAGGCGCTCGCGCGGGGCGAGGCCGAGGGCCATCGCGTTGATCAGGCAGTTCTGCTCGTAGGGGGACTCGAAATAGACCTCGCCGCCGACGGTGGGGACGCCGATCGAGTTGCCGTAATGGGCGATCCCGGAGACGGCCCCGTCGAGCAGGTAGCGCGCGCGCTCATCCCCATCCCTGCCCACGTCTCCGAAGCGCAGCGAGTCGAGCACCGCGATCGGGCGGGCGCCGATCGCGAAGATGTCGCGCAGGATGCCGCCGACGCCGGTGGCGGCGCCCTGGAAGGGCTCGACCGCGGAGGGGTGGTTGTGGGACTCGACCTTGAACGCGCACACGAGCCCGTCGCCGGCGTCGACCGCCCCGGCGTTCTCACCGGGACCCATCACCACGTGCTCGCCTTCGGTGGGGAGCGTGCGCAGGAGCTTCTTGGAGTGCTTGTAGGCGCAGTGCTCGCTCCACAGCAGCGAGTACATCGCGAGCTCCACCTGGTTGGGCGGGCGCCCCTGGTGGGCGCAGACAAGCTCGTACTCGGCGCTGGTGAGACCGAGCGCAATCGCGTCCTCGACGGTCGGCAGGGTTATCGCGCCGTCAGACACGCGCGCCCTCCTCGATGGCGAGGCGCATCGATTGGAAGATCGTCAGCCCGTCGGTCGAGCCGCCCGTGAGAGCGTCGACGGCGTGCTCGGGGTGAGGCATCAGGCCGAAGACGTTGCCTGCCTCGTTGCTCACGCCGGCGATGTCGCGCAGGGAGCCGTTGAAGTTGTGCCCGGGCGCGTAGCGCAACACGATCTGGCCGCGGCGCTCCAGCTCCTCCAACGTGGGCTGGTCTGCGTAGTAGCGCCCCCAGGAATGCTTGGCGGGAATGCTCAGACGCGTGAGGCCGGCGCTCCCGCGGGTGAAGGCGGTGTCGGACTGGACGACGTCGAGCTCGACCTGGCGGAAGGTGAAGCGCAGGTTGGTGTTTCCCAACAGCGCGCCGGGCAGCAGGTGGGCCTCGCAGAGGACCTGAAAGCCGTTGCAGATCCCCAGCACGAGGCCGCCCTCGTGGGCGAACTCGATCACGGACTCCATCGCGGGTGAGAAGCGCGCGATCGCGCCCGCGCGCAGGTAGTCACCGTAGGAGAACCCGCCGGGCACGACGATCGCGTCGGCGCCGCGCAGGTCGCGCTGCGCGTGCCAGATCAGCTCGGCGTCGCCGACGCGCCGAGCGGCCTGCAGCGCATCGACCTCATCGCAACTGCCGGGGAACTGAAGGATGCCGAACTTCATTGAGTCGTCAGTGAGGCGACCGCCGCGGTGTCGGTCGGATCGATGCGCTCCAAGCCGGGGATCCCGTCGAATCCACGATCGGGGCTGAGGATCGCGTCGATGTCGCGATTGAGCGCCTGCGCCGCGAAGATCGCGTCGCGCATGTCGAGTCGCTCGTGCTCGCTCCACAGGTCAAGCGCACGCTCGATGTCAGCCAGCCCAACGGTGTGCAGCGGGCAGGAGCGTTTGACCCTGCGCGCCCAATGTGCCGCGTCTGCGCGGGTTTGTACCCGTCTCCCGCGAACGTACGCGAACTCGTGGACCAGCTCGACGCTCGCCTCCCCAGCGAGTCGCCCACCTCTCATCTCGCGCAGAATCGCCTGGCACGGCTCGCGGTAGCGATGCTCGCCGCCGAGCGCGTAGATGAACACGCCGGTGTCAAAGAGGAAGCGACGCACTCAGATCAGTCGTAAGTGTCGAGGATGCGCATGACGCCGGCGTACCTGCCTTCGAGCATCTCCTCCTTCATCACCGGCCAGTCGTCTACGGGCATCGGCTCTGCCGCGAGCAGTTCGTCGATCGCTTGAGCGCGATCATCCTGGACACTGGACAGCTTCTCGTCGATCGCCTCCCGGATCAGGGCGCCCATCGAGATACCTCGTTGCGCAGCGGTCTCGCGCAGGCGCCGGTGCAGCTCGTCATCGAGCAGCAGTTGAGTTCGGCGTGTCAGCGAAGAGGTGGTCACACACCTACATTAGCACATACATCTACGCTGATGTATGCACATACTACCTATCGCTCTTCCGGACCCAGCGTCCGGATCTCATAGTCCTCGACGAGCGGGTTGGCGAGCAGGCGCTCGCACATCGACTCGAGCTGTGAGGCGTCCTCCACGTCGAGTTCCACCAGCCGCCCGACGTGGACGTTGGCGACGCCGGCGAAACCGAGCGCGGGCAATGCCCGCTCGACGGCCGCGCCCTGCGGGTCGAGGATGCCGGCCTTCGGGCGGATCAGCACCCGCGCCCTCATCGCGCCCCGACCGCGCTCGCCCGCACCGACCTGCCGCGCCGCATCAGGCGCTCGCCCCGGCGCGCTCCAGCCACGCCCGAAAGGGCTCGCCGACGATCAGCTCATACGCTTCGACATAGCGCGCGCGCGTGCCCGCGACGACCTCCTCGGGAATCGGTGGCGCAGGCGGCTGCTTGTCCCAGCCGCTGGAGGCCGCCCAGTCGCGCACGTACTGCTTGTCGAAGCTCGGCTGGCCGTGGCCCACCTCGAAACCGTCCGCCGGCCAGTAGCGCGAGGAGTCGGGTGTAAGGACCTCGTCGCCGACGACCAGCTCGCCGGCGGGGTCGAGGCCGAACTCGAACTTGGTGTCGGCGAGGATCACCCCGCGCTCGCGGGCGTGGGCGGCGGCGAAGGAGTAGAGCTCGATCGAGGTGTCGCGCACGCGCTCCATCAGTGCGCGGTCGCCCACCAGCTCGGCGGCGCGGTCGAAGTCGATCGCCTCGTCGTGGCCGACGTCGGCCTTGGTGCTGGGCGTGAAGATCGGCTGCGGCAACTGCTCGGACTCGCGCAGGCCGGCGGGCAGCTCGATCCCGGAGACGGCGCCGGTGGCCTGGTAGTCCTTCCAGCCGGAGCCGGTGATGTAGCCGCGCACGACGCACTCCACCGGCAGCATCTCGAGCTTGCGCACGACCAGGGAGCGCCCGCGCGCCTCCGCGGGAACGCCCTCGGTGGCGGAGATCAGGTGGTTGGCGACGATCTGCGCGGTGGCGCCGAACCAGAAGACAGACAGCCCGGTGAGCACGCTGCCCTTGTCGGGGATCGGGGTGGGATGGACGGCGTCGTAGGTGGAGATGCGGTCGCTTGCGACCATCAGGAGCGCCCGCTCGGAGAGGCCGCCGGCGCCGAGCTCGACCTCGCCGAGGTCGTACAGCTCGCGCACCTTTCCGCTGGCGATCAGAGGCAGGTCGGCGAGCGCGGAGGGCACGTGGCGCGATGCTAGCAGTGGAGGCGGCGCGGCGGCCGGCGTCCCGGTGGCCGGCGTCGCGGGCAAGCGAATCCGGAGGCCCGCGGGGGAGATCAGCTGTGACTGTACAGCGGCCGGTGGCGCAAGGTCCATTCGAAGAGGTTGCTGAACAGCTCCCCCTGCTCCACCGCGTCATCCAGGGCGTTGTGAGTGTGTGGGGAGGCCGGGAGCAACTCGGGCGGAAGATTGCCCTTGGACGATTGGTCGTAGGTCGAGGCGAATGCGCCCATGTAGAGACTGCGAATGTCGACGCACGCGCCGTGACCGAACGGCGAAGCGCCCACGAACGACGAGAAGTACCAGTGCACGAACGACCAATCGAACACGGCGGGATAGGCCACGAGCACAGGGCGGTGCGCGCCGGCGACGCCACGCACCCACTCGTCGGCCTCGCGCATGGCCCGCTCGGGAGGTGCTCCCTCGCGCTGAAGCCTACCGCGATCCAGGCCATGGATTGCGAGCGCGGCGGGTTCGTAGTCCTCAGACACGGGCTGCAGCTCCCAGTAGCGGGACGTGCCATGGGTGTCCAGCCGCACGAAGCTCTCTCCGTCGAAGGTCGCGACCGCGACGAGGGCAAATGAGAGCATGGAGAAGCGGCCGGGGATCGGGCCGTCGGACTCGACGTCGACCGAGAAGTAGATGTCGCCAGGCCCATTTGCGTCCATATCTACAGATTAGTGCAGGTGTGGACGTCTCGGCGAGTGCGCCCGTTCTCCTCCGCGGGGGGCCGTATGGTCCAGCGACCAGCCTCGGGTTCGTCGCCACCGGGGCGTAGTCTACGGTCGAACAAGACCCCTGCCGGAAGGTCACCCGACGGCCGACATGACCGACCAACTCGCCATACGACGAAGGCAAAGCGAAGAGGGCCTTGCCCAAGTGCGCGCGGCTGCCGTCGATCGCCTGTCGCCAATCGTCAAGGACGAACCGCTCGCCATCTACGTGACGGGTTCCTTCGGCCGTCGCGAGGCCCGCTTTCCGGGAGGGTCAGACCTTGATCTTTTCTTTCTCTACGGGCCCACCAGCCGCTCTCCGCGAGCACGCCTATCCCAACTCACTTGGTTTGAGCTGGCGGGAGCACTGATACAGATAGGTCGCGACCTCGGGTTTGAGGATTTTTCACGCGATGGAGCATTCTTGCAAGCCCATAACGTGTGGCATATCGGCCGTGAATTGGGTTCTCAGCACGAGGACTCGGAGAACGGCTTCACCGCTCGTCTGCTTCTCTTGCTTGAGAGCCAATATGTGCTCAACGAGAACCTCTACGAACAGTTCATGGAGGAGACGATCAGGTTCTATTACGGCGACTATGCCTCAAATCAAGGCACCTTCAAACCCACGTTCCTCATCAACGACATCCTTCGATTCTGGCGCACCCTCTGCCTCAACTACGAGCACAAGCGCAGCCGCAAGCGAAGCCAGGACGACCCCCACGACGAGGGGGCTGCATGGCGAGCGGACTCGGCGCTGGACAACCTCAAGCTGCGTTTCAGTCGCCTGTCTACCTGCTACTCGATGGTGATCGCGCTCGCCGCCGAGCCGACTCCGGTGACGCCAGAGCGCGTACTCCAGCTGTGTCGCACAGCCCCCACCGACCGGTGGTCGATAGCCGCCGCGCAGGCATCGAGTGCCGACCGTGCCGAAGCTCGAGCAAAGCTGGGGGAGATCCTCAACCTATATGAATACTTCCTCGAGCTGATAGCCGACGAAGACGTGCTGCGCGAACGGCTCACCTCACACGCCGAGCGCGAACGCACCCGCCGCAAGGCCGGGGATTTTGGACAGGTGGTCTCGGAGTTTCTGCTCGCCACCTGCCAAGGCGATCAGCTGCGTACTCTGCTCATTTAGTCCGAATCACGACCCACAGCACAGTGCGGGTCGGATCGTCCTTTTTCGCTCGGCGCTCGGTGTGCCAGGCCACGTCCTGCGGTCCGTATATCCGCTCCAGCGCCACCGGTACCAGTTCATATGCCCATTGTTCCAAGTCGGGGATCGGGTTGTCCTCGGGCACTCCGCGCTTGAGGGCCTCCTGTATTCCTCGCCAAGGTATCTGCCCATGCTCGAGCCAGCCTTTGAGCTCCTTGTCGCTCTTCAGGTGCTCGATCGCCGCACGGCGATAAAGCGCGTCGAGGTCCAGTCGATCAGCTGCGCCCTCCGCTTCGCGCGGCGTCTCGACCGTAGCGTCGGAGACCGCCCCTTCGCCATCACCCGCAGATGCCAGCTTCTCCTTCAACTTGTCGCGCACCGCCTCGATGCGCCGCTCCGCGCGACGCGCCAGCTCGATTGCGTAGGTCTCGATCCCGGCGCCGCACGCATCGGGATCCTTGACAGCATGAGCGTCCTCAAATGACAGGACACGCACCGGGATCGGATAGGCGTTACCGGCCCTGCTCGGGTCTCCGCTCACGCTCGACCAGAACACCCCATTGCCGGGTAGCGGCTCATTCAGGAGTGAGGAAAGCAGGTCGTCCGAGAAATGTGAGTTCGCCGCCTTCACCGCACGGAGATCTCCTTGGGAAAGCAGGTGAAAGACAAACCACGAGTCGCCTTGGCTCAGCAGCTCGGGTGGGATCGAACTCGGCTGCTGGGTAATCAGCACCGCGCCCAAGCTGTACTTGCGCCCCTCCTTGATCCACTCCTCGTACGCCGACTCACCGGAGCCATAGCTGCCGAGCACGGACTGAGCCTCCTCGACGACGGCGATCGTCGGAATCGGCTCCGGCTTGGCGTTTGTGAACTGATCTTGGTTATGTCGAAAGATGTAGCGCAGGATGATTCCCGAAAGAGCAAGCCCGGCCGGTCCGCGCATGGTGGAAATGTCGATCACGCAGAGCTTGCCGTCACGTAGCGCGCGCAAGAGCAGCTCGAGCATGTCGCTGCCCGGGTCGTGCAACTCGCGCACTACGCGCGTCATGTGCGCCCGTGCGGCAAACAGCTCCGCGTCCTGTCCTGCCTGCAGGCCCAGCAGCGCGCGGATCCGATCCTCGTCTGCGCCAAAGCCGTCCCGATCGATCAGATCGACCATGTCCCGCCACGCCTCGCCGCGCAGCGACTTGAGCTTGTGGACGTTCTGCTGCTGTTGCTGCTCGGGCGACAGTGCAATGGCGAGCACCAGCGGCGCGGGTAGATGACGTATGTCGAGGCGGATACCCCCCGCCTTGAATGATGCGTAATAGGAAGACGGCGGCTCCTTGTCGGTAAAGACGACCAACTCGTCGATCAGCTCGTCGACATCGCAGAGGGCGGGGCGTTCGCTGGCGTCGGGCCAGAAGTACTCGCCGTCCGGGTCGAACACGACTGCTCCCACGGGCACGTTGCGCCCGTCGCGCATCGGGATCTTCGGACGCGTAGCGTAGAGACGCGAAAAGAGCAGCTTGATCAAATTCGACTTGCCGAAGCCTGCACGTGCAAACACAAACGATCGCCGCGCGACCAGTTGCTCGACCGCAAAGCGCACCGGCACCCTGGGCGTAAGCGGCTGCATCCAGCGTGGCATATCGGCTTGCGTACCCCCGCCTGAATAGACAAACTCGCCGAGCGCATACAGACCGATCTCGGCTCCGCTGGTACCTCCGGCGACGCTGCACAGAACGTCGTCCGGCAGAAAGGCGACCTTCGCGCCCACATGCGGCAGCCGTCGGTGGGAAGGGGCGAAGACGAGGTCGTCCTCCTCGCAGCGCAACACGCCCAGCATGCGGATATCGATTCGATAACGCAGATATCGCTTGCGCAGATCGTCAGGGATGACCCGCTCCTCGGCGACCGCCCGGAGACCGTACTCCTCGCCGGCCGTCGAGGTCAGGCCACCCTGGGCGGCAACAGATGTGATCCGGCCCAACACTGCCTCCTCCGGGCTGGCAAGCTCGACCAGGACGAATTGACCGTGCATCGGCGCGGAGTGGAAATGGTCCTTGTAGGGGAGGGTGAGATCGGCGTGGAACTCGAGACCGCCTCCCGTTGCACCGCGAAACATCCCGACCGCTTGTCCCTGTGGAAAAAGCTCCATCAAACCCTCCTTGTGTTCGGTCGCTGGCGCATGCCGTCTATGCGCGCGTAGACGGGTGGGGCACGAGTGCCAATCCGTCGAAGATCTCGCGCTTGCGCTCCTCCACGAGGTCGCGCGTGGCATCGACGATCGTGTCCTGCATGACGTCGAGGTCGAAGTCGACCGCCTCGGCGTACTCGTGAGCGCGCTGCAGGCAGCGCGGATAGAAGGGTCGCGGAAAGCCTTCCAGCGCGTCCTGCAGGAGGTAGCCAAAGATCCCCGCTGCCTCGTCTTTCTGTCGCTCCAGCAGATCGACGGCCCACACCGGATCATGGCGCTCTTGACCAAACCGGGTCAAGAACATCGATCCGATCACAAACTTCGCCACCTCACCGTCCGGTTCGGATTCCTGATCTTCCGGGCCCCGTGCGAACTCGCTCCACCTGTAAACCTTGTGCTCGATCTCGCGCGGGACGTGCACGTAGCGCGCCGCATTTACCGGCAGCGCGTTCTCGAGCGCCATCGCGAGACGATAACGCGCGAGCACTCCCGAGTCCCTGGCAATGCCGACCACGAAGATACGCAGGTTGTTCCGGCGATGACGCTCGATCGCATCCCACATTCGCTCCCCCATCTGCACAAAGAGATCCCCGCTGAAGATCTTCGAGCGCAGCAGTCCGTTGCGGACGAGCAAGGTGTCCGATGCCCAGTCGGCCGACTTGATGCGTTGGTAAAGGACAGCCCATTCCACGATTTCACGATAATCACGGGGCCATCTGGAGGGAACACCGTCCGGTTCCCTTCTCACCCTATCGCCGGACGGGATCACGGAACTGAGCTCGCTCAAGCGCTCCACCGCTAGATCCTTCATCAATACGTGGAGCGAGTCCTCTGCCTGGTGATGCCGTTCACTGAGCACATCTGGATCGGTGCGTGGCGATATGACGTCCAGAAACCGCTGGCGACCCTGGGAGTCGACAACACGCACGAGCTGCACCGAGAAGGGGTCGAATATGAGGCGGTTTGTGGTGCCCTCCGATGCCGCGAAAGACACTGCGGTCGCAGAATGTGGCCTAATCATCTGCGAGGGGGTGAGCAGCGTGCGCACGTCGGCCCGTAGCTCTTCGAGCAGAGCCTTCTCGGCATGCACCTGTCGCGCAATGGCGCCACGGGCTTCGTCAAGAGACTGGGGCTCAAACATCGATCATCAGGCCCGCACCGCAACAACGTCGACCTCGGGAATATGCCGTCCGGCATTCAATGCCTGCGAAGCCTGCCGCGCACCCTCCCGCTTGGGTACACCGGCGTCTCTTACGGAAAGGACCTCCCAGGATCGCGAATCGTTAAGGCTTGGCAGCAGAAGCTCAAGGGGCTCGCCGGAGCGGATCGACGGAAGCGCGCCAAAGCGCACAACCAGACGCGCTCCGGGCACGCAGCGTTTGGCGACAGCGGTCCAGATATTTGTCAGCTCGTCAACAAACCGTGCTCCTGTCACAGCGCCGAGCTGACCGCCGCGACCATAGTCGGGGATCTCCGGGCCACCGAGCAGCCAGCCCCGCAACCAACCATCTGGACGATAGGTGACCATGCCGGGGTAGGGAGGCGAGGTGATAACCCGGCTGAAGCGTCGACGCACCCGCCGCAGCACCGACAGGGCATCGCCTGTATACACCGAGCCGCCGGTGCGCTTCGGGACATGCTTGTAACGGCGCTCGGCGTGGCGTTTGATTATTGAGAGGACATCAACCTCGACAGGGCGCATACCCCGAGCTCTCCAGTAGGAGACAGCTGCGCCCGGCTTGGTCGCATACGTGCGGGGCATCTGATTGGAGAAATAGCTCGGCATGCCCTTGTTACGGGGACCGTGGAGCGCACCGAGAAGTACCCCTCTCAGGGCCATCGCCGTCTGCGTCTCACAATTCACCAGGCCGGCTCGTAGACGACACAGTGCTTCGAGCACTGCGGGAGCGAAGCACCATTGCCAGAACTCGCCCTCGGGCGCTGCAGAATCGGGCTCGCTCTCGATCAGGCGTCGGGCGAGTGCGACGATCGACGCGGGAGACACAGAGACCAGCTTGGCAGCGGCGATCGCCGCGGCGACCTCGTTGCTGTCGATGCCGACCGCCGGCAGGCCGAGCTTACGTGCCGCGTACAGAGTCGTCCCGCGCCCACAGAACGGATCCAACACCCACTCGTCCGCCCTCGCGCTCGCGAGCTCGGCCAGCGGAAAGCTCAGCGGAAACATCGTCCAGTAGGGACAGATGGCGTTCAGCGCGTCTTCCTGGGCACCTCTCATGGGGGTTCCGGGATCGTTCATCGAGACAGAACTCTCGCAGCTGAAGCGGTCGGGCGATACCCCCTCTCACCGCCGACGGCAACGGCGATCCGGGACGGCGAGTCCCGTGCGGGACGATCCGAGGGACCTACGCGATCTCCTCGAGCCGCGCGACGATCTCCTGCGCGTAGCGCGCGTAGTGGGCGTAGTCGAAGATCTCATCGAGGTCCAGCCCGGCGGCGCGCTCGTCGGCGGCGAGCAGCTCGCGCAGAGCAATCCCCTCCTCCCACGCGCGCTGGGCGAGCTCCTGCACGACGCGGTAGGCATCATCGCGCGTGGAGCCGGCCGCGACGAGCGCCAGCAGCACGCGCTGGGAGAAGAGCGCGCCGTGCGTTAGCTCGAGGTTTGCGCGCATGCGTGCCGCGTCGACGGTCATGTCGCGGACGAGCGCGACCGTGCGCCGCTGCAGGTAGTCGAGCAGGATCGTGGAGTCGGGCAGGATCACGCGCTCGACCGAGGAGTGGGAGATGTCGCGCTCGTGCCACAGCGCGACGTTCTCGAGGGCGGCCTGTGCATTGCCGCGCAGCACCCGCGCCAGGCCGGAGATCTGCTCGGTCTTGATCGGGTTGCGCTTGTGAGGCATCGCCGAGGAGCCCTTCTGCCCGGGCCGGAAGGGCTCGGCCGCCTCGCGCACCTCGGTGCGCTGCAGGTGGCGAATCTCGGTCGCGAAGCGCTCCAGGCCGGCGCCGGCGAGGGCTATCGCCTGCATCAGCTCGGCGTGGCGGTCGCGCGCGACGACCTGCGTGGAGACGTCCTCACGCGCGAGGCCCAGCCGCTCCAGCACGCGTGCCTCGAACTCGGGGCTTGTGGCCGCATAGGTGCCGACGGCGCCCGAGATCGCGCCGACCGCCACCTGGGCGAAGGCGCGCTCCAGACGCTGCGCGTTGCGGTGAGCCTCGAAGGCGAACCCGGCGAGCTTCACCCCGAAGGTGGTGGGCTCGGCGTGCACGCCGTGGGTGCGCCCGACGCACAGGGTCTCCACGTGCTCGCGCGCGCGTGCGGCGAGCGCCGCGACGAGCTCGCGAGCGCCCGGCACGAGAACCTCGCCGACGGCGCGCAGCTGCAACGCCAGGGCGGTATCCAGGACGTCCGAGGAGGTCAGCCCGAAGTGGATCCAGCGCCCGGACTCGCCGGCCGAGGCCGCGAGCACGTCCACGAACGCGGCCATGTCGTGGTCGGTCAGGAGCTCGCGCTCGTTCACCGCCTCCACGGTGAACGTGGCGGCGCGAATCGCCTCCAGCTCGCTCGCGCTGGGACCGCCGTCTCCCAGCAGAGCCGGAAGCTCCTCGCAGGCCGCGACCTCGACCTGGCGCCAGGTCTCCATGCGCGCCCCGTCCGTCCACAGAGCGCCCAGCTCGGTTCGGGTGTAGCGATCTATCACCTGGTCATTATCCCAATCGGCGCATGCGCCGATTGGCCGGACGGTGCATGCACCGTCCGGTGGAGCCGCACATGTGCGGCTCCAAGGCAGGGCCGCATGCGGCCCTGCCGGCCTTCCCGCATGCGGGAAGGCCCACCTCATCAGCTTTTTCTCTAGTCATGCGGCCTGGCGCGTAGAGCACATGCGGCCCTACGCGCAGCGCGATCAGGCACCCAGGATCTGCGCCGCGAGGATCGCCGCGTTGCGCGGGTTATCGAGGCCCACGCACGCCACGGGCACGCCCGGGGGCATCTGCACGATCGAGAGGATCGCGTCCAGTCCCCCCGCGGCGCTGAGGCGCCCCGACAGCGGCACGCCGATCACGGGCAGGTCGGTGTGCGCGGCCACGGCGCCCGGCAATGCCGCGGAGATGCCGGCGCCGGCGATGATCACGCGCAGTCCGCGCATGTGGGCGTTCTTGGCGTAATCGGCCACGATGTCCGGTTCGCGGTGGGCGGACATCACGCGCAGCTCGTGCAGGATGCCTCGCTCTTCGAGCTCGTTCGCGGCCTTCTCCATCGTCTCCATGTCGCTCTTGGAGCCCATCACGATCCCCACTCGCGGGGCATCGACGTCCATCTCCTCCAACTGCGCCCGCACCTCTGCCTCGGCCAGGGGTGTGGCGATCGGGGACACGTCACCCATCGACGAGGCCCTCCAGCTCGCGACCATCGCCGGACCACTCTTCGAACCAGCTGTCAAGCGTTCGCCAGCTCTCGAGCTCGGGCGAGGACTCACCGGCGCCCACGGCGATGTCGCCACGCAGTTGCATGCCCTCGAAGGAAATCATCCGCGCGCCAGCATACGCCGACTCGCGCGCGGACTGCGCGTCGCGGCCGAATCCGGTCACGTTCAGCACGCGCCCGCCGGCGGTGACGACCGTCCCGTCCGGGCCTAGGGCGGTGCCGGCGTGGGTGACCTCGACGTCGTCCGGGACGAGGTCGAGCCCCGAGATCGGATCGCCGCTGCAAGAGGAGGCCGGGTAGCCCGCGCTCGCGAGCACAACCGTGACCGCCCACTCCCCCAGCCAGCGGGGAAAGTCCTCCTCGGGATCCTCTCCGATCAGGCCACCGGGCCTGACCGAGCGAAACAGCAGCTCCAGGAAGTCGGATTCCATGCGCGGGAGCACAGCCTGGGTCTCGGGATCGCCGAAGCGGACGTTGAACTCGAGCACCCGCGGGCCCTGCTCGGTCAACATCAGCCCCGCGTAGAGCACGCCGTGAAACGGTGTTCCGCGCTCGCGCATCCAGTCGACGATCGGCTGGTGCACGAACAGGGCGAGGCTGAAGCCGAGTTCGTCGGGAAGATCGAGCACGGGCGAGTAGGAGCCCATGCCGCCCGTGTTCGGGCCGGTGTCGCCCTCGCCGATGCGCTTGTAGTCGCGCGCGGGTGTAAGCGGGATCGCGGTCCTGCCGTCGCACACCGCCAGCAGCGAGAGCTCCCTGCCGATCAGGCGCTCCTCCACCAGGGCGCTCGCGCCGCCCTGCCCGAAGCGACCCTCGAGGAAGATCTCGCGCAGCGCCGCGTGCGCCTGCTCGGCGTCCTCGGCGACGGTCACGCCCTTGCCGGCGGCGAGCCCGTCGGCCTTGATCACAACGCCGGGCGCCGCCAGCTCGGCGACCGCGTCGATCCCGTCCTGCAGCGACGTGACGTGTTTCCAGCGCGCGGTCGGAACACCGGCCTGTTCCATCGCGTGCTTGGCGAAAGCCTTCGAGCCCTCGAGCTTCGCGGCCGCCGCGGAGGGTCCGAAGGCGAGATGCCCGCGCGCGTCCAGCGCGTCCACGAGTCCGGCCACGAGCGGCGCCTCGGGGCCGACGACGGTGAAGTGGACGCCCTCGCGCTCGACCGCCGCCACGATCGCCTCGACGTCATCGGCGGCGATGTCGAGCAGGCGCGCGTCCTTTGCGATGCCGGCATTGCCCGGTGCGCACAAGAGCTCGGTCACCTTCGGCGAGCGCGCCAGCGCGCGCACGATCGCGTGCTCGCGCCCCCCGGCGCCTATGACCAGGACCTTCAAGCGATCTCCCTCCCGCGCGTCACCGAACCTGTTTCTCAGAGGGACGCGATGAACTCGTCGACCCCGATCGCGGCGAGCGTCTCGTAGCGGCCGGTGCCGCGCGAGCCCAGCTCCAGCGAGACGCGCGCCATCGTCGTCTCGTCGGGCGCCTCCACGACCGAGATGAAGTCGACATGGCCGAGCGTCGCCCACTGCGCCTTGACGGTAGCGCCCAGCTGCTCGACCTCCTTGTCGACCTCGCGGATCCGCTCAGGATTGTTCTTGACCGTCTGCACACCCTCCGGGGTGAGCGTCGAGAGCATGATGTAGGTGGGCATCGGGTCCTCCGTCCGTTGGGGCCAGTAGGCGCGTTCGTGTCCGTTGTACAGGATCGCGCCAGGACGTGCCGATCGGCCAACTTGTCGAGATTTCAAGGCCGGTCCTTGCGTCGGACCGCCCCGCGCCATAGGGTCCGCGCATCCCTTTCATCCACATGGAGGAGGCACCCCATGCGCAGACACCTCAACTACGCCAACGTCGTCGCCACATTCGCGCTCGTATTCGCGATGAGCGGCGGCGCGCTGGCGGCACACCACTACCTGATCAGCTCGACCAAGCAGATCAGTCCGAAGGTGCTCAAGAAGCTGAAGGGCAACACGGGCAACACGGGCAAGACCGGCGCGACCGGGCCTCAGGGCAAAGAAGGCGCGCAGGGCAAGGAAGGCAAGCAGGGACCCCGCGGTCTGGAAGGCCTCGAAGGGGCTCCGGCGAGCACGTTGCTCGGCTCCATTCAGAGCTCGGGAACTGTGACTCGAGAGCAGGGCCTGATCGCGGTCAAACACACCATTGGCACCGGCACCTACCAGCTGGAATGGGAACAGAACATCAGCCAGTGTTATCCCGTGGCCAACATCTTTGCGAGCACCGGCTATGTGGTGATGGAGGGAATCGCTGGAAACGTCCTGGACGTCTCCACGTTCAACGCATCCAGCACCGCGACCGACGAGGCATTCTACGTAGCGGTCCTCTGCTGATAGACGCCACGGCGCGTGGGTCTTGACCTAGACGACGGCGGGCGCCGAGGCGCCCGCCGTCTCCAGCGCAAGCTCCCCGTCCACCGCGTCCACGCGCACGGAGTCCCCTTCGCGCAGCTTGCCCTCGAGCAGCGCCAGCGCCAGCCGGTCGGTCAACTGCTTCTGGATCACACGCCGCAGCGGCCGGGCGCCGTATGTGGGGTCGTAGCCCATCGCGTCGATCAGCTCGCGGGCAGCGTCGGTGAGGGTCACCGTGACCCCGCGCTCGGCGACGCGGGCGATTACGCGAGCGACCTGGAGGTCCACTATCTGTGAGATCTGCTCGCGGGTGAGGGAGCGGAAGCGGACGATGTCGTCGAGGCGGTTGACGAACTCGGGCTTGAAGTATTGGAGCAGTTCGGTGCGCAGCTGGGCGTCGGCGGCGGCGCCGGTCCCGCCATCGCCGCTGTCGCCGGCGCCGCCGGGTGCGCCGTCGGAGCCGGGGTCGCCCGGCTCAGGGCCCTGGCCGACGGGGAGGTTGGAGGTCATGATCAGGACGGTGTTCTTGAAGTCGACGGTGCGACCTTGGCCGTCGGTGAGGCGGCCGTCGTCCATGACCTGCAGGAGCGTGTTGAAGACGTCGGGGTGGGCCTTCTCGATCTCGTCGAGGAGCACGACGGAATAGGGGCGCCGACGGACGGCCTCGGTGAGCTGACCGCCCTCTTCATAGCCGACGTAGCCGGGGGGCGCCCCCACGAGGCGGGAGACGGCATGCTTCTCCATGTACTCGGACATGTCGATGCGCACGATCGCGTCTTGGGAGTCGAACATGAACTCGGCCAGCGCGCGCGCCAGCTCGGTCTTGCCGACGCCGGTGGGCCCGAGGAAGAGGAAGGAGCCGATCGGACGGTCGGGGTCCTGCAGGCCGGCGCGGGAGCGGCGCAGGGCAGTGGCGACGGCTTCGATCGCCTGGTCCTGGCCGACGACGCGCTCGTGCAGGCGCGTCTCCATGTGGATGAGCTTCTCGGTTTCGCCCTCCAGTAGGCGTGAGACGGGGATGCCGGTCCAGCGCGCGACGACTTCGGCGACGTCGTCGGCATCGACCTCCTCTTTGAGGAACTGCGGCGCGCCCGTGCCGGCACCGCCTGAGTCGCCGTCCTGTCCTTCGGCGCGGGCGCGCTCGGCCGTTTCGTATTCGGCGAGCTTGCGTTCAAGCTCGGGGATCTCGCCG
Source organism: uncultured Solirubrobacterales bacterium (assembly GCA_963702725.1). Classification (GTDB taxonomy): domain Bacteria; phylum Actinomycetota; class Thermoleophilia; order Solirubrobacterales; family Solirubrobacteraceae; genus Palsa-744. The sequence goes on from CAVPDT010000002.1 coordinate 1,544,795, forward strand.
TAGCGCAGCTCGGCGGCGCGTTGCAGGTCGGCTTCGCGCTCGGCTCGTTCGGCCTCGGCGCGGGCCGCCTCCAGGCGCTCCTTCAGCTCTGAGACGCCCTTGATGGCGTCCTTCTCGCGCTGCCATTGGGCGGTCATCTCACCGGAGCGCTCGCGCAGTTGCGCCAGCTCTGACTCGATCGCCTCGCGGCGGGTCTTGGAGGCCTCGTCCTTCTCCTTGCGCAAGGAGGTAAGCTCGATCTCGAGCTGCATCACGCGGCGGTTGACCTCGTCGATCTCGGTGGGGACGGAGTCGATCTCGATGCGCAGGCGCGAGGCGGCCTCGTCGATCAGGTCGATTGCCTTGTCGGGCAGGAAGCGGTCGGCGATGTAGCGGTGCGAGAGCGTGGCGGCCGCTATCAGGGCGGAGTCCTGGATGCGTACGCCGTGGTGGTTCTCGTAGCGCTCCTTGAGTCCGCGCAGAATCGCGATCGTGTCTTGTACCGTCGGCTCGCCGACGTTCACGGGCTGGAAGCGGCGCTCCAGCGCGGCGTCCTTCTCGATGTGCTTGGTGTACTCGTCGAGGGTCGTTGCGCCGACGCAGCGCAGTTCGCCGCGCGCGAGCATCGGCTTGAGCAGGTTGGAGGCGTCGACCGAGCCCTGGGCGGCGCCCGCGCCGACGATCGTGTGCAGCTCGTCGAGGAACAGGATGATCGCGCCCTGCGCCTGCGAGACCTCGGAGAGGACGCCCTTGAGGCGTTCCTCGAACTCTCCCCGGTAGGCGGCTCCTGCTATCAGCGCGCCCATGTCCAGAGCGATCACGCGGCGGTCGCGCAGCGACTCGGGCACGTCACCGGAGACGATCCGCTGGGCAAGTCCCTCGACGATCGCGGTCTTGCCGACGCCGGGCTCGCCGATCAGCACGGGGTTGTTCTTGGTGCGCCGCGAGAGAACCTGGATCACGCGGCGGATCTCCTCGTCGCGGCCGATCACGGGGTCGAGCTTGCCCTGCTCTGCCATCTCGGTGAGGTCGCGCCCGAAGCGCTCCAGCGGGCTCTGCTCAGCCTCCTCGCCCTGGCCGGGCTGCTGGGGCGGGACGGAGCCTGGGGTGCCGTTGGGAGTCATCGCGGAGACCTCCGGGGGGCGGGAGCGAATCTCGAGCGTACATCGGCGGCGCGCACGATGTCGGTGGAGCCTCCCTGGTAGGGCACGAGCTCGGCGCGGAAGGAGCGACGCACCTCCTCCAGGCGCTGGGCGAGCTCGACCTGGGCGTGCAGGGCCTGCACCTCCAGCTCTTCGATGCGGGCGTGCATGTCGTTGACCTCGGCCTCCAGGTCGAGCACGCGCTCGACGCCGGCAAGGTTGAGACCGAGGTCTGCGGTCATCTCCTGGATGCGCCGCAGCCGCTCGACGTCCTCTTGTGAATAGAGGCGGGTGCCGCGCGGCGAGCGCTTGGGTGTGACCAGCCCGCGCGCCTCGTACGTGCGCAGCGTCTGGGGGTGCATGTTCGCGAGCTCGGCGGCGACGGAGATCATGAACACGCCGCGGTCGGTCTCGACCTGGACGCGCGCGATCGGCCTGTCCGGCGGTGGAGTGTTCATCTCGACGTACTCCGATGCGCGTTAACGCGCGCGCACCCGTTAACGTCGAAAAAGTACATACGCCTACGCCTCCTTAGCGTCGGAAAAGTAGTAGCCCGACTCACGAGCCCTCCCCGGATGACGCCGCGCCCGCGCTCGGAGCCTGCTCGAACAGTCGCGCGCGGGGGTTGCCGTTCATGACCGCCGCGAGCGCGTCGACGGCCGACTGCTGCTCGTCGGTGAGCGTGTCGGGGATGTCGAGCATGAAGCGGTAGTGGATGTCGCCGCGGGTCTTGCCGCCGAGCTTTGGGGGGCCCTCGCCGCGCAGCCGCTGGACGGCGCCGGGCTTGGTCCCCGGTTTGACGCGCAGGGTCTTCGAGCCGTCGAGCGTCGGGACCTGGACCTCGGCGCCGCGCAGCGCCTCGGGGATCGTCAGGGGGACCTCGACCTCGAGATTGTCGCCGCGGCGCTTGAAGATCGGTGAGGGCGAGACGTGGGTGACGAGGTAGAGGTCGCCGGGGGGACCGCCGTCGCGCCCGGGCTCGCCCTTGCCGGCGAGGCGGATGCGCCCGCCGTCGCGAACACCGGCGGGGATGTTGACGCGCAGGCGCTTGACGGTGCGCACGGCGCCCGCGCCGTGGCAGGTGGGGCAGGGGTTCTCGATGATCGTGCCCGAGCCGCCGCAGCGCGAGCAGGGCTGGGAGATCGAGAACATGCCCTGGCCCTGGGTCTCGACGCCGCGCCCTTCGCAGACGGGGCAGACGGTGGGGGTCGTGCCGGGCTTGGCGCCCGTCCCGTGGCAGGTGGGGCAGCTGTCGTGCATCGGCACCGACAGCGGGATCTGCGCGCCGGAGATGGCCTGGTCGAAGGTGATCGAGACCTGCGCCTCGAGGTCGGCGCCGCGCTGCGCGCGCGGGCGTCCGCCGCGAGCGCCTGCCCCCGCGCCGCCGCCGCCCCGGCTGCCTCCGAAGAGGTTGGAGAGGATGTCGCCCATCCCGGAGGCGTCGAAGTCGAAGTTGCCAAAGCCGCCGAAGCCGCCGCCGGGACCGCCGCCGGTCGCGAACGGTCCGGTGCCTGAGTCGTATTGCCTGCGCTTGTCGGGGTCGCCGAGGACGTCGTGGGCCTGGGAGATCTCCTTGAAGCGCGCCTCGGCGTCCTTGTCGTCGGGGTTGCGATCGGGGTGGTAGCGGCGCGCGAGTTTGCGGTAGGCCTTCTTGATCTCCTCGGGGGTCGCCTTTTTGTCGACCCCGAGCGTCTTGTAGTAGTCGGGTCGAGATGCCATGTCGGGCTCCTGGGCTATGCGGCGACTACCACTCGCGCGGGGCGGATGACGTGGTCGCGCAGGCGGTAGCCGGGCTGGTAGACCTCGGCGACGGTGCCGCTCGTGACGCCCTGCACCGGCTGGTGGACGACGGCCTCGTGCAGCGAGGGGTCGAAGATCTCACCGGCGGGCGAGAAGGACTCGATCCCGACGCGGGAGAGCGCGGCGGCGAGTTCTTCGCGCACGAGGCGCACACCTTGCAGCAGCGGATCGTCCTGGTCCGCGGCCTCGAGCGCGCGGTCGAGGTTGTCGAGCGCTCCCAGCAGCTCCTTGGCGAGCTTGACGACGCCGCGCTCGGAGGCGAGCGCGGACTCGCGGGCGACGCGGCGGCGGTAGTTCTCGAAGTCGGCCTGCGTGCGCTGGGCCAGCGCGAGGTACTCGTCGCGCTCGGCGGCGACCGTGACAAGCTCGTCGAGGTCCTCCTCGATCTCGGCGACGGCCTCGGACTCCTCGTCCTCCTCCTCCTCCTCGATCGTCTGCTCAGCGTCGCTCATGACCGCCTCCTGACCCCGCCCTGTCCCCATGAGCACGTAGGGCAAGCTGGGCAAGATTGAAAAGGCCCGCCCACCCCGCGTGGCGTACTACGTACGCGAGCGACTGAGGACGCCGATCCAGCGCAGCTATACGTGCTCATGGCTCGTCGACTACCTCGGCGTCGACTACGTCCTCCTCGTCGGAGGAGCCGCCCGCGCCACCGTCGCCGGACGCCCCGTCGCCGTTGGGAGCGCTCGCGGCGGCCTGCTCTTGGGCGCGCTGGTACATCGCCTCGGAGACGGAGTGGAAGGCGACCTGCAGGGCCTCGGCCTTGGCGTTGATCTGAGCGGGGTCCTCGGACTCGAGCGCCTCGCGGACCTCTTTGACGGCCGTTTCGATGCGGCCTTTGGAGTCCGCGTCGACCTGGTCGCCGAGGTCGGCGAGCTGTTTCTCGGCCTGGTAGGCGGCGTTCTCGCCGTTGTTGCGGGCCTCGGCGAGCTCGCGGGCGCGGCGGTCCTCCTCGGCGTGGGACTCGGCGTCGGAGACCATGTTCTTGATCTCCTCGTCGGAGAGTCCGGAGCCGGCCTTGATCTCGATCTTCTGCTCCTTGCCGGTGCCGAGGTCCTTGGCGGAGACGTTGAGGATGCCGTTGGCGTCGATGTCGAAGGCGACCTCGATCTGGGGGATGCCGCGCGGCGCGGGCGGGATGCCGGTGAGCTGGAACTTGCCGAGCGACTTGTTGTACTGGGCCATCTCGCGCTCGCCTTGCAGCACGTGGATCTCGACCGAGGGCTGGTTGTCCTCGGCGGTGGAGAAGACCTCGCCCTTGCGCGTGGGGATGGTGGTGTTGCGCTCGATGAGCTTGGTCATGACGCCGCCCTTGGTCTCGATGCCGAGCGTCAGGGGGGTGACGTCGAGGAGCAGCACGTCCTTGACGTCGCCGGCCAAGACGCCGGCCTGGATGGCGGCGCCGACCGCTACGACCTCGTCGGGGTTGACGCCCCGGTGGGGCTCCTTTTTGGTGAGGTCTTTGACCTTCTCCTGGACGGCGGGCATGCGTGTCATGCCGCCGACGAGGACGACGTGCTCGATCTCCTTGACGCCCTTGTCTTTGGCGTCGTCGATCGCTTGGCGCACGGGGGCGACGACGCGATCCAAGAGCTCGGAGGTCAGCTCGGCGAGCTTGGCGCGCGTGAGGCGGGTGTCGAGGTGCTTGGGCCCGGAGGCGTCTGCCGTTATGAAGGGCAGGTTGATCTGGGTCTCCTGGGTGGTGGAGAGCTCGATCTTGGCCTTCTCGGCGGCCTCGTAGAGGCGTTGCAGCGCCATCGGATCGGCGCTGAGGTCGATGGCCTGGTCGCGCTTGAAGTCGGCGACGAGCCAGTCGACGATGGCCTTGTCGAAGTTGTCGCCGCCGAGGTGGTTGTCGCCGGCGGTGGACTTGACCTCGAAGACGCCGTCGCCGATCTCCAGCACCGACACGTCGAAGGTGCCGCCGCCGAGGTCGAAGACGAGGATCGTGTGGTCGTCTTCCTTGTCCAGGCCGTAGGCCAGGGAGGCGGCGGTAGGCTCGTTGATGATGCGCTTGACGTCGAGGCCGGCGATCTTGCCGGCGTCCTTGGTGGCCTGGCGCTGGTCGTCGTTGAAGTAGGCGGGGACGGTGACGACGGCGCCGTCGACGGTTTCGCCCAAATAGGCTTCGGCGTCGGACTTGAGCTTTTGCAGGATCATGGCGGAGATCTCGGGCGGGGAGAACTGCTCGCCGTTGGCTTCCACGCGCGCGTCGCCGTTGGGGCCGGAGACGACCTTGTAGGGGACGATCGACTCCTCCTCGCGCACCTCGGCCTCCTTGCGGCCCATGAAGCGCTTGATCGAGAAGATCGTGTTCTGCGGGTTGGTGACGGCCTGTCGCTTGGCGACGGTGCCGACGAGACGCTCGCCGGAGGCGGTGAAGGCGACGACGGAGGGGGTCGTGCGCCCGCCCTCGGAGTTCTCGACGACGGTGGGCTCGCCCCCCTCGAGCACGGCCATGCACGAGTTGGTCGTGCCGAGGTCGATACCGATGGTCTTGCCCATGAATATTGCTCCTTCTAAAGACGGTGAATAAATCTAAGCGAGATTGAAGCAGATTTTCTGACAGGTTTCAAGAGGCCCGTTTGGGTGGGGTCGAGACCGCGCGCAGCGGCGAGTCGGCAGCGAAGTGTCCGCGGTCGATCGCGTGCGCCAAATGAGAGCGCTCGCAAACTCGCTCCTGCTGAGCGGATTCCCGTTATCCTGAAACGTATGCGCACGGTGGTCCTGGACGTACCGGAGTATCTGCTCGAGCGTCGGCGCTGCTCAGGCCTTGATCGCCTTGATGAGGTATGGGATGGTGTCCTGCACATGGTTCCCGCGCCCAGCCTTGAACACGCGCTGATCGACGCGCAGTTGATAAGGCTGCTGGGACCTTGCGCCGATGCGGCCGGACTGCAACTCAGTGGCGAGTGCAACCTAGGCGAGAGCGAACAGGATTTTCGCGTGCCCGACGGAGTTCTGCATCGCACGGGCGCCCACGGTACGTGGCACCCGACCGCCGCGCTGGTCGTGGAGATCGTCTCACCGGGCGACGAGAGCTGGGAGAAGCTGCCGTTCTACGCCGATCACGACGTCGACGAGGTGCTGATCGTCGACCCCGCCAAGCGTTCGGTCGACTGGCTCGGGCTGCAAGATGGCGAGTACCGCCCGATCGGGCGCAGCGGGCTGATCAAGCTGGGCGCGGGCGAGCTGGGCGAGCGGATCGACTGGCCGTCGGTCGAGTAGCACCGCCCCGATCGTGGCTTGAGGCCCCGAACCGGCTATCCGCTCGGAGGCGGCACGGCGACGATGTCGAGCAGGCTCTCGAGCCCGGCGAAGTCGTTCGGATTGCTTGTGTAGAGCGGGAGATTGTTCGACAGGGCGGTCGCCGCGATGAAGAGATCGGCGGTCCGGCGACCCCGGGCCTTCCGGCCGATCGCCGTGACTGCCGCGAATACGCGGCCATAGGCGCGAGCGGCGATCTCGTCGAAAGGCAGAGATTCGAGCGTCGCCTCGATCTGCTGGAGACGCTCCTGACGGCGCGCGCGCTCACCGTCCGTGGGGGCGACTGGCGGACCGGCGGCGAGCTCGGCCAGCGTCACCGACGAGATGGATTGGATGTCCGGCAGCAGATCCGGGTCGATCTCTTCGATGTCGACCACCACCGACGTGTCGAGCAGGCCCCTCGTAGGCGAGGGCGGATCAGCCACCGGGCTTCTTTCCCTGCCTCTTTTCCCAGCGCTCCCAAGCGGTTGGCGTGGGGTCCTGGTCGACGTAGCGATCTATGTCCGCGCGGAACTGCTTGTAGTCGATATGGCCTACGCCGGAAAACGCGGCCAGAACCTCGGCCTTCGGCACGAACCGCCGGCGCTTGATCGGCCGCAGCTCCCCCACGGGATTGCCGTTGCGAGTCACGATGAACGATTCGCCACGGTCGAGCTCGCGCATGATCTCGCCGCTCTCGTTGCGCAGCTGCCGCTGAGTGATCTCACGCATGACGAACCCAGCGTAGCACGCGTGCGACTGTCAGCAAGTGCTCCCGGTGCATGCACACAGACGAGCGCTTTCGGATGAGGGCCGACGGGGGAGTAGAGGTTTTCGGGCTCGCGGGTCAGCGACCGGCGGTGAGGGCTTGCTCGACCTGTTGGCCGTGGGGCGTGAGTGTCCAGGCGTTGGGTTCGCCGTGGGCTTGCCCGTTGCCGGTGTTCTCGATCAGGCCGAGTTTTTGCAGGCGGGTGAGGAGCTTTGAGATTTGGCCCTGGTCGTGGATGCCTGAGTGGTCGGCGATCTCGCGGTTGCTGGCGCCGGGGTCGGTCGCGATCGCGGCGAGGACGACGAGGGTGCGGTAGGTCAGGCGCATGTTCAGGCCCTGCAGAGGGTCGCCGCCGCCGGGGGTCTCCCGGGGGACGCGCGAGGAGGGGGTTTGTGCGCGGGGGGATTTTGGGGTGGGACGAGTGAGCTCCTTCTGGGCGGCGGCGTGCCCGAGATAGGGGAGCACGATCATGCCCATCAGGGGGTTCAGCAGGGCGCTGAGGGGTGCGGGGATGGGGCGTGGGCGTGAGGACCCGTTCGCGGGATGGCCCGTGCGGTGTTCGAGCAGGCGCGCATGGATCACGCTCAGCACGGCCCCGACGAGGCCCTCGGCGGTCAGGGGCGGCGGCGATGAGGAAGGGGATGCCCTACCGCGTCCCCGCCCGGTCTGTGAGCGTCCCCGGTCGATGATCGCGGCGAGCGCCTGCACCACTTCGCTGCGGCGCTCCAACACGGCGGGACCGGCGCCGAGGGCATCCACGACGAGCAGCGATCCCGACAATGGCTCCCGCTCGAAGAAGACGAGCAGCGCGCCCAGACCCGCCCTGACCTGTTCCCGCCAAACAGGCGGCGCGCCCGCCACCGCATCGCTCACGACCCGGGTCGCGCATGCGAGGGTGTCCTCGAACACCGCCAGGAAACAGTCCTCGCAACCCGAGAACTGCTCATAGAACGTGCGCCGTGACACCCCCGCCCGGCTCACGACCCGCGAGACCGTCACAGACCCCGCGCCGTGCTCGGCGACGACGTGGACCATCGCCGTGAGTATCCGTGCGCGCTGCACGTCTGAGACCTGCGCGGCGCCCTCCCGAGGACGATGGGCCTTCTGCTTGGAACGGTCCGATCGAAGAACACGAGCGGAGACCACGACGACGTCAGCCTTTCTTCTTCGAGACCTTTTTGGAAGACTTGCCCTTGCTCTTGCTCTTGGCCTTCTTGGTCTTGGGACAGCCGGTGACGCTCACGGGAGTGCTCTGATGGATCGTCACACCGTTCTGGGCCACGAATTCGGTGGGCATCGACAGCGACGCGGGCAGGACCTGCTTGACCCTGCGCGTCACAGTGCGCTTGTGGCCGTTCTTCGACCTGAGCGTGAGCTTCTTCTTGACGAGCACGGTACGGGTCAGCGCGCACAGGTTGCCGTTGGCCGTCAACGCGGAGAACGGTCCCTGAGGGAGGGTCAGTTCGAAGCTCTGAACGGGCTGGTCGGGAACCGTCTTGAACGTGCTGCTCGTGATTCCCCGTTTGCTGATGAACGTATCGCCGACGAGGTCGATCGTGACGCCATAACCATGCAGCACGACGATCAGGTTGGGGAACGCTTCGCCACCGTTTGAGACGAAATACGCGGGTCCTTCGAGGGGTACGGGGAGGATCGGGGTGATCGCGCGGGCGTGACCCACGACTGAGGCGGCGGGGCACCCGGCGGGGTTGGCGTCGAACTGCGCCTTCGTGCACGCCTTCTGCAACGTCGTCAACCGCGACGGGAGCTGCACGGGGAGTTCGACTTTGACCTGGTGGATGTTGGCCTGGGTGCCCTGCGGGGTGTTGGGGTAGGCTAGCTTCACGGAAAGACTCGCACCGTTGGCTTTGCTTGTTTTCCCGCTGGTCGAGACGGTGAATTTGGGCGCGAACTGGAGGCTCGAGCAGTCGGCGGCCTGGAACGGGCTGCTCAATGGCACTGGGTCCTCATCGGCGGGGTTCGTGAAGTCCGCGCCCGCGCCGGTGACGACGTTTGCGACCGTCATCGGGTCACAGCTTGTGGGGTTGATGATGAAGTTGGGGCGGTCGATGTAGGCACGGATGTCACGGACGTGCACGACGATCCCTCTGATGATGTGGGGGATCGGGTCGGAGCCGCTCGCGTCGACTTCGACCTGGGCGGTGATCGGGTTGATATTCAGCGCGAAGCGGATCACGACCGTGCCGAGGTCGAACGGGCCGACCGTCGCGGAGGTGATCGAGACGAGCGATAGCGGCGCACCGTGGTAGGGGCCCGCGAGGTACAGCGAGCCGGGAGTCTGCGCGAGCTGGCTGCCGACGCCCGCGCCGACGATCGTGTGTCCGAGTTCGCTGGCCGCGGGACAGGAGGGGTTTGCCTCCTCCTGGGCGCCGGTGACGCTCTTGGCGGCTTCGATGGCGCTGTCGGGACAGAACGGGATGCCCGTGAGGTTCCCTGTGAGACCGGGCGGCATGGTCGTGGAGAACCGTGTGAACTCCTGTTCGCCGTCTTCGCGGACGATCCGTAGATAAAACGGGCTGTACGTGCCGGCGGCGTTGTTCTGGGTCCCCGTGATGATCTGGGGATGAAACGGCGGCACGCCGCCGGACGGACACGGACCTTCGTGCACTCCCTGGGTGACCTGGAAGCTGCTCGAGACCGACACCGGTTCCAGCGGCGCCGACCACGGCGTGAGCTGCCCGGTAGTGGTGTATGTCCCGCACAACGGGGGGCTCGCCAGCGGTGCCGTCGCGCCCGGCCTGAACTTCAGCGTGAACCTGCTGAACGGCTGCTGCGGAGTGTTTTCGAAGGTGGTGACCAGCCGCCCCGTGATCGGGTTCGGTGTGATCTTGCCCGCGACCTTCACGATCACACCCTTCAACGGGTCCTTCGCCACGACATACAACGCCAGCAACGAACCGAACGGGTTTTCATACGGCTTGGCGATATAGACCGCGCCGTCGATATGTTCGCTCAGCAACGGCGTTTCGATGTCAATCGAGCCGATCTTCGATTCTTCAGGACAGCCCGCCCCCGGCGCGGAGGCCGCCGTCTCTGCGGCGTACTGCTGCGGGGTGCACGCGCCCAGGCCCGCCGCCAGCGAGGGGTTCGCGGTCATGCCTTCGGGCAACGTGACGGTCGTGTCCTTCAGGTAGGAGGTCGTGAGCACGTTCGGGTCTTCCCAGGACTGCGGGATCAGCTCCGACACTTCAAGGCCTGTCGGGGATTCCGCGGAGCGGGTGCTCGGCTGGACCGTGATCCTCGGTTCAAACGGCAGCCGTTCACAGCCAGTGATAGGGCCGACAGAGCTGCTCGCCTGCGGCCACAGCGCCATCTCACCGGAGAACTGTTCCTCCCAAGAATCCGCGGCGAGCGTCGCTTCGAAGCTGCCGCAACTCGTGGGGTTCGACAGCAACGGCCGGGGTGAGACACCCGCCGGCTCTTCACCCCCGGGGAATTCGTTGAAGCACCCAGAGCCTGATTCGGAAAGGAAATGGGCGCACATTTCCCCCCGCGCACGGTCGTGTTCACGCGCAGCCGGAACCCCCCAGATCGTAACCTTGACCTGGTGCACTTCCCCGATCGGCGGGATATCGAACGTCTCTGGGGTTAGACCGAGATCCCCCGGGCGAACATGGATTTTCAGGAACCCAAGATAAAGGGAGGTCCTATAACCCAGTTCCGCGGTCACCCCAGGGCTCGTCACTTCCATGTTATAAACCGGCACCGTAACCCGCTCCGGCCCATCGGCCCCCGCCTGACCACTACTGACGTCGAGAATCACTTCGAGCTGGCCGATCTGGCTCGCGACCGGGCAGTCCGGAAGGGCTGGAATGTTCGTGCTGTATTTCAACAGTTGGGCGTTGGTGCAGGTCGGCACCGCGGTGTCACTCGCGTCGAACCCGGCCGGGATGTTCACGACCACGTCCTTGGCGTCACCGTAAGTCGCCTCGTTTTCATCGTGGGCGAAGTTGAGCGTCGTGACCCAGTCGGCGTGCGCGCCCGCCTGCAGCGTCGAAGGGACGAACCCGAAGCTCCCGGGGACGATTTCAAACGGGTGTTCAGCGGGGTAGGCCACCGCAACCCCCGCCGCGGCGAGTCCAGCAACCAAAGCGATGACGGCGGCGAGCAGAACCCGGCGTGAAAAGCTCATGTCAGGGTTTCCTCACGGTTCGCTGGCTGGACTTATGTTGGGCGCGTCGACGCGCCTTGCACCGCCGCGTGCGACGAGTACGGCGGGTGCACTTCGCTCGCACGACCGGCTTGTGCGGCGCCGCGACGGGCGGGGGCGCGAGAAGCGCATTGCCCGCCCCCATGAACGTGAGGCTCGCGGGCGTGACGTCTTGCGGCGCGGGCGGTGCGCTCGAGCAGGCATCCCCTTCGCATTCCACGGGCGCGGGCGGCGGCGGGGGAGCGCCCCCGTTGATGCGAGCGTCATAGATGTCGCCGGCGTTATCGACGTCTGCGGGCAGCAGCTGCGAGCGCGTGTAGAAATAGATGTCGCGGCCTTCATGCGCGATACCGAGCAGATCGACGTGGTAGCCCTTGCGCCCGTCGGAGATCAACGCGACACACCCCTGCAGCTGGGCGCACCCGTCGACTCCGTCCCGGCGCCACTCATAAACATCGGTGGACGGCGTGATCGTATCGCCAGCATCGAAGTATTCGGAGTGTGGGTTGAACGTTTCTGGTTCGATTTCGCCGTTTGCGTCCCGGGGGACGAGAGCGGCGGGGGTCTCGAACACGGCAATGCTGCCGTCAGGGGTAATCGAACGGTATTCGGGGTACCCGCCGTTGGCGAACGGAACACCGTCAAAGCGTGTGGCGCTGAGAAACGCAGGCAGCGCAGGTTCGGGATCAGAACTCAAGGAGCACGAGATGCACTCAGCGACCTGTTCGAGACTGTCATAGCGGATCACACCCGCACCGGGGAGACCGGCAACACCGCCTTGAAAATAGTAGTACCGGCCATCGGCACTGACCTGCGGTTCGGCCGGAATCGGAATAACGTCTACTACGTGGCCTTCGAACTTCTGGGCCTGCTCGATGACCGTCTCGCTCAGCACGTGGCGGAGGGTTTCGCCGGCCATGTCGTAGCGATACAGCGCCTTCCCCTCCGTGACGAACACCGCGCTGAGATCGGCAGAGACCACGGCAGAAGTCGGCGCGGCCGCGTTAAAGAGATGCTTGGTTGTCGCGGTTTCGGTGTCGTAGAGAAAGTATTCCGTTTCAGTTTCGCTTTCACCGCGCGAGAGCAGCAGTTTTGTTCCCTGCGCGTCAGCCGCGACGAAACGGTACTGGCCGATGTCGACCGTCGTGGCGCCTTCGACACGCATGTAGAGGTGGCTGGGTTCGCTGCAGTTCGCGGCGGGTGCCGCTTCGAAGAACACCCGCTTCCCGTCTTCAGAGATGGAATGCACGCTCGAGTACACACCGGCGGAGCCGCCCTCTTCCCTGCCGAGAGCCATCACCGCGCCACACCTGCCGAGCGTTTCGCCTTCACTGTTCACGTTTAGCTGGCGAAGGCCTTCGGCGGCCGTGTATTCATACAGATCGTTTCCGCTTTTGGTCACGGTCTGCCCGGCAAGCGTGCGCTCCGCGGTCGAGAACACGAGCTTTGAGAGGTCGCGGGTGCCGGCGACCCACCCGGTGGAATTGTTCTCCTCGGCTTCGGGTATCGATGCGACCGCCGTATACGGGCCGCCGACGGGGCCGACCGCATATTCAACCGGAGCCAGGTGCCCCGGGCTGGTGTCGCTCGTCGCCTTGAACGCGATCTGGGTCGCGTCGGCACTGGAGATTTCGATCGCGGGTAACGCCGGGCCCGTCTGTGGCTGCGGCGTCCCCACGGTCTTCGACCAGCTCCCATCGGACTGGCGCGAGAACAGGTACGGGCTCTGACCGGTGTTGCCCCACTGCACGCCCGGGCCTTGGAGCAAAGCGTGTTCACCGTCTTCGCCGGCGAAGAGATACGACGGCTGCGTCCCCTGCTGGTAATGCCACGGTTCCTGCGCGCCTTCCTTATCAGCCGGGCTCAGGAGCTCAAACGCGCGACAGTCCGGGAGAGCCGCAGAGGCTCCCGAGCGCTGCGCTTCGTTTGGACACGAGCCGCCCCCGGACCCCGCCGCAGCCACTGGAGCTCGCAAAGTCTGTTCCGCGCTCACCACAGGCGCTGTGCCTGGAGCGCCATTGGCTGCGACGAGCCGGTAGCGGTAGATTTCCCCCGGCACCAGGCCCGGCAGGTCTGCGCCGACACCGACCGGCTTGTTACCGGCGCCCGCGTCGGCGGGGGCCGTTTCAGCCGCTTCAGACCAGCCGTGAGCCGCGAAGCCTTCCGCACTGACATACTGGAAGTGGTAGTCCGCATGCAGGCCGCCGCCACCGGCCTGCGCGATCGTCACAGTGCCGTTCGCACCCGCATTCAATGCCGACCCGTTCACTTCGAGCGCCGGCTGTGCACCGGCTTCAGCCGAGAACACGAGCGTGTAGGGCCCCCCGGGCAGACCTTCGACGGTTGTAAGTGCTGGCGGGCTTTCAAGAGCGCGCAACGCATGTCGCACTTCTTCGGCCGTGGTGTCATGTGCGATCGGGGTGGTCGTCTGCCCGCTGTAGGTCAATGTGAAGGTGCCAGAGGTCGCGTTTTCCAGCGTGAGGACCTGTTCGGCCTGCGTGATTTCACTGTTCGGGTTGACTTCGCCCAGCAACCGCACGGATTCCCCGCGAAGCGCGTGCGTTTCCAACGCCGTGGCCGACGGCGCACCCGAAGTCTGAAAACTCGCGACAGGGCCAACCGCCACCCCACAACCCACTTCACAGAAGTTTTCCGCGGTGACACGCAGAAAGGACGTAGTCGAAGGAGCCAGGCCCGACAACCGGACCGGGCTCGCTGAGCTGCCACCGTAACCCAAGGCTTCGGCGCCCGGCTGGCTGATTTCCCCCGACCCCCCAGGCACCACCGTCCAAGGCCCCGACGCCGAGGACGCGCTTTCAAGCCGCCAAACAGTCCGAGCTCGATGGGGGGCAACCGAAACTTGAGCGGTCGCTTCCGCTGTGCCGATATTGCGGAGTCCAACAGGAGTATCTACTGCCGGCTTTGCGGTCTGTGTGGTGAAGGTGCTCACGACTTTACCGTGTTCGACAAAGCTAGACAAGATCACTTCGCCGACTATGTTGGTCGCGCGTACACGCGCGTAATACGTCGTTTCGGGAGCGAGGCCTGTCGCTTCCGGTTCCACGAAGATGAATTCCTGGGATGGTGTGATCGTCCCGGTCCCATCCGTCGCGAACGGTGTCCATGACGGACTGTTAGTCGCCGGGGCGTGACCGTTTTCGGGCGCCGCGTATTCGACGTGATAGGTGGTTTCCGACCCGTTGCTCTCGAGCTGGAGCTTGAACTTCGCGGTCGAACTGCTGCTAGCGGCGCCGCTGAAGGCGGGAGGATGGCCAGTTGCGCTTTTTTCGGCGTAGTTCGGGGGGATTTCCGGCTTTGCGAGCGCTAGAGTCGTGAACGGAACTGTCTCTACGGCCTTTCCTTCCGCATCCTGCACGATGAACCGCGCGTAATACGCAGTTTGCGGAGCCAGGTGCCGAACGGCGTAACCATCTGGTTCCGCGGCGCCCGGATAGCTGCTTGAGCCGAGCGGAAGGTATTGCTCGAATCCGCATTCCGCTTTGACGTTTTCGTTTTCGACCGTCCATGCCGGGCTGCCTTCCGGCGGGGGTGTGCCGCCTGGTTCAGCCGGCGCGACCTCGCCTGTCCACGTCATGCTGTTCAGCGCGCCGCAACCGACCTGCGCGACCACGTTGGCCCGCGTCGAATACGCCAAGACTTTGGGGTTTTTGAACTGCGGCGGCGAGCCGCCGGTCGCGGGAGACGACGGCGCGAGCGCCGCCGTCAACGCGACAGCTAGCCCACACGCGAGCAACAGGCCGCGGAGCGAGCGGAAGGAACGGACCGTACGGCGTAGCATCGAGAGGGTCACGATCGACAGATAGAGGTTGCGGGTGCACCCATCAGCCGGTCACGGCCCAGGTGCCGGAGATCGCGACATTGCCCTTCGCCGCTGGCAGACCCGTGATGACGAAGCCGATCGTCTTCGCCGGGGAGCCACGCAAACTGACATTCGCGGCGAGGAGGTCTTCTTCGGTTTCGGCGAAGACGCAGAGGTTGCCTTCTTCGGCACCCGGTTCACTCGCGCTACCCGAGCAGCCTTCAGGCGGTTCTTCACCAGCCTTGATGTAGACGACCCGAGGTTCGCTCGAGAGCGGCAACGCGAAGCTCACACCGGTCCACGTTTTGCCGAAGCCGGCCGTAGGGACACCGGCTTCACTGAACGTCTCCGCGGCGTAGGAACCCGAGAGAGTCTTGCCGGGCGGCAACAACTGGCCACCGAACGTACCTTCTTTGCCCTTTTCGCCGTTACACGCGAATGTGACGCCGCTCGCCGCGGTGAACTTAGAGCCGCCTTCTTTGCAGTTGGTGCCTTTGGGCTCCACGGCGCTCGTAACGCTGACGCCGTCCATGCCGTTCGCGCCGTTCGTGCCGTTGGTGCCGGCTTTCCCGGCAGCGCCCTGAGGACCCTGGGCGCCCCCGGCGCCAGCCGCCCCCGGCGCGCCGGCGGCGCCGTTCGCGCCCTTCAGCGCCTTCAGCACCTTCGGGCTGATCTGCTTGGTCGAGGTGATCAGGTAGCGCTTGGCGGCGTAGGCGCCGCCGGTCATCGCGAACACGAGCGCGAGCGTCGCGAGCACGGTCGAAGGGGTGATGCGGCTACGTATTGCCTGGAGCATCGGTTATCTCTCCTCCCGGAGGAATAGAGCGTGCCTGCGCCCAGCGCCGCGCACGCGGATGGTTTGAAACAGCGAAAGATGCGGGCGCCGCAGCCTCGGGTCAAGACCGCGGCGCCCTGAACAACCCCCGCGTGTGGGAGCACGCTTAGAGGGCCTCCTCGACCGCTGCCGCCAGATGAGGATGGCGAGGGCGACGAATGGTTGATGCCCGTCCCGAACCGGAGGTCCGGTCGGGAGAAGAAGTAGCGGCGTCCGAAACCCCGGGCGCCTCACGAACAAGAAAGGATCTGGCATCATGAACCCCGTGGCAGCACCGCCCCATGTGACGCTCAGCGGCGACCGCGCCGGCGAGTACGTGATCGAGGAGGAACGCCCCGACGGGCGCCTCGTGCTCGCGCGCGCACGCGACACCAGCATCGCCGCGATCCGCCGGCGAGGTGGCACCCGCGCGATGACTTCCGAGGAGTCCGCCGAGTTCTGGCGCGAGCACGGGCCGCACATGCAGCCACCCGACGGCGAGGGATAGCCTATGTCGACATCCGACCCGCGCTTTCCCGCGCGCTTTGATCCCGATCCCTGGGACGAGGATCTTGCACACTCCACCCCAGCTGGTCAAACCGCCGCCGAGGCCGGCCGAAGAGACTATGAGCTGGACGGTATCCCCCGGTCGCATTTGAAGCCTTGCGAAGCCGAAGGACGCGATGGCGCCAACCTCACCGACTGCGCCAAGGTCTACCTGCCCCCGCGCGACGGGCGCTTCGGCATGGTCTTCACGATCGACAGAAAGGCGGACCAGCCGGCACTCGAGTTCCTCGCCTTTGGCGTGCGCCACCACCCCAAGAGGTCGCACGCGCCGACCGTCTACGAAATCGCCCACCGGCGACTCAACGGTTGAGGCGTAAGCGGGCTCATGCCCGCGAGCGGCCCACCCCCGCGAGCGCGACTCGAAACGGGGAAAATGCGCCGCTAGACGAGGGGCGCTACTGGGGCAAGAGAGAGAGAGAGAGAGAGAGAGATGCATCAGCGATGCTGAGGCATCTACCTACGGGCGCACCCGAGTGCGCAACGACCCTCTTCACATCTGTCCCCAACGGACTCACGTGTCTACAACCCCTCTTCATGCGATCCGGCTTTCCTCTCCCGAACTGCAATCCCTCTGCAAAAGCGCTTGAACTCGATCCAGAAGACCGACCCAAACCCGATCTATTATTTTCTCTGCGCTCCCACTGTCGAGAGCACCTTTTGACCTACCAATCATAAGCACACGTGGCACGACTTGTCAATCCCCCATCTGCACAGGGTTGACGTTGAGGGCGCAGACTGGCTCTGGAGAGCGGAATATGTGCTCAGGCGAACATCCCGCGGCTCGGGCACATGCGCGCCAGCGCGCACTCGCCGCAGGCCGGTTTGCGCGCAAAGCACGTCCGCCGCCCGTGGCGCAGGAGGTTCACGTGCAGCTCCAGCTCCTCCCCGGGCGGGGTCAGCGCGAGCATCTGGTCGTGCAGCCGCTCGAACGGCGCTCCCGGCTCCAGTAATTCCAGGCGCATGCCCACACGCGAGACGTGCGTGTCCACCGGCACGTCCCTGCGTCCGTAGGAGAACAGCAGCACGCACGCCGCCGTCTTGCGACCGACGCCCGGCAGCGCGGTGAGATATTCGCGACCCTCCTCGATCGGGGCGTCCGCCAGCCAGTCCAATGACAGCTCGTGCTCAGGGTCCCCGGGGTCGGCGGCGATCGCGGCGAGGATCGCCTTGATCCGCGCCGACTTCACCTTCGAGATCCCGCCCGGACGGATCGCCTCCTCGACCTCCCCCACCGGCGCGCGCATCACCGCCTCCCAGCTTCCGAACCGCTCGCGCAAGCGCAGGTAGGCCACGTCGCGGTTGCGATCGTTCGTGCTCTGCGAGAGCACCGTCAGCACCAGCTCGGCGATCGGGTGGCCGTGGGGCTTCATCAGCGGCACGCCGTACACCTCGCGCAGCCGTTCGCGCACGCGTATCACCCGCGCGCGCGTCGGGGGTTTCCAGGACTGGGCCGGCACGGGCTCACGGTATATATCCTCGACACGTGCCCGCAGTCAGCGACCGCGAAGCGACGATCGGCACGATGCCCGTGTTCTGGCGCGAAGCCCCCGTCGCCGACGGCATACCCCCGCCGCTGTATCTGCACGGGGTCCCGACGAACTCCGACGACTGGCTGCCCTTCCTGGAGCGCAGCGGCGGCCTGGCGCCCGACCTGCCCGGGTTCGGGCGCAGTGGCAAGGCCGGCAACCTCGACTACACGATCGAGGGCTACGCGGACTTCATCGAGCGCTATCTCGACCTCGTCTGCGTCGAGCGCGTCAGCCTCGTGGTGCACGACTGGGGCTCTGTCGGGCTCGCCTTCGCCCAGCGCCGGCCCGAGCGCGTCGCGCGCCTGGTCGTGATCGACGCCATCCCCTTCCTGCCCGGCTACCGCTGGCACCGCACCGCGCGCCTGTGGCGCACGCCCCTGCTGGGAGAGCTGGCGATGGGCGCCACGACGCGCGCGCTGATGCGCTTCTCCACGCGCGAGGCGCGCCCCGGGCGCATACCGATGCCCGAGGCGTGGCTGGACACGGTCTTCGAGCACTTCGACCAGGGCACCCAGCGCGCGATCCTGCGCCTGTATCGCAGCTCGCCCCCCGACGTGCTCGCCGCGGCCGGCGCGCGACTCGCGACGCTGAGCATGCCCGCGCTCGTCGTGTGGGGCCAGGCCGACCCCTACATCCCCGCGCGCTTCGGCCGCGACTTCGCGCGGGCGCTCCCCGACGCCGAGCTCGTGGAGCTGAAAGACGCCGGGCACTGGCCGTGGCTCGACCGGCCCGATCTGATCGAGCGCGTGGCCGGCTTCCTCGCCGGCGCCGTCTCGCCCCCTCCGGTCGGGTGAGCGGATGGCCTCGCCGGCCGTGGCCGCACAGACCGCCTCGGCGCCCTCCGGCGCGGGGGACGGCGCGCGCGCTCGCCGGGACGTCCCGCCCTGGGCGATCGCCCTGGCCGTCGCGGTCCCGCTGGCGCTGGCCTACCTGATCGCCCAACCCCCAGCCGGCGACCTCGCCGCGGCGATCTACCGCGGCGATCTCTTCAGCCGCGTCGGCTTCGCTTTGCGCGATGACGGCTGGTATGCCGCCCACGGCCACTTTCTGCCGGGATACTCGCTGCTCTCTCCCGAGCTGGGGGCGTGGCTCGGCGTCTACACCGTCCTTGCTCTCTCTACGGTCATCGCCTCGGTGCTGTTCGGGCTGATCGCCCGGCGCGTCTTCTCCCCGGCCGGCGCGCGCGTGGCCGCCGGATGGTTCGCGCTCGGCTTCGGCGTCGGCCTGCTCTCGGGGCGGGTCCCCTACGACCTCGGCTTCGCGATCGGCCTCGGTGCGGTCCTCCTGCTGCTGAGCGACCGCGTCGCCCTCGCGTTGGCACTCGCCGTCGTGACGAGCCTCGCCAGCCCAGTCGCCGGCGCGTTCCTCGCGCTCGCGGGCGTGGCCGACGCGCTGGTCGGGGGATGGGAGCGACATGTCGGCACCAATCCCGGCGATGGGCCGAGTCGCGCGTACGCCGTTCCCAGCGACGCAGATTCCTCTCCGCGGGCGGGACCCGGGAGGGGGCTGGCGCTCGCGCTGGCGGCGCTCGTCCCGATCGTGGTGCTCGCGCTCGCCTTCCCCGAAGGGGGCTGGGAGCCGTTCGCGCCCTCGGCCTTCTGGCCCGCGCTCGCGGGCGTGCTGCTGATCGCGCTGTTGCTGCCCCAAGGCTCGCTCACTCCCCGTGCGCGGCTGGTCGTGCGCGCGGGCGCGGTGCTGTACGCGCTCGCACTGATCGGCTCGTTCGCGCTGCACACGCCCGTCGGCGGCAACTCCGCGCGCCTGGGCGCGCTGCTCGCCGGCCCGCTGCTCGCCGGAGTCCTATGGGATCGCCACCGCCTGGCCCTGTGCCTGCTCGTGCCGGTGCTCCTGTACTGGCAGATCGAGACGCCGATCAACGACCAGGCGGAACTGGCCGGCGACCCGTCCGTGCACGCCTCCTATTACGCGCCGCTGCGCGCGGAGCTGCGCTCGTTGACGCACGGGCGGCGCACGATCGTCGAGGTGCCGATGACCGGCGCCCACGGGGAGGCCGCCTATCTCGCCGGTCACGACGGCCTCGCCCTCGCCCGCGGCTGGGAGCGCCAGCTCGATACGCGCTATGCCCACCTCTTCTACGTTCCCGGCCTGAGCGCATCCGCATACGCAGACTGGCTGGCGGCCAATCGCGTTGCTTACGTCGCGCTGCCCGACGTGCGCCTGGACGACGCCGGGCGCGCCGAGGGCGCGCTGATCGCGGGCGGACTGCCCTATTTGCGCGAACTCTGGCATTCCGCTCACTGGCGCTTGTATGCCTTCCACGCGCCCTCACGCTAGGCTGTCACACCAGATGTCCGGGTCCGCCCTCGCCCGCGTTCGTGTCCTGCAGGCGCGTCTGTTGCCTCAGGGATGGCTGGACGTGCTCCGTCAGATCGCGCTGTTCGCGCTCGCCTACCTCGCCTACCGGCTCGTGCGCGGTCTCGTCGAGGGCAACGCGAGCGCGGCCTTCGCCCACGCGCGCGACGTGATCTCGCTGGAGAGCACGTTGCACCTGTTCGTCGAGCCCTCCGTGCAGGCGTGGGGATCGGGCAGCAGGGTGCTGATGGATTTCTCGAGCTGGCTGTACGTAAACGCCCAGACGACCGTCACCGTGGGCGCGCTCGTGTATCTGTACATGCGCCACAACCGCAATTTTTACTTCGTGCGCAACATGTTCATGATCGCCATGTTCGTCGCGCTCGTCGGCTACACCGTGTTCCCGACGGCGCCGCCACGGTTCATGCCCGAGTGGGGCTTCATCGACTCCGTCTCGGACTTCACCGGCGTGCGCGTCTCGCACGACAGCGCTTCGATGAACGCGCTGTTCAACCCCTACGCCGCGGTGCCCTCGATGCACGTGGCGTTCGCGCTGATGATCGGCTGGCCGCTCGCGCGCCTGGCGCGCCGGCGTCTTATCGGCGTGCTGTGGCTGCTGTACCCGCTGCTGATGGCCTTCGTGATCGTGGTCACCGCCAACCACTTCATTTTCGACGCGCTCCTCGGCGCGCTCACGGCCGGCGCTTCGGCCTACGGCGCGACGTGGCTCGCGCGGGCGCGACCGGCGGTGTGGCGATTCTCAGCGGCGGTGCCGACCGGATGAGCGACGCCGACGGCGGATCGACTCCCGGCTCGGCCACCACGATGGCGCCACGCCGGCACGAAACCTCTCCGCGGGGACCGCGGCGCGGGACCTCCCGCGGCGGCCGTCCCCGGCGTGAGCGCGCGCCGATCGGCTCGGGGCAGCGGCGCGAGCTCGTGCGCAACGCGCTGATCGAGTCGCGGCTGACGCCGAACGCGATCTCGCTCACCGGCCTGGCGCTGAACCTTCTCGCGGCGGCGCTCGTGTGGGAACAGCTGTTCTTCCTCGGCGGCGTCGCGTTTATCGTCGGCTCGATCATGGACACGCTCGACGGGCGCTACTCGCGCATGTCCGGCAAGGGCACCCCGTTCGGCGCGTTCCTGGACTCCACTCTCGATCGCATCGAGGAGGGGATCGTGCTGACGGCCGTCGCCGGCTACTTCGCGCTGCAGGGCGATCGCATCGCCGCGGCCGCGGTCGTCGTCGCGGTGCTGGCCTCGCTGATGGTCTCCTACACCCGCGCCCGGGCGGAGGCGCTGGGCGTGGAGTGCAAGGTCGGCATCGCCACCCGCCCCGTGCGCGTCGTGATCCTCTCGATCGGTCTGATCTTCGCCCAGGGCGCCTCGCTGGGGAACTTCCAGCTGCTGGCCCCGGCGGTGTACGTGCTGGCAGGACTCAGCCTGATCACGGTCGCCCAGCGGATCGCGCACGTGCGCCGCGAGTTGTCGGCGCCCGCAGCCTCGGTGTGACCTGACACGCCCGGCGGGGTAGTGGCATGGTAGCTTCGAACGGGCGCGCGGCGGCTGGTTTCCGGCCGGCTGAGCAGTTATCGAAATCTTCAGGAAGGAAACCACTTGACTCCCACCAGCAACAACGGCGCCCGTAACGGCGCCTCGCAGAACGGCGCCGCCCGTTACCAGCGCGAGACGGTCCGCGTGGCGATCGTCGGCGTCGGCAACTGCGCCTCGGCGTTCGTGCAGGGCGTGCAGTACTACAAGGACGCCGACCCAAGCCGGCGCGTGCCGGGCCTGATGCACGTGGATCTCGGCGGTTATCACGTGCGCGACATCGAGTTTACGGCTGCGTTTGACATCGACCGCACGAAGGTCGGCAAGGATCTGGGCGAAGCGATCTGGGCGGGGCAGAACAACACGATGAAGTTCGCCAAGGTGCCGCGGAAGCTGGGCGTGCCGGTGTTCCGCGGGATGACCCATGACGGTCTGGGCAAATACCTCAAAGAGAAGATCACGAAGGCTCCCGGTGAGACGGCGGACATCGTGAAGATCCTCAAGGACACGCACACCGACGTGGTCGTGTCCTATCTGCCGGTCGGTTCCGAGCAGGCGACCAAGTGGTACGTCGAGCAGGTGCTGGAGGCCGGCTGCGGGTTCGTCAACTGCATCCCCGTGTTCATCGCCCGCGAGGATTACTGGGACAAGCGTTTCAAAAAGGCCGGGCTGCCGATCGTCGGCGACGACATCAAGTCGCAGGTCGGCGCGACGATCGTGCACCGCACGCTCGCGCGGCTGTTCGCCGACCGCGGCGTGGAGATCGAGCGCACCTCGCAGCTGAACGTGGGCGGCAACATGGACTTCTACAACATGCTCGAGCGCGAGCGGCTGGAGTCCAAGAAGATCTCCAAGACCAACGCCGTGACCTCGATCATGGACCACGAGCTCCCGGCGAGCGACATCCACGTCGGGCCGTCGGACTACGTGCCATGGCTGACCGACCGTAAGTGGGCACATATTCGCGTCGAGGGTCAGGCCTTCGGCGATGTGCCACTGAACCTGGAGCTGAAGCTCGAGGTGTGGGACTCCCCGAATTCGGCCGGAATCGTGATCGACGCCGTGCGCTGTTGCAAGCTCGCGCTCAACCACGGCGTCGGCGGCCAGCTCGACGGACCCTCTTCCTATCTGATGAAGTCACCGCACAACCAGCGCCCGGACGATCAGGCGCGCGCGGATACGGAGAAGTTCATCGCTCGATACGCGGGCGTCCCCGGAACGGCCAAACCTGGGAAGAAGCCGGCCGGCGCGAGCGCCAAAGCCAAGCCCGCCGCGAAGGCGAGCGCCGCCAAATAGGACCAGTGGGTCGATAGCGACATCGATGGCTCTCCGCGAAACCGAGCGGGCGGCTGGATGATGACCGGACCGATGGCCGGACCGCGGTTCTCGATCGCCCATGTGACGCCCTACCCGTGGGAGGCGCGGGAGAACGAGGTCAACGCTCACGTGCGCGCGGTCTGCGAGGAGCTTTCCCGGCGCGGGCACCGTGTGCTGATCCTCGCCCCCTCGCGCTCGCAGGAGCGCGTGCGGGACTCGCGGCGAGAGCTGCGCGCCGCTCGGGCCGGGGCGGGCGGCGCCAGATCGCTGCTCGAGGGCTCCGACGGGGGCCGACCGCGAGTGATCGCGGTCGGCGAGGTGCTCGACCTGCCGGTCGGCGCCGGGGCTCCCGGCGCCTCCAGACGGCGCACGCCCGCGCTGGGAATCGACGTGGCGCGGACGATCGAGGAACTGCTGAGCGTCGTGCCGCTTGACGTCGTGCATGTGCACGAGCCGTTCGCGCCCAGCACTTCAAACGCGGCGCTGCGTCACTCGCGCGCGTTGAACGTCGGCTCGTTTCATTCCTCCTCCGAGCGCCTGCTGTCGACCTTGGTGGCGCGCCGCTTCGTGGAGAGCTTCTTCGGCCGCCTCGACGCGCGCATCGCGAGCGCGGTCGCTACCGCCGAGCTGATGGCGCGCCAGTTCCCGGGCGACTACCGCCTCGTGCTCGACCGCGCAGGCGCCGCCGAGGAGTTGGAGTCGATCTACCGCGAGCTGGCGGCCCGCAGGCACGACCAGGACGGCGACCCCGTGCTGCGCGAGCGCCTGTCCGCCAGGCCGTTGATCGACGTGGACCTGCACATGCACACCGATCACTCCCACGACTGCGCGACGCCCGTGGAGGTGCTGCTGGCGAGCGCGCGCGAGCGCGGTCTGGGCGCGATCGCGGTGACCGATCACAACAAGATCTCCGGCGCGATCGCCGCCCGCGAGCACGCGCGCGAAGCGGATGTCGGCGTGAAGGTGATCGTCGGCGAGGAGGTCAAGACGGCCGATCAGGGCGAGGTCATCGGGCTGTTCATCGAGGAGCTGATCCCGCGCGGCCTGACCCTGCACGAGACCGTCGCGGAGATCCGCCGTCAGGGTGGGCTGGTGTATGTGCCGCACCCGTTCGATCGGCTGCACTCGGTCCCCGACTACGAGCACCTGCTGTCGATCGTCGGCGAGGTCGATGCGATCGAGGTGTTCAACCCGCGCGTGGCGATCGGCGCGTTCAACGACGAGGCCGCGCGCTTCGCCGCCAAGTATCGGATCCTGGCCGCAGCGGGGTCGGATTCGCACGTGGCGCAGGGCCTCGGCTCGGTGCGCAACCGCATGCGCGACTTCGACGGCCCGGTGGAGTTCCTGCAGTCGCTGCGCGACGCCGAGATCCATACGCGCCCGACGAGCCTCTTGTACGTGCAGGCGCTTAAGTTCCTGCAGACCCGCGCCACCCCGCCCTCGGCGCGCCGCGCCAGCCGGGCACGAAGGGTCAAGCGCGCGATGGGCGGCTCGCGGAGGGCGTGACCGTGGGCGGCCCTCGCGGGGATTCGCGCGGCGCGACGGGTCGGTCCGGGCCGCCGTCCGACGCGCAAGTCGCGGTGCAGGGGCAGGGAGAACTCGGGCGGGCGTCAAAACCCTCGGGGTCGATGCCTGTGACCGACGACGAGATCCGCGAGAAGTATTTGGAGCGCGCCATCCGCGAGCTGAACACGCTCACGCGCGAGCTGCAGGCCTGCCCGCACTGTCCTCGCGGCAACCTCATGCCGGTGCTCGGCTCCGGTCATCCGCAGGCCGATGTGATGCTGCTCAAGTACGCTCCGCAGCCCTCGGAGATCGAGGAGGGAGTCGCCTTCTACGGCCGCGCCGGCGGCGCGCTGATGAAGTCGCTCAAGCGCCTGTCGATCGACCCGCTCGCGGTGTACGGAACGCTGTGCGTGAAGTGCCCGCTCAGCGATGCTTCGCTCGCGGACTTCGCCTGCGTCGCGCGCGTGATCGAGGAGATCGCGATCGTGGCGCCGCGGATCGTCGTCGTGATGGGCGCCGACGCGCTGAGCGCGCTCGGCGAGATGGAGATCCCGCTCGCACGCGAGCTTGCGCCAAGCCTGGGTGAGATACAGCAGCTGACGCCCACGATCGACGCCCTGTACGTCCCCAACATCGACGACTCCCTCGACGAGACCGACGCCAAGCGCGCGTTCTGGGCGGCGTTCCGGGCGTTGGGCGACTGGTATGCGGCGCAACCGCCGTATTGATTGAGACGCGACGGCGTCGCGGCGGACGCGTTCAGGCGGTGAGCACGATCTTGCCGAGCTTGCCGCCGGCCGTGAAGCGCTCGTAGGCCGCGGCCGCCTGCTCGAGCGGGAACGTCGCGGCGATCGGCACGCGCAGGGCGCCGGTGTCGAGGAGCGGCAGCACCTCGCGCTCCAACCGGCGGGCGGTGAGCGCTTTCTCCTCCAGCGGGCGCGCGCGCAGGGTGGAGCCGTGGATGCGCGCGCGCTTGCCCATCAGCGCGAGCAGGTTCAACTCGGTCTTTACGCCGGCCGAGACGCCGATCACGACGATCCGCCCGCCGGTCGCGAGCGCGTTCATGTTCTCGGGCATGTTGGGCGCGCCGACGAGCTCCAGGATCACGTCGAAGGGGCCGTGCCGGGCGAAGTCCTCGGGCGCGATCGCCTCGGCGCCGAGCGCGCTTACCTGCCCGCGCAGCTCCTGGCGACGCACGGTCGCGCTCACCCGCGCGCCGGCCGCCCGGCCGAGCTGGATCGCCGCGACGCCCACACCACCGGCGCCGCCATGCACGAGCAGGCGCTCGCCCGGGCGCAGCCCGGCTTGGACGAAGATGGCGTCGTGGGCGGTCGTGAACACCTCCGGCAGTCCGCCGGCCGCCGGCCAGTCGAGCCCGTCCGGGACCGGCATCAGCACGCGCTCGTTGGCGAGAACGAACTCTGCCTGTGCGCCCCCGCCGACGATCGCCATGACGCGCTCGCCCTCGGCGAAGCGCATGACCCCGGGACCCGCCGCCGCCACCTCGCCCGCGAACTCCATGCCGGGGATGTCCTGCGGCGAGCCCGGCGGCGCGGGATAGAGACCGCGGCGCTGCATCATGTCCCCGCCGTTCAGTCCGGCGGCGTGCACGCGCACCAGCACCTCGCCTGTCCCCGGCACGGGATCCGGGTGCTCCTCGATCACGATCTCCTGCTCGCGGATGGTGGCGGCGCGCATCGGCGAGAAGCCTACCCGGCGTCCGGCGATCTGCCCTCGGGCTGGTCGGCGGGTACGGGTGTCTGAGTGCCCGCGGAGCGCTCGAACAAGGCAACACACTCCACGTGGTGCGTTTGGGGGAACATGTCCACGGGCCGCACCTGCTTGAGCGTCCACCCGGCCTCGACGAGTTCGGCGCCGTTGGGGGCGAGTGTGGTGGGGTTGCAGGAGACGTAGACGATGCGCTTGGGGGAGGGCCTCGACGATGCGCCGCAGCACTTTCTTGGAGAGCCCGGCGCGGGGCGGGTCGACGACGAGCAGGTCGGGGCGCCCGGCGCGCTGGACGAGCTCGGGCAGCGCCAGGCGGGTATCGCCGGCGAAAAAATTGGCGTTCGTGATCTCGTTGCGCCGCGCGGAGGCGATGGCGTCGGCGACGGCGGGCTCGATCAGCTCGATCCCCCATAGCTCGCCGGCGCGCGGCGCGAGCGTGAGCGCGATCGTGCCGATGCCGCAGTAGAGGTCGTATACCCGCTCCCAGCCTTGCAGGGCGGCGTACTCGGCGACGACGCCGTAGAGCAGCTCGGCCATCTCGGTGTTGGTCTGGAAGAAGGCTTCGGGGGAGATGCGCAGGTCGAGTTCGCCGAGGCGCTCGGGCAGCTGCTCATCGCCCCAGACGAGCTCTGTCTCGCCGCCCGCGGTGGTCTCGGCGGGGCTGCGCGAACGCGTCCAGAGAAGGCCGCTGAGGCGCTCGCCGAGATCGCGCTCCAGGATTGCGGCTAGCCCGTCCGGCTCGAACGTCCCCTCGGTCGTGACGAGGCGGATTTGCAGCTTGTCCGTGTTGCGCCCTTCGCGCACGACCAGATTGCGTAGGCGCACGCGCCCGTCCGGCGCGGGGGCCGGCGCCTTGGCGCGCTCGCCCTGCACGGCGGGCGGCAGGCGTCCGCGCCTGGGGCCGCGATCCCAAGCCGACAGGCCCTCGGCTGCACACCATTCGAGCACGAGCTCGCGCGCGAGGTTGCCGATCTCCGAGGCGAGCAGACAGTCGCCCATGTCGGTCACCTGGTTGGCCCCGGCGGACGCGTGGAAGCCGCACACGAGACCGCCGGCCTCGGTTTCGCCGAAGGAGTACTCGAGCTTGTTGCGGTAGCGCCACTGCTGGAGCGCGGGCACTATCGGCTCCAGCTCGAACCCGTCCAGGCGCCCGATACGACGCAGCGCATCGTCGACCTGTTGGCTCTTGATCTCCAGCTGGCGCTCGTAGGGGAGCACCTGCCAGGGCACGCCGGGATGGTCGGCCTTCGGCGGGATCCGCTCGGGGCTGGGGTGCAGGATCTCGACGGTGCGCGCGTGGGCGTAGGAGCGCTTGCGCTTGTAGACGAGCGCGCGCACGCGGTCGCCGGGGACGGCGCCGGCGACGAACACGACGTAGCCCTCCTCGCCGAGCCGTGCGACGCCCTCGCCGCCGAAGGCGAGCGAGTCGATCTGAAGCTCCAGCTCATCGCCGGGGCGCGGGCGCGCCGGGCGCTCGTCGCCGTCCCGCGCAGCCTCCGGGCGCTCGGGATCGTCGGCTGGAGTCGTCTCAGGCAGGGTCCCGTGCTCGATCGTCATCGCGACGCCGAGCCGTCCGCCACAGCGAGCAGCAGCTCCAGGAGCGCCTTCTGCGCGTGGCGGCGGTTCTCGGCCTGGTCCCAGATGCGCTGGCGCTCGCCATAGAGCACCTCGGCGGTGATCTCCTCGCCGGGGTGCGCGGGCAGGTCGTGCATCGCGAAGGCGTCCGGCGCGGCTGCGTCGAGCAGGGCGTCGTCGAGCTTGTAGGGGGCGAGCGCCGCGCGACGCTCGGCGGCGGTGTGCTCGTCGCCCATCGAGACCCACACGTCGGTGTAGACGGCCTGGGCGCCCTGCACCGCCTCGCGGGGGTCGGTGTGCAGGGTCAGAGTGCCGGCAGCGCCCTCAGGCGCCGGCGGTGGGGAAGCCTCGTCCAGCGTGTAGCCGGGCGGCGAGGCGATCGCGATGTGCATCCCGGCGAGCATCCCGAGCAGCGCGAGCGAGCGGGCGACGTTGTTGCCGTCGCCGACATAGGCCAGGCGCACGCCCTGAAGCGTTCCATAGGCCTCGCGCAGCGTGAGCAGGTCGGCGAGCGCCTGGCAAGGATGGTGCAGGGCAGTGAGCATGTTGACGATCGGCACGTCGCTGTACCGGGCCAACTCCTCGAGCATCGCATCTGCTCCGGTGCGTACACCGACGGCGCTCACGTGGCGGGAGAGGACGTAGGCGGTGTCGCGAAGCGCCTCGCCGCGGGAGAGCTGCAGCTCGTCGGCGCGCAGCACGACGGGCTGGCCGCCCAGCTCGTGGACGCCGACCTCGAAGGAGATCCGCGTGCGCGTGGAGGGCTTCTGGAAGATCAGCGCGACGCTGCGCCCGGCGAGCGCCTGGGAGCCGAGCGGTGCGGCCTTCAGCTCGAGCGCGCGGTCGAGCAAGGCATGCAGCTCGGCGGCGCTCAGCTCGGCGCCGGTGAGGAAGTGGCGTGGTGGTGGCGACGGTGCCATGGAGGAGCCAGTCTAGGCGCAGTCTTCGGCGGGCTCCTCGCGGAGCGGACCCGGAGACCGACCGGTCCTGCCGACTGTGCGGTTCGTTAGGCTCAGATGCACGCTTGCCCGAGAAAGGATCGTCCCGATGAGAAGAGGTCTGCCCGCTGCCACGATCGCTTGCTGCGCGCTGCTGTTTGCGGCGGGTTGCGGTTCGAGCGAATCGAGCTCGAGTTCAAGCTCGAGCGCCGCCACCGCGGCCACCGCGACGACGTCGAGCACTCCGGCGACTTCGAGCACGGCTACGTCGGGCGGGCTGAAAGCGAATACGACGCCGAAGTACGCCTCGCCGTCGTCGTCCTCACCGATCCAGAACGGGGTCGTGCCGATCGCTTATCGCAATATCGCGATCGACCCGGACACGCTGCGGGTAAAGGTCGGCAGCACGCTTAAGTGGACGAACTATGACTCGGTCGAACACAACGTCACGAGCGAGGGCGGCGTGGCGAAGTTCGCTTCGAAGGACTTCGGTGAAGGCGGGACGTATGAAGTGAAGGTGAACAAGCCCGGGATCATCCATTACGAGTGCACGATCCACCCGACCTCGATGAATGGGACGATCGAAGTCGTGAAGTGAGGGGGCCTGCGGTGCATGCACCGCAGGCCGGACCGGCGCATGTGCTGGCCGATCGGCGATCCCGTCGATCGACGATCGGTCCGCGGGTCCGCGCATGCGCGGACCACGAACAGCTAATGAACCTGGGTGAGGACCTGGCTAGAAGTCGGCCAGACCCTCGTCGGGCGTGGAGGCTGTGGCGTAGTGGCGGCGGGGGATGCGCCCGGCGCTGTGCGCGAGGCGCCCGGCCTGCACGGCGTCGCGCATCGCGCGGGCCATGCGCACGGGATCCTGCGCGCGGGAGATGGCCGAGGCGACCATGACGGCGTCGCAGCCGAGCTCCATCGCGAGGGTGGCGTCGGAGGCGGTGCCGACCCCGGCGTCGAGGACGACGGGCACGGTGACGGTTTCGCGGATGAGGGCGATGTTGTAGGGGTTGCGGATACCCATGCCGCTGCCGATGGGCGAGCCGAGCGGCATCACCGCGGAGCAGCCGATGTCGACGAGGCGGCGGGCGAGCACGGGGTCGTCGGTGGTGTAGGGGAGCACGACGAAGCCCTCGTCGACGAGCTCCTCGGCGGCGCGCAGGAGCTCGGGCGCGTCGGGCAGCAGCGTGTCCTCGTCGCCGATCACCTCGAGCTTGATCCAGTCGGTGGCGAAGGCCTCGCGGGCGAGCTTGGCGGTGAGGACGGCATCGCGGGCGGTGCGGCAGCCGGCGGTGTTCGGGAGCAGGTCTACGTTCGCGTCCGCGAGCACGTCGATCAGTGAGCCTCTGGCGGCGGGATCGATGCGGCGCAGGGCGACGGTCACCAGTTCGCTGCCGCTCGCGGCGATCGCTGCGGCCATGAGCTCCAGCGAGGGAAACCCGCCGGTGCCGAGCAGCAGGCGCGAGCGCAGCGTGCGGCCGGCGATCGTGAGGGCGTCCGGCGCCGCCGAGGCGATGTCTTCCGGCGCCCTGCCGTTGTGCTCGCCGGCGATCGCGGTCCGACTGGGACTGGGTTCGCTGTGGTTGGGCACGCGAGCTTTCATCCTCCTTGCATTGCGGTCAGCACCTCGACGCGGGCGTCCGCGGGCAGCGCGAAGGTCTCCCAGCAGGCGCGCGGCAGCACCTCGCCGTCGACAGCCACGGCGACGCCCCGCGCGTCCGTCTGCAGGCCGAGCCGCCCCAGCACGGACGCGACGGTCTCCCCGGCGGGGATGTCGGAGGGCTGGCCGTTGAGGATCACGCGGGCACCGCCTGGAAGCGATCGGGACGGCAGCTGTCGGCGAACGTTCCCGGCGACTCGTCCCGCAGCACCGCCAACACAAGCTCGGCGGTGAGGGGCGCGAGCAGGATGCCGTTGCGGTGATGGCCGGTCGCCCACACGAGACCGTCGAGCGCGCCGGGACCGATCGCGGGGGCGTTGTCGGGAGTGCCGGGACGCAGCCCGACGGAGAGCTCTTCGATGCGCAGTTCGTCGATTCCGGGCACGAGCTCGGAGGCGTCGCGCAATAGCTGGTAGACGCCGCCGGCGGTGGGATGCAGGTCGAAGCCCCGCTCCTCGACGGTCGCGCCCAGCACGTAGGCGCCGTCGGCGCGCGGCACGAGATAGCCGCCCTCGAAGCGCACGACGCGGCTCAGGAGGCCGGGGCCGGCGGGATCGCGCAGGCGCAGGATCTGGCCCTTGACGGGACGCACGGGGATCTGCGCATCGGAGGACAGCCCTTCGATCTGGCCGGTCCAGGGGCCGGCGGCGAGCACGACGTGCGCGGCCCTGAGACGCTCGCCGCCTTGCAGCCGCAGGCCGATCGCGCGCTCGCGGTGCTCGTCCAGTTCGACCGAGGCGGCGGTGGTGTGCTCGCGAATGGCCACCCCGGCGATGTCGCACGCGCGGCGCAGCGCGGCGAGGACCGCTCGCGGATCGACCGAGTGGTCGTCGGGCGCTTCGATCGCCAGTCGCACGGTCGGCGCGAGCGCGGGCTCGCGCTCGCGCGCCTCGCCGGCGCGCAGACGCTCGGCGCGCAGACCGAGCGAGCGGCGAAACGCGAGCCGGCGTTCGAGTTCGCGGGCCTCGTCCTCGTCCCGGGCCAAGACGAGCGTGCCCGTCTTCAGCAGGCCCACGTCGACGCTCGCCGTCTGTTCAAGTTCGCTCGCGAACGCGGGCCACATCTCGGCCGAGCGCAGCCCGAGTTCGAGCACACGCTTGCCGTCCGCGCCGAACTCGACCTCGGAGACCGGCGCGAGCATTCCGGCTGCTACGTGTGACGTGCTCCGCCCGACTGTGTCGCGCTCCAGCAGCGTCACCGACAGCCCTTGTAGGCGCGCGCGCCAGGCGCAGGCGAGCCCGACGATCCCACCGCCGACGATGGCGACGTCGGGTGACTCGGTGTGCTCGGACATACGGCTGATGCTAGTCCGCTGTCAGACTCATCGGCAGTGATGCCCGCCGAGAACCTGCGCATCGATCGCCTCGCCCGCCTGGCCGAAGCGAGGCTGTATCTCGTGTGCGACGCCTTGCCCGGCGGGCGCGAGTTGTCGGAGGTGTTGCCGGGCGCGATCGCCGGGGGCGTGGAGATCGTGCAGCTGCGCGTCAAGGGCGATTACCGGCGTGGAGACCTTCGGAAGCGCAGAGCGCTGCTCGATGCGTCCGAGCGGGCGGCGGCGCTGTGCGCGGAGCACGGGGCGTTGTTTGTGATCAACGACTATCCGGAGGTCGCGATCGAGGTCGGCGCCGACGGTGTGCACGTGGGTCAGGAGGACATGGCGCCGGCGCGGGTGCGGGCGATGGTCGGCCCGGAGATGCTGGTCGGGCTCTCGACCCACGCGCCCGGGGAGATCGAGGCGGTGGACCCGGCCCTGGTGGACTACATCGGCGTCGGCCCGGTCCATGCCACTCCGACCAAGCCGGGACGCCCCGCCGTGGGGGTGGAGTTGGTGCGCTATGCGGCGGCACATGCGAAGGCGCCGTTCTTCGCTATCGGGGGCTTGGACGCCGATAACGTCGGTGAGGCGCTTGACGGCGGCGCGTCGCGTGTGTGCGTGTTGCGCGCCGTCGCGAACGCGGAGAATCCGGAGCAAGCGGCGAGCGCACTGCGCGGACTGCTCGATGCCACGCCGATTCGTGCGGGAGGGACGGCGTGAGCTCGTCGAGCCCGGCGAACGGCCCAGGCGACACCTCGCGGCGAAGTTCACGCGACGATCTCGCGCGGGCGACGCTGGAGCCCCTGGGCAGGGACGAGCGGCCGGCGGCGCTGCTGATCGCGATCGCCGTCGCCGTCCTGCTGGCGCTCGGGGTGCTCGTCGGCGCGCTGAGTGTTCACGGACTCGGCGGCCGTGGCGGGTCGCTGGCGGGGGGAGTGTTCTTGGCGGGCGTGCTCGCGCTGCTGGCCGGCGGGATGTATCGAGGTCGCTATTGGGCCGTGCTCGCGTTCGAGGCACTGCTCGCGTTTCAGATACTCGTGACCTCGCTCGCGCTGGTGGTCGCGTCCACGCTCTTCGCGGCGGGCGTGTGCCTGGCGTCGATCGTGCTCGCGGGATGGCTGTTCTGGAAGCTAGTCAGGGTCATGGGACGCATCCAGGCTCGCGATCTGGGATAGCCGCTGCGCCCGCCTGGCCGTGCGCCTGGCTTCGATAGGCTGCGAGCGGCTATGGCTGAGACCTCTTATGACTGCATCGTGATCGGCTCGGGGCCGGGCGGTTACGTGGCCGCGATCCGCGCCGCGCAGCTCGGGAAAAAGACCCTCGTCGTGGAGAAGGACAAGGTCGGCGGGCGCTGTCTGAACTATGCGTGCATCCCGGCAAAGGCCGTGCTGCGCTCGGCCGACCTGCTCTCGGAGATCCGCGACGCGGACGAGTTCGGGCTGAAGGTGGCGGGCGTGGAGGTCGACTACGCGGCGGTGCAGGCGCGGCGCGAGAAGGTCGTCTCTACGCTCACCGGCGGAGTGGCCGGGCTGTTTAGGAAGAACGGCATCGAGTTGCTCGAGGGCGAGGCCGTGCTCGGCGCTCGTGGCGAAAGCTCCGACGGCGCGATCCCGATCCGTGTGGGCGAACGCGAGTTGAGCACCGCGACCGTGATCCTCGCGACCGGCTCGGTGCCTCGCGCGATCCCGGGAGTGGAGTTGGGCGGGCGCGTGCTGGGCACCGAGGAGGCGTGGGCGCTGGATGAGTTGCCCGCGCGTTTGGCGGTCGTCGGGGCGGGGGCTTCGGGCGCGGAGATCGCCTCGGGATTTGCGCGGCTGGGCAGCGAGGTGCTCCTGCTGGAGGCGCTCGACCGCGTCCTGCCGAGCGAGGACGCGGACATCTCGCGCCTGGTCGAGCGCGGCCTGAAGCGCCAGTCGATCGGCGTGCACACGAGCACTCCGATCGAAGCGGTGCAGGCGTCTGACGCGAGCGTGAAGTTCACCTACGGCTCGGAGTCGGCCGAGGTCGACTATCTCGTGATCGCCACCGGGCGTGGACCCGACGTCCAGGCGCTCGGGTTGGATGTTGCGGGCGTCCAGTTGGACGAACGGGGCCTGGTCAAGGTCGACGGCGCGATGCGGACCTCCGTTGCCGGCGTCTATGCGATCGGCGATCTGGTCGCCGGTCCGGCGCTCGCGCACAAGGCCTCCGACGAGGGCGTGATCGCGGCGGAGGCTTCGGCGGGGCTGGCCACGCACCCGCTCGCCTACGTGGACATCCCGCGCGCGACGTTCTGCACGCCGAACGTGGGCTCGTTCGGGCTGACCGAGGCGCAGGCGCGCGAGCAGGGCTATGACGTGGTGATCGGCAAGGTCCCGTACGGCGCGGTCGGGGGCGGCACCGTCTACGGAGATCGCACCGGGCTGGTGAAGCTGGTGGGCGAGTCCAAGTACGGGGAGCTGCTGGGCGGGCACATCGTCGGCTCGCGCGCGACCGAGCTGATCCAGGAGCTCGTCAACGTGCGCGCGCTGGAGGGCGGCTACGCGGAGGTCGCGCGCACGATCCACGGCCACCCGACGCTGTCGGAGGCCGTGATGGAGGCTGGACGCGCGGCCGACGGCTGGTTGATACACGGCTGAGCAGGCCTTTCGCGACACGCGTGCGCACGCCGGACTAATCTCGGTCGGCGAGATGAGCACCGCCCCGGACGCAGCCTTCTACTTCGATCTGGCCAGCCCGCCGGCGTATATCGTCGCGGAGCGCATCCTGCACGCGCTGCCGGGCCCGGTGGAGTGGCAGCCGGTGCTCGCGCGCGAATTGCCGGGCGATGCGTCGTTTGACCTGGAGACGATCGAGCGCCGTGCGCGCGAGCATCACCTTCAGCCCCTGCGATGGCCCGCGGAATTCCCGTTCGACAGCGCGCTGGCGATGCGCGCCGCCACTTACGCCAAGTCGATCGGGCGCACGGTCCCGTTTGCGCAGGCCGCATTCCGGCAGGCGTTCGCCGGGGGGCGCTCGCTGGAGAAGGCCGACAACGTGCTGATCGCCGCGGCGGCTTGTGAGGTGCATCCGGCCGCCGTGCTCAAGGGCGCGGGCCTGACCTCGGTGCGCGCCCAGCTGGACGCGACCACCGCAGCCGCCTTTGTGGCCGGCGTAACCGAGGTCCCCGCGGTCCGCATCGGAACGCGGGTGTTCGCCGGCGAGGACTGCCTGGAGCAGGCCGCGGAGCACGGACGGGCGCCCGCATGAGAGCCAACCGCGCCTACCGCTTGATCGTGACCCGCGGCGGGCTGGCGCCGGCGCTGCTCGCGGACGCCGGCCGGGTCGATCACATCGAGGTCGTGGAGATCGACTCGGGCGAGGTGGTGCTGTTTTGGGACCTGCCGCCACAGGCCGCGTCGCGCACCGCGCGGGCGCTGCGCGCGGATCTGTCGCAGCTGCGAGCCGAGGAGTTTCTCGCGCGCTGGGCTACCGTGCATAGCTGATGCCCGAGTCCAGCTTGCCGGAGGCCGAGATCGCCCGCGAGTGGCTGGCCACGATGACGCTGATCCGTCGCTTCGAGGAGCGGGCGGGAGAGATGTACGCGCGGGCGAAGATCGGCGGGTTCCTGCACCTCTCGATCGGCGAGGAGGCGACGATCGTCGGCGCGGCGCGGGCGCTGCGCGAGGAGGACTACCTGATCTCGACGTATCGCTCACACGGCAACGCGATCGCGCGCGGGACCCCGCCGGAGCGCGTGATGGCCGAGCTGTTCGGACGCGTGGAGGGCTGTTGTGGCGGGCACGGGGGCTCGATGCACATGTTCGACTCAGAGCGGCGCTTCATGGGTGGCTATGGGATCGTCGGGGGCAATTTGCCGATCGGCGCGGGCATCGGCCTGTGCAGCGACTATCTCGCACGCGACGAGGTGACGCTGTGCGCGTTCGGCGATGGCGCCTCCAACCAGGGGACGTTCGGCGAAACGTTGAACCTGGCGGCGCTGTGGCGGTTGCCGGTGGTGTTCATGGTCGTCAACAACCAGTTCGGGATGGGCACCTCGATCGCGCGCCACTCGGCGGTGACCGATTTGCAGCGCAAGGGCGAGTCGCTGGGCGTTCCGGGCATGCGCTGCGACGGGATGGACGTGCTCGACACCTACACGGTCGTGGCCGAGGCGGTTCGCCGGGTGCGCGAGGAGCGCCGCCCGCTGCTCGTGGAGGCCGTCACCTATCGCTTTCGCGGTCACTCGATGGCCGACCCCGAGGAGTACCGCACGAAGGAGGAGGTCGCACAGTGGCGCGAGCGCGACCCGATCCCGCAGTTCGGCGATCTGCTGGAGCGCGAGGGCGTCCTCGACGCGGACGCGCGGGCGACGATCGAGCGCGAGGCGGGCGAACGCGTCGAGCGCGCGGTGGAGTTCGCCGACGCTTCGCCGTTTCCGGCGCCCGAGTCACTGCACGAGGACGTGTACGTGCTCGGCGAGCAGGCCCAGGGGCGTTACCACGGATGAGCGAGCTGCGCTACCGCGAGGCCCTGAACGCGGCGCTGCGCGAGGAGCTCCAGCGCGACGAGCGGGTGGTGCTGCTGGGCGAGGACATCGGCGTGTTCGGAGGCGCGTTCAAGGTCACCGAGGGGCTGCTGGAGGAGTTCGGCGAGCGCCGTGTCCGCGACACGCCGATCTCCGAGAACACGATCGTGGGCATGGGCGTGGGCGCGGCGATGACGGGCCTGCGTCCGGTGGTGGAGTTGATGACGATCAACTTCTCGCTGCTGGCGTTCGATCAGATCGTCAACCATGCGGCCCACATCCGCTACATGTTCGGCGGCCAGGTCTCGGTGCCGCTGGTGATCCGGATGCCCCAGGGCGCCGGCCATCAACTCGGCCCGACCCACTCGCACTGCCTGGAGGCGATGTTCTTGCACGTTCCCGGCCTGCTCGTGGCCGTGCCTGCGACGCCCGCGGACGCCAAGGGCCTTTTGAAGAGCGCGATCCGCGACGAGAACCCGGTGATCTTCATCGAGCACGAGTCGCTGTACGGAGTGCGCGGGGAGGTCCCGGAGGATGAGGAGGAGTTGGTCGAGTTCGGCCGCGCGCGCGTCTGTCGGGAGGGCTCGGACGTGACGATCGTGGCCGTCTCGCGGATGGCTCTGACGGCCGAACGGGCGGCCACGACGCTCGCGGAGGAGCATGGCGTGCAGGCGCAGGTGATCGACCCGCGCACGCTGCGCCCGCTGGACCTGGACACGATCCTCGACTCGGTGCGCGCGACCAATCGCTGCGTGGTGGTGGAGGAGGGGTGGCCGCACGGAGGGGTCGGCGCGAACCTCGCGGCGCTGATCTCAGAGCACGCGTTCGACGATCTCGACGCGCCCGTCGCGCGCGTGTCGGGCGCGGACGTGCCGATGCCCTACTCCAAGCCACTGGAGGACATCGCCTACCCGCACGAGCCCCAGGTGGTGGGCGCGGCGCTGGCGACGCTCGGGCGCGCGGACGGGCGCCGCACGAGCCTTACCGCGCAGGAGACGGGTCGATGACCGAGATCGTGATGCCGCGCCTGTCGGACACGATGGAGGAGGGCACGATCCTCCGCTGGCTCGTCGCCGAGGGCGAGCACGTGGAGCGCGGACAGGAGATCGTGGAGATCGAGACCGACAAGGCGACGATGACCTACGAGTCCGACGTCGATGGCGTGCTCCACCTGATCGCCGCCGAGGGCGACACGCTGCCGGTCGGCGCGGTCATCGCGAGCGTCGGATCGGCTGACGGACCGGTGGCGAACGCGGCTCCCGATACGTCCACCGTGACGCCCGTAACAGCCGTGTCGGCGCCCGAGACGCCGGCCGGGAATACCGAGGCCGCGGCACCCACGCATGAGACGGCAGGTCCCGCACGGCGCGAGGGCGAGCGAGTAAAGGCATCCCCGCTGGCCAGGCGGATCGCGGCCGAGAACGACATCGACCTGCATGCGCTGACCGGAACGGGGCCCGGTGGACGCATCGTCAAGAGCGACGTTCAGGGCACCGCTTCGAAAGTTCCCGCACCGGCGGGCGAGGCGAACGTCGGCGCCCCAAGCCCGCCGTCGGCGCCAGTGGACGCCCCGAACACCGGCGCGGCGGCAGGCCCCTCGCCCGGACCAGGGCTCGCGGGAGTCGCCACGGCCAAGGGCGAGACGACCGAGGTCGAGCTCTCGCGCACGCAGCAGACGATCGCGCGGCGCATGGCCGAGTCGAAGGCCACGATCCCGCACTTCGCGCTGCAGATGGACATCGACATGGAGGAGTGCGTGGCGCTGCGCTCAGATCTGAAGCGCCTCGGCCGCGCGGACGCGCCGACGTACAACGACATGGTCCTCAAGGCCTGCGCGCTGGCGCTGCGCGATCACCCGCGCGCAAACTCGAGCTATCGCGACGGGCGCCTGCAGCTGCATTCGCGAGTTAACGTCGGCGTCGCGGTCGCCACGGAGTCCGACGGGGCGGCAGGCGGAGCGCTGATCGTGCCGACGGTGTTCGACGCGGACGTCAAGGCGCTGGGCGAGATCGCGCGAGAGACCCGAGCGCTGGCCGCGCGCGTGCGCGACGGATCGATCACCCCACCCGAGCTGGGCGGCGGCACGTTCACGGTCTCCAACCTGGGCATGTTCGGCGTGACCGCGTTCACCGCGATCATCAACCCGCCGCAGGCCGCGATCCTGTCGGTCGGCGCGCTCGGGCAGCGCGCCGTCGTTCGCCACGGCGAGGTCGTCGCCCGGCAGCAGATGACCGTCACGCTGGCCTGCGATCACCGCATCCTCTACGGCGCCGACGCCGCCCGCTTCCTCGCGCGCATCCGCGAGCTGCTCGAACAGCCCGCCTCGCTGACGCTGTAATCCCCGAGAATCCCCGAAGCCGTCTGTAGGTTGCTCGGCAGGGTTATCGCCCACTGCCCGATCATGCCGGCCCGAGGCCGACCGGCCCGGGAACGGAGGTGATGAGATGAACGAGGCAACTCAGCTCATCTTGGCGATTGCGCTATTGGTCGCGGTCATCCGCAACCAGACGTAGCGCCAACCCAGCTCCGGCGGGAGTCGGCCCCGATGCCCGCCGGAGCGCATGTTAACAAAGACGGGGCCCGGCGAACCGGACCCCGGAATGAGCAACTCAAGAGCGCTCATCTTGGCAGTTCATAGTGTATCGAACGTATGATGGGACGACGAAAACGCGCCAGGTTTTCGAGCGCTTCGGCCGACGCTAACCTGGACTGCAGCCGATGATCGAAGCCGAACCGTCCTCGCCGGAGCTACAGGTGCGTCACCTGGGCACGATCCCCTACCGCGACGGGCTCGCCCTGCAGCTGCAAATCCGCGAGCGACGGCTGGCTGGCGAGCTGCCGGACACGCTGCTGCTGCTCGAACACCCGCCCGTCTACACCCGCGGCCGCCGCGCCGCCGAGGGTGAGCTGGCGCTTGGCGAGGACTTCTACCGCGCGCGCGGTATCGAGATAGTCGAGACCGACCGCGGCGGGCGCGTCACCTACCACGGGCCGGGTCAGCTGGTCGGCTACCCGATCGTGCGCGTGCACGACATCGGTGCGCATCTGCGCACGATCGAAGCCGCGATCGTCGCGGCTCTGGGCGACTACGAGATCGACGCGCGCTCGCGCTGCGAGGAGGGTCCGGACTACACCGGCGTGTGGGTCGAAGATCGCAAGATCGCCTCGATCGGCGTGCACGTCTCGCGCGGCGTCGCCACGCACGGGTTCGCAGTCAACGTCGACGTCGACCTCGAGCCGTTCTCGTGGGTGATCGCCTGCGGGCTGCCGGACGTGGCGATGACCTCGATTACACGCGAGCTGCCGGCTGGTCGTACGGCCGACGCGGAGGACTTTCGCGCCCGCATGGCCGAGTGCTACCGCGAGGCCCACGCGGCCGCCCGTCCCACGGCCCCCGGGGTTCTCGTATGAGCGCCACCCGCTCGCGTTCGAACCCCGGCGGCATGGACGTGCTGAGCGTGCTCGGCCCGGACGTGCGCCCGCTGCGCGAGCGCAAGCCGCCGTGGTTCAAGGTGCCCCCGCCCGGCGGCGAGCGCTACCGCGAGCTGACCGAGCTGATCCGCTCGGAGAATCTGCACACGGTCTGCCAGGAGGCGGCCTGCCCGAACGTCGGCGAGTGCTGGGAGCGAGGCACGGCCACGTTCATGATCCTCGGCGACACCTGCACCCGGCGCTGCGGATTCTGCAACGTCAAGACCGGCAAGCCCACCTGGAACGACCCGCTGGAGCCCGCGCGCGTGGCGCGCTCGATCGCGCGCATGGGACTGCGCCACGCGGTCATCACCTCGGTCGACCGCGACGACCTGCCCGACAAGGGCGCCTCTGCGTTCGTGGGCGTGATCCGCCAGGTCCGCCGCCAGGCGCCCGACTGTCAGGTGGAGGTGCTCACACCGGACTTCCAGGGCCAGGAGATGCCCCTGGCGAAGGTGATCGCCGAGCGCCCGGACGTGTTCAACCACAACGTCGAGGTCGTCCCGCGGCTGTATCCGCTGGCGCGGCGCGGCTCGGAGTTCGCGCGTTCCTGTCGCGTGCTCGAGCTCGCGGGAGAGCTGGGCGATGGTGAGGTGGTGACCAAGTCCGGACTGATGGTGGGACTCGGGGAGACGCACGAGGAGATGGTGCAGACGTTCGCGACTCTGCGCGAGCATGGCGTACAGGTGCTCACGGTCGGCCAGTACCTGCGCCCCTCCGAGCGCCACCTGCCGGTCGTTCGCTATTGGCATCCCGACGAGTTCGCCGCGCTCCAGGACGCCGCGTACGAGCTCGGCTTCGACCACGTCGCGGCCGGACCGCTCGTGCGCTCCTCCTACCACGCCGATCAGCACGTCCCGCAGCGACGCCACGGCGTGGGACCACTCGCCGCGGCTGTGAGCGCGTAGGCCCCGGACCTTCAGCGCACCGCCGCCCGGGGGCGCGGGTAGGCTCACGCGATCGTTTCGATCGCGGACAACCCCCGGCGCAACCTCCGCCCGACATGACCCCTCGCCGCATCGTGCTCGGCGCCGCGCTCCTGTTCATCGTGGGCTTTGCGTTCCTGACCCTCAGCGCGGTGTCCCAGCAAGGGTTTACGCTGCTGAGCGCCGTCTCGATCTTCGTGCTCGTGCTGCTCGGGGTCGGGATCGTCGGCGCGATCTTCAACCCCCCGCGACGCTGACCATGGACCATTCCTCTCCCTTCATGACCCCCGACCAGAGCCGTCGCCGGCGCGAGTCGGCGCGGCGACGCAGGCGCGCGCGCAGGCGGGCGATGGCCGTCGGCGCGCTGGCCGTGGCGATCGTCGCCGCCCTTGTGGTCATGGCCCTGGCGAAGGTCCACACCCACGGGTCGGCCTCGGCCTCGAGCGGCCACGGCCACTCCCATCCCAGCGCCGTCCCTGCGCCGCGCCCCACCCGCTCGCCGATCGGCCTGCCG
Source organism: uncultured Solirubrobacterales bacterium (assembly GCA_963702725.1). GTDB lineage: Bacteria > Actinomycetota > Thermoleophilia > Solirubrobacterales > Solirubrobacteraceae > Palsa-744. The sequence continues at coordinate 1,585,935 of CAVPDT010000002.1, forward strand.
CTCGGCGCCCCGCCGCTCACGCTGACCGGCATCGGGGACCCCCGAACCGACTCCGTGCACATCGTCTTCCACACCCCGCCGCGCGCCGGACTGCTGTTCAACCTCGACACCGGCCGGGTGCTGTGGCAGTCGAACCCATACGCCCGCGTGCGCATCGCCAGCCTGACGAAGATGATGACCGCGCTGCTGAGCGTCGAATCGGCGCCGCCGGATGCGCCCGTGCTCGTCACCAAGCAGGCGATCGAGTCCGCCGGATCGAAGGTCGGCGTGCTGCCGCTGGGCAAGCACGTGCGCTTGGAGAGCATGCTCTACGGCCTGCTGCTGCCGTCGGGCAACGACGCCGCGATCGCGCTCTCCCAGCACGTCTCGGGCAGCGAGAGCAAATTCGTCATACGCATGAACGAACGAGCGGCGCAGCTGGGGATGGGTTGCACGCACTACTCCTCGCCGTCGGGCTATGTCGATGAGTACAACTTCTCCTGCGCCGCCGACCTGGCGCTGCTCGCACACGTCGATTTGCGCCAGCCGCGGATCGCCTCGATCGCGCGCACCTACACCGCAAAGCTGCCGTTTCCGATCAAGGGCGGCCACCTGTATCTGTACAACAACAACCCGCTGCTGATCTACCACTACCCGGGCCTGACCGGCCTGAAGACCGGATACACGCTCGCCGCCGGCCGCTGCCTGGTGGCCACCGCCGCACGCGACGGGGTGCGCCTGGGAGTCGTGCTGCTGCATTCGCCCGACCCGGGCACCCAGGCGAGCTACCTGCTCAACCGCGGGTTCGAGGGCGTCTACCACCAACTCCCGGTCCCCCAGCCGCCGATCCCCGCGGGGGCTTAAGCCGAGCGGGACACCCCTGCTCGCAGGCCGCGGGTGGGCGATCCCGTTGTGCTCGGAAGGCGCGAGAGAGTTCCACGACACCCCCGCCCGGGAGGGAGTACCGTTAGAGCGTAGATCGATTGACTGGTCAGTCAGCCAGTAGACTTTCTGCGAGAGCGCCCCAAACCGAAGGAGGAGCCAGAGTGGATCTCGACGACACACCCGAGCAGGCCGCATACCGCGCCGAAGTGCGGGCATGGCTGGAGCAGCACTCCTCGCAAGCGCCCGTGCTGCAGGGTCCTGGAGCGATCGAGGACGAGGACGAGATCATCGCCGCGCGGCGGGTATGGCAGGGCAAGCTGGCCGAGGGCGGTCTCGCCGGGGTGGTGTGGCCAAAGGAGTACGGCGGCCAGGGCGCCGGCCCGATCGAGCAGGTGATCTGCAACCAGGAGATCGCGCGCGCGAAAGTGCCCGGCATCCTCGACGCGATCGGTGTCGGCATGCTCGGGCCGACGATCATCGCCCACGGCGACGAGGATCAGAAGGGGCGCTATCTCGGTCCGATGCTGCACGGCGACGAGGTCTGGTGCCAGCTCTTCTCCGAGCCCGCCGCCGGCTCGGACCTCGCGGCGGTGCAGACGCGGGCGCGTCTGCTCCAGGACGGCAGCTGGCGGCTGACGGGCCAGAAGGTGTGGACGACCAACGCCCAGTTCGCCTCCTACGGCCTGCTGCTCGCCCGCACCGACGCCGACGTTCCGAAGCACAAGGGGATGACGATGTTCATCGTGCCGATGAACGCCCCCGGGGTGACGGTGCGCGGGCTGCGGCAGATCTCGGGCGAGGCCGAGTTCAACGAGGTCTTCTTCGACGACCTCGCGGTGGACGCGGGCGCGGTCGTCGGTGGCGTCGGCAACGGCTGGGGCACGGCGCTGACGACGCTGATGTACGAGCGCGTCACGATCGGCCTCGGCGGCGAGGGTCTGGGGTACAACTCCACGCGCTTCGCAGGAGCGATCGCCGGCGACGAGCACGCCCGCCGCGACCCCGAGATCAGACATCAGCTCGGCGAGATCTCAAGCGACCTACTGGCCGTCAGGTTCACCGGGTACCGCACGCTGACGGCGCTGCAGAAAGGCCAGATTCCCGGTCCCGAGGCCGGACTTGCGAAGGTCACGATCGTCAACGGCGCGATCAAAGCCGGCGATCTGATCGCCGACGTGCAGGGTCCGGACGCACTGGACAAGGACAGTGAGTGGGCCTACATGATCTCCTTCCTGCCGGGCCTGAAGTCGGCCGGCGGGACCGAAGAGATCCTGCGCAACACGATCGGCGAGCGCGTGCTCGGCCTGCCGCCGGAGCCGCGGCTTGACAAGGGCATCCCATTCTCCGAGCTGCGCTCCAAGGAAGGAGCGGCCGCATGAACGCGTATGGCGGCGCTGGAACTGCGTCCTCGGTCACTCATGTGCAGAGCACACTTCGCTCCCTGCGTTCTTGTCCAGCTTGCCCTACGCGTCCATGCGGGGGCGATCATCTATCGACGGAGGCGGCCGTATGAACCTCGCACTTTCAGACGAGCAGGTGTTCCTACGCGAGGCCGCCCGCGGCGCGCTGTCGCGGTTCAAGACGCTGGAGGCGGCCCGCGAGGCGCTCGACGGCGATGAGAACGCCCTGCCCGACATGTGGCCCGCCGCGTGCGAGGCCGGGTGGCCGGGGCTGCTGATCGACGAGGATCACGGCGGCGCCGGACTGGACGCGTTCGACGCGATGCTCGTGCTCGGGGAGTGCGGTCGTGTGCTCGCGGGCGTCCCGCTGCTCGGCCATCTGCCCGCGACGGCAATCCTTAACGACTCGCCGAAAGTCGCCGAGTACCTGCCCGCCCTGGCCGAGGGGGAGCGGCGCGCCGCCTACCTGCCCAGCTGCCCTCCCGGCGACGTCGAGGAGCGCTGGAGCGCTGACCCGGCAAGCGGCCTGCAGCGCGGCTCCCTGCCGACCGCCGGCGCACCGGACAAGGACGGACACGTGGCGCTCAACGGAAGCTTTGCGTTCGTGCCCGACGCGCCCGGAGCCAATGCGCTGGTCGGCGTGGCCCTGCTCGAGGGCCGGCCCGTCGGCGTGGCGGTCCTGAGCGACGCCTCCGGGCTCGAGGTACAGCCGGTGAGCCGCTATGACTCCACGCGCTCGCTCGGCCACGTCACGCTGAGCGACACCCCCGCGGTCCTCCTCGACGCCCCCGAGGACTCGCTCGCGGCGGCCTGGCATCTCGCGCAGGCGCTGATCGCCGCCGAGTCGCTGGGCAGCGTCGAGACCGCGCTGGAGGTGTCGGTGCAATACGCCAAGGAGCGCCACACGTTCGGTCGCGCGATCGGCTCATACCAGGCGGTCAAGCACTCGCTCACCGAGGTCCTGCGCCAACTGGAGAACGGCCGCTCGCTGCTCTACTACGCCGGCTGGGCCCGCCATGGATCCCCGGGCGAGTTCCCGCTCGCGGCCAGCGCAGCGCGCTCGGTGGCCGGGCGCGCGCTCGACCACGCGGCGCGCACGATGATCTCAGTGCACGGCGGCATCGGCGCGACCTGGGAGCACGACGCGCCGCTGTACTTTCGCCGCGCCCAGCTCTCCCGGCGCCTGCTGGGCGGGACCGGCGCCGCCACCGATCGGGTCGCCGGGGAGCTAATCGCCCAGGCCGACGCGGCCGCGGCTTAGACGACGTCGTCTCAGCGCCTGTTCGCCCGCGCAGCCCTAGCGGGAGGGCGTGCGGGGGCCGCCGCTGCGAGCGCCGCGAGCACCGGCGCGCCGTAGGCGGCGTGCACAGCCGCGACCATCGCCGGTTCGAGTCCGCAGTTCGCGCAGAACCCATGCTGTGACCAGCCGATCGCGCGGGCCAGCACCTGATCGGCATAGGTGACCCCTGCGGCGTCATGCCCGTAGTAGTCATATGCCGCGTTCCACGCGCCCTCCTCCAGCGTCATCGTGGCGCCGTCGGCGGACAGCAGGTGCGCGGCCGCCATGATCGCGTCGAAGTCGTCGTAGATCGACGGATGTCTCGCTGTCGGATGGTCATATCCCGCCGGGCGCGCGCCGTAGCGGTAGGAGTTGCTGACCAGATCCCAGGTGGATCCGGTGCCCCGCCCGCCCCCGTTGGTGACGTTGAACTGCATCGGTCCGCCACAGCAGCCGGCGAAGTTCAGGCCGTGATAGGTGGAAGGAGCCGTTGAGAACGCCGACTCCTGCTCGTGGATCGAAGCGATCAGCAGCCAGTTGACGGCAAACGTGCGCTGGGCGGCCGAATAGATCGGATAGAACCCTTCCATCCACCGCGCCGACACGCGCGTCTGCAGCGGGCTTTCCAGACGCGTCAGCGACTGCGCCTGGGTGGAGGGCCGGGCGAGGATCGCGGCCGGTGCGGAGGGCGAGGTCGTGGACGCGCTCGCGGCGCCGGACGCCGCGGGGGCCGGCATGGCCGCGGCGACCAGCACGGTCGGCGGCTGGAGCGGAGCGCCGGCGGAGCGTCCGAGGAGCCCCGTGAGCACAGCGACCAGCACGGCGACACCGAGCGCGGCGATCGTCCCGGCCAGCAACCAGTGGCCACGCTCTGACGGCGGCGCCGGCACGTGCTCGAACGCGGGCACGGGCGTGGCGCCCACCGAGGACCGTAGGCGGCGCACGAGCGCGGCCTTTGTTTCACCTATATCCACCGCACAGAACGGTAGCGCCGGCTTCTAAACGGCAGCTGTACCGTCAGATCCCGAGCACGCGCCGCAAGACCCGGTCAAACACACGGGTCGGCAGCAGCGAGTGGGCGAGAACCATGCCGCGAGCGTCACGCCCGACGAGATAGCGCGCTCGGGGACGGCGCGCGGTGAGCGCCCGCTCGATGACCGCGGCAACCTGCTCGGGCGTGACGCCGCGGCGCTCGGTGTCGGTGAGAACCTTCGCGAACGCCGCCGGCACGCGCCCATACTCCCGCTGCAGCTCCGGCGGGACCTCCCACGCGTGGGCCGTCTCCTGAGCCTTGCCCCAGATCGGTGTTTTCACCGATCCGGGCTCGATCAGCGAGACATCGATGTTCGAGCTGTGCAGCTCTCCGCGCAGCGCATCGCCCAGCGCCTCGATCGCGTGCTTGGACGCGGCGTAGGGGCCGTTGAAGGGCACCGACACAAGGCCACCGATGGAGGAGAGAAACACGATCCGCCCGCGCGCGGCTCGCAGCGCCGGCAACAGGGCGCGGGTGAGCGCGACCTGGCCGAACACGTTGACCTCGAACTGCATCCGCAGATCCTCCGGCGAGAGCAGCTCGAGCGGCCCGCCGACGCCGATGCCGGCGTTGTTGACAAGCGCGTCCAGTCGGCCCGCCTGCGACCCGCCGGTGCGCGCGGTCTCCTCCTGAACGCGCACCCGCGCCTGCTCGATCTGCCCGGCGTCGGTCACGTCGAGCGTCAGCGGGATCACCTTCCCCGCCACGGCCTCTTCCAGCAGGCGCTCGCCCGCTGCCTTTTCGCGCACGCCGGCGAACACGCTCCAACCGGCAGCCGCCAGACGCAATGCGGTGGCGCGTCCGATGCCCGTGGAGGCACCGGTGATCAGAGCGCTCGGCATCGAGCGACCCTATCGAGCGAGGCCCGGCGGCGAGCAGCCGCCGCACGTGTGCATGTGAGTGGTCTCACGGCTCGGTTAGCAACCGCTTAGGATCTGCCCCGATGGTTCCACGCGTGGGCAAGCCCTCGACAGCCTCACGTGTCGCGATCGCCTGCGCGATCCTCGCCCTGCTGACGGGCTGTGGCTCGGCCGTGCGCGGAGGCCTCAGCGCACACGCCGGCGCCGCCGGCCCCTCCGCGCAGATCGTCCCGGACGCCTGCTCGAGCACAGTGCTGGGCGCCCTCGGCGACGTCGCCAAGCGCGCCTACAGCGAGGGCGTCGCAAGCGAACGAACAAGATCGGCGCTGAGCTTCGTCGCGCGCTCGATCCCGCTGCGGAGCGCCGTCGAACGCGACGACCCCCAGGCGGCGCGCGCGGCCGCGCAGGCGCTCGTCGCGACCGGTCACATGACCAGCCTGCGGGTGCTGCGCGGCGGGCAGGTGCTCGCCGACGTCGGCGCTCGGGATGCGCTGGCGCCACTGCACGGCTCGATCGCCGGCTCAAGCGGCGCCCCGCTCGCCACGTTCGTGGCGAGCGTCTGGGCGGACAACGGATTCGTGCAGGAGGCCGAGGGCATCGCCGAGGGCATCGCCGCGCTGCGCCAGAACGGGCGGAACATCGCCGGCTCGTTCGCGTTCGGTCCGGGCGAACCGCCGCCGCGAGGCACGCTCACGGCAAAGGGAGTCGCCTACGCCTACACCTCCTTTCCGGCCGCGGCGTACCCGACGGGGAAGCTGCGCGTGTACCTGCTCAAGTCGATCGCCACGGTCGCGCCGATGTGCGGGAAGACCGCACAGGACACGCTCGTCAACACGCTCAGCCGCGTCGCGCGACTCATCTACTCAAGCGAGGCAGGCGCCCACGCGCTCACACAGGTCCACCGCGTGCAGCGCTACCAGCCGCTGTTGCGCGCGGTCGCTTCGCGCAATCCGGCGGAAACGAGGCGAGCGGTCGAACAGCTGTTGCACGAGCACGTCGTGCGCTTGCGTGTCAGCGCCGGCGGCCGTCTGCTCTCGGACGTCGGCGGCCCGTACGTGCTCGCGCCGGTGCACGCCCGGCTTCGCCTGAACGGCCGGCCGATCGGCGACATCGAGCTCTCGATCCAGGACGACGAGGGTTACAAGCGCCTGACCGGACGGCTGGCCGGGCTGGACGTGCTCATGTACATGGGCTCGCAGCTCGTCAAGAACAGCCTCGGTCCCTCACCCGGCAAGGTTCCCGCGACCGGGACATATCACTACCGCGGGCGCACGTTCCGCGTGTACACGCTCCACGCGCAGGCATTCCCGTCCGGTCCGCTGCGGATCGCCGTTCTGATCCCGATTCCATATTCCTGAGGTCCCCCACCGAGCCCGTCCGCCCGCGCATAGCCGACAGCTGCGGTAACCGGCGCCGACTGCTGTGGGCGAGGGAGGAGCTATGGGTTACCCCACCCATAGCTCTTGCCCGTTCACACCTTCAGGCGGATAGGAGCGAGGCCTGCTTGCTGCGCAATCCGTCCAGCAGATCCGTGAACGAGGCGGAGAATTTGGCGACCCCCTCGCGCTCACAGGTATCGGTGACGCCCTCGTAGCTGACGCCAGCCGCGGCCAGTTCGTCGAACAGCGCGTGCGCCTGCTCCAACTCGCGCTCCAGCCGAGGCCGCGGATCGCCGTGGTCCTGATAGGCCTTGACCGTCTGCTCGGGCATCGTGTTGACGGTGTCCGGACCGATCAGCTCGTCCACGTACAGCGTGTCAGGATAAGCCGGGTTCTTCGTCGAGGTCGATGCCCACAGCACGCGCTGGGGCGTCGCGCCCTTGCCTGCCAGGTAGTCCCAGCGCTCACCTGAGAACGCGCTCTTGTAGTGCTCGTAGGCCAGGCGCGCGTTGGCGATCGCGAGCTTGCCCTTCAGCTCGTCGTGCCCTCCGATCTCATCCAGGCGGCGGTCGGCCTCGGTGTCGATGCGCGAGACGAAGAAGCTCGCCACCGACGCCACCTTCGCGGGATCTCCCCCGGCGGCGATCAGCCGCTCGATCCCGCGGACATAAGACTCGGCGACCTCCGCATAGCGTGCCAGCGAGAAGATCAGCGTGACGTTGATCGAACGGCCCTTCGCGATCACATCCTCGATCGCCGCCAGCCCGGGCTTGGTCGCGGGGATCTTCACGAGCAGGTTCGGCCTGTCCACCCGCTCGTGCAGGTCGATCGCCTCGCGATAGGTCCCAAGCGTCTCATACGCGAGCGTCGGGTCGACCTCCAGCGAGACATACCCGTCGCGCGCGCCACTCTCGTCGAACACCGGCCTGAACACGTCGCACGCGTCCTTGATGTCGCGCACGGCCAGCGCCCAGAACGCGTCGCTTGCGTCGCGATCGGCGAGCTCGCGCAGCTGCTCGTCATAGGAGTCGCCCTGCGACATCGCCGCTTGAAAGATCGTCGGGTTAGACGTCGCCCCGACGACCGAAAAGTCATCGATCAGCCCCTGCAGATGCCCGCCCCTGATCGACGCGCGCGAGAGCGAGTCGATCCACACGCTCTGTTCGAGCTGCGAAAGCTCCTGCAGCGGCTTACCGGCCATCGGCTAGGTCCCTCCTGTGTCGTTTCCGAGCAGCGCATGTGCGCGCGCGAGGATGTTCTCGACGGTGAACCCGAACTCTTCGAGGATCTTCGCTCCGGGCGCGCTCGCTCCGAAACGATCGACTCCGAGCACGCCGCCGCGATCGCCCACCCACCGCCACCAGCTGAGGCTCACGCCCGGCTCGACCGCCAGGCGCGGGCCCACGCTCGGGGGCAGCACCCGATCGCGGTACTCCGCGGGCTGTGCTTCGAACAGCTCGATGCAGGGCATCGACACGACTCGTACCCGCGTCCCCTCGCCGGCAAGCGCGCGCGCGGCGCCCAACGTCAGCGGGACCTCCGCGCCGGTGGAGATCAGGATCAGCTCCGGGGCGCCATCGCTTGCCGGGGAGGAATCCCACAGCACGTATCCACCGCGCTCCAGCTCGCTCGCCTGCCCAAGCCCCTCGCCGTCGCGGTCCAGCACGGGGATGTTCTGTCTGGAGAGCAACAGCGCGACCGGCCCGTCCTTGCGTTCGAGCGCGACCCGCCACGCCTGCGCGGTCTCGTTCGCGTCGGCCGGGCGGATCACCCACAGCTCGGGGATCGCGCGCAGCGAAGCGTAGTGCTCGACCGGCTGATGAGTCGGCCCGTCCTCGCCGAGGCCGACCGAGTCGTGCGTCCACACCCATATGACCGGCAACCCCATCAGCGCCGACAAACGGACCGCGCCGCGCATGTAGTCGGAGAACATCAAGAACGTCGAGCCGTACGGTTTGACGATCCCGCCGTGCGCGGCGGCGCCGTTGACGATCGCGCCCATCGCGTGCTCGCGAATGCCGAACGGCACGTTGCGTCCGGCGTGTGGTCGGGAGAACTCGCCGGCGCCCTCGAACACGGTCTTGGTCGACTCGACCAGATCGGCGGCGCCGCCGATCGTCGTCGGGGCGTACTGCGAGAACGCGGCCATGCTCTTCTGCCCGGCCGAGCGCGTTGCGATTTCGGTACCGGCCTCGAACCGCGGCAGCGCCTCGCGCCAGCCATTGCGCAGACCATCCCCTTCCCAGGCGAGATCCCACTCGGCGGCGAGCTCGGGCAGTTCCGCGCGCCACTCCTCGAAGCATTCCCGCCACAGCGCCTGCGCGCGCGCGCCGGCGTCCAGCAGCGACATGTGCTCGCTGACGCGCTCGTCCACCCAGAAGGTCCGCTCAGGGTCCTCCCATCCCATCGCGACCTTGGTCGCCTTGATCTCCTCTTCGCCCAGCGGCGCGCCGTGCGCCGCGGCAGTGTCGACCGCGTTCGGGGCCGGATAGGCGATGTGCGAGCGAATCGCGACGAACGACGGGCGCTCGGGTTCGTCGCGTGCCGCGCTCAGCGCGGCGGTGAGCGCGTCGAGATCCTCGGAATCGGACACCCGCTGCACGTGCCAGCCGTCGGCGGCCAGGCGCTCGGTGTGGTTCTCACCGTCAAACGAGATCGCGGTGCTGCCGTCGATCGTGATGCGGTTGTCGTCGTAGCAGACGATCAGCTTGCCGAGGCCGAAGTGCCCGGCGATCGAGGCCGCTTCCTGGCTGACGCCCTCCATCATGTCGCCGTCCGAGCAGATCGCGTAAGTGTGGTGATCGACCACCTCGCTGCCCGGCCGGTTGAAGCGCTCGGCCAGGAAGCGCTCGGCGATCGCCATGCCGACCGCATTCGCGAACCCCTGGCCGAGCGGGCCGGTCGTGACCTCTACCCCCGGCGTGTGCCCGCGCTCGGGGTGCCCGGGCGTGCGCGAGCCCCACTGACGGAACTGCTTCAGGTCGTCGAGGCCCAGCTCATAGCCGGTGAGGTGCAGAAGCGAGTACTGCAGCACGCAGGCGTGCCCTGCGCTCAGCACGAAGCGGTCGCGATCGGGCCACTGCGGGTCGCGCGGGTTCGCTTGCAGGAAACGCTCGAACAGCGCATAGGCCAGAGGCGCGAGCGCCATCGCCGTGCCCGGGTGCCCCGCGTTGGCCTTCTGGACCGTGTCCATCGCCAGGCCGCGAATCGTGTCGATCGAGAGCCGCTGTATGTCGGTTGCGTCGGCTGCGGGCACGGCTCGATCCTAGAGGCTGCGCCACCCCGACGCCACCTCCAGGACCGTGCCTTGCGCTCGCGAACCCCTACCCGGTGTGCGGCCGGCGGCGGCAGGCCGGCAGGGCCGCGACCGAGTGCACTCGTCCGGACGCGCACCAGCGCCGGCGTGGGCGCACGCGCACGAGCCAGTGCAGGTCGTGGCGGCAGTGCGAGCGCCGGTACGGCCATCGCTGGTGCAGCGAGCGCAACATCCGCTGCTCCTCACAGGTCAGAAATCTCATCTATCTCTCCTCCCTCTGCTCGTTCCGACGCGTGCACCGCTCCCGCTCGCAGGCGGCGGCGCCTCGCGGGCGGCCCGTCGGCCGAATCGGCCAACAGAGATCCCTGCAACGAGACGGAACGTCCCAACTAATAGCACGACCCCTACAGAACGGGAGCAGACTCGCCCATTCCGCGACACATCCTCTCTCCCTCCTTTTCGGTCCCAGCTTCCTGCTTGACCATTGACCCATACCCTGGCCCCCAAATCGATTTTGACCCCGCACGGCACCCTAACCAAAGCTTCCCGATCATGCGCCGGTCGATTCCCGCTACCGACATATAAATCATGTTTTACTCAGTCTGTCAACCTCAAGGCACGTTAGTCTGTCAAGTGTCGGCTCGACGAGGGAGAGGGAGCACATGGGAGCTACTGGAAGCGGACGAGCAAGCGGTGGCCGGCACTCCGGAGCCGGCCTGCCGCGCGGGCCACAGGCGCTCCCCCGCGAGCAGGTCGCCTCTCATCAGCGCGAACGGCTGTACAAGGCGATGGTCGAGTGCGTCGACGAGCACGGCTACGTGGCCACGACGATCTCCGAACTGGTCGCACGCGCGCACATCTCCAGGCGCAGCTTCTACGAGCACTTCCGCAACAAGGACGAGTGCCTGCTGGCGACCTACGACACGGTGATCCAGCGATTGGGCCGGCGCCTGAGCGCCGCTCGGGACCCGGCCGAGAGTTGGGAGAAGCAGCTCGAGACATACATCCGCACCCTGTTCGACGCCGCCGGCGACCGGCCCGACGCGGCGCGGCTGGTGTGCGTGGAGATGGGCGCCGCGGGCCCGATCGGGGTGCAGCGCTGGGCCGAAGGGGCCGAGCGCCTGCAGCGCTACCTCGTCGCCGGGTTCGCGCGAGCCGCCGGCACGGGCACGATCCCCGACCCGGTCGCACGGGCGATCGTCGGGGCGGTGCGCAGAATTCTGTACACACGCGTGCAACAGGCCCGTTCCAGCAGGTCGCTGCGCGCAGAGCTGAGCGAGCTCGTGCCCGACCTGCTCGCCTGGATCGCCTGCTACCACCCCTCCCCGGAGGGCCTGGCGCTGCGCCCGCGTGCTCGCCGCGCGAGCACGATCGGCGCGCAGCTCGGCGGGCGCGCGCCCGGCACGCTCTCCGCGCGGGCGCTTTCCGGAGAGCGCGGGCTGCCGCGCGGCGAGCACAACCTGCCGCGCGGGTTCGTGACCCACAACCAGCGCGAGCGCATCTTCGACGCGATCGCCAACCTCACGGCGTCGAGCGGCTACCCCACCCTCAGCCTCGACGAGGTCGCCGGCGAGGCGGCCGTCTCGCTGCAGACGTTCTACGCGCACTTCGCCGGCAAGGAAGAGGCCTTCGTGGCCACCTATGAGACCGGACACGCGCGCGCGATGGCCGTCGTCAACCAGACGCTCGCCCGGCAGAACAGCTGGATCGGCGCCGTGCGCGCGGGCGCAGGCGCGTTGCTCGAGTTCCTCGCCTGCGAGCCCTCCTATGCGCACCTCGCGCTCGTGGACGTGATGATCGCCTACCCCCACATGGCCCAGCGCGCGCATCAGGCCAACGACTTCTACGCCGGCCTGCTCGACCTGCGCACCGCCCGCGACTCGCCCTCGCTATTGCCTTCGCCGGTCGTCGGGGAGGCGATCGTCGGGGGCGTCTTCGAGCTGCTCCACGACTACGTCCTGCGCGGACGCTCGCGGCGCCTGCCCGAGCTTGCGGATCACGTCGTCTACATCGCACTCGCCCCGTTCATGGGGGCGGAGGGGGCCTGGCGGGCGATTACGCAAGGGTGAGCGGGGCTCGTCGTCGAGGGGAAGCATGCTCCGTTCATGCTCGCGCCAGAACGCCTCTGACTGCTCCGGTGTCGGATCGAGCAGCCCGGCACGCTCGCGGATCGCCTCAGCGGAGGTGTCCGGCACGAGCCCCCCGGAAGAATGAACTCTCAACAACAAAAGTGCGCCCGGCGGGAATCGAACCCGCGGCCTGCGGCTTGAAAGACCGCTGCTCTTTGGCTCCCCGAAGAGAACCGTTGACCACTGAGCTACGGGCGCGCGTTTGCGTCTGGATGTCGGTGTGACTGGTGAGAGCCTAATCTAAGCATGTGGGAGCGTACATGGAGAGCGCAGGAGCACCGACTGCGGCCGTCGCGGATGGCGGGGCCTCGAGCCCGCCGGCGGGCTCGAGCTCGCGGCGAGTGCCCGTGCGACGCCTGCTGATCGGCGCGCTGGTGCTGGTGGTGCTCGGGGCCGGCGCGACGCTGTTCGGCTGGGACGTCGAATCGTGGTTCAGGCACATCTGGGACACGGTCACGACGATCCCGATCGCGAGCCTGATCGGGGCGCTGCTGCTGATCACGCTGCAGACGACGATGGTGGGGACCTCGTGGTATTCGATCCTGCGCTACGCCTACCCGGACGCGGGCGTGCGGTTCGTGGAGGTGCTCGCGTGCTACGCGGCGGCCGTGGCACTGAATTGGGTGTTGCCGGCGAACCTGGGGACGTTCGTGATGCTGCTGATGTTCACGACGATAATCGTGGGCGCGACGTTCGCGGGGGTGCTGGGGGCGATGGCGGTGGAGAAGATCTTCTTTACGCTGATCGGGACGGCGTGTTACGTGTATCTGTTTTTGACCGTCGACGGCGCGTTCGACCTGCAGTTGGGGTTCATCAGCGAACATCCTTGGGCGACGGCGCTGCTGGTGGTGGGCGTGGCGATGATCCTGTTCCTGGTCGCGCAGGCGCTGCGCGAGCGGATCGCGAAGTGGTGGGAGCAGGCGAAGGTCGGCGGCGGGCTGGTCGTGCATCCGCGTGCGTTCCTCGGGCGGGTGGTGCTCCCGCAGGCGATCAGCTGGGCCGCGGGCCTGGGCATCATCGCGGTGTTCCTGGACGCGTACGACATCCCGGTGAGCTTCCACACGATCATGCGCGTGGTGGCGGGGAACTCGATCGCGAACATGACCGCGGTCACCCCGGGCGGGGCGGGCGTGACGCAGGCGTTCAACGTGGTCTCGCTGAGAGGCGTCACGAGCGCCTCGAACGCGACCGCCTACTCGGTGGCCCAGCAGCTGGTGGTCACGAGCTGGAGCATCCTGTTCGCGATCGTGGTGCTGGTGCGGGCGTTCGGCTGGACGGGCGGCAAGACGCTCGTCTCGCAGTCCTACACGGAGGCCCGCCAGAAAACCTCGGAAAAATCTGCCGAGCGCAAAGCGAGACGGCGCGCCAAGCGGGGGTCCAAGCACGGGGACGGCGCGCTCACCGACACTCAGACCTGAACCGTGAGGGGGGTGCCCCGGCTGCGCATCATTCTGCCAACCGGACGACGCCCTTGACGATCAGATAGAGCCCGACGACGACCGCAGCGAGGATCGCGAGCGTGCGACCGTGGCGGGCGAACCAGAGGTTGATCCGTTCGAGCGTGCCGGCGGCGCGGTCGGGAACGACGAGCAGCATGAGCATTGGCAGCTCGATCAGCCACAGCATGACGACGACGACGACGATCAGGTCGAGCAGCTCGGCACTGGTCGAGAGGTTGGCGTCGGCGATCGCCTTGACGGCTCCGATGTAGATCGGGGAGGGCAGGACATAGAGGACGATGCCGAGCGCGAACGCAAGCCGCCGGCTCTGGAGGTAGCGCTCGATTTTGGAGGGCGTGGCGGCCGGGGAGGCGGCGGGCGCGCCCGGATCGGGACGCTTGCGGTGCAGGCGCAGCGCGAGAAGCATGAGCAGCACGCCGAGCGCGACGTCGACGGCGGCGCCCGGAGTGAGGTGATGGGCGCCGGTGGCTCCCAGTTCGACAAGCGCGTAGAGGATGAGCGCGCCGACGGCGTAGGTGACGAGGCCGGCGGCGAGCACGAAGGCGAATACGCGCGAGCGAACCTCGGCGCCGCGACCGAGCGCGATGACCGCCGCGACGGCGGGCGGGTAGATGGAGGCGGCGAGCGCCAGGGCCAGGGCTTGGGTGGGCATTGTGCTCGGCGAAAGCCTGTCAGGCGCTCAGGCGTCCGCCGGGGGCGCGCCCGCGGGGGCGGTCTCGGCGGCGTCCGCCGGGGGCTCGCTGGGCGAGCCCCCGATCGCGTTCAGCGCACGGCGACGACGCGCGCGGATCCGTGCAAAGCGCACCTGTGAGCGCGCCAGACGGCGCCCGTCGGCGGGGTAGAAGCGGCGCGCCCAGGGGGAGGTGGGAGCGGCCAGACGGATGGTCCCGGCGAGTGAGGCGAAGGGGATGAAGACGCCGATGAGGCCGAGGATCGGCTTGCCCTTGAGGATGGCGAGCGTGCAGAGGAGGACGTCGATGGCTACGAACAGCACGATCGAGGAGACCGCGGAGGATTGGTTGGCCAGGTCGAAGGGCGCGAGGCCGAGCACGATCAGACCACCGAGCAGCGTGGCGATGACGACGGCGTCGAGCGAGGCGCGTCCCTCTTGGGCCCAGTAGACGTCTTCCAGGCGCACCCACAGGGCGAACTCGTCGAGCGTGAGTCCGGCGCCGATACCGAAGAGGCCGGCGAAGATCTCGTTCCAGGGGCTGCCGGGTTCCAGCGCGAAGCTGAGGAAGCCGGCGCTCAAGATGAGCACGATGCCCCAGACGAGATGATGGATGTGCAGCCCGCCCTTGGTTTCGACGCTGCCGGGCCACCAGGTGACGCGGGGGCTGCGAATCAGCCGAGCGCTCGTGCGGATGAAGAGAAAGGACGCGAGAAATGCTCCCAACACCACGAACCCGGCGCGCTGTCCCGGTTCGTCGAGGAAGTGCTGGGAGATTTCGATGTGCAGTCCCATTTGGTCACCGCGGCGGCGATGGCCGAGTATAGGTCGCGATGGTGGGCGTCGGGAGCTGAGCAGGGGCGCCGAGACCGGGCGTGGTGAGGCCGATCGGAGATCGGCCACGAGAGCCGGGTGTCCGCGGCCGATGGCGTGTGCTGAATGGAGCGCTTTCGACAGTGATCCTGCTGAGCGGATGTGACTGTGCGGCGACCGTCGTCGAGGAGTTAGGCCGGAGCGTGGCGGGGGATCACGCGGTCGATCTCGACTGCGGCGCCGGAGTGGTCGTCGGGGAAGACGACGATGACGGTGGGCGATCCGCCGAACCAGGCGCTCATCTCGCCCTCGCCGACGTACTCGGCGGCGCGCTGGGAGCCGTCGCCCTGGATCACCCATACGGGCTGGCCCTCGTGGAACGGTCCCTCGTTGACGTCGTTCATGACGGCCCAAGCATAGGGACTGAGGGGGCGAGTCGTCGGCGGGCGGGCGCCCGGATCCCAAGCGACCTGATAGGCTGAATTGTTCTGTCGCTGGGGATTGGGGGCCGGCGATGACGCGCAGCGCGGACGGTAGGAGGACCCCATGAGTAGATCCGAGGACCCCCAGAGGATGACGCGGGGCGAGCTACTGAAGGCGGCGGCGGTCGCGACACCTGGAGCGTTGTTGGCCGGGAGGTTGGCGGGCTCCTCGCAGGCGTATGCGCGGGCGCTCGCGTCCAGTCCGCCGGCGGCGGCGGCGACGGACGCGACGCTGAAGGGAATGAACTTGATCCTGTTTATGACCGATCAGGAGCGCGCGATACAACATTTTCCGCCGGGGTGGGCGCGCAGGAATCTGCCCGGGTTGACGCGGCTGAAGCGCCATGGATTGTCGTTTGAGAACGCGTTTACGAACGCGTGCATGTGCTCGCCGGCGCGTACGACGCTGATGACGGGATTTTTCCCGGCGCAGCACGGCGTGAAGTACACGCTCGAGGAGGACATGCCCGCGAGCGAATATCCGCAGGTCGAACTGGGGGTGGGCTTCGCGAACCTGTCCTCGGTGATGTCGGCCGCGGGGTATGAGACGGTTTACAAGGGCAAGTGGCATTTGAGCAAGATGCAGGGTGAGCAGTGGCAGCCTTCGGATGTAGGCCGTTACGGGTTTACGCGCTGGAACCCGCCGGATGCGGGCGCGAACCAGGAACTGTCGGAGGCGGGCGGCGGTTCGGTCGATAACGACGGACGTTTCATGGACTCGCAGGGCACGCCGGAAGCGGGCACGGAAGGCACGCTTGAGTATTTGAGCGGGCAGGCGGCGAAGGAACAGCCGTTTTGCCTGGTGATCTCACTGGTGAACCCGCACGATGTGTTGTTTTATCCGAATACGTACGAAGAAGGCGGCTATAACAAGTCGTGGCTGGAAGGAGCGATCCGTTCGCCGGCCACCGTGGGGGAAAGCCTCGCGAGCAAGCCGCGGGTGCAGAAAGAGTTCCTGGAGATCTTCAACCTCGGTGGCGGGAAGATCTCGACGCCGGAAATGGAGAGGAAGTATTTGAACTTTTACGGCAATTTGATGAGGTCTTCGGACGATTATCTCGTTAATGTGCTCGATTCGCTCGAAGCGAGCGGGTTGCTCGAGAATACGTTGATCGTGCGCACGTCCGACCATGGCGAGATGGGACTTGCGCACGGAGGGTTGCGGCAGAAGAATTTTAACGTGTATGAGGAGTCCCAACGGGTGCCGCTCGTGTTTTCGAACCCGCGCCTGTTCAAAGCGCCGCGTAGGACGAACGCGTTGGTGTCCCACGTGGACCTGCTGCCGACGCTGGCATCGCTGTTTGGCGCGCCGCCGAAGGCGCGGGCGGCGTGGCAGGGCGTGGACTATTCGCAGAAGATTTTCAGGCCACGTTCTCGGGCGCCACAGGACTACACTGTTTTCACGTATGACGATTGGCAGTCGGGGCAGTCGCACGGGCCGTATCCGACGCCGCCGAATCACATCGTGAGCATCCGCGAGCGGCGCTGGAAGATCGCCCGCTATTACGATGCCGACGGGCGGGTACGGCCGCAGTGGGAGTTGTATGACTTACAGAGCGATCCGCTGGAGCGGCACAACCTGGCGCATCGCGGGGTCAAGCTGACACCACGACAGCAGCGCGAATACCGGAGGCTGAAGCGCAAGCTGGCGCTCGTGGAACGCACGCGTTTGCGGCCGCCGGCGACGACGCCGACCTGAGAGGAGCGCTGGGACGCTAGGGTGCTTGGCCATGTCCCCGGCGGCTCCCCGCATCCAGGCGATCCTCGCGAGTGTGCGCAGGGGGAGGTTCGGGGAGAAGCCGGCGGCGTGGCTGATGGACAGACTGTCGGCGCGAGACGATCTGGAGGCCGAGCTGATCGATCTGCGCGATCATCCGCTGGCGATGTTCGATCAGCCGGCGCCGCCGGCGCGCACGCTGCGCGACTATCCGAACGAGGAGATCGCCGGCTGGGGTCAGACGATCGATCGGGCCGACGGGTACGTGGTGATCACACCGGAGTACAACCACGGTTATCCGCCGTCGCTGAAGAATGCGCTCGATCATGTGTTTCCGGAGCTCAATCGCAAGCCGATCGCGTTCGTGGGGTACGGCAACGTCGGGGGCGCGAGAGCGATCGAGCAGTTGCGCTTGGTGGCGGTGGAGTTCGAGATGGCGCCGTTGCGTCACGCGATCCATGTCTTGCCGGACCTGATGAGACCGGCGATGAGCGCCGACCCGTTCACGCCGGAGCTGTTCGCGTCGCTGGACGAGCGTCTGGATCGCGCGGCGGCCGATCTCGTGTGGTGGGCAAACGCGCTGGCGGCGGCGCGTCGCGGCGAGGTTTGATCGACATCGACTCACGTTGACTGGGCGCCATAGTCCTCGTCGCTGACCTGCCCGCCCCGGTGGGGGTGCTGCTGCGGGTGATCTTCATGGCTCCTCATTCAGCGCCTGCGCGTGGTGGGTTTGAGTGCGGACTGGGCCCCAACCCGCTCAGCTGACTCGGTACTTGATGTGTGTGACGCCCGGCGCGTCGACGGCCCGGATCTGCTCGACCTTGGGCGTACGGTCATCGAGGCCCTCGAACAGACGCGATCCGGCGCCGAGGACCAGCGGCGCAATCGAGAGGTCGATCTCATCGACCAACCGTGCGGCGAGGTACTGATTGACCACCGACGCGCCGCCTGCCAGCCAGACATCGAGTTCCCCTGCGGCGCCCTTGGCCTGCGCAAGCGCGGACACGATCCCATCGCTGACGAAGTGGAAGACGGTGCCACCCTGCATCTGCAATGGCTCACGCTGGTGATGGGTGAGCACGAACACAGGGTGGTGGTAGGGAGGATTCTCGCCCCACCAACCCCGCCAAGACTCATCCGGCCAGGGGCCGCGCACCGGGCCGAACATGTTGCGGCCCATGATCGTCGCACCAATGTTCGCCCGACGCTCCTCGACCACGACAGAGCTGGCGTTTACCTCGCCCCCCTCGTCGCCGTGCATCTCCCGGAACGCCTTGAGTGGAAAGAACCACTCGTGCAACTCCATCCCGCCGACACCGAGCGGGTTCTCCTCGCTCTGGTCGGGGCCGCTGACGTAGCCGTCCAGTGACATCGTGATGCTCAGTCTCAGCTTGCTCATCTGCGCTCCTATCGGTTACTACGAGCATACGGCGGAGACGCCCAAAGAGCACCACGGCCAGCGCTTTGGGCTCACACCAAAGATACCGCCGGACTACGCCGGATCGACGCCGACCACGGCGGGCTCGGCTGGCACACGACGCTGCATGCAGACTTCATGTGCCTGCAGTCTGTCTGGCGTGAGTGTCGCCTCGAGGATCAGCACCGTCGCGCACACCAGCGCCCACGCTTGAGCGACGAACGCCCACAGGCGCTCTTCCAGTCCCTCATAGCCGGTGAACGAGTCGTGCAGGATGAATGTCACGATCCCTGCGATCAGTAGCACGACCGCGCCGCCCAGCACGAGCCGTCCCAGCCGGCTCGGCCACGCTGAGCGGGCGAAGGCGAAGCCCGTCGCCAGCAGTGCGACCTTGATTCCGAGGCTCAGCCATATGTGCGCTTCGTAATGCCACGACCTTCCGACGGCAGCTTCGCGTGATTTGCACGCCGCGCTCAGGATCGTCGAGCAGTCCATGCGCAGCGGCCCAACGAGGATTGCGCACACGCCGGCAAGCGCGAACATCGACGGCATCGCCAGCGGCCACGGCCGCGTACGTAGCGACGGCACGACCGCGACCGCGACCGCAATCCAGCCCAGTCCCCAGATCGCCATGAAGGCGACGAAAATCCAGGGATTCGTCGCTCCTTCCCGGCCGAGTTCACTGATGAACTGCCGAATCGCCGAGTAGTGCGGTTCCAGAGCGCCGCCGAGTATCGATAGGCCGAGGAACACGACCTGGGCGAGGATCGCCGCCCACGCCAGCAGCAATGTCCGGCGGCGCGCCACCGCGGGCAGCAGCGGCCACCCCGCGGGTCTGAACCAGAGTGCGGCGTCGCGTAGCACGTTCTCGGTGGATGGACTACCCATGCTTCGAGGAGTTCCAGGGACTTCGAATGGAGCTAGCGAGACTCGAACTCGCGACCTCCTGGGTGCGATGCGCCCGCTCTGGACGCCGATTCCGTGTTGAAAGGTGCCGATTAGCAGGTGGTTTGTGAGGAGGCCGAGGCACCTCGATTCGTGCGGATGCACGCGGATTACCCGCAATTATCGCGGGCTCAGGCACTTCTGGCGATGAGTGCCTGAACGAGTTGCGCGCGGGTGCCGAACCGGTCTTACCTAATATCGCAGCTTTGTTAGCGACGTCCCAGCCGGCGTTGTGTTAGCTACGATATGCCGATGCTGGCTGCCGGTCTGTCCCGGGCGAATCGCGCCTTTGTCGCGCAGCTTAATCGCGAGCTGCGCGGTCCGTTCACGCCTGCGGACGCCGCGGCGGCCACGGAGATCGATCATGCCCGGGCGGCGCGACTGCTACGCCATCTGGCTGCGCAGGGCTGGGTGGCGAGGGTGCAGCGAGGTCTCTACACCACCGTACCCTTGGAAGCTGAGGACCCTGCGCTGTGGAGTGCGGATCCGTGGGCGGTTGCGATGGCTGCGCTGGCCCCAGGCTACGTGGGAGGCTGGACGGCGTTGCATCACTGGGATCTGACCGACCAGGTATTCGCGGCCACAGTTTTCATCACCAGTCGCCCCGTGCCTCGTCGACGGCGCACGATCGGCGATGCGCGGCTTCGAGCTTCGCCACCGGCCCGAGCGGGCGTTGTTCGGCACACGACGGGTCTGGCGCGAGGGGACACCGGTATCGATCTCCGACCGTGAGCGGACGCTGGTGGACTGTCTGGACGACCCCTCCCTGGGGGGTGGTCTGCACCACACCGTGGAGGCGCTGAATGTCTATGCTGATGGGCCGAGCGTTGAGTGGGAGCGGCTGGTCGAGTATGGGGATCAGCTCGGCAACAGGACGGTCTTCAAGCGCCTGGGGTACCTCGCTGAGACACTCGGCATCGTCGATGAGCAGCTGACAGACGCCTGTCTGGCACGGGTGAGCGCCGGGACGGGTCGGCTTGACCCTGCCAGGCCCGCCAGCGGCTCAACGACCGCTCGGTGGGGATTGCGGCTCAACGCTCGGATCGACGGATGATCGCGCGCGCGGCGCTGCAGGCGCGAGCACGAGAGTGGGGGCTGACCGAGGAGATCGTCGAGAAGGACTATGTGCTCGGCTGGTTGCTGTGGGGAGTCGGCTCGCATCCGGCGCTCGCGGACCATTGGATCTTCAAGGGCGGCACATGCCTGAAGAAGTGCTTCGTCGAGACCTACCGGTTCTCGGAGGATCTCGACTTCACCGTCCTCGACAGCGGACCCTTGCAGCCCGACGATCTCGTGCCTGTCCTCACAGAGCTGCTCGACCGCGTCGAGCAGGAGACCGGGATCACCCTCTCAAGCCGCCCACCTGTGGTCCGGATGCGACCGGATGGGCAGTCGGCTGAGGGACGGATCTACTACCGCGGACCCCGCCAGACACCGGGCGAGGCACGCGTAAAGCTCGACCTCACCTACGACGAGACGGTCATCGAGGGGACGCTGCGCCGCAAGGTCGCCCACGCCTACGACGAAGAGCTTCCCGGCGACGGTGCGGTGCGCTGCTACGCATTCGTGGAGGTGTTCGCCGAGAAGATCCGGGCGCTTGGTCAGCGCACGCGGCCAAGGGATCTCTATGACGTAGTCAACCTTTACCGACGCGCTGACCTGCGCCAGGATCGAGACCTCGTGCTCGCGGTGCTCAAGCGCAAGTGCGAGTACAAGAACGTTCCGATACCGACCCTCGCGTCGGTCACCACTGCCGAGAGGACCGCGGACCTACGGGCGGACTGGGAAGCGATGCTCGCCCACCAGTTGCCCGTGCTGCCTCCGATCGACGAGTTCATCGACACGCTCGCAGATGTCTTCGACTGGCTCGGCGGAGCAGAGCCAGCGCACCTCGCGTCGGTGCCCGCGCTGCGCGAGCGACTTGAGCCAGGATGGGTTGCACCCCCGACGATCACCAGATGGCCGGGCGGCGCACCGCTCGAGCAGATCCGCTTCGCCGGCGCCAACCACCTGCTCGTCGACCTCGCCTACCAGGGCTCCACCCGTCTGATCGAGCCTTACGCCCTACGCCGCTCCCAGGCCGGCAACCTGCTCGTCTACGCGATCAAGGCCCGGACCGGGGAGGTCCGTGCCTACCGCGTCGATCGCATCGAAGGCGTACGCATCACCAGCACTGCCTTTACTCCGCGCTACGCCATCGAACTCTCTGTCGCGCTCCCAGTCGGCACAAGACGAAGGCGGTCATCGCTGTAGGCAAACGGTGGTGACCGGTCGACAAAGGCCGAGAATAGCGATGGCCGAGTTCGGCACTGGTCCGTATCGCTCGGGCGAGGCGACGCGCAAGCTCGGAAAGCCGACGACCGCGCTGTCGCCGGTACGCCGCGTGCTGCCCGAAAGGGTCTCATCTACGCGACCGAGGATTACGGTTACATCGACTTCACCGGCCCCATGCTTCGATGAGTTCATGCGCCGTCGACTGCCATACAGACAGTCCGGGGCGATGGCTAATGTGGCACGCGTGCTGAGTGCGATCCGCGAGGTGGACGATGTCGATCTGGCCGAGGTTGAGGCAGTCGTCGGATCGACTTCTTTCAAGCGGGGACGCGACTACGCGCGCGCCAACCGGGTGCTCAGGATTGTTTGGGATCCGGACACCGAGACCCTGACCGGCTCGGTGGTCGGCCAGGGTGCGCTCTACGACACGGCCGCGTTCTTCACCTCCGACAGCGGCAGGTCGTTGGTGTTCGATGACGGCGAGTGCACCTGCCCGGTGGGGTACAACTGCAAGCATGTCGCGGCGATCGTGATCGCCGCGACCGATAGCCGCGGCCCTGATCGACTGCGACGCGGCCCTGGTCGAGGGCGAGCAGAGCAGCGCCCACTGCTCACGGTCGTTGAGAGGGCTCAACCACCTGAGATGCCCCAGCCACCGTCGTGGGAGCAGCCTCTGCGCGCACTGATCGACCCACCGGCGGCACGGTCGATGGGCAACCCACTGGCGATCGAGCTGACGCTGCGCACGAGCGGTGTCGCGGACGGCGACACACCTCGTCTGATGGCGAAGTTGATGCGAGAAGGTGCCCGCGGCGGGTGGATCAACGGGTCGCTGAGTTGGAGCGGGCTGGACTCGTGGCATGTGCAGAGCGGCGAGTACCGTCCCGATCACCTGGCGCTGGTTCGCGAGCTGTACGCAGTCCACCGCGCGCGCGAGGGACGGGCCGCCTACTACGGCAGCTACGGCACCGACAAGGCGCTTGATCTCGGCGGCTGCGACAGCGCGCAGCTGTGGTCGCTGCTGAACGAGGCGGACCGCCTCGGACTGAAGCTCATCCATGCAGACCCCGGGCTCGGCGAGGTGCGCTGCCACGAGCGGGGCGAGCTGCTTATGGACGTCACGCGAGGAGGCGATCGGGGGTCGCTCGTGAGTGCAGTCCTTCGCGTCGGTGGCGAGGACACGGACGATCTGGAGCCGTTGCTGTTCCTGGGTCTCAGCGGGCACGGCTTGGTATGCACCGAGCGCGACGGCAGCGAGACCGGCGGCGACGCCATCCATGGGCCCGAGCGCCGACGACTGACGCTTGTGCGTCTTGCCAAACCGGCGGCGGCGGCGCTGCAGCGGATGGTCTTGGGCGGCGAGCGACTGAGGATCCCGGCGGGCGAGCTGTCGCGCTTTGCCGAGGAGCTCTATCCCGCGCTGCGCAGCGTCGCCACGGTCGTATCGTCGGATGGCTCGTTCGCACCCCCGGAGATCTCTGCGCCCGCACTGGTGCTGCGCGCCAACTACGGCGCCGGCCATGAGGTCGAGGTCGGGTGGGGATGGTCCTACCGGATCGGCGACGCCACACGTCATGCGGCGCTCCCCGGCAATGGGGAGGGCCCAGGGTTTCGCGATCTCGATGCCGAGCGCGCGATCCTCGCAGGCGCCGACTTCGTCGGGACGGGCCTCGAGCGCTTTGGCCTGCTCGACGGCGCCGGGCGTCCCGCCGGCGCGCGTGCGGTTCCGGTCTCGCTCTCGGGCATCGACAGCATGCGCCTGACGACCCAAGTGCTGCCGCTGCTGGCGGAGCGGCCCACGGTGACCGTGGAGATCGGTGGCGAGCCCGCGGACTATCGCGATGTCGGCGACTCGCTCACGATCGGCCTCTCCACCGCTGAGGTCGCGGGCGAGCGCGACTGGTTCGATCTCGGCGTGACGATCAGTGTCGAGGGCCGTGAGCTGCCGTTTGCCGAGGTGTTCAGCGCCCTCGCCGGCGGGGAGTCGCACGTGCTGCTCGATGACGGCGCTCACTTCTCGCTGCTGGAGCCGAGCCTGCAGGAGCTGCGGCGGCTGATCGAAGAGGCCAGAGCACTGGCGGACTCGCCCTCGGTGCCGCTGCGGATCAGCCGCTATCAGGCCGGGCTCTGGGCCGAGCTCGCCGCGCTTGGCGTGGTGAGAGATCAGGCACAGGCGTGGCAGCGCCAGGTCGGCGCGCTGCTCGAGCTTGACGCGATCACCAAGCATAAGCAGCCGGCGGCGCTTGAAGCACAGTTGCGCCCCTACCAGCACGAGGGGTTCGGCTGGCTGGCGTCGCTATGGGAGCTCGAGCTCGGCGGAATCCTCGCCGACGACATGGGGCTTGGCAAGACACTGCAAACGCTCGCGCTGATCTGCCACGCACGCGAGGACAACCCAGGCGTGGGGCCGTTCCTGGTGGTCGCGCCGACGAGCGTCGTGTCGGGATGGGTGGGAGAGGCGGGCCGCTTCGCGCCCGGACTCAAGGTCGAAACGATCATCGACACACTGGCGCGCTCCGGTCGCACGATCGAGGAGGTCGCGGCCGCCGATGTGGTGGTCACGACGTACACGCTGTTCCGGCTCGAGGCGGACGCCTACCGCACGGTGGCCTGGGCGGGGCTGATCCTTGACGAGGCGCAGTACGTCAAGAACCACCAGGCCAAGACCTATCGCTGTGTCCGCGAGCTGGACGCGCCGTTCAAGCTGGCGATCACGGGGACGCCGATGGAGAACAACCTGATGGAGCTGTGGTCGCTGCTGTCGATCACCGCGCCCGGCCTGTTTCCCGACCCGAAGCGGTTCGCCGAGCAGTACGCGCGACCGATCGAGCGCGGCGGCGATGCCGAGCGGCTTGCGCGCCTGCGGCGCCGGATCAAGCCGCTTATCAGGCGCCGCACGAAGGAGCTGGTTGCCGCGGATCTCCCCGCCAAGCAGGAGCAGACCCTCGACGTGGAGTTGCATCCGCGCCACCGCAAGCTCTATGACACCTACCTGCAGCGCGAGCGCCAGAAGGTGCTCGGGTTGATCGACGACTTTGATCGCAACCGCTTTACGATCCTGCGCTCGATCACGCTGCTGCGCCAGCTCAGCCTGCACGCGGGCCTCGTCGACGACGACCACGAGGCCGTGCCCTGCGCCAAGCTCGGCGCGCTCGTGGAGCAGCTGCAGGACGTCGTCGGCGGGGGCCACCGGGCGCTCGTGTTCAGCCAGTTCACGGGCTTCCTGGCCAAGGCCCGCGAGCGCCTTGACGCGGAGGGCATCGGCTACTGCTACCTCGACGGCCGCACGCGCCGGCGTGATCGCGTGCTGGAGCGCTTCAAAAACGGGGAGGATCCGGTGTTCCTGATCAGCCTCAAGGCGGGTGGGTTCGGCCTGAACCTCACCGAGGCCGACTACTGCTTCCTGCTCGACCCGTGGTGGAACCCCGCCACGGAGGCCCAGGCGATCGACCGCACCCACCGCATCGGCCAGACCCGCGCTGTGATGGTCTACAGGATGATCGCGCGCAACACGATCGAGGAGAAAGTCGTGGCCCTCGCGCGCCGCAAGGCTGCACTGTTCAGCGGGGTCATGGACGAGGGCGACCTGTTCGCCTCAAGCCTCACCGCGGAGGACATCCGCGGGTTGCTCGACTGAACGGAACCACAAACATGCCCGTTCCCACGTATTGCGAATGGAGCTAGCGAGACTCGAACTCGCGACCTCCTGGGTGCGATCCAGGCGCTCTCCCAACTGAGCTATAGCCCCCAAAACCCCTGCTTTGCAGGGAGTTTCTCGGGCCGGAGTGCATAGGCATGCCTTCCGACTTCGAGCGATCATAGCGGTATATGCGTGCGTCTCCGAGGGGGTTTCGTATGCCGCATACGAAACCCTCCGGCCCACGCTCGCGGTCTCGCACGCCAGACCTCACAGGAGGCAAGAGCCTCCCGGTCTCAAAGAATCTGAGAGCGTCGCGTCGCCCGCCGCGCGCCGGAATCCGTGGGTGGGAATAGCGACTGAACATGCGATAGGCCCATGAAGGCCATCACGCCGCGAAGGGGCGTCAAGAGCAATGAGCACGCCATCCTGGAAGAAGAGCCTGAGTTCGTGTCCAGGATGCGTCGAGCATCCCGACCGCCCGTGTCGTAGCTGTGCGGCGCGGCGACGCGTTGCGTTGCGACTACTGGAGCAAGAGGGTCTGAAGGTAGGCGAGATTGCGCAGCGCATGGGCCTCAGCGACCTACGGGTCCTGCGGCTACTCGAGCAGGCCCACGATCGCCACCGCCTCCGCAGGCTCTGCGATAGGGAGATCGATGTTCGCCCTGTGCGAGAACTATTCGCGCGTTGGCGAGAGCGCGATGAGCAGCACACGTACGCCGAGCTCGCGCGCCTCGCCGGCTATGCGTCCACGAGCCGGGTGCAACGGCTCCTGGGAGAGCTCCCGACCTCGCAAGTCGTCAAGGGCGAGATCGTCTATCCCGGCCGGATCCTGACGACGATCTCAATCGAGAACGCCGGACGGCTCGTTCGAGCCATGGGTCACACACCGGCAGAAATCGCAGGCCTGTGACGTCTACGGTTTCCCGCTCCTCGCCGGCCGGCGAGGAGGAGACGTCCAGCGAACCTTCACCGCCCGCGGATGCAAGATCGGCGGGGCCTCCCTGAGACCAGCGTGAAATAGCTGGCACTGCCGCGCGTAGTCCCTCGCACAGGCAATGGCACTGGGGCGGAGATCGTCTGCGCCCTCGAGCCGTCCGACGAACGTAGCCGTGAGGTCGATCACGCGCCAGCCCACCTCGGGATGGAGGTTGATGCACACCTGGTGCACAACCCCATCCCGGGCGCGATAGAACACCACCGGAAGCAGCGGCCCATGCTCCTCAGCGGCGTACACGAGCGCGGCAGCATCGAGCGCGGCCTTGACCCGCACGATCTCCAGCCCCTTCAACTGAGCGCCCCCGGATTGGACCACGTCGTTGTTGTTGGGGACCGCCGACAACATGCCTGCACATCCGTCAGACCGGCGTTTGGTCCCTACGACGGTTCCTACACACACCGGCACGGTCCATATCCTCCTGTCCAAGCCAGAAAGCCCACCATACGCAGGCCTCCAAAACCGCAGCTCGAGGTTCGACTCCTCGGGTCCCCGCTTCAGCCCAGACCCGGCTCGACTGCCTGGGTGCGCAAGGCCCTGATTACGGGCTCTTGCTGCAAACGGCTAGAGCGATCTTGACCTCGCTCAGGTCGTTCTTCATCTGACGCATGTCGCGGTTGAGAGCATCGAGGCGCGCCAGGACCATCTCCTCGAACGTCATGCCTGTGGCGTAGCGACCCGCAGCGCGGAGCAGATCAGCCGGGTTGGCATCCAGAGCGATTCCGATGCGCTCGATGATCTCGTCGGCTGGCGGCCCTTGGGCGCCCAACTCGATCCGCGACAAATTCGAGGCCGACATCGGAACCGTCTCGGCAAGTTGACGCAGAGTGAGCCGACGCTCGCGGCGCAGTTTGCGGACCAGGGCTCCGAGCGCCAGTGCCCTACTGGCCTCAGTGGGACTGGCCATGTTAGGGGCTACGACCCGCCCCGCCGGGCTCCTTGCCGGTTCCCGTGATATAGGCTATGGCCCGCACTCACGGGACAGATGCCCCTCACGACTGCTTCGTCATCAGGGCGCTCAATCACATGGACAGACAGATCACGCTTTTGGCGCAGGCCCACTTGTCCGAGATCAAGCGCGGTCATTGCGCCGCGCGGGGTAGAGGCGCGAGATCGATCGGCCATCAGCGAGAGCGTTGGCGATCGAGCATCGGAGCATCCGAGTGAGGCGTTCGTCGTATAGCGCTCGCCTGAGCGCCTGACCGGCGAGATCGTCGTCGTCGAAAACGCGAGCCGATGCCGGGCGCAAGGAACTACGACCACGAGGCTGGGGAGCCGACGCTACTCGCCGAGGTTCGCATGGGTGTGGC
The DNA here is from genome assembly GCA_963702725.1 of uncultured Solirubrobacterales bacterium. Taxonomy (GTDB): domain Bacteria; phylum Actinomycetota; class Thermoleophilia; order Solirubrobacterales; family Solirubrobacteraceae; genus Palsa-744. The sequence goes on from CAVPDT010000002.1 coordinate 1,613,857, forward strand.
CAAGCGCCTACGCTCACGGCGCACGGAGATCGAGAATGCGATCGCAGTTCGCATCCACAACTTCACGGCCGACTTGGGTAGGTGTGATCATAAAGACGGAGAGCGTACAGCGATTGTCGCAATCCTGGAATATGCTCTGACGAGTATCGAACATGGGGACGCATACGTGCCGTCCATCCCACCCGAGGCGGTGAAGCAAGCACAAGGAGCCGCTCGCAGCGGCATCGGACTGGGAACGGTCCTGCGCTGCTACCTGGCCGGCTACGTGCTGGTAGAGAACTTCGTAATGCAGGAGGCTGGCAGCAACGATCTACGAGACCGCGGCGCGACGCTCCGTTCCATCCAGGAGACACTTTCATTTTTGCTCGACGAATTGATCGCGTCGATCAGCAGGGAGTACGCCTGCGAGGCACAACGTGTGAGTAGCTCGCCCCAACGGCGAACCGCGGAACGCGTGCGCCGATTGCTTGCGGGAGAGATCCTAGACACCGAACAGCTCGGCTATCGGATGGACACCTGGCACCTGGGAATCGTCGGCACGGGGGTGCGTGCAGCGCAGACCCTCGGCAGTTTGACTGCAAGTCTGGATTGCCGTCTGTTGCCGGTAACAGACGGTGACGACAAAGTATGGGCATGGTTGGGCGGACAGAGCAGGCAGAACGTCGTTGGCGACGTCAAACGCCTCCTATCGGCCACTTGGCCGGACGGGGTCTCGCTCGCATTTGGAGAGACCGCTGAGGGGCTGGAGGGTTGGCGTCTCACGCATTGGCAAGCTCAGAGCGCGTGGCTCGTGGCGCTCCGCCGACCTCAAAGATTCACGCACTATGCCGACGTGGCGCTGTTGGTCCCGTGGCTCCAACCCGACGTTCACGCTCGCTGGTTGGTAAACACATATCTTTCGCCGCTCGACAATCAGAAAGTCCCCGGCGCAACCCTCCGCACAACTCTGCTTCACTACTTCGCCGCCGGTCGCAACGCTTCTGCAGCCGCAAGCGCACTCAGGGTCAGCCGACGCACGATGCGAAATCGCATGAACCTCATCGAACTTGCGCTGGGCGCCTCAGTTGTCGAACGGCATCAGGCGGAGTTGGAACTGGCCCTGCAACTGGAGCAATTGATCAAGACCGATCAACGGCGTTGACATACGTTCCGGTCACCTCGAAGCATGAGCAAAAGGGCAGCACCAGCCCACAGGCTTACCGCTTTCTCAAGACAGTCACGAACTCGCCCACGCCAGACTGGAGGAGCTCCAGAGAAAATGGCAGGTCGAGCGCCGCGAGGAACCCGGCGAACGTAACCGACTCCCATACATGAAAATGCGGATGCAGATGTTCTGCTTCCATCTCCTGGACGCGCCGCGCCAATATCTCGTCGCGGTGCCCCTCGATGAAGTATGCACATTCTTCATAATGTTCACGACGCGAAATCTCTGGGCCCTCGCGGTGATCTCGCAGCAGATGCTCGACGGTCGTGCGCTCGCGCTCCGCATCAAAGCTGTTGCGAGCGTCAGGGAGGGTCAGATAGAGGACACCACGCGGTCTCAGCACCCGCAGTTGGTGCTCGAGCGCGGCGATCGGGTCCTCCACATGCTCGAGCATGTGATTCGCCACGACAAAGTCCAACGACGCGTCCGTGAACGACCCAAGGCGCGCGCCATCATCGACGACATCAGGAACGACCAGTGGCCGACCAGCGCGCAAAGTACCGCTATGCGCCTCCTGTAGCCCGGCCTCATCAACGTAGTCGACGTAGCGCACCCGAACTCCACGAGGCAGTCGCAGGGGAAAATCCAGCGCCCCGATCTCTATGCCCTCGCCCCTCAGAAACCTGAGCGCGACATCGGCTCGAATCGTCTTTCGATCCGATAGGCCACGACGCAGTACGGCATCGCGCGCCTCCCGCTCACTACGACGAGCGGCGTAGGAAAGCCACGATCGAACCTGACTACCTCGCTGTCGGATAGCCCATCACCTGTGTGCGCGACAAGCGCCGAAGAAACTCACTTGAGACCCTGTCCATGCGCCGGGTGACATAGCCGCGCGACGATAGCAAACGAACCTGACGCATCGGGTCCGGATGCGGCTGGGGCAGGCATCCCTACCACCGCTTCGGCCATGCGCTGGTCAGCTTCCGTCACGGCGTGGCGAGAGCGCGGACATCAGATTCAACGGTTCTCACATTGTGCAATCGAACAGCTCTCGCTTCCCACATTGGCCCTTCCGCCGTGGTGGCAGAGGCAAGTACTAATCGTATCCGCTGAATTTGCCTCACCTGTCCAACGCACACCGGAGGAAGGGATTACTGATCGTGATGTCTCGCAAGGACCGCCAGTCGCAGCGCCCAAGTTGTAGAGCATTCCGGCCAGGGTTCATCGGCCTCTTGACAGCCTTCATGCTGCTCGCTGCCACGTCTGCGGCGTATGGCACGTCCAATTTCTACTGGTATGGCGAAAGCAACTCGACCTGCTGGCAGACCGGGCAGCCAGGTTCGCCTTCGTCGGCCTGCGACTCCGTGGGTGCTGGATATCTTCCGACACCGGGGGGAGGTGCGGGAGGCCTTGCCCATTTTGTAGAAGGCGGCATCGCTCCGCAGATCGCTCTTTCTACCAGCGGTGACTACTGCGGTTACTACCGACTCGGGGATCAGCTCACATCTCAAGATTCATCCAATGAAGGCGGATGGACTGGGTATGTAACGCCTACTCCGTACAGCAGCTACCAAGAGTGGGACGGACACCAGAATGTATGCCAAGCGTACGGCAGTCACTGGGGTCAAGAGGTGCGTGATTCCGTCTCGGGTAACGGATGTTGGACAACCTGTGGCATGAACCACTATGTGTCGTTTGGAAGCCAGGGTACCAGCGATCGTCCCTGGAGTAGCTCGTTCAGCACACCAACCCTGGTGGTATCCGCCGAAGCGGATCCGCAGGTTCTCAACCGTACTGGCAGCGGCAACAACGTCGGCGCATGGGGATATGTCTGCCCAGTGCTCAAGGACACGACGACAGGCGACGTCCTCGAGTACTGCCTACAGGAGTGGCGCTCCAAATATAACAGCGCCGAATGGGCCAATGAGAGGATCGGAACCTGCGCCGGCGCCGGAAACACAACCATCGACACAATCCAAAGCTACTTCTGGCCAGGTACTCGCTTTGCGACTGAGTACGGCGGCTCTGCCAACACGTTCATCTTCGAAGGCAACGGCCCAAGGCACTTTGAAGCTGGAATCACGAGAGAAAATCTTGAAAACGCAATCAACTCCGACAATGCCACATGCAAACGGGCATCTTCCACCAACCCGGCGAACTACGCGCTTATTGGCGTTGAGCACGGTCTGGAGGGCTGGCGTGAACTTGCGCTGCTAGGTGGCAGTACTGCAAACCTACAGCTTCGTACGGAATACACCTCCGTGCCGGCGACTCCGTATGCCTTTCGGGAGCCCACGACGGGAAACCAGGATGTTTTCTTCCGAGGTGCCGACAACGCGCTTTGGCAAGACGCATGGACCCCTGAAAGTGGGTGGAAACTTTATCGAATCGGCGGCACGCTGACGAGCGACCCGATGGGGTACATAGAGCCCAACGGGACCATGAATATCTTTTACCGTGGCGGCAATAACGCTATTTGGCAGTACTACCGCAGCACTACCGGAGCCTGGAGCACTCAAGAACTTGGCGGCTCGTCGGCAGGCAAACCGTATGGATATCTCCAACCAAACGGCTACCAGAACATTTTTTACCGAGGCACGAACAACGAAATCTGGCAGCTGTTCTACGACGGATCGTCATGGCACAACATCCCGCTTGGAGGCACACCAGCTGGCGGCGATCCGACTGCTTACTTGCAGTCATCCGGCAATCAGAACGTTTATTATCGCACTACCGAAGGCGGCATTGGGCAGCTATGGTGGGAATCCAGTACGGGCTGGCACAACAGTCCTCTCGGTGGATCGGCTGTCGGGACGCCGACTGCGTATGTGCAGCCCAACGGCACCCAGAACGTTTTCTACCGGACTCCTGAAGGAACGATGGGACAGTGGTGGTGGCAGGCCTCGACAGGCTGGCACAACAGCCCCCTTGGGGGATCGGTCAACGGTAACCCGTTTGCATTCATGCAATCGAACGGCCACCAACTTGTCTACTACCGCAATAACTACAACACAATTGGGCAGTTCTTGTGGGAAGAAGCAACGGGCTGGCGCAACAGCGAACTCGGTGAGGGCGCCTCGGGCGATCCCACCGGCTTTGCGCAGCCAAACGGCGATATAAACGTTTACTTCTTTGAGGCTGGAACCGACGCCCTTGACCAGTGGTTCTACAACGGAACCTGGAACATCTCAACCGTCTGTCCAGGGCCATGTGGTTGAGAGTCCTGCTGGCAAGTCCGGCGACCGATCCAGCTCTTTAGGTTACCCGCCGTGTCGCCGTCTCACTGGCGAGTGATTTTGGCACGGGTGCTTGCCCGAATTCCAGCTCCTCTGCGTGACGCGATTTGGAGCGCACGGTGGTCACTCGCACGTGCATATCGACGCAGGCTCGAGCGTAAGGGAGACTATTCCCGCTCGGCGCCAGCGATGCACGAAATGGACAAGCAGCTCGCACGACGCATTGACGTGAGGAACGGCTTCTTCGTCGAGGCGGGAGCCAACGACGGCTATCATCAGTCCAACACATACTGGCTGGAGCGCGTGCATGGCTGGCGTGGGGTACTCGTAGAGCCGGTGCCATCGCTCTATCGAGCGGCGGTCCGCGAGCGCCGGAATGCCCGCGTCTTTAATTGTGCGCTGGTTTCGCCTGGCTACAAAGAAGATCGAGTACGACTCCTCTACGGCGGCATGATGACCACAGTGTCAGGCACGAGAGGCTCTGACGACGCCGACCGTGCATGGGTACAAACTGCACACGCGATTGGCCAAGAGAAACCCGAACACGAGTTTACCGTCCCGGGCCGTACTCTCTCATCGATCCTCGATGAGGTTCAGGCACCTGAGATTGACCTCCTATCCCTGGATGTTGAGGGCTTCGAGCCACAGGCGCTCGCCGGCCTGGATTTTGACCGCCATGCGCCTCGCTGGATACTCGTCGAGATCCGTGAAGGAGCAAGCAGCCGTGATGAGGTCGAGGCGGTCTTGGGTGACCTCTATGCGGCTGTTGAGCAGCTATCTCCATATGACGTGCTGTTTCGTAGGCGGTGCTAACCCGGAACGTGCAGTAAGCGTGTGAGGGTGACCGGGGAGTCCGTGTGCGGCGATCCGGGGGTGGTGAGCGTGGTGTTGTCGGGCGTGATGGTGGCCGTGCGAGCGGTTTCGCGGAACCGCGATGCTTGTGCGGCCGGTTTGCGGGCAGCCGTGAGCGGGGCCAGTGGCCGGAAAGCTGTTTGGTGATGTGATCGGCCGGTGGCGGTGGTCAGCCGGTGAGGGCTGGGAGCGCTTTGAGCTTCTCGAAGGCGGCGACGAGCTCGGCTGTCCATGGCCATGTGTCCTGGAGGTGGAGCTTCGCGCGGCGGCCGGAGAACGCGAGCCGCCCGGCGACGTGTAGCAGCCGGTAGCGGATGCGCTTGGGCTCGGCCTTGGCCAGGTCCCCGGTCAGGGCGAGCGCTTGGGTCCAGACGAGCAGGTCGTGCGCGAACATCACGATCTCCAACCACACCTCGTTCAGCGCGAACTCCTTGAACGGGAACTTGGAAAGGCCGGTGTCCTTGTCGTCACGGATGCGGTCCTCGACGTGCGCGTGCTGGCGATGGCGGCACTCCAAGACGGCGATGTCCGGGTCGGTCTGGTCGGTGAGGATCGCCTGGAAGCGGTACCCATCGCGGTCGGTGAACGACAGTTGCGCTCCGGGGTGCGGACGCTCGCGCCGCACGATCAGCCTGGAGCCCTGCGGCCACGCCGACAAATCGACCATGCCGGTGATCTCGGCGACCTCGCCGTTCTTGCGGGGCGAGCCGTCCTGGTCGAGCGCCCCGATCCACGTATCCGCGGGGATCTGCAGGATCGCTGAGCGGACCGTCTCGGTCAGCTCGTAGCCGACCGAGAACCGCATGTTGCCTTCACGGCAGTAGTCAACCAACCCGTGGGTGGCGCCGGCGGAGTCCGCGCGCACCAAGATCTCCAACGACTCGATGTACTCAGCCGGGATCTGCTCAAGCGCCCGGTCCAGCACCGCCACATGATCAGCGGCGGTGTTCGAGCCGGCGTTTCCTGCCCGCAGCAGCCCACCCATCGCCTCGCGTGTCTCATCGAGGTAGACCTGCAACGGGTGAAACCCGTAGCCACCCTTGTAGTTCCCAGCCGCCTTCTCCTTCTCCGAATGCGCTGTGATCAGCGTCGCGTCAACATCGAGCGTCAACGACCCCTCAGGCGCACCATGTAGCTCCCAAAACCGGGCTCTCGCCTGCGCGTGCGCGACACGCAGAGCATCCAGCAGCCCCGGCTCAGAGGCGACCCGGTCGATCATCCGAAACGCCGTCGAATCAGACGCGACCGCCCCGAACAACGCGTTCTGCTCACGGACCGCACCGAGGTCGGAGACGCACTCGCCGCCGTCGGCCAACATCACCGCGAGATCGCGGATCACCCGGCCCGGGTCATGACCGCGACGCCGCTGCTTGACCTGAGCCAGCCCCAGCGACAGCGCCCTCGTCAACCCGAGTTTGTCGGCCACCCGGGCAACCAGCGCGCTGCCCGCATGCGACACCAAACCCGCTCCGTCCGACGTGACTTCTACGGTTACCGAGCGTCCATCACGCATCACCCTCAAGGTGAACCTCCTGAGTTCGGGAATCGGCCCTTCAGCAAGCCCAATTCTCCAAGCCCAGCCGGACGTATCCGCGCCCCCGCTCACCCCGGGGGCGCGGCCATTACTGCACGCCCCGGGCTAATGGTGGACCGCTTGTAACCGGCAAGAGGTGATCGCGCTTGTCGAACAGCGGATGCGTGACGGCGAGCTCGACAGGCACGTGTTCGTTGAGCTCGCTGCCCGACTGCCCCGACGCGGATAGGCACATGGGATAGCGCGCTCCGCTGCGATGGCAGGGATGTGTGGGCGTCAATGCGGTGATTTGGCCCTCGCCGTCGTCATGATCGTCGCATGGGAAGCGTCCCGGGCAAGCACGCGTGTGTCGTAGACGATCATGCGGTTGATGAAGACCTGGTGCGGCGCCTTGGCAGGTTCGAGGTCGAGTACGGCAGGGTGCCGGTTGCGCGCCGGTATCGGTGCGATGACGGGTTTCCGTTGGGGCTGCGGCTGCGTACGTGTCTGGCTCAGGGGCTTGAGCGTCATCAGCTGTTGAGGCAGGCGCTTGGAGGCGGTCTTTGGCCGATCAGGGCGCCTGTCACGTTCCGGAATGAAGCGTTGGCGCACCTGTGGGCATACGTTCGAGAGCACGACCACGCGTGGGTGCCAGCGCCGTACGTCTGTGAGGACGGTTTCGAGCTCGGGATGTGGGTTGGTCGTCTTCGTCGTCGTCATCGCCAGCGTGGGACAGATCCGGAGCTTGACGTGTTGCTGCAGTCGCTCCCGGGATGGACATGGGAGCCGCGCCAGGAGTGGTTTGAAAGGCGGGTGCGGCTCGCGCGAGAGGCCGCGCTCAGCGGACGCCTGAGCTGCGACCCGCGTCTGCGCGACTGGGTTGGCGAACAGCGTAGGGCTGCCCGGGCGGGCCGGCTTGACGTTGCGCGTGCTGAGCTGCTCGAGGAGGCCGGTCTAATCGATGTGCACGTGCATCGTTGTTGAGCCGAGATGGCGTGCATCCAGGGGTGTCCGCCGTAGTTACCTTTTGGGCGATTGGGGGCGGGCTCGGCAGGATGCACAGCTTTCTGGACCAGGGGGTGATCTTCATGGATGACGGTCTGCTCGACGCGGCTCATCGTGTTCTGTTCGCGGTGGTAGGCCAGAAGCAGCAGGAATACCCGTTCCTTGCGCAGATGCGGGAATTCTTGAAGCAGTATGTCGAGGCGAGGCCGGTGGTGTCCGGTGCGGAGGTCCCCTCCCTCTCGGAGCGCGCGGGCTTTGTCTGTTCTCGGTGCTTCGATGACACCGCGAGCCGGCGTGTGGCGCTGGGACCGTTTGCTCTGTATGACGCGTATCGCGACGCGGTCATGCGGGCGGGTGGTCTGGTCCATGCTCGCGTCGATCTCGACCTGATGTTCAGGGCGGTTCCTGCGGATTGGGTGCCGATCGTCGCTGCGATGATCTCGGAGGGCCCCGAGGCTGCGACCGCGAGGGCGCAGACGGCGGTGTATGACTTCTCGTTGCAGTCTGTGCACGCCAACCGGCGTCGTGGCGCGGGTCGTCGGTCAGCGGCGAGTGTGAAACTCGCTGTCGTGGAGGCCAGGCGCCTGTTTGACGTTGCTTATCGTCTGCGGGGTTTGCCGGCGTGCGAGCGTTGGACGTATGTTCCCGAGATCGAGCTGCCGCAGATGCCGCGCGGCGGTTATGAAGTCCTCGCGCCGCGAATAGAGGTCGTTCGAGGCGCGCTTCAGGCGATGACGTGCGATATCCAGACGCGTCTCGGTGTCAGCATGCTCGAGGAGGAGTTTGCCGCGATCGATGCTCTGAGCGACCATGCGATGTTCACGAGCGGGCTGTGGCGACCGATGCGCGACCGGCTGTTGCTGGTGCTGATGATCTTGACCGGCGGACGTAAGTCCGCGATCGCACGGCTGCGCCGTGAGGACTACATCCCCGACTATGTTGGTCCTCCGCCGGATTGCCGGCGTGGGGCTGCGCTTGATCTGCGCCCTCAGAAGGGCAAGCATCGCGACGAGGTGCGCCGCAAGCCCGTTCCGCGGCAAGCCGCGCTGGTCGTGGACAGCTATCTGAGGCTGATCGATCGCTGGCTGGCAGGGCAGGAACAGCCGCCTGCCGTCCCGTCGATGCCCCTGCTCGTGGCGATGCCGGGTTGGCGGCACGTGCAGCCGAAATGGATTCACGTGCGGGTGGCTGGGAAGATCGGTGGGCAGCGCCCGCTTGTGGTCAGGGATCCTCGGCAGCTGCCCAAGCACGTCACTCCAGGGGAAGCGCCTTACTGCGGTTACACGCCGCATGAGTTTCGTCATCTCGCGAACCAGATCGCTGAAGGCGCGGGCAGGATCTTCAACGAGCGCTACCCCGCGACCGGTGGGGAGGTCAATCCCCCGATTCCGTATTACGCGGCGGCGCTGCTGGACAACGGCGGCGCTGAGCGGGACATGCGCGCGCTCTACGGCGACAGGAAAGCCCCCGCGATGATCGAGGTCGTCGCCGGCCGCGCTACGGAGATTGGCTGGGAGATCCTCACGACCGGCGTGGGACTGCGTAAACGACCCAACGTCGAGGCCTATGAGCAGGAGCTGATCCGTCTGCGGCGCATCGAGGACGAGGAGCGCCGTCTCGAGCAAGCGGCGCACCGACTGCAAGGCAAACACGCCCGGCCAGGACCAATGCCGGCGCTCCCCGCAGGCGAGATGGGGCAGACCAATCGTCTGGAGGTGATCATGCGCCGCCAAGAGGATTTGATCGCGTTGGTGGAGGAGCTGAAAGGAGAGCTGTTGGAGGGCTCGGCGATTACCCACCAGCTCGTGCAACTCTCACGGCAGAAGGCCGACACGATCAAGAAGCTGGACCTCTACCGGCTGGATCAGGGAACGTGGCTGGCGGTGGCGGACAGCGATCCGCCGGGTGCGGAGAAGATCGACTGGGAAGCGATCGACAAGGGCAAGCTCGGTAAGCCCCTGATGCCCGTCGAGGATGCTTCTGCGGTGCGGGACTGGCTGACGTTTCGCGAGTTCTGCGAGATCATCGATCTCCAAGCACGCTCGACGCTCACACGCTGGGCGAAGGGCGAACACCTCCCGGCAAGACGCGACCGGCGTCCGTGGGAGCCCGACTGGGTGCCCGTCGATGACACGCTCGGGACGAACTACCGGCGGATCTGGGTGCCCGGCATCAACGAAACGTTCTGGCGCACCCGCCTGCGCCGGGAAGAGCTCGCGAACACACTCTCGCGCTGGCCACAGGAGCAGGGCTGGACCACCAAGGACGGCGAGCCCACGCCACGGTGCCTCACGCCTATCTGCGTCTCGGCGCCCGCGGCGCAGTTGGCGGCGTGATCAATAGTGCAGCTGGTCGCCGATGAGGGCGGCGAGCTCGGCTCCGCGGGCTTCGGGGCCGAGCTTTGTCGCGGGCGTAGAGCCCGCGATTTTAGAGCCGATAAGCCCGACCCTTCGCGTAGATGTTCACTTGGAACCACTCGCTTGTGGCCAGCAGTCGGCGGTCGCGGACCAGCATCGCGCGGATCACGTGGCTTCCCGTGTAGGCAGTTGACTCCCAGTTCTCCATCTGATTGGACAGAGTGTTGCCGTTGACGTCGTGGCCGCGGAAGATCTCACCGCGCAGTCCGCCGACCGACCGCGCGTGCCCACCGGTGTTCGCGACCTGCCACCACACCTCGACGTGGTTGGGTGCGACGACGTTCGCGGTGAAGTGCAGACGATGGCCCTCGAAGATCACGCCGCCACCGGATCGATACGCCCGGCGCGTCTGTCCGCGCTTGCCGCGCTGGACACTCGCGCGAATCGAGACTGCGTAGCGGTCGTCGGGTAGCTCGAGCCAACCGCGGGCGGCCGGGGTTTCGGCGTGGCTAATGTCGCCCAGCATGAGGCCGAGCTCATCCGGAGTTCTCGTCGGGAAGTCGTCGCCGAACAGCTCGCGCCAGATGTCGCTCGCCTCGATAGGGTCCTCGCTGCGCTGCGCTTCGGCCACCCACTGCGCAGCCTCCGTGAGCTCTGCCTTGAAGGATTCGAAGCTTTCCTGACTCCAGCTCGCCGCGAGGTCCTCGGATCCGAGGACCGGGTTCCATACCGCCGGCGGCGCCGTGAGGAGGCTGAGCTGGCTGTGCAGGGCTTCGATCGTCGCAGCAATGCGTGTCGCGTCGTCCCCAAGCTGGGGCATCGCGCCCGCGATCAGCACCTGTAGGACGATCGACTTGATTGCGTTGCGGACCGACTGCTGCTCTGCGCGCCAGCGCTTGAGCATCTTGACCGTGCGCATATACAGCTCCCCCTGTGCCTGACACCAGGCGGTGTACTCGACCGGGGCGCTGCCTTTCCAGCCGGCGCCGCGGCGGGGTACTTCCAGCGGCGCCGGCAGCGAGCGCGAGCGGCGGCAGGGAACGACGTCGACGTGGAAGTCGCCGACGTCGTCGCCCGCGTACTCGAGGCGCACGCACGGGTTCTTGCGCTTTACCCGGGCGCGGAAGCGACCATCGGATCGGAACCGTCGTTCGAGCTCGTTCAGGGCCTCGTCCGCCTCATCGCTGGCTCCACAGCAGACGACGACGAGATCGACGTCGTACTCGCCTCCGGCGATCGGCTCGATGGCAGTGCCGTTCGGATAGGAGCCCTGCAGGAAGACTTCGCCGCTCTGCAGCCCGTAGCTGTGCGTCAGGAAATCCGATACGGTCCGCGCGGCGCTGTTCATACGCGGCACTTGCGGATCCCCGAGCGAGATGTTCTGTAGGAACTCGGCAAAGTTGGCTTGCAGATCGACGGCCATCAGCGCGAGCTCCGGTTGCGGGCGCCCACAGCCAGTTTCCGCCACGGCATCGGGGAGAGGTGAGAGCGCACGTCGGCAAGGAAGCGATCGAGCTGGACATTGACGTCGGGGAAAGTGTCGCTCGCCAGGGCGTTGCCCGGAAGTGGGCGGACGCCGTCGGCCCAGGCCTGTTTGATCGGATCGGCGGTCGCGGCCTTAACCGCGAGCGTGAGGGTGTCGTAGCTGCGCTTCATGTACATCGAGTCCGTGCCCACCCAGGCCCTGTGGTAGGTCAGGTTGTCCTGGAGGTCGTGGAAGCGTTGGATGAGCTCCTGCTCTTGGCCCTCGCGTCGCCGACGCACGCGGTAGAGCATCTCCTCCCAACCGACGGCGACCTTGATCGCCTCGCTGTAGAGGGCGCGCCGCTGTTCGCGCTTGGCGGCCATGTAGGCCGCGAGCGCCGCGAGAACGGCGACGATCACCGCCGTGGCGGCGGGGATAGCGATGGCGAGGGCCGTTTCGCTCACCGGATCAACCTCTCCTGACCTCGGCACGCACAGAAGCGGACTCCGTTACACCGAGAAGTTGCGCCACGGCAGCTGCCCCGGGTGGACATTGCGCAGCCAGTTGACGATGTCCGGCGGCCCCCACGTGCGGCCATCCTCGGCCAGCAGCGCGGTACGAACCCCGAACCACTGAAGTCCGGCCCGTAGTAGCGCCTCACGCTGCCCCGGGTCGCGCACAGCGTGGGGCTTGACGGCGAGCACTGCGAATGTCTGGCCTTGCTCCTTGACCAATGCGACCTCTCCGTTCATGGTGTCTCCTTGGGTTTGGCGGCCACGAGCCGTAGCCTTCGCCTTCAGACTGGAGCGTGGAACGCTACCAAAGACTTCAGATTGCCGCATCCTATCGCCGCATGACCCACAAAATTTGACCGCGCGATGCGTGTTTTAATTTAGATCACGACATTGATCGGCGCGCATGACCCACTCCGGCTACAATCTGTCCCGACGCGGTGCAAGACTTCTTGCAACGTGTCGAGGGAGGCGAAGCTCGTAGCTCGAATACTCGAAAGGAGGAGTTGGCAGGCCGAGGCGCCGTGCCACCCGCGCCAGACCACCAACGTTAGGCTCCCGACCGCCATGTCCGCCACATTTGCCATCGCCGTCGAGTTCGGGCTGAGATACCAGCAGTGCGAGTGGCGGACGTGAGCCCTTCCGACGCCCGCTCGGTCGCGAGCATCTTCGATCCGCAGCGGCTTCAAGTCGCCCGCCAGCTGCGGAAGATCACGCGGACGGCGCTCGCCCAAGAACTCGACGTCAGCGCGGCCGCGGTCGGCCAATGGGAGGCTGGCGCCACGCGCCCGAAGCCGCAGACGCTCGTGCAGATCGCGAGGACACTGAGATTCCCTATCGAGTACTTTGCTGCGAGCGGTCGTCCGCTTGGGGACTTCGATACCGAATCGAGTTTCTTCCGGAGTCTGCGTAAGTCGAGCCAGATCGATCGTGAGGCCGCGATGGCACACGCGGCTCTCCTTGCCGAGCTCACCGAGGTCATCGCGCGGCGCGCCCGGCTGCCTGTGCTCGATATCCCGGAACACCTTGCCGACGAGTCCTGCTCAGAGCCGCAGATCGATGAGATCGCTGGCCGCGTTCGCGCGAGCTGGGACCTTGAGGACAAGCCGATCGGGAACATGGTGCGCCTGCTCGAGATGCACGGCGCGATTGTCGTTCGCCTCGAGCTCGCCGATCAGGGGATCGACGCGTTCTCATGGCTCGGCCCGGATCGGCCCGTCGTGATTCTCGACACGGGCAAGGACGACCGAGCCCGCTCGCGTTTCGACGCCGCGCACGAGCTGGGACATCTCGTCATGCATCGTGAGCGCGCGAGGGCGGCGGATCGCGACCTGGAGAAGCAGGCCCACCGCTTCGCCGGTGCGTTCCTGCTTCCCGCCCGACAACTTGAGGCTGAGTGGCCGACGGGGCGGCTGAACTGGCGCGAGCTTCTCGAGCTCAAGCAGCGCTGGCAGGTCTCGTTGGCGGCGTTGCTCTACCGCGCGCGAGACATTGGGCTCATCAGCCCGGCGACCTACGAATCCGCCGTGAAGTACATGTCGCGTGCAGGCTGGCGCAAACTCGAGCCGGGCGACCTTGGTCCTCCCGAGCGCCCGCGACTACTCAGACGTGCCGTTCAGGCACTGGAAGCCAACGGCATCAGCGTGGATTCGCTGGCCGACTTTGCGCACATCCCAGTGCAAGAAGTGCGCACGTATCTCACGGTGCCGGGCTCCTCGGCAAGGGTGTCCGTCGAGTTCTAAGAGCCCCGCTTGCGAAACAGGCGGTGCGTGTGGATCCGCATTCGGTTGAATGCACGCGAGCCTTAGGTAAGCAACCGGTCGTGATCAGCTTCGCCGAGAAAAGGCGTAGCGCCTGCCGCCCGATTGGGCAGCGGCGCCAGCGCACGCCATTCGGGATGAACCAAAGGAGGGGAGAGTGCTCCTCTTGCAGGCAAAGCAGCCACGCTCTTGTTGAGAGCAGCGCTCCCGGATAGGACGATTACCCGGGATGCCTCTTCGCCGCGAACGGACAAGGCAGCGCAGGCCACGTCAAACGGCGACAATGCGAGCGTGACCGAGCCCTTCAACAAGTGGAGCGAATGGTGGGTCGCTGGCGCCCCCGACCATCGAACAACAGGCGAGATCACGTTCGACGAGGCGACGGGCGCGACCCTCACGCTGTATGGCCTTCTCCCTGGGATGGTCCATGTCCGATTCCGTTCGCCGCCACTTTACGGCGAAACGTTCGAGGGCGAACTGCTGACGCTGCCAGCAGCGGCACTCATCCAGCGGAGCCACCGGGTCGGCGGAGGACTCGCCCGGACCCGTACGCGTCTGCACAGTGGCATGCTGCTACGAGAGTGCCACGCCGACCCTGACGCGCTCATGGTCAACCGTGCCGTGATCCGCATGACCGGGCTTAGGGACGTCTGTTTGCGTCCCTGGCCCACGGAGGAGGGCACGTTCATGGGCGCGGCTCGCAGGGTGCAGGTCACTGGAGGATCGCTCACATTCCGTCAGGTCACCAGCATGCAGCGTCCCAGCGAGTACGCAGAGTCCTCCGAGCTCGATGTGGACGTGCTCATTGAGGCCGACCACCCCCTTCTGCTTGCGGACTTCGAAGATCGGTGGGTCAGCCCGCTCGAAGCATTGATTCTGTTCGCGGCGCGGACCCCCGTCGCTCGCAAGGGCTTCACCCTTCTGCTTTACGACCCCGGCGCCGCGGGCAGTGTGCATCCCGCCATCCGTCATGGGACCAGCCCCGACTTGTGGAACGAAACGCCGGCCGAGGTCCTCACCGAAACTCCCTCGCTGTCCTCTGAGCCGCCCGGACAGTACGGCCGGCTGCTCATGCCGTTTAACGCGCTAGGGAACCGTGCTGAGGCATTCATCGGTCGCTGGTGGGACCTTTATGCCCGGCTTGGGCCCGCTGCCACGTTCCTGATGAGCGCACTTGGAAGCCAACTTTACCTGGAAAACCGACTCCTGAACCTGATGAGCTTCATAGAGAGCTACCACCGCCGGCTGCACGACAAGCCGAGGGTCCCGCCCGATATCCATCAGATCAACGTCGAGGTGATGCTCGAGGTGATCGAGGACAAGGCGCATCGTACTCACTACAAGCAGAAGCTCGACCACGCCGACGCACAGAACGCCCGCCAGCGCGTCAAAGAACTCGTCCGCAGAGCACACGAAACGCTGCCCGGGATCGACCGCCTGGACGCCAAACTCGCCGATCAGTTGGTCATCACGCGTAACGCGCTCACCCATCTCGACCCAGCCGGGGACCTCGGCCTTCAGGGCGTCGACTTGGTCTATGCGGTCGCACGACTCCAACTGGTGATCCAGACGAATCTCCTGCTCGACCTGCAGTTGAGCAAGGATAAGGTGGCCGAACTCATCTTGACGAGCTACGACAACCAGATGCCGGTGCGGGACTTCTCGCAAGAGTGAGGATCGGGCCATGCCAAGCACGCTCGCTTTCGCGCATAGTAGGCACACGCGCAATGCAAGCCGAGACTGTCGTCTACTAGGACGACGAGCACCATCCAAGCCGACGCCCGACGCTGCGCCCGCTCTCCAAGCAGCAGCACGCGGGCGGGGGCTCCACTCTTAACGTTAACGGTATTTGCGTTTTAGAGCCGTCCGGCGATCAGGGCGGCAAGCTCTACAAAGACGTGTTTTTCGAGTTCGCCCTTTGCCACGCGTTGTTCGACCGCCTCGATCACCTCGTCGGGGTCAAGACGACGCCTGGCGTCGCAGGAGATATCGTGCAGCTCGCCCCGTCTGATTATGTTGCGCACCTCGGACTCCGTCACGCGCATCACGCGGGCGACCTCCATCAGGGAGAACGTCGTGCGGTTCGCTTCCAGTGTTACGCCGTCGATCACTACATGCGGCCCGTTGATCGTGGTCTGCTCGCTGTTGTCTTGTTGCATACCTCCAAATACTGAGGCGCATTAGAGACAACCGGCTGCTTTCACGCTCAGGCATCCGACAGCGACCCGTGGCGAGGGCGGGCGATCGTCGAGGTTGAGGTGTGGCCGCAGGGGAGCACCGCGTGCCCGCGCTCGACGAGGCCTGCTTGGAATGTGATCGTGGCAGACATGGCTCGCCTCCCAAGGTGGCCATCGAGATCCTGCCGGCAATGTGGGTAATCGTGGTGCGCTTCGTCGGTGTATGCGCACAGCACCGTGAGGATCCGCTTGGTGGGCTTGAAGTCGGTGTTGATCGCCTGGGCATAGATCCGCAGCGTCGTGCGCTCGTCCGCGTGCCCGGCTTCCTCCTGCACCGACTTCGGAGGGTTGCCGTGGGCGAGCATCATCGCGGTGTAGGTCCGTCGCAGCGTGTGGGTCGAGATCCCTTCGTCGATCACCGGCAGGTCTCGCAGCTGGCGCATACGGTTGGCCTCGCGTAGGGCGGCGAGGACGACGCGGGCGCGAATGTTGTCCTTGGTGCGCTTTTTGCCCGTGGCGCTCGGGAAGACGAAGTCGTTGGGCCCGGTGGCAGGTGCTGCTCGCTTCCAGCGCAGGAGCTCGTCGCGCAGGAAATCGACGATCTTCACCGACCGCTGCGCCGCGTCGGTCTTGGTGCCGCGAACGTTGATCTGCCGGTTGGTGAAGTCGATGTCGCGCCAGCGAAGCTCGCACAGCTCGCTTGCGCGCAGGCCCGCGAGCGCGAGCGTCGTGACGATGGCACGCCGGATGCTCGGCCGTGGGCCGGCGAGCCGCAACCCCGCGTAGTGCGTCACCGTCGACAGCGACAACTCGAGTTCTGCTGCGATCTGCTTGAGCGTCATCGGGGTCTCGCGCCGCAGCCGCTGCACCCGTTCGACGGCTTCGCGGGTTTGCGGCCGGTGTGGCTGGTCGATGCGCTCGGTCGCCTCGATCAAATCGAGCATCTGGTCGGGCATGCACCACGTGCGCCGCGGCTTGCGTGCGCGCAGCTTGACGTCCTCGTCGGCCGCGGGGTTCTCGGGGATGAGCTTCAGTTTCACGGCTCGGCGGAGGACGCTCGCGAGCACCTCGAGCGTTTTGTTGATCGAGGAGTGCGACAGCGGCCGGATCGCACGGCCTCGCTCGTCGCGCGCCGGCACGCCCGCGGCGATCCGCTCCTCTATCTCCTCGGCCTCGGTGAGCTTTGCCTGCTTGTAGCGCTCGATCAGCTCGAGGTCGATCGCTCGCAGCGGATAGTCGCCGAAGAACGGCAGCAGGTGCAACTCGAGCGCCCAGCGCATGTAGCGGCCTTCGTCGGCCAGCTCGCGCTTCTTTGCGGCGTAAACCTCGTTCGCGAAGGGCTCGAACAGCCGCTCGCCCCCGGTCGGCTGCGCTGGCCGGGGGTCCTGCCATTGCCCGAGCACGACGAGGGCCTCCTGGCGGCGCAGCTCGTCGCGCGCCTGCGCTTCGCTTGTGCCCTCGCGGCTGTAGCCGAGGGTGACGCGGCGCCGATCGCCGACCGCGACGGTCAGGTTGGCCCAATAGACGATGCTGCCATCGCCGAGCGTCTCTTTGCGCACGCTGCTGCTGCGGGGCCGTGCCATCTCTAGCAGCCCCCCTGTTTGGCGCCGGCGCTCGCCCGCGAGCGATCCCGGTGGCCCATCGCCTCAGTCCTGGCGCAGGCGTCGCGGCCTGCGCCGCAACGGCGTCTCGACGGTCGAGCTGCGCTCTCGGGTACGCGCACGGGCGACGGTGCCGGCCGGCGCGCTGGGAGCGCCCTGCGACGCTTGCAGGCGTCGACGACTGAAGCGCCACGGCCCGCGCTCGCCGAGAAGCCGCCAGCCGCCAAGCTCGCCCGCGTTCGCGTAGACCCACTCGCGTCTGACCCGCAACAGCTGGGCCGCCTCCTGCGCCGTGAGCAGATCCGGCGGCTCGCCGCGCAAAGCCGGCTCGTCCGAGGGGTGTCGCTCGTCGCGAGAATCCACTCCCGCAAGTTTGCGTGCGGATAGGGACTACTGGCGGGTTCGAGCCGGCGGTGCGACCCCAGCGGCGCCGGGGTTTCGTATGCGGTTTCGTATGCGCGCCGGTGCGCCGCCGTCGTGCGGAACGGTCTCGACGCAGAGAAAGCGGGCATTTGCTGGCCTTTCGCTCGATTGAACGAAAGGCATGCCTACGCCTCGTTTTCCGCGTGCGATCCAGGCGCTCTCCCAACTGAGCTATAGCCCCGTGCGCCCGCGCTGAAGCTCGGGCAGGGACCTGCAAGTGTAGTGACGAGATCGCGAGGCGGCGGCGAAGCACGGCGGCCGCGCGCAGTATGGTTTGCGGGCGCATGGGATTGCTCGACGACGCCATCCGCGAGCATTTGGAGCTCAAGCGCCTGCGAGGCGCCGATCCAGGACTGGTGTCCCGGGAGGAGAGCGAGGTGTTCGGACTGATTCGGGGCCAAGATCCCGGGTCCGACGATGGCGATGCCGTCACACAGCAGCCTTCTACCCAGGAGGCCGCCCCGTTGGCAGGGAGCAACCAGGTGCCGCCTGAGGGGTTCTCGAACGTCGGTCAGGAGACGGCCGAGATCGACATGCGGATTGTGCTTGAGGACGAGGCGGGTCCTGAGACCGCCCCCACGGGACCCGTCGCTGCCCCACCGGTGGCCGCCAGCCCCCGGTCGGACAGTGCCCCTGAGGAGCGGACGGCCGGCGAGGATTCGCTCGAATGGGAGATGCCCGGAGAGAGCGCCGCCGGGGAATCCGGTGATGACGCCTTGACTGCGGACGAGTCGCAAGACGAGCCCGTCGAGGACGTTCTGGAGGAGACCCCGGACTTCCTGCGCGACACACCCGAGCAGGAGAGGCTCTGGTTCGAGCAGCGCCCTCCGCGGGACTTCGACTTCGACGAATAGCCACCCGCCCCTCTACCTGTCCTAATATCGGAGACTGAGGGGCCATAGCTCAGCTGGGAGAGCGCCTGCTTTGCAAGCAGGAGGTCGCCGGTTCGATCCCGGCTGGCTCCATAAAAGACCTGCAAATTGGCTCTTTTTGGCGTGACGCGCTGGAGCGTTGGATGCGTGTCGATGGTTCTGCCCATCTCCTGCCCATTTGCGAGAAGCCCAGCAAATACGGGCCTCTTCCAACCGCTAGCCACGCTTCCCTCGGAACAGGAGATCTCATAGTTGATATACGGGCGTTTCGCCGATGAAGTGCCTGCAATTCGGAGGACTTCTGGACTTCAACAGGGAAGTGTTCTCGTCGCGGCGTCGCCCTCATCGCGCGGAAAGCGCCTATTTTGCAGGGGAAAGCGTTTCGGCACTCGTTTTGGCACTTCCTTGTGCGCGTCAGGAAGCGACTGGCGGACAGCGGTCGACCTCGCACCGGATGAAACTCTACGCATGTAGTGCTACCATGTGTAGACTTTCATCCGATGAGATCGGATCGCATGCTCGAGATCGTAAGGCGCGCCGGTGGCACCGTCACCTCGGCTGAGCTGATTGCCGGCGGAGCACGGTGGGAGGATCTGTACCGGCTGCGTGACCTCGGAGTCCTAGTGGAGATCTCACGCGGTGTGTATCGCATTGCCGATGCTCCAGCGACTGCGCACCTTGATCTCGTGGCGGTGTGCCGACGGGCTCCGGCCGCGTTGGTCTGCTTGAACTCGGCCGCCAGCTTCTGGGATCTGACCGACGAGATGCCCGACGTTGTGCATATCGCGGTGCCGCGAGGCGCACATCGCCCGCGCGTCGCCTACCCGCCGACGAGAGTGCACGTCTTTGCGGCCGCCACCTTCTCGCTCGGCCGTATAGAGCAGGAGGTGGAGTCGGGGGAGACGATCGCGATCAGCTCCCGCGAGCGGACAGTTGTCGACCTCATGAGGTTGCGCTCACGTGTCGGGCGCGATCAAGCATTCGCTGTGCTGCGGGCCTATCTGGACGGTCGCGATGCTCGGCCCGGCGAGCTCTTGGCTCTGGCTCGCGAGTTGCGCACAGGGAAGGCTATGGCGGACGCGCTGGAGACGATGCTGGCGTGAGCACGCGCAGCCCAGAGGAGGCCTACAGGGCTTTGCAGCGGCTCGCGCGTGCCGAGGGACGGACCACGCAGCAGGCGTTCGAGTTGTACGTGCACGAGCGCTTCCTCGCGCGTCTGGCGAACTCGCGATTTGCGGAGCGGCTCGTGCTGAAGGGCGGCATGCTGCTGGCGGCGCTCGATGCACGGCGCGCCACCCGCGACGCTGACATGCTCGCCCGGGGGATCGACAACGACATGGAGAACCTGCGCGATGTCGTCAGCGAGATCGCTGCGATCGAGCTCACCGATGGGGTCGTGTTCGACGTCGAACACATCTCGCTCGTCACAATCCGCGAGGACGCAAAATACGAGGGCATCCGAGTTGTCGTGCCCGCGAGCCTGGGTGGCGCTGTCTTGAGGCTACGACTCGATCTGTCATTCGGTGATCCAGTCGACCCTCAACGCATCGACTACCCAACACTGCTTGACGATGCGGTCATTTCGTTGCTTGGTTACCCCTTGGAGAACGTCATCGCAGAGAAGGCGGAGACGATGATGGCCCTCGGTGACGCAAACACGCGCGACCGCGACTACGGCGATGTCTACCTCCTGTCGGGCACCTACGCACTTGAGGGAGAGTCCCTGTGGGACGCCCTGCAGGCGACCGCCGAGCATCGCGGCCGCGAGACCCGGCCGCTGGGCCCGTTGCTTGTGACGCTACGGGAAAGCCGCCAGCAGCCATGGGCTGCATATCGTGCTCGTGTTGGTCTACCGAGATTGCCCGAGCGCTACGCCGACGTCGTCGACTCGGTGGTGGACTTCCTCGATGGCCTCTACGCGAATCGCGGCGCTCACTGGGAGCCCACCAAACGGCGCTGGGAGGAGTAGGGGTGCGACCGCAGCACCAGTCACAACCCATGAACGTCCGACAGCGAGCGAGGACCCGGCCGACACCGGTTCTTGCCGCGCGTCTCCCGAGACCATAAACACGAAGTATTCCTACTAGCAAGAACCGGGGGCCAAGCCGATCGGGGTAGGCTGCCATACGTTGGGGCCTTTCACGCATGGTGTTCGTGAACAGTATGAGCGACCTCTTCCACGATGTGGTTCCGGACGCTTACATCGCAAAAGTCGCAAGCTCGGCCGTCGCTGGATCTTCTTGCGCGATGAGATCGAGGCGACCGTGCGGGGCCGGCCGGCCGACAGGTCGGCTGCGTGAGCTGCTCAGAACACCGTCAAGCCGTATAGCTCGGCGATGCGCGTGAGCGCGTGGTCGTCGCGTGTGATGGGTCGCCTCTCCTGCTCGTCGAGCGCCGCGTCCTCGAACAGCGCCCAGCACTCCCACTCGGATGAGAGCCGCGACAGGTAGCGGATGCCGGCGTACTCGAGGCGATCGTCTGCGTCCGCGTTGCTCGTAGGCCCAGCGGCCGATCCGGCGCGTGATGCGGCGGTCTCCGCCGCGCACAGTGGGGACGTCCAGGTCGCTGTAGCCGTAGTAGGCCAGTAGCTCGCCGAGCTCGTTGCGGAGCAGCGCGCGTGTTTCCGCCGCCTCAACATCGAGAAAGCGGACCACTGGGACCGCGTTGCTCGGCGCAGGGACGGCACGGACCGCAAGACGGCGATGGCGCCAGTCAGCCGGGACCTCGCCGAGCGCCATGAAACCTTCTTCGTGGGCTATCGCGCTCAGACCGGGATCGGGCCGGAAGCGGGGAGAGCGTCTCTCCAAAGCACCCATCGAGCGCAGTCGCGAAGTAACAGACACGGTAGTCGCCGGTGGGACTGTCGAAGCGATTGCCGGTCGTGCGGCTTTCGAGTAGGCCAGGGTCGAGCGGGTCGCTGAAGCGAAGTGGATCGGGTGAGCGACCAACCCGCCAAAGACCACTCTTCGGGGACAGGACGATCTTCGGTCTTTTGGGCGCCACTCATCCCCCGGCGAGGAACGCCTTGGCGGCCACGAGCACGTTTCGGAAGTCTCCTTCGCGGATGCACTGCGCGGGAGACTGGTCATCGAGTTGTGGGTTCAGGCCGAGGAACCATGCGCGGACAGTGTGGGGAGACTCCTCGGCCAGCAGCAGCTGGAACGTCTGGTAGGCGCAGCGAAGGCGCTGCTCGTGCTCTGCTCGCGGTGCACGCTCGCCGGCCGCCCAGCGCGCGACCGTCCTGGGGTCGGCCACTCCGGCAATGTGCGCGACCAGCTTCTGTCCGAGCACCTCCTGGAGGTATCCGACGACATCGGCGATTTTCGACTCGACGGCCTTTCGGTGGGCTTCCTGCGGGGCTGAACGAAGCTTTGGCATGGGTCCCTCGCTCGTCGCGGCACTGATGGCGTGCTCTAGGTTTGGCGTAGTTAGATGCTAGCGGATAGCCAGGCGGTTGGCAGGGCACTTGGCCATGTCACTGGCACCCTGCGATCCGCGCTCCGTCGATTACACACGCTCAATGAAGACGCCCTCGGACATTGCGTCTATCGCGCCCAGCACACGACGGAATTCGCCCCTGCGCAGCAGGTCTACCGGCTTGTGGTGATCGAGCGAGTCGTTGGGGGCGAACAGCCAGTCGTGGGCTGGCTGTGACCGTAGAGCACCAGCGAGCTTCTTGAGGACCGCGACGAGATCGAGCAGTTGCGCACGATCGTTGCCCTGAGGGACGGTCTGCCGTGAAAGCCAGCCCGCGACGGTCTCTGGACTCGTCTCAACTACGCAGGCAAGGTCCAGATCGTCAAGCTCGACCTGCATGATCGCTTTATCGAGTCGGTCCGTCAGATCGGCCAACGCATCACCCCTCTTCGCCATTGTGTCCGTCACCCATTCTGGCAACTAGATCCGCATAGCCGCGGGCGTCTCTAATCACGGATTGAACTGCGACGACTCCTGGTCGTTGGACGGTCTGACCGCAAACGCCAAGTTCACCCGCTCCAGATCCTCTGGCCGGGCCTTGGCATGCATGTAGCGCTCCGTGGTCGTGATCCGCGAATGTCCGAGGAACTCCTGAACGAAGCGCGCGTCGGCGTGCCGGGCGATCAGACTGCCGGCGGGGTGACGGAGGGCGTGGAAGCGCAGTGGGCGTAGTCCGGCGGCGTCGCGTGCGGCCTTGAAGCGACGACGAACAGCGGACGGATCGAGACGTCGGCCAAGGCGCGAGCAGAAGACGTAGTCCTCACGCGCGGTGTAGTCGCCGCGGGCCTGCAGGCGTTCGAGGGCCTCGGCGGCGGGATCGGCGAGGGGAAGGAAGCGCGCCTGCCAGCTCTTGGTCGGCCCCTCGACGCCGGCAGACACGCCCTGACGGTCCAGCCCGCGTAAAAACGCCGAGACCTCGCGCGTCGTGATCTTCGCCGCGGGCCGGTCTCCGAACGTGGACATGAGCACTGCCGGGGCTCTTGCCCTTGCCGCGTCGGTGCGGCGCTCCGGGCTCGGCGAGCATGTGGCGGTAATCGCTGAGCGTCGACGGCTTGGCGCCGCGCTCGTGCTGGAGGTGCTCCAGCCACTCCGCCGCCAGCTCGCGAAATGTCACACCGTGCTCGCGGCGCTCTCGCTCGCCCGCTTCGATTTCGCGCTCCTCCCGATCATGCTCGGCGATACGTCTGACGAGCTAGGCTAAAGCCACTTCGCTACGCCACCATGATGTGAGCAAGTCCCGCTCCGAGATTCACTAAAACTATAGGTACCGTCTTCGCATTCGGCTGTTGCACCGGCGGGAGCCGTCGGGCTCTGCTCGGGACTGCATACCGTATTGCCGGCGGAGTTCACGTACGTTCCGTTTGTACAGACCGGTGTTTCTTCGGTCGCTTTTCGTTCTTCGGCTTCGGCGGCTTTCCGTTTCTCAGCTTCGGCCCTGAGCGCGACCGCCACGGCCCGGGCTTCCAATTCAGCCGCGCTCCTTCTTCGCGTCACCCTGATCGAC
The DNA here is from genome assembly GCA_963702725.1 of uncultured Solirubrobacterales bacterium. Lineage (GTDB taxonomy): Bacteria > Actinomycetota > Thermoleophilia > Solirubrobacterales > Solirubrobacteraceae > Palsa-744. Next base: position 1,637,758 of record CAVPDT010000002.1, read on the forward strand.
TTGCCGGCGGGTGCGCGACCGTGCATCGTCGCCGCCACGGCGACGCCGTTTCTACCGAGGTGTAGGGCCAGGGTCTGACTCCAGCGCCCAGAATGGACGCGCACGGCGTGGCCATTGACCCTCACCGATGCCCCTGGCGTGACGGTCCCGCTGATCGTGGTACCAGGAGCGGAAAGCGAGTAACTTCCAGCGTTGAGGTGAAGCGCAACACGCGCCGCTGCGGCCTCGGGGGCTGTGGCAGACGTGGTGCTCTGGGCGCTAGTCGTCCCACCCGTAGTGCTTCCGCAGCCGCACAGCGCGGCGACGATCAAGACAACCAGACACGACGCCACGTTGCGAGCGCTCCAGCGGCTCCTCGTCACGCGAGACGCAGCTTTGGTTCGATCCATATACCGATGCCTCCTCCAGGCTCGTGAAGCCGCTAACCCTATCGTGCGAGCCCGACCTACGGGATTATCCCGCGAATCGGCCAGAGCACCACCACATGGCCGGCGTCGGTTAGTGTTATGCCGTGTCCTTGCCCTCTTCAGCGACTGCGAGCATCGCGCAGCGCTCGCGGCGCGGCGCGCTGAGCGAACCCGCGCTGCGTGTCTGCCGCGCGCTGCTGGCGCTGGCGGCGCTCGTTGCGATCGGCTATGACACAGCGGCGGGCCCTGGGGTCAGTGACGCCGATTACTTCAGCTATTTCACCGTCCTGAGCAACCTGTTCGCATCGGCGATGCTCCTTTACGGAGCGTTTCGTCCTGCGCGCGAGCGCTCCGGGACGGTCGAGCTGTTCAGAGGCGCCGCGGTCGTCTACATCCTGACGACCGGGATCGTGTACCTGGTGCTGCTCTCCGGACACGCTCCGGCTTACCCATGGGTGAACGCGATCCTGCACTACCTCATGCCCGTGGCGATGGCGCTCGACTGGCTGCTCGACCCGCCACGGGTGCGTCTCGAGCTTCCGCGGACTGTCGTGCTGTGGATGGTCTTCCCGCTGCTGTACATCCCTTACACGCTGGCGCGTGGCGCGATCGTGAACTGGTATCCGTACTTCTTCGTGAACCCGCACCGCAGCGGCGGCTACCTGCTCGTGGCCGGCGACTGCCTGGCGGTCGGGATCGGCATCGTCGCGCTGATCGCCGTGACGACGTGGGCTGGAAACCGTCGCCACGACGCGCTCGCCTGAGGGCCACTTCTTCGAGGTGAACCTGCTCGCCGTCAAGCTGCTGCTGGCCCCCGCTTTCGTGGTCGGCGCCTCGCTCGCCGCCCGCCGCTTCGGTCCGCGGGTCGGCGGTCTGATCGCCGGCCTGCCGGTCGTCGCCGGCCCGATCCTGCTCGCATACGCGCTTGCCCACGGACGCGAGTTTGCCGCCACAGCGGCCACCGCGACCCTGCTGGGTCTTGTCTCACTGATCACGTTCGTGGTCGTCTACGGGCGTCTCGCGCCTCGCTTTTTCTGGGGCGCGAGCATGCTCGCCGGCTGGCTCGCGTTCGCCGCCGCGACTGTCGGCTTCAGCGCGCTGTCGCTACCGGCCGGCGTCGCTCTCGTCCTGGCGGTCGCGGCATTGCTCGTCGGGCTCACCTCGCTCCCGCGCCCGGTCAAGGATCTGGGCGCGGATGCGACGCCGCCTCCCTGGGATCTCCCTATGCGCGCGCTGTGCGCGCTCGCGCTCGTGCTGACGTTGACCGCCGTGGCCGGCTGGCTGGGACCCCAGCTCAGCGGGCTGCTCGCACCGTTTCCGATCATCGCGACCGTGCTCGCCACCTTCACCCACGCCCAGCACGGCGCCGACGACCTGCTGCGCCTGCTGCGCGGGCTGCTCAGCGGGTTTGGCGCGTTCGCGCTGTTCTGCTTCACGCTGGCCGTGTCGCTGCACCGCCTCGACATCGCTCCTGCGTTCGCCCTCGCCACCGCTCTGGCACTGCTCACCCAGGGCATCGTGCACGCGCTCCTGCGCGGAGAGTCCGGGGCGCGCATGCTCGTCGAGTCCTAGCAGCCGCCCCCGTGGTCGATGGATCTCGCGCCAAAAACGGCATGCACGCTCTATTCAATCCTCCTTACGACCCACCCCCAGCGCCGCCGCGACCGCCGGATCGGCGAGGCTGCCCACCAACAGGTCGCTGCCCGGCAGCTCGCTGCCAGCGAAGTAGGGCACGCCGACCACATACATCCCCGCCGCTGCCGCGGACCTGACGCCGGTGAGAGAGTCCTCCAGCGCCGCGCACTCCCCGGGCTCGGCGCCCAAACGCCAGCAGGCCTCCAGGTAGATATCCGGGGCGGGCTTTGGCCGAGAGACGTCCTCCACGCAGACGACCGTCGCGAAGCGCCCGTCCAGCAATCCGGCGCCGCCGAGCGTGCGCTGCACGAACTCGCGCTGCGAGTTGGACGCCACCGCGACCGGCACGCCCGCGTCCGACAGCCGCGCGAGCAGCTCCAGGGCCCCCGGACGCGCCTCGACGCCGGCGAGCGCCTCCTCCATCACGAGCTCGTGCAGCTCGTCCATCAACGCCTCGCCCTCCCCGTCGCGCTCGAGCATCGCTTCGAGCTTCATCGCCGCCGCCACGCGCGCCGAGCCGATCAGCGAGCGCTTGTGCTCGAGCGTGAACACGCGTCCACGGCGCTCGAACAGCGTCACCTCGGCGCGTGTCCACGCCTCCTCGGTGTCGAGCAGCAGACCGTCGTTGTCGAACACCACCCCCGCGCGCCTGGCCATCGTCGCATCATCCTATGATCGCCCGGTGCCCGCAGGCTCGACCGACGGATCGCTGATCCCCCGCTACGGCCGCGCGCGGCGCGACCCGTCGCTGGCGGTGCTCGAGGGGCTGCACCCGCTCAAGCACGCCCTGCGCTTCGGCGCGCACGTCCTGGAGGTGCTCTGCGCCGACCTGGCCGGACTGGAGGGACTCGCCACACAGCTCGCTCCCGACGTGTCCGCGCGGATGCTCGCGCTCGCGCGAGAGATCCCGACCGACGTGTTCGCCCGGCTCGCGCCCTTAACCCCCTCGACCGGAGTTATCGCGCTCGCCGAGCGCTCGGCGATCGACCCGTCCGTGGCGCTCGCAGACCCACGTCCCGCGCCCGTGGTGCTGCTGGAGGACCCGCGCGACCTCGGCAACATCGGAGCCTGCGTGCGCGTGTCCGCCGCCGCGGACGCCGCCGCCGTGTTCAGCACCGGCGGCCACGACCCTTGGCATCCCGACGCCCTGCGCGGCGGCGCGGGTCTGCACTATGCGCTGCCCGTCGCGCGCCTGCCCGACGGACTGGCGCCCGCACCCGGCCGCCCGCTGTTGGCGCTCGACCCGGACGGCGATCCCCTGGACCCGGCGACGCTGCCCCCGCGCGCGATCCTCGCGTTCGGGACCGAGCGCCACGGGCTGAGCGCCGAATTGCTCGCGCGCGCGGACGCGCGCATCGCGATCCCGATGCGCGCGGGCGTCTCCAGCCTCAACCTCGCGACCTCGGTCGCGGCCGTGCTGTTCGCCTGGCGGCTCCGCGCGCAGGCCGACATGCCCACGCCGCGGTAAATCCACGGCGGGCGACAGCGACGGTGGGCTCTCGCGGCGTCGAGGAGGGCTATGCCTCGACAACCACCTGAGCTTCGACGCCGTCCAGCAGCTCCCAGTTGCCCGCGAGCGCCGCCTGCGCGCACGCGACCATCCGGTCGGCCAGTTCCTCGCCGTCTGGGCGTACCGCGAGCAACTCCTCGATCAGCTCGCCGGCCTGGCGCGCATGCTCGACGTCGAGTCGCTCGTGCAGGGTGAAATACTCGACCGCGGGCCCTTCGGCGACATAGCCGTAGTGCTCGGTCAGCCCCTCGAGCTTGGTCCGCGAGATCTCCGGCTGGCTCGCCTCGATCGCGTACAGCACCGCCAGGTGCTCCAACGCGTCCGATCCCGCCGTCCACGCCTGGACGCACGCGTGCGTCTGCGCCGTGGGTCCCACCGACCGATCCCCCGCGCCCGCGTCCCGTGCGCGTGCCGCGCGGGCGAACTCGTCCCACAACGCCACGTGCGAGGTCTCCTCCGCGGCATGGCGCTCCAACCCCGCGCGGTGCTCAGGCCCGACCTTCGCGGCCACCTGTTCGGACGCGCGCGCCAGCGCGAGCACGGCGTGGCGGTACTCGCCCACGTACACGCTCAGCTCCCGCGCGCTCAGCTCGCCGGCGCTCCAGCGCTCGTAGAACGGGTGCTCGAGCACGTTCGTCGCGCTCCTCGCCTCGTCGAGCCTTCTCAACACGTCCATATCGCTGATCCTCTCCTCGGTCAGAGACCGATGTTTAGCCTTCGCCGAATGGGGGTACGTCGGGTCCTACGTCGAAGTATTGCGGACATAGCGGATTCCATTCGAACACCTCCCCGGACTTGCGTCCAGAGCTTGTGCGAGTCTCTGCAAGGGAGAGCGGCTGCGGAGGGTCGGCACGATGATTTCGTCCACATCCATTCTGGTCTCGGCACTCGGCATCGTCGGGCTGAGCGCCCTGTTCGCCCTCGCCCTGGGCAGAGCCGCTGCGCGGGGGGACGCCGAGTTTGAGCGTGGCGAGCCGCGCGCACACGTCCTGCGCGAGCGCGCGGCGATCGAGTCTGCGCGCGAGAGCTACGCGGGGTTAGCGCTCGCCCAGTCGACGATCGCGCGCGAACCGTCGAGCACGTTGCCGTCGTCGAGCAGAAGCGTCGGCACCCAGCGATCGCCGGTCAGTTCGCTCACCTCACGCCGTCCGCGCGTGCGGTTGAACACGCCCGGCAGCGGCGCCAGGCCGTAGGACTTCACGATCTCCGGCTCATAGCCCGCCTGCTTGAGCGCGAGATAGGCGTTGCGGCACGGATGCCCGCCCGGACGGAGAGTCGCGAACGTCCCCCAGCAGACGTACAGCTTCATCGAGCTACCCGCCGCTCGTCGTGCCCGCGGCGGCGGCGCCCGCCGTCGGCTCAGACGCCTTGGCGGGTGATCCGGAGGTAACCACCGCCATCGAAGCGGCCGCAATCACGAGCACGACCGTGATCGCGATCACCGCGCGCTCGCCCATCGCGCTGCCGGGGAACTCGGGTTTGCGCATGCCCAGCGCCATCGACAAGATCACCGCCCACAGGACCAGCGCGCCACCGGCGATATAGAACGGGACCTTGCTCTTCTCCGCGCCGATGATCGGCGCCAGTTGGATCGCCATCGCGTGCATGGCGCGAGCCTAACGCATGCGCTCTCCGCGTGGGGCTCGACGGGACGGCCGGACACAGCCACGCGGGCTCGCCGCCGGAGTACGAGGACGGGCGCCGCCACGACGGGACGCGAACCGCAGCGCAGGCGTAGGATCGCAGCCATGACCGAGTTCACACGCACACCCGAGGAGGCGTTTGCGGGCCTCCCCGACTATCCGTTCGAGCCCCGCTATCGCGACGTCGAGGGCCTGCGCCTGGCCCATGTCGACGAGGGAGAGGGCGCGCCCGTCCTGTTCATGCACGGAGAGCCCACCTGGTCGTTTCTATGGCGCCATCTGATTCCGCCCGTGCGCGACGCGGGCTTTCGCGCGATTGCACCGGACATGGTCGGTTTCGGTCGCTCGGACAAGCCGCTGGACATGGGCTGGTACTCCTATGACCGCCATGTCGAATACGCCGCGACGCTGCTCGAGGACCTCGACCTGAGCAACACCACGATCGTCGTGCACGACTGGGGCGGACCGATCGGGCTGCGCCTGGCCGTCGAGCATCCCGAGCGGATCGAGCGGATGGTGATCCTCGACACGGGCCTGTTCACCGGCAAGCAGCGCATGACCGACGCCTGGCTGGCGTTCCGCGACTTCACCGCGCGCACCGAGGATTTGCCGATCGGGATGCTGGTGCGCGGCGGCTGCCACTCGGACCCCGGCGAGGAGGTGATCGCGGCATACGAAGCTCCCTATCCAGACCCAGCCTCGAAGGCCGCGGCGCGCGCGTTCCCGGGGCTCGTCCCGCAGGCGCCCGACGCGCCCGGCGCCGCCGCCGGCGAGCGCGTGGTGCAGGCCCTGCGCGAGGACCGCCGCCCGACCCTGATCCTGTGGGGCGACTCCGATCCCGTGCTGCCGCCGGCCGTCGGCGAGCGCTTCGCCTCCGCCATCGGCCGTCCCCCACCGCAACTGATCGAGGGCGGCGGGCACTTCCTGCAGGAGGACCGCGGCCCCGAGCTCGGCGCCCTCATCGCCGAGTGGCTGCTGTCCAAACCCACGGGTTAGGACCCACGTCGAGGGTCTTTAGACGCTTCGGGTCGCTTCGGCCTCGATCCGTTCAGCAGGATTCGTGTTCAAAGCGCCTGGTGGCGAACACGCGTCCGGCGCGGTCTGCTACCGAAGCTCCCCGCCCCGAGCAAGGCTCGCCACCCCGGCCCACGCCGGCTGGACGTCTCAGGAGCCTGCCGTCTCCTCGATGCGCGCGGGCTCAGAGCCGGAGTCCAGCGCCGGCTCGGAAGCGGATGCGCGCAGCTCATACGCGCGGCGCGCCTGCGGGTCGGCGTCGGCGAGCACCCGGTCGGCTCGCAACGCGCGGGCCATCCCCTCGGCCAGCCTGCGCGGGAGCAGCGTCCCGATGGCGTTCGTGCGTTTGGCCGAGCGCGGCACCCAGACGTCGACCGTCCCGTGCCGCAGCGCATCGACGATCGCCTCGGCCACATCGGAGGGCTGCAGGTTCTTCAGTCCCCGCGCCTGCCCCAGACCGCCACCGAGCTCGGTGTTGACGACGAACGGCATCACATAGCTGAGCAGCACCTCGTCGGCGAGGCCCATCATCCGCAGCTCGCCCCGCACCGCCTCGGTCAGTCCGACGACCGCATGCTTGGTCGCCGAGTAGGTCGCGCCGCCGGGCGCGCCGAACTTGCCGGCCTGCGAAGAGATGTTGACGATGTGCCCGTGCCCGCGCGCGACCATCCGCTCCAGGCCGAGCTTCATCCCCAGGATCACGCCGTGCAGGTTGATGTCGATCATCCGCCGCGCCGTCGCATCGTCCTCGTCCAGAAACCTGCCGACCTGCATGATGCCCGCGTTGTTGATCAGCACGTCCACCGGGCCCAGCTGCGCTTCGGCGTCCTCCAGGAACCGCGCGAAGGACTCGCGCTCGGTCACGTCCAGGCTCAGAGCCACGGCGGTCGGCCCCAGCTCTGAGGCCGTCTCGCGAGCGGTCTCCAGGTCGAGGTCGCCGATCGCCACGCGCGCGCCGACCCGCGTCAGCGCCTGCGCGGTCGCGCGCCCGATCCCTCGCGCGGCGCCGGTGATCGCGACCGTCTGCCCGGCGAGGATGCGCGCCTGTTTGGCCATCGAACCCAAACCTAGCGCACCTTCGCTCCGCGTGATGGGTTTCAACAGACGGTCACCCGACGGACGGCTACCTGCCTTGTCGTCTGAAGGGAGCAGCACAGACCACCAGAGGAGAGGGTAAGAGGGCACGAGATCCGGGCGAACCACGGCGTCGCCCGGATCCGTGTCGCCAAGCCGTCTCGGGCGCCATCCGCGCCATCCGCGCCGTGGCATCCCCGTGCGCATCCGATATGCCCGCCCCCGCGCGCCCGCGCCGTACCTCATCCGCCGGCCGGGCGCGCGCAGGGGTGGAGTAGGCTGAGAGCAATGCCCAAGTTCGAATTCGACGGTCAGCACATCGCCTATACCGAGTTCGGGGGCGGCCCCTCCGCACTCGTCACACGCACGGGCGCGCGCGCGGCGACAGCCAAGAGCGCGCCCGCCGCCGGTCGGCCGCTGATCCTCGTGCACGGGCTGCTGCTCTCCCAGAAGATGCACCGCCCGCTGGCGAAAGCGCTCGCGGCGCGAGGCAACCGCGTGATCACGGTCGATCTGCTCGGCCACGGACAGTCCGACCGCCCACGGGACATGTGGCGCTACTCGATGGGGGCGTTCGCGCGGCAGTTGCTCGCGCTGATGGATCACCTCGAGCTTCAGGAGGCCGCGGTAATGGGCACTTCGCTCGGCGCGAACACCGCGCTCGAGGTCGCCTCGGTGGCGCCTGAGCGTTTGCGCGGGATGGTGATCGAGATGCCCGTCCTCGACAACGCCCTGCCGGCCTCGGCGGTCACGTTCACGCCGATCCTGCTCGCGCTCACGTTCGGCGAGCCGGCGATGAAGCTGCTGGCGCGCGGCGCGCGGGCGATACCACGCCGGCTGTTGCCGTTGTATGGGAACGTTCTGCTCGACACGATCCGCCAGGAGCCCGGCCCTGGAGGCGCGCTGCTGCAGGGGCTGTTCTTCGGGCGCATCGCGCCCCACCGCAGCGAGCGGCGCACGTTCACGATGCCGGCGCTCGTGCTCGGTCACCGGCGCGATCCGGTGCACCCGTTCTCCGACGCCGGCCAGCTCGCCGCCGAGCTGCCCAACGGGCGTCTGCTGGAAGCCAACTCGCTCGTCGAGCTGCGCCTGCAACCCGAGCGCCTTACCGACGAGATCGCCTCGTTCCTGGATGAGATCTGGCGCCCGCGCCGCGCGGCCAGGCGCACCAAGAGCGCAAGCTGAAGCGCTACTTCGCTTCGAAGAGTTCCAGTTCGTTCACGCTGACATGCCCCGGCGCGGTCGCTGTGCCTACCGCGGACTGAGGCACCTGGCTGATCCACAGTGTCACGAATCGGAACGCTTTGCTCGCGTCGCGGAGCTTGATCTTGGTCGTGCGCTTCTTGGCGTCCAGCGACGGGCTGAGCGCGACCCACGCCGGATCGGTGATCGAGGCAGGCAGGGTGGTTCCGTTGGCGCCATACACCTGCACGGTCATTCCGGGCGTCGATGTGATCAGCTTGACCGACCTCACCTTCTGGGCGGTCTTCAGGTCGATCGCGAGGCCCTCCGCCATCTTTGGCGCCACGGCCGGATTGACCTGAGCGGTCCAGGCGGTGCTGGTTTCACCGTCGATCGCGAGGCTCGGATCGCCGAACCAGCTCGTCGGGTATCCGTACGGGTTGTACGTGCTCGCGGCATTCGTGTCGAGCAAAATCGGCGAGGGCTGTTCGGCGGGGGTCGTGCCACCGCTGGTCTTGGTGCCCGAGTTGCTCGTTCCGGTCCCCGATTCGCCTGTGCCCGAGTTCGTCGTGGCGGTCCCCGAGCCCGTCGATTCGCTCGGTTTGGGCGTAGACGCCGTCAGCGGGATTTTCGGGGCGGTGCTGGTGCTGGGCAGCGGTTGGATCGTCGTCGGGGTCCCGAGCGATCCGGACGAGGGGGGCGTGGTCGGAGTGCTCGTGGGCGTGGTCGCGGGCGCCTGCGCGACCGTGATGACTTTCGGGACCGGCTTGGGCGGCGCCGGCTGGGTCAGCGCGGCATACGCCGCCGCCGCGGCGCCCAGCACGAGCACGGCCGTGACCGCGAGCACGGTGCTCGCCGAGCGCCAACCGGGCCCGCCGCCGTCGAGGCTGCCCGGTACGGCGGCGCCACACTGCAGACACCAGTCCTGCCCCTCTTCCAGCGCGGCGCCGCAGTTGGCGCACGCCCGCGGGGCGGGCTCGGGGGGCGGGGCGGTGTCCGACGGGGGCGGCGTCGCTCCCGGACCGGCGGGGCCGGACCGGTCGGCGGAGTCCTCGGGGACGGCAGCGGACGCGGAGGACTGGGTCTCTGACTCGGGCGCCGCCGTCGGATCGGCGAGCAACTGAGGGTTCACACCCTTGATTCTTGCACCATCGTCGGGTCTCTTCGCCGGGCGACCGCACGGCGAGGTCCCCCGCGGAGCCCTCGGCTTTTGATCGAGGCCTGACAGCGCTCCCGTTTTTCGCCCGGCCAGGGTCGCCTTTCAGCGCGGCGCCGGAGGACCCCCCGGCACGATCTCGCGCCCGGTCGGGCGCATGTTCGGGTCGAGCTCGAGCTGCCAGTAGTAGCGGGTGAACGTCATCCCCGCGTCGAACTCGCCGACGTGGGGCGCGACGGCCTGTCCGGAGGCGAGCGCGACGATCAGCTCTGGATAGGTGCGTCCCGGCAGGGCCGCATAGGCGGGCGCCGGGAACGCTCCCCCGAAGCGGGTGTTCACGTCGGTGATCCCAACGCCGATGTCGGGATCGCGGAACACCTGGATCGTCGCCGGACCACACACCTCAAGCGCCTCCATGACGCGCGCGCCGAGCTCGACCAGCTCGCCGTCGCGGATGACGGCGCCCTTGATCGACTCCCCTCCGCGCGACTCGAGCATCGTGCGCGGGATCGCGTTCAGGCAGCGCCCGGCACGATCGCCGAGACAGTCGATCGAGAACTCGGGGCCCTGCATCGCGCGCTGGACCATCATCGGCTCCTCGACGTAGTCGAGGAAGAACCGCGCCTGCGCGGGATCGTTGGCGAGATGGATCGAGCGCGCGCCCGAGCCTCGCCGGGGCTTGACCATGACGGGATAGTCGAGCGCGTCGAGGTCGTCCTCGGGCAGGACCGTCGGCGGTGACGGCAGGCCCAGTCCCGTGAGCAGCAGGTGCGCGTCGTACTTGTCGTAGGTCGCGCGGGCGACCTCGGGTGAGGGCACGAGCGCCGGCAAGCGTCCGTCCGCGCGGGCCAGCGCGAGCGTCTCGATGTCAAGGTCGGTCAGCGGCAGCACCGCGCCGACCTCGTGCTCGGCGCACAGGCGCTCCAGCGCAGGCACATACTCGGGATCGTCGATGAGGGGCACGGCCGCGCGCACCTGCGCGGCGTACTGCGCCGGGGCCAGCGGCGAGGGGTCGGCGACGATCGTCTGCGTGAGCGCGGCAAAGCAGGACGCGATGTCATAGCGCTTGCCGGCGCCCGTCAACAGGACCGCGGCCGGGCTCACAGCTCGTGCTCCCAGCCGCCGCCGGGGCCCTTGTAGAGGCCATCGCCGCCGAGCACGAGCGCGGGCGTGCGCCACAGGATGCGCAGGTCGAGCCCGAGCGAGCGATGGTCGATGTAATAGAGGTCGAGCTCGATCCGCTCCGACCATGGCAGCGACGCGCGCCCGTTGACCTGCGCCCAGCCGGTGATGCCGGGTCTTATCCGAAGGCGCCCGCGCTGGCGCTCGGTGTACTGGGCGACCTGCACCGGCAGCGTCGGACGCGGGCCGATCAGCGACATCTCCCCGCGCAGCACGTTCAGCAGGTTCGGCAACTCGTCCAGCGAGGTGCGGCGCAAGAGCGAACCGACGCGCGTGACGCGCGAGTCGCCCGCGTCGATCGCCAGGCCCGCGCCGATGTGCTCCGCGCCGTCGACCATCGTGCGCAGCTTCAGCACGTCGAACTCGCGCCCGCGCATGCCCACGCGCCGCTGGCGGTAGACGATCGGACCAGGCGACTCCAGTCGGATCGCGACCATCGCCGCGACGAGCACCGGAGAGGTGAGCGCGAGCGCGAGCGCGGAGACGGCGATATCGATGCAGCGACGAATCATCGGCGTGATGATCGCAGCGAGCGGGCTTTGGTGGGCGAGCCCACGCGGGGCGCAGGGCCGCGGTGTGTGTCCGTCGCGGGACGCGTGCGTGGACTCGAGCGCTTTCGATACGACTCCTGCTGACCGGAGCGATGTCAGCGCGTGCCCTCGGCGGCTTCCCAACTCGCCTCGGTCCCGTGGCGCAGCCAGTCCCACAGTCCGGCGGCGGGAGACGCGGTCGTCAGCACGTAGTAGCGGGCGAGCAGCAGCGGGCGAACGCGCAGCACGCCGCCGAGCAGCGCGCCGAGCCCCAGCGCGAGCTGGAGCGCGAGCGCGACCTCATACACCGCGCCCGCGCCGGCGAGGACCAGCGCGATGTTTGCGAAGAGCGCCGGCATGTGCAGGAACGGCGTCAGGTAGCGCAGCAGACGGTGCGAGTAGATCATCAGCGCGTAGCCCGGCGGGTAGCCGCGCGGCGAGAGCATGCCGCCGCGCAGGAGGATCGGCCAGGTGTGGCTCATCATGCGTCGCTTGCGCGCGAACTCGCCGAGCAGCGTCGGAACCATCTTCTCGGTGGCGCGCGCCGCGGGGACGTAGACAGCGCGCAGGCCACGACGGACCGTGTTGAAGGGCAGCGAGAGATCGTGGCCCATGATCGGATCGACCACGATGTAGGAGTCGCGGCGGGTCGCATAGATGGCGCCGTTGCCGGCCGTGATCGAGGACAGGCGCGACTCATATGAGCGCACGGCCAGCTCGTAGCGCCAGTAGACGCCCTCTTGATTGCCGGCTTGCGCCCCGGCGGCGGCCTGCACGAAACGGACCTGTCCGCACGCGTATCCGACACGCTCCTCGGCGAACGCGCCGGCGAGCATGCGCGCGGCGTCGGGCTCCCACAGCGCGTTCGCGTCGGAGAACGCGACTATCTCCCCGCGGGCGCGCTCCACGGCGGCGTCCTGGGCGCGGATCTTGCCGCCGCGCACCAGCTCCAACACCAGATCGGCGCCCGCCTCGCGCGCGCGCGCGGCGGTGGTGTCGGCGCAACCGTCGCAGGTGACGATCACCTGCAGCAGCTCGCGTGGATAGTCGAGCGCAAGCGCGTTGGCGACGCGAGCCGCGATCACCGACTCCTCGTCGTGCGCGGCCACGATCAGCGACAGGGAGGGCGGCGGCTCGGGCGGCTCGATCGGCTGGGTTCGCCCGAATGCGCGCGCCAGCACGGCCAAGGTGGCGGCGTAGCCGACCTGCGTCCACACGATCAGTCCGGCGCAGAGCCAGAAGAGGAGCTCCAGGACAGACCTCATCGATGGGCCTGCTCGCCAAGAAGCGTTTCGTACAGCGCGAGCGTGCGTCGGGAGATGTCATCCCAAGAGTAGGGACCGGCCGCGGCGGCGCGGGCTCGCTCGGCCATCGCGGACAGGGCCGCGGGGTCGGACAGGAGTTCGCGCAGCGCTGCATGCAGCGCAGGCGCCTCGCCCGCGGGAAACGTCCGCGCGGCGCCCGTCGCGGCCACCTCGGGAAAGCCGCCGACGTCGCTCAGCAGCAGCGGCTTGCCGCACGCGAGCGCGGTAAAGAGCACACCCGACTGGTCGATCTCGCGGTAGGGCAGCACGACGAGGTCGGCGCGCTGAAAATAGGCGGGCAGCTCGGTGTCGTCGATGAAGCGCGGTACGAAACGGACGTTCGCCGGGGCCGCGCGGCGCAGGGGGGCGATGTCGAACTTGGGCATCCCCGCGATCCACAGCTCGGCCCCCTCGATGTCCCGCCAAGCCTCGAGCAGCAGGTCGATCCCCTTGTAAGGGCGCATCAGCCCGAAGCACAGCACGACCGGCTTCTCGGTCTCAAACGGCGGCGGCTGGGGCGGGCGGTCCGCGAGATGCGCGAAGGCCCCGTGGGGGATGACGTGCACGCGCGCGGGATCTACCCCCAGTTCGCCGGTCAGGCGTGCGCGGCCGTGGGCGGAGTGGACGACGATCGCGTCGAACCGCTCATACAACCGCCGCTGGGCCGCGAACTGCCCCGGTCGGGGTTCGCGCGGCAGGATGTCGTGCGCGGTGAGCACGAGCGGACGCGGGGCCCCACCGGGCGAGCGCCGGGCGGGCAGCAGCCGCCCGTCGAGGTGCTGGACGGAGAGCCACTGGAAGTGCACCACGTCGGCCTCGCGCGCGCAGCGGCGGTAGCGCAGCATGTCGGGGACGTGCTCGGCGAGCTTGGAGGCCGCTCGCAGGCGCGAGCCGGGAGCGCCGAACGCGTGGCGATAGAAGAACTCGCGCCGCACATACCCGTCCGCCGGCGGGACCGGACCGTAGGCGAAGCGACTCGTGAGCAGCGTAAGCTCAGCGCCGGCCGCCGCCAAAGCGCGGCAGAGGGCGTGGTCGTAGGGAGGCGTGTAGGCCGAGGGGTCGAGGACGTGAACGCGCACCGAGGAGGACAATAGGCGGGTGGATGGCGAGATCGAGCTGACGTACTGCGTCGTGAACACCTCCCAGCGCGATCTCCTGACGCGCGGGCTGGACGCGATCGCCCGCGAGCGCGCGAGGCTGCCGTTCGCGAGCGAGGTGCTCGTGCTGGACAACGGATCGCGTGACGGCTCCGCTGCGGCCGCGCGCGAGCATCCGGCGGTGGACGAGACGATCGCGCTGGGAGTGCGGCGCGGCAAGGCCCTGAACGACTCGGAGCTGATGGAGCGCGCGCGGGGCAGATATGCGCTGCTGCTGAACGAGGACTCCGAGCTGCTGGCCGGCGCCACGCTGTCGCTGTGGCGGGCGCTCGAGGAGCATCCGGAGGCGGCCTGTGCGGGGGCTCGGCTGCAGCGTCCGGATGGCACCGCCCAAGCGTCTGCATGGCGATTTCCGACGGTCGCGACTGCGCTTGCCGGGGCGCTGATGCTGCATCGCCTGTATACCGTGCAGAGCACCGGGGAGGAGACGCGGGAGGTGGATTGGTGCCAGTCCTCGGCGCTGCTCGTGCGCCGCGAGGCGGCGGCCCAGGTGGACTACATGGACCCTGCCTTCTTCGTTTACTCGGACGAGGTCGACTTCGCCCGCCGCCTGCGCGACGCCGGCTGGCGCAGCCTGTACGTGCCGAAGGCACGGGCGATCCACCACGAGCAGCTTTCCACCGGCGCCTCGGGTGAGCGGCGGATCGTGGAAATGGCGCGCAACCGCGATCTGTACATGCGCAAGCACCACCCAGCGGGAGCCGCGCGAGCGGTGCGCTGGTTGACGGCCTGGGCCTACGCGCTGCGCGCCCTGGGCGCGACGGTGCTGCCGGGGCATTCGCCACGGCGCTACCGGCGACACGTCACGGCCACACTCCGGCCGATGCGGGGCGAAGGTCTGCGGGAGGCGGCAGCGGAGTACAACCGCGCGGGGCCGGTCGGCGCGGGCGAGGGTTATCCAGGTTAGGCGAGCTCGGAGAGCTCTTCCAGCAACGCCTCCACCACGCGCGCGTCGAGCTGGACGCCGGCCACACGCCGCAGCTCCTCACGCGCCTGCGCGATCGTGCGCGCGGGGCGGTAGGGGCGGTCGGTGACGATCGCGTCATAGGTGTCGCAGGCGGCGATGATGCGCGCGGCGAGCGGGATGCTCTCCCCTGCGATGCCGTCGGGATAGCCGTCCCCGTCCCAGCGCTCGTGACTGGCCCGGACGGCGGGGGCGAGGTGGGAGAAGGCGTCGATGCGCGCGACGAGGTCTCCGCCGACGATCGTGTGGCGGCGCATCTGCACCCACTCGGTCTCGGTCAAGGGGCCGGGCTTGAGCAGGATCTCGCTGGGGACGGCCACCTTGCCGACGTCGTGCAGGAGCGCCGCGTAGCGCACGTCGCGGGCGTGCGAGGGGGAGAGCCCCATGCGCAGCGCGACACACTCGGACAGTTCCGCGACGTCCTCCTCGTGCGAGGCGGTGTAGTCGTCCTTCGCCTCCACGGTGCTCATCAGCGCCGACATCGTCGTCGTGAACGTGCGCTCCAGGTCGGCGACAAGCCCCGCACGGTGGATCGCCGTGCCCAGGCTCGCGGCGATCGTCTCGACCAGCACGGCGTCGGCCTCGCCGAACGCGTCGGGCTCGGCCGCCTCGATGTTCAACACGCCCCAGACCGATCCGTCGACGACGATCGGCACGCTCAGCTCCGAGCGCGGATCGGTGTTGGGGTCGCGCACGATGTAGTCGGCGTCGGCGCGCGTGTCGGTCACGAGCGAGGTCTCGCCGGTGCGCGCCACGCGCCCGTTGATGCCGTGCCGGACGGACTGCTCGACGAGCAGGAACTCGGCCATCACCTCGGCCAGGGCGCCGCTGCCGGCGACGAGCCGCAGCACTCCGTCCCCGTCCAGACGCTGGATCGCCGCGAGATAGAAGGCGAACGTGCTGTGCAGCTCCTGCACGACGATGCCGACCAGCTCGTCCACGTGGTGCGTGGCCGCCAGGCGCGCGGTCAGGCGCGCGGCGAGCGTCAGCTGCGCGCGCAGGTAAGCCAGCTCGCCGGCGGTGGCCATGCTCTGTGCGCGCGCGTCGGCGCGATGGGCGCGCAACGCCTCCGCGCGGCGGCGTCGCTCACGAACCCCCGCGGGGCGCGGCGAAGTGATGGACAGCTCCGGCATCCGTTCGCTAATCGGCCTTCTCGCGCAGAGCCTTTAGACACGGACGGCGTCCCTCAACAGCTCGACGGCGTCGTGTGGACCGAATGAGCGCGTCAGATATCTCGGAGCGGATCGTCGGCATATGCCTCGACATCGCCGTGCCCCGCCCGGAAGGTCGCCACGCGCCGCCGGCCCTCGAACCAGAGCGCGCGAACCTGGGCGCGCTCGTGCGGAGCCACGAAACGCGTGGCGAGCAGCAGCGCCGGAACCAGCGCCAGCCATGCGATCCGCGTCAGCAGGCCCAGAGGGCCGCTCGTCGGAAGCAGCAGCTCGCCGGAGAGCGCGACCAAAGCGAGGATCGCCGTGAGTTGGCCCAGACGAGCCCACTGGAACTCCACGGCGAACACGCTGCGCGTGAGCAGGTGCATGACCGCGACCATCACCGCGTAGGCGCCGCACAGCGCGAGCCCGGCCCCCGCGAGCCCGAGACCGAGGCCGCTGTCGGGCACGAGCACGAACAGCAGCGCCACGTTCACGATCAGCCCGGCGGCGGCGGCGGGCAGGTTGCGTTGGGTCACGCGCGCGCGACCGGTGATCGCGATCATGACCTGATACAGCCCGTAGAGCGTCCAGCCGAGCGCGAGCCACGGCAAGGCGCGATACGCGCCGTAGTACTCGGGAGCGGCCAGCAGCCGCACGAGCCAGCGTCCGAGCAGCGCCACGCCCACGACGACGACGCCCGTGGCGAGCACGAAGTAGGTGGTCACGAGCGAATACAGCCGCGAGGCCTCGGCGTCGCTGTCGATCGAGTAGGCCAGCGGCGGCCAGGCGTACTGGAAGCCGCGCACGAACACGAACACGACCGTGGCCAGCTGCACCGCGATCGCGTACTCGCCCGCCACGCCCGCCCCGACGCCGCGCAGCAGGTAGAAGCGATCTGCCACCTGCAGCGCGTACACGCTCGCATCGGCGGGCACGGTCGGCAGCCCGAAGTGCAGCATCGCGCGCAAATCCGCGAGCTTCACGCGCAGCGAGACGCGGGCGCGCAGCACCCACCACAGCGCCGACACCACGATCGCCGAGGCGCCGAAATTCCCCAGCAAAAGCCCGCGGGCGCCCTGATCGGCGAACACGACCAGTGAGATCGTGAACACCACCGTCATCGCCACGTTCGCCCCCGAGGCGCGCATGTACGTGCGGGCGCGCTCGTCCACGCGCAGCTGCGCATAGGCCA
Source organism: uncultured Solirubrobacterales bacterium (assembly GCA_963702725.1). Lineage (GTDB taxonomy): Bacteria > Actinomycetota > Thermoleophilia > Solirubrobacterales > Solirubrobacteraceae > Palsa-744. The sequence continues at coordinate 1,654,862 of CAVPDT010000002.1, forward strand.
TCTCGATGTTCGTAAACGCCCACAGCCCGAGAATCGCGCAATACATCAACCCCGCGTCCGTATACCCGAGGATCAGCCGCGAGAGCTCACTCGCGAACACCACGGCCGGCAACGACGCGACCGTGGTGGTCCACGCCACCGTCGCCGTGGCCGTGCGCGCGATCCGCGTGCGCCGCGCCTGGTCGGTGTCGGTGAAGTAGAACCGCACGAACGCCTCCCCCACCCCGAGGCGCAGCAGGATGCTGAACAGGATCACCGCCGTCAGCAGCGAGTTATACGTGCCATAGCCCGCCGTCGAGACATGGCGCGTGTACAACGGCAGCGTGAACACCGCGATCGCCTTGGCCAAGATTTCCGCGGCTTGATATGCCGCGCCGGTCGTGACCAGGCGCCTCAGGTAGCCGAGCAAGACTCAGAACCTACCGGCCCTCGTGCGAAAGCCACTCCGATGCCGAGCAGCGTCCACGTGACCGGATCCTCCAGGAAGTCCGCGTACGTCCACGTGTGCAAAACGAGCGCGGCGAAGCAAGCGGCCAGGGCGATACGCGGCGGTGAGCGCCCGGCGCCTCGATAGAGCACGGCGAAGGCCGAGATCAGCAGTGCGGCGTAGACGATCACGCCGAGGATTCCCTGCTCGGCGGCGACGGTCACCGGGATCGTGTGCGAGGCCGAGGTCGCGTTGGCGGCGTCGCGCGTGCGGCCGTGGCGCTTGTACTCGGTTTCGAACGAGCCGGCCCCGTATCCATACAGCGGCTCCTCGGTGAACAGTTCGAGCCCGCCCGAGATCAGTTTTGTGCGTCCGCTCGTCGCATTGCTCGTCGAGCCGCCCGAGCCGTTCAAACCGAAGTGCAGGCTCGGCGGGGCGGCGAGGACGACCACCGCGGCGATCGCCACCAGCGCGCCCGTCGCATACACCGTCGCGCGCACGTCCCAACGGTAGGCCGCGAGCACGGCCAGGCCGAGCAGCAGCGCCGCGATGCTCGACTGCGAGAAGCTCGTCACGAGCCCCGCCAGCAGCCACCCCAGAACGGCCGCACCGATCAGCACCTCGCGCCGGCGCCGGCTCCACAGCACCGCGGTGGTGACTGCAATCATCACGATCGCCAGAAACCGCCCATAGATGTTGGGGTCGAAAAAAGAGAGAATTGACGCGAAAATAGTTACCGTATTCATTCGCCGCGACCACCTTCGGGTTCAGGAACAGCTGCTTGCGCGCATACTCGACGAAGCCGACGCCCGCGAACACGACCGCCAGCGCCACCGCGACACCGAGGCAGCGCAGCACGAGCTCACGCGTCCAGCGCACGTCGCGCAGGAGCATGAACAACAACCCGAACGGCACATAAAAGAAAGCGACGTTCTCCGCGGCCTTCGCGTGGTCGGTGGAATACAAACCCTGCAGCGCATAGGAGACGACGGCCCCGAGCAGCAGCCATTCCAGCGCGATCGGGCGCCGGCGCGGCCGTGCGCCACGGTTCAGCCATCGCGGCACGAGATGAGCGATCGTGCCCGCGGCGATCACGAGATAGAGCGGTATGAGCAGATTAACCGTCCGGCCGTCAGCGGACACCGGCAACCTGAACGGCAGCGCAAAGATAGCCAGCAACGGGAACGCATCGGGTCTGCGTCGCATCAGCACTGTGAGCGCACCGATGATCGCCGCGGCCGCGACGGTTGCCGCAACGAAGGTCATCGCCGCACCAGCATGAAGGTACGAGGTCCCGGGACCGTGCGGTGCTGATCGCGCAAGGCGACGTGCACGCGATATTCACCTGCCGGCGCCGGACTGCCGGTATTGATCGGCGTCACGATCGTCTTCCCGTCTGCCGTGGTCATCGTGGTGTGACCGTGAGGCTCGCCCCTGCGGCCGTTCCAGCGCAGGGAGAACTGTTTGTAGCGGGCCACCGGCTCTTCGCGCACGAGGGTGGCGACGGTGTCGCCCGCGGAGTCGAGGATCGTGACCGTCACCGCGTCGGCGCGAGCGAGCTTGAACGAGATCTGCTCCTGTTTGATGTGTCCCCGAGAGGTTGGGGAGAAGCGCGGTGTAAGGCTGAAGTGCTGGACCGGCGTCGGCGTGTGCTTGAGACGCTGCGTGACGATGAACGCCGCGAAGCACGCGAGCACCAGCAGCGCAAACACGACCTGCGCGAGCCTGTCCACGGCCGGCTCACCACCGGCGAGCGGACTCTCAGCCCTCGCGCTCAACCGCCCCCGCCCGGTGCGAACCGCTCGACCGTGTCCGAGCGCAATCCGAGGCGCAGCGTCTCCAGCGAGAGCACGTCGTCCGGAGCGATGTTGCCGAGATTGCATTCGGCGCCGAACCGGTGCAGCAGCCACACCTGCTGCTCACGTTGGGGGGCCTCGAAGATCAGCCGGTCGGCGTCGACCGCGTGCACGATCTCGTCGATCAGTCCTGTGCGCACCTCGCCGTCGGCACGGTAGATGCCGGCCGTGCCCGACTCGCGCGCCTCGGCGATCACCTTCCAGGCGCCCGCCTGCAGGTCGCGCTCGATCTGCTCGACCCACACGTACGGCGCCATGATGAAGTCGGTGTCCTTGCTGCCGACCTCCGACAGCACCGTGAAGCCGGCGGCGGCGAGCGTGCGGATCAGGTGAACCTTGACCTCGGGATCCAGCGCGATCGTCCCGTCTGAGATCTCGACGTGACGCAAGCCCAATTCGCGCAGCCAGTCGATCAGCCCCTCGACACGGCCCTGCCTGATCGCGAGCTCGGTGAGCGTGCCGCCGAGGACGACGGGAATCCCGTGCGCGCCGTAGCGCTCGAGCTTGGGGGCCAGGTTGGCGCTTACGAGCGCCGTGCCCCATCCGAGCTTGACGATGTCCACGTACGCGCCGGCCACCTCGAGCAGGCCGTCCACGTCGGCGACCGACAGGCCGCGGTCGATCACGTGGGTTATGCCATGCTCGCGCGGCTTGACCGAACGCGCGGGGATGTCCAGAAAGTCGGCTATCTGCTCGCTCCGGGCACGCTCATCGAGCGCGGTCGGCCACCGTGGCGCCGATCACGGGACCGACCCGGCGCCGGACGATGACGCTTCGCCGCCGGCCCCCGCCTTGTCCAGGCCGGCGATCACGACCACGGTCGAGCTCCCGGCGAGCGGCGACACCGCCGCTTCGATCGGCTGCACCTGGGTGACGCCGAGCGCCTGCGCGACCCGCGCGGCTTCGGCGCGGTGGCCCGAGGTGTACTCGACGACGGTCACCTGGTGGCTGCCGGACGGTGTGCCGTTGAGGGGAGTCGCCTGCGAGTAGCCGCTCTGCTGCAGGCTCGCCGACAGCCGGTGCGCCAGGTTGGGGGTGCCCGTTCCGTTGAGCACCGCGACCTGGGCTTCCGCCGGGCTGACCACGGGCGCCGAGGTTTCGCTCGGGTGCGAACTCGCAGGCGTGCTCGCGGTGGTGTGATGCGCCTGCACGTGCGTCGCGGTCGTGGTGGCGGTGGTCTGGCTGGTGCCCGAGGAGGAGCCGAGCGAGCTGATGACGAGCACGACCGCGACGACCCCGATGACCACCGCGCCCCCGATCAGCACGGTCGCTCGTGCGGGCGAGCGGCGACGGCTCGAATAGGTCGTCATGCCCTCTCGCTTGGACGGCGGCCGACCGCCGGCGCCCGGCGCACGCACCGGCGCCGGAGCCACGGCCGGAGCCGCGGACTCTCGCGCCGAAGGAGCCGATCCTCTCGCGGAAGTCCCCGATGCACCCCCGATTGCGGCGCGCGCATCGGAGGCCATCGCGGCGCTCGCGGCGCGACCCGGAGATGGCACGGAGGCAGCCGGGGCAGCCGGGCGAGCGCTCGAAATGGCTTTGGCGGGCACTGCGGAGGTCGGGGTGGACGGCCTGACTGTGGCGCCCTCTGGTCGACCCGCGTCGCCGGGCTGTGCGCCGGGCCTCGGGGTCGCCGGTGGTGGAGGCGGTACGGGCGCACGCGGAATCGCCGCGGCGGCGCCCGCGACGGTCGCCGGAGCGGGCGAGCCGGGCGCTGGAACACCGATGGACGTGGACTGCGCGGCAGGTGTTACGGGCCGAGCATCGGCGGAGGAAGCAGGAGCCGAAGCGGGTGTTGGGCCGGAGGGCACGGCGGGGGCGGCCGTGGCGCCAGCTCCGGTTGGGGAGGGTGGCGGCATGCTCCCAGGCGCCTGTGCGGGCGTGGGCGTGTCGCGCGGGTGCTCGCCGCCGGGGGCGGGGTCGCCTTCAGGTGTCTGAGCGCCGGCCGGGGGGCCCGCGACGGTCTGAGCGGCCGGAGCGCCGGCCCGCGGCGGCGCCGCGCTCGGGGAAGGAGCGGATGTGCTCTGAGGAGCTCCAGGCGTGGTGGACGACGCAGGAGCTCCCGCGGGCTGTGCGCCCGGACTCGCGGGAGACGGCGCGCCCGAGGCGTCCGCCACCGCAGTGGCGGCGGCGGCAGCGGCAGCCACTTGCGCCGGCGAGGGTGTGACGGGAGCGGAGGCCGGCTGCCCAGCGGCGGTCACCGGGCGCGCGTTCAGCGGAGTCGTGCGCGGAACCTGGCGGACAGGGGGGGCGCCGGACGCGGGGCGCGTGAGCCGCGCGGCCGCATCGGCGCTGACGCGCTGCTCCTGTTCGGCGGAGCGCTCCGGGGCACGTCCCGCCCACTCCCGCAATCGCTTGAGCTCGCGCGCCTGCGTGAACACCAGCAACGACAGGACGGCGATCCCCACGAGCGCGGCGAACGCGGCGATCGCCCCGATCTGCGTAAACGAGTTCGACAGCGATAGCGCCAGTAGCGAAGCGGCGGTCATGAATCCTGGGAGTGTACGAGCGGCTCAGGCGTCGCGCGGCGCGCCGGCAGGGGCTCGACGGTGCCGACCTCCGCGGGGGAACCGCCGCCGCCCACGTCCTCGCCGGCGGAAACCTCCCGAGGATCGCGTGCCGGTGAGAGCGCGGACACCTTGGCGGCCAGGCCGGCGGCGTCGCCCTCGAGCACGAGCAGGCCGATCTCGGCGAACATCGACTCCACCACCTCCGCCGACAGCGGTGGACGATCGGCGAGCGAGATCTTCTCCGCGGGCGTCGGTAGAGCCCGCTCGTAGTCGTTGAACAACTCCTCGCTCAGCTTCTCGCCGGCGCGGCGGCCGACGATCTCGATCTCGATGTCATGCTCGGGATCCAGGCCCGACAGATCGATCATCGCCCGTGCCAGCTCGACGATGCGCACGGGCTCGCCCATGTCGAGCACGAACACCTCCGCGCCGCCCGTCTCGGCGCAGACGAGCGAGCCGGAGCGGATGATCAGCTGTACCGCCTCGGGGATCGTCATGAAGTAGCGGGTCATCCGCTCGTCGGTGACGGTGACGGGGCCCCCGCGCGCGATCTGGCGCTCGAAGATCGGGACGACGCTGCCCGACGATCCGAGCACGTTGCCGAAGCGCACCGCGTTGAAGCGGGTGCCGGGAAAGCGTGCGGCGGCGGCGTCCAGCGCGAACTCGGCGAGCGCCTTCGACGCGCCCATCACGGTCGCCGGGGCGACCGCCTTGTCGGTGGAGACGAGCACGAAGCGCCGCGCGGCGAGCTGGCCCGCGACGTGCGCGACGACGCGCGTGGCGATCGCGTTGTTGCGTACCGCCTCCACCGGGTTGGCCTCCATCAGGCCGACGTGCTTGTAGGCGGCGGCGTGGAACACGACGGTCGGGCGGTGCTCGGAGCAGACCTCGCGCATACGCTCCTCTTCCTTGCAGTCGGCGAGCACCGCCACGAGCGTCGAAGGCTGAATGTGGCGCTCCTCCAGCAGCTCGCGCTCGATCTGAAAGAGGTTGTCCTCGGCGTGGTCCAATAGCACGATCTTGCGCGGACCCACGCGCGCGATCTGGCGGCAGAGCTCCGAGCCGATCGATCCGCCCGCGCCGGTGACGAGCACCGTCTCCTCGGCCAGATAGGCGCCCACGCGGTCGAGCTCCATCAACACCGGCTCGCGGCCGAGCACGTCCTCGACGCGCACCTCGCGCATCTGTCGCGCGATCGTGCCGTGATCCTGGAGCAGCTCGAACACCGTCGGCAGCGTGCGCACCGAGATCCCCCGCGCGCGGCACTCGCGCACGACGCGCGCACGCGTGGATCCGGGCGCGGAGGGGATCGCGATCAGCACTTCGTCGACCTGGGACTCGTCGAGGATGCGCGGTAGGTCTGCGCGCGTGTCCCCGCGAACGCGCACCCCGTCGATGCGCAGGCCGCGCTTGCTCGGGTCGTCGTCGAGAAAACCGACCGGCGCCAGGCCCAGCTCGCGGTTGCGCGCGATCTCACGCAGCACCAACCGGCCACCGTCTCCGGCGCCGACGATCAGCACGCCGCGCCGGCCCTCGCCGACTCCGCGCAGCGCCGCCAACGGACGGCGCTCGTAGACCATCCGCGCGAGCACGCGCACGCCGATCAGGAACAGCAGGCACAGCAGCCCGAACAGCACGATCACGCCGTTGGGCAGCCCGACCGTGGCGGTGGCAACCGCCTTGGTCCCGTGCACGGTGTAGCGCTGCACCGGACGCAGCGCCTCGATGCCCACGACCGTGAGCAGCACGATCACCAGCACCGCGCGCGCGACCGCCTCGAAGTCGCGCTGACCGGAATAGCGCCAGCGCCGTTGATAGACGCGCGAGAACACCAGCACGATCAGGCTGCCCGCGAGCACCCACCAGATCGTGCGCGCGCGCAGCTCGGCGTAATGACCGGAGGGACCGTTGTCGAAGCGCAGCTGAAACGCCAGGTAGTAGGCGAGCGCCACCAGCGCTCCGTCGACGACGAGCTGAGGGATGGACCGGCGATGCAGCGGAATGGCGGCCGATGCGAGCCTTCGGCGCATTGCTGGGATTGTACGTGCGTACGGGGATGGGGGCGCTCGTGAATGGCGACCGTCATCGGCGATCCCGGCCATTGGGCTCGCCGGGGAAGCGCCGGCAGCCCGGCTAGCTGCCCGGCAGCGGCGACAGGAGCAGCTCTATGAGCAGCGCCGGATCTCGGCGCGTGCGCGCGGAACCCGCACCCGCGGGGCGCTTGGCGAAGCTGAACTCGTCCGGATCGGTGAGCTTACGCAGGCGTCCTTCGGAGATCAGCCGTTCGTCGACCGCGCCCATGCGCCCCTCGAACGTCGTATACACCGGCGTTCCGAGCGCGACCGCCTCGCGGTTCATCGTGCCGCCGGCCGAGATCACGAGGTCCGCGTGCGCGATCAGCGACTGCGCGTCGATCGCGTGCGGTGGGACGACGAAACCGGGGACCGTGCCCAGCTCGGCGCGCTGGTCCGGCGTTCGCGGCAGGACGACGACCTGCACTCCGTCCTCGGCGGCAGCGTCACGGGCACGAGCGAGTACTTCCGCGAACAGGTCGTTGGCAAAGCGGTGATACAGCGAAACCTCCGGCGGCGTGCGAATCACGACGAGCGGTCGCTGGCGCTCGAGCGCAAGCTCTGCAATCACCGCCGCATCGGGGGTGAAGTCGGCGAGGTAGTACTCCTCCTTGAGACCCGGATAGGCACGGATCTTGCCGTCCGCTCCATACGGGTGCAGGCGCTCGGGCGGGATCGCATCGGGCACGACGACCGCTCGCGCCAGCCGACAATTGACGTGGTGCTGAACCGACGCCCACTCGTAGTCGAACATCGTCGAGGAGGGGATCCGCAGCGTCGCGGCGGCGAGAGAGACGTCGTTGGAGCCATGGCCGAGCGCGATGTCGAAGCGGGCGCCGCCGGCGGCGCGAACGTCGGCGAGCGCCCACCGTACGAGCGCGGTCGAGCGCGACGCGAGACCTCCGAACTTGGCCGCCAGCCGCTCGCCGCGATGGCGACCGATCGGCGTGTGCTCGATGCGCAGGCGCTCGCACAGCTCGATCGTCTGCGCAAAGTCACGCGCGGTCACGCGCACGTCGTGGCCGTCGGCCTGCAGGCGCTCGATCACAGGTCGCATGACGAGCACATGCGGGCTGTTCGTCAGGTCTATCCAGACTCGCATCGCCAGCGGGACGGTAACGATCTTTGGGGGCGGCCTTGGACGCGGCCCGGTTGGCGCTGCCGCGCTCGCGCGACCCCACCGCGATCTCGACGGCCGCGGCGATGCCTGCGCGACCATGCCATCCGCCTCGCAGGTATCGTTGGCCGGCGCATGCTGGTGCTCGCCTCGATCTCCGAAACGCTGGTCAACGAAACGTCGAGCTTCGTGCGCGAAGCTGGGCTGCCCGGTATTTTCGCGCTGATGGCGCTTTCGAGCGCCTGCATTCCGATCCCCTCGGAGGTCGTGATGCTGTTCGCCGGTTTCGCGGTCGCCGACCCGAGTCAGAGCGCATCGCAACACCACATGACGATGACCGGCGTGATCCTCGCGGGCCTGCTCGGGACGATGGTCGGCTCCTGGGTCGCCTACGGCGTCGGCCGCGGCGGGCGGCTGGAGCTGTTCGAACGCCACGGCGACAAGCTGCACATGGGTCCCGCGCAGATCGAACGCGCGGACCGCTGGTTTCAGCGCTATGGCGAGCCGGCCGTGCTGTTCGGGCGCGTGATTCCGCTCGTCAGGGCGTTCGTGTCGCTGCCGGCGGGCATCGCAAAGATGCCGCTCGGACGCTTCACGGTGCTGTCGCTGATCGGCACCATCCCGTGGGTGGTCGCGCTCGCGTTCGCCGGACACGCACTCGGCAGCGATTGGACCAGCGTGCGCAAGGGCTTCGAGTACGTCGACTACGTGATCGTGGTCCTGGTGGTGATCGGGATCGCCTACGCGATCGTGCGCCGGAGACGACGTGGCCCCGCGGACGGGGGCACCGATGCGCCCGTCGCCGACGCGAGCTGAGCGAGTAATGCCGCTCCGTCGGCGGCTCGCGCCTGGCCGGGCCGGTGGTGGATTTGGCGACCGTCGCGCGCGCGGTGGTCTCTCGGTGCGCGAAGCGATCGCCCTGGGGGCGTTGCAGGGCCCGACCGAGCTGCTGCCCGTGTCATCGTCCGCTCACACCACGTTGATCCCCTGGCTCGCGGGCCGGCCCTATGCCGAACTGAACCCCGAACTGCGCAAGTCCTTCGAGGTCGCCCTGCACGCCGGGGCGGCGCTGGCGCTGGCGCTCGACATGCGCGCAGAGCTGATCGACTCCGCCCGAGGACTGACCCGCCGCCGGTTGGCGGTGATCGCGCTGTCGCTGGGACCCCCGGCGCTCGCCGGCTATGCCCTGGAGCGCCCGATCGCGCAGCGGCTGGGCGAACCGCGATTGATCGCCGCAGGGTTGCTCGTGGGCGCCTTTGCGATGGCGCTGGCCGACATCCGGCCCGGACGCGGGGCCGACGCAGTGCCGGGAAACGCCCACGACCGTACGGAGTCCGGGCGCTCGGGGTCGGACATCCGCGGGGCGCGGCGTCAGCACGACGCCGCGCCGCGGGATGGTCTCGCGCTCGGTCTCGCCCAGGCCGCGGCGCTGATCCCCGGTGTGTCGCGCAACGGGGCGACGCTCACGGCGGCGCGCGCCCGGGGATTTACACGCGCGGACGCCCAGACGCTCTCCTGGCACGCCGGTCTGCCGGTGATCGTCGGAGCGAGCGCGCTGAAGGCGTGGCGGCTGTGGCGAAGAGGTGTCCCGGACGGAGCCGGCCCTGCGCTCGCGGGCGGCGCCGCCGGTGCGTTCCTCTCCACGGCGGTGAGCGCCGGCGTGCTGAGGCGGCCCCGGGTGAACGCACGCTCGCTGCTGCCATACGCCGCTTACCGCTGCATGATCGCCGCCATCGCCCTCGTACGCCTGCGCAGGACGCAGAATATGAGCGGATGAGCCCCAGGACCCACATCCCGTGACGCGGACCATGCTCGGCACCCTGCTCGGCGGGCGCTACCGTCTCGACGCGGAGATCGGGCGCGGGGGGATGTCGACCGTCTACCGCGCGTTCGACACCGTGCTCGAGCGCCCGGTGGCGATCAAGCTGATGCACCGCGAGATCGCGACCGACTCCGATCAACTGGAGCGCTTTCGCCGCGAGGCGCGCGCGGTCGCACAGCTCAACCACCCGCACATCGTGACGGTGATCGACGCCGGTGAGGAGCCCACCGAGCACGACGCGCAACACGGTGAGGAGCCCGCGGTCGGGACCCCTTACATCGTGCTCGAGTACGTCGCGGGCGAGACGCTCAAGGCGCTCATCCGCCGCGACGGGCCGCTGCAGATAACCCAAGCGATCGCGTATGCGATCGAGATCGCGCGCGCACTGGGGGCGGCGCACGAGCGCCTGATCGTGCATCGCGACGTGAAGCCTCAGAACGTGCTGATCTCAAAGGAGGGCTCGGCCAAGATCACCGACTTTGGAATCGCGCGCACGCTCACCGAGGAGGGCCTGACGATGGACGGCCGGGTGCTCGGGACGACCGACTACGTCTCACCCGAGCAGGCGCTCGGACAAGCCGTCACCGGACAATCGGACCTGTATTCGCTGGGGGTGGTGCTGTATGAGATGCTGACCGGCGCGGTCCCCTTCAGCGGCGAGACCCCGGTCGCCGTCGCGATGCGCCACGTACGCGAGCAGGTGCCCGACGTTCAGTCCCTGCGCCCCGAAGTCTCGGCCGCGACCGCCGCGGTGGTCGAACGCGCGACCGCGACCGACCTCGCCGAGCGCTACCCCGACGCAGCCGGCATGGTCGCAGACTTGGAGGAAGCACTCGCGCTGGAGACCTCCCGCTCCGGTCAGGCCGCGGGCGAGGTCACGAGCGTGCTGCGGACGCTGCCGCGGCGCTCGCGTCGGCGACTGCCCTGGCGCATGCGCCACCCATGGCGCTGGGCGGCTTCGCTGGCTCTGCTCGCCGCGATCGTCGCGCTCGTGCTGGTGCTCATCGCCGATCACACCCACAGCGGCATCGGGCCCAACGTGCCCTCCAAGCACGGCCAGCAGCCGGTCCAGCTCAGTCAGACCGCCGCCCACGACTACAACCCCTTCGGCACCGGACCCGAACACCCCACCCAGGTCTCCAACATCGTCGACGGCGACCCCAACACGACCTGGAGCACCGAGCACTACGTCGAAGGAACCCTCGCCGGAAAGCCAGGCATCGGCCTCTACGTGGACGCGGCTCCGGGCGTCGAGGCACGCGCGATCGAGCTGCAGACACCCACGCCCGGCTTCACCGTCGCCATCTACGCGTCCAACGATTTTCACCAGCTGCCTTACGGCGACACCACGCCCCTGACCCAACGCGGATGGACGCAGATTGCAGCGCCCCGTACGATCGCCACGCACACGACGATCCCGCTCGGCAATCCAACCGACATCCGCTACCGCTACTACCTGATCTGGATCACCAAGCTCCCGCCCTCGAGCGAAGTCGCGGAAATCGCCGAGGCGACGCTGTTTTCGTGAGGCTCGCGGTCTCAGTGCCGACGCGCCCGCTGCTGCTCATGCCGTTCGATCCCCAACCGGCACAGTCGATCGAGCAATTCGGGGTAGGGAACCCCCGAAGCCTCCATCAGCTTGGCGTAGACGCTCGTGGGCGTGAACCCGGGCATGGTGTTGAGCTCGTTGACGAGCACGGACTCGCCGTCGACGAAGAAGTCAACGCGCGCGAGCCCCTCGCACCCGACCTCGACGAACGTCTCCACGGCAAGCTCCTGGACCCGCGCTCGTGCCACGGCGGAGATACGCGCCGGGACGACAAGCTCCATCCCTCCGGGGGAGTACTTGGCCTCGTAGTCGTACCACTCGCCGGGGAACACGATCTCGCCGGGCTCTGAGGCAAACGCGACGGGAGCACCGCCGGAGCGCTCGGCCGGCGGCAGGCCCAGCACGCCGCACTCAACCTCGATACCGGTCGCCATCGCCTCGACGATCGCCAGCTCGTCGTGGGCGTAGGCCTGCTCCAGCGCGTCCGTCAACGACGCGGGATCGGTGACGCGGACGATTCCTACGGAGGACCCGAGATGCGCGGGCTTGACGAACACCGGCAGCCCCAGCTCGGCGATTTCGCCCAGCACCCGGGTGGGCTCGGCACGCCAGCGCGCCTCGCGCACGCCGACGTAGTCGACCTGGGGGACCGCCGGAGAGCTCGCGCAGAGCAGACGCTTGAAGAGGACCTTGTCCATGCACGCCGCCGACGCGGCCACCCCCGCGCCGACATAGGCGACATCGAGCGTCTCGAGCATGCCTTGCACTGTCCCGTCCTCTCCAAACGGGCCGTGCAGCGCCGGAAACGCCACGTCGACGCCGAGCAATCCCTCGCCGGGATGTGCGCTGACGGCCTCGCCGTCGCACCTCCAGGCGCCGTCGCGGGCGATCTCGATCGACACGGCCTCATGGCCGGCCGCGAGCAGCCCGTCGCGGATCGCCGTGCCGGAGGCCAGGGAGACGTCGTGCTCGGAGGAGCGCCCGCCACTGATCACCGCCACGGTGAGCGCGTCAACCGGAGTGGCGTTCGCGGGCTCGGCGCCGGCGGGCCCGCGCGCGGCACTCGCGGCAGGGTGGAGCGATGGAGAGGAGGGATCGCTCATAGACGGCCTCACCCGCTCGCCGCCGGAGGCGTGGGGGTCGCGGGAGTGCTCGGCGTGGTCGCTGTCGGCGTGGTCGGCGTGCCCAGCGTGCCGACGGCGATCGTGACCGTGGCGCCCTTGCGCGCCTTGTTGGGGGCGGCCGGACTCTGCCTGAGCACGACGCCGACCTGGGTCGCGTCGGTGGTTGTCTGCTCGACCGCCTGGGGCGTGAACCCGGCCCGCCCGAGTTCGGCGGAGGCCTGGGTCTCGCTCTTGCCGATCACGTTCGGAACGGGCGTTTCGGTGGGCGCCTGTGCCACCACGAAGTTCACCGTGCCGCCTACGGGAAGCGAGGAGCCGGCGGTGGGGGACTGTTCGAGCACGGTGCCGGGCGACTGTTCGGTCGAGGGCTGCTGCGTGATGGCGCCGGGCGCCAGTTTTGCGTTTGTCAGCGTCGCTTCGGCGGCGGCGCGCGATTGGCCGATCACATCGGGGACCGTCGTCTGCGCGGGACCGCTCGAGAGGAGAACCGTGACCGCGCTGCCCGCCTGCGCCTCGGTTCCCGCCGAGGGATTGGTCGAGATCACCCGCCCGCTCGCGACGGTGGAACTGGCCTGCTTTTCGGTTGTCGGTCTGAACCCGGCTTCCTTGAGCTTGGCGCTCGCCTGCGCGGCGGTGAGTCCGGTGACGTCGGGCAAGGGCGAGCTGCCCGGTCCCGTGGAGACTGCGATCGTCACACGCGTTCCCTTCTCCACAGCGCTTCCCGCGGACGGCGTCTCGCTTATGACCACGCCGTCGGCGACCGTGGAGCTTGCTGTCAGCGCGGGGACGGGGACCAGCCCGGCATGACGCAATGCGGCTGTCGCGACCGCTTCGCTCTGCCCCGCGACGTTCGGCACGGTCACCTGCCCGCCCGAGGAGGGGCGGGTCAGCGCCAGTATGAGCAGGACTGCGACGATCGCCGCGACCGCGACACCCACGAGGGCCAAGCGCAGATTTCGGCGTTTTTTGGCGGCCCGCTCATCCTGATCGCTCGGTGGCTCACCGCCGTCGGGGGGAAGCAGCAGCGCGGCGGGGAGCACCCCGGTGGACAGTGCCGCTCCCGGGGGCGCGACGTGCGTGGCTGTGCCGGGCGCCGCCGGCGGTCGGGTGGCGAAGATCGCTGTCGCCGCGCCGACCGGGAGTCGCTCGCGGGCTGCGCTCAGGGCCGCGATGAACTCCTCGGCGCTCGCGTAGCGCACGGCCGGATCCTTGGCGAGCGCGCGCAGCACGATCTCGTCGAGCACCACCGGCGTCGCGGGATTGGTCGTGCTCGGAGCCGGCGGCTGCGCGGAGACCTGCTTGAACGCGATCGCGACCGCGGTGTCGCCGTCGAAGGGAACGGCACCGGTCAACAGCTCGTACAGGATCACCCCGACCGCATACAGGTCTGACGCCGCGCTGACGGCATGCCCCTGGGCCTGCTCGGGGGAGAGGTACTGGGCGGTGCCCATGATCGAGCCCGTCATCGTCATGTCCGAGGCGCCCGCCTGGGCGATGCCAAAGTCGGTCACGCGCGCGCGACCCTCCTCGTCGAGGATCACGTTGTGCGGCTTCAGATCCCGGTGGATCACCCCGCGCGCATGAGCGAACCTGGCGGCCTGCAGGATCTGGGTGACGATGTCGATCGCGACGACCGGATCGAGCGGGCCCTGTTCGCGCACGAGCTCCTTCAGGGAACGGCCCGGTACGTACTCCATCGCGATGTAGTAGGTCCCGTCCCACTCGCCGCGATCGAAGATGCCGACTATGTTCGGATGCGAGAGCCCGGCGGCGCTGGAGGCCTCGCGCCGAAATCGCTCGACGAACTCCTGGTCCTCGGCGAAGTGATGATGCAGCACCTTGACCGCGAGGCTGCGCCCGAGCAGCTGGTCTTCGGCCAGATACACGTCGGCCATCCCCCCGGACCCCAGGCGCGAGCGAACACGGTAACGGCCGTCGATGATCGTGTTCGGCTCAACCATCGTTCCGCTCTGCCATGTGGGCCCGATCAGCCATTCAGCACCGTTTCCATGACCTGGCGCGCAACGGGCGCCGCAAACTCGGCCCCCTGGCCGGGAACATCCTGCAAGGTCACCGCGATCGCCACCCGCGGGTTCTGGGCTGGGGCGAAAGCGATGAACCAGACGTTGTTGACCGCGGCGCCGATCTGCGTCTCGGCGGTTCCCGTCTTGCCCGCCACGCGCACGCCGGGAATCTGCGCGGCGGTGCCGGTGCCTTCGGTCACCACGGCTTCCATCATGGTCGTGACGGAGGCGGCGGTCGATGGTTTCATGACGGTCGACTGCACGCGGGGGGCGATCCTCAGAACGGTGCTTCCTTCGGGGTCGACGATGCGATCGGCCAGGTGCGGGACCATCAGCCGCCCGTGGTCGGCGACGGCAGCTGCGACCTCTGCCATCTGCAACGGCACGACCTGGAGTTTGTCTTGGCCGATGCCCAACCGTCCGACGTCGACATAGCGGCTCGTGGGGGCGAGCAGGCGCTGGCCGAGATACTCGCCGCTCACCGACATCTGATCGCCCGGGTAGTCCAGCTGGGGCTTGCGGTCGAATCCGAAGCGATTCATGTAGCGGGCGAGTGTCCGCTTGCCGAGATGTTCGGCGACCTGCGCGTACACCGTGTTGACCGATTTGACCAGTCCTTCGGTCAGCGTCAGCTCGCCGAAGGACTCGTGTTCGTCGTTGGAGAGAGGCACACCCGAGACGAGGATGCCGTCCTTGCCGCTGAGGAGCGATTCGGGCGTGTACTGCCCGGTGTCGATCGCGGCAGTCGCGGTCAGCACCTTGAAGGTCGAGCCGGGCGCGTACCCGAACTGGGTCGCGCGATTGACAAGCGGCGTCCCGGTGGAGTCGCGGGTGAGGCGTTCGTAGGCGCTCGGCGAACCCAGCAGGTTGGGGTCATAGCTGGGCGTGGAGGCCATCGCCTGCACGGCGCCGGTGCGGGGATCGAGCGCGACCACGGCGCCGCGGTGTTCGCCGAGGGCGGAGATCGCGGTGCGCTGGGCGGCCGGGTCAAGGGTGGTGATCACTTCGTCTCCCTGCCGGCGCTTGCCCTGCAGCTGGTCGAGGATCGCCTGCAGGTTGGTGGCGCTGG
This sequence comes from uncultured Solirubrobacterales bacterium, assembly GCA_963702725.1. GTDB lineage: Bacteria > Actinomycetota > Thermoleophilia > Solirubrobacterales > Solirubrobacteraceae > Palsa-744. The sequence goes on from CAVPDT010000002.1 coordinate 1,670,432, forward strand.
TTTCGCCGTCGAGCGCCGGGTTGCGGTAGCGCTCGATGCCCGATTGGCCGAGATCGGTGAAGGAGTAGCCGACCGTCTGGGCGAACAGCGGACCGGTCGGATAGGTCCGGTGGTAGGTGCCTTCGCGCCCGCGCACGCTGCGCGCCAGCACCGTCCCGTCGACGGCGAGGATCCGCCCGCGCCGGATCCGTTCCTGCTGGAGCAGCGCGCGCCTGTTGAGCGCGTTCTGACGCAGCGCCCCGGCGTCGAAGATCGTCCAGCGGGAGGTGAAGGCGATGAGCAGCGCGAACAGCACCACCACCAGGCCGTACAGGCGGACGATCGGCTTATTCACTGAGCTGCCCCAGTTCCAGGCTGCGGATCAAGCCGGTGGCCTTCGCCTGCGAGCGCAACGAATGGTCGAGCAGCGAACGCTTGCGTACGGACGACAGCGCCGATGCGCTCACACCGGATACGTAGTCGCTGCTGTACAGCTTGATTCCGCCAGGCAGCTGGTAGGGCAAGCCGTTGTAGAGGGTGACCAGGCCGCGGGCGTTCGTACCGATGAAGTAGACCGACTGCGCCGCCAGGTAGGCGCCCGAGGCGAGCAAGCCGAGGACGATCAGCACGATCGCCACCGGCGTCAGGCGTCGCAGGCGCCTGCGCTTGCCCTTCTTGTCGCCCTGCCCAGGCTCCGGCAGACGGGGTCTGCGGGGTTGAACCGGCTGCCTTGAGGAGATGGAGAGGGCCGGATCATTCGGTTCGGTAAGGCTCGGCGCAACACCGGAGTCCGCGACGGTATCCGCACGCTCTGCGTCCCCGCGACCATCCGCGCCCGCCGGCTCCGGCGCGGCCTGCTCCTCGGTCGCCGGAGCAAGTGGGGACGCCGGTGCGGAGGGATCCTCCAGGCGAAACAGCACCACCGTGATGTTGTCTCGCCCGCCGGCCTCGTTGGCGGCGGCGATCAGAGACTCGCCCGCATCGCGCAGGCGCGGGTGCGAGCGCATCAGCTCGGCGACGCGCTCATCGGGGAGCATCGTCGTCAGACCGTCGCTGCACAGCAGATAGACGTCGCCCGCGCGGGCGCTGTAGGAGCGAGTGTCGACCTCGACCGCCGGCTCGGGTCCGAGCGCACGCGTGATCACCGAGCGCTGCGGGTGATCGACGGCTTCCTCGGGGGTGATCTTGCCCTGACGCATCAGCTCGTCGACGAGGGAGTGGTCGTCGGTCAGGCGCACGAGCTCTCCTGCCCGCAGGCGATAGGCGCGGCTGTCGCCCACGTGGGCTACCGCGACCTCCCCAGGCGCCACATATACCGCCGTCAGCGTCGTGCCCATCCCCGCGTGCTCGGCGTTTGCGTGCGAGAGCTCGTGAATGCGGGAGTTGGCCGCGCCGGCCCGTTCCGCGAGGTCGCTCTCGGGCTCGGTGGTCTCGCCCAACCCCTCTTCGAAAGCGTCCACGGCCAGCCGCGAGGCGACCTCGCCCGCCTGCGCGCCGCCCATACCGTCGGCCACGACGAACAGCGGCGAGCGTGCCAATAGCGAGTCCTCGTTGGCGCGCCGCTGACGGCCGGTGTCGGTGGCGGCGTACTGCTCGGCGACGCGCAGCATCAGGCTGTGCCGGTCGGGATCGTGCGCACGGCGACGGGCGCCGTGCCGAAACCGGCGGGCGCCCGCGCCGGCTTCGTTCGGATGAGGTTGGCGTGAGCCCTCACGGATGGTCGACCTCGAACGTGAACTCTGAGTCGCCGATCCTCACGCGATCGCCGGGATGCAGGGGCCGAGGTGTCTCGAGCAGCTCCTCGTTGAGGTAGGTGCCGTTGGTGGAGCGCAGATCCTCGATCACCAAAATGTTGCCCTGGCGATAGACGCGGGCGTGGCGTGAGGAGGCGAACGGATCCTCCAGCCGTATCTCGGCTTGATCGCCGCGACCGAGGACGACGTCCTCGTCAAGGTCGTAGATCATTCCGCGATCGTGGCCGGGCGCCCGCTCCACCTCCAGCCGCGGCGCTCGCCCGGCGAGGTCTGCGACTCCGGCCGAAGAGGCCGAATGCAGACCGGTCGCATCGGGTGGGATCGGCGCCCCGGCCGAGGGCGCAGAACCCGCGGCTGACACGCCGCGCAGGTCGCGCAGCGCGCTGCGCGCGACCCACAGCAGGAACAGGTAGAGCACCGCCAGGAAGCCGAACTTGAGCGCCACGGATACGGGTGCGAGCGTCGTCATGAGATGTCGAACACGATCTCGGTGGAACCAAGCTCGATGCGATCTCCGGCCCGCAGGGGATGAGCTGCGTGGATATCGCGGCCGTTGACGCGAACCCCGTTGGTCGAACCCAGATCGGCGACTGTCCAGCCGCCCTCGCCGGGCCGAAATTCGGCGTGCCGGCGCGAGACGCCCGTGTCCTCGAGCACGATGTCACAGTCACGGCTGCGGCCTACCACGCCGCCCTCCGGCGGCACCGGCAGGCGCTTGGCGCCAACCGACAGCAGCGCTCGAGCGGGGCGGCGAGCGCGCGCTTGGACGACGGGATCGCCCATGCGCGCAGAGCTGCTGTAAATCATCGTCTGCCCATGTTCGTCGGGGGGTTCGGCCGACGGCACATCCATCGCCGGCTCTACGGAGGAATCGTCGTCACTGTGACCATCTGCCCGGACGAGCCGCGCCTGGATCCCGAATTCGCCGAGCGACAGCTCCTCGTCGGTGTGGAAGGAAATCAGGGGCTGCGAGGCGAGGATCAGATCCTCGCGGCGGGCGTGCTCGAGCAGGTAAGCGCACAGCTCGTCGATCACCTCCTGCTCGACTCCCTCGTAGCGGGCGCGATCTTGGGGGGAAAGCCAGACCGAGTACTCGTTCGGCGCATACGTACGCGAGACCGAGGCGGTGCGATGCTCGTCCATCTCCCGCGCCAGCTTGTGCGCCAGTTCGATCGGGCGCACCTCCGAGCGAAACACGCGGCCGAATGCTCCTTCGACGAGGTTGGCGATCGTGGTCTCGAGTGCTCTCAGCGGTTTCATGGCAGGGGCCGTCGGCCTCGGGTCGACCTCCGGTTATGGGCACTCTAAGGGTGACGAACGGAGACCGGGCCGCGCAGCGCCCGGCCCGCGACAGCGATGGCCGCGCCGGCGATCGCTCCGAGGACGGCGCCGCGTGGCTGAGCAAGGACGGCGCCGCCGGACAGGCCGGCGTCGAAGTAGGGCGTGGCGGTGAGCAGAGCGGTCGACCACACGAGCGCCGCGAGCGTGTCGAGGATCGCGCTGGAGCCGCGCACGATCAGCGGCAGCACGGCCGCGGCGCCGGCCCATAGCGCCGCTCCAAATACCAGGCCGGTCGTCAGCATCGGGCCGATGACGTGGACGACCGCGCCGTCGAGCGAGCCCTCCCAGACAGCGCGCGGGGGTGTGCTGACCGGCGGTCCGAGCCAGAGGCGCGACCCGTGCGCCCCCCCGATCAACAGTGGCTCGGCGAGAGCCAGCCACCAGTACCCGAGAGCGCCAAGGGCAGCACGACCCGACCACCGCGAGGCCTGTCCGGCCAGTGCCGGATACGCTCCCGCCAGACCCACGAGGCCAAGCGCAGGCGCGAGCCCAGCCGTGAGCCAGCCGAGGCTTGGCCGCGGACCCAGCACCAGCAACGGGGCCGCCGCCGTGAGCGCCAGCAACGCGACTCCCGGGCGCGCGTTCGCCACCTGCCAGGCCGCGAAGGCGATGACGCACCCCACCCACACCGCGCGCGGCAGCGGCAGACGGCGGGGGCGACCGCTGCGCTCGTGCGAGACCTCCGACCTGCCCTCGGATGGAGCAGAGATGTGTGCGTCGGGCTCGCTCCCATCGGCGCCCGTGGCGATGGCGATGTCGTGCCGCTCCACGGCGCGATGCTCGGCTGTGATCGAGGCATGTGTGGCGGCGCCCGGCGAGGACCGTTGCGCCTGCACTGCCTGATACCGCGATCGGTCTGTACGGGAGCGGAAGAAGCCGCGTCTGGAGAGGCCATCGGACAGAGCGTGTTCCATGGCCGATCGCAGATCCTCCACGGTTCCTCGGCGCGAGGGCTCGACCGCAAGCGCGGTGTCGATGGCGTGGGTCAGCGCTCGCGGCAGGTCGGGGCGGCGAGCGGCGAGCGCGGGCAGAGGGCGGCCGATCCGCCGGGCGGTCGCCGCCGGTGTGGGTCCGCGCACCGGGTTAACCCCGGTAACCCCCTCGTATATGACGAGCGCGAGCGAATAGACGTCGGCGGACTCGCCGATCGGCAGACCTTCGCTCTGCTCGGGCGCCATGTAGGCGAGCGTGCCGAGCGTCTCGCCGGTGCGAGTCAGCGCCTGCTCGCCGGCGAGGCTTGCGCCGCCGAAATCGGTCAGCTTGGCCGGCGCCTCATGCGAGCCGGGATCGTGGGGCACGAGCACGTTCTGAGGCTTGACGTCGCGGTGTATGACGCCACGCGCGTGGGCGTGGGCGAGAGCGTGGGCGAGGGCCACCCCGATCTCGAGCAACTCCTCGTCGCAGAGCGCGTCCTGCGCCACGAGTCGCGCGAGCGTGTCGCCGTCGACGAGCTCGGAGACGAGATAGAACGCGTCGTCGTCCACGTAGGCCTCGTGCAGCGCCACGATCGCCGGATGCGCCAAGCGGGCGGTCGCGAGCGCCTCGCGAGAAGCGCGCTCCCCGGCGTGCGGCTCGCCGTCACATGCGGCGCCGGTGGGCGAGTCCGGAGGCAGGGGTATCCGCTTGAGGGCCACCTCACGGTGCAGCAACTCGTCGTTCGCCCGCCAGACGACGCCAAACCCACCGGCGCCAAGGCGCTCGATCAGGCGGTAGCGGCCGTGTAGCAGCGCACCATCCGGAGGGCGCTCGCCCATGAGCAACAGCTGCTTGGAGCTTGCCACGGGGCCCGTGCGCGCGATCCTCGCGGACTCCGAGAGCCGCTCGGCCCCAGCGGTCTCGGGCACGGCGCCGACCCGCGGGCGATGCTCCTGGACGAGGGTCTGCGAAGAGTCCACCGGATGGCGCGTTCGCCGCCCGCAGGCGCGCTCCCTGCACGAAAGCGAAGGAAAATGCGGGTTGACCGAGAAGTTGCAGGTTCACGGGCCGCACGGAGGGCAGTCATACTGATGCCCTGCGCATGAACAAGTCCCTGCAAAGGAGCACATAGCTTTTGTCGTTCTTTGACGACGGCGAGGAGACAGCGTCTCGCCCCGCAGCACGAGCGCCACGCGCGCCACAGAGAACTCGCCCGCGTCGCCCGCGACACGCGGAGGAGCCCGATTCGCACGAGGAGCACACCGTGATGGTGCGCCGCCGCGTTGCGGCGGGGGTCGGTGTCCTGCTGCTGATCGTGATCGTGCTGATCGTCAACGGCTGCCTGAAAAGCCAGAAGACGCAGGCGTTGAAGGACTACACCAGCAACGTCTCAAGGATCGTGACCGCTTCCGACCAGCAGGTGTCGCAACCGCTGTTCGCCGCTCTGTCGGGCGCCAGCTCCAAGCCTGCTCTGAACGTGGAGACACAGGTCAACCAGCTGCACCTGGAAGCCGAGAAGCAGGCCTCCGAAGCAAAGGGGCTGAGCGTGCCCGGCGAAATGGACTCCGCGCAGCGCGATCTCCTGCTGGCCTTGGACTTGCGCGCCGAAGGGGTGGAAAAGGTCGCGAACCTGCTGCGGACGGCGCTGGGCGGGCAGGCCAAGCAGGCGAGCACGACAATCGCCGGGGACATGGAGAATTTTCTGGCCTCGGACGTGATCTACTCCCAGCGGGTCGCGCCTCTGATCGAAGAAACGCTGAAGGCCGGCGGGGCTGCCGGGCAGACGGTCGCGAGCACGCACTTTCTGCCGAACATCGGCTGGCTGGAACCGAGCACGGTGCAGTCGCGCATCACCGGCCAGGCGGCGTCCTCGGCGAACACACCGGTGACCGGCAACCACGGGAGCGCGCTGAAGGGGGTCAGCGTCGGCGCCAACACGCTGGCGGGCGAACCCACGCTCAACCACGTCAGTGGCGGCGCCAACCCGACGTTCACCGTGCAGGTCGAAAACTCGGGGGAATTCCCCGAGACGAACGTCAAGGTCAACGTCACCGTCACGGCGGCCGGGAAGCAATATGCGGCCTCGCATACGATCGAAAAAACCGAACCGGGGAAGACCGTCAACGTCGACATCCCGGTGACCGGCGTGCCGCTCAGCGCCGCTTCGAAAATCGAAGTGAAGATCGAAACGGTGCCGGGCGAGAACGACACCGAAAACAACAAGAACACCTACCTGGCGATCTTCGGCAGTTAGGCGCAGTCCGGAACGGGTCGCTCGCGGCGCGCTTTTCCTGCCCACGCCACACTCGCCCACGAGCGCTAAGTTGTTGCGAGCATGACCGCCGCGATAACCGATACTCAGGGAATCGTCGCGATCGCCGCCGCCGCGCTGGCGGTGCTCGCGCTGGTCGCGTGTGCGGCGCTGGCGATGTCAGTGCGCAGGCTCAGGCGCTCCCAGAGGCTCGTAATCGGGGATCGCGAGGAACGCGACGTGGTGGCCCACGCCGCCGACATGCAGGATGCCTTCGAGGCGCTGCGGGGATACGTCGAGGATGTCGCCACCCGCCTCGACGGGCGCCTGGCGGGCGCGGAGACGGCGCTGCACGGTGCGATCGCGCATCGCTCGCTGGTCCGGTACGACGCCTACAACGAGCTCTCAGGACAGCAGTCGATGTCGATCGCGCTGCTGGACGACGCGCGCTCGGGGATCGTGCTGTCGTGCATCCATCACCGCGACCAGGCGCGGGTGTATGCCAAGCAGGTGCACGACGGACGGGGGGAGTCGGAGTTCTCACCCGAGGAGGCCGAGGCGGTGCGCCTTGCGCTCAACCCGGCCGGGGGGCGAGCCGATGTCGCCGAACAGCACGCCGGCTGAGGGCTCCCGGGCGCGGCGGCGAGCGCGCGTCGGCTACCTCGGCCCCGAGGGCACATTCAGCGAGGAGGCGCTGCTGTGCAGCGCCGAGCCGGGCGCGGTGGAGCCGGTGGCCCTGAGGACGATCTACGACACGATTCTCGCGCTCACGCGCGGGGAGGTGGATTGGGCGCTCGTCCCGATCGAGAACTCGTTGGAGGGTTCGGTGAACGTCACGCTGGACCTGCTGGGCGGCGAGGAGGGTGGGCTTTGGATCGCCGGCGAGGCGCTGCTGTCGATCAGGCATTCGCTGATCGCCGCCGAGCGGGTGGAGCTGGAGGAGATCGAGACGGTCCTCACCCACCCGCAGGTGCCCGGTCAGTGCGAGCGGTTCCTTCGCGGGGAGCTGGGGCACGCGACTGTGTTGCCCGCGAGTTCGACCGCCGAGGCGGTGCGGATCGTCGCCCGGGGAGGGCAGCCGGGACAGGCAGCGCTGGGGACGGTGTTGGCGGCGGAGATCTACGGTGCGACGGTCCTGCGAGAGGGCGTCCAGGACAGGGACGAGAACGAAACGCGGTTCGTGTGGCTGGCGCGGGCGAGCCAGATCGCTCAGGGGGAGGCCGACGCCACATTCGCCCGCCACGCCGCATCGGAGCCCGCAGCGTTCAGGGGAGGCGACCCACCGCTGCGAGCGCACGCCGGCGAGGGATGGAAGACGTCGCTGGTGTTCTGGGGACCGGGAGCGAACAGTCCCGGCTGGCTCGTTCGCTGCCTGGACGAGTTCGGGCGGCGAGGGATCAACCTGCTGAAGATCGAGTCCCGTCCCAAGCGCGATCGGATGGGCAGCTACATGTTCTTCGTCGACCTCCAGGGCAGGGTGAGCAACCCCGCGGTTGCGGAGGCGGTCGCGGGCTTGGAGGGAATCTGCGAACAGGCGCGCGTGCTCGGTTCCTACCGGATGGGCAGTCCGCCGATCGCCGCGGCGCTCGCGCCCGGCGCAACCGGGAAACAGGCCGCGAGCGATCGCCACGGCGAACCTACGCCATCGCTACACTCCGGCGCTACAGATGGATAGCACCGTTCCACCTGTAGTACTGAGGTCCGTGCCGCCACCAGAGCACCGGCGGCGCGGGCGTGATAGTGGCCGGGTGCTCGTCTTGAATGCGACGTATGAGCCGATCAACGTCTGCTCGGTACGTCGCGCGGTCGTGCTGCTGCTGAAGGACAAGGCCGAGCTGCTGGAGCGAGGGCGCTGGGAGCTGCACTCCGAGAGCTCCACGCTTGCGCGACCGGTGGTGATCCGGCTGGTCAGCTATGTGCGTGTCCCACGCGACGCGCACCGGCGCAAGATCACGAGGCGCGCGGTGTTCGCGCGCGACGGCTGGGCCTGCCAGTACTGCGGTTCGCGCTCGAACCTGACCGTCGATCATGTGATCCCGCGCTCCAAGGGCGGCAACTCCAGCTGGGAGAACATCGTCGCCTCGTGCGCCCCGTGCAACCGGCGCAAGGGGGATCGACTGCCGCGCCAGGCCGGCATGCACCCGCGCCGGGCGCCACGAACTCCGCGCGCGGAGATATTCATCCACGTCGCCTCGCCGACGATTCCGGCGGCATGGCTGCAGTACCTGCCCCAGGCAGCGTAAAGGCCTGCGGGTCGGCGCCTCGGGAGCGCGCTTGACCGCCCGCGCGTGCACCGTTTGACGAACGCTCGCATCCCGGGAGAAAGAGACAAGACAGACAGAACGGGGGGCGCCCTCGACAGGACGCCCCCCGGATACGGCTGTGACTGGAAAGACCGAGGCGACTCGCTTACGCGCTGCTGCCGGAGGAACCAGTTCCGGAGGTCGTCTCGGGGTGTCCCGGGTTGGATTCCGCCAAGCGGTCCAGCCTCCGACCTAGCGGCCGGTCACCTCCAGGGTCCCGCGAGAACTGTGACTAAGCGTACGGACCACCTCCTTTCTCTGGTCTGGTGAGAGTAGCGAACGGAGATGACATCCGCGAGCGCTAATTGTCCTCCGGCTGTCCCTCGGACGGCGCGGCATCCTCGAGCGCCAGCTCTGCACCCGGGCCGTCCTCGGTGTCGACGACGACCGCGACGGCGCTGACGAGGTCCTCGTCCTTGAGGTTCATCGCGCGCACACCGGTGGCCGAGCGACCCTGCTGGGAGATGCCGGCGGCGGCGGTGCGCTGGACCATGCCGCCGACGGAGATGAATACGAGCTCCTGGTGCTCGCGCACGACCAGGGCGCCCGCGAGGCCGCCCTTGCGCTCGGTGAGCTTGATCGTCTTGACGCCTTTGGCGCCGCGGTTGGTCTTGCGGTACTGGCCGATCTGGGTGCGCTTGCCGTAGCCGTTCTCGGTGACGACCAGCAGGTCCATGTCGTCGCGGGCGACGTCCATCGCGATCACCTGGCCGTCCTTGCCGACGTCCATGCCGCGTACGCCGCTGGTGTCGCGGCCCATCGAGCGCGCGTCGGACTCGGCGAAGCGCACCGTCAGTCCGGCCTTGGAGACCATGATGATCTCGTCGTTCGGATCGACCGCGCGGACGGCGAGCAGCTCGTCGTCGTCGCGGATCTTGATCGCGATGATCCCATCGGCTTTGATCGGGGTGTTGTAAGCGAGGAACTCGGTCTTCTTGACGGTGCCGGCGCGGGTGGCGAACACGAGGTACTTCGTCTCTGAGAAGTCGCGCGTGGACACGACCGCCTGGATGCGCTCGCCTTCGCGCAGCGGGAGGATGTTCACGAGCGCGCGCCCCTTGGCCGTGCGCGAGGCCTCCGGCAACTCATACACCTTCGAGCGGTAGACCTTGCCGCGGTTGGAGAAGAACAGCAGGTAGTCGTGGGAGGAGCAGACGAACAGGTGCTCGATGAAGTCGCCGTCCTTCATGTCCATCCCGGTCACGCCGCGCCCGCCGCGAGCCTGCTGACGGTAGGTGGCCAGCGGCAGCGACTTGACGTAGCCCGACTGGGTGATCGTGATGACCATCTGCTGGTCGGCGATCAGGTCCTCGATGTCGATCTCGTCCTCGGAGTGGCTGATCTCGGTGCGCCGCTCGTCGCCGAAGCGCTCGGAGATCTCTGAGAGCTCCTCCTTGATCACGGCGAGCACGCGAGACTCGTCGCCGAGGATCGCGCGCAGCTCGGCGATGCGCTCGGTGACGTCGGCGTGCTCCTGTTTGATCGAGTCCGCCTCCAGCGCCGTGAGCTGCGATAGACGCAGGTCGAGGATCGCCGAGGCCTGAATCGTGCTCAGCTCGAAGCGAGCGACGAGCTGCTCGCGGGCGTCCTCGCGATCGCGCGAGGCGCGGATCAGATCGATGATCGCGTCGAGGTTGTCCAGCGCGATCAACAGGCCGAGGAGGATGTGCGCGCGGGCCTCCTTCTCGGCGAGCTCGTGCTTGGTGCGACGCACGATCACCTCGCGCTGGTGGGCGACGTAGTTGTGGATGACCGCGCGCAGGTTCAGCGTGCGCGGGACGTTGTCTACGAGCGCGACCATGTTCACGCCGAACGTCGATTGCATCGAGGTGTGCTTGTAGAGCTTGTTCAGCGCGACCTTCGGGATCACATCGCGCTTGAGCTCGATCACCAGGCGCATGCCGCGCTTGTCGGACTCGTCGCGCAGGTCTGAGATCTCAGGGATCTTCTTGTCGTGCACCAGGTCGGCGATCTTCTGGATCAGCCCGCCGTCGCCGCCCTTCTTGACCATGAAGGGCAGCTCGGTGACGACGATCGCCTCCTTGCCCTGGCGCAGCGGCTCGATGTGTGCGCGAGCCTGCACGCGCACCCGTCCGCGGCCGGTCTCGTACGCGTCGCGGATGCCCTGGTGGCCGAGGATGATCCCGCCGGTCGGGAAGTCCGGACCTTTGACGTGCCGGAGCAGCCCGTCGGTGTCGATGTCGGGATCGTCGATGTAGGCGATCGTCGCCGCGACGACCTCACGGAGGTTGTGCGGGGGGATGTTCGTCGCCATTCCGACGGCGATACCCGAGGAGCCGTTGACGAGCAGGTTGGGAAACCGCGCCGGCAACACGAGCGGTTCGCGACGCGACCCGTCGTAGTTGGGCGCGAAGTCGACCGTGTCCATGTCGAGATCGCGCAGCATCTCCGTGGCGATACGGGCGAGACGGGCCTCGGTGTATCTCATCGCGGCGGCTGGATCGTCGTCGACCGAGCCGAAGTTGCCCTGCCCGTCGACCAGCTCGTTGCGCATCGAGAAGTCCTGGGCCATGCGCACGAGCGTGTCGTAGATCGCGGAGTCGCCGTGCGGGTGATAGTTGCCCATCACCTCGCCGACGATCTTCGCGCACTTGGCATACGGCCGGGTGGGGCCGAGGCCGAGCTCGTTCATCGCGTACAGCACGCGACGGTGAACGGGCTTCAGGCCGTCGCGCACGTCCGGCAGGGCGCGGCCGACGATGACCGACATCGCGTAGTCGAGATACGCCGTGCGCATCTCCTCCTCGAGCGCGCGCGGTTCGATGTTCCCGCCGCTCAATGTTTCCTGTGTTGCCATCTAGGGTGCCTCACACATCGAGATTCGCGACCGCCCGTGCGTTGTCTTCGATGAACAGCCGTCGGGGCTCGACCTGATCGCCCATCAGCATCGAGAAGATGCGATCGGCCGAGGCGGCGTCCTCGAGCGTGACCTGTGCCAGCGTGCGCGTCTCCGGAGCCATCGTGGTTTCGCCGAGCTGGTCGGCGTTCATCTCTCCGAGTCCCTTGAAGCGCTGCAGTTTCGTCCCCTTTTGCGCAACCGTCATCACGGCCTCGCGCAACGCCTCGAAGGAGGGCGCGGACTCGCTCGCGTCGCCGAGGCGCACGTCGAACGCGGGTGTGCCGGCGAGCTCGACGAGCTGCGCGTGCAGGCGTGCGAGCTGGCGGTACTCCTGGGAGGCGAACAGCTCGCGGGCGATGCGGTGGGTGCGGGCAAACCCGGTGCTCGTTTCGACCGCCTTGACGCGCAACTCGGAGTCGTCCACGGAGATCAGCTCGGTGGCGTGCGTCTCTCCGATCGCCCCCTCGCGCGAGAGCAGCACGACCGCGGCCTCGGGGTCGAGCGCCTGCTCGCCCAGCAGCGATGACTCCTCCAGGAACTGCACCATGTCGTGGCCGTGCACGGCGCGCAGCGAGGAGGCCCAGCCCTCGTATTGCTTGAGCAGGCGCGTGAACCGCTGCCAGCGTGACTCGGTGAGCTTGAACTGGGTGCCGTGGCGATCGAACACGTCGATCCGATCCCACTTGTCCGACAGCAGGATCTCCTCGAGCTCGGAGTCCTTCTCGATGTAGCGCTCGCGCGCGCCCTGCTTGAGCTTGTACAGCGGGGGCTTGGCGATGTACACGTAGCCTTCCTCGATCAGCTCTTTCATCTCGCGGAAGAGCAGCGTCAGCGCGAGCGTGCGGATGTGCGCGCCGTCGACGTCGGCGTCGGTCATCAGGATCACCTTGTGGTAGCGGGCGTTCTCGATGTTGAACTCATCGCGCACCCCCGTCCCGATCGCGGTGATCAGCGCCTGGATCTCGACGTTCTGCAGAACCTTGTCGATGCGCGACTTCTCGACGTTGAGGATCTTGCCGCGCAGGGGCAGCACGGCCTGGGTGTTGCGGTCGCGACCCTGCTTGGCCGAGCCCCCGGCGGAATCGCCCTCGACCACAAACAGCTCGGCCAGCGAGGGATCCTTGACCGAGCAGTCCGCAAGCTTGCCCGGTAGCGTCGAGTTCTCCAGCGCCGACTTGCGCCGGGTCAGATCGCGGGCCTTGCGCGCAGCCTCGCGGGCGCGCTGGGCCTGGACGGACTTCATGATCACCGAGCGCGCCTCGGAGGGATTCTCCTCCAGGAACTCCCCCAGGCCGGTGTTTACGATCGACTCGACGAAGCCGGCCATGCCGGGGTTGCCGAGCTTGGTCTTGGTCTGGCCCTCGAACTGAGGGTCGCGCAGCTTGACGGAGATCACGGCGGTCAATCCCTCGCGCACGTCCTCGCCCGAGAGGTTATCCTCTTTCTCCTTCAGCAGGCCCTTCTCGCGCGCGTAGCGGTTGAGCGTGCGCGTGAGCGCCGAGCGAAAACCAGACAGGTGCGAGCCGCCCTCGCGCGTGGCGATGTTGTTGGCGAACGAATGGATCGACTCCTGATAGGAGGAGTTCCACTGCATCGCCACCTCGGCGGCCCCCTCCTCGGACTCGCCGGCGAAGAACACGACCTTGCGATGGACCGTGTCCTTGTTCTCGTTCAGGTAAGAGACGAAGTCCTCGATGCCGCCCTCGTACTGGAAGGAGGCGGAGTGGCCCTCGCCGCGCTCGTCGACGATCGAGATCTTCAGGCCCCGCGTCAGGAAGGCGGTCTCGCGCAGGCGCTCCTCGAGCGTGTGGAAGTCGTAGTCGAGCGTCTCGAAGATGTCGGCATCGGCCAGGAACGTGATGATCGTGCCGGTGGGAGCGCCGGAGGACAACTTCTCGCCCTGGGCCAACTCGCCCTGGGGAGCGCCGCGCGAATACTCTTGACTCCACGCGTGATCGTCCCGGCGGATCTCCACGAGCAGGCGTTCGGAGAGGGCGTTGACGACGGACACGCCGACACCGTGCAGACCGCCGGAGACCTTGTAGCCGCCGCCGTCCCCGAACTTGCCGCCGGAGTGCAGCACCGTGAGCACGACCTCCACCGCCGGACGACCCTCCTTCTCCATGGTCGCAACCGGGATGCCACGGCCGTTGTCGGCGACGGTGACGGAGTTGTCGGGGTGGATCGTGACCGAGACCTCGGTGCAGTAGCCGGCGAGGGCCTCGTCGACGGAGTTGTCCACGACCTCGTAGACGAGATGGTGCAGGCCCATGACGCCGGTCGAGCCGATGTACATACCGGGGCGCTTGCGGACGGCCTCGAGGCCCTCCAGCACGGTGATGTCCTGCGCGTCATACCCCGCGTCTACGCCCGCTGAGGTGTTGCTGACGCCCGCGGCGGCGTCCTCTTCGGGGTTGTGTGCGGGGGCGCTGTCGGCTGTAGCCAATCTGATCCTTCGATGACATGCGAACGCCCCGGAATCCAGGGCGCTCAGACGGTGGTCCGGGGCGAAATGCGCTGTGCTCGGATAATAGCACAACCGGCCTCCGGAACGGACTCTTAATGCACACGAAATCCCTGCAAAATCGCGGAAATCGGTATGCGGCGCGGTGGCCCGGGCGCGGACCGTCTCAGCCGCTGCGGCAACGCAGCTCACGGAGGGCCTCCACGCCGAGCTCCGCATTCAGGCGCTCGATCAGCTCGAAGCCCATCAGATCCAGCTCCTGCGCCCACACTGCGGCCTCGCAGATCACCGTCAGGACGCCGTCGCGCTCGGCGCTCGGACGGGCCGCGGCGGCGATCGCCGGGCCGAGGACGCGTTCCCACATCTCCTGCACACGCGCGAGTGTGGTCGCCGGCGCGAGCTCGGCGGTGAACGCTTGCACGCCCACCCCCACACGCCGTGGGGCGAGCCTGCTCATCGGCGAGGTCTCCGCGGGTCGCGAGCGCTGCTCGAGGTCATGCCGCCAGGGCCTCCTGGAGGACCGCGCCCGGCGAGACCCGCAGGCGCGTGACCGTGGAGGCCGTCCCGCCCGGCACGTGAGCCAGATCGGTGGTGGCGATGACGCTCTGCCCGCCCGTGGAGAGCTCGCGGGAGAGCAGCTCGCGACGCTCGACGTCGAGCTCGCTCATGACGTCGTCGAGCAGCATCAGCGGCATCCGGGCGCGTTCGCGGGCGAGCACGGCGCGCTCGGCGAGCAGCAGCGCCAGCAGGGCGATCCGCTGCTCGCCCTGGGAGCCGTAGGAGCGCAGCTCGCGTCCGTCGCGCAACAGCGCCAGCTCGTCGCGATGCGGGCCGTGCCCGGAGAATCCTCGTTGCAGGTCACCGTCCAGGCGCTCGCGCAACTCGGCCACCAGGGCCTCCTCGTGGACCGCCCGTGTGCGTGGGCGGTACTCCAGGCGCGTCTGGCCGGTGAGACCGAGCAGCTCCGCGCGCTCGGCGAAGGGCTCGGCGAGCAGCTCGACGGCGCGGGCACGGGTGTCGCGCAACTCCAACGCGTGCCGGGCCAGCTGCAGATCCCAGGTAAAGATGCCCTCGCGCGGCGCCGCGCCGGAGCGGATGCGCGCGAGCAGGGCGTTGCGCTGGGCCAGCACCCGGCCGTAGGAGCGCCGCTCGGCGGAGCGGAGCGGCCAGAGCCCCGCCACGACCTGATCGAGGTGCGCGCGGCGAACGCTCGGGGCGCCCTTGAGCAGCTCCAGGCGGTCGGGCATGAACACGCTCAGAAGCGGCCTGTACTCGATGTCCAGCAGCCGCTCCACGGGCGCGCCGTCGGCGCTCATGCGCTTGGGCTGCCCGGGCTCGAACCCGACGCTCAACTCGTGATCGTGCGAGCCGTCGCCCAAGCGCACGCTCACGCGGGCGGCGCCCTGCCCGAAGCGCACCAGCTCGCGCTCGTTGCGCGTCCGGGGCGAGCGCCCGGTGCAGGCGAAGTAGATCGCCTCCAGCAGGTTGGACTTGCCGGCGCCGTTCGGACCGTGCACGACGGTCAGACCCTCTCCCAGAGAAGCCTCGGCGCGAGTGTATGTGCGGAAGTCGCGCAGCTGAACGCTGACTACGCGCATGTCGAGATCTACACGTTTAGGCGAATAGGCATGATCAGGTACACGAAGTCCCCTGAGTCCGGTGATTCGATCAGCCCGGGGCGCAGGGGGCTGATCAGCTTCAGCACGAGCTCATCGGACTCGACGCTTTCGAGTCCGTCGCGCAGGAACTCGGGGTTGAACCCGATCTCGAAAGGCTCGCCTTTAAACGGCACCGGGATCGTCTCCGAGGCCTCGCCGACATCCGGGGTCTGCGCTGAGATCGTCAGCTCGCCCTCCCGGAAGCCGAGGCGCAGAGGCGTGTTCTTCTGCGCCAGAAGACTGATCCGGCGCACGACCTCGCCCAGCTCGGCACTGGCGACGCGCAGCTCGTGCTCGACCGACTCTGGTAGCAGCTGGCGATAGTTGGGGAACTGGCCGTCGATCAAACGTGAAGTCAGGACGATGTCGCCCAGCTCGAAGATCACCTGGTTCTGACCGACGCTCACCGACAGCGACTCGGCGGTGTCCTGCTGGGCGATCCGAGCGAGCTCCTGCAGGGCGCGGGCGGGAATGTTCGCCTCCAGCGCCCCCTGCAGCGGCGTTTGCAGCGCCGACTCCTTGACCGACAGGCGATAGGAGTCGGTGGCGACCATACGTAGTTGCTGGTCTGAAGCCGACATCAAGATACCGGTCAGCACCGGCCGGGTCTCGTCGCGCGAGGCCGACCGGGCGACCTGTGAGACGGTCTGCACGAACGCCGCCGTCGGGAGGGTGATGCGTGTGTCGGGCGCCGGCGCCGGCAGGGCCGGAAAGTCCTCGGAGCGGAGCGTGCGCAGGTGAAACGTGGCCGAGCCGCAGATCAGCTCCACGTCCTGCTCTGCGCTGCGGAACTCAAGCGTCAACCTGTCGGCCGGCAGGGTCCGAACGACGTCGAGAAACAGGCGGGCGGGCAGAACGACTACGCCAGGTTGTTCGACGTCGGCGGAAAGCGGGACGCGCAGTCCGATTTCGGTGTCCGTCGCAAGCAGCTCCGGCTTGGTGTTCTCCTCGGCTGAGATCATCACCCCGGAGAGCGCCTGCACCGCGCTGCGCGTCGAAGCGACCCTCGTGGTGGTCTGCAGTTGAGCCAGAAGGTCTGCGGTGGAAAGAGATAGCTTCACTGGTGCACCTAAGTCTTAGATAGAGGTCAGCAGGGCCTGTGGATATGTGGTTACCGGGTTCGCTTGGCGTCTCTGAGCGAAAGATGGTCTGGTCTGCCTGTGCATAGGCCTGTGGAGTCTGTCAGGCGTGGCGGTCGTGGCGGGCGGGCAGCGACTTCTGGCGGTGGCTCTGCAGAGTTGCAAGGAGGTTGTCCACATGCGTCCGGGTGGCGGCGTCGGCAGCGATGCGTGTCGCGGTACGCCGGTGGGCGTGCATGACGGTCGTGTGATCGCGCCCTCCGAAGTGGCGTCCGATCGTCGGCAAGGAGTCCTCTGTCAGCTCTCGAGCCAAATACATGGCGATCTGTCGTGGCCCTGAAATGCGGGCGACGCGCGAACTCGAGAGCAGCTCATCGGCAGTCAACCCGAAATGAGCGCAAGCGGCGTCGGTTATGTCCTGAATCGTTGGCTGACTGCGATGGACCGGAGTTTGTGCGCCCGGGTAAAGCCCGTCGAGCACCTCACGTGTCAACTCGGCGGTCAACGGCCGTCCTGTCAGCGAGCAGTACGCGACGACCCGGATGAGGGCGCCCTCGATCGCCCGAACGTTCTCGCGAACACGCTCGGCGATCAGGCGCAACGGGGTCTCGTCGAGTAGTTGCAAATCGTCGTGCTGGGCGCGCTTGCGCAGAATCGTCATGCGCGTCGCGAGCTCGGGTGGGCGGATGTCGGCCACGAGTCCCGACTCGAAACGCTCGCGGAGGCGATCCTCGAGCGCCTGCAGATCGCGGGGCGGACGATCGGAGCTCAACACGATCTGGCGACCGCAGTCATACAACGCGTTGAAGGTGTGGAAGAACTCCTCCTCGGTGCGCGTCTTGCGCTCGAGGAACTGAACATCATCGACGAGCAACACGTCGACGTGGCGAAAGCGAGCCTTGAACGCCTCGGTGTTGCGCCCGGAAAGCGCGCCCAGGAACTCGTTCGTGAACGCCTCGCCGTTCGTCACACGGACGGTGAGCCCCGGGTTGTGCGCGATCACCAGGTCGGCGATCGAGCTCAGCAAATGGGTCTTGCCCACGCCCGGCGGTCCACAGATGAACAGTGGGTTGTAGGCCTGCCCGGGCATTTCGGCGACGGTCAGGGCGGCCGCGTGCGCCAGACGATTGCAGTCGCCGATCACGAACTGGTCGAACGTCAGCTTCGGGTTGGGTAGGGGCGCGGTCTGCGAAAATCGCTCCGCCGCGAGGCCGCCGCCCGCCTCCGGATGTCGCGGCTGAGGACGCTCGCGTCTCCCCCCGGCCGCGTGACCGTGGAACCGGCTCGGCGCGGCGTCACCGTCGCCGAGCCCGTCGGGCATCCCGTCACCGGGGAAGAGATCGATCGCGGCGTCCTCGCCGATCGCCCTCGCAACGCAGGCCTGGATGATGCGCCCGAACCGGTCCCGCACCCACCCGTAGGTCTGCGCCGGGGCGTCGACCTGCAGGCGCCGGCCGGAGAACTCGCGGACCCGCAGGGGCTCCAGCCAGATGCGATAAGTCTCCTCGCCGACAGCGCCCGCAAGCTCCGCTTGCACGCGTGACCATATGTGCTCCAGCTCGGCGCTCACGGCAGCGTCAACCCGCTCCTCCCGGGAGAAAGATGATCGGTTCTCTAGACGGAGGGCCCGCGGAGGACCCGGTCAGGCGACTATAACCGACACCCGCGAACACCCGATGCGGGTAGCCGCATTTGGCGAGAAAAATCCACGACCGCCGGTCGGTCCTATACTTCTGCGCTGGGCCGTCGCTCCCGGCGGTGTGCGATCCGGGCGGACGTGGAGGAACACGACGCTCGGCGGAGAACGAGGAAGATGAAGCGCACTTATCAACCAAAGAAGCGTAAGCGCGCCCGTACTCACGGGTTTCGCGCCCGCATGGGCTCGCGCGCGGGGCGGCTGACACTCAAGCGCCGCCGCGACAAGGGCCGCAAGCGCCTCTCCGCGTAGGGACGTGGCGGCGGCGATGGCGTGCTTTCGCGCGACCGAGCCGAGCGGGCGATGAGGGCACGCACGCAGGCCGGCAGCCGACGCCTGTCACGCAGCGCCGAGTTCGAGCGCGTCTACCGGCAGGGCCGTTCGACCGCCAACCGCTACCTGGTGCTCTACACCTTCCCGAATCCTTCCTCGCCACGCGCGCGGCTCGGGTTGTCGGTGTCGCGCAAGGTCGGCGGCGCGGTGGAGCGCAACCGCGTCAAGCGCCTGCTGCGTGAGGCGTTCGCGCAGATAGAGCAGGAGCTGGGCCCCGAGCAGGACGTCGTCGTCGTCGCCCGTCCGGAGGTCCGCGAGCTTGCCGAGCGCGACGGGCTGGACGGAGTCAGCTTGGCGCTCGGCGAGCTGATCGATCGCGCCCGCCTTCGGGATCACGGAGGTTCGCCCACCACCGAACCCCCCGAGACGCAGGCCGCGTGAGCCCGATGGCGTCCTCCTCCTCCTCCTCCTTCCAGGTTTCCGCGAGCGCGTTCGCGCGGGTCGTTCGCGCTGTCGCGCTCGCCCCGATCGTCCTCTACCAGAAGGCGATCTCACCGGCGCTGCCCAGACGCTGCAAGTACGAGCCGACGTGCTCGCACTACGCATTCGACGCGATCGGCTCCTACGGCATACTTCGGGGCTTCGTGCTCGCGAGCTGGCGCGTGCTCAGGTGCAACCCGTGGAGCGATGGCGGGTACGATCCCGTGCAGGCCCAGCGAGTGTTCAAGGTCCGTGCGCGCACCGGCGGCTGAGTTCATGCGGGGCGAGCAGCGTCATCTCAGCGCGGATCCTGCGCGATGGCGCATCAGGCCCGAAAACCTTCGACACCACCCCAAGAACACAGCCTCCACCACGTCCTAGCGCATGCCGATCTTCGCCAACATCATTGAGGAAGCCTTCTCACCACTGATCAATCTGTTCGAATCGATCATGGTGTTCATCCACGCGCACCTGGTCGGCGGCAGTTGGGGCCTGGCGATCGTCGGGCTGACGATCCTGACGAGGGCCGTACTCGTCCCGCTGACGTTCAAGCAGCTGCGCTCGATGCAGGAAATGCAGCGGATGGCGCCCGAGATCAACAAGCTGAAAGAGAAGTACAAGGACGACAAACAGCGCCAGCAGCAGGAGATCATGAAGTTCTACCAGGAGAACAAAATAAATCCCCTGGCCTCCTGCCTGCCGTTCCTGCTGCAGCTGCCGGTGTTCATCTCGCTCTTCTACATGCTGCGGACGGACCTCAAGTTCGACATCTGCGGTCAGCAGCTGCGTGAGTACTACACGCGCGAACTGCACCGTCCGATCACCAAAAACAGCCAGATCCCCGAACACGCGGTCAAAGTCGCGGGTCACACGGTCAAAGGCCTGACCGAAGTCGGCTGCAACGTCGTCGCGCCGGGCTCGGCCAAGTTCCTGTTCATCCCCGACATCACCTACAAGGCCACGGGCGCGGTGCTGATCGTGCTGATCGCCGTCTACATCGGCTCGCAGATCGCCTCCACGCTGATGGCCACCGCCACCGCCGACCCGAACCAGCGGCGCATGATGCTGCTGCTTCCGCTCGTCATCGTCGCCTTCCTCTTCCGCTACCCCGCAGGGCTGCTGGTGTACTGGATCACCACCAACCTGTGGACGATCGGCCAGCAGTACTTCATCAAACAGCGCATGCCGCCACCGGCCAAACCCAGGGACGCCGACGGCGAAGCGTCCTCGTCGCCCAACGGCAAGGCAAAGGCTCCATCGAAGGCCGCTCTCGCCGGCGCCACCGCGGGCGGCGTCAGCAGCGGCGCCAGTCCGCCGCCCCCTCCTCGCAGGAAGAAGAAGCGCTCGGGCAGGCGACGATGAGCGACTCGGAGTTGGCCGGAGACGGCGCAGGCGTGGACGAGGACGAGCCGGCGGAGCTGCTCGAAGACCTGCTCGCCGAGATCGCCGACGGTCTCGGCCTGGACGTGGAGATCGAGGTGGAGGAGGGCGACGGCCTGCTGAAGGGCAACCTGCGGGGCGAGGACGTCGGCCTGTTCATCGGCCGTCGCGGGCAGACGATCGACGCGGTGCAGCACCTGGCGCAGCGGATCGTCTTCCACGAGGGCCCTTCCGACGTGCGGATCGTGATCGACGCCGACGGCTATCGCGAGCGGCGCGCCGAGACGCTGCGCGCCGACGCCGACGGCGCAGCCGAGGAGACGCTGCGCACGGGGCAGCCGGTGGAGATGGACCCGATGCCCGCCTCAGAGCGGCGGGTCGTCCACGAGCACCTGCGCGACCGCGGCGACGTGGGGACGCACAGCGAGGGCGACGAGCCCGAGCGGCGGTTGGTGGTCTCCCCGCTCGACGGCTAGAGCCCGTAAACGCAGGGCCAGACGTACGGCGTTTCACGTTTTTCTCCCCGGTGAAACAATGTGTAGCATGGACGAGTCGCAAGGCCGCGAGCTCACGGATATCGAGAGGGGGCTAGTTACGGGCCTGCTCATCGGCGAGGGGCACTTCGGTGGAGATGGGAAGCGGCCACAGATCACCCTCAAGATGCATGTCAGGCACGAGGCAATCTTTCGCTGGCTGCAAGAGCTGTTCCCGCGTGCCCGCCTGTACGGTCCCTATCACCACGGCGGGCGTTCCTACTACCAGTGGATGGCCCGTGGCGCGGTCCTGGCCGAGGACGTGTTGCCGGTCGTGGAGAGTGTGTTGGACGACCGGATCGACACGCATGTCGGTGCTCGCATCCGCGATATGAGAGCCAGATATCCCGAGTTCTTCGCACGCCATGAGCGACCCACGGAACGTCGGGTGCAGATGCTCGCGCGCCGATATGGGCTGCCACCTCGCGCGCACATACAGATGACTGCGATCCTCGAAACTCTCGCTGCCGACGACCGTGCGCCGACGACCGTGCGCGATCCTGAGGAGTCCGTGGACGTCCATCTCGCCGACTCGCTGGTAGCGCTCGAGGTGGACCGTCTTCGATCGGCAAGGCGAATCGCCGACCTCGGGACGGGCGCCGGGTTTCCGGGGCTGGCGGTGGCGGTGGCGTTGCCGACCAGCGAGATGTGGCTGGTGGAGAGCCAGGTGAAGAAGTGTCAGTTTCTGCGCCGGGCGATAGCGGCGGCGGGGACCGACAACGTCCGTGTGACCGAGCAAAGGGTGGAGGAGTGGTCAGAGGGCCTGAGCGCGCACGACGCGGTGATTGCACGAGCGCTGGCGCCACAGCCCGTTGTGCTGGAGTACGCGGCGCCGCTGCTCGAACAGAGAGGCGTGCTCGTGGACTGGCGCGGTCGCCGCGACTTAACTCAAGAGTCGGAGGTGGCCTGCGCGGCCGAGCAGTTGGGCATGCGCCTGCTCGAGATACGTCGCACCGAGCCATACAAAGGCGCGCGCGACCACCATCTGCACGTCTTCGAAAAGGTCGCCGAGACCCCTTCGCGCTTTCCCCGCCGGGCGGGCGTTGCCCGCAAGCGTCCCCTCGGTTGTTGATAGCTTCCGCTCGGTGGGCACGATTTATGCGATCGCCAACCAGAAGGGTGGGGTTGGCAAGACGACGACCGCGGTGAACGTGGCCGCGTGCATCGCGGAGGCCGGGTATCGCACACTGCTGGTCGATGTCGATCCTCAGGCGAACGCGACGGTGGGTCTTGGCGTCGCCCGCACGCAGTCGCCCGGGCTGTACGAGGTGCTGACGGGCGAGGTGATGGCGCGCGAGGCGCTGACGGAGGGCAGCGTGCCCGGGCTGCAGGTATTGCCGGCGGGCGCCGGACTGGCCGGGGCCAACGTCGAGTTGCCGCGCATCGAGGGGTTCGAGCAGCGCTTGCGCGAGTGCCTGGAGCCCCTGCGGGCGCAGTTTGAGTACATCCTGCTGGATTGCCCTCCCTCGCTGGGACCGTTGACCGTCAGTGCGCTGGTCGCCGCCGACCGGGTGATCGTGCCGGTGCAGACCGAGTACTTCGCGCTGGAGGGACTCGCGGGACTGCTCGACACGCTGGCGCTGGTCAGGCGCGAGTTGAACCCACGCCTGACGGTGGCGGGCATGCTGCTGACGATGCACGACTCGCGCACGCGGCTGGGACGGGATGTCGAGCGCGAAGTGCGCGAGCACTTTCCAGACCTTGTGTTCGAGACGGTGATTCCTCGCAACGTGCGCGTAGGGGAGGCGCCGAGCTACGGGCTGCCGGTGACCCACCACGATCCCCACAGCGCGGGCGCGGAGGCATATTTCGAGTTGGCTAAGGAGGTCGCGGCGCGTGGCTAAACCCAAGCCGGGGATGGGCCGGGGTCTCGATGCGATTCTGTCGGTCTCGACCGAGGGCGCTGTCACGCGTGAGGAGGAGTTGCGCGAACTGCCGATCGAGTTGATCGCGCCAAGTCCCACGCAGCCGCGCAGGCGCTTCGACCAGGACGCGTTGCAGGCTCTAGCGGGGTCACTCAGTGAGCGAGGTGTACTGCAGCCTGTGCTCGTACGGCCAAGGCCCGGCGGCACGTATGAGCTCGTCGCCGGCGAGCGACGCTGGCGCGCAGCCCAGATCGCAGGACTCACCGCGATCCCCGCTCTCGTGCGTCCCCGCGCCGACGCCGAAGCGCTTGAGTTGGCGTTGATCGAGAACATGGCGCGCGAGGACCTCAGTCCGATCGAGGAGGCCCGCGCGTGCGCAGCGCTCGTCGAGGAGCTCGGGCTAACCCGCGAGGAGGTCGGCCTGCGCGTCGGTCGCGGTCGCGTGGCGGTCAGCAACCTGGTTCGGCTGCTGGACCTTCCCGACGAGGTGATCGAGCTGCTGCAGGAGGGCGTCCTGAGCGAGGGCCACGGGCGCGCTCTGCTGCTGGCCGAGGATCACGGTGCCCGTACCCGGCTCGCGCGCTCGGCCGTACAGGAGGGATGGTCGGTGCGGACCGTCGAAGCCCGCGCGCGCGAGGAGAACGCGGGCCGTGGTGAGCGGACTGGTCGTGCCGGTAAGCGCCGTTCGTCGGCGGGCAACCTCCATCCCGACCAGGAACAGGCCGCACGCGAGATCGCCGACGCGCTGGGGGCCGCGCTGGGCGCGGAGATCCAGGTCAAGCCCACGCGCGATGGCGGATACCGCGCGGAGATGGGGTTCGCCACCCCCGAGGAGGCGCTCGCCCTGGCGCAACGGCTGCGCCCACGTGTCGTCGGGTAGCGGCGGCACAGTCCGGCGACGGGCGCAACGCCACCATTTGCCTACATGCGGGCGGCGGGTAATTGCCGGGTCCGGACGACCGCTAGAATCGGCGCCCGCGGGCGATTAGCTCAGTTGGTTAGAGCGCTTCTCTGATAAGGAAGAGGTCCCAGGTTCGAATCCTGGATCGCCCATCGCGGTTTACGCGACCGGCACGGGCTCAGCTGCCGCGATCAGACGTTCGGCGTCCGCGACCGAGAGCGGCCGGCTCAGCAGGTAGCCCTGGGCGAGATCGCAGCCGACGCCCTCCAAAGTGGCCAGTTGACCGGGCCGTTCGACGCCCTCGCCGACGGTTACGAGCGAGAGGGTGTGGCCGATGCCGATCATCGCTTCGAGCAGGCCGCGTGCGCGGGCGTCGTGACTGCTCGCGGCGATGAAGCTTCTGTCGACCTTGAGGATGTCGACGGGTACCCGTCGCAGGTATGCAAACGAAGCGTATCCCGTACCGAAATCGTCGATCGCGATACGCACGCCGAGACGCTTGAGCGCGTGGAGTGCCTCGACCACGGTGCGGGAGTCCTCGACGAGCGCGGTCTCGGTGATCTCGAGCACGACACGCCTGGGGTCGATCCCGGTGCTCGCGATGGCGTTCTTCACGTCGGTCACGAGACTCGGCGCCTTCAGCTGAGCTCCGGACACGTTGATCGAAATGCTCAGCCGGCGGGCCTCATCGTCCAGCGAATCCCAGGCCACGGCTTGGCCCAGCGCCTCTCGCAACACCCACCCTCCCAGCGGGACGATCAACCCGCTCTCCTCGGCGATCGGGATGAACTGATCCGGTCCCATCAATCCGTGAGTCGGGTGATTCCAGCGGACTAGTGCCTCGAACCCGGTCATTTGTCCACCCGCCACCTCGAACTCCGGCTGATAGAGCAGCCACAGCTCCTCGTTGTCGAGCGCGCGGTGCAGGTCGGCCTGCAGGCGATACCGCTCGCGCGCCTGCTGATGCATGCTGGGGCGGAACAGCTGCACGGCATCTCTTCCGCTGGCCTTCACCGCATACATCGCTACGTCGGCATCGCACAGCAGCTGCTCGAAGCTCGTGGACTTCGCCGAACCGCACGCCACGCCGATGCTGACCGTGACGCTCTGCTCGGTCTCCGCGAGCACGAACTTTGGAGCGAACGCCTCGTGCAGGCGTTCGGCCAACGCGACGGCGTCCTCGACGGCGTTAACCGCGTCGATGAGCACCACGAACTCGTCCCCGCCCATGCGGGCCACCGTGTCCTCGGGGCGCGCCGCCTCCTGTAGGCGAAGCGCGAAGGATCGTAGGAGTTCGTCGCCGGCCTCGTGGCCATGATTGTCGTTGACGCGCTTGAACCCGTCGACGTCCAGGGCGATGACCGCCACGATGCTCGCACGACGCAACGAGCGAGCGAACGCATGTGCGGCGCGGTCGTTGAGCAGCACCCGGTTGGCGAGTCCGGTGAGCGGATCGTGGTATGCCTGGTGACGCAACTGGTCGGCCAGGGCGCGAAGCTCGACGGTCCGTTCGTGCAGGTCGTGTGTAAGCGCGTCGTTCTCGTACGTCACCGCGAGGTACAGCACCGCGCAAAGGCCCAGCACGATCCCCACGATCGCGAGCAATGGACCCCACGGGCCAAGGCTGCCGGTCGCGAGCCAGACGACCGGCATGGTCACTACGCCTGCGGCCGCCGGAAGAAACGGCAGCGCCACGAGGGCCTTGCCTCTGGAGTTCTTGCGCTCGCGCGGTTTGTGCGGGCGACGGTCGAGCGCCGCCAGGGCGATCAAAACGAAGCCGGCAACCCAGCCTGTGTCAAGCCCGGTCACACCAGGGAATTGCGAATCTACCGCGCTCAAATACCAAAACGCCGAGTCGGCCACGGCCAAGCAGACGATCCCGAGCCCGAGAAGCTTCAGCCCGGGCGGCGGGTCCTCGCTGCCTCGCACCGCCACGAACAGCACTGCGCCGAGGGCCACGGCGTCGAGCGTCGGATAGGCCAAGTTGACCGCTTCGCCAAACACCGCGCCGGTGCCTTCCGCGATCACAGGTCCGATGAACAGGACCCAGTTGAGCAGGAAAAAGCCGCCGGCGATAAACAGCCCCTCTGCCACCGCGCGCACCTGAGAGAGGCGCCCCGCGGGAGTGTGCACCATCCCGAGCAAGCCACATACGGTGAGCACGGGGAACACCAGAAACGCGGCGTCAAGCGGCGAGGGTGTCGGCGGTGCGAGGCCAAACCCGGATTCCCAAACGGTCCATCCCGCCTGTCCCATGGTCCACGCCGCCGTGCCGGCTGCGATCAACGACCACACGATCCACCCCCGCGAGGACACGCCGGAGGACTGGAGCTGGACGGAGCGTTCGCGGACCGCGCGGATCGCACAGGCAACCGCCGCGAAGGCGGCCGCCAGCGTCTCGCCGATGTTGTCAAATGCCGTCCAGCTGGGCGCATTCCCAGCGTTGACCGCGGTAAGAAGCCCGAAGATGCAGACTGCCACCATCGCCGTCCGCCACAACGGCGGCATATGCATCGGCGCCCGCAGGCGGCGCGGATGGTCTCTAAGTAGTTGCCCCATGAGATCTCCAAAAACGCCACGGCATCGCCCCTGCAGCCGTCGCATCCTGTTATCCGGATCGGGTCGGGACAGCGATCTCCTGAGCGTACTTTCCCGCAACTTGCCCATCCGGCCAGAGCCTCAGCCCGACTTCCGGCGCACTACTACCCTTTCTTCTTTTTGTGCCCCGGCCGTTTCGGGGGATGCGGAACCTTGATCTTCAGCGGCGCGAGCCTCGCCGTGGCCCTCGGCCCCGGCAGCATGTTCTTCCCACCTTCGGCGACGATCGTCGCCGTGAAGCTCTCGAACGGCAGCACGTTGACCAATTGCGCGCTGCGAGCGTGCGGCTTGCGGAAGAACGTCTGCAGGCGCCCGTCGCTGCCGTGGACCACGATCTTGTACTCTCGCGCGCCCGCGACGGCGCCCCAGGTGATGGTGGCGGTCGTGCCGTGGCGGGCTATCCGTGCACGGCGTGGCTTGGCGGGACGGAACGCCCCCGGTGCGGTGTAGCGGCCCACCGTCAGTTCGCGCACCGCCGCGCCTTCGCCGTTCAGCAGGTACGCGTATATCTTGCGCGAGCGTCCGAGCGCTTCCTGGGGGCTGAAGGACAGCGTGCCCTTCGCCTTGGCGACCGTTCCGAGCACGTGCGTGCTGTCGCTGCCGCGTTCGACGAACTGCACCTTCGTGCCCGAGACGTAATGGTCGATCTTGTACGACAGCGACCACTTCTTTCCGCGGCCGTGACGGACTTTCACTTTCACAACCGCCGGCGCCACGTCTTCGGCGAATTCCATGCCCGCGACCGGGGGCGCGCCGGGAGCCGGCTGTATGTGCCAGGTTCCACCCTTTGGGTGGCGTAGCAGCACCAGCACCTGGTGCGGGTTCGGCGCCACCGCGCTCATGAACTGCCCCGGGACCGTGACGAGGTGGCCGCTCGTCGAGGGCGTCGTATAGGTCTGGCCTCCCGGGCCGGTGATCGTCACCACGGGCGTGCCCGAAGAGGAGGTGACGCGCAGCTCCTGCCCGAGGGTTCCGCTGGGCAGTGCGAACGTGCCGCCGCCCGCCGCCGCCGTGGCGGGAGCCGCTGAACCGGCGGTCGCTTCGCCCAGCGCGCCGAGCTCGCGTGTGAGTGAGCCCTTTGCGGCGCCGGAGCCGTGAGGAGCCGTCAAGAAGATCGCCGATTCTTCTTTGACAAAGCCGCCTTTGTGTTCTTTTTCCGGTTTCTGGTTGTACTGTTTGAGCTGGTCCGAGCAGTTGTCGTTGCCGAACAGGCCGCCGTCGATGTTGCCGTCGGAGAAGCGATAGCGGCCCTGAATGCCGCCCCCGAAGATCCCTTCGGCGCCGACGTGGACACAGCCCGCGGCCCATTTGTCGTTAATCAAAGCCGCCGCTTCTGCGCTGATGATCCACAGTTTGAAGTACACATTGCCCTTGGCCTGCCACAGCCCGCTCGAGGGTTCGTCCCAGAACCCCGCGCCGCCCGAGACTTCGATGACCGGTTCGCTGGAATCGAACGGGAAGTGCAAGTTGAACGTCACCTGCGCGTCGACGTAGCCGTCGGAATAGACATCGGCCGCGAGCGTCGCGATGGCGTCGCTTTTGTATGAAAGCTTGCCTTCGCCGCCGAAGAACCCGAGTGCCGTTTTTGTTTCTTCCTGATACTTGAAGGCGAGTTCCAGCTCGAGCAGTTCCGCGATCTTCGCCCCCAGGCTGCCCCCGAACGAAAGCGGTTCCACGCCCACCGACGCCCCGATCTCGTTGAGCGAGATGCCGGGGTAGATGGGCACGCCCGGATTTGCTTTGAATTTCATCGCCGCCGAGCGGAACGCCCCTTTTTTGAACGCGAGTTCGGCTTCCAGTTCGGCGATTTCTTCGCCGAACGTCATCGTCGCCTTCGCCTGCCAGCTGTCGCGCTTGGATTCTTCGTAATATTCCGGGAAGTAATAGACGAACGAGGCTTTCTTCACCTTGAAAATCGGCGCCAAGCTCGCTTCCGGGATCGTGAACTGAAGCGACTGCAGTTCGATGCCGGTTTCCAGGTTCGCCTCGATCTCAAGCGCTCCCGTGGCTTCGAATTTGACCGCGCTCAACGTCAAGCCGACCTGCACGTCGAACAGCGCCTGCCCTTTGTTCGTAAGATAGACGTCGATCTGCCCCTCCAGCGGGAAGTTGCCCGGCAGTTCCCCGCACGCGCTCAGCGAGTTTTTCGGCGGACAGCATCCTGCTTTGCCTTTGTCTTTGCCTTCGCACGGTTTGCCAACGCCCATCGCCATCAGCAGCGTCTTCGTCGGCTTGGCGGCTGTGCGCGCGCCCGGAGCGCGCAGGCCGTGGTACAGCGGGACCTTCAGGTTGGCCAGGCCGCTCTGTGTTTCCAGGTTCATCGGTTCGGCTTCCAAGTCGCGCGAGCCGAGCACCATGTCGCCGATCGGCGTATTGAGCAGCTCGATGTCGACCACAGCGCCATACAGCTGCGTCGCGGTGCCGGCGATCGCATAATCTTTGATCGTCCTTATCTTCAGGAACCCGCTTCTCGACACCACCGTCATGCCGTTGATCTGCAGCGGACCGTTGATCACATAGCCGCTGCCGAGTTTCTGAATGCATTCCGCCAGCAAACTCGCGTCGCCGACTTCCAGCGTCGGCTGACATTCGCCTTCGCCACCATCCGGAGGGTGGATCTTCGGGCCGGTCGACGGCAGCGTCACACCGAACCGCGAGGTCGAATGTTCGCCGCTTGAGTTCGTCACCGTGAGCGCGATCGTGTGCGCCCCCGGCCTCAGCATCACGTGCGCGATCGGGTTCGTGCCCGTGCTCGTGTCGGTCTTGCCATCGCCGTTGAAGTCCCACGCGTAGGAGATGATCCGGCCGCTGCCCGGCTGCGAGCCCGCGCCGCTGAGCGTCAGCTGCTCGCCGGGCGTCGGGTTGGGGGTCTGCAGGGTCAGTGCCGCGGTCGGAGGAGCGGGGGGTGGCGGGGGAGGAGGAGGCGGCGGGGGCGGCGATCCTCCCCCTTCGGTGGGCTGTTCGAAGCTCAGGTTGTCTATGCCGATCTGGACGGTCGCGTCATATTCTTCGGAGGTGCGAATCTCGAAGAAGCGGATCTGCCCGATACCTGCGAGGGTCACCACGACGTGCAGCCATTCTTCGCCGGTGACTTTGCCCTTGGCGCTCGCGAGTTCGTGCCCTGAGGCGTCGTAGGCGATCAGTTCGAGTCCCTCCGAAGGGACGCCGACGGAGAGCAGGCGCGCGTCGATCGCCAGCCTGTTCCCGGGACGTCCCACGAGTGAGCCGAAGGTTCCGCTAAACTTCTTCGCACCGGGGCTGGTGCATTGCTGCAGCACTGCGTATCTCGGCGGAGATGCCGCTGGAACACCTTCTTGAACGGTCGGCGAACCGCAGTCGCCCTTTCCTTCTTTAGGCGAACTCTGTCCGAAGTCGCTCGCAGAACCCAGCTTCAGCCCCTGCGCTTCGTATTGGCCCGTTACGACGGTCCCCGGCGACAAACCATCGAAGTTGACGACCGTTTCCGCGCCCGCCTCGGCCACGCTCCCACCACACAGACCAACGAAGGCCAAGATCGCCGAGGCAAGCGCGACCACGAGCGCACCTCGGCGCCGCCGCGACCACGCGGCCGATCTCGGCCCGCTCGCGAGCCTCCCGATCGTGTTGACGATCATTCCCAGTGCGCTCCTGCGGGCGATCGTAGCGGACCCGCGCATGAATATGTGGCTGCGTAGTACAGATGTCCACAATGCCGTCCAGTGCTTCTGTCTGGAACCCCACACGTCCAGATATTTCGGGGCTAAGGCATCGCTGGCGCGCTGCCGATGATGGGCTCGTGAGTTCTTCTCTGCGACCCTCCTCGAGCTCGGGCGCCGGCTCGACCGTACCTTACCGACGCCTCGGGCTTCTGTGTGTGACGCTCCTCGTCGCACTCTGCGCCGGCGCCGCGCCGGCCGGAGCGCTCATCGAGGGCAACTTCGGGGTGCAGCCTCGCGCCTCACAAACCCACGTCTTCGCGCCGTTGCAATACCACGGCGGGCCCGTGCTCCACTCCTCGGACTCCTACGCGATCTACTGGGATCCCACCGGCACCTACCGTGGCGACTGGAAGCGCCTCATCAACACCTACCTTCAGAACGTCGGCGCCGCCAGCGGCTCGCTCGGCGACGTGTACGCGCTGGACGGCCAGTACACCGACAGCACCGGTCGTGCCTCAAACCGCTCGACCTTTCGCGGCGGCTACACAGACACCGATCCCTATCCCACGACCGAAAACGGCGGCAATTGCAGCGAGTCGGGCCTCTATTCCTGCCTCACCGATCAGCAGATCCAGGCCGAGCTGCGCCACGTGATCTCTTCGGGGGCACTCCCGGGCGCCACAGGGCCCGCTGTCTACTACCTACTCACTCCTCCGGGCGTGACCGTCTGCACGGGCGCGGGCAGCGCCGATACCTGCTCGGACTCCTCGGAACTGGCAACCAAACCCCACAGCGGGATCTGCGGCTACCACTCGGCGATCGAACCGGACGCCGCAAAACCGATCGTCTATGCCGTCCAGCCCTGGGTCGCGGGCGACGCCGGGCTCCTGATCGAAAGCGAAAACCCGCTCGTCACCTCCGAACCGACCAAGGACGTGTTCGCCTGCCAGGACAACACCGAAACCCTTGAGGAGCCCAACCAGCTGGCCGGCCTCAACCCGTTCGGCAACTACGCCGAGGGCCTGGCCGACGTGATCATCAACGATCTCAGGATCGAGCAAAGTGACATCGTGGTCGACCCGCTGTTGAACGGCTGGTACCAGGAAGCCACCGACGCCGAGCAGGCGGACATGTGCCAGTGGAACTTCGGTCCGCCGCCGGAAAAAACGCCCACTCCAGACCCGAAGACCCACGCTGCGAATACCTCCAACGAGACCATCGGCAGCGGTTCCTACTACGTGCAGTGGGAGTTCAACAGCGTCGGAATCACCTCGCGTCACGAGTACGCTTGCTGGTCGGGCGTCTCCCTGGAACCTCACTTCACCGCCCCCAACCCCGTGAACACCGGTGACGTAGTGGGCTTTGACGCCACTGAGTCGGACATCACGTTGATCGCCAACACCAAAGGCCTTCCCGCCGACGAGCCGTTCACCGCCCCCACCTACAAGTGGAACTTCGGCGACGGCACCGTCGTGTCCGGCGCGAACGCGATCAGCGAGTTTCACTCATATCAATACGGAGGCGAATACGACGTGACCCTCTCGGTCACCGACAGCGGTGGCAACACGGGAGATTTCACCGAAACGATCACCGTGGACGGACCGACCCGACCGGCGCCCCCGTCTCCGGGCACCGGCGGGTCCGGCTCAAGCGGCGTAGGCGGCGGTGTCTCAGGTGGTGGCGCTACCACCCCGGGCGCCACGACCAAGCCCCCCGTCCCCGGCCCGGTCGCAACCCAGTCAGTCTTGTCGAGGTCCCTCTCCAAGACCCTCAGCAAGGGCCTCGTCATCCGCTACTCGGTCAGCCAACAGGCAACGGGTCATTTCGAAGTCCTGCTCGCCGCCTCGACAGCTCATCGCCTCGGCCTACACCCACCGCTGGCCACGGGTCTACCCGCCGGCACGCCGCCGCAGGTGGTGATCGCCAAAGCACTTCTCGTGACGACCAAGGCCGGGCGTAACACGCTCAAGATCCAGTTCGGCAAGATCACCGCCAAACGTTTGCGCCGCCTGCACAACGTCCCGCTGCTGCTGCGGCTGACCGTCCGCAACGCCGGCGGCGGGACCACGACGGTCCTCAGCAAGCTCACCCTGCACTGAGTTCCTCGCCCGCCGGCCGCCCCTGACTTCCGACGAGGCCAACGGCTCGTCGGGAGCCCTCCCGCACGAAACCGCTGCCACATCGGCACATCGGCCTCCGATTCCCGCGGTGCCTCCAGGGCGCGCGCTCAGCTCCGACCGGGCCGATCTGGCGGTTCTCCGCGCTTGACTTTCGCTTTCTCGCTGAACACATACCGCCACAGCGCATACAGCAGCAGGTATCCGCAGACGATCGACACCGCCGACACGACCGCGATCGCCTCGCCGCTGCTCCCCGTTTCGGTTGCCGTGTCGCCGTCCAGCGCGACGGGCAGGGCTCCGATTAAGCTCGTGAACAGCAGACCCAGACCAACAATCATCAGCGCCCGGCCAGCCCCTCTCTACAGCCCCGGCGGGTGGCGCACCGCGTAGCCGGCGAGCGGCGGCGTCGAGACGAGCCAGCGCGAGGCGTACGGCCCGCTGCGCCCGGCGGTGTCGAACCACACACCGTCCACGCTCATGAACGTGTGACCCGCGGTGGCATAGATCGTGATCCAGCGCCCCGGGCCCGGTTCCCCCCAGTTGGCCAGTTCGCCCGAGACCAGCGGAGCCCCGAGCAGGCCGCCCGCGGCCAGCGCGTAGCTGACCGAGCCCGAGCAGTCATACCCGTTGGCGACGAACGACGCGTGTCCGCCCCCCCAGATGTAGGGGAAGTCGGCGATCGCGTTACCTCCCGCGATCACGCGCTGCACGACTTCCGGGACGTTCGTGGGGATCGGGATCGTGCCGTTCCCGCCCACCGACGCTCCCCCGACCACCGGCGTGAGCGCCTTTCGCTGCGCCGCTCGTTCACGAGCCTTTGCCTGTTCCTCTTCCCCGAGCTCCCGACGGACTTCCGCGTCAGACGGCGCCCCTGCCGCCACCGCCGCTTCGCCCGCGACGCTGGGTGAGCTGGCGGAGCGATGATGCACCGAAGCCGGCACCGGAAAGCTCTTGGCTTCTTCCGGATCCGCCACCTCGTGCACGACACCTACGCCAGCCTGTTGTCCCGTCGCCGCGCCGATCGTCCCGGTCGCGGCTGTCGCGCCGGTCTTCGTTGCCCCCGAGCCGGTGCGATCGGTTGAGGCATTCGGCGTCACGGTGCCCGCCACGTTCGCCGCCGGGTCTCTCGTGCCGGCAGGAGGGTCGCCGACTCCCGCTTCGCCGCACCCGGCGATGGCCGGCGTCATCGCCACCAGAAGGCCCAGCGCGCCGAGCGTCTTTCGATGGACCCTCATCCACAACAGGCTAGCGAGGGCATCCTGCCTGTCGCCTCGCTAACCTGAGCGGATGCACGACGACGCCACCGTCGTGGACGTCCCTCGCGCGAGCACCCCGGCGTCCGTGGAGATTCGCCCGCACATCCGCCTCCTGCACGGGATGCGTCGTCCTGCCAACTGGCTGCAGCTGATTCGCTTCGGCCTGGTGGGCGCCACGGGGTTCGTGGTCAACGTCGCGGTCTACGCGCTCTGCGTACACGCGTTCTCGATCGACTACCGCGCGGCCTACGTGCCGGCCTGGCTCGTCGCGGTGACCAACAACTTTCTGCTCAACCGCCACTGGACCTTCGACGCGGCCGCCGGCAGCGTCCGCTTCCAGGCGATCCGCTTCTTCGTGGTCAGTCTCGTGGCGGCCGGCTTCGGCTTCCTGCTGCTGACCGTGTTCGTCGAGGTCGCCGGGCTCGCAAAGGTCCCCGCCGAGGCGCTCGCCGTGGCCGCCTCCACGCCGCTGAACTTCATCGGCAACAAGCTCTGGAGTTTTCGCCACCACCGGGGCTGAGCCGGGTCTTTCTGCCCCTTACGGGTACCTATACTCTGAAGTCGTCCCCCATCGGAGGATCCCCGTGCAGGAGATGGTCATCTACGGCGTCAGCTTCGACATGGTCGGCAAGCAGCCGATCGTCCTGTTGAAGACCGCTGACGGCAACAAGTTTCTACCGATCTGGATCGGTCACCCCGAGGCCGCCTCGATCCTGATGAAGCTCCAAGGCGCCGGCACGCCGCGCCCGATGACCCACGACCTGCTCGTCGACGTGCTCGGCGAGCTCGACGCCAAATGCACGCAGGTGTCGGTCACCGAGCTGCGCGAGAACACCTTCTTTGCGTCCATCACCCTGTCGGTAAACGGCCGCGAGCTCGAGATCGACTCGCGCCCGAGCGACGCGATCGCCCTCGCGGTGCGTTCCGGCGCGCCGATCTTCGCCGCCGAGGAGGTCATCGCCGAGTCCGCGATCGAGTTCGAGCACGACGTCGAGGAGTCCGAGGACGTCGTCGAGAAGTTCAAGGAGTTTCTGGACCAGGTCACCCCCGAGGATTTCGCCGCAGGCGATTCTTGACGGCGCGATACCGCGTCCTCGGTCACTCGCGTACGTAGTACGCCACGCTCCCTGCGTCCTTGTCTCGCTTGCAACAATCGCCTGCGGTTGAGCGCCGGTAGACCTCGCCCGCCGGGGATGATTCCTAGAGTTCTCAGCGCGTAAACGCGCTGTCCAGGATCCGCTGCACGAGCAGATCCAGCCAGATCTCCGCCGCGTCCGCGGCCAAGGGCAAGAGGCTCGTTTCGGTCAATCCGGGCACCACGTTGCACTCCAGCACCATCAGCTCGCCGCTGTCCTCGTCCAGCATCAGGTCCACCCGCGCGACGCCGTGGCAGCCGAGCAGTTTGTACGTGGCCAGCGCCAGCTCCTGCGCTCGCACGCTCACGCCGTCCGGCAGCTCGGCCGGGCAGACGAACGTCGTCATGCCGATTTCGTAACGCGACTCGTAGTTGTAGAACTCCTCTTCGCGCGGGATCGCCTCCACGATCGGCAGCGCCACCGGCGGCCGGTCGGGCGTCTGCGCGTCGAGCACCGACACCGCCAGGTCGCGCCCGCCCACGTAGCGCTCGATCACGGCCTTGCTGTCGTAGGACAGCGCTCCCACGATCGCGCCCGGCAACTCATCCGCGGAGCGCGCGAACTTCACCCCCAGAGCCGAGCCCTGACGCGCCGGCTTGACGACCATCGGAAACCCGATGCTCCGCTCCAGCGCCGGCAACGCCGCCGCCACCCCCAGGTCTTTGATCGCGCTCTCCTTGAACGCCGCAAACGCCGGCGTCGGCAGGCCCGCCTCGCGCATCAGATACTTCGCCAGCGCCTTGTCGGTACAGCGCATGCACGCCCCGGGACCCGATCCGGTGTAGGGGATGCCGATCGCCTCCAGCAGGCCCTGCACCGTTCCGTCCTCGCCGTCGCTGCCATGCAACGCGATGAACGCAACGTCGGGTTTCAGCTCGAGCAACTGCTCCACAAGATCCGCCCCGACGTCGATCGCGGTCACTTCGTGGCCCAGCTGGCGCAGCGCGCTCTGCGCGCGCGCGCCCGAGCGCAGCGAGACGGTTCGCTCCAGCGACCCTCCGCCCTTGAGCACCGCGACCTTCTGCGGCTCGCTCATCGATCCCGGCCGGCGCGTGTCGAGTCCCGCTTGCTCCTGCGTGGCAACTCGAGCACCTCCGCCAGCTCCGCGCCGTCCGCCCCGGCGCTCGCGTCCGGCGTCGCCCGCGCGGCGTCACTCGGGCTCGCGTGTGTGGAGCCGGTCAAGGCTCCCATCAGCAGCCCCGTGTCCCGCTCCACGATCGCGCTGATCCGCTTGATGCCCTCACGGATGTCCTCGTCGGGCACGCCCGCGAAGTTCAGCCGCATCGAGCCCGCACCACTGCGCCCGTCCATGTACGCCGAGCGACCCGGCACGAACGCCACCCCTTTGCTGCGCCCCATCAGATCGGTCGTGTCCACCCCGTCGAGCGTCGCCCAGATGAACAGCCCGCCCTCGGGACGCGTCCAGCTCGCACGCCCGCCGAAGTGCTCGCTCAGCGCGTCGAGCATCACGTCCCGGCGGCGCCGGTACAGCTCGCGCAACCCCTCCACGTACTCGATCCACGCCGGGCGTCCCTCTGCCGTGCGCTCCGCGAAGTACGCCGACACGAACAGCTGCGTCATCGGCGAGCTGCACAGGTCGGCGCCCTGTTTGCCGAGGTTGAGCTTCTCCAGCACTGCATGGGGCGCCACCGCCCAGCCAAGGCGCAGGCCCGGCGAGAGGATCTTCGAGAACGTCCCCAGGTAGATCACCAGGTCCGAGGACACCCCGTCGCCGCCCCCGCCGCCCGCGCCGAGCGAAGCGTCCAGCGAGTACAGCGTCGGCAGCGGCTCGCCCTCGTAGCGCAGCAACCCGTACGGGTTGTCCTCCAGCACCAGCAGCTCGCGCTCGCGCGCGACCTCCACCAGCCGTCGCCGCCGCGGCAGCGACATCGTCACCCCGCCCGGGTTCTGGAAGTTGGGGATCGTGTAGATGAACTTCGGGCGCCGGCCCTCCCGCGCCAGCCGGTCGAGCACGCTCTCCAGCTCGTCGATCGGCATCCCGTCGGAGTCCATCTCGATCTGCACCACGTCGGCCTGATAGGCACCGAACGTCGGCACCGCGCCGGGGTAGGTGGGCGCCTCCGCGACGATCACGTCGCCCGGGTCGATCAGCGCCTTGCACACCAGGTCGATCACCTGCTGCCCGCCCGTCGTCACGATCGCGTTAGCCGGATCGATCGAAGTGTCCTCCTGGGCCATCACCTCCACGATGCACCGCACCGCCGCCGCCATCCCCTCCGTCGGGCCATACTGCAACGCGCGCGCCGTCGACTCGGCGGCGACCTGGCTCATCAGCTTCGCGTACAGCTCGGGCGCGAACGTGCTCGTGTCCGGCAGTCCTCCCGCGAGCGAGATCACGTCCGGGCGTTCGGTCAGCGCCATCATCTCGCGCATCGCCGAGCTTTTCATCCCCCGCGTGCGCGCCGCGAACAGCGCCTCGTAACGCGCCAGCTCGTGTGCTGCCGGTCGACCGCGTCGTCTATCGTCCCGCCCTGGCATTCACCGCACGGTAGCGCACAGGATGGCCACGCTCACACGCTGCAAGCACACATGAACGGCACGTTTTTCTACATCGGCCTCGGCCTCGGTCTCGCCGCCGCCTGCGGGCTGCGTCCCTACCTGCCCGCGCTGCTCGCCGGCGCGCTCTCCTCCGCCAATGCGCTGGGGGTCGAATTCGGCGCCTCCGGGCATGACGCCTACCACTTCCTGCAGGAAGGCTGGTGGCTGCTAGCCGTCACCGTGACCCTCCTCGGCGTCTACCTCCTGCAGCTGCGCCTCGGCTCCGAGCGCTTCGAGGCGCTCGCCGTCGGCGCCGTCGCCGCCCAGGCGCTCGCCGTCGGCGCGCTCCTGTTCGCCGGCACCCTCGCGGCGCACGGCGATCCCTCCTGGCCGGGGCTGATCGGCGGCGCCGCCGCAGCCGCGCTCGCCTGGGCCGCGACCCATCCCGTGATCGTCCGCGCCCGCACGCGCCTGCCCGATCGCGCGGCCCGCGAAGCCGTGACCGTCTACCTCGACGCCGCCTCGCTGCTGTTCGCCGCCCTCGTTGCGCTCCTGCACCCGCTCGGCTACGTCGCCGTCGCGCTGCTCGCCTGGTTTCTGTGGCGCGGTCGCGCCCGCGGCGGAGACGATCGCTACGCCGGTCTGCGCATCCTGCGCCGCTGATGCCGTTCAAACGCTCCCGCAACGCCCACGACTGCGGTAAGCGGCTTGGACCGCAATCGATGACAGAACCGGCTATGGCTTACCCACCCACAGCCCCCCCGAGCGATCGCCGCCGACCGTGAGTAAGAGTCCCCCCAAGCTCGTGCTCTGCGTGATCGACGCGATGGCGCCCGAGATGCTCGTGCGCGCCGCCGAGTCCGGGGCCGCGCCCGTGCTCGCGACGCTGATGGCCCGCGGCGCCCACATACCCGACTGCGTCGCCGCCTTCCCGTCGGTCACACCCGTGTGCGCCGCCTCGATCGTCACCGGCACGGCCCAAGACCAGCACCGCATCCCCGGCATGAACTGGTACTCCCGCGCGGAGTCGCGCTACGTCGAGTACGGCTCCTCGCTGCGCGCCGCCCAGCGCTTCGGCATCGCCCGCCAGCTCACCGACACCGTCTACAACATGAACCGCGCCCACCTCTCCGCGGACACGCTGACCGTGTTCGAGACGCTCGACGACTCCGGCGTGCGCACCGCCGGCACGACCTATCTGATGTACCGCGGGCGCCACCGCCACGAGCCCCAGCGCGACACCACGCTCGCGCGCGTCCTCGCCGGCACGCTCGCGCGCCACCCCGTGATGGGACCGCGCGAGCTCTTCTACGCCGACGTCTTCGCCTCGCGCCGCACCGGCTGTCGCTCCACGCTCGGCATGCCCGGCGTGCGCGACCGCCATTCCGGCTGCGTCTCCGCCTACCTGGTCGAGCACGACCTCTTCGACTTCCTGCTGCTCTCCCTGCCCGACAACGATTGGCACTCGCACAAGCGCGGCCCCGACGGCCAGCTCACCTCGATCGCCGCCGCCGACCTGCAGCTCGCGCGCGTGATGGAGGCCGCCGGGGGCGTCGACGCCTTTCTGGACGAGCACGCGGTGATCGTCATGGCCGACCACTCCCAGGCGCCCGTCAGCGCCACGATCGACCTCCAATCGGAGCTCTCCGAGCTGGGCGTCCTGCAGCCCGACGGCTCAGGCCTGCTCGGGGCGCTGACCGGCTCGCGCGCCAGCTCGCGCTCGCGCGAGGACTCCGAGCACGTCGGCGGACCCCAGATCGCCGTCTGCCCCTCCCAGCGCGCGGCGATGGTCTATTCGCTCGTCAAGGAGACCCGCGACGCGATGCGCGCGTCCGTGCTCACCCGCGCGCTGGCGATCGAGGGGGTCGACCTCGTCGCATGGCTCGCCCGCGACGCCCACGACCGCCCCGTCGAGGGGGTCGTTTCAAGCCCCGAGCGCGGCGAGCTGCGCTTTTCCCCCGGCGGGGATCTGCGCGACGCCCGCGGCGTGGCCTGGCACATCGACGGCGAGCTGTCCGTGCTCGACGCGTCCGTGCACGCCGAGAACACCCTGCGCACACCCGCCTACCCCGACGCCCTCGCGCGCCTGTGGTCGGCGCTGACCTGCCCCACCTCGGGCGAGGTCCTGTTCTCCGCCGCCCCCGGCTACGAGTTCCTGGACTGGGGCGGCGCCGCCCACGTCGGCGGCGGCTCGCACGGCTCGCTGCACGTCAGCGACTCGCTCGCCCCGCTCGTGCTCTGCGGCGTCGAGCCGCCGCCCGAACCGCCGGGACAGTGGGCCATTCGCGACGTCGCATCGCTGGTCGCCGGGCATTTCGGTATCCGACCCCACTGATCCGCACCGCAGCCGACGTTACTCTCGGCGAGTGCGCTCATCGGGCCTTTCGGCCGCTTTCCTGCTGACCCTCGCTCTCGCGTCCGCGGCCGCGGCGAGCACGACCTCGCGCACGCCGTCGCTGCAGCGATTCCTCGCCGCAAAGACCGCAGCGTCCACGGCCGTCACCGCTACAGCCACACGTGCTGCCGGGACCGCGGCGAGCACCCAGGCCACGGTCTCGGAAAGCCCGGTCCCGGTGGCCAACTCCGATGTCCCCCCGGCCGGGCGCAGGCTGTCGGCGAACCGGGTGCTGGCGATCGCGCGAGCGCTGGCGAAGATGCGCGCCGTTCGGGCGAAATATCCAGGCTCCTACGGCGGCGCCTACCTGAAGGGCCCGTTGCGCTGGCAGGTGAGCTTCTTCTCCAAGGGCGGCGCCAAAGAGATCGGGCAGGTGATCGTCGACGACAAGTCCGGGAAGGTGCTCGAACAGTGGACCGGCTTTCAGGTCGCCTGGTCGATGGCGCGCGGCTACCCGGGAGCGTTCGGCCGGCACGTGAACGCGCTGTACATCTGGTTGCCGCTGTGCCTGCTGTTCCTGCTCCCCTTCGTCGACCCTCGCCGCCCGTTCTCGCTGCTGCACCTCGACCTGCTCGTGCTGCTCTCCTGGTCGGTCTCGCTCGCCTTCTTCAACCACGCCCACATCTACGCGTCGGTGCCGCTGGCCTATCCGCCGCTCGTGTACCTGCTCGCGCGCATGCTCTGGCTGCTGCGTCGCCCGGCGCCCGGGCGCGCACCACCACGACCGCTGCGGCTACTCGTTCCAGTGTCCTGGCTCGCCTTCGGGGTCTTGTTCCTGCTCGGCTTCCGCATCGCCCTGAACGTCACCGACGCCAACGTGATCGACGTCGGCTACGCCGGCGTGATCGGCGCCGACAAGGTCGTCCACGACAAGGCCCTGTATGGGCATTGGCCGCAGGACAACGAACACGGCGACACCTACGGACCGGTCAGCTACGAGTCCTACATCCCTTTCGAGCAGGCGTTCGGTTGGAGCGGAACCTGGGACGATCTGCCGGCCGCGCACGCCGCCGCGGTTCTCTTCGATCTGCTCGCGCTCGCGCTGATCTTCCTGCTCGGCATGCGCATCCGCGGCCCGACGCTCGGCGTCGCGCTGGCGTACGCGTGGGTGGCCTATCCGTTCACGCTGTTCGCGCTGGAGTCAAACTCCAACGACACGCTCGTGGCCGTCTTCATCCTCGCCGCGCTGCTCCTCGCGAGCTCGCCGCCGGCGCGCGGGGCGTTCGCGGCGCTGGCCGGTCTGACCAAGTTCGCGCCGCTGGCGCTCGTGCCGGTGCTCGCGACGCACGGCCGCCCGCGCCCGGGCGCGCTGGCCGCCTTCTTCGGCGCCTTCTTCCTCACCGCCGCCCTCGTCTCGATCCCCGCGCTCACGCACGACTCGCTGCACACGATCTACGAGCGCACGCTCGAATATCAGGCCAACCGCGGCTCGCCGTTCTCGGTGTGGGGGCTGTACGGCGGCCTGCACGGAGTCCAGACGGCGGTGCAGATTGCCGCGATCGCCCTCGCCCTGGCGCTCGCCGTGCTGCCTCGCCGTCCCGACGTGGTCGGCCTGGCGGCGGCGTGCGCGGCGATTCTGATCGCGGTGCAACTCGGGGTCGAACATTGGTTCTACCTGTACATCCCCTGGTTCTTCCCGCTCGCGATGATCGCGCTGCTGGGCGCTCGCCCCGACACTCCGCGCCCGCCGACTTCAACCGGGGGCCTCTACACGCCGGCTAACCGGGGCTTGGAGGAACAGACCGCGGCGCCGGCGCCGGACGCGGCATCAGGACCTGCTCGATTG
The DNA here is from genome assembly GCA_963702725.1 of uncultured Solirubrobacterales bacterium. Taxonomy (GTDB): domain Bacteria; phylum Actinomycetota; class Thermoleophilia; order Solirubrobacterales; family Solirubrobacteraceae; genus Palsa-744. Next base: position 1,711,592 of record CAVPDT010000002.1, read on the forward strand.
CGGCTGCCGAGCGCGGCCTGGTGGCCGAGCAGCGAATGAGCACGCCCATCAGCCACGGATCGTCTTCGGAGGTCTCGAAGCGGACCGGCATCTGCGTTACCAGCGACTCGATTGCCTGCTCGCGCTTGACCCCGATCACGCCCCCGCGTGGGCCGGTCATGCCGACGTCGGTGATGTACGCGGTGCCGCCCGGCAGCACGCGCCCGTCCGCGGTCGGTATGTGCGTGTGCGTGCCCACCACCGCGGTCACGCGCCCGTCCAGCATCCAGCCGAGCGCGACCTTCTCCGAGGTCGCCTCGGCGTGCATGTCGACGAGGATGTGATCGACGTCGTCTCCAAACTCTCCCAGCGCGGCCTCGATCTCGGTAAACGCCGACCGGCCCGCGCGCAGATACAGGTTGCCGCTGAGGTTGACCACGCCCAATCGCACGCCGTCGCGCTGCAGCACACACGTGCCGTGGCCGGGCTGGATGCGCAAAAAGTTCGCCGGGCGCAGGATCCGCGGCTCGGAATCGAGGTAGGGGTAGATCTCGCGGCGGTGATAGGTGTGGTTGCCGAGCGTGATCGCGTCCACGCCGCCCGCGAACAGCGCCCGCGCGGCCTTCGGCGTGATCCCCAGCCCACCGGCGACGTTCTCGCCGTTGACGATCACGAAGGTCGGGTCATAACGCTCGCGCAGAATCGGCAAACACTCCAGCAGCGTACGTCGGCCGACACTGCCGACGAGATCGCCGACGAACAGGATGCCGGCTCCGGGCGCCTCGCCGTTCCCGTCGTGGGAGCCGCCCACCGGCTCGCCCTCCGCCATGACCTCCTGGCGCTCAGCCATACTGCGGCGATGATCGCGGGAGGGGCGTACTGGTCGTGCAGCGCACCGTAGTACCGAGGTGGGTCCAGCTCGTGCTGCTGCCGCTGGCGCTGCTCGCGCTGTGGGCGCTCGCGAAAGCGGCCGGGAAAGTGCTGTTGATATTCGTCGTCGCCGCTGTCATAGCGCTGATTCTCAATCCCGTCGTCGCGTTCGTGCAGCGCCCGCGGATACCCCGCGGGCTGGCGGTGCTGGTCGTATACCTCGCATTCTTCCTGACGCTCGTCGGAATCGGGTTTCTGCTGGCCAACCCGATCGCCAACCAGGTGCGTACCTTCACCGACAACCTGCCACACATCGTCAACGAAGCCAACAAGCAGATCGCAACCGTGCAGAACGAATTCGAACAGCAGGGCATCCACCTGCACCTGGTCAACCAGGGCAAGACTGCGCTGCAGAGCATCCAGGACAAAATCGCCAAGAGCGCCAGCAAAATCGCTTCCTTCGGCGGCGGCCTGCTGACCGAAGCCGCGAGCGCCGTATTTGACCTCGTGCTCGTGTTCGTGCTGAGCGTCTACATGCTCATCTACGGCCAGCGCATCGGCGCGCTCGTGCGCCGGGGAATGCCCAACGGCGACGGCACGCCCGCCGACGACTACCCGACCTTGGTCCAGCACGCGGTCTCGCGCTACGTCGGCGGCCAGCTGCTGTTCAGCGTGCTGATGGGCGCCTCGGCGGGCGTGTCGTTGTACGTGTTCGGGGTGATCGGCATATTCCCCGACGGGCGCAAGTACGCGCTCGCGTTCGGAGTGTTCTACGGCGTGATGGAGCTGGTCCCATACATCGGCCCGATCCTCGGCGCGATCCCGGCCGTGCTCGTGGCGCTGTTCACCGACCCGATCGTCGCGCTGTGGGTGGCCCTGCTGTTCGTCGCCCTGCAACAGCTCGAGGGCCACGTCGTGGCGCCACAGATCTTCGGTCACACGCTGCGCATCAACCCGCTGCTCGTCATCTTCGCGCTGCTGCTCGGACTGCAGCTCTACGGGATCATCGGCGCGCTGGTGGCGCTGCCGCTGCTCGCGATCCTGCGCGAGACGGTCGTCTACCTCAGCCGTCACATCGAATTCGAGTCCTGGGAGCGCTCACCGGACAAGCTTCTATGAACGTCATCAGCGTCAAGGGGCTCGCCAAGCGCTACGGCGAGCGCATGGCGCTGCGGGACGTCACCTTCGAGGTGACCGCCGGAGAGCTGGTCGCGATCGTCGGGCCCAACGGGGCGGGCAAGACGACGCTGCTGTCGATCCTCGCGGGCGTGCAGCGCGCCGACTCTGGGACGGTCAGCGGATCCGGGTCGGGCTCGGCGATCGGCTGGGCGCCGCAGCAGACGGCGCTCTATTCGAAGCTCTCGGTGGCCGAGAACCTGAAGCTGTTCGCGCGCCTGGAGAATGTCGCCGACGTGGATGGGGCGGTGGCACGGATGCTCCAGCAAACGGGATTGGGCGAACGCGCCGATGAGCGCGTGGAACGGCTGTCGGGGGGCAACCGCCAGCGCGTGAACGTCGCGCTGGGGTTGATCGGCGGTCCGCCCGCGCTGGCGCTGGACGAGCCCACCTCCGCGCTCGACCCCGGCCAGCGCGAACGCGTGTGGGAGTTCGTCGGCGCGCTCGCGCGCGCGGGGACGGCGGTGCTGTTCTCCACGCACCACCTCGGCGAGGTGCGCCGCTATGCCACGCGCGCGATTGTGCTGGCCGACGGAGAGCTGCTGTTCGACGGGCCTCCCGCCGAGCTGATCGCGGCGAACGGGGGCGGCGAAGGGGATTTCGAGAGCGCGTTCGTCGCATTCCTGAAGGCGCACGGACACTGAGCCGTGCGCTGGCTGCTGAAAAAGGACCTGCTGATCCTCGGGCGCTCGCGGCTGCTGGTGGGCGTGCTGGTCGTGTACCCGATCGCGATCGCGCTGCTGATCGGGCTGGCGATATCGCGCTCGCCCGGCAAGCCGAAGGTGGCGATCGTCGACGAAACGCCGCCCGGGCAGACGATCCAGGTGGGCAGCGAACGGGTCGACGTGAGCCACTACGCCGATGAGATCTTCAGCCAGGTTCAGCCCGTGCACGTGTCCTCGCGCGCGCAGGCGGTCGCCGACATCAAGTCCGGGCGAGTGCTCGCGGCGGTGGTGATCCCGCGCGACATCGCCGCGCGGATCTCCTCCGGGGTGACCCAGGGCAGCATCGAAGTGCTCTACAACGGCAACGCTCTGGAGCAATCGCTCGTGCAATCACAGCTGAACTCCGCCCTGGCGCAGGCAAACGTGGGCTTTTCCGAACAGATCCAGCGCGCCGCCGCACAAGCGATCGGGGTATTGCTCACGGGGGGCAACCTGGGCGTGCTAGGCGCGCCGTCGAACATGATCGGCCTTGGGCAGATCCCGTCGACGCTGCACAAAGTCATCGCCCGTCAACCGCCGGGCGCCGATCGCAAGCAGCTGGAACGGATAGACAAGTTCGCCGAATTCGCCGACCAGAACCTCGGGCTGGCCAAAAACGTGCTCTCCACGATCGGCCAGCCGATCCAGGTCAAGAGCACGCTCGTGCAGGGCAGGCGCACGCCCCTGAACACGTTCGCGGTCGTCGTCGCGGTGAGCGTCTCGTTGATGTTCGTGTGCGTGCTGCTGGCCGCCGGAGGAGTCGCGCTCGAGCGCGAAGAGCACACGCTTGCACGGCTGGCTCGCGGTCTGGCCTCGCGCGAGGGGCTGCTCGCGGAGAAGCTGCTGCTGGCCGCGTCCTGCGCGCTGGTGCTGGCCTTGGCGATGTTCGCGGGCATCGGCGCGTTCGTCAGCCTCGATTGGGGGCGCGCCTGGCAATGGCTGATCGCGCTCGCCTTCGGGGCCCTCGCGTTCGGCGCTCTGGGCATCGCGATCGGCGCGCTCGCGCGCGAGGTGCGCGCAGCCTCGCTGCTGGCGTTCGGGCTGTCGTTGCCGCTGGCGTTCCTCGCGCTGGTGCCCTCCGGAGCGGTTGCGCACGGGCTCAACGACGCGATCGTGGCGATCTCGTTCGTGTTCCCGTTCAAGGCCGCCCTGCAGGCGCTCGACGCGGCCGTCAACGGGGCGTCTCCCGGGTTGGGCGTCTCGGTCGCGCATCTGCTCGGGTTGACGCTGGCGTTCGGGGCCCTCGCACGCGTGGGGTTGCGGCGCCTGGAGTAATCGACGCGACCGCGGTGGCGCGCCGGGTGGGTGCTCGCTGGTCTCGATTGCGGCGGGGGCGAGTATCCTCGGAGAGGATGGCTTACCCAACTACGCGCATGCGCAGACTGCGCGCGAGCGCCGGCCTGCGCGGGCTCGTGCGCGAGAGGGGCCTGCGGGCCGAGCAACTGGTGCTGCCGCTGTTCGTCGCCGAGGCGGACGCGCCGCCCCCGCCCGAGGGCGAGCTGGCGCTACCGGCGCTCGCGCGACTGTCGATCTCAGGCGCGCTCGAGCGCGCCCGCGAGGCCGCCGCCCTCGGCCTCGGCGCGGTGATCGTGTTCGGGATTCCTTCGCACAAGGACGAGGAGGGCTCGAGCGCCTATGACGAGGAGGGCATCGTCCAGTTGACGGTGCGCGCGCTCAAGCAGGCGCTCCCGGACGGGCCGCTCGTGATCACCGACGTGTGCCTGTGCGAGTACACCGACCACGGCCACTGCGGCGTCGCGCGTCAGGACGGCTCGATCGACAACGACGCGACGCTGGAGCTGCTCGCCCGCACCGCCGTCAGTCACGCGCACTCCGGGGCGGACGTGGTGGCTCCCTCGGACATGATGGACGGGCGCGTCGGCGCGCTGCGCTCAGAGCTCGACGCCGAGGGGTTTGCCGATACGCCGATCCTCGCCTACTCCGCCAAGTTCGCCTCCGCCTTCTATGGACCGTTTCGCGACGCCGCGGGATCGACGCCCGCGTTCGGCGACCGCCGCTCCTATCAACTCGATCCGGCCAACGGCGCGCAGGCGCTGCGCGAGGCCGTGCTCGATGTCGGCGAGGGCGCGGACATGCTGATGGTCAAGCCCGCGCTCGCCTACGGCGACCTGATCGCGGCCGTCAAGCGCGAGACGGGCCTGCCCGTCGCCGCGTACAACGTCAGCGGCGAGTACGCGATGGTCCGTGCCGCCGCGGCGGCCGGGGCGCTCGACGAACGCGAGGCAGTGCTGGAGATCCTCACCTCGCTGGCGCGTGCGGGCGCCGACACGATCATCACCTATCACGCGCTTGACGCCGCCTCTTGGCTCGCATGAACACAGTTCGCTCTACATGCTCATGTGGGCGTAGTGTCAGGAGACGCGCATGAGCACACCCGACGGCATTCTCGCCGCCACTGCGTCGACACCGAAGCTGCGCAGCCGCAAGGACGGCGCGGCGATCCCGCTCGAGGACGTCGACCGGCGGCTGCTGAACCTGATGCAGGGCTCCTTCCCGATCGCTCCGCGCCCCTACGCGCACGTGGCCGAGCTGGGGGGGATCACCGAGGAGGAGGCGATGGCGCGCGTACGGCACCTGCTCGACAAGCGGATCGTCCGGCAGGTGACGCCGATCTTCGACACGCGCGCGCTGGGCTACTCCTCGATGCTGGTCGCCGCCAAGGTCGATCCCGAGCATCCCCATCGCGCCGCGCAGATCATCAACGCCCATCCGGGGGTCTCGCACAACTATCTGCGCAACCACGAATTCAACCTGTGGTTCACGATCGCCACCGAGCCCGACTCCGAGCTCGGCCTGGAGGGGACGCTGGAGGTGCTCGCGCGCGAGGCGGGCGCTGAGTCGGTGCGCCAGCTGCCGACACTGAAGCTGTTCAAGATACGCATGGACCTGGAGATGGAGGGCGACACCGACGCCCTCGCCAAGGCCGCCGAGGTTAAAGAGCCGGTGGAGCTCGAGCGCCAGCCCTACGACGAGTTCGACATCGCCGTCATCCGCGCATTGCAGGGCGACATGCCGGTCGTGCCGGAACCGTACGCGGGCGCGGCCGCCGAGCTGGGGATTCCCCAGGAGCGGCTGCTCGACCATCTCGCGGGCATGCAGGAGCGCGGGCTGCTGCGGCGGGTCGCGGCGATCCTGTATCACCGCCGCGCCGGCTTCTCCGCCAACGGCATGGGCGTATGGCAGGTGCCGGACGAGCAGATTCTCGACATCGGGCGGCGCATGGCGGCCGTGCGCGGCATCTCCCACTGCTACCAGCGCCCCACCTACGCCGACTGGCCCTACTCGGTGTTCACGATGGCCCACGGACGCTCCAAGGAGGAGTGCGACGCGGTGCTCGACTCGATCGCGCAGCAGACCGGCATCTCCGGTCGCGCGACGCTGTACAGCTCGACCGAGTTCAAGAAGATCCGGCTCCTTTACTTCACCGACGAGTTCAAGGAGTGGGAGCGCCAGCACACCCCCGGCTAGCTCGATGACCGCGTTGACCGACACACGCTCGGCGGCGCTGTACCGGCGCGCCCTGGAGGTGATGCCCGGAGGTGTCAACTCGCCCGTGCGCGCGATGCGCGCGATCGGGAGAGACCCTGTGTTCATCGCCCGCGGAGAGGGCGCCGAAGTGACAGACGTCGACGGCAACCGCTACGTCGACTACGTCTGCTCGTGGGGGCCCCTGATCCACGGGCACGCGCACCGGGACGTGCTGGCGGCGATCGCCGACGCAGCGGCGCGCGGCACGAGCTTCGGCGCGCCGACTCCCGGCGAGGTCGAGCTCGCGGGCGAGGTCGCCCGCCGGATGCAGAGCGTTGAGATGCTGCGCATGACCTCTTCGGGAACCGAGGCGTCGATGACCGCGATCCGTCTTGCCCGTGCGGCCACCGGACGCGAGCAGGTGCTCAAGTTCGAGGGGGCCTACCACGGCCATCTCGACGGGCTGCTGGCCCAGGCCGGCTCGGGCCTGGCGACCCAATCACTGCCCTCCAGTCCCGGCGTGCCGCCCGGCACGGCCGCCCAGACGGTGCTCGTGCCCTGGAACGATCGCGACGCTCTGATCGCGGCGAGCGAAGCCCACGAGCTGGCGGCGATCATCGCCGAGCCATTGCCCGCCAACATGGGCCTCGTACCCCCCCGCGCCGGGTTTCTCGAGTTGCTGCGCGAGCGCGCCACCGCCACCGGCGCGCTGCTCGTGCTGGACGAGGTCATCTCGGGCTTTCGCGTCGCTCGCGGCGGCGCTCAGGAGCTGACCGGCGTCACAGCGGACCTGACGATCATGGGCAAGGTGCTCGGCGGCGGACTGCCCGCCGCCGCCGTCGGAGGCGGGGCGGAGTTGATGAACATGCTCGCCCCGGCCGGCGAGGTCTACCAGGCGGGCACGCTGTCGGGCAACCCGCTCGCGGTCGCGGCCGGGCTGCAGACGCTGGAGCTGCTCGACGAGTCCGCCTACGTGCGCCTGGCAGCGATCACCGAGCGTCTGGCGACCGGCCTGCGCGAGGCCGCCGCGAGCGCGGTGGCGAGTGGGGGGTATCCGGTGCAGGTCGTCAGCGTGCCGGGGCTGCTGACGGTGTTCTTCACCGATGCCGCTCCGGGCGTCGAGGGCCTGTCGATCTGCGACTTCACGCAGGCGCGCACGTGCGATCACGAGGCCTACGGGCGGTGGTGCAGGGAGCTGCTCGCTCGCGGCGTCTACCCACCGCCGTCACAGTTCGAGGCGTGGTTTCCCTCGCTCGCGCACACCCCCGAGCAGATCGAGCGCACGATCGAGGCTGCGGCGGCCGCGTTCGTGGCGCTGGGGGCGCCAGGAGATCGGGTGAGCGCCGAATGAACGCCGATCAGAGGTGTGGCGGCGCTCTGGGGCGACTGGTCGAGCTCCTGCGCGAGCAGGGTGGTCTGATGGCGACGCTCGTCGCCGCGGACATTCCCGACGGCCCCTGGAGTGACGCGCCGGGCCCCGCTCAGACGGCCGCCGCCGGGCCGCGCGCGCAGCGGGCCCGCGAGGAGTACGAGCTGCTGGTGGAGACGATCTACGAGGGTTACCTCTTGCACTATGGCGACGGGCGCGTGGTCGCTCCCGCGGAGGCCGATCTCGGACTGCTCGCCGGCGATCGCCTGTACGCGCTCGGCCTTGCCCGCCTGGTCGCGCTCGGCGACACCGAGGCGGTGGCCGAGCTGGCGGACACGATCACGCTCGGCGCGCTCGCCCAGGCCGCCGGCGAACCCGAGCTCGCCCGAGCGGTATGGGAGGCCGGCGCGCGCGCGGTGGGCTGGGGCTCCAGCGAGGCTCATGCCGAGGCTAAGCGCCTAGCGTTCGCTCGCGCCCCCGAGGCGATCGAGGCGATGCGCACAAGCGCTTTGGGCGTCCCGGCGTCGCCCTGAATCTACTCGCCTCGATATTGTTCGGGCTCGGTGTCCGCCAAGCACGACAAGCACAAGTCCAAGTACACGCTCGACCGCGAATTCCCCGGCGCGTTCGAGGGTGAGACCGTCACGCGCCGGCGCTTCATGGTCGTCGGCGGCCAGGGCGCGGGCGCGATCGCGGCCGCTTCCTTCCTGCTGCCCGCACTCGGCTTCGCGGTCGGGCCGATGTTCAAAAGCTCCCCCCACCGCTGGGAAAGCGTCGGCTCGGAGGATCTGTTCAACCCCTACAACTACGTCCCGGTCGTGCTCACGCTCAACCCCACCATCGGCGAGGCCGGCAAGACGACCGCGTACGTGCGCAGGTTCAACGCCGCGATCGACACCGATCCCTACGACAAGGACACCAAGTACATCGCCATCTCCAGTCGCTGCGCGCACCTCGGTTGCCCCGTGCGCTGGGTCGATGCGGCCGAGCGCTTCATCTGCCCGTGCCACGGCGGCGTGTACGACCTCCTGGGCCGCCGCGTCGGCGGGCCCCCCGTGCGCCCGCTCGACCGCTTCTACACCCGCGTGAACGGCAACCGCGAAGTCGAACTCGGCCCGCGCTTTTCCGTCAACAGCGAGCTGCAGCGCTTCTCTCCGCGCGATCCCGGCGAGCCGTTGGACGGCATCGGCCAGTACGCCTACCCATCGCGCCCCGGCGCTCAAAAACTGTAGGACGACTCGACCGTGCCCAAGCTCCCCGCCCCTCCGATCCCCTCCTCCCTGCAGGCGCCGCCGCCGCGCCCGGGCGAGGGCAACGGGCAGAAGGCCAAGCCGCACGAACACGCCGCCGAGGCCGGAACGACCGTCGTCGACTGGGTCGACGAGCGCACGTCGCTGAGCGGGGGCGCGCGCTGGCTGATGTTCCGCAAGGTGCCCAAGGGCACCAACTGGTTCTACACGCTCGGCTCGGCCACGATGTTCGCGTTCCTCTCCCAGGCCGTGACCGGCGTGTTCCTGGCGATGTACTACCGCCCCGACCCCTCCGGCGGAGCGTATGAATCGATCCGGCACGTGACCAACGAAGTCTTTCTCGGTCAGTTCGTGCGCGGCATGCACAAGTGGGGCTCGAGCGTGATGGTGATTCTCGTGTTCCTGCACATGGGTCGCACGTTCTTCTTCGGCGCCTACAAGTATCCGCGCGAGCTCAACTGGGTGATCGGTGTGGTGCTCTTGATCCTGACGATGGTGATGTCGTTCACCGGCTACCTGTTGCCGTTCGACCAGCGCGCCTACTGGGCGACGATCGTGGGCGTGAACATCAACGGAACGGGCCCCTTGCTGGGGCCGTATCTGAGCGACTTCCTGCGCGGAGGACCGGAATTCGGGGCGACGACGCTGTCGCGGTTCTACGCCATCCACATGCTGCTCGTGCCGGGGCTGATCGCGGCGCTGATCGGCGCGCACCTGTACCTCGTCGCCAAGCTCGGCACGACCGCGCCGCCGTGGTTGAAGGCCGAGCAGAACCCCGAGCTGCGCGAGGCCGACGCATGAGCCGCGGCAAGTCCGCGATCGACGGTTCTCAGGAGGCGCGACCCAAGCGCGGCGAAGCCGCGGTCGGAGGGAGGCGCGAGCTATGAACAGACAGGAGAAGGAGGAGTACCTCCGCGAGTACGCGATCCTGAAGTCTCAGGGCAAGCCGTTCTTCCCCTACGCGGTCGCCAAGGACGCGGCGATGGCCTGTGTGGTGATGGCGGTCATCATCACGATGTCGCTCGTGCTCGGCGCCGAGCTCGGCTCCAAGGCCAACCCCACGACGACCACATACGTGCCCCGGCCGGAGTGGTACTTCTTCTTCCTGTTCGAGGTCCTGCGTGTGATCAAGCCGCCGAGCCTCGTGCCGCTGGCGACGATCGGGGTGCCGACGATCGGCATGATCCTGCTGTTTTTGCTGCCTTTCTACGACCGTCGCCCCGAGCGCCGCCCCGAGCGCCGTCCGATCGCCACGCTGACGGGCATCTTCGTGATCGGCGCGATGGCGCTGCTCACCTACGAGGGCGCCAACGCGGGGTCCCCGACGGTGATCGAAATGCCCACGCCCAAGGCCGTCCAGCAGGCGGGCGGGCGCACGCTCACCGAATACGAAGCAGGGAAGCTGGTGGTCGCCCAATCGGGCTGCCTGGCATGTCACAAGATCGGCGACAACGGCAACGACGGGCCCGGCCCGCAGCTCACCCATATCGCCTCGCGACTGCCACGCCAGGGAATCGCGCGTACGCTCGTGAACCCGACCGCCCCGATGCCCTCGTTCAAGAATCTGCCGCCGCAGAAGTTCAAGGCGGCCGTCGAATTCCTCTCGCAACTGAAGTAGATCCTGCCATGACTCATCCAGGCGCCGACGCCGGAGAGCTGGAGGCGGCCCAGGTGCGGAGCATGTTCGACGGCATCGCCTGGATCTACGACGCGCTGAACGGCGCGATGACCGCCGGCCTGCACCATCGCTGGCGTGCCCGCGCGGTCGATCAGGCCCGCGTCGGTCCCGGCGCACGCGTGCTCGACGTTGCGACCGGGACCGGCGACCTGGCGCTCGAGTTGGCGCGACGCGTAACGCCCGGCGGTGAAGTCGTGGGCAGCGATTTCTCCGACGGCATGCTTGCCCGCGCCCGGGAGAAGGCGGGGGCGGTGGACATCGTGACGCTCGCGACCGAGCTGCGGTTCGAGTGGGGCGACGGGCTGGAGCTTCCTTACGCGGACGACGAGTTCGACGCCGCCATGAACGGGTTCGGGCTGCGCAATTTTCCCGATCTCACGCGCGGGCTCGCAGAGATGGTCCGCGTCGTGCGGCCGGGAGGAAGGGTCGTGGTGCTGGAGATGACCACGCCCACCAGGCGTCCGCTGTCGCTGTTCTTTGCGCTGTGGTTCGATCGCGTCGTGCCACTGCTCGGGCGGTTCGTCGGCTCGCTCGCCGGGTTCACGGCGCGGTTGCGGGGCGCCGAGCGCTCGGATGAGGTCACGGACGCTTACACCTACCTGCCGAACTCCGTCAAGCGCTGGCCGGGGCCGTCTCAGCTGGCCGCCGAGTTGGAGCGCGCGGGACTCGCGGAGATCTCATATGTCCTGCTCGCCGGCGGGATCATCGCGATCCACGCGGGCACGGTCGTGCGCGAGGGGTCATGATGAGTCCGATGGGGGGAACAGCCGCAGCGGACGGCATGGCCGGCATGAGCGCCGCCGACGTCGATGCGGTCGAGGTGATCATGCGTCGCGGCGGCAGCGCTCTGCGCGAGCGGATGGTGCGCACCGAGCGCCACCTCGAGCGCGTAACCTCGCAGGCGGGCGATCCGCTCGCCTCTCACGCGAGCGGCACGGTTCTCGCCGGAGGCAAGCGCTTGCGCCCACTGCTGGTGGTGCTCGCCGCCGAATCGGCCGGGGGCCCCGGAGGTGCGGTCGACGCGGAGGACAGACTCGTGCGCGCGGCCGTGGCGGTCGAGCTGGTGCACTCGGCGACCCTCGTGCACGACGACGTGATCGACGGCGCCCAGCTGCGGCGCGGACACCCTTCGGTCGCCGCGGCGGCCGGGCGCAAGCTCGCGATCGCCACCGGCGACCTGCTGTTCTCACGCGCGTTCGCCGAGCTCGCGCGCAACGGCGAGGAGGCCCAATTGCGCGCACTGTCGGATGCCAGCTCGGCGCTGGCCGAAGGCGAGCTGCTGCAGCGCGAGGACGCCTACTCGATGCACGTCGCGGTCGCGCGATATCTGCGCCGCTGCGAACTGAAGACCGCGGCGCTGTTCGAGGCCGCCTGCCGCCTGGGCGCGCTCGTGGCCGCAGGAGGCTCGCCGGAGCTTGCAGACGAGCTCGGGGCGTTCGCGCGCAGGATCGGGCTCGCGTTTCAGCTGCTCGACGACGTGCTCGACGTGTCTGGCCCGGTCGAGCGAACCGGCAAGGCGCGGGGCACCGACCTGCTCGACGGCACCGTCACCCTGCCGTTCATTCTCGCCCGCGAACGCGACCGGGAGCTCGCCGAGTTCGACCTCTCGACGCTTCGCGGACCTGAGCAGGCCGAGGGGCTGTGTGAGCGCATCGCCTCCACCGGCGCCCTCGACGAGGCTCGCGAACGCGCGCTCGCGTTGGTCGCGCAAGCAAAGTCGGAGCTTCCGCGACGCCTGCCCGACGGCAGCGATGCCGCACTGCTCGACCTCGTAGCGGACGCCGTGGTCGAGCGCTACCGCTAGAGCGCGGTGTCTACTGAAAGTCGCTGGGGGTGATCAGGTCGGCCTGCAGGGCGCGGACGAAGAACTCGACCTCGTCGGTCATGTTCGCGTGCGTGAGGCGCTTCAGATCGCTCAGCAGCGCGCCCGCGCCGTGGTCCAGCTCGTCGTCCAGCCGCTCCACGATGCTCTGCTCGAAGACACCCTCCCGCCGCGCCTCGCACTCCGGGCAGCGCAGCACGATGCGCCAGTGCTTGGGGCCCTCCTCGGTCCAGTCGAGCGGGTAGACGAGCTCGCCGGCGCAGTTGAAGCAGACATGCAGCTCCTGTGGCGGACAGGCCGGGTCGGTCGTGAACACCGGGTCGAGCTCGTCGATCGACTCCGGCGCGCGTGACGGTTCATGCGCATACGCAGACTGGGGCGGGTGCCGATGGTCGCGATAGGTGACCTCGACGTGCTTGCCGTCTGGCATCTTCACGCGGTGGCGTATGTGGGGGCTGGTGTCTGACATGGCTTGCTCTGAAGTAATCGACTCAGACGCCCCTTCCCTTTAGCCCCGTAGCCCCGCCGCATTCTGGCGGCGAGCCAAAGGGCGGCGATGCGCAGGCGTGAGCCAAACGACCGGTGCTACGTTCAAGAGGACATGGCGACAGCGATCCGCACGATCGGCCACGAAGACAAGCTCAGCCTCGTGGATCATCTCGAAGAGTTGCGCACGCGCCTGATCGTCAGTGCCGTGGCGATCGCCGTTGCGTTCGGGGTGTGCCTGTGGCAGAACCACGCGCTGCTGGAAATCATCAACCGCCCGCTCGAGCATCAGACCCAGAAACAGGTCAAACAGGGCAACGGCCCGCTCGGACAGACAGCGCTTGCCCAGCAGGGCGTGCTCGCCCTAGCGCGCGACGTGCAGGGGATCTCCGCGACGCTGGCCGATCCCGCGAGCAAGCTCCCGCCCGTGACCCGCGCGGCGCTCGCCGCCGAGATACCTCGCCTGCAGGCCGACATCGCGAAGATCCCACGCACTCCGCAGGGCAACAAGCCCGTGACCTTGGGCATCGGCGAGCCGTTCACGACCACGCTTGGGGTCACGTTGCTGTTCGCGCTCGTGTTCTCGCTGCCGATCGTGCTGTTTCAGCTTTACGGGTTCGTGCTGCCCGCGTTCAGTCCCAGTGAGAGACGCATCGCGCTGCCCCTGCTCGCCGCGATCCCGTGTCTGTTCGCGGTCGGCGTGCTGTTTGGCTACTTCGTGGTGCTGCCGGCCGCGGTGCGCTTCTTTCAGAACTTCAACAGCAGCGAGTTCAACGTGCTCGTGCAGGCAGGCCCTTACTACAAGTTCGCCGCCACGGTGCTGCTCGCGATGGGCCTCGTGTTCCAGGTGCCGGTCGCGATCCTCGCGGCGACCCGTGTCGGCATCGTCACACCGCAGCAGCTACGCCACAACCGCCGCTACGCGATCGTGGTCTGCGCGGCGATCGCGGCGTTCCTGCCGGGAGACGCGGTCACGCTGCTGCTCGAGACGATCCCGCTGTATGTGCTCTACGAGGCGAGTATCCTGCTCGCGTCGTTTGTCGAACGCCGCGAGCAAGCGCGCGAACGCCAAACGCAGGGTCTAGGGCGCCCGCCCGACGGTGGCGCTCCCACACAGCAGAGGACGGAGCCAAGCGTGCAACAGATCATCGACCACACCGACAGCGAGCTGAGCTGATGCTGTTCGATCTGCGCGGGCGCGGCCGTCGCCGGACGGTCCGGGTGATCTACGGCGGCCTCGCGCTGCTGATCGGGGCGGGCCTGGTGTTCTTCGGTGTCGGCGCCGGCGTGGGCGGCGGCGGGCTCCTGAATTCCCTGACCGGCAGCGAAGGCTCGAACAGCGCCAGCTTCTCGGCGCAGATCGACAAGTACAAGAAGCTCACCGAGAAGCAGCCGAGCAGCGTCTATGCGTGGGAACAGCTGACGCTCAACCAGCTGCACGAAGCCGGCGGCGAAGCCTATTTCGTCAATCAGCGGCTGACGGCCAAGGGCCGTGAACTGTTTGGGCAGACCGCCCAATCGTGGAACCGGTACATCGCGCTGAAACCGCGCAAGCCCAACGCACAGCTGGCGCTGCAGATGGAGCGGGTGTTCGGCGAAGAAGGTCTCAACGAGCCCGCAGAAGCGGTCAAGGTGCTGCAGATCGTGATCCCAGCCAAGACCGAAAGCACACCGCAATACCAGGCATCGTTGTATGCGGCGTTAGCGGAGTACGCCTACAAAGCCAACAACGCCCGCATCGGCGATCTCGCGTCGGCCAAGGCGATCGCGCTGTCGCCGGCGGCGCAGCGCAAGCAGCTGAAGAAGCAGCTCGCCGCGATCAAGGCGCACCCGAACGGCGCCGAAGCCGCAACGGGCGCGACCGGCGCAGCGGGCGCCACCACGACGGTCCCCGCAACGGGGGCCACCGCCGCCACCACGGTTCCCACCGCGACCACCACGGTCCCCGTGACGACCGTCGGGGGCTCGTCGACGACGAAGAAATAGGTCGGGGTGGTGTGGGGGCGTGGACGTCGGGCCCCATCGTTATACGGCGCGCCTGCTGATCGGCTGCGCGGACCAACCCGGGATCGTCGCTGCCGTCTCGGGCTTTCTGCTCGAGCAGGGCGCCAACATCGTCTCTTCTCACCAGTACTCGACCGATCCGACAGGCGGTCGCTTCTTCATGCGCACCGAGTTCGTGCTGCACGAGCTGAGCGCACCCGACGGCGCCGTCGAGGTCAGGCGGCGCTTCGAGGAGCTGTTCGCGATCGAGGTGGCGGACGGGCTCGGGATGGAGTGGGAGATCCGTTACTGGGGTGAGCGCCGGCGGATCGCGATCTTCGTCTCCCGCCACGATCATTGCCTCGTCGATCTGCTGTGGCGCTGGCGTCGCGGAGATCTCGACGGCGAGGTCGTCGCGGTGATCTCCAATCACGAGGACCTGCGCTTCGAGAGCGAAACCGCCGGGGTTCCCTACCACCACGTGCCCGTGCACGCAGACGACAAGCCTCGAGCGGAAGCGGCCATGCTCGACCTGCTGGTGGGCAGGGCCGACCTGGTGGTGCTGGCACGCTACATGCAGATCCTCGGCGGCGACTTCCTGGAGCGTTTGGGGGCGCCGGCGATCAACATCCACCACTCCTTCCTCCCCGCGTTCGCCGGCGCCAACCCCTATCGGCGGGCACGCGAGCGGGGAGTCAAGCTGATCGGCGCCACCGCGCATTACGTCACCGAGCAGTTGGATGACGGCCCGATCATCGACCAGGACGTCGTCCGCGTCGACCACCGCCAGAGCGCCGAGGATCTCGAGCGCGTCGGCCGTGACATCGAGCGCCTCGTGCTCGCTCGGGCGGTGGCGCTGCATCTCGACGACCGCGTGATCGTCGATGGACGGCGCACGGTCGTCTTCTGAGGGGGCGTACGTCGGGACCGCTTGGGTAGAATCAGCGCCGAGTCGGCCGCTGCTTCGCCGACGCGCTCACGGGCCGTTAGCTCAACCGGCAGAGCAGGGGCCTCTTAAGCCCAAGGTTGTAGGTTCGATTCCTACACGGCCCATTTTTTCGATCCTCGGCGCTACGCCGCGGCGGGAACGTCGGCAGGCACGTAATGCTCGAAGATGAGATCGGTGGGCGCCGGGTTGCCCTGCTCTTCGGCGGCGCACACCAGCGCGAACCTGGCGGCGTCCTCGGCGTGCGCCTGGTCATAGGCGTCGCCTCCGCCGGTCAGGCCGGGGATATCGGGCGACTCGAAGCTCCAGCCAAAACCGGGCTCGTGGTGGTGGAGGATACGAACGGTGTCCATGGCGCTCCTTCAGAGTAGCCGTCGGGCCTCGTCTTCTGCAAGTCCCACGTGATTTACCAGCACCCGCCGGACCTCGCCGGGCGCCAGCGTCCGTCGATCGTGGAATGCCCAGGTCAGCGGCGGTCGGCCATCTGCCTTCAGTCGACGGTGTGAGCCGGCCTGGCGAGTGGTTCGGTAGTTGAGCGGGTCGCCTTCAAGAACCTTCAGAAGCTGCTTTGCTTTCAAGGAGGGGAACTCGGCCACGGTGCAACCCTAACGAGCGAGCGAGGGTCGGGCCAGCTTTGACTGCTTGTCGGTGAGTCCTGAACGAGACGTACACCAAGGTCGAACGAGCCATCACGCGGACGATTTGCAAGGTGCACGGAACAGGTCCGTCTTTTCGTCGGGCAGCAGCGCGGGGATACAGTGCGGTACGAGATCACCTCCTGCTGCGAGGAGAGCAAGGATGATGCTGAGGCGGCGGCTTGCCGGGCGATGAGATAAGCGGCTATCGATCAAATGACTACTATGGTTGAGACCTATGCCCTCCATGAGCCGGGTTGCCTTTTCTGTCGTCGGCATGACGGCGGGTTTACGAGCCGCGAGCACATCCTCAGCGAGGCGTTGGGGAACGACAAGTACATCTTGCCGCCAGGAGTTGTCTGCGATCGCTGCAACAACCGCCACCTTTCGCAAGCCGACGAGGCACTGATCAACTTCCCGCCGATCACGCTCCTGCGGGGCGAGCGCGGGCTACCGACTAAGGCCGGAAAGGCCGTTACCTCGAAGTGGGGCAACGCAACGATCTTTTGGGGTTCCGAGCGCGGAACGCTCAACATCGTTGGCGGACGTAAAGCTGTCCGGGGAATGCGGACCGACGGAAGGACTTCAGCCGGCAAGCTGACGCTCACTACGGGCGGCCCCATCACGGCTAAGCGCATCGGCCGGATGGTCCGCTCGGTCTGGAAGTCCGCCTTGGAGTTCGTCTACCTTGACCACGGCCCTGACGTCGCATTCGCTCAGGGGTTCGACGACGCCCGGCGAGCCGTCATTGAAGACGGGAGTCACCGCTGGGCGCTGCTCCTCAAGGAGTCGAAAGCGACCGAGTCGGTCGAACTGACCTACGAACCGCGCATCGTGGAAGGACGGCCTGCGCTCCCTATCATTATGAACATCTTTGGGGTCGCCATCGTTACCGACCCGCTGATGCGTGATTGGAACCCGGACGACCTCGAATACGGTGAGCCCTTCAACGTCTGGCGATTCTGAGAGCAAACCGGAAGTTGGCGAGGCATAGCAAGCGTCATGCACCATGCCTTCACTCAAACCTGGACTTTCGGGTTTTGGTCGGATTCCCGACTGTCGCAGCCGCCCTTGGATCTCCGGGTTGGAGTACGTTCCAAGCAGGCCCATTTTTCGGTCTCCCCGCCCCCGCCGACCCCTCGCGTAGATTGAGGGCATGGAAGGCGAGGGTAGGGTCATTCTGGGGGACAATCTCAAGGTGCTGCCAGGCCTGCGGGACGAGGCCTTTCAGCTGATCTATATCGATCCGCCGTTCAATACCGGTAAGGCGCAGACACGCAAGACCCTGCGGACCGTGCCCGACGAGAGCGGGGATCGCATCGGGTTCACGGGCCGTCGCTACAAGACGCGTCTGCTTGCCGAATCGTCTTATCTGGATGAGTTCGACGACTATCTGGCGTTCCTCGAACCACGCCTGCGCGAAGCTCGCAGGCTGTTGGCGGTGAGCGGGACCTTCTACTTCCACATCGATCACCGCGAGGCGCATTACTGCAAGCTGCTGCTCGACGAGATCTTCGGCCGCGAGTGCTTTCTGAACGAGATCGTCTGGGCTTACGACTATGGCGCGCGATCCAAGCGGCGCTGGCCGTCAAAGCACGACACGATCCTCGTGTACGTGAAGGATCCGGCGCGCTATTACTACGACGCCGAGGCCGTGGATCGCGAGCCCTATATGGCGCCCGGTCTGGTGACCCCGGAGAAGGCGGCGAAGGGCAAGCTGCCCACGGATGTGTGGTGGCACACGATCGTTCCGACCGGCGGGCGGGAGAAGACGGGATACCCCACGCAGAAGCCCGAAGGGATCGTCCGGCGGATGATCCAAGCATCCACCCGTCCCGGCGATTGGTGCCTTGATTTCTTTGCCGGCAGCGGCACGGTGGGTGCGGTGGCGGCGAAGCTGGATCGTCGGTATGTATTGGTCGACTGCAATCCGGAGGCGGTGCGTGTCATGCGAGAGCGTCTGGAGGTCAAGCCCGACGACGGACTCGAGCCCAGGCGCCCGTCGGGCGTGGTGAAGCCGAGGCCCGCAACGCCTTTCGCCGCATGAGCGCACCGCTTTGCGCCCAGTTTTGGTGGCGCCGTGGAGAGCCTGCCCCCAAGACGTGATCGCCCAACCTTTGGCCCCTATGCCGGCCGGGCGCGGCAGGGGCCTGCTGTAGACTGGGCCGATGTTCCCGCTGCTGGAGGAGTCCGATCCTGAGCTCGCCGCGCTGCTGATCCGCGAGGACGAAAAACAGGCGCGGTCCCTGTTCTTGATCCCCTCCGAGAACTACACCTCGGCCGCGGTGCTCGAAGCGAATGGCAGCGTGCTGGCGAACAAGTACAGCGAGGGATATCCGGGCAAGCGTTATTACGAGGGCAACGAGATCGTCGACGAGGTCGAGCGGCTGGCGCAGGCGCGCGCGCGGGAGCTGTTCGGCGTGGAGCATGCGAACGTGCAGCCCTACTCCGGCTCGCCGGCGAACCTGGCGATCTACCTGGCGTTCCTCGACCCGGGGGACACGGTCATGGGGCTCGCGCTGCCCGCCGGGGGCCATCTCACCCATGGATGGCCGGTATCGGCGACGGGCAAATGGTTCAACGCGGTCCACTACGGCGTGAACCCCGATACGGGCCGGGTGGACATGGCGCAGGTGCGAGAGCTGGCGCTTGAGCACCGACCCAAGTTGTTGTTCTGCGGTGGCACGGCCGTACCGCGCACGATCGATTTCGAGGGGTTCGCGGCGATCGCGAAAGAAATCGACGCCCTGATGGTCGCCGATATCTCACACATCGCGGGGCTGATCGCCGGCGGCGCGCACCCCTCGCCGGCGGCGCATGCGGACGTGATCATGACGACGACCCACAAGACGCTGCGCGGACCGCGGGGCGCGATCTTGATGTGCCGCGAGCAGCACGCGAAGGCGCTTGATCGCGCGGTGTTCCCGGGCCTTCAGGGCGGACCGCACCAGCATCAGACGGCTGCGATCGCGGTGGCGCTCGGTGAAGCGCTGACGCCGGCCTTCGGCGAGTACTCACACCAGATCGTCGCCAACGCCAAGGCGCTGGCGGCGGCTCTGAGCGAGCGCGGGTTCATGCTCGTGTCCGGGGGCACCGACAACCACCTGATCCTGCTCGACATGACCTCGAAGGGGCTGACCGGCAAGGAAGCCTCGACGGCGCTGGCGCAGGCAGGGATCGTGACGAACGCGAACGCGATCCCGTTCGATCCGCGCAAGCCGTTCGATCCGTCCGGCGTACGGATCGGCACGCCCGCCGCGACCTCGCGAGGCCTGCTGGCCGAGCACATGGACGAGATCGCTCGTTGGTTTGACGAGGTCGTGGAGGCGGCGCGCACCGGCGACCACGACGTGTTCGCCCGCGTAAAGGCGGAGGTCGAGGACCTCATGGAGCGATACCCGGCGCCCGGTTGCCGCTCCTCCGAGGCCGCCCGGACTGCCCTGCCGCACTGACGTCCGTCCGAGCGCTCTGCCGACTTGCTGATTGGTGTGCGTTGCGGTGGCGAGGGTCGAGGATGATCGAGCCGGCGAAGATCGTGTTGCTGTGACCGAGCGACTGTGTATGGTGGCGCGCTGTTGTCGCTGATCGTCTCGTGGGTTCTGCTTCCGCTCGTGTTGGCGGCCGTCGGCGCGGGCTGGGGTGTGCTGGTCGAGCGTCTCGCCGGCGAGACGGTGGGGGTTCTACTCGTTCCGCTCGGTCTGGCCGCGGCGCTCGTCGTGGCTTCGCTGTTGACGACATGGAGCACGATCGCGCCGGCGGCGGTCCCGGTCGTGGGCGTCGGGGCGATCGTGGGCCTGGTGATCGGATGGCCGTCTCACAGAGGGATCGCCAAGTGGCCGGCGCTGGCCGCGCTGGGAGCTTTGCTCGTGTATGGGGCGCCGGTGCTGCTGTCGGGCAGCGCGACGTTCGCGGGCTATGTGCGTCTGGACGACACGGCGACGTGGCTGGGGATCACCGACCAGGTATTCGCACACGGGCGTTCGCTTTCGGACTTGCCGTCCTCGACCTACTCGCTGCTGCTTGCGGCAAATCTCGGCAACGGCTACCCGCTCGGCGCGTTCATGCTGTTTGGAGTCGGCCACGGGTTGACCGGGATCGACGCGGCCTGGATCTTTCAGCCCTATCTAGCCTGCTGCGCCGCCGCCGTGGCGCTCGGCATATACGCGCTCGCGGAACCGCTGGTCGAGTCCCCTCGCCTGCGCGCACTGGTCGCGTTTCTGGGTGCCCAGCCGGCGCTGCTATATGGCTACGGTCTGTGGGGCGGTATCAAGGAGTTGACCTCGGCGTTTCTGCTCGTGCTAGGCGTCGCTTTGGTCGCGCGGGCGCTGGCACGCCGCCCCGACAATCCGCGTTTGTTGCTCCTGCCCGCGGTCCCCGCAGCGGCGTTGATCGTGACCCTGGGCACCGGTGCAGGCGCTTGGATCGTGCCCACCTTGTTGTGCCTACTCATGGTGTGGGTAGCTCGTGCGCGGCGTCAGGATATTGGAAATGTCGCACGGGGGATCGGCGTACTGGGCATCACGACGGCCGTGCTGGCGCTGCCGATGTGGGTGACGCTGTCGAGCGTCCTCGGCGCTTACAGCGGCATAAGTTCAGGCAACCTGCCTACCAGTGAATCGCTCGGCAATCTGATTCAGCCGCTGAGTGGCTGGCAACTCGCGGGAATCTGGCCGGTCGGTGACTTCCGGGTGCGTGCGCCAACGGTGGCGAGCGCGCTGCTGATCGCGCTCGTGCTTGCCGCCGCCGTGGTCGCGATCTGGCTGACTGTTCGCAGACGGCGATTGAGCATTGCGGTGTACGTCATCGTCGCGCTCGCTGGCTGTGCGATCGGCTATCTGGCGCACAGCACCCCATGGGTGCTGGGCAAGGCGCTGGCGATCTCCTCTCCTGCGCTGCTCACGGCCGCCCTCGTCGGCGGTGCTCTGCTGCTGACTTGGCGCCGGCCGGTGGGCATCCTCGTGCTGCTGGCGCTCGGCGGCGGCGTCCTGTGGTCGAACGCGCTCGCCTACCACGACGTGCTGCTGGCCCCGCGCTCGCGGCTGGCCGAGCTGCAGCACGTCGGCGTCCTGGTCGCGGGGAAGGGCCCGACGTTGATCGACGGTTACGAAGTGTACGCGGACCGTCATTTCCTGCGAGACGGCGCTCCGGTCGAGCCGGCGGAGTACCGAGCGGTCACCCTGCCGCTGGCAGACGGCGCGGTCTTGACCAAGAGCGCCTGGGCGGACCTGGACTCGTTCGCGCCCGCGACCCTCGAACCGTATCGCTCGATCGTGCTCGCACGCTCGCCCGCGCAGAGTCGTCCGCCCTCGCTCTACAGTCTCATCTGGCGGGGGCGCTACTACGAACTGTGGCAGCGCCCCGCGCGCCCGGCGGCTCGGCTGCTCAGCCACGTTCCCTATGGGGAATCGAACAAGCTGCCCTATTGCGGCGTGGCCCAGAACCGGCTGGGCGTGCAGGCGCCGCTCTGCTCCGCCAATCCAGCGGCGATTCCAGCGTGTGCACAGATCGAACGTCTCGGCGTCACGGCCGCCGGCGAGCACGCCGAACTGGTCGCCTACCAGCGCCCGCAGCCGATCGTCGCGCGTGGCGATCAGACGCGCTGGCCGGCGCCCTGGGCGCACGACGCCGCGTCGCGGACGCTCTGGCCGAACACGCCGGGGACGGCGATAGCGCAGATCAACGTGTACGGGAACCAGCACTACAAACTGTGGTTGGGCGGCAGCTTTTCGCGCGGGTTCGAAGTGAGCGTCGATGGTCACTTCCTCGACAGGGTCAAGGACGAACTGTTGAGCATCGGCGAGTACGCGCCCGTGGCCGACGTGTACCTCACGCCCGGCCTACACGTGTTCACGCTGACCTATCCCCACGCCGATCTGACGCCCGGCAGCGGCGATAACCAGCAGACGAGCCTGACCGCGATCTCACTCCAGCCCCTGAGCCGCCCACCAGCCCGGCTGCTGAGGGTGGCGCCGGCCAGGGCACGAAGCCTCTGTGGGCGTTCGCTCGACTGGATCGAGCTTGTCGCGCCGCGCGCCTGAGGCGCGCGTCTGAGACCGACGCGTGGCTGTGGCGCCGTCATTGGGAGCGTCCGGCGCCCGCGCGCTCATCGTGGCGGCGATCTCGCCCGACGGGATCTCAGTCCGGTGAGCTGCCGTTACGCGCGATCAGCGTCGCCTGGCCGGCGTCGGTCCAGATCGTCTGCTCGCGTCCGGGCCCCACGCCCACCAGCGTGACGGGCGCGCCGACGTGCTCGGCGACGAAGCGCAGGTAATCGCGCGCGGCGTCGGGCAGGTCTGAGAGCGTGCGGCACTCGCCCAGATCCTTTTTCCAGCCGGGCAGCTCGGTCAGTTCGGCGCTCGTGTGGTGCAGCACCGACTGGTGGTAGGGGAAGTCGTCGAACTCCGCGCCCTCCGCGCCGCGGTAGCTGGTGCAGACCTGGATGCGGTCGAATCCCGAGAGCACGTCGAGCTTGGTGATGGCCAGCGCCGTCATCGTGTTCAGTCGCGCGGCGTAGCGCAAAGCGACGAGATCCAGCCAGCCGGTGCGTCGCGGTCGTCCGGTGGTGGTGCCGAACTCCCCTCCGCGCTTGCGGATCTGCTCGCCGGTGTCGTCGTGCAGCTCGCTCGGGAACGGCCCCGCTCCGACACGCGTGGTGTAAGCCTTGGAGATGCCCCAGATCTCGTCGATGTTCTTAGGCCCCACGCCGGTGCCCACACAGGCTGCGCCGGACAGGGGATTGGAGGAGGTCACGAACGGGTAGGTGCCGTGGTCGATGTCGAGCATCGCGCCCTGGGCGCCCTCGAAAATGACCTTCTCTCCGGCATCGAGCAGATCCCACATCAGTTTCGCGGTGTCCGCGATGTGCTGCTCCAGACGATGGCCATAGATCAGGTACTGCTCGGTCATCGCGTGCAGGTCGAGCATCGGGTCCTTTTCGAACGGCCGCAGCGACAGGCGCTTGGGCTCCATCGCGGCGACGATCTTCTTCTTGAGGATCTTCTCGTCGAGCAGGTCCTGCACGCGGATGCCCAGCCGCGCGGCCTTGTCGGCGTAGCAGGGGCCGATGCCTCGGCGGGTCGTGCCGATCTGCAGGCTCCCGAGCTTGGCCTCGCCGGCGGAGTCCAGCAGCAGGTGGTAGGGCATGATCAGATGGGCGTTGGCGGAGATCCGCAGCCCGCTCACGTCCACGCGGCGCGCGCGCAGCGCGTCCAGCTCCTCGATCAGTACCTTCGGGTCGATCACCACGCCGTTGCCGATCACGCAGCGCTTGCCCGGATACAGGATCCCCGAAGGGATCAGGTGCAGCTTCCACTCGACACCCTCACGGACGATCGTGTGCCCGGCGTTGTTGCCGCCCTGAAAGCGCACGACCGCGTCGGCCTGTTCGGCGAGCAGGTCGGTGATCTTTCCCTTTCCCTCGTCGCCCCACTGGGCGCCGACTATCACGATTCCGGGCATACGCTGTAGGAGTGTAGGGGGCCCTCGTCCGCGTCCTCAGGCGGTGCGCGCGGGGATGCGAAATTCGCGGCGCTTGTCCTCGCCGTACAGCGGGATCAGATCGCCGCAGATCTCCACCAGACGCGAGACCGTGCGGGTGCCAAGCCGATCTGAGAGCTCGTCCGGCATCAGGTTGGTGGTGGCAACGATCGTCCGCTCCGCCTCGTAACGGGAATTGACGATCGAGTAGAGCTGCTCGAGCACCCAGTCGGTCTGGTTCTCGGCCCCGAGGTCGTCGAGGTGCAGCAGGTCCACGGCCGTGAGCCGATCCATGAAGTCCAGCATGCCGGTCTCGGAATCCATCGATTCGCGCAACAGGTTGAGCAGGCGCGGCAGCGAGTAGATCGCCACCGAGCGTCCCGCGTCCAGCGCCGCCTTGGAGACGAGCATCGCCAACGTGGTCTTGCCCGTTCCGACGTCACCCTGCAGCCACAGCCCCCGACCGGAGTCGAGATTCGTCTGGATGTCGCGCACGTAACGGCGCACAGATTGAATCTGAGCCGGAGCGACGCGCGCGATGTCGCTCACCGGTGGACGGTCGAAGGACACGTCCCGATACTTGCTCGGTATCCGCCCGGCGAGGCTCTTGGTTCGCGCCGCGGCGATGCGCGCCGCCCGGCAGCGGCAGTCGGTGGCTGTGTTCGTGGCCTCGTCGATCACAAAGCCGCTGCCGTCGCACGCTTCGAATGGGCAGCTCTCGGGGGTCATTGGCCGAACCGCTCTGCGCCTACGTAGCTGAGGAACTTCGGATACTCCTTCTGGAAGGTCAGCGTGACTTTGCCGACCGCCCCGTTGCGGTGCTTGGCGATGATCAGGTCGGCCTCGCCCGGGCGCTCGGAGTCCTCGTCGTAGTACTCGTCGCGGTAGATGAACATCACCAGATCGGAGTCCTGCTCGAGATTGCCGGACTCGCGCAGGTCTGAGAGCTGGGGCACCTTCGGTGTGCGCTGCTCGACCGCGCGCGAGAGCTGCGAGAGCGCGATCACCGGCACCCCCAGCTCGCGCGCGAGGATCTTCAACCCCCGGCTCAGCTCGCCCACGGCCGTCACGCGACTGTCGTAGCGGCTGTCGGTGCGCATCAGCTGCAGGTAGTCGATGATGATCAGGCCCAGTCCACCCTCGCACTGGCTGTGCAGCCGCCGCGCCTTCGCGCGGATCTCCAGCAGCCCGACGTCGCTGGAGTCATCCACCCACAATGGCGCCGCCGCCAAGCGCTGGGAGGCCTTGAGGATCTTCGGCCAGCGCTGCTCGGCCACCCGTCCCTTGCGCAGCTCCTCGCCCTTGATGCGCGCCTGCGAGGCGACGAACCGCTGTGCCAGCTCGGCCTCGGCCATCTCCAGGCTGAACAGTGCCACGGGCTTTTTGTGCTCGACCGCGGCGTTCTCGGCGATGTTGCAGACCAGCGCCGACTTGCCCATCGCCGGACGCGCGGCGATGATGATCAGGTTGCCGGGCTGGAACCCGCCGGTGATCTCGTCGAGATCCTTGAACCCGGACGGTGTGCCGGTCAGCGAGGTCCCTTCGATCGACAGCCGGTGGAGCTTGTCGAGCTCCTCGTGCAGCACCTCCTCGATCGCCCTGAAGTCCTGCTGGCGATCGTCGCGCGCGACCTCGAGCATCGCCTTCTCGGCCTGCTCGACCAACTCGCGAGGCGCGGCGGAGTGGCCGAGCACGCTCTCCTGAATCTCGAACGACGCGCTCAGCAGGCGACGCAGCAGCGCGTTCTCGCGCACGATCTGCGCATACCGACGGGCATGGCCGGCGGCGGGGACGACCCCCGTCAGTTCGTCCACGGCCGCGGGTCCGCCGATCTCCTCGAGCTTGCCCGCTTGGCGCAGGCGGTCGGTCACCGTCAGCACGTCCACGGGCTCGGATTCGTTGTACAGCGCGAGCATCGCCGCGTAGATCGCGCCGTGGCGCTCGCGGTAGAAGTCCTCCGGGCGCAGTCCCTCTTCGATCACCAGCGCATACAGCGCGCGATCGGACAGCAAGATCGCGCCGAGCACCGACTGCTCGGCGTCGAGGTTGTGCGGGGGTGCGATCGCGGCGCCGGCCGCCCCCTGGCCGTGAGACGCTGCGATCCCGTTCCCCGCACCGTTGCTTGTCGTGGCGACGGCGCTCATGATCTGGACTCGCGCGAGTCTAGATCGGCGCACGCCGCCGGCCGCGGCCGCTCCCCGCTATCACCGACCGAATTGCGCTCAGAGCCCTCCACGAACAGATGTTCGCAAAGGGGGCGGACGACTGTCTGAACCCCTTTACTTCTTCGCGACGACCATGGTCTTGATCGTCGCCTGGACACCCTCGACGACGTCGACCACGACCATGTAGGTGCCGACGCTCTTGATCGGCTCCGGCAGATACACGCCGCGTTTGTCGATTTTCAGCCCGCGCGCTTCGCGGATGGCGGTGGCGATGTCCTGCGCGGTCACCGAACCGAACAACCGTCCGTCCGCGCCGGCCTGCTGGGGGATCGTCAACACGGTGCGATTCAGCAGGTTGACATTCTCCTGGGCTTTCTCGATCGCGTTGCGCTCGGCCCGCTCCGCCGCCTCCTGGCGCTGCTTGATCGCTTCGATCGCGCCCCTCGTGGCCGGCTGGGCGAGCTTGCGCGGTACCAGGAAGTTGCGCAGGTAGCCCTTCGATACGTCGATCACCTTGCCCTGCTCGCCGAGCTGCTCGACATCTTGCAGGAGTATGGCTTCAGGCATTTCGTTCGTCCTCCGTCTTCTCTCTCGTGGGCGCGCGGCGCGGGCCTAGCGTTCCCGGTCGCGATCGCCCCGTTCGCGACGAGGGCTGTCGTCACGACCGCCCTCGTTCACGTACGGCAGCAGCGCCAGCTCGCGCGCGCGCTTGACCGCCCGCGCGATCTGGTTCTGATGGCGCCGGCATGCACCGGTGATCCGCCGCGAGCGGATCTTGCCCTTCTCGGAGACGAACTTGCGCAGCGTGCCGACGTCCTTGTAGTCGACCTGCTCGATCTTGTCGCGGCAGTGCTGGCATGGCTTGCGCCGCCCGCTGCCGGGACCGCCCTTCTTGTCTCGCCGGCGCACCGGCTTGCCGCGACCGCGCTTTGCCACTTGAACTCTTGCCTCGCTTATGTGCTGGGGGAATCAATCATCAGAACGGAATGTCGTCGTCGCCGGCTCCGGCGCCGACAGGCGCAGCGGGCTGGAAATCCCCTTCGTGCACGGGGACGTCGCTGCCCTGTGAGACTCCGTTGCTCGCGCTCGAGCCGCCACCGGCGGGGTCATCGCGCGAACCCAGGAACTGCACCGAGTCGGCAATGATATCGGTTGCCTGACGTTTTGTCCCGTCCTGGGCCTCCCACTCGCGCCACTCCAAGCGTCCGTCGATCGCCACGGGCCGTCCCTTGGAGAGGTAGCGGGCCGCGTTCTCGCCCTGCGCGCCCCACACGGTCACGTTGAAATAGTTGGGCTTGTCGACCCATTCGCCGCTGGCGCCGTCCTTGCGACGGGTGTTGCAGGCGATGCGCAGGCTGCACACGGACATGCCGCTCGGCAGCGAGCGCAGCTCGGGGTCGGCGGTCAGGTTGCCGGTCATCACGACTCTGTTTATGTTGGTGGCGGCCACGGTTCTCTTCCTTTCGCTCTATCTGTGTTCGTGTCTCTCTGGGCTCTCTGTCGGTGGCCCCGAGGCCGCCCTCCGGCGAACAGACGTTCGCCAGTGGGCTACCGGCGAGTGTAGAGGCGCGAGCGGCGGGTTTTCTGCGCCGATCACGCACGTTGCGGATTTCTACGTCTCTCTACGCCGGCCTTCGGGCTGTGCGCCGGAGGTTCTGGCTGCCGATCCGCCTGCACGCGCCCCGCGCACGGATCGTGGGAGCGCCGATGCCGTACCTATCGCTCGCGACGCACGCGCGAGGAGGTGCGGAAGACCTCGTCCCAGTAAGGCGCGCTGATCCCGAATCCCTTGGTGTCGTCCTGGAAATGGTGGCGCATGTGCCGCTCGCGCAGCATCCTGCCCAGGCGCGAGCGCGGGGTGAAGTGGTGGACGTAATAGTGGAGCATGTCGTAGGCCAGATATCCGACGAAGAAGCCCGCTCCCAGCCCGGGCGCGTAGTCGCTGCCGAACAACAGATACAGCATTCCGAACACGGCGAGGCCGAGCGGGATGCTGACGGCCGGCGGCATCACCAGGCGCAGCGGGTCGTTGGGGTGCTCGTGGTGGACGCCGTGGATGATCCAGTGCAGCCGCGCCCCGAACCCGTCCTCGGGCTCGAAGTGGAAGACGATCCGGTGCAGCCAGTACTCGAACAGCGTCCACAGCGCATACCCGCCGATCGCCAGCGCGATCGTGGCCAGGAGGCTCACGTTCGCCAGGCTCCAGGCGCTGAGCAGCGCGATGCCGGGCACGAACACGATCACCGGCACCAGCGGGTGCACGCGCGAGCAGGCGTCCAGCAGCCGCGACTCGAACATCGGCGGTGAATCTCTCAGCACGTCCGTGCGTCTCGTCGTCCCCTGCTCGCCGTCCTGCGCCCAAGCCATACGACGAGTGTATTACCCGCCGAGAAGTCGAGCTACGCGGGCTCGCCCACGGCGACCTCGGCCGCCGGCGCAGCCTCGGTCTCCGCCGGGGGCGGCGGTGCGTGCTGTGCCTCGGCCGCCCGGGGCGCGGCGCCGGCGCCGCTGCGCATGTCGGGCGCCTCGGGCGTACCCGGCTTGAGCTTGACGATCCGGAAGCGCAGGACCTCGTCGGCGATCCGCAAGGTCCGGTCCAGATCGCCGAGCAGCTGGGGCGTGTGCGCGTGGAATTGCAGCAGTCGATACTCGGCGTCGGCGTGACGCTCGATCGGATACGCCAGCGCGCGGTCTCCCCAGTCGTCCTCGTTCACCACCTCGCCGGCCGCCGCGATCGCGGCGCGGGTGTCGGCGAGGATCTTCGTGCGCACGCCTTCCTCGACGCGCGCGTCGAGGAGTAGCACGAGATCGTATGTGGGGGCGGGCAACGTCATGTCCGGCGGACAGAGTAGCGGGTTGGGCAATCCTGTTGGTATGGGAGCGGTTCCAATCGGCGCATGCGCCGATTGGCGGGGCCGCACATGTGCGGCCCCGAGACGGGGCGCATGCGCCCCGTCCACGAGCGGCGCATGCACCGCTCGGGCAGCCGCGCATGCGCGGCTGCCGACCTCGCCGCTTGCGGCGAGGTTCTCCAAATCGGTGTTTTTACAAGCACGCGGCGAGGCCCGTCGCTGGTCAGCGGATGAGTCATGCGGCGAGTCCCCGCGATCAGCGTCCCTTCGCGCGAATATCGGCCAGCTGCTCGTCGATCCAGTCGCCCGGGTCGCGCGAGGTCACGATCTCGGCCAGCCCGCGCGCGCGGCGGCTGCGCTCGGCCTGGGCCATCGTCAGCGCCGCGTAGATCGAGTCGGCGAGCTCCTGGATGTCGAACGGGTTCACCGACAGGGCATACTCGCCGAGCTCCTCATGGGCGCCGGTGTTCTCCGAGAGGATCGACACGCCCTCGCGCTCGTTCACGATCGGCCCCTCCTTGGCGACCAGGTTCATGCCGTCGAACATCGCGTTCACCAGCAGCACGTCGTAATGCTTGTACGCCGCCATCGCCTCGTCCAGGTCGTCGCGCAGCTTCAGCTGGATCGGCATCCAGTCGGGCGTGCCGTGGCGGTGGTTGACGACCGCCACGAGCGCCTCGATGCGCTCCAGGTACTCCGCATACTGCGGCACGTCGGTGCGCGATGGCATCATCTGGGCCATGAAGGTCACCCGCTCGGAGAACTCCGGGTGCTGCTCCAGGAACAGGTCGAACGCGGAGAACCCGCGCAGCACGTTCTTGGACAGGTCCGCGCGGTCCACGCGCAGGATCAGGTGGTCGCGACGGCGGTGCTGGAGCTCGGCCTCGAACTCGGCCACGCGCGGGCTCTGCGCGAGCTTGCGCGTGGCCTCGTGGTCGATCGGCAGGGGATAGGCGCGCACCCACACTTCGCGCTCGCCATACCACACGATCCCGCGCTCGAAATCGACCTCGAGGTCCATCAGGTCGCGACAGCACTGCAGGAAGTTGCGCCGGTAAGAGCGCGTGTGAAAGCCGACGATGTCGTTCGCCAAGAGGCCCGCATAGATCTCCTCTCTGATCCGCGTCGGCAGCACCCGCCAGGCGTCCGATTGCGTCCAGGGGATGTGGATGAAGTGGTGCAAGAACGCATCCGGGCGAGCTTTGCGTACGAGGTCGGGGAGCGTGTAGAGGTGATAGTCGTGCACCATCACCACCGGCTCGGCCACGCCATCCAGCTCCTGCACGACCGCCCGCGCGAGATCGTCGTTGACGGCGTTGTAGCCGAACTCGAACGCCTCGATCTCCTCGCGGCGGATGTCCGGTGCGTTGGAGAGGTCCCACAGGTAGTGCTGGATGAACCACAACATCGGGTTCGCGAACACGTTGTAAAAGCGGTCGTAAGCCTCCTCGTCGGAGACGACCAGACGCACTTTGAATTCACCCCCCGCGGGCGAGACCACCGGAAAGGCCCGCCCGCCGTGCGCGCGCGAGGTCTCGGCATCGTGCTCGGACATCGCCGAGGCGATCCAGATGGCGTCGCGGTGCGAGGCCAAACCAGTCAGCGCCGTCACCAGCCCGCCCGAGCCACGCTGCACCTCCCCGCCCGCGTGGAACGTCACAGGCCCGCGGTTTGACACCAGCACCAGCGGGTCTCGCTGCGCCGGTGTGCGGCTCATGACTGCGCGAGCTCTCCGAAGATCTTCAAATAATCGCGCAGATAACGTGGGGTGAGGAAGTGGGCGCGCACGTGCTCCTTGCCGCGCCGTCCGAGAGACTTGCCGAGCTCTGGGTCGGCGAGGATCTCAAGCGCGCGCGCGGCGCACTGCTCGGCGCTGGAGACCAGATAGCCGGTGACACCGTCCTCGACCTGCAACGGAATGCCGCCGACGTCCCCGCCGATGAACGGCTTGGCCTTCCAGATCGCCTCCGAGACCGTCAGCCCGAACCCCTCGCGGGTGGACTTCTGCACGACCACGTCCGCGTGGGATTGGAACGCGTTCACCTCGATCGCCCCGACGTTGTTGAAGTTGTTCAGGATGTGAATGTCCGGATCCCCGTCGGCGTGCGCGATCGTCGCGTTGAAGAAATCCCACCCCTCGGGGTCGTCCGAGGCCATCGAGCCGACCAGCGCCAGCTGCACGTTCGCAAGCGTCTGCTTGACCTCGCGGTAGGCGTCGATCACGCCGAGCGGGTCCTTCCATGGATCGAAGCGCGAAACCTGGCAGATCAGCGGCCGGTCGACGTCGATCCCGAACTGGCCGCACACAAACGACGCGTCCTCGGGCGAGAGCGCCATGTTCTTCGGCGTCAACGGGTCGATTGCCGGTGGCACGACGTTAACCGTGCCGCCCATCCCGTCTGGCACGTACTCGCGCATATGAAAGAGGGTCTCGGGATAGGTCGAGATGAAGGGCAGCAGCTGGGCGATCGTCTGCGGGTTGGGAGTCGAAAGGTCGATGTGACAGCGCCACACCCAGCCGGCGGCCTTCTCCGGCACGAGGCTGTGCAGCGCCGCGGGCTGAGGGTCGTGGACGAGGCACACGTCCCAGCCGCCCGAGAGCTCGCGCGCGTTCATCTCGTTGTAGCGCCGCCACGTGTCCCACTGCTCGGGGTCGAGATCCTGTGGCGCTCCCTGCAGCGCATTGTGCATGAGCTTGGTCGCGTTGAAGAACTCCTCGCGCCCGTAGATCACCTGCCACTCGCAGTCCAGGCCGACGTCGCGCATCAGCGGCACGAGCGTGTACAGGATCTCCGAGACGCCCCCGCCGAAGGCGGTCGCGGAGATGTGCACGACGCGTTGGCCCTTCAACGGCTCGGCCAGCTCGCGAATCTCCTCGATCAGCTCGCGCCCGCAGATGTGGGTGTAGTCGGCAAGCGTCTTATGTCCCACGGCCACGGGCTGGAGCACGCGCGGAAGATACCTGACGGGGGCGCATGAGCCGCGCCCCGCGATCGGCGAGCCTGCCCGCCCGAACCCTTACTGTCTGTGCAGGAAATGCTCAACGCACGCATATACCGCGCGGCGTTCGTACCGTTCGCGATCGCGCTGGCGATCGCCGCGTTCTCGCTCAGCGCGCGCCCGGCGCCGCTGCGCTCGACGCTGGCCCCCGACGCGTTCGACGGCCGGCGCGCGCTCTCCGAAGCACAGCGACTCGCCGTCGAATTCCCCCGGCTGCGCCCGGGCAGCGCGCATGACGAACGGCTCGCGGAGCGCCTGGCCCACACGATCGAAGGGCTGGGCGGCGCCGCGAGAGGAGGGTTCTCGGTGCACACCAGGAGCGTGCGGGCACAGACGATCGATGGCGAGCAGACGCTCCAGACGGTGATCGCGCAGCGCCCGGGCGCCACCGGCGAGAGCCCGATCGTGATCCTCGCCCACCGCGATACCGCCACGCGTTCCTCCGCGGCGCAGCTGTCGGGGACGGCCGCGCTGATCGAGCTTGCGCGCGTGTTCGCCGCGCGCGAGACCCAACGCACGATCGTGCTCGTCTCCTCAAGCGGCGGCTCGGGCGGTGACGCGGGGGCGGCGGACGTTGCGGCGCGCGCCCTGTCCGGGCCTACCGACGCGGCGATCGTGCTCGGCGACCTCGCCTCCGCCTCCCTTCACACCCCGATCGTCGTCCCGTACTCGGACGGCTATGGCAGCGCGCCGGACGAGCTGCAGAGAACGGTCGCGGTTGCGATCTCTCGCGAAGCCGGCGTTCATCCCGGTGCGCCGAGCGCGATCGGCCAGCTCGCTCACCTCGCGTTCGCGTTCGCCCCCGGCGAACAGGGCGTGCTCGCCGCCGCCGGGCTACCGGCGGTTCTCGTGCAGACCTCAGGCGAACGCCCCCCCGGCGCTCGGGGCTCGGTGAGCGCCGGACGGATGGAAGGCCTCGGTCGGGGGACGCTCACCGCGATCGATGCGCTCGACACCGCGCCCGACGTGCGATCCGCGCCGCAGACCGGTCTCGTGCTGACCCACCAGGTCGTGCCCGCGTGGGCGCTGCGCCTGCTGATCGGCACGCTGCTCATCCCGGTCGCGGCCGTGCTGCTCGACGGTCTCGCTCGGGCCCGCCGGCGCCGTCAGCCGTTCGCGCGCTGGGGCGCCTGGACGCTCAGCTGCGCGCTGCCGTTCCTGGCCTGCGCGCTGTTCGCGATCCTGCTGGGCGCCCTCGGTGGGATCGCCGCCGCTCCGTCGATCCCACCGGCGGCCGGCGCGATGTCCCTCGACGCCGCCGCGGCCACGGCCGTGCTCGCATGCGGGGCCGTGCTCGGGTTCGCCTGGCTGGCCTGGCCGGCGCTCGTGCGGCGCCTCGATCTGACGGTGCGCCCGACGCCCGAGACCCCCGGGGTCGACGCGGCCGGGATCGCGGTGCTGCTCGTGTTGTTGATCCTCGCGTGCATCGTCTGGCTGTTCAACCCCTACGCGGCCCTGCTGATCGTGCCCGGTCTGCACCTGCTGCTGGCAATCGCCTCGCCCGAGCGCCGTCCGCGCCCGATCGCGAGCCTCGCGCTGCTCGCCCTGTCGCTGGCGCCGCTCGCGCTGCTGATCGCCTTCTACACCCATCAATTCGGTTACGGTCCCGGCGGGGTGCTGTGGACCGCGACGCTGCTGCTCGCCGGGGGGCACGTGGGGGTGCTCGCGGCGATCGCCTGGAGCGTCGCTTTCGGCTGTGCCGTGGCGATCTCGCTGGTCGCGCTGACGCCGCCGGCGGACCCGACCGGACTCGATGGCCAGGTGCATCCGCAGGTCACGATCCGCGGTCCGCTCTCATACGCCGGCCCGGGATCCCTCGGCGGGACCGAGTCGGCGCTGAGGCGCTAGCAGCCGAGGACGGGTCAGGCGAGTTCTGGCCTTCACGCGCACTCCGGCGGCTGTCGCTGCACGTGGGCGCGTTACCAGCGCCGCGGACTACCAGCTGTGCTCGAACCCACGCAACGCGACCTCATTGCCCTGCTCGTCTCGCAGCGATACGCCCGGAGCGTCCGCTCCCTGCCGAGACCCGGCCGGCACGACCGAGCCGATCCAGGAAACCTGCGCGCCGCCGGCTTGGGCCAGTCGGCGTTCCACAGCGGCGCGGACGCTGGGCGCCGCGGTGAAGCACAGCTCGTAATCTTCCCCGGCGCTCGCGCCCTGCTCCCAGCCGGCCACGCCCTCGCCGAGCGGCAGACTTTCGAGCTCGATCCGCAGGCTCACGCCGGCGCCCTGCCCGAGATGGCGCGCGTCGGCGGCGAGTCCGTCTGAGAGATCGATCATCGCGTGCACGCCCGCCCGGGCCAGCGCTTGTCCCTCCAGCAGGCGCGGCACGGGGCGCTTGACCCTGCCTCCGAGATCGCCCGTCACGCCGACGAGATCGCCCACTCGCGCGCCGTCGCGCCCGACCAGTTCGCGCTCATGGTCGGCCCAGCCGACGACCGTCACGCACGCGCTCAGCACCGGCGCGGCCACCACGTCACCACCGGCGATCGTGGTCTCGGTGCGCGCCGCCAGTTCCAATGCTCCCCGCATCAGCTCAAGCGCTCGCCGCTCGCCGGCCTGCGGCGAGACCCCCAGGGCGATGTACGCCTCGCCCACTCGCGCGCCCATCGCCGCGAGGTCCGACAGCGCCCCGGCCAGCGCGCGCCAGCCGACGTCGGCCGGGCTGTCGGTGTCGTCGTCCAGGCGAAAATGCACGCCCTCCACCATCGCGTCCACCGAGGTCACGCACAGCGCACCCCCCGAGCGCACCACGGCGGCGTCGTCGCCGATCCCGCGCACGAGGCGCTGCGAGGGACGCGCCAAGTCCAACACGGCCGCGATCGCTTCGATCAGGGAGCGCTCCACGTTCGTCTACGGGCTCGAGGCGCCCGGGCCGTGGATGAGATGTCGATCGAAGATCGACGAACTCTTCGATCGGCCCGCACGCGAGTGGACTCGTGCCACCGACCGTCTGAGAGCGGCCGGTGAGTCGAGCGTCGCGGATGGCGGAGATCGCCGCGGAACGGCTGCCTCTCAGCGGTGCCGGTAGACGATGCGAGCGCGGTCGAGATCGTATGGCGAGAGCTCGCAGCGCACGCGGTCACCCGGGAGGATCCTGATCCGGAACCGTCGCATCTTGCCTGCGACGTGCCCGAGCACGACGTGATCGTTGTCGAGCTTCACCCTGAACATCGCGTTCGGGAGCGCCTCGATGACCTCTCCCTCGAATTCAACCTTGTCTTCCTTTGCCAC
Organism: uncultured Solirubrobacterales bacterium; assembly: GCA_963702725.1. Taxonomy (GTDB): domain Bacteria; phylum Actinomycetota; class Thermoleophilia; order Solirubrobacterales; family Solirubrobacteraceae; genus Palsa-744. Next base: position 1,746,706 of record CAVPDT010000002.1, read on the forward strand.
CGATTCGCATCCGATCCGGCCCCGCACCACCCGCGTGGGCGTGGCCTTGTGTGTATGTTCTCGGCTCCCAACCTACCAGCGCGACGCGCTTGCCGAGTGCCGATGGCGGCGATCGTGCACGGTCACGGATGCGGTTCGGCGCCGCCGGTGGGCGCCGGTTCGGGGGCGTGTTTTTCGACCGGCGGGGCGGGCGCGGGTTCATGACGTTCGGGCGGTCCGTGAGCGGGCGGGATCACGGCTTCGGTCTTTTCGTTGGCTTTGGTGTGCGTCGAGCGATGTTCGGACGGGTTCTTCTTGGGGCCCTTCTTTTCGGAGGATTCGCTCGACGATTCGTTTTCGCCGGAGCGCCCGGTGCTCGCAAAGCGCCCGAAGAACGGCTGGAAGGAGATCGATTCTTTGGGAGCGGGGAATTCGGGGCAGGATTTGCCTTCGGTCACCGCGGCCATGTAGGCGTGCCAGATTTCCGCCGGCAGATACCCACCCTGCTGGGGCTCGCCGTGGACGTCTGTCATCGACACGCGTTTGGTCGGATAACCCATCCACACGGCCGTCGAGTAGTTCGGCGTGTAACCGTCCAGCCAGGCGTCGATCAGATCGCTGGTCGTGCCCGTCTTGGCCGCCGAGGTGCAGTTGATCGCCGAGCGCGTGGCCGTGCCGCCGAGCACGTTCTGGTGGAGGATGTTCGTCTCCTCGCCCGTCACCCCTTCGCTCAGCACCTTCGTGCGATGCGGCGTGCCCCAAGTACGATCGACGTGGCCGTCGGGGAACACGACCTTCGTGATCGCGATCGGCCTGTTGCGCCAGCCGCCGTCGGCGAGGGTGGCATAGACGTCGGCCATTTCCAGGGGGGTCACCCCGAGCGTGAGTCCGCCCAGCGCCTCCGCCGGGAAGCTCGACAGGTGCGTTTTGACGCCCATCTTGTAGGCCATCTGCGTGATCGTTTCCTCGCCCAGGTCGGCCGCCAGCTGGGCGTAGACCGTGTTGTCGGATTTGAGCGTCGCCTGGACCAGATTGATCGAGCCGTTCTGCTCGCCGCCGAACGTTTTCACTTCGTAGGTCGGATAACCGGTCAGCCATCCCGGCGCCAGCGTGTGCGAGTCATAGATCGTGGAGTTCGGGTCGATCCCCCGCGAGAGCGCGTCGGCGAGGTCGATCGCCTTAAACGTCGATCCCGGCTGGCGATGCCCGTCGGCGGCCAGGTTGTACTGGGACTGCTCATAGCTCTGCGACTCGGCCATCGCCTCGATGTAGCCGTTGTGCGGGTCGATCGTGACGATCGCCGAGGCGGGATCTTCGGGCTCGTTCAGCACCTGTGCGATCGCGTCGCGCGCCTGGCGCTGCATGTTCAGGTCGATCGTCGTATACACCTTCAGCCCGCCCTGTTCGACGGTCTTGCGCCCGTAGCGGTGCACGAGCTGCTCGTGCACGTATTCGAAGAAGAAATCCTCGCGACGCCGGCGGTAGAACGTGCCGAGATGCACCTCCAGCGGCGCGTGCTCTGCGGCGGAGGCCTGCGCCGCGGTGACGTAGCGCAGCTGCGCCATCTTCGCCAGCACCTCATTGCGCCGCCGGCGGGCCACGCCGGCGTCGCGGAACGGGTTGTACTGCGAGGGCGCCTGCGGCAGGCCGGCGAGCAGCGCCGACTGCTCGAGGTTCAGCTGCGAGGCGGGCTTGTCGAAGAAGATGCGCGCCGCCGCCTGCACGCCGAGCGCGGTCTGGCCCCCGACGGTCCCGTAGGGGACGCTGTTCAGGTAGCTCGTGAGGATCGAGCGCTTGGAGTGGTGTTCGTTGTAGTCGATCGCCAGCTTCGCCTCGACGATCTTCTGTTTGAGCGTGTGCTGGTCGCCCCCCAGGTACAGGTTGCGGATCAGCTGCATCGTGATCGTCGAGCCGCCCTGCAGCGGCGCTCCGTGGGTGATGTCCTTGACGGCCGAGCGAAAGATGCCGGTCAAATCGACGCCGTCGTTCTTATAGAACCGCTGGTCCTCGATCGCGACCGTCGCGTTCTTCAGGTCGGTGGGGATTTCGCTCCAGCCGACCGGGCTGCGCAGGTCCTCCGATTGGATGAACCCCAGTCGTTCGCCGTCCGCGGCGAACACCTGCGAAGAGCCGTCGCTGATGATCGGATGCAGCGACCCCAGCGCCGGCGCCGTGTCGGCGACGTGCAGGACGTAGCCGACGGCCGCGATCGCCCCGAGCACGAGCACGGTCGCGAGCACCCCGCCGCCGATGAGCAGAATCCGAGTTGGCCCGGCGCGATTGTGCCTGCGCCGGCGTTGTCGTGCTTGTCTGGACATCCTGGCTGCAGCCGAGGGTACCGCGCCTCGCGGCCCTGGCGCCCCACTGCAATCGCGCGCTGCATGACGCTCTTATCGCGGCGGGCGTTTACGCTCCCACGTGATGAGTCCGGACACAGCCGAGTTCGCGCTCGGGGAGGCCGCGCCGGGGCGAACCGGCCCCTACGGCGTGCCCACGCTCGCGGCGCCGTTTCACGAGCCCGCACACACACGCGACGCTCCCCTCCCAGCGCACGTCGGCGCACGGGCGTGGTGGTGGCGGTTGCGAGCGGACTCGGTGCGGATGGCCGCGCTGCACGACACCTGGCGCGCCCTGTGGATCTCGCGGCTGCTCGTCTGGGCCGCCGGGATAGGCACCGTCGTGACGCTCGGGTTCGGGCCCACGCGCGGCGCCTTCGACCCGCCCGGGGTGACGCGGGGGTTCGGTTGGCTCGGCGATCTCCTGGCGGCGCCCGTCGCGCGTTGGGACTCGGCGTGGTACCTGGTGATCGCCCACTACGGCTACCGGCCCGAGCTCGGCTCCTATACGTCCGCGCGCGACGCCTTCTTTCCGCTCTACCCGCTCGGACTGCACGCGCTGTCGGATCTTGGATTGCCGGCCGTGGGGGCCGGAGTCCTGTTCTCATTACTCGCCTTCGCCGTCGCGCTCTACTGCCTGCATCGTCTGACCGCGCTGGAGCTGGGTGGATCGGGGCGAGCGGGCAGCGCCGAGATCGCCGGCCTGGCGGTGCTCGTGACCGCGCTCGCGCCGATGGCCTTCTACTTCTCGGCCGTCTACTCCGAGTCGCTGTTCCTCGCGCTGTCGGTCGGAGTGTTCCTATGCGCCCGCCGTGGACGCTGGGCGTGGGCGGGGGTGCTCGGGATGCTCGCGGTCGCCACGCGCAGCACCGGCCTGGTGCTCGTGCTACCGGCTCTGATGCTCTACCTGTACGGACCGCGCGCCGACCGCGCGCCCGATGTCGATCACGGGCGCGCATCGGGATCCTCAGAGGGCGAGCCTCTGCACGCGAGCGGCGGTCTGCGGCGGCTGCGGGCGGCTCGGCCCAACTACCGTCTGCGCGCGGACGTGCTGTGGCTCGCGTTGCTGCCCGTGGGCCTTGGGCTGTACATGGCCTATCTCGGACTCTCGGGCGGCGACACGCTCGCGCCGTTTCACGCGCAGGGCATCTGGGGGAGGCATTTCGCGGGACCCTACGGCGGCGTGTGGAACGGCATGCGGGCCGCCTTCGAGGGCGCCCGCCAGCTGCTCTCGGGCCAGCGCGCGCATGTCTACTACCCGGCCGCGACCGGCAGCCCGTTCGTCGCCGCCGGACACAACCTCATGCTGCTCGCCTGCCTGCTCGTCGCCGTGCCGCTGTTCGTCTTGGCGCTACGCGTGCTCCCGCTCGCCTACGGCCTGTATGCGATCGCCGCGCTTGCGCTGCCGCTGTCCTACCCGGTGCCCGCGCAGCCGCTGATGTCGCTGCCGCGCTTTCTCGTCGTGCTGTTCCCGCTCAGCATCGCGCTTGCGGTGTGGTTGGCAGCGCACCCCCGCGCACGCCTACCGGTGCTCGCGACCTCCGCGCTGCTGATGGTGTTCTTCGTCGCCCAGTTCGCCACCTGGCATTGGGTGGCCTGAGGCGATGGACGAGACGACCGTGCCCTCCGACGAGGCCCGGCAGAACCCGTTCGGCGAGGAGAACATCCCGCCCGCGGACGGCGCCAAGCGCGCCGGCGGGGCGCTCGCCTGGTCTGCGCCCGGGCCGAGCGACCCCCGCCGCTCACCCGACATGGGCTGGTCGCCGTGGACCGCGCCCTTCGCGCTTATCGCCGGGCTCGTGCTGGCGGCCGTACTCGGCCTGATCGTGGACCTGCCCGCGACGCTCCTGTTCGGGGTGAGCATCACCAAGGACCACACCCCGCCCGGGATCGAGCTCGTCGACACGATCCTGCAAGACATCGCGTTCGTGCTCGCGGCCGTGTACTGCGCGCACATCGGCGGACGCGTCGTGCGCGCCTGGCAGTTCGGCTTGCGCCCGCCGGGCGCCGGCTGGAAATCGGCGATCGGCTACATCTTGCTGCTGACGATCGCCTTTCTGGCGTTGAGCGCGATCTGGGCGGCCGTGTTCAACCCCAAGCCCGAGGAACTGCTCGAACAAGCTCGGCGCCAACGAAACCACCTCGCTGCTGGTGCTGAGCGCGGCGCTGACCTGCGTGGTGGCGCCGATCTGCGAGGAGTTCCTGTTCCGCGGATACGTGTTCACCGCTCTGCGCGGCTGGTGTGGAACCTGGCCCGCCGCGGCTATCACCGGAGCGGTGTTCGGGCTCGTGCATTTCGGCTCGGCGCCGGCGCTGGACCTCGTGCCGCTGGCCGGGCTCGGGTTCGGTCTGTGCGTGCTCTATCGCTACACGGGCTCGCTGTATCCGTGCATCGCGGCACACTCGCTGAACAATTCGCTCGCCTTCGCCTCGCTCGAGCATTGGGGCTGGCAGATACCCGTGCTGATGGTCGCGGCGCTGGCGAGCATCGCCGCGATCGTGCTTCTCGCCAAGCGCATCGGCCTGATCGTGCCGGAGGCCGTCGGCCTCAGCGCATAGGATCTGATCATGCTCGTGCCCGCACCCCCGCCCGCGCCAACCATCCCGGCCGCGCCCGTCGCCGGGCACGTCAAATTGGCGCTGCAGCACGTCGGCGGCAGCCCGCCGTTCGCGCTGCTCGGCCGGCGCGTGGTCCTAAGCGGCGTGGTAACGCCTTACGTCGACGGCCAGAAAGTAAAGGTCAGCTTCTATCGCGACGGGCGCAAGGTCCAGGTCAAGAGCGTAAGCGTGGAGGCCGGCCGATCTTCGATCGGTGGCAACGGCGCGGGGCAGTTCCACGTCAACTACGTAAGCGGCTTCCCCGGGGTCGTGCAGGCGCGCGCCGCCCACTACGCCACCCCGCAGCAGGGCGCGTTCAGCGGGCGCTCGCCCGGCGTCCAGTACGTAACGCCCAACATCGGCCCCGGCGGGCAGGGTCCGTCCGTGCGCCTGCTCCAGTCAGAGCTCGACGTGCTGCACTACGCGGTGCCGCTGAGCGGCGTGTTCGACGAAGGGACCGGGCGCGCGCTGATCGCGCTGCGCAAGGTCATGGGGCTTGCGCGAATCCCCGATGCGGGGACGCAGGTCTGGGAACGCCTGGCGCACGGCGGCGGCGTCTTTCACGTGCGTTACCCGCAGGACGGCCGCCACGTCGAGGGAGACTTGACCAAACAGGTGCTGGCCGAGATCGAACCGGGCGGGCGCGTGCGCACGATCTACACGATGAGCTCCGGCAAGCCCTCCACGCCGACCGTCATCGGGCACTTCCAGGTGTACTCCAAGACCCCGGGCTTCAACTCCGAGGGGATGTACGAATCGAACTACTTCATCCGCGGCTACGCCATTCACGGATACGCCGAAGTGCCCACGTACGCCGCCAGCCACGGTTGCCTGCGCGTGCCCATCCCCGACGCGCCCTCCATCTATTCGTGGGTGAAGGTCGGCACGCCCGTCGATGTCTATAACGAGTCCGGCGGCGGCTCGCACAACATCAGCGGTCACGCCGGTCCTTAACGACGCTGGTGTGACGCGTGGATCAAGCAGGTCAACAGGACGCGAGGGAGCGCTCTGGCGTACTGCGTACGCGTGCTGGCCGATTGAAGGTCCCGTGACCTTCAATCGGTAAGGACGCAGAGATGCGCAGGTCCACGCGTCACACCCGTACGCGTAGGAAGCGTGCGAGGAAAGCCAGGCCGAAGCCGTAGAGGAGCAACGCGAGCAGGGTCTTGACGATGTGGATCGTCCATTCGCTGCTCGACCCGCTCACCACCCCCGCGAACGGTGAGGTGAGCGCGTCCGCTGTTTCGTTGAGCGTGCGATGCAGCGTACTGTCGTGCTTGGCCGCCGAGGCGCTCGATTCATTCGTGGCGGGCGCGGTTCCTTCGCTCACCTCGTTCTGCTGGTGGGTGGAGGCTGAACTCGTCTGATTGACGACGAACACGGCGAACCAGGCGATCACGATCACACATATGACGCGGCTCGCGAGGCGCATCAGGCCGGTGACCGAGGACATGAAGCTAGATTAGACCCGTACATGGACGCCCTGGCCGAATATCGGAGCGAGTCCTCGCGTCACGCGCGAGAGCGGCTCGTGGCGCTGTTGCGCGAGCACGCGCTTAGCATCGGCGAAGTCACGCTGACGAGCGGGCGCACGGCCCAGTACTACGTCGACGCCAAGCGCGCGATTCTGCTGCCGGAGGCGTTCATGGCGCTCGGTCTGCTCATCGCCGAGCAGGCCCGGGCCTGTCACGCGAGCGCCGTCGGCGGCGTGCCGGTGAGCGCGATCCCGGTGGCCTGCGCGGCGCTTGCCGCACCCGAGCCCCCGCCACGCGTGTTCATCGTGCGCAAACAGCGCAAGGCCCACGGGTTGGGACGCTGGATCGAGGGACCTGCGCTCGATCGGGGAGAGCGCTGCCTGATCGTCGAGGACGTCGTCACGACCGGGGGCTCCACGATCGAGGCGATCGAGCGCGTACGCGAGGAGGGCCTCCAGGTCGCCGGTGTCGTGAGCGTGCTCGATCGGCTGGCGGGCGGCGGAGAGGCGATCCAGGCCGCGCTCGGCGCGGACTACGCCCAATATGTCGCGCTCACGACGATCGACGAGGTCTACCCCGAGCGCCCCGACCGTGACTGACACGATCGTCCGCGCGGCCAAACCACGCGATGTGCCGGTGTTGCTCGAACTGTTCGGCGAGCTGGCCGAGTACGAGCACCTGACGCATGAGCTGCGCGCCACCGAGGAGGACTTGGCCGCGGCCCTGTTCGGCGAGCGTCCCGTGGCCGAGGCGTTGATCGCCGAGCGCGAGCACGAGTCGGGCGGTCCGGAGGTCTTGGGATACGCGCTCTTCTTCTCGACCTTCTCCAGTTTCCTGACCAGCACCGGTATATGGCTCGAGGACCTGTTCGTACGTCCCGGCTGTCGCGGCGAGGGCGTCGGCAGGGAGCTGCTCTCGGCGGTCGCCGCGCGCGTGCGCGAGCGGGGCGGCGAGCGTCTGGAATGGGCGGCGCTCGACTGGAACGAGCTCGCGCTCGGGTTCTACCGGCGCATGGGCGCGAACGCGGCGAGCGAGTGGATCACCCACCGGTTGGACGGCGCCGCGCTGGAGCGCGCGGCGGCCCGACCCGGCGAACCTCCCTCGATCGACCCGTGAGCGAGCTGCCGCGCTCGCGGCGATGGCTCGTGCTCGTGATCTGCTGCATGAGCCTGCTGATCGTCGGTCTGGACTCCACGATCGTCAACGTCGCGCTGCCTTCGATCGGACGCGAGCTGCACACGCCGATCTCGGGGCTGCAATGGACCGTCGACGCTTACACGCTCGTGCTCGCGAGCCTGCTGATGCTGTCCGGGTCGATGGCCGATCGCTTCGGTCGCCGGCGCGTGTTCGAGCTCGGGGCTCGTGCTGTTCACGCTCGGCTCGCTGCTGTGCAGCGCCGCGCCCAGCGTGGGCTGGCTGGTCGTCTTTCGAATGCTCCAGGCGATCGGCGGCTCGATGCTCAACCCCGTCGCGATGTCGATCATCCGCAACGTCTTCACCGACGCTCGCGAGCGCGCACAGGCGATCGGCATCTGGGGCGCCACCGTTGGCATCAGCCTCGCCCTCGGTCCCGTCGTCGGCGGCGCGCTCGTGGAGTCCGTCGGTTGGCGCTCGATCTTCTGGATCAACGTCCCCGTCGGGCTGCTCGCGCTCGTGCTCACGATGCGCTTCGTCCCCGAGTCCCGCGCCCCCCGACCCCGTCGCCTGGATCCGATCGGCGAGCTGCTCGTGATCGCACTGCTCGCCTCGCTCACCTACGCGATCATCGAGGCGCCCTCCGCCGGCTGGACCTCCGATCAGACCCTGGCCCTGTTCGCCTTCGCCGCCGCCGCGCTGATCGCGCTGGTGATATACGAGCGCCGGCGCTTGGAGCCGCTGCTGGAATTGCGCTTCTTCCGCAGTGTCCCCTTCTCCAGCGCCAGCATCATCGCGGTCTGCTCGTTCGCCGCTCTCGGCGGGTTCCTGTTCCTGAACACCCTCTACCTGCAGGAGATCCGCGGGCTCTCGGCACTGAGCGCCGGGCTGTACACGCTGCCGATCGCCGCCATGACGATCGTCTTCGCACCGGTATCCGGGCGCATCGTAGGTCGCCACGGCCCGCGCATCCGCCTGATCGTCGGCGGGCTCGGGATCGCGCTCGGCGGCGCCCTCATGACCGGGATCGGCCGCCACACCCCGCTCGACTCGCTGTTCCCCGCCTACCTCATCTTCGGCATCGGCTTCGGCACCGTCAACCCACCCATCACCAACACCGCCGTGCTCGGCATGCCCTCCGCCCAAGCCGGAGTCGCCGCCGCCGTCGCCTCCACCTCACGCCAGGTCGGCCAGACGCTCGGTGTCGCCGTCGTCGGAGCCGTGGCCGCAGGCGGCGCGATCGTGGTCGGACCGGGCTTCATCGCAGCCAGCCAAACCGGCTGGTGGATCGTCGCCGGCTGCGGTCTCGCCTCCCTGTTGCTCGGCTTCATCAGCACCACCGCCTGGGCCAACGCCTCCGCCCGGCGCGCCGCCGACGAACTCGGCGGGGGCGAGGACGCCGTCGAGGCGCTGGATGCTCAGCCCGCTCGGGCGTAGCTTTTGCTGGTCGGCGTTTGGAAACCGAGGGTGGCCGTGGCGGCCCCGCTGAACCCGGCCATGCCGGATGACTCGCCCACCGTCTGTAGCCTTCTCATCGCCCCGTCTCCCGCGGGCCGGCACACGCGCCCTCGTAGTCCAATGGATAAGACGACCGCCTCCTAAGCGGTAGATCCAGGTTCGACTCCTGGCGGGGGCATTTCTGGGGAATCGCTTGTGTTCAAGCGGATTCAGGGTTGATGCTCGCCGGGGCGTCGGCAGGCTTGGGAATGCTGATATCGCTTCCACTGCCATCTACTGCCAGATCGGCGCCTTCTACGAGCAGCCGATGTGGGAAGGAATGGTCAGGAACGCACGAGCAGACCGTGACGGGCCAGCAACTCTGCAAAGCTGTAGCTGTTTGCACGGATGCCGAAATACGGGTAGCTTGCGCAAGACGCGCCGATGCAGCGTTTTGGTTGGCAAGCCTGGATGAGCGAACGGAGGTCGGCCAGATGACCGAGAAACAGAGCAAGAGCAAGGCCCAGCGTGAGCAGCAGGAGTTGCTGGCTGAAGCCCTTAGGCGCCCCGGCGTGGCTGCGACGGCTGAGGCATATGGTCGGGTTGAGGGCTACGCGCTGACCCAAAGTGCGCCGAACACGAAGAACGGCTACGCCACCGGCGGCAACGCCGCATAGCTGTTGTCTTCCTGGGGAGAGATCCTCGAAGAGCTGCAGCGGACGGCGCCGCAGCCCGGGGCGCTTGATTTTGACGGTGTTCGCCGGAAGTACCTGACCGAGCTGCACGGCGTCACGAGCCGGGCGACAATCGTCTACGCGACCGATTGGCTGATGGGCGGCCCCCCCGGTATCAGCATCACGCCGGAGGACATGGTGGCAATGATGGAGGTCTGCAAGGACATGGGTGACGGGCCACTCGATCTGGTCTTGCACAGCCCGGGTGGCTCGGCCGAGGCAACGGCAAGCATCGTCCGCTACCTGCGTAAGCAGTTCAGCGAGATCCGCGTCATCGTCCCGCACGCGGCGATGTCGGCTGCCACTATGCTCGCGCTGTCTGCCGACGTGATCGTGATGGGCAAGCAGTCGCAACTCGGCCCGATCGATCCGCAGCTTGTCACGCCGCAGGGCCAGATCCCAGCCCGCGCGATACTCGACCAGTTCGAGCGTGCAAAGAAGGAGTGTGCGGAAGACTCAGCCGCCCTCGGGCCGTGGATGCCAATGCTGCAGCAGTATGGGCCGGCTTTGCTTGAGCAGTGCCAGAATGCGGACAGTCTCGCGAAGCGCCTCGTCCGCGGGTGGCTGCGCACCTACATGTTCCACGGCCAGAAGGACGCAGCTCGCAAAGCCGCCAGGGTCGCCAAGTTCTTCGGCGACCACCACATTCACCGCTCGCATTCACTTGGGATCGATCGCGACGAAGCGCGCGACAAGGGCGTGAACGTTGTGGATCTTGAGAAGGACGAGGCGTTGGAGGGCGCCGTGCTCGGTGTCTACTACGCCACGTTTCACACCTTCAATGGCCCGGCGATCAAGATTGTCGAGAATCACCTCGGGCGCGCGTTCGCGAAGATCGCACAGCAGATCCAGATGCCGATGCAGGTCGGAATGCCGATGATGCCGCCCCAAGCGCAAGGTCTATTCCCGCCGGCCCAGCCTTGAATGAGGACAGCTCGCCGTCGCGGCGAATTTGCGCCGATCTCCCTACGAGGTCGTCGCCTTCTACAAGCAGCCGAAGTCACTCGCGGTCGTCGTCGCTGGAGGTCATCGCCTGCGCGTAGATGCCGAGTGTGACTGTCGGGTCGGTGTGCCCGAGCTGGGCCATCACGTAGCGCGGGTCCTTGCCGAGCGCGACCAGCACGGATGCGCAGGTGCGACGCAGCGCGTGGAGTGTCAGACCCTCCGGGAGCGGTGTCTGCCCATCGGCGGCGAGTTGCGCGTTGGCGCGCTTGATCGCCTTGCCGAGCACCCGGCCGCGGACACGCCCGCCATCCTGACGAGTGCTGGCGGCGGACGGGAACACGTAGGCGTTTGGGTCCGCGCCCGCGCTTGTCGCCTTGTGTGCGCTCAGTTCGTCCCTGAGTACCGGCAGGAGGTCCACGTACCGGCTACCCGCGTCGGTCTTTGAGTGCCGCACGCGCAGCCTTCCCGCGGCAAGGTCCACATCGCGCCACTCCAGGTCAAGAAGCTCGCTGATGCGCAGGCCCGCGAAGGTGAGCGTGGCGAGCAGCGCGCGACGCGCGATCCTCCCGTTCGAGCGCGCCTCGCGGTCCAGTTCGCTCGCGGCGTCGAGCAGGGCGGCGATCTGTTCCGCACGGTCGAGGTAGACGCGGGCGGGCTTTGCCGTCAAGCTCGGCATCGAGCAAATCCCGATCGAGCGACACTAGGAAATCGGCCTGCGTCGCCCGCATCAGCGCGACGAGATAGTCGTCGTCGGGATCGCGCACTTCCGAGGAGGGAGACGGAGGCGGGTCCGACCGATGCTCGCTGCGAGCGGAAAGCCCGGCGACGTACGCGGCGCCTCTGCCGTCGCCCGCCCAACGGGCGAACTTGGGCCTCGACAGCACCTCCCCAAGCTCGGTGAGCAGCAAGGACGAGACGATGAGGACGAACCGGCGGTCGCGCCAAGCGTCAACGAGCCGTCCCGGTCCCGCCTCCGGATCGCCGATGAATGCCGAGACGAAGACGCTCGGGTCTACGACGGCGCGAATCACGCAGCTTGGCTGCGCGTCTGTCGCACCGCCCGAACTTCCTGCACCGCGAGCCGGTCGGCCTCGTCGGCCGCCAGCGTTCCCTGGGCTCGCGCGTCATCAAGCGCGCGCAAGCCGAGGAACACGGCGAGTGCGTCCTCAACGACCTGCCCGTCGCTCTTGTCGGCCTCGCCGCTGTCCTGCTGACGTGCACGGCGGATCAACTCCTCATCGAGCGTCAGATTGATCTTGCGCGTAGCCATAGTCCCGTTCAGGATACCGCGCGATCAGCGCAACCAGTCGGTCCTCGGCGGGACGGGATCGTTTGGGCAGCAGCCCGATTCCGCTGCCCAAACCCCGTCGAATCCGCCCCAATCCGGCACGATCAGAGATCGGCCCAGATGCCTCAATCACAAGCAACCGTCTACAAAACGGGCGTTCTCGCCCGCTCCACACCTCAGCCTCCTAAGCGGTAGATCCAGGTTCGACTCCTGGCGGGGGCACTTTGGAGATTCGCTTGTGTTCATGCGAGGATCGAGGCGAAGGTGTGTCGGAGCTTGTGAGGCGTCAGGCCGTCGTGCCTCTGCTTGCTGTAGCTGTTTGATCCCGACGAGCGCTAGCAGGACTCTCGAGCATCACCGCATCCTGTGCAACCGAGCGGTTTCACGATCATCTTGACACCGTACGGGATCATAGTATACTTGCCACCGAACGGTAGCAAAGGAACCACATGAAAGTCCGCTCTATTAGAGACCTGTCCGCGGTCGCCCGCGGCCGCCGCAGAGATCTCGGCCTTAGCCAGGCGGAACTAGCCGCCCGCGCTGGCGTGTCCCGCAAGTGGATCTACCAGTTCGAGGCGGGCAAACCAACTGCCGAGCTTCGGCTCATCCTCCGAATACTCGACGCCCTCGGACTGATTCTGGACGTGACGTACGACGAGAAGACCGCGGCCGGCCAGAGCGCTCGCGACCTCGACACGCTCATTGAAGAGCACCGAGCCCGATGACTGAGACGCTTGCGGTCCTCCTGGACGACGCAGTCGCAGGCGCCATCACCAGACTCGACCAGGGTCGGCTTCGTTTCGACTACGACGATGAGTACCGGCAGAGACCGGCGGCGACGCCTCTCTCGGTCTCGATGCCTCCGAGTATTCGTACGCATCCCGACAGCGACATCAGCCCCTGGCTCTGGGGTCTCCTCCCAGACAACGATCGCGTCCTCGCACGCTGGGCGCGCGGCTTTCAGGTCCCGGCCAAACCGTTCTCGCTCCTGTCGACACCGATCGGCCACGACTGCGCGGGAGCCGTGCGCTTCGCGCCCCTCGACAAAGCCCTCCAAGTCCTGGCCAAGCCAGGCACGGTCACCTGGCTGACCGAGGAGGAGGTCGCTCAGCGCCTCCGTGAGCTGCGCCAGGACACCACAGCCTGGCTGGGCCGCGAGTTCACCGGGCAATTCAGCCTCGCCGGAGCCCAAGCCAAGACGGCACTCCTTTTAAAGGACGGACACTGGGGCGTCCCCTCCGGCTCGGCCGCAACCAGCCACATCCTCAAGCCGGCCGTCCAAGGCTTTGACGATCATGACCTCAACGAGCACCTCTGCCTCGACGCGGCACGTCGCGCCGGGCTCATCGTCGCGCGCACGCGCGTGGCGGCGTTCGGCGACCAGAGCGCCATCGTCGTGGATCGCTACGACCGACGCATTGTTGACGGCGAATTCGTGCGTGTCCACCAAGAGGACACGTGCCAAGCGCTCGGAAAGCCTCCCGACCAGAAGTACCAGAACGAAGGCGGACCCTCTGCACGGGACCTCGCCACGCTGTTCCGCACGATCATGCCGCCACGCGCAGCCGACGACGCTGTCTGGCGCTTCCTCGATGCCCTGATTTGGAACTGGCTCGTCGCGGGAACCGATGCGCACGCGAAGAACTACTCGCTGCTGCTGAGCGGCGGCGATGTCCGTCTCGCTCCCTTGTACGACATCGTCTCGGCGCTGCCTTACGACAAACACGAGCGTGAGCTGAAATTCGCCATGAAGATCGGAGGCGACTACCGGGTCTATCCACACCGCAACACGTGGGACAAAGCCGCGACCGATCTGGGGCTCAATGCGGACGCCGTTCTCGAGCGCGTCGTCCGTCTCGCAACGATTGCGCCGGACGCATTCTCCGACGCTGCGAACGACGAGGACGTCGTTGCGCTCGATCGGCCGTTGCCTCAACGGCTCGTCGACTTGGTCGCGGACCGAGCCCAACGCTGTCTCGCCATACTCCCCGCGGCACCCAAGGCACGCGCAATGCAAACGATCCGCTACGAAGAACGCCTAACCGAACTCAGCGACGCCGTACCACCGCAGGCTCTTTCTGTGGAGGCTGCGCCCGTCCTTATGCGCGACGCCGCCCAAGCGTTGCGCGATGCGACCGGTGCTGAGCCGCGCGATCTCAGCGCCGTTCGCGAGCGCATCTTTGCGCTCGGCGTGGCGGCGTTGCGCGCGATCCACGCACTGGGCGAAGCGGAGGCTCCGACTGGCTATGTAAACCCAACCAGAGACAGGCTCCCCGGCCTGATTCAAGACTTCGCGCCCAACATCGCCAACCTCCCGATCGCTCAAGACGACCCCGTCGGGCGAGTAGCGGACGAGATGCTCCGAGCAACGAATCGCTTTGTTGGGGCCGATCCAAAAAGCCTCTTCGGGTCTGCAGACGAGCGTCTCCGCGCCCTATACCGCGTTGTCGATCTCGCGGCCAGGGCGCTCTCCCTGTGACGCTCTCTCAAGACGCGGTCTCGCCTGACGACGCCGATTGTGGGTTCGGGACGCCAAAATGGGGCATGTCAAGACTGCCTCGGACCACTCAGCGCACCATCTCGGAGATCACCCGCAGAGAGACATCGTCGACATGCTCATGCTCGGGCACATCGACTGGGCTCCATAGGTTTTCTCGTCTGCGTAGTCGCGCACATACGGGGCAAATGCAGCGCGTCCGATCGGCCTATGGCTCTCCATACGGCAGCCCAGCGCTACGCATGGCGAGCGCGAAGCGCGCGAACTCCTCTTGGAACTCGTGCAGTCCGAGCTGCCGTCCTGCTCCGTCGCGAGCGAGCGAGTGTCCTTGCTCGGCGCTGCCTCGTCGCGCTGCCCGGGCGTGCGCCCGCCAGTCCGTGATCTGAGCACGCGCTTTGTCGTGATCGGGAATGTCTGTGCGCGGCGAGTCTGCGAGTGCGATGCCGAGGTGCTGCGCGTGTTGGACACGCGTGCCCATCTTCGTGATCGCCCGCTCGGGGTCGGCGACGAACCGTTGCAGGATTGTCTTGATGAGGCTGGTGTGGTCGAACTGCCGATGGCAGACCTGGCGCGTCACCCTCGGTCCGACCAGCAGCGCGGGGACGCGCACGCCGTACGTCGCGAACCCCGAGCCGTCGTCGATGTCCAGCGGCGGTGGGGAGACGTGGTCGTAGAACCCGCCGTGCTCGTCGTAGACGATGACGAGCAGCGTGTCCTCCCACGTGGGGCTGTTGCGCAGCGCTTCGTAGGTCTCGAGGACGAGCGATTGGCCGGCGCGCACGTCGGACGGTGGATGGTCGTCGTTGGAAGCGGTCTCGAGGACTTTGAGGTCGATGAAGTTCGGATCGATCCAGGAGACCTCGCGCAACTTGCCGTTGGCGGCGTCGTCGAGGAAGCTCCCGCCGACGACGATGGGCTCCTCGAGGAGCTCGGTGAGGATGCTGACCTGCCGGCGATCGAAGAATGCGAAGTTATCGCGCTCGCCAAAATGCCGGTACTGCTCATCGGCGGCGCGTAGCGTGGCGCGGTCGTGGGAGTACCACTTCCATTGCGTGTCGGCGAGCCGGCGTGTGAACGCTTCGACCTCGTAGATCGGGGCGTTCTCGAGAGCGTGCAGCTGATCTTTGAATCGCTCCTCAATCCGCCGCAGCAGAGGTGGGAGCGTCTTCGGTCCCTCGCGCCCGGCGAGCGCGAACAGGCGGTTGGGCCAGGTGTCGCCTGGGACTGAGCTGTGCCAGGCGTCGCAGACCGCGTAGTTGCGGGCGAGGAAGTCGTACATCGGCAGGTGCTGGGCGCCGTAGTGTCCCATCGGCAGTGCGTGGTACTCGTCGGGGATCGTGACCAGATTGCCGTTCTTATCCCTACGGCTCTCGATGAAGTTGGCGATGAAGCCGCGGTTGCCGTCCGCGAGCTGCCGCGCGACGCACTGCTTGGAATGGCACGGGTCCAGGATCTTGCCGCTGGGATCTTGAAGCGGATGGAACGAGGTTTCCTCGGGTCCCCATTCGAAGACCGCGTGCTCTGTGCCCTGACCGTCGGGGTTGCTCTCCGTGCCGGTAAGCCCCCGCACCTCGGGCATCCCGTCGCGTGTGAGGTAGCCGAGCATCTGGTCGAACGAGCGGTTCTCCATCATCAACACGACGATGTGCTCGATCTCCCCGAGGGCTGCGAGTCCGCCGTCCTCGGATGCGCTCATTGCTTGCCTACCTCACTTGGCGCGTCAAGGCTCCAGGTCGAGCTTCAGCTCGCACATGTCCACGGACGCGCGGGTGCCCGGGGTTTCGGAGGCGTCCATTGCGCTGAACACCTTGGCGGCTGCGCTCATGTCCTCCGCCGTGGCGAAGCTCTGGAGGACCACCGCTGTGCCCTCCTGCTCGTCGTGCAGCACCTGCAAGCCCGTGGCGCTCACGCCGGGGGGCGGTCCGCCGGACTCGTTGATGCGTGTCTGCATCGTCTTCATCCGCTCGGCGTCTACGCCGGTGAACCTTACGACACGTACGTATGACATCGAAATCTCCTCCGTTCGGTGGCAGCCACAAACATACACCCGACGGCGGGATCGTTCGTTACCGCGGGCATCGCCGGAGTCTCGCTCACATCAGATGTACATCTTGCTAGCATCACACATCATGACGCGCACGACCCTGGATCTCGATGCCTCGGTGCTGGAGCAACTGCGCCGCCGTGCGGCGAGTGAGCGCAAGAGCATGGGCCAGGTCGCATCTGAGCGGCTCGCGCTCGGCCTGAGAGGGGACTGGCCGAAGGAGTTGTCGTCGCTGCGCTGGCCGAGCATGCGTATGGGCAAGCCGAAGGTCGATCTGGAGGACAAGGACGCCCTCTGGGGCGCTCTCGACGGGCGGCGACCCTAGCCGCGACTTGTTTGAGCGCCACGGTCGACACCAACATCCTGCTCTACGCGGCCAACGCCGACGACGAGGCGCATCCCGTCGCCCGCGCGCTGCTGGAGGGTCTCGCCGCGGGTCCGGATCTGCTCTACCTGTTCTGGCCGACGATCATGGGTTTCCTGCGCATCGCCACTCATCCGGCGATATTTCCCAATCCCCGCTCGCCGGAGCAGGCGCTCGCCGCGATTACCGCCTTGGTTCATCGACCCAACGTCCGTACGCCGGCCGAGGCGGAGGGGTTCTGGATGATGTACGGGACAACCGCCGACTCTCAGACACGGGGCAACCATGTCCCCGATGCTCATCTCGCGGCTCTGATGCGCCAGCACGGGGTCACGGTGATCTACACCCGCGACAAGGACTTCCGCCGTTACGACGGGATCGAGCCCCGCGACCCGTTTACGTAAGTTTGCCGCACTTTCGATCGGAGTCGCTTGATTTCGACGGCGCTCGCGGGCGGTGCAAGCATGTGACCCATGCCCGCATACCGCGACCTCGCGCGGATCGTCGGCGCCGAGCACGCGCTAGCGGCGCCGCTGCCGAACTCCCCCTACAACCAGGACGCCTCGCATCGCCGTGAGCTGAGGGGCCGAGCCGACGCGGTGGCCATGCCGGGCAGCGCGCGGGAGGTGGCCGAGGTGGTGCGCTGGTGCTATGAGCACGACATGCCGATCGTGCCGCGCGGCGGCGGCACGGGCCTGACGGGCGGGGCGGTGCCGAGCGAGGGCGGGGTGGTGCTCTCGCTGGAGCGCCTGCACAGGGTGCGCGAGCTCGCGCCGGAGCTGTGGCGGATGCATCCCGAGGCGGGCGTGAGCACGCGTCACGTACGGCGGCTGGCGCGCGAGAACGGGCTGATGTTCGCGCCGGATCCGGGGGCTTCGGAGCAGTCGCAGATCGGCGGCAATGTGGCCACGAACGCGGGCGGCCCGCATGCGCTGAAGTACGGCGTGACGGGCACGTGGGTGACGGGCCTGGAGGTGGTGTTGGCGCCGGGCGAGCTGGTGCAGGTCGGCGGATGGGCACGCAAGGACGTGGCGGGGTATGACCTCAAGAGCCTGCTGATCGGATCGGAGGGAACGCTGGGCGTGATCACCGCGGTGCGGCTGCGCCTGCTGCCGGCGCCAGAGGCGAGTGCGGCGCTGGCGGTGTTCCTGCGCGATCGCGCGCAGGGGTGCGCGGCAATGCTCGAGGCGATGGCCGCGGGGATTCAGCCCTCCGCGCTCGAGTTTCTCGACGGCGAGACGCTCGGGATCGTCGCGGGCGCCTATCCCGGCGCGGCGCCGCCGCCGGAGGCGGGGTTCGCGCTGCTGGTCGAGGTGGATGGCTCGCGCGAGGAGACCGAGGCGCAGCGCCGCGCGCTCACGGAGCTGCTGGCCGAGCGCGCGCTCGCGATCGAGGAGTCCGCCGACGCTGGCGCGCTGTGGCGCTGGCGCGACGGTTTCAACCCCGCGACCACGGCGGTGCGCGGCGGGAAGGTCTCCGAGGACGTGGCCTTTCCGGTCGAGCGCCTGAGCGAGGGGCTCGAGCGGTTCGCCGAGATCGCCGCGCGGCATGGCCTGCGTTCCTGCGCGTGGGGGCACGGTGGCGAGGGCAACGTGCACGCGACCATCCTCGTGGACCCGGCGAGCGAGCGCGAGCTGGAGATGGCCCGAGCGATCGGCGAGGAGCTGTTCGCGGTCGTGGCCGAGCTCGGCGGGTCGATCGCGGCCGAGCATGGCGTCGGCCAGCTCAAGCGCGGTCTGCTCGGGTTGCAGTGGGACGTGCGCGCCGTCGAGCTGCACGAGCAGATCAAGCGCGCGTTCGACCCGAAGGGGCTGCTGAATCCAGGCAAGAAGCTGGCCCGTCTGCCGGCGTCGTCTTCTACGTCGGATTCATGACGCCGAGGAGGCGTCGTCTCGCTTCTCGCCGGCGCCGGCGTCCTCGCCCTCCTCGGCTTCCTCGTCTTCCTGCTCCTCGTCTTCCTCCTCGTCCTCCTCCCCCGCATACAGCGACTCTCGCGCCAACTCCTGGCTGCGCCCCCCGAACAGCTTGATCTCGAGCAGATCGCCGCGGTAGTCGTCGGGGGCGATCAACGTGAAGCGCTCGTCGATCAGCTCGCATTGGTCGACTGCGAGGTCGGCGAGCTCGGCGGTGGCGAGGTGACCGCCCCCGATCAGGGGGCGGCCCCAGACGAGCGTCATCGCGGCCACGGCGCCGGAGTGCCCGCGCCAGGCGCCGATCGTCTCCTCGCACAGGTCGAGCGTCCAATCGGGATTGCGCTCGGCGGTTTCGTCGGTGAAGTCGGCGTGGGCGTAGAAGTCGGCCGGATCCTCGTTCTCCTCGGCGGGCACGAAGCGGACGTAGCCGAACAGTTCGTAGCCGTGCGAGGTGATCGTGCTTGCGGGGACGTATGTCCGTCCGTGCCAGGTACGGTCGGGGTACCAGACGATGTCCCCGGGCTCGCCGAGATCCTCGTCTTCGGCGTTCAGCGCCGAGCACGCCGCGAGGAACTCGCCGCCCAACCGCTCGGCCCAGCGCCCGTAGGGCAGCAACTCCTGCGGGGGCTCCGCGGCGAAGCGGGGGAGTACGCGTTCCTCGGGTGGCACGCCGCCAGACTACTCACACCTCGCGCAATAAGGACGCGGCGTGCTCGGGCGCGACGATGTTCAGGCTCAGCCCCGTCGAGAGCTCGAGTCCCGCGAGATGGGTCAGGCGCGGAGCGATGTCGATGCGCCAGCAGAACTGCCCGACGCCGCGCGGGGCCGTGCGCACCCACAGGTTCAGCGGGGGGCTGGAGCCGAGCAGGCGTGCCAGCCGGGACAGCCCGTCGTGCAGCAGCGACGCGCCCGCAGCGTCGGTCTCAAAGCGCGCGGCCGGGCGCCGCGGGGCGAGCATCAGCTGGAAGGGCAGGCGCGAGGCATAGGGCGCGAGCAGCACGGCGTCGTCGTCGATCGCGACGATGCGCTCTCCCCGGCGGACCTCCTCGGCGATCAGGTCCTCGAGCAGCGTGTGGCCCATCGTGCGCGTCGTGTAGGCGCCGGCGCGCTCGCGCTCGCGGGCGACCTCGGCGGGGACGAAGTCGAGCGCATACAGCTGGGCGTGCGTGTGGGGCAGCGAGGCGCCGCCCTCGCGCCGCTCGTTGACGATCAATTGCACGTAGGCCGAGTTCTCGTGGTGCACGCGCATGCGCTCTCGCCACACCTCGACGGCCGCGAGGACCTGCTCGCGCGGAAGCTCGGCCAGCGAGAGCACCGACTGCGGTCCGTTGACGATCACCTCGTGTGCGCCCACGGCCGGGCGCGCGAGGAACAGCTCGGACTCGGGATCCTCCCCGGGATCGCCCTCCTCCGAAGGCTCGACGGCGGCGGGCGTGAGCGCGGGGTAGAGGTTCGGCACGACCCGTACGGTCCAGCCGGGTGAGTCCGCCGGCCCGCCGCCGGGGCGCACCGCATAGAGCTCGGGCGGCGTGCGGTCCTCGTGGCCCTCGGCGAACGGGTCGCGCTCGACGTCGATCGGCTCGGGGGGCTCGCAGCGCGGCTCTCCTCCGGGTCGGCGCGAGCGCTCGCCGGCGACGATCGTGCGAAGCCCTGTCAGCGGGTCTATGCGGATCTCGGGCACGCGCTACACAGATTAGGAGCCGAGCGCGTAACGGCGGACGTCGGCTTCGAGCCTCGCGGCGCTCGGGTAGGGGCCCTGGTGGATGTACTGCCGCCCGGCGCGGTCATAGAACACGGTCACGGGCGTGAACGAGGAGTCGGCGATCTGCGCGCCCAGACGCCCGCTGTCGTCGTAGTAGCTCGGATAGCCGACCGGCGCCGCACGCAGGAACGCGCGCCCGTCGGCGAGGCTGCCGTCGCCCGAATCGATGCCCAGGAACGCGACCGAGCGCCCCAACGACGCGGAGACGTGCTGGAAGGCCGTGCGCTCGGACTGGCAGGGCACGCACCACGAGGCCCACTTGTTGATCACCAGCGGATAGCCGCGCAGCGCGGCCAGGCGCGCGTGCAGCGCGGGCGCCCCCCCGGAGAGGATCTGCCCGGCCTGGGCGTGCAGGGCCGCCAGCGGGGAGGGCGAGCCCGCCAGTCGCGCCTGTACCTGGGCGAGCGTCAGCGGCGCGCCGGGGCGGCTGGGGGAGGAGGACGAGGAGCCCGCGAGCTGGATCAGACCGACGGCGAGCAGCGCGATGACGGCGAGGATCGCGAGGGTTCTAAGCAGGCGGGCGGGGGCGATCGCGGTCATCGTGGTAAGGGTGGCAGACGGTGGACGACAGGGCCGCATGCGGCCCTGTCCGAGGACGCACATGTGCGTCCTCGCCGAACGGCGCATGCGCCGTTCGGAAGACGTGCCGCATGCGGCACGTCTCGGGTCGCGCACGCGCGACCCCTTCAAATCCTCCGCCTTGTGCTATATGCTGAAGCCACGTCAGGCCGGATCGCTGTGAGCATCCGGCGACGTTCGTCGGCCGTTCGCCGACAACCCTGAGCCTCGCCGAGACCACTAACGTCGGCGGCTCCGTCTCGAAGTCCAGAGCCCTAGATGGCCGAGTCCACTTCAGTGGCCCTCGCGGCCGCGCCCACTCCCAGTTCCGCCGAGATCGCTCGCGCGGAGGATTTCGTGCGCGATCGCTTCCTGCACGAGGGCGAGGAGGCCGCGGTCGCGCTGGCGCCGGGCTCCCCGCGCAGACGCGCGCTGGATCTTGCGCTGGCGGAGCTCGACGCGGGCGCCCGACATCCCTCCACGCAGTGGCGCCGGGATTTCTCGCTGCTCCTGGGGTTGGAGCGGCTGCTCTCCGACGACGAGCCGAAGCTCGCGGACGGCACCGTGCTCTCCGCCCACCAGGTCGACGCGCTCTCGGGCACGCTCACGGCGCTGCTCGCCGAGGCCCAGCGCACGAGCGCCGAGGGCAACGGCCGGGTCGCGGCGGCCGCGGCATCGCCCGAATTGCTGGCATCGGCGGCGATCCTGGGCCCGGACGACGCTCCAACGGCGAGCGACGACGAGGACCCCGAGGCGGATGGGCGCGCGGACGCCGACTACGACGAGGACGAGCCCGACGGCGGCGCCGAGGAGGACGAGGATCAGGACGAGGAGGACGACGAGGACCTCGGTCCGGTCCAGCGCGCGGCGCCCGACCGGGACGATGACGAGGAGGAGGACGAAGAGGAGTTCGCCGAGGAGCTGCTCGCAGACGACGAGCAGGAGGAGGATACGGCCTCCGAGAGCGAATCCGAGGAGGAGCCCCGCGACTGGGTCGACGAGGACGAGGAGGACCAGGAGTCCCTGGCCGAGCAGCCCGAGGACCCGAACGCGGCCAAGCGCTTCTGGTTCGAGCACGCCACCGGCGCCGGCAAGACGGTCGCCGCGCTCGGCTTCGTCGAGGCTTCGCAGACCGGCGGCATCCTGATCCTCACGCACCGGCGCAACCTCGTCGACCAGTTCCACGGAGAGTTGCGCGAGCGCGGCTACTCCAAGCGCATCTCCCGTCCGCTGCTGCTCGGCGAGGACTCGGTCAAGGGGCCGGTGACGGTCGAGACCTATCAGTGGTTCGTACGCAACGCCGGCAAGATCTCGAGCGCCTACACGATCGTGATCTGCGACGAGGCGCACACCGCGCTCGGGGAGAAGACCAGCGGCGCGATCCGCAACTGGACCGGCCCGATCTTCATCGGCATGACCGCCACGGGCGCGCTGATCGCGCGCCACGTCACCGACCTGTTCCCGACGCAGACCTCGCGCTTCGACCTCGCCCAGGCGGCGCGGCGCGGAGTGATCGCGCCGCTTCGCTGCGTGCGCATCTCCCCCGGCGTGGGGGTGCGCACGATCGCCAAGGTGCCGCTCAGGCGCGGCGAGGTCGACACGGAGTTCGACCAGGAGGAGCTGGCCGCCCTGCTCGACCAGCAGCCGTTCAACATGGCCGCGGCGAACCTCTACAAGACGCGCTTCAACGGCGTGCCCGGGGTCGTGTACGCGGCGGGCGTGCAGCACGCTTACAACCTCGCCGAGGCCTTCCGCGCGGAAGGCATCAAGGCGCAGGGCGTCTCCGGCGAGACCCCCAAGCGCGAGCTGGCGGAGATCCTCGCGCGCTACGAGCGCGGCGACATCGACGTGCTGATCAACGCCCAGCTGCTCGCCGAGGGCTGGAACTCGCCGCGCGCGACCGTCTGCGTGCACCTCGCGCCGACGGCCTCCAAACGCATCTACCAGCAGCGCGTCGGGCGCGTCACGCGCCGCCATCCGGGCAAGGAGGCCGGGCTGGTCGTGGACTTCGTGCATCCCGCGACCAAGAACGACGATCCGGTCGTGACGCTGCACTCGCTGCTCGACCGCGACGTCTACCGCGGCGGGGCGATCGTCGTCGGCCCGGTCCGGCGCGGGCGGGGGCGGCGTATGCGCGTCGAGCGTCGCGTGCTGCCGGTGTGCGCGGAGGAGGAGCGCCGGTTTGCGGTGTTCGAGCGCGAGCTGTGGCGGATCGCGGTGGAGAACCTCGATTACGGTGAGCAGCACGTTTGGGCGGCGCTGGCCGGCGCGCGCGTGGCGCCCGCGGGCTGGCGCAGGGCGCGTGCGATGCTGCACTTCGATCGCGGCGGCGAGCTCAAGAGTCGCTTCCTGATCACCGCCGTGCAGCGCAACAAGAACTCGCAGCTGCGCCTGCGCGCGCTCGCGGACATCGCCGCGCTGCGCGACCCCGACGCGTTTGACACGGCGATCGACATCATCGGCGGCTGGCCCCGCGAGGAGCGCCGGGAGGCGACCAAGATCATGCTGCGCGCGCTCGTCGAGCGGCGCATCGGCCGCCGCGACCAGGCCACCGCCTGGATCTGGCGCCTGGCGGGGTATACGCGTGAGGTGCACGAGGAGTACGCGGTCCAGCGCTGGCCCGAGACCAAGCGCCTGCTGGGTCTGCTCGTGAACTCCTCCGGCGGCGCGCACGCGCGCAACGCCCGGCGGCTGATCCACGCCGCGCGCAAGCAGGACCGCCGGCTGGCCGCCGCGCTGCTGGCGGCCGCGCTCGCGCACACGCCCGAGGCCGAGGAGGCGCTGCGCGGAGCGCGCACACGGATGGCGCGAAAGCCCCCGGCGCTGGCCCGTGAGCTGTTGCGCAACTTCCCCAAACGCCGCGCTCGCAACAACCGCCGCCGGCGCAACAAAGGGGCCGCCGCGAAGGGCGCGGAGGGCGGTTCGTCCGTTGCGAACACGGCGACCAAGGCCGCCGAGACGAAGGCCGCGGACGCCAAGGCCCCGGACACGGAGGCTGCGGATACCCCCGTGGCCTCTGCAGGCGACGGCGATTCTCAGAACGGGGCCGGCGGCGCGCCGCCCGCAAAGAACGGCGCGGGGTCCAAATCCTCGGGCAGGCGCCGCGCCGGCGCCGGCAGGCGCGCAAAGAAGAGCCAGACGCCAAGCGAGGCCGTGCTCGACGAAGCGTTCACAAGCGAGACGGCCGCATCTTCCGGCGCCAACGGCAGCGGGCTGGCGCCGGCCGAAGCGGGCAAGCTCGATCGAAACGTCGCCGAGGCGCTCGAGCACGCCGAGGAGTGAAAGACCTGACCTGAGGCCGCCCCCCAGGTCACACCCGTTGCAGGTGAACCTCGCCCGCGTCCAGCGCGGTGTGGCCACCTCCTTCGAGCGCCACCACGAGCCGCCCCTCGCCGTCGATGCCGTCGGCGCGCCCGCGAGCACCGGACCATTCGATCTCCCGCCCCCGCAGGGCGTCGCGGGCGCGGTAGGCGTCGAGCAGCGCCTCTGTCGGCTCGGCCAGGCGCCTTTCCAGCGCTCTCAGCAGGCGCGCGAGCACGGGCTCGATCGCCGCGGGAGACTCACCCAGGGTGGCGGCGCCGGCCCGCAGGTCCACGGGCAGCTCCTCCAGGCGCACGGCCACGTTCAGACCGACGCCCAGCACCGCCCAGCCCGCCTGCGGCCGGCCCTCGGCGAGGATGCCCGCGAGCTTCGCCAGATTCTCACCTGAAGCGTCCGGCGCGCGCACGAAGACGATGTCGTTGGGCCACTTCACGCGGGCGTCATCGCCGGCGACTTCGCACACCGCGACGGCCGCGATCAGCGGCAGCAGTCGCGGCGGCGGGGAGCCTCGCAGCACGAGCGAGGCCAGCAGGGAGCTGTTCGGGGGCGCCGACCAGCGCCGGCCCTGGCGGCCGCGCCCCGCGGTCTGCACACAGGCGGTGACGAGCGTTCCGTGCGGCGCCCCGGCGATCGCCAGCGCGCGCGCGCGATCGTTGGTCGAATCGATGCTGCGCAGGTGCAGGCGGGGATGGCCGAGGGTCCCTGGCGTGCCTGACACGGCGGCCCACCCGTCAGGCGGCTCGGGTGCGGGCGTCTGCGAGCAGCGCCCGGACGAGCCCGTCGATGTCGTGCGAGTCGGCCTCCACGTGCGGCTCCAGACCATGCTCGCGCAGCGCGCCGCTGGTGATCGGTCCGATCGAAACGATGCGCGTGTCCGCACCCGGCCGATCGCCGTCGGAGGCCTGCAGGAAGAAGCGGACGGTCGAGGCCGAGGTGAACGTGAGGTAGTCGGCCGCGAGCGCCTCCCGCAGGACGTGTGCGGGCGGTGTCTCGGCGAGCGTTTCGTACAGCGCCAGCACGTCCACCTCGGCGCCCCGCGCGCGCAGCGCGTCTCCCAACACCTCGCGGCCCTCGCTCGCACGGGCGATCAACGCGCGACGCACGGGCGGTGTCAGCTCGGCCAGAGCCTGCACCAGCCCCTCGGCGACCGCGCGCGCGGGAACGACGTCCGCGCGAATACCGCGCTCGGCCAGCGCCCGCGCGGTGCCCGGCCCGATCGCCGCCACGCGCGTACCGGCCAGCGCGCGCGCATCGCGGCCATCGGCGCGCAGACGCTCGAACAGCGCATCCACGCCGACCGGGCTCGTCAGGCAGAGCAGGTCATAAGCGTCCAGGTCGGGCGCCGCTCCCGGGAGCGCCACGGTGCGGATCGCGGGTGTCTGCAGGACGCGCGCGCCGAGCGATTCCAGCTGCCGCGCCAGGCCGCTGCCGGCGGCCCGCGCGCGAGTGACGGCGACGGTCAGCCCGGCCAGTGGCGCGGACGGTAGCCAGGAGAGCTCCTGCGCGAGCCCGGCGACCGGCCCGACCAGGGTTATCGAGGGGGCGCGCACTCCCTCGGCGCGAGCAAGCTCTGAGATCGTGGCGAGCGTGCCCGTGATCGTGCGCTGGCCGGGCAAAGTGCCGCGTTCGACGATCGCCACGGGCTCCTGCGGCGAACGCCCGGAATCGATCAGCGATCGCGCGATGACCCCCAGCGCGCGAACGCCCATGTAGAAGACGAGCGTGCCCGGGAAAGCCGCGAGCGCCGGCCAGTCGAGCGAGGCCTCTGTGTCCTTGTCGGGATCCTCGTGGCCGGTGACGAGCGCCACGCCGACGGAGAGCCCGCGATGGGTGACCGGTATGCCGGCGTAGGCGGCCGCGGCGACTCCCGCGGTGACGCCGGGCACGACCTCATACGGAATCGAGGCGGCTCGCAGGCGCAGCGCCTCCTCGCCGCCGCGGCCGAAGACGAACGGGTCCCCGCCCTTCAGGCGCACCACGCTCCGACCGGCGCGGGCGCGGTCGATCATCAACTGCTCGGTCCGCTCTTGGGGCACCGACTCGCCGCCGCCCTGCTTGCCGACGAACAACAGCTCGGCGTCGGACCGTGCGCCGTCGAGCGCGGCGCTGGGGATCAGGCGGTCATAGAGGATCGTGTCGGCGCGCGCGATCAACTCCAGCGCGCGGGCGGTGAGCAGGCCGGGATCGCCGGGGCCGGCGCCCACGAGGTAGACCCGGCCCGCCTCAGACACTGCTCACGCCGGCCATCTCCTGCGCATGCGCCAGCAGCTCCCGCGCGCCGGCCGCGCTCATGCGCTGCGCCATGCGCTCGCCCAGCTCGGTCGGGTCGTAGAACCCACCCAGCAACTCATCGGCGACCCAGGCCGAGCCGTCGGGCAGCCCGACCCAGGCGCGCAGACCGAAACAGCCGCAGCCCGCGGCCTGCGCATGGGCGCCCAGCGGGGTGTGGCAGGAGGCCTCGAGCGCTCGCGCGAGCGCTCGCTCGGCCTGCAGGCAGGAGGAGGTGTCGGCGTCGAGGATCGCCGCGACCGCTCCCGCCACGCGGGCATCCTCCGTACGGGCCTCCAACGCGAGCGCGCCCTGGCCGGGCGCGGGCACGAACCGCGCGGGGTCGAGCGTCGCGCCGATCTCCTGCTCGCGCCCGAGCCGCTGCAGGCCCGCCCGGGCGAGCACGATCGCATCGAACTCGCCCTCTGCGAGCAGGCGCAGGCGGGTGTCGACGTTGCCGGCGATCCTCACCACGTCGAGGTCCGCACGTGCGCCACGCAGTTGGGCGGCGCGGCGGATGCTGCTCGTGCCCACGCGCGTCCCCGGCGCCAGCGTGTCGAGGTCGGGAGCCCCGCAAAGGACGTCCTCGACACCCGCTCGCGCGGGCGCCCCCAACAGAGTTAGACCGCCGGCGAGCTCGCCTGGGAGGTCCTTGGCGGAGTGCACGGCGAGGTCGATCTCGTGAGCGAGTAGTGCGTCCTCGATCGTGTCCACCCAGCGCGACTTATCGCCCGGTCCCGCGTTCGCTTCACCGCGGTCGCCACTCGTCGTCAGGGTCACGATCTCGGGGCGTTCATTTCCACCGTCCGCGAGCCGGTCGGCGACGAGCCCGGTCTGCGCGAGCGCGAGTGCGCTGGCGCGGGTGCCGATGCGCAGGGGGCCCATCGCTCGCGCGGTCAGGACGAGCCCGAGCCGCCGGCGCGAGCGGGGCGCGAGAGCTGACGCACGTTGTCCGGCGCCTCGCCCATGTCAGCCGCCGCCGAGGAGCGCGCGTCGGGCTCGTCGTCGCTCAGGCCGAACAGCTCGCGCACGAGCTCGATGTTGGCGTGGCCGCGCTCCCCGTGGCTGCGCAAGCGGATCGTGGGCTCGTGCAGCAGCCTGCTGCAGACGGCGCGGGCGATCGCCTCCACGCGCGCGAGGTCGCGCTGGGAGGCCGACTCCCAGCGGCCCTCGTTCTCGGCGAGCACCTGCTCGACCAGCGCGGCGCCGTGTTCGCGCAGCGCGCTGACCGTGGGCAGCACGTCGAGCTGCCCGAGCCAGCGGGCGAAGCGCAGGATCTCCTCCTCGACGATCGCCTGCGCGCGCGGGATCTCGCTCGCGCGGGTATCGAGGTTGCGCGCGACGACGGCCTGCAGGTCGTCGATGTCATACAGGCTCACGCCCGGAAGCTCGGCGCAACCGGGGTCGATGTCGCGGGGGACGGCGATGTCGATCAGCAGCAGCGGACGGTCCTCGCGCTCGTGCATCACCTCGGCCAGCTCCTCACGCCCGACGATCGGGTGCGGGGACGCGGTCGAGGAGAGCACGATGTCCGCGCGCGCGAGCTGCTCGGGCAGCCCGTCGAGCCCGACGACCGATCCGCCGAAGCGCTCGGCCAGGTGCAGCGCGCGGTCGGCGTGGCGGTTGGCGACGAAGATCGTGCCCGCGCCCTGCTCGGCCAGCGCGCGCGCGGTCAGCTCGCTGGTCTCGCCGGCGCCGAGGATCACGACGTGACGGTCGGTCAGGCCGCCGAGCACGGTCTGCGCGAGATCGACCGCGACCGAGGGCACGCTCGCGCGACCGGCGCCGATCGCGGTCTCCGAGCGCACGCGCTTGCCGGTCGTCAGCGCCGCGGCGAGGAGGCGGTTGGACAGCGGCCCGGTGCAGCCGGCCGCGAGCGCCGACTCGTGCGCGCGCCTGACCTGGCCCTGGATCTCGGCCTCGCCGACGATCATCGACTCAAGGCCCGCCGTCACGCGGTAGAGCTGGCGCGCAGCGTCGCAGTTGCGGGGCGAGTAGATCGCGTCCGCGAGTTCGGTCGGGCGTATCTCCGCGCGCTGGGCGAGCAGTCCGAGCACGTCGCCCTCCGCGCGCACCGAGTCGCCGACGACGAGATACACCTCGGTGCGGTTGCACGTGCAGATCACGACCGCCTCGCGCACCTCCGGCGTGGCGAGCGCCGATTGCGCGAACTCGCGCGCCTGGGGCTCGGTGAACGCGAGCCGCTCGCGCAGCGCCACGGGCGCCGTCTTGTGCGAAATCCCGAGCGCCAGCAGCTCGCTCATCGAGCGCCCCCTCGCGGTTGCGGTGTTCGGCGCCGGGGCGAAGTGGACCTCATGCCGGTTCGCGCTCCAAAGTCTGCCCGTCGTGTCCCTGCGCACCCCGGCGGGTGTCGTCCTCGCGCGCGGACTCCTGCGTGCGCGCCTGCAGGTCGCGCAGGTCGCGCTGCACGTGGCCGAGGCGCAGGGCCATGATCGCCAGGTAGATCAGCAGCAGCACGAAGAACACGATGTAGGCGGCCGCCACGTAGCCATCGCCCGTGTTCTCCGGCAGGGCGCTCGCGATGCTCGACATCACCGGTACCCCAGGATCCGGCTGCGCGAGCGCAGCAGCATGCGCGTGCGCTTGGCCGTGAGCTCGTACGAGCACAGCGTCGCGAACAGCAGCGCGATCGCCGCGAGCGAGACCAGGAACGTGAAGCGCATCGACCCCGGCAGGTTGGCGGAGGAGCCGAGCACGCGCGGGTGCAGGTAGGAGGTGGACAGGCGCACCGCGAGGAAGTTCAGCGGCACGAACGCCCCGGCGAGGATCGCGAACACCGACGCGTAGCGGGCCTGGCGCTCGGGGTCTTCGATCGCAAAGCGCAGCGGCTGGTAGGTGGCGTAGAGCAGGAACACGATCAGGTAGGACACGAGCGTGGGCTCGCTCCACACCCACCAGTGCCCCCACGAGCCGCGCGCCCAGATCGAGCCGGTCAGCAGCACGGCCACGCCGAAGATGAGGCTCATGTGGATCGTCACGTAGGAGCGCAGGTCCCAGCTGCGATCGCGGGTGCGCAGGTGCGCGATCGCCATGACCCCGCCGAGCACGAACCCGCACAGCGAGACGATCGCCAGGGGCACGTGCAGGTAGAAGATCTTCTGCAAAAGCCCTTCTTCGAGTTCGATCGGGGCGTAGAAGAACACGAGGCACAGCGCGATGCCCATCGCGGCGACCGTGAGGATGCTCAGTGTGCGCAGTCCCGGGACTCTCAGGGCTTTCAGGGGTCAGTCCTCCAGCAGGAAGTCGAATACGGCGTAGGCGATCAGCCCGAACACCAGATCATAGAGCGCCAGGATCGCCAGCCAGCGCCCACCCAGAGCGCCGACGTGCCCAGCGCTCAGCAGCGGCGCGGTCGCGCGGGCGCCGGCGATCACGATCGGGACGAGCAGCGGCAGCGCCAGCAGCGGTCCGAGCAGGTCGCGCGCGCGGGTCTGCACGGCCAGCGCGGCGATCAGCGTGCCGATCAGCGCAAGCCCGACGTCGGCGAGCGCGAGTATCGCCACGAGGCCCGGAAGCGCCGGCCCGAGCGGCGGTCCGAGCAAGAGCAGCGCGAACGCGGGCACGGCGACGATCTCCAGCACGAGCAGGTACGCGAGCAGCGTCAGCGCCTTGGCGATCAGCATCGCGGTGCGGTCCACGGGCGCGAGCAGAAAGCCGTCGAACCCGCCCTGCTCGGCGTCGGCGACGAACAGCCGGTTGAGCCCGAGCATCGCCGCGAACAGCAGCGTCACCCACAGCACGCCCGCGGCCAGATCGCCGTCGACGGTCGAGCGTTGCAGCGCGAAGTGAAACACCACGAGCGTGCTCACGGCGAACAGGGACATGCCCGGGACCGACTCCAGCGTGCGCAGCTCCACCAGCAGCTCCTTGCGTAGCAGCGCGCCGATGACCTTGAACGTTCCGGGAGGCGCGCCGGCGTCAGAGCCCGCCTCGTCCCTCTGGAGGCCGCTCGCCGCGGAGGAGCCGGTGGGGCCGGTGCTCTTGACGGCGCTCACCGGTACAGCTCCGCGATCTCGTGCGGCTCGATCTCGCCGGCCGGCTTGACGAGCACGGCGCGTCCCGCTCGCAGCCCGAGCACGAGGTCGGCCTCGGCCAGTCCGCCGGTCGGGTCGTGGCTTGTCAGCACCCGCGTGCATCCCGCCTGCGTCCCGATCAGTGGCGCGACGAGGTCGATCGCGGCCGGGTCGAGGTTGGCGTAGGGCTCGTCGAGCAGCAGCAGCCGCGGGTCGTGCAGCGTGGCCCGGGCGACTGCGACCCGCTGGACCATCCCCCGCGAGAGCGTGCGCAGCGGCTCATCGGAACGCCAGTCGATGCCGACGCTTGCCAGCAGCTCGTCGACCCGGTGCGATCCGACGCCGTGCAGTCGGGCGTGGTAGCGCAGGTTCTCGCGGGGCGTCAGCTCGCGGTAGAGCAACGGCTCGTGTCCGAGCAGGCCGATCCGCCCGCGCACCCGCCAGGCGTCGTCGGGCAGCTCGTGGCCGAGCACCTGCACGCGGCCGGCGTGCGGGCGCAGCAGCGTCGCCAGCACGTGCAGCAGCGTCGTCTTGCCGGCGCCGTTTGGTCCGAACACGACCAGCGTCTGGCCGGCCGCGAGCGACAGCGAGACGTCGCTCAGGGCCTCGCGTTCGCCGTAGCGGCGAACGAGCTCCTCGAGTTCGATCACACGCCCGAGGTCTGAGGCTCGTGCTCGCGTTGGGCCTGAGCGATCAGCTCGCGCACGGCAACCTCTTCGTCCGCTCGCAGCAGCGCGATCGGGTCGGGCGCCCCACCCACGATGCCCTCGAAGAACTCCTTGCGATCCTGGTAGGTCGGCAAGGTGCCCTTGGCCCAGCCGCGTACCTCGTTGAGCAGGATCGCCAGGCGCGCGTACTCGGCGCCGAACTGTCCTTCGATCTCACGCTTCATCCGCTTGGCCAGCGCCGGCGAGGCGCCCGCGGTGGAGATCGCGATCGCCAGCGGCCCCGTGCGCACGATCGCGGGCAGGATGAAGTTGCACAGCGGCGGAACGTCGACGACGTTCACGAGCATCGCGCGGCGCTCGGCGTCGTCGTAGACGGCGATGTTCACGTCCGTGTCGTCGGTCGCGGCGATCGCCATGAACACGCCCTCCAGGTCGGCCGGCCCGGCGTAGGGTCGCTGCTCCCAGCGGATCGAGCCCTCGCGCGCGTACGCTTGCAGCGCCTCCAACGCAGTGGGCGCGATCAGCGTCACCTCGCCGTCGCACGCGAGCAGCCCCTCGACCTTCTCCAGCCCGATCTCCCCGCCGCCGACGACCACGCAGCGCCGCCCGCTCAGCCGCAGGCAGGCGATGTAGAAGGGCGTGTCGAGCATCCCCTGCACGCAGCTCTGATCGCAGATGCCGCGACGCAGCTGACATACGCACTCCTTACCCGCATAGGCCTGGGCCGGCATGGTCACAGGGTAGCCGTCCTACCGAGGCACACCTCGCCCCAGCATCCGCGCACCCACCCGCGCGAGCGCCGGAGCGCCCCGCCGCCATGCGCGCTCGCGGTCTGCCTCGCGCCCCGAGCGCAGCCGCGCCACGGCCCGGGCCGCGCGCAGGGTGCTCTCGTCATACGGGCCCCACCACAGCCCGCGCAGTCCGGGCGCGCTCTGGGCGATCAGCTTTTCCTGCGCGCACGCCCGCAGGCCGGCCTCGCCGAGCGTCTTGCCGAGACCGCCGCCCGCGGCGGCGCCCCACGGTCCCCGCGTGAGCGTCGGTCCCGGCAGGTGGTCGTTGCACCACACCATGCCCGCGTGCAGCTCGCGCGCGACTCGCGCCGCGCGGTAGCGGTCGGCGCTCCACACCGACGCGCCCAGCCCGTACTCGCAGTCGTTCGCCAGCGCGATCGCCTGCTCGACCGAGTCGACCGCCACGACCGCCAGCACCGGTCCGCCGAGGGGCTCGCGCATCAGGCGCATCTGTTGACTTGCGTCCGTCACGACGGTGGGCGCATACCACGCGCCCGCGCACCCCGGTGGCGGGTCCATCGGTCCGCCACAGCGCAGCGTGGCGCCTTGAGCGAGCGCGTCGTCCACCAGCTCGCGCACGTGACGCAGGCGTCGCTGCGAGGAGAGCGGCCCCATCTGCACGCGCGGGTCGGCCGAATCGCCCACCGCATACGTCTGGGCGCGCGCCACCAGGCGCTCCACGAACGGCTCGGCGATCTCGCGCGCCACATACACCCGCTCGATCGCCCCGCGGGCCTGTCCCGCGCCGGCGCATCCCGCCCACAGCGCGCCCGCGGTGGCGTTGGGAATGTCGGCGTCGGCGAGCACGAGCATCGCGTCCTTGCCCCCGAGCTCGACCGTCACCTCTCGCTCGCGCGATACGCATTCCCGCGCAACCGCCCGCCCGACGGTGGGCGAGCCCGTGAACAGCACCTTGCCGACCGGCGAGCGCGCGAGCGCCACGCCCACCTCCGCGCCGCCGTGGGCGATCGCGACCAGGCCCTCGGGCAGCCCCGCGCGACCGACGACGCGCATGATCGCCTCGCCCGCCAGGCACGCCCGCGCGGCGGGCTTGAGAACGACGCCGTTACCGGCCAGCAGCGCGCCCGCGATCTGCCCCAGCGGTTGCGCGAACGGCGCGCTGCCGGCGCCGATCACCCCGATCACGCCGTACGGCTCATATGCCACCCGCGCGCGCATGCGGACGTTCAGCGAGCGATGGGACCGGACGCGCCGTCCCCCGAGCACGCTCGCGCCCTCCTGCGCGATCCAGTGCAGCGCGTCGATCGCGCTCAGCAGCTCGAGCGTCGCCACCTCCGCGCGCGGGCGGCCCTGCTCGCGCGCGATCGTCTCGGTCAGCGTGTCGAATTCGTCGGCGATCGCCTGGGCCATGCGACGCATGTAGCGCGCGCGGTCCACGACCCGCAGCAGCGCCCACAGCGGCTGCACCTGCGCCACTCCCTCGACCACCGCGTCGATCTCCCCGGGTGGGGTCCTCTGCACCTCGCCGAGCAGCTCCCCGGTGGCTGGATCGCGGGACTCCACGTGCCCATTATCGCCCGGCGCCCGCCGGCGCGTGCGCTCCGGCGGGGGTAATGGCGGAAAAAGCTTTCACGGTTCCCTCTTGACATGGGTTTGTGTATACGTTACGTTCTTGTTGTCATGGCTCCTCGGGAGCCGGCAGACATAGATCGGGTTTGGGTTGTGCCTGCGGGTCGACTCAAAGCGCAAATTCGGGACTCTTGGGAGAGGGGCCGGGTCGTAACGATGAGGGGTTGTGTTCGCGTGAGTACAGAGCTGTCCGACGTGACGGGATTCCCTGCGTGCCCGCAGGGGCCCGTCGGTAGATGCCTCGGCATCGAGGCATCTCTCTCTCTCTCTCTCTCTCTCTCGGCCGGTTGCGCACCGGCTAGCGCCGCCCCTCTAGCCGAGCTCGGCCCGGCGTTTGCGGCCCCACACGCGGGGTATGGCCACCCGTACCCCGCGCCTCGTTCGAAGCTACCAAGCCACGCGCGCAATCACGTTCGCCGCCCGAGCGCTTTAACGCGAGACCGAAGCCTCCCTTACACGCACGCGAACGGCCGGCAAGCCCACTGCGAGACGATTTGCCGCGCGCCTGGAGGCGTAGCTTGATCACCGAGCGCCCCCATTCCACGCGTCCTCGTCCAGCACGCCCCGCGCGACGCGGCGAGAGCATCGAGGTCTCCGATATACAACGCGCGCGGATGCTGCACTCCGCCGTCGCGGTCGTCTCCGAGCACGGCTACGGCCACATGAGCGTCGCGCGCATAACCGATCGTGCGCGCGTCTCGCGGCGCACCTTCTACGAGGTCTTCGCCGACCGCGAAGACTGCTTCCTTGCGGTCTTCGACGACGCCCTCGCGCAGGCCACCGAGGCCGTCGCCGGCGCCTACGGGCCCGAGCGCGCGTGGCTGGACCGGGTCCGCGCCGGGCTGGTGGCGCTGCTCGCGTTCCTCGACGAGCGCCCCGAGCTGGCCACGCTCCTGGTCGTCGACGCGCTCGGCGCGGGTCCGCGCGTGCTGCGCCGCCGCGCCGAGGTCATGTCCACGCTGGGCGCCGCGCTCGACGCGGGCGGCGCGCGCGCCAAGGGCGCCAGGGCCGGCGAGCGACCCTCCGAGCTGACGGGCGAAGGCCTCGCCGGCGCGGTCTTCAGCGTGATCCACACGCGCCTGCTGGCCGAGCGCCCCGGCCCCCTGCTCGAGCTGCTGGGCCCGCTGATGGGCATGATCGTGCTGCCCTACCGCGGCGCGGCGGCGGCGCGGCGCGAGCTGCGCGGGACGCGAGCCTCGTCATCCGGCGGTAAGGACCCGGCCGCGGTGAGAGATCCGCAACCGCTGGCCGACCCCCTCGCTGGCCTGCCGATGCGCCTGACCTACCGCACGCTGTGCGTGCTCGGCGCGGTCGCCGACTCGCCCGGCGCCAGCAATCGCGAGATCGCCGAACGGGCCGGGGTCGCCGACGCGGGCCAGATATCGAAGCTGCTCGCGCGCCTGGAGCGCCTGGGGTTGATCGCCAACGGCGGTCGCGGCCATGCGCACGGCGAGTCCAACGCGTGGCGGTTGACCGCGCTGGGCGAGCGGGTTCAGGGCGCCGTGGCCACATGGCCGGATCGCGCGGGGCGTCGCGACGGCGCGGGGGCGCTGGCGTGATGCTCGCCATCACCGCCATCTCCCGGCCCGTCCTCGCGCTTGAGTCTTTCACCAACAGTCAGTCAATTCGCGTGCGTAGCGCTGGGCGCCGGCACGCTTGGTTCCCAGAGGAGAGATGAACATGTTCCAAGCTATACGCACACGTATCAATGCCCCGACCGTCGTGGCTGTGCTGGCGCTCGTGTTCGCCATGACGGGCGGCGCGTACGCGGCGAAGAAGTATCTGATCACCTCTACGGGGCAGATCAAGCCGAGCGTGCTGAAGCAGCTTCAGGGCAAGGCCGGGAAAGCCGGCGCGAACGGCACTGCGGGTGCCGCCGGTGCTGCCGGTCCCGCCGGCCCGCAGGGCCCGGGCGGCCCTCAGGGCCCTCAGGGCCCGAAAGGCGAAACGGGGGAGAAAGGCGAAACGGGGCCGAAAGGCGAAGACGGCACGACGGGCTTCACCGAAACGCTGCCGTCGGGTAAGACGCTGAAGGGTGAGTGGAGCGTCAACGACGATCCCGCGCCTGGAGGTTTCACGCACGAGACGACCGCGGTCAGCTTCGGGATCCCTCTGGCGAGCGTCCCGCAGGCGCACTACTTGCGCGAAGACGGCAAGGAACCGTTCTTCAACGAAACGACCAAAAAAGAAGAAGAGCGCGTATCGACGGAATGCCTCGGCAGCGGCGCGTCTCCCACGGCTAAGCCCGGGACCCTGTGCGTGTACGCGACGTTTGAAGAAAACATCGTCAAGGAACCGGTCGAAGGCGCGATCCTGCCCGCGATCTGCTCGATCGCGACCGTCAGCACCGGCTCGGACGCTTGCATACTCACCGACCTCGGTGCCGATCGCTACGGCTTCGGGGTCAACGCGCTGAGCGAAAAAGAAGGCCCGATGGGCGCGGGCGGCACCTGGGCCGTCACCGCCAAATGACCGCGGGCGCGCGGTCGACGAGTCGAGTGTTCCAGCGCTGATGGGCTTTCTAGCTAACGTCACCCCGCCTCGGCGTCCGCCATCGGACCCGCGCCGCCGGCGTGTCAGCGTCGCGGCGTTCGCGGCCGCCGTGTTGGTGTTGCTCGGGGCGCCTTCCGTGTTGGCTGCGGGGGGCGAACCGCGCTGGGGCGAACACCCGGCGGGCTTGAAGGTCCATTCGACCCGCGTGGTCCTGCAGATGCGGCTCATACCCGAACAGCTCGAAACGCATTGGACTTCGGAACTCGCCCCCGCGAAATGCGAAAGCACCGAACCGCCGTCGGAAGGCTGGAAAACCGTCAACGAAGCCACGATCCGCGCGACCAGCGCCCTCGCCGAGGAACCGTTTCTCGGCGGGCCCGATCCGGGCGATCCAGCAGCCAACGGTCCCATTCAGTTACGTCATCTAGAACCCGGCACGTGCTATTTCGCGCGCTTCTCGGCCTCGAACTCCGCGAGTCATGGCGGGCCGGCGGTCGCGCTCGTGCCCTTCACGACACTGCCGGTTGAAAAGCCGGAAATCCCGCATACCGGCTCCGATGAATTCAACGCCGAGCGGGACTTCCGCCTGTTGAGCATTACGGCAACGGGTGTCGCGGCGGCTGCGAAGGTGGAGTCCAACGGCGCGGACGGCGAATACGCCTTTGAATATTCGCTGCCGGAAGCGGGACACGCGCCCGGGCCGGAAGCGAAATCGTGGACTGTGTTCTCGAGCGGTTCGGGGACCGTGACGAGCGCCGAGGATTTCAAGGTGGTGAGTGCGAGCACGTCGGGTCTCGCGCCGGAAACGACGTATTACCTGCGGATCAGATTGCACAACGAAAAGGGCACCGCCTTCCAGACGACCTATCAAAGCGGGCTGGAAACGTTCACGACCGGCACGGCGAAGCCGACCGCCGGGATTGATGTGCGCAACGTGACGGGGTCGGGTGTGCACCTCGCGGGGAACGTATCCCCGCACGGTGCTGAAACGTCGTGGCGGTTTGAATCGGCGCCCGCGGAAACGGGGGGATGCCCGCCGCAGTCGTCGGGTGCTTGGATGCCCGTGGCGGGTGGCGAAGGGCTCGTGCGGCAGGCACAGGCGGAAGCGACGCCTTATAACGACACAGTCGGTGTGGGTGCGCCGCTTGGTGGGTTGGCGTCCTCGACGTCTTACTGTGTGCGGCTGTCGGCCAGCGATGCTTCCGGGCACGTGCTCGGCGGCCCGGTGTCGTTTGAAACGGAGGGTCCGCCGACGGCGAGCACGTTCACGATCCACCGCCTGACCGGGGAATCGATCGAACTGCTGGGGTCGGTGAACCCCAAATCGGTCGCGACCAGCGAGGAACAGGTCGTCACGGTCTCCGGCGCTACGGGTGGCTCGTTCACGATGAGCTTTCAGGGGCACACCACCGCGCCGCTCGCCTTCGACGCTCCTGCCACAAGCACGAGCGGGTCCGGGAGCGTCGAAGCGGCGCTCAGGGTTCTGCCGGGCGGTTCGGACTTGCAGGTGGAGGGTGTCGCGGGCGGTCCGTACACGGTGTTCTTCGGCGGGTCGCTGGCCTCCTCGCCGCAGCCCTTGATCGAAGCGGACGCCGCGGGTCTGACGCCCGCGCCTCCCGCGAGTGGCGTAACGGTCACCCGCGCGCAGGCGGGCGGGGAATCCAACCGCGCGCAGTTCTGGTTTGAATACGTCTCCGACAGCGCGTTTGCGGCGCAGGGTTGGGCGGGCGCACAATCTACCCCCCACACCGACGCCGGCTTGGGCGATACGCCAGCGGTTGTCGGGCTCCCGGTGCCTGGGTTGACGGCAGGTGAAGGCTACCGTTTCAGGGTTCTGGCTAGCAGCGCGCTGTCGGCATCGCCGGCGCTCGGCGCCGAAGCGCATCTGACCGTACCGGTGCCGCCCGCGAGGGGCGGGCAGCCGGCGTGCGCGAACGCGGCCTTCCGCGTCGGATTGTCCGCCGGCCTGCCTGATTGCCGGGCGTATGAGCAGCTCTCGCCGCTCGAAAAGGGCGCGGCACAAGAACCTTTCCACTACGGTGTTTCTGAATCTGCCGATGTGGTCGTGGGTGAAAGCGGCGACCACGCCGTGCTCGAGGCGCCCGCGGCCCACTACGGCTCGGGCCAGAGCCCGTACCTGTTCGGCCGTGGAGCAGGCGGCTGGTCGATGACCGCGGGCTCCCCGCAGCCCGAAACCGGCGTGGCGATCCGCACTCCGCAACTCTACGGCGGCGATCTCACGCAGGTCGCGCTCGCCTCCTCTTACTCACCGTCGCCGTTGAGCGAGTCGCCGAACATCGAATACAAGCTCGGGCCCCTCGGCGGTCCCTACCACACGGTCACCTCGCTCCCGCGCAGCCTCGTCGGAGAAGCAGAAGCGCACCATGAATATCAAGGCTGGGCCGCCGCCAACGGCAGCTTCTCAAAGCTCGTCTTCCAGACCAGCGACCGCGAACTGACCGGCTCTGAAACGGGCACGAAAAGCGGCACCGACCTCTACGAATACACTCCGGAAGGCGGGTTCCGTCAGTTGAACGTCACAGGCAGCGGGGGCGAAGCGGCCACGATCGGCTCGTGCGGAGCGCGCATGGTCAGCGGCGAAGAAGGGCTGCCGCTCCAGGCCCGTGCGAGTAAGGCACGCCGGGGAGAAGAAGGCGCTAAAGAACTGAGTAGCTCGCATAGTGTCTCGGTGGATGGGTCGCGTGTGTTTTTCGAGGCGGCGCCGGGCGGACACTGCGATGAAGCGAATCACTTGTACATGCGCATCGGCGGCACGGAAACCGTCGATATCGGCCAGTACGAGTTCTTGGCGGCCGATGCGCAGGGAACGCGGCTGGTGCTGGTCGTGCCGGGCAGCGGCGGCGAAGTGGTGGGGTATGACACGGAAACGCGGGCGGTCGAATCTCAGCCCGCCGGCGAGCTCGCCGAAGAACGCGAAATGGACGCTCTGGGGATCCCCGCGCGCTTTGAACCGACG
Source organism: uncultured Solirubrobacterales bacterium (assembly GCA_963702725.1). GTDB lineage: Bacteria > Actinomycetota > Thermoleophilia > Solirubrobacterales > Solirubrobacteraceae > Palsa-744. The sequence goes on from CAVPDT010000002.1 coordinate 1,785,912, forward strand.
GCCACAGACGCGTTCGCGCGCCCCCGGGACACGCTCTGGGCGCCGCCGGAAGGTGTTTTTGGCCAAGTGTCCCGCTACGACGAAGCCGAACACGTCGTGGAGTGCATCTCCTGCGCCTCGCCGTATGACCTGAGCCCGAAGAACCCCGCCTACCTTGGCGACGTTCAGGGTCTACCCAAGCTGAATGGCGGCCTGCCCGATGTCACGGTCGCGTCGAAAGACGGCCGTTTTGCATTCTTTACGACGATCAGCGCGCTCGTGACCCAGGACCTCGACGAAGAAATCCCGGAAGGACAGCATGGTTCGGAATTCGCCCCCGCCACGGGCCACGCCTCTCCCTCGACGGATGTGTATGAGTGGCGCGCGGCCGGGGTCGACGGGTGTACCGAGCTCCAGGGCTGCTTGGCGTTGATCACGGACGGCAAGGGCGGCTTCCTGAACCTGCTTCTCGGGACCGCTGATGAAGGGCGTGATGTGTTGTTCTATTCGCGTTCGGCGTTGGTGCCGGGCGATCCGGCGCCCGAAGGCGCGATCGCGGAAGGAAACGTCTATGACGCGCGTATCGGGGGTGGCTTTCCGGCGCCGGCGTCGCGGCACGTGGAATGTGTCGCGGACGCGTGCTCAACGCCGCCGGCGCCGCCGTTGGACCAGACACCAGCGAGCTTGGCGTTCTCCGGGGCCGGCAACCTGATCGCGCCGTTCGTGCCGCCGCCGCCGGGCGGCCACGCCGTCAAGTGCCGCAGGGGTAGCCGTCTGGTGCACAAACGGTGCGTCAAGGTGAAACCGAGGTGCCGTAGGGGCAGCCGCCTCGTCCACGGCAAGTGTGTCAAGAGCGCGCGCGGGAGGAAACCATGATCCGTCTGCCCCGGGTCCTCGTGCTGGCCCGTTTGCTGCCCGCGCTCGCCGCATCGGCGCTCGTGTCCGCTTGCCTGCCGTCGTTCGCTGCGGCGAAGCCGAGCGGTGAACCGTTCGCGGTCGAAGCGGGGTCGTTTCACTTCGCCAGTGAAGGTTCGCAGGCGGGCGCGCACGCGAACTGGGTGCTTTCGTTCAACTTCGATCACGAGGCGGACGGGACGACGCATGGTGATGTGCGCACGATCGTCAACGAATTCCCGGCTGGGTTCGACGCGAGTAACACGGCGGTGCCGCAGTGCACCGAGGCGCAGCTGCTGGGGCACAACCCGAACGACAGGGGGGAAGACCTGCCGAACTGTCCGGTCGCGAGCCAGGTCGGTCAGATCACCACGGAAATCTTCACGACCGCAACGACGCCGGAGCTCGTGACGTTTCCGGTCTACAACATGAAGGTCGAAGACCGGGGCACGACGGCGGAGGTCGGCTACGACGTCGTCGGGCTTTACACGGTGATCTCGAGCGTGCAGGTGCGCCCCGGGGATGAGGGGCTGACCTCGGTCACCAGCAACATTCCCAACCACGGTGAAGCGCACAACATCACGGTCACGTTGTGGGGCGTGCCGGCGGCGCACGAACACGACGCGCAGCGCGGCGTGGTGTGCGGCACCGCCGGGGAACGCCCGCCGGTGTGCGTGAACGAACTCGGCGGCCCGCAGGAAGCGGGTATCCCCGCGAGGCCGTTCCTGTCGAACCCGACGAGCTGCGGCTCGTTCACGGCCCGGATGCGGGCGGACAGCTGGGAGGAACCGGAAGCGTGGTCGCAGGCGAGCACCGAAACGAACGCGATTTCCGGCTGTGAACGGCTGCCGTTCGCGCCGCGCATCGAAGCGCTCCCGAGCACCCTCTCGGCGGAATCGCCGACGGGGCTGAGCGTGTCGGTGCAGGTCCCCCAGAGCTGGGAAAACCCGATCACGCTGTCGACCGCGAACCTCAAGGACGCGACGGTCACGCTGCCGCCGGGGATGACGGCGAATCCCTCGCTCGCGGCGGGCCTGGGTGCCTGCACGCCGGCGCAGCTGGAAGCCGAGTCGGCGACCTCGCAGCCGGGGGCGGGCTGCCCGGAAGAATCGAAGATCGGGACGGTCACGATCGAAACGCCCTTGCTGGCCGAAGACCTGACAGGCGCCGTGTACCTCGCGAGCCCGTATGACAACGTGCCCGCGTTCGGGGACCCTGAACACCCGGGTGGTTCGCTGCTCGCGCTGTATGTCGTGGCGAAGGACCCCGAACGCGGGATCATGATCAAGCTGCCCGGCAAGATCGAACCGAACCTGATCACCGGCCAGCTCGTCACGAGCTTCCTGGATAACCCGCAGCAGCCGTTCAGCCGCTTCACCCTCGAACTGACGCCACGCAACGCGGCGCCGCTCGTCAGCCCCCCGGTGTGCGGCTCCTACAGCGTGCAGGCCGCGCTCGCGCCGTGGTCTGATCCCCTCGAACCGACACTCGTCTCAAGCGAGCCGTTCCAGATCTCAAGCGGCGTGCACGGCGGGCCGTGTCCGACGGGCGCCACGCCGCCGCTTCACCCGCATGTGCTCGCGGGCACGAACAACAACGCGGCGGGGTCCTACAGCCCGCTGTACCTGCGGGTCAGCCGTGAGGACGGCGAACAGGAGCTCACGGGGTTCTCGACGATCATGCCGCCGGGCCTGACGGGGAACCTGACGGGGGTCCCGTTCTGCCCCGACGCCGCGATCGAAGCCGCTAGGGCGCGTAGCGGCCCGCACGGCGGGGAGGAAGAGCTCTCCAGCCCGTCGTGTCCCGCGGCGTCGAAGGTCGGGCACACGATCGTCGAAGCCGGGGTCGGGACGGTGCTCGCGCAGAACCCGGGCAGCCTGTATCTCGCCGGCCCCTACCACGGCGCACCGCTGTCGCTGGTGTCGATCACCTCGGCGGTGGTCGGCCCGTTTGACCTTGGGACGGTAGTGATCCGCTTCGCACTGCAGATCAACACGCTCACCGCGCAGGTCGAAGTGTCCCCGGCGGGCTCGGAACCGATCCCGCACATCATCAAGGGCATCGTCACCCACGTCCGGAACATCCGCGCCTACATCGACCGGCCCGGCTTCATCAAAAATCCCACCAGCTGCGAACACCTCCAGATCCAGAACGCGATCGACGGCGCCAACGGGGGCTCCGCCAACGTAACGAGCCCCTTCCAGGCCGCGGACTGTCAGAACCTTCAGTTCAAACCGGCCTTCCAGGTCACCACCACCGGCAAAACCAGCAAAGCCAACGGCGCCAGCCTGTCGGTGAAGCTCACCTACCCGACCGCGCCGCAGGGCACCCAGGCGAACATCCACCAGGTCAAGGTCGAACTGCCCGTGCAGCTCCCCTCGCGTTTGACGACGTTGCAGAAGGCGTGCACGAAGGCGCAGTTCGATACCAACCCGGCGGGTTGCCCCGCGGCATCGGTCGTGGGCCATGCTCGGGCGATCACACCGATACTGCCCGTCCCTCTCGAAGGACCGGCCTATTTCGTCTCAAACGGCGGCGAAGCGTTCCCGAACCTCATCCTCGTGTTGCAGGGTTATGGCATCACGATCGACCTCGTCGGCGACACCTTCATCAGCAAAGCCGGCATCACAAGCAGCACCTTCAAGACCGTCCCCGACCAGCCCGTCACGAGCTTCGAACTGACCCTCCCCCAAGGCCCGTTCTCCGCCCTCACAGCCAACGGGAACCTGTGCGCGCTCACCCGCACCGTCCTCGTCAAGAAACGGGTCACGGTCAGGAGCAGGGGTCATAAGCGCACGCTCACGCGCAAGGTCAAGCAGACCGTCCCCGCCACCCTCTCGATGCCCACGGAATTCGTCGCCCAGAACGGTATGAGCCTCCACCAGACCACCCCCGTCGCCGTCACCGGCTGCGCGAAGACCGTGCACGCCAAGAAGAAGAAGGCGAAGCGCAGGAAGTGACACCACGAGGCCGAAGGCCAAGGATGTGCCTCGGCGCGCAAGCGTTCTTGACGGCCGCGTCTCAGACCGGATTCTGCCCGGCTCCCGAGTCGGTCGCGGAATCATGTTTGGGCTCGGGCTGGGGAACGATGCCCCGGGCCCACGCGATGGCGGCGGCGGCCCATTTGAGCGCTTGTTCGCGGTCCAGTGCGATAGGGGCTTCGGAGCCGTATCGCTCGGCCGCCGCGAACGGGTTCAGGTCTTCGACGTCGTCGAGTGTGGAAGGCAGTTCGATACCGGATTCCTCGGCGAAGTCTCTGAGCTGTTTGAGATCGTGAGTGAAGGGGAATTCGGTCCCCTGGGCCGCGAGTACGGCCTTGACGGCCTTCTCGACGGCTTGTTGGCAGAGGTTGCCGACGCCGGCATCGGTCAGTCCCGGGACGGGCAACACGGACTTCGCCATCAGCTCGTCGTTCTCCGCGGCGCCGAGCAGCCGGCGGGCGAGGTCGCCGTTCGTGGCCATTACGCCGCGATCTCCCGGCCCTCGGTGAGGGCCGAGTGGATCACGGTGCCGTACACGTCGCGCCACTCGCGCACGCTGTCCTCGCTGACGACGATGATGTCGGCGTACACGCCTCGTTGCAGCGTTCGGTACAACCGGACCGACTCGCGCCCCCAATCCTCCACCGATGGCTCGATCACCAGGAAGTCCAGGTCGCTGTGCTCGCCGGCCTCGCCGCGGGCGTGGGATCCGAACAGGATCACCCGGGATCCCGGAGGGGCGGCCCGCAGGATGCGCCGGCCAGCCTCCTGTATTACGCCGTCGCTGAACATGACCCCCAATTTTACCGGCGCGCCGGGATCACCCCCCGAACAGCACTCCTGCATCACGTTGACATCTACCGTCTTGGAGGTGGCTTGGGCGATTCGCCCGAAGGCCGCGCCACGAACGACGGCTTATCCCCTTGCCGCCCGTCTGAGCAGATAGTCGCGGAACCTGGGCGCCGTGTACGCGTACTCGCCCTTGCGGACGCGGTAGAGCGCGCCGTCTTCGACGAGCCGTCCGAGCAGCACGTTGACGTTGCCGGGCGTCTTGCCGGAGGCGCCGGTGAGGTCGGCTGAGCGCAGCGGCGGGTACGGGCAGGTGGCGGAGGCGAACAGGAGGTCCTGCGCCGCGGGAGTCAGGGTCGCGATCCGCGGCTCGTAGAAGTCGCGATCCAGCCGTTCGTAGATGTAGGGCCGCGTCGCGTCAAGCAGCTTGGGTGTGAGGCGGTCCACGCCGGCGAGGTCGGCGGCGTCCCACAGCTCCGAGCCCCACAGCTGTAGGAAGTAGGGGTAGCCCTCGACCTCGTCGGCGACGGCCGCGGCGAGCGCGGTGCTTGCCTTGCGATCGGTCTGCTCCAGCGGGCGTGTGAACGCCTCCAGCGCCTGCTCACGCTCGAGCGAGCCGAGCTCCTCGCCGCGGAACAGGCGCTCGCTGTAGGAGCGGGCCTTCTGCAGGTTCGCGGCGAGCGTCGGCAGGCCGCTGAGGACCAGGCCGAGGGGCAGCTCCCGGCGCTGCAGCGCGACGATCGGCGCGATCAGCAGCGAGAGCGGGTGCTCGCCGTGGCGATCGCGCTCGTCGCGGATCAGTTGCGCCTCGTCCAGCAGCAGCACGAGCCCCGCCGCGCCCTTGGCGATCGCCAGCTGGACGGTCGCGAACAGCTCCTGGGCGAGATCCTCCTCGCGCTCGGAGCCGAAGGACACCGACAGGGAGACCTCTTCCCAGCTCAGCGACAGGGCGCTCGCGCGTAGCGCCCTGCCCGCCGCGGAGCGCAGACGCGCCATCCTCGACAGTCGCCGGCGCGTGCGCTCCAGCAGCGATCCCACGCCTGCCCGGATCGCCTCGTCGGTGTTGTGTGCGGGCTGCAGCTCCATGAAAGCGGGCTCCCAGTCGAGGCCCCGCGCGCGGTCAGCGCAGACCTCGAGCAGCACGGTCTTGCCGACCCCGCGTAGGCCGCTCACGCGCATGTTCGCCTGCTGCTCTGGGGCGGCGCGGAGCATCGCGTCGAACCGTCGCAGCGGTCCCTCGCGACCCGCGAGGTAGAGCGGACGTACGCCCACGCCCGGCCTGTAGGGGTTCTTGCCCGAAGCTTTGGTCATTACAGAAACCTTGTAATGATCGATGATCCTAACAGGATCTCTGTAATGTCTCGCAAACCGGGACATCGTGTGGTCGGCTGTGCCCGCCTACTCTCGCCCACGCAGCCGGCGCACTTCCTCCAGCCGGTGCGCCAACTGCGCTTCGGCCTCGCCGGGGGCGTAGAACCGCTCTCCGACGACGCCCTCCGGCGCCAGCTCCTGCGGTGAGACCTGGCCGGGATGCTCGTGCGGATAGTCATACCCACCGACCTCCTGCCCGGGACGAGCGCCCGGACGGAGCCATCCGGGTACGGGCGCCGCTCCGTGCTCGCGCACATGCCGGCGGGCCGCGCTCAGCGAGCGCCCGGCCGCGTTCGACTTGGGCGCCAAGGCCAGATAGATCGCGGCCTGCGCGAGCGCGAAGGTGGCCTCGGGCATGCCCACGTGCTCGACCGCCTGGGCCGCGGCGACCGCCACCGTGAGCGCGCCGGGGTCGGCGTTGCCGACGTCCTCGGAGGCGAGGATCACCATCCGCCGCACGATGAAGCGCGGATCCTCGCCCCCCTCGAGCATCACCGCCAGGTAGTACAGCGAGGCGTCCGGGTCCGAGCCGCGCGTGGCCTTGATCCAGGCGGAGATGTAGTCGTAGTGACGGTCTCCCTTTTTGTCATAAAGCACCGCCTTGCGTTGCAGGGCGTCCTCGACCCGCTCGATGCCCACGCGGGCCTCGCCCAACTCGGCGGCCGTCTGTAGCGCGAGCTCGAGCGCGTTCAGCGCCGTGCGCGCGTCGCCGGCGCTGCGCGCGGCCAGAAACTCGATCGCCTCTGCTTCCACGTCCACCTCCGCCGCCGGTTGCCTCCGCGTGCTCGTACCGCTCGCCGCGCCGATCGCGTCCTTCTCATCCACTCCGCCAGTCGCGCCCTCCCCGTTCGCCGCGCCACCCGCGGCGTCAACCCGCGCAGTCCCCACCGCGCGGCGCAGCACGGTCGCGACCTCCTGCGCGCTCAGCTCGCGCAGCGCATACACACGCACGCGCGAGAGCAGCGCGCCGTTGATCTCAAAGGCGGGGTTCTCGGTGGTCGCGCCGATCAGCGTCACGAGCCCGTCCTCGACCGCCGGCAGCAGCGCGTCTTGCTGGGCCTTGTCGAAGCGATGGATCTCGTCCAGGAACAACACCGTCGGTGTTCCCAAAGTGCGCCGGTGTGCCGCGCGCTCGATCACCGCACGCACCTCCGCGCGCCCCGCCTGCACGGCGCTGAGCTCCTCGAATGCGGCCTCGGAGTTGCTCGCGACGAGCCGCGCCAGCGTCGTCTTGCCCGAGCCGGGAGGACCGTAGAGCACCATCGAGTGGGGCCTGCCCTGCTCGATCGCGGTGCGCAGCCCCGAGCCGGCCCCCAGCAGGTGGGTCTGCCCGACGAACTCCTCCAGCCGCGCAGGCCTCATCGTGACCGCCAGCGGATGCTCACCGCCGCCGTCCATCCCCCCGCCGCGCCCGCCGGTCGCGCCCGCGCCGCCCTCGGGAGGGTCCGCCTCGAACAGGGTCTCCATGCCCTGAGTATCCCGCGCGAACGCCCGCAGACGCCGACGGCTGCAGTGACCGGCGCCAACAGGGCCGGACGAAGAACGGGCTATGGGTCTCCCCCCAGCCCGCCCCGCGCAACACACGCCTACGGGCCATTACAGGTATTTAGGTTCTTCGGGAGGTTGCCGAGGAGTTCGTGTCGAACTCTTGTACCCGGTGTTGCATGTGACGAGAATCCTGCACAGGAGCCACCCATGAGCGTGGGCGCAGCCGAGCTGCTGCCCGGCGCGGGCGGACGCGTCGATCTGCCCGACCTCACCGGTCCCGGCGCGCTCGCGGCGCGCTCGCCGTTGCAGCTGTTCTGGCGGCGGTTTCGCCGCGATCGCGTGGCGGTCGTCTCGCTCTGGTTCATCGCGTTTTTGATCGTCGTCGCGATCGCCGCCCCGCTGGTCGTCTCGCTGCTGGGGCTGCCCGGTCCGAACGTGCAAAACCCGAACCTGACGAACGCCTTCGGGAGCCCGCTCGGACCGAGCTCCGCGCACCCTTTCGGCGTGGATCCGCTCGGTCAGGACGTCGCCTCGCGCGTGATCTACGGCACGCGCGTGTCGCTGATCGTCGGCATCGTAGGCACGGCCGTGGCGACCGTGCTCGGCACGATCGTCGGTTTGCTGGCCGGCTATTACCGCGGCTGGACCGACACGCTGCTCTCGCGCATGGTCGACGTCGTGCTGGCGATCCCGGTCCTGTTGCTGGGCCTCGGGCTCGGCGCCGCCTGTGAGGTTCGCGGCTGCCTCGGGGGGCACGTCCAGTCGGGCCTCGGCGTGATCATCTTCCTGATCGCGCTCGTCAACTGGACGTACATCGCGCGAATCGTGCGCGGCCTGGTGCTGTCGCTGCGCGAGCAGGAGTTCGTGCTCGCCGCCCGCTCCCAGGGCGCCTCGGACGCGCGCATCATGGGGCGCGAGATCCTCCCCAACCTGTTCGCTCCGATCGTCGTCTACGCGAGCCTGCTGATCCCCCAGAACATCCTGTTGGAGGCCGCGCTGTCGTTCCTTGGCGTGGGCGTACGCCCGCCGACCGCCAGCTGGGGGCAGATGATCGCCGCCGCCACGCCCACGTTCAGCACCGCCTGGTGGTACATGGTTTTCCCGGGGATCGCCCTGCTGTTGACTGTATTCGCCTTCAATCTGCTCGGCGACGGCCTGCAGGACGCTCTCAACCCGAGGCTCGCGCGATGACCCGTCGGTCCATTACACGATTGGCCACATACAGGAGGGGTACCAGTGTTTGATTCGATCAAAAGGTCGGCTTCGCCAGCGCTCGTCGGGGGCGTCGCCGCGGCATTGGCGCTGGGGCTCTCCGCGTGCGGCTCGGGCTCGGGCACGGTCTCAGGGGCGAGCGGCATCGGCGTGCCTGCCGGCGTGCAGACTCCCGCGAGCGAGTCGCTCATCGGCGGCGTGCAAGGTGGCACGCTCACGGTCCTCAACCATCAGGACTTCGAACGCCTCGATCCCGGCCAGGCCTACTCATCGGTGGACTACGAGGCGATCTACGCCACGCAGCGTCCGCTCTTCTCCTACAAGCCGAACACCTTCGCGACGCCCAGCCCCGACATGGCCTCGGCGCCGGCGGAAATCTCCTCGGACCGCAAGACGGTCACCGTTCGTCTGCGTACGGGCGTGCACTTCAGCCCGCCGGTCAACCGCGAAGTCACCTCCGCGGACGTCGCCTACGCGATCGAGCGCGGCGCGAACGAAAACGTCGCCAACCCGTACTTCGCGACGTACTTCGGCGCGCTGGAAGGCGCGAGCAAGGCCAACGGCGGCCCGATCCCGGGCATCGCCACGCCCAACGCGCACACGATCGTCTTTCACCTGAGCGAACCGAAGGCGCAGATCCTCGCCTCGGCGCTCGTGCTGCCGTTGAGCGCGCCCGTGCCCGCGGAATTCGCGCGCTCCTACGACGCCCACAAACCGACCGAATATGGCAACTACCTCGTGGCCACAGGCCCGTACATGTTCAAGTCGAACGGCGAAGGCAAGGTCCTGGGCATCGGCTATGAACCGGGCAAGTCGGCGACGCTCGTGCGCAACCCCAACTGGCGCGCCTCCACCGACTTCCGCCCGGCGTACCTGAACCAGATCAATATTCAGATCGGGGGTGATCCCAACGTGATCGGGCGGCAGGTGCTCGAAGGCTCGCACGTGGTTCAGAACGACACGCCCGCGCAGTCGATCGTTCAGCTGGCCTACGAACAGCACCGCTCCCAGCTGGAGATCGCCGCGGGCGCAGGCACGAACTACATCGCTGTCAACAACCACAAGGGGCCGTTCGCGAACGTGAACACGCGCAAGGCCTTCTGGGCGGCCCTGGACCGGGTCGCGATGAACAAGGCCCGCGGGGGCGAACTGGTCGCGAGCGTGATGACGCACTTCATCTACCCCGAAATCCCCGGCTTCGAACAGGCGGGCGGTCTGGCCGGGCCGAAGGTGGACTACAACGAATCTCCGACCGGCAACGTGCAGGTGGCCGAAAAGTACATGCGACTCGCGGGCTATCCCAGCGGCAAGTACACCGGCTCGGCGACCCTGCAGGTCGTCGGCTCGACCGGCAGCCCGAACTCCAACGATGCCGAAATCGTCAACCAGACGCTCAAGAACCTCGGCTTCAAAACCAAGTTCAGCCTCGTCGATGAGTCGGTCATGTATTCGAAGTTCTGCGGCACGCCCGCGGAAGAGATCGACGTCTGCCCGAGCGTCGGCTGGGCCGCCGACTTCGGCGATCCGCAGGCCGTGCTCGACGTGACCTTCAACGGCAAGCACATCGAATCCAGCGGCAACAACAACTGGGGCCAGGTCAACGACCCGACGATCAACCGCAAGATGGAAGAAGCCGAACCGATCGTCGGCACGCAGGCCCGCGCCGTCGCCTGGGGAAACATCGACCGCGAACTGGTCACCCAGGCCGCCGCGATCCCGTTCGCGTTCGACAAGGAGCCGAACATCGAGGCGAGCAACGTGGCGGGCGTCGGCGACGCGTGGAACATCGGCGCGTGGGACTACTCGTTTACCTCGCTGAAGTGAGCCGATGGTCGCGCCGCGACGACGATCTGAGCTGAGCCGATGACCGGCTATGTCATCCGGCGCCTGCTGTGGGGGGCGCTGCTGCTGATCCTCGTCTCCGCGCTCACGTTCGTGCTGTTCCGGGTCCTACCCACGGCCGACCCCGCGCGGCTGCGTGCGGGACACAGCGCGAACCCCAAGGTGATCGCCGAGATCCGTGCGAACCTCGGTCTGAACAAGCCGCTGTTGACCCAGTTCTGGCTGTACATGAAGGGTCTGTTCCTGCACGGCGACCTCGGCTACAGCTACTACTCGAACGCCTCGGTCAAGAGCCTGATCCGGGGTCGCCTGCCGGCGACCCTGTCGCTGACGATCGGCTCGGCGATCATCTGGATGGCGATCGGGCTGCCGATCGGGATCGTCTCGGCGCTGCGCCGGCGCTCGCGCACCGATCGCAGCACGATGGGCGCCGCGCTGCTGTTCATCTCTGCGCCCGAATACTGGTTGGGGCTGATCGTGCTGTACCTGTTCGCGGCCGATATCGGCCAGATCAAGGTGTTCCCCGGCTCCGGCTCCTACGCGGGCCTGACCGCCGACCCGTGGAAATGGCTCACGTCGCTGACCCTGCCGTGGCTGGTGCTCGCCGCCGGGTTCGCGGCGGTGTACGCGCGGCTGATGCGCGGCAGCCTGATCGAGACGATGGGTGAGGACTACATTCGCACCGCCCGCGCCAAGGGCCTGCCCGAACGGCGGGTCGTCATGCACCATGGCGTGCGCGCGGCGATCACGCCGATCCTGACGATCTTCGCGCTCGACGTCGGGGTGCTGCTCGGCGGCGCGGTGTTGATCGAGACCGTCTTCGACATCCCCGGGATCGGCCGTCTGAACTACGACGCGATCACCCACGCGGACTTCCCGATCATCCAGGGGACCGTGCTGCTGGCCGCGCTGTTCATCATCGTCGCGAACATCCTCGTGGACATCGCATATGCGTATCTGGATCCGAGGGTCCGCTACTCATGAGCCCGTTCGACGGTACGGACGCTCCTGAGGCGCCCACGGCTTCGCCGGCTTCCGCTGCCGGCCCCGACCCGGCGCTCCCAGCCGAGGAGCCGCTGCTGCGCGTCGAGGACCTGCGCGTCACCTATTCCACTGAAGACGGAGTCGTGCAGGCTGTGGATGGGATCTCTTACGAGCTTCGTCGCGGGCGCACGCTCGGGATCGTCGGCGAGTCCGGCTCGGGTAAGACCGTGGCTGCTCTGAGCGTGCTCGGGCTGACGCGCGCGGAGGGCGCGACGGTCAGCGGGCGCATCGCGTTCGCGGGCCATGGCGATCTGCTGGCGCTCGCAGATTCCGAGCTGCAGGCGATCCGCGGCGATGAGATCGCGATGGTCTTCCAGGATCCGCTGTCCTCGCTTCACCCGATGTACCGCGTGGGCGCGCAGATCGTGGAGGCGATCCGTGCGCACCGAGACATAGCCAAGGCGCCGGCGCGCGCGCGCGCGATCGAGCTGCTCGACCTCGTCGGCATCCCCGATCCCGCGGCGCGCGTGGACTCCTACCCGCACGAGCTCTCGGGCGGTCAGCGCCAGCGGGCGATGATCGCGATGGCGCTCTCGTGCGACCCGAAGCTGCTGATCGCCGACGAGCCGACCACTGCGCTGGACGTGACCGTGCAGGCGCAGATCCTTGCGCTGCTCTCGCGTCTGCAGCGCGAGCGCGGGATGGCGCTCGTGCTGGTCACGCACGACCTCGGGGTGGTTGCGGAGATGGCCGACGAGATCGCCGTGATGTACGCGGGGCGGATCGTCGAGCACGCTCCCGCCGAGCGCGTGTTCAGCGCCCCCGAGCACCCATATACGTGGGGGCTCTTGCGCTCGATCCCCACGCTCGACGGTCCGCGTGAGGAACTGCTCACCCCGATCCCCGGATCGCCCCCCAGCCCGCTGGCGCCGCCGCCCGGTTGTCGGTTTCACCCGCGCTGCCCCTATTCCGAGCCCGAGCACGCCCGCACCGAGCCGATCTTGCAGGCGGTGCCCGGCCGGCCCGATCACGAGGTCGCGTGCCTGCTGGATTCGGCCACGCGCCGGCGGTTGTGGAAGGAACCGGCATGAGCTCAGGTGAGCCGTTGCTGGAGGTGCGGGGCCTGGTCAAGCACTTCCCGATCGACCGGGGGGTGATGCTGCGACGCAGCGTCGGCGCGGTCCGCGCCGTGGACGGGATCGAGTTCGATGTGTTGCGCGGGGAGACGTTCGGGATCGTCGGCGAGTCCGGTTCGGGCAAGAGCACCACCGCGCGCCTGATCGCCCGTCTGCTCGAGCCGACCGCGGGGACGGTGCGGTTCGAGGGGCTGGACATAACGGCGCTGCGCGGCAAGGGTCTGAAGCCGGTCCGGCGCGAGCTGCAGGTGGTCTTCCAGGACCCGTATTCGTCGCTGAACTCGCGCAAGACGATCGGCTCGATCGTGGCCGAGCCGCTGCTCATCCACCGTGTCGAGCCCGATCGCGCCGCGCGCAGGCGCGCCGTCCAGGAGCTGCTGGAGACCGTCGGGCTGAACCCCGAGCACTACAACCGCTACCCGCACGAGTTCTCCGGCGGTCAGCGCCAGCGTGTCGGCATCGCCCGTGCGCTCGCGCTGGGACCCAAGCTGTTGATCGCCGACGAGCCGGTGTCCGCGCTGGACGTTTCGATCCAGGCGCAGGTGCTCAACCTGCTGCGCGATCTGCAGCGCCGGCTGGGGTTGACGATGGTGTTCATCTCTCACGATCTGTCGGTGATCAGACACATGTGCGATCGCATTGCGGTCATGCACGACGGGCGGATCGTCGAGCTGCAGTCCAACGAAGCGCTGTACGGCGCGCCGCGTGAGCCGTATACGCGCGAACTGCTCGCGGCGGTGCCGGGCGCGCGCAAAGCGGCGCGGCGTACGATTCCCGCATGACACGCCCCGACCCGTCCGCCGAGGCACGGGAGCTGCTGCAACGGCTGGTTCGTTTCAACACGGTCAACCCGCCCGGCGCCGAGCGTGCCGCGCAGGAGCATCTCGCGGCACACTTGAGAGCGGCGGGGTTCGAGTGCGAACTGCTCGGCGCCGAGCCCGACCGACCGAATCTCCTGGCGCGGTTGCGTGGCGAGCGGGACGGTCCGACGCTTTGCTATCTCGGGCACGTCGACACCGTGCTGGCCGACCCGAGCGAGTGGAATGCGGCCCACGATCCGTGGTCGGGAGACATCGCCGACGGGTATCTGTGGGGGCGGGGCGCGCTGGACATGAAGTCACAGGTGGCCGCCGAGATCGCCGCCGCCGCCTCGCTGGCGCGCTCGGGCTGGCGGCCCGCGCACGGCGAACTGTTGATCGTGGCGGTCGTCGACGAGGAGACCGGTGGCGCTCTCGGCGCGGAGTGGATCACGCGCGAGCACCCCGAGGCGGTGCGCTGCGACATGCTTGTCAACGAGGGGGCGGGCTGTGTGTTCGAGTACGGCGGCGGGCGCCGCTATGGGGTGTGTTGCGCCGAGAAGGGCGTGTTCCGGTTCACTCTCACGACCGAGGGCGTGGCGGGACACGCGTCGATGCCGAACATGGGCGTTAACGCGCTGCTGAAGATGGCTCCGCTGCTGGAGCGCCTGGGCGCGCGAGCGCCGGAATACGAGCTGACGGCCGAGCCGCGCGCATTCCTGACCGCGCTCGGCGAGGACCCGGAAGATCCCGCGGGGTCGGTCGCGCGGATGCGGGCCGTCGACGAGCGCTTGGCGACGATGTTCGAGCCGATGCTCGGCGTCACCTTCGCGCCGACCCGGATCGGCGCGTCGGAGAAGATCAACGTGATTCCCAGCCGCGCGGTGCTGAAGGTGGATTGCCGCGTGCCGCCGGGGCTCGGGGAAGCGGAGGTCAGGCGCGCGATCGCCGAGGTCTTGGGCCCCGCCCACCCCGAGGAGGGTTTCGCGATCGAGTTCACCGAGCGCGTCGTCGGCAATCGCTCGCCGATGGCCTCACCGCTGATGGAGGCGATCTCGCAGTGGATCTCCGAGCACGATCCCGGAGCGCTCACGGCGCCGACGATCCTGCCCGGGTTCACCGACTCTCGCCATTTTCGCGCGGCGTTTCCAGATTGTGTGGCGTACGGGTTCTTCCCCCAGCGCCACCAGTCGCTGCTCCAGACGGCGCCGTTGATCCACGGCGCGGATGAGCGCATCGACGTCCGCGACCTGGCGTTCGCGGCGGAGTTCTACCGCGACCTGGCGCTGGCGATGCTCGGCTGAGTCATAATGATCCCGAGGGCCGAGAAAGGCCTAGGGGCTGGCGCACGTTGCTTGCAGCAGGATGAGAACCGTGATCGCGACGTCGATTTCGCAGAACATTCAGAACTGGGCGCTGGACTGGGAGCCGGTCCTGATGATCCTGTTCTTCGGCGCGCTCATCTATTTGATGTGGCGCACGCTGAAGGTGATGCCGAAAGTCAAGCCGCAGCAGATCAAGCCGGCGTCCAACCAGTCGGTGTCGTTCGCGGACATCGCCGGCGTGGACGACGCCAAGGGCGAGTTGCAGGAGATCGTCGAGTTCTTGCGCGATCCGAAGCAGTTCGAAAAGCTCGGTGCGAAGGTGCCGAAGGGCATCCTCCTGCACGGGCCTCCCGGGACGGGCAAGACGCTGCTGGCGAAGGCCGTGGCGCACGAGTCCGGCGCGCAGTTCTTCGCCCAGTCCGCGGCCGCGTTCGTGGAGATGTTCGCCGGTCTGGGCGCGGCGCGGATCAGGCGCCTGTTCGCGATCGCCCGCAAGCACGAGCCGGCGATCATCTTCATCGACGAGCTCGACGCGGTCGGCGGGCGGCGCGGCTCGGACATCTCCGGTGAGAAGGACCAGACGCTCAACCAGCTGCTCGTGGAGATGGACGGGTTCGCGGGCGGCAGCGGGCGGTTGGTGGTGATCGCGGCTTCGAACCTGCTCGACAAGCTCGATCCCGCGCTGCTGCGCCCGGGGCGCTTCGATCGGCAGGTGTTCGTGGCCCCGCCCGACGTCAAGGGCCGCGAAGGGGTGCTGGCGGTGCACACGCGCGAGAAGCCGCTCGGCGAAGTCGACCTCTCGCTCGTCGCGCAGCAGACCAGCGGCCTGACCGGAGCGGACCTCGCGAACATTTGCAACGAGGCGGCGATCTTCGCCGCGCGCCGCGGGGCCGGCGCGATCGACGACGAGGACTTCGACGGCGCGCTGGAGCGCGTGATCGCGGGCGTGCAGTCGCGGCGGGTGCTGAACGAGCACGAGAAGCGCGTCGTGGCGTTTCACGAGGCGGGGCATGCGCTGTGCGGAGAGCTTTTGCCCTCGGTCGACCGCGTGCATCGCATCTCGATCGTCCCGCGGGGGCGGGCGCTCGGCTACACGCTCAACCTGCCCGCCGAGGATCGTTATCTGAAGACGCGCGAGGAGCTGCTCGACTACATGACGGTCCTGCTCGGAGGGCGCGTCGCCGAGCAGGTCGTGTTCGGCGCGATCACCACGGGCGCCTCCGACGATCTCAAACGGGTGGCCGACATCTCGCATTCGATGGTGCACGACTTCGCGATGGGCACCGCCGGCGTGGGGCGCTCCCCGGAGGGGAATGTGCGCCTGTCGGAGACGACGCTGCGCATCCGCGACGAAGAGCGCCAGGACCTGATCGAAGAAGCGCGCCGGGCGGCGCAGAAGATGATCGTCGCCCATCGGGCTCAGCTGGACGCGTTGGCGTATGAGCTGCTGGAGCACGAGGTGCTCGACCGCGAGGCGATCGAGCGGATCATGAGCGGCGTCCCCCGCCTGGAGCGCGCGCCGGGCGTCGGGTTGCGCGTGCTCGCGGCCGCCACGCCCCACGATCCTCCGGCGGGTCCGGCCGCGATCGACGCTGCATCCACGTAGACTCAGCGGCGTGTTCAACCGCATCGACCATGTCGGCGTGGCCGTCGAGGATCTCGAGGCCTCGCTGCACCTGTACCGCGACCTGTTCGAGCTGGACGTCGCGCATCGCGAGGTCGTGCAGGAGCAGGGCGTGGAGGCGGTGCTGCTGGACGTGGGCGAGAACCACGTCGAGCTGCTCGCGCCGTTGGGCCCCGACACGCCCGTGGGCAAGTTCCTCGCCAATCGCGGCCCCGGCCTGCACCATGTCGCCTACCAGGTGGACGACATCGACTCGACGCTGGCCACGCTCGACGAGGCCGGGCTGCGGTTGATCGACAAGCGGGCGCGCACCGGCATCGGCGCCTCGCGCGTGGCGTTTGTGCACCCCAAGGCCGCCGGCGGCGTGCTGATCGAGATCGTGCAGCCCGCGACGGAGTCGCACTGATGGCGGCACTGCGGCGCATCAGCATCGGGTTCCAGGCCGGCCAGGTGCTGGCGCTGCGCGTCAGCGACGCCCAGCTGAAGACCCTTTACAAAGCGCTGCAGGACGGCGGCTGGCACGAGCTGGAGAGCGAGGACGGTCCCGTGCGGTTGTATCTCGGGCAGGTCGTGTACGTGCGTGCGGAGGACGAGGATTCGCGCGTAGGCTTCGGTGCGTAGAGCATTGGGCTCGCTCGACGAGCGGCTGTTGCGTGTGGCACGCACCCGCAGCCACGGCGACCCGCGGGTCGAGCGCGCGGTGGCGCGGTTCTCTCGGCTCGGTGAGCACGGCGGGGTCTGGCTGGCGATCGGCGCGGTGGGTTGGGCGCTGGACCGCCCGCGCGCCGGACGGTGGGCCGGCGCCGTGGGGACGGTTGCGGGGACGTACGCATTGAACACGGCCATCAAGCTCGCAGTGCGTCGTCGTCGCCCCGAGCTCCCGGGGCTGCCCGCGCTGGCCGGCACCCCGACGCAGCTGAGCTTTCCCAGCGCCCACGCTTCGACCTCGTTCGCCGCGGCGGGCGTGTATACGCGCCTGGGACTGCCCGCGGTCGTGCTGTATGCGCTGGCCATAAAGCTGTCGCTGTCACGGCTGTACCTGGGAGTGCACTACCCCTCGGACGTGTTGGCGGGTGCGGCGCTGGGCGCGCTCGTGGGCGCTCGCCTCTCCGGCGATGCTCGCGTGTCCGAGGATGACGAACTTGCCCCGTGGACGGCCGGGTCGAATGGTGTGGGGGCGATCGCGTGAGCACGAGGATCGGCATCGTGGGCATGCCCAACGCGGGCAAGTCCTCGCTGTTCAACGCGCTGACGAAAGCCGGGGCGGAGGCGGCGAACTATCCGTTCACGACGATCGAGCCGAACGTGGCGGTGGTGCCGGTGATGGACGAGCGCATGGAGGTGGTGGCGAAGACGCTCGGGTCCTCGGAGATCGTGTGGGACACGGTGGACTTCCATGACATTGCGGGACTCGTCGCAGGAGCGCATCGGGGGGAGGGTCTTGGCAACAAATTCCTGGCGAACATCCGCGAGACGCACGCGATCGTGCACGTGGTGAGGGCGCACAACGACGAGAATGTGATCCACCCGGAGGGCCGCGTCGATCCGCTGGCGGACGTCGAGACGATCGAGACGGAGCTCATGATGGCCGACCTCGAGGCTGCAGAGCGCCGGGTGGAGAAAGTCGGCAAACAGGCGCGAGGGGGCGATCGCGTCGCCGTTGCGGAGGAGGCGTGGCTGAGAGAGGTGATCGCGGCACTGCAGGCGGGGCGCCCGGCGCGCACGGTGCCCGTGCCCGAGGATGCTCCGGGCGCGGCCCGCGATCTTGGTTCGCTGACGAGCAAGCCGGTGCTGTTCGTGGCCAATGTGGACGAGGGCTCAGAGGTTGTGCCGGCGGCGCTTGCCGAGCACGCGGCCGCCCAGGGCGCACGCGCGGTGGCGGTCTCTTCACGGATCGAGTCGGAGCTGGCGGAGCTCGAGGACGAGGACGCTGCCGCGATGCGCGAAGAGCTCGGTGTCAGCGAGTCGGGCCTGCAACGGGTGGTGCGTGAGGCGTTTGCTCTGCTGGATCTGATCGCCTTCTTCACCGCCGGGGAGGCCACGATTGCGCAGTCCTGGCATCTGCGCCGCGGCCTCAGCGCTTGGCACGCCGCCGGTCAGATCCACACGGACATCCAGAAGGGCTTCGTGCGCGCCGAGGTGATCGGCTGGCGCGAGCTTGTCGAGGCGGGCGGCTACGCCGGCGCGCGCGAGCGCGGGACGCTGCGGGTCGAGGGACGCGACTATGTGATGGCCGACGGGGACGTGATCACCGTCAAGTTCACGCCTTAGCGAGCTGTGCCAGCCGCTCGGCCAGCCGCGCCATCCCCAGCTCGCGCGCGGCGTGGGCGCCGGCGGCGAAGTCGGTCGGGCGGTCGGCGGGGCGCTGCACGTCGATGTGACGCAGCGTGGCGATGTCCTTGAAGGCGCGCAGCAGATCGGCGTTCGCGAGCAGCGCGGCGGTGGCGCGCGGGCGCGTCTGGGGATCGTCGGATTCGGCGGCGGCGAGCACGCCTTCGAGCGTTCCGTGGCGCGCGAGCAGTTCGGCCGCGGTCTTCACACCGACGCCGGGGGCGCCGGGCAGGCCGTCGGAGGGGTCGCCGCGCAGGGCGATCAGGTCGGGCACCTGCTCGGGTGAGACCCCGTGGTAGCGCTCGCGGACCTGCTCCGGGCCGATCTCTTCGACGATGTGGCCTTTTTCGAGCTTGACGACCGACGTGCGCTCGTCGACGGCCTGGTAGAGGTCGCGATCGGCGGTCAACAGCAGCGCCCTGCCGCCGGCCTCGGTCTCGGTGCGTGCGTGGGAGAACATCGCGTCGTCGGCCTCCAGGTCACCCGCGTCGCAGACCGTCCAGCCCAGGGTCGCGAGCAGGTGGGGGGCTTTGGCCCATTGCTCGGCGAGCTCCGCCGGCATCGGATCGCGGTGCGCGTGGTAGGGCGGATACAGCTGCACGCGGTAAGCGGCCTGCTCGGCGCCCAAGCACGCGACGACAGCCCGTATGGGACGTTCCTCGACGACGGCCAGCAGTGCGTTGACGGTGCCCAGCAGCGCGTTCACCGGCCGCCCGCCGGCGCCGACGATCGATTTGGGCACGCCGAAGTAAGCGCGATAGAGCAGCCAGGGGACGTCGGCGATCAGCAGCGGAGCAGAGACCATCTACCCCGCAAGTGTGCCGCCCGCCGTCGCGGACTGCGCTGCGCCTGGCGCCGCCGAGCCGCCCTGGGGTCCGGCGGGCGCGGCGACCGGCCCCAGCGGAGTTGCCGCTGGGGATCCTCCGCTGTGGTCGGGCTCTGGTTTGACGGGGCCTGCGCCCGAGCGAACACTGAAGTAAGCCCAGGTGTCCTGCAGGCCCAGGCGCTCTGCGAGTTCGTCGCCGCCGACCCGCGTATTGCCCCTCGACCCGAGGATCGCGGCGGTGAGGATGCGCGGCGAGTAGCCGCGCTTGAGAACCTCGATGCCGCGGAACGTGCCCTTGGTGAGTCCCCGCAGTCGAGCGGCGGCGGTGGCGAAGCTCAT
Organism: uncultured Solirubrobacterales bacterium; assembly: GCA_963702725.1. Taxonomy (GTDB): domain Bacteria; phylum Actinomycetota; class Thermoleophilia; order Solirubrobacterales; family Solirubrobacteraceae; genus Palsa-744. Next base: position 1,805,830 of record CAVPDT010000002.1, read on the forward strand.
CGAGAGCTTCCAGTGCGCCTGATTTCCGCTGTCGTAAGGGTCGGACACGCCGCGCAGCCACGGTTGCGGTTCGGAGCCGGGCCAGGCGTTCTGTACGTCTTCGGTCATCCCGCCCGAGTCTGCGAAGAAGTAGGTGATCGCGGGATTACCCGCGTAGGTGACGATCTGCCCTGCGGTCGCCGCGACGGCGGCGTTTGTCTGCGCCGTTTCGGCGGCGGCGCCGCGATAGACCTGCGAGCGCGTGTCGGCGTAGACGTCGAACTGCCGGCCGATCTTCGATCGGTCGCCGGCGTGCGCGGTCAGCGCGTAGGTGCGGCTGGCGATCGCCTGCGCCTCCAGCGCCGCGAGCGGCCATTCGGAGGGCATCTCGGCAGAGACGACGCCGCGAACGTAGCGTTCGAGCCCGAGCTTGCGCACGGTGGCGCCGATCAGCACGCGCACGACGGCGCCGGCCGGCGCCTGTCCGATCGTCGTGCCGGTGTAGTAGTGGGCGAGGATCGCCTGGCTGCTCCAGCCGTGCAGGGCGAAGCCGTAGGCGCCGTCCTGGCTCATGCCGACGCCGTGACCGTCCCCGGCGCCGGCGATCACGAGCGTCTGTGTCGCCGTCGCCGTCGCCGCGGCGTTCGCGTTCGAGGACGTGCGCGCGCAGAGTGCCGGCACGGCGAGAGCGCTTGCGAGCAGCGCCACGAGTGGCGCCCGCCGGATCGATGCGCGTGAGGGCATACTTGGAGAATCGGTTGGATGTCCTGCGGGCATAAGCCCTGCATCGCGGGTCGGCCCCGAACCCTGAGCCGATGCGACCGGAAGGAGCCGTTGGAGATGACTGGGAATGACAGTGAGCGGGCGGTGCTCGAGCGGGTGCCCACGGGACTGTTCATCGGCGGGCAGTGGCGCGAGGCGAGCGGTGGGGGGACGCTGGCGGTGGAGGATCCGGCGACCGCGCGGACGCTCGTCGAGGTCGCCGACGGGCAGGTGGAGGATGCGCTGGCGGCGCTGGCGGCGGCGGCAGACGTTCAGGCCGAGTGGGCCGCGAGCGCGCCGCGCGAGCGCGGCGAGGTGCTGCGCCGCGCATATGAGGCGATCGTCGCGCAGGCTGAGGACCTCGCGCTGTTGATGACGCTGGAGATGGGCAAGGCGCTGGGCGAGTCGCGCGCCGAGATCGCTTATGCGGCGGAGTTCTTCCGTTGGTTCTCCGAGGAGGCCGTCCGGGTGCACGGGCGCTACATGGTGAACACGACCGGGAAGGGGCGGATCCTGACGATGCGCCAGCCGGTCGGGCCGTGCGTGTTCGTGACGCCGTGGAACTTCCCGACGGCGATGGGCACGCGCAAGATCGCCCCGGCGATCGCGGCCGGTTGCACGATGGTGGTCAAGCCCGCGCAGCAGACGCCGCTGTCGATGCTCGCGCTCGCACAGATCCTGACCGAGGCGGGGCTGCCGGGCGGAGTCCTGAACGTGATTACCGCCAGGCGCTCGGGCGCGGTGATCGAGCCGCTGCTGCGCGACGGGCGCACGCGCAAGCTCTCGTTCACCGGCTCGACCGAGGTTGGGCGCACGCTGATCGAACAGTCGGCGCAGCAGGTGCTGCGCGTCTCGATGGAGCTGGGGGGCAACGCTCCGTTCGTCGTGTTCGAGGACGCGGATGTCGACGCGGCCGTCGATGGCGCGTTCACGGCGAAGATGCGCAACGTCGGCGAGGCCTGTACCGCTGCCAACCGCTTTCACGTCCATGAGTCGGTGGCGGAGGAGTTTGCGGTGAAGCTCACCGAGCGCATGGAGCCCCTGCGGGTCGGCCGCGGCACCGAGCCCGACGTGGACGTGGGGCCGTTGATCGACTCGGCCCAGCGCGAGAAGGTCGCCGAGCTGGTGCAGGATGCTCTCGAGCGCGGCGCGCGGCTCGCGCTCGGCGGGCATGCGCCGGCGGGCGGTGGTTATTTCTATGAGCCGACGGTTCTCACCGGTGTGCCCGAGGACGCGCGCGTGCTGGCAGAGGAGATCTTCGGACCGGTCGCCCCGATCGCGACGTTCTCCACCGAGGAGCAGGCGCTGGAGGCGGCCAACCGGACCGAGTACGGGCTCGTGGCCTACGTCTACACGCGCGATCTTTCCCGTGCGCTGCGAGTGTCCGAGGGGATCGAGACCGGGATGGTGGGCCTTAACCAGGGCATCGTCTCCAATCCGGCCGCTCCTTTCGGCGGTGTCAAGCAATCAGGGTTCGGGCGCGAGGGGGGCTTTGAGGGGATCTCGGAGTATTTGGAGACCAAGTATGTGGCCGTCGGGCTGTAAGGGGAGTCGCAGTCGAAGGCGCTCAGTGCTCGTGGGGAGCTGAGCGATCGCGCGCGCGAGCGGTCGGCGCGTGAGCGCGAACTTTCTACTCTCCCTCCCCGAACTCGCGTCCGCCGATGCTGGCGAGCATCATCGCCTCGGCCATGCGCAGCAGGCCGATGGTGGTGTGGGGGCGGGCTTCGCTTGAGCGGACGGAGACGCTGGATCCGTGGGGGCCGATGACCTCGACGATCGTGCAGACGTCGCCGATCTGGCAATCGTCGCCGAAGCGTTCTTCCAGCGCCTCCATCTGCTCGGCCACGACTCGGCCCATCTTGGACTGATCGAGGGTCATTGGGTGCTCCTTTCGCGGTTGGGAGTCACGAGGATACGTGCGCGCGCCCAGGCCGATGGTCTTGCGCCGGCGCCGGCGCCGGGAACGCTACGCCGGCGCGCCCGGCTTTGCCCGTTGCTCTGACGCGGCCTCGGGCATGAGCGCCAGAGCGGCGAGGAAGAAGCAGAGCCCTCCGAGCGCGGTGCCGGCGTTGGCGATGCGGGCGCTGAGGGGCAGGCCGGTGGAGGGCTCGAGCAGTGAGGCGATCGCGGCGACGCCGAAGGCGATCGAGCCGAGCAGGTTGAGGGCGACGATGCGCCAGGGGAGGGAGCGCGAGCGCAGGCAGACCCAGCGGTGGCAGACCTCGGCATAGGCGAGCTCGCTCGAAGAGCAGGAAGCAGATGGAGCCGAGGGCATCGGGCGCCCACACGCGCCGGTTGACCTGATGGGTGGACAGTCCATGGCGCATGGCCGCGAAGGTGCTGAGGTTGAAGAAGAGGGTCCCGATCAGCTGTATGAGAGCGGCCAGCCAGTCGATCCGGCGGGGTTCCCACGAGGCGGGTCGCCAGCGCTGACGGCGCGAGTCGGCGGTGAGGCCGTGCTCGGCGTTGACGGCCTCAAGGTACTGGAGGTAGGCGGCTGAAGTGAACAGGATCGAGCCGGCGAAGAACGTCACGTCGATCCACTCGCCCGGGGTTCCCCACTGTGAGGCCACCGCTGCGACGGCGAAGCAGAGGGCGCCGGCGCAGAAGAGGATGGACATCCACCAGTCGCGGCGGTGTGGGCGCCACCACACCGGTTCGGCGTTGCCGGCGACGGTCGCCGTCTGCGCAGGCGATGCGAGCCGTCCACGGCGATGCGAGCGCGAGCCCCAGCGGACGAGCGCGCCGTCGGGCCGGCGTAGGAGTTCGCTGGTCACGAACGGCTTTGGCCCGTCGGCCGAGATGCGCTCCCATCCGGGCGGGAGCTGGAGGTAGCTGCTCATACGCTCATAGGATCACGTGTGGAGGGGGCGCGCGCCCGGAATGGGTTTCGCGGCCGAACCGTCGTCCGGGTCGGTGCCCGGAGAACCTTAGTTGCGGTCACGTATGTGTGGAACAAGTCCGCAGCGGGTAATGCGCCGAAAGGCGTGGTGCGCGGCTCAAGTCGGATGCTCGAAATGCCGAATGCGAGAACGGACCAGTGCGCGAGACGACTGACGATATGACTGAAGCCAAGCACCAGGGCAAGGCCCGCAGCGCCGGCAGGGCGTGGCGATGGACTGCAGGCGTGGCCTTGGCGCTGGTGGCGGGCGTCGGCGCCGTGCTTGCGGCCGGGCCGGCGGTGGCGGTTGTGTGTGTGCTGGTGCTGGCGCTGGCCGCCGGGAGCGTGGGATGGTTCGCCGGCGAGCATCATCGCGAGGCGTTGCGGAGGGAGATCGGAGATCGCTCCAGCGAGCTGCGCAAGGCGCTTTCGGAGCTCGAGATCGCGCAGGCGGAGACGGTCCGCCGGCTGTCGATGGCGGTCGAGTTCAGGGACGAGGACACGGGTGCGCACATCGAGCGGATCGGACGATTCTCGACGCTGCTGGCCGAACAGGTGGGAATGGAGGAAGAGTTCTGCCTGCGGATGGTGCATGCGGCGCCGCTGCATGACGTCGGCAAGGTGGCGATCCCCGACGCGATTCTGCTCAAGCCGGGCAAGCTGACGGCGGCGGAGCGGGCGATCGTGGAGACGCATGCGGAGGAGGGGCACAGGCTGTTGAAAGGCTCGAGTTCGGCGATCCTCGATCTGGCGGCGACGATCGCGCTGAGTCATCACGAGAAGTGGGACGGCAGCGGCTATCCGCGCGGCGTGAAGGGTGAGGCGATCCCGATCGAGGGACGGATCGTGGCGATCGCCGACGTGTTCGACGCGCTGACGAGCGACCGGGTCTATCGCAAGGCTTACGCGGTGGAGGAGGCCGTGGGGATGATGCGCTCCGAGCGGGGCGGGCATTTCGACCCGGTGTTGTTGGACGCGTTCCTGGAGGTGCTGGGCAGCTCGGGTCCTGATGCCCGTGAGCACGTGCGCGCCGATCCGACGGCGGTCGTGGACAGCGCGTTGGAGACGTTTGTGACGGCGCTTTCGCGCAGCGATGCGGAGATGGCCGAGGGCGCGGTCGCGCAGGCGATCGAGGACGGGGTGGAGGCGGTGGACCTCCCCGGCGAGGTGATCGAACCGGCGTTGCGGCGCTTGGCGGAGCTGCGCGAGCAGGGCGAGATCGATTCTGAGCGCGAGCGGGCGGCGATCGGTATCGCCCGGCGTGTGCTGGCGACGCTGCGCCGCTACACGCTGGGTCGCCAGGAGGAGTCGCAGGCGCTCGAACGGGTCGACGCTTCGATCGAGACGGTCGAAGCGCTGCTGGAGCGCTCGGTGTCAGAGGGCGAGCGCAAGCTTCGTGACCGTGAGCGTAGGGCCGACGCGCAGGCCGTCGGGTAGATTCCCGGCCGTGATGGCGAACAAGCAGGCAATCGTGACCGGCGGCGCCGGGTTCATCGGCTCGCACGTGGTGGACTCGCTGCTCGCGGACGGGTATGGGGTGACGGTGATAGACGACCTCTCCTCGGGGAAGGCCGTGCGGGTGGCGAGCGAGGCGCGGCTGGTCGAGCTCGACATCGTCGATGCGGGCGGGGTGAGACGGGTCGTGGAAGAGGTGGGTCCGGAGGCGGTCTATCATTTGGCGGCGCAGGCGAGCGTGACTGCGTCGGTGAGCGATCCCGGCAGGGATTGCGAGGTTAACGTGCGGGGGACGCTGAACGTGGTGGCGGCGGCGAACGCGGTGGGCGCGCCGGTGGTGTTTACGTCCACGGGCGGTGCGCTGTATGGGGACGAGGCGCCGATGCCGACGAGCGAGGACCGCGAGCCCGCGCCGCTGAGCCCGTACGGAGCGGCGAAGTGGGCGGCCGAGGCGTATGTGAAGACGTGGGGGTTGGCCGAAGGCGTGCCGAACACGGTGGTTAGGCTCGGGAATGTGTATGGGCCGCGCCAGAGCCCTCATGGCGAGGCTGGGGTGGTGGCGATCTTTGCGCACAAGCTGTACAGCGGCGAGCGTCCGAAGTTGTATGGGCACGGGAAGCCGACGCGGGATTACGTGTACGTGGGGGATGTGGTGAGCGCGATGAGGGCGGCGGTGGGCCGCGCGGGCACGTTCAACGTGGCGACGGGTGTGGAGACCGATGTGATCACGATCTGGAACGAGCTGCGAGCGGTGTCGGGCGCGGATGTGGAGCCGGAGCTGGCGGAGCTGCGCAGGGGTGAGCTGGAGCACAGCTGCATTGACGCGAGCCGGGCCGAACGCGAGCTGGGGTGGAAGCCCGAGGTGTCGATACGCGAGGGGTTGCGTAGGACGTATGAGGCGCTGGTAGAGGAGTTTCGAGCGGGCTGAGGTGGGAGCGAGCCTCCGCGCGGCTCGAAAACCGGGCGTGGGGACCGTGGCGGGCGCGTGTGTCGAATGGGGCGCTTTCAACACGGGTCCTGCTGAGCGCAGGAGAGCGGGCGGTGTGCCGGGCGGGGGCACGGCGCAGGCGTTAAGATCGCGGTTGCGGCCAGATAGCTCAGTTGGTAGAGCACACGACTGAAAATCGTGGTGTCCCCAGTTCGAGTCTGGGTCTGGCCATCAGGAAAAGCGCTGCAAATGAGCGTGTTTTGAGATAGCGCCCGCCATCTCCGTTAGGGCGGTAAGCGCCGTCGGCGACACAAACCGCGACACAAACCCTGTCAATAGTGCCTGTTTTGAGCCTGGTCGGCGCGTCTCCAGAAGCCTTGCAAAACAGCCTGTTCGGACGAGAAATGGCTTATCTATGCGGTATTGACAAGAAGAGTCGTACCTCACGGCGAGCCTCGAATCGAAGACAACAAACGCAGGAATCGTGATGCCCTGAGAACGAGTTTTGAGCTATTCGAGTGTCCCGACATGGGCGCACAAGCTCTAAAGCGAAAGGGACAGATGATCGTCTACTGCGGATGTCAAGCTCTGTGCGTGGCGGGGCAACGAGAAACCTGACTGCGATGCCTGGCTCATATCGAGTTGTACGGAGTTTTACAGGGTTTACGCGATCTCGATAAACGCCTATGCCGGTCGGACGGGGCTCACCGATGGGGTTGTGCAGTCGCAGGATTGAAAGCGTCAGTGGGCTGGGCGTGAAAGCCTCACTGCGCCGATCAGGCGTCGATGGCTGAGTGCTGACGAAGGTACTCGCGGAGGTAGGGCAACGCGAAGTCGACGTAGCCGTGGCGGGTGGGGTGGATCAGCTCGGCTGCGATCAGCCGGAGGCGGTACTGGCTGGCGTAGTTCACGTCGACACCAAGGCGCTCCTGGATGTCGGCCATCCTGGACGGGCCGTCGTCCTGGGCCATCGCGAGCAGGAACGACTTGTCGATATCCGAGGCGGCGCTCAGCGCCGGCTCATGGATGAGCACACCGAGCCGGCGCCGCGCTCGGGCGACCCCTTGGGTGGCGTCGGCGGCCGTGATCTCCGGTGCGGTCGGGTTCATCCGCCAAACCTGGGCGCCGACCAACTGTAGGAGGAAGGGGTAGCCGCGGGCTCCACCGACCATGATCTGCAGGGCCTCCTCGCCGATGCCGCGGCCGGCTGCCTGGATCGGTTCACGCAGCGCGCGTTCAACCTCGGCGCGCGCTACTGAGCCCAGCGTGTGGCGCTCTGCGCGGCGGAGGAAGGTGAGAACGTCGTCGTTGACGACGTCGCTGACGCTGGCAGCTAGGCCAGCACCGGCGAACGCCAGCTCACGGTTCTCGCGGAACGTGTGCTGCACGACGGTGGCTAGCTCGCGCAGCTCTTCGATTTGGTTGTGGTGGATCTCGTCAAGCGTGATCAGGACGCCGGTGCTGTGCTCGGCCAGGAGGTCGGTGAGCATCTCGAGCTGGTTACGCAGACCTGCTTGGACGACGTGCGCCTCGATCGTGCTCCAGGTGAGAGAGCCGAGATTCAGCGGGGCGCTCACGCCGCTCATGCGGCGCTGCACCGCCTTGGGGTCGAAGCCGCGCAACAGCCGCGGGAGGTGCTGCTGGGTCATCCTGGAGACGAAGCCGGGGGTTGCGGTCTCGCTGACGATGAGCCAGCCGCGTTCGCGTGCGCGGTCCTCAACTGCGTTGAGCATGACCGTCTTGCCGGCGCCTCGGGCGCCGGTGTAGAGAGTCGCGCGGCCCGCCGCTCCGGGGCCATCTTCAAGCGCCTCGGCGAAGTCCTCGAGCAGCTCGTCGCGGCCGACCAGCAGCGGCGGGCTGACACCGAAGCTCGCATGGAATGGGTTGCTCATCCGGCTACCACGATAGCCGATCTCTTTAGAGGTTTTTAGAGTTTTTAGATTCCGTTAGAGTCGGGACTGTGCTCAACGGAGAGGGCTCGTGACCGTGGTGATCTGCGGGTCGGGGTAGCTCGCCGGGGTTGCCCACACGACCATAGGCACTAAAGTCAGCGAGGCGATCGACGTACTCAAGGATGTGACGCTCCTCGTCGTGGCACACAGGGTCAGCACCCCGCGCACTATGGATCGAATCGTCATGCTGATTCCTCTACCGAGGATGCTCCAAAGCATCACTTTCGCCACGTCCGAGCACAACGAGCACGTGCAACTCGCCGATGTACTCGCAGGCTGCGCTGCCCACCTGTTCGCCGCGCGAACGGGTGCCAAGCCGTTCGATCGCTTCGCCTGCGATCTAGAGCGTGCTGACGTCGGCGACCTCAGCTTCATCGCTGTCGGTCCAGAGAGGGACGAGGTCGACGCAGTCAGCACCGCGGGTTGAGCTGGACACGACGAGCCGTGCGCCAGCGCCGATGGCGAGAGTCGGACGAGTAGTCCGTGACAGTGCCCTCCTGGAACGTCAGACTCCTTACCCGGCATGGGTAAGAGAAGGCGATCAGGAGGCGGCATAGGTACATCTGGCGGCGTGGAGTTTCAGGCGTAGCTGCGCGCACCGGCACCTCGTGGCGGAACCTCGCCACGATCTCCGATGAGGGGCTGCGCTGTAGCCTCGTTTCCCCGAGCGTGGTCGCCGGACTTCACCTCGAGCGCTACAACGAAGGACCGCACCCCTGCGAGCCCTGAGCCCCTGCCCAGGATCAGCGGCACTCACCGAGGCGGAGACGTACCTTAAGAGGATGCAGCAGGCGACGATTCATGACCGGCTTCAGGGGGCTGTCCGCGAGTACGTCCTCGGGGTCCTGCCGCCTGATGCGAGCGAAGAGCTTTCGGCGATGCCACCCAGGGGCCTGCTGACGACCTTCTTCAACTCGCAGGATCGGTTGATCCCCCCGCGCGCTCGTAACTGCCATGTCTCCGCCGAGATGCGGGCGAGCCCGAAGTTCACAGAGCACTCGCAGGCGCTGGAGACGATCATCAGCATGACTGAGACGGGCGCTGACCTCACGCCGCACCTGAGCAAGAAAGCCACGATCGCGCACATCCCAGGCGCCGACGGCAAGCGACCCGGCCGGCGCGACGACCGTGATCTGCTGCTCGGCGAGTGGGGCGTCTACCACCTCCATCTCGCCCCGAGCACGCGGACGATCTGATCTTCGCCATGTTCACCAAGACGGACGCCTACCTCATTGGCGTCTACGACCACCGAAGCTGGGGCCTCACGGAGGTGCTAAAGATCGTCGTGCGCAACTGGCCGAACGCTCGGCTGATGCTTGAGACGCACGCCATCGCGCTCGACCCGGAACGCACGGACGAGGAACGCCGTGGGTATTGATACCGGCCTTCCGTAGCTGTAGGCCGGCCCGCGAGGATGACCCGTCAAGGGCGATCTCGAGCGCAGACGGCATCCAGACTTTGCCATCCACCACTACGCCAGCGTTGTCGCGACCGGCGCAGCCTATGCCAACCGCTATATCTCGGTGCTGACGATCGAGGGACGCAAGGTGGCTCGTTGGAGGGACTACCTCGATCCGCTCGCCGTATTCGACGCGCTCGGGTGGCCTCACCTGCCCCCGTGAGCCGGCGCAGGGTTTGTGCCGCCGGAGCCCAGCCCCCGCGGGACATAGACTCGGCGAAATGCCGATGCCGCCCCCTACCGACGATCTAGGCCGAGTTGATCGCATCCCCTCGCTCATCGAGAAGCTGGACGAGATGACGTTGCACGACGAGACCGGCGATCCCAGGGACGACGGGTATATGGCGGCCGTGCGCGAGCTGAGAGAGTGGGTCGCGGCGAACCCGTCTATGGCCCACCCGGACTCCCGTCAGCGAGGCATAGCGTTCAAGATCGGGGACGCATTCCCGGCAGATGACGCCATAGCGAGGTGGGCGACTGTGCTAGCGATGGCCGCCAACGATGCGGTCTATATAAACGTCAGGATGATCGAGGGAGATCTCCCGCCAGAACTGATGGTCTACTACTTCCGTCTCGTTGCCTCGCATTTCATCGAGGCGGTCGAGTGGATCAGAAAGACCCGGCGCACATGGCCAGAGGTGGACGAGTTCATCCGGTCCCTTGACCGGGACTCGCAAGCCCGATGCGACCGCCTGCTTGCCTTTGCCGATAAAGCGCATCCTCTATACGAAACGCTGCGACGCTCTCGCAACACGCTCTTTCACTACCCCCTGATGCACCCCGAGCGGGAGAAAGCCGGCGCCGAGGAGCTGGCAAACGCACTAACCGAGGCGAAAGAGCTGCAAGGCTGGATCGAACATGGCGAGCCCTACGCCACGTTTCGCGCGACATTCGCGGACACCGTTGCGCTTCAAATCCTCGCCACAAGCGAGGAAGAGACCGCGGAGCTAGCCGACCAGCTCAAGGGGCCAGTCTTTGAGCTTGTCAAGTTCACGACGGATGTCCTCCTGGCCCAGCTCAAGCGCACGCCATCACAAAAGACTCAGCTTTGGCGGCAGGGAGAACCAAAGCCGGAGATCAACGAGCAATGAAGCCCGTACTGCCACCAACGCGAGCGACGGCACGCCAGCGTATGAGCGGCCGGGTCGCTGCTGCGTAATCGATCTGACAACTGGGGACAACGCTCATCGTTCGCATTCTTCGGGCTGGTGCGATGGCGGCGTGACTTGGCGGCCTTCGATGAACCCGGTTTCGAAGCCTTCGTTGGAGTCTTCTTCGATGCTCGCTACGTGGTACCAGGTGGTGCCGTCGTGCCCCCGTAGCTGGCAGTCGACTGGAAGTCTGCTTCCCGGCTTCGGCGGTTCGCGTTCCATTGCGGTCCCTGGTTCGGGTGCGTTGGAGAAGTAGAGTTCTTCCAGGTTGCGCACGCGTACAGTGGTTTCCGCCGCCGCAGAGTCAAGGCCCGTAGTCAGCCCGTTCGTGTCTTCTTCAATCGCTGCGTAGCCTACCTTGAAGACGGCCTGGAAGCGGAGGGCGCAGGTACGACCGGGCGGCATGACGCCGTCCGCTTTGCGGCATCCGACGAGTGGGCCTTGGCCCGCGAACAGGCGGCGATCCAGTTCCTTTGGATCATATTCAGTGACTAGCGAATTGGGCAACTTGTAAACTTCTTCGGTATTTCTTGTTGCGTATGCGGTGCCGGGCTCATATCGAATGTAGATCGGATCCGTGGACCAAAGCGTCACAGAGTCAGTGATGAGCGTAGGAAGCGTGCTCGGCGACGACACGGCGGCCAAGATAATAAGTCGCTTCCCGAAACCAGGCGGTATTGTTATCAGTGCGCGTACGCCATCGGCGATCGCGTACTTTCCAGCGCCAGCGTTGTCAATCACACCGCTGACCCGGACCGTCTCTCCGGGCCTCACGAAGAGGGGGTCCAGCATAGGGTGAAGTTTCTCGTGGGTGTTGACTTCTTGGGCTCCAAGGAACTCGCGCTCATCCGAGACTCCTTGGAAGACATTGCCCTCCCGAAACACGAGCGCGTCGAGGTCGGGAAGCGCCCCGGTACTGCATGAAGCTATCACCACACATACGCGTGCGACGCGTCCGGGGTAGACGCCGAACGCGGAGGTCGGCGAGGTAAGCTGAGGCGTCGCCTTACTCCAGTTTCCTGTCGATTGCGTGTCCACGGGGGATGAAGACCTTGACGCGGTTGTGCCGAACACGCCGAAGTACAGAAGTGTTGCGACCACGAGACACATAGCCGAACCCGGAATTAGGCCGATCTTGAGGTAACGGTGAGGCAGGAGTAGCCCTAGCGCGAGCGCGATGGCGCCAGTGGCGAGCAGTGCCGTCGCGAGCGAGAGAGCACTCAGGGAGGCCACAGCGGAAGCGAAGCCCACCGCGGTGATGAGTGCATCACGCGTGCTGTTCCAGGAGCGGTCCGCCGACCCATCGGGAGTCATCCGTTGAGGCGAGCTTGTAGCCGGCGACGGCCTCTGCGATCGGCGCCGTTTGGCCTTGCTAGTGGCTCATTCGTGAAGTTCGTTGGTTATGCCTCGAGGACCTTGCCGGTGTAGGTCCACTTGAATGGTTTTGCGGTTTGGTTGTAGGTCTCGATGAACGCGAGCATTTGCTCGGCGAGGTCTTCCTCGCTGAAGAAGATGCCGTGCTTGAGCAGGCGACGGTAGAGAATCGAGAAGAAGATCTCGATTTGGTTCAGCCACGAGGCGTGGGTCGGGGTGAACTGGAAACTCCAGCGTGGATGATTCGCCAGCCATTCTGTGACCTCTTGGGTACCGCGGGTGGAGAGGTTGTCGCTGACCGCGATGATCTTCTGGCCCTCCACGACGGGGATCTCAGAGTCGAGCTGGTCGAGGAAGCGGATCAGGTCGAAGCGGTTGCGTGTCTTTGACGGCATCGCGAGCACGTCGCCTTCGTGGACTTTCAGCGCCGCGAACAAGCACTGCGTGCCATTGCGGACATATTCGTGCTCGCGCCGTGTCGGGCGCCCTGGGGCGGGTAGCACATCCGGCTTGGTCGGCGCCTTGGCCTGGATACCGGTCTTTTCGTCGATCGAGACGACCAGCACGTTCTCCGGCGGATTCACGTAGAGACCGCAGACCTCTTTCAGGCGCTCCTCGAACTCGGGCCGGGAGAAGTCGCTCATGATCCAGTAGTCAGTCCGGTGGGGCTTGATGTCGGCACGGGAGAGGATCGCGTGCGCGTGGGAGGCCGACATCCCGACCATCTGCCCCAGTTGCTCATAGGTCCAGCGTTCCTGCTGTGCACCCTCCGGTGTTTCGGGTGGTCGTGTGCACGCCTTGGCGATCAGCCTCGCCCTATCCGCCTGGGAATAGATCAGCGGTTTGCCCGAGCGCGGCAAGTCGGTGAGGGCGGCGATCCCGTCCTGCTCGTAGCGTGCGCGCCACTTCTGCGCCGTGTTCGTAGAACACCCCAACAGCCGGCCGATCTCCGCGGCCGAGCGGCCCTCGCCGGCCTCCAACACGATCCGGGCGCGCTCGACCATCCGCACCTCCGCGGTGCTGGAGCGCACGATCCGCTCGAGCTCCACTCGATCCTCCGCCCCGATCTCGATCCGCTTCGCCAACGCAGGCATACCGAACCCCCATCATCGCTGAACAAGACAGCGACAACTTCGGCAAACACCACAACACCCCTTCAACAATCCACGAACTTCACGGACAAACCACTAGGTACACAACGAAACGGTGCCGGAGCAACGTCTCGGTGTCATACCCTGGGATCGCCAGCTCGATCGGCGCGAGCCTCCCGTTCGGGAGCCGCAACTGCAGCACCCCGTTTGCAAAATCCATCCGGAAACGCCGGATGCTCGTCCGATCAGGAAACGGCAGCGGGAAAGGGAGGTCGATCCGAGCACGACGGTCCTCGAACTCAACCTCGCCGTACTCGGCATCAAGATCAAAGCTCCAACTCCTGATCACAGGCACCACTCCAGCGTAACGCCGCGCTCAGGCGGCAAAGGACGGCGCTCTGCCGGAGAAAGCACCGCTGGCACCTTCAGTTTGGCGCGCGCCCGCGCTCCTATTAGCGGGCATACTGCCACTTGTGACCAGCGGGGCCGTACCACAAGTCTTCATGGACGAGGCTGGCAACACTGGCGAGAACCTGCTCGACGCGACGCAGCCGGTGTATGCGCTCGCGGCCATCCGGGTGGATACGCAGGCTCATGCGGCGATCACCGCTGCACTCGCTCGGACCCAGATGCCTGAGCTGAAGTTCCAGCGGCTGCGAAGCAGCAGCGCGGGACGCCGCATCATCCTCGAGCTACTCAACGAGGTCGAACCGCGCCCGGACAACGCGGCCGTGATGGTCGTCCACAAGCCCTGGATGCTCGCCGCCAAGCTCGTGGACGAGCTGATCGAACCGCGCATGCTCGCGAAGGGCGTGCAGATGGCCTGGTACAAGACGGGTTCCGCCAGGCGCATGGCCCACGCCCTGTTCGCGCTGGCACCCGACGCGCTCGGCGACGTGTACGCGGAGCTGCAAGCGACCTTCGTGGCGCTTCTCCGCAATTACTCAGAGACGAGGGCAGAAGCGTTCCTCAAAGCGCTACGACGCGCGAAGATCGTCTGCGTAAACGAGCAGATGCACGACTTGCTCTCCGTAATGATCGACACCCCAACAGAGGTTCGGGAGGAGTTCGCAACTCGCCGGGACGCGCTCGACCCGAGCCTGACCGCGCTCTTTTGCCTGGCCGGGCACTGGTCGAGCTTCCTAGCCAAACCATTCGAGGTGGTCCACGACGAGTCGGTTACCGTGCGGCGATGGGCAACGCAGCTTGACGAGATGATCGTCGCGCGCGGGATGACCGGAGAGCCGCCTCGCCCAGAGACTCTCGTGGCGGGAGAGATCGTGATGCCTCTACCGACCATGCTTCAGAGCATTACCTTCGCCACGTCCGAGCACGACGAGCGTGTGCAGCTCGCCGATGTACTTGCAGGCTGCGCTGCCCACCTGTTCGCCGCGCGAACGGGTGCCAAGCCCTTCGATCGCTTCGCCCGTGACCTAGTGGTTTGTCCGTGAAGTTCGTGGATTGTTGAAGGGGTGTTGTGGTGTTTGCCGAAGTTGTCGCTGTCTTGTTCAGCGATGATGGGGGTTCGGTATGCCTGCGTTGGCGAAGCGGATCGAGATCGGGGCGGAGGATCGAGTGGAGCTCGAGCGGATCGTGCGCTCCAGCACCGCGGAGGTGCGGATGGTCGAGCGCGCCCGGATCGTGTTGGAGGCCGGCGAGGGCCGCTCGGCCGCGGAGATCGGCCGGCTGTTGGGGTGTTCTACGAACACGGCGCAGAAGTGGCGCGCACGCTACGAGCAGGACGGGATCGCCGCCCTCACCGACTTGCCGCGCTCGGGCAAACCGCTGATCTATTCCCAGGCGGATAGGGCGAGGCTGATCGCCAAGGCGTGCACACGACCACCCGAAACACCGGAGGGTGCACAGCAGGAACGCTGGACCTATGAGCAACTGGGGCAGATGGTCGGGATGTCGGCCTCCCACGCGCACGCGATCCTCTCCCGTGCCGACATCAAGCCCCACCGGACTGACTACTGGATCATGAGCGACTTCTCCCGGCCCGAGTTCGAGGAGCGCCTGAAAGAGGTCTGCGGTCTCTACGTGAATCCGCCGGAGAACGTGCTGGTCGTCTCGATCGACGAAAAGACCGGTATCCAGGCCAAGGCGCCGACCAAGCCGGATGTGCTACCCGCCCCAGGGCGCCCGACACGGCGCGAGCACGAATATGTCCGCAATGGCACGCAGTGCTTGTTCGCGGCGCTGAAAGTCCACGAAGGCGACGTGCTCGCGATGCCGTCAAAGACACGCAACCGCTTCGACCTGATCCGCTTCCTCGACCAGCTCGACTCTGAGATCCCCGTCGTGGAGGGCCAGAAGATCATCGCGGTCAGCGACAACCTCTCCACCCGCGGTACCCAAGAGGTCACAGAATGGCTGGCGAATCATCCACGCTGGAGTTTCCAGTTCACCCCGACCCACGCCTCGTGGCTGAACCAAATCGAGATCTTCTTCTCGATTCTCTACCGTCGCCTGCTCAAGCACGGCATCTTCTTCAGCGAGGAAGACCTCGCCGAGCAAATGCTCGCGTTCATCGAGACCTACAACCAAACCGCAAAACCATTCAAGTGGACCTACACCGGCAAGGTCCTCGAGGCATAACCAACGAACTTCACGAATGAGCCACTAGAGGGTGCTCGCGTCGGCGACCTCAGCTTCATCGCTGTCGGTCCCGAGACCAATGAGGTCGAGGCGACGGAGTCGGAGTCCGCAGCGTGTCGATAGGCCGCCTGATTAGATATCGATCCAAGTGACCGAAATCGATCGGCGCAGAACAGTCGGAGCTGTCGGGACGCCGATCAATTCAGCGGCTGCCTGGGCGCAGCTCTCTGACTGCTTGCCAGAGATGCTTACCGAACTGCTCGCGAGCGAGGTCTACGGGATCGACAGGCGCCCACCCAAGGACCAACGAGGTGTCTACCTCTTCACGGAGCGCGGCAAACACCTGTATGTCGGTCGCACGAGCATCACGGCACGTTCGCGAGCGCGCGGCGGCCAGCCGATCACGAGCTTCCGTCACCGCTTCGACCAACACACGCAGCTCGGGAGACCGCCAGGAGCAGCGTCGTTCGCTAATCGTCTGATGCTGAGGGTCGCCGCGAGTCGGGGGATCGAGATTCCGGCCGGTTGGTGGGAGGCCCGGCATGCGGAGGCATGAGAGATATATCGTCTGTTCTGCACGGCGAAGGGCCGGATTGGCGCGATGGAGTGTCGCGTCGTGGCGTTCAATGATGACTGGAAGGGCGTCCAGTCAAGCATCGCAGAGATCTACGTTCATACGCAGCTAGCGACGCGATACAACGACTTCTCCACGTCGTGACGGCGGAGCCCGCACGGTCGTCCGCGAGCCCCGTCGCTCGGCAGGCTCGCGACGCTCACGCAAGCGAGGTTTTTACCCAACAACATCTTCGAGCGTCTGCGGTAGGACCGCGACGTCGTGCAGCGCGATCGTGTCATGGCGATCGAGCATCTGAGACCGGCTTAGCTCGTGAACCCACTGCCGCTCGGTCACTACGATGTCGCAGTGAACCGTCGCGCATGCAAGGTAGGCGATGTCAATCATGTCGTTGGACTCCCATGTGTTCGCTGGGTTGCGGTGGCGCTCTAGCCTGAGTCGCAGCGCTGCATCTCGCGTTGGCATCTCAGCGATGAAGTTGCGCGCCAGCGGCAGTAGCTCTATGAGCAACTTTCCGCCGTCCGTCTGTGAGAGATCCGGGCGGACCCGGCCGATCGGCCCTAGCGCGTCTCGGGGCAGCCCGGCTCTCTGCATCGCCCAGTCAATGTTTTCCCAAATCTCCAGTACGGCACTGACGGCGAGCACCGCCTCGCTCATCTCCGGCGACCTGGCGTCCCGCTGCTGGCCGGCGGCCAGCACCTCCTCACCGTGGCGGTACAGGTCACCGAACTCCCGGTGACCTCGACCATAGTCATCAAAGCCGGGCGGGCGATTAGCCAGGTGCGCCAGCTCGATCGCGAGGTCGAGAGCCTCGCGTGGCACGTTGGGATTCAAGCCTGAAGCGTGAGCAAACCCCCAGCCAAGTGCCGGGTACGGAGCGCGAGGAAGATCCAGCTCCACCAGCCGAGAGATCACAGCGTCGAGCTCGTTGTCGCACAGATCCGGCGGACGCGCCAGCGTCCGTCCGCGCGAGAGTTTGAGCATCGTCTGCGCGAGGCGTCGGCGCCGGCTGGGATTCCCGGCCCTCCAAGTCTCGATGTAGTGGCCGATCGACAGCGGGAACTCCACAAGTTCCATCGCCACGCAATGCCGTGCTACATCCAGCGCGGCTCGGAAGCGCTCGCCTCCCGGCCGGCCATGCATTGCGCGCCCGAGATCAATCCACTTGGCCTGGTCGAGGTAGATCGTGACCATGCCAGTGATGCTCGCACGCTTACAGGGCCGGTCGTAGTTTTTCTAGCTGTGGTCGGAGGGCTTTCGGCGTGTGTCAGAGCATGCCGCCGAGCGCCGGGACGAGCTGGTCGAGAGTGGGGATGACCTTCGTGCCGAGACGCTGCGGTAGACGCGCTGCATTCGCAAGGCTGCACGCGTGCCTGTCGGTCACAATCACGTCGCAGTAGGGAATTGCCACGCTCAACGCGTCGAAGTCGAAGATGTCGTTCGGCTGCCAGCGGCTCTGCGGGTTGCGGTGGACTGCGGTAAGCAGCGATATCCACGCATCGCCACTCGGCATCGAGTCGGTGAGCCGACGCGCAGTATCGATGTCGTCGACGAGCTCGGCAAGGTCCAGCCCGTAGGCGTCGACGGCTTCCTTGAGCACGTCGATGAGCTCGAGCGCCATGTATCGGGCTGAGACAACATCGCGCACGCGATCCCGATACTCCGGCTCGGCGATGAGCCGTTGCGCCAGTTCCCGCTCACTTTGGGCACGGTCCTCGGCGATCCGACGCGCGACGGTGGGGTCCCACCCACGCGCACGCATGTCCGCCACGTCCTCGCCGGTCGGCCCTCGCAACACGGCGCGCGTGAGCTGGAGGTCTCCATCGTGCGACCACGCGTCAAACGCAGCCGGCCCGCCGGGCCACTCCTGTCGCACTCGTGCGGTGACGTCACCCTCGTCCTCGGAGTGGACCGTCAGGCCGCCACGCCTGCCGAGGGCTTGCATGACGCCCCAGCCGAGGAGCGGCGCGTTCGAGAAGCGGGAGGGCGTGCCGAGGAGCTGCGCGAGGGCGGCGTCTAGCTCGACCTGCGCGATGCTCGACCGTGGAAGGACGCACACGAAGCCGCTCAACTCCTCCATCAGCCTCGCCAGGTCCGACCGCTTTCTCGCGTCGCGATTGCCCTCGATCTCCATGTAGTGAACCGAGGCGAGCGGGATCGCCACACGTCCGGCGGCCCGTCGCAGCGCGTCGAGCGCCTTCTGGTAGCGCCCACCGTTGGCGTGCCCCGTCGCGGCTTGTGCCAGGAAGATCCAATGGTTCATATCGAGGTAAACCAGCGGCTTGTCGCCTTTGGACTTCAGTAGCGACTGCGGCCAGGCGTACTGCGTCTGCGGCCGGTCGAGGCCCGGCCGCAGAGCTCGACGGGAGGTGACGGAAGGCATAGACCCCCAGCGTAGAGACGCGGTAGGTCGCACCCGGCCGGCAGCGGGGTCGGGGGCCGTCCCGATACACCCTTACAGAGTACGCATAGCACGAGCAGCACTACTGGGTGCGCCCGATCGTCCAGGACGCCGTCTCATCCACTCTGTCGAGCGTGTGTGCTTCATCCAGCATCGCCCGGACCGCATAAGCCTGCGACGGCGCGTGTTGGAGACCCACGCGTACTGCATGAGGAGCGGACTGCACGACGTGTTTGATGACCCCCAGCCCATCGGGCCCTCCGAAGACCGCGACGTGAGGTTGATAATTGGTCGTCTCCGGTGGCAAGTTCACCACCTCTGCGCTCTCGCCCTGGTAGGGGAGGTTCGCCAGTATGAGGTCGAAGGAACCGTCGGGAACCCCGTCGTGCACCGCAAATGCAACGTCAAGCCGTAGGCGCCGAGCGTTCTCTTCGGCGACGGCGATAGCGGCGGGGGAGATGTCGGACCCACTGACAATCAAATCTGGACGCTCAGCCTTCACAGCCAGAGCGATCGCTCCTGACCCAGTTCCGGTGTCGTGTACGCGACTACTGCGCGGAAGCCCGAGCGCGAGCTCGACGAGTGGCCCAGTGTCCTCAAAGGGGATCAGCACACGGTGATCGATCGCCAATTCCAGCCCGCGGTAGCGGCACCACCCGCAGATGTACTCCAATGGCTCGTGCTGGCGGCGGCGCTGCAAGCGAGCGTCTATCTCGCGGTGAGCCTCCGGCGGGATGTCGGTGACGTGTGCGAGCTCGGTCGGGGGGACGCCCAGTGCGGATGCTACAAGGGTCAGCGCTTCGTCAACCGGCGCTTCGCAGCCAGCTTCGCCCAGGCTTCGCGCAGCAGCCTCGACCGTCCGTCGAAGGAGTGGAGCAAGCTGATTCGGGAGGCTAATTGCTGGCACATCGCGAATTGTATGTGCGCTAAGCGGCGCGACGTCAACCACACGGGGGTAATCCCGATCGAGGGCTCACCACAAATCTCCCTCCCGCCAGTCACAAGTCAGCCGCTCAGATACATCGATCGAATCCGCAGGCTGGACGAACACGTAGAGTTCGCGTTCCAGCGTGGTTTCTTCGACCCTGTGCGGAGCCAATACCGATACAGGTCCCTGCCACGCGCTCCATGGGCGCGAGGCGTAGAAGGGCTCTGCTCCCACGCTCGAGGTCAGCGCACCGAAGTCATAGCTAGCGCGCAACACGTCCTCTAGTTGCTCCATGAGCGCAGTGCCGTGACCCTGCCGGCGCCAGCCGGCACGCACAGCCATGGCCTCCACATAGCCTGTGCGCAACGCCCTGTCCCGGTAGAGAAACCGTCGCGGGACGATCGCCCCGTGCCCGATTAGCTCGTCGCCTCGCCACGCGAGTGCATGCAGACCACCACATGTGTTCTGCCAGTCCTGCTCCGTGAAGCCCTCGCCGAACACCTCTGCGAGAAGTGCCCGAATGTCTGCCAGCGTGCGGAGGTCGAGCCCGGACGTCGGCGTGCACGTCGCCTGCACACCCTGCAAGTCTAACGGCCGTCATGGCAGGCACCGTCGAGGTTCGGGACAATCCACGCCGGTGACCCTTTGATCCTTGCATCCGCGGTTTGGATAGGGGCGGTGACCGCCGGGGTGGCGTTGGCGGGCGGCGTCGCGACGCTTGCTGCCAACGCCATCCAACTCCGACTCGCGCGTCGCAACGCCGCCCAGGACGCCCTTGTCGCGCCGCGCGACTCCGCACTGCTCCCCGGACGGGCGAGTTCGACGCGTCGCGGCGGCAACCTGCCGCGGCGCTATCGCCCGTTTGTCAACCGCGACTCGGAGTTGAGGGAAGCCATCGCCGAGATCTGCAATGGCCGCGAGTCGGTGCTCGCCTTCGAGGGAGCTCACGGGATCGGAAAGAGCGTGGCCGCCAACGAGCTTGCGCACCGCCTGCTAGATGAGCCAGTCTACGGAGCCGTCGACCTACGCGAGCACGAGTTCATCTGGGTCCGCGGACACAACGGCTGCACGACCGTCGCGGACATCGGACGCTCGCTCTCGCTCGAGACCGGCGATCAATCCGTGTCGGCGGGCGCCGACACCGCAAAGCTCGACAGCCTGCGTGCACACCTCGCCAGACACAAGACGGCACTCGTCCTCGACGATCTGTGGCTCTCCGAGGACACGAATTCTGAAGCTCTGCGCGAGCTGCTCGCAACGGTCCCTGAGGGATCGATCGTGATCGCGGCGGTCAACCGGGATGAAGATCTCGACGCATTCAGCGTCCCGCTCGACGAGTTCGACCTCCAGGACGTGCGCAAGCTAATCGACGCGCAGGTCAAGCGGCTGAAACTCAGGCCTGTAGATCACTTCGACGAGGCCTTCGCGCACCGCCTGTACGAACTCGTGGGTGGCCACCCCGCGACGGTCACCTGGTTCCTGCGTGCATACAAGAGCAGCGGCCAGACCCTTGAGGAGCGCCTGCAAGCGCTCGCGCGGGGAGTGGGGCTCGATCAGCTGTTCGCGACTGTCTGGGATCACCTCGACGTACAGCAGCGTGCCCTGCTGGCAGCATGCGAGTGCCTCGGTGGCAGCGCCAGCACCGAGCAGCTCGCTATCGCCTGCGAGGTTCGCCGCGAGGAGGCCGGCAGCGTCGCCGAGCGGCTGCTCGGAGAGGGCCTGCTCGGCGTGATGCGCTCGGCTGACTGCTCGGTATTCACGTGCCCGCAGGCGTTCGCGCTGTTCGTCGCGGGAGAGACGCCGCTCGTCGCCCGTTACGAATACCTGCGACGTCTCGCCAGGTACTACGTCTCGTCGGTTGCGGCTGACCCCGAGAACGCGCAGGCTCTACAGCCGCACGCCGAGGCTCTGCGAGCCGTATTCGACGGTCTCGCACGCCAGCAACTCGATGGCATTGAGGACCCCGAGCTCGAGGGCGACCTACAGAACCTCTTCAGGGCGACGCTCGACATCCTCCTGACGCTTGGCCTGCTCGACGATCGGATCGTCGCCGCGCGCCACGCGTATGACAGTGCAGTTCGCACCCAGCAGCATCGTTGCGCGTCGCTGGCGTGTGAGGTACTGGCCGGCACGCACGGGCTGCGCGGCGAGTTCGAGGCTGCTGAGTCGGTGCTCGCACACGGCTGGCTTGCCGCCGAGCGCTCCGGCGACGCCGGCGAGATCGCGCGCCAGATGTACTGCGAAGCGTTCCTGCGCTATAGGGCGGGCGATCCGCGCGCCGCCCTCATTGCGCTTGCGGGTGCCGACGAGCGAGCTCTAAGCTCGAACGACCTGGAGACGGTAATCAACGTGCTCGACACGCAGTGCGCCGCGCAGCTGTACCTCGGTGAGCTTGATCTCTGTGAAGTTGGGGCCCAGCGCTGCCTGACCCTGTGCGAGCAGATCGGCTGGGAACGCGCGAAGACATTTCCGATGCGCTTCCTGGCAGAGGTCGCGATCCAAAGCGACCATGCCGCTGACGCGCGTGAACTGCTTGAGCGTGCGGAATCGCTCGCGACGTCCTATGGTGATCGTCGCCAGTCGGTGCGCATCTCGATCACGACAGCGCGGATGAGCCTGCTGGAGCGCCGGCTCGACGACGCCGAGCTCGCGGCGACGAGAGCTGCCAACAAGGCGCAGGAGCTGTGGCTGCCGCCGGAGGAACAGGAGGCCCGGGCGCTCGAGCACATGGTCCGGCTCTGCCGAAGCTCTCCGACCACGCTCGAGGACTACATCTCGCGCCGGCCGTTGAGGCTCACCGGCGCGCCGGTCGCGGGCGACTAGCGCTCAGGCGACCGGCGCCCAGGTGTGACTGTGCGCGCTGCGCAGTGCGGCGTCCAGTACGCGCAGGCCACGCACCCCGTCCGCGAATGTCGGATGGTCCCGCCCGCTCCCGCGGCCTCCTATATGAGCGTAGACCCTGTCGAAGAGAGCGCGCAACGCCTCCGAGTGACCCTCGGGTTGCCCGCGCGGTAGGAACGCCTCCACACCAATTTCCACCGCTGCGCTGCTCGCGCGCTCGAGGACTCTGCATCCGCCGCCGAACTCGCGCACGGTCAAGATCTCAGCGCGCCGTATGTCCCACGCGGCGCTCGCGTGCTCACCGACGACCTCGACTGCCAGTGTGTTTCCGTGGCCGGGTGCTACCTGGCAGATTGTCGCGCTCGCCACCGCCCCACCGTCGAGCCGCGCGATCAGCATTGCGGTGTCCTCCCCGGCGCTCGCTGCAGGTCGCATCGTGCGCGTCTCGCACATGACTTCTACGATCGGCGCTCCCGTGACGTGCTCGACGAGGTCCCACCAGTGGACGCCGACATCGGCGAGCGCCAGCGACGGTCCCATCTGCTCCGGGTCGAGCATCCAATGACCGGCATCGATAGTGAGTAGCTCATCGCACAGCCACACTCCACTCACCGCCGTCACGCGGCCGAGCTGCCCGCGCGAGATCAGCTCACGCATCGCCTGGATCATTGGGTAGTAGCGATATCCATGGCAGAGCGCATGGATCAGTCCACGCTCCTCGGCCAACCGCTGGAGCACCTCGGCGTCAGCGAGCGACGTGCACAGCGGCTTCTCCGCGACGACATGCTTGCCGGCGCATAGCGCGGCCCGGCACAGCGGGAAGTGCAGCACGTTGGGGGCACACACGTGGACGACGTCGACAGTGTCGCTGGCGATTAGCTCCTCGGCGCTGGCAAAGACCTCGGACACTCCGAGCCCAACGGCGTCCTCTTCGGCGATCTGGCGCGTAGCCGCCGCAATCCCCGCGATCTCGACGCCGATCCGGCGCAGCGCGTCGACGTGGAGCCGTCCGACGCCGCTCGAGCCGATGATCCCAGCCCGGATTAGCACAGCGCGGTGATGACCTTCACGAGTGCCTGTGCCGTCTCCTCGACGTCCGCCTCGCTCAGTTGCGGCGGAATGTCGAGGTGCACGGCCCGTGACAGCAGGTCGAGCGTGCGCGGACAGGCGTTCGTGCTGTAGTCGACCTCCCGTCGAGCCAACGAGAACGGGTAGCCTTGGCGGTTCCACGTACGTCTCGCGATCAGATCACGCCAGCAGGCGTACACGTGCCAGTCATGCTCGCCGACGACGTAGAGCACTCGCGCGGGGGCACCCTCCGCGTTCAATGCGTCGCTTACCCGCCGCGCGTGCGACGGGCTCTCCGTGAAGAACACGAGCGCGGTGGCCGCCTCGCTGGCGTCGGTGACCGTCCGCAACTGCACGCGACCTGTTCCCACGACGGCGGCGCGCAGCACCGCCTTGTGGCTGCGCATGCACTCCAGCAGCGAGTCCAGTCGGCGAAGCTGCACCCGTCCGAGCGCGCCGGTGATCTCCGCCATCCTGAAGTTCATGCCGGGGAACGCGACGAACGTCGCACGCACGCGCGGGTCGCCGTGTTGCCATGCGGCGCCGCGCCACTCGCTGGCTGAGTCGTGGAAGCACTTCGCACGGAACAGGAGATCCGGGTCGTTAGTCGTCAGCACGCCGCCCTCACCGGTGGTGATGATCTTGTGCATCTGCAGGCTGTACGCGTTGGCGTCGCCGAAGGAGCCGACGGGCTTGCCACGGTAGGAGGCGCCAGTCGCCTGCGCAGCGTCCTCCACGACGCTGATACCTAGCTCGTGGGCGATCCGCGTCAGCTCGTCGATGCGCGCCGGCATGCCGCGCATGTGCACGGGCATGATCGCCCGCGTGTGCTCGGAGATCGCGTTCTCGAGCGTCTCGGGCGCGAGTGTGAGGCTCTCGTCGACCTCGGCCAGCACTGGGATGCCGCCCACGGCAAGGGTTGCGGCGGCGCTCGCGA
This sequence comes from uncultured Solirubrobacterales bacterium, assembly GCA_963702725.1. Taxonomy (GTDB): domain Bacteria; phylum Actinomycetota; class Thermoleophilia; order Solirubrobacterales; family Solirubrobacteraceae; genus Palsa-744. Next base: position 1,830,209 of record CAVPDT010000002.1, read on the forward strand.
TGAACGTGTAGGCCGGGATGACCACCTCGTCTCCCGGCCCGACGCCGAGTGCCGCGAGGCTTGTGATCAGGGCGGCGGTCCCCGAGGTCACGCCGAGCGCATGTGCGCACCCCATCCGCTGCGCGAAGTCGCACTCGAACTCATCGACCTCGGAGGCTTGATCGTCGCCGTCCGGGTCGTCGGCGCCGTAGAAGCGGATCAGCCGTCTACTCGCGAGCACGCGGCGCACGGCTGTCTGCTCGTCCTCGCCGAACTCGAGGCCTCCGGGGAACATCGGCGTGGGCCGCCGGGTGCATGCCTTCGGGCCGCCGTCGATCGCGAGCCGGCGTGGATCGTAACGCGAGCTCACGGGCAAAGCTGTGCCTCCTCGCTCTCCCGCTCCTCGTCGTGGTCGAGTAGGCCGACGAGCGTACCGCTGACCGCGAGCGCTTCCTCCGTTCGCTGCGCACCCCAGCTGGCGTCCGCCACTCGCCGCGCCACGTCCCGGTACAGCGGCCGGTAGAGCGCGTCGATGTGAGCGCGTTCGCTCAGCGCCGCGACTGGCCGGCTTCGCAGTCCGATTCCACCGAGGCTCGCCTGGGTCGTCCGGTCGGTCCAGGTGATCGCCGCTCCGCCGCCGCGCAGCTCGATCCGTGTGCTACGGGTCGGGGCGCCTCGCCACAGGCGAAGCCGAAGCGTGCCGCAGCCGAGGCTCACATCGATCTGGACACGTTCCTCGCCGGACTTTCTTTCCCACCGGTGGACACTATCCGGCGTGAGTCCGTGGCCGACCGTCCAGCCGAGCGCGAGGAAGTGCACGCCGGCATCGGCGAGCATGCCGCCGCTCGCCCTCGTCGCGCGCCACGGCGAGACGGCGTCGACGTCGAACCCCGGGCGCTGGACGTCGAATGTCAGCGTGAACGGGATACGAAGCGCTGCAAGCAGGCGTGCCCGTCGTCGGACACGCTGCCACTCCGGTGAGTAGCGGTACTGATGCACCGGGACGAGTGCGCGGTCGCCCCGCTCGGCACAGGCGCGGGTGATCGCGGCGTGCCCGTGCGAAGTGAGCGCGAGCGGCTTCTCGCATACCACATGGATCCCTCGTTCGAGGCCGATGCAGATCAGCTCCGGGTGGAGGAACGGATCGGTCGCGATCACCAGGACGTCAGGGACGCTCAATGCAAGCAGCTCCTCGGCGTTCGCATACGCCGGCACGTCGGGCAGTTGCATGGAGAGCAGCGCTCGGCGCTCGGGGTCGTGGTCGACTAGGGCGCATACCTCTGCGGCCCGTTCGCCTGCGAGCGCAGTGATCGCCGGCAGGTGGCCTTTCGCACAGGCGCTGCCGAGTCCCACGAGCGCGAGCCTCACCGGAGCGCCTCGCCGAGGATGTCGAACAGCCTGTCGGTCTCGGCCAGCGTGATCGTGAGCGGCGGATTCAGCCTTACCCTGGGTGTAGTCGCGGCGACAAGTGCGCCGCTGTCGCGGCAGGCACGGAACACGGCCTCGCATTCGGATCGGGACGCAAGCGTCCGCGTGTCGGGGGACACGAGGTCGAAGCCGAGCATCAGGCCCACGCCACGGGGACGCGCGACGCGTGGCGAGCCGTCCGCGAGCTCGCGCAGCCGCTCGGCGGCGCGCTCCGCGCACGCCCGCACCTGCTCCAGGAAACCGTCGCCGGTGACGATCTCGAGCGTGGCGCGACCAGCGACGCACGCGAGCGGGTTACCGCCATAGCTGCTCGATGTTCCCGAGGGTCCGCTGAGCGGCGAGACGTCCCACAGTGCCTTGGCGGCGCAGACCGCGCTCAGCGGAAACCCGCCACCGAGGCCCTTGCCCAGGATCAGGATGTCGGGCTGAACTTCGAACAGCTCCCAGGCGAACAGCTCGCCCGTGCGCCCGAAGCCGGTGATCGACTCGTCGAATGCGAGCAGCCATCCGCGTGTGCGGCACAGCTCACTCAGTGCGGCGAGGAACCCGCCGCGGGGCGGGATGTTGCCAGCCGTGCCGAGCACCGGCTCGACAAGGACGGCCGCGACGTCATCGAGGTCGCCACGCGCGGCTAGCGTCGCGATCGTCTCGTCCACCGGCTCCCGGCACGCCGAATAGCTCACTGCGTCGTGCTCCTGGCACGCGGGGAATGGAGCGCTTCGCAGCCAGTGCGGCCCCAACAGGCGGGCCTCCGCTGCGGATGGGTCGCGCGTGTAGCGCACGCCGGATGTCCGGCCGTGGAAGTTCTCGGTGAACGTCAGGATGCCGGGGCGCCCGCGCGCTGTCTGTGCGAGCTGCAGCGCGATCTCGACCGCCTCGGCTCCTGTGGAGGCGAGCGTGATGCCGTCCATCCCAGTCGGAAGGACGGCGGCGAGAGCCTTCAGATAGGCAGCGAGCTCATAGGTGTCAAGCGGGGTGTTGACGAGTCTCGCGGCCTGCGCGACGACCGCCTGGACCCAGTGCGGATGGCTGTGCCCGATCGATGTGACGCCGTAGCCGGCGACGGCGTCCAGTAGGCGCTCGCCACGTGTCCCGTAGAGCTGCACACCCTCGGCGTGCTCGAGGACCGGGTTGCCAGGTTGGGCAACCGAACGGGGTCCGCCGCCCGAGAGGGAGCGAATCGCCGTAGACGGCGGCTCGGGGGGGGGGGGGGGGGGGGGGGGGGGGGGGGGGTAGAAAAGGACGCGCGAGCACGCGTCCTTTGCGTGCTGGGCGCACGCTGCGGGCTTACTGGACCCGCACCACCCACCGGGGATCTCTGGGCTGACGAGCCCGCCATAGCCGGCGCGCGCGAGGCTCCTTACGAATCCGTCTAGGTCTATGACTCCTTCGCCGGGAAGCAAACGCTCATCGTCACGGATCCGCTCAGGCGGTAGGTCAGGTGCGTCGGCCAGGTGAACGTGCAGGATCCGCTCACCGAGGTCGACGATCGCGTTCTCGTTCTCGTTGGCGTGATGCCAGTGCCACGAGTCAACCAGCACGCCTACCGAGTCGCCGCACATCTCCGCAAAGGAGGCACAGTCGCCGAGACGCCACAGGAACTCGTGTCGCCCTTCGCGCCGACGGTGCATCGGGCCGACGACCTCCAACGCGAGTCGAATGTCGTATTCGGCCAAAATCTCCGCGCAGGCGCGCAGCCGGCGCTTCAGGGTACGGCCGAGTTCCCCTGCGGGGGTCTCACTTGACGCCGGAAGCGACCGGTAGACCGTCCCGACTCCGATCGCGGAAGCCAGCTTTGCGAGACCCGGAAGCCGACCGAGGTCGTCCCGGAACATCTCCTCGTCCCGACGGAACTCAACCGGAAGCGGCGAGGCCCCGGCACGAACGCCCGCCGCCTCGAGGCGCTCTCGTGCGCTTCCGGCCGAGCCACTCGCGAGCTCCGACAGGGTGAGATCCACTGCGGCAAATCCACTTTGAGCGGCGATCACAAGCGTCTCTGGCCACCAGCACGAAGAGGCTCCAATGAGCGACGGATGGAAGGACAACGCCAACGATCCACCTCGACGGTGATCGTCCCTGCAGCCGAGTTGCGTGTCCTTGTCTGGGCTCATCGCGATCGGCCCCGCAGGCTATCGCTCCCAAAGAGCCGGGGCGATCGACATACGCAGCGCGCTTCACATGCCCGCTCCCACGATTACGCACGATCGCCGATCTGACCGCAGACGTGATGCCCGAGCATCAAGCCAGCTTGATCGCGTGTCGATCGCGCTCGCCGTGTGGGCAGGCCGCATCGCGCTCGCCTTCGTCGACGTTAAGGCCCAGGCCCTCGCGTGCTCTCATGGCTATCGAGATTCCGTCTTGCGCGACACGTATCTTCTGTCTTCTACATGTAGGAGCACGTTCTACAGATTGTGAGGTTGGCTCCATGAAGGCACTTCCAGATCGCGGTTTCGTCTTCTGGCCCGTGGGCTGCGGCGACAGCACCACGGTCGTGATCGATTCCGAGACGGTGTTGCAGATCGACCTGCACCACGTCGAGGAGTCTGAGAAGGAGGACGATGCGCGCGTACCGATCATTGACGAGCTGGTGGCTCTGTTGCCCGAAGGTAGCGACGGCAAGCCCTACCTGGCAGCGTTCGGCGCTACACATTTGGACAAGGACCACGTCCAGGGGTTCGCCGAGCTGCTCGAAAAGGTCACCATCGGCGACCTTTGGTTTACCCCACGCGTCCTCTGGGAGCAGGACCAGGACGAGCTCTGCGAGGACGCCGAAGCATTCGTGGCGGAGGCGAAGCGGCGAATCGAGAAGATGAAGGCCGACGGGAACGTTGAGTCTGGCGATCGCATCAGGATCATGGGCTTCGCGGAGGCACTCGAGGAGCACAGCGATATCTACGAGAACCTCCCAGAGGGCTCGATCACTGTGCCCGGTAGCGAATTCCACGCGATCGACGGAGCGGACCGCTCAGACGCCTTCAGGGCCTTCGTACATGCCCCATTCAAAGAGGACGCCGAAGCGGAACGCAACCACACGAGCTTCGGTCTCCAGGTAACCCTGTCTGACGGCGACACCTCGGCGCGGGCACTACTTCTCGGCGACCTCTCCTACCCGGTCGTCAAGCGCATCTTCGAGCGCAGCGAAGACCCCGACCTCGCCTGGGAGATCTTCCTCGCCCCACATCACTGCTCCAAGTCGGTTATGTACGGCGCCGACGAGGGTGAGGACGAGGACACACTTCAGCACGAGCTCCTCGAAAAGATCGAAGCCGCCGCCAGCGGCGACGCGTACATCGTCGCGAGCTCGCCGCCGATTCCCGACAAAGACGAGGAGGGTGCGAACCCCCCGCACCTGATCGCCGCGCAGCGCTACCGCGAACTTGTGCCCGCTGGCCATTTTCTCTGTACCGGAGAGCATCCGGGCGAGGATGCGCCCGAGCCGATCGTGTTCGAGATCGACAGCGACACAATCACGTTGCGTGAGGCCGCGAATGTGGCCGCAGCGGGATCCTCAGCGGTGCCAGGAGCGATCGATCAGGCGCGCGAAGCCGCCCGGCCGCCTGCGGGTGCAGTGGGATTCGGTTCAAAGCGCGCGTGACCATCAGCGCCGGACAGGCGCTGGCGCTGCGCCAGCTTCGGTCCATCGAACTCGCCTCTCCACAGGCGTTGGAAATCCTCGACGTCATCGAGCCAATCGCCGACGGCGCCCTGATGTGGGTCAACATCTCGCTCGACTGCAAAGGCGTCGCTCACGCCCCCAGCGGTATTCAGCTGCGCGAGCGTGAGCGCGTCAGCATCGGCATCGACCCCGGCTTCCCATTCGACGTGCCGTACACACAGGTTCGCCACGCTCGCTGGGCCGGAAGTCCCCACGTTCAGTGGCGGCGCCAGCTCTGCCTCTACCTAGCGTCAACCGTTGAATGGGTTCCCGCCGACGGGATGTACGGCTACATCGAAAGACTGTTCCAGTGGCTGGAGCGCGCGGCCGCCGGAACCCTCGACGCTGAGGGCGCGGCGCTGCATCCGCCAGTCGCCTACGTCACCAGCGGCGCGCCGATGGTCATCCCACGCGTCGATACGCCCGCCGTGGCTGACACGACTTGGCTGGGTTACGCCACGCTCGCACACCCTCACGGGCGCCGCTACGACCTCGTAACGTGGACACCGGAGTACGACCAGGCCGGCGAGCTAAACACGCCCGCTGAGGGTGCCGCCGCGGCCGTGCTGCTGACGGTCGCGATGGACTGGGAGTTCCCAGAAACGGTCGCTGGCCTGCTCGTCGCTCTCAGCGATCGTGGCGTCAATCTCTCCGGGCTCATTGCACACCTGGGATTCGTCGCCGCATTTCGACAGCCTGGCGAGCCGATGATGGTGATCGTTGGAACTCCGATGCGGGGCACAGTCGGACAACTGCGCCAACACCTCACCGCATGGCGGATCCCATCGGCTAACGCCGATCAGTTGATGCTCACCCTCGGGCGTTACTCCAAAGATGAGCAGCGCCGCGAAGTAGGAGAGGGCGCGATTGACGCGGTACTTGAGTGGGCCAAGAGCGCCGATGCTGAATGGTGTCCGGTGCGCGAGGCCAGGCCCGAGATCATCGAGCGCCGCGACAACGAGAGTCCGCTGAGCCTCTTCAAGGGCAAGAGCGTTGCCGTCTGGGGCTGCGGAGCGCTCGGCGCACCGATCGCCGAGTGGGTACTACGTGCCGGCGCAAGACGGATCCTGCTCTACGACAACTCGATCGTCACCCCCGGCGTCCTTGTACGCCAGCCCTACACCGATGACGACGTCGGCAGCCCGAAGGCAACCGCGCTGCGGGCACGCCTCGAAAAGATCGACCCCACCATCACGCTCGAATCTCACGTCCGCAACGTCGTGACGGGCCCACTCGACAGGGACGACTGGCACGACGGCGCCGAGATCGTCATCGATGCGACGGCATCGGTGATCGTGCAGGCAAAGCTCGAGCGCGTACGCCGAGATCACCCACAAGACGCTGCCCTCATCACCACCATCATTGGGCACACCGCACAGCACGGGATCGCGACCATCGCGCTTCCCAACCACACCGGAGCGGGCGCGGACACGCTGCGTGCGACAAAGCTCGCCTGCGCTCGTGACTCCAGGCTTCGTGGGTTCCTACAGGAGTTCTGGCCCAACCCGCCGCGCACCGACACCTTCCAGCCAGAGCCAGGCTGCTCGACCCCCACCTTCCGCGGCTCCGGGGCAGAGGTAAGCGCGCTCGCGGGCATCCTGCTGACGAGTGTCGCGTCCGAGCTGTCGGCACCACCCGAGCACGCCACCGCGATCGCACATCTGATCGCGCTCCCCACCCTGACCGAACACCCGGGGGCGGGCGCAGCTCGCCTAGCGTGGCCCGCAGCCTTGACGATTCCCGACTCGACGGGCCGGTTTGAGGTTCGCATCAGTCCGCCCGCGCTGCGCGAGATCCAGGCATGGATCTCAGCCGGTCAGCGGCAACTAGAGCCAATGAGCGAGACGGGCGGCGTGCTGTTCGGCCAACGCGACGACGCGACCGGTGTCATCTGGATCGACGAGGTATCCGGGCCTCCACCCGACAGCAGCCAAAGCCCAACAGAGTTCGTCTGCGGCACCCTCGGAGTCGAAGATCTCGGGCAAGAGAAGAGCACACGAACCAGCGGCTCAGTCGAGTTCCTCGGGATGTGGCACACCCACCCCGGACAATCACCCAACTTCAGCACACGCGATCTCATCGGGATGCTCAATCTGCTCGACGCGTCCGAGTCCCCGCGAGCTCAGGGGCTGATCCTGATCGTCGGCTGGTTCGCCAGCGACCCGCAGCTCGGTGCCTATGTCTTCGAACACGAGGAGCTGCGACGCAACCACGTCACGATTAGCGTGTACGAGCCACGCCCAGTGCCTGTCCCCGCACCCGTCTCGCGTGACGTCGGGCTCGCGCTCTCAGGCGGCGGGTCGCGGGCCGTCGCGTTTCACCTCGGATGCTTGCGTGCCCTTCACGACCGCAGCGTACTCAACCGGATACGGGTTATCTCGGGCGTATCCGGAGGCGCCCTCATGACCGGCCTATGGGCATACGGCCCAGAGCAATTCGAGAACTTCGATGAAGCCGTCCGCGAGCTGCTGCACTCTGGGCTGCATCGACGGATCCTGCGCCGGGCCTTGATGTCGCGCAGAATGCCGCAAGCGCTCGCAAGCTCTATCCTCGTAGCTGGCGCCGGGGCAGGCGCCCGCGTCACGCGCCGCTCGAGCGACGTCGCGCGCTGGCGGAGTCGCACAGACGCTTTCGCCGACGTCCTCACGGACATCTTCGAAGGCGCGCTCATGCGCGACAGCCGCCTCATGGATGGGCTCGACGTGGTGATCAATGCCTGCGACCTACGGACCGGTCACGCGTTCCGCTTCGGGTCGCGCGAAAGCGGCAGCTGGACCCTCGGCCGCGTACCCGACAACGATGTCGACCTCGCGACCGCCGTCGCGGCGTCCGCTGCCTACCCACTCCTGCTGCCGGCACTCGATCGCTCCTGGCTGCTGGAAAAGCGAGACGGCTCCGTCGCACGGAAGCGCATCACCCTGACCGACGGCGGCGTGTTCGACAACCTGGGCACCTCATGTTTGCGACCGGGCCGATCAACCCAGCACTCCTACAACGTGTTCGGCGTCGACTACGTCATCTCTTGCGACGCAGGCCGGGGCCAACTAGCGGAAAAGACACCAGGGCATCTACTCTCCCGCGTCAGCCGATCGTTCGAGGCCAGCTTCCGAAAGCTCCAAGACTCCGGGCGCGCTGCACTTCACACCCACGTCGCGCACGACGAACTGAAGGGGTTCGTGATGCCCTACCTCGGCCAACAGGACAAAGACCTCCCGTGGCAGCCACCTGATCTAGTCCGACGCGAGGAAGTCGCGAACTACCCCACGGACTTCGCGGCCATGAATACCACCACAATCGACCTGCTGGCGAGCCGCGGCGAACAGCTCACACGCCTGTTGATCGACGCCTACTGCCCGGATCTATGAGCGAGCGCTCGCCAACCGGAAGCGGCCGCTGCGGCCGCCGAGACTTTCGATGTCAGGAGCACGGTGGACTTGAGCTAGGAAGGTCGCAAGCGGATCCTTACCGCCCACCCGGTGGCCCTCGGCGCGCACGAGATCAAACCACTCGCGATAGTGAATATCGCGCTCGACATCCCAGCTCGTCCGCAGCACCTCGACCGCTACCTCCTGAAGACGCTGACCTCGCAGCCGCGATGACAGATCTTCAATCCGCAGTTGCGCCGAGAGGCCCAGCGCGCCCGCCATCTCCTCAAGTAGATGCTCATCGCTTGCTGTGCGCTCTTCGACCTGATCAGCAAGCTGCCGAAGGCGCTCTGTCTGCTCACGCTGCTGCGAAACACGCTGCGCAAGAAGCTCGAACTCGACCCGCAAACTGCTCGCCAAGTCTTGTCCGCCCGAGCCGCTTTCCACAACGTAATTGTATGCGCCGGCACGGACGACAAGCGGCGCCTCGCGAGCGCAGCTGGAAGGCCGCTCCGCGATCTCGATCGCTCGACGTGGTCTCGCCTGGGGATTGCAACGGCTGTGGTGGTTGCCGAGCAGTAGTTGGAGGCGTTTAAGCAGGATGAGCGTCCCACGATTTTGGCCGCGCTCCAGCTCATTGCGGTTCGGGAGCCGCCGCGCGTCCGGCGTGGGTGAGTCATGCTGACGGGGGCCCGCCCTACGCGGGCGCGAACATGACTCGAATCTCGGAGATCCTTCCCGCCACGCGAGTAGTCAGCGACCTGACGCCGTAGCCCGCTAGACCCGACCTCGGGGTTTGTGCCGCGACCCCCGCATCGCGGCACAAACCCACCGTAATCCGCACGTATCCGCCGGTATCTCGGTGGACCGCACGGCCGGCCGCGACTGCCGACGGCGTCCCAAAAACGCCAGCAAACAGCCACTTTTTGCTACGCTCATCCGAGCGGGTCAGGGCTGGTCGCCCCACCACTGAAAATCGTGGTGTCCCCAGTTCGAGTCTGGGTCTGGCCATTCTTGGAAGTGTCTGCACGTGGGCTGGTTTTGACGCTGGACGTGCCGTGGCCAAGCGCGTTCAATCCATCTTGGTTTGCGCTCTATCCTTGTACGGATGCCAGATCCAGGTGCCGTCAGTCGATTGGATGAGGCCTCGCGGAAAGCGCGTGCGGCCGAAGCGTCCGGCGAGGATGCCGCCGCGGGCGAGGCTTGGCGCCGTTACCGGCTCATTCGCGATGCCGCTCGCGACCCGGAGGAGCTGCTGGCGGAGGGTATTGCTCTGAGCCGGACCATGATCGATGCGCCGGAGAGGTAGGGATCCTCACGAACGCGTCTAGACCCTGGCTGCAGTTCTCGTGCGCACAGGTCGAAGTACAGAAGCGCGGTCCTCGGCGCGGCGAACGAGGAAGTCACGAGCGCTGCAAGCATAGTCAGGTATGTGCGATGGTGCGAGCATGACGAGTGGCGCACCCGAGCGGTCGATGCTCAACTCGGCCGGTGAGCTTGGCGTCGAATGCATGATCGTCGAACACCCGCACCTGCTCACGACACAGATCGGATTCACCGTCACAGGACCAAAGCGCAAGGTCGAAGAGTTCGCGCGAGGACTCGCGGCGCAGGAGCGAGCGACCTTCCTCGCCGACACCGTGGTTATGCTGAGCCCGCTGTAGACGATGCAGGCCGAGGGAGCACAGATCCGCGAGTTGACGGCGGGCGAGACTCATCTCGCCCATGACGCGATGCGGGCGCTGCGAACTGCATATGAGAGCAGTGAGCGGTTCGTGGAGCACGTCGATCGTGTGCTGCGCCCGGCCGGTTACAGGCTCATCGGCGCCTTCCGATCTGGCGGCAAGCATGCGGTCGCGGCCGCCGGCTTCAGAGTGAGCGACAACCTGGCGTGGGGCCGCTACCTCTACGTCGAGGATCTGTCGACCGCGCCCGGGGCGCGGCGTCAGGGTCACGCCGGAGCGCTGCTCGACTGGCTCGTACAGGAGGGTCGCAGGACCCGGTGCGACCAACTGCACCTGGACTCAGGAGTTGGCCCCGAACGCTTCGACGCGCACAGGCTCTACCACAACAGCGGCCTGGCGATCAGCTCACACCACTTCGCCCGCAGACTGTAGCTGGAGTCGTGGGCTCGACAACGAGCCGGCTCGTGAGCTGACGATGGTGCTCGCAAGACCGCTCAACACCATCGAGCGAGCCGGCGCCCCCCTTCTGGCCGGCTCGGCGCCGTTACCCTGCCGGGGGCTGTCAGCCGACGATGACGTTGTGGATCTCGACGACTTGGGGTTCGCCGGGATTTGTGCCGAGCTCGGCCATGATCGGCATGAGCGTCTCGCCGAACTTGTCGAAGGACTCCTGAGAGTCCCACACGTCGAACACGTGTAGCGAGCCGTTCTCGCCGGAGAACGCGGCGTGATAGGAGCGCCCCGGAGGGGAACCCACACCGGCCGCGTCGAGCCGACGAAGCACCTCGTCGTACTGCTCGGTGGTGAACGGCTGTGGCGTGAAGTAGAACCCGAGAGCCATCGGAACCTCCCTTTTTTGGGAATAGGACGAACAACACTAACAGCGGAGCACGGTGACGAGATTTGTCTACTCCAAGCAGCCCAAGCGAGCGATTCCTGAGGCCGTCCAACGCGTTGCCCAAAGTTCTACGCGGGCACGCCCGAAAGGCGCTCGTGCACGAAGCGCACGACCATCGCGCCCTCGCCGACGGCCGTGGCGCAGCGCTTGATCGAGCCCGAGCGCACGTCACCCGCGGCGTAGACGCCGGGAACGCTCGTCTCCAGCAGGCCCTCGACCCCGGCGTCGGCGCCGGTCAGCACGAAGCCTCTGTCATCGCGGGCGACGTCCTCGCCCAACCAGTCTGTGCAGGGGGCGGCGCCGAGGAAGAGGAAGAGGAACGAGAATGGCAGCCGTTCCCCGTCGCGCAAGGTGATCGCCTCCAGCTCACCGCCGGCGCCGTGCAGCGCCGCCACTTCGCTGCGGTCGCGCACAGCGACGCCGTAGCGCTCGAGCTCGAGCAGCAGATAGTCGGACATCGTCTCGCGCAGGTCGCCGCGGCGGTGCAGGAGCGTCACGAGCGCGCCGCCGCGCGCGAGCCAGACGGCCGCCTGGGCAGCCGAGTTGCCGCCGCCGATCACGCCGATCCGGGTCGCGCCGCAGCGCTGAGCCTCGGGCGGCCCGGCGGCGTAGAAGACGCTGATGCCCTCGTAGTCCGACAGGTCGGCAACGGGCAACCGGCGATATTCGGCGCCCGTGGCCAGCACGATCGCGCGTGCGGAGATCTCGTGGCCGTCCTCCAGACGCACGAGATGGCGCTCGGCGCCCGGCTCGAGCGCCACCGCTCGGTAGGGCGTGGCGGTGCGCGCCTGGAACTTGCGCGCCTGGGTCACCGCACGGCTGGTGAGCTCCGAGCCGCTGATGCCGGCGGGGAAGCCCAGGTAGTTCTCGATCCGTCGCGACGTACCGGCCTGACCGCCCAGCGCGGTGCCCTCGACGACCAGCGTCTCAAGGCCCTCGGAGGCGCCGTAGACGGCAGCCCCCAGGCCGGCGGGGCCGCCGCCGATGACGAGCAGGTCGACCTCCTCTCTCGGCGCGAGCTCAAGCCCGATCCCCAGCGCCCGGGCCACCTCGCCGCTGGTCGGATTGCGCAGCTCCGTCCCGCCCGGCAGGCGCACCAGCGGCAGCTCTTTGGGCTCGAGCGTGCTGATCAGCGCAGCGGACTGCGGGTCGGCGGCGCCCCCTTCCCCGCGCCAGACGAACGGCAGGCGGTTGCGCCGCGCGTACTCGACCATCCGCCGTGTCGACTCCGAGGAACGCGGGCCGACCACCTCCATGCCCACCCCCTGCTGCTGGAGCGCCTCACGGCGGGCCATGAAGTTCGACATCAGCAGGTCCGCGAGCGGCGCGTCCTCGAACAGCAGCGGGCGCAGCTCCTCGCGATCGACCGCGATGTAGCGCAGCGGCTGCGTGACGACCGCCGTAAGGTAGGCCGTCTGACCCGTCAGCAGGCCCATCTCGCCGAGGAAGCCCGAGGCGCCGTGGCGCACGATCTCCCGCCCGGACGGATCCTGCACGGAGGCCTCCCCTTCGAGAATCGCGATGAACGGAAAGCGCTCCTCTCCGACTGCGAACAGCACCTCGCCGACCGCGGCGGAGCGCTCCTCGCCGTGCGAGCGCAGCGTCGCCAGCTGCGAAGCGGACAGGACGGCGCTCGTAACGACGCTGCTCACCGTGCCTCGTATACCACACTGGTGGTCCTGCAATCCTGTGTTCGGAGGGGTCATGAGCAATCATCTGCAAGGCAAGAACGCGATCGTCTACGGCGCCGGCGGCGGGATCGGCGCCGGTGTCTCGCGCGCGTTCGCGCGCGAGGGCGCGCGGGTGCATCTCGTGGGGCGTACGCGCGAGAAGCTCGAGGCGGCGGCGAGCGAGATCGCCGCCGCCGGGGGCGTGGCCGAGGTGTCCGTGCTCGACGCGCTCGATGAGCAGGCTGTGGACGAGCACGTGCAGCAGGTCTTCGCCACGGCCGGCAGCGTGGACGTGTCGCTGAACCTGATCAACCGCGGCGACGTGCAGGGCAGGCCGCTGCACGAGATGGCCACCGAGGATGTGCTGCGCGCGGTCGTGAACGGGCTGCGCACCAATTTCATCACCGCACGCGCGGCCGCACGGCGGATGGTGGGGCAGCGCTCGGGCGTGATCCTGCACCTGAACAGCGCCTCCGGCGCCGGGGCGATGCCGGGAATGGGCAGCACCGGTCCCGCCGATGGCGCCACCGAGTCGCTGATGCGCTACATGGCGGCCGAGCTGGGACCGCACGGTGTGCGCGTGTGCGGCATCTGGACCGCCGGCGTCGCCGAGACGCTGACGCCGGGCAAGCTCACAGAGGTCGGGGGCGAGAACGCGCCCGCGCCGCGCACCGCCGAAGAGCTGATCGCGGGGATGGCCGCGCTGCGCCGCACCCCGCGCCTGGCCGACGTCGGCGAGGTCGCCGCGTTCCTCGCCTCCGATCGCGCCGCGGGCATCACCGGGACGATGATCAACGTGACCTGCGGGCTGGTGCTCAGATAAGGCGACATCGCTGCGTCAATCAGACTGGGTTCGCTCGGTGTGATATTGCCGGTCGTGCAGAAGATCTGACCGCGCCCCGCGCGGATTTCCAGGGCGCCGGCTCGCGTGTTCCCTGGAGCTACAGCTTGGAGGTGTTGCGTTTGACGGTGCTGAGTTTTGTCGTCAGCGTGATCGTACGCAGGATGAAGATTATCGCAATACCAACCCATCCGAGTGCAAGGGCGACGAATATCGCGTCGAGCGTGGAGTAATGGCTGGGCGAGAGTCCGGCGGCGGCCGCGGCTTGCAGCTCATGCGCAAGGTAGGATGCGAGCAGCGCAAACACGCTCGATGCGACCAGCGCGAGGGTGGCGGCGGCGCGGCGAGCCCTGCAGATCGTGGCGATAGCACTCGCGGCCGCGTCTGCATTGGCCGGCGCCTCTTCCGTGTCGAGGCCCCTTCCGATGGTCTCGCCGACCGTGGTGTAGAAGAAGCCAAATGCCGCCAGCATGACGCTCGATCCAGAGACGAGGGAGGCGGTTTCGGAGGGCATCGGATCGAGACGGCGCTTAATGCTGGCTAGCCAAGGCCGGTATGTCATCGAGTGTGAACCCCAGCCGCTTGCCGAGTTCGGCGGCCGTGCTGCGTTTGATGTCATATGTGTTGGCCGCGTCTTTGCGCTTCTCCAGCGGGGGCGCCTGCGTTTCTTCGATGAGGTCGCTCACATACTGGGCAAGCGAACTGTGCAGAACGATGCGCCCCGTCCGGTCGCCCGCCTTGGTCGCAGAACGTATTGCGGCTACCGCCTGAGCCTGGAACCTGCTGTCAAGCTCGGCTCGGTAGCGAGCGTGTGTACTCGCGATAAGCGTACGGGTCTGCGTGCGCGTCAGTTGAAAGAGTTGCGCAACCTGGGCGTCGCTCGGCCAGCCGTCGACCTGGCGTTCATACAGCAGGCGCAGCCGCAGCTCCCGGAGCGCTCTGATCGTGCCTGGCGCATTTACGCCGGCGAACGCAAGTACATACTCCTGCAGCGCGGCCTCTGCAAGGAGGGCCAGGCTCGGCTCAAGTTTTGTGGCGAGGTCGGGCGCCGTCGGATCGAGCCCAAAGACTCGGGCGAGCCTGGACAGCGATTCTTCGGTGAATTCGGGCGTGACGATAGCCAATCGAGGCTTGATCGACGAAGTCATAAAGTTCAGCATCGCAGAAACAGTCGCCTAACGTCGATTGAGTCAATCTGTATATGATGGCTTGATGAGACCGCTCGCGGTCAGCGTCGCTCCCTTCCTCGTGTCCTTTGGCGTGGCTTTGGTTTTGGGCGCCATCCTGTCGCTGCTGATACCCCGACTCGTGGCTGAGATAGAGCTTCGGCGCGCGCTCCGACGTTCGCGGCGACGACTCGCGACGCAAAAGGCCGAGTATCCCGAGGGCGCCGGTGTTACTCAGACGACGCTGATGTCGGTGCCGGAGGGACTGCTTGATTCGCTCATGCTGGGCCGCTGTGTGCTTTTCGCCGGTCCGATGCTGTCCTCGGAGGCAGGGTTGCCGACCGGGGACGATCTGCTGATACAGATGATCGGGAAGCTTGAACGGCTGCGAAGCGACGACGACTGGGACGCGTTGAGGGTGCAGTACGAAGCCGGCCAGACGGCGCTCGTCGGGGAGTTGCTCCGCCGCCGCTTGGGGCCGGATGGGCTCCGGGATCTGCTGCGTGAAATGCTTTCCGGTCCAGGCGTCCAGCGATCGTCGACCGTGTTTGGTGCGCTCGCAAAGGTTCCATTTGCCGGAGCGATCACTGCTCAGTGGGACGGGCTGCTCAGCCGAGCATTTGAAGCCCGCAAGCCCATATCGCTTACGCCGCGGACGAGCCGATCCTCGAGCGGGTTGTTGCGAGAAGACCGCTTTTTCCTGTTGAAGCTGTACGGCGATCTGCGTGATGCCGACGATCTGTTGTTCACGGTTGAGGATTACCGGGAGGCGATCCACGAGGAGGGGGAGTTCGCGCTTCTCGTCACATCGATCTTGACCGCACGCAATCTCCTGTTCCTTGGCATGAGCGTTGGCAACGTCGAGGAGTTCTGTCTCAGTTCGGGAATGCGTTCGCCAGGCGAGCGCCATTGGGCGCTGGTGCCGCATGAGGCGGGGTTCGAGCTGCAACGCGAGCGGATGCTCGATCGCTATGGCATAGAGCTGATTCCGTTTGACCCGCAAGAGCCGGGCAAGTCGATCGAGAGGTTCGTCGGTGATCTCTGTGCGCAGATCGATCGACTTGATGCAAGGCGCCCGGTCACTCGCGAGAGGTTGAGGCTCGAATCGATAGAACTCGAGAACATTGGTCCGTTCGAGCGATTGGAGATGGAGTTTCCGCACGACTGGATGGTGCTGCTCGGAGATAACGCCTCTGGAAAGTCGACGATCCTGCGTGCGATTGCACTTGGGCTCTGTGCGGGCACTCCGGGAATGGCGCTTGCGCCAAGGCGCTTGCTGCGCAGCGGCGCTTCATTCGGGACAATCGTGCTGCGCCTTGGAGGGATGGTCTATCGCACGGAGATGCGCGACGAAGGCCGGCACGTGAGCGTGAACTTCGGCCAAGTCGCGCCTGTGCATAGCGGCATTTGGCTGGCCATCGGATTTCCTCCCCTGCGAGGAATGTCCACGGGAAATCCACGTGGGGTGGTTACAGGCGGCAAGATCGGCCCGAGTTCTGACGACCTGCTGCCGCTGTTGACCGGGGACGTCGATCTGCGCCTCAACGATCTCAAGCAATGGGTGTTTACGACCTGGTTGCGAGCGAACGAGCGTGCCGGCTATCGCGCTGAGAATTACGGCAGGATGCTGCGGGCATTCTTTGCGATGTTGCAGCGCCTGACGCCCGGCGTGGAATTCGAGTTCGGTGGGGTCGATTCCGAGACGGGCGAGATACAGCTCAGCTCACCCGACGGGATGATAACGCTCGACATGCTGAGCCAGGGAATGAGCTCGATGCTCGCGTGGGTAGGGGTTCTGCTCGAGCGACTTTACGAGGTATACGAGGGAGACGACGAGCCGCAAAGACGCAGCGCGCTTGTGCTTGTCGACGAGATTGACGCGCACCTGCATCCCGACTGGCAGCGTCGCCTGCTGCCCGAGCTGCAGGATATGTTTCCCAACCTGCAACTGCTGGCCACGACACATTCTCCGCTCATAGTCGGCAACACCGAACCGGGGGAGGTCGTGCATCTCGAACGACACGACGGTCATCTGCGTCAACAGCCGCTCATGCTCTCTTTCCGTGGTATGCGCGCTGACCAGATCCTTACAAGCGCGGCGTTCGATCTTGGCACCACGCGGGACCCGTTCACGGATAAGTTACTTGACGAGTATCGGCTGCTGATGCGCGATCCGCAACTGACCCCGGAGGGGCGCCGACGGCTCGACGAGTTGCGGGTGCAACTGCGTACGACGCTGCCGCGTCCGCAGGAAACCTCACACGCTCGCTCTGCGGCGTCGCTGCTTGAAGATTTCGCTCGCGATCGGATGTATGGGCGGCTCGCGGATGTCTCGGACGAGAATAGGCGTGAGCTTACAGAAGAGGCTCGTGCTTATCTCACGAAGATGGATGGGGAGGGCCTCGAATGATTCACGTACCGTTCGATCCTTCGAAGTTGAGCGCCGACGGGCTGAGTTGGTGGGAAGATTGGAGTGCTCGATCGGACCGAGCGACTAGCGCGATCATGGAATCAGAGAACGGCGAGATTGTGTTTCATGAGGAGATTTGGTCCGAACTCAGAAGATGGCTGTTCAAGAATGTTTTTAATCGCAAGTGCGCGTACTGTGAGGGCAAGGTTGAGCCCCAATCCTGGGGAGCCGCCGAGCATTGGCGTCCGAAGGGAGGGGTGTCGGAACTCAAGGACGGCGCATACCTGCCGGTGGCCCGCCGCGATGGAGAACGGCATCCTGGTTACTATTGGCTCGCGTACGACTGGACGAATCTTCTTCCTGCTTGCGATACCTGCAACGCCGGCGCCGCCAAGGGCACGAAGTTTCCGGTCGAAGGAGAGTATGCCTTTTCACCAAGCGAAGGGCGCACGAGCGCAGAGTTGGATCGCCGCGAGCAACCGCTGCTTTTGCACCCATTCCATGGCGGTGAGCGTGATCCAAAGAAGCATATATGTTTTGATGAATTCGGTATGCCCCATCCAATCCGTGGGAGTAGGTACGGGCAGGTCTCGATCGAAGTGTTCCAGCTGGACCGCGAGGATTTGAACGATGATCGCAAAGAACGCTTCGAAGAGCTGGACGACCGCATTCGTGAGGCTATCGGCAGCGTCGCGAAACGGCTGAGCACGTTTGATGACGCACTGCGCACATATGTCGAAGCCGACAAGCGATATTCGCAGGCGGGTAAGGATTACATCAAGCTCCGCGTACCTCAAGTTCTCAGGGAGATCAGCGAACAGCTGCGCTAGCGCGATCGTGGTGCGATTTGCGGTAGCCTCGAAGCCCCCGCGTCGGTCGCGGTGTGCTACCGCTCCCATGTCCGGTCCGTGGCCCTACTCCCCCGCGACGCGCACCTCGCGCAGTCGATGAGTGTCCACGTCATAGACGAACCCGCGTACGCGATCGCGGTGGGGCAAAAAGGCGGAGCGGCGCACGCGCAGGATCGATTGGCGCACGTCCGCGTCGACGTCGCTGAAGGACTCGATCGCGAACGCCGGCGCCACGCCCGTGGCCTGTTGCAGCTCGGCGCGAAAGCCGTCGTCGCTGAGCGTCTGCATGCCGCAGTCGGTGTGGTGGATCAGCATCACCTCGCGCGTGCCCAGCCGTCGCTGGGAGACCGCCAGCGAGCGGATCACGTCGTCGGTTATCACCCCGCCGGCGTTGCGCAGCACGTGCGCCTCGCCGTCGCCCAGGCCGAGCGCGGCGAAGACGTTCAGGCGCGAGTCCATGCACGTCACCACCGCCAGGCGCCGGCTGGGGCGCACGTCCAGGTGGCGCGCCGGGAGCGAAGCGGCGAAGGCCTGGTTGTTGGCGAGCAGCTCCTCGATTGCTTCCATGGCCGCCTCAGGTTATGCGTTCGCCCGTATATTTGGCCGCATGCCCGCGGGGATGTCACTGGATCTGACGCTGCTCCCGGGTGCGCGCGAGCTGCTGGCCGTGCACGCGCGCGAGGTTCCCCAGCGCGATGACCTGTGCGGCGCGTTCTGCGGTGCGCTCGCATTGGAGGCGGCCGGGGTCTTCAGCTCGCCGGGAGGCGGTGGGCCGATCGACCAGGACACCGTCGCGCTCGCCGCCGGCAGCGTGGTCGGCGTTCACACCGATCCCGCGATCCTGCCCTTCGAGGAACCCGGCAGGCGCGACTACCGGCTGGCGTTGCCGTTCGTCGAGGACTCCTCCGTCTCGGGCACCACCGCCGCCGGGCTCGCGCGTGCTCTGGAGGAGCTCTCCGGGGGAGGGCTTGCGGTTATCCCGTTCAGCGGCCCCTGGACGACCGGCACGCTCGACGGTCTGTTCGACCTCACGGCGGCCCTGACGCGTCCGGTCGCGCTGCTCGCCAACCTCCACACCCGCCATCTGTGGGGATCGCGCTCGCGTGCCGACCAACTGCTCGCGTATCTGCTCGACGGCGAGTCCGTGGCCGGGCCGGCGCCCGATTGGGAGGTCGGGCACTTCGTCTGCATCGTCGGGCGCCTGAACGGTCCGGGCGGGAGTTTGTATGGGTTGGCCGACACCTATCCCTCGCTTGGCGCGGGCGGCGTGCACTTGCAGCCGCGCGAGCGCCTCGCCGCCGCGATCGAGCGCCGTGAGGAGCCGGCCGGAGGTGTGCTCGTCCTGACCGATCTCCTGGACGCGCTCGCCGTGCGCGCGGGGGCCAAGGGGCTGGGTTTGGTCGAGGGCATCTGGGACAACGGCACAGTGACCCCCGACGCCGTGTCCGCGCCATGACCGTGCGGCCGGCGATGCGGGCGCTTCGATGAGCGCCACCGACCTGGTCGCGCTGGTCTGCTGCGACCTCGGCGCGATCGTGCGCGGCCGCGCGCTGGCAGCCGCGGACCTCGACACGCACCTCGCGGCGGGTGTCGGCTGGGTGCCCGCCAACCACGCGCTCACACCGCTCGGCCCGCTCGCCGAACCCTCGCCGTTTGATTCGACCGGCGATCTGCGCCTGCTGCCCGACGCGCAGACCCGCGTCCGCGTCGAGTCCGGCGCCGGCGACGCCGCATTGGAAATGGTGCTGTGCGACATCGTGCACACCGACGGCGGGCCGTGGGAGTGCTGTCCGCGCACGTTCCTGCGCGACGCCCTGGCGCAGTTGCGAGACGAGGTCGGTCTGACCCTGGTGGCGAGCTTCGAGCACGAGTTCCAGCTCCACGCCGAGGAGCCCGCGGCGCTGCCGTTCTCGCTGGAGGGCCTGCGCCGCGCCGAGCCCTTCGCGGGCGAGGTCATGGGCGCGCTCGCGGCCGCCGGCGTGCAGCCCGAACGCTTCTTCGCGGAGTTCGCCGCGCATCAGTTCGAGATCCCCGTGCATCCCGCCGAAGGTCTTGCGGGGGCCGATCGCGCGGTCGTGTTCAGGGAGGTCGTGCGCGAGACCGCCCGCCGTCACGGGCTGCGCGCGACGTTCACGCCGTTGCTGGATCCCGCCGAAGCGGGCAACGGCGTACACATCCATCTCGGCCTGCTCGACTCGGACGGTCGTCCCGTGCTTTACGACGAGGCACGTCCCGGGTCTTTGAGCGCGCTCGGCGAGCGCTTCGCCGCCGGGATCCTCGCGCACGCCCGTGCCCTGAGCGCGCTCACCGCCCCCAGCCCCGTCTCGGCCACGCGCCTGGCTCCCCACCACTGGAGCGCGGGCGCGGTTTGCCTCGGTCAGCAAAATCGCGAGACCCTGCTGCGCCTGCCCCCACTCGTCTCGCTCGGCGGCGGGGATCCTGCTCGTCAGCTGCGCCTGGAGTATCGCGGCGCCGACGCGGCCGCCAACCCCTACCTGGCGCTGGGCGCGATCGCTCGCGCGGGTCTGGAGGGCGTGCGCTCAGAGATGCCCGCTCCGGCGATCCTCGACCGCGACCCCGCCCAGCTCGACCCTGCCGAGGCGGCCCGTTATGGAGTTGGCGCACTGCCCACCTCGCTGCCGGAGGCGCTGGACGCGCTCGTCCAGGACGCCACCGCGCGCGCGTGGATGTCGCCGCTGATGTACGAGGCCTATACGGCGGTCAAGCGCTTCGAGGTGGCCAGCACGGCCGACTTGGACATCGAGCAGCTGTGCGCCCGATATGCGCTCGTCTACTGACGGCCTCCTCCCATCCCTGCTGGCCGCGATCGAGCACGAGCTGCCGCGCGCGGTCGAGTTGCGCCACCGTCTACACGCCCACCCCGAGCTTGGGTACGCCGAGCACGAGACCTCCGCGATGCTCGCCGCGGAGCTGCCGGTCGCCTGCGAACGGGTCGTGGGGACCGGACTGATCGCCCGCGTCGGTCCCAGCGACGGCTCCCCGGTGGCGATTCGTGCTGAGCTCGACGCGCTGGCGATCGTCGAGCGCACCGGCGCTCCGTTCAGCCCCGATCCATCCGGCGAAGCGATGCACGCCTGCGGTCACGACGTGCACATGGCGGCGCTCACCGCCCTGGCCCGTGCCGGGCATACGCTCGGCGAGACACTCCCCACGCCGCTGTTGGCGGTGCTCCAGCCCAGCGAGGAGGCACACCCCTCAGGTGCGCAGCGGCTCGTGGAGCCCTTGCGCAAGTATGCGCCCGCGGCGATCGTGGCGGCGCACGTGCACCCCGAACTGCCCTGGGGTGCCGTCGCGCTCGACCCGGGCACGGTCAACGCCTCGTGTGACACCTTCGAAATCTCAATCACCGGCCGGCCGGCCCACGGCGCCTACCCCCATCGCGGGCGCGACCCGATCCTCGCGCTCGCTCAGATCGTCGTCGCGCTCCACACCCAGGTCGGGCGGCGGATCGACCCGGTCCACCCGGCCACCCTCACGGTCGGTGTGCTCCAAGCGGGCAGCGCCGAGAACGTCATCCCCCCGGGGGCTCACGCGCGCGGGGCGCTGCGCGCCTATCGGCCCGAGGACCGCCTGGCGCTGCGCGCGATGCTCGCGGAGGTCGTCGCCGGGATCGCCTCCGCCCACGGTTGCCGGGGTGCGGTCGAGCTGACGCCCGGCGAGCCCGCGCTGGAGAACGATCCCGCGATCGTCGCCCATGCCCGCGAGCTGCTCGCGGACGCCGGTCTGTGCGCGGCGCCCGCATGGCGCTCGGCCGGTTCGGATGACTTCGCTTTCTTTGGCGCGCTCGAGATGCCGCTGGCGATGGGCTTCGTCGGTCTCGAGGGCGCCGACGGTTTCACCTCGCGCCCTCTGCACCATCCCGAGCTGCTGATCCCCGATCAGGCAGTCGGCGCTGTGGCGCGCACGTTGGCGGTGCTGTACGTGGCTGCGGCGAATGTCGCGGTGGCGGCATAATCCCCAGCCGTGCGCGCCGTCCGGATAGTCGACCTCTCAGGCCCCGAGTCCGCACTGGCGGTCGGTGAGGCGCCGGAGCCGGCGTCGCCGCCCGAGAGCATGCTCACGCCGGGCTCGGGCGTGCTCGTCGAGGTTCACGCCGCCGGCGTGTCGTTTCCAGAGGTGCTGCAGACGCGCGGCGAGTATCAGATCAAACCGCCGCTCCCGTTCGTGCCGGGCAGCGAGATCGCGGGCATCGTCCGCGAGGCGCCCGCGGACGCGGCCGTGAAGGCGGGCGATCGCGTCGCGGCCTTCTGCGCGCTCGGGGGATTCGCCGAGCTGGCGGTGGCGCCCGAGTTCCTGACCTTCCCGCTCTCCCCGCGGCTGGACTTCGCGCAGGGCGCCGGGCTGATCCTCAACTATCACACGGCCTACTTTGCGCTCGTCACGCGCGGGCGTATGGCCGCGGGGGAGACCGTGCTCGTGCACGGCGCCGCGGGCGGTGTCGGCACGGCCGCGCTGCAGGTCGCTCGCGGGCTCGGCGCGCACACGATCGCGGTCGTCTCAAGCGATCACAAGCAGCGCATCGCCGAGCAGGCCGGCGCGGAGACGGTGTTGCGCGTGGACGGCTCCTGGAAGGACGAGGCCAAGGAGATCTCCGGGGGCGGCGTGCACCTCGTGCTCGATCCCGTCGGCGGCGATCGCTTCACCGACAGCCTGCGCTGCCTGCGCGAGGAGGGCCGCGTGGTCGTCGTCGGCTTCACCGGCGGCTCGATCCCCGAGGTCCGCGTCAACCGGCTGCTGCTCGGCAACACCGAGGTGATCGGAGCCGGCTGGGGCGCCTACGCGATGGCCCGCCCCGAACTCTGCCGCGAGATCGGCCGCGCGCTGGAACCGCTGATCGAGGCCGGCCAAGTCGCGCCGATCGTGGGCGCGCGCTTCGGGCTCGACCGCGCCGGCGAGGCGCTGCGCGAGATCGACGAGCGCCGCGCCACCGGCAAGGTCGTCCTCGACGTCCGTCCCGACTGAGGCCGGCGCGAGACTTTTCCCCGAGCCACGACGATGGACTTCGCCCACTCCCCACGTACGACCGAGCTGCTCGAGCGCCTGATCGCCTTCCAAGAGCGGGAGATCGCCCCGCGCGAGGAGACCTATCACCGCGAGGTGCTCGCGAGCTCAGACCCCTGGACGGCGGTCCCGCCGGTGATCGAGGAGCTGAAGGCGCTGGCCCGCGAGCAGGGGTTGTGGAACCTGTTCCTGGGACCCGGCGCGACTCTCGCCGGTGAGCCGATCGGGGCGGGGTTGACGAACGTCGAGTACGCGCCGCTGGCCGAGCGCATGGGCGGCTCGCTGATCGCGAGCGAGGTCTGCAACTGCAACGCGCCGGACACCGGCAACATGGAGGTGCTGCTGCACTTCGGCTCAGAGGAGCAAAAGGCGCGCTGGCTGGGACCGCTGCTGGAGGGGAGGATCCGTTCGGCGTTCTGCATGACCGAGCCCGAGGTTGCCTCTTCGGATGCCACCAACATGCAGGCCACGGCGATCCTCGACGGCGATGAGGTCGTGCTGAACGGGCGCAAGTGGTGGTCCACCGGTATCGGCCATCCCGCCTGCGAGGTGCTGATCTTCATGGGACTGACCGACCCCGAGGCGGACCGCTACCACCAGCACTCGATGGTGCTCCTGCCGCTGTCCACGGCGGGCGTCACCGTCGGGCGGATGCTCTGCACGATGGGCTTTCAGGACGCGCCCGGCGGCCACGGCGAGGTCTCCTTCGAGAACGTGCGCCTGCCCGCGAGCGCGATCGTCGGCGGCCCCGGGCAGGCCTTCGCGATCGCTCAAGCGCGTTTGGGCCCGGGGCGCATCCACCACTGCATGCGCCTGATCGGCCTCGCCGAGCTCGCGCTCGAACTCGCCTGTGTTCGCGCGGGCGCGCGCGTGGCGTTCGGCAAGCCGCTGGCGAACCTCGGCGGCAACCGCGAACGGATCGCCGACGCGCGCATCGCGATCGATCAGGCGCGCCTGCACGTGCTGCACGCCGCCTGGCTCGTCGACGCCGGCTCGCCCGAGGCGCTCGGGGCGGTCTCCCAGATCAAGGTCGCGGTGCCGAACATGGCCCAGCGGGTGGTCGACATGGCGATCCAGCTGCACGGCGGCGCCGGCCTGTCCGACGACTTCCCCCTGGGGGCCGCCTGGACGATCGCCCGCGCGCTGCGCCTGGCCGACGGGCCCGACGAGGTTCACCGCGGCGTGATCGCGCGCCTTGAGCTGGCCCGCCACGGCATCGGCAAGTGGGGCTCCTGAGCGATCACCCGGTTCCCGACGGCGCCACTTCCGGCGGAGGCGATCCTCCGGGCCGCCGAGTCAGCCGGTGCTCCCGGCGGGGCCCCCACCGACGTCATCACCCGGGTCCGCCCGGCGCACTCGCACGGCGCCGACGTTGCTGACGATCACGGCCACGATCGTCACCAGGTAAAGCTGTCCGAACAGCGCCTCCAGCACGGAGGTCATGCGCGAGGCGGCGGCGACCGGCGCGATGTCGCCATAGCCGACGGTCGTGAGGGTGATGAAGCTGAAGTACACCTCTTCGGCGTGTTTGTCGGCGCCGATGTGACTGAGCACGGGCGCGCCCGCGATCACGCCCATTACGCTGTAAGCGAACGCAAAGATCAGACCCGCCAGCAGGTAAACGGTCAGCGCGCCCATCACCGAGTGCAGCGTCACGCGCCGCTCCACGCGGATGCCGCCGACAACGCCGCGCGCCACGATCACGGCCCCGGCGATCGCGAGCACTCCGCTGAGACCGAACGTCACACCCCGCCCCGCCTGCTCGGATCCGGCGAGCGCGGCCACGAACGCCGCGAGCAGCGAGAGCGCGATCAGCCAGCCGACCTGTCGCCACTGTTTGGGAGTGGCGTCCTCGGCGAACAAGGCGGTGACGACGGTCGCGCCCATCAGCAGCGCCTGCAACAGCCACGCTGTCGGCGTGTCCGGCAGGGCCATCTGCACGCCCGTGGAGAGCACCGCGAGCATCAGCACGAGGCCGTAGCGGTAGCTGCCCTTCAGTTCGGCGACGTTGCGCGCGGCCTTCGCCGCGCGCTCTGCCCGTGGGTTGGCGCGCCCGGTCTGTGAACGGGGGATCTCCTCATCGCCGTGAGGCTGCATCGACGCAGGTTAAGGTTCTGACCGGACCTCCCACCGGACCTGATAGAAACCCGCCCCACGATGGCCGACCTGCTCACGAACATCCGCGCCGACATCGGCGCGCGCATGCGCGAACTCGAGCCCGCGATCACCGAGTTCGAGCGACTGAAGACCGCTGCCGAGGCGCTCGTCAAAGAGGGCTCCACCGCCTCGACGTCGGCCAAGCGCGCGACCTCACCGCCGTCCCGGCGCTCGTCTGTCCGCTCCAGTGCGTCGGCGCGTGAGGCGACTGCCAAAAAGGCTACTCCCGTCAAGCCTGTTCGTCGCGCGCGTAAGCGCGAGCAGCCCACCCACACCCCGAACGGGCAGGCGATCCTCGCGGCGCTCGAGCACGGCTCGCACACCCAGGCCGAGCTGGTCGTGGTGACGGCGCTGCGCGCTTCGGATGTTCGCAAGGCGCTTGGACGTCTGCGCGCGCGCAAGGCGATCGTGAAGACCGATCGCGACGGCAAGGCGGCCTACGCGCTGCCGTCCGCCGCCGCCGGGTGACAGAGTCCGCGCGCTCTCCGTCGCGGCTCTAGGCCGGGGTGGCGGCGATCGGGCGCTTGCGCGCGATCCGTCCCGCCTCCTTGCCGCCGATGAACGGCGCCAGCGCGACGTAGACGAGCTGGGGCGCCAATCCGGCGATGTCCTCGACGCGCTCGTGCTCGATGTGGTTGTGCAGCACCTGCCAGATGCCGCCGGCGATCGCCTCGGGCGCGATGCCCGGAACGGAGTGCGAGGAGGAGGAGTAGTGGTAACCCGGTTGCAGGTAGGCGGCGAAGGCGTGCAGTCCGGTGTCGCGGATTTCGATCGCCAGCGGACTGGCCGCGAACGTGTCGACGACCGTCAGGTGCGCGTGCGCGGGCTCGGAGGCGAGGTAGTCCAGCAGCGCCCTGATGCCGGCGGCGACCCCCATCGGCCAGTCGTCGCCCTGTGCTTCGTAGGCTCGTACGGCGATCGCGAGCGCCTGGTGCAGTCCGACCTTCTGCGCGCCCAGGAAGGCGTCGTCCTTGGTGGGATACATCTCGTAGAACGTCTGGTGTGAGACGTTCGCGCGCCTGGCGATCTCCGGGATCGTCAATCCCTGCAGGCCCTTCTCGGCGACGATCGCGGCGGTCGCGTCGACGATCCGCTCGCGCTGGTTTTTGACGATGAACTGGCGCGGCAGGTCGTGGCGTCCGCTGGGCAGGCGACCCTCGGCCTGGCGTGCGCGCTCGGAGGCCGGCAGTCCGGCTCGGCCGTCTTCGTGCTCGTCGGCGCTCTTCGTGCTCGCGCGTCGCCCCGTCGCGTCCGCTGGCGTGAGGCCGGCGGGCGCTTTGGCGGGATAGGACTCGGCCCAGGCGGCGAGCTCGTCTGAGAGCGCCGGCAGGGTGCCGGCCTGGCCGCGGCGCAGCCGCGCGGCGGTGACCTCGCGGATGCCGCCCAGGATCACCTTCACGGTCAGGTCGCTCTCCTTTTGACGCCCCTTGCGCGCCTTTGCGCCGCCGGCGCGGGGAGCGGACGCCGAGCGGCTCGCGCCGATGCTCCGCTCGAGCGCCTGCAGCGTGTGATTGCGGCGCTCGAGCGCCTTCGGTCCCGCACCGAAGGCGCCGAGCACCATCAGCGACACAGCCTCCGGCTCGGCTGCAGCCAGCTCGGCGAAGGCGCGCATCGCGCTGCGCAGGCGCTCTCCCGGTGAGCCCTGCGTCTCGTAGGCCGCCATGATCGTGCGCGCCGTGCGCTGGGCGATCTCGTCGTAGGCGGCCAAGAACAGCTCTTCCTTGTCTGCGTACAGGCTGTAGAAGGTCGGGCGCGAGACTCGCGCGAGCTTGGTCAGGTCGAGGATCCGCACGGCCTGATAGCCGCGCTGGGCGATCAGCTCGATCAGCGCGGTCTGCAGCCGTTCGCGCTGGTCGCGGCGCACCTCCTCGGGATCCAGGCCGTGCGCGCCGGTCGGCAGGCGCCGGTAGCGACCGGACCCCGCGGTCGCCACCCCCCCGTCGGCGCCGTGTTCCCGACTCGCGCTCTGCGGCTTCCCCGTGCCGTCCCCCCGAACGTTCTTCGCCGCGGGCTTGCCGTTGCGCGCCGCCGCGCTCCCCTGCTTGGCCGGTTTGGTTGAAGCGCCTCGCGCCGACATGCCTGCCTCCGAAAACCTCTGTTTGACATCGAGCCAGACCAGAGTATCAAACCCGAGGAGGGCCGGTCAAGGGGCAACGGCACGTGCCGCGACAGGCGCCGCGAAAGTTCGCTCGGGGCAATCTGAATCGCCTGCGCGCCCGCGAGATGCCTCTGTGGCGCGGCCCCTCTCTAACCCCTGATCGCCGGAGAGGTGCCGATTACGGTGCCCGCGCTGTTGAGCGCTTGCGCGGCGACATAGGCCGCGGGGCCGGGGGTGGCGAGCGTCGTCTCAAAGCCGCTCTTGGGCGCGCTCGCCACGGGGGTGAGCTGCGCGGGGGAGGGACCGGCGAGCACGCGCCAACTCGCGACTTCGGTGGCGCCGTTCCAGCTCGCGTACACGTTCACCGGCCCGTTCGAGGCGGGTGCGCTCGCGGCGATCGCCGGCGGCGCGGTGGGCGTACCCGTCCAGGGGAAGCGGTAGGCACGATAGGACTGGTAGGAGCCGTGCCAGTGCGCGTCAAACAGCAGCTGCCCGGCCGAGCCGAATTCCGAGAAGTACGGCAGCGAGCCCCAGCCGACGAACACGCTTCCGTTCGGCATCGTCTGCATGCTTCCCTGACTGCCCGAGGAGAGCCCTCCCGGGTGCTCGTAGCGGGCGAGCAGCGTGTCGGTGCGGGCCTGGGGGTTCACCGACAGGAGGATCGCGCGCGACTGGGGGTGGACCTTCGGCACGGCGCCGTTGTCGAACAGGCTGATCGTCCCGTTCGGCTGCACGGTCGCATCGTGCTGGAACGCGGTCGCCGCGCCGTTCAAAAGCTTGACGTCGCTGCGCTTGCCGCCCACCCGCAGCCCCACCTGCCCGGTGGTCGTGTTCAGCTGATACAGCGCCCAGGTGTTGCGGGCGCTGATCAGCGTGGCGCCGCCGGCGAGCTGGTCGATCGAGTTGATGTGAAAGAAGTCGAACGGCCACTGCGTGTCGACGCCCTCGGGCGAGCTGTATGACTCGCTCAGCCCGACGTGGTCGAGGCTGTGCCACTCGCGCCGCACGAGCCCGCCGGCGATGTCGATTTCCTGAAACACGCTGTCGGTGACGGCGCCGCCGCTCGGGCCGCCGACCGCCGACAGGTTGCACGCGATCGGGTCGAACACGGTCAGCAGCGCGGTGCCCTGCGGGGTGATGTGGAAGTCGTGCAGGTCGGCCTTGTAGCCGTTGCCGGCATGCACCCGTCCGAGCTGCTGGTAGGAGGTGGAGTAGATCATCTCTTCGCCCTGCCCGAACCCCTGCGGTGGGATGTATCCCTGCCACCACGTCAGCACCGGGCGGCCGGCGTACTGCTGCACCTGCAGGTTGGTCGCGGCGGCTTCGCCGGCGAGCGGGTCGAACCAGATCAGTTCGCCGGATTCGCTGAAGATCTCCGGTCCGCTCGGGCCGGGGCCGTTGTAGGGGGCGGTGAACAGGTATCCGGGGGCCGTCCCGCCCGTGCGCGCGGTCACCGTCAGCACCGGGGGCGCCAGCGTGGGCGCGGAGTGGAAATGCTGCTCCTCGTTGTAGTCCTTGGCGGGCTTGGCCAAGGGCGTGTACGTGAGCGTGTCCTGGTGGGCGACGACGAACCGGTAGAGGAATCGCGTGGTCCTGCCTGAGCCGGCCCGCACCCGCCCGCGCACCGTGACGGTCTCGCCGGGATCGAACGGATGGGAGGGTACGAAGCTGGCCCCGTCTCCCTGGGAGTAGGCGAGCAGCTTCCCGGAGTGCGAGCCGCTGCTCGATCCGCTCGCGCCGATCGCGCTGAGCGCGCTCACGGGGGCGCCCAGCAGGCTGATCTGCGTGCGTGGCGAAGCGTCGTAGGAGTCCGGGAGCGGGCTCACCGCGACGCTCGTGCCGGGGAGCACCGCCGAGCGGTTCAGCCGCGAGGGCACGCACTGCCCGGCCGCCGGCGCGCGGTAGGCGGCGTCCTCGGCGGCGATGCGCCGCTCGCCGAAGGCCAGCGCGCCCGCGCTCGAGACGGCGACCAGCAGGCCGCCCACGATCAGGGCTCGGCGCAGGCGCCGATGGGTGTGTGCGTGTCCGGGGCTCACGTTCTCGCGGGCCGGTCGCCCGGCCGATCGATCCTACGACACGCGCTCCCGGCAGGAGTTGCTGCACGGCTCGGCGGTGCGCGTAAGAACTTGCGAATGTCTTTTAGAAGACCGGGGTCTCGCGATAGTCCCCGAATACCTGCTGAAGGGACTCGACGATCTCGCCCTCTGAGGCGTGCGCGCGGGCGCAGTGCAGCAGCGCCGGCATGAGGTTGCGGTCGGAGTGGGCCGCGTGTTCGCGCAGTGCCGCGAGCGTGCACTCGACCTGAACGCCGTCGCGGCGCGCGCGCGCGGATTGCAGGCGGTCGATCTGCTTGCGTTCCAGCGCGGGGTCCACGCGTAGCGTGGGGATCGGCTCCTCGTCTGCCAGCACGTAGCGGTTGACGCCGACGACGACGCGCTCGCCGGAGTCGATCTTGCGCTGGAGCTCGAACGCGGCGTCGGCGATCTCGCGCTGGGGGAAGTTGGACTTGACCGCCTGGACCATCCCGCCGAGCTCGTCGATCTTGGCGAAGTACTCATAACAGCGGCGCTCCATCTCGTCGGTGAGCGCCTCGACGTAGTAGGAGCCTCCGAGCGGGTCGGCGGTCGCGGCGACGCCGGTCTCGTGCGCGATCACCTGTTGGGTGCGCAGCGCCACGCGCACGGCGTCCTCGGTCGGCAGCGCGAGCGCCTCGTCGTAGGAGTTGGTGTGCAGCGACTGGGTGCCGCCGAGCACGCCCGCGAGCGCCTCGACGGTCGTGCGCACGATGTTGTTCAGCGGCTGCTGGGCGGTCAGCGAGACGCCGGCGGTCTGGGAATGGAAGCGCATCAGCCACGAGCGCTCGTTCCTGGCCCCGAAGGTCTCGCGCAGCTCGCGCGCCCAGATGCGCCGCGCGGCGCGGTACTTGGCGATCTCCTCGAAGAAGTCGATCTGGGCGTTGAAGAAGAAGGACAGCCGCGGCGCGAACTCGTCGACGTCCAGACCGCGCGCGATCGCCTGCTCGACGTAGGTGAGGCCGTCGGCGAGCGTGAAGGCGAGCTCCTGCTGCGCGGTCGCTCCGGCCTCGCGGATGTGGTAGCCGGAGATCGAGATCGGATGCCAGCGCGGCATGTGACGGGTGCACCACTCGATCATGTCCCCGCACAGGCGCATCGCGGGGTCGACCGGAAAGCACCACTCCTTCTGGGCGATGTACTCCTTGAGGATGTCGGCCTGGATCGTGCCCGACAGGCGCTCGGCGGGCACGGCGCCGCCGGCTCCGTCGCCGTCTGACTCGGCGGCGGCGACGTAGTAGGCGAGCATGATCGCGGCGGGCGCGTTGATCGTCATCGACACGCTGACCTCGCCGACGTCGATGCCCGCGAACAGCGTCTGCATGTCCTCGAGCGTGTCGACCGCCACGCCCTCGCGGCCGACCTCGCCGAGCGAGCGGGCGTGGTCTGAGTCGTGTCCCATCAGCGAGGGCATGTCAAAGGCGGTCGAGAGTCCGGTCTGGCCGTGGTCGAGCAGGTAGTGGAAGCGCTCGTTGGTCTCCTCGCTGGTGCCGAAGCCGGCGAACTGGCGCATCGTCCACAGCCGTCCGCGATACATCGACTCGTAGGGCCCGCGCGTATACGGGTAGGCGCCCGGTCGCCCGATCGGGTCCTGCGGTCCCCCGATGCCGGCGGGCAGGTCGGCCTCGGTGTACAGCTCTCGCACCGGCTCCCCGGATAGGGTTCGCCCCGCTGCCTTCTGCTCCGTCGTGCTGTCCGCCGTCGGGCGTGGGGTCGAAGTGTCTATCGCCATGTATCCAGATCGTACCGGCCGCCATCCTCTGCTCCGCGTGCTCGCGCTCGCGGGCCTCGCCGTGGCTCTGCTCGCGGGGTGTGGGGGATCGGGTTCGTCTGATTCCTCGACGGGCGCCGCCGCGCGGGCGCCCCGCCAGGCGACGTTGATCCTCGATTTCACCCCCAACGCGGTGCACGCCGGCGTCTACCGGGCGCTGGCGGCCGGCTATTACCGTCAGCAGGGGATCGACCTGCGCGTGGTCACGCCGAGCGCGACGACAGACACGCTGAAGCTGATCGACGCCGGCAGCGCCCAGTTCGGGCTCGCCGACGGCAGCGATGTCGCGGGGCTGATCGCCAAGGGCGGGGATGCGCAGGCGGTGATGGCGATCGTGCAGCGCCCGTTGGGCGGGCTGATCGCGTCCGCCTCCGAGCAGTTGCGCTCGCCCGCGGACCTGCAGGACAGGACGGTGGGGATCACGGGCGTGCCCTCCGATACGGCGGTGCTCGACACGGAGGTCGCTCACGCGGGCGGGGATCCGCACAGGGTGCACGTCGTGACGATCGGCTTCGGCGGCGCCCAGGCGCTCGCGGCGGGGCGGATCGACGCGTTCACCGGGTTCATCCCCGACGACGGCGTGCAGTTGCAGGTGAGCGGTCACCCGATCGCCGCGTTTGCGCTCGATCGCAACGGCGGCCCGGCGTATCCCGGTCTGGTCGCGTTCACGACACGTGGGCTGATCGCCTCCGACCCGACGCTTGTGCGGGGCTTCGTGGCGGCGACGGTGCACGGCTACGAGGACACGCTGGCCGACCCGGCGCGCAGCCTGGAAGAGTTGCTGCGCGCCAACCCGACGCTGCAGCGGGGGTTCACGCGAGCGTCGCTGAGCGCTTACCTGCCGCTGTTCGCAGCCGCGGGCACGAGCGGGGCGGGTGCGGCGCCCTTCGGGACGCTGCAGCCGGCGAACGTGCGGGCGATGTCGAGCTGGATGGTGGCGAATCGTCTGATCGCTGCGCCGGTGTCGCCGGCCCGTTACGGCACGAACCGGTTCTTGCCGTAGGCTTGACAAAATCGCGGGTGAGAGGAACCTGCGGTGTATGCGGATACTGGTCACGGGCATCGGCGGGATGCTGGGCTCGAACATCGCCGCGGCGGCGGTCCAGCAGAGCTGGGATGTGCTCGGGCTGTGGCAGGCCACGCCCGTGGAGGTCCGGGGCGCCGGTGCGAGCGCGGTCGATCTGAGCGAGCGGTCGGCGTGCGTGGCGGCGACGAGCGGGTTCGAACCGGACGCGATCGTGCACGCGGCGATCACCGGGGATCCCGGCCGTTTCGAGCGCGAGCCCGGGCTCGCGGAGCTCGCTCGGCGTGGCGTCGCGCACACGCTCGCGGCTGCGCGCACGGTGCGTGCGCGGTATGTGCTCGTGTCCTGCGACTGGGTCTTCAGCGGCCTGCGTCCGCCGTGGGAGCGCTGGGAGGAGACCGATTCGGTCGAACCGGTGAACGCGTATGGACGCGCGCTCGCGGCCGCGGAGGGGCTCGTGCGCGACGCCGACGTGGACTGGCTGATCGTGCGCACGGGAGATCCCTACGGGGTGAACCTGTCGCGGCCGATCGAGCGCCGGGAGCTCGTGCGCGGTCGCGGCGGCGGTTATGGCGGTCACGGACACCGCGAGCGCCGCGTCGCGCCTGCGGGCGTGCGCCGGCGCGACGCGACGGCCGAGCACGTGTGGGAGGGCTCGGGCGAGGCGCTGCGTGTCCTTGCGCGGTTGCGCGAGGCGCAATCGGAGCTGCCCGCGCCCGCGGACGTGCGTCGCTCGCCGACGTATGCGTGGGATTGCGCGCAGCGGCTGTGTGAGCTGATCGCGCAGGACCGTGCGGGCATCTATCACCTCGCGGGCCCGGACTCGGTGGACCGCCGCGAGTACGCGCGCGCGATCGCTCGTACGTTCGGTTGCCCGAGCTCGCTCGTGGTGGAGGGCGACATCGGCTCCTACCTGCGGGCGCTCGGTGAGCCCGCCGAGTTGGCGTTGGGGCCGAACACGGCGCTCGACTCAGGGCGCGCGCTGGCGGCGCTCGGACATCCGGCCGTGGAGCTGGAGGCCGGGCTGTCGCTGATGGGCGACCAGTTGCGCCGCGCCTTGGCACGGTAGGGTTCGCCCCGCCTCGCACACCACTCGAAATACACCATCGAAAGGAATCCGTCCATGAACAAGTCCCAGCTGGTCGACGCGGTCGCCGCCGACAGCGGTCTCTCCAAAGCCGACGCTTCTCGCGCCGTCGAGTCGGTGCTCGCCACCGTCACGAAGACGCTCAAAAAAGGCGACGAGGTGAGCGTCACCGGGTTCGGCAAGTTCTCGGTCGTCAAAAGGGCGGCGCGTCAGGGTGTGAACCCGCGTACGGGCGAGCGCGTGAAGATCAAAGCCTCGAAGGCGCCGAAGTTCACGGCGGGCGCGACTTTGAAGCAGGCTGTCAGCCCGAAAAAATAGGGTTGGGGCCGCCGCGATGACCCTCGTGAGCGAGCTGGAGTTGCCGGGGTTCGATTACACGGACCCGTCTTTGAGGGGGGAGCGCTTTCACGCAGCCATGCGCCAGTGCAGCGCCCGGGGCTGGCTCGCCTCCGGGCCCTACGGCTACATCGTGCTCGACCGCGAGGCGGGCGAGTGGTGGTTGCGCACGCGCGAGGCGATATTTCCGGGGATGACGATCGCGGAGATATTCGACGTGCGCGAGGGGCCGTTGTTCGAGCAGATGCGACGCAACATCCTGCACGTCAACGGCCCCGACCACACGCGCCTGCGCAGCCTCGTGAACCCCGCGTTGAGCGCGCGCGCGGTGGGGCGTTGGCGCCCGGCGATGCGGGAGTTCCTGGAGGGCCTGTGGGCAGACGCGTGCGCGGCGGGCGCCGACGGGGAGGGGGTGGTGCGGTGTGAGTTCGTGGAGGCCTTCGCCAAGCCCTACCCCTCCCAGGCGATTGCGCGGGTGATGGGCGCGCCGATCGAGGACGCGCCGCGGTTGCATCGTTGGTCGAACTGGATTCAGCGCCAGTTCGACGCGGAGGGGATGGCCACCGAGCGCGAGGCGATCGAGCGCGCCGTGGAGGAGTTTTACGAGTACGCCGAAGCGCTGGTGGCGGCGCGGCGCGAGGATCCGCGCGAGGACGACCTCGTCTCGAAGCTGATCGCCGCCGCAGAGGACGGAGAGCGGCCGTTGAGCGACGTGGAGTGCATCAACCTGGTGTTCAACGTGCTGGTCGGCGGGGTGGACACGACGCAGAGTCAGCTCGCGCACGCGATCAGGTTGCTGGCCGAACGTCCCGAGCAGTGGGAGCTGTTGCGCGAACGTCCGGAGCTGGCCGACGCGGCCGTCGAGGAGGCGTTGCGGTATGAGCCGATAACGCCGTTCACGGCGCGGATTACGACCTCCGAGGTGACCTATCGCGACGTGACGTTTCCCGAGGGGACGGTCGTGATGGTGTGCGCGCACACGGGCAACCGCGATCTCGCGCCCGAGGAGGGTCCGGCGGAGGAGTTCGACATCGCGGCCGACCGGGGTCGTGCGCGGGCGCTGACGTTTGGCGCGGGCGTGCACTACTGCCTGGGCGCGAACCTCGCGCGGTTGGAGCTGCGCGAGGCGCTCACGTTCATGGCCGAGCGGATGGCCGGGCTGCGTTTGGACGGGGAGGTCGAGTACGAGACGATCATGGGCATCTACGGGCTTGCGCGGTTGCCGGTCGCGTTTTCGATGGGTAAGCCATAGCCTGTCCTTTCAACCGCACTGGTCCAAGCCGCTTACCGCAGCTGTTGGCGCCGCGTGGGCGCTTAAGGAGTGGAACAATTCGCAGGGGGGTCAACGGGGGTCACGGAGCGACAGGTGGGTGTGGAGATGGTTCGGAACAGGATCGGGATAGTGGTCACGGTCGCAGCGGCGATGATCGTGATGGTGGCGTGGGTGTGCGCGGGGGCGGTGGCGGGCGGGTATCACGTGTATTCGTGCCGCACGCCCTCGGGTGCTGTTGCGCCTACGGATGGGTGGACGAAATACGTGGCGCCTGGCGGGGCTTTTGACGACTACGCAGAAGACACATGCAAGTCCGGCGGTGCACTGAGGGCCGCGCTTGGCGATACGACTGTTCACGCCGTAGAGGCAGACAAGGCTTCTTGGATGTTCAATGCCCCTGCGGGGGAGGCGATAGTGGGGGCAACTGTGTGGCGTGCAGGCGACACAGAAGGGGGAGCTGCGGCGAATTTCACCTACGAATACTGGCTCGCTGGGGCAACCGAATCCGGTCCGTTCGACAGCTGCATCTACGCGTTGGGATGCGAACGAGAGGGGGATCTCTCTCGGCCCCTTTCGAGCGCTAACCGAGTCGTGGTTCCTGCGCGCAACCTCGGCTCGCAGATGGACATCAATGTTTATTGCGGCGGAGTCCCGAGCCACGAATGTCAGGCAGGCAAGGGCGACGCGAACGGTTATGCCGCGGCCATATACCTCTACGCCGCCGACATCCTCCTCGAACAGACCACCGGCCCGACCGCCGCGAACGTCACCGGCGAACTTGCCACGGCGCCCTCGGTGCGCGGCTCAAGCGACGTCGCCTTCAGCGCCACCGACCCCGCGTCGGGCGTCTACGAGGCCGTGTTCGCGATCGACGACCAGGTCGTGCAGCGCACGATCGTCGACGAAAACGGCGGCCGCTGTCGCGACCTCGGCGGCGCCGGCGACGGGCGACCGGCCTTCCTGTACGTGCAGCCGTGCAAGGCAAGCGTGAGCGTCGACGTGCCCTTCGACACCACGCGCGTCCCCGACGGCGCGCACCATTTGGTGGTCAGCGTGATCGACGCGGCGGGCATCGGCGCGCCGGTGCTCGATCGTGCGATCACGATCGCCAACCCGCCCCCGGTGGGAGGCCCGAACGGGTCGAACGCCTCCACGCAGGCCACCCTCGTCGCGGCCTGGGTCGGGTCGAAGAAGGCACGCATCGCGAGCTCATACGGCCACCCCCACACGATCGCCGGCCGGCTGACCGCTCCGGGTGGAGCTCCGATCTCCGGCGCGGCGATCGACTGCGCCGCGACCGCCGCCTATCAGGGCGCCAAGCCGGTGGCGCCGGCATGCCCGCGCACGGGAGCCGACGGGCGCTTCGCGGTGAGAGTGCCCGGCGGCGCGAGCTCGCGCACGATCCGGATCGCCTACCGCGCCCACGTCGGCGACGCGCTGCCGGTGGCCACGCGCACGCTCGGCCTGGCCGTGAGGGCGGGAGTGCGGCTGCGCGTGAGCCCGCGCACGACCGGCGTCGGCCACGCCATCCATTTCAGCGGCACGCTGCTCGGCGGGCCGATCCCGCGCGGGGGCAAGCAGATCGTGCTCGAGGCGCGCTCGCCGGGCGGGCGATGGATCGAGTTCGACGTCGTCCGCACCGACCGCAAAGGCCGCTTTCGCGATTCCTACACGTTCAAGTTCCCCGGCCCGGTCGACTACCGCTTCAGGGCGCTCAGCGAAGGCGAAGCCGACTTTCCCTACGCCACCGGCTCCTCGAACGTGGTGCGCGTGCACGAGCGCTGAGGACCGCTCGGCAAAACAGCCCGCAAACGCCCAGATTCCGCATTTGGGTAGAACGAATGTCCAAATATTTAGAAGGAATCGATCCGCCCCGGCCGTGTCGTCCGAAAAGACCGACATGAACAGTCCGGAAGGGGCAGTGATCATGAAGCTCGACGAGTTGCCGCTGCAGTGCGTGTGGACGCGTCATCCCACCAACGACCACCGCTGCCAAGCGCGGGTTCCCGCCCGCCAGGCGGCCGCCGCCTGGCGCAAAGAGTTAGCGCTTCGCGGCGCGCGCGCGGCCTTTTTCCACTTCCAGTGGCGCGGGGAGGAATGGCTCGCCTACGGGCTGCCCGACGGCCAGGTCCGCGGCGTCTACTGCCCGGCACATCGCGCGCAGCGCGAGCAGCGGCTCGGCTACGATCCCGGGCTCGTAGCGCGAGAGGATCGCGCCGCGCCCGCTCTGGCGGCCCGCGGCGCTTGAGCGCTTGACAAGCCCCATGCAGGCGGGGGCCGATGCTCCCGGGCGCGCCAGACCCGGCGTCCCGGCCCTATGCCGAGACGCCGACGCGCGGTCGCTGCTCGCGCGCTTTTCCGGTCTCGAGGTCGAATTCGTCGTAGCGATATGCGACCGCCAGGCACAGGGCAACGTGAAGGAGCGTCTGTTTGACGGCACGAGAGTCGCTCAGCAGACGCCCGCGAAAGCGCGGGTTATATCTCGCGCGGGACACGGTGATAACGCGCAGCTCGTCTCGATGCATGTGTTCGGACAGGCAATCCTCGTCATCTCCACGGGCATGTGCGGCGTAGATGAAGCGCTCGATCGCCTCCGTGATGTCGAAGTCTCCGATCTGGAGATAATCGGTCGAGAGCCAGACCCAGCAGTCGGGCAGCGACGGCACGCGCAGTAAACCCTCGCCTCCGCCTCCCAGCCCGCAGATCAGCTCCTCGGCGCGGCGTCCCATCCCCTGCTGGGGCTCCAGCGGAGCGCTGCCGTCGAAGACCATCAGCGAGCCCGGCGCCCGCGCCGCGAGCGACGCAAACGTTTTCCCGCACAGGCTCCACGTCCGCGTGGGCTTGATTTCCCGCGGTATCTGCCCCACCGCTGTCTCCGATTGGCTCGGAAAGCCGCTGGGTGGATCCATGTTCAACATGATGTTCTTCGCGTTCCACGGCAGGACGACGCACGCGTGGTGGATACTCTCGTCGAGCGCCTCCCAGTGCCTCTTGATCCCCCTGCAGTATTCGACGATGTTGTGGTCGTCGTGGTAAAAAGCGCGGGCGCAGTGCTGGACCGATTTCGCGTCCAGCAGCATGGCCGGCACCTCGTTGCGCAGGATCAGCAGGAGCCCCTTCCTGTCCTCCTGCTGGCGCGCCAGCAGATCGTCGAGGCAGAGTTCGAACAGCTTGCTCGACAGTGCCCCTCCCTGCGCCAGTCCCAGCAGATCCTGCGCACTCAAGCGCTTGACCGTCGCCGATCCCTCGTCGGGGTCCTCTCCGCTCATCCGATCGGGCACATCGAAATCGGGCGTGAGCCAGGTGGCTTTCAGTTCCGCGTCGTACCGACAGGTCGCCTGTTTTGAAAAGCGGCCTATCAACTTGCCCAGCTCCGGGAGCCAGAACTGGCGCTGCTGGGTTTCTTCATCTCCCTTGGATTTGCTGCCGAGAAAATGCCCGATACCGCCGATCTCAAGCAGATTGATGCCTCCCGCAGGCGCCGAGTCGATCACGCTGCGCGCCCGCACGATCGGATCGTCTCCCCCTACGATAAAGAGCATCCGCTGGCGAAACGCGGAGAGCCTGTTCTGAAAGCTGCCGCGGTACTCCTGCTGAAAGACCTCGTAGAAGGTGCGCTGGAAGTACATGAACAGTTTTTCGCTGAGTCCCGCCAGCTCCCCGTGCCGGTGCCCGTAACGACCCTTGAGCATGCCTTCGTCGATCTCATAGCGAAGCGAATGCAGCACCGTCTGCCATTCTTCGGGGTCGGCGAAAGCGGTCGGAGAGAGTTCCCTCAGCGGACCCCCCGACAGCAGCGTGGAGCACGAGGCGATCAGAAACGGCCACGACATAAAGATCGACTGGGCCGCGAATCCTCCGAGGCTGTAGCCGACCACGTGCAGGGAGGGCTCCGCGAGATCACCGTCGTCCTCCAGCTCGCTGTCCAGGCGCACCTGCAGTTTGAGTGCATCTCGCAACAAGACGATCGCGCCGCGGAACGCGGCCCGGTCGGGTTTGGAGTTCATACTCGTGGCGTTGCCCTGGCCCTTGACGAGCTTGTCGGCCGCGCGCGAGGCCGCGGACAGTCGCCCCCACGCGCGCACCATCTCGTCGGTGAGGATGTCGGGGTTCAGACGGCTGCGATCGGGGTCGTTGTTCTCCGCCAGCAGTTCGGCCCCCGACAGGCAGCGATACCGTGAGCGCCTGACCAGTGCGCTCAAGAACCACTGCGTCTCGGTCATGTAGCGCAGGAACTGGCGAAACAGGTGCGAGCCGTCCCACAGGTAGCGATGCAGCGGGTTTTCGGGGAAGTCCGCGAAGGGGGCGCGCGTGAGGTGCCCCGGGAAGGGGCGCAGGATGCAGGCCACGCCCTTGTCGCGCTCGATCAGGTGGGAGGCGAGCTGGTAGTAGAGCCCCATGCGGTCGAGCTCGTTGAGGCCGTTGTGAAAGAGGAAGATCCGGGTTATCGGCTCCGACGGCGTCTTCGCCGTGAGGATCCGATACGTGTGGAAGTTCTGCGAGGCGCGCAGGTTGTTGTGGTATTCGTGCAAGCGCTGCACGCCGTGGATAGGGGCCGAGGGAAAACGCAGGATCGACTCGCGCAGAGGGACCGCAAGCGGGTTGTCTTCGGCCGCGGCGCCACGCGGTCCGCGCTCGATCGTGCGCTGCAGACGCCCTGCCGTGGAGTCGCGCTCCCAATTCTCGGGCGCGCTGTCTGCGTTCGGCCAGCTGACAGCTTCCAGATCGAGCTTGCGGTCGCGCTCGGCGACCCTGACCCTGAGCGCATCCTTGTAGTACGCCCGCGCCTGCCGTCCGGCGTCGCTCCCACGCCCCTGGACCATCTCGCCTCCTCGTCCCTGGTAGTGGCAGGCCATCGCGTCCGACATTCCCATCAAGTCAATGATGTCGACTCTGCCCTTGCGGCGGGAGCCTACTATGTCGATCCCCGCCATGCGCGCGCCGCGACCTCGGCGAGCGGTGGCTCGCGCACAGCCCCGCCGAGGGCAAGGTTCGCGGGCGCTCACCGCCCGACATACCGCGCGCAGTGCCGGCAACGGCTCGGCTACGATCCGAAGCTTGGCCGCACAGTCACAGCAGCAGCGCCGGTCCTCGCCTGACACGCCGGCCGGCGGCGCCGCCGAGCCCCGCGTTCCCGAGCGCCCGTCGCTCGACGGGTTGGAGGCGAAGTGGAGCGAGGCGTGGGAA
This sequence comes from uncultured Solirubrobacterales bacterium, assembly GCA_963702725.1. Classification (GTDB taxonomy): domain Bacteria; phylum Actinomycetota; class Thermoleophilia; order Solirubrobacterales; family Solirubrobacteraceae; genus Palsa-744. Next base: position 1,870,184 of record CAVPDT010000002.1, read on the forward strand.
CGCGAGGGCGTCTACCGCTTCGATCGTGCTGCGCCGCGCGAGCAGGTGTTCTCGATCGACACGCCGCCGCCGACGGTCAGCGGCTCGCTGCACGTCGGGCACGTCTTCTCCTACACCCACACCGACGCGATCGCCCGCTACCAGCGGATGCGCGGCAAGGTCGTGTTCTACCCGATGGGCTGGGACGACAACGGCCTGCCGACCGAGCGGCGCGTGCAGAACCACTACGGCGTGCGCTGCGACCCCGCGATCGCTTATGACCCGCGGTTCACCCCCCCCGCCGAGCCCTCCGCGAAGGAGCCGGTGTCGATCTCGCGCCTTAACTTCGTCGAGCTGTGCCTGGAGCTGACCGAGACCGACGAGCGGGCCTTCGAGGCGCTGTGGCGCACGCTCGGCCTGTCGGTCGACTGGTCGATGACCTACACCACGATCGGCCGGACGGCGCAGCGGATCTCCCAGCGCTCGTTCCTCGACCTGCTCGCCCGCGGCGAGGCCTACCAGCTGCAGGCGCCGACGCTGTGGGACGTCGACTTCCAGACCGCCGTCGCCCAGGCCGAGCTGGAGGACCGCGAGCGCCCGGGCGCGATGCACCGCGTGCGCTTCGCCCACGCGCCCGGCGAGGGCGCCGCCGCGTCCGGTATCACAGACATCCTGATCGAGACCACGCGCCCCGAGCTGATCCCCGCGTGCGTGGCCCTGCTGGCCCACCCCGACGACGCGCGCTGGAGTGAGCTCGTCGGCAGGGAGGCGCTGACGCCCCTGTTTCATACACGCGTGCCGGTCCTTGCCCACCCGCTCGTCGAGCCCGACAAGGGCACGGGCCTGGTGATGGTCTGCACGTTCGGCGACCTCACCGACGTGACCTGGTGGCGCGAGCTGAGCCTGCCCGTGCGCCCCGTTCTGGGCGAGGACGGGCGCCTGCGCGACGTCCCGTGGGGGGAGCCCGGCTGGGAGTCCGTCGACTTGGCGCGCGCGCGGGCCAACTACGAGGAGCTTGCCGGGCGCAGCGTCAACCAGGCGCGCCGGCGCATCGTCGAGCTGCTGGCGCAGTCCGGCGATCTGATCGGCGAGCCCGAGCCCGTCACGCGCGCCGTGAAGTTCTTCGAGAAGGGCGAGCGCCCGGTGGAGATCGTCACGAGCCGTCAGTGGTTCCTGCAGACCATCGCCCACCGCGAGGCGCTGCTCGCGCGCGGACGCGAACTGCAGTGGCATCCCCCGTACATGCGCGCGCGCTACGAGGACTGGGTCAACGGCCTCACCGGCGACTGGTGCGTCAGCCGCCAGCGCTTCTTCGGCGTGCCCTTCCCGCTCTGGTATGAGATCGACGAGTCCGGCGCCGTCCTCTACGAGCGCCCGATCGCGGCCGATGCCGAGCGGCTGCCGGTCGACCCCTCCACCGACGTCCCCCCCGGCTACACACCCGAGCAACGCGGACAGCCGGGCGGGTTTACGGGCGATCCCGACGTGATGGACACCTGGGCGACCTCCTCGCTCACCCCCCAGATCGCCGGCATGGCGGGGGAGGACGAGGAGCTGTTCGCGCGCGTCTTCCCGATGGACATGCGCCCCCAGGCGCACGACATCATCAGGACCTGGCTGTTCACGACCGTGCTGCGCTCGCACCTGGACCAAGACACGCTGCCCTGGCGCGTGGCCGCGCTGTCGGGCTGGGTGCTCGACCCCGACCGCAAGAAGATGTCCAAGTCCAAGGGCAACGTCGTGACCCCCATGCACCTTTTGGAGGAGCACGGCGCCGATGCCGTGCGCTACTGGGCCGCGAACGGACGCCCCGGCACCGACACCGCCTTCGACGCCCAGCAGATGAAGGTCGGACGGCGCCTGGCGGTCAAGCTCCTGAACGCCTCCAAGTTCGCGCTCGCCGACCTCCCGCCGGCGGGCGAGGCGCTCACCAGCCCCCTGGATCGCGCGCTGATCGCGCGCCTGGCCACGGTCGTGCAGGACGCGACGCAGAGCTTCGAGGACTACGACTACGCGCGCGCGCTGCAACACACCGAGGAGCGCTTCTGGTGGTTCTGCGACTACTACCTGGAGCTCGTCAAGGGCCGGCGCTATGACTGTGCCGGCGACCCCGAAGGCGCGGCCTCGGTCAGCCGCGCGCTGCGCCTGTCCGTGTCCACGTTCCAGCGCCTGTTCGCGCCGTTCCTGCCGTTCGTCTGCGAGGAGGTGTGGTCGTGGTGGCAGCCCGGCTCGATCCACCGTGCGTCCTGGCCCGACGCCGCACAGCTGCGCGGCGAGTCCCAGCGCGACGGCCAGAGCGGCCTCGGCGCCGGGGAAGACGAAGCGCTCACGGTGGCCGCCGAGGTGCTCGGCGAGGTGCGCAAGGCCAAGTCCCAAGCCCAGCGCCCGATGCGCGCGCCTGTGCGCTTGGTGCGCGTGCACGACACGCCCGCGCGCCTGTCGGCCCTGCAGCTGGGTCTCGGCGATCTGCTCGCCGCCGGCACGATCGAGCGCCTCGAGCCCGTCGAGTCAGACGAGTTCGCCGTCGAGGTCGCGCTCGCGCCCGCTGAGCCCACCTGAACGCGCCCCTGCTCGACCAGCCCGAACTGCGGCCGGCGGCATGGCCGCGATGCGGGCGTCGCGCCGGATTGTCTCCCCAAAACCGTCACCCCTATAAGGTCCCGTTCGTGGACAGGACCCTCACATCGGATCTGCAGGCCAAGGTCGGCGAGCGCGCGAGCGTGCGCGGCTGGGTGCAGGCGATCCGCGACCAGAAGCGCGTGCAGTTCCTCGTCGTCCGCGACCAGGCCGGGGCCGTGCAGGTCGTGCTCGGCAAGGACGACCCGCCCAGTCCGCTCAACCAGGCGCTCTCCGCGCTCACGCCCGAGTCCGCCGTGACCGTCACCGGCAGCATCGTCGCCGACGAGCGCGTGAACCTCGGCGGGCTGGAGCTGCAGCTCCAGGAGCTGCACGTCGACTCGCTCGCCGAGCCCGAGCTGCCGATCGCGCCCGACTCCGCCCTGGACAAGCGCATCGACTGGCGCTACCTCGACCTGCGCCGCCCCGACCGGCGGCTGATCTTCGAGGTGCAATCGACGATCGAGCACGCCATGCGCGAGTTCTGGCGCTCAGAGCGCTTCGTCGAGATCCACACCCCCAAGCTGATGGGCTCCGCCAGCGAGTCCGGCGCCGAGCTGTTCAAGGTCGAGTACTTCGAGACCACCGCCTACCTCGCCCAGTCGCCGCAGTTCTACAAGCAGATGGCCATCTCCGGCGGCTTCGAACGCGTGTTCGAGATCGGCCCCGTCTTCCGCGCCAACCCCTCGTTCACCTCCCGCCACGACACCGAGTTCACCTCCGTCGACGTCGAGATCGCCTGGATCGACTCCCACGAGGACGTCATGGCCTTCGAGGAGCGCTGGCTCGCGCACGTGCTCGGGGTCCTGGCGGCCGAGCACGGGCAGGAGATCGAGCGGACCTTCGGCGTCGAGACGATCGTCCCGAGCGTCCCCTTTCCGCGGATTACGCTGGCCGACGCCAAGGAGATGCTGCGCGCCTCCGGCCACGATTCCGTCCCCGGCCCCGACCACGACCTGGATCCCCCCAGCGAGCGGGCGCTCTCAGCGCTCGTGGCCGCCGAGCACGGTCACGAGTTCGCGTTCGTCACCGACTACCCCTCGACCGTGCGGCCCTTCTACCACATGCGCCACCCCGACGATCCGACTTTGACGCGCAGCTTCGATTTGCTCTGGCGCGGGCTCGAGCTGACGACCGGCGCCCAGCGCGAGCACCGCCACGACATCCTGCTCGCGCAGGCCGCCGACAAGGGTGTGGACCCCGGCCCGATCTCCTACTACCTCGACTTCTTTCGCTACGGCGCCCCACCACATGGGGGCTTCGGCTTCGGCTTGACGCGCCTCCTTATGCAGCTGCTTAACCAGGACAACGTCCGCGAGGTCACGTTCCTCTACAGGGGCCCCCACCGGCTGCTGCCGTAGGGGGTCAATTTCAACTCCCGGCGGCTCTCAGAAGACCTTTGATTTCAACTCCTAGAGCCAAAGATGAGTGGTGTTGAGGAGGTATGTCGAACGCTAGGAGCACGGCGATCCTCGAACGGAAAGCTCTCGCGATTAGGCTATGTTGCGGAGGACCAGTCGCTTTCGCCTGGGCTTGGCATACACTTGCTTCCGAGTGCCTCGCCAGTCCCGCCGCCCGTCGAAATATGACCTCGTCTCTTTCGGGCATCCGCCCGTCGCCGAGGTCGCGCTCGCCGTGCAGTTCGCTCCTGAGACGATTGACATCGAGGCGTTCGGTCGCTTCGCACACGGGGTTCGAGATGAGCTGCCGACCCGACAACGCCAGCCGGTGGCTCCTCCGATGGAGGAGACCTTCGACCGGATGCCAGCGAGTCTGTCGATTCAGTTCCGCTTGGAGGCTCCTACCGAGCTACCGCGAACATGGTTCCTGAGCGAGGACGGCGTGCAGCTCGTGCAGCTTCAACACGACCGCCTCACGCTCAACTGGCGAGAGACTGATGGTGATGTCGACTACCCACGCTACGGAGCCCTACGAGAGCGTTTCGAGGATTTGCTCAAGCTGCTCACTGATGCGCTCGATGAGATAGGGCAATCCCACCCGATCAACATATGCGAGGTCACCTACGTCAATCCCATCGACGTGCCAAGCACGAAAAAAGTTGAGGACGGCCGACCCCCAATGCATCCAGACCTGGCCAAAATCATCAACCGTGTTCGCGCGCGCCCGCGTGATGCTTTTCTGCCCGAGGCCGAGGACGCCCAGCTTCAAGCTCGTTGGCGGATTCCGAGTGCCGAGGTTGGAGGCGACAACGCTCCCGCTGGCCGACTTTATCTTTCCGCAGTACCTGGGCTCAAGCCAAAGGGCAATGTGCCCATCTATCTCGTGAATCTCACGGCGCGTCTGCTGACGCTACAAGGTGACAACGAGAGCGCGATGAGGGCACTCGATGTCGCTCACAAGTGGGTTGTGTTGGGCTTCAAGGATCTTACGACTCCTCAAATGCACCGTCATTGGAAACTGAAGGAGTGATTTAGATGAGAACTCCCATAGGCGTTGGAGTAAACGACTCTTCGAGTCTGCGATGGGGACTCGACCCACAGGAACTCGAATACGCCGAGCAACCACAAGTACCAAAAAGGTCAATCCGCGTTCGCGGGCAGCTACCAGTTTGGGCCAACGCCGTCAAAGCCAGAATCGAGGAGCTTGCGGTGCTGCCGAGTTTGGGTCCGGATGCGAGCTGGCCAATAAACATCAACGATGTCATCGACGCGTGCAACTTCCTGCTCCGCGTTATGCATGAGGATACGGTGATGCCGTGGATCGGGCGGCTGAGTAGTGGGGGCGTCCAATTGACCTGGCACGGCGAGAACCTTGAGGTCGAGGCCGTATTTGACCGAGCGCGGAACGAGCAGAACGTCTTTGTTGTAGCCGGTGAGAACGAGTGTGAAGTGCCTGTTGACGAGGCCGAGTCGGTCTTCGCCACGGTTGTCGACCGTCTATCTCGCGACTATCTCCAGGATGCCGCAGCCGCCTGAGCCTGAGCACGAGGACGGAGATGTTGGCGATGACGTACTCGCCTACCGCTTCGTGTCCATCCACTTCTGCAACTTTGTAAACGGCGAGTGGGAGTTTCAGAGCGGGGCGTTCGATAACGCCCGACCTGAAAACGAGGGCGAATCCAAGGACGATATGTCAGTGGTTCTCGGCGATACCCTCGGGGATCTCGAACGTGAGCCTGAGAATCTGACGACCGACACCCCTTGGACGGACGAGGACTGGGGAGTCGCGGTCTTGGAGGCGAGCTACCTGAAGCGGGAGCAACAGCGCCAGGAGATCCTCAGGACACCGACTGAGGAAGAGCCTGCTCACGGCGACGTTCGCGGCAAAAAGAACTCGGCCTGTAGGCGACGCATCAAGGCCAACGCCGAATGGCTCGTCCGCCCAACAGCTCCCCCACCTGCCTAAGAGACCACAGTCAATGTGCAAGAATAGCCCGATGGTATGGAATATCTATGAGCAGGAAACTTTTGCGTCTAGAACTCCGTGTTGAGCGGATCGCCTTTCCTAGCGTCTGACTCGCCAGCGATTTTCTTAGGCGGCATCGTCACTGCCTCCGTCTCCGGTCATCAGCGACAGGCTCTCGATGATCGCCGCGCGTAGGCCCGAGCGTTCCGTCTTGCGGCCCTCGACGGCAAGCGCGAGGGCGTCGAGGGCGTAAGCCTGCAATTGCTTGACGCGCGTCTGGTGCAGCTTGAGCGGTTCGGCTGCTCTGCGGCAGGTCTGCTGAGGGACGCCGAGGCCGAGGCGAACCGTGAGCACGTGGCGCGTACGCTTCGAGAACCCGTCATAGGTCTCTCGCACGCTCTCGATCTCAGCGTGGCTCAGCGGGAGGGCCTTGTTTGCAGGCAGCTTCTGAGTTAGCTCAGCCACAGGAAGACCATCGGGCAAGTACGGCTCGGCTACGCGCCCGCAGATTTCGTCTCGGTGCTCTAGCCGCCGAGCGACCTCCGTGGGTGTGTAGCCGTGATGGAGAAGGGCCGCCTCCCAGGTGCGCCAGCGCTGTCGGAATGGAGCGTCGGTCGGGACGTGTGGGTAGGGATCGCCTTGCGAGCGCGCGAGCGCCATCTGCTGCTCGCGCCACCAGCCGTACTCAGCCGTCGTTGGCGGGCGACCGTAGTGCTCGACGGCGCGGGTGAGGCAGTCGCGCAGCACCTCGTCGGGGTACTGCCCGATCTTGCCGAGCTGGCGACGCCGGAACCGGGCTTCGACCGCCCGAGTGGTTGTCTCCCCGGATAGTTCGAGCGCTTCCTTGGCTCGGGACCAGGAGCAGCCGAAGAAGTTGTAGAGGCGAGGGAATGACTCGATGTCCTCGCCCTCTTTTCGTAGCTGCTTGGCGATCCTCCGGTAGTCGCTCGTGCCGGGCACGTGGCCGAGCGCACCCGCGACTCGTCGCAGCGAACGGACGTACTTCTCAAGCTCGACATCATCTGTTGCGAGCTGGCGCAGATGGGCCTCGCAGATTCGCTCGTAGGCCGCGTCTTGTTCTTCCGGGGCTAGGGCCTCGTAGAGGACGAGGAGGGCGTCGGCGCCGGTCGCTGCGCTCATCAGTCGAGGTACCGCCAGAACTCCCCCACCTCCTGCTCACGCGCCCATTCCCAGGTGCCCATCAGTTGCCACGGGAAGCTGTGGCGGTGATCGATGATCAGGATCTCATCGGGGAAGTGGATGCGCTGCTCGCCGTCGCCGTCTTGGACGAACTCCACCGTTGCCCATGCCCCGAGCGTCCGCGCCAGGGCCTCGATATCGACCTCGTGCGGGGGCGTCCGGCCTGTGCCGGCGTGCCAGCGCCGGTGGATCTGGCCGAGGGCGTGGAGGAGCCGTTCGCCTGGCGTCGGCTCGATAAGGCCATCATCCGGCGTGGGCTGGAGCTTCACGGCCCGAAGGTAGGGGTGCCCATAAGGGCGACCGGGGCCGCAGGATCGGCGCCCACCCTGCTCGCCCCCGAAGCGCGAGAGCGAACTCGATGCGCCTCAAGTGATCGCTCTCCGGTCGGACGGATGTTCGACCCTAGCTTGACGGCCGCCTTGATCCAAACGACTCCAAGGAGGCCGTGATGCAGACCCCGGCACCCCCGGCAGCAGATGTCATTCCTGACGATCTCATCCTCGCAGCCATCGAGCGCTCTGAACGCCATCGCGTCTGTCGCGGCGCCCCACGCTGGGAGATTTATGATCACCTTGACATCGCCAAGCGTTCCAGGGAGGCACGCCAGGTCAGGAGCCAGGTCGCGGCGCTGGCCGAGACGGGACTCCTTGAGGCATCCCGCGCGCACAACGTCCCCATGTGGGTGCTCACGAAGAAGGGCCGGCGGCGCCTCAAGAGAGCCTGTGATGCCGAGGCCCTTCTGCCGGAGTCTCCGCAGCATCGCACTTGGGCGCGCGCTCAGACATTGGGCGAGCAGGAGATAGACCGCTTCTGTGAGAGCCTGCGCGGAGTGCTCAGCGAGGCCCTGGAGACGCTTGGCGCTCCTGCGCACTCCGTCTCGTCTGACACCTGGTATGAGCTAGGCCGACGCCTCGATTGTCACGCGCGCCGCCTTGGGTCCGTCATCCACTGCCTTCACGAGTGGGCCGAGCCGAGTGATGATGCTCCCGACGTGGATGAGCACCGCAACCGCAGTCGGCGCAGCTTCTGCTTCTGGAGTTGGGCCGACGAGATGGACAGGGAACGCGCAAGTGACGGCAGGGGTGGAGGGTGTTAGCCGTCCGAGGTCTTCATCAAGCCCACGATGGATGCGGTGAAGGGGGCTGATCGGCTGCCGACCCCAGAGGGCGCCGATCTCGTCGGGGCGCGTGACCGCCCGCGTGGCGCCACAGCCGGGAGGGCATCGCCTCTAGCTGGCGAACCGGGCAGGGGATGGCTCTCGCGGCAGTCTCAGCGGCGACGTTCTGGGGAGGCTTCTTCCTAGTCCTCGGCTCCGCGCTGGTCCTGTTCAGCCTCTCGAAGAAGGTGATGACGGCGAAGTGGGCCGAGTGGATGACCTTCCTCGGCGCAGCGTCCCTCCTCATCGGAACCATCCTCACCGCTAAGTCTGACTTCAGCGCCTACGAGGGTAAGCATCACTGTCAAGCGGTTCTAGCGGCGGTTGTGCTCGGCATCGTGGTCGTGTTCGTGCTGGCGAGCCTTCTTCGCGCGGCCTTCGGCAAGTCCGTTCCTGGCGAAGATGGCTGAGCCGACGACGATGATGGTGCCGAAGTAGGCCACGAGGCACCAAATGGGGATGTTGATGAGCATGTCAGCGATGAAGTAGATAAGGCCGAGGCACACTGTTATGGGCATGAGGAAGTCATCGGGGAATGCCGGGACAATCGCTATGAAGCGATCCCCGATGCCAGTCAGGAGCGATGAATGGGCAATCCCCGCTCGGGTCGGATGGGCCTTGCTCTGCATGGGCTGACCTTGCCACGGCAGCTCTCAACGTGACTGGCTTTTCGCTTCGCTGAGAGCCGGTGCGCGCATCATGACTGGCGATCTCGCGCAGGGATGGAGTGCCTACGCAGTCATCTGGGCACGAGAACTTGCAGGTGATATGTCCTCGGTTGCGGAGCTTTGCTCAGGGCTGCCCGCGCCCTTCGGCTCACCCGCCCGGTCGGGATATCAAGGGCCCCTATTAAGGGGAGGTGAGTCGCCAGAATGCCAGCGCAGGAGGGACGGGCAGCGAGCAACGGGCCTGGGAATGCTGGTCAGCGAGGAAGCGTCGGACCCGCTACGGCAAGCTGCCCAAGCCACCCGAGCGCGGCGACGTGGAACTCCTGTACGCCAAGCTCAACGAGCAGCTACGGCATCTCGACGACGGCGAGCGGGTCATGCTGGTCATCAACTCCGACGCCTGGCAGGGCACAGTCGGCGAGCGCTGCCGGGAGCTGGACGCGGCGGCGGATTCGCGCCGGGCGTACTCAGCGGAGGAGTGTGAGAAGGCGCTCCTCTACCAGCGCCTCATCGGCAAGCGCACTTACAAGGCTGCGCGCGCCGACCTCGCTGGGGACGCAGGAGACTCGGCCCGCGTGACGCTCGGCTTCGACCATCCCCGCGATCACGTGCCGAACCGGCGAGTCAAGTACGAGCATCGCCGCCGGCGCGACGGCGTCCCGAGCGAGGCGACGATCTCCAGGCATCGCACGAGCCGCTTCCCGGAGGCCGAGCGTGCCGATCTCTACGCGGAGTGCTTCATCCGGCTCGTGGAGGAGCACGCCGTCAAGTTCCCCGAGTTCCGCGAGGAGCTGCGAGTCATCGGCTTCGACGGCTCCTCGCACAAGGTCATCTACAAGCCCGGCGTCTTGAGGGACGATGACGGCAACCCCATCCGTGATGAGGACGGGAGGCTCGTGTCCCGCCTCAAGGGCTGGGAGGGCGGCAGCATGACGAGAGCGGACGCCCCTGAGAGCAAGCGCGGCCACGGCATGATGACCGTCACCGGGCACACAGCACAAGCGCTCCCCATCGCCTGCCGCACTGTCCGCATTCACGACCCCGAGATCGAGTGCGTCCTTGACATCTTCAGAGAGGACATGCCGCGCATCCGCAAGCGCATGGAGCCTTCAGCGATTGGGGTATCGACAATGGATGGAGCCTTCTCCGTCCCGCGCATCCGCCGCGCGCATCGCAAGCTCGGGTTCGTGGAGAACACGCACCGCGTGAGCCATGACGAGGACCGGGAGGAGACGAAGCGACATCGCAAGCAGCTAGAGCGGATGGCGATGCTGATCGCGGGCTACCCGAACTGGCGCGCGAATGGCCTGCGGGAACTCTATTGCCTCTGCGGCAGGGGCGACACCTTCTCCCGCCCGCGCCTCCTCGCCAATGGCAGCGTCAGCGTCGCCGTGGAGGGCTCGTGTGAGCGCTGTGGTTCCATCCGCGTGACGTCGGGTGACTGGCGGCGCGTGCATAGCCCGGACGGGTTCGTGCGCGTCAACCCGATGGACAAGGCAAGCGCAGGTGACGCCGATCTCGCATTCGGCAACCCGCTCACCTACAGCGACCCGCGCGCCGAAGCCTACGGACGCAACCGCTATGCCCAAGGCGAGGGGCTGCACGGCAGCACGACGACAAGGTGGAACCTCTTCAAGGACAAGGCTTACTACCGGCGCCTCGACCAGGCCCGGCTTGACGTGCTTCTCACGTACTGCCTCATGCACGGGTTGGCGATGGAGGCTAGGCGCCAGAGGGAGGCACCGGCGGCATCGCTAGCGCCGATGCCTGTGCGAAAGGCGAGCGCGTGCCGGGAAGCGCCCGAGCGGCTGGCTGCCTAGCGCGGACATGGAGAGCAGGGGAACGGCGACGGGCAGCCAACAGGGAGAGGGGAGGGAGGGATACTCCTATAGTGGGCTGCCGATCCCCCGCAGAACGTAAACCTTGTGCGCCTTGATACATCAGTGCGAGGCTTCTGCTACTACTCGCCCGGATGGCGCACTCGCGGCAGGAATACGTCGACTTTGCGCGGCGAGCGATCCTCGATCTTCTGCGCCAGGAGCACGCAGTGACGTGGGCTGAGGCTCAGGCCAAGATTGCTGATCGTCGCTGGCCGTCCGTTCCCATCGCAATCAATCCTCATCACATGACGACCGCGAAGCAGAGCCTTCGTGCTGAAGGCAGGATCGTGGAAGTCACAGCGGCGACCGTTGGGGGTCAGAGGATTGGGGTCATCCATCTCAAAGACACCCGTGGCATCCAGACCGCAGTTGAGCGTGCGAGTGCTCACAAGCGCTCATTGTCCGCGAGCTTCAACGCTTGGGCCACTCCTAGCCGTGATCGTCCGGGTGGCCTGCTCGGACCCGCTGGTGAGACCGTAGTGCATCGCTCTCTGCGTGACGCAGCCTCATCCGGTGCGGGGTATCTCATTCTAGGCCACGAGAATGGCGAGGTCCGTAGCGTATTCGGCGAAGATGTGCCAGGCGGCCCGCTGGATAGCGCCGCCTTTCTCCAGACGCTGGACCCAGACGGTATGCCGTTGTCGTTCTTCGTGCCAATCGAGGTCAAGAATGTCCGTCGCTGGATGTATCCGCGCTCCAAGGAGATCCATCAGCTCTTGCACAAGGCTGCACTGCTACAGGACGCACACCGCGATCAAGCCATCGTGCCTGTGCTCGTGTGCCGAAAGAAGTCAATCCTCGCCTATTGGATGTCCAGAGAGATTGGCTTCCGAATCATCGAGACCAATCGCCAGTATCTTCGCTCTCACGCCGATGTGCGTCCCGCTACGTTTGAGGCCGTGAAGGAAGATCTCGGCTTCACAGATCTCGTGCAAACCGAGGAGGCCGATTCAACCGTTACCGGCGTGTTCGCGACGAGCTTGCCAAAAGAGGCGAGGGGAATCGCAGAGCGATGGGCGATCTGCGGCCCGGAACTCATCGACCACTTCGAGCAGCTGCGGGAGGACAGCCTCAGCGATAAGGACCGAGATGCCACTCTTAATGAATTGAAGGAAGCAGCGGCAGAGCTTCCCGGTTGCGATATTCGCTGGTGAGCCCATGAGTGCCACCATCTCACGAGACGAGTGCTTCTAACGGTGCCACACCTCGCCAGCGGAAGATGCTAGTGACGCCGCTGAGGACGGCATCCACGCGACGAGCGACCGCGTGCAGGGAGGCTCACGAGAAGCTGGCTGCCTGAGCGGGAGCAGCGAGCAGGAGGACGGCGGCGAGCAGCCAACAAAGGAGGGGTGAGGCCAGGTCCCTGCGAGCGGCGCGAGTACGAGGCAGTTATGCGCCACATCTACCGGCTGCCTGTGCGGGAACAGTTGATGGTCTTCAAAGCCCTCCGCGAGTACTTGGGCAGCGAGGTAGGCGAGGAGACCATCTTCGACAAGGAGATCCGCGAGAGGCAGGGCGCCTTGGAGGCGTTGCGGCGCGTCGCCGATCACTGGCACCTGCCGGAGGGAGAGGCGCCGACCACCACCCAACACAAGCAAGCGCCCTCCGAGGTCACAGATGGCTGGAGCGTCACTCGGGTGGGGCAGGCGTGGGGGCGCTACCGCTTCGCGCAGCAGGCGCTCCGTGGAGAGGCGATCCCGGAGACGGTCGCCCAGCGGAGCTTGCGTCGGAGCACATCAGGGCGCGAGCGAGGGCGAGAGAGCTATTTGAGCGGGGTGCGGCAATGGCTGGAGACCAACCCCGCCTCACGAGGCACACCGGACTATGACGATTACGCTCGCCAGCACAACAGCGACGTCCTGTCAGGTGGGGAGGAGCTGGTGATCGTGGGCAGCAAGGCCGTGATGGCCGGCCTGGGGCTGCGCTGGGCAGACGTGCTGCGCTTTTGCGAGGACGGGGGCGACTACGACGCGATCCGAGCTGAGGCCCAGCGCGAGCATCTTGCCAAGGACTATGGGCCACTCAAGCTCATATCGAGCGAGGGCGTAGGGCACATGCTTGGCCGGTCATCATCAACTGTCCTGTACCTGCACAAGCGCGGGACGCTCCCGGAGCCGGTGCTGGTATTGGCGGGGAGGCGGGGGTGGTTCATCAAGGACATCGAGGCGTTCGCCGCCGGGCGTCCGGTCCCGGTACGTCGGGAAGACGAGCTGCGCCCACGAGTGATGAGCACGGAGGAAGTGGCGGTCTTGCTCGGCTTGAGCCACGGCAGTCTGAGGAGCATGTTGCACCAGAAGACAAGAACCGTGCCGGCCCCAGACGGACGTCTCGGGCCGTACCACTACTGGATGCGAGCGAAGACGGAACGCTGGGTGGCTAACCACGGCAAGCCTCGCAAGCTCCCGCCCAGGAGCAAGCAACCTCGCGTGCCCTAACGGCGAATCGATCAACCGGGCGCCGTCCCGATAAGAGCCCCGCCAGGGCGAGAAAACCCGCGAATAATCCCGATAAGCGTTTCGGGGCCTCTGGAAACCCAGACCACAAGCGGGTTTCTGAGTTGAAATTGACCCCCGTAGAGGGTCCGGTCGCGTCGGATCCGGTGGCGGCCTCGGGTCCGCCTCAGTAAACCCCGCCGAGCTTGCGGTGATCCCAGCTTGCGCGGCGGCGCTCGACGAACTCCAGCCCCACGCGCTTGGCGGCCTGGGCGTCCACCGCCGCGCGCCCCTCCGGTGGCATCTCCGCGGGCGGCTCCTGTCCTTGCGGGACTGAGTTGCGCAGCAGGATCGCCTCGCCCAGCACCGCGACCGTGTCGAGGTCGCGGTGGACGATCGCCTCGCACTCGATCATCACCCCGCGCAGCAGTGCATACTCCTCGCCGGCCTGCACCTGCAGCGTCGCGCGGGGGTCGCGTTCGAGGTTTCGCACCTTCTGCGAGCGCCCGTACGTCCACGCCCACACGCGCGGCCCCGGCTCGCCGTCAGGAGTGTCGCGCAGGACGTACCACAGCGGCATCAGGTGCGGCCATCCGCGCGGGCCGGCGGTCGCGCACGTGACCGTGCGCTCCTGCGCCAAGAACGCCGCGACCTCCTCGGCGGACATCTCGATCTGTTTGCGCCGACTCACGCCCGGCAGCGTATCCGCACTCGCGCGGGTGCGACCGGCTCAGCTCACCCCGGCGGTGAGAGCCCCGGCGTCGCGTGCTCGCCCCACGGCAACGAGCACCGCCTCGCGCGCGTCCGCGGGCTCGAGCACGGCGGCGTCGCCGGCTTCCTTGAGGATCTCGCGCACGAGCCAGTCGACGCCGGCGAAGCTCAGCTCGACGATCACCGAGCCGTCGGTGCGCTCGGATACGACGCGGCGGGCCTCCCGCGCCCAGCGGGCGCGCTCGGTGGAGACCCAGACGCGCGCGGTGCGCGAAGCCTCCACCTCGCCGGTCCGCAGCCAGCCGTCGACCTCGCCGGCGGGATCGACCTCGGGGCGGGGCTCGAACTTCTCCTCACAGATCTCCGCGCGCTTGATCCGGTCCAGGCGAAAATGACGCACGCCGTTGCGCTCGGGGTCGAAGCAGGCGACGTACCATCCCTCGCGTCCGTTCGTAAGCGCGTAGGGCTCGACCGTGCGGTGAGAGATCTCGTTCTCGTTCTCCTTGAAGTACTCGAGCTCGATCAGCCGGTGCTCGACGATCGCGGTGGAGATCAGCCGCGCCATGTCCGTGTCGTCGCTCGTGGCATGGGCGACCTGCAACCCCTGCTCCATCGGGTCCTCGCCGAGGGCCGCGACGATCTTCTCGCGCGCGCTCGACAGGGAGCCCTCGGGGATGTGCTCGCCGATCAGGTCGATCGCGGCGACCAGCGCCTTGCCCTCGACGGGCAGCAGGCGGGCCGGGCGGTCGAAGTTGTCGCTGTAGGGCTCGGGATCGACCTCGATCGTGCCGACCCCCTCCTCGGTTTCGAGGATTTCCGCATACAGCACGTAGGAGCCGCCGCCGAAGTTGACGACGTTCAGCACGTTAACGTCCTCGTGCAACTCCTCCACGCTGATCTGCAGCCGCTCGCACACGTCCGCGATCGACACCGGCTGCTCGGCGCGTCCGGCGTGGATCAGGATGCTCGCGAGCGTGACCAGGCGCGCGAAGCGCTCGGGCCTGATCGCGGTGTCGCTCCCGCGCGCGTCCGTGTCCTGCACGCCCCCCTCCGGGCCGCTCCCGCCGCGGCGTCCGCCCCGCGCGCGCGATGACGAGCCTCCACCACGCTCGTTCGGCGGGCGCTCCGTGACCGTGCGGGCGGCGGCCGCGCCGGAGGACCCTTGGCCGGAGGCCGTCCGGGCGGTCTCAGAAGCGGCCTCGAGAAAGCCCTCACCGTGGCGCTCCCACAGCAGCTCCAGGCGCCGGTGCAACTCGTCGACGAGCGGCTCCGGGCCGAGCAGTCGCGCGTTGGCGCCGAGGCCGAGCACCCACGCGACGATCGTGCGCGCGCTGGAATAGTCGGTCGCGAACACGATGTCGCCCGCACTCGCGTTCGCGGTCTCCAGGCGCTCCGCGCGCGCCGTCGCGTCCTCGCCGGCCGGCTCTTCGCTCGGCGCCCGGATCTCCCCGTAGCGGCCGAAGTGGCGTTCGACCTGCCAGGCGATCCGCGCACAGATCAGCACTTCGGCCACGTCCACCGGATCGCCCAGCTGCCAGTCCGCGCGGCGCGCGTAGGCGCGCGGGTCGAAGTCCTCGGGGCGGCGAAAGTCGTGCTCGGCCTTGGTCGCATAGGAGACCTTGCCGCGGATGCGCGAGAGTCGGAACACGCGGATCGCCTTGCGCTCGTGGGCGTACCCGAGCAGGTAGAACTGCCCGCCCTGGAACAGCAGATGGTAGGGGTCCACGCGGCGAGCGCCGACCTCGTCGCGCTCCATCGTGTAGTAGTCGAACACGATCGTCTTGTTGCGGAAGATCGCCGTCTCGACCTTCGCCAGGCGCGCCGAGAGCTCGTGGCCGCCGGCGGATGCGGTGATGCCCAGCGCGACCGAGCGCTGCTCGGGGGCGCGCAGCGGGACTGGGGCGCCCCCAGGTGATCTGCTGCAGCGCCAGCCGCAGCGGCTCGGCGTAGGCGAATTCGCCGTCGAGCAGGCTCAGCGCCGTCGCAAGCGCCGCGAGCTCCTCGTCGGAGAAGGCGATCGGCGGCAGATGGAAGTTCTCGGGGCGCAGCGAGTAGTTCTCCTGCTCGGCCGCGCCGTCGGTGGGGCGCTCGACGGTCAGCTGGATGCGCAGCGACTCGAGCTCGGAGCGGTCTGCGTAGAAGCGCCGCGCGAACGCGTCCTCGTTCATGCCGCTGTAACCCTCCACGTCGCGCCGTATCTCCAGGGCCGTGACCGGCCGGCGCTCGGCCATCAGGTAGGAGATCAGCGACAGCTGGCGGATCAGCTTCTCGGTGTCCTTGGCCATCGGCTTTGAACGATACAACCCGACGGTGGGACGCTCACGCTCGTGCGCCGATGCCCTCGCTATTTGCGGGTTTTCAAGCGGCTCAAGCGGCCTGTCGTTCGGGCTCGCCCGCAACGTCCTCGCTCGGCGAGCCGGCGAAGAACGCGCTGCCTTCCAGCGCCCGGTCATAGCTCGACCAGCGCTTTCCGGGCGCGAGCTCCTTCTCGAGGCGGTCGAAGCTGCCCAGGCGCCCGCCGAGGTTGTCGATCATGTGCACGAGCGTCGCCTCGCGCGTGCACGGCACGACCGGGCTGCCGTGCTCCAGGGAGCCGTGGTGGGAGAGGATGATGTGCGTCACCGCCTGCGCCAGCTCGGCGGGGAAGCCCTCGATCTCCTCGATCGTCGCGCGCACCCGGTAATAGCCGAGCGCGATCTCGCCCTGCAGCCGTCCGGCGTCGGTGAGGTCGATCGCGCCGGGATCCTCGGTGTAGGCCTCGAGCTTGCCGATGTCGTGCAGCAGCGCGCCCGTGACGGCGACGTCGCGATCGATCCCCGGGAAGGTCGCGCTGGTCGCGCTGACCGCCTGGGCGACGCTCAGGCAGTGCTCGAGCAGTCCGTGCGGGTAGGCCTGGTGGTAGTGCTTGGCGGCGGGCGCCAGGCGGTAGGCGCTCCACAGCTCGGAGTCCTCGCCGATCAGCCGCTCCAGCAGCTCGCGCAGGGGCGGCTCGGCGGACGGTGCCAAGCAGCTCGCGCAGCTGCGCCTCCAGCTGCTCCACGGTGTGCGCGGGGCCGTCGCGCAGGTCCTCGGGCGAGTAGCTCCCGGGCGCGGGCGCCTGCAGGCCGCGCAGGTTGATCTGCGGGCCGAAGCGGGGGTGGACGGTGTAGCGACCGCGCACGCGCACCGCTTCGCCCGCCCGCGCGAGTCCCTCGATCTCATCCAACGACTCCTCCCACACCATCGACACGACCGCGCCGGTGCGATCGCCCAGGCGCAGGCGCAGGTAGTCCCCGCCGTCGCGCCGCTGCCGGCGCTCGGCCTCGCGCACCAGCAGCACCTGGTCGATCTCGGCGCCGTCTTGCAGCTCGTTCACGAACACGCCTTTGACGTTAGGCGTTGCTTCGGACGGCCAGCCCGATTGAAGGGTCCCTAACCGTCATCGAATGCGTACAAATCCCACCTCAATTGTCCATGGGAATCAAGAACATGCAGTATCCAAAGCGTCCAACCACCCCATCCCACATTTGCCGTTCGGTCTCTATGCGTATCCCCCTGCCATCCCTACTCTTGTTTGGTGTAAGACGAGGTTTTACATGGAGTCATCAGAGCATTACATGAAGTCATCGACCGTCATGAGAACAGACACCAGAAAGACAGCGGGGGACATGAGGGAGAACAAGATCAGGGTCGTCAGTTGGAACGTCAACGGGATCCGCGCGCGCTGGCCGCGACTGGTCGAGCTGCTCACAGAGCAACAGCCGGACGTCGTCTGCCTGCAGGAGACCCGCTGCCCGGATCATCGCTTTCCCTACGGACGGCTGCGCGACCTCGGCTACGAGGCCCAGCACAGCTGCGGGCGGGGCGGCGCGGGCGTGGCGATCCTCGTGCGCGCCGATCACGAGGTCGCCGAGCGCAGCCTGGCGCTCGACCACGATCACGCGATGGCCGCCGGGCGTTGGCTGCAGATCTCGCTGAACGGCCTGACGATCAGCTCCGTATACGTCCCCGCCGGCTCGCTCGATGAGGAAAGCGACGCCGAGGCCAAGCTCGCGTTCCTGGAGGCGATCGCGCGTCAGGTCTACGGCGAGCAGGAGCGCCCGATGCTGATCACCGGCGATTTCAACGTGGCGCCCACCGACCAGGACGTGTACGAGCCGGAATGGCTGATCGACTCCTCGCACACCGGCGAGGCCGAGCGCGAGAGCGTGCGCGAGATCATCGAAGAGGGCGAGCTCGTCGACGTCTACCGGCGGCTGCACCCCGAGGACCGCGGCTACACCTGCTGGGACCAGCGCGACGGCCATTACGCCCGCGACTACGGCCTGCGCATCGACCTGGCGCTCGCGAGCGAGCACCTCACGCCATACGTGACGCGCTGCGACGTCAACCACACCTACCGCCAGGGCCGCAAGCCCTCCAACCACGCGCCCCTGGAGATCGAGCTGGAGCCGGTCGCCGCGTAGACCCCGGTAGGCTCCGCCCTCATGGCGGACCTCAAGGGCCTCATCCTCTCCGGCGGCAAGGGCACGCGCCTGCGGCCGATCACGCACACGAGCGCCAAGCAGCTCGTGCCCGTGGCCAACAAGCCCGTGCTGTTCTACGGGATCGAGGCGATGGCGGCAGCGGGGATCGAGCAGGTCGGGATCATCATCGCGCCCGAGACCGGGCCTGAGATCGAAGCGGCCGCCGGCGACGGCTCGCGCTTTGGCGTGAAGATCTCCTACATCGTCCAGGACGAGCCGCTGGGCCTCGCCCACGCTGTGCTCACGGCCGAGCCGTTCCTCGGCGAGGACCCGTTCGTGATGTATCTCGGGGACAACCTGCTGCAGGGCGGGATCTCCGATCTCGTGGCGGCGTTTCGCGAGCACCGCCCGGACGCGCTGATCCTGCTGACGCCCGTGCCCGACCCCGAGCACTACGGCGTGGCCGAGCTTGGGCCGGCGCAGTCCGGGCGTCCTGGGGACGTGGGCCCGGTGGTGCGGCTCGTCGAGAAGCCCGCCGAGCCGGCCACCAACCTGGCGCTCGTGGGCGTATACATGTTCACGGCGGCCGTCCACGACGCCGCGCGCGCGATCGACCCCTCCCCGCGCGGGGAGCTGGAGATCACCGACGCGATCCAGCACCTCGTGGACGCGGGCATGCGCGTGGAGCCACACATCGTGCGCGGCTGGTGGAAGGACACGGGACGCCTGGAGGACATGCTCGAGGCCAACCGCTTGATCCTCGACAACCTGATCGAGCGCCACGACGGCGAGCTGATCGACTCGCAGGTCGACGGGCGCGTGGTGATCGAGCACGGGGCGCGCCTGGAGCGCACGACCGTGCGCGGGCCCGCCGTGATCGGCGCGGGCGCGCGGCTGCGCGACTGCTACATCGGCCCGTACACCGCGATCGGCGAGAACTGCGCGATCTCCGGCGCCGAGGTCGAGCACTCGATCCTGCTGGCCGGCTCCTCTGTGTGCGACCTGGACGGGCGCATGGAGTCCTCGCTGCTGGGCCGCAACGTGACCGTGCGCCGCTCGCACTCCCAGCCGCGCGCATACCGGTTCATGGTCGGCGACAATTCAGACATCTCCATTCTGTAGATGCGGATACTGATCGTTGGCGCTAACGGGATGCTCGCGCATGACGTGCGGCGGGTGGCCGAGCGGGCCGGGCACGAGCTGGTGCTCGTCGATCTGCCCGAGCTCGACATCACCGACGCGGCGGCCGTAGAGGCGTTCTTCGCGCGCGAGCGTCCCGCGGCCTGCATCAACTGCGCCGCTTGGACCGACGTCGACGGCGCCGAGGAGAAGCGAGATCTGGCCCGCGCGGTCAATGCCGACGGCGCGGGCAACCTCGCGCGCGCGGCCGCCGGGCTGGGCGCGCCGTTGCTGCACATCTCCACCGACTACGTGTTCGACGGCACGGCGCCGCTGGACGCCGAGGGCGGGCCGCGTCCGTACGTCGAGTCCGATCCCACCGGGCCGCGCTCGGTCTACGGGACGAGCAAGCTCGAGGGCGAGCGCCTGGTGCTGGGCGCCTCCACGGAGCACACGGTCGTGCGCACGGCCTGGCTCTATGGGGTCGCGGGCCCCAACTTCGTCGACACGATGTTGCGCCTGGCGGGCGAGCGCGAGTCGGTGCGGGTCGTCGACGATCAGATCGGCTCGCCGACGTGGTCGGGTCATCTCGCTCCCGCTCTGCTCGGGCTGCTGGAGCGCGGGGTGCGCGGCCTCGTGCACCTGACGGGCACCGGAGAGGTCTCCTGGAACGGGTTCGCGCGGGAGATCTTTCGCCAGGCGGACGTGGAGTGTCGCGTCCAGGGCGCCACCAGCGAGCAGATGGCCCGTCCCGCTCCCCGCCCGGCCTGGTCGGCGCTCGCCTCCGAACGCGCCGAGGTGCTCCCGATGCCACCCTGGCAGGATGGCCTGGCGGGGTATTTGGCGGCGAGGGCCGGGTTCGTTCGGCCCGAGACCGGGGCCACGGCGGAGTAGTCCATTGCTCGACCCTGGGATGATTAGGCCATGAAACTTCTAGTCTGCGGCGGCGCCGGATTCATCGGCTCGACGTTCGTGCGCCAGCGCCTGCGCGAGCACGGCGACGAGGTGACGGTGCTCGACAAGCTCACCTACGCCGGGCGCGAGGAGAACTTCCACGACATCGCCTCCGAGCCGGGGTTCCGCTTCGTGCGCGGCGCGATTGAGGACGAGCAGGCGGTCGCCGCGGCGATCGACGCGACGGCGCCCGAGGCGATCGTGAACTTCGCCGCCGAGACACACGTCGATCGCTCGATCGTCGAACCGGACGCGTTCGTGCGCACGCACGCGCTGGGGACATATGTGCTGCTGGAGGCCACGCGCGAGCGCGAGCTGCGCTACGTGCAGGTCTCCACCGACGAGGTCTACGGGTCGATCGAGCTCGGCACGTTCACCGAGGAGAGCCCCCTGCGCCCCTCCTCGCCCTATTCCGCCACGAAGACCGGCGCGGACCTGCTGGTGCAGAGCTACTTCCACACCTATGCGCTGGGAGCGAGCATCGTGCGCGGCTCAAACAACTACGGCCCGTATCAATACCCCGAGAAGCTGATCCCGCTGATGGTCCTGAACGCGCTGCACGGCGACTCCCTGCCGGTGTATGGCGACGGGATGCAGGTGCGCAACTGGATCCACGCCACCGACTTCGCGCGCGCGATCGGACACGTGCTCGCGCACGGAAAGCCCGGCGAGGTCTACAACGCGGGCGGCCCGGACGAGCAGGCGAACATCGACGTCGTCAAGCGCATCGTCGCGCTCACGGGGGCGTCGCAGTCGCAGATCGAGCACGTCGCCGATCGCCCCGGCCACGACCGCCGCTATTCGCTCTCCTCGGAGAAGGTGCGCGCCCTGGGCTGGGAGCCGCGGGTGCGCTTCGAGGACGGCCTGGACGAAACCGTGGCTTGGTATCGCGAGAACGCCTGGTGGTGGGAGCCGATCCGCTCGGGCGACTACCGGGCCTACTACGAACGCCAGTACGGCAAGACCCTCAGCTGATAGGCCCCTCAGCAGATCGACGCGCTCAGCTGACGCTGGAGATCCTCCACTTGCCGCCTTCCTTGGCGAGCGTGACCGTCTGGATGGTTTTCTTGCCGCCGTTGACGCTCTTCACGCTCGCGGTCGCGGTGGCGCCCTTGATTTGAACGGACTGGACCGCCGTTTCGAAGCTGTCGATCTGTTTGAGCTGAGATTCGATCGCCCGCTTACAGCCCCCGGGGGCCTTGCTCAGCTGGGCGACGCGGGCGGAGGCGAGGTCTTCGCCGCAGATCTTCTTCGCTTCCAGGGCCGTGGCGTGGCTCTGCAGGTGAGCCACGGCCTGGGCGATGAGCTGCTGTTCGCCCTTGAAGGCGCTCGTCGAGACGCTGGTCGCGGCGCCGCAGGCTGCCATGGAGGTCGCGAGCAGCGGGGCGCACAGCAGCGCGATCGTCTTTCGGGCCGTGATCATCGGCGCCAGAGAGTACGCGACCGGCCTGGAGGACGGGTCCAGGCCGGTGCGCGCTGTGGAGACCGAGCCGGTCTAAGACTCGTCGTCGCGGCGGTAGCCGAGCCGCGCGGAGATGCGGTCGGCGGTGGAGACCAGGTGCGGGCCGAGCGCGTCGACGAGCTCCTCGAGGGAGATCATCGAGGAGTGCGCGGCCATGTTCACGGCGGCGACGACCTCGCGCGACTCGTTGCGCACGGGCGCGGAGATCGAGTGCAGCTCCGGGGCGAGCTCTTCGTCGTTGACCGCGAAGCCGGCGTCGGCGACCTCGTCGAGCTCGTCGCGCAGGGCTTTCTTTGAGGTGATCGTGTTCGGGCCGCGCTTGGTGAGCTTGATCTCCGCGAACAGGTCCTTCTGCTCGGGCTCGGGCAGGTAGGCCATCAGCAGCTTGCCCATCGAAGTGCAGTACGCCGGCAGGCGCGAGCCGGGGTGCAGGCCGAGGTCGATCTTGCTCTGGCCGCGACGGAAGCTGCGGGCGCGATCGACATACAGGATGTCCGAGCCGTCGAGCACGGACAGGTTGACGGTGTAGCTGGTGCGCTGACGCAGCTCCTCCAGGTAGGGATGGGAGTGCTCACGCAACCCGGTGGAGTTCAGCGCGGACATGCCCAGGTCGGTCACGCGCAGGCCGAGGCGGTACTTGCGCGAGGCGCCCTGCTCGAGATAGCCGAGCGCGACCAGCGTGATCACGTAACGGTGCGTGGTCGAGCGGCTCATGCCGAGCTCATCGGCGATGTCGGCGATGCCCAGCACCGGGCGCTGGGGTGTGAAGCAGCCCAGAATCGCGAGCCCACGCTCCAGCGACTGCGAGTAGCGCGGCTCACGCAGGCTGGGGATCGACCAGGCGGGCTCTTGTGTTATGTCTGATTTTTTGGAAGTATTCGAACTAGTTCTGGGCATTGCACTCGGTTTCCTGTTCCTTGTCCTGGAGACTTCCCTAACGGTGGGAATTCCATGTCTGAACGCTCATCATACTTAATATCAGCGCGAGTCTCAATCATAAACACTGATTTCCCTTTTGGGCCGCCCAGAAACATAGCGGCTTGTGTCTCGGACTCGCGGCGCCGGGCCGGCTGAGGGGGCGGCCGTGCGCTTCTATCTATTCCTCCCGGGGCAGTGGTGGGAACGCTCCAAGCCCGCGCACGAGCTGTACGGGGAGCTGATCGAGCAGGCGGTGCTGGCCGAGGAGCTGGGCTATGACGGGGTCTGGCTGACCGAGCAGAACCTCGTGAGCTTCCTGGCGGCGCCGGACCCGCTGCAGCTGGCCGCGAGAATCGCCCAGCGCACGTCGCGCATCAGGATCGGGGTGGCGGTGTTCGTGCTGCCGTTTCATCATCCGCTGCGCCTGGCGGGCCAGATCGCGCAGATCGACCAGCTCTCGAATGGGCGCTTCGACGTGGCCTGCGGGCGTGGCGCCTCGCCGTATCAGATGCGCCAGTTCCAGACGGCGATGGACGAGGCCGACAGCCGCGCGTTCTTCGCCGAGCACCTCCAGATCATGGTCGAGCACTGGCGTGACCCCACCGCGCACGCCCACGAGGGGCGCTTCTTCTCCTATCCCAACGCGACCGTGCTGCCGCCGACGCTGCAGCGGCCCCATCCGCCGCTGTGGCTGGCCGCGCTGTCTGCCCGCTCGGTGCGCTGGGCGATCGAGCTGGGGTTTGACTGCGACGTGATCTCGGCGCCGTTTCGCGAGCCGTTTGCCCAGGTCGAAGGCGTGTATGAGGCGTTCGAGCAGGCGCTGCGCGACGCCGGGCGCGAGCGCTCGCAGGCGAGGTTCGCGCTGAACCGGATGACGTTCGTGGGGGCCGAGGAGGCGGAGTGTCGCGAGGTGCTGCGGTACGTGGTGATGAACCACCGCATCATCGACCAGCAGCTCGGCGACCGGGAGCGGGTGCGCGAGGGCGACTACGTGGTCGACGAGCCCGTCCGCGAGGACGAGCCCGAGCTGGATGAGATGTATGCGAACATCGCGTTCGGCACGGCCCCGGAGGTGCACGCCAAGATCGCGCGCTACGCCGAGCTCGGCGTCGATCAGTTCTCGGCCTGGCATAACCTCGGCCAACCCCACGCGCAGGTCTGCGCCTCGATGACGGCGTTCGCGCGGGAGGTCATGCCCTCGTTTCACACACCCGCGGGCCACGGCTCTCCGGGGGAGCTCTGGCCCGCTGACCAGAGCGACGCGTCGGATTCAGAATAGAGATACTATTCGACCCGCAAGTTCGGGCTGTCACCACAACATAAGAGGGGATGTCGCACAAGATGACCAGATCCGCCGGCGGTAGTGCCACAGCGACAGCGCTCGCCGTGATCGCGCTGGCGTCGGCGCTCGCCGGCTGCGGATCTTCGGGCTCGGGCAGCGCGGAACTCGCCTCCGGGGCGCCGGTGAAGATCGGCTACCTCGCCTCGCTGACGGGGTTCTGCTCGACGTTCTCTCAGGAATACGTCAAAGGCGCCGAACTGGCCGTGAGGCGGGTCAACGAACAGGGCGGCGTGCTGGGGCACAAGCTCCAGCTGATCGTGCGCGACGACAAGGCCACGCCGACCGTGGGCGTGGCGCAGGCGCGCGACCTGGTGTTGAGCGCCCACGTGAAATATCTCGCGGGCACCTGCTCCAGCGCGGTCGGCAAGAGCGTCGAGCAGCTGGTGGCCAACCCCAGCCACGTGGTCTATGCGCTGGGCGTGTCCGACCCGACGGTGTTCTCGGCCGGCCCGGAAATCTATGCGTTCAACACGATCCCCACGGCCCAGATCGAGGGTCGCAACGCGGCCGCTTACATCCGTGCGCATCCGCGGTGGAAGCGGATCGCGGTGATGAGCGAGGACTACAGCTACGGATATCAGGTGACGGCCGCCTTCAAACAGGCGATGGCGGGCAGCGGGCAGACGATCGTAAGCCAGGACTATCTGCCCAGCGGCGGCACCGACTACACGCCCTACATCGACAAGGTGCTCGCCGAGCATCCCGACGCGGTGTATTCGACGGTGATCACCGAAGACACGGTGACGCTCGTCAAGCAGGGCCTGCCGCTGGGCTTGTTCAGCAAGACCAATTTCTTTGGGATCATGGACTACGCGACGATCGACGCGATGGACCGGCCGCCGGTCGGCGTCGAGGGCTACACCTACTATCCCTCCTCGTCGATCTACCACACGCCGTTCGCGCACGAGCTGGAAGCGCTGAGCCCGGCCGTGGCCAACGGCGGCGCCGCCGGCGATGCGTTCAACCAGATCCAGCTGATCGCGCAGGGGATCGCGAAAGCGCGCTCGACGGATCCGACGAAGGTCCGCGACGCGCTCGGTGGGGCGAGCGTGCAGACGGTCCAGGGGAATGTGGAAATCCACAAGTGCAACCACGAGGTGGCGATGCCGATCGCGATGGGCACGGTCGTCGGACCCAACCACGCGCTGGCGTTTGCGCACTTCGAACCGCTGAGGCTCGTGGATACGAAACGGTTCTTCGAATGTTGAGCTGAGGCCGCGATGAGCCTGGCGACGTTCGTCGGTCAGCTGTTCGCCGGTCTGGGACTGGCGTTCGTGCTGTTCTTCACGGCCGCCGGCTTGAATCTCGTGTGGGGCGTGCTCGGCGTGATGAACTTCGCGGCGGGCTCGGTGTACATGCTGGGCGCGTATCTGACGACGAGCGTGATCGCGCGGGTGGGCTCCTCGGCGCTGGGCTGGACGGTCGCGCTGATCGCCGTGCCGGTGGCGGTCGCGGCGCTCGGGGCGCTGGCCGAGGTGGCGCTGTTGCGGCGCACCTACCGTGAGGAGGACGAGAACCGGCAGTTCATGCTGACGCTCGCGCTGAGCTATCTGATCGCGGGAGCGATCGTGCTGGTGTACGGCACGCACTTTCGCACGGTCTCGCTGCCGGGCGCGCTGGAGGGCAGCTGGAGCGTGCTGGGCGCGACGCTGTCGCGCTATACGGTCGTGACGATCGTGCTCGGCGTGGCGGTGACGGTGGCGATCTGGCTGGGGTTGTATCGCACGCGCGCGGGGTTGCTGACGCGCGCGGCGGTCGACGATCGCGAGATGCTGGCGGTGCTGGGCGTGGACGTGGACCGGCTGTATTCGGCGGTGTTCGCGGTCGGGATCGGGCTGGGCGCGCTCGGGGGCGTGCTGATCGCGCCGCAGGGTGCGGTGTCGAGCAATCTCGAAGCGACGGCGCTCGTGCCGGCGTTTATCGTCGTGGTGACGGGCGGCTTGGGCAACATGACGGGGGCGCTTATGGCGGCGCTCGCGATCGGGATCTTGCAGAGCTTCGCGACGCTGCACGACGCCACGCTGGCGCAGCTGACGCCGTATGTGGTGATGAGCGTCGTGCTGGGAGCGCGCGCGCTGGCGGGCAGGCGCGGTTGGTCCTTGGCGGGTCTGCGCTCAGCGCCGGCCCGGCCGGCGGCGGGTTCGACCGCGGGATAGGCGAGCATGGGGCGCATGGTGGGTATGGGGCCGGGGCGCCGGGCGATGCTCGCGGACGGCGGCCCGGCGCTGGCCCT
This sequence comes from uncultured Solirubrobacterales bacterium, assembly GCA_963702725.1. Lineage (GTDB taxonomy): Bacteria > Actinomycetota > Thermoleophilia > Solirubrobacterales > Solirubrobacteraceae > Palsa-744. The sequence goes on from CAVPDT010000002.1 coordinate 1,896,665, forward strand.
GCTGGCGCTCGCGGCGCTGCTGCCGGCGCTGGCCTCCAGCGAGTATGTGCTGCTGGCGGCGTCGATGATCGTGACGGCGCTTACGGCGGTGAGCTTCAACCTCCTGTTCGGGTACACGGGCATGTTCTCGTTTGGGCAGGCGGCGTTTTACGGGTTGGGCGCGTATGCGACGGCGCTGTCGATGAACGAAGCGGGCATCGGCTTCTACCTGGCGCTGGGCGGCGCGGTGCTCGTGGCGGTCGTGGTGGCGGGCGTGAGCGGGGCGGCGCTGGTGCGGATGGAGCCGGTGGCGTTTGTGATGTTGACGTTCGCGCTGAGCGCGCTGCTGCAGTTCGGCGCCGAACACACGCCGAGGCTGGCGGGCGGGGACAGCGGGCTGATCGCGAGCTTGCCGGCGGGGTTGAACGTGGTGGTGGACGTGAACGGCGTGTATTACGCGATGCTGGGGGTGGCCGGCGCGGTGCTGGTGGGGGTGTTCGTGTTCGTGCGCTCGCGCGCGGGGCTGATCTTGAGGGGGATCCGCGAGGACGCGTTGCGCGCGCGGACGTTGGGGGTCGAGGTGGAGCGGCGCAAGCTGGGCGTGTTCGCGCTGGCGGGCGGCGTGGCGGCGGTCGGCGGCGGGCTGTCGGTGCTGTCGAGCCAGATCGTCTATCCGGACGTGTTCGACTGGAAAATCTCGGCGAACGCGCTGATCGTGACGCTGCTGGGGGGCGTGGGCACGTTCTCCGGTCCGGTGGTGGGCGCGGTGGCGCTGGGGCTGATCGATTTTTACGTGGGCAAGCTGACGACCGACACGCTGCTCGTGGAAGGGCTGGTGCTGCTCACCGTGATCTTGCTGGCGCCCCGGGGGATCGTCGCCTGGCTGGGCCCGAAAGTGAGAGTGGGTGGGCGCGAGCGCCGGCCGGCGGGCAGGTGACGGTTGTCGGTAGACTTTCGTCTGCTTTGTGTGAGAGAATGTGGTTCGTGGTCGCTTCGACAGTGAGCATGCGGGGGCCGTTTGCCGCGAACTTGCGCGGTCATCGCGAACGGTTGGGTCTCTCCCAGGAATCGCTCGGCGCGATGTGTGGGCTGCATCGCACGGAGATCAGCCTGCTGGAGCGCCGCAAGCGCTCGCCGCGCCTGGAGACGATCGTGGTGCTGGCGCGCGCGCTGCAGCTCGATCCCGCGCAACTGCTCGACGGGATTCCGTAGGCGTTGCCGACCGCGCCCGCGCTCGAGCTGAAGGACGTCCGTAAGAGCTTTGGCGGGATTTGCGCGGTGGACGAATTCTCGCTGCGCGTGGAGGCGGGAGATCGGGTCGCGGTGATCGGTCCGAACGGCGCGGGCAAGAGCACGCTGTTCGGGTTGATCTCGGGGGAGTCGAGGGTGGACGCGGGCGACGTGCTGCTCGCGGGCAGAAGCGTGCGGGGTGTGGCGCCGGCGCGCCGCGCGAGGCGGGGGCTGGGACGGACGTTTCAGAGCGCGAGGCTGTTCGCGGGGCTGTCGGTGGCGGAGAACGTGGAGCTCGCGCAGGTCGCAGCCGGGCGCGAGCGAGAGGGCGTGGAGGGGGCGCTGGCAGAGGTCGGGCTGGGCGAGGACACAGAGCGCGACGCGGGCGTGCTGGCGCAGGGCGAGCGCAAGCGGTTGGAGCTGGCGATGGTGCTGGCGGGCGAGCCGCGGGTGCTGCTGCTGGACGAGCCGACGGCGGGGATGGGCCGGGAGGAGCGCGCGGCGATCATGGGGCTGGTCATGGGCGCGGTCGCGCGCAGGGGCTTGACGGTGGTGTTCAGCGAGCACGACATGGACGCGGTCTTCGCGTATGCGCGGCGCGTGGTGGTGATGGATCGCGGGAAGACGATCGCGGACGGCACGCCAGAGGTCGTGCGGGAGGACGAGCGGGTGAGACGGGTGTACCTCGGTGGCGGCGAGGTTTCAGCGGGCGAAAGCGCCTGAGGTCGAGGGCTATGAATGATGTCCAACCACGAAGGCCCGCCAAGGACGCTGCTTATCGTCGTAGCCGGTCGCCGACCGGCCGTCCACATCGTCAAGACCTCTGCTCGAAAGAACGAAACGCCGGCAAGCCACAAGCCGTTTGTCGCCATACGAAGAGGTTGCGTAGCTGTACCCGAGCAAGCAAACGTCCCTACGCCCTCCCCAGTCCAGTTCACTCATGACCTCCGAGTCCCCGCACGAGGCCGGGCGTCGGCAGCGCAGGCAAAAGGCGATGCTGGAGATCAGGGGCCTGAACGCCCGGTATGGCGCCGGTCAGGTCCTGTTCGACGTCGACCTGGAGGTGGGAGCCGGGGAGACCGTCGCGCTGGTGGGGAGGAACGGCGCGGGGAAGACGACGACGCTGCGGTGCATCATGGGGATGGCGGGCGTAACCCGGACCGGCTCGATCCGAGTGGACGGGACGGAGACGATCGGGATGCCGGCGCACCGGATCGCGCGCTTGGGCGTGGGGTTGGTGCCTGAGGGTAGGCGGGTGTTTGGGAGCCTGACCGTGGAGGAGAACCTACGCGTGGCGGCAGGGAGCGGCACGCGCGGGGGATCGAGCAGCCACACGCCACCAGGTGAGAACTTATGGCCGCTGGAGAGGGTGTTCGAGGTGTTCCCGCTGCTGGCCGAGGTGAGGAAGTCGAAGGGAGCGTGGTTGAGCGGCGGCGAGCAGCAGGTGTTGGCGATCGCACGGGCGTTGGTGGCGAATCCCAAGCTGCTGCTGTTGGACGAGCCGAGCGAGGGACTGGCGCCGCGCATGGTGGAGGCGCTTGTGGAGCAGCTGAGGGCGGTGCAGGGTGCTGGGGTGGCGATGCTGTTGATCGATCAGCACCCGCGGCTCTTGAACGAGCTGGCGGGTCGGGTGTATTCGCTTGAGCGGGGAGCGGTCGCCTGAGCGAAGTCGGCGACGTACTGCAGGGGCCACCAAGTGCAGGACAATGAGATCGGCCGGCGATCAGAAACATGTCTTGCGAATTGAACCAGCCAGACAATAGGCTTACAAAGCGTGCGGTGCGGCTGGCTTCGGGTGGCCTGTACTTGCGCAAATATCAGTTAATTGGCGAGAGAAAGGGTAACTCATGACGAAGGCCAGTGTGGGGCGTGCGTCGCGGTCGCGGCGTGCGATGATTGCCGTGGTGGCGTCGCTTGCCGCCTTGGTGGTGCTGGGCTCGGCGTCGGCGGCTCTGGCAACCGAACACCATCCCAAAGGGGATTTTGCGGTGTTCAACCAGTGTCCGTTGAGCAACTCGGCGACGAACGTTTGTATTTACGCCACGACCGAAAGTGGCGAATTCATCGTCGGCAAAAAGACGGTACCGATCAAAAACACGATCACGCTGCAGGGCGGCATCCATCTGATCGAGAACGAAGAACTGGAACTCATCGGGACCGAATTCATCGGCGCCGAAAACGGCGTCACGCTGTCGAAAACGGCGCAAAATGTCCCCGGAGGCCTGGCGGGGCTTGTGAACTGCCCTGAAATCAGCAATTTCTTCGAGCGGATCGCGTGTGAAGTGATCTTCGAAAACGGTCTCACCGGCGTCACCGCCACGACTGAACTCGCGGCGCCGGCAAACCAAATCATCCTCAACGGGAACAACCTGATCGAAGGCGCAGGGACGGCGCTGCAGCTGCCGGTCAAGGTCAAACTCAGCAACCCCCTGTTCGGTGAAAGCTGCTATGTAGGCTCGAACTCGGCGCCGATCATTCTGCCGTTGACGACGGGCACGACGAGCCCGCCGGCACCGAACAAACCCATCTCGGGTAAAATAGGCAAAGTGGAATTCAAAGATTCGTTCACTCTGACGGTCATTCGGGAAAACTCGCTCGTGAACAACTCGTTCGCGGCGCCCGGAGCCGAAGGGTGTGGCGGGATCTTCTCGTTCCTGATCGACCCGATCGTCGACGCTTCCTTGGGCGTCCCCGCTACTGCGGGCCACAACACGGCGATCCTCAACGGGACGCTGCAGCAAGGCCAGGCAGCGGCGGTGAAAGCCAGCGAATAGCGACCTAAGAAGTTCAAACAGCACTAAGTAGGCCAACAAGGAGGGCCGCCGTCGGCGGCCCTCCTTCTATGTACGCCGGCGACGACCAGTCCCTCGGAAGTGGACGTCCTCTGTGGAGGTTTGCTGGTACCGACCACAAGTCGAGGGAAACGCGTCGACTTGGGGTGCGGGTCGGCGAGCTGGCGCGGTGTTTCAGAACGGCAAATCCACCGAGGATCAGAAACATCTCTTGCGAATTGAGCGAGCCAGCCAATAGCGTTGCCCAACGTGCGGCACGACTTGCTCCGGGTGGCTTGTGCCTGCACGCACAAGCTAATTGGCGAGAGAAAGGTAACTCATGACGAAGACCGATGTGGGGTGTGCGTCGCGCTCGCGGCGTGCGACGATTGCCGTGGTGGCGTCGCTCGCCGCCTTGGTGGTGTTGGGGTCGGCGTCGGCGGCTCTGGCGACCGAACACCATCCCAAAGGGGATTTTGCGGTGTTCAACCAGTGTCCGCTGAGCAATTCGGCAACGAACGTTTGTATTTACGCCACGACCGGAAGCGGAGAATTCGTGGTGGGCAAAAAGACGGTGCCGATCACAAGCACGATCACGTTGCAGGGAGGCGTCCACCTGATCGAAAACGAAGAACTGGAACTCATCGGGACCGAATTCATCGGTGCTGAAAACGGCGAAACTTTGTCAAAGACGCCGCAGAATGTCCCCGGTGGCCTGGCGGGTCTCGTGAACTGTACCGAAATCAGCAATTTCTTCGAGCGGATCACGTGCGAAGTTATCTTCGAAAATGGTCTCACCGGCGTCACCGCCACGACTGAACTCGCGGCTCCGGCGAACCAAATCATGCTCAACGGGAACAACCTGATCGAAGGCGCGGGGACGGCGCTGCAGCTGCCGGTCAAGGTCAAGCTCAGCAACCCCCTGTTCGGTGAAAGCTGCTATGTAGGCTCGAACTCGGCGCCGATCATTTTGCCGTTGACGACGGGCACGACAAGCCCGCCGGAACCGAACAAACCCATCTCGGGTAAAATTGGGAAAGTCGAATTCAAAGATTCGTTTACTGTTACTGTCATTCGGGAAAACTCGCTCGTGAACAACTCGTTCGCGGCGCCCGGAGCCGAAGGGTGTGGCGGGATCTTCTCGTTCCTGATCGACCCGGTCGTCGACGCATCCCTGGGTGTGCCCTCGACTGCCGGCCACAACACGGCGATCCTCAACGGTACAATCGAGCAAGGACAGGCGGCCGCGACCAAAGCCAGCGAATAGTTCAGTAGGCAGCGCGAGCGCAAGCTAGAAACCGCCGTAACAGGGCCCGCCGCATGGATGCGGTGGGCCTCTATCTCTCTCGAGGGGAATCTCACATCGGGGGTGTCCCTGCGCTCAATCTCGATATGGAGGAATCCTCATGCCGATGTTCCAGTGGTGTTGGCGCGAGTCTGGGCGCCAACGTCTCTGACTCGGACCCGACGGTCTCCGCTGCTAAAATGGGCGCAATTCCAGGGCTTTCCTGGCTTTTGCCAGGAACCAGACGCCGCATTTAGCAGGCCCGCGCGACCGAGAGAGTTGACTTTCGCGTTACCAGCGGGCTACGGTGTGTCCGTTCTGTGAGCCACCAACTTCTAGGTGCGACTCTCATGAGCACCCGATTATGCGCCGAGCGCGCAAAGTACTTGTGCGGGAGGCGCTGTCATCAACGATCAAATGCGCCATCCAATGGCGCACGGAGGTTATTCCATGTTGCGATTCAAGGTAGTGCTGTTGAGCGTGTTTGCTGTGGCGGCGTTTGGCGCGATGGCGTCTGCGTCTGCGTCTGCCGACTCGTGTAACGGTGGGACTCATTTTGTGTTCTGCACATCTCCGGGTAATCTGCCTATAACTCATTTAGCGGTCTCAGGAGAAAGCGGATTATCGGTGCTGGAAGGTAAAGTGGGCATAACATCCGTTACAATTCATTGCAAAGACGATAAGTTTGCGGGTACATTTAAGTTATTAGCGTTAGCCGAAGGTGAAATCGACTTCTTAGGGTGTTCGGTCGAAAAACCAGCCACTTGCGCGACATCCGCGTTAATTCTGGCAGTGGTTCACATACAGGCGAAGTCAGCGACAACCGGTCTTGCGACCGGCACCAAAACCGGCGGCGTTCCGGAGGAATTCACGTCGGTCGCTTTGACTGGGGGTAGTTGCGCTATCGCCGGAAACTATGCGATCTTAGGTTTACAGGAAGTCGAATTCCCTAAAGGTGGGGAAGGATTGGTCGAACACGAAATCGTAGCTAAAAAAACAGGTAGTAAACTTATGATGGGCGAAGAACCGGCATCGTTCAGGAGTACCGCAAAAGTACATTTGGATTCCAATGAAGCATATTTAATAATGGCGGGTGAATAGTAACTAGCTATCTGCTAAGTACGTAATGTTGGTAGAGGGGGGTCGGTACCAAAACGATCCCCCTCTAAAACTGATCATGGGGCGTCAACCGCTTCAGTACGGGCTGTTGTCAGCAGGTCCAGTATATCTCTACTCAGAGCATTTACAGATTTGAGGTTATTCCATGTCGTGTTTCAAGGTGGCGCTGTTGAGTGTGCGGCGTTTGTCGCGATGGCGTCTCCGTCTGCGTCAGCTGATTCGTGTAACGGTGGAACTCATTTTGTGTTCTGTACATCTCCGGGTATTTGCCTATAACCCATTTAGCAGTCGCAGGCGAAGGCGGATTATCGGTGCTGGAAGCTAAAGTGGGTGTAACGGCCCTTACGATTCATTGTAAAGACAATCGGTTTGCCGGCAAATCAAAGTTATTAGCGTTAATTGAAGGTGAAATCGACTTCTTAGGGTGTTCGATCGAAAACCCAGCCACTTGCACGATATCCGCGTTAATTTTTGCACCGGTTCACATACAGGCGACGTCAGCGACAACCGGTCTTGCGACCGGCATCAAAACCGGCGGTGTTCCAGAGGAACTCACGACGCTCGCTTTGAGTGGGTCTAGTTGCGCTATTAGCGGAAACTATGCGATCTTAGGTTTACAGGAAGTCGAATTCCCTAAAGGTGGGGAAGGGTTGATCGAACACGAAATCGTAGCTAAAAAAACAGGTAGTAAACTGATGATGGGCGAAGAACCGATTTCATTCAGGAATACCGCGAAAATACATTTGGACTCCCACGAAGCATGGTTAATTATGGCGGGTGAATAGTTCCGAAATCGTCAGCTAGTTTGCTCGAGAGGGGGTCCAGTTTATCGACCCAGTTTATCGACCCCCTTTCTCACGGAGTCAGAAACACTACTATCTGTGCGGTATCGAAGATGACATGATAGGCCGTAGAGTTGGCAGCAGACCGGAGAGGAAGATTGGAAAATCGTGCGCTATCGACGTATGGGTGTGGTATTTGTAGGATGCCTCGTCGGGATCGGGGGGTTGTTGGAGATGGGTACTGTCACTGCCGCCTATGCTTGCTCTGCCGCAACCGAGCAGGTGCAACTCAAAGAGGTCTCGGTGAGATCAGCGCTCGCACCCACACTTCCCGACTGTCGCGGTTACGAGCAAGTCTCGCCGGTCGACAAGAATGGTGTGGATGCATTGGGCACGGCGAGCGCCGTGGAGGCCTCCCCCAGCGGGAATGGCGTCCTTTTCTTTGCAATATCTCCGTTTCCCGGTACGGTCGGGGCTGGACAGTTGCCGACGTATCTCAGCACGCGCGAGACGGCCGGGAGCGGTTGGTCGACTCAAGGCATTGAAGCGCTTGCTCCAGCGGCGGCGGTGGAGCAAGTCGTCGGTGTAACTGAAGATCTGAGCAAGTCGATTGTCAAGGTTGGATCGCCGCAGTCTGCCCCGCCATGTGAACCGCTGGTTGTGGTTTGTGGATTGCGGAATGAAATAAACGCCTATATTCACGACGATGCTTCGGGGACTTTTGAATTCCTGGCCGCGTTGGGCAACCATGAAGTAGGTTTTGCCGGTGCAGGCGCGAGCGGATCTAGGATTTTGTTTGAAACAAACGCCAAATTGACCGCTGCTGCGTCTGCCGGCACTGTGAATCTATATGAATGGAATGCAGCCGAGCCTCGATCGGAACGGATTAGCTTGGCCGGGGTGTTGCCAAACGGCACGGCGCCCAAGATGGGCTCAAACGCGGGTCCTGCCGGTCCGGCTGTCGGACCGGCAGGACGTCCGTTCTTGCCTGAAGCCATGTGGAGATTCTACACACAAGACACGATCTCTGAAGACGGCTCGCGTATCTTCTTTACCAGCAGTGCTACCGGCCGCATCTACATGCGCGAACCAGAAACCGGAAAGTCGGTACAGATATCGGGTACCTCGGAGGGCCCGCTACGGGAAGAAGAAGAATCCGGTAAACCGGTTGAAACAGAACCCGCCTTCTGGCGAGGCGCGACGCGGAATGGCTCCTTTGTCTATTACACGGAAGCGGGCGAGCTCTTTCGCTTCGATGTGGAAAAGTTTGTCGACAGCAACGAACCGGAAGAAGCGGCGCTTGCGGAAGCTAGAGAACAGATCACGATAGGCGCCGAAGGGGTTTTGGGGCTGGCTGGCTTTTCGGAAGAAGGCGATGCCTACATTTACCTCGTCGCGCCTGGAGTGTTGGCTGCAAATGAAAACGGGAATAAAGAAAAAGCGGCTAAAGGCGGAGCCAATCTGTACGAGTGGCACGAAGGCGTACTGACCTTTATCGTCACGCTGAGGGCAGCAGAATCCGGGCAGCAACGAGACGAACCGGATTGGCGTGGTTGGACTAACAATCTTCTTGAAGCGACGGGTCCCGCTGGAGGACAAAAATCATCGCGCGTCTCGGGTGATGGACGCTACCTCCTGTTCAGTTCTACTCGACAGTTGACCAAATACAACAATGCTGGAAACGCCGAGTTCTATCTTTTGGATGGTGCCAAGCCATTGTCTACAGACGATCCATTGTGTGTGTCGTGCAATCCGATGGACGTTTCCGCGTCAAAGGGAGCATATTTGACTAAACGTAATATCGCCTTGGTTGCCGAACCGCCTTCGCGCAATGGGCTTATGACCCACAATCTCAGTGTGGATGGTCGTCGTGTGTTCTTCGAAACGGAAGAAGCGCTGATTCCCGGCGACGCCAACATGCGCAGTGACGTCTACGAGTGGGAGGCCGACGGCGAAGGGTCCTGTGAAAGCGAAAGGCAAGACGGAGGATGCCTGTATCTGATTTCCACGGGCCAGGGTCTTGAGGGCGCATATTTCGGCGACGCTAGTTCGAACGGAGACGACGTCTTCTTTTTTACACGCCAGCCGGGTCTGGTGGGTCAAGATCAGGACAACAACGTCGATGCCTACGACGCGCATGTGGAAGGCGGAATACCAAGCCAATACCCGGCTGCGCCGATTGCGCCGTGCGAAGATGAAACAGAATGTCGTGAAAATGTGTCGGGTGAATCACCTGCCTTTGGAGCCCCCGCCAGTACGACACTTTACGGAGTGGGTAATCTTGTACAGGCGCCGTCGCCGCCTTCCGCGACGCCGGCTCCGCACATCGCGGAAACGCGGGCAGAGAAGTTGGCCAAGGCGCTAAGAGCGTGCCGTACAAAATCCAAAGTCGGGCGGACGAGCTGCGAACGAGCGGTCCGCAAAAGGTATGGACCCGTGCGGCGTAAGAATAAGATCTCCGGAGCGAAGGATGGTAAGGGGGGGCGTCGCCGATGAAGCCTGGCGTGCCGATCAGATTTCTTGTGCTTGTGACATTGACATGCGCCGTGACCTGCGTGACTCCTAGTATCGCGAGTGCTTTCGGGCCTTTTCCGGAACAGTTCGGTCCAGAAGCTTTTGGCGTTTACCAGTTTGGGGGCAGGTTCGAAGAACGGGACGGTTCGGCCAACAACCGAGCGGGCTCCCATCCGTATGGTTTCACGACAACGGTTGTGTTCAACCACACGGTTACCAACGAGGCGGAAGTGTTTATAAAAAGCCCTAAAGGGCTCCGTGGGGTTGGTGTTCCTGAAATTGCGGCTAACCTCTTCGGCAGTCCCAAGCATCTGCGGGTTAACCTTCCCCCGGGAGCGGTTGTCAATCCCAATGCTGTGCCAGAGAAGTGCACCGAGGCCCAATTCGAGACGGCCGGCGGAGACGGTGGTGGCTGCCCGATCGGCTCGATCGTAGGGGTCGATATTCCCCTCATCAGTGAACTTTATGCACCGGCCAGCGTCTACGACCTGGTTCCGCCTTCCGGTGTCGCGGCGGAGTTCGGAGTCAATCCCGGGGGGATTGGCCTTGTCGTTCACATCGTGGGCAAGGTGCGGACGAATGGTGCCTACGAATTGTCGGGCGAAGCGGAAGACATCACGCCAAAGGTGCCACTCTTTGGAAACGAACTCATCCTCTGGGGAGATCCCACTGCGGAAAGTCACGACGCCTACCGCGGAGTCTGCGTATCTCGCGTGAAGGTCGAAAAAGAAGTCGAAGAAGAACTTGTGAAATTGGGTAAACTGCCATCGTCGGCTGCACGAGTGAATTGCCCATTGGTGCCTGGTGAACGAACGGGCAAGCCGCTGCTGACAATGCCCGGGTCGTGTACCCACGCAGAACTCGACTCGACGCTCAGCACCAGCTCGTGGCAGGAACCGACGAACCCGATCGAACCCTCGGCCCCGAATACGACGGCGCACTCGGCAGCGGTCACAGGCTGCGAAGCGCTTCATTTCAATCCTTCGCTGGCAATTCGCCCCGAAACGGAAGACGATAGCGAAAGCGCCGAATCACCGAGCGGGCTGAGCGTCGATCTGCACTTTCCTCTCGAAAATCTCGAAGAAAACGAAGGCTTGACCGAAGCAAACCTGAAGAAGGCGACGGTGACGTTGCCGCCCGGGTTTGCCGTTTCGCCCTCGTCGGCCAACGGCCTCGGCGTCTGCACCCCTGGTGAGATCGGTCTGCACAACGCCGACAAGCCCTCGTGTCCTGACTCCTCCAAGGTCGGCTCGGCGGAAGTCACCACGCCCCTGCTCGACCAGCCACTGAAGGGCGAGGTCTATCTCGCGCAGCAGGAAACGTTCGAAAACTCGTTGATCGCGCTTTACATCGTGGTGGAAGGCCCAGGCGCGCTGGTCAAGCTCGGCGGGAAGGTCTCACTCGATCCGAACACGGGCCAGATCACGACGACCTTCGACAACAATCCCCAGCTCCCGTTCAGCGATCTGAAGCTCAAATTCTTCTCCGGTCCCCGGGCACCACTTGTCACGCCGTCTGTGTGCGGAACCTATGCCGGCTCTGCCCAACTCACTCCGTGGAGCGGCAACCCGCCTCTCGAAGCCTCCACCGGGAGCTTCACGATCTCGTCCAACTGCAACCATCCCTTCTCGCCCTCGATGGTCGCGGGCTCGACCAGCCTGCAGGCGGGCGGTTACACGCCGTTCTCGCTGACGCTCGCCCGCCAGGACGGCGAACAGCGCTTCAGCAGCGTGACCGTGGCGATGCCTCACGGCCTGCTGGCGAACCTGAAGAGCGTTCCGCTCTGCCCCGAACCCCAGGCGGCCCAGGGCGAATGTCCCGAAACGAGCCTCATCGGCGAGACCACCGCCTCCGCCGGCCCCGGCCCCGACCCGTTCTGGGTCAAAGGCGGCAAGGTCTACCTGACCGGCCCCTACGACGGTGCGCCCTTCGGTCTCTCGATCGCCGTTCCCGCCATCGCCGGACCGTTCAACCTCGGTACTGTCATCGCCCGCGCCGCCATCAGCGTCGACCGCAACACCGCCCAGGCGATCATCACCAGCCAGATACCGACGATCAAGGACGGCATTCCCCTCGACGTCCGCACGATCAACGTCACGGTCGACCGGCCCGGGTTCGTCTTCAACCCCACCAACTGCACGCCGACCGCCGTCGCCACCACCCTCGAATCCGATACCCATACGCGAACGACGGCCACGAGTCCGTTCGACGTCGTCAACTGCGCCCAGCTGCCGTTCGCGCCCTCGTTCAAGGCGTCCACCGCGGCGAAGACGAGCAAAGCCAGCGGCGCCTCGCTCGTCGTCAAGGTCGGCTCCGGCAGTGGCCAGGCGAACATGGCCAAAGCCCGCGTCACCCTGCCCAAGCAGCTCCCGGCGCGCCTGACGACGCTCCAGAAAGCCTGTACCGAGGTCGTGTTCAACGCCAATCCCGCGGCCTGCCCCGTGGCCTCACGCGTCGGCATCGCCACGGCTGTGACCCCCATCTTGGCGCATCCCCTCACGGGCCCCGCCTACCTCGTCTCTCACGGCGGCGCCGCCTTCCCAGACCTCGTCTTCGTCCTCCAGGGCGAAGGGATCACGGACTATCTCGACGGCAACACCAACATCAAGAAAGGCATCACCACCTCGACGTTCAACTCCGTCCCCGATGCCCCGATCAGCATGTTCGAAACCGTTTTCCCGCAGGGTCCCACCTCCGTCCTCGCCACCGACCTCCCGTCCTCCGCCCACAACAGCATGTGCGGCCAGAAGCTCACCATGCCTACGGTCATCACCGGGCAGAATGGCGCGGTGACCACCCAGGCGACCAAGATCCAAGTCACCGGCTGCCCGAAGGCCAAAAAGGCGAAGAAGACGAAAAAGGCTGCGCACCGGAAGAAGTAGGATCGCGGTAGGGACCGCCGTTGCTGGCGGCCCCCCGCGCAGATCCCAGCGTGCGGGACTACCGCACTGGGCTCCTCCCTTGGGTTTTGGCGTTGAACCGCGCGTCGGGCCAGGGATGCATGATGCGTGCGGGTGGGAGCCATCGGATTGAGAGGCAGTTCATCCGCTCCCAGGTCAGACTCGTGCGCTGGCTACGACGCCGAAGCGCCCTGTACCAGTGCCGGGTCGCCTGGGTTCGGAAGGCCACCACCATGTCGATGTTGCCTGGCACCGCGTAGTAGGCGAGATGTCCCCGCACTACGCTTGCCAGCCAGCGCCCCTGCTCGGGGATCGGCAGATGACGGCGTCGCATCAGGTCGGCCTTGACCTCTCGTAGCTTCGCCGCCATCCGTTTGGTGATCGTCTTGCGCTTCAGCATGAAGCGTCCCTTCCGCGTCTTCCCGCAGATATGCGTGAAGCCAAGGAAATCGAACGTCTCAGGCCGTCCGAGTCCACGCGCTTGGCGGTCCCGGGCGGCGTGCCGTCCGAACTCGATCAGGCGCGTCTTCTCGGCGTTCAGCTCCAACGCGAACTGCGCGAACCTCTCGTGCAGGTCGGCCAGGAACCGCTCGGCGTCATCACGATGCTCAAAGCCCACAATGAAGTCGTCCGCCCAGCGCACGATGACCACGTCACCATGAGCGTGGCGGCCCCTCCACTGCTCGGCCCACAAGTCAAGAACGTAGTGCAGGTAGACATTCATCAGGAGCGGCGAAACTGACGCCCCTTGTGGTGCCCCCTCGTCACTAGCCGTCCAGAACCCGTCCTCGATCACTCCTGCCCTGAGCCATTTCTGGATCAGGCGCAGGACCCTCCTATCCGCTATCCGGTGTTCGAGAAACCTCACAAGCCACGATTGATCCAGGCCGGTGAAGCAGTCGCGGATATCCGCGTCGATCACCCAATTCACGTTCCTCTTGAGGATGCCGGCCGCGAGCGCGTCCAGCGCATCGTGCTGGCCACGCCCAGGCCGGAAGCCGTAGGAGAAACCCAGGAAGTCCACCTCGTAGACGGCGTTCAGAATCTCGACGACGGCGCGCTGGACGATCTTGTCCTCCAACGCGGCGATACCGAGCGGCCGAAGCCGCCCGTCCGCCTTCGGGATATACGCCCTGCGCGATGGTCTTGCCCGGTACGCTCCCCTGTGCAGCCGCGCGTGCAGATCCTGAAGGTTGACCTCCAGGTCCTGTCCGTATGACTGCCACGTCACCCCGTCCACCCCGGCCGCGGCCCTCGGGCTCAACGCCCGGTAAGCCGCCCGCAGGCGATCCAGGTCCACGTGATGCAAGAGCGCGGTGAACCGTGCTTCCTTGTCCTTCTGTGCTGCTCGACGCACACGACCCAACGCACTTGACGCGCCTTGCCCGGCACTGTGTCCGGGACGCGGTTTGCTGGCCGTGTTCCCCTCGGGCAGGCCCCTTCCCTCCACCATCTCCGCTTCCGCTCGCGCGGCCTTGTTCGACGGCTTCGCAGGTAATACGGGCCTGTCTGACTTCCCGTGATCGTTCATCGAGGGCTTACCGCCTCAGCGTTCCCCTCGCGGCCCGCCTCCCCGCCGATATGCCACCCCGTGAACCATCCAGGACGGGGCATCATCGATAGGGACGGGCAACCACGGGACCTCCCGGTTCTCGCACCCGGAGATTCCGCGCATGCACAGGTTCTTCGACCGCGCGGGGTCCGCCGGCCACTCGCGATAGCGCGACCGACGATGTTGCCTTCCGCCTCGCTTAACGACGTCGGCACCCCGAAACCCTTGATTTCGCGGCTCAATAGCCCGGCCTGCGCGTACCCCGAATCCAACGCTTCGCTGCGCCCTCGCGGGTCGCCAACGCATGGTCGGGGCCACCGTGACTCGCTACGTCTTCGATGTCGGACTCTCTCATTCCTTTCTCCGGGCCGGTTTATCCCGGCGCTTTCTAAGCGTTCAGTTGGGTCGGGGGATATAGCTGGGGTGTGTCGAATCTGGTTGTGTGGATCGGGTTGAGGCGGAGGCGATCTATGACGCTGGTCGTGGGGCGGTTGTGGAGGTGCTTCTGCGGATGGACGCCCAGATCCGACGCTTGGAAGAGCGCGTCGCGCGCCAGGATGAGCGCATAGCCCAGCTCGAGCGGCGACTGAATCGCAGCTCGCGCAATTCCTCTGCTCCCCCGAGCGCCGATCCGCCCGCCAGCACGCCAAAGCGTGGCAAGGATCCATCGGGTCGCAAACAGGGCGCTCAGGCCGGTCATGAAGGCAGGGGCCGGCCGCTGCTGCCCGCGTGGGCTGTTGATCGGGTGATCGAGCATTGGCCCGAGCACTGTGGCTGCGGCCACGTCTTCGCCGCAGACGAGCACGTCGCGGTGGGTGAACCGGTGCGCTGGCAGGTCGAGGAGTTGCCTGTGATCTCGGTGCAGGTCACTGAGCACCGGTGTCATCGTTCGCGCTGTCCGGGCTGCGGTGAACATCCGCGCGGCGAGTTGCCGAGCGAGGTGGCACAGAGCGCGTTCGGTCCCCGCTACCAGGCGGCCGTCGCGACGCTCTCGGTGCGCAACAGGATCTCCCGCCGGGATGTCGTGGAGTGCTGCGAGCAGCTGTTCGCTTCGCGGATCTCAACCGGCACGGTCGAGTCGATCCTCGCTCGCACAGGCGATGCACTCACCGAGCCACACGCCGATCTGCTGGGAGCGCTTCGTGAGACCGGCGCGGTGAATATGGACGAGACCGGCTGGCGGACCGCGGGGGAGCGCCGCGCGCTGTGGGGAATCTTCGATCAGCGTCGCGCCTACCTTCAGATCGCGCCCGATCGCCACGAGGATCACGCCAAGCAACTACTCGCGGACACGAAGGCGATCGTGACCTCCGACCGCTGGTGGGCCTACGCGCACCTGCCGTTGGCGCGTCGTCAGCTTTGCTGGGCGCACCTACGTCGCGATTTCGCCGCGCACGCCGAAGGCTTGGCGGCCGAGAAGGAGTTCGGCGAGCACGGCCTCGCGCTCTGCGAGCGCGTCTTCTGGGCCTGGGAGGTCTTCCAGAACACAAGCGATCGTCGCGAGCTGAAGCTCGCGATCCGCAACTGCCAACACGAGTTCAAGCCGATCATCGCCCGCTACGCCACGAAACGGGCGCGCAACAAGTACTGCCGAGGGATGGCGCGCAACCTCATCAAGGCATGGCCCGCGCTCTGGACGTTCGCTGCCCACGATGGTGTCCAGCCGACCAACAACCACGCCGAGCGCTCCCTGCGAGGCGCGGTCATCTACCGCAAGCTCAGCCTCGGAAGCCAATCCGCAGGAGGCGAACGACGGATCGAGCGACTGCTCTCCGCACACACCACCTGCCGCCTACAAAACAGATCGCTGTTCGTCTACCTCACCGACGCGCTCAGCGCCCACGCCCGCGGCGACCCGGTACCGCTGCTCACGTGATGTCGTTAAGCAGCCAATAATGCTGGTTGATGGGCATCGAATTATGTAGGTGAGGTTCAGCCGTGTGGGGGAGCCCCGAGGGGCTTCCCCACACGGCTGGCGGCCTGGTCTGGCCCCCTGGGGGCGGGGTGCCCGTCGTGTCCGGTGCGGCCTTGAGGCTCGTGGCGTTATGTCGTCGTCGAGTTGGAGGTCGCGGTGATCAGCGAGGAGGATTGGATGGATATCAAGGCGCTGCAGCGTCAGGGGTATAGCTACGCGGAGATCGGCCGGTTGTTGGGTCGTGATTGGCGGACGGTCAAGCGATATGTGGAGCAGGGTGCGCAGCCGGCTTATCGTCGCCGGCGCACGCCGTCGAAGCTCGATCAATTCAAGCCGCTGATCGACCAGTGGCTCTCAGCGGAGCCGCGGTTGCTGGCGACCCGGATCCACCAGGACCTGGTCCGCGACTACGGCTTTGAGGGGGGCTATGACACGGTGCGGCGTTATACCGAGCGGACCCGTCCACGGCCGCCGGCGAGGAGCGAGGAGCGGTTTGAGACGGCTCCGGGTCACCAGGCGCAGATCGACTGGTCCCACGAGCAGCCGATCCGCACGACCTCGGGGTTGGAGCTGCCGCTCTACTGCTTCCACATGGTGCTGGGGCACTCCCGGGACTCGTTCTGCGCGTTGACGGGCTCGCTGGATCTGGTGACGTTCTGGGCGTGCCATCGCCGCGCGTTCGCGCACTTCGGCGGGGTGCCTCGCGAGTTGCTCTATGACCGCACCAAGACCGTGATCAAGAGCCACGTCGGTCGGGAGGTCGCTCTCGGGGAGAGCGTCTATCACCAACAGGCGCTGGCGTCAGCAAACCATTACGGCTTCACGATCCGGTTGTGTCGTGCGCGGCGGCCGCAGACGAAAGGCAAGGTCGAGTCCGATGTTCCCTACGTGCGTGAGCGGTTGCTGCGCGCTCACCGTTTCTCCAGTTACGAACAGGCCAACATGGAGTGGGAGGATTGGAACGAGGAGGTCGCTCGCCAGCGGGTGCACGGCACCCACGGCGAGGTGGTGGCGACACGGGCCGAGCGTGATCGCTCAGCGCTCGGGGCGTTGCCGCCGGCGCCCTACCTTGTGGTCGATCGCACCACCCGCATCGTCGCTCGTGATGGGTTATTCAGCTTCGAGGGGCGTCGCTACGCGGTCCCTGACGCCAAGCCAGGAGAGCGGGTTGAGTTGTTGCTTGGCGCGCAGGAGATCGAGGCTTACCGCGTGAGTGACGGTGAGCGGCTCGCGCGTCATCAGCGTGGTGCTCCCGCCCGGGTGCTGGGCGATCCGCAGGAGGGCTCGGTGCCCTTGGCTGCGGTGCTCTCGGCGCTACCTGACCCCGAAGTGCATGCTCGTCCCCTCGCGCGCTACGAGGAGGCGATCGTCCATGGGTGAGCTGCTCACAGAGCGCATCGCGACCAATGCCAGAGAGCTGAAGCTGCTCGGGCTCGCCGAGACCGCGGACGAGCTCGTCGACCGCGCCGAGACCGCAAAGCTCGGCTACCGCGAGTTCCTGGGCCTCGTGCTGGAGTCCGAGGTGGGGGTGCTCGAGGGCCGCCGCTACGCCTCCCGGCTGAAGCTCTCCGGGCTGCCGCACCACAAGACGCTGGACGAGTTCGACATCTCCTTCCAGCCGGAGCTTGACCCCAAGCGCGTCGCTGAGCTGCGGTCACTGCGGTTCATCGAGCGCCGCGTCTGCGCCCTGCTGCTGGGCCCGCCCGGGGTCGGCAAGAGCCACATCGCTGTCGGCCTGGCGATGGACGCCCTCAGAGCCGGTTATCTCGTGCGCTACACCACCCTCGACGATCTCGTCGGGGATCTACGCACCGCTGAGCGCCTCGGCAACCTGCGCCAAAAGCTCACGCAGCTGCAGCGCCCGCAGCTGCTCGTCTGTGATGAGGTCGGCTATCTGCCCCTGGAGCCGGCCGACGCGAACCGCTTCTTCCAGCTGATCAACCGCCGCTACTCCCGCTCATCCACGATCGTCACCTCAAACAAGCGCATCTCCGAGTGGGCCGCGCTCCTCGGTGACGAAGTCCTCGCAGCCGCGATCCTCGACCGCCTCCTACACGACGCCGAGGTCCTCACGATCAACGGGCCATCCTGGCGACTACGCGGACGCGGCGACATCCTCACCGAACAGAACGACACAGCCACCTAGTAGTGCTTTGGTAGTTGTGTTCACTCGTTTTGTGGTGGCTGGTGGAGGGGTAGCTGGTTGAGGCTGATCGTTTGCTGGCAGGTGGTGCAGCGGCCGGTCCAGCACTTGAACAGGGGCTGGAACAGGAGGACTGTCTGAGGGAGCGTCAGGCCGGCCGCGGGAGATTTGGGTTCTGCCGCTCCAGGGTGAGGAAACCGTGAGCGGCGGTGACGAGCGCCGTGTGGTGATGCCAGCCGAGGTAGGAACGGCCCTCATAGTGGTCCAGGCCGAGTTCTCCCTTGAGCTGTTTGTAGTCGAGCTCGATCTTCCAGCGCAGCCGCGCCAGGCGTGCGAGCTGCTCGGGCTCGGTGTCGGCGGACAGGTTTGAGATCCAGTAGTCGCTTGGCTGATCGTGGCCCTCGGGCCACTCGGCGATCAGCCACTCCTCGCGGGGTGGCCACGGTGTGCGCTTCTCGGCGCGGTTGGCGGCCCTGACGCGCAAAAAGCAGAAGCGCGAGGTGACTGGTTCGGCGTTAGGCCCGTCCGGCCCGTCGCGAAACGTGACGGTCTGCCACTGCTCCGCCGGAAGACCGGCGACCAGTTGATTTATCGCGATGGCATCAAGGTCGGGGCGTGGCCGGCTGCGCGGACGGCCTTTTCCGGCCGGGGTGTCGGGCACCGTGAACGTCGTCTCGGGCGTGAACACCTTCGTCTCTGCGCCGACGGACAGCACGTACTCGAGCTCGGCGTCGTGCAGGCGCTCACGCAGCACGGTGTTATCCCCGTAGGCTTGGTCGCCGAGCACCGGCGCATTGGCGATCTTCCATCCCGCGGCTTGCTCAATCAGATCGACCCCCAACTCGGGCTTGGTCTGAAACTCGACCTCCGCAGGGATTTTCGCTCGCCGGCGACGCTCGGGGTCCTGACACCACTCCTCGGGCAGATATAGCGCCCACCCCAACGGCACGGTCCCCCTCGCGCCGACCGCGTGCACGGAAACACCGATCTGACAGTTACCGATCTTCCCCAACGTGCCTGGCCTGCCCCCGTTCTCGTGGACACGGGTTGACTTGATGCAGTTTATGTGATCTGTCGGATATTCCTCGCGGAGCCGTAGGCGGAGCGAGTAATATCCGGGCGCGCCGCGCGGGAGGGGGGTTCCCCGGGGTAGCTGGTGGTGGTCGCCGGTTCATGCGATGGCGGGGGTGCTGAGCGGCGGGGTGTCGGGTGTCGTCGTGGGAGGCTGGTTTTGGTGTTGGTGCTCGTATTCGGCTGGTGAGAGGTAGCCGAGGGTGGAGTGTCGGCGGCGTGGGTTGAACCAGCCCTCGATGTACTCGAAGACGGCGGTGCGTGCCTCGGCGCGGGTCGGCCAGGTGTGGCGGTAGATGAGCTCCTTCTTCAGCGAGGCGTGGAAGCTCTCGCAGACGGCGTTGTCGAAGCAGTCGCCCTTGGACCCGGTCGAGGGGGTGATACCGGCCTGCTCGCAACGGCCGGTGAAGAGAACAGCGGTGTATTGGCTGCCTTGGTCGGAGTGGTGGATCAGCCCGGCTGTGGCGGTGTCGGGTTTGCGTTGGGCGAGCGCCATCTGTAGAGCGTCGACGACGAGCTCCGCGCGGAGATGGTCGGCCATCGCCCACCCCACGATCCTGCGGGAGAAGAGGTCTTGGACGTGCGCGAGATAGAGCCAGCCCTCCCACGTCCGGATATAGGTGATGTCCGCCGACCACGTGCGGTTCGCCGCGGTCGGGTTGAAGTCGCGCTCCACGAGATCGGGAGCGACCCTGACGCCCTCCAAGCGGACCGTGGTGCGTCGTCTCGGGCGCTCTGGGAGCCCGGACAGGCCCGCCAGGGCCATCAGGCGCTCCACGCGCTTGCAGCCGACCCTGATCCCGTGAGCGAGTCGTAGATCGGCGTGCACGCGCCGCGAGCCGTAGGTCTCTTTCGAGGCGGTGTGGATCTCGCGGATCTTCTCTGTCAGCCACGCGTCCGCGAGATCACGATCGCTCGGCGCGCGGCGCTCCCAGGCGTAGAACCCCGCCCGGGAGACACCAAGCACCCGGCACATCACCGCGATCGAGTGATGTGCCTTCTCCGCCGCGATGAACCCGAACGCTGCTACCGGTTCGGTTCGCTCGCCCTGGCGAAGAAGGCCGTGGCTTTTTTTAGGATTTCTCGCTCTTCGCGAAGAACCCGGTTCTCACGCCGGAGTCTTCGCAACTCCTCACGCTCCTCGCTGGTCAGGCCCGGCGAGCGGCCGCTATCGATCTCCGCGCGCTTGACCCAGTTCGACAATGACTGGCCGCTGACACCGAGATCCTTCGCGATCTCGCTGACCGACCGGCCACTCGAACGGACCAGCTCCACCGCCTCACGACGGAACTCCACGGGGTACGGGGGGCGAGTACGTGGCATGGACACCACATCCTTCCTGCCGGGCCCGACGGACCCAAGCACTCAGGTGTCCACAAAAGCGGGGGCACTCCAGGAGCCCAGTGCGGTAGTCCCGCACGCTGGGATCTGCGCGGGGGGCCGCCAGCAACGGCGGTCCCTACCGCGATCAGAAGTAGGCGGTCGGGCCCGGTCAGATCTTGCGCGCGGAGTTCGTCCGCCGAGTCATGTCGGAAACACGACCCCACGCGCATACGCTGGGCGTGTACAAATACAGGCAGTCCGCCGTCCCTCTTCCGGCGGGCCGCGTGTTCGGAGACCGAGCCGGTCCCGTGCCCGGAGGTGTCCCCGGACGTCGTGGCTTCTGCAGGCAGCGGCGTCCGGGGCGAGTACGCTTCGGTGAGCGACCTTTTCTATTTGTCGGATTGATATATGTGTGTGGGCGGCCGCATCCGGCTACGACGAGTGAGAAACACCATTGGAGATATCGCATAGTCAGAACTAAAGTTAGATGGGGAATACGATAGGAATCTCGCACTTGGCCGCCGCACAGGGATGTGCCCCATGCGGCCAAGAGCTTGGGCATCGTCCAACCTCTCCGGCGGTGCTCGAGTAGAGATCAAGGCGTCCCCCCGACGATGCCAGGTCTCCACGGGCGCCGCGGCCATTGACGGCGCGGCGCCTGTGAAGGCCCTGCTTGCGGGCAGGGCCGGGAGGATCGGGCTCCCGCTAGCCTCAACGCAGAATGGCTTCGAACCCCGCCGGCAGCGATCCCCTGTCCAGCTTCACGCCCCGCGTCCGCGACTGGTTTCAGGCGGCCTTCGCGACCCCCACGCCCGCCCAGACCCAGGCGTGGCCGGCGATCGCACGCGGCGAGCACGTGCTCCTGTCGGCGCCCACCGGCTCGGGCAAGACGCTCGCCGCGTTCCTCTGGGCACTCGACCGTCTCGGCGGCGATCCCGCTAGTCAGCGCGGCCCTGGTGGCGAGTTCGAGGCAAGACCCGCTCGCGCATCTGCGCCCGGGGGTGGGACTACCCGCGTCGTCTACGTCTCGCCGCTGAAGGCGCTCGCCTACGACATCGAGCGCAACCTCCGCACGCCTCTGCGCGGCATCGGCATCGCCGACACCGTCTCGCTCGCCATCCGCACCGGCGACACGCCCCAGCGCGAGCGTGCCGCGATGGCTCGCAACCCCCCCGACATCCTGATCACGACGCCCGAGTCGCTCTACCTGATCCTCACCTCGCAGGCGCGCTCGATGCTCACGCACGTCGAAGCGGTCATCGTCGACGAGATCCACGCCGTCGCCGCCACCAAGCGCGGCTCGCACCTCGCGCTCACACTCGAGCGTCTGGACACGCTCGTGTCCGCCCCGCGCTCGGATCCTGCGGTGTCTCATCCGGCGCCGGATGGATCGCGTCCCGCTCCCGAGCAACGGCCGGCGCCGGCAGGAGGGCGGGCGCCCGGGCCACAGCGGATCGGCCTCAGCGCGACCCAGCGCCCGCTCGAGAAGATCGGGCGCTTCCTCGTCGGTCCCCGCCGCGAGGTCACGATCCTCGACGCGGCGGCGCCACCGCGACTGGACCTGCGCATCGAAGTCCCCGTCGAGTCGATGGCCGAACCCGGCGCTCACGATCCCTCCCGCACCGCGCCGCCCGATCCGCTGGAGCCGGTCGCCGGGGGAGAGTCCACCAGCGGCTCGATCTGGCCCGCCATCTACCCCGAGCTGCTGCGCTGCGTGCGCGAACACACCTCCACGATCATCTTCGTCAACAACCGCCGCGCGGCCGAGCGCGTCGCACTGCGCCTCAACGAGCTCGCCGCGCAAGAAGACGCGCGCGCGGCCACCGAGGACGACGAGGCGGCTCCAGCCCCACGCGAGATCGCCCGCGCCCACCACGGCTCGCTGGCGCGCGAGCAGCGCACGCACGTCGAGGAGCTGCTCAAGGCCGGCCAGCTGCCCTGCCTCGTCGCCACCAGCTCACTTGAGCTGGGCATCGACATGGGCGCCGTCGATCTCGTCCTGCAGGTCGAGTCGCCCAAGTCCGTCGCCCGGGGGCTGCAGCGCGTCGGGCGCGCCGGTCACGGCGTCGGCGAGACCAGCCGCGGACGCTTCTTCCCCAAGTTCCGCGGCGACCTGCTCGAGTGCGCCGTGCTCTGCCGACTGATGCGCGCCGGGCAGATCGAGCCGACCGTCGTGCCGCGCAACGCGCTGGACGTGCTCGCTCAGCAGGTCGTCTCGATCGCCGTCGCGGCCGAGGATGACCCCGACGGCGTCTGCGTCGACGATCTCCACGCGCTCGTCACCAACACCTGGTCCTACGCCTCCCTCACCCGCGAGCTGCTCGAGCGCGTGCTCGACATGCTCGACGGGCGCTACCCCGACACCTCCTTCGGCGATCGCTCCACGATCGGCCTGCGCCCGCGCATCGTCTGGGACCGCCTCTCGGGCGTCATCCGTCCCCGCCGCGGCGCGCGCCAGCTCGCCCTCGCAAACGCCGGCACGATCCCCGACCGCGGCCTCTACACCGTCACGCTCCCGGACGGGCGCCGCGTCGGCGAGCTCGACGAGGAGATGGTCTACGAGGCCCGCGCCGGCCAAGCGTTCATGCTCGGCGCCTCCACCTGGCGGATCGAGGAGATCGGCCGCGACCGCGTGATCGTCACCCCCGCCCCCGGCGCCCCCGGCGCCGTGCCCTTCTGGAAGGGCGACACGCTCGGGCGCCCCGTCGAGCTGGGGCGCGAGATCGGCGCCTTCTCGCGCTGGGCGATCGAGCAGGACGCCGCCACGCTCCAGCGCGACTGCGACCTCGACGAGCGCGCGGCGCGCAACCTCCTCGCCTACCTGCGCGAGCAACAGGACGCCACGCGCGTGCTCCCGTCCGATCGCACGATCGTGCTGGAGCGCTTCCGCGACGAGATCGGCGACTGGCGGCTGTGCCTGCTCTCCCCCTACGGCGCCCGCGTCCACGCCGCCTGGGGCCTCGCGCTGTCAGCCCGCGTGCGCGAGCGCTACGGCGTGGAGGCCGACGCGCTGTGGTCTGACGACGGCATCGTCCTGCGTCTGCCCGACCTCGACGACGAGCAGGCCCAGGCGCTGCCCAGCGCCTCCGAGCTCGTGCTGATCGAGCCCGAGGAGCTGCAGCAAGCCGTGATGGCCGAGCTCGGCTCCTCCGCCCTGTTCGGGGCGCGCTTTCGCGAGGCGGCCGCCCGCGCGCTGTTGATCCCCCGCGCCTGGCCGGGGCGGCGCACGCCGCTGTGGCAGCAGCGCCTGAAGGCCCAGAACCTGCTCGAGGTGGCGCGCGAGCACGACGACTTCCCGATCGTGCTCGAGACCTACCGCGAGTGCCTGCGCGACGTGCTCGACCTGCCCGGCCTGGAGGCGCTGCTGCGCGGGCTGCACTCCCGCGAGATCTCACTCGTCGAGGTGCAGACCCCCGTCGCGTCCCCGTTCGCCTCCTCGCTGCTGTTCGACTACGTCGCCACCTACATGTACGAGGGCGACGCCCCCACCGCCGAGCGCCGCGCCGCCGCGCTCTCGCTCGACCGCGACCTGCTGCGCGAGCTGCTCGGCTCAGAGGAGCTGCGCGAGCTGATCGACCCCGACGCACTGAAAAGCGTCTGCGACGAGCTCCAGCGCCGCTCGCCGCTGACGCGCGCCACCGGGCGCGACGAGCTGCACGACGTGCTGCGCGCCCTCGGCGACCTCACCGCCGCAGAGGTCCGCGAACGCGTGCTCGAGGGGATCGACTCCCAGGAGCTGCTGGACGGGCTGTGCCGGGGGCGGCGCGCCATCGCGCTGCGCATCGCCGGCGAGCAGCGCTACGTCGCCGCCGACGACGCCGGGCTCTACCGCGACGCCCTCGGCGCGGTCCCGCCCGCCGGCCTGCCCGAGACGTTCCTCGCCGACGTCGACGACGCCCTCACCCAACTCGTGGCCCGCTACGCGCGCACCCACGGGCCGTTCACGAGCGAGGAGCTGTACGCGCGCTATCGCCTCGACGCCTCGGCCGTGCTGCGCGAGCTCGAGCGCTCGGGCTCGCTCGCCCGCGGCGAAATCGCACCCGGTTCGAGCGGCCTCGAATGGGCCGACGTCGAGGTCGTGCGCCGCCTGCGCCGCGCCTCGCTCGCGGCCCTGCGAAAAGAGATCGAGCCTTCCGCTCAGAGCGCCCTCGCGGCCTTTCTCCCGGCCTGGCACGGAATCGACCGCCATACCTCCTCCGGAGCCGGGATCGACCGCCTGCGCGAGGTTCTCGTGCCTCTCCAGGGACTTGCGCTGCCGGCCGAGACGTGGGAGCGCGACGTGCTCCCCCGCCGTCTCGGCGCCTACTCGCCGGCGTGGCTCGACGCGCTCTGCTCAAGCGGCGAGCTCGTCTGGGTCGGCGCGGGACCGCTCGGGCGCTCCGGGCGGGTCGCGCTGTACTTCCGCGAAGACGCCCCCCTGCTCGGCCCGCCGCCTGTTCTTCCGCGTCGCGAGCAGGCGCTCGAGGACGCTCCCGAGCGCGAGCTCGTGCGCGAGCGTCTGCTCGCGGGCCCATGCTTCTTCACCGACCTGCTCGCCGAGCTCGACCTGCCGGCGGAGGCGATCCGCGAGGCGCTGTTCGACCTCGTCTGGGCGGGCGCGGCCACCAACGACTCCTGGGCGCCGCTGCGCCTTCCGATCTCCGATCGCTCGCGCCTGTCGCTCGCGCGCTCGCAGCCCGAGCCCTCGGCGACGGCGGGACGGGCCGCTCGAGGCGGCTCGTCCATCCCCGGGCGCTTCGGCGCGCGCCGCCGGCGCGCCCGCCCTTCCGGCAGCGGCGCCACACACCCGCCCGGGCGCTGGTCGCTGAGCGCGCCGCTCTTTCGCCGTGGCGGCGAGGGTCCAACCCAGAGCGAGCGCCGCCGCGCGCGCGCCGAGCTGCTGCTCGAGCGCCACGGCATCCTCACGCGCGAGCAGGTCCTGGCCGAGCGGATCGAGGGCGGCTTCGCCGGGATCTACGAGACGCTGTGCAACCTCGAGACGCTCGGCGTCTGCCGCCGCGGCTACTTCGTCGAGGGCCTCGGCGGCGCCCAGTTCGCACTTCCCGGCGCCGTCGAGCGGCTGCGCTCCACGCGCGCCGAGCCGCTCGTGCTCGCCGCCGCCGACCCCGCCCAGCCCTACGGCGCCGCGCTGCCCTGGCCCGCCCCTGCCGAGCGGGCGGGGCATCGCGATGGTGGCGGCGGCGCTCGCCGCCCCGCGC
Organism: uncultured Solirubrobacterales bacterium; assembly: GCA_963702725.1. Lineage (GTDB taxonomy): Bacteria > Actinomycetota > Thermoleophilia > Solirubrobacterales > Solirubrobacteraceae > Palsa-744. The sequence goes on from CAVPDT010000002.1 coordinate 1,922,447, forward strand.
GCGTGCCCGGCGCCCACGCCGTGCTCGTCGCGGGCGCGCCCATCCTGTATGTCGAGCGCGGCGGACGCGGCCTGCTCGTGCCGGCCGCCGGCGCCCCAGCCGGCGCCGACACGCCCGCGGCGGCTGCTAACGCCGCGGAGGAGCAGGTGCGCACGGCGCTGAACGCGCTCGCGCAGGCCGTTCGCGGGGGACAGGTCGGGCGGCTCGCGCTGGAGCGAATCGACGGCGAGCCGGCCATCGGATCACAGTGGGAGACATTGCTCGCAGAATTCGGCTTCCGCTCCGGTCCGCGCCGCCTGACGCTCAGCGCCTGATCCGCTCCGGTTCGCCGGTCGCGCCCAAGACCCCTTTAGATTCAAGAAACGCGGGCTTTGAAGCGCTATCCGACCATTGGAACCGGGACTTTTTTGCGTCTGTTCGAATCCAAATGTCTGTCGGACATTCGGAGGTAGCGGAAACACACCTGGAAACATTCGACGGATATTGTTATAAAAAACTTGCAATTAATCGTGAGATCGCCTATCTTCCAGAACCGTGGGGATGAGCGGAACTCAGAGGGATTCTCAGGCGGCGGCTCAGACGGATCAGGCGCCGTTGTACAGGAGACTGCCACACGGTCCGCATGGTCTTGATCGTGAGGATGTCGCCAGACATCAGCGCACACGCCTCTACGGCGCGATGATCGAGTCGGTCGCCCAGCGCGGCTACCACCGCACGACCGTCGCGCACGTGATCGGGCTTGCCGGCGTCTCAAGACGCGCCTTCTACGAGCAGTTCGCCAACAAGGAAGAGTGCTTCCTGGCGACCTACGACATCGTCGTCGCCCGCTCGCGCAAGCTCGTGCTGGAGGCCTGGGCCTCCGAGCGCGGCTGGGCCAACCGCCTGCACGCCTCCTGCAAGTCCTTCCTCGACGACATCGTCGCCGAACCGAAGGGCGCCCAGCTCGTGCTGATCGACGCGCTCGGCATCGGCTCCAAGGCACGCGAACGGCTGCACCTCGCCGGCAACGCCTACGAGCGCCTCGTGGCCTCCGCCTTCAGAGTCTCCCCCGGCACCGCGCCGTTGCCCGCGATCGCCTCCCGCGCAATCGTCGGCGGCGTCCGCCACGTCGTCTTCAACCGCATCCGCGAAGAGCGCGTCCCAGAGCTGCGCACACTCACCGACGAACTGCTCGACTGGGTCGAGGCCTACCGCTCACCCGCCACCACGCGGCTGAACGCGATCGCGCTCAAGCAGCCGCCCGAGATCCCGCCCGCGCCGGCGGCCTTCCTCGCCCGCGACGACAAGCGCGCGCGGGTGCTCGGCTCGGTCGTGCACCTGACCCTCGACGAAGGCTACGGCGAACTGACCGATCCCCAGATCGCGCAGTTCGCGGGCATCTCCACCGAGGCCTTCCACAAGCAGTTCGCCTCCAAGGAAGAGTGCTTCCTGACCGTCGTCGACGAGTTCGCCGCCGAAGCGCTGCAGGCCGTCGAAGCGACGATCGCGCCGATCTCCTCCTGGGAGAACGCAGTCCCCGTAGCCGTCAGCGCCTTCATCGAGCACATCGTCTCTCACCCCGCCCTCCTGCGGATGGCGTTCATCGACCTCTTCGACGTGGGTCCCGGCATGATCGGGCGCATGACCAAGTCGATCGACCGCTTCACCGGGATGCTCGCCGCCAACGGCCCCGCGCCGCGCCGCGCTCCCGAGATCGCCTCCGAAGCGATCACCGGAGCGGTCTGGGACATCGTCAGCGCCTACTCCACGGCCGAGCGCATGCGCTACCTGCCCTGTCTCTCCGATCACATCTCCTTCGTCGTGCTCGCACCCTACGTAGGCCCCAAAGTCGCCATCGACGCGATCGAGCAGGCCCGTCGCGGCGCCGGCAAACGCCGCAGCCTCGTGGCGGCCGCGCAGCTGGCCGCGCCGCCGATCGCCCACCTCGACGACGACGACACCGCGGAGCCCTCCGGCGAGGCAAACTCAAAAAAGGTCACCAAGATCGCCACCAAGAAGTCCCCCAAGGCCGCGACCAAGACCGCCAAGCCGGCGAAGAAAACGGCCGTCAAACGCACATCCAAGGCGACGCTCAAAGCCGCCAAACCGGCAAACGCCGTCAAAGTCGGGAAGCCAAGCGCCAAGACGGCGTCCAAAGCGAGCGCCAAGCCGTCCGCGAGCAAGCCCTCGCGGGCGAGCGCGAAAACGGGCGCCAAACAGACGAGCGCCAAACCGGCATCCAAGAAGCCCTCAGGTCCACCCGAGCAGCCGCTGCGCCTGCCCAAACGCCCCGCCACGCGATCGACGCCGAGCCCGGCCGGAATCCGCCGCACGCGCCCGCGCCCGCCGAAGTAGATCTCCGACACGCGAACCGATACGGCGCTTCTAGGGGATCGTGCATTGGGCGGCGCTGTAACCCGGCGGGTCGGCCCGCACGACGTTCGGATGTCCCGCGCTCGTGCTCCGCGTCGCCTGATGCACAACCCTGCCCGCCCGGCGCCACTGGAACGTCACGACCCCTCGCATCGTGTACCCCGGCCGGCCCTTCGGCGCCCCCAGCTGAAAGCTCGTCCCTCCCTGGCGTCCCGTCTTGGCCGCGCCCAGCGCGATGAACCCGGAGTCCGCGCCGTGAGCGGGCACGCTCCAGACCTTGCTCGTGGGGTCCATGTATTCCAGCTGAAAGCGCATGAACATCGCGTCCTTGGCGTGCCCGTCATTGGGCATCGAGCCGCGGATCCCGACCGTATCCGGCTCCTTCGCCGAGTTGCACACGTCGATCGTCGCCCACAGTTCGCGCGAGCTCAGCAACGAGTGCGCGTGCGCATGCGCGAGCGCGCCCGTCAGCAGGATCCCGGCGATCACCTTCAACGGCCCCATCCGATGAAGATTACGCCGTGGGGCCTTCCCCCGAGCCACCGGCGCGGTGTGATATGCCTGCGCCGTGGCCGGTATGCGCTCAGACGAGGTCGTCGAGCTGCTCGCACGCGTGCCCGTGTTCTCGACGCTGCACCCCGCGGACCTGCAGCGCATCGCAGAGCCGGCCGTCCCCCGCGAGTTCGAGCCCGGCCAGATCGTCTTCCGCGAGGGCGACTCCAGCGACACCTGTTACATCGTGCGCTCCGGCCGCGCCCGCGCCGTGCGCGAGCACTCCGACGGGCGCATCATCACGCTCGCCACCTTCGGCCCCGGCGACATCTTCGGTGAGCTCGCCATGTTCGAGGACGAGCGACGCTCGGCCACCGTCGAAGCGATCGAGCCGACAGCCGCCGTGGCCGTGCTCGGCCCCGACATGCGCCGGCTGATGAACGAGCATCCCGGCATCGCCACGCGCCTCGTGATCGCCCTCGGAAGGCGCCTGCGGGAATCCAACGAGCGCCTCTCCCGCCAGTCCTTCCAGACCGTCCAATCGCGCGTCGCGGTCGTCCTGCGCGACCTCGTCCAGCAGGAGATCGCCTCAGGCGCCGCGCCCACCGAGGTGCTGCTCACCGCCACCCAAGCCGACCTCGCGCAACTCGCCGGATCCTCACGCGAGTCGGCCAGCCGCTTCCTCGCCGTCCTCGAGCGCGCCGGCGTCATCTCCCAAGGCCGCGGGCGCCTCACCGTGCACGACCCGCAGACGCTCGACCAATATGTCTTCTGAGACCCCCAACTCGTCCCCTCGCAGGCGCCGGCAGGGCCGCGCCGATCGCCCGCGCGAGATCTCCGCCGGCGGCGTCGTGCTCCGCGACGAGCAGGTCGTCGTGATCGTCCCCGCCCGCCGCGCGAGCGACGGCTCGCGCGTGCTCGCCCTGCCCAAGGGCCACGTCGACCCCGGCGAGAACGCCCTGCAGGCCGCCACCCGGGAGGTCCGCGAGGAGACCGGCATCGTGGCCGAGCCCATCTGCGAGCTCGGCTCCTCGCGCTACTGGTACCGGCGCGAAGGGCGCTCGGTGGGAAAGACCGTCACCTTCTACCTCTTCACCTACCTCTCCGGAGACACCGCCGACCACGACGACGAGGTCCTCGAGGCCCGCTGGATCGACCTGCGCGAGGCGCTCACCACGCTCAGCTACGAAGGCGAGCGCGCGATGATCGAGCTCGCGATCGAGCACCTCGACAAGGGCTCGTAAGGGTCCCGAGAGCCGAGGTTGGTAGCCTGCCTGCGGCCATGCAGGTCCTCAACTTCTACTCCACCATCTTCGCCGACGAGCTCCTGCGCGGGCGCAAGACCGCCACCATCCGGCTCGGCGACAAGTCCGGCAAGTACCGCAAGAACCAGGCCGTCCTCGTCACGATCGGCTACCAGTACTCCCCCCGCGAACGCATCTTCGAAGCGGTCATCGACCAGGTCGAGGTCATGCCCCTCGCCGACCTCTCCCCGCGCGACATCAAGCACGACAACCCCGAGTTCCGCCGCCACGAGGAACTCATCCACTTCCTCGAACAGATCTACGGCCGCTCCGTCTCGATGCAGGACACCGTCACGGTAGTCCGCTTCTCGCAGATCATCGACAAGCCCGCCGGCATGACCGAAGCGATGAAGGGGTTCGGCGGCGCCCAAAACTGAAGCGCCTCCGCTACGCCCGCAGCTGTCGTAAGCGGCTTGGACCGCTGTCGTTGAAAGTGCCGGCTATGGCTTACCCACGATCTTTACCCGAGTGATCGCCGGATCTTCTATATATTGGGGAGCGCCTTGGCACTCTCTCCCGGAGAGTGCCAGCGAAGCACAGTCCACCAACTAGCGGAGGTTCTTTCGACATGAAGCTCAAGCCCCTGGGCGATCGGCTGATCGTGCGGGCGATCGAGGAGGAGGAGACCACGGCATCCGGCCTCGTCCTGCCCGACACCGCCAAGGAGAAGCCGCAGAAGGGCAAGGTCCTCGCAGCCGGAGACGGCCGCATCGACGACGACGGCAAGCGCATCCCGCTCGACGTCTCCGAGGGCGACGAGGTCCTCTACTCCAAGTACGGCGGCACCGAGATCAAGGTCGACGGCGAGGACTTGCTCGTCCTGCGCGAGTCCGACGTGCTCGCCAAGGTCCTCTAACCCGACCCCAACCACCCTTCAATCAGCGACACGAGGCCCCGGCCTCCTTCGCAGAGGAGATCTATTCAAAATGGCACACAAGGAGATCAAGTACGACGCCGAGGCGCGCAAGGCGCTCGAGGCGGGCGTGGACGCGGTCGCCAACGCGGTCAAGGTCACGCTCGGCCCCAAGGGCCGCTACGTCGTGCTCGACAAGAAGTTCGGCGCCCCCACCATCACCAACGACGGCGTCACCATCGCGCGTGAGATCGAGGTCGAGGACGTCTTCGAAAACCAGGGCGCCCAGCTCGTCCGCGAGGTCGCCACGGCGACCAACGACGTCGCCGGCGACGGCACCACCACCGCGACCGTACTCGCCCAGGCGATCGTCAAGCAGGGCCTGAAGAACGTCGCGGCCGGGGCCAACCCGCTCGCGCTCAAGCGCGGCATCGAGAAGGCCGTCGACGAGGTCGTGCTCAACATCGCCTCGCAATCCAAGGAGGTCTCCGGCAAGGACCAGATCGCCCGCGTGGCGACCATCTCCGCCGGCGACGAGGAGATCGGCGACGTCATTGCCGACGCGATCGAGAAGGTCGGCAAGGACGGCGTGGTCAACGTCGAGGAGGGTCAGACCTTCGGCATGGACCTCGAGTTCACCGAGGGCATGCAGTTCGACAAGGGCTACATCTCCCCCTACATGGTCACCGACCAAGACCGCATGGAGGCCACGCTCGAGGACCCCTACATCCTCATCGCCAACTCCAAGATCGGCTCCGTCCGCGACGTGCTGCCGGTGCTCGAGGCCGTGATTCAGAGCGGCAAGCCGCTGCTGATCATCGCCGAGGACGTCGAGGGCGAGTCGCTGGCGACGCTCGTCGTCAACAAGCTCCGCGGCACCTTCACCGGCGTGGCCGTCAAGGCGCCGGGCTTCGGCGATCGCCGCAAGCGGATGCTCGAGGACATCGCCATCCTCACCGCCGCCGAGGTCATCACCGAGGAGATGGGGCTCAAGCTGGAGAACACCCAGCTCTCCCAGCTCGGCCGCGCCCGCCGCGTGGTCGTCGCCAAGGACAACACCACGATCGTCGACGGCGCCGGTGACGCCGAGGCGATCAAGGGCCGCATCAACCAGATCAAAGCCGAAATCGAGAACACCGACTCCGACTTCGACCGCGAGAAGCTCCAGGAGCGCCTGGCAAAGCTCTCCGGCGGCGTCGCCGTCGTCAAGGTCGGCGCCGCCACCGAGACGGAGATGAAGGAGAAGAAGCACCGCGTCGAGGACGCCCTGCAGGCCACCCGCGCCGCTTTGGAGGAGGGCATCGTGCCCGGCGGCGGCGTCGCGCTGCTGCAGGCCTCCAAGGCCGTCTCCACCGACACCGGTGACGACGAGGACGAGCACACCGGCGCGCGCATCGTCCTGCGCGCCCTGGAGGAGCCGCTGCGCCAGCTCGCCGAGAACGCCGGCCTGGAGGGCTCGGTCGTAGTCAACGACGTACGCAAGGCCAAGGCCGGTCAGGGCCTGAACGCCTCCACGAACGAGATCGTCGATCTCGTCGCCGCGGGCGTCATCGACCCGGCGATGGTCACGCGCTCTGCCCTGCAGAACGCCGCCTCGATCGCCAAGAACATCCTCACCACCGAGGCCATCGTCGCCGAGGTCCCCGAGAAGGAAGGCGGCGGGATGCCCGGCGGCGGGGGCATGCCGGACATGAGCGGGATGATGTAGGGAGTCGCGCGCAGGAATCTCGCCGCGCGCGAGTCCGAGCGCATGGCGATTGGACTGGGGCCCGGCTTTTGGCCGGGCCCTTTGCTCTGGAGCGATTTCAGGCGACGCAAAGACAGAAACACGGCTTGCTGAGCGGTCAGCCAGCGCGTACCTTTAGGCCACTTCCGCATAGCGATATCTCCAGGTGCTGCGATACGGCATATTTGTGTGGTGGTCGCGTGGAGCGCCCGGGTCGGGTGGCGTTGCTGTAGGGAGGTCTAGGGAGCCGCGTTATGGGGCCTAGAAACCGGCAATAGACATTCATAGTCGTCATCGGAGGGGTGGTTGGAGTGAACGCTCGCAGATCGATCTTTGTGGCCGCATGCGTGCTGGCCAGTGCATTTGTGTTCTCGAGCGCTCAGGCGTTCGCTGGGTTTACATTTTCAAAAGCCCTGTCGGCGCCGACAGGCGGTTTCCACGAACCATGGGGACTGGCCGTTGGTACAGGCGGCGAAATATTCATCTCCAATGCTGGGTCGGGCGTCATCGACGTCTACAATCCAACGACCAAAAGCTTCGAAACAGAATTTAAAGTAGGGACAAGCGGAGACAAGCTCCGCGGTCTCGCCGTCGATCATTCCAGCGAAGTGGGGGATACCTCAAAAGGGGACCTCTATGTCGCCGATGAAACCGCCGGCAAAGTCTATCGGTACAAGTATGAATCAGGTACTCCCACGGAAGAAGGGTCTATCACTGCACCAGATCCACGCGCAGTCACGGTAGACTCCAAAGGCAATGTCTACGCTGCGAACTATGCGGAAGGCGGCATAGAAAGCGCCACAGTAGGTAAGTACGGACCAACGGGTTCTGTCATTAACGAAACGCTGATTACCGAATCCAGCCTACCGGAAGGTCTAGCTGTCGATGCCAGTGGGCACATCTTTGTGGCCGGTCGAGAAGGACTCACCGAGTACACTGAAAGTGGCCAGTGCGTAAAGAGCGGTGGCTGCCCGGGTGCGTCGACTGATTTTGGTCAGCCTGAATCCGAATCGATAGGAGGCATGACTACGGCCACGACAATTGGTCCTGAAGGCGACATATATGCGACACCCATTAGCGTTGGGGGATCCGCCGGAGGGAAACCTCAAATTGTGAGGTATGAACCTACCGAAACCAAAGTCGAAAATTTCGATTTGACACACGCGGTTGAAGATCAGGGTATTGTTGTGACTGGGACCGGAGTCTTCGCAACGAATACAGCCGGTAACGGAATTGATGAGTACAACGGGACTGTCGCCGAACCCGAATTGGAAGGCAAAACGGGCGGCACGGGCAGTGGGACGATCGAATGCGAATTCGCCAAATCCGGTACTTTTGCCGACTGTGCGGGCACAACCAAACATCCGACAGGCACCGAAGTCACGGTCAAGGGCACGGCCGATGTCGGTTCCACGCTCGAAGCGATAACCGGTATGGGTTCGGCGAAATCGTGTGCCGGTCCAGGCAACTGCTCGTTCACATTGGTTGAAGACAGCACGGTCACCGCTACATTTACTGCAGCCGGAGGCGGAGGCGGCGCAACCGGTCCAACTGGTCCGACAGGCCCCACGGGCCCGACGGGTCCAACTGGGAATACCGGCCCCACCGGCCCGACGGGTCCCAGCGGCACAGGCGTGACGATCAAAACGTTTGCGCCGGGCCAGCACGGATGTGCCAATGGTGGAACCGAAGTCATCTCGAGCGTGACCACGACGTTCATATGCAACGGCACGAACGGCAGCAACGGCTCCAGCGGCTCCAACGGTAACGCCGGTGCTCAGGGTCCCGTCGGTCCAGCCGGTCCAGCCGGCGCGCAGGGCCCCGCCGGTCCCGCGGGTCAGGTCCAGCTCGTGACCTGCAAGACCGTCAAGAAAGGCAAGAAGAACGTGCAGAAATGCACCACCAAACTGGTCTCCGGCACGGTCAAGTTCACCGCTACCGGCGCGTCCGCACACGCGACGCTGTCGCGTCACGGCCTCGTGTTCGCCGCCGGACTGGCGCGCGTCGCGCCCGGGCGCCTGAGCCTGCGACTGATACCTCTGCGCAGGTTGCGCCGGGGTCGCTACACACTCACGCTGATCAGCGGTGCGGGCAGTCACGAGACCATCCGCACCGAGGCGTTCAAGCTCGGCTGACGGGGCAGACGGAGGACCACCACCCGGCTCGACGGGGGCGCGTCGATGGCGCGCCCCCGTGGCCGGCTTCGCCGGTCACCGCAGGTCTACCTACCTCCCTCGGGGCCCGGCATCCGTGCCGGGCCCCCTGCTCATCCGTGCCGCCCGCCGGCTGCGACGGTGGATAGCGGTCAGCCGTAATAGCGGGCGATCGTCTGCAGCTGGCTGAGCAGGTCGTGCCCCAGGAACAGGACCACCATCGCGGCCCCCACCACGGGCGCCCCCTTTCGCCCCGCGCCGCGAATCGCCAGCACGATCGCCGCGCCGAACAGGGGCAGCAGCGGCAGCAGGTAGCGCGGCTCCCCGAGCGAGCATTCGTGTTCGATCAGATCGCAGCGGTAAGAGGAGTAACCGAGCATCCACATCACCCCCAGCACGATCGCCCCGTAGGCCACAAGCTCCGGCAGACGCGCTCGCAGGGCGCCGCGGCGCACGTACAGCTCCCGGGCGCCGAGCGCCGCGACCCCCACCGCCGGCACGAGCGCGACGTTGTCCACCCAAGTCGGAAACGTCGTGTCCATCCACCCGTAAAAACCGACCGAGCGATCGAACCAGGCGTCCCGCAGCGGAAACACTCCCTTGAAGTAGTTCGTCATCCCCGGCAGGTGCGGCAAGAACAGCTGCCAGGTGTAGCTGAGCTCTTTGAGCACCGTCGCCGGCGACAGCTGGCCGCCCCCGGTCTGCACCGCTCCGCCGGTGGTGGGATTGCTCGTCAGCGCGTTGCGCAGCACGAACAGCGCCGAGGGCGCGACGCCGATCGCGCCCGCGATCGCCGGCGAGCGCAGCCCAACCCAGCGGTCGGTTTTGAAGCCGCGCACCGCCAGTACCGCCAGCCCCACATACACGCCCAGGGCGACCCCGAGGAAGTTCACCTTGCTCGAGAACCCCGCCGCGATCACCAGCCCCATCGCGATCGCCAAGCGCGTGCTGAACGTGCGACGAAACGCCAGCGCCATGCACAGGAACACGGCCGTGCAGGCGGTGATCAACATCGCATCCGGGCTCACGATCGCCGACGTGGACACAAACAGCGGTTGCAGCGCAATACACAACGCGCCGAGAGTCGCCGCCCACGGCGTACCCGGCAGGATCTCGCGCAGGAAATAGAACATCAGCAGCGCCGTAAGCGCCGCCATCAGCGCGCTCAGCAGCCTCATCAGCTGCATCTGGGTGAGGATATTGCTGCCGCCCAAGGCGTAGGGGATCGTCTCCAACGCGTAATACCCCGGCGTCTCGCTCGCGACCCGTCCGGCTTCTCCATAGCCTTCCAGCGAAGGGGCCCTCGCGACGTCTTCGCTGAGGATCTTCTGCTCGGCGTTCGTCGTGAGCGAGTGTTCGAACGGCGTGAACCGCACCTGAAAATAATGGAGTCCTTCGGTCACCAGCGCCACCTTCTTCGAATACGGTTCTTCCCCGCTCAGATGCGCCTTTTCGGGCAGCTTGCCCGCCGCCGAGAGATATTCGACATAGGAATAGTTATCGATCTCGTCTTTGCCCTGGAAAAGCGGTGTAATGATCCCCCACGCGGTGGCGTTCAGCAGTGCGATCAGCGCGCAGATCCAGGCCGCCCTGGGCACCCGTCGCAGCGTCGCGCGCAGGTCGAACCCGAGCATGCCGCGCACCTGCGCGGGAGCGCGTTCCCGGCGCGAGGCGCGCGCCTGCTCGCGCTTGCGCCTGCGCTGCAAGGAGCGGGAGCCGGTCTTGGCCGTCTTCGAAGGCCGGCGCGGAGGTTGCGCGACGCTCACGGCAGCACCCGCAGCGTCAATCTGACCGCCAGCGCGCCCACGGCCGCCATCAGCGCCGCAACCAGGAACGCGATCCACGTACCCGAGTAAGAGCGACCGAGTCCCATGTTCGCGGCCACCGAAGAGATACGCGACCACCACGAGCCCCGGCCGGCGCTCAGATATTCGATGCCGATCCTGCCCCCCAGCTGAGCGTGGCTGGCCGCTGCGGCCGCGGGCGTGGGCGAGCTTGCGCCGAGCGTCGCCGCGGCCCCGCTCGCCCCTTCGGGCGAGCTCACGCCGAGCGCCAGCAACGGCTGGCTGTTCGGTCCGATCCCGATACAGACCGTCACCCCCGAGGCCTCGTGAGCGATCGGTTTGATCGGCACCGTGACCGAGGTGCTCGTCCAATTCGGACCCCGGCTGCCTTCGGTGAGGATCCGCGAGCCGCTGTAAACGCGCACGTGCATTTTCGCGCCGTAGAAGGCCCACATCCCGATCCGGACGCCAGACACGCCGGCCGGCAGCGTTTCACCGGGCTGGCAGATCGCGATGTCGCCCAGGATCTTGCCCAGCGGCGCGTCCTGCGTGTCCCCGACGGGCACCCCCACCCGCGCGACCCGTGGGGGAGAGCGCGTGAGCGCCGCGGCGCTCACCGCGCCGATCAGCACGATGCCCACGGCAAGCGTGATCGCGACCTTCCTCATAGCGGCGAAGAGTCACCGGTTGTGTGAAACATTTCAATCCAACCCGAAAAAGCCATTGAAACGAGGGCCCAGACGCCGCTGCGCGTCTCCGACTCCGCCGCTCCGGCAAGCAGCCCCGGTAGCCTCGTGGGGCGATGGCGCGGACGTGGCATCAGATTCGCATCCAGCCGCAAGATGGCCCAAACGTCGAATGCGATCGGCGACGCCCGCGCGCCGCCGGGAGAGCGCAGCCCCGCAGATGAGCTCCGCCGTCGAGGACGTTCTGAGCTCCGCTCACGCCGGCGGGCAGGTCATCCGCGGCAGCGTCCTGCGGGTCACGGGCAACGGCGCCGGCATCCTTGCGGGACTGGCCACGGCCACCCTGCTGCTGCGCCACCTCGGAGTGACCGAATCCGGGCGCTACGTCACCGTGCTCTCGCTCGTCGCGATCGCCTCCAGCGTCGTCGACCTCGGGCTGGGCGTCAGCGCCAGTCGCGAGCTGGCGCTGCGCGAGCCGGCCGGGCGGAGGGCGTTGATGGCGAACATTCTCGCCCAGCGCCTGTGGGTCACGCCGATCGCGCTGCTCATGATCGTCGCCTTCGCCGTGCTCGCGGGTTATCCGGCGAGCATGCAGATCGGCGCTGCGCTGGCAGGGATTGGGCTGTATGTCGTGGCGCTCGCCGACGCGCTGCTGCTGGCCCTGACGGTCGAGCTGCGCAACGCCGGGCTGGCGTTCGTGGACTTCCTCAAGCAGGCCGTAACGCTCGCCTGCGTGGCGCTGCTCGTGGCGCTCGGAGCGCACCTGACGGCGTTCTTCGCCGTGCTGATCGTCGTCGGTCTGGTCGTACTGGCGCTGATACCGCTGCTGGCCGGCCCGCACGCGTTCATGCGCCCGCGCTGGGATCGCGCAGAGCAGCGAACGCTGCTTCATCGCGCCCTTCCGCTCGCCGTCGCGCTCGTGCTCGGACAGGTCTACTTTCGCCTCGTCATCCTGCTCATGTCGCTCATCTCCGATCCGCGGCAGACCGGCTACTTCGGAGGTTCGCTGCGCGCGATGGAAGCGCTGGTGAGCATCCCGATCCTCGTCGCCGGTGTCGCCCTCCCGATGCTGGCGGCGGCCGCTCGGGACGATCGCGTGCGGCTGCGCTACGCGATCGAGGGCCTCAGCGAGGGCGCCGTGATCGCCGGGGTGCTGATCGTGCTCGTCACCGTGCGCGCGGCCGAGCCGGTGATGGCGATCATCGGCGGACACGCCTTCAGACCCGCGGGCGCCGTGCTGCGCATCCAGGTCGGCGCCCTCATGTTCGGCGCGCTCGTCCAGATCTGGGCCGTCTCGCTCGTCGCGCTCGGGCGCCAGCGCGAGCTGATCCTCACCAACGCCCTCGGCCTGCTCGGCGTCGCCGTCCTCGCCCTCGCGCTGGTCGAGCCCTTCGGCGCCAAGGGCGGGGCCGCCGCCAGCGTGCTCGGCGACGCGCTGCTGGCAGCGCTCATCTACTGGCGACTGCGCGCCGGCGGGGTCCCCGTGGTGGTGCGAGCGGGCTTCCTCGGCCGAGTCGCGCTCGCTGCTGCCGCCGCCGGCGTCGCACTCGTCCTACCCGTGCCCGATCTGCTCGCGGCGGCGCTCGCCGCGGGCCTGTTCCTGGGCGTGGGCCAGCTGATCGGCATGGTTCCCAGCGAGGTCCACGACGCGCTCGGCTCGACCGGGCTGTTCAGGCGCGGGGGCGAGTAGCCTTCTGGGCGATAACCGCCACCGAGATGCCCGTCACACGGCTCGAGCGAAACGGCAGCCGCTTCACGATATTGAACAGCCAACGCGGCGTCTTGTTGGGCGGTATCTTCCCGCAATAGTCACACGCTAGGACCTCAAGGCCCGCCGCTTCAGTCAGCGTCTGCAAATACGCTTTCGAGCTTCGCAACGTGCCTCGCTCCTGGGGGTTGAGCAGGCCGAACGCGAATTGCAGGAGGTTTGCCCGGTTGGGCTCGAAGATCACCACATAGCGGCTGCTCACGCGGCTCATCTCCCGCACCGCCCGCGCTGGATCCTTCAGATGGTGCAATACCTCCCAGAGATACACGAGGTCATAGGACGCATCCGGCAGATCGAGGTTCTCGGCGTCGATCACTTTCAGCGAGCCCCCGTCGAGCGGGTTGTGCTCCAGCATCAGCTCAGAGATGTCCCCCCCTTCCACCCGCGCGATTCTCTGTAAGAAGTAATAAGTCGCAAACCCATCGCCGCAGCCGACGTCGAAGGCCGAACTCACCTCGTTCAGATCGATGTGTCTGTGGACATAGTCGACCCGCTGGCGTGCGAAGAACTCCACCACCGGATGGTCGAATCCGCGGGCGTTCTTGTTATTTGCCCAAAATTGTTTCTGATAATCCTTGCTCAGATATTCCGCCTGCGATTTCATGGGCGCGTATCTTACCGCTGTAGGAGATCCCTATGTCCATCTCGATGCCATCACTTTCGATCGTCATCCCGGTCTTCAAACAGCCGCAATGGATCGGTCGCACGATCGACGCCGCCGCGATCGCGGTGCAGCGCTCAGGGTTCGAGCGAGCAGAGATCGTCGTCGTGGTCGCCGACTCAGAGACACGGAACGCGCTCTCAAGACTCCGGCCGCCGCTCCCGCTGCGCATCCTCGAGGAGGAGCGTCCCGGTCGCTTCGCCGCGCGCCGGCAGGGCGTCGAGGCCGCAGTCGGCGAGCTCGTGCTGCTGCTCGACTCGCGTATCGCCATCACGCCCGACTCCCTGCGCTTTGTCAGCGACCGGATCGAGCACGAGCACAGTGAGGATCTCCCGATCTTCTCGGCGCATTTCGAGTTCAACGTCGAGAACCCCTACGGGCGCTTCTGGAGCGTCATCATCCCCCTCGTCTGGTGGCGCTATTACTCAAAACCACGGACAACCAGCTTTGGTCTGGACGAGTACGACCGCTACGCCAAGTCCACGACCTGCTTCCTGGCCCCCCGCTCGATGCTGCTCGAAGCAAAGACACAGTTCAACTCCCACTACGCCGACAGCCGCAACGCCAGCGACGACACCGGCCTGATCCGTCTGCTGGCCGCGCGTCAGCCGATCAACATCTCTCCCCGCTTCTCCTGCATCTACGCATCGCACGACAGCTATCGCGCCTTCATGCACAACGTGTTTCACCGCGGCAAGACCTTCGTCGACAGCTACGGCCGGCCCGGCACCCGCTTCTTCGCGCTCGTGCTCGCCTACTTCCCGCTCAGCCTGCTCGCGGCCGCCACCGCGTTGCGCCGGCCGCGCCTGGCGCTGAAGGCCACGCTCGCCGCGCCCCTGCCCTTCGCCGCGGCGGCCGCGGCGTTGCGTCGCGACCGCCTCACCATCGCGTCGGTCGCCTGGGTCGGCCCCAACTGGCTGATGGCGATGTGCGCCGGTCTCTGGTACGGGCTGTGGCTGGCGCTGCGCGCACGCTTTGGCTCGGGCCCGAAGAGCTAGACCGAATCGCCTGTCAGCCGTCGCCGCCGCCGCCGAAACACCGTCGTCACCGCGGCCACGAGCGCCAGCGCCAGCAGGATGGCTGCGGATGCGATCGTCAGCGCTCGTCCGAGCACCACCGCCGAGTCGAGCTCGGGGGTGACTTCGAAGTGCACCGGCTGTGAACCGCCCGTCTTGCGCGCGATCACCAGATAGCCTTCGGGCGAGCGCCCGACGACCCGCAATCCGCCGCCGACGTGGACCAGATACGGACCCCCCGCGATGTTCGTCCCCAGCGGTTGATTGCCAGGCGGGAACCGTCCGACGCCCGCCAAGCGATCGTTGCTCACGCTCGCCGGCTTGAACGCCACGCTTTGTGTGGGGACGACGATCGGCAGGCTGCTGTCGGCGTAATTCGTTTTGGCGTTCCACGACGCAGGCAGAATTGTCGACGGTTCCGCCAGAACTTCGGAGCGATTTTCAAACGACCGGTAAAACGAATAGATGTGCGTTTCCGGGACCCACAGCTGCCAGACGCTGAGCGCCACGCTGCAAGCGACCACGAGCCCCAGCCCGAGCGCGAGCGGGCGGTCGGCGTCGGTGGTGCGCCCGCTCTGTGTCCGGCGGGTGAGCGCGAGCGCACCAAGCAGCACCAGTCCCGCACACGCCAGAGTCACGAACGTCTGCAGGCGGTAGGCGAACTGGATCTCCTGAAACAGGTTCGGAAGCAGCCCGTACACGCCCGAGGACATGATCAGCGCGAGCAGCCCGACGAGCGCTATCAGCGCCGTCGCCACGCCGGCTCGCAGGCCCCGGTAGCGCCACGCAAGGGGCGCCGCGAGCAATCCCCAAACCAGCGCCAGCACCGGAATCTGGACGTACAGCGCCGGAGTTTCAGAGCTGCTCGGCACCGTTCGCAGCGGGTCGAAGATCACGCCCGCGGTGTTGAACGCTTCCGTGGCGCTCCAGGGGTTGAGCGCGTTGCTGATCAGCGTGTCGTGCGCAAAACGCAGGTCCGGCAGCAAAAACCACGCGTTCAAGGCGACACCGAGCGCGATCAGCCCGGCGGCTGTGCCCAGTCGCCGCCACGGCAGCCGGCGAGGGCGCCCGCTCGCAAGCCAATAAACGCTCAGCGCGAACGCCACCAGCGCCGCGGCCCACAAGAGCGTGATGTTGTGGCTGCCGCTGAGCACCACGCTCCCCGCCACCAGGCACACGGCCGCGGCGACGCGGTTGCGACCCCGCACCACGCTCAGCGAAGCCGCGATCACCAGCGGCAACGCCGACACGGCCATGAACTCCGCCCACGCGCCCCGCCCGTAGAGGTCGGTTATGTAATAGGCGCTCGTCACGAACACGATCGCCGGAGCGTGTGTGATCAACCCACGCACGCCGAGTTGACGCGCGAGCCAGAACAGGCCACCGTAGGCCGCCGCCATCGCGGCGAGCGTCATGATTTCAAACGCCAGCACGGTCGACCCGCCCAGGATCGCGCCGAGCGCGCCGGTGAGGGAGAACAGCGTTCCGCCGTAAAAAGCAAACAGGGGATAGAAGATGCCCTGTTCTGTCTGCATAAACAGCGTGGGATGCAGATGCGCCGTGATCGCGTGCTGCTGGTAGTTACTGAGCCATATGTCATTGGTGAAGTCGGGAGCAAAACCATTGCGGGTGAACAGCAACGGTGAGGCGATCAGAAGAATGGCGAGGGTGGCGATCGCCGCGTCGATCGCCGTGGGCGAGCGCAGCCTGGCAGGGATATGTCCCAGCAGGTCCCGACTCGTGCGGTCGCGTCCAGGCGCTGTGCGTGGCCTGCGTAGGCTCCCGGTGCGCCCGCTTCCGGCGCGCGCACGGTCGCCGGTCGGGCGCTTACGTTCGGGTGCGGCCGGCTTGGCGTGAAATATGAGATAACGGAACACCATGAAGTTGGTGCATGTAAGCACGACCACGGTGGCGACGTAGACGATCTCCGTGGAGACGCCGAGGAGCGACGGCAGCAAGGAAGTCGAAACCGCGGTCATCCCGTATTGCGTCGCGGCGACCATCAGGTAGCGTCCCGCCTGATGGGGCAAGGGCAGTGCGAACGTTTCGTCGTGTCTCCACACAAACAGTCGCTGCAGTGTGAAATGGACCGCCAATCCAGCGCAAAAGCCGATCGCCAGAGCGACCTGAAAGGGCGCCCCCACCACGTCCGAGAGCACCGTGGTAGTGCTCAGATAGACGAGCGCCACGGTTCCTCCGGCTAGGGTGAAGCGCAGGCCCTGTCCCAGCAGGACCGGGTCCGGGCCTCGCAGCGCGTGCACCAAGCCCGAGGGGCCGACTGTCGTTTGAGGTGTTTCTCTCTCGCTCATCTGGCGCGCAAAAACGCTTTTCAGAAGTGCGCGCCCGGCGACCTCGCAAGGCGGCTCGATCGCGATCTTGCGCTCATCGCTCGCCGACCCGACCGGCGAGGAAGGCGTCGGTCTCCTGGAGCGCCTCAGCGGTGCCGATCTCATAGAAGCGCTCTGACGCCGGGATTCCCATCAACTCGCGTCTATCCGCCAGTCGCCCATACAGCACGGCCAAGTCACCCTCCCTCGCCGGCGCCAGCTGGAGGGCGCCCGCCGTCAGACCGCCGAGTCCGTAGTCGATCCAGTGCATCTCAGCAGTGGGGGAGCGCTTGTCGTAGTCGAGCACCATGCCGTCGCGGTAGATCGCGTTGGAGGCGCCCCGGCGGCCCTCGTTGCGCAGTACCGTCATCACCGCCGGCAGGCCGCTCCGCTCCCAGCGGCGAGCGACCTCGCCATAGTCGATGCGCAGATAGGTGTCGCCGTACAGAACCAGGAAGCGCTCACCCAGCAGCGGCAGTGCGCGCCGGATTGCGCCCAACGTGCCATCCCGACCGCCGACGGCGTCGAAGCTGTAACGGATGTCCAGCCCGAAACGCTCGCCGCCGATCTGCGCCCTGATCTGCTCGCCGCGATACCCCACGCACAGCACGACCTCGCGCGCGCCATGCCTCGCCAGCAAGCGCAGTTGATGCATCAGAAACGGCTCGCCCGCGACCTCCAGCAGCGGCTTGGGCGTTTCGCGAACCAACTCACCCAAGCGCGTGCCCAACCCTCCCGCGAGGATGCACATGGGCGGCAACTTCCCCGTGCGAGCGCCGGCGTCATCACGCATCGCCGGTCCCGGCTTGGGTTGGATGCCGGCGCCCATCCTCATCAATCGTCCAATCCGTGGCGAGACTCGACGATGTACTTGGGCCGGTGGCGCGATTCGTCGTAGATCCGCCCGACGTACTCCCCGATCACGCCCAGTGACAGCAGCTGGATGCCGCTGAAGAAGGCCATCACGATCACGACAGTGGGATTGCCGAGCGGGAAGTTGGCGCCGCCGAGCTTCAGGGCGAGGTAGATGACCGCAAGCATGAACGCGATCCCCGACAGGGCCACCCCGATGATCGAGATCAACTGCAGCGGATAGCGAGAGAAACCGACGATTCCGTTCACCCCGATCACCAGCGAGCCCCAGAAGCGGTTGTACTTGCTCGTCCCGGCCGCTCGCGGGTCCCGGTCATAGAGAACGCTTGTCTGGTGAAAACCGACGAGTCCGACGAGCCCGCGCAGAAAGCCGTGGCTCTCCTGCAGCGATACCACGTTGTCGACCACGCGACGACTCATCAACCGGAAATCCCCCGTGTTCGGTGGGATTTCCACATCCGCTATCCGTTTGATCACCCTGTAGCCGAGCGCCGCGACGATGCGCTTGGGGATCGTCTCGCCCGCGCGTGTCCGCCGCTGCGCGTACACCACGTCATATCCCTCGCGCCGGCGCGCCAGCAGCTCGGGAATCAGCTCGGGAGGATCCTGCAGGTCGCAGTCGATCACCACCACCGCGTCACCGCGGGCGACCTCAAGCCCTGCGATCGTCGCCATCGGCTGGCCGAACCTGCGCGAGAAACGCAGCATCTTCACCCGCGGGTCCTGCTCGCGCAGCGCCAGGACAAGCTCCTCGGTGCGATCGGTGCACGGGTCCACGCTGAAGATCAGCTCCCATTCCACGTCGAGCCGCTCCATCACCCCACGCAGGCGCTCGTACACCCGATTGATGTTGTCCTGCTCGTTGAAGGCTGGCACCACCACGCTCAACATTTCGCGCTCGGACCCGTCCGTCCCCACGCCGGCGCCCTTGCGTCGCGTGACGCCTCTCGGCTGCGCGGAACGTCGCAACTGGGCCGGGCCTTTCAGTTGAGCGGATCCTCTCAGCTGGGTTGGGCCGCTCATGCGCGCTCCCGTGGGCGTGCGAGCACCGTCAGGCCCCGGATTCCAAAGGGCAGTCCGACACCGTGCGCGAGCAGCCGCTCCTCGATCCGGCAGGCCGCGCGTCCCAGCAGAGAGTCGCCGGTATGTTCGATGTCCGTTCTCACCCTGGACTCGAGCGCCTGACCACGCAGCGCCGCGTAACGCCGCCGGTTGCGCTGCTTGACGACCCAGAACGCGGGATACAGCGGCGCCCCCAGATGCACGTCCTGGAGCACCTCGAATCCAACCGACCGGGCCTTGCGCGCCAGCTCGCCCCTGGCGTAGCGGCGCTCGTGACCGAGAAAACGGTCGTAGTAGTCGTAGTTACCGGGACCGACGGGCACGACGATCGCCGCTCGCGACCCCGGGCGCAGGATGCGAAGGATCTCCGCCAGCGCGCGCCCATCCTCGGGCACGTGCTCGAGCAGGTTGGCGCTGAGGGCAGCATCGACGCTGGAATCCGCGAGCGGCAACGCACACACGTCGGCCTGCAGCAAGCGTGCGTCAGGGACATTCTCATGAGCCTTGCGAAGCCCTCCCGCGATGAGATCCACGCCGATCAAATCCGCATCCGGGAGCGCGCGGCGCAGATCCTCGAGCAGATGCCCGGTCGAGCAGCCCAGGTCGATCACGCTCGCCCGCGCGGGCAGGCGACCCATCCGCGCGAGGAGCGCGCGGCGAGTCCACACGTCGATGAAGTGCGCGCGGCTGCTCTGCTCGTGCAGCTCCTCCAGATCCTCCGACCAGTTGACCGCGTGCTCGGGGGACACGTGACTGACAAAGGGCGTGCTCATACGCTCGCCCGCTCCCCGGTCGCGGTGAACAGCGCGTCGTCGATCCGCCGCAACGT
This sequence comes from uncultured Solirubrobacterales bacterium, assembly GCA_963702725.1. Classification (GTDB taxonomy): domain Bacteria; phylum Actinomycetota; class Thermoleophilia; order Solirubrobacterales; family Solirubrobacteraceae; genus Palsa-744. Next base: position 1,942,333 of record CAVPDT010000002.1, read on the forward strand.
GGCCAGGTCCTCGCGCTCGGCCAGCCGTGTCCTGTAGTCGGGATCCCGCCACGGGTCCCACTGCGCGGAGATCAGCTTGCCGGTGAAGGGCGCCCCGGGATCGCCCTCGAGCAGCAGGCAGGCGAGCTCCGCCGCCTCGCTCGCCGGCACACCACCGCGCCGCAGCTCGGCGCAAGTGTGCTCGAAATAGGCTGCGCCCGCGCGCTCGGGACCCGCCGCGAGCGTGCTCTCGTGGATCGCGCTCGCCACGAAGCCGGGGGCGATGCAGTTGACCCGCACGCCGTCGCCGGCCAGCTCGAGCGCGATGTTCTCGCTCAGGCGCGCCACGGCCGCCTTGGAGGCGGCGTAGGCGTCGAAGCGAGGCAACGGCGCGGTCGCTCCCCCGCCGCTGAACGTCACGACGGCGCCGCCGGCGACTCGCAGGGCCGGCAGGCACGTGCGGATCGCCAGCAGCGTGCCGATCACGTTGACATCCAGCGTGCGACGGAACTCCGCCACCGTATAGCCGTCGATCGGACCCACGGGATCGAGCGTGGCGGCCGCGCACACGAGACCCTGCACGTCGTGCAGCGCAGCCGCGACGCGCTCCCAGGCGCTCTCGTCGGCCACGTCCATCGCAAACACCTCGTGACCCTCCCCGGGCAGCTCGCCGCAGGCGCGCTCGAGCGCATGGGGCTCGCGCGCGATCAGCCCGACGCGCCAGCCCCGCTCGGCCAGCGCTTGCGCGCTGGCCCGGCCGATCCCCTTCGAGGCGCCCGTGATCAGCACGCGCCGGCGAGGCATCTAGGCCACCGCCTCGCGCATCTGCGCATAGGGACCGGCCGCATACGCCGCCTCGACCTGCTCCCATGCGTAGCGGGCGTCGTTCAGGTCGCCGTTCAGCAGGCGCTCGTCCCCGGCCTCGATCGCCTCGCTGAAGTTCGCCCACTCGCGCTCCCACGAGCGATCCTCGTTCGGATAGGAGATCTCCTGCACATCGGGTGGCCCCAGCTCAGGGCCCATCCGGTAGATGCGCAGACGCTGAGGTCCGTAGGAGCGGACCAGACCGTCGACTTGCAGCTTCGCGGTGCGGCAGTAGATCTCCAGCGAGAAAAGGTTCTTCCACTCCGTCCAGCTCACGTGCAGCAGCGCCCAGGGATCGGTACGCGAGTGCGCCTCGCCCAGGATCAGCGCCGCGTTGTCCTCGACGGGGGTCTCCCAGAAGTGGGTTCGCAGCAATGCCGCGTGCAGCGGCAGCGGACCGGCCAGCCAGTGGCTCAGGTCGAGCAGGTGCATTCCCTGGTCGATCAGCTCGCCCCCGCCTGAGCGCTCGGGGTCGGTTCGCCACTCGCGCTCGTAACCGGCGCGTCCGCCGTGCCCGTAGCGCGCGCGCAGATGCATGAGCTGTCCGTGGCGCCCGGAACGCACCTCGGCGCCCGCGCGCTCGATCCCCGGATGGAAGCGATGGTTGAACCCGACCTTCACCAGCCTGTCGCCGGCGTCCCGGGACTCGATCAAACGGTCGATCTGCGCCATCGAGGTGGCTGCGGGCTTCTCCACGAGCACGTGCGCTCCCGCCTGCATCGAGCGCTCGGCGAGTTCGCAGAGCCGGTCATGGACGGTGGCGACGATGACGACGTCCGGCGCCGTATCGAGCAGCGCCTCGAGGTCGGTGCACGCCCTGGCGCCATGGCGTTCGGCGAGAGCGCGAGCGGCCGGCTCCCGCACGTCACAGCAGGCGAGCAGGCTGTCCCGTGGGGCCAGCGCCGCGGCCCGCTTGGCGCCGATCAGCCCGCAGCCGACGATCGCCACGCGCAGAGCGCTCACGCGTACTCGCCGGCGTAGGCGCCGCCGAACTCGAAGTCGAAGGCGAGCTCCGGAGCGCTCTCGCCCGCCATCGCCCGCCGTGTGTCCTCGGGGCTGCGAGTGAGCATCAGCAGGAATCCGCCGCCTCCGGCGCCGACCAGCTTGCCGCCGATGACCCCGTTGCGCCGGGCGAGCGCATACAGGTTGTCGATGCGCTCGTCGGTCATCCCGGGCGAGCGCCGGCGCTTGTGTTCCCAATGCTCGTGCATCAGCTCGCCGTAGTCCTCCAGTGCGCCCGCGCCCAGCAGTTCGTGGCTGAGCAGGCCGAGATCCTTGATGCGATGGAGGTTCTCCAGCATCGCCCGATCGCCGGCCTTCGAACGCTTGTCCTGATCGGCCAGCACGTGTGAGGCCGAACGGGCCTCACCGGTGTAGAACAGCAGCAGCTGATCGCGCATGCGGCGCAGCACATCGGGGTCGAGTTCCAGCGGCTCGACCTCGACGCGACCGTCCGGGCAAAACGTGTATGCGCAGATCCCTCCATGTGCCGCCACGTAGGGGTCCTGCTTGCCGACCGGCTCGCCGAGAACGTCCATCTCGATCTCGCAAGCCAGCTCCGCGAGATCTCCGGGAGTGATCGCGGTGCAGCGGGCCCGCGCCAGGCCCTTGAGCAGGCAGACCGTGTAGGCGCCGGAAGAGCCCATGCCGGTCCCCGACGGCACGTCGGCGACCGAGGCGATCTCCAGCGGCTTGCCGCCCCAATGGCGGGCCAGGCTCTCGCGCAGAATCGGATGGCGAATCTGAGCCACCTCCTCGACCTCCTCGAACTCCGAGTACTTCATGCGGTAGCGGTGTTGAAAGGTCGTGTGCGTCAGCATGTACGCGTACTTGTCGATCGCGCCCGAGACGAGGAACCCACCGTGCTCGCTGTAGTAAGAGGGGAGATCGGTGCCGCCGCCGCCGAGTGAGATTCGCAACGGGGCGCGGCTGAAGATCACACTCATCGCACTCACACCCCACTCATGAGCGCACGTCGGCGAGAAGTCGCTCCCGCCACGCGTAGTCATTGGCGTCGAACCATTCGAGCGTGCGCAGCACCGACTGCTCGATCGTCAACGTGGGAGCCCAGCCGAGACCGCGGATGCGACTCGTGTCCAGGCGGATGAGCGGGCTGTCACCGACCCAACCACGACGGCCGCCGGCGTAGCTGATCTCCGGAGAGATCGCCAAGTGCTCGGTGAGAATCCGCACGGAATCGTCGACCAGCAGCGTTTCCTCGGTCCCGAGGTTATAAATGTGAACGCCGGGCTCCTCCCGATGGTGTTCTGCGCCCGCGAGCACCGCGTCGATGCAGTCCCCCACATACAGATAAGACTTCTGCTGGCGACCGTCTCCCAGTACCCGCAAACGCGTCGGATCTCGCTTGAGCGCGCGATAGAAGTCGAACAGATGGCCGTGTGTGTAGCGCTCCCCCAGCACCGACACGAAGCGACAGATCACGCCGGTAAAACCGAACCCGGCCGCGTACGCCGCGACGAGCCCCTCCCCTGCGAGCTTCGACGCCGCGTACAGAGACGTCTGGATCGGAAAGGGAGCGTCCTCGGGCGTGGGGAACACCTCCGGCTCGCCGTAGACCGAGCCGGTCGAGGCGAATACGATCCGCTTCACGCCTCGCGCTCGCATCGCCTCGAGCACATTCGAGGTCCCGATCGTGTTCTGCTCAAGGTCGCGCCGCGGATGGTCTAGTCCACCGCGCAGGTCCGCGTTCGCCTGCAGGTGAAAGACCCAGTCACAGCCGGCGAGCGCGTCTTCGAGCGCCTCGAGGTCGAGCACGTCACCCTCCAGGACGCTGACACCATCGGACTGCGTCAGTTCCGCGACGAACTCGCGCCGCCCGGAGCTGAAATTATCGAAAACGACCACCTCCACGCCATCGGCCACCAGCCTGTCGGCGAGGTTGCTGCCGATAAAACCGGCGCCGCCCGTCACACACACGCGTCTCATCGTGGGTTTCCCGAGGCGTGCCATGGCGCAAAGAGGCACATCTAAAGAGTGAAGCCCGCCGCGCGCGCATCGGCGTGGAACATGCGGACGGTCTCGAGTGAGAACTGCTCGAGGCTCTTGCCGAGACCGTCGAGCTTTTTCAACAGGTCGTGAGTGATCGTGATGATATGACAGCCCACCTCGTTGGCCTGCACCAGATTCAGAATCTCACGTGGTGAGGCCCAGATCAGTTCCGAGTCCGGCGCCCCGCGCATGATCTCAAGCGAACGTGCCACGATCGGTATCGGATCGACTCCGGCATCCGCGATACGCCCCGCGAACACCGAAATATAGGAAGGCGCGCCGTCGGCCACGGCCGCGGCTATCAGTTCGACCTGCGCCGTCGTGAACAGCGCCGTGACGTTCACTTTGACGCCGTCCTGCGACAGTTCTCTGGCGAGCGGCGCCATCGACTCGCCCCTGGTCGAGGTCACGGGAATCTTGACATATACGTTCTCCCCCCAGGACGCGATCCTGGTGGCCTGCCTGCGCATCTCCTCGGGCTCGTCGGCAAAGACCTCGAACGAGATCGGATGCGCGCGCACACGCTCGAGCAAATCCCGTGCAAAACGCTCGTAGTCGGTCAATCCGACCTTGTGCATCAACGTCGGATTGGTCGTGAAACCGGAGATGCGCGGATTCTCGGACAGCAGAAGGATGCCGTCGAGATCGGCGCCATCGGCAAATATACGTGTAGTGATCTGATCGAGCATGGTAACCACCGAAGAAAGCTCACCATAACGCCGCCGGCCAAATCAGATTGTTTCTGACATTCGGGCAGTGATATCCACCACACCCGCGGTGAAGGTATCGGCCACGAGATCGGCGTTAACCGCCTGCAAACGCTTATGAACGCTGCCGGGGTGGCGAATCAGAAGGGTCATGCATCCGGCCGCCTTTCCGGCCGCCATATCGGCGTCGGTGTCTCCGACCATCCACGAAGCACGCGGATCGATCCCGAGGCTGCGTGCCTCGTCCAGCAGCATCCCGGGCGCCGGCTTGCGACACTCGCACGGTCCGCTCAGCTCCGGCACGACTCCATGCTCGTGATGCAGGCACAAACGCGAGGCCGCCAGCGTCACACCCTGCTCACCGAGCAGCTCCAGAACCCGGTCGTGCACTGCGCGCAGTTGGGCGACCGAAACCTTGCCCTTGGCCGCGGCCGGCTGATTTGAGACACACACAAGGACAAACCCCAATCGCGCCAACGCGCCCGCCGCGACGGCCGCGCCGGGCGCCAGGCGCACGTCATCCACCCTCAGCGGCGACTCCGGCACGCCCGAGACGCGATCGGGGACCAGCTCGTTCAACACCCCATCTCGATCCAGGAATGCGGCGGCGCGTCCGTGTGCGATGCCCATCGAAATACGCGCTCACGGATCGGCGCCCGCGCCGAGCGACTCCCAATGGCCCGCTTTGACGGCCAGCTCGGGGTGTGAGACGAGCGCATGCCAGATCACCGCTTGGAAGGACTCGACCAGGGGAGTGCGCAGCTCCGGCGGGGGCTCGAGCACGATCGCCGCCTCGGCCAATTCGGCAAGCGTGCCGCCGGGCGCTCCGACGACGCCGTAAATGGGTGCGCCCGCGTCCCGCGCGGCCTCCATCGCGCGAACCAGGTTCGTCGAGACGTTGTGCTCTTGAGACCCGCCGCCGACCGAGAAGACGAGCAGCGCGTCGCGCTCGCACAGGCGCGAGATCGCAAGCCAGCCGCTGAACGAGGTCTCCCAGCCGTCGTCGTTGGTGCGCGCGGTGAGCTCGGAAACGTTGTCGGTCGGCGCGTAGCTCTCGATCCCACACAGCTTGCGAAAGTCGTTGACGGCGTGTCCGGCGTGGCCGGCGCCGCCTCCCACTCCGAGTATGAACAGGCGCCCACCTCGCGCCCGGACCCCGGCCAGGCCGCGCGCCAGCTCGTCGATCCGCGTCGGATCGATCGCCTGCGCCAGCGCCGTCGTCGCCGCCAGGTACCGAATACTGTGCTCGCCGGCCTGCATCGCCACACACCGCCTATCCACCAGAGGCAGAGAGCTCTCTGCGAGCCGGGGCGCCGCCGGCGGCGGCCGGCGGGCTTTCGTCGACCTCGACCCGCTTTCGCAGCGCGCCGACGCGCCCGTCGTAGCCGATCCGTTCCAGAGCCCAGTCGGACTCCTCCTCGCCCAGCTCCTCAAACAGCTCCCGAATGCCCTTCCAGACGGCGCTGACGTCATCCAGGAACAGCAGACCTCCCGGCGCCAGCATGCCCTGCACGAGACGCAGCTCCCGGCGCAGGTACGCCGCGTCGTGATGCCCGTCCATCACCACCACCGAGAAACGAGCGCCGAGTCGATCGAGGCTCGCGAGCGTGTTCTCGCAGGCAACCTCAGACGCCGTCAGCGGCTCGTAGTCGGCGCTCTTCATACCGTCGTTGCCCGGAACCTTCTCGAGGCTGTAGCCGCAGATGAGCAGGCTGTTGTGCTGCAAGCCAAAACGGGTGAGCAGCGCGAGCGTGTAAGTCTGCGTGTGCTCGATCCCCACATGCCGGATGTTCGGATCGATCGAGACGACGGTCGAGGCTCGATTGCGCTCGACCACAGCGCTCGTCAGCGACGCAAGCGACAGACCGACGAAGTTGCCGACGTGCAGCGCCTGCAGCGGCGCCTCGCTTGGCAACCGCCCGCCGAGGATCTCGCGAATGAACTCCAGAGAACCGTTCTGGATCGAGCCCGAGCGCACCGCTTCCTCGTCACAGCCCATCGCCACGAGCAGACCCACCGCCTCCTCGTAGTCAAACGCCCGCACACCGCCCTCGGCGGGAGCCCCGGCGCTCGCCGCGAACTGCCGGAGTCTGCGCGGCGCGAGAACCCGCGCACGCAGCGCGCGGGCGATCAAGACGAAGCTGTGGGGCACCACCAGCCCCCACAGCAGCGTGCGTGTACGACGGGCGCGATGGCTCATTGCCTTAATAGCGGTTCACGCCGCGCCAAGTCGTGTCTGCCGTTGCGCTCCCGCTCGGAGACGACGAGATCCTCGAACTGAGAGATCCGGCTGTCGCGTTCTCCCAGCAGCGCGATCTCCTGCACCAGCACGATCACGCGGCGCTCGAGGTTGCTCACGCGCACGGAGAAGTGCAGGAGCAGAAAGACCACGAACAGCAACCCAAAGAAGTACAGCGTGCTGGCCTGCGAATCGGCCCCGATCAGATGGGCGAGTTCGCGCAGCAGTCCTCCCCAAGCGGCCAGCAGCAGCAGCACCAGCGCGGTGGCCACCCACAACACCGAATACTCCTCCTTCAGGCGCCGGCGGCGGACGAGCTCGACGATGAATATGAGCAGCGTCAGGCTGCCCGCGATCGCGACGATGCGCAGATTGGCGCTGATCATGGTGCGAGCTTTGCCTGCGGTATGACCTTCGTTCCCCTGCGCAGCAGGGTGACGAAGATCGAAAGCAGCATCTTGTAGACGTAATAGGGGCCGGTGTGCCCCGAGTGCATCGACTTGCCCGGCGAGGGACGCATCTGCACCGGTATCTCGCGCACGCGATAGCCGGTGCGGTGCAGCAGGATCAGGACGTCGGCGTCCGGATAGTCGGTCGGGTAGACGTCCGAGCAGAATAAGCGCGCGACGCGACTGCGCATCAGCTGAAAGCCCGAGGTCGGATCGGAGATGTGCTCATGGGTGATCGAGGAGGTCAGATGCGCAAACAGTCCGATACCGACCGCTCGCGCGAACGGTGGCTTGTAGTGACCGTCTTCTCCCAAGAAGCGCGAGCCGACGATCAGGTCGGCGTCCTGCCGTTCGAGCGCCTCGAGCATCGCGCTCAGATACTCGGCCCGATGCTGACCGTCGCCGTCGATCTGACCGATCGTCGCGTAGCCCTCGCGAACGCCGAACTTGTATCCGGTCTGCAACGCCACGCCGTACCCCGAGTTGACCGGCAGCGACAGGACTCGGGCGCCCGCCTGCGCCGCCTCCGCAGCTGTGGCGTCGCTGGAACCGTCGTCGACCACGAGCACGTCCGCGTCCGGCAGGGCGCCATGGACATCTCCAATCACGCGCCCGACACGCCCCTGCTCGTTATAGGCGGGGATGATGATCAGCAGATCGGTCATGCACGCAGGGTAAGCGTCCACGGCCAGGCCGCTCAAGGCGTCCATCGATGACGCTCCTAAAGGTCCTCGATCGCCCGTCCGCCATGCGATTTTCCACCATTCAGCCGGCCCGCTCGGGTCACCGAAGTGTCTCCTACTTCGCGTGTGGGCCCTGTTGAGATCGTCGTCGATCGGTCGGGAAACGCCCGGGCCGGGACCCGGCTGACGGGTCACAGCCCTCAGGGCGAGTCGTTAACCGGTGCCGTGTCGATAGGCAACGATCTCCGGAGTCTGTCCGGCTCCGGCCGCGAGACCGGCGGGGGCGATCAGCGTGTCGCCGCTCACCACCACACCCGTGTTCGTCGCCGCCGGCAGTTTCGCTTCCCACACCACGTTCCCGGTGTTGGCGTCAAACGCGTACAGCGCCCCTTCGAACGTCGTTGCGAACACCACGTCGTTGACGGCCGTGGTCGCGCCGAACACGGCCGTCGGGAACTTGCGCGTCCACCTCACCGCGCCTGTGGCCGCATCCAGGGCCACCACTTCGCCGGTGGTCGGGCCGTTTTCCTGCGGTTCGGTCTGGTTGTTGTATGTCACCGGGTGGTTCACGATCGGTACGAACACGTCCTTGCCGTTCGTCGACATCGGCGCGATCACACCTCCGAGCAGGCCGGGATACACCGTCTCAGGCAGGCTCAGCTTGGAATATTCGTGTTTCATCGCATACACGCCGTCGTTGTCGTGCCCGTTGTGTGTCCCCACGCTGCGCTTCCACAGCACCTTGGCGCTTTGCGGGTCCAGGGCGATCACCCAGCCCGACTTGCCGCTCGCGATCACCTCCTTGTGGCCCTTGACTTCCGCAAGGATCGGCGGGTCCTGCAGGTCCCAGTCATACAGGTCATGCGGCGTCTGCTGGTAGTGCCACACGACCTTCCCCGTCTGCGCGTTCAGCTTGACGATCGAATCGGTGTACAGGTTCGGCCCGGGACGGCTCGACCCCCAGGGCGAGGATTCGCTGCCCGGGAACGGCGCCGGATTGGCCGTGCCCACGTACATATTCCCTTCGTCGTCGAACGCCGGCGTGTACCACAGCCCGCCGCCCGAATTGACGCTTTCCTGGCCCCACAGGCCTTCGGGAGCCGTATCGAAGTGCCACAGCTTCTTCCCGGTGCTGCCTTCCAGCGCCCACAGGATGCCCACGCCTCCGGCGCCGTAGAACTTTTCGTTGTTGCCCGGCACGGTCGACACGTACACGATGCCGTTGTGATAGCCCGGCGCCATGTCGATGCCCTCGTGTTCGTTGCGGGTGAGCGTCACCGACCAGAGCTGCTGCCCGTTCTTCTCGTCGAGCGCGAACGCCGCCGTCGCGGTCGTCCCATACACCCGCCCGCCCGCCACGACCAGCCCGTTCGGTCCCTGGTCGGGCGATTCGAAGGACTTCGTCCAGATCACCTTGCCGGTCTTCAGGTTGATCGCCTGCACATTCGAGGCCAGATCCTGGGAGAAGACCGCCCCGCCGGAGATGATCGGCGAGGCCGAATAGCTCCCGTACTGGCTTTTCGCGGTCAACGGCAGCGACCATGCCGGTTGCAGCTGCGAGACGTTCGTGCTGTTGATGGGTCCCTGTACATAGCGGGTGTTTGAGGTGTCGCCGTTTGGATATCCCGAGCCCGTCAACAGCGAGCTTTCGCTCGGGGACGACGACGAGGAGCTCATCGACAGCACTGCGATCACCGCAACGACGGCCACCGCGACGGCGCCTACAATCAGCCAGACGTTTTTCGAGAGTTTCGGGGCTCTCTCCCGCAGCCCCGGACCCCCGCTATCCCCCTGACTGGAGCGAGTCGTTTTCTTGGCCTGGGCGCGGCGAGCTTGCGCGCGACGCACCTGGCGGGAGCTTGACGGCATCTAGACGACCTCCGTGATCGAGTGGCGGCTTGCGTGAATCGGTGAGTCCTTCTCGCTGAACAACGGCTCCAGCACACGGTTTGCGAGCAATCCCAAGGAGCCGAGGTTGGCGAATCCCGGCCCTTGGCTGAGCGCGCCCAACCCGGGGATGTACAACCTCGGGCGCATTCCCCTCAACTCGAGATTGCGCCCGATCGGGATCTCTGTGCCGGGGGAACGGTCCCACACCCCACCGACTCTGCGCTCGATCTCCGCGCGCACGGCCGGGGGAAACAGGGAACGCAGCTGCTCGAGCAGATCGAACCCCGTGCAGTTGACCACGTAGTCGTGGCGGACGCTCTGCTCTCTGTGCCCGCGCGCGTCATAGTTCACGCACACCCCCTCCTCTGCGCCGACCGATGAGACGTGCGTCACGCGCCCGGTGACGAACCGGCAGCGGTCGTCGTAGGCGATCGTTTGCAACGTCGCCGGATCGAACACGCCCCGATCGCAGTGGCGGACGAAGTCCCGACGCGTCTGCTCGTCGAGCGCTTCCCATCCGACCTCGTCGGGATTTGAGAACACGCGATTCTCCAGGAAGCTCTCGCCCCGGCTCATCGGCAGGCTGGGGGTGTAGATCGTCAGCTCGGCCTCGGGCCGAAACGCCCGCAGGAACGCCACGCAGCTGAGCGCGCTCTCGCCACCGCCGACGATCGCGATGTCCGCGCTCTCGCCGATCGGGATGCGCGCCAGCTCGATGCGCTTGGAGTCGCAGTGAAATATCCGCGACGCGGCGTCGGGATCGTGCGCAAACGGACGGTGCACACCCGGGCCGGTGAGCACCAGCGCGCGTCCCCGATACAGCGGCGAGTCGGTGCAGTCCTCGACGTCGATCCGCCAGCGCCCTCGCTCCTGTTCCAACGAGACACGCGTCACCCGTCCGCGCACGAGCCGCACCCCCTCGGTCGCCCGGCTCAGCACCCACGCCAGATACCTGCCGTACGTACGGTGCTGGATCGGTGGCGAGCCGGCATTCACCCAGCGCACGTAGCGGTGCTCGCCGATCATGTACTGCTGCCAGGTGAACGGCATCATCGCGTGGTCGATCTGCTCCCCGATCTCACCGAACTCCCGATGGCTCTCGTACGGAAACCCGACGTCCTTGATCGGGGGGATCGCCAGAGGCTCCTCGCCCGAGGTCATGCCGTTACGTCCCGACCACGATGCCGCGGATTCGGTCGCCTCGACTATCGTCAGCGCGATCGGGCCCAGGCCGAGCCGGTTCATGACGTGCACTTTCGTGGCGATCGCCGCCGCCTTGGCGCCGGCCCCGACGATCAGCAGGTCGGCATCGGAGATTCCGTTGCTCATGCCGCCGCGGCCGTCTCTCGTCCGTAGCCGGCGGGCGTTGCCGGCCTGCCGGCACCCTTGCGGCGCGCGGTGATGCGCACGAGCCCGCGCCGTCCGGGGCTGTAGGAGATCGCGCTCTTGGTGACCTGCTCCGAGCGTGCCTGCACCGCCTCCATCTCCACCTCTTCGAGCACCGCCGCGACCACGCGCTTCATCTCCAGCAGCGCGAAGCTCGCCGCCAGGCAGCGGCGGACGCCGCCACCGAACGGGATCCACGTATACGTTCCCGCGGCCCGGCCAAGCCAGCGCTCGGGCATGAACCTGCGGGGATGGGGATAGACGTCCTCGCGGCGATGAACCAGGTGGATGCAGGGCGCGACCATCGTCCCCGCTCCCACCGTGTATCCACCCAGCTCCATCGGCTCGAGCAGCTTGCGCACCACGATCGGCACCGGCGGGCACAGGCGCAGGGTCTCTTTGACCACCGCATCCAGGTAGGAGTCCTCCTCGCCCCGGCGCACCTCCTCGCGCAGAGCTTCGAGCTTGTCCGGATGGCGCAGCAACCGCTCGAACACCCACGCCAGCGAGGTCGAGGTCGGTCCGTCCAACAGCAACGTGATCAGTTCGTCGCGCAGGTCCTGGGCGGTCATCGGCGAGCCGTCCTCGTAGTGCGCGTGCGCAAGCATCGAAACGATGTCCTCGCGGGCGCAGTCCATGCCCTCCGCGCGGCGTTTGCGCACCTCCTCCAGCGCCACCGCCTCAACCAGGTCCATCGCCGCCCTGAACTCGCGATCTGAAACCATCGAGCGCGGGCCGAGCAACGCCAGCAGGGTCAGTCGCCGCGGTGCGTTCATCCGATCGGTCAACTCGCGCAGCAGTCCTTGCAGGCGCCGGGTGGAGTCGGTCGGCTCGTCTCCGAACACCACCCGCATGACGGCCTCCAAGGTGATCGCCTGCATCCGCGGCCACAGCTCAAACGGCCCGTCCGTCGGCCACTGCGCGACCGCGCGGCGCGCGACCTCGGCCATCATCCCGCCGTAGCTCTCCATGCGCCGGCCGTGGAATTGCGGCAGCATCAACTTGCGTCTGGTCATGTGCTGGGGCTCCTCCAGCAGCATCACCGAACGCGGACCGAGCACCGGCCCCAGCAGCGTGTTGGCTTCACCCACCCCAAGCCGCTCTGGCGCCGTGGTGAACACCCGCTTGACGTCCTCGGGATCGCATACCAGCACCCACGTGCCACCGTGCCGCACGCGCAGGGTGAAAACGTCGCCATAACGCCTCTGGCACCGCTCCATGAACGGCAGCGAACGCCAGGTCCAACCCACCGCCTGCAACGCGCTGGGCATGCGCGGACCGGGCGGTAGGGCCGCCCGCGCGCCGCGCTGCGCTGCGGCGTTCACACCGAGGCCGGCGCGCGAGATCTCGCCCGTCCCGGCGCTCATGTTTCTCTCTTTTGCCACGCGCCGGTCCCGAGCGGGCGGTTTTCAGTTTTTGTTTCCTTCTTCATCTTTTTCGTCTCTTGTTTCTCTTTCATTTTCCCGCTTTGCAGAGCCGTTTTGCGGGAACCCACGGATGCCGCGCACCGGTTTTTACAGCAAACGCCTTGCGTGAAATACGGGCAGGGTTATGATAACCGATAGACCCGCAGCGAACTCGATTATTCGTATTGATGTTTCAATCCGGATATTGGTCGAGGACGTGCCCGGGCGCTCGGCTGTACAGAGCACCAGTGCCTTAATCGGTTAAGGGACGGCCTTAAACGCCGTTGATCCGGGTTCGAGCCCCGGCTGGTGCATGGCTATGGAACTCCATCACGCCCACCACAGCCGATGAGCGCATCGTGACCAACCTGTTCGACTACTTCGAGGGCATCCCCGCTTCAGGGCAAGCGCCCTCACGCTGGGCCGCGCGGGCGCCGCGACGCCCGCGCGGGGACTGCGATGTGAAGTTGACCCCGCGCGTGCGCGACTGGCGCGAGGACGCCGACTCGCTGCACGCGCTCGCCCAGATCGAAGCCGAGCCCTGGGTGGCAGGCGTCACGCACGACGGTGAGGGTGTGCAACTGCGCTTGGACGACGGCTGGATCGAAACGGTCGGCGCCGCGCTGGAGGCCGGAGGCAGCGCCGAGGCCACGCTCTCAGACCTCGCCCACGGACAGCGGATCTCGGTGCAGTTCTGGGACGCAAACGCGACCAAGGCGCTGCACGCGGGCCATCTGCGCAACCTCGCGATCGGCAACGCGCTCGCAGCCGCACTCGCCCAGGCCGGCGCACAGGTCGAGCGCCGCAGCCTCATCTCCGACGCCGGGCGCAGCATGGGCGAGGCCATGGCCGGGGTGCTGCACAGCGGCCGGCACACACCGTCGTGGCCGGCCGGTGGCGAGAAGAGCGACCACTTCGTCGGCGTCTGCTATGCCGACTACGTGGCGACCACGCAGTCCGCCGGAGCGGAGGCGGCGGAGGCGATCGAGCATCCCGAGGACTCGCTTACGCGCGAGCTGAACCTGCGCGGCGACGCCGCCGACGATCTGCTCAAACGCGTGCTCTCGGGCGAACGCGAAGCCCTGGAGCTTTGGTACAAGACCCGCGCCTGGGTCATTTCCGGTCAGCGCAAGACCTTGGCGCGACTGGGGATCGCCTTCGACCGCGTCTTCTTCGAGTCGGACTTTCTCTCCGAGGCGGCCGAGCTGACCGCATCGGGCCTGCGTTCCGGCAGGCTGCGCCGGCGCGAGGACGGCGTCGTCTTCTATGCCACCGGTCTGAGCGACTTCGAGGAGTTTCCACTCGTGCGCGCTGACGGGCTACCGACCCAGCACATGCGCGCCCTCGCCTACTGGATGGCGGCGCCCGAACTGCAGCACGTGACCTCGATGCAGGTCTGCGGCACCGAGTGGGTCTCCCACGTCACCTGCCGGCGCAAGCTGATGGACGAGCTGCTGGCCGAAGGGGAACGCACCGGCGATCAGGGCGCAGAGATCGGGGACCGTGACGAGCACGGCGGCGATGAGCGCAACGGTGACCGAGGGCAGGCCGGCGAGATGCACCCCACCCGCGACATCTTCAACGGCATGGTCGCCCGCCAGAAGCGCGCGATGGCCTCAAGCGAAGGCGCGCTCCTGATCGACGAGCTCACCGACTGGCTGGACGAGCAGGTCGATGCCGATCCCGATCGTCTGCACGTGCGCCGGGCCCATCCCTTCCCTGAACGGATCGCCGCCGAGGTCGTGCTCGGCTACTTCCTGCCCTATCCGGTGGCGCCACGCATCGACTTCGACACCGACAAGCTGCTGTGCGAGGAGGAGTCGCTTGGTTGGGATCTCGTCCGCGCGCGTGCGCGTCATGGCCGCACCGTCCCGACCGGCGGTCGGCGCCCCGTCGAAGACCCCGACTACCGCTTCGCAGTGGTGCAGTCGGAGCTGTACCGACGCTACCTGCGCCTCGCGGTGGAGCGCTTCGACGTCCGCCCCCTCGCTCACTACCTCAAGCACCTCTCGCGCTGGTACCTGGAACGCGAGCGCGACGAGCACGTCGAGCGCGTCGTGCACACGCTGCTCGATCGCTCCGCCCGCGGTCTCGGTCTGGAGCCGGTCCGATGAGCACGCTGCTCGTCGACAATTACGACTCCTACACCTACAACGTCTTTCACCTGCTCGCCGCCGTCTCCGGTGAAGAGCCGATCGTCGTCCACAACGACATGGTCTCCTGGCGCGCGCTCTCGCGCTGGGACTTCGACGCGATCGTGCTCTCTCCGGGACCGGGACGCCCCGAGCGCTGGCACGACTTCGGGGTCTGCTCGGACATCCTGCGCTCCAGCGAGATCCCGGTGCTCGGCATCTGTCTCGGCCACCAGGGTCTCGGCTACGTGCTCGACGGAGTCGTCTCGAGCGCCCCGATGGTCATGCACGGACGCCTCAGCCAGGTCCAGCACCTCGACAGCGGACTGTTCGCGGGCATCCCGCAGAACTTCTCGGTCGTGCGCTACCACTCGCTCGCGGTCACCGGCCCGCTCGGATCCGAGGGCCGTGTGACGGCCTGGACCGACGACGGTGTCGTGATGGGGATCGAGCACCGCAGCCGCCCGCTGTGGGGAGTGCAGTTCCATCCCGAGTCGGTCGCCAGCGAACACGGACGGGCGATCGTCGAGAACTTCTACAAGCTCGCGCGCCGGCGTCGAGCACCGCGTCATGCGGGCGCCCGCGCCGCCGGTCGTCCGCCCGCTCCCTCTCCTCGCTCGGGCATGCGTCGACGCCGCTCCTCCGGGGTCAGGCTGCTCGTACGCACGATCGTCGGCGAGCCGGCCACCGAGCCGCTGTTCGAGCGGCTGTTCGGCTCGGCCGAGCACGCGTTCTGGCTCGACAGCGCCGATGCGCCCACGCGGCTGGCGCAGCGCTCCTATCTGGGCACGAGCGCCGGCGCGGACCACTGCGTGCTGGAGTACGACGCCGCCGAAGGGATGGTGCACACGCGCCGCGGGCAGGAGAGCAAGATCGAGCGCGGGTCGATCTTCGACGTGCTTCAGCGAGAGCTCTTCGAACGCGCGATCGAACCACCGGCCGAGCCCGCCAACGGCCTCGTCGGCGGGTTCGTGGGCTATCTCGGCTACGAGTGCAAGGGCGATTGCGGCTCGCCGGTGGCGCACCGTTCCGAGGTGCCCGACGCCACGCTGATGCTCGCCAACCGCGTCGTCGCGGTCGATCACGGCGCTCAGCGCACCGAACTGCTCGCACTCCGCCGCGAGGGCGATGAGAGCGACGACGCCGAACGCTGGCTGGACGAGGCCGAGGCGGTCGTGCGCGACGTTCTCGGCGCATTGCCCGGGGCTCCGGCAGAGGCTGGGCCCGCGGGGCCGGCAGGGCCGGCGGGACGAGCAGGGCAGGCGGTGTCGGTGGGGTCTGAGACGCCCGCCGCGAGTGGGGCGCCGACCGCGGCGGTGACGTTTCGCTGCGGACGCGGACGCGAGCAGTACCTCGCCGACATCGCCCGCTGCCAGGCCGCGCTCGCCGCCGGCGAGTCCTACGAGGTGTGCCTGACCGACCAGATCTCGACCTCTGCGAGCCCCGATCCGTTCGAGCTCTACCGCGTGCTGCGCAATATCAACCCGGCTCCGTTCGCGGCCTACCTCAAGCTCGGCGATGTCGCCGTCGTAAGCTCCTCACCCGAGCGCTTCCTGTCGGTCGATCGCGACCGGCGGGTGCAGGCGCGCCCGATCAAGGGGACCACGCCGCGCTCACAGGACCCGTTGCTCGACGCCGAGTTGCGCGCCGGACTCACGCACGACGAAAAGACCTACGCCGAGCACCTGATGATCGTCGACCTGCTGCGCAACGACCTCGGACGAGTCTGCGAGATCGACAGCGTGCGCGTCCCCGAGCTGATGGTCGTCGAGGACTACGCGACCGTGCACCAGCTGATCTCGACCGTCACCGGCGTGCTCGAGGACGGCCGCACGCCGGTGGAGTGCGTACGCGCTTGCTTCCCCGGAGGCTCGATGACCGGGGCGCCGAAGCTGCGCACGATGGAGATCATCGACGACATCGAGCGCGAGGCGCGCGGGGTCTACTCCGGCGCGATCGGCTACTTCTCACTCGATGGCGGCGTCGATCTCAGCATCGTGATTCGCACGATCGTGATGCGGCCGGGGGCCACCACGATCGGCGCCGGCGGAGCGATCGTGATGCAGTCAGACCCGCAGGAGGAGTTCGAGGAGATCCTGCTCAAGGCGCGAGCGCCGATGGCGGCGATCGCCAAGGCCGTGACCGGCAGCGACTCTCCCGACGCGTGGAACGTAGAGCTGGAGCCGTCCTCGGCCCTGGCGGCGCAAGCGGCTTGATGGTGTGATGAGCGTCTCGGCGACGGACACACGCGTACGCGTTGGGACGCACGAGGATCTACCCACGATCGTCGCCGCGGTGCAAGCACTGCTCATCGAGCTCGGCAGCCGGCCTCCGCGCACGGCGCAGATGCTCGAGACGGCCCGAGGACTGCTCGAAGATCCCCGCCTGGGGGCGTTGCTCGTCGCCGAGTCCGAGTCCGAGTCTGACTCCGATGCCGGGGAGCAGGAGGGGGCGGTCGTCGGGGTGCTCACCGCCAGCTACCAGCTCGCGCTCCACGTGCCCGGGCGTTACGCGCTGATCCAGGATCTCTGGGTGCGCCCTGCCTGGCGCGGGCGCTCGGTCGGCCGCGAGCTGCTGGGCGCGATGTTCGAGCTCGCTCGATCTCAGGGAATGGTGCGCGCAGAGGTCGGACTGCCGCGGGAGAGCTTCGCGGGCATTCGCGCGACCGAAGCGTTCTACGCCCACAACGGCTTCGAACACCTCGGAGCGCGGATGCGGCGGATCTTCCGGTGAGCGCCGCGGAGGATCTCCGTTTGCTGATGATCCAGCAGCGCGGCGACCACGCCGGCGCCGTGCCGTGGATACTCGACGAGCGCGGACACAGGATCCCCGGCTATGACGACGAGCGGCGACTGTCGCAGGTGCGGGCCGGGCTCATGCGCCACGAGCGCGTGAGCGCTCACACCGCCGACGCGAGCGCCGAGGACGTCGACCGGGCGTTGCGCCGGCTGCACGAGCCCGACTACCTACGGGCACTGGGACGCGTGAGCGGCCGCGCGCCGGTGCTGATGGCCGAGTTGGCCGAACCGGGCCTTGAGCCCGACACGCCCGTCTGCGCGCAGGCCGTGGCCACCGCGCGCGAGGGCGTGGGCACGGCGATCTGCGCCGCGCGCGCGATCCTCGCCGGAGCGCGCTTCAGCTACGCGCTCTGCCGCCCGCCCGGCCACCACGCCGGCCCTGGCTGGCTCGGCGGCTACTGCTACCTCAACAACGCCGCCGCGGCCGCCCAGACGCTGCGCGACGGCGGCTTCGCGCAGGTGGCGATCCTCGATCTCGACCTGCACTACCCCAACGGCACCGCCGCGCTGCTGGAGCGCATGGCCGACACGACCCTGCACTCGCTGCACGGCTCCACGGGCGCCAACCTCCCCTGGGAGCGGGTGCGTCCGCGCACCGACCGCGAGCACCTCGTCGCGTTCCGCAGCGCCCCCTCCAGCGAGCGCTATCTGGCGGCGCTCGCACGTTGCGCGCACACGCGCTCGCGCAGCTGCCGATGCGATCGTGCTGTCGCTCGGCTACGACCTCGTGGAGGGCGATCCCCACGGCTCCTGGTCCTTTCAGGCGCCCGTCTTCGAGCGGATCGGGCGCCTGCTGGCCCGCACCGAGCTGCCCGTCTGCGTCGTCCAGGAGGGCGGCTACGCGCTGGAGTCTCTCGCCGGCTGCAGCCACGCTTTCGCCGCCGGCCTGCTGAATGCGGAACGACCATGAGCGCGTCAGAGCAAGAGATCTCCTCCGCTGCGAGCGGGCTCGAGCCGTTCCGCCGCCGTCTCGACCTACTCGACGCGGAGATCGCCGGAAGGCTCGGCGAGCGGTTCGAGGTCTGCCGCGAGATCGCCCTCTACAAGCGTGAGCACGACATCCCGATGATGCAGCCCGACCGCGTCGAGCAGGTGCGCTCGCGCTACCTGGCCCGGGGCGCCGAGGTGCAGCTGCCGGCCGACTTCACCGCCGACGCTGTTCGAGCTGCTGATCGCCGCCACCTGTCGCGATGGAGGACGAGCTGATCGCGGCGCAGACGCCCAGCACGCGACGCTGCTCACGTACCGGAGGCATCGCGCGAGAACACCGAGGTCGCGCCCGAGGGGAGAAGACCGTGACCAGGCCGACGTTCATCACGCTCGGACCGTCCGGCACCTGCCACGAGAACGCGCTGCTGCACTACCTCGAGTTCCAGGGCATCGACGCCTACGAGGTCGTGCTCGTCGAAGACCTGCTCGGCGCGATCGAGCGGGTCCGGGACGCCCCGAGACGTTCCTCGTGCAGTGCAGCGCCCACGTCCAGGTCCACCTCGTCACCGAGCGCCACCACACGGAGGTGTTCGTGATCGACACGTTCCTGTATCCCACCAAGGAGCTCGCGCTGCTCGTGCGCAGCGACGTTCGCGATCCCCAGAGCCTCGGGATCGTCGTCGGCGACCCGCGGCTACACCGACCTTTCGCGCTGGGCCGACGATCGTCGATGAGCCCTCCAAGCCCGTGGTCGCGCGGCATCTGCTCGCGGGCGCCTACGACGCCGGCCTGACCCACCTGCACTACGCCCGCGAACACCCCGGCGAGCTGCGCGTGCAGGAGGTCTACGGCGCGGTCGACACGACCTGGGTCGTCTACGGCGCGCGCAAGCGCTTCCGCGGCGAGGTCATCGGCCAGCGCAACCCTTGGCTGTTCACCGGGGAGCCCACGCCCGCAAATGAGAGACCTCCACGGGGCGAGCCGCGGCATCGGTCTGCGCGTGAGGCGGGGATGGCCTGCGCGTAGAGCAGGGGGTGGCCATTCGGCCAGGCCGGCGCCGCTCACCTCGGGTGGGGCGCACCCTCGGTCGATATGGCTCACAGAGGGTTCGGCACGGAGGCCGAGCCCTCTTCGTGCGTTCGGGCCCCGATCCGACCATACCCCCGCTGCGCCGGCGCTCAAACGCAACTATCGCCGCGGTGGCTGTAGTGGTTCATCCGGAAAATTCGTCGAGTGTTTGCCGGATGGATGGGCGCGATCTGACGGCCGACGGTGTCGGTAAGTGTGCTGGTGGCACATGGCCGACGGCGGCGGACGTCAGGCGCGTTACAGGCGCCGGGAAACGCCGGCGAATTTTGCGGTGGGCCACTAGCCGACGGCCTGCACCGAACGCGGCGGCTCGCCGACATAGATCGCGGTCGGGCGGATCAGCTTGGCCTCGCGCTTCTGCTCGAGGATGTGCGCCGACCAGCCGGCCACCCGCGCGCAGGTGAACATCGGCGTGAACAGCTCCGGCGGGACTTCCGCCAGGTCGAGCACGACGGCCGACCAGAACTCGACGTTCGTGGCCAGCACCCGGTCGGGCCGGCGTGCGTGCAGCTCCGCCAGCGCCGCCTGCTCCAGCGCCTCGGCCGCCTGAAACCGGGGCGAGCCCAGTTCGCGGCAGGTGCGCCGCAGCACGCGCGCGCGAGGATCTTCGGCACGGTAGACGCGATGGCCGAAGCCCATCAGCCGCTCGCCGCGGTCCAGCGCTTCGCTGACCCAGCGCTCGGCGTCGCCGGTCTGTTCGACTTCGTCGAGCATCTTCAGCACCCGCGAGGGCGCGCCGCCGTGCAGCGGCCCCGACAGCGCCCCCACCGCCGCGGACAGCGCCGCGGCGCAGTCCGCTCCCGTCGAGGCCACCACCCGCGCGGTGAACGTCGAGGCGTTCATGCCGTGCTCGGCCGCCGAGACCCAGTAGGCGTCGATCGCCTTGACGTGGTCGGGATTGGCCTCTCCGCGCCAGCGAATCAGAAACCGCTCGGGGATCGTGGCGCCCCGGTCGATCTCCTCTTGGGGCACCGGGGGCTGGCCGGGTTCGCGCGCGGACTGCGCCACGAACGACAGCGCCATCACCGAGGCGCGCGCGAGGTCCTCGCGGGCCTGCTCGTCGGTGATGTCGATCAGCTGCCCGAACCCCCACTCCGGGGCGAGCATCGCCAGCGCCGATTGCACGTCGACGCGGTGATCGCCCGAGCGCACGGTCAGGGCGTACGGTTCGGCGGGGGGCAGGCCGGGTTTCAGCCGGCCGTCGACCAGTAGGCCCCAGACCTGCTCGTAGGGGACCGCGCCGACCAGGTCCTCGATGTCGACGCCGCGGTAGCGCAGCGCGCCACCCGCTTTGTCCGGCTCGGCGATCTCGGTGGCGAAGGCGACGACGCCTTCAAGGCCCGACTGGACCTCTGGTGCTTGAACCGCGCTCATGGCACTCGCTTTCTGGGCACGACGGCCGATCGTGGCCATCTCATGCTTGACGGGGTGGGCTGCCTCACCGATCGTAGGTCGAGAGGAATCTCCGACCGGCCGGCAGGCCCATATGATGCCGTGTCTCACGCGAGGAGGAGGAGGAGCCGTGCCAGACAGCGATCTGATGTTCCGTTCGGCGATCGAGCTCGCCGGCATGGTGCGCGCCGGAGAGATCTCCGCGCGCGAGCTGGTGCAGAGTTCGCTGGATCGCATCGAGGAGCTCAATCCCGAGCTGAACGCGTTCGTGCAGATCGACGGCGAGCGCGCCCTCGCCGCGGCCGATGAGATCGGCCCGGGCGATGAGCGCCCGTTCGCCGGGGTTCCGATCGCGATCAAGAACAACCGTCCCGTCAACGGCCTGCGCCTCACCTACGGCTGCTCGCTGATGTCCGAGTACGTCGCCGACTACGACCACAACATCACGCGGCGCCTGCGCGAGGCCGGGTTCGTGATCGTCGGTTCGACCACATTGCCCGAGTACGGCATCCTGCCCACCAGCGAGGCTCGCATCTTCGGCCCTACTCGCAACCCGTGGGATCTGCAGCGCACCCCGGGCGGCTCCTCCGGTGGCGCCGCGGCAGCCGTCGCCGCCGGGATGGTCCCCGTCGCCCACGGCAACGACGGCGGCGGCTCGATCCGCATCCCCGCCGCCTGCTGTGGCCTGGTCGGCTTGAAGCCCAGCCGCGGTCGCATCTCCGCCGCGCCGGAACTCGGCGACTCCTCTCTGGGCATCGACGGCATGCTCACGCGCACCGTGGCCGACACGGCTGCGATCCTCGACGTGCTGGCGGGCTATGAGCTCGGCGACGCCACCTGGGCGCCGCCTCCGAGCGAGCCGTTCGCCGCAGAGCGCCGCCGCCGGCTCCCGGGAGGCTGCGGATCGCCGCCACGACGTTCCCGCCGATCGCCGAGGCGGTCGTCGATCCGATGGCCGCGCAGGCCGTCGCCGATGCGCGCCGAGCTGCTGCGCTCGCTCGGGCACGAGGTCGTGGAGGTCGAGCCGCCGTGGCGCATCGACGGCCTGCAGGAGCTGTTCGGCGCGGTGTTCTCCATCCACATCGCGCTGTCGATCGCCTACTCCGGCGCCGTCGCCGGGCGTGAGCCGAGCGCGGAGGACATGGAGCCGATGAGCTGGGCGATCTATTCGATGATCCGGAAACTGGGCGCCCTCGAAGGCATGGCCGCGGGCGTGCAGTTGCAGGCCCACGCGCGACGCCTGATCTCGTTCCTCGAGCCCTACGATGCGCTGCTGACGCCCGCCCTGGCCGAGCGTCCCCTGCCGCTGGGAACGCTCGACACGGCCGCGCCCGAACCGATGTCGACCTTCACCCGCTCGGGCCTGTTCACGCCGTTCACGCCCGTGTTCAACGCCGGCGGTCAGCCCGGGATCTCGCTGCCGCTGTTACAGGGTGAGGACGGACTGCCCCTGGCCGTCCAGCTCGTCGGCCGTCCCGCCGGCGAGGGGGCCCTGCTGGCGCTCGCTTCGCAGCTGGAAGAGGCGCTGCCCTGGGCGGGGCGGCGCCCGCCTGTGGTGGGCGCGGTTGCCTGAACCGGTGTGTCCTCGGCGCACGGGCGTTACTCGCGCCGGCACGAGGGAGTTGCGTCAGCCGGGGTGGGCGGGATCCAGGACGGCCCGCATCGGCTTGGGCACGACCCCCAGGCGCTCTGCGTCGCTCGCTCCCGACTGCGCCAGCATCGAACACTCCATCAGCTCGGCCTCGTCCCAGGTCGCGAACGCGCGCTCGCCCAGCATCGCCTCCAGCAGGCGCAGCGTGCGCGAGACGATCGGCGTGGGCATGCTTCAGCAGCGGGCGCGGGCGCTGCAGCGAGTCGAGCACGAGCCTGACGATCTCGTTGTGCGTCAGCGTCTCGGGGCCGGCGAGCTCATACCGCTGCCGCTCGCCCGACGGGTGCGCGCAGGGCGGCCATCACGCAGGCGGCGACGTCCTCGGCCCAGATCGGCTGATAGCGCGCGCGGCCCATGCCCGACATCGGCATCACCGGGCGCCAGCGCCATGCGCTCCAGCAGCGTCAGCCAGGCGTCGCCCGGGGCGTAGACGATCGAGGGGGCGAACACCGTCCAGTCCAGGTCGGTCTCGCGGACCGCCTGCTCGGCGGCCGCCTTGGCGCGATGAAAGCGCGTGCGGTGGTGGGCTGAGGCGTCGAGCGTGGAGAAGAACACGAACCGTCTCACCCCCGCGCGCTGCGCCGCGCGCACGATCCGCCAGGTGGCGATCCCGTTGAGCTCCTCGATCGAGCCGCCCGGCTGGTCGCGGATCGTGGCGGCGAGGTGCACGACCGTGTCGACGCCCCGCAGCGCGTTGCGAAACGAGGGCGGGTCGGTGAGGTCGCCGAGCGCGATCTGCACGCGCACGCGCTGCGCCCCGAGCCGGCGGGGGTCGCGTCGCACCAGGCAGCGCACGTCTGTCGCCGTCGTCGACCAGCCGGCGCAGCAGCGCCGAGCCCACCTGGCCGGTCGCGCCGGTGAGCAGCAGCATCGCCCCCAACCTAGCGGAGTGGCACCCCCGGGCGCGGTGGTTGAGCGTGCAATCATCTACCGTGCGGCTCGGCTACGATGGGCCCCGGTCGGGGCGCCATCTCTAGAATGTGCCTCCCGCAAGACCCGCAACCAACAGGAAAGAATAGCGAATGGCCTACGTGATCGCCGAGCCGTGCATCGGCACCAAGGACAACTCCTGCGTCGAGGTGTGCCCCGTCGACTGCATCCATCCGACGCCCGACGAGCCCGGATACGACGCGGCCGAGATGCTCTACATCGACCCCGAGGAGTGCATCGACTGCGACGCCTGCGTCGAGGCCTGCCCGGTGGATGCGTGCTTCGCCGAGGACCAGCTCCCGGACGAGTGGCAGAAGTACTCGCAGATCAACGCCGACTACTTCGCCAACGCCAAGTAGGAGGAGTCGAGCACGTCCAGCACGGGCACGTCCGGGACGGCCGCGGCGATCAGCTCGCGCAGGCGCGCAGACTCGAACCGGTGCGATTGGGGCGCCACCGGGTTGACGGTGATCGCGCGCAGCTCGATCGTGCGCAGCACCTCGATCGCGATGCCCTGACGCTCATACCAGCGCGGTCCGCGGCGCGACAGGAACACCTTGGTGGGGTCGCCGGCGACGATCCGCAGCTCGCGCCCGGCCCGCTCGCGGCGAGCGGCGAGCAGGCCCTCCAGGAAGCGCTCGCCGAGCGCGCCGTCGCACGAGGAACGTGTCCGCGCCGGGATGCTCGCGCAGCAACGCCGCGATCTCGGCCGGCTCGGCGTTCAGCACGAGCCGGCCACTCCAGCGAGACTCCGTCGCCGCTTGCCCGGGGGCAGCCGGACGAGATCGACGGCGTCGCGGGTCGCGTCCACGACGGCCTCGATGTCCTCGCCGAGGATCGCTCCGGTCGCCATCACCAGGCCATCGGCGACGGCCGGCGAGGAGGCGGCGCGGCGGTCGATCGCGCCGTCGATCAGCACCTGCTCGGCGCCGAGCGCGAGCATTCGCTCGGCGACCGCGCGCACGTCCGCGGCGGCGCTCGGGCCGGCGACCTCGACGGCGCCCGGCTCGCTCAGCCGCGCGAGCACGACCTCGCCGAGCGGGGTGCGCACGCCGGTCCGCTCGATGCGCTCGTGCGCGAGGCCGCTCGCGCGCAGCAGCGCGCCGGTGCTCGCGACCAGGCCGCCCGCCTGCAGCCGCACGCTCGGCTTGTCGATGCGCGCGTCGATCACGTCGTGGCGCTCGCCGTCGCGCCCGATCGAGGTGACGCCGACGGTGCGCCCGGCCGCCGCGTGCTCGGCGAGGATCGCCGCCAGCGTCTCGGTCTTGCCGGTGTTCTTCGCGAGGCCGACCAGCGCGAGCGCAGCGCACGTCTGAGAGCAACCGGCTGAGCCGCTCGGGCGCGGCCTCAGCCATTCACGCTCGTCTGCGCTGACACCGTCCGCGGAGGCGGCGGCGGGCACGTCGGTGGCGGTGGAGGTCTGCCCTCCGAGACGCGCGGCCAGCTCGCGCACGATGAAGCTCGCGACGTGGTGCGGGTAGGTGCCCTTGGAGAAGCCCGCGTCGAAGCCGAGCTCCTTGGCCAGCTCGTTGGACACGCGCGGGCCGCCGCAGGTGAGGATCAGCTGCCTGCGCCGCCCCTCGGCCTCGACGATCTCGACGAGCTCGGTGAGGTTTGTGACGTGCAGGTTCTGCTGGGTGACGGTCTGGGAGACGAGGATCGCGTCGGCATGCAGGTCGATCGCGCGCGAGACGAGCACGCTGTTGGGCACCTGGCTGCCGAGGTTGTGCGTCTCAAAGGCCCTGTAGCCCTCCAGGCCGTGGTGGCCGTGGAAGCCCTTGAGGTTGAGCATCGCGTCGATGCCGACGCTGTGCGTGTCGGTGCCGGTCGCCGCGCCGACGACGACGATCGGCCGGCCGATGTGCTCGACGGCGAACGCTTCGATCTGCTCCTCGCTCATGTACTCGATGTCGAACCCTTCCTCGCTGAGCGAGGCGTAGTCGACGGTCTGCTTGCCCTCGCCGAACATCACGAAGTAGGTGTAGCCGTCGGTCAGCTCCTGGTAGTGGACGACCTCGGGGTGCTCGAAGCCCATCTGCGCCGCCCAGCTCCTGCGCCGCCCTGCGCGCGGCCAGGCCGTAGGGGACGGGCAGCGTGAAGCTGAGCTGCACGATCCCGTCGCCGAGATGGTCGGCGTAGGGCTCGACTCGCGCGAGATCCACCGCGTGAGGGCCGGTCGGCGCCGGAGCGTTATCGGGCAAGGTTCGACGCTCCACGCATCAGCTCGCTCGCCGGGTTGAAGTAGCCGTCGTCGATCGTCACGATGCCCTCGGTGCCGCGTCCCTCGTCGATCTGGCGCGGGACATCGCCGAAGACGCCTTCGCCGAGCGCCGCGAACAGGCCGCGCTCGGCGATCCGCTCAAGCAGCGCGTGCGCACCGGCGAGCACCTCCTGGGCGCGCGTCTGCACGATGCCGCCGCGCTTGAACTCGATCTCCTCGCCGAGGTCGCGCGCGGCGTCGAACACGTAGTTGACGTTTTCCAGGCCGATCACGCGGTCGTGGACGTGCGGCGTGAAGATCCCCTCGGTCGGCACCCCGATCGTCTGGATGCCCTGGCCGGTGGCGATCGTGACGAGGTTGAACAGCGAGTCGGTCGCGTGCGTGCGGTACAGGTTGCCGTCCATGTGGCGCGTCGGGGGCATGTACTTGACCGGGCACTCGGGAAACAGCTCGCGCGTGAGCTGGGCCTGCGCCCACTCATACAGCAGGCTGTTCTTGACCGGGCGTGTCGATCTCGAAGGCGTCGCCGAGCGCGATCTGCTCGTCGGGCACGCCCGAGTCCAGAGCGAGCTGGCGGTTGATGAACTGCGAGGCGGTCACCGACGGCGCCGCCTCGATCGCGTCGGCGGTGCGCAGGTAGTTGTCCTCGCCGGTGTTGATCACGACCCGAAGTAGCCGTTGATCATGCGCGAGACGCGCTGGTCGATCAGCCCGCGGACGGGGTTGATGTCGCGGTAGAGGATCCCGTAGAGCGCGTCGTTGACCATGTTGTCGAAGCCCTCGATCGCGCCCATCGCGGCGATCTCGGGCATGCACAGCCCCGAGCAGAAGCTCGACAGGCGCACGTAGCGGCCGTTGCTTCTCAGACCACTCGTCCAGCGCCTCGCGCATGATGCGGAAGTTGGCCTGCGTCGCGAACGTGCCGCCGTAGCCCTCGGTCGTCGGGTCCGTAGGGGACGTAGTCGAGCAGGCGTCTGCGCCGTCGAGCGGATCACCGCGACGATGTCCCCGCCGGCCTGTGCGACGGCGAGGCCGTGGACGACGTCCTCGTAGACGTTGCCCGTGGCCGTCAGCACGTAGCGCAGCGGCGGCGGGGTGCTCGCCGAGGCGCTCGCGCAGCTCGCGGCGCTCGTGCATGCGCGCCTGCATCTCGCCCACGCGCTCGCTCGCACTCGTGCGCGATCCGCGCGCGGATCGCCGCCGTCGCCGGCGCGTGGGAGCGCGATCAGGTCGAGCTCCCCGCGTCCACCGCCTCGGCGAGCGTCTGCGGTGTGCGCCGGCGCCGGCGCCGGCGCCGTTCTGCGCGAGCAGCGCGTTGCCGAGCCAGTAGGCGATCCCGCGGCCCAGCTCGCCGGCGTCGCGCACGTGGTCGACGAGCACGTTCGGCAACGGCGCGTCCAGCTCGTTGGCGCCGTCCACGCCGAGCAGCCGCGCGACCGTGCGCTCGACCGAGACCGTCGTCTTGCCGTCGATCTCCTCGCCGACCTGCGCCGCGATCTGCCCGGCGGCCTCGCTGGCAGGAGGCGATCACGCCGGGGTCGAGGTCGAGCTTTCCCTGAGAGCTCATTTCAGCTCCCTCACGATCGGGAACGGGATCACCTCGCGCAGCGTGTCGCGTTCGGGCAGGATCATGATCAGCCGATCGACGCCCATGCCGCCGCCGGCCGTCGGCGAGTAGCCGTACTCGATCGCGCGCGCGTACTCCTCGTCGTTGGGATGCGGCACGTCCTCGTCGTCGATCATCCGCCGCTTGCGCTGGTCGACGAAGCGCTGCCACTGGTCGACCGGGTCGTTCAGCTCGGTGTCGCCGCTGACCAGCTCGATGCCGCCGATCACCGCGTCGAAGTGCTCGGCCAGCTCCGGATGCTCGGCGTGGCGCTTGGTGATCGGGAACGGCTCGAGCGGGAAGTCGAAGACGTGGGTCGGCTGGTTGATCGTCGACTCGATTTTCTCCGAGTAGATGTCGGCCACGACCTCGGCCCACGTGGCGGCCGGATCCATCGGCTCGTCGCAGCACCTCGGCGAGCTGCTCGCGCGTGGACTCCATGAAGTCCAGGCCGAAGCGCTCGAGGATCAGCTCGCGCATCGTGATCCGCCTCCACGGCTTGGCCAGGTCGATCTCTTCGCCGCCCCGTCTGATCGACCGTGCGCCCGAGCGCCTTCTGGGCGACGTCGCGGAACATCTCTTCGGTCACCGTGGCCACGTCGTTGTAGTCGGAGTAGGCGCACATGAACTCGATGATCGTGAACTCCGGGCGAGTGCTTCGGCGAGATGCCCTCGTTGCGGAACACCTTGCCCATGTCGTAGACGTTCTCCATGCCGCCGACGATGCAGCGGTTGAGGAACAGCTCGACGGAGATGCGCAGGTACAGGTCGCGGTCCAGCGCGTTGTGGTGGGTGATGAACGGGCGCGATCCGGCGCCGCCGGCGAGCGACTGCAGCGCCGGCGTTTCGACCTCGACGAAGTTGCGTTCGTCCAGCCATTCGCGGATCGCGAAGACGATCTTGTTGCGCGTTGACGAACAGGTCGCGCGTCTCCTCGTTGGCGATCAGGTCGAGCTCGCGGTAGCGGTAGCGCGTGCCCGTGTCGCCGAGCCCGTGGTGCTTGTCCGGCGGCGGGCGCAGCGTCTTGGTCAGCAGCGTGCACTCGCTCCACCGCCAGCGCGAGCTGGCCGCGCTGGGTCACGTAGACGCAGCCCTCGACGCCGACGATGTCGCCGATGTCGAGGTTCAGGATGCGGTCGTAGGTCTCCTGGCCGAGCGCAGTCGACGCGCACGACGACCTGGATCGACCCGGACAGGTCGCGCAGGTCCAGGAACGCCGTCTTGCCGTGGCCGCGCCGGGAGATCAGCCGCCCGGCGACGTGGTAGCGCAGCTCCGGGTGCTCGCCCGCGCTCGAGCGTGCGCCGGCGTCGTGCGCGCGCGAGCACGTCGGCGATCCGCGTGCGCTGTCCCACAGGCTGACCGGGCGGGTAGGGGTCGATCCCTTCCGCGCGCAGCCGCTCCATCTTGGCGCGGCGTTCGTCGATCTCGACGCACACCGTCACGGGGCTGCCTCGTTCTGCTCCTCTTCCTGGTCCTGTACGGGCATTCAGACGATCCTCTCAAGTGGGGCTTGCTTGTCAAGCGATCGAGCAGGATGTCTCCAGCATGGGACCCCGCGATCGCGCGCCCGGGATCCACGCCGACGCCGCGGCGGGCCCTAGGCCATCGGCAGCGACATGCCCGCCGGTTTTCGCTCCGCGTCCGGGGCGGGCGCGACGGGAGCCGCGATCGGCGCGCCGGCGACCTGACCAGCGGCAGCGTCGGCAGCGCGGCAGGGCATCGCGGGCGCGGCCATCGCGATCAGGCCGCGCGCGGCCTGGCGGATCGCCTGGGAGGCGGGATCGTCGGGGTCCTCGATCACGAGCGGCACGCCGCAGTCGGCGTGCTCGCGCAGCGGCATCGTCAGCGGGACCTTGCCCAGCAGCGGCACGTCGAGCTCGTCGGCGAGCTCCTGGCCGCCGCCCTCGCCGAAGATCTGCAAAGCGCTCGCCGGAGGGGGTGGTGAAGCCGGACATGTTCTCGATCATCCCGCAGATCTCCAGAGAGACCTTGTGCGCCATCTCGGCGGCGCGCCGCGCGACCCGCTGGGCGGTCGGCTGGGGGGTGGTGACGATCACGAAGCTCGCCTGCGGCAGCAGCTGGGCGAGCGTCATCGAGACATCGCCGGTGCCGGGCGGCAGGTCGATCAGCAGGTGGTCGAGCGCGCCCCAGTCGACGTCCTGCAGGAACTGGGTGAGCGCCTTGTGCAGCATCGGCCCGCGCCACACCACGGCGGCGTCCTCGTCGACGAAGAAGCCGATCGACATCACCTTCACGCCGTGCGCCTCCAGCGGGAGGATTTTGCGCTCCGCCGAGACCGGCGGGCGGGTCGAGCCAAGGCCGTACATGCGCGGGATCGAGTAGCCCCACACGTCGGCGTCGAGGATGCCCACGCGCTTGCCTTCGCCGGCCAGCGCCGCGGCGAGGTTGGCGGTCAGCGTCGACTTGCCGACGCCGCCCTTGCCCGAGCCGACGCACAGCACGTTCGCGACCTGCGCGAGCGCGCCGTCGGGCAGGCTGCCGCGCCCCAGCTTCTGCTGCAGCGCGGCCTTCTGCTCGTCTGAGAGCACGTCGAAGTAGACGTTCACGTGCGTCGACCCCCTCGAGCGCCGTGACGGCCTCGGCGACGGCGGTCTGGAAGTGGCCCTTGATCGGGCAGCCGGGCGTGGTCAGCGAGACGGTCACGTCGACGACGCCGTTGGCGGAGATCTCGATCGAGCGCACCATGTCGAGCTCGACGATCGAGCGGCGCAGCTCGGGGTCGATCACGACCTCGAGGGCCTTGCGGATCTGAGTCTCGTCGGTCACGGGCTCATTGTGGCAAACCGGCGCCCCCTCCCCGGCCGCCGCGGGTCAGGTCTACTAAAAGCCCCCGGAGCGGGGGTCGCTCCGGGGGCTAGGGAGGAGAGGGTCCTACTTCTGCCGGCGAGGTATGAGGCCGGCAGACTGTCCCGTGCGCCGCCCGCGACGGCCGGCGCCCCCGGCTCTCCTGGTCCGGGGCGGGGGAAGTTGGTGATCAGACGAGGCTCTGGATGCGCTCCTGGAAGCGGTCGGCGAACTCGGCGCTCGTCCTGGACGGCGCTTGCGCAGCTTCGCGCTCGACGCTCGTACGCGGGCTTTGCGCACCTCGCGCTCGAGGCGCTTGCGCGCGGTGGCGCCGCGACGCTCGAATTTGCGCAGCTGCGCCTGGGCGCGGGTCGTGCTCGAGTAGCTCGTGAGCGTGTCGTTCACGCTCGAGACGACCCGGTCGCGGGCGGTCAGCGCGGCGCCGACGGGGATCAGGACCGCGCGCTCGGCGTAGGAGGACTTGGTGGCGGTGGACGTCGTGCTGCGCGTGGAGCGGCGCGTTTGGCTGTGGCTGCGCGTTTGCGCGGTTTGGCGGCGCGGGGGGTGGTTGTGTCGGCTGATGCCATTTGACGGAAGTCTCCTTGGTGGTTCCTCGTCGTCGAGGAGGGGGTTACGGAGGGGCTCGTGGGGAGGCTCGACAACGAGCTTAGCACCGAACACCTGTTTGTAACCCGAACAAAGAAGATTGTTACACGCTACGGGCATCGCGTACGGTAAATGTCCTGTGAACAAGCGGAGTTCCGCGCACAGACATTGTAACAACAGGAACATGCGTTCGGTTTACGTCATTTCCGGGGATTTAAGGTTCGTGTCAGGCGGAAACGGCGACCCGTTGCAGCCACAGATCGGGCTCGGCGAGCTCTTGCGTGCTGGGAAGCTCGGCGGGCGAGCGCCATGCCACGGCGAGCGTCTCGGGGCCGCCGGCATCGACGACCGCGTCGCAGAACGCCGCCCGACCTCGTACTGGCGCATCTTCAGCTCCAGGCCGAGCAGCCGCTCGAGCACCCGCCAGGGCAGCCCGCGGGACTCCCGCCGGCGGGTCATCGCCGCGCGCAGACGGGGCAGCGAAGGCAGGAACTCGGCGCCGACCGCGTCCATCGTGTGCTCGGCGTGCCCCTCGATCAGGGACATCGTCGCCTGCATCCGCTCGACGATCCGCCAGCGCTCGTCGCCCAGCCCGAGGCGCAGCAGTTCGCCGCGGCGCGCGCGATCGATCAGCACCCGCAGATCGCCGTCGCGGGCGCGATCGAACAGGGCGCCGGGGTCGCGCAGCCAACCGAGGCCGCCGCCGTCGCTCCCGTCGCTCCCGTCGCTCCCTTTCCCGCTCGGCGATCCTCCGGAGACCGAGAGTTGCAGCCCGTCGAGCAGTTCGCGCAGCATGCTCCCGAGGTGCTCCCGCAGCCACGGCGCGCCGGAGAATTGCACGGCGTGGGTGATCTCGTGGATCGCCACCCACGCGATCAGCTCGTCGCGATCCACTCCGAGGTTGCGCGCGGCCGCGGCGAGGTTCGGCGCGAGCAGCAGCAGGCGCGGCGGGCGCGGAGGCGTCGAGCAGCGAGATGTCGTACTGGCCGAGCACCCGCTGGGAGAGCATGCCCGTCGACGGCGCCCAGCTGGGCGCCCAGCAGATGGCCGGAGGCCGAGCGCAGCGAGTTCGAGGCGCTGCGCAGCGGACCCGAGACCAGACCCCCGACCCGGCCACCATCCGCGTCCCCCGATCCGGGTGTGTCCTGTGTGGGCTCTTCGCGCTCACCACCCAGGCGCTCCAGCAGCGGGTCCAGCAGCGGTCTCATCGTGAGCAGGTTCGCGGCGATCCAGGCCGGCCGGTCGATCATCTCAAGCGGCGGCAGCTCGGCGGGCAGGCTCAGGCCCGTGTATTCGCCGACGCGCCGCGCGAACTCGTGCGCGAGCGGCTGCACCGAGCGCCCGGCCGGACCCCCATACGGGGGAGAGCCGGCGATCAGCTCGCCGATCCGCTGAGCCGTGTCCCAGTCGATCGCGCGAGAAGGGATCCTTGCCGACATGCACATATCCTAGGTGCGTGCCGGCGCCGCCAGATAAGGATTCGTCCCTGCCGCCGGACGCGCCCCCCGATCCCAAGCCGGCGCCGGCGTCGGAGATGGCGCCGGAGGCTTCCGTGGACATGGAGCGCGCGGAGGTGCGCGACGTGGTCGCCTGGACGCGGCTGCTGGCCGATCCGAGCGACGCCTCGGCGGTGGTGCGCGCGCTGGCGCGCCCGCCGATCGAGCTGCGCCAGGTCGATCTCGCGCGCGTGATCCAGATCGCGAGGCGGCGTAAGCTCGACATGATCGCGGCGCTCGGCTCGGCGCTCGAGTCCCCGCAGGTGCCGCCCGAGGCGCGATCGCGGATTCAGCGGTTTCTCGAGCTGCACCGCGCCGCCACCTCGGCGCTCGACGAAGCCCGCCCCGACCTGCTCGCGCGCGCGGCGCTGGGGGCCGAGCGCGAGCCGCGCGGTTCCTCTTCGTCCTCTTCGGTGACCTCGAAAGACGGCCCCGATGCGGCCCTGCGCGACATGCAGCGGATCATGCGCGAGGAGGTGCTCGCCGACATCGCCCGGATCGGCGCGCGGCTGAGCGAGCTGCGGCTGGACACCGACCTGGACATCTCCCACGGCGTGGCGCGCTACCTGGAGCTGCTCAAGCTCTCCGCCCTCGCCCAGCGTCCGGCCGAGCAGAGCGTGCGCGATGCGCTGGCGGACGTGAACGCGCGCCTGCTCGCGGCCGCCACGGCGATCGAGCGCGAGATCCTGCAGACCAGCCCGCTCGACGGGACGCTGCTGGCGGCCGACACGGCGCCGGCCGCGGGCGATGATCCCGGCGGCGCGGTCGCGGGAGGCTATGACGAGCAGGCCGCGCGCGTGCAGGCGCTCTCGCCGCGCGGAGAGCCATCGCTCGTGCCGTTCCTGCCGCGCAAGGGCGGAGGTCTGGCGCTGTCGGCCTCGGACATCGAGACCTACCGCAGCTGTCCGTTGCGCTACAAGTTCGCGCGCGTGCTGCGCATCCCCACCGAGCCGACGCTCGGTCAGCGGTTCGGGATCGTCGTGCACCAGGTGCTCGAGCGCTATCACGCCGCCGGCGGGGAGACGCTGACGCAACTGCTGGATCTGTTCGACGCGTGCTGGCGCCGGGGCGGCTTTCGTGAGGGCTCCTCCGAGCGCGAACTGCGCGCCAAGGCGCGTGCGGCGCTGGAGCGCTACCACACGCGGCTGCACGGTCAGGACTCCGAACCGGTGTGGTTCGAGCGCCAATTCTCGCTGCGCATCGGCCCCCATCACCTGCGCGGGCGCGTGGACCGCGTCGATCGCCTCGCGGGCTCGCACAACAGCGCCGGCGAGGGCGCGACCGAGGGGAGTGGCGAACGGTATGAGCTGATCGACTACAAGACCTCGCGGCCGCGCACCCCCGAGCAATTGCGCGAGGACGTGCAACTGTCGCTGTACGCGCTGGCGGCACGTGAGGCCTGGCACGTGGAGGCCGCGTCGCGGGCCTATTACTACGTGCTCGACGACCTCGTCGTGCGCCTGGGAGGCGAGACCGACGAGGAGCGCGTGCGGGCGACCGTGATGGAGGCCGGCGAGGGGATCATGGGCCAGCGCTTCGATCCGACGCCATCGCGCGCGGCCTGCTCGATCTGTGACTTCCGGATCGTCTGCCCGGCGGCCGAGCGCTGAGTCAGCCCGCGCCGACTCTCGCCGGATGTCTAATGAGCAGGTGGTCGTCGTGGAGCATGTCGGGATCGGGATCCAGACCGTTGGGCCAGACGATCGTCCGAGAGTCCGCGTCGACACGCACCTGACGAAAGTAGTCGAGGTCGCGCAACGGCTCACCCAGCGGTCCGTGCAGCAGCGGTGAGAGGTCCACCTCTCGCACCAGCCCATCGTTGAAGGTCAGGCGCAGGCTGTGGCCGCCCAACGGCTCGACTGTGGTTATGCGCAGCGACATGGTGCTCATGCTAGGGAAGTGGGTCTATCGCGACAAGGGGCTTGAGCGCCTGAGCGAGAACCCAATCGGTCTGGAGCTCAGCTTGATGCATCAGCGCCCAGTCGAGGACAAGGCGCAGCGCACGGGGCGGTAGCGAGCCGTTGAGCACCAACTGATCGGGGATGCCGATTTGCGCCCGGTACTCGCCGTACTGGGCGTGGAAATGGGGAGGAGGATGGTCCGGCCGGTACATCCATATGACGATTCCGTAGAAGCGGCTGATCTGTGGCACCATCTCCCACTCCGACTGCCGCGTTGGAGTGGGACATGGCTGAGGCACAATCAGGACGGGCGAATCCCGCGCTGCTTCAGGAACCGTTGGAATTCGCGCTCCAGAGTGTCTCCATCCGGGACCTCGTTGGGCGATGCCTCGGCTTCGGCGTCGGCTTCCTGCTCCAGGCGCTCGACGAAGGCCTGGATGTCGGGGTCGGACTGCACGGCGATGCCGACCTGGCGTTCGTAGTCCGCGGAGGCGAGCTCGAGCTCGGAGACGTCCACCGAGACGCCCACGAGGCCTTCGACGCGACGCACCAGCGCGAGCGCGGCCTTCGGGTTGGCGGCCGCGGCCACGTAGTGCGGCACGCCCGCCCAGATCGCCGCCGAGGGCAGGCCGGCCTGCGCGCACGTGTGGTGCAGCACGCCGACGATCCCGGTGGGGCCTTCGTAGGTCGAGGGTTTGATGCCCAGGCGCGAGACCAGCGAAGGGTCCGAGGCGCACCCGGTCATCGTCACCGGCCGCGAATGGGCGACGTCTCCCAGCAGCGCGCCCAGCAGCACCACGACCTGCACGCCGAGCGCTTCGGCGAGGTCGAGGATGTGGGCGCTGAAGGCGCGCCAGCGCATCGAGGGCTCGACGCCCTGCACGAGCACCAGGTCGCGCGTGGCCCGCGGGGCGAACGCCTCGAACACCTCGACGGTCGGCCACATGACCTCTTCGTAGTTGCCTTCGGTCAACCGCACGCTCGGGCGATTGGCCTGGAAGTCATAGAACTCTTGCGAGTCGATCCGCGCGAAGCGGTTGGCCTCGAGCGCCGAGGCGAGAAACGAGACGGCCGTCGAGGCGGAGTCGCCCGCGTCGTTCCAGCCCTGGAACGCGCAGATCATGGCGGGGGCCCTGAGTTCGTCGGGCCGACGGTCCCAGATGAGCGGCGGCATTGTGATCACGGTACCTCATGGGAGTGCCCTTGCTGTCGGTTGTTCCTGACAGGCCTTTCCAAGGGTTCGGTCTTGCTCGCCTGGCCCACGCTTCGGCTGGGTCCCGGATGCGCCCGATATGCAGCGCTTACGGCGCCGGTGCGATCAAGACGGCGATCGGCGCTGCCGATAGGAGCGGTGATGGGAAACGTTGCCACCGATGTCTCCGCGGAGTCGCGCGAGCACGCGAACGCGCCCGAGGAGCCACGTCCCGAGCCGCTGCGCGAGCGACGCGAGGGTGAGCGCAGCGCCAAGGGTGTGTATCCGGCGCGCTCGAGCGGGCGTTCGAGCCGGATGATCGGCGAAGTGGTCGTCGATCTGGGGTTCGCCGATCGCGAGACGGTCGAGCAGGCCGTGGCGGCCGCCCGCGAGCAGGGCCGCCCGACGGGTGAGGTGCTCGTGTCCCAGGGCACCCTGCGCCCCGACCAGCTGGCGCGCGTGGTGGCCGAGCGGTTCGGCCTGGATTACATCGATCTGTCGGTCTATGACCTGGACATGGGCGCGGTGCACCTGATCGGCTCCGATGCCGCCAAGCGCTACCGGGCCGTGCCGGTCGGCTTTACCGAGGACGGGACGCTGCTGCTGGCGATGGCCGATCCGACGAACGTGCTGACGATCGACGACGTCGCGATGATCACCGGCCGGCGGGTGCGCGTGGCGGTGGCCTCGGTCGAGGATCTCGACCTGTTGCTGACGCGTCTGCAGGGGATGGACGAGTCGATCGAAGACATCGTCGACGGCGACGCCGAGGCCGAGGCGCAGGCGGAGCTCGCGGCGGGCGCGCTCACCGAGGAGGCCGACCGCGACGCGCCGGTGATCAAGCTGGTGCACTCGATCATCGGCCAGGCGGTGCAGCAGGGCGCTTCGGACATTCACATCAGCCCCGAAGAGGGCGAGGCGAAGGTGCTGTTCCGCGTGGACGGTGTGCTGAGTCCGGCGGCGACGATCAAGCGGCGGATGATCCCGGGCGTGGTCTCGCGGATCAAGATCATGGGCGATCTGGACATCGCCGAGAAGCGCGTGCCCCAGGACGGGCGCTTTGCGCTGACGATCGAGGGTAGGCGCGTGGACATCCGGGTGGTGACGTTGCCGCTGGTGTACGGCGAGAGCGTCGTGCTGCGCATCCTCGACAAGGGCGTGACCGTGCAGAGCCTGGAGTCGCTCGGGATGGAGCCCGCGGAGCTTGCGCGCTTTGAGCGCGCGATCGCAAAGCCCAACGGAGCGGTGCTCGTGACCGGCCCGACGGGGTCGGGGAAGTCGACGACGCTATATGGGGCGCTGAGCGTGCTCAACGACGGCGAGCGCTCGATCCTCACGATCGAGGATCCGGTCGAGCAGCGGATGGCGGGCGTCAAGCAGATG
The DNA here is from genome assembly GCA_963702725.1 of uncultured Solirubrobacterales bacterium. Lineage (GTDB taxonomy): Bacteria > Actinomycetota > Thermoleophilia > Solirubrobacterales > Solirubrobacteraceae > Palsa-744. Next base: position 1,979,078 of record CAVPDT010000002.1, read on the forward strand.
CAGATCGCCCCGAAGGCGGGCGTGACCTTCGACGTGGGCCTGCGCTCGATGCTGCGCGCGGATCCGGACGTGATCATGGTCGGGGAGATCCGCGACCGCGAGACGGCGCACATCGCGGTCGAGGCGGCGCTGACCGGCCACCTGGTGCTCTCGACGCTGCACACCCGCGACGCCCCGAGCGCACTCGGGCGGCTGATGGACATGGGCATCGAGCCGTTTCTCGTGTCCTCGGCGATCGACTGCGTGGTCGCACAGCGGCTCGTGCGGATGCTGTGCACGCACTGCAAGCGCCCCCAGCAGCTCTCGGAGGCGGTGCTCGCCGAGCACGGTCTGGCGGGGGCCCAGCCCCAGGAGGCGGTCGGGTGCTCGCGCTGCGGAGGCAGCGGCTATCGCGGGCGCGTGGGCGTATATGAGGTGATGTCCGTGGACGAGCGCATCAGGACGCTCGTGCTCGAGCACGGCTCGGTCGATGAGATCGCCGCCGCCGCCGAGGCGTCTGGGATGGCGCGCTTGCGCGAGGACGGCATGGAGAAGGTGCGCGCCGGACTGACCTCGATCGCCGAGATCGAGCGTATGACCAGCAGCCTGCTGTCGTAGCGATCACCGGGCGGGCTTTTGCGGGTAAGCCATAGCTTGGCCCTTGCATCGAGTTGCGGCCGGCGCCGCTTACCGCACCCCTCGGCAGATCGTGAGCGCTTTCGGTTGCGGTTCGCGGGGGCAGGGCTTTACGAGCCCAGCAACAGCGACAGGCGCAGGGGCCCCGCGGGGAAGGCTTCACCCGTGAACTGATAGGCCTCGTAAGAGCACCCGCCATAGGACACCGAGCCGCGGCCGGGCACGGTTGCGGTTCAGGAGCCGGCCAACTGGCCGGCTCCTGGTCGGTCCGCACAGAGCTGAGGGCGGGCGCTTCACCGCCCCATGTCTATGACCGCTTCTTGGCTGCCTTCTTGCCGGCCTTTTTGCCGTGGCCTTTGCCGGAGCCCTTGTGAGCCTTGCCTTTGGCCTTGTGCTGGCCCGCCGCGGCGAGCACGACCGGCTTGGGGTTCAGGCGCGTCCATCCCGACTGCGCGTCGGGCGGGCAGCCGGCGGGGCGTCCGAGGTCGAACGGCCCGGAGATCGCCTGCGTGACGACGCCTTTTTCGAGATATGCGTAGGTGACCGTCAGCAACGCGTCCACGCGCGGCTCGGCGCACAGCTTGGAGCCGATCGAGAACTGCCCGGCGATCGTCTCGTACTGCCCGTACTGCGAGGTGGTCGCGCCGACGCAGTTATCGGCGTAGCCGGGGATTTCCGAGGAGCACGAGAACGTGTCGTTCACGGGTTTGCCCGAGGGGATGTTGCTGACGAGCGGTGCGGCCTGTACGCCCGTGATCGGTATCTGCGACTGCAGCTGATAGCCGGTGATCGGGCCGCTGCAGTGGAACGTGTAGGCCACCTGCTGGTCTTCGCTGCCCACTTCGGGCTGCCCGGCGGCGAGGCTGCCGAAGCAGGAGTAGTTGTTGGGATTGGTTTCTTGCGCGCCGGCGATCGTCGGTGCGACGAGCGGCGGGCCGACGGAGCAGCCCACGATCGCGGCGAGCAGCAGGGCTTTGCGGTGGGCGGTGGTGAGTGGGTGCAACGTGGGTCTCCTTGGTCGATTGGTTGATTGCGGGGACGGTCGAGAGGAACTGACGGCCCGTTCGACGCACGAACGCCGAGGGGTGCGCGTCGGCCGATGTTCGGCCGATTCCCGTCGCGGAGCGTGCGCCGGTGAGCGCCGTTCGTCAGAGCAGCAGGACGTCTGCGTGGGAGCGGACGGCGTCGGAATTGTGGACGCGTTCGGGACGGGGGTCGGAGACACGCCGGCGCTCGACGGTGTTTTTGACCGGGGCGCCTGCGGGGCGGCGCCGGTGCTCGCGCCGGTGCTCGCCGGCGGCGTCGCCTGTGGTGCGATCGGGGGCGGCTGGGTGGGCTGAGCGCTCGTTTGGGCCCTCGAGCCCGCCGTCGCGAGGGCTGCGATCGACGGCGCCAGCATTGGGATGGGCGAGCCCGCGAACGAGGCGCTGGGCGCGGGGCCGATCGCCGCGCCCACGGCCACGCCGATGGCCAGCATCCCCGCCGCCAAAGCGGCGCTGGCGCGCAGCGAGGGCAGGCGTGGCGCGCGCTGGAAGGGCGTTGCGGCAACCACGGGCTGGACGCCGTCCCCGCCGATCGGTGAGCCGGAATCGGGCGCGCCGGCGGCATTCGCTGCTCCTTCCGTGGCGTCGGGGGGCGTGGGGGTGTCGGGTGGGGTGCTCATGGGCTTGGGTCGGTGGACCGGCGCGGCATCTTCATAAACTAGCTTATCCTGATCAAAGTAATGAGGATTATGGTAGGTTCGCTACCGACACAAGTCAACCATCACCCGAAACGGAGTCCCTGTCCATGAACCGCAATCGCCGTGAACTACGACGCCTTACCATCGCTGTGGCGGCGGTGGGCGTGCTCGGGGTCGCTGCGGCGCCCACGACCGCGCTGGCGACCCCGACGATCTCGATCAGCGGCGCCACCGCGTCGTACCCGCTCGTGTCGCTGCTCGCCGCGAAGTACGTCAAGCTCAAACCGCACTCGGTGAAGTTCAAGATCACCCAGGGCGGTGCGCAGATCGGCATCAACGACGTGGCCGGGAGCCGCGTCTCGATCGGCGACGTCTCGCGCGATCCGCTGCCGACCGACCCGAAGGGCCTCGTGTTCTATCCGGTCGCCAAGTACGGGATCTGCGTGGTCACGAACTCGGCCAACACGCTCTCCAACCTCACCCCGGCGCAGGTGGTGTCGATCTTCACCGGCAAGACCCGCAACTGGAGCCAGGTCCCGGGAGCCACCGCCGGCGGCACGATCGACCTGATCAGCCGCACCTCGGTCGCGGGCGTGCTGACCAGCTTCCAGACGCTGCTGCTGGAAGGCAAGAAAGTCACCGAGCCGCTGGCCCACGAACGACCCTCCGAGGGTCTGCTGCGCACGGAAGTCGAAACCGACCCGAACGCGATCGGGTTCCTGTCCAACTACCAGGCGGGCCTGGGCAAGCTGAACACGGTCGGCTACAACGGCGAGACCTGCAACCGCGCGAGCGTGCAGGCCGGGCAGTACGCGGGCATCGCTCGTTTCTACGAGGTCACGCGCGGTCCGGCGCAGGGCTTCGTGGCGTCGTTCATCTCGTGGATCACGAAATCGGCGGCGGCGCGCAAGATCATCTCCAGCCAGTGGGTCCCGGTCACCTGAGGTAGCAGTGTTGCAGCGACTGCGCAACCCCTGGCCCGACCACCGCGCCGAGCGTCTGCTCGGTGCGGTGTCGTTGCTCGTGGGCGCGTGCGTGATCGCGATGATCGTGTTCGTCGGAGTGCGTGCGTGGCCGATCTTTGAGCACAACGGTCTGTCCTGGCTGGGGCCGGGGGGGACGCTCGAAACGCAGATCGCGAACATGCAGGCCACGAGCGTGAACCCGCCCTCCTCGGCGTTTCAGCTGAACGCGTGGCCGCTCGTATACGGCACGCTGCTGACGACGTCCATTGCGATCGTGCTGGGCACTGTGATCGCGGTGATGTCCTCGATCTTCATCGTCGAGCTTGCGCCGGCCCGCCTGCGCAAGCTCTCGATTCCGGTGATCCGGCTGCTGGCGTCGGTGCCGTCGGTCGTGTACGGGCTGATCGGCGTGCTCGTGCTGGTGCCGTTCGTCGGCAACCACCTGGTTACCGCGTCTGAGAAGAATTCGGTGCAGAACTTCGTCGAGCTCACCGGCGCAGGCCTGGGCGTCGTGGTGGTGATCCTGACGGTGATGATCACGCCGATCATGATCGCGCTGATCTGCGAGGCGCTGATGGCGGCGCCCGCGTCCTGGCGCGAGGGCGCGGTGGCGCTCGGGTTGAACCCGTTGCGGGCGGTGCTGGCGGTGACGCTGCGGGCGATCCGCCCCGCGATCGTCGCCGCGGCGGTGCTCGCCACCGCGCGGGCGCTGGGCGAGGCGGTGATGATCCAGATGGTCTCCGGCGGCAGCTCCTACACGCCCAACTTCTCGCACGGCGCGTTGATCTTCTTCTACGAGCCACTGCGCACGCTGGCCTCGGCGATCGTCGACTACCACGAAGGTCTCGGCGCCCCGGCGCTGCGCGCGACGCTGTATGCGTTCGGCGCGCTGCTCCTGTTCTCGGCGTTCGTGCTGTCGATCGCCGGCTATCTGATCAAGCTCCCGTTGCGCAGATATCAGGTGCGCGGCTAATGAGCGTGTACGCCCCCCAATTGGAGACGAGCCCCCCGCCGAGCGCCAAGCGCGGTCGGCGCTCCTCGCCGTGGACGTGGCGCCGGCGCGACCGGCTGGTGCTGGCGCTTGCCTGGGGAGCCGGCCTCGGGCTGTGCGCGATCGCCGCGGCGATCGTCATATACATGGGCTATCGCGGGATCGAGTATCTGCGTCCCGGTCTGCTGTTCAAACGCCCGGCGATCGGCCAGTCCCAGAGCCAGACCGGAGGCATCCTCGATCCTCTGATCGGGACCGCGCTGCTGACGTTGATCGGGATCGGGCTCGCGTTCCCGCTGGCCGTCGCCTGTGCGGTGTGGATCGCCGAGTACGGGCGCCCGAGCTGGCTGGCGCGGATGGTCGAGTCGAGCATCGAGATCGTCGCCGGCACGCCCGACATCGTGCTCGCGCTGTTCGGCCTGTCGATCTTCCAGCTGGGCCTGTTCGCGCCGCTGTCGTTCCGCGCCGAAGGCGGCGGGGTGTACGGTCGCTCGTTCATCGCGGCCGGGGCGATGATGTCGCTGATCGCGCTGCCGCCCCTGTTCGCCGCCACGCGCGACGGGCTGCAGGCCGTCCCGGAGCACATGCGCGAGGCGGCCTTTGCGCTGGGCAAGACCCGGATCGCGACGATCCGCCGAGTGCTCTTGCCGAGCGTGCGCTCGAACATCGCCACCGGCGTAACCCTCGGCGTCAGCCGCATCATCGGCGATACCGCGATCGTGCTGCTGCTGCTGGGCGAGACGCTGCACATCGAAACGCAGGGCCCTGTGCCGATCGTGAACCTGCTGCGCGGAACGGGCTCGACGCTGACCAGCTACGTGTACGACAACTCCCCCGCGGGCGAAGGCGCCGCGCCGCAGAAGGCCTATGCGGCGGCGTTCGTGCTGCTGGTGTTCGTGCTCGGCCTGAATCTGCTCGTTGACAAGATCGGCAATGACTCGGTATCCTCATCGGTCTGATGTATTTTGTGGCCGACAAACTCGATGGTGAATCTGAGGCTGGAGTGCCGCCGGTGCGCACGATCGTGCTCGATCGCGCGCCGGTGCCCGTCGCTCCGCCGGTGCGCGAGCGCAATCCCCTGCGCGAGCCCGCGCCCTCAACGGCCGGCCCCGAGCGGCTGCGGGTGAGCGATCTGAGCATCGCCTATGGCGGCGTGCCGGCGGTCAAGTCGGTGTCGCTGTCGATCCACCAGGGTGAGGTGCTCGCGCTGATCGGGCCCTCGGGCTGTGGCAAGACGACGCTCCTGCGCACGCTCAACCGCTTGACCGAGTTGACACCGAGCGCCGCTCGCTCGGGTCGGGTGCTGCTCGACGGGCAGGACATCCACGAGCTCGTCGACACGACGCTGCGCTCGCGCGTGGCGATGGTCTTCCAGCAGCCGAACCCCTTTCCGATGTCGATCTTCGACAACGTCGCGTTCGCCCTGCGCGAGCAGTCGCGCAAGCGCCCGCGCCGGCGCGAGCTGCAGCCGCTGGTGATCGACGCGCTGCGCCGCGCCGGTCTCTACGAGGAGGTCCGCCACGATCTCGATCGCCCCGCGCTGCGCCTCTCCGGCGGTCAGCAGCAGCGGCTGTGCATCGCCCGCGCGATCGCCCCGCGCCCGGAGGTGCTGCTGATGGACGAGCCCTGCAGCGCTCTGGACCCGATCTCCACGGGCGTGATCGAGGAGCTGATCGGCGAGCTGCGCCGCGAGCTGGCGGTCGTGATCGTCACCCACAACCTCGCCCAGGCGCGGCGCGTCGCCGACAAGGTCGCGTTCATGTACCTCGGCGATCTGATCGAGTACGGGACGGCCGACGAGGTCTTCTGCAGCCCGCGCGCAGCGCGGACCCGCGACTACGTGCAGGGCACGTTCGGATGAGCCCGTCGGAGCGTCCCGCGAGGGGCGCTTGCGGCGCTGCCGGCGCGGTTCGCGGGGGAGGAGGGCCGTGCCCGTGAGCCTCGCGCCCGTGCCCTCAGAGCAGCCCGACGCTCCACTCAGCTGCGCCAACTGCTCGGCGCCGCTCGCGCCTGACCAGCGCTACTGTTTGGCCTGCGGCCGGCCCGTCTCGCCCGTGCGGCCGGCGTTCCTGGACGTGCTTCAGGCCGACGCCCAGTCCTATGGCGTAGCCCAGACCCCGGTCGGCGCGCTCCCGCCGGGGTACGCCCCGGTGATCGAGCCGACCTCCGGCGCGGCGTGGACGCTGCTACGCCGCTACTCGGGCCTTTTCGGCCTGCTGTCGGTGCTGCTGCTGGCGATCCTCGTGGGTCTGCTCGTCGGCCATTGGGTCACCCAGAGCAGCAGCGCGCCCAGCCGCCAGGTGGTGCGGGTCGAAGGCCTGGGCGCCCTCGCCGCCGCGCCCGCCGCCGCCGCCGCGAGCACGACCCCGGCGAGTGCCACCACGGCCACAACCCCCACTTCGACAACCGGCACGACCTCGAGCAAGGCCGCGGCCAAGAGCGAAGCTCACGAAGCGCAGGAAGCCAAAGCGATCGAAAAAGCGCCGCCGCCCAAGGCGGTCAAGGTGACCCCGACGAAACTCAAAAATCTCGGCTCGAGCACCGGCAAAAAGCACGAGGAAGAAGTCAACTCCCTCGGCGCCCAGCCGATCGAAACGGGCGGCTGATGAACGCGCTCGCACCGCCCGCCGCCGAGTTGCGCCGCCGCCGCCACGAGCTGGCCCAGCGCGTCGCCGCGCTGACCTGGGACCTCGGCGGGCTCACCTACGAAATGGCCGTCCGCGACCACTATCGCCTCGACGTGCTCGCCCGCCGCGCCGCCGAGCTGCAACAGGCCGACGCCGAGCTTGACGAGATCCGGCGCCTGCTCGCGGGTGCGCAGGACGGAGTGCACGGCCAGTGCCGCGCCTGCGGCGCCGTCCACAGTCGCGGCGCCGGCTACTGCTGGCACTGCGGCGCCCCGCTGCTGAGCGAGGCCCGCCCGGCTGTGCTCGCGGTCAGTCCTGTCACGGGCGGGGAGTAACATTTCATGGGTGCGTGCTCCTGTCGGGAGGCGAGCGGCCGTTGCCGCGGCCATTCTTGTGACGATTGCCGTGACGCCCGCGAGCGCCGGAGCGGTGACGTTCGGCGCTGACCTGAACAACGCTCCCAACAGCACGACGACATGCGGCGAAGGAGTCTTCCCGTACTACTCGGCTCCGGTGGGCAGTCCGTCCTGCATGTATTTCTCTGGAGTCGCCGGTCCCTCGCCGTACGCTCCGGCAGGTGGCACAGTCAAGGCGGTCCACGTGCGAGTCGGCCCGGTCACCGGTCCGATGCAGGTCGTCATCATGCGCTCGCTCTATCAGAACAAAGCGGGCGATCCCGGCCATCCCTACTTCGCCTGCTGCTTCATCGAGCGCTACGGCCCTACCTTCACGCCACAGGCGAACACCGTTACGACCGTGCCGACGAATTTGCCGATGACCGAGGAACCCACACCTGCGCCAGAAGACTTCACGACCAACGCCGCTGCCGACTTTCTGGCTCTGTCTGTGCTGGCGCCGAACGTGCCGATCCCCGCCTTCCTAGATCCGCACAGCGGCTACTCCGGGTTCTACCCCGCACCCTCCGAAGTGACTTTCCCGGCCCCCAGTTCCACGCCCCTGTTCGCGTCGACGGACGGCGTCGGAGCACAGATTCTGATGAGCGCCGACCTCGAAACCGGCGGCGGAGGTGGCGGGGGAGGTGGTGGCGGAGCACCAGCGGCCGGCGGCGGCGGCGCTCCCGCGGGCGGCGGACCCCTGCCCGTCCCGGTGATCGGCCTGCCCAAGCTGACGATCCCCGTCAAAAACAACACCGTCACCGTCCCCCTCGTCTGCCGGATCGTCGATTGCACCGGCACGCTCACGCTTCAGAACGCCAGTCTCGCCGGCCTGGCGCGCGTGGCCAAGGCGAAGAAGAAGAAGACCAAGGCTCCGCGGATCGTCAGCTACGGCTCGGCCCGATTCTCGATCAAGGTTGGCACGACCGGCAAGGTCAAGATCACACTCAACAGCAGCGGACGCAAGCTGCTCAAGGGACACCGCTCGACCAAAGTCTGGGCCAACGTCCGCTTCTCCGCCGCCGCCGCCAAGAGCACGCTGGTCAAGCTCACACGGTGATCGTCCTCAAACTGCTCCGGACCTACCGCGTACGCAGCCGAGCCCTCGCGTGGCAGCGCGCTCGATCAGGAGGCGGGCGGCTGCTCGGCCGGTGCGCTCGGCGTCGCCACCGGTTCGGCGACCGGCACTTGTGCCGGTGGTGGCGCTGCAGCGGGCGCCTGAGCGGGCGGCTGCTGCTGGGCCTGAGCGGGCGCAGCCGGCTGCCGGCCGGTGCTCGGCGGCAGGGCATGATTCGCCTCGCCGGTGACCGACGTCTTGAACTCGCGCATCCCGCTGCCAAGCGAGCGGCCGATCTCCGGCAGCCGTTTGGCTCCGAACACGAGCAGCAAGATCACCACCAGGAACGCGATGTGCAGTGGATTGTCGAGTCCCATCGCAGCTCTCAGTCTAGACCATTCTCAGAGCGTCCCGCCATATCGGCGGTTACGGCCTGCGTGGGCCGGACGGATCATTCCGAGCCCCGTTCGCGCCGGCGCGCGGCGGCGAGGAGGAGTCCGCCGTTGCCTCGCCGTCCCCTTCGCGCAGCGCCTTGCGCACCAGCTGCGCGGCGATCAGCAGGATCAAGGCGGCGAACGCGGCGCGCAGGACCGTCCCCGACAGCGCGTTCGCGAGGGCAACCCCGCCCGCGACACCCGCCACCGACAGCACCCCCACCAGCAGCGCGTCGTCACGGCGCACGTTGCCGTAGCGGTCCTGTCGTGCCGCGCCCACCAACGCCACCGGAACGATCGCCAGCAGCGAGGTCGCCTCGGCCTCGTGCTGGGTCAGTCCCACGACGATCACAAGCCCCGGCACGAACAGCACGCCGCCGCCGACCCCCAGCAGCCCACCGAGCACCCCGGCGGCCAGGCCGATCAGGATCAGCCAGATCATTCGAGCAGCAGCTCCACCGCGGAGGCCACCAGCACCGCCGCGAACAGCAGCGAGATCGCGCGTACGTGCATGCGTTGCTGCAGCCACGTGCCGAGCAGCACTCCGCCGACGGCGGGCATCCCGACGAGCAGGGCGTCGAGCACGTGCACGTTGCCGTACGCGCCCTGCACGGCCGCGGCGAATCCGGCGATGAACACGATCGCCGCCAGCGAGGTCCCCGTCGCCTCGCGCTCGCCGTAGCCCAGCCAGAGCACCAGCAGCGGCACGATCACGGTGCCGCCGCCGACCCCGAACAGCCCGCTGAACAGGCCCGCCGCGGTGCCGATCGCCATCAACTTCAGCGCCCGCTCCGAGGGCATACCGCCGCCCATCGGCCACCTGCCCCCATCCTTTGCGGAGCCCCGCGTGGGGGCAGGGGTCGGCACGATTGCAGAGGTGTCGGTCCGGGCCGGTCCGTCCGACCCCGAGACGTGGAGCGATTCGGCCACGGCGCTCGCCATACTAGTGTCCGTGTCCCCCGCCGCTACGCTCGTGGAGGCGCTCGAGCCGCTACGTCGCGACCCGCCTCACGCCGCCGTCCTGCTCGACATCGACGGCACGCTCGCGCCGATCGTGCGCCACGCCGCCGACGCGCACGTCCCCGAGGCCACGCGCTCGCTGCTGATCGAGATCGCCAAGCGCTATCGCATCGTCGGCTGCGTCAGCGGCCGCCGCGCCGCCACCGCCCGCCAGATCGTCGCGATCGGGACGATCGCCTACATCGGCAACCACGGCGGCGAGCTGCTGCGTCCCGGCGCGACCCGTCCCGAGCTCGACCCCGACCTCGCCGCCTGGGCGCCGCGCGTGCGCGCGTTCGCCGGCGCCGCCTACACCCCCGAGCGCCAGCGGCTGCGCATCCGCAGCGAGGACAAGGACGCGATCGCCGCGTTCCACTGGCGCGGCGCCCCCGACGAGCAGGCCGCCGCCGTCGCGGCGGCCGAGATCGCCCGCGAAGCCTCCGAGCAGGGCTTCGCCGTGCACTGGGGACGCAAGGTGCTGGAGGTGCGCCCGCCGGTCGAGCTGCACAAGGGCCTCGGCATCGCCGCGCTCCTGCGCGATCAGCCCGTCTCGGCCGCCGTCTACGTCGGCGACGACACGACCGACCTCGACGCCTTCCGCGGGCTGCGCGCGCTCGTGCGGGACTCCGAGCTCGAACACGCGGTGTGCGTCGCCGTCGGCTCCGACGAAACGCCCCCCGAGCTGGCCGCCGAGGCCGACCTGCTGATCGACGGCGCCGGCGGGGTGCGCGGACTGCTCGAGGCGCTGCTTCGGCTGCCCGTCGGTCTCTGAGCGTGCGCTTCGTCGAGTTCCTCAAGACCACCGTCCTGCTCAGCGCCGGCGCCGCGACCGCGCTCGCCGCCGTCACCGTGCTCGCGATCGCCGGCTCGCAAATGAGCGTGAGCTCGCAAGAGTGGCTGATCGCCGCCGCCCTCGGCTGGTGGGTGATCGCCGCCCTGATCGGGCTGCGCCTCGGCCGCCGCGCCGAGGCCAATCCGCCGATCGCGCGCCTGCTCGCCGGCGCCCGCGCCAGCACCGCTCTGCCCGAGCACCATCCCGGCGCGATCCTCGCTCAACCGACTGTGGCCGCTGCTGCTGTTCACGCTGCTCGCCGGCGGCCTCGCCTTCCTCGCTCCTCAGATCCCCGGCATCGCCGTCGGCTTCGCGATCATCTGGGCGCTCGCCTGGCGCCGCCAGCACGCCGCCGTCGCCGCGATCGAGGAGCGCGACGGCGTCTCCTTCTACGTCAGGCGCACCTCGCCGTTGCAGCCGATCGCGCTGCAGCGCACGCCCGGCTTCAGGGCGCTGCGCCCCGAGCCCTCAGGCGGCGCCGTCACCTGATGCCCGCCGGCGAGATGAGGTCCGAGCGCGGGGCAGCGGTGTCCCGCGCCCCGGATCGGGCGCGCAGCGGTGACGGCACGCAGGGCCCGGCAAGGGCGCGGGAAGAGGACGGTGCGGACGTGCTGATCGTCTCGCTCGGCTCCACCGCCGGGCTGCGCGCCGCCGACGCAGAGCTCGCCGACTCGCTGCGCCGCGCCGGCGCGTCCGTCGCACTGGTCGACGCCGCGCCCCCGCGCCCGGTGCGCACGCTGGCCCTCACCGACCTCGCCTGGGCGCTCGCCGCTCGCCGCGCCGCCCGGGCCGGACTGGCCGAGCACGCTCCACGCGCGGTCATCTACTCGTCCACCACCGCCGCGCTGTTGTGGCCGCGGCCCGGCGCGATCCGCTTCGACGCCCCCTCCGCCGGCAACCGCCCCGGGCGCCACGGCCTCTGGCAGCGCCCCCTGGAGCGCCGGCGTCTCGCGCGGGCGCCGCTGCTGCTGCCATGGAGCGAGGGCGGCCTCGCCGAGGCGCCCGATGCGGCACGCACAGGCGGGCGTGCGCTGGTGCTGCCCGTCCCGGTCGAGCCCTCCGGCCCCCTCGCGCCCGTGCGCGACATCGCCGCGATCACCTACGCCGCCAACCCCCTCAAGAAGGGCCTCGACCGCGTGCTCGCCGCCTGGGCGCGCGTTCGCCGACCCGACGAGCAGCTCTTCGTCGCGGGCGTCTCGACGGCCGAGCTTGCCCGTGCCGGCATCTCCCTGCCGAGCGTCGGCGTCACCCTCACCGGTCCGCTCGCCGCCCGGCGAGTACCGCGCGCTGCTGCGCCGCGCGCGCGTGTTCGTCTGCGCTCCTCGCCGCGAGGACTACGGCCTCGCCCAGCTCGAGGCGCTCGCCGACGGCTGCCTGCTCGTCACCACGCCCGCCCCCGGGCCCTACGCGGCGCTGCCGATCGCGCGCGCGCTCGACCCGCGCCTGGTCGCCGAGGATCTCGCCGCCGCGTTGCGCACCGCGCTCGACGACCCGCTGCCCGACTAGCCGCGCGAGCCCGCGCCGCGCTCGCGCCCTTCACCCGCGCCGCATGCGACCGCATCGTCGCGCAGGAGCTGCTGCCGCGCCTGATCTCCGCGACCGCGCCCTCTGAGGCCCATCCTGAGCGCCACCCGGTGCGGTGACCGGCGCCGGCAACGTTGTACGGAGAGGTGGGGCTGTGGGTCTCCCACCCACAGCGCGCGCTATTTCGCGCGATTGCGTTTGCGCATCCCCTCGAGCTCCTCCCACGGCCGCGTGTTCGCCACGTCCTCTCGTGTCAGCCACGCCCGCCGGGCGGTCGCGATGCCCCAGCGCATGTTCTGGAGCGTCGCCGCGCGGTGGGCGTCGGAGTCGATCACGATCCTCACGCCCGCCCGCGACGGCGTCGCGGGCGTGCACGTCGGAGAGGTCGCGCCGGTCCGGGTTGGCGTTGATCTCGAGCAGCGTCCCCGTCCGCGCCGCCGCCTCGAACACCGCCTCGAGGTCGATCGCGTAGGGCTCGCGGCGCTCGATCAGCCGGCCCGTCGGATGCCCGATCGCGTCCACCAGCGGGTGCTCGATCGCGCGGATCATCCGCTCGGTCATCGCCTGCTCGCCCATCCCGAACGCCGTGTGCACGCTCGCCACCACCCAGTCGAGCTCGCGCGAGCAGCTCGTCCTCGTAGTCGAGCGAGCCGTCGGGCAGGATGTTCACCTCGCTGCCCGCCAGCAGCTCGATGCCCTCCATCCGCGCGTCCACCTCGCGCACCCGCTCGATCTGGCGGCGCAGCTGGTCCGGGGAGACGTCGTTGCCGAAGCCGTGCGTCGCCGAGTGGTCGGTGATCGCCAGGTACTCGTACCCGCGCTCCCGCGCCGCGCGCCGCCATCTCCTCGATCGTGTTGTGCCCGTCGGAGGCGATCGTGTGGCAGTGCAGGTCGCCGCGGATGTCCCCCAGCTCGATCAGCTCCGGCAGACCCTTCGCCGCCGTCGCGCCTCGCCGCCTCCAGCTCGCCGCGGTCCTCGCGCAGCTCCGGCTCGATGTAGGCGAGGCCGAGCAGCTCGTACACCTCCTGCTCGCTCGCGCACGTGCGCGTCCGTCCGTCCGCGTCGTCGAGCACGCCGTACTCGGAGACGTGCAGCCCCCGGCGCACCGCCGCTTCGCGCAGCGCCGCGTTGTGGCGCCCGAGCCGGTGAAGTGCTGCAGCAGGTTGCCCAGCTGCCCGCGGCTGCCGATCCGCAGGTCGACGCCCACGCCCGAGTGCGTGCGCGCCCTCGCCCCGACCGCGCTCGCCGAGGACACGCTCTCGATCTGCTCCAGCTTGGCCAGGCGCTTCGCCAGCGCCACCGGCCGTGTTCGTGACGCGATCAGGTCGATGTCCTTGACGCTGTCGGCCATCCGCCGCGCCGAGCCGGCCACGCTCACGATCGCGTGCCTCGCCCGCCTGCGCTTCGCTCAGCCGCGCGCCGAGCGCCTCGCCGAGCTCGAGCGCCTGCGGCAGCAGCAGACGGGCTCGCGCACCGCCGCTCTCGCCGGGTCTCGGCCGCCCTGTCCAGCGCCGCGAGCACGCCTTCCTCGAACTTCGGCCCCAGCCCCTTCACCGTCGCGCAGCGCGCTGCGCCACGCGCCGCCTCGCGCAGCGCCTGCGGCGAGTCGATGCCGAGCTCCGAGTGCAGCAGCCGCGCGCGCTTGGCGCCGATGCCCGGCAGCCGCGTGATCTCGATCAGCCCGGCGGGAACTTCGCCGCAGCTTCTCCGCCGCCGGGATCGTGCCGGTCTCGAACAGCGCCAGGATCTTCTCCTGCAGCGTCTTGCCGATCCCCGGCAGCTCGGTCGCGCGCCCCTCCCGCGCCAGCGCCGCCACCGACACGGACGCTTCGCGCACCGTCTTCGCGGCCGTCGCGGTAGGCGAGCACGCGGTGCACGATCGCGCCGTCGAGCTCGTACAGGTCGCCCAGCTCCTCCAGCGCGTCGGCGATCTGCGGCGTTCGGACAGCTCCACTGCCTCCAGGGTACTGCCCGGCGGCTCCTCGACCGGCCGCTGCTCCTGACCGAACCCGTAGGGTACGCCGACCGATGTCCGCGCCCGAGCGACGCCCGCATCCCCTGGCTGATCCTGCCCACCTACAACGAGGCCGAGAACATCGAGGCGATCGTCGCCGCCGCCGGCGAGGTGCTCGCCGGCGCGCGCGCCCGAGGGCTTTCGCGTGCTCGTCGTCGACGACGGCTCGCCCGACGGCACCGGCGAGATCGCCGACCGCTTCGCCGCGCGAGCACGACTGGGTGGAGGTGCTGCACCGCACCGAGAAGAACGGCATCGGCCCCGCCTACCTCGCCGGCTTTCGCCACGCGCTCGACCACGGCGCCGGCTACGTGATGGAGATGGACTCCGACTTCTCCCACGACCCCGCCGACCTCGCCCGCCTGCTCGCAGGCGGTGCGCGCCGGCGCCGACCTGGCGCTCGGCTCGCGCTACGTGCCCGGCGGCGGCGTCAGCGACTGGGGCCTGTTGCGGCGCTTCATCAGCGAGGGCGGCTCGACCTACGCGCGCCTCGTGCTCGGCCTGCACGTGCGCGACCTGACCGGCGGCTTCAAGTGCTTTCGCCGCGAGGTGCTCGAAGCGATCCACTTCGACAGCGTGCGCTCGCAGGGCTACGCCTTCCAGGTCGAGCTCACCTACCGCGCCGTGCGGGCCGGCTTTCGCGTGGTCGAGGTGCCGATCGTCTTCCGCGACCGCGAGCGCGGGCAGAGCAAGATGTCCTGGCGGATCGCCGCCGAGGCGATGTGGCTCGTGCCGCTGCTGCGCTTCAGGTGAGCCCCGGCCCCGGCCGATGCAGAGGCGATGGACGCCTCGGCCTACGCCTTCGCCCACGGCGTGCGCCACACCCGCGCGACGCTGCGCGCCTGGCAGCGCGCACCCCGGCGCGTCCTCGGCCGCTGGGTCGCCGGCTCCGCGCTGGCGGCCGCTCGGGCTGCTCGTCGCCGGTCCTGCGTCGTCTCCTCGCTCGTCCGCCGGCTATCAGCAGATCATCACCCTGCAGCCGCCGTTCGCGGTCGGCGACGGCGCCGACGTGCTCAACGTGCTCGCGCCGCAACATGCTCGTGCTCGCCCTGCACGCGATGGCGTGCGTGGCGGGCTTCATCGCCGGCAGCTCGCTGCCGCTGCAGGCCGAGCATCACCAGCGGCCTCTCGCGCTGGGTGCACGAACACGGCGGGCGCATCGCGATCGTCTTCGTCGTCTGCGCCACCACCTTCTCGCTGACGCCAGGCCTACATGCTCGGCCACACCCTCGCCGGCGTCTCCCACTTCCTGCGGGTCTCCCCGGCGCTGCTGCTGCTCGGCGTGCTCCCGCACGCGATCCCCGAGCTGATCGCCCTGTTCCTGCCGCTGGCCGCCTGGATCATCGCCAGCCGCCGCGGCGAGTGGGAGCAGCTGCTCGCCGCGACCTTCGTGACCGTCGCGATCGCGGTGCCGATGCTGGTGGTCGCCGCGCTGATCGAGGTCTACATCTCCCCGCACCTGTTCACCGCGCTGACCGGCATCCACCCGCCGATCGTCCGTAACTCCGAAGGCTGGATCGTCACGGTCCACTGAGGCTCGCGCCGGCAAGCGCCGAGCGAGTCCGCAACCCTTGCTTCACTTTGTATAGTGAGGTGAGAGACCTTCCGCCGCACCACACCGCGATCCCAAGGAGACCCCATGGCAGGCACCCTGAACGAAGTCACCGACACCAACTTCCACGCCGAGGTCATCGAGGCCGAGGGCCCTGTGCTCGTCGACTTCTGGGCGCCCTGGTGCGGTCCCTGCCGCGTCGTCGCGCCGGTGCTCGAGGAGATCGCCTCCGAGCGCCCGGACCTGCGCATCGTCAAGCTCAACATCGACGAGAACCAGCAGACCGCGGCCCGCTTCCAGGTGCTCTCGATCCCCACGATGATCCTCTTCAAGGGCGGCGCAGCCGGTCAAGACGGTCGATCGGCGCCTACCCGAAGAAGAAGCTCGAGGCGGAGCTCGAGCCGGCTCTGGCCTGACGTCGCTCGGCGGTTCGCACGCGCGCCTCAGGGCGCGGTTGCCCGGCGCAGCGCGATCGACAGCCCAGGCCGTCGACCTCGGTCTGCTCGCGATAGTCCGTCCGCTGCGCGCCGTCGGGCTCGGCGCCGCGCCGTCCGCCCAGGCGCAGCTCGACGCGAGCGTCTCGCCGGCGAGGTAGTCGCGGTGGGCACTCGGCGGCCTCGATCAGGGCCCGGGTCGCCCGTCGAGGCGAGCTCGATCCGGTCCTCGACCTGCAGGCCGGCGGTCTTGCGCGCGTTCTGCACCGCGTGGACGATCTCGCGCGCGTGGCCCTCGCGGCGCAGGTCGTCGTCGATCGCCAGGTCCAGCGCGACCGCGTGGGCGCCCTCGCGCTCGACGCTGTAGCCCTCGGGCGCCTCATCGTGAGGATCACGTCCTCGGCTGAGAGCGTGTGCTCGCGCCCGCCGACCGCGATCCCGATCGTCGCCCTCGCCGTCGCGGAGCGCCGCCGCGACCCGCGCGGGGTCGAGCGCCGCGATCGCCTCCGCCGCCAGCGGCATGTCCTTGCCGAACAGCGGCCCGAGCGTGCGGTAGTTGGCCTTGACCTCGTAGCTCGCCCAGCTCCTCGGCGGCCGCCACGAAGCGCACCCGCCTGACGTTCAGCTCCTCGCGCACGACCTCCGCCAGCCGTTCGATCGCCGCGCGCTCGCGGCCGTCCGCGACCACGACCGCCTCGCCCAGCGGCTGGCGCACCTTGATCTTGGCCTTGCCGCGCGCGCCCAGCCCGAGGCGCACCGTCTCGCGCGCGAGCGCCATCGCCTCCTCCAGCTCGCTCGTCGCGCGCCGGCAGCGCGTCGGCCGGCGGGGAAGTCGCACAGGTGCACGCTCGCCAGCGTGCCGTCGAGGTTGTCGTAGATCTCATCGGCGATGAACGGGCAGAGCGGCGCCAGCAGCTTGGCGACCGTCAGCAGGCACTCGCGCAGCGTCTGCGAACGCCGCGCGCTCGCCGTCCCAGAAGCGCCGCCGCGAGCGGCGCACGTACCAGTTGGAGAGCTCGTCCACGAGCTCCGCGATCGCCCGCCCCGCGCTGCGTCGCGTCGTAGGCGTCCAGGCGCTCGGCCACCAGCTCGGCGGTGCCGGCCGTGCGCGACAGCGCCCAGCGGTCGAGGTCGCCCGTCCGGGCCCGTTGCGGCTGCGCCTCGCGCCGGTCGCTCGACAACCTGATCCGCGCCGGCGCGCGCGTAGAGCACGTAGAAGTAGTACGTGGTCCACAGCTGCTTGAGGAACAGCCGCACGCCCTCGCCGATCGTCTCCTCCGAGAAGCGGTAGCCGTCCCACGGCTGCTTGGAGGTGAAGAAGTACCAGCGGAACGCGTCCGCGCCGTACGTGTCGAGCACCTGCCACGGCTCGACCGTGTTGCCCTTGGACTTGGACATCTTCTGCCCGTCCTCGTCGAGGATCAGCCCGAGGCAGACGACGTTCCGGTACGGGCGCGTCGCGTTCGCAGCAGCGTCGAGACCGCCAGCAGCGAGTAGAACCAGCCGCGCGTCTGGTCCTGCGCCTCGCAGATGAAGTCCGCCGGGGAAGCTCTGCTGCGAAGCTCCCGCTCGTGCTCGAACGGGAAGTGGTGCTGGGCGAACGGCATCGCGCCGGAGTCGAACCACACGTCGATCACCTCCGGCACGCGGCTCATCGGCTGCTCGCACTCGCGGGCACGGGAACTCGACCTCGTCCACGATACGGGCGGTGGTGGTCTGCGAGCGTCTCTCCGGAGAGCTTCTCCAGCTCCGCGAACGAGCCGATCGCGTGCGTGTGCCCCTGCGCGCAGCGCCACACCGGCAGCGGCGTGCCCCAGTAGCGCTCGCGCGAGAGCGCCCAGTCGACGTTGTCTTCAGCCAGTCGCCGAAGCGCCCGTGCTTGACGTGCGGCGGGTGCCAGTCGACCGTCTCGTTGGCCGCGAGCAGCTCGCTCGCGCAGCCGCGTGGTGCGCGATGTACCAGGACGGTTTCGCGTAGTAGATCAGCGGGGTGCCGCAGCGCCAGCAGTGCGGGTAGGAGTGCTCGTAGTCCTCCGCCCGCAGCAGCAGCCCGCGCGCGTCGCAGGTCGGCGATCAGCTCGTTCGTCAGCTGCGGGTCCTTGACGAAGCGGCCCTCGTACGCGCTGCCGTCGTGGTCGCGCACGCGCTGCGTCGTAGGTGCCGTCGGGCCTGACCGGGTTGTAGAGCGTGCGCGGCTCGTCGGCCGGAAGATGCCCGCGCGCGGCCGCCACGCGGTAGTCGTCCTCGCCGAACGCCGGCGCGAGGTGCACGAGCCCGGTGCCGTCCTCGGTCGTGACGAAGTCGTCGGCGAGGATCGGAAAGCCGCCGTCGCGGTCTGTCTGGTGTGAAGATCGGGCCCGCGTAGGACCCGTAGCGGTCCACCAGCTCCGGCCCGAGAAGCGCTCGAGGATCTCCGAGCTCTCGCCGAGCACCGCGTCGACACGGTCCTCGGCGAGCACGAACGTCTCGTCCCCGACGTGCACGCGCGCGTAGGTCGCCGTGGGCGAGACCGCGACCGCGACGTTGCCCGGCAGCGTCCACGGCGTCGTCGTCCAGACCAGCAGCTTGTCCTCGCCGTCGCAGCACTGCGGCAGCTTCACGTACACGCTCGGATCGACCACGTCCTTGTAGCCGAGCGCGACCTCGTGCGAGGACAGCGTCGTCTCGCAGCGCGGGCAGTAGGGCACGACCTTGTGGCCCTCGTACAGCAGCCCCCGTCGGTCGATCTCCGCGAGCGCCCACCACACCGACTCGATGTAGGTCTCGTCCAGCGTGCGGTAGGCGTCGTCGAGGTCGAGCCAGAAGCCGATCCGCTCGGTCAGCCGGTTCCACTCCTCCAGGAACGCGAACACCGACTCGCGGCACTGCGGCGTTGAACTCGCTCGATCCCATACTCCTCGATCTCCGCCTTGTGGTTGATGCCGAGCTTCTGTTCGACCGCGATCTCCACCGGCAGCCCGTGGCAGTCCCAGCCGCCCTTGCGCTCGACGCAGTCGCCCGCGCATCGTCTGGTAGCGCGGGTAGATGTCCTTGAACACGCGCGAGAGCACGTGATGGGAGCCCGGCGGGCCGTTCGCGGTCGGCGGGCCCTCGTAGAAGACCCATCGCTCGGCGCCCTCGCGCGAGCGCAGCGACTGTGCGAACACGTCGCGCTCGCGCCAGCGCTCCAGCACCTCCAGCTCGAGCGCGGGCAGCTCCTGCTTGGGATCGACCTCGCGCGCGGGGATCAGGGGATTGCTTGGCTCGGCCGTCATGGGCGGCCCATTCTAGGTTGGCTCGCCGTTCGCGACGCGGAGTGTCGTCGCCTACCGGATCTCGCCGCGTGAGCGGCGCGGGTCGATCGGGCGCTCAGGAGGCCGCGACGGCGGGGTGGCGCAGCACCACGCCGGTCAACCGCTCGCGCAGCTGCTCGGCCGCAGCCCTCGGGCCGGGGCCGATGCGCTTGACGGTCGAGGCGCCCGTCTCCGGCAGCGCGCAGCGATAGTCGAACACGTCCACGCCCGGCTCGGCCTGACGGGAGGCGTAGACGAGCCGCCCCAGCGCATCGGCGGAAGTGCCCGAGCCGGCGAGCACGATCGCCCCCGGTGCCAGCGCGCGCAGCGCGGCGCCGACACGCCCGGCCTGCAGCTCGACCGGGAGGGTCAGCACGCGCAGGCCGCCGCGGCGCAGGAACAGCTCCAGCGCCTGCACGTACGGCGCGTCGAGGTCGCCCGGGCGCGAGGCGTCGAAGATCAGCGCGCCCTCCTCGCGCGAGGCCGGCGGGGCGACGCGCGTGGCGGCCGCCAGCCAACCGATCGTGTAGCGCAGCGCGAACGCGCGCTCGGCCGAGTCCTCCTCGAGCATCTCCAGCGCCGCCAGCAAAACCGACTCGACGGTGCGCTCGACCGATCGCACCGCGAGGCTCTCCTCCAGCAGGCGGTCGGCGGCCTCGGGCGTGAACGTCTCAAACGCGGCCCGCAGGCGCGCAGGGGAGGAGGGCCCCTCGCCGCGCTCGCGCGCGACCGATACGGCCGAGGCGATGTCGTGGGTCTCGGCGAACGCCTGACGCAGCGCCTCGATCTCGGTCAGCTCGAACTGGCGGTGTCCGCCCTCGGTGCGGTGGGGCATCGGGTAGCCGAAACGTCGCTCCCAGCCGCGCAGCGTGTTGGGGCTGACCCCGAGCATCGCAGCGGCGGCATTTGTGCGGATTGCGCTCATTCCGGAAGGGATGGTGAGCTTTGATCGCTCTCACCACAACCCCCGCAACGGGGGATGCAGACCGCGAACGGCCTTGCAGGCGCAGGAACCGCGCTCCACGCGGCGACGGCCGGGGATCGCAGGCGGGGATCGCAGGCGGAAGCCGGGCAAGCGCAGGCGTGTGGGGCGCTCGCCGAGCGGGTATCGGATCGGTATCCGTCCATGCGAGCAGACCGGGCTCGCCCTACGATCAATCGGGACATGCGGCTGCGCCTCTACCACCATCCGGACGGCGCCCGCGTCGCCTATCGCGAGTGCGGCGCCGGACCGCCGCTGGCGCTGATCCACTCGGCGATGCTCTCGCACAAGGAGTGGGAGCCGTCGGTCGAGCAGCTCTCGGCGCGCTTCCGCGTGGTGCTGCCCGACCTGCCGCTGCACGGCGACTCCGAGGACAGTCCCGACCACCCCTACACCCTCGACTGGTTCGCCGAGGTGCTGGGCGGTTTCGCCGCCGACGTGCTCGGTCCCAGCCCGCTGATCGGCGGGCACGGCGCCGGCGCCGAGATCGTGCTGCAGGCGGTGGCGAGCGAACGGATACGACCGAGACGGCTGGTGCTGATGTCCAACCGCCTGCACACCGCGCCCGAGCGCCCGCGGGCGCGCGTGGCCTGGCGCGCGGCGACGATGGCCGGAGCGATCCCCGGCCTCGATCGCCTCGCCGGCTATGGCATGCGCACCGTGTTCAGCCCCGAGCGCGGGACGCGGCTGTCCGCGCGCGGGAACCCGGCGGCGCGCGACCTGTTCGCCACGCGTTCGCCGACGTCCCCGGCAACGCGCCCCTGGCCCGCTCGTGGGCGAAGTGCGCGCGCGCCTGGCCGACCGGCGCGCGCGAAGAGCTGCTGGCGACCTACCCCCGCCTGCGCATGCCCGTGCTGCTGCTGTGGGCCGACCAGGACCGCCTGCACCCGCTCGCCACGGCCGAGGAGGCGTTGCGAGAGCTGCCCGACGGGCAGCTGCGGGTGCTGCCGAGCACGGGTTTCCTGATGGCCTACGACGACCCCGTGGGGCTGGCGCGCGAGCTGGTGGCGTTCTGCGGATAGGGTTCCTGCTCGACCAGGGACCCCAAAAGGAGATCCACATGCCGGACAAGCAGCTCTGGGGCGGGGAGACCGCCAAGGCCGTCGAGAACTTCCCGATCTCGGGCGAGACCGTGCCGCCGGCGGTCGTCCACTGGCTGGCGCGCCTGAAGGGCGCCGCCGCCGCGGTCAACGGCGAGCTGGGGCTGCTCTCGAAACAGAGCGCCAGGCAGATCGAGAAAGCCGCCAGCGAGATCGCCGCGGGCAAGCACGACGCGCAGTTCCCGATCGACGTCTTCCAGACCGGCTCGGGCACCTCGACGAACACGAACGCCAACGAGGTCATCGCCAAGCTCGCCGGCGAGGGCACGCACGCCAACGACCACGTCAACATGGGCCAGTCCTCCAACGACGTGTTCCCCTCGGCCGTCCACCTCGCGGCGCTGGACGTGGCGCAGAACGAGCTGCTGCCCGGCGCTCAAACAGCTCGAGCGCTCGTTCGCGAAAAAGGCCAAAAGCTTCCAGAACGTCGTCAAGTCGGGGCGCACGCACCTGATGGACGCGGTCCCGGTCACGCTCGGCCAGGAGTTCGCCGGCTACGCCGCGCAGATCGCGCTCGCCCAGGAGCGCGTGTCCGTCGGCGCTCGTGCACGTCGGGCAGATCCCGCTCGGCGGCACCGCCACCGGCACGGGGCTGAACACGCACGCGAAGTTCGCCGAGAAGGTGCGCGCGCGGCTGCGCAAGGAGTCGGGCCTGAGGCAGATCGCCGCCCCGCTCGACCCGTTCGAGGCGCAGGCCAACCGCGACGCGCTCGTCGAGCTCTCCGGCGCGCTGAAGGTCCTCGCCGTCTCGCTGACGCAAGATCGCCGGCGACCTCGCGCTGATGGGCTCCGGCCCGCGCGCGGGCATCGGCGAGATCCTGCTGCCCGAGCTGCAGAAGGGCTCCTCGATCATGCCCGGCAAGGTCAACCCGGTGATCCCCGAGGTCGTGCTGCAGGTCTCCGCGCAGGTGATCGGCAACGACACCGCGATCACCGTCGGCGGCATGCAGGGCCAGTTCGAGCTCAACGTCCGCATCCCGCTGATCGCGCGCAACCTGCTCGCAGTCGCTGCGCCTGCTCTCCGCGACCTCGCGCGTGTTCGCCGAGAAGTGCGTCGACGGCATCGAGGCCAACAAGGCCGGCACGAAGGCCTCTGCCGAAGCTACGCTCGCCGTCGCCACGGCGCTGAACGGCGCGATCGGCTACGACAAGGGCACCGTGATCGTGCAGAAGGCCACCGCCTCCGGTCGCCCCCTGCGCGAGGTCGCCCTGGAGGAGGGCGTCGACGCGAAGCTGTACGACGAGACGATCGACCTGCGCCGGATCGCGCGTGGCAACCGGGCCTAGTCGCACGCGGCGGCGGCGGCGGCGGGGCCGGCAAGCGGGCGCGCGGCGCGCCGGCGCCGGCGCCGGCAGCAGCGGCAAGCGAAGCTCCGGTGCGTGAGCGGTGAGCGCGTGGCAGGGCACGCGCGTGCTGTTCACAGGCGCGCAGGGCTTCATCGGCTCGTGGGTGACCGAGCGGCTGCTCGACGAGGGCGCGCAGGTGCTCGTCCTCGACCGCCCGCCGGCGCAGCCCTCGCGCTTTCTCCTGCGCGGGCTGCACGAACGTTGTGGCTCGGTGGCCGCCGATCTCCTCGACCATGCCTCGCTGCGCGCCGCGATCGAGGAGGAGGGGGTGCAGGCCGTGTTCCATCTGGCGGCCAGCGCGATCGTCGGCTCGGCGGCGAGCTCACCGCTGAGCACCTACGAGGTCAACACGCGCGGCGCCTGGAATCTGCTCGAGGCCTGCCGCCTGGCCGCAGAGCCACCCACGAGGATCGTCATAGCCTCGACCGACAAGGCCTACGGGATTCACGAGAATCTGCCCTATCGCGAGGATCACGCGCTGCAGCCGCACTATCCCTACGACGCGTCGAAGGCCGCCGCCGACATCATCGCCCGCTCCTACGCGCACACGTTCGGACTGCCGGTCGCGGTGACGCGCTTTGGCAACGTGTTCGGCGGCGGTGACTTCAACTTCTCGCGCCTGATTCCCGGGACCATCCAAGCGCTGCTGGCGGGCGTTCGACCGGTGATCCGCTCGAACGGGCTGATGGAGCGCGATTTCCTGTACGCCGAGGACGCGGTCACGGCCTACCTCGCGGTGGCCGCCTCGCTCGATCGCCCGGCGCTGCGCGGTCGCGCCTGGAACGCGAGCATCGGGCGGCCCGTGAGCGTGCTGGCGCTCGTCACTGAGCTCGTCGAGATCTCCGGTCTGGGGCTGCAGCCGGACGTCCACGGGCAGGGAACTCCCCATGGCGAGCTCGAACGCCAGTGGCTGGACTGCGGCGCGATCCGCGAGCAACTCGGCTGGGCGCCCGCGTGGGACCTGCGGCGAGGATTGAAGGCGACGTTCGAGTGGTACGCCTCGGAGTTGCCACGGCTCGAACCGTCACTTGCGCACACCGGCTGAGCGGGACTCGCGCGCAGGCGATCAGGTCACGGCGAGCGGGTCTGGGTCGCGCCGGCGCAGCGCATCGTCCAGTCGTCCGGCGCCCGCCAACTCTCGCAGGCGGGCGATGCGCATGAACCGCGACCCGGTGAAGTCCTCGATGCGCAGGTCGTGCTCGCGGTAAGCCGCGAGCATCTGCTCGACGCTCGCGCGGACCGTCCAGCGGGGATGCAGCTCCGGGAACGCCCGCTCGAACTTGGCGAAGCTCACGCGATAGCTGCGCTTGTCCGGTCCGGCGCCGGCGGCGAACGCTATCTGTGAGGCGGGCACCACCTCCTCGACGATCCGGGCTATGTCTGCGATCTGGTAGTTCTCCTCGTCGGCGCCGATGTTGAAGGCCTCGCCGTGCACCCGCTCGCGCGGGGCCTCCAACAGGCCGAGGAAGGCGCGCGCGATGTCCTCGATGTGCACGAGCGGTCGCCACGGAGTGCCGTCGCTCTGCAGCAGCACCTCGCCGGTGGCGTACGCGAAGGCAGTCAAGTTGTTCACCACCAGGTCGCCGCGATGGCGGGGCGAGAGGCCGTGGGCGGTCGCGTTGCGCAGGAACGTCGGGCTGAACTCCTCGTCGGCGAGCAGGCCGATGTCGCGCTCGGCGAGCACCTTCGACTCGCCATAGGGGGTAACCGGATTGAACTCCGCGGTCTCGTGACCCAGTCTCGACCGGCGGCCCCGTACAGGCTGCACGAGGAGGCAAACAGAAAGCGCGCCACACCCGCCTGCTTGGCCGCGCGCGCCAGCGACACCGAGGCGCGATGGTTGATCGCGTAGGTGCACTGCGGGTTCAGGTCCCCGATCGGATCGTTCGAGAGCGCGGCCAGATGCAGAACGGCATCGAACCCGTCCAGATCGCCTGCCGTGACGTCACGGATGTCCTTGCGGATGACCGGCACGGCCGGCGCCGGGTCCGCACCGAAGTCACACCCCTCATACAGGAAGCTGTCGAGCCCCACGACCCCATGGCCGGCGTCGAGCAGGAGGGGCAGCAGGATCGAGCCGATGTAGCCGTGGTGGCCGCTGAGCAGGACGCGCACGGGCGGGATGTTCGCACACGCCTTTCGCGGCTCCCCCGGGCGAGGCCCGCGATGGCCGCGAGCCCGGTGGGGTGTCGGTCCTCTACCCGGATTCCAGGGCGCGGTAGGACCGCGCGATCACACCGGCCGCGGGCTTGGGACGCCCGCCGTAGGTGAACAGCCCCTTCTGGTTGAGCCCTTCGATCAGGCGCAGCCGCGGCAGCACTCCGTGGATCGAGCCGCCCTGGAACGTGGGCACCAGCGGATAGTCGCGCAGCAGGTACACGAACATGCCGCTGAGCTGCGCGTCGGCCGCGTAGGCGCGGATGTGGCGCGCCAGCAGCGAGGACTGAAACGAATAGCTGCCGGGGCTGCCCGCGGGGTTCAACCCGTTGGATTCGGCGCCGAACTCGCTGATCACGAGCACCCGTCCGGCGAACGTGCGGCGCATCGCGCCCAGGCGCCGTGAGATTTCCGCGCTTACCGCGACCAGAAGAGTTGTGGGGGTGGTCATACCAGCCCGAGTAATCGGTCTCGGCGATCGCGTCCACGCCGCGATACAGCGCGCCCGGGTGGCTCGGCGGATGATCGCCCCATACGTCCACCGCGACCATCCGCGCCGGGTCATACGCGTGCAGCCAGCTCCTGAGCGACTGCACGTAGGAGACCTCGGCGCCGTCGCGGCCGTTCTCGGCGACCTCGTCGACGAGGTTCCAGGCGAAGATCGACGGGTGCAGCTGCTCGGCGATCACCGCGGTGCGCGCCTGGCCCTCGGCCCGGGCGAGCAGGCCGGGCGTGTTCGAATACCAGTTGCCCGCCCCTTCGACCGGGCCGACGCCCTGCCACACGAGGATGCCGGCCGCGTCGAGTCGTTCCAGCAGCGCCGGGTCCAGCGGATGCTGGGCGCGCACGGCGTTCGCGCCGATCGCGTGCAGCTCGGAGACGATCGCTGTTCTCGTCCCCCGGCGTGAGCGCATCGCCGTGACCGCGCGCGTCCTCCTGGATCGTCGCGCCGTGGACCCGCAGGCGCTGCCCGTTCAGGTACACGTCGCCCGCCGTGCCAGGCGATCTGGCGCAGCCCGACGCGCGCGGAGTAGCTTGACTCCTGTCCGACGGCGAGCGTCAGTTGGTACAGGTTCGGGCTCGCGGGCGCCCACAGCGCCGGTTCGGGCACTTCCACGCTCGTGCTCACGGTCGCGCTCTGGCCATGGGCGAGGTGCTGTTCGGGGAAGCTCAGCGGGATCGTCTGCGCGCCGTGCGCGAGCGAGCCCGTGGGAACGATCGCGCGCCCGGAGGCGCCGTCGTTGCGGACCTGCACGCTGATCCGCACGGTCGCGGTCCGCACGGCGGCGGGGATGTTCGGGCAGGGGGCGCGAACGCACACGACCGAAGCGAGCGAGAGCCCCGTCTGGATCGTCGGATTCGACAGCTCGCTCGCGCCGATCGCGCGCACGCTGACCTCGCCGTCGAGCCCGCCCCAGTTGAACCAGGTGCGGTGAAAGCCGATGCGCGACTGGGCCGCGGGGTCGCGCCAGTCGACGCGCACGACCAGCCGTATGCCTGCCCGCGGCGAGCGCCGCGCGCAGTTCGAACGGCAGATAGGAGCCTTGGTGCGAGCCCAGCGCACGCCCGTCCACCCATACCTGCGCGGAGAAGTTGGCCGACTGGAACTCAGCGCGTAGGTGCCTGCCGTCGGGGCCGTGAACGTCGTGCGATACCACGCGACCGAGCCTTCGTAGTTGGCCTGCGCAGAGGCGCCCGCGTAGCGCGCCGGGTCGATCACGTTGGGGACGCTCACGCTCGTGCCGCCGAAGCCGCCCCGTTGCCAGCCGCGCGCGATGCCGCGAGCGGATGGATCCCCGCGCAGCGTCCAGCGCGTCAGCGCGGTGCGCCCGCCGGGGCCTTCGCCGACGATCGCTTGGCTCGGGGGAGCTTCGCGCCGCAACCGCGCTCGCCGCCAGGGCGATGCAGACCACGGCCGCGGCGAGCGCCGCCTTTTTCACGAATGCGCGCATCGTCGTGCTCTTCAACAGGACAGCATCGCGATCAGAGCGGCGTGGGCGCCGCCGGCCGCGCCGTGGCTGAGCGAGCATCCGCTCCAGCAGCACTCGGGCGCCCGCCTTGGACAGCGGTTCGTTGAGGTTGCCGCACTTCGGGGACTGTACGCAGGAGGGGCACCCGCTCGGCGCAGCCACAGCCGGCGATCAATCGGTGCGCGTCCGCGCACAGCTCCTCGAAGCGTGCGAACGCGGTGCGCGCGATGCCGATGCCGCCGGGGTGCCCGTCGTAGATGAAGATCGTCGGGCGCGCCCGTCTGGGGGTGCAGGTTCGTGGACAGCCCGCCGATGTCCCAGCGGTCGCACATCGCGATCAGCGGCAGCACCGCGATCTGGGCGTGCTCGGTCGCGTGCAGCGCGCCGAGCAGGGACTCGAGCGGGACGATCGCCTCGAGCGATCCGACGAGCACCGACCTTTCGTCTCCGGCCGCACCCGAGTTCGCCGCCGGCGCGGGCTCGTGCGTGAGTCGCGCCGCGTCGAGCTCGAACCACAGCGCCTGCGTGGAGAAGCTCGTTTCGGGCAGGTCGAGCGCGACGAGGTCGATCTGCGCGTGGTCTGACAGGCGCCGGCGCTGGTAGGCGAGCACGGTCTCGGTGACCGACACCTCGCCGAAGCTGAGCGACACCCCGAGCGCGTCGCGGCGATCGAGCAGCCGCTCGATCTGGGTCATCGTCTCGCGCTTGGGCTGGGTGTACCAGTCGCCCTCGAAACGGCGCCACCAGCGCGCGGCGGTGCTCCAGGTCCAGGTCGCGCACCTCGTAGGAGCGCCCCTGGTGCAGGTAGATCGCGCCCTCGTGCACGGTCGAATGGGCGCGCGCGGCCTCGGTCTGGCCGAGCAGCTCGCCCGAGGAGACGTCGACGATCGCGAAAGTGTCCGGGGAGGCCGAGCGCAGCGACACCTCCGCCGCGGGATAGGACCCGGGGTCGCGCAGCACGTATGTTTCCCGGCCGATCGCCTCGCGGCCGTCCCCGCCGCGCTGCGCGACACGCGCGCGCAGGCGCCCGGCGCTGACGAGCAGCTCGGCCTGCGCCTGCACGCGCGGACCGAAGAACTCGACGTCGCCGGGGTCGAGCGGCCCCTCGTGCGCCGCGCACAGCAGGTGCGCGGCGAAGATCAGCGGGCTCTCGTGGTCGAGGATCGCGGCCTCCACGGGACGGTCGAGGAACTCGTCGGGGTGGCGGCAGAAGAACTGGTCCAGCGCGTCCTCGCCGGCGACATATACCGCCAGGCCGCGCCCGCGCCGCCCGGCGCGCCCCCACATCTGGCGCAGCGAGGCGACCGTGCCGGGGAAGGTGACGACGACGCGCCGCGTCGAGCTCGCCGATGTCGATGCCGAGCTCCAGCGCGTCGGTCGTGATGACCGCGCGCAGCTCCCCGCGCGTCAGCCGGCCCTCCAGCTCGCGGCGCTGCTGGGGGGTGTAGCCGGCGCGGTAGGGCTCGATCAGCTCGGCCAGCTGCGGCTGTCCGCTCGCCTCCAGGTCCTGCTTGACCAGACGGCTGAGCAGCTCGACGCCCTTGCGCGACTTCATGAAGCAGATCGCCCGCGCGCCCTCGCGCACGAGCCGCGCCAGCAGCTCGGCCGCCTCGCCCAGCGCAGAGCGGCGCGCGCCCAGCGCGGCGTCGGTCAGCGGCGGGTTCCACATCGCGATCCGCCGTCCCGGCGCGGGCGAGCCGTCTTCGTCGATCAGCGCGACGTCCTCCAGGCCGGTCAGGCGCTCGGCCAGCTCGACCGGGTTGGCGATCGTCGCCGAGGTGAGCAGGAAGCATCGGGTCGGTGCCGTACGCCGCCGCGATCCGGCGCAGCCGGCGCAGGACGCCGGCGACGTGCGAGCCGAACACGCCGCGGTAGACGTGGGCCTCGTCGACCACGACCACCGCCAGGTTCGCGAACAGCTCGGCCCAGGCGGCGTGGTTGGGGAGGATGCCGACGTGCAGCATGTCGGGGTTGGTCAGCACGACGTTTGCGTTGCGGCGGATGTCCGCGCGCGACTCGCGCGGCGTGTCGCCGTCGTAGATCGCCGGGCGCACCCGCTGTGGTCAGACCGAACGCGTTCAGCGCGCGCGCCTGGTCCTGGGCCAGCGCCTTGGTCGGGTACAGGTACAGCGCCCGCGCGCGCGTCGCTCGCAGAGGATGTCAGCGTGGGCAGGTTGAAGCACATCGACTTGCCCGAGGCCGTCCCGGTCGTGACGATCGTCGGGCCTCCCAGGTGGCCGCCTGGATCGCCTGCGCCTGGTGGGAGTACAGCCGCTCGATCCCGAGCCGCTGCGAGCGCCGCGAGCACTTCGGGGTGCAGAGCGTCGAGGGGACCTCGACGAGCCGCGCCCGGATCGCTCCCTCGCGCGCCTCGCGCACCAGCCGCTCGTCGGCGCGCCCCTCGTCCAGCAGCGCGCTCCAGGGCTCGATCTTGCGTTCTTTGCCTGCCGTGCGCCCTCGATCGGGGGCGAGGGACGGTGTTTCGCGGGCCACGGTTGCGATAGTAGATGCGATGACCGTCTCCGTCGCCGAGCGCTGGGCGCGAACGCGCACCTTCCATCATTCGCTGTACTCGCCCGCTCGCATCGCGGCCGCCCGCGGCGAGCGTGGTCTGGGCGTGTCGGTGTGCCTGCCCGCGCGCGAATGCGCGAAGACGGTGGGAGAGCATGTGAGCGCGCTGCTGGGTCTGCGCGAGGCGGGCGCGATCGACGAGGTCGTCGTGATCGACGCCGGTTCGGCCGACGGGACCGCGGCGGTGGCCGCGCGCGCCGGGGCGGTGGTGCACCAGGAGTCCGAGCTGATGTCCGAGCTCGGCCCGGTGCTCGGCAAGGGCGACGCGATGTATCGCGCGCTGAGGACGCTGAGGGGGCGAGATCGTCTGCTATCTGGACGCCGACACGGCGGGCGATTGCGCGCACTACGCGACGGGCCTGATCGGAGCGCTCGTGTGCGAGGCGCCCGCCGATGGCGAGATCGCGTTCGTCAAGGCCTTCTACCGGCGCCCGTTCGAGCACGGCGGCGTGTCGCTGCCGGAGGGCGGCGGGCGCGTCAACCATCTGCTGGCCCGCCCGGCGCTGGAGCTGTTCTATCCGGAGCTGGCCGCCGTCCGCCAGCCGCTCGCCGGCGAGGTCGCCGCGCGGCGCGAGCTGCTCGAACGCGTCCCGTTCGCGACCGGCTACGGCGTGGAGATCGCGATGCTGATCGACGTGTGGCGCGAGGTCGGGTTGGAGGGCGTCGCGCAGGTCGATCTGGACGAGCATCGCAACCGCCACCAATCGCTTACGGCGCTTGAGCCGATGGCGCGCACGGTGCTCGCGACGATCGCCTCGTCGGGCGCTCGCGCAGGGCAGACTCACCGGCGTCGAGATCGCCGGGGCGCCGGTCGAACGCCCACCGTTGGCGAGAAGGTCGCCTGTGGGGATCGTGGGCGAGCGATGAGCGTGCGTTGCGCATATGTGGATCTCGACGGCACGTTGCTCGGGCGCGGCGCCTCGCTGCTGCACGACGGCGAGGGAGGGGTGTCGATCGAGGGGGTGCGCGCGATCCAGACCTGCCTGCGCGCGGACGTGGAGGTCGTGCTGATGTCCGGGCGCCGGCGCGCGCAGGTGCAGGAGGACGCCCGGCTGCTGGGGCAGGACTCGTTCATCTTCGAGGCGGGAGCGTGCGTGGTGCTGGGTGGGGGCGCGCAGTTCGGCGGCGAGGAACACTGGCTGACGGGCGAACTGGTCCCGGGCGAGCTGACGATAGCCGAGCAGATCGAGCGCTCGGGCGCGCCCGAGCTGCTGCTTGACAGTTACGCGGGGCGGCTGGAGTACCACGAGCCGTGGCATCTCGCGCGCGAAGTCTCGCACCTGTTCCGGGGCCTGGTCGATGCCGAGGAGGTCGACCTGCTGCTGGCCGAGCAGGGTCATCAGAACCTGCGGCTCGTCGACAACGGGGTCGTCAACCGGCGTTCGCCGGCGCTGGCCGAGCTCGAGCACGTGCGCGGATATCACCTCGTGCCGGCGAGCGCGTCGAAGGCCGCGGCGGTCGCTCTGCACATGCGCGCGCGCGGATACGCCCGTGAGGAGACGTTCGCGGTGGGGGACTCGCGCGAGGATCTGGCGTGCGCGCGGCAGGTGGGCGAGTTCTGGCTGGTGGCCAACGCGGTGGAACGCGACCCATCGATTCGCGCGGCGATGATCTGCTTATGAGAACGTGCGCGTGAGCGAGTCAGGTCATGGTGCGGGCGTGTACGAGGCGGTCGTGAGCACGCTCATGGAGGGTTAAGACCGGTGTGCCACCTCATCTCGTGAGGGCGCTCGCCCGCCGCGCCGCATTTTTGTCCCAGATCGGATAGCGTGCACGGATCAGCGAGTTGGAATCGACCGATGGGACGGACGACGATGACGGGTCTGATTGAGAAGGTGCGCCGGACGCGCTCATGCGAAACGGCCGCGATCAGATGGCTCAAGCAGCGCCGCTTCATCAAGCTCGTGGGTCGCGCGCTCGCTTGGATACGCGATCGGGCGCGCGCGCGGGAGACGGCCGCGATCAGATGGCTCAAGCAGTGCCGCTTCATCAAGCTCGTGGGTCGCGCGCTCGCTTGGATAAGCGATCGGGCGCGCGGCTGGCAAGAACGAACGGCCTGGAGGGCGCGGCGGCTGTGGTCGCGGCTGCCTCCCCGCAGCCGTTTCTACGCGCGCACTACGCAATACCGCAACGAGCGCGCGGCGATCCGCAGCTGGACAGCCCTGGCTCTGTCGATGAGCGTTCTGCTCGCCGGGTTCGCCGTGCTAGTCGGCTACGAAGCCTATGGCGCCGGCGCAGGCGGCAAAAATCTTGTCTCGACTCTGCCGATGCACGCCCTCCTGATCACGGTCACACATTCGGCCGTCGCATTGCCGATCGCCTTTGTGCTGCTGATCGCAACGGCATGGTTCATTCGCAACGCGCGACTGGCGGCGCTCGTCTGGCGGGGAGGGCCGGTGCTGGTTCCGGACTTTGACGAAGGCAGCGATCTGGCGTCGGTCAAGGCGCCGCATCTGACCGCGCGCTTTCGCGAACGCCTGGCCGTGCTGCGCCTACAGGCCGCAACCCCGTCGCCGGGTGCGGCGCCCGAAGGCGCGTTTCTGGACACGCTCAGCAGTGGCGAAGGCTCCGGGGTGGGGGTTCTAGGACCTCTGTTGCGGTTGCTCCGGGCGGCCGTCCCGACGTACGCGATCCAAGTCCACGGAGTTGTGCGCGAACGCGAGGAGAACGAGAAATATGGCATCACAGCGCAGGTGGTGCAGACCCCAAGCCAGTCAAGCCCGGTGATCGAGGTCTGGGAGACCTCTTGGGAGCGGGCGATCTGCAGGGTCGCGGACGAAGCCACCGCCGCGATCCTCCCGCGCTCGCGCCTGTGCCGGGGGACGTGGGCGGCGTGGCGCGGTTACATCATGCCCGAAGGGCTGCTGAGTGCATACGAAAGCGCCGCCAAGCTCGAGCAGGAACGCCGGTTCGACGAGGCGCTCGACCGCTACAGTGAGGCGCTCAGACACGACCCGACCAATCTCGCGGTGCGCCTGCGCCTTGGCCAACTCCAGGAGAAGGCCGGAATGCTGCTGTCGGCGCTCGTCAGCTATCAGCGGATCCTCGCGTTCGCCTATCCCGGCGCCAAGAACCTGCCCCGAGGGATGTATCGCCGCGGTGCCCGCCGCGAGTGGGATCAGGCGTTGAGCGTCGCCAAGTATCGAGCCGTCGTGCTGCTGGGCGAGGGATCGGTTCTGCGTGAGTGGAGCGCGCGCCGAGGCGAGACGCGTGAGCCTACTCGGCATCGGCGGTTGCGAGGGGAAATCGCAGAGCGGCTGAAGCCGCTGGCCGACATCAAGCGCCACGACCCCGCGATCGACGCGATCTCGCGGGCGATCGGCGTGTTGCTTGAGATTCCCGAGCGGATGCGCCCGGATCAGGAGCGAGAAGCACGAAAGAAGGTGATGGAAAGTGCCCGTGAGGCCGCTCGAAGAACTCGAGCTCGCACTGCCCCGCCTGGAGACGCGCACATGGCGTCAGTTGCTCACTCGCAGGACGGTGGCGCTGGCGCAGATGAGCATCGATTGGCGCCTGGAGCTTCTAAGCGAGCAGCCGCGCGTCGCCGGCAAACGGCTGCCTATCGGGGAACTGGACGGCAAGATCAAGCGCGCCGGCTGGCGCCCCGGCTTGCCGGCCGGTTGGTGGCCGACGTGGACGAGGCGCTGGCAATGGCAAGAGCACTACAACGCCGCCTGCGTATACGCGGTGCACCTCGATTGCGACAATCTCGACGAAGATGTCGCGCATGCCGATGATGTCCGCCGTGAGCTTGCGCAGCGAGCCGTCAAGCGCTTGGAGCAAGCGATCACGATGCGCGACAGCGAGTTCGTGGTGACCTGGCGCGACTGGGTGGTCAGCGAGGATCGTGCCCTCGACCGACTCCGCCGAGAGTCAGCCTTTCGATCCTTTCAAGCGATGTACTTTCCCAACGAGAGCCCGGTTCGCGGCGCGGTCAGATCCGACCCTCGGGCGCCTCACAAATTGGTCGAGAGCCGCTACACGCGCGATCTCCTCGCTGCGCTCGCACGAAGCCGCCACGAATTGTGGCACACGCGCGAGAGCATCCTGCGCGCCGACAGAGGCACGCGCGTGGACGCGCACACGTTGAGCGGCTGGTGCGAGGAGGAGCGAGAGATATGGAAGCTTCTGAGCAAGGTCGCCCACGACGGTTATGACTGGCGTGGACGTTATAGGCTGCTCGAACGAGCGAACAAGTCGCTGGCCGAGGATCGGCAGATCGTCGTCAAGTTCGGCCGCTACGATGAGACGGCACGGCGGTCGGAGGACGAAGTCGACGAAACCGCGCTCCTCGACATGTGGAAAATAGAGCACGCGCGCGCCGACAAGCGCCTGAAACGCTTGGCCGAAGCGCTGAACGGCCCGCACGTCGTCGGCAAGGTGAACGCCGCCGATTTCCGGCGCTGGACTCGCGCGATGCGCGAGCACGATGCGCATGACGCGCTGCCGGCCCGGCGCAGGACCGCCCTCTGCACCCACAATGCGGTCGTGTGGGACAAGCTATCGCTGTGGCTGTGTGCCGAGGAGGATGCTCCTTCCAAGCAGACGACGCGTGTCGTCCTACTCTCGCAGCGGGCCTTTCTGGAGGAGTTGAAGCACGCCGCGAACCTGTGGCTCGACGTCGTGCAGGGCACCCGTCCCTCCAAGAACGGTACCGCCCCGCGCCGCGGGTCCACTACCGGGTAGTGGGTCAGTTTGAGGATCGGGGTTGCGCGGGGGCGTTTGGGGTCTAGCCTGCGGGTGTCCGGTTCATAGTTGCCCCCCGCGCAGCGGTGAACTGCCGGGGGGCGTGACACAGGAGCGTGAACTCCCATGCACGACCAAGATACCCGTACCCCTGCTTGCAGGATGGAGCAGGCCGAGCGGCGCGTGTTGTACCTGCTGACTGATGAGCAGCCCGTTTGGACGATGGACGATCTCGCCCGAGAGGTCGAGAGCGCCGAGGATGCTCGCATCGCCGTCCAGGAACTCGCGGGTGCTGGACTCGTAGCGATGGCCGGGGAAGGTTGTGTGTTCGCTACGCGGGCGACCGTGCGGCTTCTGGAGTTGACCGGCGGCGCGATCTGAGGCGTGCCTACGAACGCCGATCTCGGCTGGGCGATCCGTCGCCTGCGCTGGGATCGGGATCTCACAATCGAAGCCCTCGCGCACGCAGCGGACATGCACCCGACGTTCCTCGGACGCATCGAGCGCGGCAGGGTGAGCCCTACGTGGGGCAAGATCACGAGCCTTGCACGAGCACTCGGCGTCTCCATGTTGGCGCTCGTGCAGACCGCCGAAGACGAGGCCGAGGTCGCGCGGACCGTGCGCGCGGCACGAGCACGCCTCGAAGCCGAGCGTGAGGACCGTTCGTAACGGTACGATGCAGGGGATGGCCGACCTCAACCAGATGGCCTATCGCGTCGTTCAGCACGCCACGGAGCCGCAGGAGCGCAACGAGCCGTCGGCAGCGCAGGTCACCGGGCGTGAGGGCGGGTTGAAGGGTGGAAAGGCGAGAGCCGAGAAGCTGTCCGCTGAGCAGCGGTCGGAGATCGCGCGCAAGGCCGCTCAGGCACGCTGGGGCAAGGTCGCCCTTCCCGCGACCGCGACCGATAGCGCAAAGACAAGCTGAGCCCGTGCTACTGCTTGTGGGCGTAGTTGATCGGCGTCTCCACGTTACGGAAGGCTTCCTCTGAGAAGGCGTGGTGGAAGACCTCCGGTTTTGGTCGCAAGCGTGATTTGTGGCGCGGGCTGCTCCACGACGCAGTCTCGACGTGGCTCTTGCCCGTGATTCGGCTGATCATCTCGATCGCTGGCAAGAGGTCGGTGTCGTTGGAGAAGATAACGGCGACCTCGCATTTGTCCGTCAAAGTATGCTCGACGGCGGATAGAGCGAGCTGTACGTCGATGCCCTTCTCTTCCGGCCTTGCGAGCCCATCCTTCGGATACCGCAAGGGGCGCAACCGCGGAATGACGAGTTCGGGACACTCCTTCATCCAAGCTTGCGACTGGCGTCGATTGGCCGCAAAGCCAACTGGATCGCGCTTCGATGACGGCAGGCCACGATGAACCTCAACGCGGATCAGCTTCCCATCGGAGCGGCGATCGTTTCCGATCGCCAGAAGTTGCGCCAGCTTGTAGGGGCTAAAGGTGCCGTGCTCTGTCGGAAAGGCCTCCATGCCAAATGCCCGGCGAGCGGACTGGTAGGCATTCTGCCAGTCGATGAACACAGCCACCCTGTACGTATGGCTGGCCATAAATAAGGCCCCACCAGAGCAGCCCAAAAGACTGGTCGGTGGGGAGGATTAAGTTCATCCTACCCGCTCTCGGCATGCCCGACAAGCGTTCCATACGAATGTTTCCGTCCGATACCTCAAGCATAATGGTCAGTATAAATCGGTTGAGCACCGAGAAGCGTGCCCAGATCATCGGCTGTCTGACCGAGGGCATGAGCATTCGGAGCACGGTCCGGATCACCGGGGCAGCGAAGAACACGATCACGAAGCTGCTCGTGGACCTGGGCGATGCGTGCAGTGCTTACCAGCACGCCACGCTGTGCGACCTGACCTCCGTGACGTTCGAGTGCGACGAGATCTGGAACTTCGTGGGGATGAAGGACAAGAACATCCCGGCCCCACGCCAGGGCGAGACGGCATCGGCAGCGTGTGGACATGGACAGCGATCTGCGCGGACACGAAGCTCATCCCGGCTTGGTTCGTGGGCCAGCGCACCGCTGTAGATGGCTACCTGTTCATGATGGACCTGCGGACCCGGCTGAAGTACCGGCCACAGATCACGACCGACGGGCTCGCGGCCTACGCCGAGGCCATCGGGTTCTCGTTCGGCGCACAGGTCGATTGGGCGACGATCCAGAAGACCTACGCCAGCGACCCGAGCGACGAGCGCCGCTACAGCCCACCAGTCTGCACGGGCCTCGATGTCCGCGTGCGCACCGGCAATCCCGACCCGGAACGGATCAGCACGAGCTACGTGGAGCGCCAGAACCTCACCATGCGGATGAACATGCGGCGCATGACGCGGCTCACCAACGCCTTCTCAAAGAAGATCGAGAACCTAGCCGCAGCCGTCGCGCTGCACTACCAGGTCTACAACTTCGCGCGGCCCCACATGAGCCTCAAGAACCCCTACCCCCGCACCCCCGCAATGGCAGCCGGGAAGGCCGATCACATCTGGACGCTGACCGAGATCGCGGCGCTGCTGGACTAGCAGCCGATACGATCACCGATCATGGCACGGGCGATCATCCGCTACTCGTTCGACCGCGAGGAAGGGAAGGCGACGCGCACGGAGATACGTAAACGTCTCAGCGCATCGGACGCCGGGTTTCAGCGACGCGGCACGGCCAGCTGGGAGACATCGGGTGACCCAGAACCATCCGTACAGCAAGTGCTCGATGCGATCCGGTGGGTCCTCGAAGGCATCACCGAAGCCGGGGAAGCCGATGCGCTCGACCACATCTGGATCTACATCGACCAGGCCGAGTCCGCGTCAAACTGACCCACTACCCACTACCGGGCGGCCGCGATTGCCCAGCGCAGGCTGAACGTTTCATCTACGCGCACGTGGAGCCACCCGCCGCCACGCCCGCCGCCAGAACCCCGGCTGCGGGCGCCGGCGCCACAGCGCCGGCGGGGGCACGGTCGCGCGTACCAGCGCGACCCACTCGTCCAGCGGCAGCTCACCCGAGATCAGCCGGCCCAGCGCGCTCGTGACCGGCGCCTTTACACCCGCGTGATCGAGCGCCCGGCCGAGCAGCGGGACCGACTCCAGCGCCTCGACGGCCTGGCCGATCTGGACGGGGATCTCGGCCGCCGGCACGCCCCCCGCCAACAGCTCGCCCGCGCGCCGGTTGCGGCTCTCGCGCGCCAGCGCCGTGGCCACCAGATCGCCCGCGCCCGCCAGCCCGATCATCGACTCCGGACGCGCGCCCAGGCCCTCGGCGAAGCGCCACACCTCCGCGAAGATATGCCCCGCGGCCGCGCCGGCGGCGTTCAGTCCCTGCGCCTCGGTCGCCCCCGCCGCCAGCGCGGCCGCGTTCTTGGCCGCTCCTGCGAGCTCCACGCCGACGGGGTCGTTTGACTGCTCGCACACGACTCCCGCGCGGGTGAACATCTGCGCGAGCGCCCGCGCCAGCTCCTCGTCGACGGACGCCGCGACGAGCGCCGCGCCGGCGTGCACCATCTCCTGCGCGTGCGCGGGACCCCCCAGGCAGGCGACGCGCTGCGCGCCGAAGCGCGCGCTCAGCACGCTCGTCGGCGGCGTCCCCTGCGGCGGGACGAGCCCCTTCGCGACCGACACCACCGCCGCGCGCCGGCCGAGACCGCCCGTGCCGAGCGCCTCGATCACCTCGCCCAGGCCACGCGAGGGCACGGCCAGAAACACGTAGTCGGCGCGCGCGACCCCCGCCGAGGACGGCTCGACGCGCAGGTGCGTCGGCAACTCGACGCCCCGCAGGTAGGTTCGGTTCTCGCGCTCCCGAGCGAGCAGCGCCGCCTGCTCGGCCGTGCGCGCCTGCAATGTCGTGCGCAACCCGCCCCGCGCCAGCAGTACCGCCAGCGCCGTCCCGAACGAGCCGGCGCCGATCACCGTCGCCCGCCGCGTCCCCGGCGTCGGCAGCGCTCGCGCGCGAGGGGCACGTACACCCGCGCGCGGAGTAGGCTCGGGCTCGGTCATCCGATGAGCGAGCCTAGCGACACCCGCCCCGCGACGGCCCCGCCCGCACCCCTGGGAGGTCGGGATGGCGTTGCGGGCACGGGTGCGTCCGGGGCTCGCGCCGTGAGCGGACGCGCAGCCACGACGGGACGGTGGCGCAACTGGGCCGGCGATCAGCGCTGCCGCCCCGCGACCGTCGAGGTTCCCGGCTCGATCGAGGAGATCTCCGCGGCGATCGCGCGCGCCGGCGCCGAGGACCGTCGCGTAAGGGTGGCCGGCTCGGGGCACTCCTTCAGCGACATCGCCCTCACCGAGGGCCTGCAACTGCGCCTGGATCGTCTGACGCGCGTACTCGACATCGATCGCTCCTCGGGGCTCGTGCGCGTGCAGGCCGGCATCACCATCCGCGAGCTCTCCGCGCGCCTGGCCGAGCACGGGCTCGCGCTGGAGAACCTCGGCGACGTCGACGCTCAGACGATCGCCGGGGCGATCGCCACCGCCACCCACGGCACCGGCGCGCGCCTTCCCAACATCTCCGCGCAGGTGGCCGAGCTGACGCTCGTGCTCGCCGACGGCTCGACGCTGCGCTGCGCGCCCGAGGAGGACGCCGAGATCTTCCGCGCCGCGCGCGTATCGCTCGGCGCGCTCGGGGCGATCGCCGAGGTCACGCTGCGCTGCGTGCCCGCCTTCACCCTGCGTGGACGCGACTCTCCCCAGCCGCTCGCCGAGACGCTCGGGCGCTTCGAGGAGCTGGCGCTCGCGAACGACCATTTCGAGTTCTTCGTCTTCCCCCACACCGACACCGCGCTCACGCGCACGAACAACCGCACCGACGAGCCGCCCGCGCCCGCGCGGGCGCGTGAGCGCCTACGCCAACGACATCCTGCTCACCAACCACGCCTTCGGCCTGTTCTGCCGCCTCGGCCGGCGTCTGCCCGGACACATCCCGCAGATCAACCGCCTCGTGACGCGCCTGGCGGGCTCCTCCACGCGCGTGGACCGCTCCGAGCGCATCTTCGCGAGCCCCCGCCTCGTGCGCTTCACCGAGATGGAGTACGCGCTCCCGCGCGCCGCCACCCCCGAGGCCGTCCGCCGCGTGATGGCGCTCGTGCCCGCGCGCAAGTTCGCCGTGCCCTTCCCGATCGAGGTCCGCACGGTCGCCGCCGACGATGCGTTCCTCAGCACCGCCTGCGGGCGCGAGTCGCGGGTTCGTCGCGGTGCACATGTATGAGGGCATGTCCCACGAGCCCTACTTCCGCGCGGTGGCAGAGATCATGGACGAGCTCGGCGGACGTCCCCACTGGGGCAAGCGCCACTACCAGAGCGCCGCCACGCTTGCGGCGCGCTATCCCGACTGGGAGCGCTTTCAGGCCGTCCGCGCGCGTCTGGACTCGCGTGGGCGCTTCGCCAACGACTACACCGAGCGCGTGCTCGGGCCGGTCGATGGCTGATCCGCTGGAGCGTCTGGAACGGGCGACGGCCGATCTCGACCCGCCCTTCGCGCTCGTCGATCTCGATGCCGTGTGGGCCAACGCGCGCGACCTCGAACGCCGCGCCGCGCACCGGCCGATCCGCCTCGCGAGCAAGTCGGTTCGCTGCCGCTCGCTGCAGACGCGCGTGCTGGCCCGTGACGGGTTCGCGGGCACGCTCGCGTTCACGTTGGGAGAGGCTCTGTGGCTCGCGCGGCATGGGTTCGAGGACATTGTCGTCGCCTACCCCACGACCGATCGTGCCGCACTGCGCGAACTGGCCCGGCTGCCCACCGAGCTTCCGCGGGCCCGCGTGACGGTCATGGTCGATGACGTCGCCCAGCTCGACCTGATCGACGCCGCCTGCGCCTGCGCCTGCGCCGATTCGCCGATCCGCGTGTGCATCGACCTCGACGCCGGCTATCGCGCGCTCGGCGGACGTATCGCTGTGGGCGCCAAGCGCTCGCCGGTCCACACCCCCGCACAGGCCCTCGCGCTTGCCCGCGCGATCCTCGCTCGCGACACGCTCGCACTCGTCGGGATCATGTCCTACGAGGCGCACATCGCCGGCCTCGGCGATGCACCACGTGGACATCCGCTGCGTGCGCTGGCGATCCGGGCGCTGCAGTCGCGCTCCGCCCGCGAGCTGGCCGCACGCCGTGCCGAGGTCGTCGCCACCGTGCGCGAGCTGACCCCGCTCGAGTTCGTCAACGCCGGCGGCACCGGCAGCCTGCATTTGACGGCCCGTGAGCCCGCCGTCACCGAGCTGACCGCCGGCTCGGGGCTCTACGGCCCGGCGCTGTTCGACTCCTACCGCGCGTTCACGCCACGCCCCGCCGCGCTGTTCGCGCTGCCAGTCGTACGCCGTCCCGGGCCGGACGTGGCGACCGTGCTCGGCGGCGGCTACCTCGCCTCCGGTCCCGCCGACGCCGCGCGTCTGCCCGTGCCGCATCTGCCCGCCGGGCTGCGTCTGGATTCCCGGGAGGGGGCCGGCGAGGTGCAGACACCCCTGCTCGGAGACGCCGCCGACGATCTCGCCGTCGGCGATCGCGTGTGGCTGCGCCACGCCAAGGCCGGCGAGCTGTGCGAGCGCTTCGCCTCGCTGCACCTGCTCGCGGGCGATCGCATCGTCGAGCAGGTCCCCACCTATCGCGGTGAGGGACAATGTTTTCTATGAGCCCCATCGCGATTCTCCCCGGCGCCCGCGACGTTCCTGTGCGATGAGTTCGACCACGGGTCCGGCCGCCCCCGGTCTGTCGCCGATCCCCGAGATCGAGGCGACCCTGCGCGAGGTCGTCGAGACGCTCGCCCCGCTGAAGCGCCCGCCGTGCTCGCCCGGGGAGCGCGCGGCGGCCGAGTGGCTGCGCGAGCGCCTGAGCGCCGTAGCGGGCGTCGAGGTCCAGCTCGAGGATGAGCCTTCCTGGGGCACGTTTCCGCCGACCGCGACCGGCCTCGGGCTCGCCGGTGTCCTCGGCGCGCTGCTGTCGTTGCGCGGTCGGCGCCTGGCGGGTGGGCTGCTCGCGGCCGGGACGTTCGCGGGGATCGTCGACGAGGCTCACAACGGGCCCCGCCTCCTGCGCCGTCTCGTGCGTCGCCGGCGCACTACCGTCAATCTCATCGCCCGCACCGGCGAGCAGGACGCGTCGAGCACGCTCGTCGTGATCGCCCATCACGACGCACCGCAGACGGGCATGCTGTTCGACCAGACCCTTCAGCGCACCCTGCACGAACGCGCGCCGCACGTGCTCGAGCGCTTCAAGACCCCACTCCCGCAGTGGTGGTTCGGGCTCGCCGGTCCGCTCGCGACGCTGCTGAGCGCGCTCTGCCCGCCGGGGCGCCTCCGGCGCCTGGGCGCGATCAAGGGCCTCGTCCTCGGCCTGCTCGGCACGGCCCTGGTGGCGGACGTGTGGCGCAGTGAGACCGTTCAGGGCGCCAACGACAACCTCTCGGGTGTGGCCTGCATCGTCGCCCTCGCCGAGCTCTTGCGCGACCACCCGATCCCCGGCCTGCGCGTGCTGCTCGTCTCCTGTGGCGCCGAGGAGACCCTCCAGGACGGCATTCGTGCATTCGTATCGCGCCATCGCCACGAGCTCGATCCGGCCACCACGCGCTTTGTCAACCTCGACACGGTCGGCTCGCCCCATCTCGTCCTGCTGGAGGCCGAGGGACCCGTG
The DNA here is from genome assembly GCA_963702725.1 of uncultured Solirubrobacterales bacterium. Classification (GTDB taxonomy): domain Bacteria; phylum Actinomycetota; class Thermoleophilia; order Solirubrobacterales; family Solirubrobacteraceae; genus Palsa-744. The sequence goes on from CAVPDT010000002.1 coordinate 2,020,892, forward strand.
CGCATGGAGGAATACGCCGGGCCGTGGCTGCGCGACCTGTTCGCCGCGCGCGCCGACTCACTCGGGATTCCCCTGCACCGCGGCTACCGCGCCCGCGCCTCGACCGACAGCGTGATCCCCTCCCGCGCCGGCTATCCGATCGCGACGCTCGTCTCGATGACCGACTGGCTGGCGCCGGCCAACTACCACCTGCCCAGCGACATCCCCGCGAACCTCGACTACGCGACCGTCGCCGACGCCACGCGGCTGGTGTACGAGGTCGCGCGCTCGCTCGGCGGCGAGGCAACGTAGAGACCCTGCGTCAATCGACCCGCGGCGGATCGCGTGGGAAACCGAGGGTAGAGCCTACGTGGCGCGGCTCGTTGCGAGGCGTTTTTTTGTGGTGGTCCCCGCGAGCCGGGGTTGGTGGTATTTGGACATGTCGGGCGGGTGTCCCGTTTTCCGCTCTACGGAGGGGATTGTCCGCTGTCCTTGGTGGTTTTTGCGGTTGGGGGGTTGACGGGACGACACTTCTGTGCTTATGATTGTTGGGTCAGGTGCTCCCGTTATGGGGGCACAGGAAAATAGATCGGGTTTGGGTCGGTCCACTGGATCGAGTTCAAGCGCTTTTGCAGAGGGTTTACAACACTGTTGTCGGGGAGAGGGACCGGATCGCATGAAGAGGGGTTGTTTTCGCGTGAGTTCGTTGGGGACATTCGTGCCGGGAGTCGCCGCGGGCCCGTTTGGGCCCGTAGGTAGATGTGTCAGCAGCGCTGACACATTCTCTCTCTCTCTCTCTCTCTCTTGTCCCAGTAGCGCCCCTCGTCTAACCGCTGATTCTCCCCGTTGTGAGCAGTGCTCGCGGGGGTGGGTCGCTGGCGGGTTTGAGCCGGCGATTCCAGGCTCCCTCGCGCGAAATGCGTCCGCGCGGAAGCACGCGCTGAGCCCGAGTCATCTTCTTGCGACGCGGCCGCCTTCGTCTCGGCCGTCGCCGTCTCGTCCTTCGAGTGTCGTCCACATCCTCATCTGGGGGCGGCGTTCGACGAGGCCCCGGTGTGTGCTCCCACGCGCGCCGGTCGTCCTATCGGGCGCCGCGGTCTTAACCCGAGGCCGCGGCGCTCCTCGATCTTTTCGCGCCCTCTCGGCGCACAACACGACAACCGAGGGGCACGTTGTTTGTCCCCTCCGACTCCGTGGAGGAGAGATAACCGATGTTCTCAGCAATCCATAAGCGGATGCGCGTGAGTCCCGCCACCGTGATCGCGAGCCTCGCGCTCGTGTTCGCGATGGCCGGTGGCGCGTATGCCGCAAGCAAGTATGTGATCACCTCGACGAAGCAGATCAAGCCGAGCGTATTGAAGTCGTTGCAGGGCAAGGCTGGTCCGGCCGGCCCGGTCGGTCCCGCGGGCGCTGCCGGCGCGGGCGCCGTGGGGGCCCAGGGCGCGCAGGGCGCACAGGGACCGCCAGGCCCCGCGGGCGCCAACGGCGAAAAAGGCGAAAAAGGCGCGCCGGGAACTCCGGGCACGAGCGTGACGAGCAAAGAAGTAAAAATCGGCGAAGCGGCGTGCAACAAAGAAGGCGGCTCGGAATTTACGGCGGGCGCCAGCAAAACCACCGCTTGCAACGGCAAAACCGGCTTCACCGAAACCCTCCCCTCCGGTAAGACGGAGATGGGTGCGTGGGCGGCAACCCCGTTCGTCGCGTCCGCGAGTGAAATCACCATCGACACGATCTCGTTCTCGATTCCGTTGGCAACAGCGCCGACACCGCATTTCATGAAGTTCGGCGAAACATCTGCTGAATGTAAAGGAACGGCAGAAGCGCCAACTGCCGTGGCGGGCAACCTCTGCGTGTATACCGCAATCGAAGTGAACAGGGCAGAGGTGGGTATCGCCTCGCCCGGTAATGGATCTCTGACGCCGGGCGCCGGGACGACAGGGGCGATGGTACTGGTGGAATCCAAAGCCGCGGGACCAGCCGAATTCTGGGGAACCTGGGCGGTGACCGCCAAATAGCTCGAGCCGCCTGACGCGTGGGCTCCCCGGGACCCCCGCACCCGGGGAGCCTCGGCTCCCTCCCAATCAGACATGTGACCACATCACACACCACACGAACCGACCACCGTATGTACCACTCCCACGAGAAAGGCGCCAAGGTGAACCGCACCGAGCCAAGCACCCAGACACCGTCCTCTCGGACAAGGCTCGCCGCTGCGCTCCGCGGTGTGTCCGTTGCCTTGCTGGTGCTTGGATCGGCCGGGGTGTTCTTGCCGACCGCTGTGCAGGCCGCGCAGTCCCACGCGTTCGCCGGCTTCTTTGGCTCACCTGGGTCCGGCGCCGGGCAGCTCGAGCTGTCCTCCGAATCGGGTGTCGCGGTCGATCAGTCCAGCGGCGACGTGTATGTCGCGGACACCGGTAATCACCGCGTCGATGAGTTCGATCCGTCCAAGCCGCCTTCTGAACGGTTCATTCGGGCCTGGGGCTGGGGCGTCAAGCCGGGGGACACCTCCAGCACCGGATTCGATGCGTGCACGAACGCGACGGACTGTCACGCGGGCTTCCCGGGTGCCGGTGCCGGTCAGTTCGAAAATCCGACGTTCATGGCGGTCGACAACACCCCCGGTGGCTCCGGCGACATCTACGTCGCCGACCTGGGTACTCAGGCCAATGAGCGCCAGACGGTGACCCTCAGCGCCGGCGCTGGCGGTAGCTACACCCTCAGCTTCACCGCCGCGCTTCATGGCACCACAACAAGCGGCTCGGACTTGCTCACCGCCCCTCAGGGTCGCTTCGAAATTGGGGATGCCATCTCCGGTCCCGGCATCCCTTCCGGCACCACGATCGTCGCCTACGTATCGGCCGAAACCTACGAAATTTCCGCAGCCGCCACCGCCAGCGGCAGGGCGGTTCTCGGCGCGACGGAGACGACCGTGCCGGTCCAGCCCAACGCAAGCGCCGCCGAACTCCAGGTCGCCCTCGCAAACCATCACGGTCTCGAAGGGTCCGTGTCCGTGTCCGGCGGCGCGGGCGGTCCCTACACAGTCGAATTCGTCAATCAGCTTGCCAATACGAACGTTCCCCAGATGACCTGCGATGGTTCGGGTCTCACGCCCGCTGGGGCGACCTGCACGGTTGCGACCCCCGTCGAAGGCAAGGACACCGCCCGCGTGCAGAAGTTCGACTCCTCCGGCAACCTTCTAACAAGCTGGGGCGGAACGCCGGCGGGTGGTCAGCTGGACGGTTCGACTTGCGCCCAATGCGGTGGCAATCCCCGCTTCGGACGTCTGGAAGGCGTCGGTGTCCAGCCTGGAGGCGACCTCGTGGTACTCGGCGAAACCTCCCTTCTAACCGAATGGACCTCGTCTCCAGCCGATTTCGTCCAATCGATTGGGACCTTCGGCGATAGGGCTCCGATCGGGATGGCGTTTGATCCGGCGGGGCATCTCTACATGGGCAAGCACAGCAACTCGGGTGAGGGCTCCGGTGTCCATTTCGAAGTCATCCAGACGTCGCCGAAGGTCGTCGAAGGAAATCTGGCCTACCCGGAGAACTGCGTGGTCGATCCCGGTCCGGCCGCCGGTGTGGCTGTCGATCCCTCGAGCGAAGACGTTTATGTAGTCCGCTATAACCCCGTCTCCAACCAAAGCAGCGTCGCTGCCTACGGCGCGGCGTGCAACCCCCTCGAAAGCCCGTTTGGCGGCCAACCCGGTGAAATCAGCCATTCTGCGGGTATCGCAGCGAGCGGGTTCAGTGGCTCAAAGGGTTATGTCTATGTGGCCGACGAGGGCTCAAACCGCGTCGAGATCTTCGCGCCGGGCGGTCCCCGTGAGGATCTCACCGTGGTCCGCACCGGGACCACGCTGGGCTCGGTCACGTCTGAACCCGCGGGCATCGTGTGTCCTTCGCTGTGCTCGGCCAGTTTCCCCGAAAACGAAGCGGTCGTGCTGACCGCCGTTCCGCCCGAGCACGCCACGTTCGTCGGCTGGTCGGGCGGTGGCTGCTCGGGGACAGGCGCCTGTCAGGTCTCGCTCGCCGCCGCGACCACTGTGACGGCGGTCTTCGCCCAGGACCGCCCGGCGCTGACGGCAGGGCCGGTTTCGGACGTCACCCGCCACACCGCGACCCTGACGGGCACGGTCGACCCTGAAGGCGATGCATCGTCGTGTCGCTTTGAATACGGTCCGACGACCGCCTATGGAGCTGAAGCTCCGTGTTTGACGGAACCCGGCTCTGGTGTGAGCCCGGTCCCCATCGGCGCGGAACTGTGGGATCTGACGGCTGACAGCACCTATCACTATCGAGTGGTGTCGGCCAACACCGGTGGCGTGGCCTATGGCCCCGACGAGACGTTTGCCACGCTCGGCGAAGACTGCGGCGCCGATGCCGCGCTGTGTCCAGCGCCGCCCGTGGTGCCGTTGCTCGCGACCGTGGCGATCGCTTTCCCCAAACAGGCATCTCCCCCGCCGACTACCAGGGCGCTGACAGATGCTCAGAGGCTAACGAAGGCGCTGAAGGTGTGTCGGAAAGACAAGCGGAAGAGCACCCGCGTCAGCTGTGACAAGCGGGCCCACGAGAAGTATGCGCCCGCGAAGAAGGCCAGAAAGTCAACGCGAAGCAAGAACAGGGGGAAGGCGTGATGTCGATCGGCAAGCCTGAGGGAAAGAGGATCGCTGTCGGGATGAGGGTTCGCGGGCTGGCACTGACGTTCGTGGCTTCGCTGTGCGCGCTGGCTGGCGGGCTGTCGCTGTGGAGCGCGCCGGCGCTGGCGTGCCCGAATGAAGAACTCCGCGCCGGCTCGTCCGCCAACCTCCCCGACTGTCGCGCTTACGAGATGATATCGCCCCCGGCGAAGAACGGCTACTACCCGAACGTCGCCGCTGAGGTTCCTTCCTCGGCGTGGGCTCAGGTTTCCCCGGCGGGGGGCGCTGTCGTGTATGTAGCCAACGGCGCTTTTCCCGGGTCGGCGGCGAACGCTTCCCTGGACTTTTATCTGGCCTCTCGCGGTCAGGGTGGCTGGTCGACTCGGGCCCTGCTCCCGCCCCAGGTCTTCTCCTACAATCACATCGTCGTCGCGGCCACCTTCGCCGCTTTCTCATCCGACCTCTCAAAGGGGATTCTACTCGACGCGACCGACTCGCCCGCTCTGGTCAGCGGCGAGCCCGAAACGACGGTGGCGGGAACCGCCAACCTCTTTCTCCGCGACAACGCCGCCGGCACATATTCGCTCTTGAACGTCGCGGCGGCGGGGCTCGATCCGCTGCCGTATGAACCGATCTTCGACGGCGTCTCCGCCGATTTTACCACGGCGATCTTCAATGCCAAAGCCGCGCTCACGCCCGAAGCGCCGGGAGGTGGGGTCGACAATCTCTACGAGTCCTCAGGCGGCGCGCTCGGTCTCGTCAGCCAGGTCCCACCCGCGGGCTCATCCAGTTGCGGACCCGCCGGTCCCGCTTGCGTCCCCGTACCAAACGCCAAGTTCGGCATCGAAAATGCCGATACGGGAGAAGACAAGCAGGGCTCGCTTGTGCGTGCGATCTCCTCGGACGGCTCGCGTATCTTCTTCACCGCCGAAGGCAAGCTCTATGTGCGTGAGGACGGCGCGACGACCGTGCAGGTCGACGCGCCTGCTCCTGGTGGTGCCGGCCCCGGCGGCGGGGGCGTGTGGGCGACCGCCGCCGACGACGGCTCTAAGGTCTTCTTTTATGACGAAGCCTCCGCGGGGCTGACCGGCGACACGGTCCCCGGCAGCGGCAAGAACCTCTACAGCTACGACCCCCGCACTGAAACGCTGGCCGACCTCACACCCGGCCCCGCGGCGGGCGTGGAGGGGGTCGTCGGGGAGGCCAGCGAAGACGGGTCCTACGTGTACTTCGTCGCGACGGGTGTCTTCACCAGCGAAAAGAACAGCCTCGGGCAGGAAGCCCAGGTTGGCGGTGAAAACCTCTACGTCTCCCACGACGGTGCGATTTCCTTCATAGATACCGTCGCCGAGCCCGGAGGGTTCCTCTATAGGGACGAATACCATGACTATCACGGTGCCGCCAGGGTGACGCCCGACGGGCGTCACCTTGCCTTCTTCGCTGAAGACCGTAATTTTTCGCAAACCAACGCTGGCTCCCCGCTGTTTGCCGAACTCTTCGAGTACAGCGCCGACTCAGGCCAGGTCAGCCATCTGTGTGGGTGTGTCGGCAGCGTCTTCTCCCAAGAACAGTGGAAGGTCTCACCGTTTGAACAGGAGAATGGGGTCTTTCAGTACAACCGGGCAATTTCCGATGATGGCTCCCGTGTGTTCTTCGACAGTGTGGAACCGCTCGTGCCTCGAGACAGCAATGGTCGGCGTGATGTCTATGAGTATGAGCAGGACGGGGCCGGGAGCTGTGATGTCGCCTCGGGCTGTCTGTATCTGATCTCCAGCGGCACCAGCGATCGGGATTCCACGTTCGTCGACGCGAGCGCCAGCGGCAGCGAAGTCTTTTTCACGACTTCCCAGCCGCTTGCTCCCTCCGATACCGATGCTGCCTATGATCTCTATGACGCTCGTGTCGAAGGGGGCCTCCCGTCGCCGCCGACGCCTGCGCCGTGTCTGGGCGATGCCTGCCAGCCTGCGCCGCGGATCGTCAACGACCCGACGCCGGCCAGCTTCACTTTCTCGGGAGCGGGGAATCTGTCGCCGGTGCAGGCGGCGAAACCGGCGGTGAGGTCAAGCAGGTCAACGAAGAAAGCAAGCCGAAGGAAGAAAAAGCGGTCGGGTAAGGGGAAGGCGAAAGCCAGGCGAGCGAGCGACCAGCGGAGGGCCGGGAAATGATCGCCTCGAGCCAGATCGTCTGTCCGCGTCCGCGCCGGCTTGGTCTTTGGGCCTGTCTGCTGGTTTGCGTCATTGTGCTTGCGTTGGCTGGTGTCTTTGTCTCGTCCGCTGGGGCGGTCGGTTTCGGTTTTCTGCCGGGCTCGGCGGGGTTTGACGGTTCGATTACGAATGCCGATGGTTCTCCCGATGTTCAGGCGGGCTCTCATCCTTATGAGGTGACGACGAGTTTTGCGTTTGAAACGGTGGCGGATGCCAATGGGCATCTGCTTCCGAGGGGTGGTGATTTCAAGGATGAGCGGGTGAATGCCCCGCCGGGTTTGATCGGCGATCCCCAGGCGGTCCCGACCTGTTCTGAAGCCGATTTCTTCAAGCCCGGCTTCAAGGCGGGACCGTCCTGCAGCGACGAAACGGCTGTCGGTGTACTAGAGATCGAACTCGGTAGCCAGGGCGAGGTGTATGTCGCTGTGTATAACGTTCAGCCCTTGGCGGGAATACCGGCAGAGTTCGGTGCGCTGTACGATGGTTTTCCGATCATCTTGCAGGCGTCCGTTCGCTCTGGTTCTGACTATGGCGTGTCGGTCTCCGACCTCGATATTCCCCAGACGTTGCCGATCACCGGTATCAGGCTGACCCTGTGGGGGGTGCCGGCCGACCCCAGCCACGACCCGCTCCGTGGCGAACACTGCCTCCAACTGGATGGCACTTCCGCGGGGGATTGTCGCTCCAGCGCTCCGTTGCGTCCCTTGTTGACGTCGCCGACGTCCTGCGCGGGTCCGCAGGCGGCGACGATCAGCGCCGATTCGTGGGCCGATCCCGGCCTGTTCGCGACCGACAGCTTCCTCTATCCCGGCATCGAAGGGTGCGATCGTCTGCCTTTCACGCCGACGATCTTCGCGAAGCCGACGACGGATCTCGCGGAAGCGCCAACGGGCCTGGACTTCCACGTCGATGTCGCCGACGAAGGCCTCACGGCCCCCGAAGGCCTCGCGCAGTCCCAGATCGAGAAGACGGTCGTCACGCTGCCCGAAGGGTTCACCCTGAATCCGTCCGCTGGCCCGGGTCTGAGCGGCTGCACGCCTTCGGACTATCACCGCGAGACCGTCGAGTCGGCGCCCGGGGAGGGCTGCCCGAACTCGTCGAAGATCGGGGAACTCTCGATCGAAACGCCGCTTTTGGAAAAGCCGCTCGAAGGGTTCGCTGTTCGTCGCGGAGCCGTATGAAAACCCGTTCGACTCGCTGCTCGCGATCTACGTCGTCGCCAAGCTCCCCGAACGCGGCATCCTGATCAAGGTTCCCGGCAAGGTCGAACCCAACCCCGTAACCGGACAGCTGACGACCACGTTCGACAACCTCCCGCAGCTCCCCTTCGACCATTTCGACCTGCACTTCCGCGAAGGCCAGAGCGCGCCGCTGGTCTCCCCGCCAAGCTGCGGCACGTTCACCGCCCAGGCCGCGCTCGTCCCCTGGTCCGCGGTCGACCCGCAGGACCCCGCTCCCGCAGAAGTCCTGCACGACAGCTCATCCTTCACCGTCACCAAGGGCGTACACGAAGGCGCGTGCCCCAGCGGCGGCGTCCCGCCGTTCAAACCGCAGGTCGTCTCCGGTACCCACAACAACGACGGCGGCTCCTACAGCCCGTTCTACCTGCGGATCGTCCGCGAAGACGGCGAACAGGAGATCACGAAATTCTCCACGACCCTGCCGCCCGGTCTGACGGGCAACCTGTCGCGGATACCGTTCTGCCCGGAAGCCGACATCGAAGCCGCGCGGCGGACGAGCGGTGATGAAGAGACCAACGACCCGTCCTGTCCCGCGACGAGCGAAATCGGGCATACGCTCGTCGAAGCGGGCGTCGGGAGCGTCCTCGCGCAGACCCCCGGCAAGGTCTACCTCGCCGGCCCCTACCACGGCGCGCCGCTGTCCGTCGTCTCGATCACCTCGGCCACCGTCGGTCCGTACGACCTCGGGACCGTCGTGATCCGCTTCGCGCTGAACATCAACCCAACGACCGCGCAGGTCGAAGTTAGCTCCAACGGCTCCGACCCGATCCCGCACATCATCGACGGGATCGTCGTGCACGTCCGGGACATCCGCGTCTACATGGACCGCGAAAAATTCATCCTCAACCCCACCAACTGCGCTCCGCTGTCGATCACGGACACGATCACCGGTGCGGGAGCGGACCCCGCGAACCCCGCCGATGGTGACTCCGTCACGGTCAACACGCCGTTCCAGGCCGCGGACTGCTCCAGCCTCACATTCAAACCGGACTTCTCGGTCTCAACCAGCGGCAAAACGAGCAAAGCGAACGGCGCGAGCCTCACCGCGAAGCTCACCGTACCCGCCGCACTCGGCACCCAGACGAACATCAGGGAGGTCAAGGTCGACCTCCCCAAACAACTACCCTCCCGCCTCACGACCCTGCAGAAAGCGTGCACCGCCGCGCAGTTCAACACCAACCCAGCAGGGTGCCCAGCGGCGTCGGTGATCGGGCACGCCAGGGCGATCACACCGATCCTCCCCGTACCGTTGGACGGACCCGCGTACTTCGTCAGCCACGGCGGCGAAGCGTTCCCCGATCTCGAGGTCGTGCTGCAGGGCTACGGCGTGACGATCATCCTCACCGGCAACACGTTCATCAGCAAAGCCGGGATCACGAGCAGCACGTTCAAGACGGTTCCCGACCAGCCGGTCACGAGCTTCGAACTGACGCTCCCCGAGGGCCCCTACTCCGCGCTCGCGGCGAACGGGAGTCTCTGCGGCGCAAAGCTCGCGATGCCGACCGAATTCGTCGCCCAGAACGGTGCGCAGATCCACGAGTCCACGCCGGTCGGCGTCACCGGTTGCGCCAAGACCAAGGCGTTGACCCGCGCGCAGAAGCTCGCCGCTGCATTGAGGGCGTGCCACAGGAACAGGAGCAAGACCAAGCGCGCGGCGTGCCAGCGCGCCGCGCGCAGACGCTACGCGACCGCCAAGAAGGCGAAGACGGCGAAGAAGCGGTGATGTCGCCATGCCCGCTCGCACACCGCGGTCTGAGCACGCGAAGCCCGGTGGGCGTGCCCGCCCGAGCCTGAACGGCTCCTCATCGTCAGGAGAGGGTCGCGTATCGGCGAGCGCGCGTACTCACTCCTCCGCTCGTGATCTGCGGCGGCGTTCGAACTCGCCACGGGAGGGCGCGGTGCAGGTCTCAGAGGCTCAGCGCGCGCGCATCCTCGTCGCGATGGCGGGTGTCGTGGCTGAGCAGGGTGCTGGTTCGGCGACGGTGTCGCGGGTCGTCAGTCGCGCTGGTGTCTCGCGGCGAACTTTCTATGAACTGTTCGGTGGTTGCGAGGACTGCTTCCTGGCGGTGTTCGAGGACACGGTGGCGCGCGCGAGCAGGATCGCGACCGACGCGGCCGCCGCTGCGCCACCAGCGTGGCATGAGCAAATCAGGGCAGGATTGGGTGTGCTGCTCGCGTTCTTCGACGAGGAGCCGTTGTCGGGGTCGTTGCTGGTCGTGGACGCGCTCGGCGCCGGTCCCGTGGTGTTGGCGTGTCGCGCGCGAGTACTCGAGACGCTCACGGCCATCATCGATGCGGGACGTCGTAGTCGCGGCGCGCGATCCGAGCACGGGCGTGGAGCAGAGAGCGGGCGTGGAGCGTCATCCTCGTCCTTGCCTCCAACGCCGCTGACCGCGGAGGGCACCGTCGGCGCCGTGCTGAGCGTCATCCACGCGCGCATGCTGCAGGAGCATCATCGTCCGCTCGTCGAGCTGCTCAACCCGTTGATGGGGATGATCGTGCTACCGCATCTGGGACGCGCCGCTGCTACCAGAGAGCTCGCTCGCTCGACACCCAAGAGTCCCCGCGGGGGCCACACATCATCCGGGGCCGCTCGCGGGCGTGCGCACCGTGAGGGGTCGCCACGCGATCCCCTGGAGGGTCTCGACATGCGCTTGACCTATCGCACGCTGATGGTCCTCTCGGTCATCGCCGCGGAGCCCGGCGCGAGCAACCGTCGTGTCGGCGAAGCCGCGGGCGCTCACGACCAGGGCCAGATCTCAAAGCTCCTCGCGCGCCTCTCAAAGCTCGGCCTGATCCACAACAGCAGCGCGGGACAGCCCCGCGGAGAACCCAACTCATGGACGCTCACCCCGCGAGGACACGAGGTCCAACAAGCCCTCGCCACCAGCGCCTGAGGCGCCCAAGCGGGAAGTCGTCAGACCAACTCCGCGAGCTTACGCCCAGCGGCGCTCAGCCCGCGCGTCCCGCTGGCCTCCAGGATGACCTGCAGGTCGAGCATGCGCGCGTCGAACGCGTCCAGCTCGTTCGCGCCCGTGACCGCATACGCCGGCACGCCCGCCTGGCGCGCGCGCGTGGCGATCTCGAACACATCGCTGCCTGCCAGCGTCGTCCGGTCCAGACGCTCCGCGGCGACGATCACCGCCCGCGCCCTCCGCATCCGCTCGTCGAAGCCCGCCGGCAGCCCATCCTCGATCGGGCATACGTCCGGCTCTGGCATCCCGCGCGCGCATACACCCTTGGCGATCGCCAAGGCTACGCGCTCGGCCGGCATGTCCGACCCGAATGAGCACACGGCGAGCAGCAGCGTGTCCGGTATCAGCATGCCCTCGCGCCGCGTCGGCCGTCGGCTGCTGGACGATGGGAGCGCGTGCATGGCGTCACGATCGGGCATCCTTTCAGGCATGGCCGCTGACAAGGAGCACGTCGTGCTGGAGGTGGAGGGACGCGAGCTGCGCGTCAGCAGTCCCTCCAAGCCGTTCTTCCCCGAGCTCAACCTGTCGAAGCTCGATCTCGTCAACTACTACCTCGAGTGCGCTCCGCAGGTCGTGCGCCACCTGCACGAGCGCCCGACCGTGATGAAGCGCTGGGTCGACGGGGTGCAGGGCGAGCCGTTCTTTCAGAAGCGCGTCCCCGGCTCCGCGCCCGAATGGATCGAGACCGCGACCGTCACCTTTCCCAGCGGACGTTCCGCTCGCGAGCTCGTACCCAACGACGCCGCCCATCTCGTCTGGGGCGTGAATCTCGGGGTGATCGACTGGAACCCCTGGCCCGTGCGCCGCTCCGATCTCGACCATCCCGACGAGCTGCGCGTCGATCTCGACCCCGGGCCCGAGGTGCCGTTCTCGCAGGTGCGCGAGGTTGCTCTGGGCGTGCGCGAGGTGCTGGCGGAGCACGACCTGCGCGGCTACCCCAAGACCTCCGGCTCGCGGGGCATGCACATCTACGTGCGGATCGTCCCCGCGCACGACTTCACCGAGGTGCGCCGCGCCGCGCTCGCGCTGGCGCGAGCGGTCGAGCGCAACATGCCTCGCCGCGCCACGAGCCGCTGGTGGAAGGAGGAACGCGAGGGGGTGTTCATCGACTACAACCAGAACGCGCGCGACCGCACGGTCGCCTCGGCCTATTCCGTGCGCGCCGTCCCCGACGCGCGCGTGTCCTGCCCACTGGAATGGGAGGAGGTCGCAGACGTCGATCCGGCCGAGTTGCGCCTGGACACGGTTCCCGCCCGCCTGCGCGAGCACGGCGACCCGTCGTCTACGATCGACGAGGACCCGGCGTCGCTGGATTCGCTGCTGGAGCTGGCCGCGCGCGACGAGCGCGAGGGCCTCGGCGACGCGCCCTGGCCGCCGCATTTTCGCAAGCAGAAGAACGAGCCCCGGCGAGTTCAACCGAGCCGCGCAAAGCGGGTGGGCAGGGAGGCCTGACACCGATGGCGCGCTTGCTCGCGATCGGCTGCGCAGCGTGCGCTTGGTCCTTGTGGGGATCGCGATGAGCCTGCCTGTGCAGCCCCCGCTGAAGCCCCAGCTCGCGCTTGCGCGCAAGGAGCTGCCGGTCGGCGAGGACTACGTGTACGAGATCAAGCTCGACGGCTTTCGCTGCCTGGCGTTCGTGGATGGTGATGAGGTCTACCTGCAGTCGCGTTCGGCCAAGCCGCTCGGGCGCTACTTTCCCGAGCTGGTTTTGCCCGCGGGCAGGTACGTGCTCGACGGCGAGATCGTCGTGCGCGACGGCGATGGCCGCGAGGACTTCGATGCGCTCGGCCAGCGCATCCACCCTGCCGCCTCTCGGATCGAACGCCTGTCTGTCGAGACGCCCGCCGTGTACGTCGCGTTCGACCTGCTCGCCCGGGATGACGAGTCGTTGCTCGACCGTCCGCTCGGGCAGCGTCGCGCCGCGCTGGAAAGTCTGCTCGCGGGAGACGAGTTTGCCCAGGCGCCGGTTGAGCTGATGCAGACCGTGGCTTCCGTGCGGGAGGCCGCGCCGTGGCTGGCACACGCCGAGGGCGCGATCGCCAAGGAGCTCTCGGCGCCCTACCGTCCGGGTGAGCGCAAGGGCATGTTCAAGGTCAAGCGCGTGCGCACGATCGACGCGGTCCTCGTCGGCTGGCGCCCCGGCAAGGAGCCCGAGACCGTCGGCGCGCTGATCCTGGGGCTGTATGACGGAGACGACCTGCGCGTCGTCGGACACTGCTCCGGGCTGAGCGCCGCCGAGAAGCGCCGCCTGGTCGGCTTCCTCGCCCCGTATGAGTCGGGCGAGCGCGGCTCGGCCGATCCCAGCCGCTGGAGCTCCGGCAAGGACCTCGAGTGGGTCGGGCTGCGCCCCGAGCTCGTGGTCGAGATCGACTTCGACCACGTCTCCGCCGGGCGCATCCGCCACGGCGCCAAGCTGCGCCGCTGGCGCGAGGACAAGTCCCCGCGCGAGTGCACGTTCGAGCAGCTTTCGATTTAGGACGAGCCCGCGCGGCCGGCGAGTCCGTGTGCCGTGTCCGTCGCATGACGCGCGCGCCAAATGGAGCGCTTTCGACATCGATCTCATCCCCGCGGAACGGGCGTACGGTGACCGTCGTCTAGCATCCGCAACAAGATGAGCACCGACACAGCCGCGACGGTCGCCGAGGAGGAGTACCTGCAGATCCTCTTCTGGCTGCAGGAGGCCGGCTTGCCGATGACCGGCGCGAACGTCGCGCGCGCGATGCAGCTCTCGGCGCCGACCGTTCACGAGATGGTCGGACGCCTGGAGCGCGACGGCTACATCACTCGCGGCCAGGACCGCGCGATCGCGTTCACCGACGACGGCGCCGCGCATGCCGAGGGCATCGTCCGCCGTCACCGCCTGATCGAGCGCTTCCTCACCGACGTCCTCGGCGTCCCCTGGGACGAGGTCCACGAGGAGGCCGAGCGCCTGGAGCACGCGATGTCGCCGGTGCTGGAGGAGCGCATGCTGGCTGCGATCGGCGATGCCAAGACCTGCCCGCACGGCCACCCGATCGTCGCCGGCGAGCGCCTGGCGGGCGTGCCGCTGGCCGATGTCGCGGTCGGCGCTTCGGTGCGCGTGCTGCGCTTCGAGAACGAGGCCGAGGACCTGCTGCACTACCTGAAGGCCTCGGGCCTCGAGCCCGGGCCTGGAGGGGACGCTCGCCGCGCGCGACGACGGCGAGGTCGCGCTCGAGACGGCCGACGGCCGGCGCTGTGCCGTTACTCGAGCGTGGCCGAGACCGTCTCGGTGATCGCCGACCCCTCGCCCCCGCCGCGCACGGCGCTGCCCGAGCAGCTGGTGCTGGGCCAGCGCTACGGGCGCTGACACGCTCGATGGCCGGCGCTGGATCTGCGTCCTCGGTCACTCGCGTTACGTAGTACGCCAAAGCGTGTGTAAGGAGGCTGGTGAGCTGACTGAGTGGCGCTCGCTCGTCAGAGTGAGCGATAAGCCGCGGCGAGGCGCGCGACGCCCTCGTCGATCTGCTCGGGCGTGACGCCCGAGTAGGCCAGGCGCAGCGTGTTCTCGCCGCCCTCCAGCAGGAAGTCGGTGCCCTTGACGAACGCCACGCCGCGTTCGGCGGCGAGCTTGAACAGGCGTCGCGACGTCGGTGCCCGGCGGGAGCGTCACCCACATGAAGTAGCCGCCCTCCGGCGCGACGAACTCGGCCTCCGGCAGCTCGCGGCGCAGCGCCCGCGCGAGCGTGTCGGCGCGCTTGGCGAGCGCGGCGCTTGACCGTCTCGATCGAGCGCTCGATCGCGCCCGAGGCGCAGAACTCGTACACGATCGACTGCGCGACCATGCTCGGCGAGATGTAGGTGTTCGTCGCGAGCTTCGCGATCGCTCGCGATCAGCTCGCGCGGCCCGACGAGGTAGCCGACGCGGATGCCCGGGCAGACGGTCTTCGAGAACGACGAGGCGTAGACCACCCGCTCGGGGTCGATCGAGAGCATCGTCGGCAGCGGCTCGCCGCTGAAGCGCAGCTCGACATAGGGGTCGTCCTCGAACACGACGAACCCGTGCTCGGCCGCGAGCGCCAAGCAGCGCTCGGCGCTTGGCGGCGACAGCGTGTAGCCGGCGGGGTTCTGGAAGTTCGGGATGATGTGCGCGAGCTTCGGGCTGCGCGCCGGCAGCGCCCTCCAGCAGGCGGGCGAGCGCGTCGGTGTCGATCCCGTCCGGCTGCAGCTCCACCGCGTGCACGCGGCGCGCCGCGCTTGCGCAGCGACAGCAGCGTGCGGTCGTACGTCGGGCGCTCGACGATCACCTCGTCGCCCGCGCCCACGAGCTGCTCGAACAGGAACGCGTCGGCCTGCATCGAGCCGTTCGTCACGAGCACGTGCTCGGGCTCGACGCCGTGCTTGTCGGCGATCCACGCGCGCAGCCTCGGATAGCCGACCGACGTGCCGTATGCGGTCGTGCCGCGCCGGGTCGCTCTCGAGCGCGCGTACCGCGGCCTCGCGCAGCCCGTCCACGTCGATGATGTCCAGCGACGGCGCGCCGCGCGCGAACGAGATCGTGGGTCCCACCGGGGTGACTGTCGAAGCCGGCACGGCCGCGTAGCTTAGGCGTCCGAGCAGCTCGTCGTAGTCGTGGGTCAGCTCGGCGGCCGTCTGCTCCAGCCGCTCTCTGAAGCGCAGCAGCTCCTCGGCGCCGGGCGGGGCTTTTGGCGGTGGCGCCGGTGGCGGTGGCGGGGCGAGTGGGGGCGGGGAGGACGTGGGCTTGGCGGCCTCGTCGATCAGCCTGCTGTTGCTGTTGGCGGCGCCGACGGCCGCCAGCTCGCGCTCCAGCTCACCGAGCTTGCGCTCCAGCTCGCCCAGCGTCTGTGCCGTTTCGCTGTCCATCGGTCAAGCCTAGCGATCCGCACGGTGGGACCTGAGCGCAGTCCCGCGCCCGCCGTCGTCTCAGGAGGCCGGGCTCGAAGCGCCGCTGAGCACCTCGACCGCGAGCTCGGCGACCTCGGTCGGGGTGCGCCCGACGCGCACGCCCTTGGCTTCCAGCGCCTGCGCCTTCGCTGCGGCGGTGCCCGCCGAGCCCGAGACGATCGCGCCGGCGTGGCCCATCTGCTTGCCTGCCGGCGCGGTGAAGCCGGCGATGTAGGCGACGACGGGCTTGCTCACGTGCTCGGCGATGTACTCGGCGGCCTCCTCCTCGGCCG
Organism: uncultured Solirubrobacterales bacterium; assembly: GCA_963702725.1. GTDB lineage: Bacteria > Actinomycetota > Thermoleophilia > Solirubrobacterales > Solirubrobacteraceae > Palsa-744. The sequence goes on from CAVPDT010000002.1 coordinate 2,037,086, forward strand.
AGCCGCCGATCTCGCCCGAGAGGACGACCAGCTCGGTCTCCTCGTCGGCCTCGAAGAGCTCGAGGATGTCCACGAAGGAGGAGCCCGGCACCGGGTCGCCGCCGATCCCGACGATCGAGCTGCAGCCGAAGCCGGCCTGGGCGATCTCGTTGCCGATCTGGTAGGTCAGGGTGCCCGAGCGCGAGACCACGCCGACGTTGCCCTCCTTGAAGAACGAGGCGGGGATGATGCCGACGTTGGCCTTGCCCGGGGAGAGGATGCCCGGGCAGTTCGGGCCGATCAGGCGCGTGCCGGGATGGTCGCGCTTGAGCGTGTTGTAGACGCGCAGCTCGTCATGCGCGGGGATCCCCTCGGTGATCGCGATGACCAGCTCGACCCCGGCCGCGGCCGCCTCGAGGATCGAGTCGGCCGCGAAGCGCGGCGGCACGAAGATCATCGCCGTGTTCGGCTGGGTCTCCTGCGCGGCCTGCGCCCAGCTGTCGAAGACGGGGATGCCCTCGACGTCCTGGCCGCCCTTGCCCGGCGTTACGCCGCCGACGACGTTGGTGCCGTAGGCCGGTTGTTGAGCGTGTGGAAGGTTCCCTCGCGGCCCGTGATGCCGGCGACGCAGAGGCGCGTGTCCTCGTCGATCAGGACCGACATCAGGCGCTCGCCCCCACGGTCTGCCCGGCGGCCAGCGCGACGACCATCTCGGCCGCCTCGTTCATCGTCTTGGCGGGGTGGACGTTGGGAAGGCGGCCTCGGCCAGCAGACGGCGGCCCTCCACGTCGTTGGTCCCGTCCAGCCGCACGACGAACGGGACGGTCGGTTTGATCTCGCCGAAGGCCGCGATCAGCCCTTCTGCCACCTCGTCGCAGCGAGTGATGCCCCCGAAGATGTTGAACAGCACCGCCTTGACCGCGTCGTTGGCGAGGATCAGCTCGACCGCCTGCTTGATCTTCTCCGCGTCCGAGCCCCCGCCTGCGTCCAGGAAGTTGGCCGGACGCCCGCCGGCGCCGGCGACGACGTCGAGCGTGGACATCACCAGTCCGGCGCCGTTGCCGAGGATGCCGATGTCGCCGTCGAGCGCGACGTACTGCACGCCCTGTTCGTTGGCGCGGCGCTCGATCGGATCTTCGTTCTCGCTGTCGGAGAGCTCCTGGTTCTCGGGGTGGCGGTAGAGCGCGTTGCCGTCGAGCGAGACCTTCGAGTCGAGCGCCTTCACCTCGCGCTCCGGCGTGACGATCAGCGGGTTGATCTCGGCGAGCGTCGCGTCCTCTGCCAGCCAGACCTCATACAGCGCCACGAGCGCGTCGGCGACCCCGTCGATTACGTCGGCGTCGGCCTTGCCGGCGGTCGCGATCTGCACGGCCTCCTCGCGCGAGAGGCCCTTGAGCGGGTCGACGTGGTGGCGGATCAGCTTCTCGGGCGTGTTCTCTGCGACCTCTTCGATGTCCACGCCGCCCTCGACGCTGAACATCACCAGCGGCTGCTTGGCGGAGCGGTCGAGCAGCACCGAGGCGTAGTACTCGGTCGCGATGTCCGAGGCGTGCTCGATCCACAGCGTGCGCACGATGTGGCCGTGGATGTCCATGCCGAGGATGTTGCTCGCGTGCTCGCGCGCCTCCTCGTCGTTGGCCGCGAGCTTCACGCCGCCGGCCTTGCCACGGCCGCCGATCAGGACCTGCGCCTTGACGACGACCGGGTAGCCGATCTCCTCGGCGGCGGCGACGGCGTCGTCGACCGTCGTCACGGCCTTCCCTGAGGAGACCTTCAGACCGTGGCGGGCGAACAGCTGCTTGCCTTGGTACTCGAGCAGGTCCATTGGTTCAGCGGGAGGGGTTTTCGGGTGTGGGGGTATTGGGTGAGGGCCTGCCATCCCCGGTGGTCAGGCTGCGGCTGCTTGCCTTGATACTCGAGCAGGTCCATTTGCGGCGCGGGACTCTAGCGCAAGACAGGTGAGCGCGCGCGGGCGTCCCCGCAAGGCATAATGCCCGCCGATGCCGATACCCAAGAACGTCACATTCGTCACTTTCGATGTCTACGGAACGCTGATCGACCGGGACACGGGGATCTATGAGGCGTTTGCCGAAGAGGCCGCCCGCGACGGCGTCGAGCTCGATCGCGTCGAGCTGCTGGCGCTGGTCCGCGAGATCACGCGCGAGATCGAGGGTGGCTCCTACGAGCTGTACGCCGAGGTCCTGCGGCGCACCGCGATCGAGGTCGCCAAGCGCCTGGACTGGGCCCTGGAGCCCTCGCGCTCGGGCTTCCTGCCCGACTCCGTCCAGCGCTGGAAGCCCTTCAAGGAGACCAACATCCAGCTGGCGAAGCTCGCCAAGAAATACAAGCTGGGCCTGCTCTCGAACGTCGACGACAAGCTGCTCGGGCAGACCCGCCGGCACATCCCGACCGACTTCGATCTCGTCGTCACCGCCCAGCAGGTCCGCTCCTACAAGCCCGATCCTGCCCACTTCACCGAGTGCGCCCGGCGCATGGGCGGCAAGCGCGGCTGGGTGCACGTCGCCGCCAGCCACTACCACGACGTGGCGCCGTGCATCAAAGCGCGCGTGCCCGTCATCTGGGTCAACCGCAACAAAGAGACGCTCGACTCCTCCCAGCGCAAGCCGACCGCCGAGGTCCCGAACCTCAGCGAGGCAGCCAAGCTGCTCGGCGTCTCGTAGGCTCGGAGGGCGCCGCGGTGAGGGCGATCGCGCTGCACGCCGACGTGCTCGTCGCGACCAGCGCGATCTGGCAGACCAACTGCGCGGTTGTGCGCGGCACCGGCGCCGGGGCAAGCGCGGGCGCGGGGGAAGGGGAGGAGAGAGCGCCTGGCGAGGGAGAGGTGTTCGTGATCGACTCGCCGATCTTGCCCGACGAGCTCGAGGCGTTGCCCGCGCTGGTCGAGCAGGCGGGGTTTCCCGCCCCCAGCGGCCTGCTCGCCACGCACGGCGACTGGGATCATCTGCTCGGGTCGGCTCGCGTTCCTGGAGATCTGGCGCTGGGTTGCGCCGAGAGCACGGCTGCGCGCATGCAGGCCTCGCCGGGGGAAGCGCAGCGCGAGTTGCGCGCGTTCGACCAGGAGCATTTCATCGAGCGCGAGCGCCGCTCGCGCTGGGCGCTGTTCAGGCGCTGCCCGTCCCCGGAAGCTGTGGGATCGGCGAGCATGAGTTGGCTCTGCATTCCGCGTCCGGCCATACCGGTGACGGGATGGCCGTCCTGATCGAGTGGGCGGGCGTGCTGGTCGGCGGCGACTATCTGTCGCCGGTCGAGCTGCCGCTACTGGGTCCCGGCGGTGGCGCCGAGGAGTATGCGACACGCTGGAGCGCCTGCGCCCGCTGGTGGCGCGCGCCGAGCACGTCGTCCCCGGTCACGGGCGCGTGCTGGATCGCGAGCGGGCGCTCGAGATCCTCGAGGAGGATCTCGCCTACGTGCGCGAGGTTCGGCCCTCCGGCGCTACTGCGCTGAGACGATCGTCGCGATCGGCGCGCCCGCCGCGATCGGCGCGCCCTCGGTGATCGGCAGCTCGGCGATCGTGCCCGCCTTGTGGGCGGTGATCTCGTTCTCCATCTTCATCGCCTCGATGATGCACAGCAGCTGGCCCTCGGTGACGGTGTCGCCCTGCTTGACCAGCACCTTCCACATGTTTCCCTGCAGCGGCGAGGGCAGCGTGTCCGGGCCGCCGCCGCGCCGCGCTCTTTCGCTCGTCCGCGCTTGGGGGACCTGCCCGCGCCGGCTGTCGCGGCGCCGTTGCATCGGACCGCGTGACGCCCCGCCGCGAACGGCGGGCCGACACGCGCACGTCGAAGCGCTTGCCCGAGACCTCGACCTCGTAGCTCTGCTCGACCTTCTCCTCGGCGTCCTCGCGTCGTTTGCGCGAGCGCGCCTGCGGGCGAAAAGGCGAGCGTCTTCAGCCACTTCTTGTCCTCGAGCAGGTCCCGGCAGGTCTCGCCTCTGGCCCACTGCTCGGTCGCGAGCAGCGCCTGGTGGAAGGGGATCAGCGTCTTCAGTCCCTCGATCTCGTATTCGTCGAGCGCGCGCAGCATGCGCTTGGTGGCCTGCTCGCGGTCGGCGTCCCAGACGATCAGCTTGGCCACCATCGGGTCGTACATCGGCGAGACTTCGCCGCCTTCGCGCACGCCCGAGTCCACGCGCACGCCCGGGCCGGTCGGCTCGCGGTAGGCGCCGATCTTGCCGGGCGCGGGGGCGAAGTTCTTGGAGGCGTCCTCGGCGTTGATGCGGCACTCGATCGCGTGCCCGCGCAGCTCCACGTCCTCCTGGGCGTAGGAGAGTTCCTCGCCCGGCGGCGGCGCGGATGCCCTCCTTGACGATGTCGATGCCGGTCGTCATCTCGGTCACGCAGTGCTCGACCTGCACGCGCGTGTTCATCTCCAGGAAGAAATACTCGGGCTCGCCGCTCTCGCCGATCGAGAACAGGCCCTCGATCGTGCCGGCGCCGACGTAGTCGACGGCCTTGGCGGCGTCCACGCCGATCTGCCCGATGCGCTCGCGCATCTGCGGATCGACGACCCATTCGGGCGCCGGGGACTCCTCGATCACCTTCTGGTGGCGGCGCTGGATCGAGCAGTCGCGCTCGCCGAGGTGGATCACGTTGCCGTGGCGGTCGGCGAGCACCTGCACCTCGACGTGGCGCGGGTCGTGCAGGTAGCGCTCCAGGTAGACGGTCGGGTCGGAGAAGAACTTCTCGCCTTCGCGGCTGGAGCCCTCGAACGCGCCCTCCAGCTCGTCCTCGGAGAGCGCCACCCGGAAGCCCTTGCCGCCGCCGCCGCCCGCCGCCTTGACGGCGACCGGGAAGCCGATCTCCGCCTTGGCGATCTTCAGCGCGTCGGCGACGCGTGGCGACCGGCTCGGTCGTGCCCGGGCACGATCGGCACGCCGGCCGCCTGCATCAGCTCGCGCGCCCGCGTCTTCGAGCCCATCGCCTCGATCGCGCTCGGCGGGCGGCCCGATGAACACGATCCCGGCGTCCTCGCAGGCCTGCGCGAACGGTGCGTTCTCGGCCAGGAAGCCGTAGCCGGGGTGGATCGCCTCGGCGCCCGGCGCGCGGCGGCGTCGAGGATCTTCTCGATGTTCAGGTAGTTCTCCGCCGCCGGCCCCTCGCCGAGGTTGTAGGCCTCGCTCGGCGCGCGTCACGTGCGGCGCGTCGCGGTCGAGCTCGGAGTACACGGCCACCGAGGCCACGCCCAGCTCCTCGAGCGCGCGCACGATGCGCACGGCGATCTCGCCGCGGTTGGCTACCAGGACCTTCTGAACATCGGCCGCGGAAGCTTAGCGAGCCGCGCGCCGGGCGCCGGTGCGCAGCGGTGGCGGGAGCGAGCTACTCGGCATCTCCCGCGATCATCCCCGCGCCGACGGTCTCGTTGGTGGCCTCGTCGATCAGGATGAAGCTGCCGGTGCGGCGGTTGCTCTCGTAGGGGTCGAACACGAGCGGGGCGCTGCGTGCGCAGGCGCACGCGGCCGATGTCGTTGAGCGCGAGCTCGGCGGGCGGCTCGGCGTCGCGCTCGAGCGTGTGCACGTCGACGAGGTCGCGCGATCTCGTCCACGATCGCCGTCGCGCTGCGCGGTGGTGTGCTTGACGAGATAGCGCCCGCCCGGGCGCAGCGGCCGGTCGGTCATCCAGCAGACGTCCGCCTCGAGCTCGCGCGCGACGGTGGGCGCCTGCTCGGGGTGGCAGATCAGCTCGCCGCGCGAGATGTCGAGCTCGTCCTCAGGCGCAGCGTCACCGACATCGGCGCGAGCGCCTCGTCAGCTCGCCGTCGTAGGTGTCGATCGCGGCGATCCGCGTGCGCTCGGCCGCCGGGCAGCACGACGACCTCGTCGCCCGTGCGCAGCGCGCCGCTCGCCAGCTGGCCGGCGTAGCCGCGGTAGTCGCCCGTGCCCGTGCCGCTGCGGGCGGATCACCCACTGCACCGGGAAGCGCGCGGGCCTGTCGTAGGGATGGTCATAGGCGACCTCGACCTGCTCGAGCAGCTCCAGCAGCGTCGGGTCCGTCATACCAGTCCATCGTCTGCGAGCGGTCGACCACGTTGTCGCCGTTCAGCGCCGAGATCGGGATGTAGGTGATGTCGCGACCCATGCCCGTGCCCGTGCCGATCCCGTCAGCTTCTGGCGCAAACCCTCGAACTCCGCCACGAGCTCCTCGAAGCGCTCCTGCGAGTGCTCGACGAGGTCCATCTTGTTGACCGCCACGACCAGCTGGGGGATGCCGAGCAGCGCGCTGATGAAGGCGTGGCGCTTTGACTGCTCGAGCACGCCCTTGCGCGCGTCGAGCAGGATCACCGACAGGTCGGCCGTCGAGGCGCCGGTGACCATGTTGCGCGTGTACTGCTGGTGGCCGGGGCAGTCGGCGATGATGAAGCGGCGCTTGGGCGTGGCGAAGTAGCGGTAGGCGACGTCGATCGTGATCCCCTGCTCGCGCTCGGCGCGCAGCCCGTCGGTCAGCAGCGCGAGGTCGAGCGCGCCCTCGCCGCCGCGGCGCTCGCTGGCCTGCGCGACGTGCTCGAGCTGGTCCTCGAACACCTGCTTGGTGTCGTACAGCAGCCGCCGATCAGCGTGCTCTTGCCGTCGTCGACCGAGCCCGCGGTCGTGAAGCGCAGCAGGTCGAGGGTCATCTAGAAGTACCCGGCCTTCTTGCGGTCCTCCATCGCGGCCTCGGTGACGCGGTCGTCGGCGCGGGTCTCGCCGCGCTCGGTGATCCGCGTGGCGGCGATCTCGGCGACGACCTCGTCGAGCGTGGCGCGCCTGCGAGCGCACGCCGCCGGTGCAGCTCATGTCGCCGACCGTGCGGTAGCGCACGGTCTCGGTGAAGACCTCCTCGCCGTCGATCAGCTCGGTGCCCTCGCGCCAGGCGTAGAGCATCCCGTCGCGCCCGAACACCTCGCGCTCGTGGGCGAAGTAGATCGAGGGCACCTCCAGCTGCTCCTGGTCGATGTACTCCCACACGTCGAGCTCGGTCCAGTTGGAGAGCGGGAACACGCGCACGTTCTCGCCCTTGCTTGATGCGCCCGTTGTAGAGGTTCCACAGCTCCGGGCGCTGGTTCTTGGGGTCCCACTGGCCGAAGTCGTCGCGGAAGGAGAAGATGCGCTCCTTGGCCCGCGCGCGCTCCTCGTCGCGGCGCGCGCCGCCGAACGCCGCGTCGAAGCCGTGCTCGGCGATCGCGTCGAGCAGCGTCACCGTCTGCAGCCGGTTGCGCGAGGCCCGCGGGCCCGGTCTCCTCGACCACCCGGCCGCTGTCGATCGACTCCTGCACGCTGGCCACGATCAGCCGCTCGCCGAGCTCGGCCACGCGCCGGTCGCGGAACTCGATCACCTCGGGGAAGTTGTGCCCGGTGTCGACGTGCATCAGCGGGAACGGGAACGGCGCCGGGCCGGAACGCCTTCTCGGCCAGGCGCAGCAGCACGATCGAGTCCTTGCCGCCGCTGAACAGCAGCACCGGCCGCTCGAATTCGGCGGCGACCTCGCGCATCACGTGGATCGCCTCGGACTCGAGCGCGCGCAGGTGGCTGAGCTGAGGGCGGGCCGCGACGCTCATCAGACGGCCGGCTCTACGTGCAGGCCGCACTCGGTCTTGTCCGTGCCCGCCCAGCGGCCCTCGCGGCCGGTGCCCGGCTGGGTGCAGGGCGCGCAGCCGATCGACTCGTAGCCCTGGTCGTGCAGCGGGTTGTAGGGCAGGTCGCGCTCGTGGATGCGCCGCCACAGGTCCTTGTCGGTCCAGTGGGCGAGCGGGTTGTACTTCCACAGGCCGCGCGTCTCGTCGCGTTCGATCAGCTCGGTCGTCGGCCCGCGTCGGCCCCTGCTCGCGGCGGATGCCCGTGATCCAGCCCTCGGCGCCGTCGAGCGCGCGCTCGAGCGCCGCGACCTTGGCGACCGAGCAGCAGTGCTCGGGCCCGCTCCACGGGTCGCGTCCGGGTTGCTCGCGTCCTGCACCTCGATCTTCACGCCGAAGCGCTCCTCGAACGCGCGCCAGGTCTGCAGCGTCTCCTCGAACAGCACGCCGGTGTCGATCGTCACGATCCGCACCGGTCGACCGTGCCCTGGTCGAGGCGCAGCAGCTCGTCGAGCAGCACCGACTCCTCCTTCTGGAAGGAGCACAGCAGCACGGCCCGCTCGCCGTGGCGGCGCGGCCTCGCGCAGCGTGTGCGTCAGGCTCAGCGCCGGGTCGAGCCCGGATGGGCTGCTCCGCTATGTCGCTCTGCGCTGCGCTGCATCTGTCTTGCGCTCGATCGCTGTCCGGTCGCCTGGTTCTCGTTCGACGTCTGCGTTGATCTATACCGCGCACTCGCCCTCGCCGCGGATCACTTCGAAGGGGACGTTGCGGTTCCAGTCGATGAACTGGTTCATCGTCTCCAGCCCGAAGTCGACCGGCATCGACAGGTCCTTGACGAGCCCCTCGAGCTCGCCCGTGCCGACGCGCTCGGCGAAGTCGTTCCACTCCTCGCCCTCCTCGCGGTTGGCCTCGTAGTGGCCGATCCAGCGCTCGATCGCCTCCGGGACCCGCTTGGAGGGCAGGCGCAGCTTCAGGCGCGTGCCGAACTTCACCTCGCCGCCTTCGAACACGCCGCCGACGTGGGGGATGTAGGCGGGGATCGTGTGCTCGCCGACTTTGATCGACGCGCCGGTGAAGCCGATGCTCGCGACGTGGTGCTGGCCGCAGCCGTTCGGGCAGCCGCTGATCTTGATGTTCAGCTTGCGCGTCAGCTCGTCGGTGATGTCCATCGCTTCGATCCGCTCCTGCACGGCCTGGTTGAGGCCCATCGAGCTGGTGATCCCGAGCTTGCACGAGTCGGTGCCCGGGCACGAGACGACGTCGTTGATCTCGCGCGAGCCGGCATCGCCGAGGCCGAGCTCCGACAGCGCCCGCCACACGTCGTAGACGCTCTCCTCGCGCACCCAGCGCAGCACGAAGTTCTGCTGCACGGTCGTGCGCGCGTAGCCGCCCGGCGTAGGCGCGCATGATCTCCGCCAGGCCGCGGAACTGCTCGGGCGTGAGGTCGCCGCGGGTGACCTTGACCTCGACCGTCACGAAGCCCTCCTGCTTCTGCTCGCGCACGTTGGCCGCGCGGAAGCGCTCGAACTCGGAGACGTCGCCGTTGGGGCTGCCGTAGCTCTGCGGCGGCGCGGGCGCGCCCTCGCGCTCGTCGTCGAGGAACAGCCGGTGCTCGATCGAGAAGTCGCGTTCGGCGACCCAGTCGCCCTGCAGCTCCTCCTCGACCTGGTTGCGCAGCTCGTCGATGCCGTACTTGTCGACGAACACCTTGATGCGCGCGCGGGCGCGGTTGACGCGCAGCCACTCCTGGCGGTCGAAGATCCGGAAGACCGCCTCGGCGATCTTCAGGTAGTCGCCGTTGTCGAGCTCGACGAACTCGTACAGCACCGGCGCCACGCGCGGCATGATCGAGGTGCCGCCGCCGACGAGCATCTCCACGCCGCGCACCTCGCCGCGGCCGTCGATCTCGCGTGACGCGCGCGCGGAAGGCGATGTCGTGGATGCCGCTGATCGCGCGGTCGCGCGGGCTGCCGTCGAAGGAGGTCTTGATCTTGCGCGGCATCGCCTGGGTGGTGGGGTGGCGCACGAAGTAGCGCACGTACGCGCCGGCGTAGGGGGTCAGGTCGAACAGCTCGTCCTTGGCCACGCCCGCCCACGGGTCGCCGGTCACGTTGCGCACGTGTTGCCGCAGCCCTCGCGGCTGGACAGCCCCGCCTCGCCGAGCTCGCGGATCGCCTGCTCGGCTTCCGGCAGCGGGATGTGGTGCATCTGGATGTTCTGGCGCGTCGTGATGTGGCCCTTGTTCAGCGGCACGTACTTCTCGACCACGTCGGCGAACGCCTCCATCTGCTCGGGCGTGATCCCGCCGAACGGCAGCTTCACGCGGATCATCTGCACGTCGGCCTGGCGCTGGCCGTAGACGCCCTGCTTGAGGCGGAACTTGATGAACTCGTCCTCGGGCATGTCGCCCTGCGAGGAACTTGGTGGCCTCGGTCTTGAAGTCGTCGTACTCCCGCTGCAGGATCGGGATCACGTGCCCGGGCACGTTCTGCAGGACCTCGGGGTCCTCGAGCGTGCCGCGCTGGTGCGGGTGACGGAAACTGGCTCCATCTACGAAACCTCCTGATCCGGGCGCGCGCCCGGGCTGCTTTCGAAGTGTGCCGGCGGAAAGTAGACGATTGAGGCTAAAGCCTAGCGGCTTTCAGGTGTTTATCCAGGGGTGGGGAACATCTCCATGCTCCTCGCGCATGACGCCTTCGAGCATAGCCGCGCGCGTCCACTGCGTCCAGGGCCTCGCCGGCGCCCATCGGCGCGCGGCGCCGTGTCGTGCGTGAAGCGCTCGATCGCGGCCACGATCGCGGCGGCCTCCTCGCGGTGGTGGTGGGCGCGGCGGTCATCGTCTCAGGGCTCGGAGCGGTCATGGGCACAGTTTGACGAATGTCTTGGGATGCGGTGCCCGAGTAGGCTCAGTGTCGTGTCCGGGTTGCTCGACCGCTTTATCGCCGCGGGACCGTGGCCCGAGCGTACGGGCGTGCGCCTGCTGGTCTCGCTCGCTCGGCGCCCGCGCGGGAGTCGGCTGCTGGCGCGCCTTGCGCCCGTCGATCAACTCGCCGGCGGTCTGCTGGCGATGGAGCGCTACGAAGATCCGGCCCTCGCCCGGGAGCTGGGCTGGGACGCCGAGGCCGTGGTTGCGCGTGGACGGGCGCTGCGCCGAAAGGAGGGGCGGCCATGACGGCGACCGACAGGATCGACGCTGACGTGTGCATCGTCGGAGCGGGGGCCGGGGGAGCGGTTGCGGCGGCGGAGCTTGCGGAGGGTGGCGCGAAGGTGGTGGTGCTGGAGCAGGGCGTCCAGCACGACGCCGACAGCTTCTCGGCGCGGCCGGTGGAGATGATGACGGCGCTCTATCGCGATGGCGGCCAGGGGTTGACGCTCGGCTCGCCGCCGATTCTGCTGCCGCTCGGACGTGGGATCGGTGGCACAACGCTCGTGAACTCGGGCACCTGCTTTCGCACGCCGCCCGCGGTGCTCGAGCGTTGGCGTGGTGAGTACGGCCTGAGCGAACTGACCGAGCGGGAGCTCGATCCGTGCTTCGAGCGCGTCGAGCGCGCCCTGTCGGTCGCCGAGGTGACGCCCGAGCTGGCGGGCGCCAACGCGGCGGTCGCGCGGCGCGGGGCGCAGGCGCTGGGCTGGTCACACGGCTACCTGCGCCGCAACGCGCGCGGCTGTGTCGGTTCGGGTGTGTGCGCGTTCGGATGCCCCACCTCGGCCAAGCAGCACACGGGGATCACCTACGTGCCGCGCGCGCGGGCGGCCGGCGCGGAGATTCTCACCGGCGCCGAGGTGGATCGCGTGCTCGTGCGAAACGGCCGCGCGCGGGGCGTGCAGGCCAGCCTGGACGGGGGTGTGCGCCTGCACGTGCACGCCCCCGAGGTGATCGTCGCGGCGGGCACGATTCACACGCCGCTGCTGCTGGAGCGCAGCGGGCTCGGGGACGACTCGGGCCAGCTCGGACAGAACCTGGCGCTGCACCCCGCCACGGGTGCGTTCGCGCGCATGGAGGAGATCGTGGACATGGCTCGGGGCGTGCCGCAGAGCTTCTATGTCGATGAGTTTTCAGCCCAGGGGATCATGTTCGAGGGCGTCGCCGGCCCGCCGTCCTACGTCGCGATGGCGCTGCCGCTGGCGGGCGCGCGCCATGCCGAGGCGATGGCCGACTATCGCCGTCTGGCGCAGTTCGGGCTGATGGTCAGCGACTCCTCGCGCGGGTCGGTGCGCTCGCTGGGCGGGCGGCCGCTGATCCGCTACGACCTCGTCGCGGATGATCTCGCGCGCTTTCGTACCGGGCTGGCGCGGATGCGAGAACTGTTCGAGGCGGCGGGCGCGCGCGAGGTCTATCTGCCGCTGCCCCACGGCGTCGAGCCCGAGCGCGCCCGCGTGCAGGACTTGAAGCTGATGGCGTTCCATCCGCTTGGCACGGCGCGTGCCGACGCGCGTCCGACACACGGAGTCGTCGACGGCCGGCTGGGAGTGCACGGTGTCGAGGGTGTGCACGTCGCCGACGGATCGGTCGTGCCGAGCTCGCTCGGGGTCAACCCGCAGATCACGATCATGGCGCTGGCGACGCGTCTGGCATACGATCTGTTGGAGCGTCCATGTCCTTCCTGATCGATCCTCCCTGGCTGTATGCGACCGGCCGCGCCTACGGGCGGCTGATGCCCGACGAGGACGCGCCGCTCGCGCGGGCCGTGCACGCGGCGACGGCCGGCGCGTTCCTGGTGACCAGCGTCTCGCTGTATCTCGATCGCCCCTGGACGCGGCCGATCTGGAAGGCCTGCCGTGCCTCGAGCGGGCGCGACTGGATGCTCAACTCCGGCGTATTCAGGTTCGACCCCGCGCGCGCCTCGCGCCGCACTCACATCGTGTCGGCGCTGCTGTTCGTGACTTATCCGTTCTGGCTGTTGCTCGGCGAGCGGCGCGGTCGCCGCGCTGCGTAGCTGATCTGCGCCCTGCGTCCCTCTACAGGGGGATGTTGCCGTGCTTGCGCTGCGGGCCCGGTTCGCGCTTTGTCGCAGCGTGTGCAGCGCCGCGATCAGCCTCGGGCGCGTCTCGTGGGGGACGATCACGTCGTCGATGTAGCCGCGCTCGGCGGCCGTGTAGGGGTTGGCGAAGCGCGCCTTGTAGTCCTCCATCAGCTTTGCGCGGCGCTCCTCGGGGGTGGGGCTCTGAGCGATGTCGCGGCGGTAGATGATGTTGACGGCGCCCTCCGGGCCCATCACCGCGACCTCGGAGGTCGGCCAGGCGAAGTTGAAGTCCGCGAGCATGTGCTTGGAGGCCATCACGTCGTAGGCGCCGCCGTAGGCCTTGCGCGTGATCACCGTGATCTTCGGGACGGTCGCCTCGGTGAACGCGTACAGCAGCTTGGCGCCGTGGCGGATGATCCCGCCCCACTCCTGGCTGGTGCCGGGCAGGAAGCCGGGCACGTCCACGAACGTGAGCAGCGGGATGTTGAAGGCGTCGCAGGTGCGCACGAAGCGCGCGGCCTTGGCGGAGGCGTCGATGTCGAGCACGCCGGCGAGCTGGGCGGGCTGGTTGCCGACGATGCCGACCGCGTGGCCGTCCAGGCGCGAGAAGCCGCAGATGATGTTCTTGGCGTGGTGCTCGTGCACCTCGAAGAACTCGCCGTCGTCGACGATCAGCCGGACGACGTCGCGCATGTCATAGGGCTTGTTCGGGTTGTCCGGCACGACTGGTCGAGCTCCGGGTCCATCCGCTGCGGGTCGTCGGTGGGGGCGACTCGGGGCGAGGTCTGCAGGTTGTTCTGCGGCAGGAAGCTGAGCAGGTAGCGGCAGTCCTCCAGGCAGGCGTCCTCGTCCTCGGAGGCGAAGTGGGCGACGCCGGACTTGGTGTTGTGCGACATCGCCCCGCCCAGCTCCTCGAAGCCGACCTCCTCGCCGGTGACCGTCTTGATCACGTCGGGGCCGGTGATGAACATGTGCGAGGTCTCCTTGACCATGAAGATGAAGTCGGTGATCGCCGGCGAGTAGACGGCGCCGCCCGCGCACGGGCCCATGATCAGGCTGATCTGCGGGATCACGCCCGAGCAGCGGACGTTGCGCACGAACACGTCGCCGTAGGCGCCGAGCGAGACGACGCCCTCCTGGATGCGCGCGCCGCCGGAGTCGTTGATGCCGATCACCGGGCAGCCGATCTTGGCCGCCAGGTCCATGATCTTGCACATCTTCTCGCCCATCACCTCGCCGAGCGAGCCGCCGAACACGGTGAAGTCCTGGCTGAACACGCACACGGTGCGCCCTTCGATCGTGCCGTGGCCGGTCACCACGGCGTCGCCCCAGGGCCGGTTCTTCTGCATGTCGAAGTCGTAGGTGCGGTGGCGCACGAACGTGTCGAGCTCCTGGAAGGAGCCCGGGTCGAGCAGCTTCTCGACGCGCTCGCGCGCGGTGTACTTGCCGCGCGCGTGCTGCTTCTCCTCGGCCTCGGGCGAGGAGTGGAGCGCGGCCTCGCGCAGCTCGTTGCAGCTGGGCGAGCTTCTCCTCGTAGGTCTCGGGCGCCTTCTGGCGCGGCTCGCGCTTGTGGCCGCTGCGGGAGGCGGCCAGCAGCGCGGCGTCGGTCTGGCGGTCGTGGGAGCTGGTGGCCATCGGGCGCGGGATGTTATCCGGGACCCGATGTCCGAGGGCTCACGACCCGCGTGCTCGGAAGATGCGGCTCAGCTCCGCGAGAACGGCCGGTGGTGCGCCGCGCCGAGGCGGTCGAGCACGCTGGTGAGCACCGCCGTGGTCTGTTCCTCGAGCTCGGCCAGCTCCGCGGAGATGTCGGGCTCGGGTGCGTCCTCCTCGGGCGCGGGCTCGGCGATCTCGACCTCTGCGATCGGCTCGAGCTCGGGCTCGACAGGTGGCTCGGGCTCGACGGTCGTCTCGGGCTCGACGGTCGTCTCGGGCTCGACGGTCGGCTCAGGTCGCTTGCGGCGACGGAACAGTCGAGCGAAGAACCCGGGTCGCGGCGCCGGCGCGAGGATCTCGGGCTCGGCTCCGAGCTCCTCGTTCACCGCCTCGGGCGCCGGTTCCGGCTCGAGCTCGACCTCCGAGACCGGCTCAGGATCGGGCTCGGCGGCCGCCCCGGGCTCGGCGGCCGCCCCGGGCTCGGCAGCTGTCCCGGCCTCGGGCTCGTCGGCGGCCTCGATCGGCTCCGGCTCTGGCTCTGGCTCGATACCGGCTCGGCGACCGCCAGGCTCGCCGGAGGGTGACCCGGGTACCCCAGCCCGAGGGCTCGATCTCGACTCTGCCGGTGGCCTGAGCGCCGTCCGCTGCCGCGGCCTCCCAGTCGACGGCGCGGTCGGGCTCGGTGCGCACGATGCGGATCTCGCCCAGCTCGCCGAGATGGCGGGCCAGGGCGCTTGGGTCGCTCAGCTCGGCCCACAGCTCGGGCGGGGACTTGACGAGGGTGCGTTGCACCTCCGAGGAGACGCTCATCGCCCACGGTTTTCGCGCGAGCGCGCGCGACTCCTGCTTGAGGAGCGTCCTGCGAGGAGGTGTGATCTGGGTCGAGGACGAAACTACAAAAAAGTAAAGTTTGGAGAATTGAAGTTTCGCTGGGCCTGGTTGGTTTACGCCGCCGAGCGCTCCGCACGCGGGTGGACGAGCCCGCGCTCGTGCAGCAACTCGGCGAGCTGCACGGCATTGAGGGCGGCGCCCTTGCGCAGGTTGTCGGCGACGATCCACAGGTCCAGCGCGCGCTCGTGGCCGGGGTCGCGGCGGATGCGCCCGACGAACACGTCGTCCTGGCCGGAGGCGTCGATCGCCAGCGGGTACAGCGCCGTCGCGGGGTCGTCGAGCACGCTCACGCCGGGCGCGCCTTCGAGCAGCTCGCGCGCGCGCTCGGGCGAGAGGGGGCGATCGTCTGCACGTTGACGGCCTCGGAGTGGCCATTGAGGACGGGCACGCGCACGCAGGTCGCCGAGATCGAGATGTGTGCGTCGCCGAGGATCTTGCGCGTCTCGTTGATCAGCTTGCGCTCCTCGTCGGTGTGGTCGTCGCCGTCGGCGAAGGAGCCGGCGTGGGGGAGGGCGTTGAACGCGATCTGATGCGCGTAGGCGTCGGGCGCGGCGATGTCGCGCTCGTGCAGCAGCGCGTGGGACTGGTCGAGCAACTCGTCGACCGCGCGCTTGCCGGTGCCCGAGACGGCCTGATAGGTGGAGATCACAAGCCGCTCGATCCCGGCCTCGCGGTGAAGCGGCGCCAGCGCGACGACCATCTGCATGGTCGAGCAGTTCGGGTTGGCGACGATCCCGCGGTGGTCGGCGAGCGCCTCGGGGTTGACCTCGCTGACGACGAGCGGCACGTCGTCGTGCATGCGCCAGCGCGAGGAGTTGTCGATCACGACAGCGCCCGCTTCGGCGAACCGCGGCGCCCACTCGCCCGAGGTCGATCCGCCGGCGGAGAACAGCGCGAGGTCGAATCCCTGGATCGACTCCTGGTCGAGACCCTGCACGACCAGGCCGCCGTCCAGCTCGCGTCCGACCGAGCGCTCGGAGGCGAACGGCACGATCTCGCGCGCCGGGAATTCGCGCTCGCGCAGCAGTGCGAGCATCAGCGTGCCGACCTGGCCGGTGGCGCCGACGACGGCGACTCGATATCCCTCGCTCATGCAGTCAGGGTACAGCGGGCACGCACCCGGATGAGGGCGATCAGGAGGTGTGGGCGACCATGAAGAAGATCGTGATGACGACGAGCAGGTCCATCAGCGCCCCGACGGCGCCGACCTGGCGCACGAGCGAGTCGTGCTCGGCGCCGAAGGTCACATCGCCCGAGCCGGCGGCCGCGATGTCCCTGTCGGCGGCCTCGATCAGGCGCTTCTCGCGCGGTCCCAGGTACATGCCCTCGACGGCGCCGATCACGATCGCGACGCCGAGGCCCCATTGCACGAAGAAGGCGTACCACAGGTGCAGGTGCGAGGCGAGGTAGATGCCGAAGACGACGATCGCGGCTACGCCGGGCATGATCACCCGCTGGCTGATCGCGTGCAGCGCACGATACAGAGCGCGCAGCGCGCGCGGGTCGGCCTTGGTGACGGCGCCGATCAGCACGGGATAGGCGAAGGTCGCGCCGAACGCGAAGACGACCGCGAGGATGTGCAGGGCGAGGACGACTTCGTAGAACGTGACGGCTACGAGCACGGGCGAGAGCCTATAGGTCTGAGCGGAGCATCGTCTTACGCCGAATATTTCGGCGTTATTCCGCGCTTACGCCGAGTATTTCGACATAATGGCCTTCATGCCACGGCTTATGACGACATTTTCACTTGACGCGGAGCCCGAGGTGTTCTTCTCGACGACCGCGACCTCGCGTGCGATTCGTCGTCTGCTCGAGTCCGGAGAGGTGCGTCACGTTGCGGGACGGCTGTATACGAAGAATCTGGTCGACCCGTTGGAGGATGTGGTCCGGCGGCGGGTGTGGGATGTCGCAGCGGGTTATTTCCCCGGCGCGGTGATCGTCGATCGCACCGCATTTGAGCTGCGCCCATCCGGGCGGGAGGGCTCGGTGTTTCTGTGCGCCCGTACGCGACGGGTGGTGCGCCTTCCGGGTCTGGTGCTCAACTGCCGGCGAGGGCCGGGACCCGTAAGCGGCGATCAGCCGTTCATGGGCGGTGGGTTGTATCTGAGCTCCTGGCCGCGGAGGTTTCTGGAGAACGTGCGTCCCTCGCGCGCACGCACCGGAGTCGGTCGTACGCTGAGCGCCGTCGAGCTGGAGCGGCAGTTGCAGGCGGTGCTCGTCAATCAGGGCGAGGACGAGCTGAACCGCCTGCGTGACGAGACGCGGAAGCTCTCTCGGGAGATCGGCGCCGAGCGAGAAGGCGAACGCCTCGCGTCGATCATCGGCGCGCTGCTTGGCACAGGCACGGACAAGCTGGTCACGGCGAGCGCCCGCGCCATGCGTGCGGGTGTGGGCTGGGACGAGCGTCGCCTGCCGCTGTTCGACGAGTTGATGGCGCGCGCTGCACGCGTATACGCCGGTCGACCGGCCCGAGCGTGCGGCGCACATGGGGGCGCCGTTTGCGTTCTTTGAGGCGTATTTCTCGAACTTCATCGAGGGCACGGAGTTTCTCGTCGACGAGGCCAGGGACATCGTGTTCGCGGGAGCGTTGCCGGTCGATCGACCCGAGGATGCGCACGACATCCTGGGCACGTACGAGCTGGTGTCCGACGTCAGCCGCCCGCGCGCGCACGCCGAACGATGCGGCGATGCTCGAGAGCATCATCCGAGCGGATCATGCGCGGGTGCTTGCGGCGCGATCGGAGATGGCTCCGGGCGAGTACAAGACCCGCGCGAACCGTGCCGGCCAGACGGAGTTCGTGCCGCCGGCGCTGGTACGTGGCACGCTTGAGCAGGGGACGAAGCGTTATCTGGCCCTGCCGAGAGGCTTTCGACGCGCCGTGTTCGCGATGTTCCTCATCTCCGAGGTTCACCCGTTCACGGACGGCAACGGACGCGTGGCGCGCGCGTTGAGCAATGCCGAGCTGACCGCCGCGGCTCAGCAGCGACTGATCGTTCCGACGGTGTTTCGCGACGACTACCTGCAGGCGCTACGCGCGATGTCGCGACAGGCCAATCCCAGTCCGCTGATCCGGGTGCTCGATCGCGCGCAGGACTTTTGCGCTCAGATCGACTGGGCGACGCTCGACCGTGCCGAGGCGCAGTTGCGGGACGCTTACGCGTTCGACACGCCGGCGCAGGCCGAGGCGGCCGGCGTCATCCTGCGGTTGCCCAGCGAACGCTGAACCTCAGAACGTCGGCGTGTACGTGCCGAACACGTCGCGCATCGCCCCGCAGACCTCGCCGAGCGAGCAGCGGTCCTTCAGCGCCTGGCGGATCGCGGGCAGCAGGTTCTCGCTTCCGCGCGCGACCTCGCGCAGCTCCTCCAGGCGCCGCTCCACGAGCGCCTGGTCGCGCTCGGCCTTGAACTTCGGCCAGGCGCTCGACCTGTTCGCGCTCTGACTCGGGGTCGACGCGCAGCAGGTCGGGGACCTCGATGTCCTCCTCCTCGAAGGCGTTGACGCCGACGACGATGTCCTGGCCGATGCGGTAGCGCTCCTGGTAGCCCCAGGCGGACTCGTCGATCTCGCCGGTGATGAACTCGATCGCGTTGACCGAGCCGCCGAGCGCGTCGACCTTGGCGATCAGCTCGCCCGCGCGCAGTTCGATCTCGTCGGTGAGCGACTCGACGAAGTAGGAGCCGGCGAACGGGTCGACGGTGTCGGCGGCGCCGGACTCGTGCGCGAGGATCTGCTGGGTGCGCAGGGCGATTTTGGCGGCGCGCTCGGTGGGCAGCGCGAGCGCCTCGTCGAAGCCGTTGGTGTGCAGCGACTGGGTGCCGCCGCAGACGGCGGCGAAGCCCTGGAGGGCGACGCGCACGATGTTGTTCTCGGGCTGCTGGGCGGTCAGCGTGACGCCGCCGGTCTGGGTGTGGAAGCGCAGCATCGTGGCCTTGGGGTTGGTGGCGCCGAAGCGCTCGCGCATGATGTGCGCCCACATGCGCCGGGCGGCGCGGAACTTGGCGACCTCCTGGAAGACGTTGTTGTGGCCGTTGAAGAAGAAGGCCAGGCGCGGGGCGAACTCGTCGACGTCGAGTCCCTTCTCGACGGCCGCGGCGACGTAGGCGATGCCCGAGCAGAGCGTGAAGGCGACCTCTTGCACGGCCGAGCAGCCCTTCTCGCGGAAGTGGTAGCCGGAGATCGAGATCGTGTTCCAGCGCGGCACGTGCTCGTGGCAGTACTGGAACAGGTCGGTCGTCAGGCGCATGGTCGGGCCGGGCGGGTAGATGTAGTTGCCGCGGGCGATGTACTCCTTGAGCACGTCGTTCTGCGTGGTGCCGCGCAGCTTCTCTGAGGGCACGCCCTGCTCCTCGCCGACGAGCTCGTACAGCAGCAGCAGGCAGGCGGCGGGCGCGTTGATCGTCATCGACGTGGAGACCTGATCGAGCGGGATGCCGTCGAAGGCGGTGCGCATGTCGTCGATCGTGTCGATCGCCACGCCCGTGCGCCCGACCTCGCCGAGGCAGCGCGGATCGTCGGAGTCGAGGCCCAGCTGGGTGGGCAGGTCGAAGGCCATCGACAGGCCGGTGGAGCCCTTGGAGAGCAGGTAGCGGTAGCGCTCGTTTGACTCTGCGCGGAGGCGTAGCCGGCGTACTGGCGCATCGTCCAGGTCTGCTTGCGATACATCTCGCGGTGCACGCCGCGCGTGTAGGGGAACTCGCCCGGCTCGCCCAGGTCGAGGTCTGCGGGCAGGTCGGACTCGGTGTAGAGCTCTGCGATCTCGATCCCCGAGTCGGTGAAGCGGCGGGGGTCGTCCGGCGCCGACGATCGGGGCGACGGTCAGGTGTTCTTCGGTGGCGGCCATTGCCCAGATGATATGTGCCGACGGTGGGTGCGGTGCTCGCCGGGGCTGTCGGGGGACGAGCCGGCGGTGGTCGGCGAGACGCTCGCTTTCGGTCCGTCGCGGTTCGCGTGTGCGCGAACACGACGCTCGCGAAAGCCGTCCTGCTGAACGGAGCGGGGTCGGGGCGACCGGGAGGCCGAGCGTGAGCGCCCGCCGCGGGTATGGCTATCCTGCGCGAATGCCGACCTGTCTGGTCACCGGCGGCGCCGGGTTTCTGGGATCGCATCTGTGCGACGAGCTGCTCGCGCGCGGGCACCGGGTGATCTGCGTGGACAACTTCGAGACGGGCTCGTTGCGCAACATCGAGCACATCCGCGACCCCGAGCGGTTCGTGCACCTGGGCGTGGACATCATCGAGCCTTACCACGTCGAGGAGCCGATCGACTACGTCTACCACCTCGCCTCGCCGGCCTCGCCGATCGACTATCTGCGTCTGCCGCTGCACACGCTGAAGGTCGGCTCGTATGGCACTCACCACACGCTCGGGCTGGCGAAGGCCAAGCGCGCGCGCTTTTTGATCGCCTCGACCAGCGAGGTTTACGGCGACCCGCTGGAGCATCCGCAGTCGGAGAGCTACTGGGGGCACGTCAATCCGATCGGTCCGCGCGGGGTATATGACGAGGCCAAGCGGTATGCGGAGGCGTTGACGATGGCCTACCACCGCCAGCAGGGCGTGGATACGGCGATCGTGCGGATCTTCAACACTTACGGCTCGCGCATGCGCCCGCACGACGGGCGCGCGATCCCGACGTTCCTGCGCCAGGCGCTCGCGAACCGGCCGCTGACGGTGTTCGGCGACGGCACTCAGACGCGCTCGTTCTGTTATGTCAGCGATCTGATCCGGGGCATAATCGCGCTGGCCGAGTCCGGTCATCACGAGCCGGTGAACATCGGCAATCCCGACGAGTTCACGCTGCTGGAACTGGCGGAGACGGTCAAGGAGCTGACCGGCTCGAGTTCGGAGATCGTGCACGAGGCGCTGCCGGTCGACGATCCCAAGCAGCGCCGACCCAACATCGCGCTGGCCGGAGAGCTGCTCGGCTGGTCGCCGGAGGTGTCGCTGCGGGAGGGCCTTGTGCGGACGATCGAGCAGTCCGGCGCCGCGTGCTCATCGGCGACGGGCCTCGCTGAATTCGCGTCGCGGGCGCCGGCACGCCTCGCCCGAGTCTTCACCCGACCGCTACATCTGCGAGTCTGAGGCGTTGTGAGCAGAGAGATGGGACCACGTTCGTCGAGAACGTCCGCTCCGACGCCCACCCCGCGCAGCGCGCCGGCGCCGGCGCGCGAGCGGCCGCCGAGATTCGCTGCGCCCGAGCGCTCCGGAGCGCCGGCTCGGCGACGGCGCGGACGGTGATGTCGGAGGCGACGGCCCGCCGGGAGCACTCCGACCGCGACATGCGCAGCAAGCGCCCGCCGGCGATGTCGCTGCTGCTGCGCATGGACACCGCGCGCCGCGCCGCGCGGGTGCTGTCGCTGCTGGCGCTCGACTTCGTCGGGGTGGCGCTGGCGATCTATCACCGCGCTGGTCGCTCAAGGAAGTGGTGCTGGGCAGCCTGAACGCGACGCATGTGTATGAAGAGACGCGGCACTTCGTCCCGTTCGCCTATCTGCTGACGGCGCTGCTGTTCGCGCGCTCGGGGCTGTATGCGGCGCGCTCGCAGCGGCCCGGGCTCTCGCGCATCGTCGCGGCGCTGTTCCAGGTCGCGTTCGTCGCGCTGATATTCGCGGTGGTCAGCGGCGAAGAGTTCTCGAGCTTCTACATCTTCTACGGCTCGCTGGCGTTCGCGCTGCTGTACGTGTCGTGCCTGCGCGGCGGTCTACGAGGCGCTGACCGGCGTGCTGCTGCGGGCCGCCGGCTACCGGCGCCGGGCGATGCTGGTCGGCACGGGCACGCACATCCCAGACGTCGCGCATGCGCTCGGCGAGGGGGCGCACCACGCGCCGCTGGAGGTCGTCGGCTATATCTCGCTGCGCCCCGTGGAGGCGCCCGGTCTGCGCTCGTTGGGTGCGCTGGACGACCTCGGCCACGGTGCTCGGCAGCGAGCGGATCGACGAGGTGATCATCGCCGACTCGGACTTTCCCCAGGTCGAGGCGGTCGAGCTGGTCGACCAGTGCCACCGCGCGGGCGTGCGCGTGCGGATCGCGCCCTCGACGATGGAGATCTTGATCCATCGCGCCGAGTTCGTGCCCGGTCAGCGGGTGCCGCTGTTCGAGCTGGGCCCGCCGGTGTTCGAGGGCGTCGACTTCGCGCTCAAGCGCACGTTCGACCTGGTCGGGGCGACGCTGTTGCTGATCGTGCTTGAGCCCGCTGCTGGCGCTGATCGTGCTCGCGGTGCGCATGACCTCGCGCGGGCCGGCGCTGTTTCGCTCGACTCGCCGCGGCATCGGCCAGCAGACCGTTTGCGTGCCTGAAGTTCCGCACGATGCACACCGACGCCGAGCAGCGCCAGGATGACCTGGAAGAGCTCAACGAGGCCACCGGGGCGCTGTTCAAGATCCGCGACGATCCTCGCCTGACGCCCGTCGGGCGGATGTTGCGGCGGTTCTCGCTGGACGAGCTGCCCCAGCTGGTGAACGTGATCCGCGGCGAGATGTCGCTCGTCGGGCCGCGTCCGCTGCCCGAGCGCGACTACGAGATGCTCGAGGAGTGGCACCGCAAGCGCTATCTCGTGCTGCCGGGGATCACCGGGCTGTGGCAGGTCTCGGGCCGCTCCGAGCTCGACTTCGACGATCTCGTGCACCTGGACTTCATCTATCTCGAGCGCTGGTCGCTGGCGCTGGATCTGACGATCTTGCTGAAGACGATCCCCGCTGTCGTCTCCCGGCGCGGGGCCTACTGATTCAGCCTGTCTCTGCGAGGGGCGTCTTGACGGGCCCGCATCTGCGGCGCCTGGATCGGGCGATCACCTTACGCCGTGGCGGGGGCCCAACTTGCCCACGCAGGGGCGTTCGGGTCGCGCGAGGGCGTTTTCATAGACGCGCCAGGTCTCGCGCCCGACGTCCTGCCAGGTCCACGCTCGGGTTCCGTCCTGCGAGGAAGGGTCCTGCGCCACGGGATCGGGCGCCTGCGGGATCACGACGACGTGCTCGCGCTCGAACCCGAACTCGGTGACGGCTTCGTGGGCGAGCGCCTCGGTGGGGACGATCACGTGGGTGGCGCGCTGCACCGCCAGATGGCGCAGACGCAGATGGATTCCGCCGCCGCGCAGGCGCTCGCTGGGGCGCGTGAGCGCGTCGAGGTCGTGGATGGTCACGATCATCGGACAGGGGCTGTGCAGCATCGCTCCCTGCATCCACGGCGCATGGAACACGTCGGCACGGCGCGGGCGGTGGGTCTCGACGATCTCCCCGCGCGAGCCCGCCGTGTCGCGCAGGGCGCGCAGCAGGCAGCGCGCGTACCGTCCGACGCCACGCGGGTCGGCGGAGGGGCGGCTGTCGAAGGCGACCCTCATGTGGGCGTCGCTCCTGCGCGCATTGCCGTTGCGCAGAGGGCTCCTGGGCGCACGACTGCATGGCGCCGGATCTCGCTCATGGCGGTCTTCGCGCTCACGCCATCCCCTGAACCCGGACGTGCACTCAGGCAACATAGACGGTTCGCGTAGTGATGTGCAGAGATGACAGCCGTCGCTGCACTGCGCCCGCGCCGTTAGCCTGGTGTGGTCGATGGGCTCGCGCGCGTACCACGAGGCGCTCTGGGAGGGCGTGCCCGAGGGCTCACAGCCGCCCGAGTTCGAGCTGCGCAGGCGCTTTCTCCTGGAGCGGGTCTGCGCGGGCGAGCGCGTGCTGGACGTCGGCTGCGGCGAAGGCTGGTTCGCCTCGGAGTTGCTGCGCGCCGGGGCGCGTGTCGTTGGGGTCGACGTCGCCGAGGAGCCCCTGCGGCGCGCTCGTGAGCGCGAGCCAGGCGTTGGACCTGAGGCTCGTCGAGGCCGACGGCGGGCTGTGGCCGCTTGAGGATGCGAGCTTTGACGTGGTGTGGGCGGGGGAGACGATCGAGCACGTCGCCGATACCGCCGGCTGGCTGTCTGAGGTTCGTCGCGTGCTGGGACCCGGCGGGCGTCTGCTGCTGAGCACGCCCGCCCACGGGCGGCTGCGAGTGCTCTGGCTGGCGCTGTCGCGGCGAGCGTTCGAGGCGCACTTCGATCCGCGCGCCGATCACCTGCGCTTCTACACGGCGCCGGGCTCACCCGGTTGCTGAGCCGAGTTCGGCTTCCAGGAAGTCTCGGTGCGTGCCGCCGCCGGGCCGCCCGGCAGCGCGGCGGGCTGCTGCTGGCCCGGGCCGTGCGTTCGCGCTGGTAGGGACGTTGACGCGTGCGCTCGTGGTCGCGCGCAGCGCCTGGACGTAGTCGTTGTAGATTTCGAGCGATTCCGGGTTGGCGTAGGGCGGGGCGATCGCTTCGGGCGCGATCGACTCGGGGTTCAGGTAGATCGCGGCCTGCAGCTCCTTCAGCGCGACCGTCGGTTCGCTCGCGAGGTCGTGCCGGGCCAGCGCGAGCCACGTCTGCGGGTTGGATGGCTGCAGGCGCACCGCGCGCTGCAGCGTCGCCTTGGCCGGCGCCGGCTCGCCCGCGTTCTGCTGGACGGCGGCCAGCACGATCAGGGCCTGCGCCGAGAGCGGGTCGCGTGCGACGGCGGCCTGTGCCTTGGCCAACGCGCCGTGGGGGTTCGCGCTCAGCAGGGCGAGCGCTTCCTGGGAGGCGTCGACCGAGCGCTGCGGCTGCCACTGCGACCAGGCCGCCAGCAGCGCGGCGATCAGCGCCGCGCTGGCCACGCCGACTCGCATCGGACCGATCTCGCGCAGCGATCGCGCCCGGCGCACCCGCTCCGTCGAGGGCTCCAGCGGACCCCGTCCGGCGAGCCAGCCGGCGCACAGCAGCGCCACGAACGCGTCGCCCGGCACGTACCAGGTCCAGTCCACGAGCGAGTGCACGCCGAACACGACCACCAGGCAGAGCATGCTGAGCATGCCGATGCGCTCGGGGGTGTAGGGCTGGGGTGAGCGCCGCCAGCCGGGGTGCGCGCCCGCGCGAATGTCCAGCCAGGCGCGCCAGCTCCTCCAGCGGCGGTTGAACGGGTGCGTCGCGCGTCCCGGCGGCGGCCATCCACGTCAACGCCAGGGCGAGCGCCAGCGCCAGCCCGAGCGCGCCGAGGTCGGCGAGCGTCTGCACGACGAACCCGTGCGCGTGTTTGACTTCCAGCAGCGCCGTGCGGTAGCGCAGGCTAGCGGTTTCATACCCCGCGGCGCCGACGCCGAGCGCGGGGTGCGCGTCGAACACCTGCAGCGCCTGCTTCCAGTAGCGCGCGCGCACGCTGGCCACCGCGGTCAGCCGGCCCGGGAGAGTTCGGAGGCACTTTCGCGTTGGGGTTCGTCAGCGTGTCGAGGGTGTGGGAGATGCTGCCGGTGAAACCGCGGTGGCTGTGCGCCAGCGCGCCCGCGAAGCCGACGAGCGCGAGCGCGATCAGCGCCAGCAGGATCGCCCCGGCGCGAGTGCGCGCCGGCGCGCGAGAACGGTCGTCTGGCGCCCAGAAAGCCGATCGCCACGCCCGCGAGGGTGAGCAGCAGGACCATCACGCGCAGCAGCACCCCCAGCTGGTGTCCGGCGGCGGCGCGCTGTGCCAGCGGGATGTTGTCGGTTGTGAGCGCGTGTCGGGAGAAGTCCCAGCCGACGACCGCCGCGGCGCCGAGGCCGCCGACGATCAGCACCGCCGCGCCGCGCAGGCGCAGCGGCACGATGCACAGCCACAGCACCACGCCCGATCGCCAGCGCCACGAGCGCGCCGCGCGAGTAGGCGAGCATCAGCGTCACTCCCATGATGCCCATCGCCGGGTAGGCGAGCGCGCTGAGCAGCGCGTGACCGGCGCGGCGCGCGCCCAGCCACAGGCAGCCGATCACGCCCATCGCGGCCGTCAGGCCGATCGCGTTCCAGTAGCCGTAGGGTTCCTCAAGGCGCGCGTAGGTGACCGCCGGCGCGAGCCGGCCCGGGGAACACCTTCGTCGCCAGCGCGTACCCAGCATACGATCGTGCCCGCCAGCGTCAGGCCCCCGAGGATCGCCGGCCAGCGGTCGGGGGCCAGGCGCGCGAGTGCGACGGCCGCGCCGAACACGCCGCTGTAGGCGAGCAGCCGGTTAGCGTCTTGCCAGCTGAGGTCGGGTTGCACCGACCACACGACCGACAGTCCGCTCAGTGCGGTGAACGCGATCAGCAGCGCGACCGGCCACAGCCCGTACTTGGGTCCCTCCAGCAGCGATCGCGCGGCGGGCGTCAGCACGATCGCCGCCGCCACCGCCACACCGGAGGCGAGCGTCAGCACGATCTCCGTGGTGGTCATCGATTCGAGGTTGAGCCCGCCTTTGGCCAGGAACGTGACCAGGCACGCCACGCCGGCGGTGAGCAGCGTCACCCACCACAGGGCGTCTGCGCGCGGCAGCCGCCCGGCCGTCTGCGAACGTCCGGGCGCCCGGACGCTCCCCGCGTGGGCGCCGTCAGCGGCGGGGTCGCCCCGAGCGCGGGGCGTGGCTCAGTCGGGGCGACGGACATTCCGGATGCGGTTGCGCAGGCTCGCGCCGGCCACGGCCAGCAGGCAGATCGCCAGGAACGCGACGGTCGCGAGCAGAGGAGTGGGCAGCGAGCTGAGCGCGGAGGCGATGTCGTCGTGCACGACGCCCGGATGGATCGTCTGAGCGCCGACCTGCAGGGGCGCCGCGCCGGCGCTGGAAGCGTGCGCGATCGACTGCCGCTCTGATGGCGTTGGCGCAGCGCTCGTGTTCGGCGCGGGCGCCGCCGATCCGCCACCGGACCCGCCTGCGCGGCCCGCGCCGGCCGCCGCCAGCTGGGCTTGGCGGATCAGCTGGGCGCAGTTCGAATACTCTTCGGTGCCGGCGCTGAGATCCTTCAGCGCCTGCCTGTATGCCGCTTGACTGAACCCGCTCAGCGATTCGGCGTGGGTGCAGCGATGGATGATTTGTTCGCCGACATCGGCCTGCGCGGGTCCCGCGAAGGACATCAGCAGCGCGAGGCGCCCGGCAAAAGGAGCGCGTGGTGTGGACGGATCTTGCTCATGACGGAGCCCCGCATGGACGCGGCGCGAAGACCCAAAGCTAGCAATGCGTCCGGGAGAGCCCGACGGTTGCCAGAGCCTCGGAGAAGCCGCCGGCCCAGGCCTCGTGGGTATAGGCGCCCACATCCTCGGCGCCGGCGGCTCCCAGGCGCGTGCGCAGCTCGGGGTCTGCGGCCAGGCGAACCATCGCCTGCGCGAGCTCCTCGACGTCGCCGGCCGGCACGACCAGCCCGTTGTGCCCGTCGCGCACGAGCCCTCCCGCGACCGCGCCGACGGCGTCGCTGGCGATGATCGCCAGTCGACGGTTCATCGCCTCGTTGACGACCAGGCCCCATGGCTCGCGGAACGTGCGTGTCTGCATCGAGGGAACCACCAGCACGTCGGCGTCGGCGTAGAACTCCCGCAGCCGCGCCGCCGACACCGGCTCGATGCAACTGACACCCGCCGGTCGCGTTGTCGCCCCGGCTCGATCGCGTGAAGCCACCCCCACCCGTTGACGAGCGGCGCGCTCACGTTGCGGTTCCACCGCGCCGCCGGGTGGGACCCAAGGGGGGCTGGGTCCCACGCCGACGAGGACGAGCGCGGCGGACGACGCTTGCAGGTCCGACCTCTGCCAGGCCTTGAGCAGCGCCCCAACTCCCTTTTCCCGGTCTGGGCGACCCGCAAACATGAACTTCAGCCTCGCCTCGCCGGGCCAGTGGGGATCGGTTGGACGGGTGCTCACTGGGGCGCTCCAGAAGGCGTTGTCGACCGACTGCGGGGCGACGTGCACGTTGCGCGCGCCTCGCGCCCGCACGTAGGCGCTGACGTGCGGCCCGTACGTCACGACCGCATCGGCCGAGCGATACAGCCGTTGCAGCGACGGGATAGCTGAGCAGGTGCGGGGCGCTGCGCGGGTGCGCCCACAGCGAGGCCCACAGGATCAGCGGCACGCCCCCGCGGCGCGCGCCCGCCCAGGCGCACGGCAGCGCCACGCGCCCGCCGGTCGAGCACACGACCGCGCGGTAGGCGCCGCTGCGCGCGAGCCGGGCCGTCTGTAGCTGGTGCACGTAGCGGTGTGGAAACGGCAACTCCGCTCGCTGCGGTCGCGCTCGAGTCAGCGCCGCGCCCGCTGGGCGCCTCGGGCCCCTGCGCGGCGGCGGGCGTCTGGGGCCCGTGCAGGGAGCGTCCTCCGAACAGCGCAACCTCGATGTTCTCGCGCTCGTGCAGCGCGGCGAACGCGCCCACCCGGTCGGGCGGAGCGTGCCCGGTGACGAACAGGACCGGCTTCATCGCGCGGCGTGCAGGGCGTGCTCGTAGGCGATCAGCGTCTGGTGGCCGCAGCGCTCCCAGGTGAAGCCGGCGGCCACGCTCTCGCGCGCACGCTGGCCGGCCTCGCGCAGCCGGTGAGGGTCTGACAGCAGCTCGTCGATGCGCTGGGTCAGGCGCTCGATGTCGCCCGGCGGCACCAGCACGAAGCCGTCGCCCTCGGCGGCGATCTCCTCCGGACCGGGCTCGCCGCGGCAACCGATCGCGGGCACCCCGCCGGCCATCGCCTCGATGTAGGCCACGCCGAAGGCCTCCTCGGTCGAGGGCATCACGAACAGCGTGCCCGCCCGCGCGCGCTCGAGCGCCTGCGCGGGCGCCAGCTGCCCGCGCATGTCCACGCGGTCGCTGACGCCCAGCCGTGCCGCGAGCCCTTCCAGCGCGATCCGCTCGGGCCCGTCGCCGACGATCTCGTAGCGCAACGTGGGGTACCTGCGCCCGAGCACCGCCAGCGCGCGCAGCACGTCGGCGTGGCGCTTGCGCGCCACCAGATGCCCGACCGTCACCAGCGTGGGCGGGGCGTCCTCGCGCCGGGGCGCACGCGGCGAGTCGAGCAGGT
This sequence comes from uncultured Solirubrobacterales bacterium, assembly GCA_963702725.1. GTDB lineage: Bacteria > Actinomycetota > Thermoleophilia > Solirubrobacterales > Solirubrobacteraceae > Palsa-744. The sequence continues at coordinate 2,065,946 of CAVPDT010000002.1, forward strand.
CGGTGCCCAGGTGCACGACCCGCACCTCACCCGCGCCGTGCGCGCGGCAGAGATCGGCGATGCCCTGGCTGTTGGCGAGCGTCAGTCGCGCCGCGCCCAGCCCGCGCGCGACCGCCTGTGCTCCCGCGGCGCTGCCCAGCGGCGGGGGCGCCGCCGTGTACAGCACATCGCCGCCGTGCACCGACACCACCAGCGGCACGTCCACGCGCGCTCTGCGCGCCGCGTCGCCGGCGGGCACCGCGTTGTGGGCGTGCACCAGCTCGTAGGCGAACGTCCGTCTCAATTTGCGCAGCGCCAGCCCCAGCGCGGGCGCCGCCCAGGCGCCCCAGCTCGCGTAGGCGCGCGAGCGCGGGGGCGAGACGTAGGAGACGTAGGAGACCGGTAGTCCGTCGAGCATCTGCGAGCGCGGTTCGCGTACGCGCGAGGCCAGCTCGCGTGCCAGCGCGTTTGGCCCGGCTTGCAGAGCCGAGCGCGGGGGGATCAGACGGTGCAGCACGAGCACTCGAACCTCCGCGCCGGCATCGCGGGCGGCCATCGCTTGGCGGTGGGCCCACACCCCGAGCACCGGGTCACGGCGGCTCGGATAGAACTCGGCTAGGACCGCGACCTTCACGCGGTTCCCCGGGAGCTCGTGCGGGTCGCCGTCGACCCGGCCGTGCGGTTGCGAGCAACCGCAAGTATCCGCGCCTTGATCTCACCAGCGGCGATGCGTCGTCAGGGTTCGTTGCGACTCGCTCGCGCTCAGGTACGGCCGCTCGTGCGAGGAACTCCCGCGCCTCGCTCACGGCCGCCGCGTGGGAGTAGGCGCTCGCGGCCGGTGCCGCGCGATGGGCGATCGCCACGGCGTCCACGACACCGCAGCGCCAGCCATGCTCCGAGCCACTGCCGCCCAGTGCGCGTCAAGGCCCCAGCCCATGCGCAACTGCGGGAACGGCAGCAGCGTCTCGAACGTCGTGCGCGCGAACGCCGTCACGGGACCTATCTCCACGAACCGCGTCTCGCGCACCGACGCTCCCCGACCGGCGTCTGGTTACCGGCCACGCGCCGTGCGAGCGGGCCCGGTGCGCCGGCTGGGCCAGTTGCAGATCGAAGCGCTCGCACAGGAACAGCAGCCGATCGAGGAATCCGCGCGCCAGCTCGATGTCGTCGTCGATCACCAGCAGCCAATCGTGTGCGTCGGCCGGGTGTTCGACGAGCAGCCGGTTGAGGTTCTCGAACTTTCCCAACGTCCCCGGCGGGCACGTGTGCAGCTCCACGGCGTGCCTGGAGCGCTCCAGCTCCGCGCGCACCCCCGCGGCGAGCGCCGCGTGCTCGGCCCGTACGACGCCGATCGCGAGCACGCTGCGCAGCGGCGGCTCGTGGCGCGCCGCCAAGCCAAGACGCAGTCGCCTGGCGCTCGCGATCTCCCACGCGTCGGTGGCCGCATCGCGCAGCTCGCGCGCGATCGCCTCGACACCTCCGACGGTCCCGCTGTGACCCGACAGGAAATCGTCGCCGTCGGGCGTCGCATCGGCATCCGCCGCCGCTGTGCCCGCTCCCGCGAGCGCCGGCGCCGGTGTAAGGCGCGGCCCACGCGCGCGTCGCAGGCGCTCGCGTACGCGCCCGGCGCTGTGCGCGACCATCGTCAGTCCCGCCGGACAGCGATAGCGCACGACGTGCCACGCACAGCCCGCCAGCGTCCTGAGCTCGCTCGTCGCGGAGGGCGCCTGTCCGCGCCGGGCGTCGAACCTTCGCGCCGCCATGCCACGTGCGTAGGCCGTTCGCGCCAGTGCGCGCAGCCGCGCGTCCGGTCCGGTTCGGCGGTGCTCGACGGCGGCGCCCGCCACATACAACACGCGCGCGCCGGGCTCGCGCGCGCGCAGCCGCTCCTGCCACTCCTGCTCGTCGCCGCCGTACTCGAGCGAGCTCGTCGAACGGGCCCACCCGATCGAGCGCGGCGCGCCGGATCGCCATGTTCGCGCCCCACGCGTACTTCGCCTCGGTATCGCGCTCCCCGAGGTCGAGCGTCGTGATCGGCGGTCCCTCGCGCCCGCACGTGTGCGGCGCCCGGCCCTGCAGGCTCGGCCTGATCCGCCCCGCCAGCACGTCTATTTCCGGGTGCTCGCGCGCGGCCGCCAGCAGCCCGGCGAGCCAGCCGGGGCCGGCTCGGATGTCGTCGTCGACAAACACCACCAGCTCGCCCCGCGAGCGCGCAACGCCCGTGTTGCGCGCCACGTTCAGTCCCAGCGCACGCTCGTGCGGCTCATACCGCGCACCCAGCCGCCGGGCCTGCTCGCGCGCCTGCGGTGAGGCGCCGGCGTCGTCGATCACGAGCACCTCGGCGCCCAGCGCGCGCGCCTGGGGGACGATCGAGGCGAGCGCGACCTCCAGGTAGGCCGGGCGCCCGCGTGTCGGGATCACGATCGAGGCGGACGGGGGCTCGGTGCTCATGACTGGCAGAGTCTAGGTTTGATCTCCTCATGGTCCTGTTCCTGCACAACCGCTACCGCACCACCGGGGGCGAGGAGCGCACCGTCGAGGACCTGCGCTGGCTCGTGCGCGAGCATCTGCACGAGCCCGCCGAGCTGCTCGAGCGTGACTCCGCCTCGCTCTGCCTCGACGCGGGCGGCCGCCGGGCTGCTGCGCGGCGGACTGCAGCCCGGCGACGTCGCGCGGGCGGTGCGTCTCGGCGGCGCGCGGGTCGTGCACGCCCACAACCTGCACCCGACATTCGGCTGGCGCGCGCTCGCCGCCGCGCGCGAGGCCGGGGCGCGCGTCGTGCTGCACCTGCACCAGTATCGCCTCGTATGCGCGATCGGCGTCTGTTACACGCGCGGAGCGCAGTGCACGCGCTGTCACGGGCGCGACACGCTCCCCGGCGTGCGCCTGCGCTGTCGTGGCAGCCTGCCCGAGGCCGCCGCCTACGGCGCGGCGCTGTCGCTGTGGCAGCGTCGCCTGGTCGAGCAGGCCGACGCGCTGATCGTGCCGAGCGAGTTCGCCCGCGAGCGGCTGCGCGCGCTCGGGGCGCCGCTGCCGTGGGAGCGCGTCCATGTCCTGGCGCCCCCGCTGCGGGCGCTGTCGAGGCACCCCGACGACGCGCGTCTGCGTCGGGCGGCATCGCCCCGCCGGTGTCGCGAACCGCGCCATACGCCCTCGTCGTCTCGCGTCTGGCGCCCGAGAAGGGCGTCGACGTCGCGATCGCCGCCTGCCGTCTCGCCGGGCTCGCGCTCGTGGTCGCCGGCGACGGCCCCGAGCTTTCCGCCCTGCGTGAGCTGGCCGGCGACGGCGACGTGCGCTTCGTCGGACGCGTCGATGACGCCGAGCTGGCCGGTCTGCGCGCCGGACGCGTCGGTCGCGCTCGCGCCCTCGCGCTCGGCCGAGACGTTCGGGATGGCCGCCGCGGAGGCGATGGCCGCCGGGCTGCCCGTCGCCGCCAGCCGCGTAGGCGCGCTTGCGGAGCTGCTCGAGGAGACCTCGCTGGCGGCGCCCGGCGACGCTCGCAGCCCTGGCCGAGGCGATCGCGCGGGTGCTCGCCGACCCGGATATCGCCGCACGGGGGCGCGAGCGTGTCCGTGGGCTCTGCTCTCCGGATGTCCTCGCGCCCGCGCTGGCCGGCATCTACGAAGACGCGGAAGATGATGCCGTGCTCTCCGGCGAGGGCGCCACCGGGACCCATGGCGAGACGTAAGCTGGCGCTGTGGCCGCGAACTCACCCTCTCCCACCGGTGGCGATCCCGACGCACGGACCTCGCCGGGAGACGATCCGGGAGCACGTCTTGGGGAGAGCCCGCGCCGCGAAGTGGGCGAGACCCCCCGCGCGCTGATCACGGGCATCTCCGGCCAGGACGGTTCGTTCCTGGCGGAGCTGCTGCTGGAAAAGGGCTATGCCCTCACGGGTCTCGTGCGAGACCCTGCCGCGAGCGCGCTGGGCTGCTCCGAGCACCTGCGGGGACAGATCGAGCTCGTGCGCGGCGACCTGCTCGCGCCGGTCACGCTGCGCGAGGCGATCGAGCGCGTGCGCCCGCACGAGATCTACCATCTGGCTGCGCCCTCGTTCGTGCCCGACTCGTGGGTGCGCCCGGAGGAGACGTTTCGCGCGATCGCCGGCTCGGCCGCAGCGATCCTCGAAGCGGTTCGCGAGCTGACTCCGACCGCGCGCGTGTTCCTGTCGGCCTCCGGCGCGATCTTCGGCGATGCGCCCGAGTCTCCCCAGCGCGAGGACACGCCCTGCCGGCCGATCACTCCGTATGCCGTGGCGAAGCTCGCCGCGCACCAGCTGGTCGGCCTGCTGCGCGAGCGCGACGGGCTGCATGCCGGCTCGGGCATCGTCTTCAACCACGAGTCCGAGCGTCGCCCCGAGCAATTCGTCACGCGCCGGATCACCCGTGCGGCCGCGGCGATCTCGCTCGGTCGCCGGCAGGAGCTGACGCTCGGCGATCTGTCGGCCGTGCGCGACTGGTCGTTCGCGGGCGACATCGTCCGCGGCGCCTGGCTGATGCTCCAGCAGGAGCGCCCCGAGGACTATGTCCTGGCCAGTGGCGTGGGCCACACCGTCGAGGAGTTCGTGCGCGCGGCGTTCGCCTGCGTCGATCTCGACCCCGAGCGCTACCTGCGCGATCGATCCCGCGCTCGTGCGCGCTCCCGAGCGGACCCCCAGCGTCGGCGATCCGGCCAAGGCCCGCGAGCGCCTGGGCTGGACCGCGCGGGTGGGCTTCCGGCAGCTCGTGCAGCGGATGGTCGCGGCCGATCTGCTGAGGCTGGAACAGACCCTCTAGACTGACCGCCGCATGAGCACCGTCGGCGTCATCGGTCTCGGCTATGTCGGGCCTGCCACTCGCGGTGGCTTTCGCCGAGCAGGGCTGCGAGGTGATCGCGGTCGACGTCGACCCGCGCAAGATCGAGGCGATCGAGTCCGGCGAGTCCTACATCGAGGACATCCCCTCCGAGCAGCTGCGCGGCGTCGCCGATCGCATCCACGCCTCCACCCACTACGCGCGTCTGGCCAAGGCCGACGCGGTGATCGTGTGCGTGCCGACGCCGCTGACCCCCAATCGCGAGCCCGACCTCGGTCCGTTGGTCGACTCCACGCGCGCGCTCGCCGAGGTGCTCCAGCAGGATCAGCTCGTCGTGTTGGAGTCCACCACCTATCCCGGCACGACCCGCGAGCGCGTCGTGCCGCTGCTGGAGGAGTCCGGGCTGGCGGCCGGCCGCGACTTCCACCTGGCGTTCTCGCCCGAGCGCGTAGATCCCGGCCGGACGGATTTCACGCTGCGCACCACCCCCAAGGTGATCGGCGGGCTGACCGAGCGCCTGCGCGGAGCGCGCGGAAGAGCTCTACGGGATGGTCTGCGACACGCTCGTGCGCGTCTCCACTCCCGAGGCCGCCGAGCTGATGAAGCTGCTGGAGAACATCTTCCGCTCGGTCAACATCGCGCTGGTCAACGAACTGGCGATGCTGACCGACCGCATGGGCATCGACATCTGGGAGGTCGTGGACGCCGCCGCCACCAAGCCCTACGGGTTCATGCCCTTCTCGCCCGGTCCCGGCATGGGCGGGCACTGCTTGCCGGTGGACCCGTTCTATCTGAGCTGGCGCGCGCGCGAGTTCGACATGTCCACGGAGTTCATCGAGCTCGCGGGCCAGGTCAACCAGCAGATGCCCTATCACTGCGTCGCCCTCACCCAGCGCGCCTTGAACGACGCAGGCCTGCCGGTCAAGGGTGCGCGCATCGCCGTGCTCGGCGTCAGTTACAAGCCCGGTGTCGGCGACATCCGCGAGTCGCCCGCGCTGAAGATCCTCGAGCTGCTGCGCGAGTCTGGGCGCCGATCTGCGCTACCACGATCCCCATGTGCCCTCCCTGGCAGAGTTCGAGCTGCGCAGCCTCCCGTTGGAGGAGGCGCTCGCGGACGCCGATCTGGCGATGATCGTCACCGCCCACCCGAGCGTCGATCACGGGCTGGTGTCCCAGCGCGCGCGCCTGGTGGTCGATCTGCGCGGCGTCACCCGCACCGTCGCGCCCGGCGCCACCAACGTCGTGAGGCTTTGAGCCCCTCGTGCTGAATCCCGACCCCCGTGCGCCCGGACTGATGCTCGGCGAGAACGTGACGGTCGGCGAGGGTGTCACGTTCGGCGCCCACGTCGTCGTGCACGACGACGTCGCGATCGGCGACGGCTGCGTCGTCGAGGACCACGCGGTGCTCGGTAAGCGCCCGCGTCTGGCCGGGCGCTCCTCTGCGCGCGGGGACGTCGGCCGGCTGAAGCTCGCAGAGCGTGTCACGGTGTGCACGGGCGCGATCGTGTTCGCCGGCGCGCGCATCGCCGAGGGCGCGATCCTCGGCGACCAGTCCTACGTGCGCGAGCGCTCCACGGTCGGTCCCGGCTCGGTCGTCGGCCGCGGCAGCGTCATCGACAACGACGTCACGATCGGCGCGCGCGTGCGGATCCAGACGAATGTCTACATCACCGCGTTCTCCCTCGTCGAGGACGACGTGTTCGTCGGTCCGTGCGCGATGAGCACCAACGACGACACGATGGCCCGCCACGGCCCCGACTACAAGCTGCGCGGCGCCACCCTGCGGCGCGCCTGCCGCATCGGCGGCGGCGTTGTCCTGGTCCCGGGCGTCGAGGTCGGCGAGGAGGCGTTCGTGGCCGCGGGCGCGCTCGTCACACGCGATGTTCCCGTGCGCGCCGTCGTCATGGGCGTGCCCGCGCGCGTCGTGCGCGAGGTGGGCGAGGGGGACCTGTTGGAGCGCCGCAACGGCGGATAACGCGCCGGTCACAACTCGGCCACACGACGGTCACAGGACGGCCACGGCGCGGTTACAACCGCGGCCCGATACCGCACATACGGTTGCCGCGCTCCCATCCCGGGACATCGATCACGCGCATAAAAAGGAGACCGTGATGACAATGAAGCACTCTGGTCGACGGCTCGCCCGCACAGCGGCCGCGACCGTGGCGTTGACCGCGCTCACAGCGGGGCTCGGCACCGTCGCGCAGGCCGATCCAACGCACGGCCTGCAGCCCGGAAACCTGCTCGTCAGCCGCAGCGTCTACACGCCCGACACGTCGTTGCAGGCAGGCATCACCAAGTTGCCGGCGGGCTGCGTCACCGGCTGCGCGCTCGCCAACGCCGGCGGCGCCTACCCGGAAGTGTGGGACAACGACAAGGTCGATGAAAGCTTCGGCGTGACCTCTAACGTCTTCCTCGATCAGCTGCGCCCGTCCGGGTCGCTCATCGACTCGCTTGAGGTTCCCAGCAGCACCGAGCCCGGCGTCACGACGAGCTCCGACCAGATGGTCACGAGCTTCTCCTCGAAGTCCGAGCTGGCGCTCAACCTCTCCACGGGCGGGCGCTACGTCACGTTCATGGGCTACCTCGCCCCTGTCGACGCGCTCGACGTCTCCAACGCCAACACCCCCGGCGTCTTCGACCCGACCAACCCCGATCCGGGCGCCGACTATCGCGTGGTGGCCCAGCTCGACGATCAGGGCAGGTTCCAGTTCACCGAGACCAACGCCTACAGCGGCAACAACGGACGCGCGGCGATCATGGACGAAGAGCGCCATCACCACGCGATCTACACCGCGGGCAACGCCGGCAACGGCGCCAACCCCCAGCCCGACGGCATCATCGTCGGCGCCGGCGCGCAGATCCTCAAGCCCGCCCGCGAGCCCGAGTTGCTGCAGGAACCGGGCTTTCCGACTCCCCTCGGCAGCTTCAGCATCACCCAGCTGGGCGACAAAGCGGACAAGGTCGGCAAGGACACGAACTTCCGTGGCCTGACGATCTTCGACAACGTCGTCTACTACACGAAGGGCAGCGGCGGCAACGGCGTCAACACGGTCTACTTCCTCGACACCACCGGCAAAGCCTGCCCGACCGGCGTAGGGCTGCCCGCGCCCGGCGCCAAGCTGCCGACGTGGCCGCTGGCGTACAACCCCGAACTGCTGCAGAGCGCGGGCATGAAGCCCTACAACATGTGCATCCTCAAGGGCTTCCCCACGGCGCTGAAAACGAAGACCGCCTTCCCGTTCGGCATCTGGTTCGCCAACGCGAACACGCTGTACGTCGCCGACGAGGGCAACGGCGAAAACGACCTACTCGGCCGTCAAAAACGAATACACCGCGGCGGCCGCGCAGACGACGGCCGGGCTGCAGAAGTGGGTATTCGACACGAGCGCCGGCGAATGGAAGCTCGCCTACACCCTGCAGAACGGCCTCCATCTGGGCCAGCCCTACACGGTCGCCGGCTACCCGACCGCCAACAACCCGGCCACCGGCCTGCCGTGGTCGCCCGGCACCGACGGGCTGCGCAACATCGACGGTCGCGCGAACCCCGACGGGTCGGCCACGATCTGGGGCATCACCTCGACCGTCAGCGGCAACGGCGATCAGGGCGCAGATCCGAACCGGCTCGTGGCGATTGCAGATCACCTGGGCGCCACCACGCTGCCGGCCGCGGAGGCGTTCACGACGGTCCGTTCCGCCGGCTACGGCGAGGTGCTGCGCGGCGTCTCGTTCACGCCGGGCACCGGCGAGTCCGACGGCGGCTTCTTCGGGGGCCCCGACGGTCACGACGCCGGTCACCACTAGCCACGACGGCGGTCCCGGGGTTACGGCAACCGGGACCGCCACGCGACTCGCTCGATCAGGGAGGCCCGCCATGCCCGCGGGTCTCCCGTCGATCGGACGGTAAGGTCGGTATAACCCGGTTATACTGTGTGGGGTGAAGACGGCGATCTCGCTTTCCGATGAGACCTTCCATCGTGTGGACCGCGCCGCAAAGCGGCTTGGCCTCTCGCGCAGCGAGTTCTTCGCCCGTGCAGCCGAGAGCTGGCTAGACGGTTTGGAGGATGATGGCGTCACCGAGGCGATCAACCGTGCGATCGCCGGACTGCCGGACGATCACCGGTTCACCGATGCGGCTGCGGCGACGTTGGCCGCCGGCGATCAGACCTGATGGTGCGGGGCCAGCTGTGGTGGGCCGATCTCGGCCTGCCCAGGGGTTCTGCGCCCGCACTACGACGCCCGGTGCTGATAGTGAGCGCCGATCAATACAACCGCTCCAGGCTGGCGACCGTCACGGTGGTTGTGCTCACGAGCAACGTCCAGCTCGCCGCGCTGCCGGGCAACGTCTTGGTGGCGGCCGACGTCGTCGCCGACCTTGACGGGGATTCGGTGGTCAACGTCACCCAGATCGCCACGATCGATCGCAGCGCCGTGGAGGAGCGCATCGGTTCCCTGCCGGATTGGCTGATGGCCGAAGTAGACGCCGGTCTCGCTCGCGCGCTCGCGCTCGCTCACCTCTGAGGGTGAGCTGGGTGTGCGCGCGGCTGTCCGCGCGCAAAACGAGCCGATCAGCTTCAGCCGACCCGGCACTAACGCGACGCGCCCGGGCGTCGCGGGTGGTTCAGCAACGTCAAGCGACGGACGCGCCACGCACCGCAGCCACGACCTCCTCGGCCTGCGCGCGGTCGAGCGCCGGGCTCATCGGGATCGCCAGGTGCGTGCGCGCGGCCTCTTCGGTGCCCGGCAGCTCCACGACACCCGCGCGATTCCAGGCGCGCATCGCCTCCTGGCGGTGGACGGGCGTGCGGTAGTAGGCCTTGCACCCGATCCGCGCATCGATGAGCGCGCGTTCCAGGCGCTCGGGCTCGGGGTGACTGACGACATACAGATGCCACGCGGGCCCGCTGCCGTCCGTTGGTCGGGGCAGCCTCACGAGCTCCCCCAGTCCCGCCTCGCGGTAGTGGCGCTCGGCCGCGCGGCGACCGTCCGCCCAGGCGTCGAGATGCGGCAGCTGCACGCGCAGGATCGCCGCTTGCAGCTCGTCCAGGCGCGAGTTGTAGCCCACCTGCTCGTAGGTCACCTTGTCGTGGGAGCCGTGAAAGCGCAGCGTCCGCGCGCGCTGCGCGACCTGCTCGTCAGAGGTCGTGATCATCCCGCCGTCGCCCATCGCGCCAAGATTCTTGGAGGGAAAGAACGACCACGTCGCCGCCGTGCCCAGCGCGCCCGGGCGGCCGCCCGGCGAGGTTGAGCCAGCCGCCTGCGCGGCGTCCTCGAGCACCGGCACTCCCAGCGCCGCGATCTCGGCGATCGGGGCCACGTTGCCGAACAGGTGCACCGCGATCACCGCCTTCGTGCGCGGTGTCAACGCCGCGCGCACCGTCTCCGCGGTCACGCAGTAGGTCTCGGGGTCTATGTCGCACCACACCGGCGTCGCCCCCGTCGGCGGGATCGCCTCCGCCGAGGCGTAAAACGTGAACGAGGGCACCACCACCTCATCGCCCGGGCCGACGCCCATCGCGCGCAGTGCGATCGTGATCGCATCCGTCCCGTTGCCCACGCCCACGCCGTGACGCGCGCCACAGTATCCGGCGAACTCTCGCTCGAACTCGCTCACCTCGGGTCCGAGGATGTAGCGGCCGGATGCCACCACCCGCTCGATTGCCGCTCTCAGCTCATCTTGCAGAGGCTCCAGTGGGGTGCGCGTGTCGAACAGGCTCACAGCCATGGGTCACATCCTCACAAACGCCACCCGGTGCGGTGACCGGAGTCGGTGGGTGTGGATCACAGGACAGGCTCGCGGGTCTCCCACCAAAGCCCGCTCCTTGTCAGCGCGGCTTCAGCAGTTCGAGGTCCGCGCGGGTCATCAGCCGGATCAACTCCTCGAACGAGGTTCGCGGCTTCCAGCCGAGATCGCGCTCGGCCTTCGCCGGGTCGCCGATCAGGTGATCGACCTCCGCGGGGCGCACGAACGCCGGATCGATCGTCACATATTTGGTGAACTCGCCCAGCCCGGCCTCTTCGAAGGCGACTTCGCAGCATTCTTTGACAGAGTGCGAGGTGTTCGTCGCGATCACATAGTCCTCGGGCGTGTCCTTCTGCAGCATCAGCCACATCGCCTCTACGTAATCCTTCGCATAGCCCCAGTCGCGCTCAGCGTCGAGATTGCCCAGGCGCAGCTCCTGCTCTAACCCATACTTGATCGCGGCCGCGTGCCAGGTGATCTTGCGGGTCACAAACTCCAGCCCGCGGCGAGGGCTCTCGTGGTTGAAAAGTATTCCGCTCGTCGCATGCAAATCGTATGACTCGCGATAATTAACTGTAATAAAATGCCCGTAAGCCTTCGCCACGCCGTAGGGTGAGCGGGGGTAGAACGGGGTTGTCTCGGTCTGGGGCACCTCGAGCACCTTGCCGAACATCTCACTCGAGCTCGCCTGATAGAAGCGGGCCTGCGGGCATACTTCGCGCATCGCCTCCAGCATCCGCGTGACGCCCACACCGGTGAACTCCGCCGTCAGCGTCGGCTGGATCCACGACACGGCGACGAAGGACATCGCCGCGAGGTTGTAGATCTCCTGCGGACGCGCGGCGCGCAGGGTGTCCACGAGCGAGCGCTGGTCGAGCAGGTCGCCCTGGTGCAGCGTGATGCGCTCGCGCAGGTGCTCGATGCGGTCGAACTTCTCCGTCGAGGCGCGCCGCACCATCCCGTGCACCTCATAGCCCTTCTCGAGCAGCAGCTCGGCCAGATACGAGCCGTCCTGGCCGGTGACCCCCGTTATGAGCGCCGAGCGCTTTCCGTCAGCCATCGCGCGGGAAGCCTATCGGTCGGGCCCGCGGCGATGCCGTGCGTACTGACGGGCAAAGGCGAGCACGAACCGTGGGTTGTAGCGCGCGTAGCGTCGCCACAGCCGTCGCGGCTCGCGATAGAGACGGTAGGCCCACTCCAGTCCGCTGCGCCCCATCCAGGGCGGCGCCTGCTTGACCAGGCCCGCGTGGAAGTCGAACGCCGCCCCCACGCCGATCAGCAGCGGCGGGGTCAGGCGCGGGCGCATCTCGTGCATCCACCGCTCCTGCTTGGGCTGCCCGGTGCCGACCCACACGACCTGCGCGCCCGAGGAGTTGATCAGCTCGATCTCGCGCTCGTCCTCCGCGGGAGTGAGCTCGCGAAACGGGGGCGAGGAGGCACCGGTGATCCGCAGGCCGGGGAAGCGTTCTTGCAGCCGCCTGAGGAGCAGGTTGCGCGCGCCCTCGTCGTGGCGGCCGCCGTAGAGGTAGATCGGCGTGCCGGCCCGTGCCGCGCGCGCGCAGTACATGGCCATCAGATCCGGACCGTACACGCGCGTCGCGCCCGCATGCCCGAGCGCGCGCAGCGCCCACACGAGCGGCATCCCGTCGGGCACGACCAGCGTCGCGCCGAGCACCGCGGCGAGCGTCTCGGGCTGCTCGCGCGCCGACATCACGAGGTTGACCGCCGCCGCCGTCACGTACCCGCGCGCGCCGGCCGCGACCATCGCGTCCATCCAGTCCATCACCCGCTCATAGTCCGAGACCGCCAGTGGGATGCCGAGGATCTTCGCGCGCTCGGGCAGGTTGGGTGTGGGCTCGGACGCGATCGCGTGAAGATACCGGCGGCCGTGGCGTCGCCCGTGCTCGCGCGGTTTCGGTCTGGCCGCATGCGCGCCGCCACGCCGAGCCGATTGTGCACGCGTTTTGAGCAAATAGCGGTATTCCGCTGAGCACTAATTCGTGTGGCTCGCAATCTTCCAGAGATGAGCCCACTGTCCGTGCGTCGCTACCGCGCCGACCGGCTGCTGCGCCGGGAGTTCGACACGATGCGCTCTCGCGTCCTGAGGAGCGTGCGCGCGCGCCTGCGCACGGCCGGGGTCAGGCTCGACCCGGCCGACCTCGAGGCCTGCTACTCGCAGGCCTGGCACGGGCTGTACACGGCGATGCTCGACGGCGACGAGGCCGAGGTGGCCAACCCGGAGGGGTGGCTCGTGCTCGTGACCTATCGCCGCGCCATCGACGAGCACCGCTCGCGCGTGCGCGCCGGCGCCCATACCCACGTTCTCGCCGAGGACGATCGGGCACGAGCCCCAGGCGCCCCGAATCCGGGGGCGCCAGAACGCGATCTCGCGGGCGAGCTGGACGATCGCGTGCGGCTGCGCCAGCTGATGGAGGGGCTGCGCGCACGGCTGAGTCCGCGCGAGCGCCAGGCCGCCGCCCTGTGCTACCTGCAGGGCCACTCGCGCGCGGACGCCGCCGCCCGCATGGGCGTTTCAGAGGCGCGCATGCGCAAGCTCATGGACGGACGTCCCGGTTCGCCCGGTGTCGCGACGAAGGTCGGCGAGTTGCTGGACACGATTCGCGCCGGCTCCTACTGCGCCGAGCAGTCCTCGCTGATGCGCGGCTTCGCCTTCGGCATCCTCGACCCCGAGGGAGAGCGCTACGCGCTCGCGACGGCCCACCAGCGCGAGTGCCCGGCCTGCCGCGCGCACGTGCTCTCGCTGCGCGGTCTCGCCGCGGTGCTCCCGCCGTTGCCGCTGCCGCTCGTCCTCGGCGCCGGCGCGGGCGCAGCCGCCGGGGCCGGGGCCACGACCGGGGTGAGCGCGGGAGTCGGCACGGGCACGAGCCTCGGCACGGGCGCCGCCGGGGGCGCCGCGGGCGGCGGATGGCTGCTGACCGGCGGAGGCGTCGCGGGCAAGTTCGCCGTCGGTTGCCTCGTCGCGGTCAGCGTCGGTGCGGGTTGCGCCGCGCTGAACATCGCCCCGCTCGCACCCCACCGCGCGGCCCATCGCCGTCACGCCGATCACGCCGCGGCGCCGCGTGGTGGATTTGCGGCCCTGAACACCACCCCCGCCTCGATCCCGCCGGTGTCCACGGTCTCCTCCGATCGCACCGTCGCGTCCACCTCGGCCTCCGCCGCGAGCGCCGCGCGCGCGCTGAGCCCCGCCGCGAAGGCCGGCCGCGAGTTCGGCCCCGAGCAGCCTGCCCGCCATGTGACGGCCACGCAGACGAGCGTCTCGCAGACCGCCCACCTCGCGTCCGCGACGAGGGGCGGCGAAGCGTCGAGTTCGACGGCCTCCTCGAACCGGGGTGCGACCGGCGGGACGGGGGGCTCGTCGTCGGCTCACGAAAGCGGTGGACCGTCATCCGCCGCGCGCGAGTTCGGCCTCGGGTAGATGTCGTTCCCAGCGGCGCATGCGCCGCTGGGCGGAGCCGCACATGTGCGGCTCCGTGACGGGCCGCATGCGGCCCGTCCACCCTTGGCGCATGCGCCAAGGGTCGGGGCCGCGCACACGCGGCCCCCCGAGAACTCAGCTCTGCGGGAACACCTTCATCAGGCGTCCGAGCGCCAGCGGGTTACCGCGCGGGCGCAGCTTCCCCGTGACGATCGCCCGGCGAGGGTCCAGTCGTTCGCCGATGATGTCCACCCAATCCTGATAAGACAGCTTCATGCGCAGGTCCGCGTGCGGCGCCTCGCCTTCGGCGACCGTGCTCGACCCGTTCTGCACCGTCAGATGCCAGGTGGGGACGTCCGGGTCGGTGAACTCCCATTGGAACGTCGTCGCCCGCTTCAGCCCGTGCTCGGGGTTGACCTGGCGGCGGATCATGTCGAACAGCATCGCAATCGTCTCCGGATCGCGCTTGGAAGGCCCCTCGCGCACGCCGATCACGCCCGCCTGTGCGAGCGCGCGCCCGCGCTGGGAGACCTCCAATGGCGTCAAACCGGGCGGCAGCAGCGCCGGTCCGGGCAGCGTCTCGGCGGCCAGGCCGGCCGAGCGCAGCTTCGTCATCATCGACGTCAACCCCTCCACGCCGACCTCGTCGTAGGTCGAGCCGAACGTCGTTATGTAGCGTTCGTCCCAGCCCGGGGGCATCAGCACCTGGGCGGTGTAGCGGGTCACGTCGCGCAGGATCTTCGCGACCGCCTTCGGCACGCGCACCGGGTCTTCGCGCGCGAGGTCCGACAGCAGCTTCACGCCGAAGCCGATATGGCGCTGCTCGTCGGCGGCGATGTTCTGCATCCCCTCCCGGAACGCCGGCAGCTGGTCGCGCCGTTCGAGGTAACTGCAGATGAAGTGCTGGCCGGGCTGAGCGAGCGCCGCCTCGATCACGATGTGGTACAGCGTCACCGCCGCCGCCAGCTGCGCGGGGGAGCGGTCGGCGCGCAGCTCGTCGGCCATCCGATCGAGGCGGTCGAAGATCTTGCGGAACCCGGGCGTCAGCTGCGGCTTGATCGCGCGCAGCCCGCTGTCCATCGAGCCGTCCCCGATCCCGCACACCTCCTGCATGAAGCGCTTGAAGAACACCGCATGGCGGGCCTCGTCGACCTGCTGGGTGGCCAGGAAATACTTCTGCTCCTCCCTCGGCGCCGCATCGATGTAGGGGGAGAGGTTGTCCGCCACCGCGTCCTCGCCCCAGAAGAACAACGAGTAATTCCACAGCGCCGCCGTGCGCTCGAACTCGGTGAAATCCTCGCGCCATTGGCGCGCGTCCTCGGTGAAGTCGAGCTCCGTCGCCTGCCAGTTGCCGCGCTCCCAGCGCGCATACAGATCCTCGTAAGAGATCGCGTCCGTCGGCAGGTTCGCCGGGTTGGACGCGTCGGTGGATGTGGGGCCCGTCGTGGTCGCTGAGCTTGCCATTTGGCTGTCCTCGTTCCTGGGCTCGATCGCCTGGCCGGTAAGGGAACGAGTGTCGCGGCGGTTGGCGCCGACCGCGACACTCGGGGAATGAGCGATAACGAACATTATCGAAATAGCGTTTGCTCTGTCAAGTAAGATGTGACCGTGGAGAGCACACGGCTTACGCGCGAGCAGAGCAAGGCTCACACTCGCTCGCGACTGCTCGATGCGGCGCGCAGCGTGTTCGCGCGGGGCGGCTATCACGGCTCCTCGGTGGAGCAGGTCGCCTCCGAGGCCGGCTTCTCCACCGGCGCGCTCTACTCCAACTTCGACGGCAAGGAGGACCTCTTTCTGGCGCTGATGGAGCGCGAGATAGACACTCACGCGCGCGAGATCTCAGCGGCCGTCCAGAATCGCCGTTCGGTCGCCGAGCGCGCCACCGGCGGCGCGCGCCAGTGGATGACGATGATCGAGCGCGAGCCCGAGCTGCTGCTGCTGTTCATGGAGTTCTGGGCCTACGGCGTGCGCGATCCCGCCGTGCGCCCCAAGGTCGCCGCGCGCTTCGCGCAGATGCGCGAGCTGCTCACGCGCCTGATCGCCGACGGCATGCGCGAGTTCGACCTCGAGCTCGCGCTGCCCGCCGAGCAGCTGGCGCTCACCATCGACGCGCTCGCCGACGGCATCGCCCGCCAGAAGCTCACCGACCCCGAGGCCGTGCCCGACGACCTGATGGGGCGCGTGCTCTCGCTGCTGTTCGCCGCCGTCACGCGGCCGGCCGGCGGCTCCTGAGCGGCGGTCCTGCGCGGGGTTCGAGGAGGCGCCGCGGCGAGCGCACAACCAACAAAAAAGTCGATGCGCCAATTACGGCGCATCATGCGCCGTAATGCGGACCATCGAGGGGGGGAGAGAGATAGAGCGAGAGGCAGGGAACATCGTCGTCCTCGGGTCAGCGCTCGAACAGGTCGATCTCGGCCAGATAGCGGCGCAAGAGCGGATTCGAGAACCGCCATTGCGCACGTCCACGACTTTCGACGATCGCGGCTTCCCGCAGCGCTTCCAGCGCGCGGCGCACCGATCCGCGGGGCAACCGGGGATAGACCGGCTCGCCGCGCGCGATCCGCTCGGCGATCACGAGTCCGAGCTTGTGCAGCCCGCGGATGCGCTCCACCGTCTGTTCGTGGCTGACCCGGTCGGCCGACAGCGCCGAGAGCAGGCCCTGCTCGACCGTCTGCAGGTCCACGCGCCGCTCGCCCAGTTCGACCGTCGTCAGGTGCGTCTTCTGCGCGATCAACATCGTGGTGCGGGGATGCAGCTCGCCGTAGTCGACGATCCGCGACAGCGCGTCCTGCTCGAAGGTGCAATCGTCGGCCTCAAAGCGCTCGCGCAGTCCCGCCGCCCATGCCTCGCGGTCGATCGGGCGCAGGTCGTGAAACCCGCCGAATTGATGCAGTGCCCGATGGGATGGCGTGAACAGGTCGCGCATCAAGTGCTCGAGGCTGCCCGCGAACAGGTAGCTGACGCCCGGTGAGCGCTGGAATATCGCGCGCATCCGCTTGGTCAGGCGGTCGGGATCGCCGTAGGGCCGCTGGGGGCTTGCGATCTCCTGGAACTCGTCGATGAACACGACCACCCCCTTGTTCTCGGCCTGAGCCAGCCGTCCCGGCAGCGCCAGCGCGTAATCGAGATAGCGGTCGGGGTCGCGCGCCGCCAGGCCGGGGCTGAACGCGATCTCCAACTCCTCGCCCAGTTGCGCCTTGGACTTCAGCACGGCCGAGGTCTGCAGGGCATCGGCGACGAACCGTCCCGCCCGCCGAGTCTGGTGCAGCGCCCGTCGCAGCGCCGAGCGGTTGGAGATCGCGGCCGCCACCAGCGCCTCGGCCAGCTCGGCCGTCGTGGCGATCCGGAACAGATCGACGCTCACGCCCGCATACCCGCGCTTGGCCAGCCGGCCGAGGACCGCGTCGCAGACGCTCGTCTTGCCCGTGCGTCGCGCGCCGGCGAGCACCACATTCGATCCGCCCGCCAAAGTGGACGTGATCTCGCCCACGTCGGCCTCTCGCCCGATCATCTGGCTGGCCGGTATCGGCTGGTCGGTCGGGAACAGATCGCCGCTGCGCTGACGTGGCCGCTCGGAGCTCATACGCGCCCATTATGACGCATCATGCGCCGATTTGGGCGCATTAGGTTTTTTTGCGCTCCCCATTTGCGCTGCGCCCGGCACCCATTTGCGCGGCGCCCGGCAGGCACAGACAGGCGTAATGCACCGTGAACAACCGCCGCGCCAGACCCGGGGCCAGACGATGCAGGCCGGCGCGCAGCGCCCACTTGGCCCTGCCCTTCGCACGGGCCGGCGCGGTGGTCGCGAAGAACACGTGCACCGAGCACGGCAACGGATCCTCGAGCTCCTCAGCCACCCGCAGCCCCGCGCGCGCGACGATCTCCCGCGCCCGGTCGCGATCCAGCCGTTGCAAATGGCCGACCTCCTGCGCGTGCTCGCGCTTTGAGGCGCGCCGCGCCGACAGGTTGGCCTCCAGCGGGACCTCCATCACGACCGCCCCGCACACCCGCGCCGCCTCGGCCAGCAGCGCCGAGGGGTCGGGCACGTGCTCGAGCACGTGCGAGAGGATCCCCAGCTCGTAGGCCCCGTCGGCGCCGGGCAGGTGTGCGCCGTCGTACAGCTCCACCCGGTCGATCTCGGCGCGCTCGCGCGCTATTTCCACCGCCGCCTGCGTGATCTCCACGCCCTCCAGGCGCCCTGCGAACTCGCGCCTGCGCAGCTCGCACAACAGCGCTCCGTCGCCGCAGCCGATCTCAAGGACGCTCGTCGGAGACAATCCACTGCGTTTGCACAGCGCGAGCACGTGCTCGGCCTTGCCGATCGCCCCCAGCGCCCGCCAGCGCGCGTAGCGCATTGCATCCGCCGGGTCTCGTTGTGCGTATG
Source organism: uncultured Solirubrobacterales bacterium (assembly GCA_963702725.1). Lineage (GTDB taxonomy): Bacteria > Actinomycetota > Thermoleophilia > Solirubrobacterales > Solirubrobacteraceae > Palsa-744. Next base: position 2,084,281 of record CAVPDT010000002.1, read on the forward strand.
CATCGTCATAGAAGCGCACCAGCTGGGCGTGAGCGTCCATTGCCGCTGATTATGGCCAAGGCACGGATGCGAAGGCGTATCGCCGAGCGCGCAAGGGGTCCCGGGCCGCCGGCGCGGTCGTCTGCAACCGGCCGCGGACCTGGGCGTAAATGCAAAAATTTCGAATACCTCTGATCTATGCGCTCTGCATGCCTAGGGGTCCGCGCCGCATGCTTGACCGGCCGGGCTGGCGGGTAGGAATTGCTAGCGTGTGTGATCAGCCCGGTGAAGTCGCTATGCAGGCACGCCACGGCGCGTGTCGACCCCCGAGGGGCCGTCAGATCGGTGGCCCGCGCGGACCAGTACGGCACGGAGAGCGAACCGAGATGGGCGCTCAAGCCACCAGCAAGCCCCAAGGTAGGGAACCCATAGGACATCAGCGAATCACCAAATCAACGGATGCCGCACCCCTGGCGCCCCGCCGGTGTTTTCATACTCACGCACGACGGGCGCCGAGGCCCTCCGTTTGACCTGAATCGGGCGGGAAGCGCCGCCCTCGCGACGGACGCATCGCGCTCCGCTCATCCGGAGCGGCGGTCGAGCCGATAAGAACCCCGATGACCCCTGCATCCGACAAATCCAATCAGCCGGGCGTATCGCGCCAGAGCACCACGTCGCTGCCGCTGACGGGCAGGCTCGCACGCGACGCGCCACGTCCCCTGGCGGGCCACACCGGGAGATTCGCCGGTCCGCTCCAGCGTATGCTGGAGGGAGCCGGCTGGAGCCTGTTGCGTCCGACCGTCGACTTCGTGCTGCTGTACGTCGGCGTGATCGTCGCTCTCGGCGGCGTGAGCGCGGCGATGAGCGTCTCCGCCGAGGAGGCGCCGCTGCTGGCGCTGCCCCCGCTGGTGCTGCTCCTGTTCTATCTGCGCGGGCTCTATCGCACCCGTCTGCGCGCGCTCATCCTCGACGGTGTCGTGCCGGTCGTCAGCGCCGTGTCGGTCGCGGCGATGTCGGTCGCGATGATCGGCCTGTTCGCCAACGGCCAGGCGCCCAACCAGTCCGACGGCGTGCGCGCGTGGCTGTTCGCGCTGCTGGCGGTCGGCTCCGGGCGCATAACGCTCTCGCTCACCCAGCGCTGGGCTCGCTCGCGCCGGCTGATCGGCAAGCCGGTTCTGATCATGGGCGCCGGCATGGTCGGATCGCAGGTGGCGCGACGACTCGAGGATCATCCCGAGTATGGGCTCGTCCCGGTCGGCTTCCTCGACGACGATCCGCGCACAACCGCCGAGGTCGGCGGGCGCGACGTGCCCGTTCTGGGCACGGTCGAGGATCTCGACGAGGCCGTCCGGCGCACGCGCGCGCAGGACCTGATCGTGGCGTTTTCCTCGGTCGCCGACGCCCGCGTCAGCCGCCTGATCCAGCGCTGCCAGGAACTGGGCATCGACGTGTCGGTCGTGCCGCGCATGTTCGACACGATCAACGACCGCGTCGGGTACGACACGGTCGGGGGGCTGCCGCTGCTTACCTTCAGCGGGGTCAACCCGAAAGGCTTTCAGTTCGCGATCAAGTACGCATTCGATCGCCTGTTCGCGTTCGTGCTGCTCGTCTGCCTATCGCCACTGCTCCTTTGCGCGGCTCTCGCGGTGCGCCTGAGTTCGCCCGGCCAGGTGCTGTATCGCCAGCGACGCGTCGGACGCGACGGCAAGGTCTTCGACCTCTACAAGTTCCGCTCGATGCGCCCCGCCCGGCCGGTGCGTGGATCCTCCGACGGCGCGCAGGTCGATGCGCGAGGCGCCGATACGGATGTCGACGCGAGCGCTCCGGCCGACGAGGCCAAGAGCGCGGTGGCCGCGGTAGCGCTCCTCCCGCGCGACACCGCGCCCGGAGGCGTCGAGGGCGAGGACCGGCGCACCGGCATCGGGCGTTTCCTGCGACGCACCTCGATGGATGAGCTGCCGCAGCTGCTGAACGTGCTCCGCGGCGAGATGAGCATCATCGGTCCCCGTCCGGAGCGTCCGGAGTTCGTCGAGCTGTTCGAGCACGACATCGCTCGATACGGGGATCGGCATCGCGTCAAGTCGGGCATCACCGGCTGGGCGCAGGTGCACGGCCTGCGTGGCCAGACCTCGCTGGCCGATCGGGTCGAATGGGACAACTACTACATCGCCCACTGGTCGCTCGGTCTGGACGTGAAGATCCTCGTGCTGACCGTCGCGGCGCTGTTTCGCAACGCCGAATAAGCCGACATCTGTTCTGGCGCGAACCCCAGGCACTTCAGCCTGTCGCCGCTCGGGAGATACCCTGTCCGAGGATGTCCCCGACCTGGATCTGGATGCAGGGCGCGATCGTGGTGTTCGTGCTGATCGGCATGATCATCGCCGTGATCAAGCTGGCGTGATCGGTTTGAGCGGACGTCCGGCCGGACCCGGGAGCCGTGAGCGGGTCAGGCGCCGATCTCCGAGTCGGTCGCGGCGACGAAATATGATCGTCTGAGCGATGTCGAGCACAGCCGAGGACTCTCGCATACGGGCCCTGACGCTTGGTCGCGATGTGGGTCCGTACTTCGGCGGCGCCGAGCGCTTGGCGTTCGAGTTCGTCAAACGTCTCGATCCCGAGCGCTTCAAGCGCTACCTGTGCGTCACCCATGCTCGCCCGCCCGAGCACCGCGCGGCCAACGATCGCGAGTTCTCAGAACTCGAATCCTCGGGCGTGCAGGTGCTGCGGCTGGAGCGCGAGTCGCTTGCCTCGAACGTGGCCTGGGTCAAGCTCTACAAATTGCTGAGCACCGAGTCGATCGACGTTCTGCATGCCCACATGCCACGCGCGGGCATTCCGGGAACGATCATCGGGCGCATGGCCCGCGTGCCGGTGATCGTCAATCACGAGCACACCTGGTCGTTCGAAGGCCAGCCCGTACGCAGGTTTCTCGATCGCAACGTCATCGCGCGGGGGGGCGATGTCCTGCTCGCGGTGTCCGAGTGGGATCGCAGGCACATAATCGAGGTGGAGCGCATCGCGCCCGAGTGCGTCAGGTTCCTCCCCAACGGCATCGCCCCGATGCCCGCGGGGGGTCGCGAGCTGCGCGATGAGCTGGGCGGAACCTCTGAGATCGGACTGATCGGGGCGCTGGGCCGCCTGGAGCCCCAAAAGCGCCACGACGACCTGATTCGAGCCGTCGCCTTGCTCAAGCGGGAGGGGATCCGGGTTCGCTGTCTGATCGCGGGGCACGGGCCCGACGAGGACGCGCTGCGGAGGCTGATCGAGGAGCTCGGACTCGGTGAGGACGTCAGGCTGCTGGGCCACCGCGACGACATCGCGGGGGTCATCCGCGCGCTGGACGTCGCGGTGCTCTCGTCGGTCTTCGAGGGCAGCCCGCTGGCCGTGATGGAGTACATGGCCTGTGCGGCGCCGATCGTCGCCACCGCCGTCGGCGGTGTCCCGGATCTGATCGAGGACGGCGTCCACGGCCTGCTCGTGCCCCCGCGAGACCCGCAGGCGCTGGCGGGGGCGATCCGGCGCCTGCTCAAGGATCGGGCCCTGGCTCTGCGGCTCGGGCAAGCGGCGAGCGAGCGCCAGCGCGCCGAGTTCGACCTCGACGGCGTGGTCAGACGCCTGGAAGCTCTCTATCTGGAGCTCTACGAGCACAAGCGCCCGCGTCGAGCGTTTGCGCGCGCGGCGCGGCGGTCCGGGAATCGCGGCGCCTGAGGCGCCCGCGCTCGCGCCGGCCCCGGGCTCACGGCCACGATCCTTCAGGGCGGTGGCCACGCTCGCTCGACGTCGGTCAGGTCTCGAACAGCGGCAGCGTCCGCCGCACGATCGAACGCCACGAGTAGCGTTCCTCGGCCAGGCGACGGCCGATCGCTCCGAGCGCGTCCGCTTGGGTCTGATCGAGCAGGGCCGCGAGCGCATCGGCCATCGCCCGCGGCTCGCCTGGCACGACGACCCCCGCTCCGGTCTCCTCCAGGGCGGCGCGCATCCCCGGGGTGTCCTTGGCGAGGACCGCGCGGCCGGCGGCCAGATACTCCGCGAGCTTGATCGGGCTGCCCACGAATCCGTCGCGATAGCAGATGACCGTCACCGTGGCCGCGCCGATGAGATCTCCGATGCGAGCGCGATCTTCGACGAACCCCGTCAGGATCGTCGTCTCTGCGAGCCCAAGCTCCGCGATCCGCGCTTCGATCTGCCCGCGCTCGGGGCCGTCGCCGACCAGCACGAGGCGAGCGTCGCGGTGTTGGCGGTGCACCAAAGCGAAGGCGCAGAGCAGCGTCTCGAAATCCCCCCAGGACTCGAAGCGTCCGCAGAACGTCACATAGCGAGCGCCGCCGTCAAGCCCGGCCCGGCGGATCGCCTCCTGCCGAGGCTGTGGTCTGATGGCATCGACGTCAACCCCGTTGGACAGCACGAGCACACGCTCGGCCGGGACCCGAAACTGCTCCACCAGCAGGGTCTTGATGCGCGGGGAGACCGCCACCACGCCGTGTGCCAGCCGTCCCATCAGAAACGCCGCCAAGCGCTTGACGTAATCGGCGGCGGGCGAGGCGTCTGACTGGCTGCCTCGCCCGTACTGCACGTCGTCCACTTGAGTGACCAGGCGATATCCCAGCACCCGTGCCGCGATCAGGATCGGGATGTTGCTCCAACTGTGGCGCACATAGCACCTGCGCGCCACCCGACGCCGGGCGAACAGCAGCGCGAACGTTCGCAGCGTCAGGTCTGAGACCCGCCGCGCTCGACGAGTCTCAGATCCGTGCGCCCGGTGATAGTTGACGCCCGCCAAGCACGGGTCGGGACCGCGGGCCACCAGCTCCACCGTAAGGCCCTCGGCGACGAACCCGGCGGCGACTTCCACCGTGTGCGTGCGCGTGCCGTCGGGCACCTCGAGATCCACGTCACAGACCATCACCAGCACCGCCGCATCGGCATCGTCGGCCTCGTCGGCATCGACACGGGCGAGCTCGGGCGCCGGCGCGTCGCGCCCGGGGCGGGGATGGCGATGGACCGAGCGCGTGCTCATCGTGGAGGTCGCGGTCTCGAGCTCGTGTGGCCCGCGAGGCCGCCGGGCTTGCTCTGGGCACGCTTGAACTGTGAGACGGTGGCGCTGCGATGGTTTGTCAGGTACGCGCTCCTCCCGTCGGGCGACATCGCGATCGCGGTCGGTTCGCTCCCCACGGCGATCGTCCCCGCCGCGATCGCGATCAGCGCGCCGTTGGCCGCGCTGCGGAAATATTGAGACAGGGTGCCCGCGGGCGTGGCGTCGGTCGCATACACGTTCCTGCCGTCGGGCGAGACGATCACCGAGTGCGGTTCGACGCCGGACGCGATCGCGCTCGGGCGCAGCGGGACCAGCAGGCCGGTCTGTGTGTCGCGGGCGAACTGTGAGATTTCGCCTGTGCTGTAGTCGGCCGCGTAGACGTTCCTCCCGTCGCCCGACACGGCGATCGAGAACGGGTTCCCGGGCGTCTTGTAGTCGTGTCGCGCGCTCAGCCTGCCGGTCTTCGGGTTACGCGCGAAACCGGTCAGGTATGACGACCCGTAGGAGGCGACATACACGCTCTTGCCATCGCCCGAGACGGTCACGAAGCGAGGGTTCAGGCCCGCCTGGACGGTCGCCGGCGAGAGCGCGCTCAGCGTGCCGGTCTTCGTGTTGCGCGCATACTGCGAGACCACCGTTTCCAATCCGGCGGTGTCGCCGGTATTGGCCACGTAGGCGCTCCTGCCGTCCGGGGCGATGGCGATCGATCGCGGCACCGAGCCCGTGGCCAGGGCTGGGGGGGACAGAGCGGTGAGCGTGCCCGTGTGCCGGTTGCGCGCGTACTGCGTGATCGTGTCCGAGCCGGCGTTGACCACGTAGACGTCCCTGCCGTCGCCCGACACGGCGACCGAGTGAGGTTCGTCGCCCGCGGCGACGGTGGCGGGCGAGAGCGCGCTGAGCCGGCCGCTCGTGGCGTTGCGGGAGAACTGAGACACGCTCGCGGAGCCGTAGTTGCCCACATACACGTCTCGTCCGTCCGGCGAGACGGCGAGCGCATAAGGGTGGAGACCGGCGTCGACGGTGCTGGGCGAGAGCGCGCCGAGCAGCCCGCAGCCGGCGGCCGGGTGCAGGTTTGCGGGAAGGCCAGAGCAGCCCAGAGCGCTCGCGGCGGCGGCGAGTTCTCGCCGTCCCGAGGGGATTTCGCGGGCGAGCCCGTCCTGCGCGGAGGCGGGGGCACGCGATCCGGATTGGGCGGCGGAGCAGGCATTGGCCAATAACGCCGCTCCAATCAGCAGCGCGCCGAGGGTGCTCGTCGCGGTGGCGCGTGATCGGAGGGCGGCGCTGATCGAGAGCACCATACGCTCAGCCCCGTGGAACGGCCGAGGCAGGCATCGTCATCGGTGAGGGCATGGACGCAGACGCGGGCGCGCGCCCTGCCCGGGCGCGGCGCGTTTGGCGCGAAAGGGCCATGCGCGCGGCCATTCCCACCCCGAGCCCGCCCCACACCCAGATCTCTTTGTTGTCCTGTATCGCCCCCGAGACCAGCGCATTGACGAAGGCCGAGGTGAACAGGGCGGCGAGCACGGCCGCGTCGGCGCGGTCTCGGCCCTGGCCCTCGCGCCAGCAGGCGAGGATCCGCCTGCCCGCGCCGAAGACGATGCCGAGGATCAGCAACACCCCGACGATGCCCAAGGCCACGCCGGCTTCGAGCAGGATGTTGTGCGGATACGGGAGCGTCGGGTTGAGCGCTGAGAAGCCTCCCGTTCCGAGCCCCAGCAGCGGGTGTTGGGAGAATCCGGTGAACGCTTTGGACCACAGCTCGGCGCGCCCGTTGCTCGACAGGCCGCTCGCGCCGCCCACGATCGCAGACAGGGCGCGTCCGATCGCCGAGCCGGGAAGGATCAGCGGCACCACGATCATCGCGCCCAGCAAGCCCCCGCCCGCGAGCAAGAGCCGCCGCCGCGCACGCCCTTTGGTCGATGTCAGCGCGACCAAGACGACCACGCCGATCAGGCAGGCCACGACCGGCCCGCGCGAGCCCGCGGCCAGGAGTCCCACGGCGAGCAGCGGCAGCACCGCGACGGCCAGCATGCGCGTCCACGTGCGCGTGGCGGTCAGCACCGTGTAGATCGCGACGATCAGGCCATCAGCGCTGTCGCGACCGAGGTAGATCGGATATTCGTGGGTGCTCAGCGCGAACCTCCCTTCGAAGGTCATGTGCAGACCGCCGCCGAGCAGCTTGAGCATGAGCAGCAGCGCCTCGCCGGTGGCGACGCACAGCAGGATCGCGAAGAACAAATGCAGGTCTCCTCTGTCGGCGCCGACGAATATGGCCCCGATGAGGAACACCAGGTTGTCCGCGACATACAACTGCACGGTGGTGGCGCCATATTCTTGAGCCGGCGAAGGACCGAGCCGCAGCAACATCACCCCGAGCAACAGAAACGACAGCAGCACGGGCGCAGACATGAGCGCTCGGCCGATCGCCGGATTGCCGGCCCGCAGGAGGGCAAACAGGATCGCGCCCGCGATCCAGGCGGCGAACATGAACGTCACCCCGCCCTTGGGCAGCGGGTTCGAGCCGGTGATGGCTTCGACGATCGTCGGGATGCCCGCGAGCGCAAGGGGGTAGGCGACGGACTTTTTGGCCAGCCAGATCGCCCCGAGCGCTCCGACGAGCGCCAGCGCGTAGGTGGGCTGCGTGAGCAGCGGGAACAGCAGCAGCAGACCGAGCGCTCCGGCCCCGAACAGCGCCAGCTGAGGGCGGCGGCTTCTCAGGAGAGCGTCGCCGGGTCGCGTATCTCTCTCGCCCTCTCTCTGGTGGCCGGGTAGTAAGACTCGACCTGGCGCTCCTCGAACACCACCATGCCGGCGATCGGCGTCTGACTCTGACGAAGACTGGATGCCGCCTCGGTCAGATCGGAGGGCTTGGTGAGTCCGGTGCGGGCGACGATCACGACGGCGTCGGAGAGAGACGCGAGGATGAGCCCGTCGGCCAAACCCATGATCGGCGGCGAGTCGATCAGCACGATGTCAAACCGCTCGCGCAACTCGGCGCTCAACTCCCGCATGTTGGCGCCGGAGAGAAGGCTCGGCGGGTTGATCGGCGACTGGTGCGTGGGCAGCAGCGAGAGCTTGGATCCCAGCGAGACCAGCGCATCGTCGAGGGGCACCTTCCCCTGCAGCACGTCTGTCATCCCCGAGTGCGAGCCATACCCGAGCCTGCTCGAGAGCACGCCGGCGCGCATGTCGCCGTCCACCACCAGCACGTTGCGCCCACCCCCGACGACCGCTTTGGCAAGACCCTCCACCGTCGAGCTCTTGCCGACCTGGGGGTTGGGCCCCACGAACGTAACCACCTTCAGCCCGCGGTCGCGCAGCGCAAAGAAAAGGTTGGTGTGCAACACGTCATAGGCCTCCAGCAGCGCCGGATCCTCCGCTCGCAATGCCGGCCTCAGCGGGATCGAGGCGAGCAGCGGCACGTCCAGCAGCGTCGCCGCCTCCTCGGCCGAGCGCAGTCCCGGCTGCAGGATCTCGCGCAGCCACGCCAGCCCGACGCCGAGCAGCAGGCCCAGCAGCAGTCCCGCGATGAGGTTGAGCGAGCGCTTTGGCTTGATCGGACTCGACGAGGCCGCGGGCGGCGCCGACAGCGTCGCGCTCGTTCCCTGCGCGAGACCGTTCGCCGCCAGCGCGGCGCTCTGTTCGATCAGCGCCTGCCTGGAGGCCTGCAGCGAGCTGATCTGCGCCGAAATCGGCGGCACGCCGGCGTTCGGGGAGGCCTGCAGCTTGGCGATGCCGGCGCTCAGCCCGGCGATCGTCTGCTGGACTTGGGCCTGTTGCCGGGCGGTGCGGCTGTTGGCTTCGTTCTGCAGGTTCGTCAAAAAGGCCTCGGCCACCTGTTGCCCCAGTCGCGTGGCCGCCCGCGGTGAGGGCCCCGTGGCGTGCAGCTCCACGAGCGCGGTTTGAGCCAGGGCGTTGGCGCTCAGCCGTGCTTCGAGTTCGGAGGTGCTCAGACGTCCACCGGCGACCTGCGTGCGGATGCTGTTCAGGAAGCCGCGCGAAACCAGCAGCGTGGCGTAATTCTGCGCCAGGCCCTGGTTGGCCGTCGTCGTGTCGACGCTCGCCGACTGGTTGGGGACGCTGACCTGCAGGACCGCGGTCGCTTCATAGACCTTGGCGGAGCTGACCGTGTAGATCAACGCCAGCAGCAGCATCGCGACCACCGAGGCCAGAATTATGTATTTGCCTCGCCAAAGGATCGGGCCGATCTTCGGGGCGTTTGCGGGCTCGGCCTGCTCTTCCATAGAAGTGGTGCGCATGATGACAGATGGGGTGGCGGCGAAATCGCGCGCTGGACCACAGTTCGAGGCGATCCGGCGAGCGAAACGCGGTGAGCGGGCCGGCTGGGCTCTCAGGGCATGGGCCTTCAGGCGGCGCGGCCGATGCTCGGTCGCACACGGCCGAATATGTCGCGCGCGGCCAACCGGTAGGCCGCGATGTCCTCGCGCGTCGGCACCAGCAGGCGGCGCACCGGTATCCCGCTGATGCGGTGCAGCATGATCAGCGACGCCACCCCGTAGGTCGTATAGGCGATCACCGAAGCCAGCGCCGCGCCGATAACCCCCAGCGGCGGGATCAGCGCGAAGTCGAGCAGGAGCGTGACGACGGCGGCCACGCCCGCGAGCTTCGAGCTGGCCCCGGGCCTGCCCCGTCCACTGAGATCGCTCTGGATCACACCGCCCAGCGCCAGGAACCACACGCCCGGGAGCAGCACGATCATCGGGATCACCGCGGGGCGGTACTGGCTGCCGTAGGCGAGCAGGATCACGGCCGAGCCGAAGAACACGTTGGCGAGCGTGGCCACGCCGGTGATCAGGCCGTGGTGGCGAACCGAGTCGGCGCTCGTGCTCGCCTGCTGCTCGTGACCCTCGTAATGGGAGACCAGCGGCATGACGCTCGACTTGAACGCTTCGGTGAGTTCGAGCACGAGCTCGGCGATCGTCTGGGCGATCACGTAGTAGCCCACCTGCGAGAGCGGGCGAAAGAACTGCAAGATCACCACATCCAGGCGCGCCATCGCGGTCTGAAAGACCGATCCGGCCTGCACGCGCACTCCGTAGCGCAGCATCGCGCGCATCAGGCGTGCTTCGACGCGCAGGCGCCCGGCCGCCAGGATCGGTTTGAGCGCGCCCAGCACCATCACCAACGACAGCGCGCCCGTGGCGATCACGCCGCCCGCCACGCCCAGCCCGAGCGTCCCCACCAGGAGCAGCACCCCGAGCGCATACACGATCTTCGAGAGGACGCTCAGCGTGTTGTAGCGCCCGAACAGCAGCATGCCCTGCAACTGGCCATGCGTCGTCCAGTCAAGGAACGTGATCGGCACGAGCGCCGCCGCAAGCACCCACGTCAGGCCTCCCTGGCCGTGGCCGAAGGCGTCGGCCAGCTGCTGGTCGAAGACCCACGCCAGCGGGATCAGCAGCGACAGCAGCGCGGCGTGCACGAGGCTGTTGCCGAGCAGCGTGCCCTGGGAGACCTCTTTTTTGGTCGCGTAATAGACCGCCGCCCAGGGCAGGCCGACGCCCCCCAGGATCAACGCGAGCGTGGCGATCGAGATCATCAACGCCAGCAACCCGCGATCGGACGGCGCCAGCCAGCGCGCGAGCGCGATCGAGGCCACGAACCCGATCACGTTCGTGGCGACCTTGCCGAGGACGTTCAGCGCGACCGAACGCGCGAGCAGGTTCTCGGTCGGCAGCACGAGCAGGTTGCGCGCGCGGGTCAAAAGTCGCTGCATCTGTGGGCGAGACTAGCCCCAAGCGGCGACGCCGCGCTTCGATCGAGCGGCGACGCCGCGCTTCGATCGAGCGGCGACGCCGCCCTTAGCTTAGATCTGGGTGTTGGCCTGCACGGTGTATGAGCCGGTGGTCGGCTTGAGGTTCATGAACACGCCGCCCGCGGGCTGGACCGTGTTGTTCTCGATCACGAAGCTCTCACGTGTGGAGCCGCCGATGTCCGAGGGGGACACGTAGAACCCCGCGGCGGTCGTACCCACGATCGTGTTCCCGGCCCAATGGCTCGTCCCGGCGATCGCGTCGTACTGGAACCAGGCGATGCCGATCGACCCGCCGCTGATGTAGTTGTCGACAACCGTGCTGTTGCGGTAGCGCACCGAGACGCCGTCTTCGGAGAAGTCGGCGATCGTGTTCTGGCTCACCGTCGCGTTGGCGACCTTCAGGTAGATGCCGTGCTTGCCGTAGGGGATCGAGCTGTCGAGCCCGGTGTTGGTGATCGTGTTGCCCGACACGGTGAAGTTTTCGCCTTCCAGCAGCATCCCCGAGTTACCCGTGTGGTCGATCGAGTTGTCATCGATCGTCCAGTTCCTGTTGTTCGAGTTCGAGCTGCCGGCCGCGGCGTTGATCGCGAGGCTGTCGTGGCCGATCGTGCACCACTCGATCGTGATGTCTTCGCCGGTGCCCTGCACGCCGCCTTCGGGGCCGATCGTGAGGTTCTCGAAGCCGAGATCGTTGTGTCCTCTGAACCACACGCCCTGGGGTAGCGTCGCGTTTCCCTGGCCGTATGAGCCGAAGACGATCGGCGACCCGGACGCGCCGGAGGAGCCGGGCATCAGGACTTCGTCGGAGAACGTCGCTCCGCCTTCGAACAGGACGCCGTCGCCGGCGTGCAGCGAGGCCTGGTCGACGCGCTTGACCGTACGCCAAGCCGCGCCGGGGCTGGTCCCGGAGTTGGAGTCCGAGCCCGACGCCGAGACGTAGTAGGTGGCGCCCGTGATCCTCAGGGCCGGCGCGGGCACCGTGCCGGCCGGATTGCTCGGCGCAAGAGTCTGAACCGGCGGTTTCGGAGCTGGAGCCGGCGGGTTCGAATGTCTATGCGAGCGGCTGGCGCGAGCGCGCTTGGCCGAAGTCTTGTGCGCTTTGATGCAATGCCGTTTGGCGTGCTTGCGCGAGTTGGTGTGGCAACGAGCGCGCTTGCGGCCGTTGTGGACGCGATGGGCGCTCGCAGCATGGGCCACGGGGCCGCGATCAGACGCGGGCTGCGCGAGGGCGCCGGTCGGGAGCGCGAAGAGCAGTGCGGCGATCGCGAGAGCCGCGAGGCGCGTGAGTGTCGGGGAAAGGAGCATGTGCCCTTCCTCGGACGTGCCGAGCGCTTACTTGGCGGGGAGCGGTCCTGCCTGGACGGAAAGACCATCGGAGTTCGCCGCACGTGAAATGCGCCGTTTTCACGAGCATCTCATCGAGAACTACCGTAGGTCCAGGTTCTACGCGGGGATCTGGCGGAGCGCTTCTCTACGCGTGGGCCTGGTGGACCGGACGGCGTCTCTACGCGGGGATCTGGTGGACCGGACGGCTTCTCTACGCGGGGATCTGGTGGACCGGAGCGCTTCTCTACGCGTGGGCCTGGTGGACCGGACCGCTTCTCTACGCGTGGGCCTGGCGGACCGGACCGCTTCTCTACGCGGGGGTATCGCGGACCGCTTGCTCGTACACGCGCGCGACACCCTCGATCATTCGCGCGCGCGTGAAGCGCTCTTCGAAGCGCAGCTTCGCGGCGGCGCCCATGCGCTCCCCGCGTGCCGGATCGTCGAGCAGCTCGATCAACGCCCGCGCGAGCGCGCCGGCGTCGCGGGGGGCCACGAGCGCTGCGCTGTGCCCGTCGGACAGCGCCTCGCCGACACCGCCCACGTCGCCGGCCACGATCGCCAGTCCCAGCGACATCGCCTCCAGGATCACGTACGGGAACGACTCGGCCCACGAAGGGTGCACGAAGATCTGCGCGCCCCGGAGCAGGCTGAGCGGGTCGGCGCTGCGTCCGAGGAAGTGCACCGCCTCGGCGACCCCCAGCGCCCCGGCTCGCGCGCGCAGCGCCTGCAGATCGGGCCCGTCTCCGCCGATCGCCACGCGCGCTCGCGGATGACGGGCCAGAACGCCGGGCAGCGCGTCGATCAGCGTCTCGATGCCCTTGCCGGGGCGCAGGAGCGTGAGGGCGCACACGACCGGACCGCCCTGCGCGAGCTCTGCCATCCGGGGATCCACCGCTCCGGCGCCGGCAGGCTCGATTCCGTTGTGCACGACCCGCACGCGCTCGGCCGGCCCGAGCGTGCGCGCGAGGCGCGCCTCGGCCTCGCACACGCACAGCACCCGGTCGGCCAGGCGCGCGAGCGCACGCTCGATCTCACGGTAAGCAAAACGTTCGAGCTCGCGCGAGAAATGTCCCGCGAACGCGTAACCGTGCGGCGTGTAAATCACCGGTGTCCGCGGGTGCAGCGCTCTTGCCAGCCGGACCACCGCGCCGGCCTTGGAGCTGTGCGCGTGGACCAGCGCGGGCCGCAACCTGCCGACGATCCGCGCCAGTCCGAGGATCGCCGCCGGATCGGCTCGTGGAGCGATCGAGCGCCGCAGATCCAGCTCGATATGCGCGCACGAGTCGGGCAGGCCGGCCGGGCGCGAGGGTCCGCATAGGATCGCGCTGAACCCCCGCTCCTGCAGGCCGAGCGCCAGATCGCTCACGTGCCGCCCGACTCCGCCGTCGGTCGGCTGGTGGACAAGCAGTACGCGCCTCACGCCACCGGCGGCGCCTGGCGCTGATGTCCGGTCGGCGTGGCCTCGGGCGCATCGCCGGTCGCGGCGCTCTGGACTCGGTTGCTCGCGATGTCCAGGCCGCGGGCGAGCAGCGGGAGGGGGTCGCCCAGCCGAAAGTACGCGTGCGTGACGCGCCGCCGTGGAAGGGCCGTCCGCAACGCGCCGGCCGGCTGCCCCCGGCGCAGCCGCCACACGACGTTGCGCAGATCGGCGTCCTCCCAGCGGTAGCGATAGCCCGCGCGCGCTCGCACGGGAGCGCGCTCGCCAAGGGACTCACGATCAGGGTCGAGCAGCCATTTGCACCACAGAGCCGGCAGCGGGGCGCCCGCTGAGATGGTGAGCGCCAGCGAGCCGTATGGCCGCGGGTTCAGATCGATCGGCACGAAACGATCCGGGGCCGTGCGGATCAGCTCGAGCTCGAAGATGCCCTGCCAGCCGATCTCGCGCATGAGCGCCTGCACCTTGCCCTCGAGTCCCGCCGGCGGCTCGACCGTTTCGGCGAACGCGGCATAGCCGGCCTGCGGCGGCCACGTCCGCCGGTAGCGTGACATCGCGAGCGCGGCCAGCCCTCCGTCGATCATCAGTCCCCCGAACGAGTAAGGCTCTCCGCGCTCGAGGCCCTGCACGAGGCACTCGTAGCCCTCGCTTGGAATCGCATCCACGAGCTCACGCTCGGTTTCGATCATCCGGCTCGGAGTTCCCTGATCGACGGTGGCGTCGAGGCTCTCGGCCGTGTGCACCGACTTGAGGATCACCGGGAGCCCGAGTTCGCGGGCGGCCGCCCGCGCCTCGTCTGAGCCGGTGCAGCGGATCGACACGGGCGCCGCCAAGCCGACTCCCGTCGCCGCCGTCGAGAGCGCCTCGCGGTCGAGGCTGCGCTTGACCGTCGCATGCGGCGGCAGCCCGATACGGGTGAGGCCCTGCAGTCGCTCGCGCATGGCCGAGATCGTCAGCAGCGCCGTGTCGCTGCCGGGTATCAGCGCGGCGTAGCGCCCACGCGCGAGCTCGGCCGCGAGTTCCTCGACGAACCGCTCGGCGTCCAGGGCCGGGTCGATCATGTGCAGCCGCCGCTCGCAGCAGCGCGAATAGTGCGCGGCCGCTCGGCGCGTGAAGGCGATCGCGCTCACCCGGTATCCGGCGCCGGCCAGACCGCGGCAGGTGGCGAGCATCGAACGCTGTTCGGCGTTCGTGATCAAGACCCGTGCATGACCCTCGGCGCTTCTCCTCATCGCCGGCGATCCCTGCGTGCGCGCGCCCGAATCGATTCGCGCACGCGCTTGCTCGTCCGTCGGGCCAAGCGCAGCGGTGGCGAGTTCAGCAGCGGCTCATAGCGATCGGTCAGCTTGAGCAACACGATCGGCAGCGGGTCGATCGCGCCGATCATCGCGCGCGTGATCTCATATCGCGCCCAGCCGCCGGAGCCGGTGGTCACGGCTGCCAGCAGGCCCGAGTCGCGCGCCGCGGCCACCGCGTCGGGACCGTAGCGGCCGAATGGATAAGCGAACGTCTCGACGGCCGTGCCGGCGATGCGCGCGAGCTCTTCACGGCTCTGTTCGATCTCCCCTCGGCACGCGGCGTAGTCGAGCGTGGACATGTCGGGGTGAGTCATCGTGTGCGCTCCCAGCTCCCATCCCGCGGCCACCAGATCGCGCAGTTCCGGCTCGCACATCATCGCGCCGTCTCCCTGCGCGCCGATCCAGGGGCTGACGCCGCCGATGAAGCCGATCGTCACATATACGGTCGCGGGGATGCCGTATTCGCGCAGGATCGGCAACGCGATCGAGTGGTTGTTGCGCATGCCGTCGTCGAAGGTGATCGCCGCCAGGCCCGGCTCGGGCACACCGCCGTCCGCGCGTCGCGCGAACTCGGCCATCGTCAGGAAGCTGAATCCCGCGCTCAGCAGCGCCTCGATCTGCTTGCGAAAGCGTGCCGGGGAGACCTGCAGCAGGCTGAGGTCATCGCGCAACCGCGACGTGGCGACGCCGTGGTATCCCAGCACGATCGCGCGTCGCTCGTGCACCGGCCGCAGCGCGCTCACCCACAGCCGGCCTGCAGCCGGCGAGCGGACCGCGGACGGTGTGCTCGTCATCCGGCCACCCGGCGTGCGAGGGCGAGTGCCGTGAAGCTGTGGCGCGGCATGCGCGCCGCATTCTAGTTACGCCTCAGGCGCTGTGGCGAGCGCCGCGCAGGAGCGTGGTCGTGCCGAGCAGCAGCAGGACGCCGAGCACGAGCAGCAACACGTCGAGGCTGCTCAGCGGCACCGCGCCGGCACCCGGCGCCGCCGCCGCCGCGGGGGAGGATTCCCCGGCTTTCGGTGCGGAATGGCCGTTCGCGGGCCGCGTGAGCGCCGATCGGCCCGCGGGCGTCGTGGCGTGCGCAACTGCACCCGACGAGCCCGCCCCGCCGGAGGACCCGGCGCGGTGCGAGCCCGCGCCGGCGGAGTGGCCTCCTGCCGGCGAACTCCCCGCACTCCCCGAGCCACCGGCGCCGCCACCCGATCCCGAGCCGCCCGCGCCTCCTGGGCCGCCCCCGGCGCCGCTCGCGCCGGCGTTGGAGCCGGTTTGTTCATTGCTTGTGGCGCCCGCCGAGCCGCTCTGCGTCCGGGTCTGTCCACCGCTGTGCCGGTGCGGATGGGGGCTGCCCAATACGAGCGCCTGTCCGGCATAGGCGTCCTGGGAGGGCAATTCGGCGGATGCGGGCGCCGCCGGCATGAGCCGGCAGAACGCGCTCGCGGCCAGGAGCGTTGTGAGGCTCGACGTGAAGAAGGTGCGGACGGTCATCGTTTCAAACACCGCTGCGTGCGTTTTCCCGCCTTCCACGATAGCCGCCCGTCGAGGTCGCTCCGGGGAGCATTCGATCATGCGGGAGGCGTCGCGATGTGCGGCGCCAGCAGGGTCTGTGCTTCGAGGAAGCTCAGCGGATGCTCGCCCGCCACCCGTTCGAGGGCTTCGGCGGTCGCCGGCTCGCGCGGATTCAGTTCTCGTGCTCGCAGCAGCTCGGCTGTGGCTTCGCGGCGGCGGCCCTGTTCGCCGGCGATGATCCCCAGCAGGAACGGCGTCAGCCATGCCTGATCTTCATGGCGCTCGGCGCGCAAGAGCCAGGCGCGGGCTTGGTCGTGTTCGCCCAGGTTGAGCGCGATCGCGCCGCCGACCACGTAGATCTGGGCATCGAACCCGAGCACGCCGGACGCCGCACGCAGCTGGCTGTAGGCGAGCGCCGGCTGCGTGGGCCACACCGCGATCGCCCGCTGCACGCGCCGCGCCGCGACGAACGGGACCGCCAGCGCGAGCAGCGCCCCCGCGCCCAACAGCGCAACGCCGCCCGACCACGCGATCGTCAGAAGGCGCCGACGGTCGGCGGCGGCGGGCGCGACCGGACGGGGCCGCTGGCGGAGCGCCGTCGCCGCGCCGAGAAATGCCAGCGCGGGAACGCTCAGCACCGGGTACTCCCAGAACCAGTCGATCGACCCGTGCACCAGCCATACGACCAGCGCCAAGAGCAGGATCCCGCCGGTCACGCGCTCCGGGCCCGCGCGCCGGCCACGCAGGGCGCCGAGCAGGGCCGCGAGCATGAACAGCGCGAACAGCAACGCGCCGATCAGGCCGGTGTGGACGAGCAGGCGCAGCTCGATCGAGTGCGTCCAGCGCGACGCTTCCCTGGTGTGGCGCAGCCGCGCGTAGCCGGTGGCGTAGTTGTCCTGGCCGATGCCCACCAGCGGATGGCGCGCGAATTCGTGCAGCGCCACGCGCCATATGTCGACGCGGTTGTTGGCCAGCGTGGCAAACCGCGAGGACGAGCTCCCGGTCGTTTCGCCGGTGTCGGCGAACGAGTGCCACGCGCGTTCGGCGCGCCCGATCGGATCGCCGTGCACCGCGATCAGGCCCACGGTCAGGCCGGCCAGTATCGCCACGAGCGCGAACCCCGCGGCGATCCGGTTGGCGCGGCGAGAGGCCGTGCCGCTGAGCCGCAGGCGCCGGTCGAGCACGACCGCGAGCGTCGCGAGGGCGATCAGGGCCACGTCGGCGATCAGCATCGCGCGCACCGCATGGCTGCCCTGCTGGTGCAGGACGTGGCTGAGGCGAGGCTGTGTCAGCGGGGTGCCCCCGGGCGAGGCCCGCGCATACAGCCCCAGCGACACCGGCGCGCTCGCCGCGGTCGCCGCGATCGGGATCAGGGCAAAGGCCAGCAGGCGCAGACGACCGGGGATCAGCGCCAGCATCAGCGCCAGCACGATCGGGGCCGTGAACAGCCAGCCGCGGCTCTCGCAGAGGGTCGCCAGCTGCAGGCAGAGGCCCGCGACGAGCAGCCCGCCGACGCGCAGCGTGGCCGTGCCGCTGCGCTGGGCGCTGAGCGCGATCGCGCTCACGGCGCCCGCCATGAACAGCGCCGCGTCGGCGTTGTAGTAGCCCAGCGGATATGCCAGGCGCTCGCTCAGATACAGAGCGCTGGGATCGCCGAGCGTCGCGACCTTGATCGCGGTGACGATCGCCACGGCGCCGACACCGCCCACGAACAGGGCCAGGGCTCCGCGTGCCGACCAGCTGCTCCAGGGCAGGATCGCGAACGTGACGAACGCCGCCAGATACACGAGCGCACGGTCGCTGCCCGTAAAGGCCGTGCCCTGGTCGTGCGCCCACAGGGTCGACAGGAACGACCACGCGACGTATGCGCCCAGGGCGGCGCACGCGATCGTCGCCCAGCGCGAGAGCCGCACCGCTCCGACCCCGAACGCGGTCGCGCACAGAAGCCCGACCAGTCCCAGGGCCCCCAGGTACCACGGGACGGGTTCGTAGCCGCTGAGCGCGGGCTGGGACTCATAGCCTCCTCCCTTGAGCGCCCACACGCTCACCACCGCGACCAGCAGGCCGGCCGGCAGCAGGGGCGCCGCATCGGTGCGCAGGCGCGTTTGCATGGCCTTGCGGGTCGACGTCACGTATCGGACATCGTGCCCTAGCGAGCAGACGCGCCGCGTCCGGCCCGTGTCCGGTCCGCGTCCGGCGCCCGCCGGCGCTCAGCTGCCGAACGGCTTGACCGGGATGTCCGGCGTGCGGTGCAGCGAAAACGCGGGCGAGGCTTCGCCCGAGCCGCCGAGCCGTAACGCTCGCAGCTGCCCGTTCTTCGGGTTGACCGCGCGCGGCAAGTTCAGACGCCCCGTGAAGAAGATCCCGTCGCCGTCGGTTCTCAGCGTCGCCAGCCGCCGCCAACGGCTTCCTCGCAGCCACTGTATCTGCACCTTGCCCGGCGCGCCTTCGGGTGTGCGCCCCCACAGGAGCACGCGGCGCTTGGCCACGGTGTAGGCGACGAACGGAAACCTGAACGCGCCCGCGGCCGGCTTGGGCGTCTGGCAGGAGACGCCCTGCGGGCATTCGTAGTAGAGCCCCGCCTGCTGGTAGGAGGCGGGGAAGGGCTGATCGGTCACCGAGTACCACGTGAACTCGCTGATCCCGCCTTGCCAGGCGCGATACAGCGTTTCGGCCACCCACCGCTGCTCGAGCTTGGCCGGCACGCCGTTGGGGTCGGGAGGGCTGCTGTCCCAGCTGAACTCCGTGACCCACGTCTGCACCGGCTGCGCGGACACGAGCGTGCCCAGGCGCTGAGCGGCCTGGTCCAGCGCGCTGAGCGAGCCGAGATCGGCGATCCAGACGTTGTCCGGATTCGCCGGCAGCGTCGAGGGCCCGCCCGAGGTGTAGGGGTGCACGCTCATCGCATCGACGTTCACCTGCGTGTCGCACGTCTTGTGCGGCCGGGGTCCGGGTGAGAGGCAGAACAGGCCGCGGACGAATTCCAGCGGCGCGATCGCCGTTTCTTCCGGCCGGCGCAGGCCGTTCGGGAACAGGGCGCCGCCGATCACGAAGTCGTCGGGGCGCACGCCGTGCACGGCGGCCGAGACGGCGTTGAGCATCGTCCGATACGTGTCGATCGACACGATTCGGTTTTCCTGGATCTGGGGCTGCAGGAAGTAGGTGGCGTTCACCTCGTTCCACACCTCCCAGTAGCGAACCCGGGGCAGTCCCGGGTGCAGACCGTCATAGCGCGCCGCGAACGCCTGCGTGAACTGCGCCAGCTGATTGGGATCTGGGCTGTCTTCGCCGGCGCCCGAGGGCGACTGCCCCCAGCTCGGCGGTCGATCGATCCCCACCAGCGGCGTCAGGCCGCGCGCGACGATCGCAGAGAGCTCCTTGTCCACGTCGCCCCACTGGTAAGAAGGGTCGAAGGGGTTGGTCGGTTCGAATCCCGGGGGCGGGTTCGCGGGCGCGATCTTGTTCCAGCTGAAGGTGATCCGCAGGTACTGCGCTCCCAGAGACTTGACCTGGCCGAGTATCCGGCTCCCTTCCGGACCGCCCGTGTACACGTCGATGCCCGTCGACAGGGGCGTCCCGAAGGCCTCGGCCCGCCCGGCGGCGATCAGCGGCGAGATCGACAGAACGCCGAGCAGAGCGAGGAGCAGCAGGCGCCGGCGCGAGCGCGCGTGCGCGCGGGATGGCGGGCGGTATTGGGTGCCTGTTTGCGGGAACATGGTCTGCGGGGTCACACGGCCGGGCGATTGGAAGCGTCTATGACTGCGAACACGGCCGCCGGCCTGCCGGTGCGGTGACGCCGGCGCGGAGCGGGACGGGTGCTGAGGTGTCGAGAGTGTACGCACGACCCGGATGGAGCCGGATATGATCGGCTCCGCCGGTCACAGGCTCAGCCTTCACGGCGGCTCGACTTCTACCAGGATTCGGAGGAGGATCGTGTTCAAATCGATCGTAGTGGGCACCGACGGCTCGGACACCGCCACCCAGGCGGTGCGCCAGGCGGTCGACCTGGCGCGCGCGGTGGGGGCCACGATTGAGCTGGTCAGCGCTTACGAGCCCGTCCCGGCGCAGCGTTTGCGCGAGGAGCGCCGCGAGGCGCCCGAGGATCTGCAGTGGGCGATCAGCCCGCGCGAGGACGTCGATACGACGCTGGAGGCGGCCGCCAAGATCGTGCATGAGGCGGGCGTGAGCGTGAACACCTACCCGCGCCAGGGCGATCCGGCGGACGCGATCCTCGACGTCGCCGAGGAGCGCGAGGCCGATCTGATCGTGGTCGGCAACAAGGGCATGACCGGCGCCAAGCGCTTTCTGCTGGGCTCGGTGCCGAACAAGGTCTCTCACCACGCGCCCTGTTCGGTGCTGATCATCCGCACTACCTGAGAAACGCTCGAGTGCCGGTGTGGTTGGTCCCCCTCGGCACATGTGCCGAGGGGCGGGAGCGCGCATGCGCGCTCCCGTAGAGGCGCCGCATGCGGCGCCTCTGGGACGGGCCGCATGCGGCCCGTCCGGCGAACGGCGCATGCGCCGTTCGCACCCGGCATCCAAGTAAGCCGGCACATGTGCCGGCTTCAAGCCGCTCGGCCGGCCCTGACCGCCGGGCAGCGAATTCGACCCATCCGTACCGGACTGGTACACGGCAACAATTTGTTTGCAAAATGGGCGGTTTTCCGTCTATCATCCCGCGGGATGCAATCGAAGCCGGATAGCGCCTCGGATCGATTCTGCCCCGACGAAGCAGCGGGCCGGAGGCACGATTTGAGGTCGTGAGAGGACTGGCCGGGAGGTAACGCGCGAGTGTCACGGGACGCTCGGCTGCCGGTTATCATGGAAGACCACCAAGGAAGGTAGCGGGAAGTGCAGGGAATCACGACAGTCGGGAACCAGCGGGAGTCCCATGCTCCCGGCGCCACGGACGGCTTTGGGCCCGAAGGCGTCGGACGGTGGGCGACCGGCCTGAGGAAGGCAACGATTCGCTCCTCGGAGTGGGGTGCTCGTCGCCGTCGGGCAAATGTGTTCTCGGCCTTCGAAGGGCTGCGGGCGCGCGTGTCTGCTCGCCGAGGCCGGATCGTGCAGGACGCGCTGGTGCGGGAGCGTAGCCGCATCGCCGCGGACGTCCACGATCTCGTCATGCAGGACCTCGCGTTCGCGCTCGCCACCGCGCGAGTGCTCGCCGACGAGCCGATCCGCGCGCCGCAGGCGAGCGCGGTCGTGGCGGCCGGAGAGCGAGCCCTGGCGGGCGCGCGTCACGTGGTGGGCTCACTGGTCGATCAGGACCGCACACCGGTCGTGCAGGCCGTCGAGGCCGGCGTGCGCGCGGCCGCCAGAAACACTCCGCTGGATTTCGACGCCGGCGGGATTCCCGCCGGCGAGCAGCCCGACGCACCGACGCTCTCCGCGCTGGTGCATATCGCCCGCGAGGCCGTCACCAATGCGGTCAAGCACGCCTCGCCCGCCACCGTCGAGGTGACGCTCGAGCGGGCCGACGAATGGCGGCTGCGGGTGAGCGACGACGGCCGTGGGTTCCACGCCCCGGATCGCGCCCCGAACCTTGCCGCGGTCGGGGGCTTTGGATTGGAGAGCATGAGCAGGCACGCACGGGCGCTCGGCGGCTCGCTGCGCGTGCTCAGCTCACCGCAGACGGGCACCACCGTCGAGGCGCTGCTGCCGTGAGCGCTCCGCCGGAACACGGCGGCGCTCCGACCGTCGTCATCGCCGACGATCATCCCGCGACCCGTCTGGGCGTACGCATGTCGCTGATGCGCGGAGGCTTCGACGTGGTCGGCGAGGCCGCCGACGGCGACGGCGCGGTGAGCGCGGTGTTGCGCGAGCGCCCGGACGTCTGCCTGCTCGACATCGCCATGCCCGGAGACGGCATCGAGGCGGCGCGCCGTATTGCCGAGGTCGCGCCCTCCACGTCGGTGGTCATGCTGACGGTCTCCAACAGCACCGACGACGTGCTCGCGGCGCTGCGAGCCGGCGCCGTCGGTTACCTGCCCAAGGACACGAGCCCCGATCGGCTCCCCGCTGCGCTGTGCGGCGTGCTCAAGGGCGAGGCCGCGCTGCCGCGCGCGCTGGTAGGCGTGGTATTGCACCGTTTTCGCGACTACACGGTCGCCGTCGCCGACCCGGTGCGCGTCGGCGAGGTGGAGCTGACGGCACGCGAGTCGGAGATCCTGAGGATGCTCCGCTCGGGGCTGAAGACGGCGGAGATCGGCGACCTGCTGTCGCTCTCGCCGGTCACCGTCCGCCGGCACATCTCCGCGGGCGTGGCCAAGCTCGGGGTGGCCGATCGCGACGCGGCGATCCGCGCGATCGAGCCCAGCGCGGCGTAAACGGTCGGGTCGAGGACCGAGCAGCGCCGCGGGACAGCATGATGTTTGCGCTACCGCCAGCCGGAATTGGTTCGATCTGAGGTCACACCAGCTCGTTGCGCACGGCGAACACGGCCGCCTGCACGCGGCTCTCCACGCCGAGCTTTTCGAAGATGTTCGTCACGTGCTGCTTGACCGTGTGCTTGCTGATCGACAGCGTGCGGCCGATCGTCGCGTTGTCGGCGCCGTCGACGATCAGGCGCATGACCTCCAGCTCGCGCCCGCTGAGCGCGTACTCCTCGCCCGTGGCCTGCGCGGTCGCGTGGTTGTCGGCGCGCACGTGTGCGACCAGCGCCCGCGCCGTCTCTCGCGAGAGCACCGCGTGCCCGTCCGCGGCCAGCCGGATGGAGCCGACCAACTCGGCCGAGCGAGTGTCCTTGAGCAGATATCCGCACGCGCCCGCGGCCAGCGCGGCGATCGCATCGGACTCGTCGGTCGAGACGGTGAGCACGACCACGTGCGCGCTCGGATTGGCGCCGGCGATCTGGCGAATCGCATCGATCCCGGAGATCTTCGGCATTTTCAGGTCGATCACGACCACGTCGGGGGACAGCTCGCGCACCAGCGCGACCGCGCGGGCACCGTCGGCCGCCTCGCCGACGACGCTCATGCCATCCACCGTGAGCATCCGTCGCAATCCCTCACGAAAGAAATGGTGATCGTCGGCGATAACGACTCGCAGCGTCTTGGCTGGGGTCTCCACACCAGCAAAATAGATCAATCGGGACGCTCGTGCGGATCTCGCACGGGCAGTCGCGCCGTTCGTGTGAGCGCCGTGATTAGAACTCCTGCAAGCGGGTAACCGTACGGTCAGGACGACGGCGGGTCGTCCGGCTCGCCGGACGCGATGTCGTCCGTAATAGACCGACATCGATCGCCCCCTTTGTCGGTAGAAAACCGACGACCGAACGCCAAGCGTCCAAAAGGTCGGAAGGGCAGTTAAGGGTGCGCGCCGGCGAGTCGAAGCGTGGGCATCTGCCCCTGTCTGTCAGGAGACCCACATGCTCAAGCGATTCACTCATAGCCTGGTCACAGCGGTCGCCCTGCTGTTCATGCTCACGGCCACATCGGCCCTCGGTTCACAGGGCGTGCGTCCTGCAACGGTGCATGCAGCCCACGGCTTGGTCCGCCATCACTCCAAGGCCCGTGTGAGTCATCGTTCGAAGGCCGCGCGCCGCCGCGCACGTCGCAGGCATGAAGCCGCGATCCGTGCCGCCAACGCACGCCGGATCTCTCGTAAACATCCGGTCTGGCCGGTCGTGCCCGTTACTCCGATTGAACCGACTCCTCCCACTAATCCGACGCCCCCGACCGAACCGACCGAACCGGTCGTCCCGGTGACGCTTGCGCCCACAGTCACCGCCATGCCATCGATCGGCGGAACGACCTCACAGGGGCAGACGCTGACAGCGACCACCGGCGCCTGGACCGGCGGTCCCACAGGCTATGCCTATCAATGGAAAGACTGCAACTCCTCCGGCGGCGGCTGCGCCGGCATCTCCGGCTCCTCCGCCTCCAGCTACAAGCTCACCGCCGGCGACGTCGGCAAAAAGATGAGCGTCACCGTGACCGCGACCAACGCCGGCGGATCTACCTCGGCGTCGTCGGCCCCCACCGCGACGGTCGCAGCCGTTGCTCCGCCTCCGCCCGCGCCGCCGGTTGCACGATTCACCTATTCTCCCTCCGCGCCGGTCACAGGCCAGGCCGTCACCTTCGACGGCTCGAGTTCATCCTGCGCCGACGGTCCGTGCACGTATGAATGGTCTGATGACGGCGGCCTGACACAACCCCTCACGGTCCTGTGGCCGCTCGGCGGCGGGCAGACGCTCCAGTTCACCTTCTCGGGTGTCGGCACGAAGTACGTGCGCCTCATCCTCACCGACGCCGCCGGCCAGACGGCGAGCGTCGAGCACAACGTCGCGGTCGCCGAAGTCACGCCGCCGCCGCCGAGCGCGCCCGTGAACACCGCGCCGCCGGTGCTCGGCGGCGGCGCTGCCGAAGTCGGCCAGACCCTCAGCGCGAGCACCGGCTCCTGGACCGGCGGCCCGACCTCATACGCCTATCAGTGGCAGGCATGCAACACGGCCGGCGAATCGTGCGCGAACATCGGCGCAGCGACAAGCTCCAGCTACACAGCGGCCGCGAGCGACGTCGGCCATACGCTGCGCGTGATCGTCACTGCAAGCAACTCGGGCGGCTCCACGCCGGCGGCCTCGGCGGCGACCACACCGGTCCTCGCCGAATCGCCTCCGCCGCCGCCCCCGCCACCGCCGTCGGCTCCCACCAACACGGTCCTGCCGGCCGTAAGCGGACCGGCCGTGGAAGGGGAAACGCTGAAAGTGTCCAACGGCACCTGGACCGGTACCCCGGTCTCCTATGCCTACCAATGGCAGGACTGCAACACCGCGGGCGCGAGCTGCGTGAACGTAAACGGCGCGAACTCCTCCAGCCATCCGCTCTCGGCGAACGACGTCGGCCACACTCTGCGGGCGGTCGTGAGCGCGAGCAATTCGGGCGGCTCAACAGCGGCCTCCAGCGCTCAGAGCGCGACCGTCGCGGCCGCGGTTGTGGGCGGTGGTCCCGAAGAACCCAACCTGACCGCCAAGGAATGCTTCTCCAACCCTGAAACCGAAGGCACTGCTCGGATCGAAGCCTGTGGCTATCCCGGCGCCGGCAACGTCGGCCTGGAAAAAGGTGCGCTCGAAAAAGGCCTGACGGCCGCCTCGGGAACGGTACGCCTGACCGGCGAAGAACACTACGAAAACAAACGCCTCACAGGCACGATCGTCATCGCCTGGAACGCCAAGAACGTGGTCATCAAGAACGACGAAATCTTTGACACCGGATCATGCCCATCGCCGCAGTTCAGTCTCAACTACGGGTGTGTCGGCAACGCCATCGAGTTCGAACGTCGCGGCGCCGGCAGCGGTGAAGAAATCAACGAAGCCGCCAAAGGCACGCGCATCGCGCACGTCAAGGTGGGGGGCACCGAAAAACATGGCCCGAACACGGTGCAGACGTGCATCGACGCCCGCTGGAACAGCCCCTACGTCGCCGAATACGTCAACGCCGAACACTGCTCGGGGTTCAAGCTTAACGCGGGTGGCGAATTGAATCACGTCTACTGTCCCAGCAACTACGAAATCGGCGGCGAACACTATGAGTGCGTCACCGACGAGGGCAACAAGTTGAATGCCACCACGCTGCACACCCCGCTGATCATCAAGAACAGCACGATTTTCCAGCCGCCGATCAAACAGTCGGTGGAAAGTTCGGGGCTGACGGCGGCCATCTTCCAGCAGAGCATCTACGGATCGATTCAGGAAACGATCCTCGAAAAAGACCTGATCGCGGGTGGTAATTTCTCGGTCTATTTCGGCGAAGAAGCGGGCGAGACCTACAAATTGACCGGGCCCGATACGGTCAGATACAACCGCTTCGCCCGCTGCACCACCGGCAAATGCCCCGACGCCCATGGCTACTTCGAAGAATTTGGCCAGTATCACGTCGCGTCGTTCTACAACGAATCGAAAATGACCTGGAATCACAACTTCGTCGACAACAATCTCGAAGAATGCAAGCTGGGCGTAGGCCTCTGCTACTGACCGCGCGACCTCCGGCACTCGACGATCCGGCGCTCGCCTCGAGCGGGCGCCGGGCGGTCGGCTGATACCCTGCACCACCTCAATTGTCTTTACCCGGGGCACCCGGGGTCGCGCACCGAGCTGGAGGAGAGCCTCTGTGAGATGGATCGCCGTGCTCTTTGCCGGCTGCGCCATCGTGCTGGGATGGATCGCGGTTCGCTCCATCTCTCACACGGCCGCGGGCAGGCACAGCTCATCCGGCGCTCGCCATCTGTCCGGCGGGGCCGGGGGCGAAGGGCAGTCGTCTGCGCCGCCCAGCCTCACGCGCCGGGACTGCTTTGAGGACCCCGAACTGGGGACCACGCGAATCGAAGCCTGCGGCTATCCCGGCGCGAACAACGTCGGTGTCCAGCCCGGTGTGGCACTGAGGCAAACCACCGCATGTCCGACGCTCACCGGCGCCGAACACTACGAAGACAAAAAGCTGATCGGCAAGGACTGTGGCATCACGGTCGCCCCGGGAGCCACCGGTGTGGTCATCAAGAACGATGAGATCATAATGACCGGATCGTGTCCGGCGCCCTGGTTCAGCCTCAACCACGGATGCGTCGGCAACGCCATCGAGTTCGCGCGCTCCGGTTCCGGCGCGGGCGCGGGGATCGACGAAGCGGCGAAGGGCACGCGCATCGAACACGTCTTCGTCCATGGTCTGCAGCGACACGGACCGGACACCGTGCAGACATGCGTCGACGCCCGCTGGAACAGTCCCTACGTTGCCGAATACGTCAAGACAGAACACTGCTCGGGGTTCAAGTTGAATGCGGGTGGCGAATTGAATCACGTCTACTGTCCCAGCAACTACGAAATCGGCGGCGAACACTATGAGTGCGTCACCGACGAGGGCAGCCAGTTGAATGCCGCCACGCTGCACACCCCGCTGATCATCAAGAACAGCACCATTTTTCAGCCACCCATCAGGGAATCGGTCGAAGGCTCGGGTCTTACCGCCGCGATCTTCCAGCAGAGTCTCTACGGCCCGATTCAGGCGACCGTCTATGAAAAAGACCTGATCGCCGGTGGCAACTTCAGCCTCTACTTCGGAAACGAACCAGGCGCTCCCTATCGGCCGGCCGGTCCCGACAAGGTCCTCTATAACCGCTTCGCGCGATGCCTGACCCGGGGTCGATGTCCCGATGAGAACGGATACTTCCCGGAAATCGGCGCCTACCACGTGGCCGCCTTCTACGACGAATTCAAGATGACTTGGCAGCACAACTTCATCGACGCGGGCCTGCAAGCGTGCACGCTCGGGGTGGGTGCCTGCTACTGAGCCTCCGGCCTCGTGTCGGTGTGCCTCATGTCCTCGTGACGGCATGTCTCGCGCGCAAGAGCGCAGCGTCCGGGGCCGTTCTGTATAGGTGGACCGCTGTAAGGACATACCCGGGGCGTGAGCGCAACAGCGTGGAACGCGACGTCGCGGCATGAGCGTGGATCTGAAGAGCAAGGCGCGATTCGAGTTGCGGCGGGGTTACCTGGCCACCCGCCTGGCTCTAGGCTCGGCGATCGAGCGGCGCATGGGCATCGAGACCTCGGGCTACGCCGATCTGGGCGGGCTGGGGATCGACGCGCCGGGGCGCAAGCGCTACGAGCCCTCTAAATGGCTCGACCTGCGCAGGATCCTGCGCGAGCGCGACGTCAGCGCCGAGGACGTCTTTCTCGACGTCGGCTCGGGTAAGGGACGCGTCGTCCTGCAAGCCGCACGCTACGGCTTTCGGCGGGTGATCGGAGTGGAGCTCTCGGCCGAGCTCAATGCGATCGCCACGGCGAATGTGCAGGCCCGCAGAGACTCGCTGCGCTGCCGGGACATCGAGTTTGTGACTGCCGACGTCGCCGAGTATCCGATACCCGACGATGTGACCATCGTCTACCTGTACAACTCGATCGGTGGCGTCGCATTCGAAGGGCTCCTCGACCGCCTGATCGAGTCGCTCGACCGCAGGCCGCGCAGGCTGCGCTTCATCTACAACACCGCGCTCGAGGAGGAGACGTTGCTGGGCACGGGCCGCTTCCGCATGGTTCGCGCGGCCCGCGGGCTTCGTCCGGGGCGGGCATGGTCGCGCAAGATGTCGATCCGGATGTACTCGACCGATCCCGATGGCGCGCCCGGGATTGCCGGCGCGAAGCAGTCTGGCGGCGCGACCGAGCCCGGCGGCGCAGGCGATCGCGCCTGAGCCGCCGCCCGAAGCTCAAGCATCCCCACCGCAGGGCCGATGGGTTGGGCGTCGAATGGTTGGACGTTGCACGTAGTTCCGCAATGCGCGGGCGGTGCCGAGGACCGACCTGCCCGATCTCGGGCATAATCCCTCACGCAGTCATGCAATTTTTTGTGCAAGCACGAGTCAATGTGCCGTTGAGGACCATCGCGATCGCCACGATGATCGCGTGGGCTACGGCGACCGTCGGCGTCTCGGCGGGCTCTCCCGCGCCGCGCAGCGCTGCCGCGGCCAACGCGAGCAAGCCCGCGGCCGGTCACCGCCCCCATCGCAAGCCGGCTCGCTGCCTCAGCGCAAAATCCAAACACACCGCGCGTGCGCCCGCCCGATCGACCGCCGCTCAGCGCAGGCACCCGCAGCATGCGCATAAGCCGAAATCGCGACCCTGCACGGTCGCGCATCGCAAGCCCCGCAAACCGCCGGTGTCGGCTCACGGCCCGCTCGCTCCCCCGTCAATCGTCGGGGTCCCAGCTTCGCTGCTGCCGCCCGCGAGCCCCTTTCCGTCCACGCCGACTCCGCCGTCTGAACCGTCGCCGCCGGTCTCACCGGCGTCGCCGACGGCGAGCTACATCTACGCGCCCACGGTCCCGGTGGTTGGGCGCCCGGTCCTGTTCAACGGTACGAACTCCAGCTGCCCGGCCAGTCCGTGCTCCTATGAATGGTCCGACGACGGCTCTCCCGTCGAACCCGCCGCGCCGCAGTGGCCGCTCGGTGTTGGCCAGACCCTGACGTTCACGTTCTCCGAAGCGAATACGAAGTACGTACGCCTGACGGTCACCGACGCGGCGGGCCAGAGCGCCACGGTCGTCCACGAAGTCGTGGTCGAATCCGAATCCACCACCGAACCGCCGCCGCCGCCGCCTCCTCCTCCTCCTCCTCCTCCTCCACCACCCCCAGGGGCTCCCGTGAACACAGCGCTGCCCTCGGTTGTCGGGTCGGCCGTGGTCGGCCGGATTCTGAGCGCCGGCAACGGGACCTGGACCGGGAGTCCGAGTTCCTATGAATACCGATGGCAGGACTGCGGCTCTTCGGGCGAAGGCTGCTCGAACATCGGCGGCGCAACGGCGTCGAGCTACGTGCTCCTCGCGGGCGACGTAGGTCATACGGTGCGGGTCGTCGTGACTGCGAGCAACGCCGGCGGCTCGACGCCGGCCTCGAGCGCCCACACGGCCACGGTCACCGGCGCCGGAAGCGACCCGGGAGAACCCAGCCTGTCCGCGAAGGGGTGCTTCGAGAATCCACAGACCGAAGGCACAAGCAGGATCGAAGCATGCGGCTATCCCGGCGAACGCAACACCGGCGTGGAACCGAGCGTCCTCGAAAAAGGCTTGACGGAAGAAGTGGGGAACGTCCGCCTGACGGGAGAAGCCCACTACGAAGGCAAGCGGCTCACCGGTACGATCATCGTCGCCTGGAACGCCAAGAACGTGGTCATCAAGAACGACGAAATCATCTCCACGGGCCTGTGCAGCGACACTCCTCCTTACAGCATCGCCAACGGCTGCACGGGCAACGCCATCGAGTTTGAACGGGAGTCGGACTCCAACGACGAAGCGGCCAAAGGCACGCTCATCTCGCACGTCAAGGTGGGGGGCACCGAAGTCAAAGGTCCGAACACGGTGCAGACGTGCGTCGATGCGAGGTGGAACAGCCCTTACGTCGCGGAATACGTCAACACCGAGCACTGCTCAGGGTTCAAGCTCAACGGGGGCGGAGAACTCAACCATGACTATTGCCCGAGCAACTACGAAATCGAGGAAGAACACTACGAGTGCGTCACCGACGAGGGCGATGTGCCCGCGAAAGCACCGCTCGTCATCAGGAACAGCACGATCTTCACGCCACAGACGACGACCATAACGGCGGCCGTGTTCCTGCAGGGGCTGTACGGCTCGATTCAGGAAGTCCGCATGGAAGACAACCTGATGGCGGGCGGCAACTACATCATCGACGGCGGCGAAGAAGTGGGCCACGACAAACTGGTGGGTCCGCTGGTCGTGACCGACAATCGGTTCGCGCGCTGCCTGTCGGGCAGCTGTCCGGACTCACACGGCTACTGGGAAGAAGGCGGCCAGTACAAGGTTCAGGCGTTCACCAACGAGAAACTCACGACCTGGTCGCACAACTTCTTCGACGACAACCTCGAAGAATGCGTCTACGGGGTCGGCGCCTGCTACTGAAACGGCCGGCGTTTCGCCGGGCGTGTGTTTGCCTGCCCCGGCCTTTGCGTGAGCCGGCCTTTCGCGACCTCAACAGCCGTTCTCGGCGAATTCCTCCGCGGCGCCAGGTGGTGTGCGCCTGAGAATGCGCCGCCTGAGCGCAGGCCGTCCGAGCGCTCTGATGATGCGCGTTCGCAGCTCACCTCGAACGAACCTCCTGAACGCCGGGTCCTCGACCCGCGCGGTGCGTCGCACAGCCGATCTGAGGTAGCCGTACAGGAACGCGACACCGGACAGAACGCGCGGTCGCGCACGCGCCACCTTGAACGAGCGCAGGATCACCCACGGGAGCGTGAACCGGACGATGTAGGCGCACTCCCCGTGCCTGGCGCGCCCCCGCAGCGTGCCGTCGGCACTGCCCCAAGGGCGGTGGTGGTGCGCGACGAGACTGCGGTAGGAGCGCGTTCGATACCCGTGCATTCGTGCGTAGGTCTCGTCGATCGTGTCCCACGCCAGCCGCTCCTGCATCCCGCCGATCGCCTCGAAGCACTCGCGCGAATAGCACTTCAGCGTTCCCGGCACATGGTAGTCCGACGGTGGGTTCATGACCTTCCAGCCCTCGCCCTCGCCACGAGGATCGGGATCCGCATAGACACCGCCGGCCAGCCCCAGCGCGCTGTCGCGCGCGAACTCGCTCAGCAGCGCCTCGAAGTAGCGTGGGGGCAACTCGGTGTCGCCGTCGAGCTTGGCGATGTGCGTGAACTCACGCCATGCCACGGTGCCCAGGCCGAGGTTGAACGCGCGTGCCTCGGCGGCGGTCGCCAAGCGGTCGGGCACGGCGCGCTCCACACGCGCAAGCTGTGCGGTGTCGAGAACCTCGAGAAAATCGATCTCGCTTCTCAGCCTCTTGAGAATCTCGGGCGTGCGGTCCGTGGACCCGTCGTCCACCACGATCCAGCGATCCGGAGGGCGGGTCTGCCGTGACACCGCGGCGGCGGTGAGCTCGAGAAAGGCCTGCTCGTTGCGCACCGGCGAGATCAGGAGCAATCGCTGGCTCATCGCGGCTCGATCGCGGTCGCCGGCGGTTGGTGAAACGGCGGCTCTTCGCGTCCGGCCAGCGTGCGCAGCGCGCGCCTGGCGCCTTCGCGACGGGCAAGGCCATTGGCGCCGCCGGGACGGGCGAACGCAGCGCGGAGCAGATGACGCAGGGCGAGCGCCGCGAGATACAGGCCGCGGCGGGGCGCCCCGAAATGCTTGTGCGCATACTGTTTGCGCGCGTAGGCGTCCTGCGCGACCATGCGCGGCACGACCCCGTCCTTGCCCGCGTGGTGCACGATCGTCATCTGCGGCAGGTGGCAAACCTTCCAGCCTGCGCGCTTGACGCGCAGGCACAGGTCGGGCTCCTCGCAGTACAGAAAGAAGCGCTCGTCCAGCAGCCCTGCGCTCAGCAGGGCCTCGCGCCGCACCAGCATGAACGAGCCGGAGGTCCAGTCGCACTCCTGCTCGCGCTCATACGCCGCGTGATCGAGCACCCGCTCTCCGGCCCAGGCCGGGTGTATGGGCCAGCGCTCGCAGGACAACCCCTCACCCAGCGCCCGCGTGACGCTGGGGAAGCGGCGGATGGTCGGCCACAGTGTGCCCTCGGCGGTGAGCTGCCGCACGCCCGCCACGCCCACCTGCGGCCTTGAGTCCAGCAACGCAAGCAGAGCGTCGAACGTTCCGTCGATCACTTCGGTATCGGGATTGAGCAGCAGGAGATAGCGAGCGCGTGCCTGCTCCAGCCCGCGATTGTTGCCGTAGGCAAAGCCGCGATTGGGTCCGCTCAGAACCCGTACCCGCGGGAACTTCGAGCCGACCAGCTCGCGCGTGCCGTCGGTCGAGGCGTTGTCCACGACGATCACCTCGAGCTTGGCCTCGCCCGCGTGAGCGAACACGGTGGGCAGACACCGCTCCAGCCAGCGCGCGCTGTTGGCCGAGACGATCACAATCGCCAGGTCAGCCAGCTCGGTGCTTGGCCGGTGGGTTCTCTTCGGGCTCGCCGGGTCGGACACTTTTGCGTTGGCCGTGCGGGCCGCCCTCGCGCTCGTCTGCTGCAGCGATCCTGAACTCCTGGTCATAGTCATAGCGCGATGGTCGCCAAGTCCCGGGCGCTGCGTGCGGCTGCCTGGACGGTCCGTGAAACGACTCGCTCGACCACGGCGCCGGCGTCCTCCCAGGACGTTCCCTGCACGCTTCCCGCCGCCGCGATTGCCGCCGCGGAACGCTCGGCGGCGGGCCGCTCGAGGAGGTCGGCCAGAGCCCGCGCGAGGTCAAAGGGCGTCGCCGGGGCGTATACGACAGAGGGATTGTCGAGCACGATCCGATTCTGTTCGGCGTCGTTGACGACCGGTATGCAGCCGGCAGCCAGCATCTCCTGCGGCGCCAGCGAGACGTTTGTCGCCGACAGCACAAGGCCGGCGACACAGCGGTTGTACAGATCGTTGAGTGCGCTCGGGCTGAGCGTCCCGTGATCGACGGCCGCAAACGGCAGACGGCCAACCGACTCGCCATACAAGTGGATGTCGACCTCCGGATGGCGCTCGGCGAACAGGTCAAGCGCCGCCACGGCGAGCTCGAACGCGCGGCGTGGGGTCGAGGGGCGTGCATACATGCACACGCCCGTACGCCGCACACCCGGCTGGAGCTGGTATCGGCGCAGGTCGCAGCCGAAGTCGAAATGATCCGCCTCCATGCCGTAGCGGCTTTCCAGCACCCGCGCGAGCCAACGCCCGGGAGTCACGCCGTGAAAGCCGAACCGATAGGTCGCCTCCGCGAGCAGGGCCTCGCTGCCCGCAGCGTAGAACAGCGGCTCGAAGTCCTGCACGAGATAGAAGCGGACCCCCTTCGCGGGGGAGGTCAGGATGGGATAGGCCGTCTCCCAGGAGGTGGCGAAGATCGCATGGGCGTCCTCTACGCCGCCGGCGAGATCGCGGATCTCGGCGTGCAGGTCGGGCCACCATGCCTGCATCGTCTCGCGATGTCGCTCAAACGACCAGCCGTGACGGTCGTGCAGGTAGACGGTGCACCGGTGCCCGGCTCGTTCGAGGCAGGCCGCGAGCCGCGCCATCGTCGTAAACCCGCCGCTGCCCTCGCTCTGAGGCACGCAGACCCAGGCGATATCGAGCGATCCGTCGGCTCGCAGCGGCGTAGGCGCAGGCGGCTCGGAGCCGGCGTGGGCGAATTCGGCGGCGCGTGCCAGATCCTTGCGCGACACGCCCAGGCGTGCGACGCTCACCGGCGCCAGTCGCCGCGATGCGTTGTCGAGCAGGCGGGCGCTCACGCCCGCATAGCCTTCGCTGCGTATCAGCGAACGCGTTTGCGAAAAGCGTTCGCGGAATGCCGGATGGCTCATCTCCCAAAGAACGAGTCGGACTGCGCCCTACGTGCGCGGCGCGCGTCGCAGCTCGGGCAGGCCCCGGTAGGCCTCGACGAGCTTCTCGCCCTGTGCCGGCCACATCAGCTGAGTGCCCCGAGCCCGTGCCCGCTCGGCGCTTTGCTGCCAGGCCTCGGTCGATTTCAGCAGCTCGGCGATCACGTTCGCGTAGGCCTCGACGGTGTCCTGCGTGATCGCCATGACAGCGTCGCCGCCCGTCACCTTCGTCTCTCGCAGCGCGGTTGCCACGACCGGAAGACCGACGGCCAGGTACTCGAGAATCTTCACCATCGTCGAACCGTGGTTGACCTCGGTCGCGGGGGCGGTGTCGAGACCGATGTGCGCCGAGGCGAGCAGCCCTGGGACGTCCTCGAACGGGACCCATCCTGTGATACTGACGCGCTCGGCCACGCCCAGCTGCCGGGCGCGCTCGTGCACGGCTCGACGCTCGGGCCCATCGCCGATGATCAACAGCTCGACGTCCAGGCCCTGCTCCCGCACGAGCCGCGCGAGGATCTCGACGGTGCGCTGCACACGGTCTTGCACACCGATCTCCCCGAGAAACACGAGTCTCGCTCGGCCACGCGGGGGCGAGGGCCGGTGATCGGCAAACCACAACGGCGGGCTGTTGCGCACGATGATCGCACGGCGAGCGACGCGCGCGAGCAGCTTGCACTGAGTCTCGTTGGTCGCCACGGTCAGATCGGCTGTCCGCGCCGAGCGGTCGCGCATCCACGCCAGCAGGCTCGCCAGGCGCGTCGGGCGTCCGAGCTTGGCCCGCAGCATCCCGGCCGCGTCGTCGTGGTTGTCGAACACGGTCGACCAACCCCGCAAGCGGGCGAGCCACAACAGGGGAAAGAAGAAGTCGGGGGGGTTGTGCACATGCAGCGTGCCCCTGCGCCGGCCGGCCAGGCGCGGCAGCACCAGGGCGCTGATCACAAAGCAGGCGGCGAGGTACTCGAGCGCGGTCCCAAGGAGCTCGCCGTTGCCCTCGGGCAGCGGAAATCGCCTCACGCGCACGCCACGGATGGTCTCGCGTGCGGGTTCGTCGGCCGCGCGCGGCGCCAGGACTTCGACCGACAGCCCCGCGTCGATCAGCGTCTCGGCCTCCATGCGCACGCGAGCATCCAGCGGGTACTGACTGTTCTCAAGCACCATCACCACGTGCGGTGCCGTGTGGCCACGTGCGTTCATGGCCGTCTCAAGGACTCTCGCCGGCTCGGTCGGAGGTCAGCTCGATCTCCGATCCGGTCCATCTCGCGAGGCCGTCGTCAGGCGGAGTGAGGCCCTGTGCGCGCCGGCGCCACCATTCGGCGACGTCGCGGGGAAGCGCCACCCATACATCCTCGCGTCTGGCTATGTCAGCCAGCAGTTCGCGATAGGCCGCGCCGATTCTCGGCCGGCCGAGATATTCCTCGTCGGGGTGTGTGATCGTCTGGAACAGGCCGTTGCATGAGACGATTCGCTCGAGTTGAGATTGCCACAGTGAAGCGTCGGTGTGCCCCAGGAGGTTGAACAGCGTGTGGTCCTGCGGCGCGGTGTATGGCAGCTCGACGAGCTCGCCGTGAAAGAACGGCCACACGGTCGCCGTCCCGCCCGGGATCGGCTCATAGGGGTCTGAGTGGGGCATCGTGCAGTCATAGGAAAACGGCAGCTCGGCGAGCCAGGCGACGACGCGATGCGTCGCGGGGGAGCGAAACCCGACCGCTCCGAGACGCTCGGCGGCTTGGCGCAGCAGCGGCAGCTGTTGCTCGAACGCATCGCGGGAGGCGAACAGCGAGCGGTCGTGGTGGATCGCGTGCGAGCCGATCTCATGACCACGCTCCGTCAGGCGCTCCAGCTGGGCTTGGTCGATCGGATACCAGTCACTGACGACGTTAAACGAGGATCTGAACCCGTGCCGCTCCTCCCAGTCCGCGACCGTCCGCGCGCGCGCAAGACCGTCCGCGGACTCCACATCGTGGGTCAGCGTCACCGCCGCGCTTGCGCCCTCGGGCCAGAACCAGGGGAATCGAACTGCGTCCAGTCCGCGCTCGAGCAGCGCGTCGGCGAGGGCGATGCGCACGAGATCCGCGCCGGCGCTCTCAAACGGCCAGCGCGGAAATTCAGGGTCTCGCTGGCGCTCGATCAGTGTGCGCCGCAGACGCAGCTGGACCGTGCGGGGGATGAAGCGCTTGACCATATAGAACAGTCTCAGCGCAAACGGAGGCAGGCCGCGTCGGCCGCCCTCGTTGCGCCAGCGTTCGAACACCAACGTGTCATACCACCGGGCCGCATCGCGCGGGGCCGCCGCGCCCGTACGCCTTTCCAGCGCCCTCCAGCGCTCCTCGCGCCAGCGCTCGATCCGGGCACGGTCCTCGTCGGTCAACGCCGTGGCGTCCGGCTCTTCCACGAGCGGGCCGGTGGTGGTGGCCAGTGCCTCGGCGCACAGATCGGCTTCCACGGCGCTCATTGCGGCCTCCTCACGCTCATCAGGCGACGAAGGGATACGCGAGCGACCCGATCGCACGTCCCACGAACACGGGTGCGCGCTGAATCGTCGTGGTCAACAGCCGCCCCGGCTCAAGCGTTTGGGGCAGCACATCGGGGTGCGTGGCCGAGAAGTAGGCAGGTTGCTCATCGCCTCCCCAGTGCACCTTGTATCTGCGCAGCGAGGTGTTGTGGACGTCGGTGATCCCAAAGTCCAGCGACCGCAGTCCGCGGCCGGCGAGATGGTCCAGCGCCGTCGCGAACGCCAGGTAGTTCGAGCGTAGATCTCTGCTCTTGGAGTCCGAGGCGCTGTACTTGAACACGGCGTGATCGTCTCCGATCAGGAACGTCGCGTTGGCCAGCAGCCGCTGCTTCAGATACACGCCGATCGTCAGCGCGAGGTCGCGGTCGTGCAGCTCCCACACCCGTGACCAGTAGCGTCGCGGCTGTGTGGGCGCGCCCAGCCTCCGGCGCGACTGCGCGAGGAGATCCAGGTTGGGTCCCATGAACTCGGCCCGCGAGACGATCGGCCTGGCCGTCAGCCCGGCCTTGCGCGCCAGCTTCACGTTTTGACGGGTCTTCGACTTGGCGCCGCGCAGGACCCCGTCGGCGCCCTCGCTCAGGTCAAGCAGCTGCACAGTGCCGACCTGGGCAGAGACCCAGCCCGGCAGGTCCGCATGCGAGCGCAGCAGCAGCGGCTCACCGCTTTGGTCACTGTGCGCAGCCGCCGCCACCAGCAGCTCGTCACGGTGAGCCTCGCCGTCGGCGATCGGCTCGAGCGTGTCCGTGAACGGCAGCGCCGTCCAGCGCCTGCGCCATGGCAGCTTGCCGCGAATCATCGGCAACCCCGCGAGGATCGCGCCCCGCGCGTCGGTCAGCGCCAAGATCCGCGCGTGCAGTCCGTAGGCGCCGGTGAGCGTTTGGACCCACACCGGATGCTGCAAAGGCGAGGTCGCATGCTCGATCGCAAACGCGCGCCAGTCCTCGTCCTGTGGGGTGAGCAGCGCGATTCTGGACACGGTGGGCAGGTGGTCGAGGGTCGTGTTCATTCCCTTACAAAACGATCTCGCACCGCTCCCTCTTCCGGGCTGTCGATGCACCGGCCCCTCGCGTCGGCCCCGGGATGCTCGCCGGTCGACGTGCGAGTCCCAGCAAGGGGCCGGTGCGAGGTCGGGCCGCCCGCGCAGGTGGCCGGCATCTCGTTGAATTGCGATGTGGTTCGCAAATTCGGCGGGCCGTGGTCGTTTTTTCGTTAGACGCCGATACCTCATCGCATCGCCATCCAGAGCTATAAACCGGTCCCGGGTGGGCGGACGGGCGTCCACAGGCGCCCGGCTTTGAACCGTCAACGACAAGCACTATCGAGAAACCGCTAGAAGGGTCGAAATAATGGGATTTGCGCTGGCACTACGTGAACTGTCGAGGCACCGCCTGCTCATGGCGCTCGGCGCCTGCGTCGCGATGTTCGCCGCGATCCTCAGCGTGTATCGCCTCGACGGGCTCTCGCTCAAGTCTCGCGCGCTGCAGTACTCCAGCGCGAGCACGCAGGTTCTCGTGGACTCCTCCTCGTCGGTCCTGGGCAACCTGTCGCAGTCCTCCGAAGACCTGAGCACGCGTGCTCAGGTATACGCGAACTTCATGGCCAGCCCGGCGGT
This sequence comes from uncultured Solirubrobacterales bacterium, assembly GCA_963702725.1. Lineage (GTDB taxonomy): Bacteria > Actinomycetota > Thermoleophilia > Solirubrobacterales > Solirubrobacteraceae > Palsa-744. Next base: position 2,122,556 of record CAVPDT010000002.1, read on the forward strand.
TCTCAGCCTGGTCGGCAAGCAGGTGGGACTCTCCGGCGAACAGATCTATGCCGCCGGACCGGTCAACGCCAACCAGCCGCGCGTCGTGCAGGAGCCCACGGCCCTCAAGCGCAACGTCGAGATCACGGGCGAGACGGTCCCCTACCGCCTGAACTTCGAAAGCCAGGCGGGCCTGCCGACGATCAACATCTTCTCGCAGGCTCCCACCACGCCCCAGGCCGTCGCGCTCGCCAATGCCGCCGTCGTCGGTCTGCAGCGCTATGTCACGAGCCTGGAGGCGGAAGACAAGATCCCATCCTCCTCGCGGATCGAGATTCGCCAGCTCGGCCCGGCCAACGGTGCGGTCGTCGACGGCGCGATCAGCAAGCAGCTGGCGGTCATGGTGTTCGTCGCGGTCTTCCTGCTGTGGTGCGTGCTCGTGCTGGCAGCGCCACGGCTGCTCGCAGTCTGGCGTCAAAGCGCCGGCCTGGCGCAGGGAGAGGAGTGGAGCACCGAGCAGACCGAGCGAACTCGGTCTGCGACGGAAGGTGGTGGAGTGCGAGCGCCGCACGACGGTGATCCGCGAGACGCCGGGAGTGCCCTGTTCGATGACGCCGAGACCGGGCTGTTCGACATCGCCTCCTCTCGACGCGAGGAAGACGATCGCCGCCCGGTCCCCGCGCGGAGCGCGCGGTGAGCGTTTCGCCGTCGCCGCCGACAGGTTAGGCCGATGGCTGGAGCAGCCGTCCTGAATCGGCCTGGCGTCAGAACAGAACCGGCCCCGCGACAGGCGCGGACGCGGCTTGGGGAGGCCGGCACGCCACGCGACGCGTTTCCTCATACCCGCCGTCCCCTTCCATGGTTGCTGGCCGGCTTTCTGGCGATGCTGTTCGTCGTGCCGATCGACTCGACCGAACTGAAGATCCATCTTCCGGTGGACTCTCGAATCGACCGCTTCGCGGTGATCGTGCTGCTGCTGGCCTGGATCTGGCTGGGCGGCGATCAGCGAGCGTTTCTGCGTACGCGGCGATCCAAGCTGTTTGTCAGCGCGGCCTGTGTGTTTCTGGCCGTCGCCGTCACGAGCCTGCTGCTCGACGCTGGGAGGATCGTCAACCTGAACGACTTCAAACTCGCCGAGAAGCGCTTCGCGCTGCTGGGGTCGTTCTTGATCGTCGCGTGGTTCGCGCTCACCGCCCTGCGGTTCGAGGACGTGCGCGGTTTCATCACCTACCTGATCGGGCTCGCCACGCTGATGTCGGTCGCGATGCTCTACGAGCGCCACACCGGCTACAACGTCTTCTACGAATGGAGTCGCACGCTGCTCGCGCCGATCGCCAAGGTCGAACCGTCGCCCACCGTCATCCATCCAGCGCTTGGCACCGAAGGGCGCGTCAACGTCGTCGGGCCCACCCAGCATGGGCTCGCCGCCACGACGATGCTCGTGGTGGTGATGCCACTCGCGCTGGTGCGAGCGCTGGACGCCCGCTCGCGTCGATCCTGGTGGCTGAACGCCGCGGGCTTCGCGCTGATGGTCGCCGGCGCGCTGGCGACCGACCGCAAGACGGCGCTCGTGGTCCCGGTTGCGGTCGTCCTCTACATCGCCTGCTACCGCCCGCGCCAGATCCTGCGCCTGTTGCCGGTCGGTCTGGTGGTCCTTGTCGGCCTCGTACACGTAGCCTCGCCGGGCGCCCTCGGCACCGTGTTTGATTTCAATTCCGCCAGCAAGAGCGACTCCACGACCCACCGTGTCGGAGACTTCACCAACGTCGCCCCCGACGTGCTTGCCCACCCCCTGATCGGTCGCGGGTTCGGCACGCTGAACCCGGAACAGCCGGCTCAGTTCCGGATCAACGACAACGAGTACATCGACGAGATATGGGAGGTCGGCGCGATCGGTCTGCTCGCGTTCCTCTGGATGATCCTTGCGCCGGTCTTCATCGCGCGCGCGGCGATCCGCGCGCGCGGACCGACGATCGCCTCCCTGGCGCTGGGGACCTCCGGTGGATGCGTCGCCTTTCTGGTCGTCTGTGCGCTATTCGACGCGCTGTCCTTCCCCCAGGCGCCCTACATGTTCTTCGTCATCGCCGCGCTCACCACGGTCGCGGCGGCCGGGCCGGAGGGCAACGTGACGCCCATGCGCGAGCTGGTACGTCGTCGTCGTGCGCTCGAGGTACGCTCACGCTCGGCTGTGCCCGGCGAGGCGTTCGTCCACGCCACGAACCGGTAAAGAAGAACTCAGACGCCCGGACCGTCGCCGAGGATCTCGACGGCGGCCATGTTCCAGGAGTCCCCGGTGGGAGCGCTGTCGTTGAGCGTGACGGTTTCGCCAAGCGGCCCGGTGACGGCTCCGTCGAACTGCGACCAGAACGTATCGCCGGTTTTCGTGTCCAGGTACTGGCGCAGCATCACTTGGTTTGGGCCGAGGGTGCGCGCGGTGGCGGTGTCCCAATCGTTGCCGACCGCATACACGAGCGACCCTTCTTCGGTCGTCTTCAGTGAGACGCCCGGCGCGCCGCTCGCCGCGCCGGCGGCTGCCGTTGCGCCTACGCCGTCGGACATCTGCACCGCGATCACGGTCAGCGACTGGTCATAGCCGCCTTTCGCCGGAGTGGAGGTGACGGTCACGTTGCTGAGCTGGCCGGCCGCCGTCGTGGTCCAGATCTCGGCATCGCCCGATTGCGTATTGGCGCGCTTGACGAGTTTCCAGGTCAGGCCCGCGCCGGCGACCGTCGCCGACTGCTTGCCGGCGCCTGCCGGCCCGTCGGAGGACACGAACGCGAACAGCTGCTCGCCGGCTTCGGCGGTGGTGAAGCTCTGCGTCGTCACCGCGCCGTGACCGTTGATGCTGACGGTGGCGTCCACGACAAAGCACGGGCTTTCTTCGGCCGGGTTCTGCACCGTCACGCTGATTGGAGGGGAGGCGCCCACGTTGCCCGACGTGTCGGTGGCCTTAGCCGTGAGGGTGTGGCCGGCGTTGCTCGCTTCGGTCGTGTTCCAGCTGACGGCGTACGGCGGCGTGCTCACCGGTGCGCCCAGCGGTTTGCCGTCGAGGTAGAACTGCACCGAGGCTACCGCGACGTTGTCGTTGGCCGCGGCGCTCACCTGTCTGACGCCGGAGACCTTCGCGCCGGCCACCGGGTTGACGATCGCGACGGTCGGGGGTTCGGTGTCCGGGCCTTCTTTGGAGCCTTCCTTGACGTTCACCGGCGTGTCGAGGGCGGTGCCGACGAGGCCGTTGGCGTCGGTCGCCTGGGCGCTGAGGAAATGCTTACCCGGGGGAGTGCTGCCGACCGGCCAGCTGATCGTGTATGGCGGCGTCGCGACGGGCGCGCCGATCGGTTGGCCGTCGAGCAGAAACTGGACCGAGGAGATCGGCGCCAGAGCAGTCGCGGTCGCGCTCAGCGTCGTCGTCCCGGAGATCGTGGATTCCGCGGCCGGGCTGGACAGTGTGACGGTCGGCGGGGTCGATACGGGGTGGGTCTGTTCGAGCACTTTGACGGTGTTGGCTTCGATCTGGAGCTTCGTGTCGGTGATGTCATTGGCGGTGCTGGACTGTGCGAAGTAGTGATCTGGATCGACCTCGCCGCGCAGCCAGTAGGTCCCGTTGGGGACGTTCGAGATCGGGATGCCCTCGCCCCCGTCGGTGGCGTCGTACTGATCGCCCCAGCCGACGCTCAGCCCGAGCGTGCCTTCGGGAGAGAGGCAGTTGGGGTCCCCGGGGTATTCGTTGTTGGCGGGCGTGTTGGGCACTCCTCCGACGTAGACGTCGGAGGTCATGCAGAACAGATCCTTGGGACTCGTTTCCACGACGCCGCCGAGCCCGCCGCCGGAAGCGACGGTGTAGAGCGCGAACTTGTCCAGCGGGAAGTTGTAGTCGCTCGGCGGAGCCCACACCATCGGACCGACGATCGGCGTCGTCGAGGCGAACTTCCACACCCCCGGGCTGGGCATCGTGTAGAGCGCCTGATAGCCCTGGGAGATTCCCGTCTTTTCGTTATAGGCCGGGCGAATCTCAAACGGTCCGGCACCGGCGTTCTCGGTGATGTGCGTGAACTCGAGCGTCCTCGTGGCACCCGAATTCACGATCGAGATGGCCCCGGTGGGCATCAGCAGCTGCAGGTCGGGGTATGCGATCGGGGCGGTGGCGGGCGTCACGGCGTTCGACGGTGAGGACGGCGCACCAGGGCCGATCGCGTTGGTCGCGGCGACGGTAAACGTATACGTGACACCGTTCGTCAGCCCTGAGATCGTGGCGTTGGTCGCCGGCGGGGCGCCGGTGATCGTCGTCGTGCTCTGCGCGCTTGTGCCGACGTAGGGGGTGATCGTGTAGCTGGTGATCGGACTTCCGCCGTTGGACGGAGCCGTCCACGTCAGCGCGGCGCTCCCATTGCCGGCCGTGGCCGTGACGCCGCTGGGCGCGGAAGGCGGCGTCGTGGTCGTCGGCGTGACGGCGTTCGAGTGTTCGGAAGGGGGACCGGAGCCGACGGAGTTGGTCGCGGTCACCGTGAACGTATAAGTGCTTCCCGGGGTGAGCCCAGTGACGGTGGCGTTGGTCGCCGGCGGGGCGCCGGTGATCGTCGTTGCGCTCTGCGCGCTTGCGCCGATGTAGGGGGTGATCGTGTATTTGGTGGGCGCTCCGCCGCTCGCCGGCGCTTTCCATGTCAGCGTCGCGGAGCCGTTGCCGGCGGTCGCGGTCACGTTCGTGACCTGTCCGGGGACCGAAGGTGTGGTGGGTTCGAACGCGACGTCCACCCAATAGTTGGTCGCTTTGTAGGTGCTGGCGGGGAATGTGCTCGTGGCGCTGTACTTATATACGCCGTTGGCGCTCGTGGTGTTGGCGAGCGCGGTCAGCGGTGGATTGCTCACGCCCGCTGTGGCAAACCCGGAGGAGGTGTCGGAGTAGTGGCCTTTGGGTGCCAGGTAGGCGGCGATGTAGGTGGTGTTGGCGGTGATCTGGACGGGTGTTGTGAAGTTGACCTGTTGCCAGCCGGAGGCGCTTTCGCCGGTGAAGGTGGCGGAGGCGAGGAGTGTGCCGGTGGCGCTCCAGAGGCTGCCGATGTGCGTGCCGGTGTTCGTGGCGGCCTTGTAGAAGCGGACCCCGCTCACGCTACCCGCTTCTTTGGAGGTGAACTTCACCCCGAGCTCGACCGAGTTCCCGTCGCCCGAGTCGATCGTCGCCGGTGTGCTCGAGCCGAAGATGGTCTCAGGTGTCGCAGCCAGGACACCGGCGGGAAGCGCCGGCAGCAGCCCGACCGTGAACGCCACGAGCATCGATGCGATCGCGAAGCGATACCCGCGTTGCGTCACTCGGCTTCTCCTTTGCCATCCCACATCTCCCGTGGCGATGCTAGCTGAGCCGGCGCCAGAACGTCGGGTCGTCGATCAGGCGCCCAGGCGCGGTAGCGCCGCGGCGGCGAATCTGGCTCCGGTGACGCACGGCGCGGTGACCGCCAGAACCCGGCCGACGCTCAGCGCAACGAACACCGTGGGCTGTCCGTAGGTGCCGCAATAGGCGGTGTGGCCGACGACTGCGAACTGCGTGCGCCCGCGGATGTGCGCCTTGATCTTGGCGAAGTCGACCGACTCGACCGTCATCGTGACGAAGGTGTGGGCGCCCGCCGGCCGGTAGATGCAGGTTGGTCCGAGCGGCGCCTGTACGGGGGCGGCTACCGCCACGCCGAGGATCGCCTGCGCCTGGGCTTGGGTCACGAGGGTGCAAGGGTCCGGAGCGCCGGAGCGCCGGCCGCCGGCGTCGGCGCGTGCCGGATTGTCGTCGTTGGCCTGCGCGCGACCGGTGCCGTTCGCCGGGTGGTGCGTGATCACTTCGCCGCTCACCACGTCGTGGTGGGATTTGGCGTAGGCGCCGGGCGTCACGTCCGCGCTCTGCGCGCTCGACGCCGTGGTGGCGGCCGTGGACGAACCGCCGCTGGAGGAGCCGCCGCATCCGGCTATCAGCAGCGCCGCGCCCGCGATCTGTGCACCTGCGAGCAGTCGCCTGACGCCGGGTCTGAGGCGAGCGTGCGTCACGGCGCCGGTTCGAAATCGACGTCCACCCAATAGTTCGTCGCGTTGAAACTGTTGCTCGGGAACGTGTTCACGGCGCTGTACGCATACACGCCGTTGGAACTGAGGGAGTTCGCGAGCGCGGTCAGCGGCGGGTTGCTCGTGCCGCTCGCGGAGAATCCCGCGGGGGTGTCTGAATAGTGCCCGTTTGGTGCCAGGTAGGCGGCGATGTAGGTGGTGTTGGCGGTGATCTGGACGGGCGTTGTGAAGTTGACCTGTTGCCAGCCGGAGGCGCTTTCGCCGGTGAAGGTGGCGGAGGCGAGGAGTGTGCCGGTGGCGCTCCAGAGGCTGCCGATGTGCGTGCCGGTGTTCGTGCTCGCCTTGTAGAAGCGCACACCGGTGATCGTGCCGGGCGTTTCGGAGCTGAACTTGACGCCCAGCACGACCGAAGACCCGTCGCCGGAGTCGATCGTCGCCGGCGTGGCGGCGGCGAAGATCGTCTCGGGCGTGCTCGTCACGGCGCTCGGCGTGACGGCGTTTGAGTGTTCTGAGGCCGGTCCCGAGCCGATCGAGTTGGATGCCGTGACTGTGAACGTGTAGGCGGTGCCGTTGCTCAGCCCTGAGATCGTGGCGTTGGTCGCCGGCGGGGCGCCGGTGATGGTCGTGCTCGGCTGTGCTTCTGCGCCGATGTAGGGAGTGATCGTGTATTTCGTCGGCGCTCCACCGCTCGATGGCGCATTCCAGGTCAGGCTCGCCGATTCGCTGCTCGCCGTCGCGGTCACGTTCGTGGGCTGCCCGGGCGCCGTGGGGGCGGCCGGTTCGAAGGCGACGTCCACCCAGTAGTTCGTCGAGTTGAAGCTGTTCGACGGGAAGATGCTCGTGGCGCTGTACGCATAGACGCCGTTGGCGCTGAGCGGATTGGCGAGCGCGGTCAGCGGGGGGTTGCTTACGCCGACGCTCGCGAATGCTGCGGGGGTGTCGGAGTAGTGGCCTTTGGGTGCCAGGTAGGCGGCGATGTAGGTGGTGTTGGCGGTGATCTGGACGGGCGTTGTGAAGTTGACCTGTTGCCAGCCGGAGGCGCTTTCGCCGGTGAAGGTGGCGGAGGCGAGGAGTGTGCCGGTGGCGCTCCAGAGGCTGCCGATGTGTGTGCCGGTGTTCGTGCTCGCCTTGTAGAAGCGGATGCCGGTGATCGTGCCGGGTGTTTCGGAGCTGAACTTCACCCCGAGCTCGACCGGGGAGACGTCGCCGGAGTCGATCGTCGCGGGCGTTGCCGAGCCGAAGATCGTGTCCGCCGCCGGACCCACTGCCGTCGGCGTGACCGCGTTCGAGTGTTCTGAGGCCGGCCCCGAGCCGGTGGAGTTGGCCGCTGTCACGGTGAACGTGTAGGCGCTACCGGCGGTCAGACCCGTGATCGTCGCGCCGGTCGCGGGTGGGGCGCCGGTGATGGTCGTGCTCGGCTGTGCTTCTGCGCCGATGTAGGGGGTGATCGTGTATTTCGTCGGCGCTCCACCGCTCGATGGCGCATTCCAGGTCAGGCTCGCCGATCCCGCGCCGGCGCTCGCGCTCACATTCGTAACCTGCCCGGGAGCTGTGGCGGCTGCCGGTTCGAAGTCGACGTCCACCGAGTAGTTAGTCGCGTTGTAGCTATTGGAGGGGAAGGCGCTGGTCGAGCTGTAGAGGTAGACGCCGTTGGCGCTGAGCGAGTTCGCGAGCGCGGTCAGCGGGGGGTTGCTCACGCCGACGCTCGCGAATGCTGCGGGGGTGTCGGAGTAGTGGCCTTTGGGTGCCAGGTAGGCGGCGATGTAGGTGGTGTTGGCGGTGATCTGGACGGGTGTTGTGAAGTTGACCTGTTGCCAGCCGGAGGCGCTTTCGCCGGTGAAGGTGGCGGAGGCGAGGAGTGTGCCGGTGGCGCTCCAGAGGCTGCCGATGTGTGTGCCGGTGTTCGTGCTCGCCTTGTAGAAGCGCACACCGGTGATCGTGCCGGGCGTTTCGGAGCTGAACTTCACCCCGAGCTCGACCGGGGAGACGTCGCCGGAATCGACCGTCGCGGGCGCGGTGAAGTCCATGATCGTGTTCTGCGGAGTGACCGCATTCGAGGCGCCGGAGGCGGGGCCTTCGCCGATGGCGTTGCCGGCGCTCACCTTGAAGGTGTAGCCGGTGCCGTTGGTGAGCCCTTTCACGATCGTCGACGTCGAACTCGGTGAGAGCGTCGTCGCTTTCTGGGCGCTCGAGCCGATGTAGGGCGTCACCGTGTAGGAAGTGATCGGGCTGCCCCCGTCGCCGGCCGGAGCGCTCCAACTGACGAGCGCCTGGCTGGTGGCGGCGCCGGCGGTGACCCCGCTCGGCGCCGAGGGAGCCGTGAGCGCCGTCGGAGTGACGGCATTGGAATGTTCGGAGGAAGGGCCGGAGCCGCTCGGATTGGATGCCGTGACTGTGAACGTGTAGGCGGTGCCGTTGCTCAGCCCCGAGATCGTGGCGTTGGTCGCCGGTGGGGCGCCGGTGATGGTGGTGCTCGGCTGTGCTTCTGAGCCGATGTAAGGAGTGACCGTGTATTTGGTGGGCGCGCCGCCGCTTGAGGGGGCGCTCCAGGTAAGGCTCGCCGACCCGCTGCCGGCGGTCGCGGTGACGTTGGTGACCTGACCGGCACCGGCGGAAGGCGTAAAGACCGGGTCCACCCAGTAGTTGCTGCCCTCGTAGCTGTTGGTGGGGAAGGTGCTGCCGGCGCCGTAAGCGTACAGGCCATTGGCCGAGGAGAACGATCCACTCACCGGTTCGGCGTTCGCCGGAACCGCATGCAGGGGCGGGCTGTTGAGGATGTTGCCGCCCGTCGGCGGTGGGGTGTAGAAATAGTACGGCGACACGGCGTAATGCCCGGATGGATCGAAGTAGGAGACCACATAGGTGGTGTTCGGCAGGATCGCGACGGGCGTGGAGAAGTTGACCTGCTGCCAGCCCGAGGCGCTTTCGCCGGTGAACGTCGCCGTTGCCAGCCGTTCGCCGCTTGCGCTCCACAGGCTGCCCGTGTGTTTGCCGGTGTTGGCCGTCGACTTGTAGAAACGCACGCCGGTGACGGTGCCAAAGGTTTCCGAGGTGAACTTCATGCCGAGCTCGACCGACCCAGTGTCGTGGGAGTCCGGTTCGGCCGGCGTGAGGGCGTTGCCCCAGATCGAGCAGGGACAGGCGACGTTGACGGCAACGCCCGCCGAGGGGCTCTCGAGGTTCGTGCTGTCGTCGACCGCACGCGATTTGATCGTCGTCGAGGGAAAGTCGTTGACCACCCACGCATAGGACCATTTGACCGACTGTTCGGCCGCTGTCGTAAGGGTCGCGGGATGCCAGCTGGCGCCGTTGTCGGTGGAGACTTCCACGCCGGCGACGACCCCTCCACCTGCGTCGGTCGCAGTGCCGGTGATCGTCACCTGGTTTGCGTCCTGCAGTGTTTCCCCGGCCGCGGGCGAGGTGATCGTCGAACTCGGCGGGGCGGTGTCGGTGGATTTGGTGGCGGCGGTGAGGCCTTTCAGCAGCGATGCCGGCTGAACGCCCATTTCGCCCAGCAGGTTGACCGTGAACTGCTCGACGTTGGGGTCGGGCAGTGGTTCGCCGGGGTCGGTGGCAAATATGCTCCAGGCGTTTTCGTTTTCAAGCCCCCACGACCACTGCACGGTGCCGGCGCCGAACACCAGCGCGCCGCTCGGAGATCGATAGAGCGTGAGGTGGTGGGTGGCGGTGGCGTCTTCGTTGAGGCTCGTGCCATAGTCGGTGAACGCCTGCAGTTCGCCGACGGTCGTCGAGGACAGGTCGAACTCGCCGGCGGGTCGCGAGCCGTTGTCGACGTCCTCGTCCCACTCATAACCGAGCGTGTCGGCTTCCGGGGCGAGCGTCAGCGTCTGTCCGGTTTTGAGGTTCGCGGCGGCGGTGTTATGCCACATGCGCAACTTGCCGTACTGCGCCGGCACGGTGATTTCCGAGGACCCCGAGTTGATCTCGAACTGCTGGCCCGAGAGGGTGTTCTCGGGCTTTCCCCCGTCGGCGTGCGGGCTGCGCGGATCGCGCCACGCGCCGGTCCACGTCGGCGGGTCCTTCGGGTCGGCCGGTCCTTCGAAATGGGTCTCCTTGTAGCTCGTCAGCGTGCGGTAGGGGGTGCTCGAGCCGTCGATGCCGGCTCCCCAGCGTGTCTTCCAGAACAGCTCGTTGGCGCTGAAGAAGGCGAGGTTCACTCCGGCTTCGCGCGCCGCTTCCACGCTAGCGCGCTGGCCCGCCGACCAGTACTCGTCGTGGCCGCTGGACATGAATATCTGATGGTTCTTCAGCAGCGCGCCGTTCTGATCGACTTCACTCTGAGTCGTATAGCTGAGGTCGTAGCCGTTCTTTTCCAGCCAGCGCATCATCTGGTATTCGGCGTAGTAGATATAGGAAGCGCCGCCGTCGGTTGTGAGCGCCCCGTCGAACGGGCGGTTGTAAGACACCGCGTAAGCGCCCTTGTAGGCTTTCGGTTCGCCCGGCGGGCAGCTGACGGTGCATGTGTACAGGCTGTTGCCGCCATAGGCGTTGTAGGCCTCCCAGGTGGCGTCAGAGGTCTGCAACAGGATCTTCGAATGGCTCGCGTCGTTGCGCACGACGAAGACGATCTGGCTTTTCCCGCCGGTGTCACCGCGCGTGAGCAGCGCCAGGTAGACCCCCGAGACGGCGTTGCTCGGCACGGTCCAGGACGCCGACACTCCCCAGTTGCCGCAGTCGATCAATCCGGTCGATGCTTCCTTCAGGCACGCTGGCTGAGTCTGAGGCAGGTGCGCGCTCGGCGAAATCGACGTGACCAGGCGGGCGCCGTCGCCGTTGTAGTAGCCCAGCCGCAGGATTTCGATTTTGTAGGAACTCGCCGGAGTACTGATCTTGAACGACTCCGTCTGGCCGACGTTCACGCTCATCGACGTGGCATAGCCCTGGATCGTGGTGTCGCCGATGCCTTTCAGCTGCCATTTGCTTTCCGGATCGCCGGGCAGCGCGTTCTCGCATACGATCGGGTTGGCCGCCGAGGCGCAGTTGTCTTCCGTTTCCGCCGCCGCCGCGCTGCCGGTCAGCGCGAGCGAGAACATGCTCGCGATCGCTACGGCCACGGCCGTCAGTGCGCCCCACCCGGGGAGGAGAGTCAGAGTCCGTCGTGGCCTGTCGGTGCGCCTCGCGCGTAGAACCTTCACGATTTCACCAAGCTCCCTTCGCGCTGAGTACCGCGGGTACGGTGCGGACGATAAGTGTGATGTTCAGCCACAGCGAACGGCGATGTATGTATTCGACGTCGAGTCGCACCATCTCCTCGAGCGTCACATCGGAGCGGCCGCTGACCTGCCACAGCCCGGTCACGCCGGGCTTGACCGCGAATCGGGCGAACCAGTGCGGCGGATACTGCTCGACCTCGTAGGGGATCGGCGGTCGCGGTCCGACGAGCGACATCTCGCCCCGCAAGACGTTCCACAGCTGTGGCAGCTCGTCGAGGCTCGAGCGGCGCAGGATGCGTCCGCAACGCGTCACGCGCGGATCCTTTGTCATCTTGTAGCGAGGGCCGAGCGCCTGCTGGGGAGGGGCCTCGCCGTTGATCAGCTCGGTGACGAACTCGCGATGCTGGTCGTGAGCCACGCCGAAGTACATGGTGCGGAACTTGTTGACCGTAAACGGCTTGCGTGCGCGCCCGATGCGCTGCTGACGAAACAGCGCGGGACCTCGCGAGTCGAGCCGGATCGCGATCGCGATCGCGATCAGCAGCGGTGCGAGCACGAGGAGCAAGATCGCCGAGCCCGCGATGTCCAGTGCGCGGCAGCCGGCGTCCAGCAGCCGACCGGTGTGCTGCGGCGCGGCGTTCGCCGAGGCGAAGCCGTTGACGTCTATCCATGGAGCCTGCTGATCGATCGCGCTCGTTCCCACGACGAACGAACGATCCGCTCTGAGTCCAACTTGCGCTCCATTTGCCGAACCCTCTTGCGCTGACATCCGCAAACCTGCCGATTACGCGGCGCGCGCGAGCACGCTCGCGCTCAGCCGCTCGACCACATGGTCTTGCTGGGTCTCGGAGAGGTCGGGGAACAGCGGCAGCATCAGGGTCTCGCGCGTGACGGCCTCCGTGTGAGGCAGCGCTTGGCGCCCGATCTCGTCACCCTGCGCGTAGGAGGCTTCCTCGTGGATCGCCATCACACCGCGGCGTGTGGCGATGCCCTCGTGCAGCAGGCTTCGCATCACCTCGGTCGGTCCCACCGGAGCATTGCGGGTGACTCGCACGCAGTAGGACTGCCACGTCCGTTGCGCATAGGGTGGGTCATACGGCGCCTGCAGGCACGGTATTTGCGCGAGCGCCGCCGTGTAGCGCTCGGCGAGCGCTCGGCGGCGTTGCAGGATCCAATCGAGCTCCCGCAGCTGACACAGTCCGAGCGCCGCCTGCATGTCGGTCATGCGCGCGTTGAAGCCACGTTCGGGGTAGGCCTCGATCGCCACGTCGCGAGCGTTGTGGCGAGCCAGATCGGACATGTCCATGCCGTGGGCCCGCAGCCGGCGCAGCCGCTCGGCGACGGTCGGATCCTGCACGGTGATCATGCCGCCCTCACCGGTCGTGATCACCTTGCGGGGGTGCAGCGAGAAGCATGCGAGTGAGTCCAGCGAGCCGATCGGCCGGCCCCTGTAGGTGGCTCCGATCGCGCAGGCCGCGTCCTCGACGATCGTGACTCCATGGCGCTCGGCGAGCGCGAAGAACGCGTCCATGTCTGCCGGCAGCCCGAGCTGGTGGACGGGCATGATGACCTTCGTGCGCGGGGTGATCGCGCGCTCGGCGGCGTCCGCGTCGAGGTTGTAGGTGTGCGGGTCGATGTCCGCGAACACCGGACGGGCGCCGCAGTGCCAGACGGCGTTGGCGGTCGCGATGAACGACAGCGAGGGGATGACGACCTCATCGCCCTGCCCGACGCCCGACACGTGCAGCGCGAGCGCGAGCGCGGTGGTGCAACTGGTCGTCGCGACCGCGGCGGCGGCCCCAACGCGAGCGGCGAACGCATCCTCGAACTCCCTCACCCGCGGTCCCTGGGAGACCCAGCCCGATGCGATCGCCTCGGCCACGGCGGCGCCCTCCTCGCCGGTGAGGTGCGGGCGCGTTATCGGGATCTCGCTCATGCGCTCGCGGCGAGCGCGGTCGGCGCCGTGCCCTGCTCGCGTTCGGCGCGCCACCACTGCACGAGCCGCCGCAGGCCCTCGCCCAGGTCGATCTCGGCCTGAAAGCCCAGGCGCTCGCGCGCGAGTGTGGTGTCGGCGAGACGCCGCGGGACCTTGTTGACCGATCGCTCCGGGCCGAATTCGACCGAGACATCCGAGCCCATCGCCTCGATCAACCGATGGGCGAGTTCCAGCAGGCTTGTCTCGGCGCCGCTGGCCACGTTGAAGACCTCATCGCTGCGGTCGGTCATGGCAGCCAGCAGATTGGCGCGGGCCACGTCCTCGATGTAGACGAAGTCCATCGTCTGGGACCCGTCGCCGAGTATCAGCGGCGATTCGCCGGCTTCGATCCGCTCCATCCAGCGTACGAGCACCTCCGTGTAGACGCCGTGAATGTCCATGCGCCGGCCGTACACGTTGAAATAGCGCAGCGCGACATAGTCGAGATCGCGCATCGCGCGAAAGCTGCGCAGCAGCCCCTCGTTGAACGTCTTGGCGGCGCCGTAGAGCGTGTCGTTGGCATATGGATGATGGGACTCTTCGGTGGGGAACTCCTCGGCGAGCCCGTACACCGACGCCGAGGAGGCCGCGACGATCCTGCGCACATCCGCCCGCAGTGCGGCCTCGATGACGTTATAGGTGCCGTCGACCATCACCTCGAGCGCCTCGCGCGGTTCCTCGGCGCACTGGGTGATACGCAGCGCCGCCTGGTGAAACACCACGTCCACGTCGCGCGTCAGCTTGGCCAGGAGCTCGCGGTCGCGGACGTCGCCCTCGACGACCTGGACTGGGCCGTTGGCCAGCGCCCACGACAGGTTCTCGCGCCGCCCGCGCACGAAGTTGTCGAGCACGACGATCTGCTCGGCGCCGGCCTGCACGAGCTGGTCGGCGATGTTCGATCCGATGGCTCCGCCTCCGCCGGTTATGAGCGCGCGTTCACCGAGCATTGTCATGACGCTCCATGACTAGAGAACGGTCCGCGGTGTCTCAATTTTTCGCGGGCCCGCCGCCCCGCGAGAACGGTGGGCGCCAGATCGTTGATTTTGGGAGATGTCCGCCAACTCGCAGCCGACCGTTTCGGCCGTCGTCGCGGCCTATCAGGCCGAGGAGTGGATCGCGCAGACGCTGGAGGCGATTCTCTCCCAGACCCGGCCGCCGGACGAGGTCGTGGTCGTCGACGACGGCTCCACCGACGGCACCGCGCGTGAGCTTGCGCGGTTCGGCGAGCGGATTCGCGTCGTGCGGCGCGCCAACGGGGGCTGCCCGGCGGCGTTCAACACCGCGTTCGCGCATGCGCGCGGGGACTTCGTGGCGATGTGCGGAGCCGATGACCTGTGGGAGCCGCGCAAGCTCGAGTGGCAGGCCCAGGCCGCGCAGGCCCACCCCGAGGCCGACGTGTTCTTCGGGCACGCCCGGCTGATCGGTCGCATCGAGGCCGATCATTCCCGCCCGCCCGGCGCCGGGCTGCTCGAAAGCTCGGCCTTCGGCGATGCGCTGTTTCGAGAATGCTGCGTATGCGCGTCCTCGGTGCTGATCAGGCGCTCCCTGTTCGAGCGTCTCGGCCCGTTCGTGGAGGACTTCGGCAGCGATGACTGGGAGTACTGGTTTCGCTGCCTGCGCGCCGGCGCTCGCTTCTACTACGACCCGCGTCCGCTCGCCAGCTGGCGCCAGCACGAGAGCAACCTCACCCGCCAGACGGCCTGGATGGAGCAGTGCGCCGCGCAGGTGCGCGGCTGGTACGCCGCCGATGTCAGCGACCGTGCGATCGCCGAGCAGCTTTTCAGGAGCGCACGCAAGCTGGTGCAGGAGGGCGATCCGCGCGCGGCCCGCCGGGCGTTTCGCCGATCGCTGCGATACGGACTCGGGGACATCGGCTCCCCCGCCAACATGAGGGCTCTGGTGTGGGTGGCGATACTGGGCCTGCCCACGGGCGCGCGGGAATCGGCGGGCCGCTTGCTGACCGGCGCCAGCCGTGCGCTTGAGAACGTGCGCCGCGACCACCTGTCCGGTGAGAACGTGCGCGGCGAGAAACTGCGCCCCGGAAAGCGCCCATCGCCGTCGTGAAATCCCCGACGATCACAGCCGTCGTCCCCGCCTACAACGCCGAGCGCTACATCGGCGAGACGCTGGAGGCGATTCTCTCCCAGACCCGGCCGCCGGATGAGGTCGTGGTCGTCGACGACGGCTCGACGGACGCGACGCAGCAGGAGCTCGCGCGATTTCGGGGTGAGATCCGGGTGGTCAGTCAAGAGAACCTGGGTCACCCGGGCGCCTACACGCGCTGCTTCGAGGAGGCGCGTGGCGACTATGTGGCCAAGTGCGACGCCGACGACCTGTGGGAGCCGGAGAAGCTCGCGCGACAGGCGCAGGCGCTGCGCGAGCATCCGGAGATCGACATCGCGTTCTGCGGCGCGCACTTCTTTGGCTCCAAAGTCGGTCCCCGTGCGCCCGATCCGGGCACGGGACTGCTCGCTGGGCGTGATTTCGCGCGGCTGCTGTACGGCGGAAACCCGGTGTGCTCCTCCTCGACGCTGGTCCGGCGGGATCTATATCGAGAGCTGGGTCCCTTCGTGGAACGACTCCCGTGCGAGGACTACGACTACTGGCTGCGCGCGCTCACGGCGGGGGCGGTGTTCTTCTACGATCCGTGCCCGCTCGTGCGCTATCGCGCGCACGAGCAGCAGGTTTCGAGCAACGTCCTGCGCATGCACGAAGCGGAGTACGCGGTGCACGGCTGGCACGCAGGCCTGGTCGAAGACCGTCGGCTCGTACAAAGGGTGCGGGCGCGCGATCTCTCCAACATCGCTCGTGAGCTCAGCGATCAGGGTCGTCAGCGTGAGGCGCGAGATGCGTTCGTGTCTTCGCTGCGTCACCGGCCGACCCTGCGCGTGATGGCGTGGGTGCTCGTGCTCTCGGCTCCCCGCCGGTACGCGCGTGCGCTCGCCGACCGGCTCGTGTCGATCAAGCGCACGTTCGTATCGGCGCCCTCCTGGCGATGAGCTCCCAGGAGCGCAGCGGCGCGCGGCTGGACTCACCGTCGGATGAGTCCCTGACCGAGGAGCCGGTATCCGCGGAGAACCTTCGCGAGGCCGCCGCCCATGGCGTGCGCTGGTCGGCGCTCTCGCGCCCGATCGTCGAGATCCTCCAGCTGGGCTCGATCGTCGTGCTGGCGCGCCTGATCGTCCCGGCTGAATTCGGTCGCTATGCGATCGCGCTGATCGCCCAGGAAGTCGCGTATCTGATCGTCGCGGCCGGCCTCGGCGCGGCGCTCGTGCAGCGCAAGACGCTCGATCGCGAACACTGGCAGGCGGGGATGGCCCTCGGGCTGCTCGCGGGCCTCGCGCTCACCGCGCTGACGCTGCTCGCGGCCGGTGCGATCGTCGCTCCGGTCTTCGGTGCTCGGACCGCGGTACTCGTGCGACTGATGGCGCCGCTGTGCCTGATCTCCGCGCTCAGCACCGTGCCGATGGCCAGACTGCGCAGGCGGCTGGCGTTTCGGCGCCTCAGTGAGATCGAAGTGCTCAGCACACTCGTACGCGTCATCGCTTGCATCGGCCTCGCGCTGATCGGCCTCAGCGGCGAGGCGCTGGTGCTGGGCGTGCTCGCCGGCTCGCTGGTGAGCGCGCTCGTCGCCTGGGTGAGCGCGCCCCCGCCGTGGCCGCGTCTGGCGCGCAAGCCGGCGCGCGAGCTGCTGAGCTACGGGCTGCCGGTCTCGCTGGCGTCGATCAGCTGGGTCGGTTTCAGCAACATCGACTATGCGATCATCGGAGCGCGCCTGGGCGCGTTGCAGACCGGCTATTACTTTCGCGCCTACACGCTGGCGGTCGAATACCAGAGCAAGGTGGCGGTGGTGATGGCCCAGGTGGGCTTTCCGGTGCTCGCCCGCACGCACGACGCCGCCGAGCTGACACGGCTGTACCGCCAGATGGTTCGCCTGCTGACGATCTTGCTGTTCCCGCTGCTCGCGCTGCTGGCGATCGGGGCGCCGGTGCTCGTGCCGTTCCTATTCGGCGCCCGCTGGGCGCCCGCGGTCGTGCCGGTTCAGATCCTCGCGCTGGGCGGCGCTTCGACGCTCGTCATCGACGCCGTCGGAACGGTGCTGATGGCGACCGGTCGCCCACGGGCGCTGCTCGGCTACGGGATCGCGCACTTCGCGGTCTACGGCCTCACGGTCCTGCTGGTGGTGCGGTTCGGGATCGTCGCCGTGGCGATCGATGCCGCGGTGGTGCACACGCTGTTCCTGATCCTCGCCTATGTGCTGATGCTCCGCGACTCCCCCGAACGCCCGCTGGCGCGCCTGTGGGACGACATCGCGCCCGCCCTGGTCTCCTGCCTGGGGCTCGTTGCGATCGCGCTGCCGGCGAGCGTCGTGTTGACGGCCGCGCATCTCCCCGCGGTCGCCTGGCTGATCGCGTTGGCGCTGATCGCGCTGGCGCCCTACCTACTGACCCTGCGCTTCGGCTTCCCGGAGGCATGGCGCACGCAGAGCGCGATCATTGCGCGCATCCTGCCTGCGCACCGACGCCTGAGCGGCGCCAAGCGTCGGCTGATGGCTGCAAGCGTGCGGTTCTCGGGGTAGGAACGCCCAGGGAGCGCCTCGCGGCGCGATCGACCTTCCCCCGCAGCTCAGGCCGCTCTGGGAGATGCGATCTCAAGCGCCGCCTACGCAACGCGGAAGAGCCGTGCAGCGCCAGACGGTTGCTGCCCGGCGTCCGCATCCGGCAGCTCGCCGATGACCCGCGCGGGGTTGCCGGCCGCGATCGTCGCTTCCGGGATCGACGAACTCACAACGCTGCCCGCCCCGATCACTGCGTGGGCCCCGACCGTCACCCCCTTCAAGATCAGCACGCGGTCGCCGATGAACACGTCCTCGCCCAGCTCCACCGCCGCCATGCGCGGACGCCCGTCACGGCGACGCCCGGCGCGCAGGTCGTGGAAGTCGCTGTCATAGATCGTCACTTGCGAACCGAGCAGCGCCCGGGCGCCGATCTGGATACCGGGCCCCTCGCTCTTGATGAAGGCGTTGTTGTTGATCTCCGTCCCGTCGCCGATCTCGATAGCGGAGTCGTGCGTGCAGGCCTCGAGGTGGCAGTAGCCCGTGTAAAAGGAGGTCGATCGCGGCCACCCGAACACGACCCGCTCGCCCAGTACGACCGAGCCGTCACCGGCGAACAGCACGGGCTGCAGGACGGTCGCAGAGCCACGCACCCGGCGGCAGTCAGACAGCGCACGGTACTTGAGGATGCGCGGGCGCTGAGCGAGTTCCTCCAGCCGCTCTCTGACGGCGCTCATTCCTGCCTCACCCGCGCCCGCAGTGGGGAGTGACGGCCGAGCGCCTCGCGTCGCCGCCGCGTTTCTTGGAGCTTCGTCCCCGCGCCCTCAACACAGCGCCACCTCGTCGCCGTCGCCGACCTGCAGGCGCAGCGCGCGCGGCACCGAGAAGTCGCGGAAGACGCGCGCCTCGCGGCCGACGATGCTGGCCACCAGGCGTCCGCCCACGTGCAGCACGCTCGCGTCGGCAAGCACGATCGAGCGCTCGAGCTCGGCGCCTTCGATGCGGACCCGCTCTGCGATCGCGGTGTGCGGGCCGATGTAGGAGTCTGCGATCAGCGCGTCCGCGCCGACGATCACCGGTCCGATGATCACGCTCAAGGTCACCGAGGCGCTGGGGTGGATTTCGATGTGTCCCTCGAAGCGATTCCCGCTGCCCAAGGAGGCACTCGCTTCGGAGTCCAGCGCGTCGAGCATCGTGCGATTCATGTCGAGCAGGTCGAGCCCCTCGCCGGCGAAGTGACGCCATTTGCGCACGGCGTGTATATGAACACGCCCGCCCGCGAGCGCGAGCCGCTCGGCCAGGGCCGTGAACTCGACGAGCGTCTCCGGCGCCTGCCGTTCGGCCATCAGCCGCTCGAGCGCCCCGGGCGCGAGCAGGCATACGCCGGCGATGCCGGTGGGCGCCATGCTCTTATCCTCCTCGGCCGGGGTGAGCAGTCGCCGTGTCACGAGCCGCAATCGCTTGCGCTCGCGTCCGTCCTCTCGTACCAGCAGCAGTGCATCGGAGGACTCCCCATCGAGCAGTTCCACAAACGGCGACAGTGGCTGGCCCAGCAGGCCGTCGGCGCGGTGCATGATGCAGGGATCGCCGCCCACGAACTTTGTGATGCTCAGCAGGGCGTCGAGGTCACCGTCACCCTCGTGCGTAAGGTGGCGAACGCGGATGCCGGCCGGTCTCTCCTGTGAGACGCAGGCGGCAATCTCCTCGCTCACCTCGGGCGGCGCCAGCACGGCGGCTTCGCGGACCCCCGCCGCCCGCAGCTCGTCGAGCACGTGACAGACGATCGGGCGATTAGCCACCCGCTGCAGAGACGCGGCCCGCGTGGCGCCGAGCCACGGCCCCGTCCAGCGGGTTGCGTTGGGAACCACCACGACGCCCTTCACAGACACATCAAAGGAACGCACCGCACGGTCTCGTACTCCCGCAAACACGTAAATCGTGCGGTCGTCGGAAGGCTAGGCGGCGGCAGACGCCACGCGCGGAGCGAACCCCTGGGGAACGCCGTTGTCGCGCATCGAGGCTTCCGCCATCTCGACGGCCGCCACGATCTCCACGCCCAGCGCGAGGCTCGAGCGCGGCTGCTCGCCGGTGCGGATCGCGTTGGCGAAATCCTGCAGCTCGAGGCTGAGCGGCTCTTGGGGCTGTACCCGCGGGATCACCACGTCGCCGGTGCGGCAGATCAGCTGGTGCTCGCCGAAGTTGGCCGGCGCGGCGATGTCCATGCCACGGTCGTATACGCGGATCGGCTCATCGGCGGCGGTGTCGTCGTACTGGATCATGCGCTTGGAGCCGACGACGATCATCTGGCGGACCTTGCGCGGCGCCAGCCAGGAGAGCTGCACGTTGGCGGTCGAGCCCCCCGCGAACGTGAGTGTCAGAAATGCGGTCTCGGAGATGCCGGCCTGAAAGACGCTGCTTCCCGAAGCGGCGACCTCGACGAGGGGCTCGTCCAGCCAATAGAGCAGGATCGAGAGATCGTGCGGGGCCAGGTCGCAGACGACGCCGTCGCTCTGATACTTGCCGAGGTTCATGCGCGATGAGGTGACGAAGTGGATGTCGCCTACGACGCCGGTATGGATCAGATCGCGCACCGCGTTAACGGCCGGGCTGTAGATGAAAGTGTGACCGGGCATCAGCACCAGGCCGCTGGACAGAGCGATGTCGGCCAACTCTTGCGCATCGCTCAGGCGTGTGGCGAGGGGCTTCTCCACGAGCACATGCTTGCCGGCTTCCAGCGCGCGCTTGACTATCGCGTGATGGGTCTTTGGCGGTGTGGCGACGATCACGGCTTCGATCGCAGGGTCGCACAGGACCGCGTCGAGCTCCTCGAAAGCGCGTGCCTGCGGATGGCGAACGCCGAAGACGCGCAGCTGCGCGCGGTCGCGGTCGCACAATGCCTGCAACGACAGCTCGGGGCGCTCGGCCACATTGCGCGCGAGGTTGGGTCCCCAGTAGCCGTAGCCGACGATGGCCGTGCCGATCGGCGCCGGGCGCGCAACGATGCGGCGCTTGTGCGGAACTTCCTGGACTGTCGCGAGATCGAACACGGCTCAACTCCTCTTCAGCCGCACCGGATGTCTCGGCGTGAACTCGATATGTGGGGTGTATCTGGACATTGTCTCTACAGCCGATTAACGCGCTTCGATCGCATGGTCTTGCGCAAACGCGAGCACCGCCGCCGAAACTTGCTCTGATTCGACGTCGGTCATGCCCGGGAACAGAGGCAACGAGCAGATGCGCCGCGCGTGTTCCTCACTGACCGGCAGGCTTCCCGGACCCAGTCCGAGGTGCGCGTATGCGTCTGTCAGGTGAATCGGTATCGGGTAATGCACCGCCGAGGCCACGCCCCACCGCGCGAGATGATCGCGCAGCTCATCGCGCGCGTCGGTGCGCACCACGAACAGGTGATAGACCCGGTCGGCGCCGGCGAAGGGAGGCTTCACCGTGTCGATCACGGTCGTGCCGTCCAGTTCGATGCGCTGGCGCAGCGCCGCGCCGAGCGTGCGGCGTTCGTCGTTCCAATCCTCCAGCCGACGCAGCTTGTGTCGCAGCACGGTCGCCTGCAAAGCGTCCAGGCGCGCGGTCGTGCCCACCATGCGGTGGTGGTAGCGCGGCTGCTCTCCGTGCGAGCGCAGCAGCCGCACGCGCTCGGCCAGGTCGGGATCGGAGGTGGTCACCGCTCCGCCGTCTCCCCATGCGCCGAGGTTCTTAGTGGGGTAGAAGCTGAAGCAGCCCAGCGTCCCATGGGAGCCCACCCGCCGACCGCGGTAGCGCGCGCCGTGAGCCTGGCAGGCGTCCTCGACCACGTGGATCCCCGCCGGGCGCGTCAGCTCCAGGATCGGCTCGAGGTCGACGGTGGCGCCGAACAGGTGCACCGGAATCACGCAGCGTACGTTCGCGTTGAGATTATCCGCGACGATCTCGGCTGTGAGCAGATGTGAGTCGGGGTCGACGTCGACCAGGCGCGGCGTGGCGCCGACGGCGCTCACCGCCTCGGCCGTCGCGATGAACGAGTTTGTCGGCACGATCACCTCGTCACCCGGGCCGATCCCAAGAGCGCGCAGCGCCAGTGCCAGGGCCTCGGTGCCCGAGGAGACGCCGATCGCGAAATCGGTGTCGCAGTACGCGGCGAACTCGCGCTCGAAGGCCTCGACTGGCTCGCCGAGGGTAAAAGCGCCGCGCTCAGCGACCTCACGCACGGCGCCCAGCAACTCCTCGAGCAGTTGTGGGTCGGCGAAGTCCAGTCGCATCAGCGGGACGGAGCCGGCCGTGGCGGGTGGGGCCACCATGGGCGCGCCCGTCATGCTGCTCTTGCCAGGGCCGCGTTCGTGGACGGCGCCGAACCGAGCCGGCTTAGCTCCAGCTTGAGCGCGCGCCGTCCGCGATGCTGCAGTCCGTGGATCGAACTCTCGGTGCGTCCCATCCGCTCGGCGATCTCCAGCGGCGAGAGCCCGACTACATGACGCATGATCATCACGCTGCGCTGCTCCTCTGGCAGTGAGGCGAGCGCGGCGTGCAGGTCGCGAGCGCGGTCCTGGGTATCGCCGTCGTCGTGATGGCGCTCGGCGTCGAAGACCTCTTCGGTGGGTGTCGGCCGGCGCCGGCGCATGTGGTCCAGTGCGACGTTGCGCGCCATCAGCAACAGCCAGCCCGAGAATGGAACACCCCGATCTTCGTATTTGACGATCGCGGTGATCAATTTCATGAATACCTGCTGGGTGAGGTCTTCGGCCTCCCGATCGTCCCTGACGATGCTGCGCAGGAATCCGTAGACGTTGTCGGAGTAACGGATATACAGGTGGCGCAGGGCCTCGCGGTCTCCCTCCTTCGCGCGAGCGATCACCAGGCGGACTTCGCGCGTGGCCTCGGGCGAGTTGTCCAGCGTCTTGCGGGCACGAAAGCCCACCTGTCCATCCTTGGCATCGGCGCTGTGAAGCACGCGTTCCCCCTAATAGCTAGTCAATTCGTCCAGACCGACCGGGAAAAATGATCAATGATCCAAATTGCGTTCACAATGGCCCGATGTTCGTGACATGCGTTCAGGAGATGAACACACGTTCGGCCACGCTTCCACGTGGCGCTGGAGATCACGGTGGCGGCCGGGGTGGAGCAGACGCGGGTCCTCTCGAACGGGCGCCCGCTCGGCGCATTCCTCCCGGGAGCCGGCTCGGCCCGCTCGGCAACATCACACCCGAGCGCCGGATCCGGATCGGGCGCGGTGAGCGCGCGCGATGCTTCGAGTCACTGAAATTTGGCTCGGGGACTTGCATTGCGGGCGAGCGCGCCGCGCGCCTGCCATGCTCTCGGCGGCGCGTGTCGGAGTTCCACGCGGTCGGGATTTGGTGTAGCTTGCGCAAACGTATGGGTAGCTGTCACGGATCGACGGGTCGGTCGGTGAAGCAAGGAAGCGGGGGGATGCTGTGAGAGGCGAACTTGGTAAGGGCGGCGAGATCTCACCGCACAGCGCCGCCGTGGGTCCGTCGGCGCTCGAGGACCGCGGCTATGTCGGTGGCGAGCGCAACTACGCCGGCCCCGAGCGTCTCGCCGATCGGGGCGTGGCGCATGATCCGCCGCCGGCGCACGTCGGCGAGTCGCCCCTGCCGGCGGCGACGGTGCGCCGCGAATGGCTGTTCCGCCGCGCGCTGCTGGTCGCGGACGTGTTCGCGGTCGTGCTGGCGTTCGTGCTCACGGTGGAGTCCTCGCCGCGCTCGCTGCAGCTCACCTGGATGGGGATCCTCGCCCTGCCGGTCCTGGTGGTGTGCGCGAAGATGCTCGGGCTGTACGACCGCGACGAGACGCTGCTGCGCAAGACGACGCTCGACGAGACGCCGAAGCTGTTCGAGGTGGCGACACTGTGCGCGCTGGTGACATGGCTTGCCGACGGGCTGATCGTCAAAGGCGAATTGAGTCGCCGCGAGGTCTTGTTCCTGTGGCTGGCGCTCACCGTTCTGCTGGTCCTGGCGCGCGCAGTTGCGCGTGCGATCGCGCTGCGCGTGGCGCCGACCGAGCGCTGTCTGTTCATCGGCGATCACGATCTCGCCGAGGCGATCCGTCCGAAGCTGACCGCGCACGGCGGCGTGAAGGCCGAAATGGTCGCTCATCTCAGTCTCGACGAGGTCAGCTCGTGGTCGACCGACGCCTGCTCGGCGGGCAGGCTCTCGGAGATCCGTGAGCTGGCGCGTTCACAGGACATCCATCGCGCGATCCTCGCGCCGCGCAGCGCAGACGCCGGCGAGATGCTCGATTTGATGCGCACGCTCAAGGCCGTCGGGGTGCGCGTGAGCGTGCTGCCGCGCCTGCTCGAGGTGGTCGGATCCTCGGTCGAGTTCGACGACCTGCACGGCGTGACGCTGATGGGCGTCAGGCGCTTTGAGCTCACGCGCTCCTCCGCGGCGCTCAAGCGTGGGTTCGATCTGATCGGCGCCTCGCTCGGGCTGCTGGTGGCCGCGCCGTTGATGATCGCGATCGCGATCGCCATCAAGCTCGACAGCGCGGGCCCGGTCTTTTTCCGCCAGCTGCGCGTCGGCCGGCACGGGCGACACTTTCAGATGCTCAAGTTTCGCACGATGGTGCCCGAGGCGGAGGCGCTGAAGGAGTCGCTGCGCGATCGCAACGAGGCGCAGCCGGGCCTGTTCAAGATCGCCGACGACCCGCGCGTGACACGCGTCGGCAGGCTTCTGCGCAAGAGCGCCCTGGACGAGCTGCCCCAGCTGTTGAACATCGTCATGGGGGAGATGGCTCTGGTCGGGCCGCGCCCGCTGGTGGTCGAGGAGGATCTGTGCATCGAGGGTTGGCACCGCCGACGCCTGGAGCTGATGCCGGGAATGACAGGGCCCTGGCAGATCCTCGGTCCCTCCCGCGCGCCGCTGCGGGAGATGGTCGTGCTCGACTACCTGTATGTGGCCAACTGGTCGCTGTGGGCCGACGTGAAGATCATGCTGCGGACCCTCGCATACGTCCTCAGACGTCGCGGGTTGTGAGTCGCCGCCACCACGCTCGCCCTCTCGGTGCGCCGCTCGGGCGCCCGGGCGCGGGCCGAGGTGGGATCTCCTGGCCGTCGAGGATCGCGGCGGGCACCTGCTCGGTGAGCCAGCCCGCGAGCGCTCCCATCCCGGCTTGCGCCAGCTCGGCCGTGACGCCCGGCGGGCGTTGGGCGACGTCGTGGGCGTCGGAGGCGACGTTGTGGATCAGCCCCTCGCGCGCGAGGGCCAGCGCGAAGCGGCGTACGGTGCCGCCGAATCGCCCAACCAGCGAGCCGGCGGTGATCGACGTGAGCACACCGGCGCGCACCAGCGAGGAGAGCATCTCGGGATCGCGGTGGAACGCTTGACAGCGCTCGGGATGGGCGAGCAGTATCCGATGGCCCTGGCGCTGCAGGTCCAGCAGGATCGAGTCGAGCCCCATCACGGTCGGCGCGAACGGCGGCTCCACCAACAGCCACGCGCCCGCGCCGAGGCACAGGCGCGGGAGTTCCGCGGCAGGGATGTCGATCAGGCGCGTCACCGCGATCTCGGCGCCGGTGCGAATCTCCAGGTCGATGCCCTCGACGGCCAGTCGTGCATTGAGCTCGTCGGCCAGCCGGGCGATGGTGTCGGCGTCGTTGTGATAGCTCGAGTTGATGTGGGGCGTGGCCACGAGCACGCGCGTGCCGGCGGCCACGGCCGCCCGCGCCAGCACGAGCGAGTCGGCGAGCGTCCCGGGGCCGTCGTCGATGCCCGGTAGCACGTGGCAGTGCAGGTCGATCACGGATTCGAACAGTAAGGCTCTCGGCGGGTGCGCGCGACGCTCGACACTACCCCCGTCTGGCGCCGTGGCGACCCGGTCGGCGCCTGGGGTGGGGCGCGCGGCGCAGCTCTTGTGCCACGATCCCAAGCATGGGCCTGCGGAACGACGGCCCTTCACCCGGCCGGCGCTTGGGCGCTCGGCCCGGTGCCTGCTCGCCGGCGGCGGTGTGCGCGCGGTCGCCGCGCGCGGCCATCCGGCAGACGGCCGCCAGGCCCAGCATGAGCGCCAGCCACACGACGGCGCCGATCGCCAGCAACATCATCGCCGTTTCCCTGCCTTTGCGTTGGCGTTCAGGGCAGTGCTCATCTGTGGTCCCTTTCGGGCAGTGTCGTGTCGTCCTTTAGGGGCAACATCGGACCCTGGACGATGGTTCCAGCACTGCTCTGCTCCTTTGACAACATCCTGTGTCTTCCTGCTGCGCGGACGTCGTGCACGGCCCTGCCCATGTGCCTACCCGGATCGAGCACTAGCATGCGCGACCGGTGGTTGACAGCGTTGCGATAGGGCCCGAAGTGTCCACGGGGGGCGATGCGTCGAGCGTAGGCGAGGGCCCGGACACGCGGGCGGGCGCACTCGCGCTCACGGCGCTGATGCTGCTGCCGGGCGCCCTGATCGTCTTCATGGGGTTCAACGCCGGGGGCTACTTTCCGGCGACGCCCGCCATCGCCGCGCTGTTGCTCGCACAGATCCTGCTCGTGCGGATCATGCAGTCGCGCCGTCCATTCGAGGGACTGGCGCCGGTCACGCTCGTGGCGATCGTCGCGCTCGGGCTGTATACGCTGATGACGCTCCTCTCCGCTGCCTGGTCGCATTCGGACTCCCGCGCGCTGATCGAGTTCGACCGCGCGTGGCTGTATCTGCTGACGCTCCTGCTGTTCGGCAGCGTGCGCGCCGGCCGCAGCGATCTGCGCTGGTTGATCAGGGGCCTGGTGATCGGCGCCGGCGCGGTGTGCCTGGCGGGCCTCATAAGTCGCGTGGCGCCCGACGTGTGGCACACCGCTCCCGGCGTCTCAAACCAGCGGCTGAGCTACCCCGTCACCTACTGGAACGCCCTCGGCCTGCTGGCCGCCCTGGGGATCGTGCTCGCCTTCCATCTCACCTGCACGCTCGCCGAACGGCGCCTCGCGCGCGTGCTCGCGGCGGCGGTGCTGCCGCTGCTGGCCGCCACCCTGTTCTTCACCTTCTCGCGCGGTGCGATCGCCGCGGGCCTCGTCGGCCTGCTCCTGTACATGCTCGTGGGGCGTCCCCGCGGACTGCTCAGCGGCGTGCTCGCCACGGCGCCTGCGACGGCCGTGTTGCTGCTGTTCGCCTACCACGCCAACCTCCTGGACACGGTCGATCCGACTACGCCGTCGGCCATCTCCCAAGGTCATCGCGTGGCGCTGGCGGCCGGCGTCTGTGTGGTCGCCGCCGCCGCCGTGCGCCTGCTTCTGGCCGTGCATCTGGATCCCCGTCTGCGCCGCATCGCGGTTGGGACGCCGATCGGCCGGCGTGCCCGGTTTGCCACGATCATGGGAGGGGTGCTCGCGGTCGTGGTGCTCGCGCTCGCGCTCGGCGCCCCGCACACGGTCAGCCGGGACTACCAGCGCTTCATCGGCGGCGCCACCACGCGCGGGGGCGATTTGCGCCGGCGCCTGACCGACCCCTCCAACAACGGGCGCACCGACCTGTGGCGCGTGGCGCTGCATGGGTTCTCCGCCTCCCCGCTGCATGGCCACGGGGCGGGGATGTATCAAACGCTGTGGGACCGCAACCGGCCCCGCTACGTCTACACGATCAACGCCCACAGCCTGTATCTGCAGGCGATGGCCGAGCTCGGGATCGTGGGTCTGGCGCTGCTCGTGGTCCTCGTCGGCGCGGTCCTCGTAGGGCTGGCCGTTCGCGCCCGCGGGTCGCGGCGCTCGATCTACGGGGCCCTGCTCGCCGCGGCGCTCGTGTGGGCGCTGTGCGCCGGCGTGGACTGGGATTGGGAGATGCCCGTCGTCACGCTCGGCTTCTTCGCCGCCGCCGGCGCGGCCCTCAGCCCGCGCACGGGCTCGCGGCCGGGCTGGGTTCCCGGACAGAACAGCCGCATGATCCTCAGCGTGCTCTGTCTGCTCACGCTCCTCACGCCCGTGCTGATCATCGGTTCGCAGTCGCGCTTGGACGACGCCGAGCACGCGCTCTCGGCCTCCGACTGCGCCGGCGCGGACTCCTCCGCGCTGTCGGCGATCGGCTGGCTTGACGTGCGCCCGGAGCCCTATGAGATCCTCGGCTTCTGCGACATCGCCCGCGGGCAGCCCCGGCGCGGCGTGGTGGCGATGCGCCAGGCGGTGCGCCACGACCCGGGCAGTTGGGAGACCTATTACGCCCTGGCCATCGCCCAGGCCTCAGCCGGCATCGACCCGCGCCCGGCGGCCGCGCGAGCGCTGGCGATGAATCCGCGCGACCCCCTCACTCGCCAGGAGGTCCGCCAGTTCGCGACCGCCGCCCCGACCGTGTGGGTGAGCCGGGCGGCGCTCGTGCGGGCCGCCGCGCTGCGCACCAACGAGCTCTCGATCGTCCCCTCCTGAGTGGAGCCTCAGTCGAGCTCCTCGCGCAGCTTGCGCAGCGCCCGGTACACGCGACCCTCGACGGTGCTCAGCCGCTCGCCGGTGAGCTTGGCGATCTCCGGAACGGTCAGCTCGGCGCCGAAGCGAAGTGCGATCGCCTCGCGCTCCTCCTGGCTGAGCTTCGCCAGCCCGCGACCGATCAGGTCGCGGTCGGCGACCCCCTCCAGCTCCTCCGTCGAGTCTGGCCCCGGCCCGCCGGCGATGCGCTCCAGCGCCCGGCCCTCGGTGCTGCGCCTGCGGGCGTGATCGCGCAAACAGTTGAGCGCGATCGCATACAGCCATGTCTTCTCGCTCGCCTTGCGCGGATCGAAGCGCCGGCGAGCGCGCAGGGCGCGCTCGAAGGTGTCCGCGAGCAGGTCCTCCGCCAGCACCCGATCGCCGGTGCGATAACTGAGGAATCCATAGAGCGCCTGAGCGTGCTCGGCATAGAGCCGCTCGAACCTGTCGTCCTTCATCCCGCGCATCATCTCCGATATCGGCAGTGCAGCCGAATCTAAAAGTCGCAGTCAGGAAACGGGCCGCTCGTGCGTATAAGACCACATGAGCCGTTCACACCACGAGGATCGCTTTTCGGATGACCTCCAGGAGGTCGCCGACGTGCTTAGCGATCAGCGCCCATCGCTCACCCCGCTGCAGCTCGACCGCGTCAAGCTGCGGGCGATGAGTGCCACGCGCCGATCCACCTCACCAGGAAAGGGATTTTTCATGAGGTCACGCCTGACGACAGCCCTTACGATCGGATTCCTCACGCTCGGTACCGGCGGCGCTGTGGCGCTGTGCGGCGGCGGCGGGAGCTTCGGCTTCGGGGGAGATGGAGGCAGCGCCGGTTACCACCAGTACCGCCCGCCCGGATGCCCGCCTGACTGCGGTCACGGCCATGGCGACGGTGGCGGTAAAGATCACGGCCACGGTCACGGCGATGGCGGCGGCGGTGGCGATAACGGTCATGGCAACGGCGGCGGCGGTGGCGATAAAGGCCATGGCAACGGCGGCGGTGGCGGCGATAAAGGCCACGGCAACGGCGGCGGCGGTGGCGACAAAGGCCATGGCAACGGCGGCGGTGGCGGCGATAAAGGCCACGGCAACGGCGGCGGCGGCGGCGACAAAGGCCACGGCGACAAGGGCCACGGTCACCACTGATCCACGCCCGGCAAGCTGAGCAGCACTGGGAGGGTCCGCGTTTTCGCGGGCCCTCTCTTTTTGCATAGGGTGGGCTGATGATGCAGAGGCTGGCGGCGGTGATCGTGTGGGGCGCGGTTCTGTGCGGGGTGGCCGGCGGCGCGCTGGCGCTGCGCACGCGTGGAAGCGAGGATGTCTTTCGCTACGAACAGTCGCGCTCGTTGACGCTGCGACCGGTGACGGTGCTGAGCGCGGCCCACGTGCAGGCGGTCGTCGCGCAAGCCCCCGAGCCGGTCGCGCCCGCCCTGCGCACCCGCCCGACACACGTGCTGTGCCGTCCCGGTGGCACGGGCGTTCTGCGCAATCCCTGGTCGTGCACGATCCGATACCGCTCGGGCACGGTGGCCCACTACACGGTCGGAGTCCAGCCCGACGGGCACTACAGCGGGACCGGCCCCGGGATCATCAGCGGTTGTTGCGTGCAGACTCCCACGCGGGACTGAGGCCTGCCCTCGGCGGCCATCTCACTCATAGATCGCCAGCGGCAGCACGACCACAACCGGCGGCTTGAAGGTCACCGACTTCTTGATGTTTTCGAGAGTCTGCTGCTCGGATCGGCAGACAGCCGGTCGGGCCGATGAGCCGGGCGTTAGAGCCGCCAGAGGTGTGTGCTTGGGGAGGCTGTGCACGCAGACGCCGAGGTCGGTGCGCAGCGCCGTCTGAGCTTTGAGCAACGCCCGCCCGAACGTGTCGACGGTCGGATAGTCGATGTAGGGAGAGCCGCCGCCGGCGCTGTACACGATCTCACCGACGATCGTCACCGATCCGCTGAGCAGGCTCGGCTCTGAGGTGATTCCGCTATAGCCGGCAGGCAGGAAGAACGTCACTCCGCGGCCGACCTTCTCGGCGGCGCCGTAGGGAGCCGCCACGAACGGCATCCTCGGATCGGCGCCGAGGAGCTTGGCGTAACCATTTAGAGCCTTGGTGATTTCGATCGACTGGGTGGGTGAGGTGAATGCCGTGCGCGGAGCGGGCAGCGCGCCGAAGAACGCGTTGGCGCTCTGTGCTCGGGGCAACGCCTGGGCAAACGGCGGCAGGAACAGCTGCGCGTGGCGGATTCGAATGAAGTTTCCCGCTCCGATGCACTCCACCTGGTCCATGATTTCCTGGGCGCCGCCCTCGTCGTTCACATCCCCCAACCAGTGAGTCGCCTTTTCTCCGTTGCAGTCGTGCTGCTTCTTGTAGTTAGCCTCGCCGCCCTCGAGCAGGCGGCGAAGAAACGTGTAGAAGCGGTCGGCGGCCTGGGGTGTGACAGTCGCGACCGTGCTCAGCTGCTTCTGCTCGGAGCCGCCCACCTGTCCGGCGGTCCCGATCGGGATGCTCGCGTTGATCGAGTTGGTGAGTTGTTCGGAGCGCTGTTCGCTGCCGGCGAGGCCGCCCTCCGCCTGCCCGAGATAGGCGTCGGCGCGCAGCGGGTCGAGGTAGGCGAACTCGATCGGCGGCGTGTCCGCTTCCGGCAGCGCCGCAGCCTGCGAGTCGTGCAGGCGGATAGGTATCACCCCGAACATCGCGAGCACACCGAGGATCGCGAGGACGCCGAGCAACCCGAGCAGCCACGGACGGATCTTTGGCCAAACACACGTGCATGTCGAGGGATCGTTCAGGAAGCCAATACTATTCCATTTCCGGCGGTTGCTCAAGGAGCTTTTTTTATTCGTTCTCTTGGCGCAGAACAGGGACCGCCGCGGGAGTGCGGGAGCACGCAAATCGCACCGCTGGCGGTGCTGTTCTTCGTCCGTTAGGGGAACGTGAGCCATCCGTCATCGCGCTCGCTTTGTTTGGAAGGAGGAGTCTGATGCGTCCCGCAGATAGGGCTGCTCGCGAGGCGGCGGCTGATCGGCCACAAACCCCTTCCAGGACGCTGGACAGCAGGTGGTGCAAAGACATCATGATTATCGCCCTGTCTGCTAGATAATCATTAGCAAATATCACTGCAGGTGGCAGAACATAACGATAGTCGGCCGACCCACTCGATAATCATGATATGATCACATCATGGAGATGGACGACAAGCCTGCGCGAGTCGCCGGACCGGTTGCTGCCCGCGTGCTAGAGGAGCTCGCCGACTCGCGCCGCCGTTCGGTCAACATCGCGGACGACCGCTCTTGGCTCTCGCGCTGGACGAAGGATCCCAACGCCCTGCTGGAGAGTATGGCCGACAACCAGCTGCTTTACCGCGTTGCCCGCGGCCGCTACGTTGTCGCGCCGCGCGGCACGTTCTCCGCGACCCAGGCCGCTCCGGCCGAGCTCATCGCTGGGGTCATACTAGGCACCCGCGGCGAGTACTTCATCAGCTACCTCACCGCGCTCATCGGCTATCGCCTCACGGATCTTCACTCCACCACCGTCTACGCGGCAATTCCGCAGGACGGCAGCTTCGGCGAGACCTCATTCGAACTGCCCGGCGGCACGCTGCAACTCGCTCGTCTCAGCCGCTCAAACTGGCCCGCCGATCCCGACAAAGAGCTCGTCCGCTTCCGCGCCCTTCCCGAGACCAAGGAGTTCGTTTGGCGCGCCTCGCGCGAGCGCGCACTCGTCGACAGCCTCTCTCGCCCCGACCTCGCCGCCGGGCTCGAGACCGTTGTCGGCTGCTGGGCGAGTGCCCGACGGACCGATATCGATTGGGACCTCGTGTGTGCGATCGCGGCGCGGCGCGGCGGGAGCATGGAGCGGCGCTGCGCATTCCTGCTACGACTGCTCGGTCTTGACGCGGTGTTCAGGCACAATTTTCCCCAGCTCACCGGCCGCGGCGCAAGTACGCCTCTGGATCGCAGCAACAGTTTCCAGATGAGCGCCGGGGAGATGACACGCGACCGGGAGACCGGCGTGCTGCTCAACGTGCCCGAGGACCACCTCCGTGGCTGGGCGAGCGTGGCGTCGTGATCGACCTCCGTGGCTGGGCGAGCGTGGCGTCGTGATCGACTACCCCGATGATCGCAGCATCGCTGCTGAGAGCGACCGCCACGACATCCCCGAGCCGGTCCTGGTTCGTGACCTTGTCCGCATCGTGGAGGTTCTCAACCTCAAGGCCAAGGACTTCTTCTCCGAGCGCAGCGTTCTGGCCGGCTCGATGGCGCTGCGCTGCTTTGACAGCCCCCGCTTCACCGTCTACGACGCCGACTTCTCCACCTCATCGCAGACCGTGAACCCCCCAACGGCGATGAAGGACAAGCTCGCCTATCGCGACGACGACCTCGAAATCATCCCCGCTGATCTCGTCCCTTACGACAACGGCGGCACCGCCTGGCAATCGGCGCCGATCTCGTTCACGCCAATCTTCACCTCCCTCATGCCCGATCCTGATGATCGGAGCTTCAAGGCCGACGTATCGTTCCGGGGGATGCTCCTCGACGGCCTTGAGGTGCCGTTCAAGGTTCCCTACGAACTCGGTATCTGGGAGGAGGATCCCGCCGTCTTCATCATGGACCCCCACGAGACGCTCGCCGAGAAGGTCCTCGGTTGGTGCGCCCACCGGCAGGTCAAGCACTATGCCGACCTCGCCCACATCTCGCTGGTCTCCCGTCCTGGCGACAGCCGGCTGATCGAACTCAACTACGCCCACGCATGTGAGGTCCTCGACGGCAAGCTCTCGACCCTGAAGAACCTCCAGCCAAACATCTACGCCCCGTTCCCGAACGTCGAGGCACTTATCGACGACCTGGCCGACAAGCCCCAATTCAATTCGATGCAATGGGCCAAGATCATGTACTTGCGCAACAAGCGCGACCGGTTCTCCCAGGCCCATCTCGCCGCGGCGGTAACGGGCATCCTCGTCCCGGGGCTGAGAGGCGCCTGAGCACCGGGCGGATGTCCGATGGACGCTGACGAGCGACTGCGTGCCGGCCGTCTGGCGGCGCAGCGGCTGACGCCGGCAACGGCGTGCAAGAGCGCCGAGGAGGCGGCGTTGGCTGTAATCGGCGTCCAGGCTCAGGATCTGCGCGCCGCGGCTCTTGCGCTGCGCTCGCGCGTGCCCGGCCTCACCCGAAGCGCCGTCCGCGCGGCGCCGCTCCTGCGCACGTGGACGGTTCGCGGCACGGTGCACCTGATTGCGGCGTCCGATCGCCCCTGGCTGCACGCGCTGTTCGCCGGGCGAAATGCCCGCGTGTTCGGCGCGCGCTTCGAGCGCTTCGGCATCGTGGAGGAGGTAAACGGCCCCTGCGACGCAACCGATCTCGCGAAGTGGTCCTCACTGCCCATCACACAGGCGCGCCGGGCGCTCGAAGCCGCCGGAGCGCCGAGCGATGTTGAGGAGTTGCCCACCGATGACACACCTCCCTGTCTGCTGCTCGCCGCCTTCGACACGCTCATGCTCGGCTACCGCACTCGCGAGCCATTCGTGCTCGCCGAGCACGACCATCACATTCTGAGGGGCGGTGGGATGCTCAAACCCGTCGTACTCGATCGCGGAGCGGCAACGGGTACGTGGTCCATCAAGAAGGGCCGTCCCGAGCCGGCGTGGTTCGCGCGGCCCGCGCCCGCTCCGGCGCTCGCCCGCGAGATCGCAGACGTTGAGCGCTTCCTTGCGTCGTAGCTGCCTGTAGCTCCGTGTCTCCTCGGGATCGACCGTGGCATCTCCACGGAGCGAACCGTGGGAACTGGAGCGATTGATCAGAAGTCGAGGCCCGTCCGTCGCTTCTCGTCCTCCACGATAAAATTGACGCGTTCTTGGGTCCTTGCCGTGCTTTCTGTATAACGTGCCAGCTCGACGAGTGTGATTTTGAGCGCGTCGAGGAGCTTTGTGACGTAATCCCATGTGGGGTTGCGAATCCCTCTCTCGATACCCGATAGGTAGGTCGGGTGCATTTCAGCGATGTGCGCGAGCTTTTCTATCGTGAGTTTCTCGCGCATGCGCAATTTGCGTATGGTCATTCCGAGATCAGCGTTATTAGGCGTTCTCGGCCGTTTGATCCGATTCGAAGACTCGCTCAAGGTTGTTTGCTCTCCGTGGTAGTTGCCGGCCCGTCAGGGACATGTCGAAAACGGTTGCGCCGGGTCCTCGGTCTCGTGGCCTTCGCACCATCGCCGCGCGATCCGGTAGCGCCGATGAATTGAATCTCGTTCGAGTACGCCGACCGCAACCCACGATTTTAGATACCGGTGAGTAGTCGTCTTGCTGATACCGAGAGTCACAGAGATATCCGTAACCCCCTGGTCGACCCCGGCAGAGAAAGCGGTAAGCACCAACAGGCTGACAATCAGCGCCCGGCTTATGTTGCGGTCGTCGAACGCGGGATCGTCGAGAAGGTCGGCCATGTTCACGCGATCCTGCCCGCCAAGCGCCAGCAGCACCCGTATCAGCGACACCCCCGGTCCCCTGGCCCCGACGACCTGCCGGACTACGCGCTCTGCCTGCGCGAGCGAGATCGGGACCCAAAGCTCAGGCTCGGTCCGGCCGGCCATAGACACCTCGATCGTGGGCCTCTCCCAGATCCAAGCAAGTGACGCGACGGCGGGCCGAGCGCCCTCTGGCTGAGACGGTACTCAGACGCTCGACCCGCCACGGGACACAACCGGCGACCCGGGCGCGTCTGACAGCGTTACCTCGCACGCCTGGATCACCTCTCCTCCACAGGCGCCATCGCAAACGCCGCCCGTTACTGCCTCGGGCGGTACCCGTCTGGATGTGGTCCCTCCGCGCCATTGCGCTGGCCATGATGACGTGTCTGTCGTTCGAGCAGACGAAAATCCGTCCTATAACTAAATATAAACATTTAGTTATAATATGGACCACGTGGCGAACCCCTGGGAGCGCCGTCGTTGGAAACATGTGCGTCTCGGCGTCTGCTGAGCAGTATGCGCGAGCCACGGCCAGGCGTGACGATCACGCTGCGCCATCTGGCCGTCTCGATATCGCCTGCGACGGGCATAATCCGCAACTCTGATACGACGGCCTTTAGCACCAGCTGCATCTCAAGCAGCGCGAGGTGATGCCCGGGGCAGCGCTTGCGGCCTCCACCCCACGGCATCCAGGCTTCGGGCGGTGGCTCGGCGGTCAGGAAGCGCTCGGGTAGAAAGCGCTCAGGGTCCTCGTAGACCGCGGGGTCGTGCTGCATCAGATAGATGCAGCCCAACAGGTGTACGGGCGGGTGGAAGGTTCGCCCCGCAATCTCAAACGGCGCGTTTACGACGCGCGGGATCGTGAACAAGAACACCGGCCGGTGGCGCAGTACCTCCTGCACGGTGGCCGCAAGATAGCGATCTTCGCCGTTGTCGAGGCTGTCGGCGAGACGTGCGGTTGTGGCCGGGCTGTGGGCGAGCAGTTGGAACGCCCACGCCAGCTCCGACGCCGTCGTCTCATGTCCGGCGAGGATCACAGACATCAAATCATCGCGTATCTGCCGGTGGTCGACGTCACTGCGCTTGGAGGATGGTGTGCCTTCGAGCAGCATCGCCAGGAGCCCGCTCTCACGTGCAGGCGCGTGGGCTTCCTCGCTGATGAATTCGTCGATCAGCACGTGGACGGCCGCGCGCTCAGAGAGGAATCCTTTCCAGAGGCCCCGCCACGGAGGGACCGGCCGCAGTTGCCCCTCTTGCAGCGTGAGGCTCGCCGTGATTGTCAGCATCCGCAGTAGCCGGGCATGAAGTTCGCCTTGGCGTCTGGTCTCTTGGCCGAAGATCGTTCGCAGAATGACTCTGAGGCTCAGCGCACGCAGGTAGGGGTGGATCGCGACGGGCCTGTCGCGCGGCCACAACGCGACCTCTCGTGTGACGATGTCCGTAATCATTTCGGTGTGTTCTCGAACACGGGAGTGCTGGAGGGCGGATAGGATTACGCGGCGGCCTTCGAGGTGCTTGTCTTCCTCTGACAACATGAACGAGCCCGCTCCGACAAGAGGTGCGATGACAGCCGCGCCGGCACCTGGATAGAGGACGTCGTCGGGCGCACGGACGATCGCCATGATGTCGTTCTGGTCTGACATGAACACCAGGGGCGGCATCCGGAGGGCGCGGATCGTGAACCGGCTGCCGTAGCGTCCGCGACACCACGCTAGGTATCGATGGGGGTCACGCCAGAACGCGAACGTCTGGAGGGTCGCCGGTGCCGGCGCGCCCGGCGGTAGCCTCGTTGATCGGAGAGCGCACCGCACGTGGAAGTCTGCTGTGGCGCGGCATTTCTGTCCGCCGCGGTCGGTCCGCAGACCATAAATGACTCGCCAGGCGCGAACGGCCGGTATCAGGGCCCACGGGAGCGGACCGGCGGCTCGCGCGAGCTGCCGTGTCGCCGGAAGGTTCCCGGTTGTGCGCGCGCTGTCCTTTGACAGGTACATCGCGACCATGCAGCTGATCAGGGCGATATGCCGCTCGCCGTTCGGCAGATCGGCCACTTTGGCGAACGCGGCCGCGAGGACCTCGCCGATACGGTCGATTGCCTCGGTCGCGTTCGCGTAGTGGGCGATGTAACTGTGTGCGCCTGCTGCGCGATCTTCGGCGAGGTCGGCGTAGCTGTCCAGCATCGTGCCGGCGAGGGACACCCACGGTAGGTACGCGGCGTATGTCGCCTCTGCCTCCTCTTGCTCGCGCCTGGTATCGGCCGCAAGGGCCAGGAGAGCGAGCACCGTGAGCCAAGCGCTTGCACTGCCAGCCACCTCGAACCATGCCAGAGGGCTGGTCTCGGGAAAGTGCAGTGCGGCCCAGGCCTTCATTTCGGTATCTCGCAGCTCCGAGTCGGGCTCGTGGTTAAGCGCTAGTACCGTCGTGAGCTGCGCCGCGCGGACCGCTAGCGGTTGTACCCGCGCAAAAGATGGGAGTCGTGCAGCTGTCTGTCGACAGTATCCGACCAACGCCAGGACGTAGCCGCCGTCCTCGCGCCAGGGATGATGACGGTAGTAGTCAGACATTGGCCGCGAGGGGTCAATCGCGTCGATCAATGCGCGATGCAACTGCAACCCGTTTGTGATTCCTTGGGTTGCGGCACGCTCGCTTGTGCAGTCCAAGTAGTCGGCCAGGATCTCGTAGGCAACCAGCAGCCGCAGGAGATCCCGCGAGCGTGCTCGAGGAAGCGTCCAGAACAGCGCGGCTCCATCGATGTTCGCACGCTTGCACTCAAGCGCTTCGACCGCGTCCCCGCGAAGCGCCGCATCCGGGATTGCGCTCGCGAGTACACGCCAGCCTGCGACCTCGCGCGACACATTGCGCAGCCCCCAAACAAGCTCGCGGTGTGCGACGCGGGCGAGCCCGAGAACCGTTCGTGGCGATAGTGGCGCCAGCCTGGCTCTGCTGCTACCCGGGCTTGACCATCGTAGCGCGGACGCGTGTCGCGAAATATCCCGGTACGGCCACGATCGCGAGCGCAGTGGCGCTGACGATGAGGAAGCTGAAAATCGCGATGAGGAACCCGACATTTATCTTGATAGGAAAACCGGTGACGGTAGTGAGCGCATGGCTGATAACGAGTTGGCCGTAGAGTCCGAAGACGGCGCCGATGAGACACCCTGATCCGAGCAGCACTGCGCTCTCAAAGAACAGGGAACGCCACAACAATCCACGCGTGCTACCGGTCCGCTTGAGATATCCGATCCGCTCTCGTCGCTGCCAGATCAGCGAAATCATCACGAATCCCATCGCGAGGATCGCCGCGATCAAGACGATCGTCCTTATCTGTGTGAGCCGGGCGAGCCCCTGGCGGCTGGTCCTCGCCCACCGAGCTTCGCGTTCGCTGGCCGTCTGTATGGCCAAGCCCGAGCCGGGTCCGAGCGCGTGCATGATCTGCACGCGGGCTTCAGCAGGTGAACGTCCAGGTACGACCTGGACGTTGAACGCGCTGGCCGCGTTTGAGCCCCAGGCTCGTGCATAGTCCTCTGAGTTGATGACGATCGCTCCAGGCGGCCATCCGGCGTTCGTTGAAAGGCCCGCGAGTCGAAACGTGGTGGGGTTTGGAGCTGGCAGCGTGAAGGACCCGCCGATGTGCAGGTGCATTTCGTGAGCGATTGCTTCGGACAGAACCGCCCAACCGTGGCCGCGCAATCTCGCATTCGCTTGGGCCACGTTGCCGTTGGTAAGTTGTCCCGGCGGGACCGGCTCGGCGGATTGATTCGGCGGTGCGATGACCCATATCCGCCGGTCGTTGACGTTCAAGAAACTGCCGCGATAGATATTCACGCTGCGCACGGTTTCAAGATGCTTGAGCTTGGATGCCACCGAGGCGGGAAACGGGGTGGTCGCCAGCGTGTTATCTTCGCCTGCGGGCGATACCCACACGTCCACGGCCCGGTTCCATTCGCGGGCGGTGTCGTCCAAGCCGCTTTGGAGATTGTACTGGGCGC
This sequence comes from uncultured Solirubrobacterales bacterium, assembly GCA_963702725.1. Lineage (GTDB taxonomy): Bacteria > Actinomycetota > Thermoleophilia > Solirubrobacterales > Solirubrobacteraceae > Palsa-744. The sequence continues at coordinate 2,161,099 of CAVPDT010000002.1, forward strand.
CTGCGATGGCGACGGTGCCGAACACGGCGAGCGCACCTGTCGCCGCGACCGCCAGGGAGCGCACGCTGGTCATGGTGTCTCTGAGTTCGCCGACGGCCAGGCGAGTCGATGTGGAGCGGAATGGGCGCTGCGCCCAGCCGAATCCCAGGACTATGCCTCGGAAGAGGAACGGGAGCAGGGCAAGCCCGGCGATGACGAGGGTGATCACGCCGACCACCGCTGCCTGCGGGCGAAACAAGACGATAAGGGTCGTGATGAGAAGGCCGAAGATGCCGGCACTGACCCGAATCGGAGTCCAGCCACGGGGTGACCGTTCGACCTCGACCTGTGAGCGCAACGGCAAAGCGAGGATGTGTCTGAGCGGCGCTAGGACACCCACGAGGGCCGCGAGGAACCCCGCCGCGACAGAGAGGACGATTGTGGTGGAACTCACAATGCGCTGGCCATCGACTGGGAATGCGAAGGCAAGATATCCTGGCTCGAAGTGGAACAGTGCCGTTGAAAGCAGCTCGCCAAGTCCGAGTCCGAGCAGCGTCGCGACCGCCCCTAGCACGAGCGCGTCGAAAGCCAGCGTCTGCAGGATCATCGGTCTGGTGAAGCCCTGGCGGCGCATCGTTTTGATGAGGCGGCGTCGCTCTGGGACTGTCAGCAACATCGCGTTGAACGCAAACAGGAATCCAACCACCGCGCTGATCAGGCTGAACAGGTTCTCTCCCTGCTGTGCCGGGGCGGAGGCGATGCTGAATAGCCGCGCATCGAAGTCAGCCGGCGCCGCGTTCAGATGATGGACTGCGGCGAGCTTTCGTAGTGCGGCGTCGGCCTCGGCTTGTTGGTCGGGTCTGACCTTAATGTAGAGGCGGGAGATGCGGTCCGGTGTGCCGGTGAGTTGTTGTGCGTAAAACAGCGGCGCGAGCGCGACCCGGCTGTTCGCAAGTCCACCGATGTCAGATTCGCTCAACGTCGCGGCCAGCAACGTTTCGACGGTGCTCGTTCCGATGCGAAGATGTATGTCCTGAAACGAGTTCGCTCCGATCGTCGCCGCTACAGGCGCGGGGAGCACGATCACCTTCTGGTGCACGAGCTCGCGGGCACTGAACTTGCGCAGTAGTGGCCCGCCAAGACTCGCGAATCTGGGGTCTGCTCCGATGAAGTCCACCGACGCGTGACCGTGTGGCCCGAGCACCGTTGCCTGCCGCTCAATCAGCGGTAGTGCGGCACTCACTCCTGGCAGCGCGCTGGCTTCGTGCGCGATGCTTTCGGGGAAGCCTTCAGGGTCTCGCGCATCGAGCTGGTATTGCGTTCCCCCGATCAGCTGCTGGTCGAGTTGCCGTATTGAGCCATCGAGACTTTGCGATGCGACCTGCGAAGCGAAAAGCAAAGCCACGCCGATCGAGATACCGACGATTGCAAGGGCCTCCTGACCCAACACGGCACGCTCCTTGAGCCTTGCCCGGAAGATAAACAGGATCTCTCCGAGCGGCACGATCCCTCTCACCCCCCTGCGCAGATGAGCGAGGGCAGACGGCCGGCCGCCGGGAGGTCGATCGGGCTCGTGTGTGCCTGACGGCGGAGAGCTCATGGGCTCGGCTGCTTCGCCCTGACGGTCGCATGAAGGTACAGCTCATCGGGTTGGTAGTCGTGGAGGTGTCCGTCGCGCAGTTCGTAGACACGGTCGGCGAACGAGACGGCTTGTGGATCGTGGGTGACGAGCAGCACGGCGGCGCCTCGATCGCGGCAGAGGTCGCGTATCTGCCCGAGCACGTCACGGCTGCGGCGGGTATCGAGGTTGCCGGTGGGCTCGTCGGCGAGCACGAGACGTGGACCTGTCGCGAGGGCCTGGGCGATCATGACGCGCTGGCGCTCGCCCTTTGAGAGCTTGTGCGTCGGCTGCTTCATCCGGTCGCCGAGCCCGAGGTCGACGAGCAGCGGTTCGATCAGGCGACCCGCGTCCTTCGGATGGTCGCGCAGCAACTTCAGGCAAGCGTTGTCACGGGCCGACGCTGAGGGCCAGAGTTCGTCGCCTTGGCCGATGATGCCGACCGTCAGGCGCAGGTAGTCGGCGTGTTCGCGTTCTGAGAACGAAGCGATATCGCGCCCGTTGACTACTATCGTGCCGGCGTCCGGTGTCTGAAATCCCGCGATGAGGTCGATCAGGGTCGACTTGCCGGAACCGCTCGGCCCGTAGAGTGCGACCATCTCGCCGGGCGTGATGTCCAACGACACGCCGTCGACCGCGCGGACCGCTTCGCCGCCGACCTCAAAGTGCTTGACGAGACCCTCTACATGGAGCATCTCAGGACCCTGCAACCCGTGCCCGTGTGGGCGAGTGTTGGTGGAGGTAGGTGATGTCTGGGTCTTGGTGCATCAGCTCGAGTTTGGTGTGGTTGAGTTGCCAGACGGTGGCGGAGCGCAACGCGGCGGCGTGGTCTGAGACGGCCATCAGCACTGCGCAGTGACGGTCCTTGGCGAAGCCTTCCATGAGGTCCATCGCTGCGCGCTTTTGGTCGAGGCCCATACCGTCTACGACGTCATCGACGAGTAGCAGTTTCGGGCGTCGCACGATCGCCTGCGCGAACTCCACGAGCACCCGTTGCCAGTCTGAGAGCTCAGCTCGTTTCGAGCCGGCGCACTCCGATATCTCAAGTTCCGCCAAGATGTCCTTCACGAGCCGGTCGCGCTCGCGACGGCTGTATCTGCGGGTCGCCACCAGTGACATCTCGACGTAGTCGTGGACGTTCAGGCGCTCCTCGCCGGCTCTCGTGGCGATCCCGATCTCACTCGCCAGCAATCGTTCAAGCTCACGCTCAGACAGGCCGGCCAGCTCGCGACCGTCGATCGACACGCTGCCACGATCTGTGCGCAGCATCCCCGTCGCAATCCGGATCAGCGTCGACTTGCCCTGACCCCGCCCGCCGACGACTGCGGCGACCTGTCCCGCCCGTACCTCCAAAGACACGTCCTCCAACACCGACACTCGCCCGCCACCACGCTCAAACCCCAACCACACACCATCCAAGGACAACACGGTGCTCATCTCGGCACCGTGAACGGGATGCCGGCCTTCTGCGCAATCTTTTCGAGGTGTCCGCGGATTTCCTCCATGTGGTTGTGCCGCGCGGACCAATGCTGCGGGGTGACGTACAGCAACACCTCGCGCACCATCCGCAGGTAGTCCCGGTCAGTCGGATTGTCTCCGTCGGGCTCCTTTTCGCGCTCATGTTCGAGGTGCAGTTTGAGTGTGATCGACGTCGCCGAGTACATGTCTCTGGCAATCAATTCTTCTTCGCGGGCGATACGGATCAGCACCGGTAGATCCTCAAGTCGGCATAGCTCGATGCGGCCATACAGCGCCTCGCGAAGCGCGGGCGGACCACTGTCGCGCGGCACCGCGTGCATCCAGGTGCTGTACACCCTGAAGCCCTCGCGCGTCGAGTTATAACGGTTCTGGGCTTTCTTTCCCCGGCCCGGCGCCTGATGAATACATGAGGCGCGCGGCGGCCGACCTCGTCCACCGCGGGCCAGCTGCGGCAGCGCTGCATGCGCGGTGGCCGGGTCGAAACGCGACGCCGGAAAACGCTCGTCCAAGCTGCGGGCGACCTCGGCTACCGTTTGGCCCGGCTTCTCGATTAGGAGCCCCAGTATCACCATGCTGCCCGGTAGATCGGTGGGGTTCGGCTTAGACATCGCCCGCAGACGCTAACCGAAACGGCGATAGTCTGTATCGGTCGGCTGAACGTTTTCGGCTCCCAGGACGAGTTTTGACGGGATGGCGAGGAGTGAGAAACAAATGACGCGAACTTGACTGCTAAGCGGGCGCATAGGTCGCCGGCTATAGCGCCTGATCCTGCCGGTGTTGGTGGAGGTAGGTGATGTCTGGGTCTTGGTGCATCAGCTCGAGTTTGGTGTGGTTGAGTTGCCAGACGGTGGCGGAGCGCAGCGCGGCGGCGTGGTCTGAGACGGCCATCAGCACTGCGCAGTGACGGTCCTTGGCGAAGCCTTCCATGAGGTCCATCGCTGCGCGCTTTTGGTCGAGGCCCATACCGTCTACGACGTCATCGACGAGTAGCAGTTTCGGGCGTCGCACGATCGCTTGCGCGAACTCCACGAGCACCCGTTGCCAGTCTGAGAGCTCAGCTCGTTTCGAGCCGGCGCACTCCGATATCTCAAGTTCCGCCAAGATGTCCTTCACGAGCCGGTCGCGCTCGCGACGGCTGTATCTGCGGGTCGCCACCAGTGACATCTCGACGTAGTCGTGGACGTTCAGGCGCTCCTCGCCGGCTCTCGTGGCGATCCCGATCTCACTCGCCAGCAATCGTTCAAGCTCACGCTCAGACAGGCCGGCCAGCTCGCGACCGTCGATCGACACGCTGCCACGATCTGTGCGCAGCATCCCCGTCGCAATCCGGATCAGCGTCGACTTGCCCTGACCCCGCCCGCCGACGACTGCGGCGACCTGTCCCGCCCGTACCTCCAAAGACACGTCCTCCAACACCGACACTCGCCCGCCACCACGCTCAAACCCCAACCACACACCATCCAAGGACAACACGGGGACCTCGGTCACGGAATCCCCTCACATTCGTCGGCGTCGGCGCGGACAGGGGACGCGTGCGGTCGCGCTTGCCCTGTTGCCGTCCTGGAAGCTGAAGTCGGCGGTGAAGGGGAAGCCTCTGCGTGGGCAGTTTCTGGGGAGTGCGATGCCTTTCGGTGTGTAGGCGACGGTCTTGCCGCCGACCTGCTCGTGGTAGGTGAGGTGCATGGGGCCTATCGTGGAGTTGAGTTGCACGACGGAGGCGTCTGGTGCCTGCGGGAAGGTGGGCACGAGCGGTAGATCGGTGTTGAGGCTTCCGCCGGAGGGTGGGGACGCCGGCGCCAGTACTGCCGGGAAGACGAGCTCTGCGAGGATTGGGGTCTTGCCGGCTGCGTAGAAGAGAACGCTGATTTGTTCTTCCTGTACGGGCGCCATAAAGGTCGTGATGTCGGCGGTCTCTTGGATCAGTTCCGATCCGAATGGCACCTCGACGACTGCTGAGCCGTATCCCATCTTTGAGTTGGGCGGGCAGCCTTTCGGGCCGCGCGCTTCGAGATTTGCCGGTAGGCAGTTTTCGATGCCGAGTTCGCTTGTGGCGATGCGGAAGCCGGCGGGGTATCGTAGGTTCATCTCGGTCAGTGGGGAGGGCACTCCGCTGCCGGCGTTGTCGGTGATCTTGAAGTCGAACAGGATCGTGGTCCCGGCGCCGAGGCGCTCCGGGGTGAGTTTGACGTTGAGCTTCGCGGTCTCGCTCGCCAAGCACGCGCCGGGAAGACAAGCGCATGCTCCGACGACGATCGCGATGATTACTGTCCGGTACATTTAGTGAGCGCCGTCCTGAGGCTGCTCAGAAATAGATCGTTCCTCGTGTCTGTACAGTCACGGGGTAGGGTTCGTGCCGGAAGATCTTGCCGAAGAATCCGCCTTCTCCGTGTGCGTGCCGGTAGGGTCCGGTGCCCGAGGTGATCGTCATTTTGCCGCCGAAGCTTGCTTCTCGGCCTGTGGAGCTTGGCTTGCCCCAGCCGTTTCCGGTGATGGAGCCGCCGCCGCTCGGATAGAGAACGAAGCGAACCTTGATTCTCGCTTCGAGCAGGAACCAGGCTCGTACCCGTGCCGGGAAGGTTCCGGACATCTTGCCTTCCTCGATCACGTATTCGCCCGAGTAGCCGACCTGGTGCAGTTTGCCTTCGTCGTTTGCGAGTACTGAGTGTGCTGCCCGTGCTCGTGGATCGGCTGCTGAGGCTGTGCTCGCGAGAGCGACAATCATCAGCGCGGCGCAGCCGATTATCGCCGTCCTCCGTCGGCGACCCGCACCGCGCGGAGCACGCTGGAGCCGCGATGTGTCGGTAGCCTCAGCCTGAGTTTCCTTTTTGTGTTTCTGACTGGAAGGCTGTAGCGCGAGTCGATTGGTCATATCGAAGCCCCTCGTACACAGTTGTCGAAAAAGCAGAACCGCGGATGTTCAACCGTACCAGTGCGCACGGTTTTAGGAGCCGAGTCTTGTCGGACAGCCGGAAACAGCACTATCGCCGGCTGCTGCCCGTCGCTATGTTTGTCTTACGGTCGTATGAGTGGGGACTGTTTCCATATGGCTTCGAGGGCCGCTTTGGCGTCCACGGCCGCCTTGACGATGGCCGCGGTGTTATGCGTCGCTGTGCCCGCGGCGGGGGCGCTGCCTGACGGTCGCGCCTATGAGCTCGTCACTCGTGTCGCCGACGGTGGCCATGAAGGGGGCGTGAGTGGCGTCAGCCCGAACTTTGCTGCCGGCTCTGTGGATGGTGGCGCGGTGGATTGGGAGGGTTTCGGGGGCTGTTGCGGGGCCACGTCGGGCGCTTTGAACCTGTATCAGTCGGTGCGTGGTGGGGAGGGGTGGCAGACTCGGGCGCTGACGCCCAAGCCCACTGAACCGCTTGATGGTTTTTCTGAAGAGCAGGCGCCGGTGTTCTGGACGAGTGATTTGGGGTTGACGGTGTTCGCGACGCCGAGTTCGTATGCGCCGGGGGATCGCCGGCCGCGTTCTTCGCATGACGATTTGTATCTTCAGGATGGGTCGGGTGCGATGGCCTGGTTGTCGCAGGGGCCGTCGGGTACGGGCAGGAGCCCGGTCTCGGCGGAGTTCGACGGTGCGAGCCGGGATGGTGGCGATGTCGTGTTCAGCAGCGCGGAAAGTCTCACCGCGAACGCGACCGGGTTGGGGTCGGAGAACACTCCGCCGCAGTATTTGTATCTCAGGGATGTCGCGCATGAAACGACGACGCTCGTCGACGTCGATGGCGGTGGTGCGCTGATCAGCCCGTATGGTGCGATCCTCGGCGCCGGTAGTTGGTTGCATGAAGAACTCGTGCCGGCCGACTATGAAGGCTCCACGACGAACGCGATCTCCGAGGACGGGTCGAAGGTGTTTTTTGAGGCGCCGCCTCCTCATGACGAAGTGGAGGGCGCGGGTGCTCCGCATCTGTACATGCGTGATCTGAACGCGGGCACGACGACACCGCTGGATGATCCCGGCTCCAAAGGCTCGGCGCGCTATGAGGGCGCTTCGAGCGATGGTTCGCTCGTGTTCTTCACGAGCGACGAGGGTCTGGGCGGCGCGTCGAGCGCGAGCGAACTGTATGAGTTCAACACGACCACGGCGCAGATCGGGCTCGCGGGAGCGATGTCCGCAATCCCGATCGGTGGCGGGAATGGTGTCTTGGGAGAGACGGCGCTCGCAAATGACGGGTCGAGGGTGTACTTCGTCTCCGTTGGTGTGGTGGCGGGGAACGCCAACTCGGCCGGTCAGAAAGCGGTTGCGGGCGAACCGAACCTTTATGTGTACGGGACGCGGTCGGCGCAGACGACGTTTGTCGCGACGCTCGCTTGGCCGGACGTCAGCGAGTGTGACACCACCTGTGGCAGCGGGCATCCCGCGGGCTTGATCGCTCAGCCGGACCTGGCGCGTGCGGCGTACCCGACACCGGACGGGTCGGTCCTCGTGTTCGCCGCCGGTGGCGATCTGACGGGCCAGGCGGGTGGTCCCGTGACGACGTTGAGCGCGGAAGTGTTCGCGGGCAACCACACCCTCACCCTCGCGAGCACCGCGGGCTTCGCGGCGGGCCAGACGATCATGATCGGCGCGGGTGCTCGGGCTGAGCTTGACACGATCCGGTCCGTCGATTCCCCGAACAAGCTGACCGTGATCGAATACGGTCCCGACGGGCTCCTCGGTTTGGGGGAGGATCATCCCGCGGGCGAGCCCGTGAGCCGGCTGCATGCCGAGGTGTATCGCTATGACTCCACCGATGGCTCACTGGTGTGTGTTTCGTGCGTGCCGGCGGGCGTGACACCCACGGGAAGCGCGACGCTCGGTACCGGCCAGAGCGGCGGCGGTTACGCTCCTGACGGACGGTCTGCGCCGGTCACCGAGGACGGGTCGCGGATCTTCTTCGAATCCCCCGAGCAGCTCGTCTCCGAAGCGCCGCCCGCGCCCGGCGCGAGCGTGGTGAACCCGCCGAAGAGCGTTTATGAGTGGGAGAACGCTCACGTGTACCTGATCGCTGCCGCCTCGGGAGCGGGGTCTTCGTTGGGTGGGACCACTCCGAGCGGTAACGACGTGTTCTTCACGACCCACGCCCAGCTCGTGCCTGGCGATGCCGGGCACACGAGGGAGATCTACGACGCGCGGGTCGGCGGCGGCTTCCCGGTCTCCCCGGGCGCACCGGAAACGCGATGCGTTGGTGAAGCGTGTCGTGTCGGCGAATCCGGCAGCACGATCGCGCCTTTCACGACCCCGGGGAGCGTGATCCTCGGACGGGCCGGCGGTCTTGAAGAACAGGGACCGGCCCCAACCATCACGCTGCGCCGGATCACAGCCTCCCAGACGAGCCGGTTCGCGCGTACCGGCCGTCTCGCTCTGACCGTCGTCGCGAGCGCCGCCGGCGCGATCACCCTCAACGCGACCATCAAGACGCGCGGCGGCGGGACGCAACGGGTGGCGCACGCGTACGCCAGGATCACGAGCGCCGCGACGGTGACGCTGACATTCGCTCTCGACAGAGCCGCGCGCGCCGTGCTGGCGAGGGCGAAGACGTTGACGTTGAAACTGGAGGTCGGCTACTCCGCCGGTCCGACCGTCAGGCACGTCCGGATCGTTCTGCGCGCACCATCCGCCGTCGGCGTCGCCAAGACCCGTTAGCGGTATGCGTCGCCTGGCTGTCATTCGGATGGCGACCATCGCCCTCGCGGCCGGGATGGTCGTGCTCTGCGCCGTGCCCGCGCTCGCGCGGGCCGCGCAGTTCGGGGTCTCGTCGTTCACGGCCACGACCTCCAGCGCCCAGGCCGGCGGGCACCCCGATCTCACCGCCGCGTTCGCGCTGAACACCGAAGCGCTCGGGAACCCCGTCGGGCAGTTGCGAACCGCGACCGTGACGCTGCCGCCGGGGTTCATCGGCAACCCGCAGGCGATCGAAAAGTGCTCGCAGGAAGACTTCCAGGAACTGCACTGCGCGACCAGCGCGCAGGTCGGTGTCCTTGACGGCGCGTTCGTCGTATGTCACGGCCTCAGCACCCCCCTGCAAACAGAAGCAGAACCCGGTGCGAGCACGATCACGGTCTCGAGCACCGCGGGCCTGTGCGCGGCCGAACCGAACAACACGATCACGATCGGCACGGGAGCCTCCGCGGAGAGTGCGCAGATCGCCTACGTGCTCAACGAAACCACGCTCCGGCTGGAGACTCCGCTCGAACACAAACATCCGGTCGGGGAAGCCGTCACCCACCTTGCGCAGACGGCGGCGGCGCCGATACCGCTGTTCAACCTCCAACCATCCCCGGGGCACGTTGCGACGTTCGGAGCGTCGCTGCTTATCGCGACGATCCTCATACAGGTGGATGCGCGCCCCGACGGGCAACTCGTCGCGACGATCGACGAAGTCTCCACGCTGCTCGCACTGCAGCTCAGCACGTTGACCCTGTGGGGAGTACCGGCCGACCCTGGCCACGACACGCTGCGCTGCAACCAGCTCGGCACAGGTTGCGGCCCATCGAGCACGTCCGCAGCCCCATTCACGACCTACCCGACCGACTGCGATGGCCCCGAGCCGCAAGCCGGGTTGACCGTCGAATCCTGGGAAGGACGGTCCGCCAGGAGCACAGCGACGCTTCCCACCCCCACCGGTTGTGGCGCGCTCAAACTCTCAGCGGGCCTGCACGTGATCCCGAGCACGACGCAGCGCGACACCCCCTCCGGGTATCAGATCGACCTCGAAGTACCGCAAGACACCGAACCGTATGGGCTCGCGACACCGGACCTGAGCGGCGCAACGGTGACGCTGCCACCGGGAACGTCGCTCTCGCCGGGGTTCGCCAACGCGCTGCAGACCTGCACCGACGCGCAACTGACCGAAGAACGGTGTCCGAGCCGGTCGATGATCGGCACGGTTGAAATCACGACACCGCTGCTGCCCGACCATCTCACGGGAGCGCTGTATCTCGCGACCCCGGCCGGCGCCGAGAAATACCGTCTCTTCGTTCAAGCCGGCGCTGACGGCGTGAATGTCGGCCTGACCGGCAAGATCGAACCCGACGAAGCGACCGGCCGGATAAGAGCCGTGCTGCGGGGCGCCCCGCAACTACCCTTCAGCGCCCTGAAGCTGACCCTCTTCGGCGGCCCGTCGGCCGCGCTGGCCAACCCGCAGAACTGCGGTCCCGCGACCAGCGCCGCACAGATCGCGACGTACTCCGCTCACACGAGCAGCCCATCCTCGACGTTCACCGTCGACGAGAACGGTCACGGCGAAGCGTGCCCGGCAACACGGGCGTTCGCGCCGATGTTCACAGCCGGCACGACGCTGCCATTCGCCGCCGCGTTCAGCCCGTTCACGCTCGGCATCGCCCGCGACGACGGCGAACCGGACATCGCCTCGCTCACCGCCCGACTGCCCCCCGGCCTGCTGGGACTGCTGAAGTCCGCGGCCCCCTGTCCCGAACCCCAAGCGGCACAAGGCGCGTGCCCGCAAGCCTCCGCGGTCGGCGCCGCCACGATCACCGCGGGCGCCGGAACGCAACCGCTGCACGTCTCGGGCCCCGTCTATCTCACCGGCCCCTACGGCGGAGCCCCGTTCGGGCTCGCCACCATCGTGCACGCGACGGCGGGACCGTTCGATCTGGGCACGGTCATCCTCCGCTCGCGCGTCCTCGTGAACCCCAACGATCTCACGCTCACGATCGCCACCGACCCGTTGCCACAGATCCTCGCCGGGATACCGCTCCGCCTGCGCACACTGAACATCACCCTCGATCACCCCGATTTCATCCTCAACCCGACCACCTGCGACACCCAACACGTCACCGCGACGATCACCGACACCGAAGGCACGACCATCAACCCGACCGCGCCCTTCGCCGTCACCGGCTGCGCCGGACTGCGATTCGCGCCGCGCCTCACCGCCACCACCCAAGCCAAAGCGAGCGACCGCGGCGCCGGCGCGAGCCTGCACCTGACCATCACCAATCCGACCGGCTCAAACGCGACCGTCCGCTCGATCGTCGTCGAGCTGCCCGGCGCGCTGCGCCCCCGCCTGAGCGCGATCCAACACGCCTGCCTGGCCACCGGTGCCAACACGATCGTGCCGAGCGCGTGCCCACCCGAATCGCTCATCGGCACCGCCACCGTCAGCACGCCCATGCTCAACACACCGCTGACGGGAGCGATCTACCTCGTCGCCCACGGCGGAACCACACTCCCATCCCTCGTGCTGCTCCTGCAGGGCGACGGTGTCAAAGCCGAACTCACCGGCGCGCTCGCGATCAACCGCAAAGGCTCCATCAGCGCCGCCTTCCGCACCCTCCCCGACGCGCCGATCGCCGCGTTCCAACTGGACATGCCACGAGGACCACACTCACTGCTCGGCGCGACCACCAACCCCTGCGCCAACCCCCTGAAGCTGCCCTACCGGCTCACCAGCCAAAACGGCAAGCAAATCAACGCCACAGCCCGCATCGCAGTCAGCGGCTGCCCCCACCACCACATCACGCGTCTGCGCCGCGGTCGAGGGTAGGAAGATCAAGCCGGTGCAAGTCTCCCTGTTGGGTTTCTCGACCTGGCGAGGGCATGTTCGATGAGGCACCTGACGCGAGCTGGGCGTGCGGTGAGGGCGGCCCGCATGCGCTTGGGTGTGGTGAGGCCACGGTCGAGTGCTTGGTGCAGGGCGAGTTCGATCTGCTCGGGCTGCGTCCCGGCCTGCAACGAGTCAACGATCGTGCGCTCGGGACTCGTGACCGGCATACCCATAACGAGCCTGATCTCCGGCGGCCCGGGTGCTCGCTCGAGTGTGTGGAAGCGCACGCCGGCTCGGGGCCGCCGGCCGCGCTTGGCTCGTGGCAGGGAGATGTGCACTGCGCTCGGGATCACATCGGAGAGTTCGTACAGCTCGAGCGCACTCTCGTGCGAGACGACCGCCGGGGTTCCACGCAGCGGAAGCCACGCCGCGACGACGTGCTCATACGGGCTCGACGGGAAATGTCGCAGCCGGAACAGGCCTCGGCGCACACGCTCATACCGGCCCCCGGGCCGGGCGTGGTACCCCAGCGTGCTTCTGTCCATCCCGGCGGCAAGCGCTTGGCCGGCCGTGAAGTAGCCTGCCTGGGACTCCGCCAGCCGGTAAAGCCATCATGGTCAATAGCGTCCGACATAAGAGGGATGATATCAGCTAAACGTCGGACCTTAGGTCCTGCTGGACGCTTATTGTCAGAGTTGAACGGCGCCGTTAGTCGACCTGAGAGCTGTGTGAACAAACCTGGGCGGAGCCCTCACCGGCTGGGAGGAATCGCTTGCTCGGTTGCGGCCGACAGGCCGGAGCGAAGCTCGGCCGCGAGGGCGTTCCAGCTCAACGCCAGTCCCAGGCGCTCGGACATCGGGCGCCGGCGGGCCGCGAGCACCGTCTCGATCTCGGGAGTAGTCGAGCAATCCCAGTCTTCGCCGATCCTCGAGTCACACGAAATCGATCGGACTAGCGGCACCGTCGCCTCTGACCTTCTCGACGAAGCTGCGGGTGACGTCCGATCTCCTCGGCGTTCTAAGCCCCCGGACGGCTTCGACTGCGAACCACACAAAGAACACGATCGCGCCAACGATGAAGATCACTTCCCAGGCTTTCGCGGTCCGTCAAAACCGATCGGCCGGGCGAGTTTCGTGCCGATCACGCCTGATAGTATGCTCCTCAGGCGACGAAGAGAACATCATGAATCGGATCCTCGTACAAATTGGTCAGCAGGTTCAGGTTGACCTTTCAGGCCTAAAGGCCGGCGACGTCGCTCTTGGCAGCGGGGTTTCAGCCGTTGGGACCGTGCAAGAGGTGGACGAGGGGAGTCGGAAGATAACCGTGCATCTGGGCGTGTCGATCGAGGGGCATGACCGAGTTGCCGTTGCGCCTGAGCGCGTCGTTGCTCTTGCCCCAGTTGGCTCTGGCCTCGCAGTGCCCGCGTAGCCCTCGCTACCTGCGTCAGTGCCAAAGCACCGCACCCGCGCTAGCGGGCGGGCGCGAGGATCGGGCGGATGATCGTCCTGTCGACGGTCTCGGCCATCTCGGCGACGCTGGGCGCCTCGCCGAATAGGTAGCTCAACGTGTCGAACCCCTTGTCGGGCTCGATGTGTCGCTCGGGGCTGCGGAGCAGCCCAATCCGTCTCGGGTCGTTCAGCCGCTCGACGGCTTCGCGGTTGCGGCTGCTGACCGAGCGGTTGCCGTTGAGCTTGACTTCGATTAGCTCCAGCAAGTCGGTGCGGATCTCGGGCTTTGTGAGCTCGCCGAGGCTGTCCAGTCGGTCGCCAAGGAACGCCACGTCGTGATACTGCTTGGCCAGCCCGTTGATCCACCACGCGCAGAGCTTCTCGGCGAGCATCTCGTTGGGGGCCATGATCGGAATCTTCATGTCCGGGTCCGGGAGGACGGGGAACGGATAACCGAGCTTCATCGTTTCCCAGACGGCCTCGCGCTCGAGGCCTCGCCAGGTGACGCTGAGGGTGAACGTCGCGCGGCCGGCGTTCAGCGTGCTGAAGCGAGGCTCATAGTCAATCGGCTGCGCTGTGACCAGATCCTTGCCGTCCTTCCACTGCTCTGGTGCTGCCGGCTGAACGAGCAGATCGTCGTCGTCGGTCTCGATCGCGCGCGACAAGGCGTGCCGGTCCGGCTCGTGGATGCTCGACGTGTCGGTGTCGATGATCGTGAACCGCGGACTTTCAAGGCAGCGCATTGCCATTCCCCCACACAGGACGGCGTTCTCTCCGTCAAGCCATCCATTCTTGACGAGCTTCACGATCGTCGCTATGCGCGTGATGTCACGCAGCACCATCTCGACCGTCACGCCGTGGCGATCACGGACGAACTCGGTGATGCGGTCATCGATGTCCTCGGGGACGCTGAGGTACTCACTTGCCATAGCTCAACCAGCCTTCCAGGCGCTCGCGGCTTGGCGTTAGGGCCACGCGATACTCGTTATCGACGTCCTCGGGGTGTGGTGTGGCCTCGCCGAGGCTGAGCAGCCGGGAACGGGGTCTTGCGGCGGGAAAGAGTTGGGAAGCTACATCGCCGCGGCCCGCCACCTTTAGCAGCGCCCCGACGCGACGTGACGCGCGTGGTCCTAGGCGCGTCGCGTAGTCGGCGAGCGTGTCGGCTCGTAGTGTTTCATGCGCGAGGGCACGTCCCCACGCTGCCATCGTCAGCTCGATCGAGCCTGCCATGCGGGGCCGAAGTAGGCAGTCGATCACGGTGCGCTCAGGGTCTGAGCGCACGTAGCGCTCCGACCGTGACAGTCGGATCGTCTCCAGTCCGAAGTCCGTGAACTCTCGGCTCATGCTCGTCACTCGGAGGCTTGTTCCGCCGATTGTGCTGATGCGTTGCTGGACGCGGCCGTTCTCGAAGCCGATCGCGACCGTGATCGACGGGGAGTCGACGTCGGTGAGGCCGTGCAACGTGAGCGCCGACCAGAAGCCGACATAGTATGGCCCGAGCGGCGCGAGGTCGGCGTGGAGTAGGTTCAGCTGCGGCAAGCGCGCGAGCGTTGGGTCGCCGAGCGCCGCTATCGCGTAGCGGCCTCCCCCGAGACGTACTAGCGCGCCACGCTTGGCCATCCGTGAGAGCAGCAGTCGAGGGTCTGAAGCGTAATCGCTCAACCACTCGCGATCCTCGCGAAGCGATAGAACGCTACGCCGCTTCTGTTGAGCGCGCTTAATGACGGCGGTATCTCGCTTTGTGAGCGACTGAGGCATAGCTACATACTACTGCAGTTTGTGGCACTGACTGCTACAAACTGCAAGGCTATGTCGCGATCTTGCGGATCAGCTCACGACGCCTCGCTGCAGGATGTAGCGTTTTTTGTCGCATGCTGCAGACGCACGTCGCAATGAGTCGTCCGGGAGGGCCGACCGCGGTTAGCTCGCATTGTGCGGGGAGGTTTCTCGCAGGTCGAGCGGCAGTGCTCGCAGGACCACGGGGTTTGCGCAACGTACGGCCCTCCCCTGAGAGCTGTGTGAACAAACCTGGGCGGAGCTCTCACCGGCTGGGAGGAATCGCTTGCTCGGTTGCGGCCGACAGGCCGGAGCGAAGCTCGGCCGCGACGGCGTTCCAGCTCAACGCCAGTTCCAGGCGCTCGGACATCGGGCGCCGGCGGGCCGCGAGCACCGTCTCGATCGGAACGAGCGGGTCGCGAACCATGTCCAAGACGGGCATGTCCGCGGCGGGTGCGGATTCTCGCGCTGGGGTCACAGGCTCAGAGCACCGGGCTTCGATCGAATGGAACGGCCAGGCCCGTCGATTGCTGTAAAGCACGCGGTAATGCTCTGCTCCGAGTGACACTGCGCTGCTTCGGCCCGCAACGGGGCGCCGGTTAATACGAGTGCTCTGCGTCGGTATCGGTGAGCCTGCGACTCGCCCCGCTCGTCCTTTGGGTTGCTCGGAGGAGGGGTGTGGTTATGGTGGGCCGCGTCCGCGCGGGCCGGTTGGGGTGCGACGGTCGTGGGTGCGGAGCGTCCAGCTCCGCTCATCGAGGTATCGGTCAGTACGGGACCTCTGTGCCGATATCCAAGATGGGACTGGAGGCCGACTGCTCACTTTGCCCGTTCGTAGAGCCAACTTTCAGGTGTAGCCGGTATGATCGAGCAACCCCAGGCTTAAGTCGTCCCAAGATATGCACCACGATCATCACATAACGGCCGCTTTGATCACGTTGCTCGCAGCTCTAGGAGTCGGGTTTCTTGTTGTGGATCTGTCGCATACCTACATAGCGCTAGCTCTTGTAATAAGCTTGCTGCTCGTCGCGGGCCTATGGGTGCGTAAGCATATCCCACGCTTACGGATTGACACACAGCCAGTCATCGATGATCTGCCGGACGATGGGCGCTTTCGTACCCCGCGAAAATTGTTTAATATCGGGCTGCTGTCGTCATGCTGGCTTGTTCTACGCATCCACGGCGTGACGATATCCGATGCTCTATTTTTTGTTGCCCTCATCCTGACGATCATCGAGCAGACTGTCCATCATTACAAAAAGGAATCAGTGTTGACATCCGGCATCTGGCTCGGCATCGGGCTATTTGTCGCCGGAGGGGTACTCTCAACAGTCGCGAACTCGCACGATATGCTCTCGAGTTTGAGTGTCATAGCACGCGTGTTCTATCTTATCGCCGCGTGGTTCTGGGTAGGTGGAACTGTCTTGAGAAACCGCAGGCAGCTTTGGAAAGCTTTGGGCTATTGGGTCATCTCGGCTGCCGTTTGCGGTATTTGGGCGGTTGGGCAAAAGTTTGGTCATTTGCCTGGGGGTGTTGATTCTCATCGCTTCGCCGGCCTATCTGATCATGTCAACGATCTTGGAGCGCTGAGTGCATGCGCGCTTGTTCCAGCACTCGTGCTCGCATACAAGAGATGGTCATGGATATTTGCAGTCGTTGGCATAGCCGCTGGTCTCATACTGTCTGGGTCAATTGGAGCGGGAGCCGCTGCTCTTGTTGCGCTCGGGTTTGGTTTGGTCTCTAGGGAGTTGGCTAGACCAACAATGGTCGCCCTTGGGATTGGCACCGTGATCCTCGTCTTAATCAGCCCGCTGATAGGGGCTTCCGCGATCACTCGCTTTTCAACGGCCACTAACAGTCAAGCACGGTATGGCCAAGATACTCTGGCATCTCGCGTTCGAACGTATAAGCGAGCTTGGCAGCGGATCCGCACCGAACCACTGCTAGGGACAGGCTTGGATACCCCGAGTTCTCAAATTTACGACGAACAAAATCAAATATACTATCAGGTGCATAATCTTTTTCTTGGGCGCTGGTACGATTCTGGCCTGCTGGGAATCGCTGGCATCTTTCTGCTTGTAGGAAGCTTTTGGCGCCTTGGATGGCGTGAGGTCAGTTCGTCTGGCGATAGATACCTAGCCTTGGCTTTGTTCGCGGGATTTATCGCCTATCTTGGCGCTGAGATGAGCGAGCCGTCGCTGTATAAGCGTTACTCGCTGGTTCCTGTAATGCTGATCCTTGCCTTGAGACGGATATCCGTTCTTACCGATTCGCTGCAAGTGCGAGAATTGGTTGCTGATCCAATCGATGTCAATATGGTAAAAGTCGCACGCTCTCCACGTGAACCGCTAAAGATATGAGACCAAATAGCACGGTAACTGAGCGGGTATTGCGAACGTTGGCGCGTCTTCCGTTGCTGGGTCACCCGCGCATACGGCGGACGCTCCTTCAACGATGGAGATGGGCCAAGAGGCAATGGCGCCTTCTTGCAGAGCGGCATGGTAGCGCACGCTATTCGCGCCCAGCGCTTCACGAAATGGATCGCCGTCTTGAGCCGTATCTGACGATGCCAAATGGCATATTTGTTGAGGCCGGCGCCAACGATGGCTATCGTCAGAGCAATACATACTATCTAGAGCGATTCCGGAACTGGTCAGGTGTATTGGTAGAGCCGGTCCCGGAGCTAGCTAGGCAGGCAGAGAAGGAACGTCCCCGATCTCAAGTCGTAAATGCAGCATTGGTGGCCGCAGACTTTAGAGGCGCTAAGATACCCGTCCGGTTTGGTGGCCTCTCTTCAGCGGTGGAGCATGCGCGCGGTTGGGACGAGCAAGAGAACTTTGGCGAGGTGTGGGACGATCCGTACGAGATTCAGGTTGCGGCCCGCACGATGACCGATATTCTTGAGGAGGCTGGCATTGACAAAATTGACTTTTTGAGCCTAGACGTGGAGGGCTACGAGCCGCAAGCACTTAGCGGACTTGATGTCGTCCGCTACGCACCACGGTTCATACTGGTAGAGATCGTTGATGGGGATTCAGGTCGGGAGCGAATAGATGAGATCCTGATACCTCAGTATGAAATGGTCAAGTTAATTTCACATCACGACTATCTTTATAGGCGCAAGGTATAGCTCCGCTTAGTGCGGTGGCACTACTCACCGACGGTCGCTGCTTGGAACGGCTGGCGTGTTGAGTCTATGCGTACAATCCGCCTAAGCCCTATAAGATAGGTACCCCAGCACGCAGTCACAAACACAGCAAATGCTGCCACAATACTTCCCAAGGTTGAAGCGGTAAGGATTGCCGCTGAGGCCAATATGGTGATAGCCCAAGCATTGAGCGCGAGAAATTTTCCTTCTCCATGAGCTACAAGTACACCCTCCACGAGCCCGTACAGTATGCGAGCGGGTCCGGCTAGCAAGGCGAGCGCCAAATACTCGGCGCTTTTCTCATACTGTGGCCTTCCAATCAGGCCAAAAGCCCATCCTACGATTGGTGTAAAGGCGACGACAAGCGCTCCAATGACAAACGGAGCAATAACTACGATGTGCTCTCGTCGGGATATGGTTAGGCTTACTTTGCCACGGTCCAATGCGCGCGTGGCGTGAGGAATCACGGCAGCTACGATAACCGCGCCCAAGCGTTGCGGTAGGGCTAGAAGCACGAGAGCTACGTCGATGACTGCCACGGCAGTATACGAGTCAACAACTGCAGCCAAGCGCAGGATTAGCGGAAGAATAGTTATAGCGGCAGTCGTGGCTGCCAGCCACATCGAAAAGCTCAGGAGCTGGCGGGCGCTAGGGACTTTGATGGCGGATATGTCCTCTTTGGAAAGCGTAACATTCCGAGGAACTGTCCGGCGTGTAAGGACAATGCCTACAGCAAGTCCGATTACGTTGCCGATACAAAACACGGCAAAGGCCGATAGCGGGGTTACGCGAAGCCCTGAAAGTAGTAGAATGACGAGCAGTCCGACTTCACCCACGCCGCCGATTGGCATGACCGAAGCCGCCGACGCTATCCGCCCGCGTCCCCGCAAAATGCCCATCGCGAGAAGGGCGTATACGAGGCTAACGAGTCCGAGTGCCGCAAAAAGAAATGCTGCTGCCGAGTTCAAGAGAGCACCGGCCACGATCGCGGTTATGGTGGCGGCGACGACTGTCGGCCAAGCGGTGGCCCGTATGGCAGTGCGCACCATCGCTGAATCGCCACCAGGACCAATGACCGACATATAGCGCGCGACACTGTTTGGCAGGCCACTAGCACCTATGATCCAGACAGTGTTATACACGCCTAGAATGAGCGACAGGCGCCCATAGTCGGCCGGGACGAGTGTAGCGATGAGGATGCTTCGAAAGACGAGTTGAGTGACGACGATACCTACGTTGCCCGCTCCCAGGAGAACGACGTCGCGCCGGATGCGCCTCCAGATCGTGACTGAATCCGTCCCGTTTGCGCTGTTTACTGAGGAGATGGTGGCCGCTTGGTGGCCAGGTAGACCGGGTCCGTCCGGCACGGTATCGATCTCCTTTTCGATGAACTCCACGCGCCGCAGTTTACGGTATGACGGCCGGCGCTGATGCTACGGTCGGAGAACGTGGTTGGCATCGTCCCGGCGGACACTGAGGGGAATGGCCAGGCCACACAGTCTCGACTGTGCTGGTCGGGTCGGACTCTCTTTACTGGCTTGGAGGTCTGACGATGCGGATGATCCAGTTAGCAATGAACTCATTGCGTCACAGTGCTCAAACCGCAGCCTCTTCCGCGCAGCGACGTGTATGATGCGATCATGATGTCAGCAGTGGCGATGCGATAACGACTTACGAAAGCTTCCCGCAGAATGCGATCAGGAAGGACGAAGTAGTGAGTCGGCTCGGCCACATCCTTATGACTAGGTTTAATGTGCGCTTGGGTTTGGAGGCACCCTCCCCTGACGACGCGTGGCTACGCCATCGGCTGGACCTGTTTACTCGGTACACCTTTCAATCGGTCAGAGCGCAGGTTTGCCCTCCGGATTGTTGGCTAGTCTTTTGTGGCCCGTCCCCCGAGTGGCTGCGACAGGAGTTGTGCCAGCTTAAAAATGCGCTACCTGTAATGGAGCTGGTGTTTGTGGATGGACTCTTTGGACCCGACGTGGCAAGCGGGGCGGCCATACAATACATGCCGGCGGGAGCAGAGTTCCTTATTACCACAAGGATCGACAATGATGATTCAATAGCGACTGATTATCTGAAGGCAATTCGGGACAACGCCGCGAATCGTAGCTCTGTATTCCTTAATTTTACACGTGGAGTGCAAATTGCAAATCGTCGATTGTACTATCGGTCGGATCCGTCAAATGCCTTTATCAGCTTGATAGAGAGCGTTAATGGATCAATTAAAACTGTATTTGTCGACCAGCATCAGCTTTTGTGTAGGTATGGCCCAATTGTCCAAATCCACACACATCCGATGTGGCTGCAGGTGATTCACGATAACAATTTGGCAAACCGTGCACGTGGGATTAGGGCCGATCCCGGTAGGATATTATCTCATTTTAACCCTAATCTCGATATCGACAACGACACTATAATTGCAATGCGATACGATCAGACCGTAACCGCCTTGCGTATGACTCTAAGGGTCATCTCTAAACCAAGTCGGATCAAGTGGTTGCTGCGGACGCTGCGCTGAGCGATGCATAGTCAGTGACAAGGCGTGGCTGCTTCAATAATTCCTTGCGCCATCTTCTCCACCGTATAGCGCGATGCGCAGTCGCGTGCGATATCTTCCCTTTTTGTGATCCACTGTTGTCTGTCTTGGGTAATCGTTAGGATTGCAGACGCCAAGGCTTCGCAGTCGTCGGATGGCACAAAGAGAGCGTTAAATCCAACCCGTGCTGCCTCGACCTCTGGGGCGTGGGGCTCGTCCCGCGCGATGATCATAGGGACTCCGAAAGAAAAGCTTTGCGTTGCTGAGAGTCCTACGTATCCGGGCGAAGCACTTACTAGTGCAGTGCTGTATATGTCGCGGACACTTGATGGCTGGACATGACCCAGAATTGCCACATGCTCGCGGAGTTTGGGATCGGATTTGATGATGTCTTCTATTGAGCTGCGCTCTGGCCCGTCACCCACGAAAACCAGGTCACAATCTTGCGAAAGGCCGTGTTCCGTGGCCATACGGTACGCGTTAAGCAAGAGTAGTGGCTTCTTGGACGGTATGAGGCGTCCAACGTAGATAATATTCGACGGTGTGGCGGAGATGGAGGTATGGATTTCGGCGTAACGATACATGGCGTTAGGCGCGACGATTACGCGGGCATCAGGCATGATCTCGATAAGTTCCTGACGCTGCGTATCGGTATAGACAAGCAAGGTATCAGCCAGTTCGCGCATACGAGCACGCAGCCAATTGGTGCGGGAAGTAGGGCCGCTACGTGACCAGACATGGCCCCATAGAACGGTATGGCGGCGTAGTATCTTGCGAAAAACAAGAACTAGCCAAACCGAGAGAATTCGTGGATTTAGCTCGACGATAGCAACTTCGGCCGTGACAAGACTACGCAGGACACCACGCTGCCAGAGAAGTCGCCGGGAAAAAAGGTAACGATTGTCGACGAAGCGCACGCGATCGCCTAGGGTGATGCTGGTCTGGGTGGTTGGATCGAACGAGACGCGTCCCACCAGAATCTGGATGCTGTTTCCCCAATGCTCGCACAGTAAGGCAAGAGTCTCTTGGCGATAATCAGGAAACGTACTCTGCTGCAAAACCACGCTTGGGCGTTTGGTGGTGCGTAAAATGTTTTTGAGGCAGGAAAGGTTCATGTCGTCGCGCGAGGGGCTCTACGGTTGTCCAGACCCAAATAAGTGTGGCAGCTACGTATGATCGGGGACGCTATGATAACGATCCTGAACTCGCGCTTGAGGCATGATGTCTGTCCACGATCTCCACTCGACTACCCACTAGGAGAACCTGTGTCTATCGCCATAGTAACCGGCTCTGGAGGCTTGATTGGCTCTGAGTCGGCTCGTTTCTTTGCGGGGGAGGGCTTTGATGTGGTTGGCGTGGATAACGATATGCGCGCCTACTTCTTTGGCGAGGAGGCTTCGACGCGGCCTTCGAGCGAGCGCTTGGCGAGCGAGCTGGGGGAGTCTTTTCGGGCGGTGGATCTCGATATCCGCGATCGGGAGGGTGTCGAGCGGATGGTGGCGGAGCATGGGTCTCAAATCGAGCTAATCGTGCACACGGCTGCGCAACCCTCTCATGACTGGGCGGCGCGGGAGCCGCATACGGACTTCGGTGTGAATGCCGTGGGAACGCTGAATCTGTTGCAGGCCGCGCGCGATCACTGCCCGAGCGCGACGTTCGTGTTCACGTCGACGAACAAGGTTTACGGCGATCGGCCGAACCATCTGCCGCTGGTGGAGTTGGACACGCGCTGGGAGCTGCCGGAGGACCACGAGTGGTTTGGGGGCATTCCCGTCGACATGTCGATCGACCGCTGCACTCACTCGGTGTTCGGCGCCTCGAAGGTGGCGGCTGACATCATGGTGCAGGAGTACGGGCGCTACTTCGAGATGCCCACCGTGTGCTTTCGCGGCGGCTGCCTGACCGGCCCGCAGCATGCCGGCGCTCAGCTGCACGGCTTCCTGGCCTATCTGATGAGGTGCACGGTCACGGGCGACCCGTACACGATCTTCGGCTACAAGGGCAAGCAGGTGCGCGACAACATCCACGCCCACGACGTCGTGCGCGCGTTCGATGCCTTTCGGAGAGATCCGAAGGTGGGCGCCGTCTACAACCTCGGCGGCGGCCGCGCGTCGAACGTGTCGATGCTCGAGGCGATCGACCTCTGTCAGCGGATTGCCGGGCGCGAGCTCGACTACACCCTCTCCGAGCAGGCGCGGATCGGCGATCACCAGTGGTATGTCAGCGACTTCGGATCCTTCGAAGCCGACTATCCCGACTGGCGCCTGACGTATGGGATCGAGGATGTCCTGAAGGACATCTACGAGTACAACATCGAGCAGTGGAGTTCGGGCGCCGTCGTGTAAACGAGAGCGCCGCGGGAGCTATCTGCCGTTCTCGACCACGACGTCCTTGAGAACTTCTTCGAACTTCGCGGCGATCGCCTTGGGGTGGAAGTTCTCGGTGGCGTAGGCGAAACCGGCGGCGCCGGCCCGCTTGAGGGCGTCCTCGTCGCGCAGCTTCGCCGCGGCGAGCGCGGCGAACTCTTGAGGCGCGTCGGAGTCGCTCACCCACCCGGCGCCCGACTCCCGGACGATGCGCGCGGTCTCAGAATCGGGATTGACGGAGGCGATGACCGGAATCCCGTAGGCCATGTAGGTCATCAGCTTCGAGGGAAGGTTGAACTCCTGAATCCCCGCTCGCTGGCTGACCAGGCCGATCGAGGCGCTGCGCAGCTCCGGCTCGAGCTGCTCGCCGTAGAGCACGCCCGGCATGTGCACCCGCTCGCTGTGCGCACGGGCGCGCACCTCTTCGGCCGCGACGCCGTGGCCCGCGATCACGAGCTGTGCGCCGATCGCCTGCAGCTCGGCGCTGTCCTGAAAGGCGTCCACGATTCGATCCAGGCCCTGCGAATGGCCGATGTTGCCCATCGCCAAAATGCGAGGCGCCGCCGTCCCCAGCGCAGCCAGGTCGACGGGGTCGGCCGTCTGCCGGCTGGACGGATTGAAGATGCGGACGATCCTCTCCTCCCGCACGCCCTTGGCGAGCAGGTTCTCGCGAAAGGCGTCCGAGATCACGACCACGCGGTCGGCCGCGTCGTAGGTCATGCGCTCAAAGGCCCGGACCGCCTTCAGCATCGAGCCGGACTCGATCAGGCCGGTGGTGGCGGCGCCGTCGGTGACGATGTCCTGCACCCACATGATCCAGGGGGTGCGGCGAGCCCGCGAGAAGGCCATCGCCGGCGCGAGCGCCGGGAAGCAGGGCGTCACGGCGACGATCGCGTCCGCCGCCGGCAGCAGGGGCGCCACCAACCCCTGCGCGAGGGCGAAGCTGAACTCCTGGCGCATGCGCTGCGCTGCGCTGTCGCGTCCGATCCACAACGGCAGGCGCAGGACGGGGACGCCGTCGCGGGTCTCGCGGTAGGGCCGCAACCGCATCCCCCAGTTCGGTTCCGGATAGTGCGGGTGCGCCGCGAGGACCAGCACGTCGTGCCCGGCGCCCGACAGCTCCACCGCGAGCATCCGGCTCAGGGGCGCGATCCCCTGCGGCTCGGGGTCGTAGTTGTAGCTCCACAGCTGGATGCGCATCGAAGGGCAACCATAACGGGGCTCTTTGCATCGGCGTCGGCGCGATGTTGCCGTATCCTGGAATGCTCGATGGGGTGCACGACTTGGTGAATGGCCGCATGTGGTCTACTATCGCGAGTTCGCGGCGTTCGCCTGGCAAGCCGCAAGGGGGTTTGTTTCATGCGCCAAGGATGCGGCGGTCAGAGCGACTGAATGGACACTGAGCAGACAAACGCAAGCCTCGAGCAGATCCTCGGCGTGCTCCGTCGGCGGGCCGGATGGATCGTGCTTTGCTGCGCGCTGGCCGCGGTGGCGGCCTATGGCTTCTCCCGGCATCAGCCCAAGAAGTACACCGCGACGGCGTCGCTGGTCTTCAGCAACAATCAGCTCGGTCAGCAGGTCGCGGGACTCCCGGTCGCTTCCAGCAACAACCAGCTGGCGCAGCAGAACACGAACCTGAAGCTGGTCCAGCTCGGCGACATGGCCGCGAAGACGGCGACCCTGCTCGGCCAGGGTCTGACGAAGGAAAAGGTCGGCGCCGATCTTAGCGTGAGCGCGCAGGGTGAATCGAACATCGTCAACGTCGCCGCGACGGCGTCCTCACCGACGCTGGCGGCGGGGATCGCGAACACCTATACGACGGTGTTCGTGAGAGAGCAGCAGAACGCGAACCACGCCTATTACGCTTCGGCGTTGAAGCTGGTCAACAGGCAGCTGGCGGCGCTGTCGCCCAAGGAACGGGCCGGCACCGCGGGATTGGCGCTGCAAGATCGCGCGCAGTCGCTGGGGGTGCTCGCGGAACTGCGTAACGGCAACGTCCAGGTCGCCCAGGCGGCGGCCGTGCCGACTTCGCCGTCCTCGCCGAAGACCTCCCGCAACACGCTGCTCGGCGCGGTTCTCGGACTGTTGCTGGGCCTGGGGGTCGCGTTCCTGCTCGAGCGTCTGGACCGGCGGATCCGTGAGCCGAAGGATCTCGAGGCGGTCTATGGTCTGCCGCTGCTCGGGGTGGTTCCCGAGAGTTCGGCGCTGTCGCGGACCGCGCGAGGCGGCCGGGATGCGCCCGGGCCCCTGCCGGCGGCCGAGGCGGAGGCGTTTCAGCTGATCCGCGCGCATCTGCGCTATTTCAACGTCGATCGCGAGCTGCGCACGCTGCTGGTCGCCTCGGCCGCGCCGGGCGACGGCAAGACGACGGTCGCGCGCCATCTCGCGGCGGCCGCGGCGCGGATGGGCTCGCGTGTGCTGCTGATGGAGGCGGACCTGCGCCGTCCGACGCTCGTGCGCCAGCTCGACGTCCAGGCGGGGCCGGGCCTGTCGGACGTGCTGATCGGCGCGGTCTCGCTCGGCGAGGCCGTCCAGACGGTCGGGCTGGAGTCGCCGGCCGGCGGCGGGCGGGAACGCGCTCTGGACGTGCTCGTCGCCGGCGCGGCGCTGCCGCCGAACCCGGGCGAGCTGATCGAGAGCCATGCGATGGAGGCGCTGCTGGAGCGGGCCACGTCCGAGTACGACCTCGTCGTGATCGACACGCCGCCGCTGACCGCGGTATCCGACGCGTTCCCGCTGCTGCGCAAGGTCGACGGCGTCGTGATCGTCGGTCGCGTGGGGCGCAACCGCCGCGACGTCGCCGAGCGCCTGCACGAGACGCTGACGGGCGCGGGCGCTCCGCTCTTGGGCGTGATCGCCAACGGTTTCAAAGCCGGTCGCATGAACTCCTATGGCGGCTACGGCTACAGCTACGGCTACGAGCCGGCCAAGCCCGCGAACTCCGCAAACTCGGGGCCAGAGCCGTCTCCCGGTGAGGTAGTCGGCGCTGCACGGGAGACCTCGCTCAACGGCGCGGCCTCCGCCGAGGAGCCCGTCTCGGGCACGCGCCCCTGACGGCCGTGACACAAGCGGCGCCGGGTCCTGCGCGCCGCTACAGCCCGAACGCCCGCTCGGCCTCACCGACGACGTGCCGCGCGATCGCCTGCCCCTTTCTGCTGCAAGGCTGCAAGAAATCGAATGGGGTTAGGCGGAATGTCGCCCTGCGCGGCCCAAAAAAGACGCTTTACGTCGGCCCGACGTTATGCTACATTTATCGTGATAATGGATGCTCATTCGCGACGCCAAGCCGCTTTGGATGCGATTGCCAAGGTCGTTGTCGGCGCCACGGCTGGAGATGTCGAGACAGAGGTGGTCGGAAGCGGCGTCCCTGCTCAGTGTTGGTGAAACCCGCGCGTCGGCAATCCTGAGCGACTTGTACAACAAGTACGGCCTGATCAAGCCGGTAGGCGCGGCTCGCGGGCGCGGTGTCCGCTACACCCTCGCGAAGTAAAACGTGCGCCCAACGCTGTCGTCAGTCGACTATCAGCGGTTATAGGTCCATCGTCTCGGGTGTCGAGGCGGCCGTCGAGCGCGCCCAGCAGGCGGCGGCCGGCAAGGACGTCCAAGTGATGGGCGGAGCCAGTGACCGGATCGAATTCGGCGGGCCACGTAGTCCAGTCGCTACACACGGCCCCCCGCCCCCAGCCCGAACCCCCGCTCGGCCTCTTCGACGACGTGCCGCGCGATTGCCAGCGAGGAGGTGGCCGCGGGCGAGGGGGCGTTGCGCACGTGTAGCGCGCGCGGGGTGGCGGAGAGGACGAAGTCGTCGAGCAGGCGCCCGTCGCGCCCGAGCGCCTGGGCGCGCACCCCGGCGAAGGCCGGCTGCACGTCCTGGGTGCGCAGCTCGGGCACGTAGCGCGCGCCCGCGCGCACGAGCGCCGCGTGCGAGGCGGCGTGCCCCAGCTCGCTCAGCCCTGTGCGCCAGTGGCGGCGCATCAGCCGCCACGTTCCCGGCCAGGCGAGCGTGTCGCGCACGTCTTTCCCGTGCACTCGCGTGAGCTCGTAGGCGTCGCGGGCGCCGGCCAGCAGCGCGGTCGGCCCGATCAGCACCTCGCCGTCGATCGTACGCGTGAAGTGCACGCCCAGGAACGGCAGCGCGGGGTCGGGCACGGGGTAGATCAGCGCCCGCACCAGCTCACGGCGCGCCGGGCGCAATTGCAGGTAGGCGCCGCGGAAGGGCACGATCCGCGGGTCGGCCTCGGCGCCCGCGGCGAGCGCGAGACGGTCCGACCAGGCGCCCGCGCACACGATCGCGTGGCCGGCCTCGGTGATCCCGTGCGCGTGGGCGATGCGCAGCGACCTGGTCCCGGCGTCCAGCGAGCGCACCTCACAGCCGGTCGCGATCTGAGCGCCCGCGTCGAGCGCGTCCTGCGCGTAGGCGCGCGCCACTGCGGCGAAATCGACGATCCCGGTGCCCGGCACGTGCAAGCCCGCGATCCCGCGCGCGTGGGGCTCGCGCTCCTGGATCCCGGCCGCGTCCAGGCGCCGCAGGCCCTGCACGCCGTTCGCGCGGGCGCGGCGCTCGAGTTCCTCCAGGCGAGGAAGCTCGCCGGGCTCGGTCGCGAGGATGAGCTTCCCGCAGGCCTCCACCGCGATCGCGCGCTCCCGAGCGTAGGCATACAGCTCGCGCGCGCCCTGCACGCACAGGCGCGCCTTCAGCGAGCCCGGGGTGTAGTAGACGCCCGCGTGCACCACGCCCGAGTTGTGCGCCGTCTGGTGGGACCCCAGCCGCGCTTCGCGCTCGAGCACGCACACGCGGGAGCGGGGATGGCGCCGGGTCAGCTCGCGCGCGATCGCCAGCCCGACGATCCCGCCGCCCACGACCGCGAGATCGCAGCGCGCCGGGGGCGGGGCGAACGACGAAGTGGTCTCACCGCGGGACATGCCCGGCACTGTAATGCGCAGCTCGCTGCACGCGGGCGTTGGTCAGGCCGCCTTGAATCTCGCTCTGCGCCGGCGGCCAGAGGTTACGGAGGGCAAGAGCAGTGAAGCCGGGTGACGGTGACGGCGATCGCCGGATAGGTCGCAACATGACCTATAATAGGTCAGGATGCGTGCTATTCGAGAGCTGTTCCCAACCGACGATCCGGTTGCCCCCGATCTGCTGATCGGTCGTAGAGAGGACGTGCGCGAACTCGCGGCCCGCCTGGGCGATGGTACGCACATGGTGGTGGCAGGACCCAGGCGCACCGGCAAGTCATCGATCTGCCTGGCCGCTCTGCACAGGGTGCGCTCACCCCGCGTCTACACGGCGCAGGTCGACCTATGGGATCACGAGAATCTCGAGTCGCTGACGCGAACACTCGCGCAGTCGATCATCGCCAACCGCGGTCACGTAGCCAAAGCGTTGCGGAGAGCTCGTGAGAGCGGGCGCGAACTGCGCGAGCTGTTGCCGGTCGGGGTGACGGCGGCGTTGCGCACACACCTCGGCGAGGATGTCGAGCTGGCCTGGTCCACCCGGCCTTCGGGCCAGGCGACGGGCGCAAGCCTTGCCGGCGCGATTCGTCTGGCGCAGCGGATCGCCGAGCAGGACAACAGGCGGATCGTGCTGTTCCTCGACGAGTTTCAAGACATCGCGACGCCCTCGCAACGCTTCGGCGATCCTGATGTCCTGACCAAGCAGTTGCGCTCACAGTTGCAGCGTTCGCCGCTGGTCAGCATGCTGTTCGCAGGCAGTATGGAGCACCTGATGCGCGACCTGTTCGGTCCGGGGCGCAGAGCGCTGAGTCAGTTCGGCAACTATTACGAGCTCACACCGATCTCGCCACGCGAGTGGGAGGCTGGGATCGGCGCCCGCTACCGCGAGCTGGACGTCGCGGCGGCCGACGGCACGATCGGCGAGGTCGTCGCGCTCGGAGAGGGGCATCCGCGAACCACGATGTTGATTGCCCGCGAGACCCTGACCGTAACCCTCGCCGGCAGCGAGGGCCGCCGGGTCGAGCTGGGCGACGTTCGCGGCGGCCAGGAGCTGGCGATGCAGGCCGACCGCCTGCGTCACGAGGAGATCGTCGAACGGTTGCGCTCCACCGCGCACGCCTACTCGATCGCTCTGCGCGTCGCGCGCGGTCAGCGTCCCTACAGCGGGACCCCGTCCTCTGGCGCCAGACGGGCGTTGAGCGTGATGGAGCGCGCCGGGATCGCCGAACACCGTGGCCGTGGCGCCTGGGTCATTCCCGAGCCCTTGCTGCGACGTTACCTCGCGGCTCGTCTGTGATGTCGTTCCGCCGGCGCATGCGCCACCGGCGGGGGCTGGCTCTGCGAAGCCGAAACGGACGACCGGCAGCGACGGCTTACGTTCCCGTTTGCTTTGCTGGGATATACTTCCCTGTAATGCGAACGTCAGCACCGGCGGTCCTGCCGCTTTTCCGCTCCGAGATGCAGATTCGTATGCTTGCGCTGCTGCTCCTGCAGCCCGAGCGCAGATGGACGCTGCAGGAACTGGCGCAGGTTCTCGATGCCCCGGTGTCATCGGTCCACCGCGAGCTTGGACGAGCGGAGGCCGCAGGCATCGTCCGTCGCAACGCGACGGCGCGTCCTCACCGCTTCCAAGCGGCGACCGACGACCCGCTCTATGAGCCGCTCGCAAGCCTGCTACGCCGTTCGGTGGGCATCGAGGAGCAGCTACGCACTGCGCTTGAACGCCCCGACGTATTGGTCGCCTTGATCTATGGCTCATGGGCAGGTGGGACTCGCCGGCCAGATAGCGACATCGATGTCTTTGTTATCGGTGATGCGGACCTGCGCGAGTTGCGCCGCGGTGTGCGACCGATTGGTAAGTCCGCGGGACGCGCGATTGACCTGAGCATCCTGACCGTCGATGAGTTCCAGGGCCTGCTCGCCGAGCGGTCGAGCTTCGCCCGTCGCATTCTCGAAGCTCCTGTCATCCAGCTTGTTGGTGACCTGGCTAACATCGCGCAGACGTGACAGATGCGCGAGTCGAAAAGGTCTACGAGGACCGGGTCGGTGCCCGCGAGTTCCTCTCGCAGGCCGATCTGCTCTTCGTCGATGCCGGTAAGCCCACCCTCAGCGCTCCGTCCCAGGCAATCCTTCTGCACAACACCACGGTTTCCACCATCCGGTCATTATATACCCACGCAGTGGTCGATTTATGACCGCGCTCCCAGCGTCGTGCCCTGCTCGGCGCAAGCCCTGACCTCAGCGGGCGGTCGCGGCGGCGGCGTCCAGCAGTCCCGCTCCGTACAGCCCCGTATCGCCGGGGCCGCCGAGCTTGCGTGCGGTTGCGCGCAGCCTGCGGAGGATCTGCGTCACGGTCGGCCTGCGTCCGAGCACGTGCGCGGCGAGCATCAACGCGACCGTCGCGGTCACGTGCGGGGTCGCCATCGAGGTGCCCTCATAGCCGCTCGGAAAGCCGAACACGCGCGGGGAGGAGCCCGCGAAGGTCATCTGGAAGACGTCCCTGCCCGAGGGCGCTTCGGGGTGGCAGTTCGGGTCGCCGAGGAGGTCGGCGTCGGCGCCGCCGCCGGGGGCCACGAGCGTCAGGCCGGGACCGTCGTTCGAGTAGTTCGCCAGGCACCCGTGCTCGGTCGTTGCGCCCACCGCGATCACGTGCGGCGCCTTCGCCGGGTAGGCGACCGTCGGGTGCCCCTCGTTGCCCGCCGCCGCGACCACCACGACGTTCTTGCGGTAGGCATAGCGCAGCGCCCCCATCAGCTGGGGGATGTCATGCGCGGTCACGTCGCTCGAGAACTCAAGGCTCAAATTGATCACGCGCGCGCCGTGGTTTACGGCGTAGCGCACGCCTTCGGCGATCGTCGTCGCGTCGCCTTCGCCTTCGCTGTCCAGCACGCTGACCGGCATGATCTGGGCCGCGAACGCCAGGCCCGTCAGGCCGTAGCGGTTGTTCGTCGCCTCCGCGATCGTGCCCGCGACGAACGTCCCGTGGCCGTTGCGATCGTTCGGGTAGGGCGTGTGGTCGACGAAGTCATAGCCCCGCGAGAAGCCCCAGCGGCTGAAGTCCGGCGAGCGGCGGAAACGGCCCCGGTTCGCGTACGCCACGCCCGTATCGAGCACCGCCACGACCACGCCCCTGCCCCCCGGCGCGCCGTCCGCGGCGACGTTCGCCCACGCCTGCGGGGCCTGCACGCCGAACGGGCCCGTGAAGTTCCACTGCGCCGGCGCCCAGTCCCCGGGCGCGCCTCCCTGGCCGGGGATGCCCGTGTCGTTCGGGATAAGCCCGCCGGCCTCGTGCGCCCAGTATTCGGCGCCGGCCTGCGCCGCCGCCACCGCCACCGCCACCAGCGCGATCGCGATCGCCGCGCCGAGAATCGGCGCGAGCCGGCGGGCGTCCAGCCATGGCCGGCGGCGCCCGGCGGCGGGTATGCGCGCGGGTGCGCTCCCCGGCGCTTTCGTATGCCCTCTGCTCGGCTGCATGGTCCCCTTGCGTAATCATCCCTCTTACCGGCAGACCGGCGACGGCGGCGTGCACGACGGCTTTGCCCCCGCACTTTCGCAGAGCCGACGGCCGCCACGCCCTATGAACACCCCGCACAACCCCAACTACCGCTCCGCCGAGGGCCACGATCGCGCCGGCGAGGACCGGGACGCCTACTTCATGCGCCTGTCGCTGCGCGAGGCCGCCCGCGCGCCCGCCCACGAGGACGTCCCGATCGGCGCGCTGCTCGTGCGCCGCGGCGAGGTGCTCGCGGCCGCCCACAACGAGCGCGAGCTGCGCGCAGACCCCACCGCCCACGCCGAGATCCTGGCGCTGCGCGACGGCGCCCGCGCGCTCGGCTCCTGGCGGCTGCTCGACAGCACCCTCTACGTCACGCTCGAGCCCTGCGCGATGTGCGCCGGAGCGATCGTGCTCGCGCGCGTGCCCCGCGTCGTCTTCGGCGCCACCGACCCCAAGGCCGGCGCGGCCGGCAGCGTCCTCGACGTCCTCGCAGAGCCGCGCCTGAACCACCGCCCGCAAGTCCTCTCCGGCGTCCTCGCGCCCGACTGCGGGCAGCTGCTGAGCAAGTTCTTCGCCGCGCGCCGTTAGGCCCCTTGCGGAATGCTCGCCTCGTTCTGGTACTTTTGGCCGCTGCCATGCGCCACGGATCGGCAATACTCGCACTCCTACTGGCAGCCCTCGCCGGCGTCGTCGGCTCCGCGAACGCGGCGCTGCTCTACCCGAACCTGAAGACGTTGGCGCCGCGCGATTTGCGTTTCGATCGCACCGACGTCACCGCCGAATCGCTCGGGGTCCTGCACAACGTCCTGCGCTTCTCGAACACGGTCTACAACGCCGGTGAAGGGCCGGTGGTGATTCGCGCGAAAATCAACCAGAGCCTCAACCCGCCGTCCGGTCAGGCCTTTCAGCGCGTGTACGAAACCGGCGGCGGTTACAAAGAATTCGAACTCACCGGCGCCACGATCTATTACCACGCGGTGCACAAGCACTACCATTTCGACCATTGGGGCGCCTATCAGCTGTGGACGAAAGCGGGCTATGAAAGCTGGCTGGCGAGTGGGCGCACCAAAGGCGAACCGTATTTGATCGGTCAAAAGACGACCAGTTGCGTCGAGGATGAGGAGTTCGTGACGTCGGTCCCGGCGGCGGTGTGGCCGGCCGTGTACGTGCCCGAAGATTGCGGGACGAACGCCGAAAACGTGATCGCCGAGGGGCTCTCGCCGGGCTGGGGGGACACCTATGACTGGTACCGCTTCGAACAGTGGATCGACCTCGGCGAAAAGGGCTCGCTGGCCAACGGCTCCTACGTGTTGCGCTCGGTCGCCGACCCCGACAACATCGTCTACGAGAGCCCCGAAAAGGCCACCGTCTCGCGCGAGAGCGCCGAAGACAACGAAGCGAGCACCGCTTTCAAAGTAACCAACGGGACGATCGAAGACGGCGACCAGCCGACAGGCACGATCACGATCAACCACGTCGATACGTCCACCGGTTCGCCGCAGGTGACGCTCGAAGCGCTCGGCCGCGACGATCTGAACGCCGTCGATCAGGTTCGCATCTCCAATGACGGCAAAACGTGGAAGACCTACACGAACACCTCCTATGACTCGGTCGCGCAGACGATCCCCTGGAATCTCACCGATCCCGCCTACGGCGGCAGCGAAACGGCCGGCATGCACACCGTCTACGCCCAGTTCCACGACCCCTCCGCGGGCTGGGGCCCGACCGCGCAGGACACGATCGAATACGCGCCCTCCCAGCAACCGCCCCCGCCGCCGCCCGGCGCGGCGTACGGCAAGACGGTCGAAGCCGACGCGCCGGTGTCGTGGTGGCGTTTGGGCGAGTCCGCGGGCACGGTCGCCGCAGACAAGACGGGGACGAATCCGGGCGCCTACCTGAGTGGAACGACGTTGGGCGCAGCGTCGCTGGTGGCTACCGAATCGTCCAACACGGCGGTCGCCTTCGACGGCGCCAAAGGCGCCGTGAAGGTGGCGTCGTCGAGTTCGTTGAACCTGAGCTCGCCGTTTTCGCTGGAGGCGTGGATCAAGCCGAGCAAACTGCCCACGGCGGGCTCGTTCTCCTCGGTGCTCACCAAAGCGGAGTCCTATTCGTTGCAGTTCAACGGTCCCAACCTGGAGTTCACGGTCATCCAGAGCGGCACCCGTCACCGTCTGCAGGCGCCGTCGGGGACGATCGTGGCCGGGAACGTCTACCACGTGGTCGGGACCTATGACGGAACCACCCAGCGGCTGTACGTGAACGGCGCGCAGGTCGCTTCGGCGGCGCTGTCCGGGCCCGCGAGCGTGACCGCGAACTCGCTGTATCTCGGTTCGTGGGCCGGCGGCGAAGAGTTCCTGACGGGCGTCATCGACGAGGCCGCGGTCTACAACAAGGCGCTCAGCGCGGCTCGCATCGCCGAACACTACGCCGCCGCCACCAAAGCCTCGCTTCAGCCCCCCAGCGGCCTCAGCGCCGGCGCGAGCTCGAGCACTGAGATCGACCTGAGCTGGAGCGACAACACCGCCGGCGAGACCGGGGAGACACTGCAGCGCAGCGCCGATTCGGCCTTCTCCGCGCCGGTCTCGATCGCCCTCGCGGCGGGTACGCACGCCTACTCGGACACCGGGCTCACGCCCGGCACGACCTACTGGTACCGCGTGAAGTCAAACGCCGGCGGCTCCTCCTCGCCCTACTCGAACACCGCCCAGGCGAGCACTCCGGCCCTCGCGACCTATCGCTCGACGGTGCTCGCCGACCGCCCGCTCTCCTACTGGCGCCTGGACGAGACCGGCGGAACGATCGCCGGCGACCAGACCGTCGCCAATCCGGGAACCTTCGTGTCCACCACGCTGGGAGCGCCCGGCCTGATCCCCAGCGATCCGACGAACGGCGCGGTCGCCTTCAACGGCACGAACGGCGACGTGCGCATCGGGCAGTCGGGGGCGCTCGACTTCACCACCGCGATGACCCTCGAGGCATGGATCTCCCCGACGAGCCTGCCGCCGGCCGGCAGCTCGCGCTCGATCCTCGCAAAGCCCGGGTCCTACGCGCTGCAGCTCAACGGCTCGGCGCTCGCCTTCACGGTGCTCGAGTTCGGGGTCCGCAACACCGTCAGCACCCCCCAGGGCAGCGTCGTCCCGGGCGGCGTCTACCACGTGGTGGGAACGTACGACGGCGTCAACGAGCGGCTCTACGTCAACGGCGCGCAGGTGGCGCTCGCCCCGCTCGCGGGCAGCCCCGAACAGAGCCTCGGCGGCATGCACATCGGCTCCTGGGACGGCGCGAGCGAATTCTGTGCCGGGACGATCGACGAGGCCGCGGTCTACCCCGCGGTGCTCAGCCCCGAACGGATCGCAGCCCACTTCAACATCTCCGGCGCTTCGGCGAAACCGCCCCCGCCCGCGGGCGGGGCCTACGCGAAAGCGCTAAGCGAAGACGCGCCCGTGTCGTGGTGGCGGTTGGGCGAGTCCTCCGGCACGGCAGCAGCCGATCAGTCGGCGGTCAACCCCGGCGTGTACGCGAACGGGACGACGCTCGGCGCGAGTTCGCTGCTGCCCGGCGAACCGGCCAACACGGCGGTCGCCCTCGACGGCGTCAAAGGCGCCGTGAAGGTCGCCTCCTCGACTTCCCTGAACCTGACCTCGCCGTTCTCGCTGGAGGCGTGGATCAAGCCGAGCAAACTGCCGGCGGCGGGCTCGTTCGCGTCGGTGCTGAGCAAAGCCGAGTCCTACTCGCTGCAGTTCAACGGGCCGCGCCTTGAGTTCACGGTCATCCAGAGCGGTACCCGTCACCGTCTGCAGGCGCCCTCCGGGGCGATCGTCGCCGGCAGCACGTACTACGTCGTCGGGACCTACGACGGGACCACGCAGCGGCTGTACATAAACGGCGCGCAGGTCGCCTCGGTCACACTGTCCGGGCCCGCGAGCGTGACCGCGAACTCGCTGTATCTCGGCTCGTGGGCCGGCGGCGAAGAGTTCCTGACGGGCGTCATCGACGAGGCCGCGGTCTACAACAAGGCGCTAACCGCGGCCCAGATCACCAAGCACTACACCGCCGCGACCTCCTGAGAGCCCGGCGCTCGGGATGCCCGGCGCAAGTCTCGCCCGCGTGGGGGGCGTTGAAAACGCGTTCGCGCGGTGTCACGGTGACGCCGCGGGTGCAGGTCGCGGAGATGTGAAATCTTGGCCGGTGGGTCGCGCGACCCTAACCGTCGAGCAGCTGCTTGACTCCCTCGTCGTCCGGGAAGACGTGAGTCAAGCCCTGGACGTCCGCGAAGGCGGCATCGGCAGACACGAGGGTTGCGTCAATGTCGATCGCGGTCGCGGCAAGTACGGCGTCGAACGCGCCGAGGCGCTCGTTGTGCTCGAACAGCGCCAGTCCGCGGCGCAGGCGCTCCTCGTCGACGGTGAGCGGCGGCGCGAGCAGGTCGGCGTAGTCGCCGCCCAGCGCCACTGCGTCGGCGCGCCCGCGACGCTGGGCCCGCACGTGCACGAACTCCTGGATCACCTCGATCGTGCTCGTCGCCTCGATCTCGCCGCGGGCGATCGCATCGATCAGCCGGCGACAGGGGTCGCGCAGAGGGTGCTCGGCGCCCTTGGCGTACACGAGCACGGTGGTGTCGAGGACGATCACGCCCGCCGTCCGCGCAGCGCCTCCAGCTCGGCGCGCAACGCCTGCGGCTCCGGTACGGGCATGTCGGCGGCGTCCAGCAGCCGTCGCCCCGCGGCCAGGCGGCGGGAGGACGGGCCGCTCAGCCCGCTGTCGATCGCCTCCCGCACGACCGTCGCGACCGAGACCCCACGCGCGCGTGCGGCGCTCACGATCCGCCGGTGGCGCTCGTCGTCGATCAAGACCTGCAGGCGATGCTCAAGCATGCTCATACTGTAGCATGCTCATATCGGCAAGGTGTCGCATGTAGATCTCGCTCAGCTGTCAGGCCCCGCACGGGCGTCCGTTGTTTTTCAGTCCGCACGGGTAGCGACTTGGCTACGGGATCGCGTTCAGTCCATGCTCCCGCGTGGCGCGACCCATGTGCTCGCGAACGACAGGGGAGTGTGCTCTGCGATCGTGTCGTAGTCGTGGTCGTAGTGGAGCACCCCGATGTTGGCGGTGCTCGCGATCGCGGCGATCAGCAGGTCGACCGGCTTGACGCGATGTGAGACGCCGGGTGTTTCGGCGAGCGCGGCCTGCGCGGTGAGGGCGGATGCCGCAGCCTCCGCGGTCAACGGGGCGTGCTGGAGCGCGGCCAGGCGCTTTGCCGTGAGTGCAAACATCTTGTTGTCCTGGGCGCTGTAGCGCATCTCAAGTAGCGCCGGGGGACAGGTCCACAGCTCGCCGGCGGCGAGCGCCGCGTCAAACCGCTCGCGTGGGGGGCCGGTCAGGCGCCCGTCCGTCGCTCGGGCCCACACCGAGTGGTCGATCAGCAGCGCTTGGCCGTAACCGCTCAACGGTGGATCCAGCCGTGCTCGCGGACCTCGTAGGCCGCGTCCACGTCGATCCCCTCGCCGGTGTGCAATTGCTCGACCAGCTGGCGGCGGAGCTCCGCCCGCTGGGCCTCGTCGTCGCGTTCGCCGTCCAGCTCACGCAGCCGCTCGCGCGCCCCCCGGATCACCAGATCGCCCATCCGCACGCGCTCGCCGCGCAGGCGCAGCGCATCGAGCGCTTCGCGCACTGGCGGGGTCTCGGTGACCGAATGGCGAGGATGGCGGGTCGGCACTCGGCCAGTGTAACACCAGGAACAGCACTGAAATCGCGTTCAAAAAGGTTGGACCCTCTGGCCGGCGCATCCCGGCTCGAGCACGATCGCTCAGCCTCCTCGGTGGAAGGGCGGGGTGCGCCGCGGGACCGGGCCGCGGGCGAGCGTCAAACCCACAGCGCCTCGATCGGCACGGCCCAAATGTCCCGGCCGAGTGGGGTGCTCTGGCGGGCGGTGCACAGTACGAGCCCGGCCACGAACCTGTCTCCCGTCAGAGCCTTGAATCGTTTCAGCCCGCGCAGGGCGCCCTGTCGGATCGTGGCTCCGGCCTTGATCTCGATTGCGATCAGCTTGCCGGCACGGTTTTCGAGCACGACGTCGACCTCCTCGCCGTGCGCGCTGCGCCAGTGATGCATGGTGGGCGCCGTCTCGGTGTGGGGCAGAAGCCGCGCGAGCTCCATCGTCACGAACGACTCGTATGCGCGCCCGGCGAGGGCGTCGTCCTGGGCGATCCGCGCGGCGTCGGCGTTCAGTAGATATGTCATCAGGCCCGCGTCCTCGACGAACAATCGAGGCGTGCGCACGGCCCGCCCGGCAAAGCCCGGAGCCCACGTGGGCACGCTTACGAGGAGGTGCAGCAGCTCCAGCAGGCGGACGTAGGCGCGTACGGTCTTCTCATCGGCCGCGAGCGCCTGTGCGATCGGTCGCAGCGAGATCAGCGAGCCCGACCCCGCGGCGAGATGAAGCAGCAGGGTCGGCAGCAGGTCGGGGCGGCGAATGTCGACGATGTCCGGAACGTCGCGCGCGGCCAGTGCAGCGATGTAGTCGCCAAACCATGCCTGCCGGCGGCGCTCGGGACGGGTGATCGCCGCCGGGAACCCACCCGCTGCGATGCGCCCAGCGTGTGTTGCCCTGCCTTCTCGCTCGGACTCTACGTACGGCGCGCCCGCTCCCTCCCAGAGCGCGTCAAGCCAGCTGGGCACGGCCTTGCGCTCGATCTCCGCCTGAGTGAACGGGCGTAGCGGAACCCGCTCGATGCGCCCGGCCAGCGAGTCGCCGATGCGAGGTGACAGCAGCAGGCTGGCCGATCCGCTCACCAGGTAGCGCCCCGGGCGTGGGTCTCGATCGACCGCCATCTTCAGCGTAAGCACAAGCTCGGGAACGCGCTGGAGCTCATCGACGAACGCTCGCTCGCCCAGTGCCGCGGTGAATCCCTGTGGATCGTCGATCGCGCCGCGCCGAGTGTTCGCATCGTCGAGCGTCGCGACGCGCATATCCTGCGCCGAGGCTATCTTCGTGCAGAGCGTTGACTTGCCGGCCTGGCGTGGGCCTTCCACGGCCACGATGCGCGTGTCCTCCAGCGCCTCCAAGACGCGCGCTTCGGCGTGCCTTGGAATCTCCTGTGTCGACGGCACGGCAAGCCATTATAGCGGACGATCCGGAATACGAGGGCGGATAATCCGGAATACGATCCCGGATAATCCGGATTATGGGCGCGGACGATCAGGAATATTGTCCGATCGAGCCGGTGTTCGACGGCGAGACGGCGTCGAACGGCTGAGCCGGTCCCGGTCCTCGCCTCGATAGGCTTCCCCTGGAAGGGTGGCAGAGTGGTTGAATGCGGCGGTCTCGAAAACCGTTTCGGGGGAGATTCCTCCGACGGGGGTTCGAATCCCCCCCCTTCCGTTGGGTTGTGTCTCGGGAGATGCCGCAGGAGTGTCGCGCGAGAACGCGCGCACTCCAGGTCGGCCTGAGTGCCCGCCGGTGCGAGCGCTCGGGCTCGTGCTGGCGCTCGGCGCTCTGCTCGCGAGCGGTTGCGCCCAACAGGCGTCTTTGAGCGCACGGCCCACACCGGCGCCCGCGCCGATGGCGCACGGCGCCTCCCAGCGGGAGTTCGCGAGCGCCCGCACGGTCGGACTCGGGCCGCGCTATCGGCCCTCGGCACGAGGCGTTCGGGTTCTGCACCGCGCACCTATCGACGGCATGCTCTGCGCCGGCCGATCCCCGGTGGTCGCGGCCGCGCACGTCGAGCTGTTCGCGGCCGGCCACGTCGTGATCGTACCGGCGGGGATCGGTGTGGACCCACCGTTGCGAGTTCGCGGCGCGACCGTGCGCGGCGGGCGCTGCGCGTATCCGCTGCGCACGCTCGATCCGACCGGTCTCGTGCTGTTCGGCTCGGACGCTCCACACACGCTCGGCGCCCTGTTCGACGTCTGGGGGCAGCCGCTCGGCCCCACCGCGATGGCCGGCTTTCGCACGCGCCCGCACGATCGCGTGTCCGTGTTCGTCGGCGGTGCGCGCTGGGGTGGAGATCCCGCCGCCGCGCCTTTGCCGTCCGGCTCGCAGGTCACGATCGAGGTGGGCGTCCACGTGCCGCCGCACACCGGCTACACCTTCCCATCGCCGGCATGGACGCGCTGATCATGAGAACGCTCTGGCGGGACTCGCTTACCGGGGGGTGGCGCCGCTCGGCCTCGACTCTCTCCCGTCGCGCCCGAGACACGGCTCTCATCGCCGTCGTGCTGCTGGGTGTGGCGCTCGCCGGCGTGGCTCGCGCGGACGGCGATCCGGCGAGCGACGTGCTGCTGACCCAAAACGCCTTCTACCCCTACCAGCCCGCGCCCACCCGCCGGCTGGAAGCCGTCCTGAACACTGTGCTGGGCCGGGCCGCACGCGCGGGCATGCCGTTGAAGGTCGCGATCGTCGGCTCGCGCGAAGACCTCGGCGCGGTTCCGACCTTCTTCGGGCATCCCCAGCAATACGCGGCGTTTCTGGACCGCGAGATCTCCTACAACGCCCGCACCCCGCAACCGCTGCTCGTCGTGATGCCCGCCGGCTTCGGACTCGCGGCGCTCGCTCCCGCTTCGGCTCTCGCCCACGTGAACATCGACGCCGGGGCGCGCACGGCCGGCCTGACCAGCGCCGCGATCCTCGCCGTCGGTGCGCTCGCCCGCGCAAACGGGCACGCGATCGCTGCCGTTGCCATCCCTGCGAGCGCCGGTCCGACCACGACCAAGCGCAGCGCCTCACCCAACGCGATCCTGTTCGCTCTGCCCGTGCTCCTGCTGCTTGTGGCCGGGGCGGTGCTGAGACGCCGCCGGCGCGATCCCGCCGCACGGGCATCTGGGCGCGGTGACCGGTGAACTCGCCGCCGGCGCGATCCCGACGACCGTGCGACCGGACGGAGTGACCGGTGAACCCGCCGGCTCGGCGCCGAACGGCCTCCGGGCGCGGGATGCCGATCGCGCGACGATGGCCGCGCAAGCCCATATTGTTCTGGTACGTTGATTTATCGGTGACCACTCGGGGCGCGGCCATAGTCTTTGTCCTGTTCGCCCTCGTGCTGGGAGTCGGCGGCGCGAGCGCGCAGGCATCGCTTCTGTATCCCGACCTGAAGACGTTGCCCCCGCGCGATCTGCGCTTCGATCGCACCGACGTCACCGCCGAATCGCTCGGCATTCTGCACAACGTCCTGCGCTTCTCGAACACCGTCTACAACGCCGGCGAAGGGCCGCTCGAGATTCGCGCAAAGATCAACCAGAGCCTCAACCCGCCCTCGGGCCAGGCCTACCAGCGCGTCTACGAAACCGGTGGCGGTTATAAGGAATTCGAACTCACCGGCGCCACGATCTACTACCACGCGGTCCACAAGCACTACCACTTCGACCATTGGGGGGCCTATCAGCTGTGGACGAAGGCCGGCTATGAAAGCTGGATCTCAAGCGGGCGAACCCACGGCGAACCGTATCTGATCGGCCAGAAGACCACGAGCTGTGTGGAGGACGAGGAGTTCGTGGCGTCCGTGCCCGCGGCGGTGTGGCCGGCCGTCTACGTTCCGGAAGACTGTGGGACGAACGCCGAAAACGAGATCGCGGAGGGGCTCTCCCCGGGCTGGGGGGACACCTACGATTGGTATCGCTTCGAACAGTGGATCGATCTCGGCGAATCGGGCACGCTCGCGAACGGGACCTACGTGCTGCGCTCGGTCGTCGATCCGGACAACATCGTCTACGAGAGCCCCGAAAAGAGCGACTCCTCGCGCGAGGGCGCCCAGGCGAACGAAGCTACGACCACCTTCAAGGTGAGCGACGGCACGATCGAAGACGGGGACAGCCCGACCGGCACGGTGACGATCGACCACGTCGATGAGTCCACGAGCTCGCCGCAGGTGACGCTCGAAGTGCTCGGCCGCGACGATCTCAACGCGGTCGATCAGGTGCGCGTCTCCAACGACGGCGCCACGTGGAAGACCTATGCGAACACCTCGTATGACTCGATCGCCCAGACGATCGCGTGGAATCTCGCCGATCCCGCCTACGGCGGCAGCGAACAGGCCGGCCAGCGCGCCGTCTACGTGCAGTTCCACGATCCCTCCGGCTGGGGACCGACAGAGCAGGACACGATCGAATACACGCCGCCACAGGGCGGGGCGCCGGCGGCCCCCAGCGCTCTTGCGGCGAGCGCGAGCTCGGCGA
This sequence comes from uncultured Solirubrobacterales bacterium, assembly GCA_963702725.1. Taxonomy (GTDB): domain Bacteria; phylum Actinomycetota; class Thermoleophilia; order Solirubrobacterales; family Solirubrobacteraceae; genus Palsa-744. Next base: position 2,202,569 of record CAVPDT010000002.1, read on the forward strand.
CGCAGATCGAACTCAGCTGGAGCGAGAACGCATCGGTCGAGACCGGCGAGGTCCTGCAACGCAGCACGGATCCGGCCTTTTCCGAGCCGGTGTCCATTCCCCTGGCGGCCGGCACGCACGCCTATGCCGACACGGGACTGTCGCCCGCGACCACCTACTGGTATCGCGTACAGGCGATTTCCGGCGCCCAGTCCTCGCCCTACTCCAATGCCGCACAGGCGAGCACCGTGGACCCGGCGAGCTATCGCGCGGCGGTGCTGGCGGACCGCCCGCTCTCCTACTGGCGCTTGGACGAGACGAGTGGGAGCGTGGCCGGGGACCAGCGAGTCGCCAACCCCGGGACCTACGTGGGCGCGACGACGCTCGGAGCGCCCGGCCTGATCCCCGGCGAAACCGCGAACACGGCGGTGGGGTTCGACGGACACAGCGGCGACGTGCGCATCGGGCAGGCGGGCGCCCTGGACTTCTCGACCGCGATGACGCTCGAGGCGTGGATCTCGCCGACGAGCCTGCCATCGCCGGGAAGCTCGCGCTCGATCCTCGCCAAGCCGGGGTCCTACGCGCTCCAGCTGAACGGCTCGGCGGCGGCCTTCACGGTCGTCGAGTTCGGCGTTCGCAACACGGTGAGCTCGCCCCAGGGGAGCATCGCCGCGGGCGGCTCCTACCAGGTGGTGGGAACCTATGACGGCGTCGACGAGCGGCTCTACGTCAACGGCGTCCAGGTCGCGATCGCGCCGCTCGCCGGCAGCCCCGAACAGAGCCTCGGAGGGATGCACATCGGCTCGTGGGACGGCTCCACGGAATTCTTCGCCGGCACGATCGACGAAGCCGCGGTCTACTCGGCGGTGCTGAGCGCGGACCGGATCGCCGACCACCACGAGGTTTCCGGGGCGCCCTCGGAACCACCTCCCTCGGAACCACCCCCGTCGGAACCACCGCCGTCGGAACCACCGCCGTCGGAACCACCGCCCTCGGAACCACCCCCGTCGGAACCACCGCCGTCAGGGGAACCGCCGCCGACGCAATCCTCGGTGGGGGGATCGTCCACGCACATCGCCCCCGACACGTCGGGCTCCTCGTCGGGGCCGAGCGGATCCGCGGGCGCCGTCGCGCACGCGGCCGTCCAATTTCCGTGCAGCGGTCGCGACGGCGCGAAAAAGCCCTGTCGCTTCTCGACGCCCGGCGGCGACATCCGCTGTCTGTGGACGCCTTCCCCGAACGCTCTCGTCTGCGACCTGGTCGCCTCCGGGCGGGCCTATCGGCTGCAGCCCAGAGGCCGCTCGAGAGCGATCAAACTCAAATTGGCGCGCGCCGGCCAGACGCTGGCGACGGGCCGGCAGATCGTGTTTCCCCAGAGCCTGTCCTGCCGGGACACGCGCACGACGATGACCTGCAATCAGGACTTCGGCACGGGTGCGTTCACGCTGGCGCCGAAAGGTTCGCACGGCTCCTGAGAGGACCGCTTTCAGTGCCCCTCGCGCGTCGTCTGCCGTGTGAGGAGCGCGTGCGCCGAGGCGCCCCGCGCGCCGTCTCGCGGGACGCCGGCGAGTGAGACGGGATGATTCGGCGATGGACCCGGCGCCGGACCCCACCGCGACGGCGATGCCCGAGCGCATCGCGCCGATGCAGGCGCGGCTGGCCACACTGCCCCGTGAGGAGTCGGAGTGGGCGTTCGAAGTCAAGTGGGACGGAGTGCGGGCGGTCGCCTATTCGCAGCCGCGGCGCATCCGCCTGTTGAGTCGCAACGGCAACGACGTGACGGTGGCCTACCCGGAGCTGCACGCGCTGAAGGACGCAGTGGGCGCGCACGCGGTTGTCCTGGACGGCGAGATCGTCGCCTTCGACGCAGACGGTCGTCCGAGCTTCGAGGCGCTGCAGCCGCGCATGCACCAGCGCGCCGAGGGGGCCGTGCGCCGTCTCATGCGCAGCATCCCCGTCACTTATGTCGTGTTCGACCTGCTGTGGCTGGACGGGCACAGCCTGATGGACCTCCCGTACGCGCAGCGGCGTGAGCGCTTGGAAGAGTTGGGGCTGGAGGGCGAACATTGGCGCACGCCCCAGTTGCAGATCGGTGACGGCGCGGGCCTGTTGGCCGCCACGCGCAAGCTGGGCATGGAGGGCGTCGTGGGCAAGCGCCTGGATTCGCGCTACACCCCCGGGCGCCGCGACGGGGGCTGGATCAAGATCAAGAACCACCGCCGCCAGGAGTTCGTGATCGGGGGCTTCACCGAAGGCAAGGGAGGACGCGCCGGGCAGATCGGGGCGCTCGAGCTGGGCGTGTATGACGAGCGCGGCGAGCTGCGCCACGCCGGAGGAGTCGGCACGGGCTTCGACGAGACCGAGCTGCGGCGTCTCGCGGATCTGCTCGCGCCGCTCGCCCGGGAGGACTCCCCGTTCAGCGGACCCCAGCCGGCGCGCGGCGCGCGCTTCGTGGCGCCGCGCCTTACGTGCGAGGTCGAATTCAGCGAGTGGACGCGCGCCGGCAAGGTGCGCCAGGCCTCCTACAAGGGTCTGCGCGAGGACAAGGACCCGACCGAGGTGGTTCGCGAGCGCGTCCAGTCCCCGGAGGATGAGACCGTGACCGGCACGAGCGCCCCGAAGCGAACGGCCGCGCGCGGGAAGGGCGCAGCCGCGCGCGGGGGAGCGGCCGGCGTCGCGTCGCTCGACCCGCTCGCTGCGCTCCGTGGCGGGGGGCGCACGCGCGGGGGCGGGGTGCAGGTCACGGTGCAGGGGCGCGCGCTGAGGTTGACGAACCTCGACAAGGTCCTCTATCCGCACACCGGCTTCACCAAGGGCGATCTGATCGGCTACTACGCGGCGATCGCGCCCGCGCTGCTGGCGCACCTGCGCGACCGTCCGCTGACGCTCAAGCGCTATCCGGACGGCGTCGAAGGGGAGCATTTTTACGAGAAGCAATGTCCCGCGCACCGCCCCGACTGGGTCCAGACGACGGCCGTGTGGAGCGGGCGCAGCGAGCGCGAGATCGATTACTGCCTGTGCCAGGACCTGCCGACGCTCGTCTGGCTCGGCAACCTCGCCGACCTGGAGCTGCACCCCTCGCTGTCGCACGCGCGCGAGCTGCGATGCCCGAGCACGCTCGCCTTCGACCTGGACCCCGGCCCTCCGGCGGGCGTGGCGCAGTGCTGCGAGGTGGCGCTCCAGCTGCGTGACATGTTCGCCGAGCTCGGGCTGCGGGCGTTCGCGAAGACCTCGGGATTGGCGGGCATGCAGGTCTACGTCCCGCTGAACCGGCCCGAGGTGACCTATGAGCAGACCAAGCCCTTCGCCCGCGCCCTCGCCGACGTGCTGGCGCGCGGGCGTCCCGAGCTCGTGGTCTCACACATGGCCAAGGCGGCGCGGCGCGGCAGGGTGCTGATCGACTGGAGCCAGAACGACGAGCACAAGACGACCGTCTGCGTCTACTCCCCGCGCGCGGGGCCCTCGCCGACCGTCTCCACGCCGGTGACGTGGGAGGAGGTCGCCGCCTGTCGCGAGCGGGAAGATCCCGCGCTGCTCACGTTCGCGCCGCTGCAGGTGCTCGACCGCGTGCGCGAGCACGGCGACCTGTTCGCCGAGGTGCTCTCGCTGCGCCAAGCGCTGCCGGCGCTGGGGGCTGAGGAGTGAGCGCGAGGGCGGCTTGACGGGCGCGCCTGAGCCGTCATCTGCGCGGTTTGCGCAGATACGTGGAACGTGGCCGACGCAGGCGACTATCTGCGCGTTCTCGCAGATATCTCGCTCCTACACCCGAGCGATCACCAGCCCGCAGGCGAGCAGCACCATCGCCAGCGACAGCGCCGCGAGCGCGCCGTCGAGCGGCGCGAGCATGCCCGCGACCGTGACCGGCTCGACGCTGCCGTCCGCCCGCGTGCGTGCGCCCTGCAGCGAGCGCGTGCGGCGGCGCAGCTCGCGCGCGGGCGTGGACAGGCGTCGCTGGGCGACGCTCAGCAAGGTGCATCCGGCGGCGACGGCCACACCGGCGAGCGTGATCCGCTCGGACTCGACCACATAGCCCGTGAGCGCCGGAAACGCGCCCCAGCCGAGTGCGAACCAAGCGTCCGAGTGCGCGCGCCCGCCGAGCAGCTCGAGGTTGTAGACGGGCACGAACAGCACGCCCGCCACGACGAGCGGCGCGAGCAGCGGCGTGACCGTGAGGACCCCCGCCACGCCGATCGCCAGCGCCCCGAGCAGGCTCAGCGCGGCCAGCGCGATCAGCGCGCGATCGGAGATCGACGTGCCCAGCGGGCGGTCGTGCAGCTCGTCCAGCGCGTGCGCGCCGACGCCGACCGCCAGCGCGAACGCGGCCAGCGCCCACAGCAGCCGCCCGGCATACAGGTGGGGGGCGGCCGCCGCGCCGATCGCGACGTAGCTCAGATGCCAGGCGGTGTAGGGGGGATGGAGCAGCGTGAGTAATTCGCCGGCCAGACCGCTCCCGCGCGCGTAAAAGGCGGGGCGCTCAGAGGCGGGGCGCTCGGCGCTCGTGCGGGCGGGGCGCTCAGCGCTCGCGCGCATCGGCCCGCCCGGGCGCATCGGCCCGCTCGGCGGACATCACGACGCCCCCGCCGAGGCTCATCCGCCGCACGCGAACGTCGCGCAGACCCGCGGCGTGCCAATAGGAGACGATCGCCTCGAGCGGGTGCTCGGCGTAAAAGCCGGAAATGCTGGGGCCGAGGAAGCGCCCGACCTCATACCACTCGCGCGAGAACGCCCGTCCGAGCACGGGCAGTCCCACGGCGGTGTAAAAGCGCCAGGCCACACGCGCGCCGGCGCGCGGCGGAACGCCGAACTCGAGCGAGGCGATGCGTCCTCCGGGCTTCAGCACGCGCGCGAGCTCGCGCATCGTCGCCGGCGGATCGTCCACGTAGCGCAGCAGATAGGTGAACGTGAGCGCGTCGAACGTGGCGTCCGCGAACGGCAGGCGCTCGGCCTGGCCCACGATCAGCTCGATTCGCGCGGAGTCCGGGCCGCCGTCAAAGCGCGCGCGGGCGCGGGCGAGCATCTCCGTGCTCTGGTCCAGCCCGAGGACCGTGCAGTCGCCGGCACGCGAGAGCAGCTCGGCGGCGACCATGCCCGTGCCGCTCGCCACGTCGAGGATGCGCTGGCCCGAAGCGGGCGCGATCTCGTCCACGAGCGCGCGCCGCCAGCGCGGGTCCTGCCAGAAGCTGAGCGCCGCCGAGAGCTCGTCATAGCGCGCGGGCAGGCCGCGGAACAGCTCGATCGCCTGCTGCTTGCGCGGCGAATCGGCGCTCTCGGAGGCTGCTGCCGTTGCTGCGGCAGCGGCGGCGGCGGCGGCGGGGTCATTCGCCGGCATCGTGTCGCACGGCTGCGCCCGCGCCCTCCTTGACATGGGCTTCGCCCGCCGCGCTCCTCGGCGCGCGATCGGCGGCGTCCGCGCTCGTGGTGGTCGTCATCACGGCGGCGCCGCTGCCACCCATCACCCTGCGCACGAGCCCCGGTGTGAGGGCGCGGGCGAGCTCCGCGAGCTTGTAGGGGCGAGGCACGTAGCGTTCGGGCCGGCGCCCGAGCCCCGCCTGACGGATCGCCTCGGCGGCCCGCTCGGGCGTGGAGACCGCCCAGCGGGTCCACGGCCGCGCCGTCAGCTCGGCCTGGGGGAATCCCTCGGTGGAGATGAACCCCGGCAGCACCAGCCCGACGTGCACGCCGTGGGCGTGCTCCTCCATCCCCAGCGCGTCCGACCAGGACGCGAGCGCGGCCTTGGAGGCGCTGTAGGCGCCGGTGCCGGTGCGCGTCACGCGCGCGGCGGTGGAGGCGACGTTGACGATCGCGCTCGGCGCCGAGGCACGCAGCAGCCCGAGCAGCGCCTCGGTGAGGCGGACCTGGGCGTCGAAGTTGATCGCCATCGTGCGCCTGACGTTCTCATATCCGCCCTCGTCAAAGCGCTTGCGCCAGGCCGTGCCGGCGTTGTTGACGAGCAGATCCAGCCGTCCGTGACGCTCGGCGACGTGCGCGCGGATCCGCTCCGGCGCGTGCTCGTCGACGAGGTCGACGGCCACCCAGCTGACGTGCTCGGCGCCCAGCACCGGCTCAAGCGTAGCGGCCAGCTCGCGCAGCCGCTCCTCGCGGCGCGCGATCAGCACGAGCGCGGCGCCGGGCTCGCGCGCGAGGCGCCTGGCGGCGGCTTCGCCGATGCCGCTGGAGGCGCCCGTCACGAGCATCACCGGCGCCCGGCTGTGGATGTGGGTCTTCTGCTCGCTGATGGCGCTTGCTCTCCTGATTTCGGTATACGCGCGTCTCGCTCGGTGCGATCACCGCTCGCTTCGATTTCGCTCGAAGCGATCGCCGCTCGGGGTTCGCGGGCGTTAAGGATGTGCGCCCACATTGTTCGCATTTGCCTATTTACTGGAAGCGAAGACTACCTGTCCAGCAGCCGCGCCCCCGCGCAGGGGCGCACCTCGCGGGCGCCGGCGGGCACGGCCACGCCCGGTCTGAGCAGCGCCAGCACGCTGCCGCCGAACCCGCCGCCCAGCAGCCGCGCGCCGGCGGCGCCGGCGTCGAGCATCCGTTGCACGGCCGCCTCGACGGTCGGCGTGGAGACGTCCATGTCATCGCGCAGGCTCGCATGCGACTCGTTCAGCAACCGTGCCAGCGCGGGCATGTCGCCGGCGCGCAGCGCCGCCACGGCGCGCTCGACGCGCGCGTTGTCGGAGAGGACGTGCCGCGCGCGCCCGCGCAACGGGGGCGCCAGGCGCCCGATCTCCACCAGGCTCGCTTCGCGCAGCGAACGCACGTCCAGCAGCTCGCACGCCCGCGCGCACTCTTCCCGGCGGCGGTTGTAGCCGGAGCTCGCGTTCTCGCGCCGCTGCCCCGTGTCGAGCGCGGCCAGCCGCCAGCCGTCGAGCTGAAACGGCGCCGCCTGCACGCTCAGCGTGTGGAAATCGATCCGCATCGCCTCGCGCGGCTCGCCGTAGAGGGAGGCGAGCTGGTCGAGCAGGCCGGTGCGCGCGCCCGCCCACTCGTTCTCCACGCGCGAGGCCAGCTTCGCCAGGTCGGTGCGCCCGATCTCCCGCTCGGTCTCCGCGAGCGCGAGCAGCGCCAGCGCGAGCGCGATCTCAAGGGCCGCCGAGGAGGACATGCCGGCGCCGCGCGGCACGTCGCCGGAGATCTGAAGGCTCGCGCCGACCGGTCGCAGGCCCGCGCGCGCAAGCTCGGCGACCGTGCCGCGCACGAACGCGCGCCACCCCGGCGCGCGCGGCGGGTCGGCGAGCGCGAACTCGTCCTGCTCGCCGAGGTCGAGCGCGTGCGCGCGCACGTATTGCACGCCGCCGGCGCCGGGCTCGATGCGCTCTGCCTCCACGGTCACGCCCTGCTCGATCGCCAGCGCCAGGGCGAGCCCGTCGTTGTAGTCGGTGTGCTCGCCGATCACGCACACGCGCCCGGGCGCGAACGCGCGCACCCGTTCAGGGCCCATCGGCGATCGCCCGTGCCAGCGCCGCGGCGGAGTCCTCGGGGAGGGTGTCGGAGATGAACGTGCCCGCGCCCTGCTCTGAGCCCGCGAGGTACTTGAGCTTGTCCGCGGTGCGCAGCGGGGGGTAGAACTCGACGTGCAGATGGCCCTGCGCGCGCCCGTCGGTGGGCGCCTGGTGGACGGCCATCACGTACGGGAACGGCCTTTCGAACAGCGCGTCGTAGCCGCGCACGAGCCGCTGCAGGGCGTCCGCGAGCGCGTCCAGCTCCTGCGGCTCGCACGCCAACAGGCTTGGGCGGTGCGCGCGCAGGACCACGTGCGCTTCATAGGCCCACCGCGCGGCGTAGGGCACGTACACGACGGTCCGATCGTTCTCATACACCACGCGCCGCCCATCCGAAAGCTCGCGCGCGAGCAGCTCGCACGGCGCGCAGCCACCCAGGCGCGCGTCGGCCGCGAGCTCGAGCGCCGGTACGGGCGGCAGGAACGGATAGGCGTAGATCTGGCCGTGGGGATGGTGCAAGGTCACGCCGACCTCGATGCCGCGGTTCTCGAAGACGAACACGTACGCCACGTCCTCGCGCGCGCCGAGCTCCGCGTAGCGATGGCGCCACACCCACATCAGCGCGCGCGCTCTCTCGGCGGGCAGCGTGCCGAGGGAGCCCGTGTGCGAGTCGCCGTAGACGAGCACCTCGGCCGCGCCGTGGGGCGCGGCGAAGGCGGGGAAGCGGTTGTCGAACACCGCGATCTCGAAGGCCGGGAACGGGATCTCGGTCGGCTCGCCGCCGGGGCGCGTGGGGCACAGCGGACAGTGCTCGGCCGGCGGCAGAAACGTGCGCTCCTGGCGGTCGATCGCGTAGACGACCTGCTCGCCGCGCAGCTCGGCGTAGCGCAGCTCGCTCATGTCCACCGTCCGGCGCGGCTCGGTTCACGCATATGCGCCGCCCCTGCCGCCGGGCTCCCGTCCCGGGCTCGGCCGCGGTGGCTCCGGGGGTGGTGGTGGTGGCGACGGCTTGTATGTGAGCGTGTAGAGGATCAGCGCGCGACCGTCGTCTTTGACGTGCCGCGTGAGCACGATCGGCCCAAAATTCTCGGACCGTTTGTCCTTTCCGTCCAATTTTTGCGGTATGTGCTCCGCCATCAGTAGTACCCCGCAGCAGGATCGCGGATTAACCGCTTCGGAAACCCTTGACTGACACGGGAGTTAGCGGGATCGTAATAGAGGGAATGTAGATGGTGAGCGTCAGCCATCTGGCGCAACTCCATAAAGTCAGTGAGGAGGAGGGTCATCAGATGTCTGGCACCGATCAAGCCTACGAGGCGGTGGAGCGTCTGGAGCACGCCGACCTTGCCGCGGGAGTCACAGAGGACCTGCGCCCCGGGTTCGACCGCCGCGCGTTCCTGCGCCGCAGCGCGCTGACCGGGGTGGCCGCCGGCTCGGTCAGCACGATCCTGGCCGCGTGCGGGGCGAGCGCGTCGGGCGGGGGTAATTCCGGCGAAGTGTTCGGTTCGCACCCGGATTACAAATTCGTGTTCGTCAACCACGTCACGACGAATCCGTTCTTCGTGCCCACGCAGTACGGCGCGGCGGACGCGTGCAGGCTGCTGGGCTGCTCTTATCAGTGGACGGGCTCGGAATCGAGCAACGTCAACCAGATGGTCAACGCGATGAACACCGCCGTGACGAGCGGCGCGAACGGCATCGCGGTGGCGCTGATCGACCTGCACGCCTTCAACGCGCCGACCGAAGCGGCGCTGAAGGCGGGGATTCCCGTCGTCGCCTACAACGCCGACGCGCCCGGCAACAAGCGCCTCTCCTATATCGGCCAGGATTTGAAAAAGGCCGGCGAACAGATGGGCGAACGGATCGTCGCGGCCGTCGGCTCGGGCGACGTGGCGCTGTTCATCGCCACGCCCGGCTCGGCCAATCTGCAGCCGCGCATCGAAGGCGCGCAAGCGGCGATCAAAGCCTCGGGCAAGCCGATCACCGTGCACACGGTCGCCACCGGCGCGGCGGTGCCGGGGGAGCTCTCGACGATCGACGCCTACTGGGTGGGGCATCCGAACACGAAGGGCATGTATGCGGTCGACGGCGGCTCCACGGAATCGCTGGCGAAAGTGATGCAGAAGTACGGGCTGCCGGCCAAAGGCGTGAAGGCCGGCGGCTTCGATCTGACCGAACAGACGCAGAAGCTGCTGCAGGAAGGCAACATCGAATTCACGATCGACCAGCAGCCCTACCTGCAGGGCTTCCTGCCGGTGTTGCAGCTGTTCATGTGGCACGTCTCCGGTTCGCTGACCGGCCCCGCGGAAACGGATACGGGGTTGAAGTTTTTGAACAAAGAAACGGTCGCTCCGTACGTCGAATCGAAGACCCGCTACGAGGGCACGTCCTCCTCGGTGGTGGTCGTCCCGATCAAGGCCGGCACGCCCGCGTAGGCCGGCACGGTCATGACGGGCGGGGTGTGGCGCGAACGGATACTGGGCCTGCGCGAGGGCTCGATCGTCGTCGTGACGCTCGTCGTGGCGATCTATTTCGCCGCGAACACGTCGAGCTTTGCGACCTCGGCGAACTTCAAGACGCTGTTGCCCTACTTCGCCCCGTTCGCGATCCTGGGCGCGGGCGAGGTGTTCGTGATGATCCTCGGCGAGATCGACCTGTCGATCGGCGGCACGTATTTGCTGGCGCCCTATCTCTTCTACAAGATCGCCACGGCCGGCCTGCCGCTCGTGCCGAGCGTGCTGCTCGCGCTCGTGGCGTGCATGGCGGTGGGGCTGATCAACGGGTTCTTCGTGGCGATCGTCGGCATCAGCTCGTTCGTGACGACGCTCGGGATGCTGTTCGCGCTGGAGGGGCTCACGCTGATCATCTCTCACGGCCAGCCCGTGGCCACGCCCGGCGCGCAGGTCCATGCGACCACCCACCAGGTCACGCACGTGGTCAACGGCGTGCACATCCAGCTGCCCGAAACGGTCAACCACATCTCGACGTTCGCGAAAGTGTTCGGCGGGGGCGTCTACTCCGAGCTGGTGTGGGCGCTGCTGATCGTGATCGTGCTGCAGACCGTGCTGACGTTCACGCGCTGGGGCCTGTACACGGTGGCGGTCGGCTCGAACAAGCTCGGCGCGGCCGAGGCGGGCGTGCGGGTGCGCCTGGTGAGCATGCGCAACTTCGTCCTGTGCGCGACCACGGGCGGGCTCGTCGGGATCCTCGAGGCGGTGCGCTCGGGCACGGTCCAGCCGGACACGGCCGGAGCGAACGAAATCCTCTTCTACGGCATCGCCGCGGCCGTCATCGGCGGGACGCTGCTCGCGGGGGGCTCGGGGACGGTCGTGGGCGCGTTCATCGGAGCGCTGTTCCTGGGCATCCTCCACGACGGCCTGACGCTGCAGGGCGTTAATGCCAACTACCTGCTGTTCTATCTCGGCCTGGCGATCATCGTGGCGATGACCGTCAACATCTACGTGCAGCGCGCGCGCAGGGGACAAAGCGGAAGTGGCTGATCAGACGACCCCAACTGAGAACGTGGCGCAGCCGAGCGCGGCCCCGGACGATGTGCTGCGCGTGGAGCACATCTCCAAGCGCTTCGGGCCGGTGAGCGCGCTGCGCGACGTGAGCCTGCACCTGAAAAAGGGCGAGGTGCTGGGATTGCTGGGCGACAACGGCGCGGGCAAGTCGACGCTGATCAAGATCATCAGCGGCTTCCAGCGCCAGGACGCGGGGGAGATGTTCCTGCACGGGCAGCCCTACGCGCCGAAAAGCGTCGACGACGCGCGTGCGAAAGGCATCGACACCGTCTATCAGGACCTGGCGCTGATCGACGAACTGTCGGTCTACCACAACATGTTCCTGCGTCGCGAGCGCGTGCACCGCCCGCTGCCGTTCCTGGCCAACCGCGAGATGAAGCAAAAAGCCCGCCGCGCGCTGGATGAGATCGGGATCAACATCCCCCGCATCGACGTCGCCGTGGCCAGGCTGTCGGGCGGCCAGCGCCAGGCGATCGCGGTCGCGCGCACCGTTAACGGCGACGCCGACATCATCCTGCTGGACGAGCCCCTGGCGGCGATGGGCGCGAAGGAGGGCTCGATGATCCTCGACCTGGTCGCGCGCCTGAAGGACGAGGGGCGCGTGTCGATCGTCATGATTTTGCACAACTACGTCCACGTGCTGCAGGCGTGCGATCGCGTGTCCATGATCCAGGATGGCGCGATCGCCCTGGACAAGCCCACGTCACAGACCTCGGTGGAGGAGCTGACGGAGATCGTCGTCAACGAGTACCGGCGCGCACGCGAGGCGGCTCACGCGCAGTAGGGGAGGAGGTCCCCGTCGCATGCGACGGGGACACCAGGGCCGCATGCGGCCCTGGTTCCGGGACGTGCATGCACGTCCCGGCCGACGGCGCATGCGCCGTCGGCACGACACGCCGCATGCGGCGTGTCGCCCGGCCGCACATGTGCGGCCGGGACCCCCTCCCATCCGTAGCGTGCGCGCCAAACCGTGCGGGGCTCTACAAGGGCTCGTGCGGGTCTGCACGGAGGTCGAATTCCCTGCGCTGCGCCAGCATGAGAGAGCAGCCATGGGTTCCGTGAGGCGGATGACTTTGGGCATGAACGACAACCGACACATACAGGCGGCGGAGGCTGCGAACGGCAGGTTGGCGTGTGGCGTGTGCGGCGAGCCGATCGGCGTGTACGAGCCGCTGATCGCGATCGAGCGGGGTCGTGCCCGTCGCAGCGCCCTGGCGGCCGAGCCTCAGATCGCGACGACCTCCGGGGAGTGCCGGCACCTGGAGTGCCACGAACGCCACAGCCGAGCGGCGGCGCGCGAGACTCGCGATCCCATGCGCGCCCACGGCGCCGCGCACGCGCGCGAGAGGTCTGTTGCAGGGTGATCCGGCGGCCGCGGCGGGCGGTACTCTCGTTCGATCGCGATTTCAGCCCGTAGGACCCAGACCAGCACCACATGAGCACCACCGTCGAAAGCAGCACTCGCAAGGTGTGGCCGATCCTCGCCGCGCTCGCCGTGGCGCTCGTGCTCGTGCTCGCGGGCGGGATGTATCTCTACGACCATGCCCACCGCGACACGATCGCCCGCGGCGTCACGATCGACGGCGTGGCCGTGGGCGGGCTGAGCGAGACCGCGGCCCTGCACAAGATCCAGCACGCCGTGATCGACCCTTTGAACACGCCGCTGGTGGTGCGCTCCGGCGCAGGCACCTGGACGCTGGGCCCGCGCGATGCGCAGCTGACGGTGAACGCTCAGAACATGGTCTCCCAGGCACTGCGCGCCGGCAGGGAAGGCTCGATCGTGACGCGCACCTTCCGGGGACTGTTCGGGGGCAGCGTGCACCGGAACGTGGCGCTGGTCGTCGACTATTCCCACGAAGCGGTCACGGACCTGACCGCGAAGGTGCGCGCGGCGCTCGACAGAGCCCCGCAAAATGCGAGCGTGCAGCCGAGCGCGGGCGGGCTGGAAACCGTCGCGGCCAAGCCCGGGGTCACGGTCGAGAACGAACGGCTGGGGGGACGGATCGTGCACGCCCTGACGGGACAGAGCGCCTCGCGCACGGTGATCGTGCCGACCAAGACGCTCGCGCCGAAAGTGACCACGGCGCAGCTCGCGAGCCAGTACCCGGCATACATCGTCGTGGACCGCGCGAGCTTCCAGCTGCGCTTCTACGAACACCTGCGCCTCGCGAAAACGTATGAAATCGCCGTCGGCATGGAAGGTCTCGAAACGCCCGCCGGCCTGCATCACGTCGAATGGAAGGAGGAAAACCCGCCCTGGCTCGTGCCCGACAAAGCCTGGGCGGGCTCGCTCGCCGGCAAGACGATCCCACCGGGTCCGCAAGACCCGTTGAAGGCGCGCTTCATGTCCTTCGACGGCGGCGCCGGCATCCACGGGATCGACCCCGGCGAGTACTCCTCGATCGGCCACGACGCCTCGCACGGCTGCGTGCGCATGCGAATCCCGGACGTGATCGCGCTGTACAGCCGCACGCCCGTCGGCACGCCCGTCTACATCATCTGAGCGGCCTGGCCGGGCGTGGGCCCGGTGTCGGGTCAGACCCGGCGCGTGCGGTCGGGCTTGGTCAGGTAGGCCTGGTTCTGCCGGCGCTCACCGCGGATCTGCACGGCGATCAGCACCACGAAGATGTTCACGAGCACGCCGATCCCGATGAACGTCACGATCAGGCCGACGTCCACGGAGGTCGCGCTGGCGAGCAGGGCAGTCATCGCGGCTCGGAGCCTATCAGCGCCTCCCGTTCGCAGTAGGCTCTAGGTCGTCTCCCGATGCAGGAGCGCGGGGAGAGGTGCCGGAGCGGTTGAACGGGCACGACTGGAAATCGTGTGACGGGGGAAACTTCGTCCGAGGGTTCGAATCCCTCCCTCTCCGTTGTCAGGGATTCTTGGCTGTTTTTGGCTCTGTGAAGCCTAAAAGAGGTGATCGGCCAGACGGTGGTATTTGATGCTTGTACGAACCCCGCGAGGCGAGCGCCGGAGTCAGCCGGGGACATCCACAGCTATGTTGGTGCGGCGGGTCAGACCGACGAGCAGGTTGATGTCGTCAGGATCGCCGGTGACGATCGTCACTGCGCAGATGTGACTGCGTTCCTCGGCCATCGCGACGATCTGTGCATCGGTGGTCGAGATGTAGTCGCGCGAGAGCGGGAGTGCCTCGGTGCGCAACACGCCGGCCCGCGTGGCTGCCTCGACGGTTAGGGGCGCGTAGATGTCGCCCTCGGCGCCGATGGCCTTGATCAGACGATCGACGAGAGCATCGGAACGTCGGTGACCAGATCGCACCTCGGTGAGAACCGGAACGGGTATCAGGAGAGCCCCGTCGAATCGTTGTTCAAGCAGCTCGAGGTACGCGACCAGCAGATCCCGGCTGGCGGCCAGCGCGCTGACGCCGCCGCTGTCGAGCAGGAAGTCGCGACGAGGACGGCTGGTCACTCAGGCCAAGTGCCTGCGCGGCGCTGAAGCTCGGGCAGGTGCTTCGAGCCGTCGGCACCCTCGGCGACAAGTTCGTCGTGCAACTGACTGAGGCGGGCACGCTGCGCATCGCGGAGCGTGGGATCGTCCGCAGGCTGCTGATTGACGTGCGTTGCTATAGCGGCCTCCATTGCGCTCATTGTATCCAGAGTCTTCGGCAGTTGAGGGAGGTTCTTTGACCAAACGCCACAAGCACTACGCAGACGGTTGGCGAGCAGCGCGGGAGCCTCCCGCATGGCGGACCGCCTCGGCCGCCCGCCGTCGCATCTCCCGCCCAACGGGCTCTACGAGCCGGGCTACCTCGAGCGACTGCGCGCTCTGAACATCAGCCTCGCGGACGGATTCGCCCTCGCCACTGCGCAAGCACGCGATGCGAGCGTGGCCTCGTTCGATCGCCGAGTCCGCCGGGCGCTGCCGAAAGCCGGTCTCCAGCTCGCGACCTGCCTCCGATAGCCATGTCAGGCGAGCGATCCGACGCCGTGCCGCGAGCGCGGCGCGCGCGGTGAGACGATCGCGCCCCAGTCGCCGTCCTCGATGCAGGCGGGCTCGGTCGTTGAGATGAAGTCGCCGAGGATCGCGGCCAGACCGGCGGCGTCTTCCAGGTGGGGGAAGTGCGCGGCCGTGGGCAGGGTCTCGAAGCGACTGTGAGGCGCCGCGTGGTGGGCGGCAAGGCCGTGGGCGAGTGGAATCGTGTGGTCGCGCTCGCCCCACACGATCAACGTGGGCATGCCGGCGAGCAGATAGAGGCGGTCGGTCGCGCTGACGCGCTGGCCGCGAACGTCGATCACCGCGCGCAGCGTGTGCAGGAAGGCGGTCCGCGCGCCGGGCTGCTCCAGCGGGCGCAGGGCGCGGGCGATCGCCTGCAGGTATACGCCCAGGCGTGAGCCCGAGGCGCGCAGCAGGTCGCCGCCGCGGCGCAGACTCGAGAGCAGGCGCGGGTGGGCCGCGAGCGCCAAAAGCGCCGAAACGCCGGGCAGCGTGGCGCTGCGCAGCAGCGGGCTGACCTCGTGCCCGAGCCCGCCGGAGGAGACGAGCACGAGGCGCTCGGTGCGCTGGGGGAACTGGTAGAAGAACTGCATCGCCACGCCGCCCCCGAGCGAATGGCCGACGATCGTCGCGCGCTGCACCCCGAGCACGGCCAGCAGGTCGCGGATCGACGAGGCGTGCGCGCCGAGCGAATAGTCCCCGCGCGGGGTGGCCGAGTCGCCGTGGCCGATCAGGTCGGGGGCGATCACCGTATAGCGGTCGGCCAGCGCCAGCGCGACCTCGCGCCAGTGCCGCGAGGAGTTGACCATCCCGTGGATCAGCACGACCGGCGGGCCGCTGCCGAGCATGTGGTAGATCACGCGGTGGCCGTGCAGCTGCACCTGCCAGGCCTCGAACGCGTCGGTACCGTCGGGTGCCGCGCTCACGCGTGGCCGGCGGCGATCGGTTGCGAACCTGAACTCAAGGGCACGCTCCAACGCTACACCGCCGCCGGGCGGCGGGCCGTGCGCCCGTGCCTCTACACTTCACGGCTCTGCGCCAGTAGCTCAGCTGGATAGAGCGTCGGTCTACGGAACCGAAGGTCGGGAGTTCGAATCTCTCCTGGCGCGTCCACGCAAGTCTCGCTGAGACGGGTTGATCGCCTGTGTTTTTGAGGCGGTTTTTGCAAAAGATACCCGGCACGCTTGGGGTGATGTATGATCAAACCCGCAAACTAAGCGGTTTAGCGCTAGAATCATCCCATGCCAGTTCGCCCCCGTGATCTGCCCGATCATCTCCTGTCGCTTGGTCGCTACGAGTTCACGCTGGACGACGCCGCGGCGATTCTCGGCTCTGATCGGGGGGCGGCCGCGGATGCGCTTGGCAGGCTGCAGCGGCGTCAACAGGTCTTCTCGCCGGCCAGGGGTCTCTATGTCGCCGTGCCGCCCGAGTACCGCAGCTGGGGGGTGCTGCCGGGCGACTGGTTCATCGACGCGATGATGACCCATCTGCATCGTGCCTATTACGTCGGGCTGCTGAGCGCGGCGCGTATCCACGGCGCGTCTCACCAGGCGCCCCAGGTCTTCCAGGTTGTGAGCGCGGGCGCCGCACCGCGGGATCGCGACCTTGGCCGGGTTCGCCTGCGCTTCTACACGAGCAAGCACATCCACGAGGACAAGGTGGGGCGGATCACGGTCCCCACGGGATACCTGACGGTTTCGGCCAGGGAGACCACGGTGGTCGACCTGATCGCGCATCACCGTGTGAGTGGCGGCTACAGCAACGTCGCGACGATCCTCGGTGAGATCGGTGAGCTCGGGGGATCGGAGCTGGCGCGCGTCGCAAGTCGCCGGGGGCGCGCGGTCGTGCGCCGCACGGGCTGGTTCGTGGAGCGCTACGGTCACTGCGAGGATCTGGAGGCGCTGCGCCAGGCCGCGCGTTTGGATCTCGGTGAGCCCGCGCTGCTGGACCCGGCTGCGGGCAAACGCGGCAGGGCCGATCGCGACTGGCAGGTGCGCGTCAATACGCAGGTGGAACCCGACCTGTGATCCCCGCCGCGTTCATCACCGAATGGCGCGCAGGCGTCCCGTGGCCTGAGTCCTATCAGGTGGAGCAGGATCTCATCCTCTCGCGGTTGATGGTCGAGATCGCCGGCAACGAGCTCCTCGGCGGTGAGCTGGTGATGCGTGGCGGCACCTGCCTGCACAAGCTCCACCTCCCCAGGCCCTACCGCTACAGCGAGGACCTCGACTACGTCAGGCGCACCGCCGGTCCGATCGGACCGTATCTCGACCAGCTGCGCGAGGTCGCCGACCATGTGGGTCTGAGCGTCTCGCAAGTCCAGAGCGCCAGACAGATGGTGCACATGATCTTGGGCGCCGAGGCAACCGATCCACACGGGCAGATCCGCATCAAGATCGAGACCAACATCGCCGAGACCACACCGTTCAAGACTCCCATCACGATCCACCACGCGGTCGCGTCGCGCTGGTGGAACGGCGCCGCGCCGGTCTCCATGTTCGTCCTCGAGGAGATGATGTCCACCAAGCTCCGCGCTCTCTACCAGCGCCGCAAGGGGCGCGACCTGTTCGACCTCTGGCTGGTGCTGACAGGCGACGAAGCGACGCCGGCCGAGATTGTCGGCGGCCTCGAGCACTACATGCAGGAGAAGGTCTTCACTTACCCGCAGCTGAGGCTGAACCTGCTTGGGAAGCTGGCCGACGCGGACTTCCGCGCCGATCTCGCAAGCTTGGTCCTCGATCTTCCAGAGGGCTACGACATCGATGTCGCCGCCGACACGCTGATGGAGCGAATCGGAGTCCTGCTCCGCAACGCGCCACCACTCGAGCACATAGTCGACGGCCACTGGCGAGAAGGCCGCTAGCATCGGTCTACGGAACCGAAGGTCGGGAGTTCGAATCTCTCCTGGCGCGTTTGTGCGGCCCCCACGCCGGATGTGGCGTTCCCCGCCCTACTCGAACTCGGGGGCGCTCCACCCCGGCAAGATGTCCGGCAGCCCGTCGCTGACACGGTCGGGGAAGTCGGCCGGGCGCTTCTCCAAGAACGCCGTGATGCCCTCGGCCGCATCGGCGGACTGGCCGCGAAAGAACATGCCGCGCGAGTCGGCGCGGTGGGCGATCATCGGATGCTCGGCGCCGAGCATGGACCACATCATCCGCCGCGCCAGCGCGACCGATACGGGCGCGGTGTTCTCGGCGATCTCACGAGCCAGCTCGCGGGCCGCGTCGAGCAGCTCGCCCGGCGGGTGCAGGCTGCGCAACAGTCCGCCGTCGAGCCCCTCCTGCGCGGAGAAGACGCGGCCGGTGGCGACCCACTCCATCGCCCGGCCGATGCCGACGATCCGCGGCAGGAACCAGCTGGAGCACGCCTCGGGCACGATCCCGCGGCGCACGAACACGAAGCCCATGCGGGCGTCCTCGGCGGCGAGGCGAACGTCCATCGGCAGCGTCATCGTCGCCCCGATGCCCACGGCGGGGCCGTTGATCGCGGCGATCACGGGCTTGGTCGACTCGAAGATGCGCAGCGTGACCTGGCCGCCGTTATCGCGCGGCACCCCCTCTGCGTGCTCGCGCGTGCGGTAGTCGAACGTCTCACCGCCCCCGGCGAGGTCGGCGCCGGCACAGAACCCGCGCCCGGCGCCCGTGACGATCACGGCGCGCACCTCATCGTCGGCGTCGGCGCGATCGAACGCCGCGATCAGCTCGCTTGCCATCGTCGGCGTCCACGCGTTCAGGCGCTCGGGGCGGTTCAGCGTGATCGTGAAGATGCGCTCGGAGAGGTCGGTGAGGATCTGCTCGTAGGTCATGGAGCGGATCGTATGGGTTGAGGTGGGGAGGCGTCCGTGCGGACGTTGTGGGTCTGTCCTGTGCGCTCGGTGTGGTTCGTACTTGACAACCCCTGTTGTAGACGCTATGTTCTTGGCTGTCATGACCTGAAGGGGGTCAGACGCAAACATAGATCGGGTTGGGGTCTTCCCTGTGTGGTCGACCTTGCAGCGCAATAGAGGGTTTCTTGGGAGAGGGACCTGGATCGCTTCGGTGAGGGAGCTGTTTTCGCGTGAGTTCTTGCAGGTTCAACGTGATGGGGATTGCTGCGTGCCCGTTTGGGTCCGTAGGTAGATGCGTCAGCAGCGCTGACGCATCTCTCTCTCTCTCTCTCTCTCGGCCCATAGGGCCGAGACCCTCCGTTCGGCGCTAACGCGCCGCCCGGGATCCCCCGTAGGGGGAGGGGTGAGGTGCGGCCTTGGCCTAACCGCCGAAGCGCCCCGGCGTACGGTCCCTTTCGCGGGGAGGGGCGCGTGATGGCCGCCGCGGGCTCTCCCGTACGCGCCCGTTCGTGTTCTTCTGTTGGGCGGCGTGGTGAGGATGCGCGTGTGCAGGTCGCGGGGATGCAGCGCGCGCGTCTGCTGATGGCGGCGGTGGGCACGGTCGACGAGCTCGGGTACGCGGGCGCGACGATCGCGCATATAACGCATCGTGCGCGCGTGTCGCGGCGCACGTTCTATGAGTTGTTCGCCTCGCGTGAGGAGTGCGTCGCGGCGGTGCTGGAGGACGCGGCCGCGCGGGTCGCGGTCGAGATCGAGCGTGCGGGTCTAGGGGAACGGTCGTGGCGGGAGCGGGTGCGTGGCGGGTTGTGGGCGATCCTGTCGTTCTTCGATCGCGAGCCGGCGCTCGCGCGGGTGTGCGTGGTGCAGGCGCTGCGCGGCTCGCAGGGGGTGCTGGAGCGCCGCGAGGAGATCTTGCGAGGCCTGGCGCGGGTCTTGGATGAGGGTCGCAGCGAGAGCGCTCGTGGCCGGGAGTGTCCGCCGTTGACCGCGGAGGGCCTGGTCGGCGCGGGGTTCGCGATCGTTTACGCGCGGTTGTTGCGTGGCGATCGTGAGCCGCTCCCGAGCCTGCTGGGTGAATTGATGGGCATGATCGTGCTGCCCTACCTGGGACCGGCGGCCGCGCGCCGCGAGCAGGCGCTGCCGTTGCCCGTCTCCTCCGCGCATGGTTCCGCGGTTCGCAACGGTGCGGCGCCGCTGCTCACCGGGCGCGACCCGTTGGAGGGCCTTCCGATGCGCCTGACGTATCGCACCGCGCGGGTACTGGAGGACGTCTCAGAGCATCCCGGTGTGAGCAATCGCGTCGTGGGCGAGCTCTCAGGGATCACGGACCAGGGACAGGTCTCCAAGCTCCTCGCGCGACTGCAGCGCCTGGGACTGCTCGAGAACACGGGTGCGGGGCACGCCCGGGGCGAGCGCAACGCCTGGAGCCTGACCGCGCTCGGCGACGAGGTCACACAACGACTCAGCGCCACCCCACCACTCACCAGTCAACAGGGATCGCGTGATGCAGCATCGACATGAGGAGATAACGATGAGAAACCAGTCCCCGCATACCGATCCCCCGGCAAGACCACGCCTCTCGCATCGCACGGGCATCTGGTGTGTGGCGCTCTGGACGGTCTGCCTGCTCGGCGCCGCGCTCATGAGCGCCCCTGCGATCGCGGCGCTGCCGGAAGGCCGCGCCTATGAGCAGGTGAGTCCTGAGTTCAAGGCTGGTTATCCGGTGCTCGGACATAAAGGTCTCAGCGCGATCGCTGCGAGCGGGGGACGGGTGGCATTCTCTTCGATTGGGGCGTTCAGTGGTTCTGGTGCCGATCCGGCCAGTAACTCGTATGTCGCCCATCGCACTGTAGAAGGATGGAAGACCGAAGCGGTCTTGCCGCACAAGCCCGGTGAATGTCTGGGAGCTCCGGTTTTCTCGTCGGATTTGTTGCGTGTGACGCTCATTGGTTCGGTGGGGGCCGGTACAGTTGAATGTGAAGATTCGTCAACAAATACGTTGTGGGTGCGTGGGAGCGATGGGTCGTTGGATCAGGCGTCGCCCGTTATGACGACGGTGGGTGGCGTTGAGACCAGTGGTGCTGTGGTGGGTGGTTCGGTGGATCTGACGCGTCTTGTGTTGACGCACTCCGATGCTCCCGAAGATCACGTGTTGTCCGAAGAGATCAATGACGAAACGATTAGTGGCACTGAGTTGTATGAAGTCGATGAGGCGCGTGCCGGTCTGGTCGCGGTCAATAACAACGGTGTACAGTTGACGAGGTATTGCGATGTGAATCTCGGTGGCCCCGGAAGCAAGTTTGGCACGGTGTCGCAGCCCGCTGCTTCGGAGGTCTTCTTTGGTGTGAACGTGAATACTCGCAGCAATATTAGCGGTGAGTGCGAAACGACCTCGCCTTCGCATCCCCAGGAGTTGTTCCTGCGCGCGGCGGGATCGCAGACGCTTGAAGTCTCCAGGCCGCTCGGGGAAACGTGTTCTGAAGTGCCATGTCCGAAGGCGTCGTTGCGTGCCCCCGCAACGTTCCAGGGCGCTTCTGAAGACGGGTCGCTGGTGTATTTCACGATGGCCGATACCGCGAGTGAACCGCTCGTGCCGGGCAACAAAGACCACTCAAACGACCTGTATGTCGCGAGGATTGGTTGTGCGGGTGGTGCTGTGGGCGAAGCGTGCGGGAGCGCGCCGAGGGAAGTCATCTCGATGGAATTGGCTTCTCCTGATGTGGTTGCCGGCCAGTCTGCGGAAGTGCAGCCTCATGTGGTGGCGGTCAGTCCGTATGGTTCGCACGTTTATTTCGTCGCGCGTGGGGTCTTGAGCGAAGCCACGAATGAACACGGCGAAGTGGCGGTCGATGGTGGGGAGAACCTGTATGTGTATGATCGTTCGAGCACGCCCGCGAGGGTTTCGTTCATCGCCGAGTTGTGTTCGGGGCCGGAACTGTCGGGTGGTGTGCGTGACGGGAGGTGCCCCATTTCGTTGAATGAAGTGGATGGCGGTCGTCGTCCACCCGCTGAAGGTGTCAATGATCGCGAATTGTGGGAAGCCGGTGCCCGTGCTGAAGCGCAGACGACGCTCGATGGTCGTTTCCTGGTGTTCGGCACGTTCGCGCGCCTGATCTCCTCCGGTCCGGAAGCGGATGTCGACTCCTCCGAGGACATCTACCGTTATGACGAGTTGACCGGCTCTTTGCGTCGCGTGTCTGTCGCGGAAGCCGGCGAGGAAGGCAACGGCAACGGCTCGTTTGACGCGAATATCGCTGTTGCGAGCTTCGGGCATGGCGAACCGCAAGAACAGTATGAGTTGAACGATCGTGCGATCACCGATGACGGGTCGAGGGTCGTGTTCACCACGAGCGAACCGTTGTCCTCGCGCGATGCGACGGGACAGCGTGACGTGTATGTGTGGAACGAAGGTCGCGTGGGAATGATCTCCTGTGGCTGCTCGACCGAAAACGATGAAGAACCGGTGATCACCCCGTCGGGTAATGACATCATGTTCCTGACATCCGCCGGTCTCGTGTCGAGCGACACGGACGGCCTGGCCGATCTATATGACGCACGGGTGGGCGGCGGTTTCCCCGTCTCAGAAGCGCCGAGCGAACCGTGCCTGGCCGATTCATGCTACGGACCGCTGTCTACTCCCGCACCGGTGCTGGTGCCGGGCAGCGTTACGCAGCCCGCGGGAGGGAACCTCGTAGTGGCCACCGTGGTGGCTAAGGCAACGACGGTCAAGAAGGCCAAGGTGACGCGCAAGAAACCGCGAAAGCGCAAGAAGCGTGCTCGTGGCGCGCGTGCGGCGCGCAAGGGCCAGCATACCACGAGCAGGGGAGGGCACGGGCGATGAGGCGGTTCTGCGGAGATCTGTTTGGTGTGCTTGTCACGGTTTTGTTGACGAGTCTTGTGCTGTGTGCCTGTGCGGTTGCGCGCGAATTCGAAATGACGAAGTTTGACGTGCACACGACGTTCAGTCAGGAAACCCCTGGGGAACTCACCGGCGCGAGTGGCTATCGTAATATTGAGGAACCGTACGCGTTCTCACAGGCGGGCGGTCATCCGATCGCGTTGACCACGACGATCGAATTCAAGAAACAGGTGATCCACACCTCATCTGGCGGGATCGGCGAGATCCCTGCCGGTGGGGATCCGAAGGATATTCAGGTTGAGTTGCCTCCGGGTTTGTTGGCGGATCCGTTGTCGGGGCCACGCTGTCCTCTTGCGGTGTTTACACGTCAGGGCGCGAGAAACTGTCCGGCGGCGACGCAGATTGGGTTCGTCGAACTGTTCTTCGCTGCGACTGTGATCGATGCCGATATTTATAATCTGGTTCCCGAAGCGGGTCAGTCGGCGGAGTTCGGGATTCCTCCCGGCGGGTCGATCAACGTGATATTGACCGCGCACCTGGTGCATACCGCGGAAGGCTATGGGTTCACGGTCGTGAGCAACAACATTCCGCAGCGCGGGTTCACCCGGCTCAAGCTGTCGTTCTGGGGCACACCGGCCGACTCGGCGCACACCCCCCAGCGAGGACGCGCATGCGGAGGCAATCCCTTTGCCGGATTCCCTACGTGCGCCAACGGGGTACTGACCAGTCTTGGTGGTGAGGCGGCCGGTGTGGAACCGGTGCCGTTTTTGGTGATGCCGACGGATTGCGCGGATGGTCCGGAGAAGGTCCGGGTGTTGTATGACTCGTGGCAGGAACCGGGTTTGTTTTATGAAGGACCCGCGTCGGAATTGCCGCAGAGCACGGGTTGTGGAGCGTTGTCTTTCCAGCCGGAACTGGAAGTGCGACCGGATACGAAGCAGGCCGATGCGCCGGTCGGGTTGAACGTGAACCTGAAGGTACCGCAACCGGAGGAACCGGGCGTGCCGCGGACACCGGATCTGCGTAATGCGGTTGTGACGTTGCCGCCGGGACTGTCGATCAACCCGAGCGTCGTGGATGGGGTGCAGGCGTGTAATGAAACCGGTCCTGAAGGAATCGATCTACGCACCGATCTGAACCACAAACAGGAACCGCTGAAGCCCGGGGAACTGGACGAAGGGGAAAAGTTCGGGCCGAACGGGGAACCGCAGTTGGAAGCGGGACACTGTCCGGAGGCGTCGGTTGTGGGTACTGCGGAAGCGGTCACGCCGTTGTTGCCGGAACCGATCAAGGGGCATTTGTATTTGGCGCGCCCGTTGTGCGGTGGTGCGGGTCAGGCGGGTTGTGTGGAAGAAGACGCGCGTGATGGGCGGTTGTATCGCTTGTATATGGAACTTGGTGGTGAAGGCGCGCTCGCGAACACGGGTATCAACATCAAGCTCGCGGGGACCGTGTCCGCGGATCTGGCGACGGGACAGATCTCCTCGTCGTTTGTGAATAATCCGCAGGCGCCGTTCAGCGAACTGCGTTTGCATTTGAATGGTGGGCCGCGGGCGGAGCTCGCGAACCCGCAATCGTGTGGGCAAGCACGCACGACCAGCGATTTCACGCCGTGGAGCGCTACCGGGACTTTCGAAGGGAAACTGATCCAGGGTACGCCTGACGCGAACCCCGTGTCGTTCTTTGACGTGACGGGTTGCTCCGCTACGGAGGGTTTCGCGCCGTCCTTCTCCGCGGGGACCGTCACGAGCGAAGCGGGGATCTTCACGCCGTTTACGATGACGTTGTCTCGTAAGGATGGGGAACAGGACATCGCGGGGATACAGGTCCATACCCCGGCGGGATTGCTGGGGATGCTCGCAAACGTCCCGCTGTGCCCCGAAGATCAGGCGAACGATCCCGCGCGGTATGGGGAGTGTGATGCGTCGAAGATCGGCACGACGATGGTCGCCTCGGGCGCCGGTTCTCACCCCTTTGAAATCAGTGGGGATGTGTATTTGACGGGACCGTATGAGGGCGCCCCGTTCGGGCTCTCGATCGTCACGCACGCGGTCGCGGGCCCGTTCAACCTCGGCCTGGTGGTGGTGCGGGCAAGGATCAACGTCGATCCGGCAACCTCGGAGTTGACGGTCACAACCGATGAAACGGGCCCGTACAAGGTGCCGCAGATCGTCTTCGGTGTGCCGCTCAGACTGAAACGGATCACGGTCAACATCGACCGTCCCAATTTCATGTTCAACCCGACGAACTGCAACCGGTTGCAGGTCTCCGCGAACGTCTCAGGATCGTTGAATACGCTCGCGCACGTCTCCAGTCCGTTCGCTGTGGGTGGTTGCAAGGGCTTGGCATTCGCACCCTCGTTCAAGGTCTCAACCAGCGCTCATACGAGTAAAGCCGGTGGCGCGAGCCTCGACGCGAAGGTGTCCTTCCCTCCCAGCACACCAGGTACGGAGGCGAACATCGGCTATGTCAAAGTGGAACTGCCCAAGCAGATGCCCTCGCGGCTGACGACGCTGCAGAAGGCGTGTACCGCGGCGGTGTTCGATGCCGATCCGGCGGGTTGTCCGGCGGCTTCGATCATCGGTATCGCGCGGGCATCCACACCGCTGTTGCCCGTGGGATTGTCAGGACCGGTCTATTTCGTCTCCAACGGTGGGGAGGCGTTCCCGGACCTCGTCGTGGTGCTGCAGGGCGATGGTGTCCGCGTGGACCTCACCGGGAACACGTTCATCAGCAAAACGGGGGTTACCTCCAGCACGTTCAAGACTATCCCCGACGTGCCAGTCAACACGTTCGAGCTCTACCTGCCCCAGGGACCAAACTCCGCACTGGCGGCGAACACGAACCTTTGCACCGCCTCGGCCGGCACACGGGTCCTCAAGCGCAAGATCACCAAGCACATACACGGCCACACCGTTCATCAGACGCTGACGAAGACGGTGAAGAGTTCGGGGTTGGTGATGCCCACTGAATTCGTCGCGCAGAACGGCGCCGTGATGAAACAGAACACCAAGATCACCGTCACGGGGTGCGCCAAGAACGCCAAAGCGGCAGCGAAGAGCGCCAAGACGGCACGCAAGGCCAGAAAGGCCAACACCAAGAGGAGGGCGAGCAAATGACATCCGGCATCAGAACACCGAGAACGCTCACCCTCACAACCATCATCGCCACCACCTCGATGGTGGTCCTCATGCTCCTGTTCGCCTCGGCCGCCGACGCGAAGCTGTACACACACGTCAAAACCACCCACCTGTTCGGGCACGACGTGAACCGCACCGAAGTGGAAAAACATGGTGGACGGGAAGCCGAAGACACGTGCGTACTCGGATCAATCGACACCTGCCAACCCGGAACATCCAGTAAAGAACCCGGCGGGTTCTCTACTCCCAACAGTGTGGCGATCGGTCCCGAATCGACCGGGAACGACATCTACATCGCAGACGCGGCAAACGCGCGCGTTCAGGTGTTGGCGCCGAACGGGGAATTCCTGTTCATGTTCGGCTTGGAAGTCGACGAAAACACGAAAGCGAACATTTGCACGAAAGCGTCCGGTCATAAATGCCGGGTGGGACAACAGGGCAGCGGCGCGGCAGGCGAACTCAATTTCCCCACAAGTGTTACTGTCGATCAGGAAACGGGTGACATATACGTTTACGAGCGTGGTGGTGATGGTGAACATCCGCGTGTTGATATGTTTGATCCTGAAGGTCATTTTGTGTGGATGATCGGTGGGGGTGTCAATAAGGCAAAGACGCTCGCGAACGCCCCGGAAGCGGAACGCAACGCCTGTGTCGCGGGCGAAGAATGCCAAAAGGCTCAGGAAGCCGGGGAAGGATCCAAAACACACGGCACGTTCAGGGATTTGGGGGGCGCTGTAGGCGATGGCATCGCGATTGGCGGTCCGGTTTCCAAACAGCTCTTGTACGTTGGTGATCAGGGGCGTGTGCAGGAGCTCGACCCCGCAACCGGAGCATGGGCGGGCGAAGTCCCCCTCGCTGCGCTACCGGTCCCGGACGGGTACGTCAAAGCCCTTGCGGTTGATCATGCCGGGGACCTGTACGTAACGGCCGGCAAAACTCCTGGTGGTCCTGGTACGGGTGTGAGCGTGCTCGACCCGACCGGCCAACTGTTGAGGACCATAGATCCCGGAGGGGTTGTGGATGGTCTCGCGCTTGACCCGTTCGGGCGGCTCGCGGTCGGGGAAGTTTCTGGGGAACCCGAATTGCCACGGGGTGTGCTGTTTGACGCGTCGTCAGGGGTGGAGCTCTCGACGTTCCAGGTGACCGGAGATGCAGGTTTCGCGTTCAACCCGGACAGCATTGAATCCAAGGATGAACTGTATGCGGCGAGCAACTTTCAGATGGTCGAAAGGCTCGATCCTGTTCCTGTGGCCGTCCCGGTGACCAGCGCGTGCAAGAACCAGACGGCTACGAGCGTCACGTTGGCGGGGGAAGTGAACCCGGAAAACGTGAGCGAAACAAAGGTCAGGTTCTTGTACGGCAATGCTTTCGGCGTGGTCACGCCGGACCAGGCGGTCGTGACGAGTGAAGCGTTCACGCCGGTCGAAGCGATCCTGACGGGTCTGCGCCCGAACGAAGCCTACCCTTACATGCTCGCCGCGGAAGATGAGAACTGGAATGTCGCGTCGGGTAACGAACCGTTGCTCGGGGAAGCGAAATCGTGCGAAACGCCGTTTGTGGCGCCGAAACCGGAAAGCGAACCTGCAAGCTCGAACGTCGGGTTTTCCTCGGCTGTCATGTTCGGTGAGGTGAACCCCGAGAGCGCCCGGACGAAGCTCGGGTTCGAATACGGGGTATGCGAAACCCTTACAGCGTGCCCCGGCGCGCAGCGCACAACGGCGGTGGAATCCTCGGAATACGCGACGATCGCGGTGATGCGCAGCGCGAGCGAACTGCAACCGGCCACGACCTACCACTACCGGCTCTACGCGGAAAGCGAAAACCGGTTGCATGATCAGACCGCTAGCGCGTATGGGACCGAAGGCGTATTCACGACGCTACCGGCGCCCGTGCCGTCCGTGAGCACCGGTCCCGTGAGCGGTGTGGGCGCTTCGAGCGCCGTCCTGTCGGGCAGTGTCGATCCCGGTGGCGCCGGTGCGACGTGGTCTTTCCAGGTCGGTGTTTACAACCCCTCGGGGACCGTGTTCACGACGGTCGTCTCCGGCGCCACGAGCACACAGGCGGAAAGTGAGGAGCATGAATTCTCGCTGGGCGGGTTGCAGCCGGGTACGGCGTACGCGTACCGTGTCGTGATCCAGAGCGCGTACACCCCCGGCGGGCAGCCGCTTGCCGGGGAAACGGTGCTGTTCACGACCCAGGGACTGCCCGTGGTGCTGGTCGCGCCGGTAACACTGCCGTTGCTGGCGGTGCCACAGATCGCGTTCCCCGTGGAAACGGTGGTAGGCAGCAGTCCACGCACGGTGGGTTGCAAGAAAGGTCTGGTGCGTGTCAGGACGGGGAAGTGCGTGGCGCCTCGTAAGACCAAGAAGACTCGTAAGCCCAAGCGTGGGAAGACAATCAGGCGTGTTGGTCATAAGAGCGATGCGCGTAAGCGAAGGG
Source organism: uncultured Solirubrobacterales bacterium (assembly GCA_963702725.1). GTDB lineage: Bacteria > Actinomycetota > Thermoleophilia > Solirubrobacterales > Solirubrobacteraceae > Palsa-744. The sequence continues at coordinate 2,230,738 of CAVPDT010000002.1, forward strand.
GAGGAAAGTAAATGTTCTCAGGTATACGTAAGCATCTGTCTTACGCGAACGTCGCGGTGACGTTTGCGTTGGTGTTCGCGATGACCGGCGGCGCGTATGCCGCGAGCAGGTTCGTGATCACCTCGACCAAGCAGATCAAGCCGAGCGTACTCAAACAACTACAGGGCAAGACCGGTCCCGCGGGCGCACAGGGCCCCGCCGGCACACCCGGCGCCGCGGGCAAAGACGGTGCCGCGGGGGGTAAGGGCGAACAGGGCGCCAAAGGCGAACAGGGCTCTCAGGGGGTACAGGGCGTGGAAGGCAAAGAAGGAAAAGAAGGCTCGCCGTGGACCGCGGGCGGGACACTGCCCTCTGGCGCCACCGAGACCGGATCGTGGGCTTCCACGTCGAACACGGTGGAATCCAATGGTGTTATAGAGGCTTCGATCTCGTTCCCGATCCCGCTTAAAGCCGCTCTGGGCGGCAGTAAGGTCTTTTTCGTGGCCGGAGAACCCGCGTCAGGCAAAGGCGAACTTGAAAGCGGCTCAACGGAAGTCAAGCATGCCGAAGCGGAAGGCGGGGCATTCATGGCGGATCAGGAAATATCTGGTACCGGCATCCCGGCGGGAACCCTGATCACGGAATACAATTCCGCTGCTGAAAAGCTGGTCCTGTCAAAACCGGCCACGGTGACAGAAACGCAGACGCTCAGCTCGCAACCCATCGCTGCCGCGACCGCTGCCTGCAAAGGCACAGCGAAATCACCAAAAGCGAGCACGGGGGACCTGTGCGTCTATGCCGCGGAAGCGAAAGAAATGGGCGCCTCCGCGAGACCCATTCCCGCCGCGATCGTTCCACCATCATCGAAATTCCCGTTCATAACGGGTGCCGGTGCAGACACCTTCGGCGCCCTGTTGACATTGACACCGAACAAAGAAGTACCAGGCGGATCCCGCGAGGCCTGGGGCAGCTGGGCCGTCACCGCACCCTAACCACCCAGACAGCAGGACCCCGCCCCGCCACGCAGGACGACCGGCCACCACAAGAACCCTCACCCGGTGGCCGGTCGCCCGCATGGCGCTCGCCCCAAATGCGCGTGGCGCCTCAGTCGAGCGAGCCGGGCGGCGCGATCCAGACGCTTTCGATCCCCAGCACGCCGCAGAGGGCGTCGAAGTGACTGTCGTAGTGCAGCACCCCCGCGCCACGCTCGGCCGCGGCCGCGGCGATCAGGTAGTCGGCCGCGGGCAGGCGGCGTCCGCCGCGCAGTTCGCGTGAGGCGCGCAGGGCGGCGTCGCCTGCGCCGCGCGTCACCGGAGCCTGCGCGAGCCCCCGTAGGGCGCGATCGAGGTTGCCGAACGCCTGCTCGTCGCGCGCGGCTGCCAGCAGCTCCAAGGCCACCACCGGACAGACGACGAGCAGGTCGGCGTCGCGGGTGGCGGCCCACCTGGGCAGCACGGCGGGGTCGGTGCGGCGGTTCCATGCGGAGGTGTCGAACACCAGCGCGGTGCCCCAGCTGTAGGGCTCAGCCGCGTTCTGCATGCAGCCGCGCGGACACCGAGAAGTCGTAACCGTCCTCGTCCTCGCCGGCGTCGAGCCGGCGCAGGAATTCGAGCGCCTCCTCGCGCTGCTCTCGCTCCGCCCGCGCCGCCTCGGCCCCGCGCAGCGCGAGGTCGCGGACTGCGCGCGAGCGCGGCTGCGCGTCGCCCAGCTCGGCGAGCGCGTCGGCGAGCTCGGGGTCGATCGTCACCTGGATCCGGGGCTTCGTGGACGCCATACACGCAGTGTATCACCGAGGTGGTACAGGTAGATGACCCATAGCGTTCAGCAGGATAAGTGTTGAAAGCGCTTCATTTCGCGCACGCGATCGACCGCGGACACCGCGTGGCCGACTCCTCGCTTCGCGCGGGCTCGACACCCCTGACCCGAGCGGGTCGTCAGTCGCGCTGCAACGACAACCGCTCGCCCAGCGTCGCCAACACCAGCTCCGCCGCGCCGTCCACGTCCAGCTCCGGGGTCAACTCGACCTCCGGGGCGCGCGGGCGCTCGTAGGGGTCGTCCACGCCCGTCATCCCATGCAGCTCGCCGCTCTTCGCCCGCGCATACAGCCCCTTCGGGTCGCGCCTTACGCACTCTTCCCTCGGCGTGTTCACATACACCTCCACAAACGCCAACCCCTCGCGCTCATGCAGCGCGCGCACCTTCTCGCGGCACTCCGCATACGGTGAGACCAGCGCCACCAGCGCGACCGTGCCCGAGTCCGCGAACAGCTTCGCCATCTCCCCGACCCGCCCGACGTTCGTCTCGCGGTCGTCCTTGCTGAAGCCCAGATCGCCGCACAACCCGTGGCGGAGATTGTCCCCGTCGAGCACATACGCGTTCCGGCCCGCACCGATCAGCCGCGCCTCCACCGCGCTCGCCACCGTCGTCTTGCCCGCCCCCGGCAACCCCGTGAACCACACCGTCGCGCCCTGCTGGCCCAGCGCCGACCAGCGCCGCTCCCTGTCGACGCTCGCCTCCTGCCAGGTCACGTTCGCGCTCATACGGGTCTCCGTCAATCTCCCTCACGCCCGCTCTAGGACAGCGCCGGCAATCCCACCATCTCGCGGAACGCCACCTTGTCGTTCAGCCGCGGGAACTCCGTCGTGGGCACCGGCACGCCCAGCATCTGCGCCAGCGGCTTCCAACCCTCCTTGACTTCGTGCACCACCAGCCGCTCCGCCGGCACCCTGCTCTTGACCGTCTCGTTGTGTTCGTTAAAGCGCTCGATCGCATACGCCTTGTCCTCGAAGCGCCCGTGGAACGTCCCGTCCCACATCAGCTTCGAGATCATCGCGAACGCCTCCGGCGAGGGCGGCGTCTCCTGGCCGCCTTTCAATTCGCCTTTCTTGCCCGCCAGCATCACCGCGTAAATCGAATTCCTCGCGCTCTCATACCACGACTCCGGATCGCGCACACTCAGCAGCACCTTCGCCTCCGGAAACACCTCCATCAGCGGCTCCCAAAACGTACACCCCGGCCAATCCACCGTCGACTCGAAACCCTCGAAGACCGCCTTCCAATCGACCTCTTCGCCGTTCGCCGCCGCCTGCCACAACTCAAGGCGGCTCGTATCCCCCCACAGCACCTCCACCATGTGGTAGCAAGGCCCCGCGCCCAGCTCCTCCAGCGCGGCCTTGAGCGTCAACGTCCCAGTCCGGCCAAACCCGGCGCCGATCACCTGCATGTTGCCTCCTCTGCTTGCCGGGTCGCTCTCAGACCCACATTGTGGTGGACAAATATAAGAACCTCGTCAGATCTGCTCCGTTGCGGTCGCGCGGTTCAGCCGTCCGCGAACGGCGCGACCGGCACGCCATGTGCCTCCCCGGCGCGCATCCCCAGCTCATAAGCCCCCCCGTGCGCGCTCGTAAGCCGCCGGGACCCCCCGGCGCCCGGCAGCGCCACGTCGAGCTCCACCCGCGCCACCGAGCAGTTCGCGACCTCGTGCTCGCCCCCATCCGGATCGGCGTAACGCCAGCCCGCGCTGCTCGTCCCCGGGACCTCCACCTTCGCGTCGATCCGCAACCCCTTCGGCCCCGGCATGCTCAGCGCGCACCCCTCCGTGCTCTCCCGCACACGCAGCCCGCGCGCGCCCAATCCGCCGACCCGGTGACGCTCGCCGGCGATCCCCACGGCGCCGTTCGCCACCCACGGCGTCAGCCTCCCCGCCACCCTGATCCGGCCCAGCGCCACATCCAGCCACGCGCTCTCCTCCTGCGCGAACCCCACCCCGTGCAGCCAGATCCAGCGCTCCGCGTGCTCCGCGCCCCAATTATGGCCCACCATCCCCCGCCATCCGTCCAGCTCCAGCGCCCGCCCGTCCGGCAACGTAAACGTCCCCTCGAACCGCGCGCTCGGCGACGGGCTCGTCAACTTCGTCCGCGGCAACGGCGCCCGGTACATCCACCCGCTCGGCAGATGCCGCAACTCCGGCTCCAGCGCCTCGATCCTCAGTGACCATCTCGCGCCGGCGCACTCGCCCTCGGCACACCCGTCGCCCAGCCTGCAGGCGCCGATCGCGATCCACTGCCCGCCCGGCGCGCTCAACTCCTCGGTCGTGACCTTCTGCATCCACGGGCGCCCTCTGCGCGCGTCGAACACCGTGCACCACACCGACCCCCGGGGCGCCTCCCCGGGGCGCTTGTGCACGGTGTAGCGCACCCACACGCCCACCGGCTCCTCCGGGGCGAGGGCTCGCAGGTAGAACGACTCATACATCCCCGCCTTCTGTCGGGTCGCGGGGAACACCGCCTCGGCTCGCATCCTCGGGCGATCCTATCCCGCTCCGCGCCTGCGAGGATGCCGCCATGAACCGCGACCCGCTCGTCACGCTCCCCCCGGCCCTCACCGCGCCCGTAAAGGCCCCGGCCGAGGCCGCCGCGCGCTACATCCTCGGCATCGACGGCGGCGCCACGAAGACGCTCGCCGCCGTGCTCGACCTCCAACACGGCGCCCTGCACCTCGGCCACTCAGGCCCCTCCAACGAAGACGCCGTCGGAACCCGCCTCGCGGTCAAGGCCATCCTCGACGCCACCGACCAGGCGCTCGCCGGCGCCGACATCGCCCACGCCCGGCTCGCCGCCGCCGTCGTCGCCGTCGCCGGCACCGACACCGCCTCGATCGACCGCCACCTCCACGACACCCGCGCAGACCACTGGATCGTCGTCAACGACGTCGTCAGCGCCTGGGCCACCGCCACCGGCGCCCAGCCCGGTGTCGGCGCGATCTCCGGCACGGGATCCAACGTCTTCGGCGTCGGTCCGGACGGCCGCACCTGGCGGGCCGGCGGCTGGGGACACCTGCTCGGCGACGAGGGCTCCGGCTACTGGCTCGGCGCCCAATCGATCGTCGCCGCCCTGCACGACCGCGACGGCTCCGGCCCGCCCACCGCGCTCAGCGACGCCGCGCTGCAATTCTTCCGCTCCCCCTCGATCGAGGCGCTCGCCGCCAGCGTCTACACGACGCCCCTGACCAAGGGCGAAGTCGCGGCATTCGCCGTGCAAACCTCCCGCCTGGCGCACGAGGGCGACGTCGTCGCACGCGAGCTCTTCGCCCGCGCCGCCGGCCTGCTCGGCGAACAGATCCGCGCCGTCATCGCCAACACCGGGCTCACCGGCGAGTTCCCCGTCGGGCTGATCGGCAGCGCGTTCCGCGCCGGCGAGGTCTTCGTCACACCGCTCACCGAGGCCATTCGCGAGGTTGCCCCCGAAGCACGGGTCTTTCCCGTCGAGATGGCTCCGGTTGGGGGAAGCCTCCTGCTGGGGATGCGGGCGTGCGGGTGTGAAGGGACGCTTGGGGAGGAGGCGCTCGGGGAGTTGATTCAGTCGGCGCTCCGCGCGTGAGAGGGGATGGATAGGGGTTGCTGGTAGTACAGCTACGCAACCGCTTCGTTTGGCGACACGCGGCTTGTGGCTTGCCGGCATGTGGTTCTTTCGAGTAGAGGTTTGCCGGCGTGGACGGCCGGTCGGCGACCGGCTACGGGGATAAGCTGTAATCCGGGCAGCTGCTGGGAAGTCCGTTGTTTTTGCGTCCCATGGGTGGATATCGGGCGGGCGGCACGTAGGCATTTTTTTGCTCGCGTCGAATCGAAACGGAGCCTCGACTGTTGTGCGTTCTGGAGCACTCATGAGATCCTCCCTCGACATCTGTCATATGCGTGTGCGCCACGGCGTCCTCCTGATCGCGCTTGTCCTCGTGGGCGGCGCCGTACCCGCGGTGGCGTTTGCGGCCTCGCCCTACCCGGCGGGGGCCACCCGGCCCCTGCGCGTGGCCAAACCGTCTGAATTCGCCCACGCGGCCGCCGCGAAGAAGAAGCACGCCAAACCCAAGCCCAAACCGGTCCTGCACGGCGATCCCGCGCGCGCGCTGCTCGCGTTCGAAGCGATGCAGCACAACTTTTACATCCCCGGCTCGGGACTTTACGAGGGCGAACCCTTCTCATTCCTGTGGCCCTTCTCGCAAGCGCTGGCCGCGACCGTGACGATGCGCCACGTAAACGGCGTCTCGCGGATCCCCGGGTTGTCCGGTGCGCTCTCGCACGAACTCTCGGCGCGTCTGATCGGGCTGCGCTCCTACCTGGACATCGACAACTCGGGCGCCCCCGAAGGCACGTTCACCAGCTCGCTCGCGGCCTTCGACGGGACCGTCGCGCCGCCCACCGGTCCGGGCGGGACCAAGTACTACGACGACAACGAGTGGGTCGGGATCGAGCTTTTGCGGATGTACGCGCTGACCCATTCCGCCTCGGCGCTGGGCAGCGCCGAGGCGATCATGGCGTTCGTGATGGCCGGCTGGGACACCGACCCCGAAAAGGTCTGTCCGGGCGGCATCCCCTTCTCGAACGCCGCCGAAAACAACGAACGCAACACCGTCACCGACGGTCCCGGAGCCGAGCTCGCCGTCAGGCTCTACCAGCTGACGGGCAACGTCGCCTACCTGCAGTTCGCCCAGCAGGCCTACGAATGGACGCGCACCTGCCTGCTGCAGGCAAACGGCCTGTACGCCGACCACATCGGCGCGCACGGCGCGATCGCGCGCGTCTACTGGAGCTACAACCAGGGCACGATGATCGGCGCCGGCGCGCTGCTCTACCAAGCCACCCAGAACTCCGCCTACCTCTACCAGGCGCGCCAGACCGCGAAGGTGGCGCTCGCCTACTACACCCCCGAACGGCTCGGCTCAGAACTGCCCTTCTTCGTCTCGGTCTACTTCCGCAACATGCTCTACCTAGACTCGATCACCCACGACCCGCCCGGGCCGCGGCTCGCCCAGCCCTACGTCGACTACGCCTGGCAGCACCTGCGCCTGGTCGACAACATCTTCGTGTTCGGCTCGCCGCCCTCCTCACAGCTGCTCGTCCAGGCCGCGATCGTGCAGATCTACGGCCTGCTCGCCTCCTCGCCGAGCACGTATTTCTAGGCCCTGGCCACAAGGGCCGAAAGGGCCCGCGCGGCCCCATTCGGGCCCTGCGCGCGCATCAGTCGAGCGACCCTCCGGGCATGAGCCGCTCGGAGGCCGTATCGCCGATCGTCCTCGTCTCGGCAAACGCGATCACGACGGCCGGATCGAAGCGCCCACGCGCGCCCGCGCGCGTATGTCGCGCGACGTACTGTTCGCGCGTGGCGTCCTTGCGCTTGTACAAGCGCTGGTCGGCGAGCCGCAGCACGTCGGAGGGCTCGCGCGCCTCGGTCGGGATCGAGACCTCGCCGTGAGCGGCGCCGATCGTAAATCCAGGACCCTCCTCACACAGCGCCGCGACACACGCCCGGTAGACCTCCGGCTCGGCTGTCGCAGTGCCCTTGAACAGCACGCAGAACTCGTCGCCGCCCATGCGGTAGGCCGCTCCGTACGCGGTCACGCTCGCTTTGAGCTTGCCGCTCAGACGCGCCAGCAGCTCGTCCCCGGCCGGGTGGCCGTAGGTGTCGTTGAAGTGCTTGAACCCGTTCAGGTCGAACATCGCCAGCCGCCACGGGTCATCGGGCCGGGCCGCACGGCACGCCAGCCGCAAATCTTCCATCAGCCGCCGGCGGTTGCCGAGCCCCGTCAGCGAATCGGTCAGCGCCAGCGCGCGCGAGCCGGTCAGCATCGTCAGGTTCTCGCGTACCGTCAACATCAGCCGCGCGCACACCGCGAGCACGGTCGCGATCGCAAGGATCAGCGCCGGCAACGTCAGCTGGCGATGGAGGTTGCCGTACACGAACACGCCCAGCGCGGCCAGCAGCGACAGCGCCGGCACCATCACCAGCCGCCAATCCTCGATCCGCTTGCGCATCGTCCGCGGCCACGGCGTCCACGCGGCGACCGCCAACAGCACCGCGGCCGCCGGCCACAGGCTTTCAAGCCACGTGTTCGCGGCGTACGTGCCGGTCGCGGACTGGTAGACATATGTGGAGTCCGCGATCGCGCTCAGCAACATGCTCGCGGCGATCAGCAGCCACACGCGACCCGGTCGCCAGCCCGTCATGCCGAGCGCGCCGATCGTGAACACCAGCAGCAGGATGTCGCCGATCGGGTAGGCCAGCGAGACGACGACCGAAGCGACGTCGCCCGTGGCGCTGTCCATGATCGGGGGGAGCACCACCGCGGCCGCGAGCGTGGCGGCGGCCAAACCCGCGATCAACCCGTCCAGCCACATGCTGACGCGCAACTCGTGCAGGTGCGAGCCGACGAGCAGTGTCAGCGCGACATACATGCACGGGTACATCGCCAGATACAGCACGTCGGCGGGCGAGATGCCGCTCGCTTCCCCGGCGCCTTCGATAAACAGCGTGAAATACAGTTCGCCCAGACTCCAGCACAGCAAGCCCGCGCCCATCGCCAGCCACGCCGCGCGCTGGGCCTTGACGGAGATCCCCCTGGCGATCACCGCGAACGCCGCGCCGAACATCAACGCGTTGTAGACGTAGTCGTCGAACAACTCGTTCGTGTGCGGCCCGCCGAGGCCGGCGGTCAGGTGCAGGACGAGCACACCCACCCCACCCAACAGGGAGGCCAGGAACAGCATCGCGGGTGTCGTCCGGGCACGCATCGCTTGGCGGACTGGCGAGTCCGCCGGTTACATCGGCCGATTGCGGGATTTCCTTCAGTCCGCGAGAGCCACTACGCACACACGTTGCGGACGAATCGCGCCGGCTTCTGCGCATACAGGCGCTCGCCCTCTCGCAGCGCCCGCGCGCGCAGCCGTCGACGGCGAAGCGCGATCGCCCGCAGTAGCCGCCTGCGCGTGCGCTTTCGACGCCGTTTCAGCCGCTTGTGCGCCCGCACCCGCTCGGCCAGCAGCATCAGGTCGTGCTCCTCGCCGAGCACTTCGCCCAGCCCGTCCGCGCGGCGCGCCATCTCGGCTATGCGTCGGCCGCGCCCGGCCGCGCGCTTGCTGTGCTTGGACCGGCGCTTACCCGCCGGCTCAGAGCCCGCCCTCGCCGGCTCTGAGGCCTCGAGGACTTCCGCCGCATACCGCAGATCCTTGACGTGTTTGCGCCACCTGTGCAGCACCCGGGGGGAGGCGTTCTGCGTGCCGGCGCGGCGCCGTCCCGCACGTCCCGCGCGATAGATGTGCTCCAGTCCCGGCGCCGTTAGCTTGGCCGCCGAGCGGCCCTCGGGCAGCTTCCACTTCGCCACGCGCGCGCGCACGTCGGCCAATTCCCCGGCCACGCGCTCGCGCGTGGCCACGTCACCCGGCGTGCGAGCGCCAGCACGCATCCGCTCGCGCTCCAGATCGGCGCGCAGCTCGATCACGCCGCGCCGGCCGCCGAGCTTGCGCGGGTGGCGCTCTGTGAGCGCGTCGAGCGTGCTCACCATCACCTCCGCGTCGCGCGCGCCCGCCAGCCGTGCCGCGGCATCCCCAAGGACCGTGCGTTCACGATCGGCGCGCCTGGTCCCCAACTCGCCCTCGAGCAGCCGCATCAGCGCGCGCACACGCTTGAGCGCCTTGCGCGTCTCGTGCACCGCCTCCTGGGGCGCGACCGAGGACTCGCCGAGCAGGTGCTCGATCGCGAGGTCGAGCTGGGCGAGCGCGATCCGCCGGTAGCCGCTCGCCGCGGTCTCCTCGCTCAGCAAACCGAATCGCCGCGCCCCCGCCGGCAGGCGCGTCGCCCGGGCGGCGCGGCGTTCGCGCTCGGCGCGCGCGAGGACCAGGCCGAACCCGACGGCGACGCTCGCCGCCAGGGCGCCGGCCAGCGGCGCGACAATAGGGCGATGACCGCGAGCCTTCCTCCCGCCCCATGGTGGACGGTGCGCCGTGCCGCGAACCGCAAGCCGGCGACGTATCGCTGTCCGATCTGTGCTCATCGTTTGCCCGCTCTCAGCGAGCATATGCTGATCGCCCCCGAAGGGGACTCACGCCGCCGGCGCCACGCCCACACCGAATGCGTCCTGCGAGCGCGCGCGGCCGGGCAACTCGTGCTGCGCGACGAGTGGCTGCGCACCCAGCCGCGCCCGCCGGCGCTGTGGCGGCGGCTACTCGGGCGCGGGTAGTCCTGCTCGATCAGTGTTCTCAACGCGCTCCGGCTGAGTCGCAGGTCGTGCTGGCCGATCGGCGATCCCGTCGATTGACGATCGGTAAGGACGCAGGGAGCGTGGCGTGCTACGTACGCGTGCTGGCCGATCGGAGATTCCGTCGATCTCCGATCGGTAAGGACGCAGTATCGCGAAGTGCCTGCGCCTCAGTCGCGGCTCAGCCGCCCCAGACGTGGACATCCTCGGGGTCTATCTTCACGATCACGCGCTGTTCGCCGGGCTGGCGGAACGGGTAGGTGTCCTGGCCGAGATACTTCTTGGCCATCGCGTCGATGTGCTCGTCCGCGCCCTCGTGCGTGCGCTCGGTGACGCGGCCGCGGATCGAGAGATATTCGTATGGGTTCTCCATGTTCTGCACGGTCAGCGTCACGCGCGGATCGCGTTCCAGATTCCGAGGCCAGGCGCGACCCTCGGCGGTGTTCAGCACCGGGCGGCCATCCTGCAGGTCCACCCACACCGGCGCGGCGTGCACCGAGCCGTCGGGGCGGATGGTGGAGACCAGGCAGAAGTTCTTGGCCTGCAGCAGCTCCTCGCTGCGACCCTCGATCGTTGCGCTCATCGGCGGGACCCCTTTCTCTGGCGACGGACATACCTTGGACGCACACCACGATAGGACGTTCGCGGGGAACACGCGCGCGCGTGCGCGTGGAGGGCTACGAGCGGGGAGGGCCGAGGGTGTGTGCGCGCGGGATGTGTGTCGCACCCGCTGTCTGCGGCCCAGGCGGCGGGCCGTCTCGCCGGGGCGACGCTACCGGCGGCTTGTCCCGGAGGTGGAGCTGACCGGCGGGATCTGCTCGAGCGGGACGAGGCGACCGTTGTTCAGCTGAAAGCGCACGTGCGCGGTGCCGCCGCCGGGGCAGCACAGGGGATCGTTGGGGCGATACAGCTGATAAGCGAGCGTGACTTCGGTGTCGCTCTGGGAGACCACACCGATCTGCGCGCTGGGCCGGCTCGCGTCGGTGCCGAGATAGTGGCCGTCCACGAAGAAGAACGCCTGCTTGTCATAGCCGTCGTTGGAGCGCGCGCCCGTGCCGACGAGCACGCGCAGGGTCTGGTTGGGGTGATATTCGGACGTTGCCTTCGCCGCGTAGCCATGTGCGTGCAAGACCGCCAGCGCGGCCGACAGTTCTCCTTCGCCGGTGGCGCTTTTTTCTTTTTCGGCGAACGCCGGCGCGGTCGCGGTGCGCGTGCTCGTGCTCGCGGGAGTTCCGCCTGCGGTGGCGCCGGAGTTCGTCGTCGCGGACGGCGTCGCCCCGGTGCTCGTGGTTGGAGGTGTCCTCGGGCCCGTCGGAGCGCTCCCGGCGCCCGTGCTCGTCGGCGCATCCGCGACCGACACCGTCTTGGTGGAGCCGCCGCACCCGCCGAGCAGCGCGATCGCGGCGAGGAGAGCGATGGCGGTCGTCGCGAGCGTCGAGGCGCGGACGCGGGTCGGGCGAGGCATCGCTTGATGGTATTGAGTGCCGAGTCCCCGGGCTGCACCCCTTGTAAGAGTTATTAGTCACTGCTAAGTTATGCGGAGGAATCGGCAACCAGCACGGAGGGATGGGGGAGGCGGAGAGTCGGCGTGAGCGAGGTATCGCAGTCCCAAGCACCCGGACCGGTCCGCAGGCGCGTGCCCGCCGCGGAGCGGCGCGAGGAGTTGATCTCCGCGGCCGTGCACGAGTTCGCGCGTGGCGGACTGCACGGCACCGCGGTCGATCGCATCGCTCGTCGCGTCGGCGTGGCGCAGCCGTACGTGTTCAGCCTGTTCCCGAACAAGCGCGAGCTGTTCCTGGCCGCGATCGAGCGGAGCTTCGAGCGCATCGCCGCAACCTTTCGCGCCGCCGCGGCCGAATACCACGCCGGGTCGGCGCCGCCGGAGTGCGAAGACACGCTCCAGGCGATGGGGCGCGCCTACCGGGAGCTGCTCGAGTCAGACCGCGACTATCTGATGCTCCAGCACCAGTCCTATGCGGCCTGTGACGACGAGGTCGTGCGCGGGCGTGTACGACACCGCTTCGCCGAGCTGGCCGAGCTCGCGCGCGAGCTCTCCGACGCCGATCCCGAACGGTTGGACGAATTCTTCAGACACGGCATGTCGCTGAACGTCGCCGCGGCGCTTGGCGTGGAGGAGCTGTCGGTGCAATGCCCGTGGATGGCCGCCGAGCGCGCGGCGAGCGCGGTCGGCTAGGATCGGAGGGCGATGTCCCAGCAGCCGCCAGGACCGCCCAAGCCCAAGCGCCCTCGCCGCGAGCAGGCCCGTACCGCGGGAATGGTCGTGCTCGCCGTCGTGATCACGCTGTTCGCCGTGCTGAATCTCGAATCGGTCAAGGTCAACTGGATCTTCGGCACCGGCGAAGTGCCGCTGATCATCGTGATCGTGGTCTCGGTCCTGTTCGGGATCGTGCTGACCTACCTCGTGGACCGCCGCGCCGGCAAGCGGCGCTAGTGTCCGGCCTCCGGGGCCGGGCGTGTGGCGGCGGGCGGTCCTGACACTCGCGCGGGGCCTCAGCCGGCAACGGGCGCACCCGCGGCCGGGGCGGGCTCCTCCTCGATCACGACCGCCGCGGCGGCATCCGCGCCGATGAACGGCGCGAGCACGATATAGGCCAGATAGTCCGACAGCGCCGGCAACAGATGGATCTGAGCGCTCGTCACCTGGCAGCGGATCGTGTGCCAGATGGCGCCGGCGACCCCATCGACCGCGAGCTTGTTGCGGGCCGGCTCCGGAGCCCCCTCGGTCAGCAGCGTGGCGATGTTGTGGGCGAGGTCACAATCGCGCTCCAGCGCCTCCGGGCAAGCGCTGGGCGCCTCCGAGGCGATGATGTGCGCGTAGAGCGGGCGGTCGGCCAGCAGCGCCATCAGTTCGCCGACGACGCGGCGAACGACCAGAGCCCAGTCGTCGGAGACGAGTTCGGGGTTGGCGGCGATCCCGAGCAACTCGTCGCTGAGATCGTCGAAGGCCGCCAGGAAGCATGCCTCCTTGGACTCGAACAGCTCGAAGAACGACTCGATCGGGACGCCCGCCTCCTCCGCGATCTGCGGCGCGCTCAGCTCGTGGTAGTCATCGACCACCGCGAGGTTGAGCACGCTGGAGCGCAGACGCTCACGGGCCTGCGCCTCGGACTGGGGCGCCTCGAGCGGTCGGCGGACATGGCCGGGTGAGACCTCGCGCAGGCCGGCCGGCAGCCACGCGTCCAGCTGCGAACCGGCGCCGGAAGAGCACCCGTTGGGAACGCCGACGCGCCGCCGCCTGGCACCGGCGAGCGAGCTCGTCCGCGCTCGCGCCGCCAGGCGCTCGGACAGCCGCTCTCCGGAGGTGGTGTGAAACAGCAACGTCCACTGCGCGATCTCCTCGCTCAGCGCCGGAATCTCCTCGGGGCGCCCGGCGCGCAGGCGCACGGCCGTCGCCTCGTGCATGCCGCCGACGATCCCTCTGACGATCGGCGCCGGCAGCGGCCCCGCGTCGCCGGCGTGGGCGAAGCTGCTGGAGAGCATCTGCTCGAACGTGCCGGTCGCCCTACGCAAGCGCGCCAGCCCCGGCGCGCCGGCCGTCTGCGCCTGCACGATCGCCAGGCCCGCGCTCTTGGCGTTGGACCCGATCTCGTCGGTGAACTCTCCGGCGGCGGCCCTGATCCGTTGCACCAGATCCCCGCCGGTGGAACGGTAGGCTTCGTGGACGCGCTTGACACCGCGCGCAGCGACCAGGTCGAAGGTCGCCAGGAAGCACTCCTCCTTGTCGGCAAACTGCTCGTAGAAAGCCCGCCGCGAGACGCCCGCCAGGCCGATGATCTGCTTGACGCTGGTTTGCGCATAGCCGTTGGCGGCCACGGCCTCGACCATCGCTCCGTGCATGCGCAGGCGCTGGTGACGCGCCACCTCTGTGGGCGCAAGTTGGTGAGGCCCCCTCGGCAGTCGCTGATACAGGGGTGCGATCGATCTCGTCAGCCCCAACTCCCCACCGTTGTGCTCGGACATCTCTCTTCTACCTCCCCGAAACGATCTACATGTCCAGGCTCCTGTCAAGGAATCTGTCAAGTAAGAATCATTCCATGTCAGCGATTTTTTGTCTACAGGGAAGTGCGGGGATGGTCCGGCGACCCCCCGGAACCGGTCCGGCTGATCGGAAATCCCCTGCTTATCGCCGGTTTTTGGGAATGCGTACGAGTTGGAACATTGCGCCATGACGACCGCGCGCAGGCACCCGGTTTCTCGTCCGGATCGCTTCGAGTGGCGCCGGAGCGGTCAGTGCGCCACGAACTTCAGCGCCAGGATCGCCAGTCCCATGGTCGCTCCGACGGCGGCTTCAAGCGCGAACTCCCGTGGCGTCGATCCCGCTCGCAGCCCCGCGAGCAACTCGAACATGACCAGGCTCGCGATCGCGGCCCACACGGCCGCGTCGACGCCCGTGGCTTCGCTCGCGCCCGCCGCCCAAGCGATGAGCAACGTCAACAACGGGACCGACGCCCCGCGCACGATCGACCATTCGTGTCCGAGCGCTCGTCCGAGCGCTCGGGCGGTGAGGTGCTCCTTGCGGGAAAGGCGGCGTCCCAGGATCGTCGAGTAGGAATGCGCGAGCCAGAAGATCCCGAGCCCCAGCACCGTCGAGCCGATCATGTCGAGGTACCCGTCATGCGCCCCGCTCTCGGCGGCGATCAACGCTCCGATCAGGATCGTGCCATAGACGACGCCCGTCGGATTCTCTTCCCGCACGATCCAACCCGCCGCACGCCGCGCCCAACCGTGTGAGCCGGTTCTCGTCGGCGAGCCTTGTGGAGTCGAGGAGGCGATGCGCGAATTATGGCTTTCGGCTAACCGCAGGGCTCAATGCAACAGGTTCAGAGTGTTTTCGCCGTCGTCCACGAAGTAGATGCCCTTGCCTTCCGGTGCGATCACCAGGCCGAACAACGACCCGGCTCCGGTCTTCTTGTCGGCGCTCTGCACGGCTATCTGCCGGCCGGCGAGCGTCGTTTCGACCATGTTGCCGTCACCACCGTTGCTCGTGATGATGTTGCCGTTCGGTGCGAGCACCATGCCGAGCGGTTCCTTCAGGTGGCCGCCTTCGGTGAGTACCGTGCCACCTTTCGCGGCGGGCGTCGTGCGAGTCATCGCTTCGGAGATCGCGAGGATCTTGCCGTCTTCGGTCGAGGCGACATACAGCGTCCCGTTGGGGGCGAGTGCGAGTCCGGTCGGGCCGAGTACGAGGGCTTCTGCCGAATCAATCCACGGGATGCCCTTGGCGATCACCGTTTCGCTCAGCACCTTCGGAGTCTGTCCTTCGCCTGATTCCAGTTCGATCCGCAGCACGGTCGAGTTGTCGATCGTTTTGATGCCCTTCGCAGCGCCGCCGTTGAGCGCGTTGCTGACGAACAGCGTGGTCTTGGAGCCTTCGCTTTTGGCGGTCGAGCCCCAGGGGCCCTGGATGTTCTTGCCGGCGATCGTCTCAACGGTCTTGCCTTCGCTGTCGAGCACGATCAGGCAGCCGTACTTGGCGGTCGCCGACTTGCCGTTGGTCGTCGGCAGGCTGCCCACGACGACATAGCCGCCCGGGAGGATGTTCAGCGCGGCCGTCAGCCCGACGCCGCCTGGGCATGAGCCGGGGAGGGTCTTGGCGTCGATCGTCGCGAACGGAGAGGCCTTTCCGGCGGTCGAGATCTGCACGATCGTCGTGCCGGTGCCCTGACCGTTCTCCTTTGCGCTTTCCTTGGCGTTGAAGTTGCTGATCAGCATCTGGCCCGCGTGCAGCTTGCCGACACTGGCGGGCACGGTCACGATCCCGTACGGATTGATATCGCCGTTGGCCGGGACCGTCGAGGCGACCTTGCTGACATTCCTCGGATTTGCCGGGAAAGGCGAAGAACTCGCGCTCGAGGTCGTGGACGCAGTGCTCGCGGCGTGCGATGTGCTGGACGAGCTGTTGGTGCTGCTGGAGCTGCCGCAGCCGGCGACGGCCAACGCAACACCAACAAGAGCAAGGATCGACATTCTAGGCACTGGGATGTCTCCTGTGGATGGGGTACCGGACAAGACGGCTTTCTGACCAAGCTCCGCCCAGACGATCTCTTCGTCGGCTCTGCGGCAGCGATCAACGCACGGCCCGCCTTTCGCGCGCTTCCCGTATGGACTCCGCCCTCGCGGGATTCCTTCCCGGGGAGGTTCCATCCTTTCCGCGCCGGCATGGGCTTCTGCTCTGAGCGCCCTCATTCCGGCCTCAGCACCACCGCACCCGGGCGATCCCAGCTCGCGGCGATAGGATGCGAAACGTCACGCCGACGTAGCTCAGCTGGTGGAGCACCTCCATGGTAAGGCGGGGGTCCGGGATATCGATTGCCGAGGTGCGACCCGCAGATTACGCTAAGACCGCCGACGTCGCTGCCCGCGTTCCCTGAGGCGGCCCTCCAGTGGCACCGACAGCGCGCAGATGGCGAGCACGACGAGCGCAATGACGCCGGTCATCGCCAGGCCGGGCGACGCGAGCAGCAGCACGAGCGCTGCGACGAGGCCGAGTCCGAGGTCAAGGCGGGCGAGCCGGCTGCGGCGGCGTGCTTCGCGGCGGCGCGCGCGCAGCCGGGAGATGTCTGTCCGAGTGTAAGCCGCGGAGGATTCTGGGGCATTCCGGCTCGCCGGGCGTGTCGTGCTCATCGAGCGATCCGGCGGAAGAGCGGGCGGGGAAGCATGCGCATCGCGAGCATAAGCCAACGTAGGCTGCGCGGCGCCCAGACCGTGTGCGCTTCGCGGTCGAGTCCCGCGATCACGATGGCGGCGACGGCTTGTGGGGTGCTCGCCAGTGGCGCGGGGTCCAGGTCGCGCGTCATCCGGGTGTGGATGAAGCCCGGACGCACGACCAGCATTCGCACACCATGCTCGTGCAGATCGTCGCCGATGGCCTGGGCAAGGGCATCGAGGCCCGTCTTGGCGGCTCCGTAGACGGCGTTCGCGCGTCGTGGTCGCTCGACTGCCGCCGAGGAGAGCACGACGATCGTCCCGCTGCCCTGCTCGCGCAGACGCCGGGCCGTATGGATCAGCAGCGAGCCGGCGCCCACAAAATCGACCCGCATCGTCTGCAGCGCATCGGCGACGTCGATCGGTAGCCCGCCCCGCCGACCGAGCACGCCTACGGCGAGGATCGCGATGTCGGCGCCCCTCAGCTCGTCGAACGCTTGCGCGAGCGCCTCGCCGTGCTGAGCGATGTCGAGCGCATCGAGCGTGTGCGTGCCGACGTGAGAGCAGCCGGCTGCACGGAGATCGTCGGCTGCGCCGCTCATAGCGCTCGGATTGCGTCCGACCAGCACGACCTCGCGGGGCGCTTGTCGCTGCAGCTCGCGGACGATCTCGAGAGCGATCTCCGAGGTGCCGCCGAGGACCATCACGCGGCGGCCGGCGGACCCTGTGCTCACCTGGTCGCTCCGCAGAGTCCCAGGCGCCGGGCGAGGTCGGAGCGCAGGACACCATCGGGATCGACCCGCGCACGCTGGGCGTGGAAGCCATCGAGTCGCGGGTACATCGCGTGTAGTGTGTCTCGGCGCAGGCGGGAGTCCTTGGTGAGGTACACCCGACCGCCACAGCCGGCCACCAACTCATCGAGCTCGTCCAGCGCCGCTCCCAGGCCGGGCGCGGCCGCGGGGAGATCGATCGCCAGCGTCCAGCCCTCGAGCGGGAACGACAGTGGACCGCCGAACTCGGGGCCGAGGCGCTTGAACACCGCGAGATACACCGGCAGTCGCCGTGTGCGGATCAGCTGGAAGCAGCGTTCGAGTGTGGGCTCCTCGCCGGTGGGGATCACGAACTGGTACTGGATCAGTCCGGCCGGACCGTAGAGCCTGTTCCACTCGCCAAGGGCGTCCAGAGGGAAGAAGTACGGCGCGATGGCCAGCGGGCGCCGGCGCTCGCGGCGCGGAGTGGCGCGCCAGCGCAGCGCGTTGAACGTGCGCATGCTCGCGGGACGCAGCAGCGCGGCGGGAAAGCCGTGCGGCACCTCGAACGCCGGGCGTCGCGAGAGGGCGTCGGGATAGGCGTCTCCTGTCGCCCGTCTACGGCGGGCGTGCGGTGCGGCTGCACCGGCCGCGAGCGGGTCTGCGCGACTGACGATTGCGCGTCCCATTCTCGACCCGTCGGCGAGCAGGTCGAGCCACGCCACCGAGTAGCGGTGGCGTCCGGAGCCACCCATCAGCGCGAGCGTCTGCTCCAGACCGTCGGTACGGTCGATGTCGGCCACGACCCACGGAGAGGCCAACGGCTCCGTGCGGAGCGTCGCCTGCACGATCACGCCCGTCAGGCCCATACCCCCGAGCGTCGCGTAGAACAGCTCGGCGTCCGTCTCGGGCGAGAGCTCCACCACACCGCGCGCCGGCGTGCACAGCGAGAGCGTCGCGACATGCTGGGCCAGGCCGCCGTCGCGGTGGTGGTTCTTGCCGTGAATGTCGCTTGCGATCGCGCCCGCCACCGTCACGTGCCGGGTTCCGGGCACGACCGGCAGGGTAAGTCCTCGATCGGCCAGGGCACTCATCAGCCGAGCGAAGGTCGCGCCGCCCTGCGCGGTGATCAGCCCGCGCTCGCGATCGACAGACAGGACGCGGTCGAGGCCCGTCATGTCCAGGACGCCGCCACCGCCGTTCTGCGCCGCGTCTCCATAGCTGCGCCCGGCGCCCCGCGCGATCACGCCCATGTCGAATCGTGCGGGCGAGGTGAGCGCATCGAGAACGTCCTGCACCCCGCGAGGCCGCATGACCTGACAGCGGCTGCGAGTCGTGCGCCCCCACCCGTGCAGCGAGCGCGGAACGCTCGCGAGATTGGGGACTGCCTTCAGCTCAGTGGCCGACATACACGCCGCCGAGGAACAGGAAGCCCCAAATGACGCTGAGCGCCAGCAGAGTGCGGTCGCGTAGGATCAGCTCCTCCGGGGCCTGACCTGCGCCCGCGTCGATCAGGACCGCGTAGCGACTGAGCCACAGCACGAACGGAACGATCGACAGCCCGTACCAGACGATGTGCGTGGGTCGCGTAAACGCCCAGCCCGTGTAGGCGACACCGGCGATGGTCGCCGCGCTCAGCAGCGTCACGCGCAGACGACCGAGCGAGTAGCGACGCAATGTCGCTCGCGCCGCGACACCGGACCCCGTGTGCTCGCGCAGCTCGGCATAGCGCTTGGCGGCGACCAGGAAGATGGCACAGCATCCGGTCACGATGACAAACCAGCGCGACAGATAGATGTCGGTCGCGACGCCTCCCGCGAGGGCGCGCAGCACGAACCCGGCGGCGATTGCCAGGACATCCAATACGACCATGTCTCGCCACCACAGCGAGTAGGTCACCGTCAACGCGAGATAGCAGCACCCGACGGCGCCGAGCCCCGGAGCGATCGCGGTGGCGAGAACGATGCCCGCGAGCGCCAGCGCCGCGGCAGCGAGCAGCGCCGCACGCGAGGAGATCTCTCCAGCGGCGACGGGTCGTGAGCGCTTGCGCGGATGCAGGCGATCCCGCTCCATATCGCGCACATCGTTGACCAGGTAGGTGGCGCTCGAGAGCATGCACATGACGACGAACGCCCCTGCGACTTGCGCGGCGACCCACGGACGGTCGATCACCCCGGCCGCGGCCGGGGCCGCCAGGACGAGCAGGTTCTTGCTCCACTGGCGCGGACGGCACGCACGCAGCAGCGTTCGGGCCGAGACCCTCAAGCCGATCGAATCGGCGGGAACGCGCGCGGGGAGGCGCGTCTCACCGTCGTAAAACCCGTCATGAGTTTCCTCAACTCCTGCTGTGGCTGGAGCGGTATTAATGTTAAACTCCCGATAAAGCGTGCTGGGGCGCGTTGGTGTGTCGTACGTGAACCCACATCCTCCACTTGGCGACTACATCTTCACATCGATTTTGGGTTGCGACGTGAGACCTTTCTCATGCTGAGGGCCGCGCCCGACG
>CAVPDT010000003.1:0-42550 GCA_963702725.1 uncultured Solirubrobacterales bacterium
GGCGATCGAGGACCGCGACGTGCTCCTCGTCGAGGACATCGTTGACACCGGCCTCACCACGCCCCACCTCCTCGAGCTTTTTCCGCACCCGCCACCCGGCCAGCCTCAAGGTGTGCGCCCTGCTCCACAAGCCCGCCCGCACCCGCGGGTCGAGGTCCCCATCGACTCTACCTGGGCTTCACCATCGAGGACCGCTTCGTGGTCGGCTACGGCCTCGACTGGGCCGAGCGCTACCGCAACCTGCCCTTCATCGCCGCGTTGGAGAGCTAGGCGCCGGGCCTGCAACGCCGGAAAATCGGCCCTCGCGTGGTACGCTGAGGCGACTGGCGGCCACGATAGAAGCACTCGCCGCGCCATGACAGGACCTCGTGAGATCGCCATGAGCCGTTTCTTCAAGAGCGCCGCGTTCCCGATCCTGATCGTGGTGGTGCTGGCGTTCTTCGTCGTCGAAACTGGTCAGCCGCGGCTCCGAGCAACGGGCGCCCGCACAGCTACCAGACGCTGGTCACCGAAGAGATCCCGCAAGGACGAAGTCAAGTCGGTCGAGTTCAAGAACAAGGGCAAAGTCGCTCGACGTCGAACTGAAGAACAAAGAAAAGTACGAAGTCGGCTACGTCGAACAGGCAGACGCCGGAACTGCTTCAAGGAGCTCAAAGGCGCCGGGGTCACGGCGACGTACAACGTCGAATCGGAAAAGAGCAGCGTGCTGCTCAGCGCTGCTGACGTACATTTTGCCGTTTCTCTTATTTATCGGTTTCTGGATATTCCTCGTCAATCAAGTCCAAGGTGGGGGATCGAAGGTCATGTCCTTTGGGCTGGTTCGCGCGCCAGGCGGGGGTTGGCTGTCGATTCGCCGAAGATCACCTTCCGCGATGTTGCTGGAGTCGATGAGGCGGTCGAGGAATTACGAGATAAAAGAGTTTCTTGAAAATCCGAAAAAGTTCCAGGCGTTGGGGGCGAAGATACGAAGGGCGTGCTCCTTTATGGACCGCCCGGGGACGGGAAAGACGCTGCTCGCGCGCGCGGTTGCCGGCGAGGCGGGTGTCCCGTTCTTTTCAATATCGGGATCAGAGTTCGTTGAGATGTTCGTCGGTGTCGGCGCTCGCGCGTTCGCGACTCTTCGACCAGGCGAAGCAGCACTGCCTTGCATTATCTTTGTGGATGAGATTGACGCCGTTGGGCGTCTCCGCGGCACTGGCCTCGGCGGTGGCAACGACGAGCGGGAGCAGACGTTGAACCAAATCCTGGTCGAGATGGACGGTTTGAGCCTAAGGAAAAGGTCATCGTGATCGCGGCGACTAACCGCCCCGAGTCTCGACCCTGCGTTGCTCCGTCCCGGCCGTTTCGACCGCCAAATCGCCGTCGACCGGCCAGATCGTAAAGGCCGCGCCAAAATCCTCGATGTTCACACGCGGGGCAAGCCGCTCGCTGAGGACATTTCGTGATCGATGTCTTAGCTGGCCAAACTCCAGGTTTCACGGGCGCCGATCTTTCTAACTTAGTGAACGAGGGTGCTTTGCTCGCCGCGCGAACAGGCAAACGCGAGATTGGTCAACTCGAACTCGAGGAGGGAATATGGTGCCGATGATTTACGGCCCCGAAAAGAAGACGCGTGTCATGAGCGAGAAGGAACGGCTAATTACCGCCTATCACGAGATGGGTCACGCGATCGTTGGGCACTTCTTGGAGCATGCCGATCCAGTCCACAAGATCTCATTGATCTCACGCGGCCAAGCGCTCGGTTACACGATTTCGATGCCCCAGGAGGACCGATTCCTCACGACGCGCGCAGAGTTGAACTGACACGATGGCGATGACCCTCGGCGGGCGCGCCGCGAAGGAAATCGTGTTCGATGAGATCACAACCGGCGCTTCGAACGACATCGAGAAGGTGACACAAACGGCGAAGCAGATGGTGATGCGCTTCGGCATGTCCGAGCAACTCGGGCCCCGCGTATTCGGCCACGACACGGCCAACCATTCCTCGGCCGCGAGTTCTCGACCCAACCCGACTACTCCGACCAGATCGCCCGCGAAATCGACGACGAGGTCAGGCGCATCATCGAGGCCGCGCACCAGCGCGCCACCGACATCCTGACCGAGCACCGGCACGACCTCGAGAAAATCTCCGAGATCCTCGTCAAACGCGAGACGATCGAGAAGGAGGAGTTCCTGGCGCTGCTCGACGGCAAGAGCGAGGAGCAGGTGTTCGGCGTGGAAGAGGAGTCCAAGCCCGAGCTGCCCGGCCCGCCCGCGCCCGCGGACAGGCCCGAGCGCGAAACCCCGCGCGTCTCGCCACGGCCGGGGTTGGCCGGTGGCACGGCGCAGTCCGGGGCCGACAAAGAGCGCCGGAGCTGGCCTGAGCACCCACTCGTTCCGCCTGATGGGGGTCGTGAACGTGACCCCGGACTCGTTCTCGGACGGTGGCTTATATCTGGACGCGGGCGCGGCGATCGCGCACGCACGTGAGCTGGTCGAGGCGAAGGCGCGGACATCGTGGACGTCGGCGGGGAGTCCACGCGGCCGGGCGCCGAGCCGGTGTCGGCCGAGGATGAGCTGCGACGGGTGCTGCCCGTAGTCGAGGGGATCGTCGCGGGGGATCGGATGCCCACCCACCCGCAGGTCTCGATCGACACGTCCAAGGCATCCGTGGCGCGCGCCTTGTCTAGAGGCCGGTGCGACGCTGGTCAACGACGTCAGCGCCCTGCGTGCCGACCCGGAGATGGCGGCGCTCGTCGCGGAGAGCGGGGTGGAGTGCTGCCTGATGCACATGCGCGGTGAGCCGCGCACGATGCAGGCCGACCCTCGCTACGGCGACGTCGTGGACGACGTGCGGGCGTTCCTGGAGGAGCGGATGGCATACGCCGTCGGCGCGGGCGTGCGCGAGCAGCGGATCATGCTCGACCCGGGCATCGGGTTCGGCAAGACGGTCGCGCGCGACCTCGCGCTGCTGCGCCGGCTGGAGGAGCTCGACCGGCTGGGGCGCCCACTGGTCGTGGGCACCTCGCGCAAGAGCTTCATCGGGCGCGTACTCGCCGACGCCGCGGGCCGTGCCGAGCCCGTGGCGGCCGCGGAGCGGCTGGCGGGGACGATCGCGACGAACGTGCTCGCGTACGAGCGCGGGGCGAGCGTGTTCAGGGTGCACGACGTCGCGCCGGTGCGCGATGCGCTGACGGTGGCGGCTGCTACGTTGCGTTGAATGGACGGCGAGGAGCACGCGGAGATCCCCGAGGATCCGGACGAGGAGCCCGACGAGCCCGACGAGCCCGACGAGCCCGACGAGGACGAGCTGGACGACGAGTTCGAGGTCGAGCGTGAGGAGACCGGCGAGTCGGTGACGATCGAGATCGCCGGACTGTCGCTGTATACCCATCACGGCGTCAGCGAGGCCGAGCGGGAGGTCGGTCAGCGGCTCGTGCTCGACCTGCGGCTGGATCTCGGCGAAACCGACGCGACGGTGACGGATGCGATCGAGGACACCGTCGACTACGGGGAGGTCTGCCAGCTGGTCGCGCTGATCGCCCAGCAGCGTTCACACGCGACGCTGGAGCGGCTGTGCGGCACGATCGCCGACCGGCTGCTCGGCGACTACGAGCTGGAAGGCGTGTGGGTGAAGGCGACCAAGCCCGAGCCGCCGATCGCGCTGCACGTGGACGAGGTGTCGGTCGAGGTCTGGCGCGAGGCGGAGGAGTAGTCGCGCCTGCCGGTGGTCGACGCCGGCCCACCGATTCGGCCGCTCCGGCGCTCGATCCAAGCCGACTCGAGATTTCCCTTGACATTAGTTAGCACTAACTTATAATCGCCGCGATGGCGATCGAGAGCACCAAGCGGCCCGTGGGCGCGGGGCCAAGATGATCGAGCGCTGCGCACGGCTCGCCACGCAGCGCACACGGCGGATCCTGCTGATCGCCGGCGCCGTGTTTCTGCTCGCCGCGGCGATCGGCGTCCCGGTGGTCACGATCCTCAAGAGCGAATCCTCGGACTTCCAGGATCCGCAGGCCACCAACCAGCAGGTCCTGCGCGCGATCGAACATGACACCGGCCAGGCCGCTTACTACGGCGTGGCCGCGCTATCCCGAGCGCGACCGACGTGCGCACCGACCCCGCCGCCCAGGCAAAGGCTGCGCACGTGGTCGCGCTGCTCGCGCGCCAGCCCGGCTTCCAGCGCGCGCTTGGACTACCCCGCTACGCATCTGCCCGTGCTCGTCTCCCGCGACGGGCGCCAAACGCTGGTGCTCGCCGCGTTCGCCGACCGCGACCACTCGGCGGCGGCCGTGGACCATGCCCGCGCCCAGCTGCGCGGCGCCGGAGTGCGCTTCGGCGGCGGCGACGTGGCGTTCCACGAAATCAACGAACGGACCTCGTCCGATCTGGCGCGCGCGGAGATGTTCGCTCTGCCGATCCTGCTGCTGCTCTCGTTCTGGGTCTTCCGCGGCCTGATCGCCGCCGCGCTGCCGCTGCTGGTGGGCGGGTTCGCGATCGTGATCACGTTCCTGCTGCTGCGCCTGATCGACCAGTTCGCCGGCCTGTCGGTGTTCGCCGTCAACCTCGTCACCGGCGTCGGCCTCGGCCTCGGCATCGACTACAGCCTGTTCATCCTCTCGCGCTATCGCGAGGAGCTCGCGCGCGGCCTCGACACGCATGCGGCGATCCGCCGTACGCTGCAGACGGCCGGGCGCACCGTCTTGTTCGGCTCGCTGACGGTCGCCGGGGCGCTCGCCTCGCTGCTCGTGTTCCCGCTGCGCTTCCTCTACTCGATGGGCGTGGGCGGGTCGCTCGTGACGCTCTCCGCGGGCGCGGTCTCGCTGATCGTGCTGCCGGCGGTGCTCGTCGCGCTCGGCCCGCGGATCAACGCGCTGGCGCCCGCGCGGCTGCAGCGCAACGCCGCCAAGTCCGCGCGTGCAGCCGAGCACGGCGCGTGGTATCGCCTCGCGCGCGCGGTCATGCGCCGTCCGGGCGTCGTCGCGCTCGGCACGGCGATTCTCCTGATCGTGCTGGCGCTGCCCGCCCTGCGTCTGCAGCTGACCCCCGCCGACGCCCACGTGCTGCCCGCCTCGGCGCAGCCCCGCCAGGTGGCCGAAGCGATCACGCACGACTTCGCCGTCGACGGTTCGCAGACGGTCACGATGCTCGCGCGCGCAGGGACCGGCCCCGATCACGGCGCGCAGGCGGTAGCCGCGCTCGCCCACCGCGCCCAGCTCACCGCCGGCGCCCAAGCGAGCCTGGCCGGACCGCCGCGCTATCTCGGGCGCGGGCAGTGGGAGATCGAAATGCTGCCGCGCGGCGCCGAGGGCTCCTCGGCCAACCAGAACCTGCTCGCGCGCCTGCGCGCGGTGGCGTCCCCGCCGACGCTGCTGGTCGGCGGCGCCACCGCGTGGTTCGTCGATCAGAAGTCGGCGATCGCCGCGAACACGCCGCTGGCGCTGTTGATCCTGGCGCTCGTCACGGGCGGATTCCTGTTCCTGATGACGGGCTCGCTCGTGCTGCCGCTGGTCGCGCTGCTGATGAACCTGCTGACGGTCGCCGTCGGCGCGGGACTGCTCGTGCTGATCTTCCAGGACGGCCACCTCGCGAGCCTCGCCGGCTTCACCCCGATCGGCGGCCTGGAGGAGTCAAACCTGGTGCTGCTGTTCGTCGTCGCCTTCGCGCTGTCCACCGACTACGGCGTGTTCCTGTTCGGGCGCATCAAGGAGGCTCACGACGACGGCATGGCCACGCGCGACGCGGTCGCCTACGGCGTCGAGCGCACCGGGCGGCTGATCACCGCCGCGGCGCTGTTGTTCTGCGTCGCGGTCGGCGCGTTCGTGACCTCGCACATCTTCTTCATCAAGCAGTTCGGCGTGGGCACCGCGCTGGCGGTCGCGATCGACGCGACGCTCGTACGCGCGCTGCTCGTACCCGCGCTGATGGGCCGTCTCGGCGAGAGCGTCTGGTGGGCGCCTCCTCCGTTGCGCCGCCTGCACGCTCGTGCCGGCTTGGACGAGGGACTCGGCGAGCCCACGGGCGCATAGATACCGTCCTGGGCGTGACCGTCCAGACAGGACTGCTAGGACTCGGATCGAACGTCGGCGAGCGCCGCGCCCAGCTCCAGCGCGCCGTCGATACGCTCCCGGATGTGGGCGTCGACGTGAGGGCGTGCTCCTCCACGTATGACACCGATCCCGTCGGCGAGGTTCCCGACCAGGCGAGCTTCCTGAACGCGTGCATCCTGGTGGCGAGCACGCTCGAACCGCTGCAGCTGCTCGACGCGGTCAAGGGCCTGGAGCGGACGCTGGGTCGCCGGGAGGGCGGCGTTCGCCACGGCCCGCGCGCGATCGACATCGACATCCTGCTGCTCGGCGCGCACGAGTTCTCGCACCCGCGCATGACGCTCCCGCACGAGCAACTGCTCAGCCGCCGGTTCGTGCTGATCCCCGCGCTCGAGCTCGACTTCGAGTTGCACACGCCCTCCGGCGATTCGCTCGCCGATGCTCTGGCAGCGCTCGGGTTCGAGGAGGGCGTGCGCTGGGCCGGGCCGCCGCTGAGCGTCCCTGGACGCGAGTCCTGAGCCGTCGATCGGCGGCCTATGTGACCGTGCCGCTCTCGCTCCAGCCGGCGAGCCGCACGAGCGTCGCAGGGCTGACGCCTCGGCCCGAGAGCACGCACAGCCTGCCGTCGCGCTGCCAGGTGACGACCGGCACGGCGCCCACCCGTTGCAGCCGGTAGGCGACGCCGCGATGCCACACGAGCGCTCCGCCGCGCGTGGCCGGCGCGGGCGCGCCGGCGACGATCGCATACCCGATCCGCTTCTCGTGCGGTCCGGAGTAGAACACTGTCGTGACGCTGCGCCCGCCGACCGTGTCGGTGCGCGTTCCCGTCGCGCGCCAGCCGAAACGCTCCTTCCAGTAAGGGAAGGCGACGCCGTCAACCGCCACGTTCAGCTGCGCAGCGTGCGCGGCGCTCTCGCGCGGAGCCCCGGTCGTGGCGGCGCTCAACGTCAGCCGCGTGGCGGCGCTCAGGCTCGGTCCTGCGGGCTGCGCGTCACGGTGCGCGCCGCCGCTCGTCAGCAGCGCCAGCGCGGCCCCCGCGATCGCCGCCACGGCCATCGCCGCGAGCGTCGGCCGCAGCCGGCCGTTCAGCACGCCGGCGAACAGGCCCGTTCGCTCTCTCGCGCCCGCGCCGGCGCGCCGGCGCGCGGAGGGGCGGGCGTCGTCCACCATCTCTTGTACCCGACGATGCAGCGTCTGTGGAGCGCGCACGTCCACAGCGCGCACCAACTCGGCTATGCGCCGCTCATCCGCGCGGTCGCGCTCGGCCTGTTCTCCTCCGATGGGGGTGTGCGGATCGCTCACGATGTGCTCCTACTCGGCAAGACTCCGCTCGCGCGCGACTCTTCCCGGGGCGCCTGCTCTGTGCGCGCCCGCCGGGGCGCCGCGCGCTCCTGCGCGAGCTCGAGATCGAGCGCGCGCGCAACCTGCTTGCGCGCGCGAAACAGCCTCGTCGTGATTGTCGCCTCGCGCACTTTCAACGCGCGCGCGGCCTCCCTGTAGGAGAGCCCGAGCACGTCCACAGCCACCAGCGCCAGGCGAAAGTCCTCCGGCAGCTGGGCGATCGTGCCGTACAGCTCCTGCACCTCGATTGCCTTCTCGGGGCGGCTCGTCGGGCGCGGATCGGCCGCGATCACGTCCTCCAGCGCGGTCCCCGTCTGCGGCCGGCGGCTCGCGGTGCGCCTGCTCGTGTAGAAGGTGTTGCGCAGCGCGCGCATCAGGTAGTAAGCCTCGTCCTCGCCCCGCACAATCCGCGGGCGGGCGAGCACCCGCGCGAAGGTCTCCTGCACGAGATCCTCTGCGTCCTCCCTACGCCCGCACAACGCCCAGGCCGCGCGATACATGCGGTCCACGTGCTGGGTCAGCGATTGCGGGTCGAGGGTTCGGATGACCTTGCGACTGTAGCGCCGGGCGGGGTCCGCGTGGGCGGGCGGTCGCGCCCGTCGAGTGGCGTGGTGGACTCTTCAGCGGGCCTCGTGGTCGGCTCTCGCGAGCGTTTTCGATCCGCCGGGAAGGATTTGGCGTGGGGCGGCGTCCTAGCCGGTGGAGAGCCCTCGCTCTCACACGCGTCGCGTGTGCGCGCGGGAACCGGGTGGCCAATCGTGTTGAAAGGCTGGTTGAGATCGTGAGACTACGCAAGCGCTATCTACCGTTGGCGGCCGTGCTCGGCGTGGCGGTTGCCGGACTGCCGGCGCTCGCCGCGTCTTCGACGGCAAAGCTCGAAATGAACGAAAACTGTGTGCAACCCGACTGGCCGTGCTGGGCGACCCCGGGATCGAGCCAACCGACTTTCAAGACTACGGTTGCTTCCGGCGGTACGGTCACGTTCGTCGACCAGAAGACCGCCGCGAACATCGCGTGGACCGGCACCGCTCCGACGTGCGAACCGTCGGTGCCGGTAGCCCCCGCGGCGCCGAAGACGGGCTGGGAAGGAAAATGCACGTTCGAAAAACCGGGCACCTACAAGTTCGAAAGCTCGACCCTCTTCAAAGACGCATACGAGGACTACACCAAATATGAAGTGGTGGCCGAAGGCTCAGCCACCACGACGGGCACGCCGGGCACAACCGGGACCACGACAACAACGACGCCGACCACGTCGCCTCCCTCGCCCGAATCGCTGCTCGCCGGCTCGGAGTCGCAAGCCGTGAAGGTCGCGAAAAGCCAGCACGGAGGGTCTGTCAAGGGCTCGATCAACCTCTCCAAGGCCGCGGCCGGCTACCGTCTCGAGGTCGATTTGCTCACTCAGAGCGCGTCCCTGGCAAAGACGAAACACAGCACGCGGGTGCGCGTAGGGCGCTATTTGCACAGCTCGCTCTCCGCCGGCAAGCTGTCCTTCTCGGTCAAGCTGAACGCCAATGCACGGCGAGCGATCAAGCGTCACCACAGGCTCGCGTTGACGGTCGAGATCGTGCTCACACCGGTCGCGGGCGCGCCGGTGAGCGTGGCGCGGAGCGTGGTGTTGCGCGGCTGAGTAGCGCTGCGGTGCGGTTGGGAGAGGGTCACCGATGATGCACTATGCTGATGCACATGGCACGCACCACTGTTGATGTAGATTCGAGGGCGCTTGACGCCGCGCGCATCGAGTTGGGCACTAAGGGCCTGAGCGCGACCGTCAACGCGGCGCTACGCGAGGTGGGACGACGGCGGATGCTGGGCGGTTTCGACGTGATACGCGATATCGACGGGACTCCCGCCGAGGTAGAGATCAATCGCCGGGAACGGTTCGCTGAGCAGCACCGGGACTGAGATCGAGCCGGTCGCGCTCGATCGGCCGGCGCTGTTCGACACGGGAATCTGGACGTGGGCACGCGATCGGCGTTATCCCGCGCTGGCGTCCTGGTTCAATGCCCAGGTGAGGGACGGCCGAGTGCTCGTCTGCGATCTCGTCGTCATGGAGCTGATTCGCTTGACGCCGAACGAGTCGCGCGCGCGGGAAGTCGCTGCTCGTTTGGACGCGTTCGAGTCGGTCCCGATGGAGGTCGGGCTGTGGACTCGGGCGCGCGAGTTGCAGATGCTGCTCTCGGCCGGTGGGGATCATCGTCGTGTCCCTCCGGTGGATCTCGCGATCGGTGTGGCAGCCGAGCAGGCCGGCGTGACGCTCCTTCACTACGACCGCGACTACGAGCGCTTGGCGAGGGTCAGTGCCTTGCGACAGCGTTGGTTTGTGCCCGACGGTGCGCTGGCATAGGAATGGGCGCCCGCGCGGGTCACGCGATCGGGACCGACAGGTCTGAAGCTACGCCGCGACGGGCGCGGCGGGGAACCACTCGGCCGGCAGCACGCCGGCCTCGATCCCGCCGATGAGCGGCGGGAAATAGTTCACGAGCCCGGCGGCGGGGCGACCCTCGATCAGGGGGCGCATGTCGGCGATGCTCATCAGCAGGCGGATCGTCGAGCCGATCTGCAGGTCGGCGGCGTTGGGCTGCTCGCCTCCGATCAGGCCCTCGGCGATCCAGCGGTCGACGCGGTCGAGCTGGCCGGGCAGTGCCGCGATGTCCGCGCGCGCGGTCGTGTCGCGAGCCTTGTTGCGGAACGCCATCAGTTTGGCCGTCAACGGCGTCGCGGGCTTCATCAGCACGCCCGGCATCGGCAGCTTGGCGTCGCTCGCATAGCTGAGCATCGCGTGCGGCCGGCGCAGGAACGCCACGTCGAGGATCCTGCGGGGCACGCTCTGCAGGACCTCGTCGCCCCAGCGCTCGGCCTCCAACACGGGCGCGTAGCGCTCGTCTCCCACCGGCGGCAGCAGCGGCGGCTCGGGCGCCAACTCGTCCAACCGGCGCATGATCGTGCGCGAGCCCACGAGCTTCTCGCCGTCGATGCGCATGCCCGGGACCGTCGGTCCGCCGTAGCGCAGCGGCCCGATCATCAGCTGGGTCATGGGGACGAGATCCACGCGATCGAACTCGATCGCCTTCAACCTCAGCGCCTGTTCGACCGTGGCGCACGGGTGCGATCCCGGCAGCACATACAGCTTCACGCTCATCGGCCTCGATGCCTCCTCGCCATGGTCCTCAGCATAATGGCTCCTTCGGGTTCGCGCAGGCGCGGTTCGCGCAGGCGCGCCCACGGTTCGTCTCCCCTACCCAGCACCCCGCCCATGCTCCTGGTCGTCGACGTCGGCAACACCCAGACCCACTTCGGCACGTTCCGCGAGGATGAGCTCGTGGAGCACTGGCGGTTCGCGACCGTGCGGGAGTCCACGGCCGACCAGTTGGGCGCGGCGCTCGGCAACCTGCTCGGCCTGCGCGGACTGTCGTTCGCGGACATCGACGCCTCGATCGTCTCCTCGACGGTCCCGCAACTGGAGCCCGAGTGGGCGGCGATGGCCCACCGCTACCTCGCCCACGAGACGCACGTCGTGGGGCCGGGCACGAAGACGGGCATGGCGATCCGCTACGACAACCCTCGTGAGATCGGCGCCGACCGGCTCGTCAACGCCGTCGCCCTGCGCGAGCGCTTCGGCGGGCCGGCGGTGTGCGTGGACTTCGGCACCGCCACCACCTTCGACGTGATCTCCGCCGACGGCGACTATCTCGGGGGCTCGCTGATGACCGGCATCGAGGTCTCCCTGGAAGCGCTCTCCGAGCGCGGAGCGCGCCTGCCGAAGATCGATCTCGCTCCACCCAAGAGCGTGATCGGCAAGAACACGGTCGATGCGATCCGCTCGGGTGTCGTGTTCGGCTACGCCGGAGCGATCGACGCGATTCTCAGGCGTCTGTACGACGAGCTCGGCCAGCGCGCCCCGGCGATCGCCACCGGCGGGCTCTCCTCGCTGGTGGCGCCGTACACGGAGGAGATCGAGGAGGTCGACGATCTGCTGACGCTCACGGGGTTGCGATTGCTGCACGAGCGAAACAGCTGAACCGCGGGCATCAGCCGAACTGTGGGCTTGAGTGCGCGAGAATGGATGCCATGACATGCATGGCGTTGACCGACCCCTGGATGTTGGGTCCCCTGGAGGTGCCTAACCGCGTGTTGCTGGCGCCATTGGCGGGGATCGGGAACTGGTTTGTGCGTTTGCAGGCCAAGCGTTACGGGGCGGGGATGGCGGTGTCGGAGATGGTGTCCTCGCATGCGATTCATTACGGGAACGAAAAAACGTGCGTGGAGATGCTGCGCATCCACCCCGACGAGCGCCTCCCCGGCGGGCCCGCCGGGACGGGCGGCGGGCCCGTGTCGATCCAGCTGTTCGGCGAGAGCCCCGCGGTGATGCGCTCGGCCGCGGCGCACGTAGCGGCGCGTACGAGCGCCGACGCGATCGACATCAACATGGGCTGTCCCGTGCCGAAGGTGCGCAGGACGGGCGCGGGCGCGGGGATGCTCGCCGACCCCGATCTGGCCGTGGCGGTGGCGCGCGCCGCGGGAGAGGGCGCCGCGCAGGCCGGGCGCGAGCTGCCGATCACGGTGAAGCTGCGCTCGGGGCTGCGCGCGGGAGACGAGAGCGGCTTTGCGCTGGCGCATCGACTGGTGGAAGAGGCGGGCGTGGCGGCGATCGCGTTCCATCCCCGTTCGGCGGCCGTGCACCACAAGGGCGTTCCCGACTACGAGCTGGCTGCACGGCTCGTGCGCTCGCTGCCCGCTCCCGTGATTCTGACGGGCGGTCTCAGCGACGCCGCGCACGCGCGCGAGGCGTTCGAATCGACTGGCGCGACCGCAGTGATGCTCGCGCGCGGAGCGCTCGGCAACCCGTGGCTGTTTCGGCAACTGCTCAGCGAGGACGGACACGAGCCGACTCGGGGTGAGGTTTTGGAGGAGCTCGACTGGACGATCGACCGCGCGGTCGAGCATCTGGGCGAGCCGCGTGCGACCCGCTATCTGCGCAAGTTCTACCCCTGGTATGTCGCCCGACTGCGCCTGGACCCGGCCGAGTCCAAGCGCTTGAGCGGGTCATTGCAAAAAGTTCCAACCCTCGAGGACGCTCGGTATACTGCTGCGCGCGCTGCGCTCCGATCGGCAGCGATCCCCGCCTGAAGGGCGGGTTTTTCATCGCTCAAGCCAACCCTGCCGAGGGTCCCATGCAGAAGGACGTCATCCTCACCCCCGAAGGCCTGGAGAAGCTCAACCAGGAGCTTGAGCATCTGTCCACGGCCAAGCGCCGTGAGATCGCCGAACGCATCAAGGAGGCGCGCGAGTTCGGAGACATCTCGGAGAACTCCGAGTATGACGACGCCAAGAACGAGCAGGCGATGATCGAGAGCCGCATCGCGCAGATCCAGGAGAAGCTGCGCATGGCGACGGTGATCGAGACGAAGGACCTCTCGACCGACGTGGTCCAGGTCGGCTCGGTGGTGCACGTCAAGGACGAAAAGACGGGCAAGTCGGTCAAGTACACGATCGTCGGCTCGGCCGAGGCGAAGCCGTTGGAGAACAAGCTCTCCAACGAGTCCCCCGTCGGGCGGGCGCTGATCGGTCACAAGCGGGGCGACACGGTCGCCGTGAAGGTCCCGCGCGGACCGGCGCGCAAGCTGAAGATCACGAAGATCGACATCGGGCTCAAGTAGCCGTCGGCCGCGGGGCTGCGGCCGCGATGAGCCTGTCATAGGCTAGGCGCCGTGAGCGCACCTGACGAGGACGAGGCCCGTGCTGAGAGCGAGAACGCAAGCCATGGCCTGCCCGAGCTGATCGCCGAGCGCCGCGCGAAGGCGCAGCGTGTGCGTGCGGCCGACCCTGGCTCGTTTCCCTATTCATACGAGCGCGTCGAGCCGATCGCGGACGTGCTCGACGCCTACGAGCATTTGCAAGCCGGCGAGGAGACCGAGGAGCGCCACCGCGTCGCCGGGCGCCTGCTCGCGCGCCGCGGTTCGGGCGGCGCGGCGTTCCTGGACCTCGTGGACCGCACGGGCAAGATCCAGCTGCACGCGCGCCGCGACGTGCTCGGCGAGGAGCTTTTCGCGCGGCTGACGACGCTCGACGTGGGCGATCTGATCGGCATCGACGGCGCGGCGCTGCGCTCCAGGCGCGGTGAGATCTCGTTGCGGGTGCAGGAGTTCGTGCCGCTGGCCAAGGCGTTGCGCCCGCCACCGGACAAACACGGCGGTCTGGCCGACGTGCAGACCCGTTACCGCCGGCGCGAGCTCGACCTGATCGCAAGCGAGGACGCCCGCCGCCTGTTCATGGACCGCGCGAAGATCGTCACGGCGGTGCGCGCCTACCTGGACGCGAGCGGGTTCGTGGAGGTCGAGACGCCGGTGCTGCAGCCGCTGTACGGGGGGGCGCTGGCGCGTCCGTTCACGACCCACCACAATGCGCTCGAGCGCGACCTGTATCTGCGGATCGCCACCGAGCTGTACCTGAAGCGGCTGATCGTGGGCGGGCTGGAGCGAGTGTATGAGCTGGGCAAGGACTTCCGCAACGAGGGCGTCTCGACCAAGCACAACCCCGAGTTCACGATGGTCGAGTTCTACGAGGCCTACGCCGACTACACGCTCGCGGCGGTACGCCTGGAAGAGCTCGTGCGCGCCGCCGCGGCGGCGGTCGGGTATGCCGGCGAGCTGGACTTCACGAATCCCTGGCGGCGCGTCGGGTTCGTCGAGGCGATCGCACAGGCCACCGGGATCGATCTCACGGCCACCGATCGCAACCAGGACACGCTCGCCGGCGCGATCCGCGAGCGCGACCTGGACGTGGACACGCGCGATGCGAGCTGGGCGCAGCTGGCGGACGCGCTGCTGTCGAAGTTCGTCGAGCCGACCCTGACACAGCCGACGTTCGTGCTCGACTATCCGGTCGAGCTCTCGCCCTTCGCGCGTGCCCACCGCTCGCAGCCGGGCCTGGTCGAGCGCTGGGAGGCGTTCGCGGGGGGGATGGAGATCGCCAACGCCTTCAGCGAGCTCACCGACCCGGACGTCCAGCGCGAACGCTTCGAAGCGCAGACGCGGCTGGCGCAGGAGGGCGACGAGGAGGCCCAGCCTTACGACGAGCTGTTCGTGCAGGCGCTCGAGCAGGGCATGCCCCCGACGGGCGGCGTGGGCGTGGGCATCGACCGTCTGGTGATGCTGCTGACCGGGCGCGATTCGATCCGCGAGGTCGTGCTGTTCCCGGCGCTCAGGAGTTGAGCAGTTCGGAGATGCACATGTGCATCTCCGCCAGACGCCGCATGCGGCGTCTGGACCGAGCGGCGCATGCGCCGCTCGGCGACCTCGCACATGTGCGAGGTCGAACTACCCCCGCCCAAGCCACCGGCAGGCTCCGGGGGGCCGGTTGGTAGACTGCGCATGAAGCCAGCCGAGACGACATAGCGCTTGAGGCACCGTCCTCGCAGGAAGGAATCACACCATGTTCGAGCGATTTACAGAACGGGCCCGGCAGGTGGTCGTTCTTGCGCAGGAGGAGGCGCGGACGCTCAAGCACAACTACATCGGCACCGAGCACATCCTGCTCGGGCTGCTCCGTGAGGAGGAGGGCCTGGCGGCGCGCGTGCTGGAGTCGCTGGACATCACCGTCGAGCGCGTGCGCGCGCAGGTCGTGCGCATCGTGGGCTCCGGCGAGGAGGTCACCAGCGGGCAGATTCCCTTCACGCCGCGCGCCAAGAAGGTGCTCGAGTTGGCCCTGCGCGAGGCGCTGTCGCTGGGGCACAACTACATCGGCACCGAGCACATCCTGCTCGGGCTCGTGCGCGAGAACGAGGGCGTCGCCGCGCGCATCCTGCTCGACTTCGACGCCGACTCCGAGAAGATCCGCAACGAGGTCATCCGCATGCTCTCCGGCCCCGGCGGCCGTCGCCAGGGGCAGGGCGCGGGAGCGGGCACGGGCTCGGGCTCGGGCTCCGGTCCGGGTGAGGGCAAGAAGTCCTCGAAGCTGCTCGACCAGTTCGGGCGCAATTTGACCAAGCTCGCCTCCGAAGGCAAGCTCGACCCCTGCGTGGGGCGCGAGACGGAGATCGAGCGAATCATGCAGATCCTTTCGCGGCGCACCAAGAACAATCCCGTGCTGATCGGCGAGCCCGGCGTCGGCAAGACCGCCGTGGTCGAGGGTCTGGCGCAGCGCATCACCGCCGCCGACGTGCCCGAGCTTTTGAAGAACAAGCAGATCTACACGCTCGACCTGGCCGCGCTCGTGGCCGGCTCGAAGTACCGCGGAGAGTTCGAGGAGCGCCTGAAGAAGGTCATGAAGGAGATCACCCAGCGCGGGGACATCATCCTGTTCATCGACGAGCTCCACAACCTCGTCGGCGCGGGCGCCGCCGAGGGCGCGATCGACGCCGCCTCGATCCTCAAGCCCGCCCTGGCGCGCGGCGAGCTGCAGACGATCGGCGCCACGACGCTCGACGAGTACCGCAAGTATCTCGAGCGCGACTCCGCCCTGGAGCGGCGCTTTCAGCAGATCCGCGTGGAGGAGCCGACGATCGACCAGACGGTCGAGATCCTGAAGGGCCTGCGCGACCGCTACGAGCAGCACCACAAGGTGCAGATCACCGACGAGGCCCTGCGCGCCGCCGGCGAACTCGCGAGCCGTTACATCTCCGACCGCTTCCTACCCGACAAGGCGATCGACCTGATCGACGAGGCCGCCTCGCGCATGCGCATCAAGTCGATGACCTCCCCGCCCGCCAACCGCGAGCTCGAGACCGAAGTCGAGACCACGCGGCGCGAGAAGGAGGCCGCGATCGAGGCCCAAGAGTTCGAGAAGGCCGCCGCGCTGCGCGACCAGGAGCGCAAGCTGACCAACCGCAAACGCGAGCTGGAGGAAGAGTGGGAAGCCGGCGAGTCCGGCGAGCGCCCGTCGATCGGCGAGGAGGAGATCGCCGACATCGTCTCGATGTGGACCGGCATCCCCGTCTTCAAGCTGACCGAGGCCGAGACCCAGAAGCTGATGCGCATGGAGGAGGAACTGCACAAGCGCGTCATCGGCCAGCACCCGGCCGTCGAGGTCATCTCCAAGGCGATCCGCCGCTCGCGCGCAGGCCTGAAGGACCCCAAGCGCCCGACCGGCTCGTTCATCTTCCTCGGCCCCTCCGGTGTGGGCAAGACCGAGCTCGCGCGCACCTTGGCGGAGTTCCTGTTCGGCGATGACGACGCGATGATCCGGATCGACATGAGCGAGTACATGGAGAAGCACGCCGTCTCGCGCCTGGTCGGCTCGCCTCCCGGCTACATCGGCTATGACGAGGGCGGACAGCTCACGGAGGCGGTGCGGCGCAAGCCCTACAGCGTGCTGCTGCTCGACGAGATCGAGAAGGCCCACCCGGACGTCTTCAACATCCTCCTGCAGATCCTCGAGGACGGGCGGTTGACCGACGCGCAGGGGCGCACCGTGGACTTCCGCCACGCGATCGTGATCATGACCTCGAACATCGGCGCCGCCGAGATCGCGCGCAACACGCCGCTGGGCTTCGCGGTCTCCGACGACGAGACCGGGATCACCTATGACGACATGAAGAACCGCATCATGGGCGAGCTCAAGAAGGTCTTCCGGCCCGAGTTCCTGAACCGCATCGACGACGTGATCGTCTTCCACAAGCTGCAAAAGGAGGAGATCAAGCAGATCGTCGAGCTGCTGTTGCTGCGCATCCGCGAGTCGATGGCCGAACGCGAGCTGCAGCTGGAGCTGACCGATCCCGCCAAGGACATGCTCGTCGAGAAGGGCTGGGACCCATCGATGGGCGCCCGCCCGCTGCGCCGCGCGATCCAGCGCTACATCGAGGACCCGCTCGCGGACTTCGTGCTGCGCGAGCAGCTCATGCCCGGCGCCACCGTCGTCGTCGACCCCGCTCCCGAGGGCGACGACAACGAGGTGCGCCTGACGATCGTCAAGCCCAAGAAGCAAAAGACCCCCGTCGCCGTCGGCGGCGGTGGCGGTGACGATCCCGAGCTGGTCGAGGGCGAGGGCAGCGACAGCACCCCCGCGCCGGACGCGCCCGCGGAGCAATAAGCGCTCGCTTTCACATCGCGCCGCTGGCCGAGGCCGACTGGCCGGCAGTCGCGCGCATCTATCGGGCCGGCATCGACACCGGCGACGCGACCTTCGAGCAGACCGTACCCTCCTGGGAGCAGTGGTCAAGTGCACGTGTGACCGATCCACGTCTTGTGGCTCGGGATCGGTCAGGTGAGGTGTGTGGTTGGGCGGCGCTGAGCTTGACCTCGGCGCGGCCGGTCTACCGTGGCGTCGCCGAGGTCAGTGTCTACGTCGCTCCCGCGGTTGCTCGCAAGGGGATCGGGCACGCGCTGTTGCAGACCCTCGTCGAGCAGTCCGAGCGAGCTGGGTTTTGGACGCTGACGGCGGGTATATTCCCCGAGAACGTCGCCTCGATCGCTCTGCACAGAGGTGCGGGTTTTGAGCTGGTTGGGGTTCGCCGCCGCATTGGGCAGATGCTCGACGGGCGCTGGCGCGACGTGGCGTTGTATGAGCGGCGCAGTGCGATTGTCGGTCAGGGGTGAGGATGGCGCAAAGCCGTATCCTCGTTGGCCCAAAGTCCATTTAACGTAACTTATCTACCTTACCGTCTGGGACGGTAAGGTCCGTCAAATAGAAGAGCGACCCTCTGTCGGTCTTGGCCCGCGAGGCGACTACGGTACGCCCGTGGCGGACCCGTCCCGCCAACCAGTAGACGACGCGTCCCGAAGAGGCGTCCCCGCGGGCGCGTAGGCTGCGTTCATGTCCCGCGAGGTCATCGTCCACGCCTGCTCTGAGTGCGGCTTTCAAGCGCCCCAGTGGCATGGTCGCTGCCCGGGGTGCGACGCCTGGGGGACGCTCGTCGAGGAACGCGTGCCGGCGCGCGCGGGTGGCTCGGCTGCGCGTGGCGGTGGCGCGGGCTCGGGCCCACGCACAGGGCGGCGCGTCGGTGGCGCGCGGGGGAGCGTGTCAGGTCCGCGCCCGTTGCGCGACGTGACAGCGACCGCCGCGCAACGCCTCTCCACGGGGATCGGGGAGCTCGATCGTGTGCTCGGCGGGGGCCTCGTGCCGGGCTCGCTCGTGCTGCTCGGCGGCTCGCCGGGGATCGGCAAGTCGACGCTGACGAACATGGCGCTCGGCAACCTCGCCGCCGCCGGGCACTCGACGCTGTACGTCAGCGGAGAGGAGTCCGCCGAGCAGGTCAGACTGCGGGCAGAGCGCCTCGGCCCCGGCGCGCTGGAGGTTTCGATCCTCGCCGAGACCGACCTCGAGACCGTGCTCGAGACGCTCGCCTCGCACGCCCCGCGCGTGTGCGTGATCGACTCGGTGCAAACGCTGCGCTGCAGTGAGCTCTCCGGCGCGCCGGGCGCCGTCGGACAGGTGCGCGAGGTCACGGGGCGGATCATGGAGCTGGCGAAGGAGCGGAACATCGCGGTCGTGCTCGTCGGGCACGTCACCAAGGACGGCGCGCTGGCGGGACCGCGCGTGCTGGAGCACCTCGTGGACTGCGTGCTGCAGTTCGAGGGCGAGCGTGAGCGCCCCTACCGCGAGCTGCGCGCGCTGAAGAACCGCTTCGGCTCGACCAACGAGGCGGGCCTGTTCGAGATGCGCCAAGGCGGCCTCGTGGAGGTGCTCGACGCCTCCGCGCGCTTCGTCGCCGGCGCCACCCGGGCCCCCGGCAGCGTCGTGCTGGCCGCGATGGAGGGCTCCAGGCCCCTGCTCGTCGAGGTCCAGGCGCTGGTCGCCCCCTCCGAGCTGGAGCAGCCGCGCCGGGTCGTCTCGGGCCTGGATCGCAACCGCATGGCGCTGGTGCTCGCGATCCTCGGCCGTCACGGGGGCGTCGCGGTGGGGGGCGCGGATGTGTTCGTGAACGTCGTCGGGGGCGTGCGCGTGGACGAGCCCGGCTGCGATCTGGCGGTCGCGCTTGCCGTCGCGAGCGCGGCGCGAGCAGTGCCGCTGAAAGGAACGCCGCGAGCCTGCTTCGGCGAGCTCGGACTCACGGGCGAGCTGCGCTGGGTGGGGCATCCCGAGCGCCGTCTCGCAGAGGCCGCCAAGCACGGCCTGCAGGCGACGATCGCCCCTGCGCAGAGCGGTAAGGGCGCGTGCGAGGTCGCGACCCTGCGCGAGGCCCTCGCCGCGGCTCTTTCCAGTGAGGCGAATCGCGCGACGCGACTGGCGGCGTAGCCGCGACAGCTCGACCCGCGGGCTCACGACAGGCGGCTCTTTCCGGTGAGGCGAATCGGCGGCAGTAACCTGCCGCGTGGCGCCCGCGCGGCGGCCCGCCGACGTCGCGAGGAGTGGCCCAGAGGGCCGAAAAATGGCTCAATGCCGTAGAATAGGCTCCTGTGGCTCCACGATCCGGTGACGAATTCGATACAGACGCAGTAGCAACAAGACCGGAGCCGGGGTTGATGAGGGCGCTGGAGATGATCGCGCCCGGAACCGCGCTGCGCGAGGGCATCGAGTCGATCCTGCACGCTCGCACCGGCGGCCTGATCGTGATCGGCGAGCCCGAAGACCTCAGCTTCCTGAACTCCGGCGGGATCAAGCTCGAGATCGACTACACGCCGGCGTTTCTCTACCAGGTCGCAAAGATGGACGGGGCGATCATTCTCAACGCCAACGCGACCAAGATCACGATGGCCAACGTGCAGCTGATGCCCGACCCTACGATCCTCTCGCACGAGACCGGCACCCGTCACCGCACCGCCGAGCGCGTCTCCAAGCAGACCGACGCGCTCGTAATCGCGGTCTCCCAGCGCCGCGAGGTCGTCTCGCTGTACGTGGACGGCGTCAAGTACATCCTCGCCGACATCCCCGTGGTGCTCGCCAAGGCCAACCAGGCGTTGGCGACGCTCGACAAGTACCGCACCCGCCTCGATCAGGTCTCCACGCGCCTGACCGCCCTGGAGTTCGAGGGCGGAGCCACGCTGCACGACGTCCTCACGGTGCTGCAACGCTCGGAGCTCGTCACGCGCATGGCCGTCGAGATCGAGCGCTACATCGTCGAGCTCGGCTCGGAGGGCCGGTTGATCGAGATGCAGCTGGAGGAGACGATGGTCGGCGCGGCGGCCGAGAAGGCCGCGCTCGTACGCGACTACCTCTGCGCGTACTCCGACGAGGCGTTCGCGGCCGCGCTGGAGGAGATCGGGCGCCTGGCCCATCAGGACCTGCTGGACTTCGGGCGCCTGGCCGAGCTCTTGGGGTATGACCGCAAGCTGAACACGCTCGACTTTCCCGTCTCCCCACGCGGCTACCGCGTGCTGGGACGGATCCCGAGGCTGCCGAAGCTGGTGGTCGCTCAGATCGTCGGCGAGTTCGGAGGGCTGGACGAGCTGCTGGGCGCGACCGACTCCGAGCTCGAGGCGGTCGAGGGCGTGGGGGAGATCAGGGCGAAAGACATCCGCGAGGGGATGCGACGGCTGCAGGAGATCAACCTCGTGGACCGCTACCTGCAGACCTAGCCGCGCAGAGACTTTGACAGGGCCATCGCCCGCCGGGCAGGCCACAAACGAAGGAGGACACCATTCCCGCACAAGCAATCGAGGCCCCATCCACAGACGTCGACGCCGAGGAGACCGCCGAGGCGTTGCTCGAACAGATCGAGGCCACCCGCGAAGTTGAGTTCATCGAGTTCGAGCTCGGCGACAACGTCGTCTACCCCCACCATGGCGCAGGGAAGGTGGAGGGCAAGGAAGAGATGGAGATGGCGGGCGTCCGCCGCGAGTACCTCACGATCAAGATCCTCCACAACGACATGACGGTCAGGGTGCCGAGCGAAAACGCCGCGCTCGCCGGTCTGCGCAGGGTGATCGACGAAGAGACGGTCAAAAAAGTGCTCGACGTGCTCCAAGCAGAGGTCTCGGAGATGCCCAAGAACTGGAACCGCCGCTTCAAGCACAACCGCGACAAGATCAAGACCGGCGACATCTACGAGCTGGCCGAGGTCGTGCGCAATCTTTCGCTGCGCGAGTCCGAGAAGGGCCTGTCGACCGGCGAGAAGCAGATGTTCACCAGAGCCAAGAAGATCCTCGCCTCCGAGCTGATGTATGCGCTCGACAAGGACGAGGAGGAGGCCGAGAGCTATCTCGACGAGCTGCTCGCCACCTCCGCCTCCAGCCAGATGGCG
Source organism: uncultured Solirubrobacterales bacterium (assembly GCA_963702725.1). GTDB lineage: Bacteria > Actinomycetota > Thermoleophilia > Solirubrobacterales > Solirubrobacteraceae > Palsa-744. The sequence continues at coordinate 21,490 of CAVPDT010000003.1, forward strand.
ATGGCCGAGTAGCGAGGCTTGGCCTCGCTTGCGCTGATTGTCGCCGCCGGGCGCGGCGAGCGTCTCGGGGCCGATGGTCCCAAGGCGCTCGTCGAACTCGCCGGTCGATCGCTTTTGCAGTGGAGCATCGATCTGATGCTCGCCGTGAGCGAGATCGACCGCATCGTCGTTGCGTTGCCGCCAGGAGTTCCCGCGCCCGCCGGCACGACCGGCGTGGAGGGCGGCGCCGTACGCTCACAGTCGGTCGCGCGTGCGCTGCAGGCAGCCGGCTCCGGCGATCCCGAGGACATGATCGTGGTGCACGACGCGGCGCGTCCGCTGGCATCGGCCGAGCTTGTCAGGGCGGCGCTCGGGGCGCTCGCGGGCAGCGACGATCTGGACGGCGCGATCGTCGCCGCGCGCGTCAGCGACACGATCAAGCGGGCGCGGGATGCGCCCGGCGGCGGACGCGCAGGCGGATCCGATCTTGGCGCCCGGGGCGCCGCCGGCATCGTCGGTGTGGTGGTCGAGACGCTCGATCGCTCGGCGCTGTGGGCGGTGCAGACGCCCCAGGTCTTCCGCCGTGGCGCCCTGCAGCGCGCCCTGGACGTACCGGACGAGATCCTCGCGCAGGCAACCGACGACGCCTGGTTGGTGGAGCGCCTGGGTGGGCGCGTCGCGATCGTGCCGTCGGGAAGCGAGAATCTGAAGATCACCACCCCGCTGGACCTATCGCTCGCCGAGCTGCTCCTCGCCTCTGCTTGAATCGCGCCATGCTCACCGACTATCACCTGCATCTCCGCCACGACGACCTGAAGGCAGTCGCGGTGGACCACTTCACCGAGCAGAACGTCTCCCGCTACCGCGCCGTGGCCGACGAGCGTGGGATCTCAGAGCTGGGCGTGTCCGAGCACGTCTACCGCTTCGAGCAGGCGTTGAGCGTGTGGCAGCACCCCCTGTGGCGCGAATTCGCGCTCGACGACCTCGACGCCTACTGCGAGTTCGTGCGCGCCCGCACCGACCTGCGGCTCGGGATCGAGGCCGACTTCGTCGCCGGCGCCGAGGATCGCATGGCCAACCTGCTCCACGAGCGAGACTTCGACTACGTTCTCGGCTCCGTCCATTTCCTGCGCGAGCACTCGATCGACATGGACGACTACAGCGTGTGGGAGCGCGGGCACAGCGCCGAGCAGATCTGGGAGCGCTACTTTCTCACGCTCGCCGAGGCAGCCCGCAGCGGGCTGTTCGACATCCTCGCCCACCCCGACCTCGTGAAGGTATGGGGATCCGATCGGCCGCGCCCGCAGGGCGACCCGCGCCGCTACTACGAGCCGGCGATCGAAGCGATCGCGGAAACCGGAATCGCCGTGGAGGTCTCAACCGCCGGCCTGCGCAAGCGCGCGCGCGAGCTGTATCCGGCTCGAGCCTTCCTTGAGATGTGCGTGGACGCCGGTGCGCCCGTGGCGCTCTCCAGCGACGCCCACCGCCCCGAGGACGTCGGCGCCGACTATGACCAGGCGCTCGAACTACTCGACGCCGTCGGCATCGGCGAGCTGTGCGTGTTCGAGCGCCGCGCGCGGCGCTCGGAGCCGATCGGAGCCGTCCTCGCGTGAGCGCCCTCGTCGGCATCGGCTATGACACCCACCGTCTCGCCGACTCGCGCCGGCTGATCATCGGGGGCGTCGAGATCCCCTCCCAGCACGGCCTCGACGGGCACTCCGACGCCGACGTGCTGACGCACGCCGTGATCGACGCGCTGCTCGGCGCCGCCGGTCTGGGAGACATCGGCGAGCACTTCCCCGACACCGACGAGCGCTTCAGCGGCGCCGACTCGATCGAGCTGCTGCAGACGGTCGTCGCGACCGTCGCCGGCGCCGGCCTACAGATCGTCAACGTGGACTGCACACTCGTCATGCAAGCGCCCCGGCTCGCGCCGCACAAGCAGGCGATCCGCGCGCGCCTGGCCGCCGCGCTGGGTCTGCCGCAGGCGCGCGTGAACGTCAAGGCCACCACCGGCGAGCAGATCGGCTTCGTCGGGCGCGGCGAGGGCGTCGCGGCGCTCGCCGTGGCGAGCCTGCGCAGTTCCGAGTGACTTGCCCGTTGGGCTAGGGTTGCCGACCATGCGGCGCATCCTCCTTCACGACACTCGCAGCGGCGAGCTGCAGGCGCTGCGCCCAGGCGATCCCGGCAAGGTCGGCATCTACGCGTGTGGACCGACCGTCTACAGTCGCATCCACATCGGTAACGCGCGCCCATTCGTCATCTTCAGTCTGCTCGCGCGGTTCCTCGGGCATGAGGGTTATGAGACGACGCTCGTCGTGAACGTGACCGATGTCAACGACAAGATCTACGATGCCGCGCGCGCGCAGGCGCGTCCCAGCGCGGAGCTCGCGAACGAGATGACCGATCTGTATTTCGCTGACACCGAGGCGCTCGCGCTCGGGCGTCCCGACCACGAGCCCCTGGCGTCACAGACGATGGGCCCGATCATCGATTACATCTCCGCGCTGATCGATGCGGGACACGCTTACGAGAGCGGGGGAGACGTGTTCTTCCGCGTGCGCTCCGACCCCGCTTACGGTTCGCTCTCACACCGCAACATCCAGGACATGGATCAGGGCGAGGGCGTGGAGGGAGCCGAGCGTAAGGACGATCCGCTGGACTTCGCGCTGTGGAAGGCGCACAAGCCTGAGGAGGACACCAGTTGGGATTCCCCCTGGGGCCCGGGCCGCCCGGGCTGGCACATCGAGTGCTCGGCCATGGCCGAGGAGGCGCTGGGCGTCGGATTCGACATCCACGGTGGCGGCTCGGACCTGCTGTTTCCCCATCACGAGAACGAGGCGGCCCAGACCCGCGCGGCACGCGGCGAGGAGCTGGCGCGAATCTGGATGCACAACGGCATGATCCAGTCCACCGGCGAGAAGATGGCCAAGTCGGTCGGCAACATCGCCCCGCTGCACGAGGTCATCGAGCGATACGGCCGCGACGCCGTCGTGATGTATTTGGCCTCCGGACACTACCGCCAGCCACTCGCGTTCTCGCCCGCAGAGCTGGACGACGCGGGGCGGCGGGTGAGGCGCATCCGCGACGCGCTCGGGCGTCTGGTTGAGGGCGAAGCCAGCCCGGCCGACATGGCCGCACATCGCGACGCCTTCTTCGCTGCGCTCGCCGATGACTTCAACACGCCGATGGCGCTCGCGTCGCTGTTCGAGTGGGTACGCGAGGCCAACCGCCGCACCGGCGAGGGCGCCCAATCGGCACCGGTCGGCGACGTGGACCTGCGCGAGATGCTGGGCGTGCTCGGGCTGGGCGAGCTGGCGCCCGCCGGGGTTGCCGAGGATCTCGCAGCGATCGACCCCGAGGCGACGGAGTTGCTCGAGCAACGCGAGCGCGCGCGCGCCGAGCGCGACTTTCAGAGGGCCGACCGCCTGCGCGAGGAGTTGCGCGCGCGTGGGTGGGAGATTCGCGACGGCGCCGACGGCGCCGAGCTGATCCAGACCGCCGAGCGGTGATCCTGTACGGGCGCAACGCCGTGCGCGAGGCCCTGCGCGGACGGCGCGCGCACAGCATGGGGGCGGTCTGGGCGACGCAAAGCACCGCCCGCGAACCGTGGCTTTCAGGCGTGCAAGTGAAGACCGGCACGGCCGCTGACATCGAGCGTCTTTGCGGGTCCTCGGCGCATCAGGGCGTGTGTGCGCAGGCCGGTGGCTACCCGTACGTCTCCGGCGAGGAACTGCTGGCGGGTCCGGAGCCGTTGGTCGTGGCGCTGGACGAGGTCCAAGATCCGCAGAACCTCGGCTCGATCGCCCGCACCGCCGAGTGCGCGGCCTGCAATGGTGTGGCGATCCCCGAGCGGCGCTCGGCCGAGGTCACGCCGGCGGCGTGCAAGGCCTCGGCCGGGGCGCTCGAGCACCTGCGTGTCGCGCGCGTACGCAACCTCGCCGACTTCCTGGTGCAGGCCCGAGCGGCGGGATGCTGGTGCTACGGGGCCAGTGCGCAGGCAGTCGGCAAGCACATCCCGATCCCTTACGACGCACCCGACTACCGTGGCGCCGGGGTCGTGCTCGTGCTCGGTAGCGAGGGCCGAGGTCTACGTCCGCGGGTGGCCGGCGCCTGCGATCAGCTGATCGCGCTGCCGCTGCGTGGGCGGGTGGGATCGCTCAATGTGAGCGCCGCCGCAGCTGCCACGCTGTACGAGATCTTGCAGAATCGCGACCGCGTCGCTTGACAACGTCCGAAGACTGTGCAACTCTCGCGCTCAACATAACGCTGAACCTAAGGTTCAGATACCTAAGCATTGGCGCCAGGGGAGGAGTGCGCCACTGAGCAAATTTGGGCTGCCCGCGCGTGCGGGGAGTTCCGAGAAAGGATCTGCTCGTGGCACTGAGAATTTCCCGCAACCCTAACTCTGAAGTCAAGGTCGATGATGGCTTTTTGATCGCGCTCGCCAAGCAGGGCGATCGCAACGCCTACGACCGGCTCGTCAAGCGCTACCACGGCTTCGTACGCTTGAAGGCCTCCTCCTATTTCCTCGCCGGCGGCGACTCCGACGATCTCATCCAGGAGGGGCTGGTCGGGCTCTACAAGGCGATTCGCGACTATCGCACCGACCGTGAGTCGAGCTTTCGCAACTTCGCCGAGCTCTGCATCACCCGCCAGATCATCACCGCGGTCAAGACCGCGACCCGCAACAAGCACACCCCGCTGAACCAGTACGTCTCGTTCTCCTCCACCCCCGCGGCGGCCGGCGACGACGTGCCGACGCTCGACCAGATGCTCCCCGGTCCGACCGTCCACGACCCCGTCAACCAGGTCATCTCCTCCGAGGAGCTGCGCTCGCTGGTGGGCTGCCTCTCGACGGCGCTCTCAGAGCTGGAGAGCCGCGTCCTGGGTCTCTACCTCGACGGCTGCTCCTACGAGGAGGTCGGCGAGCGCCTGGACTGCGACACCAAGACCGTCGACAACGCCCTGCAACGCGTCAAGCGCAAGGTCGGCGCGCACCTGGACTCGCGGGCGGTGGCGGCGTAGGCCGCTGTGGCCGCCCTGGATGGGCGGCCACAGGTGTTGCTGGATAGAGCCGCTTTCTTCTTGCCTCAGTGTTCGCCTTCGGCCGGCAGGCCCGAGTTGCCGGGGCCTTCCGGCGTCAACGACGCCGCCGGGGAGGGGGTCACCTGAATCGTGAACGGCACGCTCGCCGCGCCCTCGTTCTCGGGGCCGCCCGGAATGCGCACACGGAACACCTTCGTGCCCGGCTCATACACCGTGTGGGCGATCGAATACGCCGAGCCGGCGCCGACCGTCGCGACCTCCACGACGTGGAAGTTGCCGCTGCCGACGTTCTGGCGTTCCAGGTAGACGATGTGCCCGGTGTGATCGGGCGCGACCGTGCCCGTGAACGTGAGCGTCTGGCCCGCCGGGATCGTGCTCTGCGAGACCGCCGCCGTGAGCACGTCCTTGACACCCTCGTACAGCACCGCCGAGCGGTCCGCGCTCGCGCTGCATGCCCGCCCGCGCGGAGGATGGCACGGCCGCGGTGCGCTGGTGACCTCGTAGAAGGTGCTGTTCACAGGCGACTGCGCCGGGAACGTATAGGCGCCGCCGGCGTCGGTGTTCACCTGGGCGACCGGTGCAAAACCGCGTTGGCGCACGGTCCGCGCGAGCAAAGTCACCGGTCCGTTGGTCACACCGGCGGCCACGCCGCTGATCGTCACCGACTGCCCGAAGAAGATCGGATCGGAGGACGCGGAGATCGTCAGCTGCGGGTTCTGCGCCTGGGAGATCTCATACGTCAGCACGTTCGACGGGCTCGGCAAGTTCACGCCGTCGCTGCGCACGATCACGCGCAGGTTCGCGTCGCCCGGGACGACGAACGTGTGCACGATCGAGAAGGTGCCGTCCGCTTGCACCGTGCCATGGTCGATGCGTCGCCATTCGTTGCCCGTGACCGCGTTCTGGCGCTGCAGAATCACGCGCGCGCCCACGTCGGCCGGACTGACGGTACCGGTGAACGCGACCTTGTTGGGGCGGCCCGTGAGCAGCTGTGTGCCTTCGGGCGGACCGAGGAGCGTCACCTGTGCGGCGACGCGAACATGCCGGCGCGCGCTCTGGGCGCGGTGCGAGCGCACGTAGAACGAGCTGTCGCTCTGCACCCCGGCCTGCGCCATCTCATAGAACCCGCGCGCGTCGGTGCTCGTGCTCTGCGCGAGCGCATAGCCGGGCGTGCCGTGGACGTGCTCGAACAGCTGCACCGCCTGCCCGGCCACGTTCACGCGGCGCGTGCAGTTCAGCCGTCCGAACGCGACGATCGGGTCACCGGCCGTTATCTGCCGGGGCGCCACGTTAAGCGCGACGTTGCACCGACCGCTGGGGTTCGAATGCTTGTGTGGTCTCGCGCCGGCCACCGTCGGCGCGAGCAACGAGGCCGCGGCCACGATGGCCGGGACCAGCCTGAATGAACGCATGAATGCCTCTCCCTCGTGCGGTTACCTAAGTGGATTTGCCGTGCTACGTCGGTCCGCGCCCCTTCGGACCCATCTGCCCAAACCCGCGCGAGCTTCTTTCGATGCGGTCTCACGCTTGCGGCCGAAGGGCATTGCACCAGGCGCGCCCGTGCAAGCCGGCGTGCTCAGCAGGGTGCTGACCCGTCCCCTGGCGCTGCGGACTTCTACGGTCGCAGGCGTTCCGACATGCGCCTAGGGTTCAATCCATCTGGCAACAGCGGACCGTCGCACGGCGGTGAACGTGACCCGCCTGTGCGGGCACCGAGCAGAGGGAGACAGCGATGAGCACGGCGTTCACAAGCGAGACCTCGGAGTGGGAGGCGGTCGAGGCGGTGGGCCGCGCGTGGTGGCTCGGCCTGCTCGTCGGCCTGATCTCGGTCATCGGCGGCGTCGTGCTGATCGCCTATCCCGGACCGACGCTCACCGTGGTCGCGCTGCTGGTCGGCATCGAGCTCCTGATCGGCGGCGTCTTCCTGATCGTCGGAGCGCTCGGCCAGCCGTCCGGCTCGCGCATCGGCGGCGTGCTCGGCGGCGCCCTGGCGATGATCGCCGGAGTCATCGTGCTGCGTCACCCGAGCGGCAGCATTCTCGTCGTCGCGCTCGCGGTCGGTCTCTACCTGATCCTCGCCGGCGTCCTGCGTCTCGTCGCGGTCTTCGAGACTCGCGAGGGCCGTGGCTGGTTGCTGCTGGCCGCGCTGGTCGACCTGGCGCTCGGGATCCTGATCGTCTCTTGGCCCGAATTCGGCATCAAGACGCTCGCGATCGTGTTCGGCATCGTGCTGATCGTGCGCGGACTCGCGCTGGTCCTGATCGCGTTCGCGCTACGCGCCGCCGCACGCGAAATCAAGGCGGCCGGCCCGCCGGTTCACGCAGCCTGAGGTTCTGACCCGGGTTCTCGAGCCGCCCCCGCCCCCGCCCCCGCGCCTGCCGCCGGCTGCTCGGTCGGGATTCCGCGGCTGAACAACAGCGCGATCAGCGCGATCAGCGCCAGTGCCGACAGCGAGGAGCGCAGCGCCGCCAGGCGCGCGGTCTCGTTCTCTTCCACGATCGCATCACTCGCCTGTGGCGATACCCCGGCGTCGGCCAAGGCGCTGCGCAGCTGGGCATCCGAGACGAACGGCACCCCGCTTGCCAGTTCGACGCCGGCCTTCGCTTTGACGTCGCTCGGCACCGCCGGGTTCTGCTGAACCCCCGTCAGGAACGACGTGCTCAAAGCGGCGATCAGCACCGCCCCCGACAGCGCCGTCCCGATCGAGGCGCCGAGGTTGGTGAGAGTGTTCTGCAATCCGCCCACCTCACCGCTCTGCTCGTCGGAGACCGAAGACACGGTGACGCTCCCCAACTGTGAGGCCAGCGCGCCGACGCCCAGGCCCGAGAGCAGCATCGGCCAGGTCACGATCTCGGCGCCCGCGCCCGCTTCCAGTGCGGCGACCATCACCACGATCCCGGCGAACAGCGCCAGAAAGCCCAGCTGCACGATTCTGCGCGGCGAGGCGTTCGGCCACAGCTTCGGGATACCCACCGCTGCCAGCAGCAGCGTGATCGACAGTGGCAGCAGCCGCACTCCCGTTTCGATCGCCGAGAGCCCCAGCGCGACCGACAGGAACAGCGGCACCGCGAAGAACAGGCCCGCCTGCAGGAGATACTGGAAGAAGAACGAGGTCAAGCCGCCGCGCAGCGTCACGTTGCGCAGGATCGCCGGATTGACCAGCGGCTCCCGGCCGCTATCCACGCGATGGTTCTCCCACTGCAGGAACAGCCACACGACCAGCCCGCCACCCAGCATCAGCCAGAGCGTCGGAGACAGGCCGACCCATTCCGGAGCTCCGGGCTTCGGTTGCACGAATCCCCACGCGCCCGCGCGCAGAATCCCGAACACGATCAGCCCGAGCCCGAGCGCCGACAGCCCCGTCCCGACCAGGTCCAGTCGCACCCCCGTCTCGGCCGGCGTGTCCTCCATGCGGCGCGTCAGAGCGAGAATCACGAGCACGATCAGCACCTCGCCCGCGAACACCCAGCGCCAGGACAGATAAGTGGTGAACAGCCCACCGATCAGGGGGCCCGCGGCCACTGCGATCGCGCCGGCCGATGCGACCAGACCATACGCTCGCGGGCGTTCTGGACGCGGCGAAATTGGACGCCACCAGCGCGACGATCGCCGGCAGGATCAGCGCCGCGCCGGCTCCCTCCAAAAACGACCAACCGAACATCAGCACGCCGAGATTCGGCGAGATCGCGGTGGTGAACGACCCGCAGCCATAGATCACGCAGCCGATCGCAAACGCCCGCTTACGCCCGAGGATCTGCCCGAGCTTGCCGCCGGTGATCATCAGCGAGGCCATCACCAGCGTGTAAAACGTGATCGCCGTCTGGATCCCCGTAACGGTCGTGCCGAGGTCTTTGGCGACCGTCGCGATCGACACGTTCATCACCGAGCTGTCGAGCACCATCAGGAACTGCCCCGCGGCCAGCGTCAGCAGGACGATGCCCGCAGCCCCCGCCCGGCGATCGGTCATCTCCGCCACGGCGCCACGCTAACACAGTGCCCGTCGAACATCGCGCCGCAGGCGCCGCCTGTGCAAACCGTCGGCGCCGCGAGGTTTCGCGCCGCCGGCCGAGCGCGGCGAGGGACGTACGTAGAAACCCGCAGCGGCGGAGGTATTGAGCCCCGATGCCACGGCCCGTAAGGGCGCGTAGGCTCGGCTTCGAACACGCTCCGGTAACCGCTCGGGAGGGTTGGTCATTTGCCTTCACAGGCAGGCCAAAGCCGCCGGATGCAGAACTACAGCGTGCATACAAATCGCCGAAAGGAGTGAGGCATGGCTACGAGTTCGTACGACAGGCCAGGTGAGGGGGAACAGGCAGGCGCCGGGTGGGTGATGTTCGCCGGGATCATGCTGTTGGTCGTCGGTGTCCTGAACGTGATCTACGGGATCGCCGCGGTCGGCAACTCGAAGTTCTTCGTCCACGAAACCCAGTACATCCTCAGCGGGCTCAACACATGGGGCTGGGTGACGATCGTCCTCGGGGCGCTCGAGATCCTCGCCGCCTTCTCGATCTGGTCCGGCGGAGGGTTCGGACGCTGGTTCGGGATCATCGTGGCAAGCCTCAGCGCGATCGGGGCGCTCTTGTCGATGCCCGCCTACCCGTTCTGGTCGCTCGCGATCTTCGCGATCGACATCCTGATCATCTACGGACTGGCCGCCTATGGAGGCCGGCCGATCGACGCGTAGAGGCAAGGAAAGGGCTTGACCGAAGTGACCGTGTCCGGCAGGGGGGCGCCCGTAACGGCGCTCCCCTCCGCCGCGCTTCGCGCGGGCAGCCCGCCAGCTATGCTCACGCTTCCTCGGCCGGACACGACCGGCACAGGTGAGCCAGAGGGGACAATCGAATGTTGACTACCACGATGGCGCCATGACGATCCCACTCGCGGTCTCCTCCGGCGGCTACATCGGCTTCGGGATCCTCTATCTCGTCCTGCTGATCGTCCTCGGACTGACCGCGATCAAAAAGGGCCACTGGATCATGTTCCTGATCGGAATCTTCATACCCATCTTCTGGCTGATCGGCGCCCTGATGCCGCCGACCGAGCCCTCCGAGTGAAAACGGCATAGCGATGAGTGACGAGACATCCCAGGGTCCCTCCGACTCCGCGGCGCGTCCCTCGACCGAGCCCCCGACGATCCCGATGCCCGCCGCCGCCGCCGCCGCGAGGGCAACGTCCTCGACGCCGCCCGGCGGCTCTTCTCCCGAGGGCCCGTCGATGTCGGCGCCGCTCAGCTCCCACAGATGGCTGGTCAGGAGCATGCTCGGACTTGCGGCCGTGCTCAGCGTGATCGGCATATTCGCCGTCTGGGCCAACCGCCAGCTGCTCGATACCTCCTACTGGACCGAAACCAACACCGCCCTGTTGGAGAACCACGCGATCCAGGAACAGCTCTCCTCCTATCTCACCGACCAGCTCTACGCCAACGTCGACGTCGCCGGCGAAATCCGCTCGGGCCTGCCCTCCGAACTGAAGCCACTAGCCGGCCCGGCCGCCGGTGGGCTGCGCGGCCTCGTCGAAAAAGGCATCGTCATCGCTCTGCAGCGCCCGCGCGTGCAGCAGCTGTGGAAGACCGCCAACGAGGTCACCCACCAGCAGTTCGTCAACCTGATCGAGAACAAGGGCAAGGCGATCCGCACGCCCGGCGGCGGCGCGGTGATCCTCGATCTCAGGCCGATCGTCTCAGACCTCGCCACCCGTCTCGGCGCGCCCGCGTCGACCGCCGAAAAAATCCCGGCCAACGTCGCCGAAATCAAAATCGTCAGCTCCAAATCTCTGGAAACCGCGCAGGCAGGCGTGCGCGTGCTCAGAGGGCCTCGCGATCCTCTTGCCGCTGCTCGTGCTGCTCCTGTTCGCCGGAGCGATCGGCCTGGCGCGGGGCCGGCGCAGCCGCACCCTGTTGAACGTCGGGCTCGTCTGCGTCGGCGCGGGACTGGTCGCGCTCGTCGCCCGCACGCTGATCGGCAACCAGGTCGTGGACACGCTCGCCACCACCGAAGCCATACGTCCGGCCGCCAGCGCTGCGTGGTCGATCTCCACGAGCGTGCTCGTCGACGTCGCCGACGCGCTGATCTTCGTCGGCGTCATCGTCGTGCTCGCCGGCCTGCTCGGCGGGCGCTCGCGCTGGGCGACATCCACGCGTCGCGCCATGGCCCCGTACCTGCGCGACCGCCCCGACATCACCTTCGGCGCCGTCGCGGTCGCGCTCCTGATCCTGTTCGCCTGGGGTCCGATCAACGCGACCCAGAAACTGACCGGCATCCTGCTGATCACCGTGCTCTCGATGTTCGGCGCGCAGATGCTGCGCCGCCAGACCGCGGGCGAATTTCCCGACGCCGCGCCCGCGGGCGGAATGGACGCGATCCGCAAGGGCATGGCCGACGTGCGCGGCTCGCTCGCGCGGGGAGGGGCCAGCCTGCGCTCCGGCATCGCCGGGCGCGGTGGGGATGGCGCGCGGCACGGCGCCGGCGCCCCGGATGCCGTCGGAGGGCTGGAGCGCCTGGCCTCGCTGCACGCGAGCGGCGCCTTGACCGACGAGGAGTTCGCCACGGCCAAGCGGGAACTGCTCTCGCGTCAATGACGCTCGACACGGGAGCCTTCAGCTGAGCTCGACCGCCTCACCCGCCGGCAGTGCCACCGAGACCGAGGCCTCGACTTCGCCGGCGCGTCAGGGGCTCGTCCTCGCGGCGCTGATCCTGGTCGCGGCCGTCGCCAACCTCAATCTCGCCGTCGCCAACGTCGCGCTGCCCTCGATCGGGCGCGCCTTCGACGCCTCCCAGACCGGCCTCGATCTGGTCGCCGTGTCCTACTCCCTCGGTCTGGCCGCCTCGGTGCTCTACCTCGGCGCGCTCGGAGATCGCTACGGGCGCAAGCTGATGCTGATCCTCGGCATGGCCCTGTCGATCCCCGCCTGCCTGCTCGCGGCCTTCGCCGGCTCGATCGGCGTGCTCGTCGCCGGACGCCTGCTGGGCGGATTCTCCGCCGGTATGGCCTTCCCCACGACCCTCGCCCTGATCACGGCGTTGTGGTCGGGACCTGCGCGCACCCGCTCGATCGCGCTGTGGTCCGGCCTCGGTGGCGCGATCTCCTCGCTCGGGCCGCTCATCTCCGGCGCCCTGCTCGAGCATTTCGAATGGGGCTCGGTCTTCCTGATAACTCTGCCGCTGGCGCTCGTCGCGCTCGTGATGGCCCTGCGCTACGTTCCCGCTCACGTCAACGAGACCGACAGCCCCGTCGACAACCTCGGCGGCATCCTCTCGGTCGTGTTCGTCTCCGCGCTGATCCTCGCGATCAACTTCGCGCCGGTCCCAGACAAGACGAGCCTTGTGATCGGGCTCGTGCTGATCGCGCTCGCGGCCGTGATCGCCTTCGCCGTGCGCCAGCTGCGCGTGCGCAACCCGCTGTATGACCTGCACATCGCCGGCCGGCGCATCTTCTGGGTCGCCGCCTGCGCCGGGATCATCGTCTTCGGCTCGCTCATGGGCGCGATGTTCGTCGGCCAGCAGTTCCTGCAGAACGTCCTCGGCTACTCCACCCTCGACGCCGGTCTCGCGATCCTGCCCGGCGCCGTGGGCATGGTCATCGCCGCGCCGCGCTCGGCCAAACTGGTGGAGGCGCGCGGCTCGCGCTTCACCCTGCTCACCGGCTACGTCTTCTGCCTGCTCGGCTTCCTGACGATGCTGATCCTGTGGGAAGACCACATCTCCTACTGGCCCGTCGGCCTCGGCTACGCGCTCGTTGGGCTCGGGGTCGGCTTTGCCGGCACGCCCGCCTCGCACTCGCTCACGGGCTCCGTTCCCGTCCGTCGCGCCGGTATGGCCTCGGGCACGGCCGACCTGCAGCGCGACCTCGGTGGCGCGATCATGCAGTCGATCCTCGGCGCCCTGCTCACCGCCGGCTACGCCTCCGCCGTGGCCGCCTCGATCGCCGCCTCCCCGAACAAGGCCAAGATCAGCACGAACGTCGAAAACGAGCTCGAGAAGTCATTCTCCAGCGCCACCGCCACCGCCCAGCACTACCCCCACTATGCCTCGCAGATCATCGCCGGCGCCAAGACCTCGTTCCTGTCCGGCGCCGACTGGGCTTACACCGCCGGCATCATCGCCGTGCTGATCGGCGCCGCGATCGTGTTCTTCCTCTTCCCCAAGCGCGAGGAGGAGCTGAGCATGCTCGCCGACTACCAGGCCGCGGACGCTCCCGTGGCGACGGCCACCGCCGGCTGATCCTCGCGCCGCCCGACCGCGATCGTCGCTAGCGAGCGATCACGTGCGAGGTCGCGAGCGTCTGTCCCGCTGCTCCCAGCGCCTGCACCGCGAAGTCCGGCTCGGAGCTGCGCACCGGAATCGCAGTCTCAAATGACGCCCGCGGGACACTCGCGATCACCGCCAGGTGCGCCGGATCCGCTCCCGCCAGCACTCGCCAGCCGCGCACGTCGGTGGCGCCGTTCCAGCTCGCATACACCGTGCTCGCTTCAGCTCCCGTAAAGGTCACGGCCAGTGCCGGCGGATTCGCGGGCGTCGCCGTCCACGGGTAGGTATACGCGCGGTAAGACCCGCCGGGGTAAGGAATGTTCGCTTCAAACACCGTCTCACCCGACGCATCGAATTCGGTGAAATAAGGCCGTTCGCCCCAGCCCACGAACGAGCCGCCCCGCGGCAACGCCTGGTCGTTGCCCTGACTACCCGTCAACAGCGCCTGCGCGCGCACCTGCCGAGCCGCGAGGTGGACCGTGCGATGCGCCCAGTCGATCCGCTCGCGGATCGCGCGCGACTGCGCGTGCACGTCCGGCGCCGCGCCGTCGTCGAACAGCGTGATCGTACGATCGGGCTGCCAGCGGATGTCGTGCTGCCACGCCATCCCCGTGCCCGCACCCATGTGAAAGCTCGGATGCTTCCCGCCCAGGCGCCACAGGATCCGCCCCGTGTGCCCGTCGATCTCATAGCCCGCCCACGTATTGCGTGAAGAGATCAAAAAATCACCGTCGTTCGACGGGCCGAGTGAGATCGAGTTGATGTGGAAATAGTCCCACGGCACGCCCGGCGAGATCGGGCCCCGCGAGAAGGAATCGTCGAGCGCCACATGACCGTCGGCGTGCCATTCGAACATCACCAGTCCAGTCCTCACATCGACCTCCTGCACGACCGAGTCCAGCAGCGAGCCCGTGTGCGAGCCTCCGACCGAGGACAGGTCCGCCTGCACCAGCGAATAAGCGGTAATAAACGCCGAGCCCCCGGATGTGATCTGGATGTCGTGCAGATCCGCCCAGTAGCCGTTCCCCGCTTTCACCGACGCCACCGGCCTATACGCCGAGCTGTAGATCTCATCCGTCCCAAACCCCACCCCGAGGCTCGGGATGTAACCCTGCCACCACACCAGTACCGGCTTTCCCTGATAGCTCTGCACCTGCAGATCCATAGCCGTTTCGCCCTTCGCGACCGGCTTGAACCACACCAGCGAGCCGGCGCGGTCGAAGATCATCGGGCCCCACTGCCCGTAACCATGGTTGGCCGCGATGAACACGTCGTCGTCGGAGGATCCCGGCGAGCGATTCGTCACGCGCACGCTCGGCGGAGTCAGAGCCGGCTGGGAGGCGAACCTCTGCACCGTCCCCGGCCGCGCCGTCGGTGCGGCGCCCATCGGGGTGAATGCATAGTGCGCAAGGCGGGCGATTGTGAAGACGCTGCCGACACGATGCCCGTGACGGGCGCTGCCGACGAGCGCGCTCACACTCACCCGCTCGCCTTCGCTGAAGCCGAGCGCAGGCACAAAGCTCGCGCCCGGCGAACTCGCATAGGGCTTCAAGCGACCGCCATGGGACCCGCTGCGCGAGCCCACGACCTCGACGTCGTGGATCTCGCCGGCGTCGATCCCCATGAAGCTGATCTGAGTGCGCGGCGAGGCGTCCGGCGTGCCGTCCAGCGGCGAGATCGTCAGCGCGCGCGCTGAGGAGGCGCCTAACAACATCGCCGAGGCGCTCACCAGCGCCGCGATCGCATAGCGTTCCAGGAAGGCGCGAGCCCACCAATCAACCCCCACCGAGTCCACGAGCGAGCGGCTCCCGTCGCTACGCCACGGCCGGCGTCGAGGCGAGAACGTCTGCCGGGCCGACCCTTTCGCGAATCAGATCCGCCGCGCGCTCGGCGATCGCGATCGTCGGCGCGTTCGTGTTCCCGCGCGGCACCGTCGGCATCACCGAGGCGTCGACCACGCGTAGTCCCTGGACCCCGCGCACGCGCAGTTGCTCATCCACGACCGCCTCCTCGTCTGCGCCCATCCGGCAGGTGCCCACCGGGTGATAAACCGCGAACGTGGTCCTCGCCACGTGCGCGCGCAGCGCCTCATCGCTCTCGTCCACGGGCGCGTTCGTAGGTTCCACGCAGTAAGGCTTCAGCGCCGGCCGACCGCAGATATCGAGCGCCAGCCTCACAGCCGCGATCATCCGCGCCATATCGTCTCCCTGGGCGTAGAAGGCGTTGTGCACGATCACCTTCGCCGTGGGATCGTTGGATGCGAGTCGCACTGAACCCCGGCTGTGCGGGGTCAGCAGGCACGGCGAGACCCACACGCCATGGCTTTCCGGATCGCTCAGGCCCTCGTCCACGACGTGCAGCGGCGCGACGTGAAACTGCACGTCCGGCGCCTGGGCATCGGCGCCCACCCGCGCAAACCCTCCCGCCTCGGCCAGGTTGGAGGCAAACGGCCCGGTCTGCGTCGCTTCGTACTCTTCCAGCGCCGCCGGCTCCAGCGCCAGCAACAGGCTCTGTGGCTCCTGCGTTCTCCACACCAGCTGCGTGGCCGCATGGTCCGACAGATTTTCGCCCACCGCCGGCCGGTCCAGCAGCACCTCGATCTCGCGCAGCGCAAGGTGCTCGGCCGGGCCGATCCCCGACAGCATCAGCAACTGCGGCGAGTTGTACGCGCCCCCGCACACCAGCACCTCGCGCTCGGCCCTGTACTCCCGTGACTCACCCAGCTGTGCCGCCGCCACCCCGACGGCGCGACCGTTCTCGATCAGGATCTTGTGGACCTGCATGTACGGCATCACCGTCAAGTTCGCGCGCTCCATCGCCGGGTGCAGATAAGCCACCGCCGCACTCGCGCGCAGCCCGCCGCGCTGGGTCACCTGATACAGGCCGACGCCATCCTGCTCTGCCCCGTTGAAGTCCTCGTTGCGCGCCAACCCGGCCTGCACACCCGCCTCGACCCACGCGCGCGAGATCAAATTCCCCGAGCGCTGCTCGCTCACCGGCAGCGGTCCGCCCGCGCCGTGCCACTCGGACGCTCCGCGCTCGTTGTCCTCGGCCTTCAAGTGATACGGCAACATCTCCCGCCACGACCACCCGCTCACGCCCCACTCGTCGTAATCGCGCGGATTGCCACGGATGTAGACCATCGCATTGATCGACGAGCTCCCGCCCAGCACTCTGCCGCGCGGCAGCGGTATCCGCCTGAAGTCGCACTCGGGCTCAGGCGCAGAGCTGTAGTCCCAATCGAGCTCCGTCCGTGGCAGGCGCAGGTACCCCAGCGGCACGTGCACGTTCTGGCTCACATCCGGCGGTCCCGCCTCCAGCAGCAGCACCTTCACGTCCGGATCCTCGCTCAGCCTGCTCGCCAGCGCACACCCCGCCGATCCCGCGCCCACGATCACGTAGTCATACATCCCACATCCCCGCTTCCTCAGCTCACGCGAACTCGACCGGCCCGCTCGATCAGTGCGAACTTGCACCAACGTACATCACTTGGCGCGCCCCTGCGTGACCTGCCCGGTAGCGACTCGCGCTCAAGCCCCGCACGACGCGCCGGCCGCGAGCGAGGGCACACACCGTGGCGGGTCCTCCCACGCGCGGCCCCTCACCGCGTGCCGGCGTCGGCGTGCCCGCCGGCACGCGGTGAGTAGTATCGCCACCTCCCGCCCGCGCGGGCGCGCAATCTGGGCTGGGGCGCACCGGCGCGAGACGACCTCAATGACCGCCCCCATAAACAGCTTGACCCGTCAAGGATGGCTTGCGGTCGCGAGTGCGGCGCTGCTGCTCGCCTGCGTCGCGCCCTCCGCCGGCGCAGCGAGCCCGGTGTGGACGATCGAGTGCCAGCACCCGATCGTCACCGGAGTCGAAATCCATGGCCTGCGCCACATCTCGGTCGCGCGCGCCTGCACCGTCGCGCTTGCGTTCTTTCGCTGGGAGATCGACGGCAAGCACCGACTCGTCCTCTACCGCTGCCACGAGCTCGGCCAGCGCCATCCCCATCCCCACCTGCGCCTGCGCCACTTCCGCGGTTGGCGGTTGACGCTCACGCCCGACTTCCTCATGTCGCGCCACGGCGCCTCGTTCTCGCTCTCCGGCAAAGGCTTTCCGTTTGAGTGCCCCCGAGGCGCTCCGGGAGCCACTGCTCGGCCGTGAAACGCGCCGCCGACCGCGGTTGAGTATTTCGTTGCAGTCTCAAGGGCAGGCGTCTTCTGAGAGCCGACGGCCGGGATCGAACCGGCGACATCCGCTTTACAAGAGTCTCCAGCCCGGGGCGCTCGATTGTCGGACAGAGCGCCATATTTGAGTCCTAGACTTGGGTTTCGCGGTGTCCGCCTGATGGCCAAACGCGGCCATCTACGGTCAAGAAGTGTATCGGAGTGCTGCAACGCCACGGCAAGGACTGCCGCCAGAGCCGACGTCCGGGATCGAACCGGAAACCCCCGGTTTACAAAACCGGCGCTCTACCAATTGAGCTACGTCGGCGGGGCTTGGATGGTATCGCTGGGCGGGCTTGGCGAGACGGAGATCTCCGCGGGTGGTTGGGAGTCTGCTCAGCTTGGTCTCTCGGGCGCCGCGGACTCTGCGCGCGATTTGTCCGCCGCCCGCGGGCCTACTTGTCGCCTTCGGGTAGTCCGAAGCCGATCGGGCGCTTGGGTCGCGGGGGTGGGGTGATCAGCTGTCGTAGTGCCTCGAAGATTTCGTCCAGCTGCTGGTCGTGCTCGCCGAGCTTCGATCCGGTCTCTCTCGCGAGGTCTTCGAGGCGCCTCTCGATTGCGGCGTACGAGGTGGCTGCGCGTCGCAGCTCGACGAACGCCCGCATGATCGCGATGTTGACGGCGGCCGCCGTCTTGCTCCGGAGAACGCCGGACAGCATCGCCACGCCTTGCTCTGTAAAAACGTAGGGCGCGTAGCGACGTCCACCGTGTCCCTCACTTGAGATCGCAGATTGCGATCTCAAGACAGCAGCCTCCTGTCTCGTCAGCTGGAACATGAAGTCGGACGGGAACCGGTCTAGGTTCCGCTTGACCTGCTCGATCAGACGGCGTGTCTCCACTCCGTAGAGCCTTGCCAGATCCTCATCGAGCATCACATGGCGCTCGCGAACGACCAGGATCCGCTGCTGGATTGCAGGGAGTGGGATCAGGTCGAGCGAGCTGTCTGTCTCGGTTCGGTTTGCCATGCGCGCAGAGTGCCACATGCTGCGGACCCCCCATCGCTGGTTTGAGGTCGCAATCTGTGATCTCAAGGCCCGGCTGTGCGTTAGCCGAGGCCGGCCTTATCGAGCATCGCGATGAGTGTGGGACGGCGGCGGTGGTGCTCGCGAAGATCCGCGATTCGGGGTCGCGGACCATTCGCCTGGCCGGCCGCGTCGTCGGCGCGGCGGGCGTGCTTGAGTACCGGGATGGCACTCCCTCCGTTGCACCCGTGGAGCCCGATCGTGGCGGCGTCGACTTCGCCCAGGCCGCTACTTCACGATCGTGAAGGTGAGTTCTTCGCGTTTGAGGCTCCCGCAGCGTTGGTGGCTCGGATGATGAGCTTGTAGTGGCCCGGCTTGAGTCGCTTTGAGTGCGAGATGCGTCCGTCGAAGGCGACCTTGTTGGTTCCGGTATGTGCGCTGAAGGAGAGCACGCCTGCGGTCGCCATGCGCTCACAGCCGGCTCTATGGCGGTTCTTGCTGGTCTGCGCCGCGCATTTGCCGCGGACCTTGCGGCCGGCGACCCGTCTGGTGAAGCTGAAGCTCACCGTAGCGGGCTCGTTCAGCGAGAGGGAGAACGTGGTCCCGACCGGAGTGCTTCCTTTCCGACTGATCTTCGCGAGTCGTCTGCCCTCGCGCCATCGCTTCGCCGACTCGCCGGTTTTCAGCACGGACGGTGCGATCGCCTTGATCGATGGGACGTTGGGCGGGATCGTCGGCTCATCGAGGAAGATGTGCAGTTCGGACTGCAGGCTGAGAAGGAGGTCGGGACGGCCGTCGCCGTTGACGTCCGCGACGAACAGACTGCCGAAGCTCGCGGCCAACGGCGCCGTCAACATGTCGGAGAAGACCCCAGCGCCGTTGTTCGCAAAGAGAGTTAGCTGCGAGCTCGCGGCCTGCGCGCCAATTGCCGCGATGTCGACGTGACCGTCGCCCGCAAACGCGCCCAACGCCACATTGAAGTTGTACGTGCCGGGCTGTTCCAAGAAATCGGTAGGAGCCAGCCTCGGTGAACCCACCGGGGGCGGGGCCGTGCAAGACCACCACCTGATCAGCCGATTGCTTGATGGCGCGGGGGGCCGGATCGACTGCCCGTGTCCGTCCAGATCGCCCACGCGCCCCACGAAAGCCGAGTAAGATGCGAGCTGCGGCGTCGGCGTGACGATCGGAGGCCCGAGAAGTTGCCACTGGATTCGCCCGGGAGCACGACGATCGCTTCTTCTTCCCCGGGGCTCATTGGCTGCGTGGGGGTATTGGTCTCGCCCGTCTCCGGTGAAATCGCCGACGAAGGAGCCGCAACCTCCGACTCGGGGAGACGTATACACCGGGCCTGGCGCGAGGTCTCCGTGGCCGTCCCCGAGGAGCATGTAGTACTTGTTCGAGTCATTCCCACCCCAGCAGCCGTCCGGCGCGACAACGACATCCTCGGCCCCGCCTGCGCCCGTGAAGTTCCGGAAAGACCGGCCCGATTTCGGGCAGGGAGATGGGCTGTCCCACGGTTAGGTTGCCCTGGCCGTCTCCGAAGAGGATCTGGACCTTGTTCGGGATCGCGCCCTCGAGAGGTGTCGGCGGAGGAGCGGTTTCGACCGGTACGAGTAGGTCCGGGTGTCCAGTCGTTGTTGAAGTCCGCGACGCTGATGAAAGCCGGGTGCCCCGCGACGGGATACCAAGTGGGCGCGCCAAAGCCGCCGGCTCCGTTCCCGAGCATCACCGCCGAAGTGTTCCTCATTCGCGCCATCGGTGAGCACTAGGTCGGGGACACCGCTTCCCGTGAGGTCGGCAACAGTTGCGACGGTGCTGCCAGGCGTAAGCGATGGCTGCGCCTGATCCGGCACGAACGTGAAGCCGGCACTGGCGTGGGCAGAGCCCGGCAACGCCACAGTCATCACCAGCGTCAGCCCCGCCAGCCAACTATGCCCTCGCCGAATCCCTCTGCCGCTCACGCCCATGCCGACGAAAGCATGACTCCATGATTGCGGAGCCGCCAGCTTCGATGTCCTTGGAATGCCGGCGGGATGTCCATAGCGCGATCTCGCAATCTCGGCGCGGAAACGTTGGGGGGAAGGACCGGTGTTCGAGCGACAGTTAGGTATGGCGTCTCAATCCACGACGCGACGCGGGCGGGCAAGATCCGAGGGTTCGGTCGGAGCTCCTGTACCTTCGGGCCGAGGGTACCCGCATAGGTCGTACCCTCGGCCGATTCGAGGGGTGTTCGCTCGGACCCTGGGATCTCGTACCTCGGTGTCGGCAGAGGCCCTGAAACCCCCGCAAATACGGGCTGCGGCCGTATTTGCGGCCAGCAGGGTTATGTCTTCCCTTTTGTTGGTATAGGGCTGCTCTCGTTCTCCTGGTGGAAGTGGGCGCGTTCGTGATCAACCTGTTTGGGACCGATCTCGAGGATCTCTTCAAGGGCACGCCTGCGATCTGCGTGGGGACCACGTTGTGTGGCGCGATCAGGCGATCCTGTGGTCATTGCATGTCGCCCGAGCGATGAGCACGCTTCAGATCGCTGTCGAGCTGTTTCCCGGTCAGCAGGCGTGCAAGGCGCGCACACGGTTGAACAGGCTGCGCGGGATGGGCCTGGTGGAACGCCACC